>NZ_CP114791.1:1450000-2825000 GCF_027359115.1 Sphingomonas sp. NIBR02145 | reverse complement strand
GTTGTATGCTCTTAACGGATTGAGCATGCTTCGAAGCTGTCCCGGGAAATAGCCCCACCGTATAGACCGTACCCGAAACCGACACAGGTGGTCAGGTAGAGTATACCAAGGCGCTTGAGAGAAGTGTCCTGAAGGAACTCGGCAAATTGCCTCCGTACCTTCGGAAGAAGGAGGCCCTGTTATTGCGCAAGCAGTAGCAGGGGGCACAGGCCAGGGGGTAGCGACTGTTTAGCAAAAACACAGGGCTCTGCTAAGTCGGCTTCAAGACGACGTATAGGGCCTGACGCCTGCCCGGTGCCTGAAGGTTAAGTGGAGGGGTGCAAGCTCCGAAATGAAGCCCAGGTAAACGGCGGCCGTAACTATAACGGTCCTAAGGTAGCGAAATTCCTTGTCGGGTAAGTTCCGACCTGCACGAATGGCGTAACGACTTCCCCACTGTCTCCAGGACATGCTCAGCGAAATTGAATTCTCCGTGAAGATGCGGAGTACCCGCGGTTAGACGGAAAGACCCCGTGCACCTTTACTGCAGCTTCAGAGTGGCATTAGGAAAGAACTGTGTAGCATAGGTGGGAGGCTTTGAAGCATTGGCGCCAGCCGGTGTGGAGCCATAGGTGAAATACCACCCTGTTGTTTTCTGATGTCTAACCACGAACCGTTATCCGGTTCTGGGACCCTCTGTGGCGGGTAGTTTGACTGGGGCGGTCGCCTCCTAAAGAGTAACGGAGGCGCGCGAAGGTTGGCTCAGGTCGGTTGGAAACCGACTGTTAGAGTGCAATGGCATAAGCCAGCCTGACTGCGAGACTGACAAGTCGAGCAGAGACGAAAGTCGGTCATAGTGATCCGGTGGTCCCTCGTGGAAGGGCCATCGCTCAACGGATAAAAGGTACGCCGGGGATAACAGGCTGATAACCCCCAAGAGCTCATATCGACGGGGTTGTTTGGCACCTCGATGTCGGCTCATCACATCCTGGGGCTGGAGCAGGTCCCAAGGGTTTGGCTGTTCGCCAATTAAAGTGGTACGTGAGCTGGGTTCAGAACGTCGCGAGACAGTTTGGTCCCTATCTGCCGTGGGCGTCGAAATTTGAGAGGAGTTGACCCTAGTACGAGAGGACCGGGTTGAACATACCTCTGGTGTACCTGTCGTCGTGCCAACGGCGCAGCAGGGTAGCTATGTATGGACGGGATAACCGCTGAAAGCATCTAAGCGGGAAGCCTCCCTCGAGATAAGATTTCTTAGGACGGTCGAAGACCACGACCTTGATAGGCCGGATGTGGAAGCGCGGTAACGTGTGGAGCTAACCGGTCCTAATTGTCCTATTCGCACTTGATGAGTCCCACCATCAACGACAGCACTGGCCATCCATCAAACATCAGTTTGATGAGCAACCAACGCTTCGTTGGATGGATGTTCATCAGCCTTGATCAATCGCACGGTTTGAAAAACTTCCGCTGCACAAGCTTCATTGCTTGGTGGCTATAGCGTCTGTGACCCACCCGATCCCATCCCGAACTCGGCCGTGAAACCAGACAGCGCCGATGGTACTATCGCTTAAGCGATGGAAGAGTAGGTCGTCGCCAGGCATTGAAGCTTGTGCATCGGAAGAACCCATTCACCTTGTCATCCCCCGTTTGGCGCGGGATGGAGCAGCCCGGTAGCTCGTCAGGCTCATAACCTGAAGGTCGCAGGTTCAAATCCTGCTCCCGCAACCAACACAACAGCGCCCCGCCCGGCAACCGCCGCGGCGGTTTTTTGCGTTTTGGGCCTTGTGATGCCGCTTTTGCGGCGGACGATCCGCGAAGGGGTTTGACAGCGGCGGCCGCACGCGGCTTTCTCCGCCACGATGAAGCGCATTATCCTCGCAGTTATCGCCCTGGCCGTGATCGCGGCCGGCGTGTGGTTCTTCCTCCTGCGCACCAGCGGCGTGCCGGTCTATACGGCGATGGTAGTCGCGACCCATCCGCACGATCCGACCGCCTTCACCGAGGGGCTCTTCTTCAAGGACGGCGCGCTCTATGAAAGCACGGGAGAGGCGGGGACCTCGTTCATCCGCAAGGTCGACCCGGCGACCGGAAAGGTGCTCCAGCAGGTCGATCTGCCGGCACCCTATTTCGGCGAGGGCATCGTCGCGTTCGGCGACAAGCTCTATCAGCTGACCTGGAAGGATCAGACCGGCTTCACCTACGGCCTCAAGGACATGACGCTTGGCGACACCTTTGCCTATCAGGGCGAGGGCTGGGGCATGACCCAGAACGGCAAGAACATCATCATGTCGAACGGCAGCGACGAGCTCCGCTTCCTCGATCCCAAGACGATGCAACCGGTCTCGACGCTCAAGGTCACGGCGAATGGCTGCCCTGTCCAGCAGCTCAACGAGCTCGAATGGATCGACGGCGAGATCTGGGCGAACATCTGGCAGACCAACCTAGTCGCCCGGATCGATCCCGCCAGCGGCAAGGTGACGAGCTTCCTCGATGTGAGCGCGCTCGGTCCCAAGACCAGTGACCCCGACGTCGTGCCCAACGGCATCGCCTATGATGCCGCCAGCAAGCGCGTGATGGTGACCGGCAAGCATTGGCCGCAACTCTTCGAAGTGAAGCAGGGGGCGGCCGTCAGCAACAATGCCGATGCGGCGAAGCTGACGAACTGCGGCGGCTAACCCCGCAGTTCTTTGCGATCAGATCGGACTTCGTGGCGACGAAACCGGACGCCGCGTTGCGCGGTTCATGATATGAGGCCCTGATGGGGCTGAAAGATATGACGGGTCTGCTGAGCAGGCGCGACGTGCGCGCCGCCACGCTTCTTGCGCTGGCATTGTGGACCGGAGCGTTGGTGCTCTGGTCAATGCCGGGCTTTGCCGCCGGCGACCCCATGTCGTTCGGCCTGGCCGTGCTGCTCCTCAAGACCTTCGTTGTCGGCATCGTCTTTTCCGCGTTGATCGCAGCCGCGCTGATGCGGGTCGAACGCTGGGATCATCGCCCCCCGATCATCGCGGCGGCCCTGTTCACGCTGGTGCTCGCGCTTGCCCATGGCTGGCTCGACGCGATCTTCATCAACGAAGCGCGGGTGGAAGCCGGGATGAAGACTGCACCGCTCTGGCGGCAGTTCGTCTTCGGACTGATGCCGTTCGTGCTGGTCTATGGCCTCTACGCTTCGGGGCTGGGGCTGGTGTTCAGCAGCATGGTCGCGCAGGAGCGCGAGCGCCAGCTCGCTGCCGCGCAGAGTGCCGCGCAACAGGCGCAGCTTGCCGCGCTGCGCTTCCAGCTCAATCCCCATTTTCTGTTCAATACGCTGAACGCCATTTCCTCGCTGATCGTTACCGGCCGCAATGACGAGGCAGAGGGAATGATCGGCAAGCTCTCCGATTTCCTGCGCGCCAGCCTTGAGGCCGATCCGCAGCGCGAAGTGACGCTCGACGAGGAATTCGCGACCATCCAGTCCTATCTGGATATCGAGGCGGTGCGTTTCCGCGACCGGCTCGAGGCGGAGTTCATCTGCCCGGTCGAATTGCTCGACGCATTGGTGCCGAGCTTCATCCTGCAGCCGTTGATCGAGAATGCAGTGAAATATGCGGTCGCGCCATCACGGCGCACTGTGCGGATCGTGGTGCGCGCGACGGCGACGCGCGAGGACGCGCTCCTGCTTTGCGTCGAGGATGACGGCGGCCAGGCATTTGGCGGGGCACCCAAGGGCGGCACCGGTCTGGGCCTTGCCAATGTCCGCCACCGGCTTGACGCATTTTACGGTCCTGGTGGCGAGCTGGTTGCCACGGCGCGCGAGCGGGGCTTCGTCGCGCTTATCACGCTGCCGCTGCACCGGGCGCAACGCGCGGAGGCGGCGGAGTGATGCGGGTACTTCTGGTCGACGACGAGCCGCTGGCGCTGGACCGGCTGAAGGTTGGCTTCGGCGCGATCGAGGGCGTCGAGGTTGCCGGCACCGCCAGCGATGGGATCGAGGCGGCCGAGCAGATCCGGGCGTTGAAGCCGGACCTGGTCATCCTCGACATCCAGATGCCCGGCCGCAGCGGCATGGAGATTGCCCGCGCGCTGCGCCCCGGTGAGCATCGGCCCGAGATCATCTTCGTCACTGCGTTCGAACGCTTCGCCGCCGACGCTTTTGAAGTCGAGGCCGCGGACTATCTGCTCAAGCCGGTCGCATTCGATCGGCTGCGGCTTGGCGTCGAACGCGCCCGGCGCCGGCGCGCGCTGCGCGATGCGGAGGGGCGGGTAGCCGAGCTTGAGGCGATGCGCGCCGAGGCGCGGCCCGCGCCCGTGGAGGAAATTCCCTATGACCAGGGCATCTGGGTGCCGGGTCGCCAGGGCGCGGTGCTGGTGCCGGTGACCACGATCGACTGGATCGAGGCGGCACGCGACTATGTGCTGCTCAACACCTCACTCAAGAGCCATATCCTGCGCGCGCGGATGAACGACATCGAGAAGCGGCTCGACCCGGCGGTCATGCTGCGCATCCACCGGTCGCATATCGTGCGGATCGGTGCGGTGGTGGGCGTCGAGCGCCCGGGCAAGGGAGCGCTGCGCGTTGTCCTGTCGGACGGGGCGGTGTTGCAGGTCGGACCGAACTACCAGGCCAGCGTCGAGGCCACGCTCAAGCTCTAGGGCTGGGGACTTGTCGCAGGCGCGGCGGTCCCGATCGCACCGGGCATGTGCGGGTGCGCGGCGCGTGTAGCGGATGCTGGATGAGCGATGCGTCGCCGTGGAGCATCTATGTTGAAGCTGAAGATATTTGCATTGGGCGCCGCTGCCCTGATGGCGATGGCGATGAAGCCCGCCAGTGACGATTTCGATACGTTGATCGCCGCCGAACGCCGCTTTGCCGCGGATGCCTCGGCGCTTGGGGTTACGCCGGCCTTCCGGGCCCATGTCGCACCCGACGCGGTGCTGATTTCGCCAACGCCGCGCCCTGCCCCGCCTGAACTGGCGACGCAGACCGATCCACCGGGGGCCAAACTGGAATGGCAGCCGGAGGCGGGGGCCATCGCCAAGTCCGGCGATCTTGGCTTTACCACCGGGCCCTATGTCATGCGCCAGGGGGACCGCGTCGCGCACGGCCAGTATTTCACCATCTGGCGGAAGGTGGATGGAACCTGGCGGTGGGTGATTGATTCGGGCGTGGCTCCCTTCGCCAAGGGAGAGGTGTCGATGCCGTCGCAGGTTGTCAGGATCGGCAATCCGGGCAAGGCCGGGGCCAAGCACGATCTTGAAGCGGCTGAGCGACGCCTCGATGCGGATGCGTCGTCGCTAGCCGGATTTCTTGCGGCCGAAGGGCGCGTGCTTCGGTCGGGAGGTCCGCCCGCCATCGGCGATGCGGGCGTGATGCTTGCGGGGCGAGGCATGAAGGCAACCGGCAAGCGGCTCGGTGGCGGCCAATCCGCTGCTGGTGATCTCGCCTATAGCTATGGCGAGATCACGGGGGCGGACGGCGCCTTGATCGGGCACTATGTTCGGATGTGGCTCCACGAGGCTGCGGGGTGGCGGTTGCTCGTCGATCAACTCGCTCCGCTGCCGAGAAAGGCGCCGCCGGCAAGCTAGGTGGTGCTTACCCAGCCGACCTTGGGGTCGTCGAAATCGACGACGTCGCGCAACTCCCAGATATTCGAATATCCGTAGCCGACGAGATTGATGAAGGTCTGGATGTTCAGCGCCAGCGGTGCCGATTTCAGAGGCACGGGCGGGCGGTGGTTCGAGAAGTTGTTGTTGCAGTAGATCAGGATCGGGCGATCGCGGTTATGCCCAATGACTTCCGCTAGCGCTTCAGCGGTGAAATCGGTGAGCGGCAGGTTGACCGCGCCGGCGATATGGCCGCGGGCAAAGGCGTCCTTCGATCGCGCATCCAGCACCAGCGCATCCTTCGTCGTCGCCATCGCCTGGAAGCGCGCGAAGGGAAGCAGCCGCTTTGCGCGCAGTGCCCGGACATCGCGCGTTAGCGTGGCGAAGCCGGCATAGTCGATCTGGGGATTGGCGGCGGCTTCCTGGGGGGCGGCGAGGCCTAGCGCGAGGGCAGTGAGCAGCAGCATCGGCTTTCTCCACGCAATTTGGATGCGTAACGATTGCGCATCGAGGCTGCACCAGTGGTGAACGAAACAAAGTTGCGTGCCCGCCAAGCGGCGCTACACCATCTCCCGAAGTGAGAGGGGATAAGAGATGGCAAGCCTGTTCCGGTTGAAGCAGATCGTCGCGGATGAGGACCGGCCGCCCGAGCATCGCCTCGCACGCACCCTGTCCTGGCCGCATCTCGTCGCACTTGGCGTCGGCGCGATCGTCGGCACGGGCATTCTCACCCTGATCGGCGTGGGGGCGGATCGTGCCGGGCCGGCAGTCATTCTTTCCTTCGTCGTCGCGGGCGCGATCTGCGCCTGTGCCGCGCTGGCCTATGCCGAGCTGGCAACGATGATCCCGGCTTCGGGCAGTGCCTATACCTATAGCTATGCCTCGCTTGGCGAGATCGTTGCCTGGGTCGTCGGATGGAGCCTGCTTGCCGAATATACTTTGGTGGTCGCCACCGTCGCGGTCGGCTGGTCCGGCTATGCGACGCCGTTCCTCACCGGGCTGGGCGTGCCTGCCGAATTGACCCATGGCCCGCAGATGCTGGGCTGGCAGGTGGCGCAGTGGGGCGTGAACGTTCCGGCATTGTTCGTCGTCTGGCTGGTCTCCGGACTGCTTATTGCCGGCACGCGCGAGAGTGCGACGATCAATGCGTTCCTGGTGGTGGTGAAGCTGATCGCGCTCGCGGTGTTCGTCGCGGTGGCGCTGCCCTATTTCAACGCAGCCAATTTCGATCCCTTCGCGCCCTTCGGTTTCGCCAAGCATGCGAGCGAGGGTGGGGTAGAGCGCGGCATGATGGCCGCCGCTGCGATCATCTTCTTCGCATTCTACGGTTTCGATGCGATCTCCACCGCGGCGGAAGAAGCGAAGAATCCCGGGCGCGACCTTGCCATCGGCATCGTCGGCTCGATGGTGGTCTGCGTCATCATCTACATGGTGGTCGCGCTCGCCGCAGTTGGCGCGCTGTCCTATACCCGTTTCGCCGACAGCCCCGAGCCGCTGGCGCTGATCCTGCGCGAGATCGGCCAGCCGGGCGTTGCCAAGTTCCTGGCGCTGAGCGCGATCGTCGCGCTGCCCACGGTTATCCTGGGCTTCCTGTTCGGCCAGAGCCGCATCTTCTTCGTGATGGCGCGCGACGGCATGCTGCCCAAGAGCCTGGCCAAGGTCTCGCGGCGCGGCTCGCCGGTGCGGATCACCATCTTCACGGCGTGTGTGGTGAGCGTGTTCGCTGCCTTCCTGCCGATCGACGAGATCGCGGCGCTGGCCAATGCCGGCACCCTCACTGCCTTCGCCGCAGTTGGCCTGTGCTTGCTCGTGATGCGCCGCCGCGCGCCCGACATGGTCCGCCCGTTCCGCACGCCCTTGCCCTGGGTAGTCGGCCTGGGTGCGATCCTGGGCTGCCTCTATCTGTTCGCCAGCCTGCCGACCAAGACGCAGATCTGGTTCGGCTGCTGGAACCTCTTGGGTCTGGTCGTCTATTTCGCCTATGCACGCCGCAACGCAGCAAAGGGGTAAGTGATGGCAGGCTGGACGATCGGGATCATCGGCGGATCGGGGCTCTACGATGTCGAGGGCATCGAGGATGGCGAATGGATCTCGACCGAGAGCCCCTGGGGCAAGCCTTCTGACGACTGCTTCGTCGGGTGGGTGGGCCATGTCCGCGTGGTCTTCCTGCCGCGCCATGGCCGCGGGCACCGTATCTCGCCGTCGGACCTGAACGTCCGCGCCAATATCGATGTGTTGAAGCGCCTGGGCGTGACCGATGTTCTTGCGGTTTCTTCGGTCGGTTCGCTGCAGGAAGAGCGGGCGCCGGGCACCTTCACCATCGCCGATCAGTTCATCGACCGGACCAAGGGCCGCCCCTCGAGCTTCTTCGGCGAAGGCATGGTCGCGCACGTCTCGATGGCCGATCCGGTCTGCCCGCGCCTCTCAGCGCTGGCGGCGGACGCGGCCAAGGCGGCGGGTGCCACCACCCATGTCGGCGGTACCTATCTGGCGATGGAGGGGCCGCAATTCTCCACTCGCGCCGAGAGCAACCTCTATCGCAGCTGGGGTTGCGATATCATCGGCATGACCGGCATGCCGGAGGCAAAGCTCGCCCGCGAGGCGGAACTGCCCTACGCGCTGGTCGGCATGGTCACCGATTATGATTGCTGGCGTGAGGGCGAGGAAGCCGTCGATGTCGCCACGGTGATCGCCCAGCTCGGCACCAATGCCGACAAGGCACGCAAGATGGTGATGCACCTGCTCCGGAACCTGCCCGAGGAGCGTCCGGCCTCGCCGATCGACACCTGCCTCGACTTTGCGCTGATCACCGCCGCCAATGCTCGCGATCCGCATCTGCTGCGCAAGCTCGACGCCGTCGCCGGCCGCGCCCTCTCCAACTAAGGATAACCCATGTCGTTTCTCGCCGCTCTCGCCCTGCTCGCTGCACAGGACGCGCCCGCGCCGGATCGTTCGCAGGACATGGCCTGGCAGAGCCAGCAGATGCTCGCGCTGGCCAAGCTCAACGGCGCCGATGGCTGGCACAGCACGGCCGAGGGGCTGCGCTGGCGCCGGATCAAGGGGGACGGCTCTGGCAAGCATCCGACCGTCGCCGACACGGTGACGCTGCACTATGCCGGCACCTTCATCGACGGTGAGAAGTTCGACAGTTCCTATGACCGTGGCGAGCCGGCGACGTTTCCGCTCAATCGGCTGATCAAGGGGTGGCAGGTCGCCGTGCCGCTGATGGGGGTGGGCGACACGTTCGAAATCGCGATCCCCGCCAACCTTGGCTATGGCTTCAAGGGCAAGGGGCCGATCCCGGGCGGCGCGACTCTCCTGTTCAAGATCGAACTGCTCGACATTCCCGCGCAATAGGCAGGCCCGCGCAATAGGCTGGAAATATTTCCGGCCAAGCTTTGAAGCCGGCGACATCCTCGCCGGTTGCCGCCATGTGCCTAGGTATTTTCCCGTGGGTGAGGATGGCTTGCGCGGGTGGCAGGCTTCGCCTGCCGCTGTGTTGCCTTTGTGGCACACCGGCGCGCTAAATGTTTCACCATTTTACCGAATATGTTTCTGCTTCTTTACAACCGAAGCGGAGTGAAACACCCTGCTCCCAGAGGGGCCTCTTGGGAGGAAGCCCGCTCAGAAACATCCCGGGCGCGATCCGGGGGAGCGAAGGGTAAACAAACATGCTGTACAACAAGACGAAGTTGCACCGTCTTGCCCGCAGCGCGGCGCCTCTGGCGCTTGCGCTCGGCATGATCGCGACGCCTGCCTATGCGCAGACGAGCACGACGCCACAGGACAAGCCTGCCGCAGCCGACGAAGGCGATTCGATCGTCGTCACCGGCTCGCTGCTGCGCCGCACCGACACCGAGACGCCGTCGCCGGTTACCGTGCTGACCTCGGACTCGCTGGCCAAGGCGGGCATCACCACGATGAGCGACGCCATCCGCTCGATCTCGGCCGACAGCGCCGGCTCGATCGGCACCGGCTTCCAGACCGGCTTCTCGGCGGGCGGCTCCGCCGTGTCGCTGCGCGGCCTGGGCGTCTCGTCGACGCTCGTTCTTGTCGATGGCCTGCGCTCGACCAACTTCCCGATCAACGATGACGGCCACAACGCCTATGTCGACCTGAACTCGCTACCGTTCAGCCTGGTGGACCGCGTCGAAGTGCTGAAGGACGGCGCGTCCTCGACCTATGGCGCGGACGCGATCGGTGGCGTGGTCAACATCATCCTGAAGAAGCAGTTCAACGGCGTCGCGGGCACCGTCGAGGGCGGCGTGGCCGAGCGCGGAGACGCGGGCCATCTTCGCGCCGATCTCACGGTGGGCTTCGGCGACTATGAGAAGTCGGGCTTCAACTTCTACCTCAACGGCGAATATCAGCGCGACGATCGCGTCAGCAATCATGACCGCGGCTTCCCGTACAATACGCAGGATCTGACTGCGATCGGCGGCAACGACAACAACACCGCCGACAGCGGCCTCACGGTCAACACGCCCACTGCCTATGTCGTGCGCACGACGCAGAGCGATCTCAACAACCCGCTGAGCGGCGGCACCGCCGTGACCAACGATCCCGGCCAGACCTATGCGACCTACACCGCGCTGGGCATCGCCAACTGCGCGCGGCCGACCTACACGGTCACCACCGGCGCTGCCCGCGGCGTCGGCTGCCCGTATGACCTGACCGACCTGTACCGACAGATCCAGCCGCTGCAGGAGCGCTACTCGGTCAATGGCCGCCTGAGCGTCCGCCTCAGCGACAACATCGAAGGCTATGTCACCGGCAGCTTCAGCCGCAGCTACGTCTCGATCACCAGCGCCTTCCCGTCGGCGATCCGCCAGACCCAGCCGTTCGGCGGCAGCCCGCTCGTCGCGACGAGCAATCCGGGCGTCGTCCTCCCGTATTTCGTCTGCTCGGCGGGAACGAACTGCGCCACGGCTGCGGATCGGCGCCTGAATCCGAACAATCCCTATGCCACCAACGCGGCCGCAACTCCTGCGATCGCAGCCGCGAATGCCGCCCGCATCTATTATCTGTTCGGCGACATCCCGGGCGGCAGCGAGCGTACCAACGATGTGTACCGCTTCAGTGCGGGCCTCAATGGCAGCCTCGCCAACGACAGCTGGCGTTGGCGGGTCGAGGGCGTCTATGCCCGCGACAATCTGGAGATCACCCAGCACGGCCTGATCAACATCGCCGCGCTGCGCCAGGTGATCAACACCGGCGCGTACAACTTCGTCAATCCGAGCCAGAACACCCAGGCCGTTCGCAGCTTCCTGGCGCCGGACAAGACCACGCCGTCCTATTCGGAAATGTATTCGGCCGACGTTTCGCTCACCGGCGAGCTGGCGCAGTTGCCGGGCGGACCGTTGCAGCTCGCCGTGGGTGGCCAGGTGCGGCATGAGACGCTGGAGAACAACAACCAGAACGCCGCACTCGATACCTACGGTCTGACCACCTCCTCGGCTTTCGGCTCGCATACCGTGTACGCTGCCTTCGCCGAGCTCGACGCGCCGATCCTGTCGTCGCTCGATATCAACCTGTCCGGCCGCTATGACCATTATTCGGAAGGCTATGGCCGCTTCTCGCCGAAGGTGGGTATCAAGTTCACGCCGATCCGCGAGTTCGCGGTGCGCGGGACCTACTCGCAGGGCTTCCGCGCCCCGACCTTCGCCGAGGCCGGTCCCCGCAGCCAATATGCCGGCTTCGTGACGATCACGCCGCCGGGCGCGTTCTGCGCGCAGCATGGCGGCAGCAATAATTCCGGCTCGTGCGCCAACGGCGGCAACCCGTACAACTTCCAGTATTCGGTGGGCCGCGGTTTCGCCGGCAATCCGAACCTCGAGCCTGAAAAGTCGCGCAGCTTCACCGCCGGCGCGATCTTCCAGCCGGCGAAGTGGTTCAGCGCCACGGTCGACTATTACAATGTGAAGAAGACCAACCTCGTGGCGAATGGTCCGCTCGCCGGGGCCGCGATCAACGCCTATTACTCGGTTGCCGGCAACAGCTACGCATCGGCGGCCGCGGCGTCGGCTGCAGGCTGTGCCGCAGTGGCCGCGGTCGGGGCAGGCTATTCGTGTAACCTGATCGACGGCGTCGATCCGCTGTTCCCGAATGCGCTGCCGCGCGTGCTGATCGTCAACGCGCCGTTCGTGAACGTGAACTCGGACACGACTGAGGGTCTCGACTTCTCGGCGACCTTCTCGGCTCCGTTCGGCGGTGGGGTGAAGTTCACCAGCCGTGTCGAGGCGACCTATGTGCTGCGCTACGACCGCGACACGGCGGCGGGCATCCAGCGCTTTGCCGGTAGCTTCGGCCCCTACGACCTGTCGTCGGGTAACGGTACGCCGCGCATCCGCGGCAACTGGCAGAACACGCTCGACTTCGGCAACTACACGATCAGCGCGACGGCCTATTATGTCGGCCGGATCAAGGAAGTCTCGACCGACCAGGGCAACCTGTCCACGTCGTGCTCTGCGAACCTGTACAAGGTGCCGGCATCGGCGCCGGGTTATGAGAAGTTCTGCTACGTCAATAGCTTCATCAATATTGACCTGAACCAGACCTTCCGCGTCAACGACGACTTCACTTTCTTCGTGAACGTGAAGAACCTGCTCGACGCCCGTGCACCGATCGCTCCGGCGGCCTATGCGAGCGCGCCGAACTTCCTCACCACCTGGCACTATGCCGGCCTGATCGGCCGCCAGTTCCGGGCGGGCGCGACCTTCAAGTTCTGACAGCGGCTTGAAGTTCGTGAAATGGGGCGGCCTCCTTCGGGAGGCCGCCCTTTTTCGTTCAGAAGCGAATGCCGACGCCGGTAGTGACGTTGTTGCTCACCACGCCGCGGGCATAGTCGGTATAGCGATACTCGCTTTTCCAATAGGCGTTGGGGAGCAGCTTCACCTCGACGCCGGCGCCGAGCAGCACGCCATCGAGATTGTTGCGTGCGCTGCTGGTGACACCCGCGACCGTCTCGTCCTGGCGGAGCTGGAGATTGGCGTAGCCGAGCTTGCCGTAAAGCAGCGTATTGGGCGTGATCGGCGTGCCGATGCGGCCGGCGAGGGTGATCTCGCGGCGCTTGCGCAACTCGCCGCCATCGGTGGTGTCGCCATAGCTGTAGCCGGTGTCGGCAAGGTTGAGGCCGACATCGATGCCAGCGATCAGCTTGGGTGCGACCGCGACGTCATAGCCGATCGCTACCCCATAGCCGAGGTCACCCTGCTTCTCGCGACCGTCGCTGGCAGTGGCGAGGTCGAAGCGGATCTGGTCGAAGCCGATCGTCGCTTCGGCATGGGCCCCGGTGAACTGGTCCGCATCCTGCGCCAGCGCGGGCGTGGCCGCGCACGAGGTGGCGGCGATGAGGGCGATATGCAGCTTGTTCATTGTCTACTCCATGTACTGGCGCCACAGGGCCGGTGGCGCGGAGGCGGTACTGGAGGCACGGAATCGCGCCCGGGTTTCGGGCGATTGCAGCTCGATCGGATTGCGTTGCGAGGACGCAATAAAAGGGGGCGATACCGGAAGGTACCGCCCCAGAAATCACCGACGCCGGCAGTTAGAACTTGAAGTTCGCACCTGCGCGGAACGTCCGGCCGATCAGGCCAGGTGCGTGCCACGAGGTCAGCGTGTTCACCTGGCTCGGATAGGCGGTATTCGCGAACAGCGGCGCGCGCGCGTTCGTGACGTTGCCCACCAGGCCGAAGAAGCTGAACTGGTCGTTGACCTTCACCGACAGGTTCACATCCGTGTAGATGAAGCTGTTGATGTGGCAGAAGTCGGCGTTGCCGGTGGTCGGCTTGTAGATGGCGGACTTGGTGCAGGAAATATCGGCGTTCGTCCCCGAACTCGCCTGGTCGGCCGCGACGGCCTTCATGGAACCGACCAGATAGGTCGTCGTGCTCAGCGAGAACTGGTTATAAGTGAACGTGTTCTGCCAGTTGCCGCGCCAGCGCGGGGTGCCGCCGCCCGACGACAGATCCTCCGGACCCACGGTGCCGGCATAACGCTGCACGGCGCCGCCGCTGCCCGGGTGGAGATCATATTTCAGCGTCTCCTGCACATCGATGCGGCTCTCCCAGCGGAAGTCCTCGCTGAACTTGATACGCGCATCGGCGGTGAACTCGAGCCCGGCGATGATCGAATAGGCCGTGTTCACATAGGGTGCGTTGAGCACGAGCAGGCGCGGCAACGCGTTGGGCGCGAAGGGATCGGCACCGTCGATCACATTGCACGAATAGCCGGCACCGACTGCCGCGACCTTGGCGCAGCCTGCCGCCGAGGCAGCCGCAGCGCTGGCGAAGGTCTGGCCCGCGACCGAGTAGTAGGCGTTGATCGCCTCTGGCGTCTTCGGGCCGGTGACGATCAGGTTCGACTTCTTCACATTGAAATAGTCGGCGGTGAAGCTCAGCCATGAGGTCGGCTCGAAGATCGCGCCGAGCGTGAGGCTGCGCGCGGTTTCCGGCTTGATCGCGGGATTGCCGACATAGCCGCGACCCAGGCTGTAGGCAGCCGTGTAGCTCGGATTGGCGGCATGCGCGGTGAGGAAATCACCGACCGGTGTATAGCCGACAAAGCCCGAATAGGAGCTGCGCGCATCCGATTCCGCGAAGGTCGGCGCGCGGAAGCCTTCCGAATAGGTGCCGCGAAGCGCGATCTGCTTGATCGGCTGGAACTTCACGCCCGCCTTGGGCGAGAAGCGGCCGATGCCGGTCGAATAGTGATCGTAACGGCCGGACAGGTTGATATCGAGGATGTCGAGCACCGGGGCGTCGATTTCGAAGAAACCTGCCCAGACAGTGCGGTCGCCATAGGCCTGCGCGGTGGTGAGACCGGGCACGTCGAGTTTCGGGTTCAGGCTGTTGTTGGTCAGCTTCTCCTTGCGATACTGGCCGCCGACGGCGAACTTCAGGTCGCCGCCCGGCAGCGTGAAGAGGCTGCGGCTGAGCGACGCGTCCACCGTCAGCTCGCTCGAATAGGAGATCGCGGTGATCGCCGGCGCCACCATGTCGCGGACCGCCTGGGAGTTGAGGCTCGGATTGACGAAGTTATAGGCGCCGGTGTTGATCGCCTTCACCAGGCCGTTGAGATTGGCCCAGCCATATTGGGTGAAGTTGAGCCGGGCGTGCGAGTAACCCGCCTCGACGTTCCAGTCCCAGCTGTCGCCGACAGTGCCGTGCAGGCCGCCGGTGAAGCGGAACACTTCGTTGGTGCGCTTGCTGCCCGCGGGGATGTCACCGAACAGGTAATAGATGCGTGCGGCGCCCTGGCTCGGGTTTGCGGCATAGGCTGCCGCATAGGGGTTGTTCGGGTTGAGCTGGCGATCCGCCGCGGTCGCGCAGTTGACGCCCGATGCGCAGATATAGACCGGCAGTACGATGCCCGGATTGGTGGTCGAGGTCGACGGCGAGCCGCCGAATGCCTGGGTTTGGCGGATCGTGCGTGGGGCGTTGATGATATCGACCTGGCTGTTCGCGTAGCTGGCCGCAGCATAGCCCTCGATATTGTCGCCGATGCGGTAGCTCAGCCGGGCGACGGCGTCATAGCGCTGCTGCTTCGGCGTGATCTGGCCATACTCCCTGGTGAGATCGTGCTTGCAGGCGGTGCCGACGCGGGTGCCATTCTCCGAATAGGTGCCATAGGCGCAATTCGCGAGCGGCGTGAGCGAGGTGTAGAGCGCCGGCGACGTGGCGTTCGTCACTGAACCCGCCAGCGGATTGTTCAGATCGCTCTGGGTCGTGCGGGTGACGACAGCATCTGTCGTTGGCGTGCCGAGCGTGTCGTCGGCGCGGTTGTTGTCGTTGCCCCCGACGCCGCGAAGATCGAGCGTGTTGAAGGGGAAGCCGCGCGAGTCAGCCGAAATGCGGCCGCCATATTCATAATCGCCGCCGACATAGACGTTGAAGCCCTGCGTGTCATAGTCGCCGAAGCCGAAGAGGAGCTTCGCGCGGTACTTTGCGCCGTCGCCCTGCTCGGTCGCGCCACCTTCGACGGTCGCTTCGAGACCGGTCATCTGCTTGCGGGTGATGATGTTGACCACGCCGCCGATCGCGTCCGCGCCATACAGCGATGAAGCGCCGTCCTTGAGAACCTGCACCTGCTGAACATTCACCAGCGGGATGCTGTTGAGGTCGACATAGGAGTTGTGGCCGTCGTCGCTGAGCGGGAAGTTGGTCGAGCGAAGACCATCGACCAGGATCAGCGTGGACGACACGCCAAGGTTACGAAGCGAAACGGCGGCACCGCCGGCGGAGAAGCCGCTGGTGAAGCCGTTGCCGATCGAGCCGGCGCCGTCGGCGGAGGCCGAGCGGATGGCGTCCGTCACGTTGGTGATGCCGGCGCGCTCGAGATTCTCCGCGGTGATGACCGTCACCGGCGACGCGGTGTGGGTATCCGACTGGCGGAAGATCGAGCCGGTGACCACGATGGCGCCGTCGTTGGACGGGCTCTCCTGTTGCGGGGTGGCGGTGCCGGCTGTTGTCTCGGTGTTGGCGGAAGCGTCCTGTGCAAATGCGGGCGCAGCAAGGAGCGAGCCCGCCAGCGCAACGGCGGACAAGGCCGCGCTTGCGCGCAGCCGTGCGGTGGTCGTCTTCATGTATTTTTCCTCAATCTCCCCGGCTCTGCTCTCGGCAGACCGGAGACCCCCCGCACTTCCTCGCCGGCGTCCCTGCAGCAACGGCGAAGCGGAGGAGAGGATGAGAGAGTGTTTTACTCGTGTAAAGCATCTCCGCGCCGGAAAGGATTGTTGCCGGGCCGTTTCCGGACGTGTGTTTCCGAAATGCCACACCTGTGCGGCGTGGAGAGATGCCCGCCTGCCGGTGGGGTGCAGGCACAAAAAAAAGGGAGGGCGTTGCCGCCCTCCCCCGATTTTCTTCGCCTTGGCTATCAGGCGGCGAGCTTGCGCAGCACGTAGTGCAGGATGCCGCCGTTGAGGAAATATTCCAGCTCGTTGACGGTATCGATCCGGCAACGGGTGAGGAAGGTTTCCTTGGTGCCGTCCTCGCGAGTGAGCTCGACTTCCACGTCCTGGCGCGGGCGGAGGCCGGCCACGTTCTTGATCGTGAAGGTGTCGCTGCCCTTGAGCTTCAGCGTCTCGCGGGTCACGCCCTCGGCGAACTGCAGAGGCAGGATGCCCATGCCGACTAGGTTCGAGCGGTGGATGCGCTCGAAGCTCTCGGTGATGACGGCGCGGACGCCGAGCAGGTTGGTGCCCTTCGCCGCCCAGTCACGCGACGAGCCGGTGCCATATTCCTTGCCCGCGACGATCACGAGCGAAGTGCCGTCGGCCTTGTGACGCATTGCGGCGTCGTAAATCGGCATTACCTGACCACCATAGCGGGTCATGCCGCCCTCGATGCCGGGCACCATTTCATTCTTGATGCGGATATTCGCGAAAGTGCCGCGGACCATGACTTCATCGTTGCCGCGGCGCGCGCCGTAGCTGTTGAAGTCCTTCTTCGCCACCTGATGCTCCTGCAGGAAGGTGCCTGCGGGGCTGTCGGCCTTGATCGAGCCGGCCGGCGAGATGTGGTCGGTGGTGATCGAGTCGCCGAGGATGGCGAGGGGCTTGGCTTCGATGATGTCGGTGACCGGAGCCGGGGTCATCGACATGCCCTCGAAATAGGGCGGGTTGTGGATGTAGGTCGAGCTGGTCGGCCACGAATAGGTGTCCGAGCCCGTCACGTCGATCTTCTGCCAGTGCGCATCGCCGGCGTACACGTTCGCGTAGCGCGAGCGGAACATCTGGTCGTCGATGTTGGCACTGATCAGCCCGGCGACTTCCTCGTTCGTCGGCCAGATGTCCTTGAGGAACACGTCCGCGCCGTCCGAACCCTGGCCGATCGGCGTCTCGTACATGTCCTCGGTCACCGTGCCCTTGAGCGCATAGGCGACCACCAGCGGCGGCGAGGCCAGGAAGTTCGCGCGCACGTCCGGCGAGACGCGGCCCTCGAAGTTGCGGTTGCCCGACAGCACCGAGGCAGCGACGATGTCGTTGCCGTTGATCGCCGCCGAGATCGGCTCGGCGAGCGGACCCGAATTGCCGATGCAGGTCGTGCAGCCATAGCCGACCAGGTTGAACCCGATCGCGTCCAGATCCGCGGACAGACCCGTCTTGTTGAGATAGTCGGTCACCACCTGCGAGCCCGGCGCGAGCGAGGTCTTCACCCACGGCTTGCGGGTCAGGCCCTTCTCGCGTGCCTTGCGGGCGACAAGGCCGGCCGCGATCAGCACCGAGGGGTTCGAGGTGTTGGTGCACGAGGTGATCGCCGCGATCACCACGTCGCCGTCACCGATGTCGTGGTCCTTGCCCTCGACGGGCACGCGCACGGCATGGTCCTTCTTGTAGACCTTGGTCAGGTCGCCGTTGAACACTTCGTCGACGCTGTCGAGGCTGACGCGGTCCTGCGGGCGCTTCGGGCCGGCGAGCGACGGACGCACCGTCGACATGTCGAGCTCGAGCGTGTCGGTGAAGATCGGCTCCGGACCATCGACCGAGTGCCAGAAGCCCTGCGCCTTGGCATAAGCTTCCACGAGCGCAACAGTCTCGTCCGGACGGCCGGTGAGGCGCATGTAATCGAGCGTCTTGTCGTCGATCGGGAAGAAGCCGCAGGTCGCGCCGTACTCGGGCGCCATATTGGCGATCGTCGCACGGTCCGCCAGCGTCATCGCGTGCAGGCCCGGGCCGTAGAACTCGACGAAGCGGCCGACCACGCCCTTGGCGCGCAGCATCTGGGTGACGGTCAGCACCAGATCGGTCGCGGTGATGCCCTCACCAAGCTTGCCGGTCAGCTTGAAGCCGACGACTTCCGGGATGAGCATCGACACCGGCTGGCCGAGCATCGCGGCTTCGGCCTCGATGCCGCCCACGCCCCAGCCGAGCACGCCCAGGCCGTTGACCATCGTGGTGTGGCTGTCGGTGCCGACCAGCGTATCCGGATAGGCGATCACGGCGCCGTCGGTGGTCTTGGACGACCAGATCGACTGCGAGATATATTCGAGGTTCACCTGGTGGCAGATGCCGGTGCCCGGCGGAACCACCGAGAAATTGTCGAGCGCCTTCGAGCCCCATTTGAGGAACTCGTAGCGCTCCGCATTGCGCTCATATTCCAGCGCGACGTTATCCTCGAACGCCTTGGGCGTGCCGAACTCGTCGACCATCACCGAGTGATCGATGACGAGGTGGACGGGGACCTGCGGATTGATCTTCTGCGCGTCGCCGCCGAGCTTGGTGATCGCATCGCGCATCGCGGCGAGATCGACCACGCAGGGAACGCCGGTGAAGTCCTGCATCAGCACGCGGGCCGGGCGATACTGGATCTCGCGGTTCGAGCGCGCATCCTTCTGCCAGTCGACGATCGCCTGGGCATCGTCCTTGGTGACGGTGACGCCGTCCTCGAAGCGCAGCATGTTCTCGAGCAGCACCTTCATCGAGAAGGGCAGGCGGCTGATGTCGCCGAGCTTCTTCGCGGCCTTGGGCAGCGAGAAGAAGTCGTAGCTGGCGGTGCCGACAGTGAGCGTGTCGCGGGTGCCGAGGGTATCGTTGCCGATCGCGGTCATGAGGCGCGGGGTCCTTTCTTTTGTCCGGCCGGGCGCTCGGGGGACGTGGCATCTTTATAGAGCCGCGCGGGCGCACCGGAGTGCTGCGAATGCGAAGATTCGCGGGTGCCGCTAGCACGGGGAGGGGGCGGGGGGAAGGGGAGGAGGTAACCCATCGCTGCCCGGATGTAGTCCGCTGTGGCTATTCGGCTGCCGAAGTCTAATCCGGTTGTAGGTTGATGAAGCGAAGCGCCGTTTCGTACCGCATGGCCCGCAAGGTACGGACTTCGTCGCGAAGAGAGACTTTGCTGAAAAATGGAATGTTGAAATCGCCGTTCTCTCTCGGCGTGTCGGCAATGAAAAACTCAACTTTCCAAGGATGTTCTTCATTCTGGCGCGCGTTATCGAGCGCCTCGCCTGCTGCCTCACCCGCTCTCTCTACAACCAATTCACGGAGTCGGACCCAAGCAGCTTCGAACATACTGAAGTGCCTAGCGGAGTTTGCGCCCTGCTTAAAGAAATGGCTTAGGACGCTCGATCTGCGCGAGCTCTTTTTGATATGGATGAAGCGTTTTCCAGCGATGTCTAGAATATCGCACGATTCAAAGGCGGATCTGTCAACGCCTGGAATGGATATAAGGGCTCGATCGAGTAGCAGGTACCTTGGATTTTGCGCGAGTCTCGCATTATAATCCGCCTCGGATTCGTAGTGACCATCACCATCTTCGTTATAAATCTTCCTAAGTGGCTCTGGCTGCTCGTCCCAATCCTCAATCAGATCAGAGAAGCCCTCTTCGATGGCATCCTTAAAACCCTGTTCAATGCGGTACCATTCGCCTTCATTAATGGCGTAGCGTTCGTTTTCGTGAACTAACGACCCAACAAGGGCGGTGCGGACGGGCCATTTTGCGTCAGGTCGGGCATCATCATCGAATTTCGCGATGATCCTGTGATCACGCAGCGTTTGCGCTGTGAGATCGGCGAGCCGCCCCCCCATAGACGCCACGTAATGGCGCAGCAGTAGGTCGGGGTGGGCGCCTCGCATGCCTGGGCCAGCAAATTTGTAAGAAACCGCGACGTCGTCAAAGCCTATGGGAAGGCCAAATTCGAAACGAGTTTCACCGGCTCTGATGCTGTCGGCTGCGAGGTCATCTAAATCTTCCGAGAGTTGCTTGTCCGCGACCGGCATAACGGAATCTAGAATCGCAAATTGTGTCTGCTGATATGCGTCGGATTCATAATAATCGAGTGCGTCAGATGCCAAGTCTGGCAAATCGTCTAGGCCAAATTCTCCAGTTACCCGAAGCGATCTCGAACCGGTCATCGATTCTGCGGAAGCATCGTCACGAGTACGTCCGCTGATTTTCCGGATGAGATCGAGTGCGTCATCGAGGCCAAACGAGGTCAAGCCTCTTTGAAATGGAGAAAGAGCGACGCCTCGGAGCGCGTCACCCAAATTGGCCCGTTCAAGGCGCTTTAGCTTGGTGTCGTCCAGTGCGTTGATTGCGGCCCGCAGTCCGAAATCGCCCTCAAACCGATGTTCGTCAAGATACATCCAGCCATGTGCGAAGGTTGATGCGAACAGACGCCCGGATGACCAGAAAAGTAGTACGCCAGCCGCAGCGCTTGTTGAGATATTACCGGGCACCATGAAGTGCCCTCTCACTTCTCTCAACCACGTTGGGACGTGTTCGTCTCCGACGAAAACATACAAACGAGCGCCGTCTCCAAAATTCTCGTCGGTTACGATTTGAGTTGTTGGACGGCCGATTTTTAGAAGAGATTCCTCGGTAAATACCTCTTCATAGGAGTTTATGTCCTCCTTCCCGAGATACAAGGTCAGGGTCTTCTTGGTCATCATCTCTCCCCCGCTATGAAGCGATGATCATTCAAATCTAGGTTTATAAAAAGAGGTTCTTCCGGGAAAGCGAGTGTCGCATTGGGGTGATTTCAGAATGTTCTTAATTTGTTCTTTCAATGTAGGAAAATCCCCCATAACTGAGTCGGCTCCTGGGAAGAGGAGCGAGTCGCATGGCGGGCGAATTCGGGCGGTTACGTTGGTCGGGGGCGGTGCGGGAGGCTTTCCTGCGCGGGCTGGCGGCGCATGGTTCGGTGCGGCGGGCGTGCCGCGAGACGGGGATGAGTACGGCCGGCGCTTATCATGCGCGCAGGCTCGATCCTGATTTTGCCCGGCTCTGGGCCAGGGCGGTGGCGCGGGCCGGCGAGGCTCGGGCGGCGCGGCTGAGTGAGGCGGCGGCGAAGCATGCGCGGCGCGACGGGATGTTCGGTGCCTATCGCAGGCGGCGGGACGGCTGGACAGAGGTGCGGGTGCGCATCTTCCTTCGCGCGCTCTCAGAGACCGGCTGCGTGCGCGATGCCTGCCAGCGGGCGCGGATCTCCAGCACCTCCGCCTATCGGATGCGCCAGCGCGACGCGAAGTTCGCCGAGGCCTGGGCGAAGGCGCTCGACCGGGCGCTGCCGACGCTCGAGCAGGCGGCCTGGGAACGCGCGGTGATGGGCTGGGACGAAGTGGTGTGGAAGGACGGGGTGGAAGTGTCGCGCAAGCGGCGCTTCTCTGATGCGCTGCTCCGCTTCCTGATCAACCATGCCGGCGCCGGCCAGCCGCACCGTAAGCTCAGCGAGAAGGAACTGATCGCGCAGGCGCGGGCGGCCGCCTATGCCGCGGGCGGCTATTTCGAGCTGCGCGCGACCTCCGAGGAAACCGATGCCGCGATCATGCGCAAGCTCGACGCGATCGACCGGGCGCGGGCGCGCGAGGCGGCGGATGCGGCCGAGAAGGCTGCGGCCGAGGCCGCGGCGCTGGGCGAAGGGTTCGGGGAGGAGGACGACGACGAGGATTGGGACGAGGACGACGACGGCGAGGACGAGGAGGATGCGCCGGCGGAGTGGGTGCCGAAGACGTTCGGGCAGCCGCGGATTACGGGGATGTAGTTCGGCTTGCTCCCCTACCTGCAAGGGAGGGGTTGGGGGCGGGTTGTGCCCCCTGCGAAGGCCGGGGGAGCCCAGCCAGTCGGTCGGTGAATAAAGAAAAAGCCGGGCATCGAGCCCGGCTTCTTCTAACCCACCCCTAGCCCCTACCTTCCAGGGAGGGGAATTGGATCAGGTTAGAACAACAGGGTCAGCGCGTAGAACAGGGCGCCGACCGCCGCCGAGGCGGGGATGGTGATGATCCAGGCGGTGATGACGTTGCCGGCCACGCCCCAGCGGACCGCCGAGGCTCGCCTTGCGGTGCCGGCGCCGATCACCGCGCCGGTGATCGTGTGGGTGGTCGACACCGGGATGCCGAGCACCGAGGCGCCGAACAGCACGATCGAGCCGGCCAGCGAGGCGCTGAAGCCCTGGTGCTGGGAGAGCTTGGTGATGCGGCTGCCCATCGTCTCGATGATCTTCCAGCCGCCGCTCAGCGTGCCGAGCGCGATCGCGATATAGCAGGAGATCGCCACCCAGTGCGGCACGTGGAACTCGCCGTGGAGATAGCCGGTCGAGTAGAGCAGCACGGTGATGATGCCCATCGTCTTCTGCGCGTCGTTGAGGCCGTGGCTCAGCGAATAGGCGCCCGAGGAGACGAGGTGCAGCATGCGGAAGCTGCGCTCGGCGGTGCGCGAGGTGGCGCGCATGAACAGCCAGGAGGTGATGAGCATCACCAGCATCGCCAGGATCATGCCGATCGTCGGCGAGAGGACGATGGCGATGAGGGTCTTGTTGAGGCCGGTCCATTTGACGCCGGTGAGGCCGGCATGGGCGACGCCCGAGCCGATCATCCCGCCGACGAGGGCGTGGGAGGAGGAGGACGGGATGCCCTTGAGCCAGGTGACGACGTTCCAGAACATCGCGCCGACCAGCGCGCCGAAGACGACCGCGGGGGTGATGAAGTTCTTGTCGATCAGGCCCTGGCCGATCGTGTCCGCGACCTTGTGGAGCGCGGGGAAGGCGATGGTCAGGAAATAGGCCGCGAAGTTGAACACCGCGGCGAAGGCGACGGCGTGGACCGGCTTGAGGAGGCGCGTCGCCACGACGGTGGCGATCGAGTTGGCGGCGTCATGCAGGCCGTTGAGGAAATCGAACGCGAGCGCGACGATTATCAGGCCGATGAGCAGCGGTAGGGCGAGTTCGTGCATCGCTCTGGGCCTCTATCAGGCGTGGTCGATGACGATGCCGTCGATCTCGTTCGCGACATCCTCGAACGCGTCGACGATGCGCTCGAGATGCTTGTAGACCTCGCGCTGGACCGAGAAGTTGAGCGCGTCGATCGGGCCTAGCTCCTTGAAGGCGCGCTTGAGGCCGTCGCGGTGGATCTCGTCGGCATGGCTCTCCATGCGGACCAGGCGCTCGGTGAGTTCGTGCAGGCGCGCGCCGTTGCGGCCGACGTCGCGGAGCAGCGGCATCGCCTCGACGACGAGGCGCGAGGCATCGACGATGATCGCGACCATGTCCTGCATCTCGCGCTCGAACTTGCTCACTTCATAGAGGTCGATCGCCTGGACGGCGGCCTGCATCTCGTCGATCGCATCGTCCATCGAGCCGATCAGCGAGGTGATTGCGCCGCGGTCGAACGGGGTGAGGAAGGTCTCGCGGACGGTGCGCAGCATCTCGCGGATGATCTCGTCGGCGTCATGCTCGCGCTCGATGACTTCGCGGACATGGTCGCGGTTGCCGTCCTGGACCAGCCGGGCGAGCGCCTCGGCGCCGGCCGCGACGGTGACGGCATGCGCTTCGAACAGCTCGAAGAAATTGCCCGTCTTGGGGAGCAGGCGCTGGAACCAGGCGAACATGGACTTCACTTTCGATTTTTCGGCGACAGCGGCGAGGATGCCGATGCGCTGGGTGGCTGCCTTGAACTCGGAGGGGCCGAAGGAGCGGATGAGGTCGCGCAGATCCTCCTCGTCGACCGCCTCGGCGGCTTCGGCGAGGCTGAACCAGCGGCGCTCGCGCTGCGACTGCTCCTTCCAGGACGAGAGTTCGGCGGTGACGGCGAGGGGGAAGACCTCGACGTCGAACATCAGCGAGGCGCCGTTGGGGCGCTTCTTGCGGTAGCGATAGGTGCCGAGCGTGGTCGGGCAGACGAGGCCGAGCACGCCCGCCTCCTCCTTCGCCTCGAGCGCGGCGGCGCTGTGGAGGGCGACGCCGGCGGGCGGGTTGCCCTTGGGAATCACCCAGCGGCCGGTCTCGCGCGAGGTCACCAGCATCACCCGCACGGGTGCGTCGATCGCGGTCCCCTCGGTGCGATAGGGCAGGGCGGCAATCTGGCGAATGGTGGCGGCTCCGGGAAAAGGCTGGCGTGGGCGTTACAAGTTCATGACTGGTACGCGCAAGTAAACATCGGCGGGGGCTGGACCATTAGGGCGCGGGCGGGAGAGCCCGCGCCCACCGATGGGTACCGCCGGAGGGAGCCGGCGGACCTGCCTGACCCCCGCATTGGGACGAGGGCCATGCGACATGGGGCGAGGGTGAGTCGCCCGAGTCCATTGATTTCGGGGCGCTATTGGCGTGCGGGACACCGTCCTCAAGCGGGACGTTGCCCATTTTGGCGGAAGTCTAGTCGAATGCGACCGGTGCCGGCCGGCCCGCGATATAGGCCCGCGCCGGATCCTCCAGCGGGAAACCGTTTACACCCAGGCGCGCAAGCAGGAGGCGGACGGTGGAGAAGCTCTGGATGCTGGTCGCCACCGACTCGGGACGGTTGAGCCAGGCCTCGGATACGAGCAGCTTCTTGCCGTGCCGCTCGACCCGGCCATCCGCGAGCAGGCGGGCGAGGCGGCGGCGCACCGTCGCCTCGGGCAGGCCGAGCGCGCGGGCGACGGCGCTGGTCCGCACTGGCACGCGCAGCGACAAAGGCGGCTCCTTGCGGCCATCGGCATAATGCCAGGCCAGCTCGCGATCGGCGTTGAGCAGCCGCGAATTGGCGGCATAGATCGTCGAGAACAGCACCAGCTCGAGCCAGTCGGCATGGGTGCGCCGGTTGGTATCGACCACCGCGAGCATCAGGTCGATCGCCGCCTGGACCCCGGCGGCGTGATGATAGGACCGGGCCATGCCGACCGCGGGCATCTGCACCCCGGCCCGCGCCATGTCGGCGACGAAGCGCACGGCGGCATCGTGGATCAGGACGAGCAGCGCCGCGATCTCGGGCGAGCGGAGCTCGGCATGGCTGGCGCGCACGCCATCGGGGCCACGCTCGCACCAGCCGGCATCGACCAGCGCGTGGACGTGGCGACGCACCGTCTCGTACGGCCGCGACAGCGACATGGCGAGCGAATGGGCCGAGACGCTCTGCGCCAGCCCCTCTCCGGCATCGAAGGAATAGGTGTCGCGCGTGATGACCGAGAAGATCGTGACCCGATCGAGATCGCCGTCGAACAGCCGGATCGCGCGGGCCAGCACTGTCGTCTGCAGCTCGGCAAGCAAGCGAGTCATGAGCCGGATCGGCGGGGGATCATGAGGCAGGCGGATCGACATGCTCTGCGCGCGATCTTCGCCGCTAGCGGCGCGGACAGCTACCCCGGGGATTCCCTATTTCGCCATTTTGAGTAGAAGGAAATGTCGGTTTCCGTTGGGGAAATCGTCTCCAATCGCCGGAACGGGTAACCATGTTTTCCTGGCTCGCCCTTAGGCTGGCGGCATAGGGACGGAAGCGATCCGTAGCGGACATGGCCGCGCAATCGGCTAGGCTGGAGACCGGTCCGGGTAGGGGGAAGGCGATGCGGGTTCTGGCGAGTCTGGCGGCAGCGATGGCAATGCTGGCCGCCTTGCCCGTGGCGGCACAGCAACAGGCTGGCCCGCCCGTGGCGCCGATCGCCCCGGCCCCACCCGCTCCACCGCGTGCGCCCTGCCGGCCGGTGGGGGACGTGCCGGTGCTCGTCATCGATCCGGGAAGCGCTGCCCGGCTGGGCGCGATCGGGCTCGATCGTGCGGCGATCTTCGCGCAGATGCACGAGACCTCGATCCCCGAGACCTCCGGCTGCTGGGCCGAGCCGGCGGGCAATTTCGACAGCCAGCTCGTCTCGGTCGGCATGTCGCAGTGGAATTTCGGCACAGGCAGCCTGCAGCCGCTGCTGAAGAGCTGGAAGAAGGGCCAGCGCGGCCAGTTCCGCCGCCAGCGCAAGGCGCTGCTACCGGTCTATGGCAAGACGATCTTCTCGCGCGACTGCCTGGCGGTGCCGGTGAAGGCGAAATGCCGGGAGAAGATACTGGCGGCGCACGGCGCCGACGGGAAGCTCAACCCCGTCATCCGGGGCGAGTTCAACGCGCTGTTCGAGAGCGACGCGATGCTGCAGGTGCAGCTCGACGCCTATCTGGTGCTGCTGGAAGCGGTGCGACAGGACCTGCTGCGCGTGTTCCCGGGTCAGACGATCACGCTGCGCAAGGTGCGATGGGCCGTCGATACCAAGGTGCAGCAGGGCGGTTTCCCGCTCGACGAGGACCTGGCCCGGCTGCGGCGCAAGCTGGCGGCGATGCCCGAGGCCGACCGGCGCGACCGGCTGGCGGCGATCTTCGCCTGGTATGGCGCGCTGGCCCGCAGCATCGACCAGGACGGGGTGCAGCGCGACTGGGCGTGGAATCTCGATCGTTGGGGCTGCATGCTCGACACCGGCCGGATCGACCCGGAGCAATATGAGATGCTGCACCTGACCTTCCTGCGCAGCCGCACTGCGATCGGCAATTCCGGGCGCTGGCAGGCGCTTACTTTCGAACGGCGGGCCAAGATCATCCTTGGGGTGGGCAGCGTCTCCGGCAGGACGGATGGAGAATGTTTGCGCTGACCCCTTGGAACTGCCGGCCCCGACAGCCATTACGTGACGGGAACATTTATCCGGAGTGCGGGCAATGCGCGGTTTGCTGGTTGTTGCGAGTATGTTGGCGGTGGCGGGTTGCGCGAAGCCCGAGAAGAATGCGCGCTACATGGCCGGCCATTTCCGCGCCCAGGCCGACCTGAAGATGGCCGACGGCACCGATGTCGGCAAGGCGATCGCCGAGGAAGTGGACGGCACGATCCGCGTGATGGTGGAAGTGCACGGCATGACCAAGGGCGTGCACGGCACCCATGTCCACACCGTCGGCAAGTGCGAGGGGCCGGACTTCGCCAGCGCCGGCGGCCATTGGAACCCGACCGCGCACCAGCACGGCAAGGACAATCCGGCCGGCCCGCATGCCGGCGATATGCCCAATCTTTCGGTGGGCGAGGATGGCCGCGACCGCACGATCTTCGTGCTGCCGGGCGGCACCTATGAAGGGCTGATGGACCAGGATGGCGCGGCGTTGGTCGTCCATGCCAATGCCGATGACTACAAGAGCGATCCTTCGGGCAATTCGGGCGGCCGCATCGCCTGCGGCGTTTTCCACGCGATGTGACGCGTGCAGAGGGCAAAGTGACGTCGGTTCTGTTTGTATGCCTGGGCAATATCTGTCGCTCGCCGCTCGCCGAAGGCGCGCTGCGGGCGGCGGCGGCGCGTGCCGGGCTGGAAGTGACGGTGGATTCGGCCGGCACCGGTGGCTGGCACGCCGGCGAGCCGCCGGATCGCCGCGCCCAGGCGGCGGCGACCCGGCACGGCACCGATATCTCCGGGCAGCGTGCCCGGCAGGTGCGGCCCGAGGATTTTCGGCGTTTCGACCATGTCTTCGCGCTCGACCGGCAGAATCTGCGCGACCTGCAGGCGATCCTGCCGGCGGATGCGACTGCCGAGCTGGGGCTGCTGATGGACCTGGTGCGGGGGCGCGAGGGCAGTTCGGTGGCCGACCCCTATTATGGCGAGGACAGCGATTTCGACGTGACCTGGGACGATGTAAGCGCCGCGGCGGATGTGCTGGTGACCCGGCTGGGCGGGCGCTAGGCTTCAGTCCGCGAAGCCCGTCGGCGTCAGGCGCAGGCGGCGCAGGTCGAGCTTGACGTCGGTCTGGAAGCGGGCCGCTGCGGCGTCGGACAGGCGCGCGGCGTGCGCCGCGTCCTTGCGGCCCATCGCGTCGGAAAAGGCGCTGCCCTGCGCGATGAAATTGAGCATATAGGTCTCGGCCAGCTCCTGTCGGGCGGCATCGTCCATTCGCACGAAACCGGGACTGGTGCCGAGCGCGCCGGCGATCTGGCTGCGCACCGCCTGCACCTGCGCGCGGCTGGTGAAGGGGACCTTGTTGGCGATCTGCCAATTCTGGACCCAATAGGCAGTCATCGCATCGGCCACGTCGCCGCGGCGCAGGCCATCCGTCGCGACATGCCGTTCCCACAGGCCGAGCAGATCGTTCTGCTGGATCACTTGGCGCAGGCGCGCGGCATTGGCCGGATCGGCCCTGGCAACGAAATCGGCGAACCGGGCGCGCACGCGCACCGAGATCGCGGGGGACGGCTGGTAGCGCGTGCCGGAGGCAGCTTTTGGGGCTGGCGGCCTGACCGTAGCGCGGCGTTCGCCGCCGCGGCTCCGTACCGTCGCGCCCAGCACATTGTTCATCTGTCCGACCGAGGCCATGGACGCGCCGAAGTCGATATATTGACCGCCGATGGCAGGGAAATCCTGCGCTGCCGCCGGCGCTGCAGCGAGAAGCAGGGCAGCGAGAATGGTGAGGCGCTGTTGCATTGCGAATGCTCCTGTCTTTGCAGCAAGTCTGGCGGGCGACCGTGACATTGGGAAGCCACGCGACAGGGGGCGACTGGGCGGGCGCGTGCCACGTTCTGCCGCGTGCCGCGCAGATACCCTTCGCGACCTTGGGGATAAGCACCTGCCTCGGATGGGGGAAGTAAAGGGCGATGTCGCTGCGGTGCTGAGATCAGGGGGCTGTGATCTCGCCGGCGGTCCGGCCAACGATCAACACGATGCGGCTGCCGGTTCTGGTCGTTGCGCCGACCCGGTTCGGGGTAGGCAGGTTTTCTTCAATAAACGAAGAAGATATGCGCCGTCCTGGTCACGATCGCGCTTGATCCGCGCGATCGGGGGAAGGTAGTGTTCCGCCCAAGGGGGAACATCACATGCATTTCGGGACCGGGTTGCGTACGGGCGCCTTGCTGGCGGCTGCTTGTCTGGCTGGGTGCAGCGGCGGCGGATCCGGCGGCGGCGGCAGTGTCGGCGCGCCGACTGCGGCAACCCCCACGCCGACCCCCAGCCCGACGGCGACCCCGACGCCCGCCGCCACGATGTTCAGCGCGGTCGGCATCGGCACGCTTTACGCAACCGTGACCTTCGACACCAATGGGAGCGGCAATCCGTTCGACGCGGGCGATTCCTCGACCGCAACGACTGCCGGAGGCGAGTTCGGCCGGGATTCGGGAGTCGATCCCCGCTGGACATCCGGAACGGTGCCCGCGACCGCGAGCATGGCCATGCAGGCCTGGGGTCGCGACAGCGTTACCGGGCTTCCGCTCACCATCATGAATGCTCCCGCGGGCGCCACGGTGATCTCGCCCTATAGCGCGCTGGTGTTTGCGCATGGCAATGAGGCTGCGGTCCGCAGCGCGCTCGGGCTCGCCAGCGGGACCGACGCGATCCGCGCGACGCTGAATCCGCTGACGTTCAACCCGGCGCAGAACCTGGCGAACAGTGATGCGGCGGTGGCGCGGGACGCGGCGCGGATGACGTCGGTCAACCTGCAGCTGTTCGTGATGGGCATATTGGGCAAGGCGACCAATGGCGACCGCCCCGATACCGCGGGGCCCATCGACCTCTCGTCGCGCTATCTGGCCGAGCTGGTTCGCGAGGGCGTGGGGCTGCGGCTTACCGACCGGGCGGTGATCCTCGCGGCGCTGCGCAAGACTGCCTATAAGGTCTCGGGCGATGAGCGGCTCGGCCGGATGGCGGATTATATCTCGGCCTATTTCCGGGCGATCCCCGCCTTGCTCGGCAATCCCGCCGAAGCGCGGGCGTGGATGCACGCCTTCCAGTTCGGGGTGCTGGCGGACATCCAGGCGCCGGGCTTCTCGGCTCCGGGGCTGGTCGTGCCCGACGAAGCCGCGATCCAGGCCACGGCCGCCACCTTCATGGACGCGCCGGCACCCGTCGGCACGGCATTCTTCACGACGACGGACTATCGCGAGCTCAGCAACCACCCGATCGCGGCGATGGACTATCGCGCGGTCCTCACGGGGTGCAACAGCCACCTGGCGCTTCCGACCTGCAATGATTCCGAAGGGTATCTCGGAATGAACATCGTCGATGGGCAGCCGGTCGCCCGGGTGACGGCGGTTGCCCCGAAAGACCCGGCGGTGCTCTCCGTCACCGTCAATGCGGACGGCAGCATGACAATTGCGCGGGTGGGCGGTTTCACCGGGCTGACCTGGTTCAGCTATACCGCGCAAATGCCGAGCGGCGCGACCGCGACCGGGCGGGCCTATGTGCGGATGCGGCCCTTCTAGGCTCCGCCGAACGCTTCGAGGCCCGTCGCCATGCCGGGCAGCCACATCTTCGTGGCGAACTGCCAGGTGGCGAGCAGGATGAAGGCGCTGGCCGCCAGCAGCGCGGCGACGGCGCCGATGCGCAGTGCCGGGGCGGCATCGGCACGGCGGGCGCGGATGAAGGCTTCGGCGACGGCGAGGTTGGGCAGGTAGAAGGCGAAGTCCATCACCATGTCGAAGCCGCCGCGGAAATCGGCGGTGTGGCCGAGCTTGCCGAAGCACAGGAACCAGAAGCCATATTCCATCCGGTACAGCCAGGAGCCGATCGCCAGCGCGAACAGGCGGATGGCCCAGGCGCGGTGCGTCTCGAAGCGGCGGGCGCGGGCGTTGGTGAAGGCGAGCGCCGCGCACAGCACCATCAGCGCGCCGTAGAGGCCGAAGCCGATGTCCATGGCCGGGCCGCCGACCGTGCCCTTGGCCAGGATGAAGCCGAGCCCGCCCAGCCCGGCGATCGCGGCGGCGGTGACGTAGAGCCGGCCGAGCCAGCGGTGGAGCGCCGGGATGCGGGCGCGGATCGCGGCGATCAGCTGGACCGGGCCGAGCAGCAGCAGGATGCCGCCGGTGACGAAATGCGCGCCGATCGCGATCGTGGCGAACGGCGTGGCGGCCTCGTGCAGCCGGGGCAGGCTTTCATTCCAGCGATCGGGCGCGCCGCCCGCCAGGGTGCCGCCATAGAAGGCGAGGATATAGGCGCCGAACAGGGCAGCGCTCAGCCAGCTTGCCGCGACCAGCAGGATCGATGCGCCGCGCAGGGCCTGGGTGCCGGTGCCCGGCGGATCCTGCGTCGATATGCCTTGCGCCAGTGTCGCCATGTCCGGGCCTCGCTTGTTGCGCGCGGAGTAGAGCGCGATTGCGGCGCGGGCGCCAGCTGTCGCTTGTGATGATTTCGCGCCCGTCTTTTCCCCGGGAAACAAGCCTGTATAACCCTGCCCAGGGCGGGGGCCCATGGGGAGCATGGATGGCCGAAGCCGACACCGCCTGGCCAAGCCACGGCGGGGAAACAGGGGAAAGACTGCGTGCGCCCGACTTCGCGGTGCCCGAGCTCGGGCCGGTCGCGGAGTGGCCGGGCGAGCTCAAGGTCGCGCTCGACCTGATGCTGGCATCTCCCCAGCGCGCCTTCGTCACCTGGGGGGCGGACTATCTGTTCTTCTACAACGACCGGATCCTCGAGGCCTATCGCGACGAGAATGCCCGGATCTTCGGGCGCTCCTACAACAAGAGCTGGCCGCAGGTCTGGGACAAGGTGGGGCAGCATTTCGAGCGGGCGCTGGGCGGCGAGGCGGTGGTCCGTCCCGGGCTGCACGTGCAGGCGGTGCGCGGCAATGGCGAGAAGGTCGATATCCGGGTCGATCTGGCGATGACGCCGATCCGCGGGGCGGATGGCGCGGTGCTCGGCATCTTCGGGACCAGCGCCGACCGCACCGAGCATTACGAGACGGCGGAGCGCGAGCATGAGGCGCGCGGGGCGCTGGAGGAGAAGACGCGGACGCTTGAGGTGGTCAACCAGGCGGGCGTGGCGATCACCGGCGAGCGCGACAGCGCACGCGTGGCGCAGACCGCGGTGGATGCGGGGGTGGCGCTGATCGGGGCGAAGTTCGGCGCCTTCTTCTACAACCATGTCGATGACGACCAGGCCGAGGCGTACATGCTCTACGCGCTGGCCGGGGCACCGCGATCCGCCTTCGAGAAATTCCCGATGCCGCGGATCACGCGGCTGTTCGAGCCGACCTTTGCCGGCACCGGGATCATCCGGGTGGACGATGTCACGCTCGACCCGCGCTATGGCGACAACGCGCCGTTCCGCGGCATGCCGGAGGGGCATCTGCCGGTGCGCTCCTATCTGGCGGTGCCGGTGCGCACGCCCTCGGGCGATGTGATCGGCGGGCTGCTCTATGGCCATCCCGAGCCCGGGCGGTTCAGCGAGGCGGCCGAGGCGAGCCTGGTCAGCCTGGCGGGCCAGGCAGCGCTGGCGATGGACAATGCCCGGCTGTTCGAAGCGGTCGAGCGCGAGCTGCATCGCCGCGCCCAGGCCGAGGAAGAGCTGCGCGTGCTCAACGAGGGGCTGGAGATCCGCGTCGCGGAAGCCGTGCTCGAGCGCGAGGCGGTGTTCGCGGCGCTCCAGCAGGCGCAGAAGATGGAGACGATCGGCAAGCTGACCGGCGGCGTGGCGCACGACTTCAACAACCTTCTCCAGGTGATCTCGGGCAACCTCCAGCTGCTCGCGCGCGACGTGCAGGGGAACGAGAAAGCCGAGCGCCGGGTGGCGAACGCGCTGGCCGGCGTGCAGCGCGGATCGAAGCTCGCCAGCCAGCTGCTCGCCTTTGGCCGGCGCCAGCCGCTCGAGCCGCGGGTACTCAACGTCGGCAAGTTCCTGGGTGGGATGGAGGACATGCTCCGCCGTGCGCTGGGCGAGGCGATCGCGATCGAGGTCATTACCTCGGGCGGGCTTTGGAACTGCCAGGCCGACCCGACCCAGCTCGAGAATGCGATCCTCAACCTCGCGATCAACGCGCGCGACGCGATGCAGGGCACGGGCAAGCTGACGATCGAGGCGGCCAATGCCTCGCTGGACGATGACTATACGCGGCGGCTCGAGGACGTGCCCGCCGGGCAATATGTGATGCTGGCGGTGACCGACACCGGCAGCGGCATCCCGCCCGAAGTGATCGAGCAGGTGTTCGAGCCGTTCTTCTCGACCAAGCCGGAGGGGCAGGGATCGGGCTTGGGGCTGTCGATGGTCTATGGCTTCGTCAAGCAGTCCGGCGGGCATGTGAAGCTCTATTCGGAAGTCGGCCACGGCACGACGGTGAAGCTGTACCTCCCGCGCGTGCGCAAGCGCGAGGAAGTGCTTGTCGCCTCGCACGAGACGGTGGCGATGCGCGGTGGCAGCGAGACGATCCTGGTCGCCGAGGACGATCCCGATGTGCAGGCGACGGTGGTCGAGCTGCTGACCGAGCTGGGCTATACCGTGCTGCGCGCCAATGACGCGCAGAGTGCCCTGAGCGTGATCGAGAGCGGAGTGGCGATCGACCTGCTGTTCACCGATGTGGTGATGCCCGGCGCGCTGAAGAGCCCCGAGCTGGCACGGCTGGCGCGGGCGCGGCTGCCCGAACTCGCGGTGCTGTTCACCTCGGGCTATACCGAGAATGCGATCGTTCATGACGGCCGGCTCGATGCGGGCGTGGAGCTGCTGTCCAAGCCGTACACGCGCGAGCAGCTGGCGCGGAAGGTGCGCGCGGTGATCGAGGGGAAGCGGGGGTAGCGGCTGGTCGCTGCCCTGACCTCCCTTTTTTGTCATCCCGGGCTTGAGCCGGGATCCCGCTGTCTTGCCCCGCCGAAGAAGAAGCGGGACCCCGGCTCAAGGCCGGGATGACGGGGTCGTTTGGGGTGACGGGTCAGGGGCTTCAGCCGTTCAGCGGATAGCGCGCCACCGCGTCGTAGCGCGCGCCTTCGTGGCCGAGACTGCTTTCGAACAGGAAGAAATGGTCGAGCGTGAAGGGGGTGCTGGCGAGGCCGGCATGCGCTTCGACGAAGCGTTCGACGACCTCGGTGGGGCTGTTCATCCGCGCCAGGGTGATATGCGGCAGATAGGCGCGGCCTTCCGGCGGCTGGCCGGCGCGGACCAGCGCCTGATCGACCTTGCGGTGGAGCGCGGCGAGCTGCTCCTTTGGGCGCACGCCGGCCCAGACCGCGTTCACCCGGCCGCGCTTGTCGAACGCGCCGACGCCTTCCAGGGACAGTTCGATCGGCGGCCAATAGACGCCTGACAGAGCAGTCGCCGCATCCTCGGCGGCGCGCTCGTCGACATCGCCGATGAAGCGCAGCGTGATGTGGAGCTGGTCGTCATCCTGCCAGCGGGCACCGGGGATGCCGCCCATCAGGCCGAGCAGCTTGGCGCGGATCGGGGCGGGAGGACGCAGGCCGACGAACAGGCGGATCATACTCAGGGCTGATAGCCCCGGTTTTGCTTGAAAACACCCCGTATGAGCGCGATATTACACCATGACCGGCAGGTGCCGGACAAAGGAGTTTTGCAATGGCTGATTGGTCGGATCCCCGGACGGGTACCTATGGGACCGCCGGCGCGGGCGTGGAAGCGCGCGACGCGGGGCTCAGGTCGTATATGCTGTCCGTCTACAACTACATGGCGTCGGGCGTGCTGCTGACGGGCATCGTCGCGCTGCTGTTCGCCAAGAGCGGCGCGATCGACGTGCTGTTCGCGCTGCAGCAGACCTCGCGCGGGGTCGGCTATGCGCCGACGCTGCTCGGCTGGGTGGTGATGCTGGCGCCGCTGGGCATCGTGCTGCTGATGAGCTTCGGCCAGATGCGCCTGTCCACCCCGGCGATGCAGGCCCTGTACTGGGTCTATGCCACGGTGATGGGCCTGTCGCTGTCGACGATCTTCCTCGTCTATACCGACACCTCGATCGCCCAGGTGTTCTTCGCCACGGCGGCCGGCTTCGCGGGCCTGAGCCTGTGGGGCTACACCACCAAGAAGGACCTGTCGGGCTTCGGCACGTTCCTGATCATGGGCGTGGTCGGCCTGATCGTCGCTTCGCTGATCAACCTGTTCCTGCAGTCGGGCCCGCTGGCCTTTGCGATCAACGCGATCGGCGTGCTGCTGTTCGCCGGCCTGACCGCCTATGACACGCAGAAGATCAAGAGCATGTACAGCTATGTGGCCGGCACGGACATGATGGGCAAGGCCGTGGTGATGGGCGCGCTGACGCTCTACCTCGACTTCATCAACATGTTCCTGTTCCTGCTCCGCCTGTTCGGCAGCCAGCGGAACTAAGTTCCCTGCAGGTAAAAGAAATTGCGGCCCGGCGGGGAAACTCGCCGGGCCGTTTTCTTTTGCGCCCGCATGGTTTCCGGCACGGGAACGCGAATCGAATTGCGTTCGTTACAACATGGCAACGCTCAGGAGAGTGAAGTCATGGAAGCAAACCCGATCGACCCGGCGCTGGACCGCATGTCGGTGGCACCGGGCCCAGACGAAGAAACCGTGCGTACGACGGCCCAGTCCGCGGACGCAGGCACCGACGAATCGATTGCCGAGCGGCTCTACCGCAACCCGGAGAGCAAGGAAGCGCGGCTCGACCGCGGGCTCGACGAGTCGATGGATGCGTCGGACCCGCCGGCATCCACCCAGCCAGTGCACAGTCACAGCCATAGCGATCTGCCCGAAAGCTCGGGCTATGATCCGAAGGCCGAGGCCAAGCTGGCCAAGGCCGGCGAAGACAAGGGCGTGATCGGCAATATCCTGTCGAAGATCGGCCTCGGCTAAGCCCAGGCAATGGCGGCCTCGCCCGCGTCGGGATGGCGCGCCAACATCGTCATCTACGCGGCGCTGGCCGCCAATCTCGGAATCGCGGTCGCCAAGTTCGTGGCGGCCGCGATTACCGGTTCCTCCTCGATGCTTACCGAGGGGGTGCACAGCCTAGTCGACACGGGCAATCAGGGCCTGCTGCTCTACGGGCAATATCGGGCAAAGCGCCCGCCTGATCGCGATCATCCCTTCGGCTATGGCCGCGAACTCTATTTCTGGGCGTTCGTCGTCGCGATCCTGATCTTCGGGCTGGGCGCCGGCGTCTCCATCTATGAGGGCTGGCTGCACATCCGGTCGCCCGAACCCCTGCGCGACCCGCTGCCCAACTACGTCGTACTCGTCATCGCCTTCGCGCTCGAAGGCACCAGCTGGTGGATCGCGATGCGCGAATTCGCCGCCAGCAAGGGCGATTGCGGCTGGTGGAAGGCGATCAAGGAATCGAAGGATCCCTCGGGCTTCATCGTGCTGTTCGAGGATACGGCGGCGCTCGCCGGGCTGATCGTCGCCGGCATCGGCATATGGGCGAGCCATCACTGGGGCGATCCGCGGATCGACGGCTGGGCGTCGATCGTGATCGGCGTGATCCTGGCGGCGGTTGCGGGCCTGCTCGCACGCGAATCCAAGGGGCTGCTGATCGGCGAGCGCGCGAACCTGGACATGGTCGCGCGGATCCGGGCGCTGCTCGAGGCCGAGCCGTGCATCACCCATGTGAACCATGTGCGCACGATCCACACCGCGCCCGACCGCATCTTCGTGGCGATCAGCGCCGACTTTGCCGACACGCTGCCGATGGGCGAGGCGGAGACGTTGATCGAGCGGATCGAGCACCGGCTGAAGGCGCAGGAGCCGAAATTGAGTTCGATCTATATCCGGCCCGAGAAGCGCGAGGATGCGGTGGACGCCGTGGCGATGGGGTGAGCTTGCCCCGGGGAGAGGATCGGGCCCGGGCAATCTCGCACGGCCGGTGCCATCGCGCTATCGCCGGTCTCGTCGCCGTGCTAAAGCTCGGGCATCGCGAGCAGTTCCGACATGTAGGCGCCCGCGGCTGAGAGACTTGTGCGCTCCCGCTTACGAAATGCGGAGGCACATCATGGATCTCAATTATCTCTTATATCGCCATCAGGTTTCGCTGGTACGCGCCCGCGACGCCGCGTCATCGGAAGCACGCTGCGCGCATCAGGGACTGGTGCGGGGCTATGCGCGTCGGATCGCCGAACTGCGTGACGCGCTGGATGCGCCGCTGCCCATGGTGGCGAGCCTATGAGCGAGGCGAGCGTACCGGCGTCGACGCCCGAAGAACGGCCGCAGACCCGGCCGTTCCGCAGGCAGTTCACTGCGGCGCGGCTTGATCCGCAGTCTGCCGAGCGCCAGGGCCGCGCGGCGCGCATCGCGTTCGAGGCGCTGGGCCGCGAGGAGGCGACGCTGTTCCTCAACGGCCATGACGCGGCGCTGGGCGGGCGGCCGCTCGACCTGGCTGTCGCCAGCGCCGAGGGGCTCGCCGCGGTGGAGCAGGCGATCGCGGCGCGAAAGGCGGCTCCATGCTGAGTGGCACGGTGTTCTTCTACCACACCGCCGGTGGCTTCGGCGTGATCCAGCCGGACAGGGGCGGAGACGACGCCTTTGTCCATGCCAGCGCACTCGCCGCTTCAGGGCTGGACCGGCTCGAATCGCGCCAGCGCGTTACCTATGCGCTGCGCACCGACAGCCGGGGCCAGACCTGCGCCCATGACCTGAAGCTCTGCGATTGACCGGACGTGACCGCGCCGAGCTGGCGCGGGCCCATGCCACCCTGCAGCGCGGCGCCGATTTCCTGGCGCAGGGGCTGGCGCGTGAGGGGCCGCCGCGTGCGATCGAGGGACGGTATCGTGCCCGGGTGCTCGGCAACGGGCTGCGCGAGCTCGATCGTTTCCTGAGTCTGCTGATCGATGCGCTGGCCGGCGCCCGCGGAATCGCAATGCCCGCGGGCGAGCGCGCCACCGCCAGCAAGCTCGCCTCGTTGCGCGCGATGACCGGTGCTCCGCATGGCGACCACGCCCGATTGATCGCGTTGGCGCGCAGCCGCGACTGCCTGTTCCACTGCGAGGGGCTGGTGCGCCGGGGGGATCGGCGGGGCGACATCAGCATGACGGTCGGCTGGCCGATGCGGGACGGCGTGGCGCTGCCCCGCGTCGCGATCGGCGAGCGGCTGAGCATGTCGGGCGCCGAGCTCGACGAGATATGCGGCTATTACCGGGCGATCGCCGCGCAGCTGTTCAGCGAGACGGGGCTGCCTGTGCCGCTATCCACTCCCGGAACGCCGCCATTGCCGGGCTTGGCGTGCGCGACTGGAGCCAGGTGAGCCAGTAGCGGCCGGTGCTGACTTCGAGGTCGAAGGGGCGAACGACGCGGCCTTCCTCGAGGTGGCGGGCGAGCATCGCCGGTGGGGCGAGCGCGACGCCAATGCCCTGTACCGCCGCCTCGGCCATCGCCAGCGAGCTGTCGAACACCGGGCCGCGCAAAGGGACCGGCGCGATGCCGGCCTCGGCCAGCCAGCGCGGCCATTCATCGGCGCGATAGGAGCGGAGCAGCGGCAGCGCGAGCAGGTCGGCGGGGGTTGAGAGCTTCTCTGCCAGGGCCGGCGTGCACAGCGGGGTGAGCGGGGTCTCGATCAGCGGCACCGCTTCCGTGCCGTGCCAGGCGCCGGCGCCGAAGCGGATCGCATAGTCGAGCCCTTCGCCGGCGAGATCGACGCGGTTGTTGTTGGTGAACAGGCGCAGGTCGATCCGCGGGTGCGCGGCGTGGAAGGCCGGCAGGCGCGGCAGCAGCCAGCCGGTGGCGAAGGTGCCGACCGCGGCGACCGAGAGGAGCTGGGCCGCCGTGCCGCTGGTGATGCCTTCGACCAGCTCGGCGATGCGATCGAAGCTGTCGCCGAGCGCGGGGAGCAGGGCGAGGCCTTCGTCGGTGAGCGCCAGGCCGCGCGGCAGGCGGCGGAAGAGCTGGGCGCCGAGCCGCTCCTCCAGCCCCTTCACCTGGTGGCTGATCGCCGCCTGGGTGACGCAGAGCTCGATCGCGGCGCGGGTGAAGCTGAGGTGGCGGGCCGAGGCTTCGAAGGCGCGCAGGGCATTGAGGGGGAGGTGGGGGCGGACCATGCAGGCCGGAGAATAAGTTTATCTCATGCATGGCGCCAGATGGGGACGAGCGGATAAGGCGGGGCGATGCTTGCCGCTGCGCTTCTCTGGCTCGTCGCCATCAATCTCTGGACCCTGTTGCGCTTCTGGCAGGACAAAAGGCGCGCGATCGCCGGCGGACGGCGTATTCCCGAACGTGACCTGCTCGGCCTGGCGCTGCTCGGCGGATCGCCGGGCGCTTTCGCCGCGCGTCGGCTGTTCCGCCACAAGACGCGCAAGCAGCCTTTCTCGCTCTACCTGGTGCTGATCGTCCTGGTCCAGATGAGTGCCGCGATCGGCCTGCTCATGCTCGCTGTGCGCGCCTGAGCGGATCGCAGCTGACCGCAATGCGTTGATCGAGCAGGTCAATTGAGGGGATGGCATGCTGGCGGAGCTTCTCGCGGCACATGAGGCATTGCTCGCCGGAATCCAGGAACTGGAGGACGCGACGCATGCGGCCGCGCCCGATGCGAGCGCGCTGGCCGCGATCCGCTGGCGGCTGAGCCGGGCGAGCAGCCGGCGCCGGCGGCTCGTCGATGAGGCCAGCGCGCGGCTGCGCGAGGGCAACGCGCCGGAGGTGGTGGCGGAGATCGAACGGCTGCGCGAGAACAGCGCCGAGATGCTCTCCAGCAGCAGCCGGCATGTCGGCGGGTGGACGATCGACCGCGTCGTCGCCGACTGGGATGGCTATCGGGCGGCATCGACGGCCATGCGCGCTTCGATGCGCAGACGCATCGAGCGCGAGAAGGCGATCCTCTATCCGCTGCTGGAAGCGATGCGCTGAACGCGGCGGGCTTTACCTGCCGCTAATATACCTATAGGGGGTATAGGTATGGCGCATCTTTCCCATGACAACAGCGCGTTGCTCGCGCGCGTGCGGCGCATCGGCGGGCAGGTCGGCGCCGTCGAGCGGGCGCTGCAGGGCGAAGCCGGCTGCGCCGAGGTGTTGCAGCTCGTGGCGGCGGTGCGCGGCGCGGTGAACGGGCTGCTCGACGAGATCATCGCCGACCATCTCGAGGCGCATGTCGCCGCACCCGGGCTCAGCGATGCCGAGCGCGCACAGGGCGCGGAAGAGCTGCTGGCGGTGATCCGCCGCTATTCGAAATAGGATTTTCCATGGCTACGCTTCCCGAGATCGACGCGCTGGCGCACGAGCATGTGTTCCTGGGCGCCGCGCATGACGAGAATGCCCGGCGCACGTTGTGGGTGGTGGCGCTGACCGCGGTGATGATGGTTGGCGAGATCGTCGCCGGCTACTGGACCGGATCGATGGCGCTGCTCGCCGACGGTTTCCACATGGCGACGCATGCCGGGGCGCTGGCGGTGGCCGCAATTGCTTACAGCTATGCGAAGAAACATGCGCGCAGCGCCGCCTACAGCTTCGGCACGGGCAAGGTCGGTGACCTGGCCGGCTTCGCCTCGGCGATGGTGCTGGGGCTGATCGCACTGGGGATCGGCGTGGAATCGGTGCTGCGGCTGTTCGAGCCGATCACCGTGGCCTTCGGCGAAGCGACGATCGTCGCGGTGCTGGGGCTGGCGGTGAACCTGGTCAGCGCGCTGCTGCTCTCGGGCGGGCATCACCATCACCACGGGCATGATCATCACCACCACGATCATGGGCATCATCACCATCACGGCCACGACAACAACCTCCGCTCGGCGTACGTCCATGTACTGGCCGATGCGCTGACGTCGGTGCTGGCGATCGCGGCGCTGCTCGCCGGGCGCTATCTGGGCTGGGCGTGGATGGATCCGGCGATGGGGATCGTCGGCGCGGTGGTCATCGCGCGCTGGTCCTGGACCTTGATGCGCGATACCGCCGCCGTGCTGCTCGATCGGACCGACGACCATGTCGCCGGGGAAGTGCGCGAGCTGCTTGCCGCGGGCGGGGTGCGGATCACCGACCTGCACGTGTGGCGGGTCGGGCCCGAGGCGCGGGCGGCGATCGTCAGCGTGGTGGGGGCGGATGCTGATACCGTCCGCGCGCGGCTGGCGCCGGTGCACGAACTGGCGCACCTGACCGTGGAGTGCCGCTGAGCCCGGCTCAGGACGTGGTGGACAGCTTCATCAATACGAGGCCGGAGACGATCAGCGCGGCGGCGCCGAGCCGCATCAGGCTGACCTGCTCGCCGAGCACCACGATCCCCACCGCGAAGGCGCCGACCGCGCCGATGCCGGTCCACACCGTATAGGCGGTCCCGAGGGGCAGGGTCCGCATCGACAACGAGAGCAGGCCGAAGCTGGCGCCCATGGTGACGAGGGTGACGATCGAGGGGATGAGCTTCGTGAAGCCTTCGGACTGCTTCATGAAGAAGGCCCAGACGACTTCGAGCAGACCGGCAATAACGAGAATGAACCAAACCACAGCAGCCTCCTGAAAAGGACTGCCGGGCCGTCCCGGTCTTGAACCTCCGCATGGGAGACGGGAACGTGGTCGCCGCGCCGGTCATCTAGGGCGGCGCGGCGACCGGATCAAGGCGGGTCAGTCGATGGCTTCGATGCCCTGCGCCTTCAGCCGCGCGAGCGCGTCCTTCATGTGCTGCAATTGCTCCGGCGAATGGCCCTGCCATTGCTCGATCTCGCCGGTGACGCGCAGCGGTTCGTGCGAACGGTAGGAAAGCGTGGGATTGCCCGGAAATTTCTTGTCGGTGAGGTTGGGATCGTCGACGAACGCGCCGGTCGGCTCGACCATGTAGATGCGCTCGCGCCCCTCGCCCTGCGCCAGCTCGGCGCCCCAGATCGCGGCTTCGAGCGTGCCGGCGAAATAAACCCAGGGATTGGCTTTGCGCGCGCCATAGTTCGAGGCGTATCCGGCGGCGATCAGGTCGCCGGGGTGAAGGTCCGCGCGGGTGCCGTGATAGTAGATCATGTGCCGTTGCTCCTCGTCTGCGAATCGAGGGCAGCTACATGCAACAGGTACCCCGGCTTGCCGCAATCCCGGTTCCGGGTTAGACAATGATAGTGGGAAGAGGCCGCGAAGACTCGCCGGCGCCCCGCGTCCGGAACCGCTGTTCCGAAGCCCGTTCCCCGGCCAAGGCCGGGGCACAGGATTTCTCTGCCGCGTCGCTTGTCTTCCTGGCCCCCGGCTTTCGCCGGGGAGCAGGTTGTTCTCGCGAGCCGTCGCCTACTTCTTCAGGATATCCAGCGCCGCCGACGTCATCGCCTCGGTCGCGGTGCCGACCACGGCTTCGGCATCGGGCGCCCAGAAGGGGCTGTGGAGCGAGGGCAGGGGCTTCTTGCCATTGTCCGATGCGGCCCATTTGTCCGCCGGCACGCCGCCGACCCAGAAGATCAGGCTCTGGATCGAATTGTCGGCCAGCCAGTAGCGGCTGAAATCCTCGCCGCCCATCACCGCCTTGGTCTCGACTACCCGGTCTTTGCCGAAGCGCGCGGTCCACAGCGCCTGCATCCGGCTGGTGATCGGCTGGGTGTTGAAAGTGGCGGGCGTGAAATTGTCGCGGACCTTCACCTCGGGCAGGCGGTCGTCGGGCACGCCCGCCGCGATCGCCTCGCCCTTCGCGATGCGGGCGATGCCGTCGAGCAGCAGCTTGCGCACCTCCGGCTTGAAGCTGCGCACGGTGAGCAGCATCGTCACTTCGCTGCTGATGATGTTGTGGGTGGAGCCGCCCTTGATCATGCCGACGGTGACCACCGCGGCTTCCTGCGGATCGACTTCGCGGCTGACCAGGGTCTGCAGCGACGTGACGATGCGCGCGGCGAGGACGATCGGGTCCTTGGTCGTCTGCGGATAGGCACCGTGCCCGCCGACGCCCTTCACGATGACGTCGACCGAGTCCACGTTCGCCAGCGCATAGCCGGCGGTGATGCCGATCTGGCCGGCGGGCTGGCCGGCGCTGTCGTGGAAGGCGAGGGCATATTGCGGCTTGGGGAAGCGGGTGAACAGCCCGTCGTCGAGCATCGCCTTGGCACCCATGCCGCGCTCCTCGGCCGGCTGGGCGATCATGATGACGGTGCCGTGCCATTTGGACTTCATCGCGGCGAGGTTGCGCAGCGTGCCGATCCAGCTCGCCATATGCGTGTCATGCCCGCACGCGTGCATCACCCCGGTCTCGATGCCTTCATCGCTGGTGGTGCGCACCTTGGAAGCGAAGGCGAGGCCGGTCTGCTCGGTGACCGGCAGGCCGTCCATGTCGGCGCGGATCAGCACGACCGGGCCGGGGCCGTTCTCGAGCACCGCGACCACGCCGGTGCCGCCGACCTTCTCGGTGACCTTGAACCCGGCCTTGCGCGCTTCTTCCGCCAGCTTGGCGGCGGTCTTCACTTCGTGGAGGCTGAGTTCGGGATTGGAATGGAAGTCGCGATAGAATTCCATGAGCTGGGGGAGCGCGGCTTGGGTCGCGTCGTGCACCGGATCGGCAAGAGCGGGCGTGGTGAAAGTCATCGCAGTTGCGAGAAGAAGCGACCGGAGCATATGGTTCCCCCTGATGGAGGCGCGAATGTCGCTTGGGTGCCGGAACCTGTCAAACCTCTCGCGCAGGAAGCTGATCGGTGGCGCGCTGCTGCTGGGGCTGGCGCGGCCTGCCTGGGCCGCCCAGGACTTCGCGATCGACTGGCAGGGCGGCGCGCAGACGCCCGAGGTCGCGGCTTCGCTTGCCGCGCAGATCGCGCTGGTGAAGGCGCTGCGAGTATCGGACGAAGCGCGCGATTTCTTCGCGGCGCAGGTTATCACGGTGGACCGCGAGGCGGGGACCAAGACGCGCGCCGGGCCGCGCGGGGTGTTCTTCGCCCGGGTGGTGCAGCCGGTGGAGAATCCGGTGCTGCTCCACGAGCTGATCCACCGCTGGCAGCTGCTCAAGATGCCGGGCGGCCAGCAGAATCCGGACGTGCAGCGCTTCTACCGCGAGGCGGTGGCGAGCGGGCGCTGGCCGGCACGGGCCTATATGCTGACCAACGCGTTCGAATTCTTCGCGATGACCGCCAGCGTGGTGCTGCACGGTGATGCCGCGCGGCCGCCCTTCCGGCGCGAGAATGTGCGGGCCAAGGCGCCCGAACTCTATGCGTTCATCGTGCGGGAGTTCGGGTTGCGGGCTACCTAGCCCGCCGGGACCAGCTCGATCACATCCAGCTTTGACTCGAAGCCCGGATAGGGAAGCACCAGCCGCCAGCGCTTCTCGCCGATGCGCTCGACATAGCCGATCATGTCGCGCTTGCGATCGACGCCGTAGCGCAGCGGCGCAGTCTCGTCGCCCAGCACCATCACGCCGATGAACATCGAGCGGGCATCGGTGTTGGGGTAGAGCAGCCCGTCCGGGCGCTGCTGGCCGTCGAGGCGGACGAAATGGATTTCCGGGCCCTGCACCGTGATCCGGCACTGGCCGGCGGGATAGGCGGCGTAATAGGGGGTGAGCGGCTGCTGCGAGCCGAGCTTGACGGTGCGGCAGCGATAGTCGCCGGCCGGGGGCATCGCGGTGCCGAGCGCCACGTCGGGATCGAAGAGCTGGGGATCCGCCGCGATCGCCGCGGGGTTCGCTGCCTTGGCCGGGGCGAGCGCATCGTCCCAGGCGCGGCGCCACTGGCGGATGCGATCGGCGTCCGCCGTGGTCATCACCTTGCGCCAGCTCCAGCCGGCGGGCGGGCGCGTGGCGGTGGCGTCGCGATAGACGCTGCACCCGGTGGTGAAGCCGATCGCGAGCAATGCCGCGGCGGCGGGGATCCCCTTCATGCCTCTTCCCTTCTTCAGGCGCCAAACCGCCTTAGGCAGCGGTCCAGCCGCCGTCGATCGAGTAATTGGCACCGGTAATCTGTGCCGCCTCGTCCCGGCAAAGGAAAAGCACCAGCGCCGCCACCTGTTCCGAAGTGACGAACTGCTTGGTCGGCTGCGCATCGAGCAGCACGTCGTTGATCACCTGCTCCCGGGTGAGGCCGCGCGCCTTCATCGTGTCGGGGATCTGGTTCTCGACCAGCGGGGTCCAGACATAGCCCGGCGACACGCAGTTGACGGTGACGCCATGCGTGGCGACTTCGAGCGCGATCGTCTTGGTGAGGCCGGCGATCGCATGCTTGGCCATCACGTACGCCGACTTGTTGGGGCTGGCGACGAGGCTGTGGGCCGAGGCGGTGGAGATGATCCGGCCCCATTTCTGCGCCTTCATGAACGGCACCGCGGCGCGCATCATGTGCCAGGCCGAGGACTGGTTGATCGCGATGATCGCGTCATATTTCTCGACCGGGAATTCGTCGATCGGGGCGACATGCTGGATGCCGGCATTGTTGATGATGATGTGCGGGCCGCCGAGCTCGTCATGGCAGCGCTGGATCATCGCCGCGATCTGATCGGGCTTGGTCATGTCGGCAGCGTCGTAGAGCGCCTTCGCGCCTCTGGTCGCCTCGAGCGCGGCGCGCTCCGTCTCGATCGCGGCGGCATCGCCGAAGCCGTTGATCACCACGCTCGCGCCCTCGGCGGCGAGTGCCTTGGCATAGGCCAGGCCGATGCCCGAGGTCGAACCGGTGATGATGGCGGACTTGCCCTTGAGGAACATGGAATACTCCTAACGCTGGGTGAGGTCGAAGGCGGCGGTGTGGCCGTCGAGGATGTTGCGGGCGACGATCTGGGCATTGGCCATGGTCTCGGCCACATCGGTGCGGCCGGCCTGCCAATGCTCGTGCATCGAACGCGCCGAGAATTCGAAGTCGCGCGCGCCGCCTTCCCAGGCATTGGCGCGGTAGATCAGCTGGACGAGGCTGACCGGAAATTCAGAGACTCGGGCGCGGACCGCCTGGACGTCGGGATCGTCCTGCAGCTCGGGCGGGAGCTTGTCGAGCAGGCGGCAGACCATCTGGCGCTCCTGCCGCAGGCGCATTCGCTCGTCCGAGACGGCGCGGGTGCGGCTGGAGAAGCGGATCTCCTTCTCGCGCGCGATCACGTCGGTCATCGTGCGGGGCAGCTCGTCGATCGACGGGAAGAGATCGACCTGGAAGATCAGCGTCTCGGCATATTGCCGGTCGAGGACATGGGTGAGCGGGGTGTTGGAGACGAGGCCGCCGTCCCAATACCAGCAGCCGTCGATCTCGATCGGGGGCAGGCCCGGTGGCAGCGCCCCCGATGCCATGATGTGGCGCGCATCGAGCTTCTCGTCATGCGTGTCGAAATAGCGGAAATTGCCGCTCTGGATATCGACCGCGCCGACCGAGAGGCGGACGGGACCGTTGTTGAGCAGCTCCCAGTCGATGAGCCGGTCGAGCGTCTCGCGCAGGGGCGAGGTATCGTAGAAGCTCAGCGCCTCGGGCGTGCCGGGGACGGCGAAGGCGGGCGGCAGCAGGCGCGGGCGGAAGAAGCCGGGCACGCCGCCGAGCATGACCATGCCGGCGGCCCATTCATGGCTCAACTCGCGTGCGGCATCGTGCATCGGCAGCGAGAAATCGGGCAGCGCGGCGGTGGCATCTTCCCAGAAGGTGCGGATCGCGGCGAGGCGCTTCCCGGGCAGGTTGCCGGCGAAAAGGGCCGCGTTGACCGCGCCGATCGAGATGCCGGCGACCCAGTCGACTTCGATCCCGGCGGTATGGAGTTCGTCGATGACGCCGGCCTGATAGGCGCCAAGGGCACCGCCGCCCTGCAATACCAGCGCGACCGTATCCGGCAGCGGAAGGCCGGTGGCTTGGCGGCGGGGACGTGACTCGGCGTCTGCCATGGCGGTTGCTGTGGCCGAAAGCCGGGGCCGAGGGAAGTGCATCTTTTGGTATGGCTTGGCACGTGCAACGCAATGCCAGTTCGGGCATTGTTGCGATGGCTAAATAAAGAGGATCGCCATGCGGCTCGACGATATCGACCCAACCGACCACGCCCAGGACCTGGGGAGCGGTGGTGGCGGAGGTGGCGGTGGTTTCGGACTGCTCGGGCTGCTGCCCCTGTTGCTCGGCCGCGGCATGGGCTGTGGCAGCATCGCGATCATCGGCCTGATCGCCATCGCCTATTTCGCGATGAGCGGCGGCGGAGGCGGGATGCTGGGCAGCACCGGCGGCGGCTCGACCGGCCAGTCGCCGACCGCGGGACAGAGCGGGCGGCAGGTGTGCCAGGGCGACCTGCGGCTCGAATCGTGCCGGGTGATGAAGCTGGCCGACGATACCTGGGCGACGATCTTCAAGGAATCGAACGCGCAATATCGCCCGGCGACGATCAAGTTCTACCAAGGCAATGTCCAGTCGGGCTGCGGCGCGGCGAGCTCGGCGGTCGGGCCGTTCTACTGCCCGGCGGATGACGGCGTGTATCTCGACACCAGCTTCTTCCAGGAACTGGAGCAGCGCTTCGGCGCCAAGGGCGACTTCGCCCGCGACTATGTGATCGCGCACGAGATGGGCCACCATATCCAGAACCTGCTCGGCACCTCGGACAAGGTCTCGCGGCTGCAGGCGCGGGCGAGCCAGGCCGAGGGCAATGCCCTGTCGGTGCGGCTGGAGCTGCAGGCGGATTGCTTCGCCGGCGTCTGGGCGGCGCGCAACAAGGACCGGATCGAACCGGGCGACATCGAGGAAGGCATGACCGCGGCGAACGCGATCGGCGACGATACGCTCCAGCGCCAGATGCAGGGCACGGTGGTGCCGGAGAGCTTCACCCACGGCACCTCGGCGCAGCGCATGGCCTGGCTCAAGAAGGGGCTGGAGACCGGCGATCCGGGCCAGTGCGATACGTTTTCGGCCGGGATCTAATAGCCGTCCTCCCTGCGAGGGCGGGGATGACGGGTTTTGGGGGAGGCGCTAAGCCTCCGTCATGACCGAAGAAACTACGCCCCCACCTCCCAACCTCGCCTACCATCACACCCCCGGCGCCGGGCCGACGGTGATGTTCCTGTGTGGCTATGCGTCCGACATGAACGGCACCAAGGCGCTGCACCTCGAGGAATGGGCCAGGGCCAACGGCCGGGCGTTCCTGCGCTTCGACAATTCGGGCTGCGGGGCGAGCGAAGGCAATTTCGAGGACGGGACGCTGGCGGCGTGGCGCGATGACGCGCTGCGGATGATCGACGAGGTGGTGAAGGGCCCGGTGGTGCTGGTCGGCTCGTCGATGGGCGGCTGGATCATGGCGATGATCGCCAAGGCGCGGCCGGAAGTGGTCGCAGGCCTGGTCGGCATCGCTGCGGCGCCGGACTTCACCGACTGGGGCTTCACCATGGAGCAGAAGATGATCCTGCTCCAGCAGGGCCGGCTCGAGACGCCGAACGACTATGGCGACCAGCCGACCGTGACGACGCGGGGCTTCTGGGCTTCGGGCGAGGCCAATCGCGTGCTCGTCCAGCCGATCGCCTGGGGTGGCCCGGTGCGGCTGCTCCAGGGGCAGAAGGACAGGGAAGTGCCCTGGGAATATGCCCCGCGGCTGGCGGCGATGATCCGTTCAGACATGGTGCAGACTCTGCTGGTCAAGGACGCGGAACATCGTTTTTCGCGCGAGCAGGACCTGGCCCTGATCGTGCGTGCGCTCGAGGAAGTGCTCACCCTATGCTCCCCATCCTGATCCTCGCCCTCCAGACCGTTCCGGTGCAGGAGGCGACGGCGGCGCCCAAGGAACCGCCGCGCTTCACCCAGTGCATGGACCTGGCGACGACCGACCCCGCCAAGGGCGTCGTCGATGCCGGCCAGTGGCGCACCGAGGGGGGCGGCGTGCTGGCGCGTCAGTGCCTGGGCGTGGCCTATGCCAATGGCGGCAAATGGGCGGCGGCGGCCGGCGCGTTCGAGGATGCGGCGCGCGAGGCGGAGACCGCGAAGGACCCGCGCGCGCCGCAATATTGGGCCTCGGCCGGCAACGCCTGGATCGCGGCGCAGCAGCCCGCCAAGGCACGTGCGGCGATCGACGCGGCACTGGCGACCGGCGCGCTGGCCGGGCTCGATCTGGGCGAGGCGCATCTCGACCGGGCACGGGCGATGGTCGCCCTGGGCGACATGGAAGCGGCGCGCAGCGACATCGACCGGGCGCTGACCTATGCCGACAAGGATCCGCTCGCTTGGCTGCTCTCGGCGACGCTGGCGCGGCGCGCAGGCGACCTGCCGCGCGCGGCACACGACATCACCGAAGCGCTGCGGCGCTCGGGCGACGATCCCTCGGTCCAGCTCGAGGCAGGCAATATCGCGGCGGCAAGCGGCAACGAAGCGGATGCACGCACCGCCTGGGCGCGCGTGATCGAGCTGGCGCCGGGCACCGGCCTGGCCAGCGCGGCGCGCAAGGCGCTGGAGCAGTTCTCGGCGACGGAGAAGTGACCTCTTAAATCCTCCCCTACAGGGGAGAGGTTTGGGGTGGGGCCTGTCCGCGAGCGTCGGTATCGGTGGGACTCTTCCCTACCCCCAACCCCTCCCTTCCAGGGAGGGGCTTCGGCAGGACTGGCGCTTCCCTCCGCCCGCCCCTATCTCCCGCCGCATGCGCTATCTCCACACGATGATCCGCGTGACGGATCCCGACGCCACGATCGCCTTTTTCGAGCTGCTGGGCCTCAAGCAGGTCCGGCGGATGGACAGCGAGGCGGGGCGGTTCTCGCTGATCTTCCTGGCCGCCGACGAGGACAGCAAGGGTGAGGGCAAGCGCGCCGATGCCGAGGTCGAACTGACCTATAACTGGCCGGCCGAGGACGGCAGCCCGGCCGAGGTGTACACCGGCGGCCGCAATTTCGGGCACCTGGCCTACCGCGTCGATAATATCTACGAGACCTGCCAGCGGCTGCTCGACGGCGGCGTGACGATCAACCGCCCGCCGCGCGACGGCAACATGGCGTTCGTCCGCACCCCCGACAACATCTCGATCGAGCTGCTCCAGGCGGGCGATCCGCTGCCGCCGGCCGAGCCCTGGGCGTCGATGCCGAACACGGGGCAGTGGTAGGCTTTCTCGAGACGATCGGGGCCCGCGCCCCGATCATCCAGGCGCCGATGGCCGGTGCCGGCGGGCCCGGGCTCGCGATCGCGGCGATGCGGGGCGGAGCGGTTGGATCGCTGCCCTGCGCGCTGCTGACCCCAGAACAGCTCGCCGCGCAGGTCGCCGAGGTTCGTGCCGGCGCGGCGGGACCGCTCAACCTCAATTTCTTCTGCCATCATCTGCCCGATCCGGCGCCGGACGAAAGCGCCTGGCGGGCGTTGCTCGCGCCCTATTATGCCGGGGAAGGCGTGGCGCCGGGTACGGCGCCGCCACTGCGCCGGCCGTTCGATGCGGCGCTGTGCGCGGCGGTCGAGGCGGCGCGGCCGGAGGTCGTCAGCTTCCATTTCGGGCTGCCGGACGAAGCGCTGCTCGCGCGGGTGCGCTCAGCCGGGGCGCTGGTTTTCGGCAATGCGACGACGCGCGCGGAGATGCGCTGGCTCGCCGAGCGCGGTGTGGATGCCGTGATCGGGCAGGGGACGGAAGCGGGCGGGCATGCCGGCTGGTTCCTGGGTGATGCGCATGCGCCGGTGCCGCTTGCCGAGCTGCTGGCCGAGAAGATCGCCGTGCCGTTGATCGCCGCGGGCGGGATCACCGACGGCGCGGACATCGCCCGGACGCTGGCGGCGGGGGCGAGCGCGGTGCAGCTCGGCACCGCCTTCCTGGCGGCGGAAGAGAGCAGTATCTCGGCACCGTTCCGCGCGCTGCTCGGCACCGAGGTCACGACGCAGTTCACCAATCTGTTCTCGGGCCGGGAGGCGCAAGGTATCCGCAACCGGCTGATGCGCGAGCTGGGGCCGATCCGCACGGAGGTGCCGGCCTTCCCTTATGGCTCCAATGCGCTCGCGCCGTTGCGCGCGCATGCGGAGGCCGATGGCCGGGGCGATTATTCGCCGCTCTGGGCGGGGACGAACGTGGCGCGGGTGCGGGCAATGGGGGCGGAGGCGCTGGTGCGCCGGCTGGTCGAGGAGCTCCGCGCCGCGCGGCGTTGAAGCTGCACGATCGCGCAGCAAAATTGCGCGGAATTGGTGCAAAGTCTGGTTAAAGGCCTAAAAGGAAAGCGGAAGGGTATCATGGCACTCGAGATCGTCCGCATTCCAGCGCTCAGCGACAACTATATCTGGCTGATCCACGACAAGCGCGCGGACAAGACCGCCGTGGTCGATCCGGGCGATGCCGCGCCGGTGCTCGAGGAGCTCAAGCTACGCGGGTGGAAGCTCAACGCGATCCTCAACACCCATTGGCATCCCGATCATACCGGCGGCAATGCGCAGCTGAAGGCGGAGACCGGCGCGGTGATCATCGCGCCTTCGGGTGAGGGCACGCGCATCCCGGGCGCCGACTGGCTGGCGGGGTCGAACAACAAGATCAAGGTCGGCCAGCATGTCGCGCAGGTGGTCGACGTGCCGGGGCATACCGCCGGGCACATCGCCTTCCATTTCGCGTCCGAGGGCATCATCTTCGTCGGCGACACGCTGTTCGCGATGGGCTGCGGCCGGCTGTTCGAGGGGACGGCGGAGCAGATGTTCCGCAACATGCGGTACTTTGCGACGCTGCCGCCCGAGACAAAGGTCTATTGCGCTCACGAATATACCCAGGCGAACGGCCGTTTCGCGCTCAGCGTGGAGCCGGACAATGCGGCGTTGCAGGCGCGCATGACCGAGGTCGATGCACTGCGCGAAGCCGGCGAGCCGACCGTGCCGACGACGATTGGCGCCGAGCTGGCGACCAACCCGTTCCTGCGCGCGGAAAGCGTCGAGCAGCTCGCCGAGCGGCGTGCTGCAAAGGATGTTTTTTGATCGACGCGGGCGTATAGTCCGGACAGTGTCGGGGGCGACGGGAGACAGATGATGATCCGCTTCGCCACACCGCTTCTGATCCTCGCTGCCTGCGCGGCCAATACCGCGCTGCCCCAGAAGGGCGCGAACAGCGACGACGCCAGGATTGCCAAGCGCCTTGCCGGGCTTACCCCCGGTGCGCCGGTGGATTGCCTGCCGCCGCAGCGGACGAGCGAGATGCAGGGCTATGCCAATACGATCCTCTATATCGGCGGACGCAACAAGGTCTGGCGCAGCGACCTGATTGGCTCCTGTCCGGGGCTGTCGCGCGGCGACCTGCCGGTGATCACCAGCGTCAGCGGTCGGGTCTGTAGGGGCGATACGGTGCAGACGCGGGCGCGGATCGGCGGCATGTGGACCGGATCCTGCGCGCTGGGGCCGTTCGTGCCCTACAGCAAGTGAGGAGAGCGGCGATGCGTGCTGTGATGCTGATCGCCGCGATCGGGCTGGCGGGTTGTACCGCGAGCAGCGAGATGATGGCCTCGCAACAGGCCGAGGCGCAGAAGGACCTGGCTTCGGCGCTGGGCGACCGGGTGGCGGGGGCGCCGCGGGACTGCATCTCGGTGACCGACAGCGACGGACCGCAGATCATCGATGACCACACGATCCTCTACAAGCCGCTGGGCCGGACCTTGTGGCGCAACGACCTGGGCAGTTCCTGTCCTGGGCTGAGACCCTACACCACGCTGATCGTCGAGGTGCATGGATCGCAGATCTGCCGGAACGACCGGTTCCGGGTGCTGGATCCGGGATCGAGCATCCCGAGCGCCTATTGCATGTTCGGCAAGTTCACGCCGTACGAGAAGGCCAAATAATTCCAAAAAAACCTCCCCCGGCGCCGCGGGGGAGGGATTCGAACTTCACAGCACGTAGCGGCTCAGATCGGTGTTCCGCGCCACCGCGGCGAGCTGCTTGTCGACATAGGCGCCGTCGATCACCAGCGTCTCGCCCTTGCGGTCCTCGGCGCCGAAGCTGATGTCCTCGAGCAGCTTCTCCATCACCGTCTGCAGGCGGCGGGCGCCGATATTCTCGACCTCGCCATTCACCTCGGCGGCGATGCGCGCGACCGCGCGGATGCCGTCCTGGGTGAAGTCGATGCTGACGCCCTCGGTGCCGAGCAGCGCGGCGTACTGCTGCACCAGGCTCGCCTTGGTGTCCGACAGGATCGCGACGAAATCCTCCTCGGTCAGGCCCTTCAGCTCGACGCGGATCGGCAGGCGGCCCTGCAGCTCGGGGAGCAGGTCGCTCGGCTTGGCGACGTGGAAGGCGCCCGAGGCGATGAAGAGGATGTGATCGGTCTTCATCGGCCCGTATTTGGTCGCAACCGTCGTACCCTCGATCAGCGGCAGCAGGTCGCGCTGCACGCCTTCGCGCGAGACGGAGCCGCCGCGCACATCGCTCACCGCGATCTTGTCGATCTCGTCGAGGAAGACGATGCCGTTCGCCTCGGCATCGGCCAAGGCAACCCGGCTAACCTCGTCCTGGTCGAGCCGCTTGTCGGCCTCTTCCTCGACCAGCTTGGTCCAGGCGGCGCGGACGCTCATCTTGCGGCGCTTGAGCGGGGTGCCGGCAAGGCCCTTCATCATCTCGCCCAGGTTGATCATCTGGGGCGCGCCGCCCGGGATGTCGAAGGGCATGGCCGGGGCCTGCTCGACTTCGATCTCGATCTCGGCATTGTCGAGCGTGCCCTCGGCGAAGCGCTGCTTGAAGGCTTCGCGGGTGGCGGTGGAGCTGTCCTTGCCGGTCAGCGCGTCGAGCAACCGGCCCATCGCCGCTTCCTCGGCCTTGTCCTTCACCGCGGCGCGGCGGCGCTCCTTCTCGAGCCGGATCGCTTCCTCGACCAGGTCGCGGGCGATCTGCTCGACGTCGCGGCCGACATAGCCGACTTCGGTGAACTTGGTCGCCTCGACCTTCACGAACGGGGCGTCGGCGAGCTTGGCGAGGCGGCGGCTGATCTCGGTCTTGCCGCAGCCGGTCGGCCCGATCATCAGGATGTTCTTCGGCGTGACCTCGTCGCGGAGATCGGCCGAGAGCTGCTGGCGGCGCCAGCGGTTGCGCAGCGCCACCGACACGGCGCGCTTGGCATCCTTCTGGCCGATGATGTGCGCATCGAGAGCGGCGACGATCGCCTTGGGCGTGAGATTCTCGTTCATTGGGGGATTGGATACTCTGGCTTCGTTTCGGACCCCGATGTTGGGGGCCGCCCCGTCCGCTTCAAGCCGTGCAGTGAAAGCCCGAGAAGAAGTCCCGCTGGCGCTCGAGGATCTTCGCGATCCGATCGGGCTGGGGCGTGGCATCCCATTCGCCATGCTCGAAGGTGCCGCCGCAGATGATCCCATCGGCGCGGGGGAACATATAGCCCATGCGGCCGGCAAAGGCATATTGGATCTCGCTCTGTGGGAGCAGCACCGCGAGCTGGCCGCGCACCGGCTCGATGCCGGGGTCGCCGAACAATTTGCCGGCACCGAGGCCGGTGCAGTTGAAGACCAAAGTTTCCGGCAGGGCGAGGATGTCGGCCGGGGTGGCGAAGTCGCGGGTCACGAACCTGCCGCCGGCGATCTGGATGTCGCGCATCAACTGGCGGAGGAGATGACCGCTCTCGGCATACATGGTGCTGAAGCGGCGGACGCGCCGGACAGGGAAGGGATGCTCGCCGGGGCCGAGGATCACCCGGTCGGCCTCATAGGCGCTGGAGAGATCGGGCTCGGCGGAATCCTCGGCCGGATCGTCGCGCATCTGGAGATAGGTCGGCACCCAGCGGATGCCATATTCCTCGCCGACCATGATCTGGAAGCGCCGCCAGCTATAGTCCATCGCCAGCTTGAACTGGGCGATCCATTCGGGGGTGACCTGGCCGGGATCGTAGAGGCTGGCCGGATGCCACTGGCCGCCGGCGATGTTCGAGGTGGTGTGGGGCGGCAGCTGGGCGGCATAGAGCGTGACCTGGCGGCCGGCTTCCTGGAGCAGCCGCGCGGTGGTGAGCCCGACAATGCCGCAGCCGAGCACCGCGACCGGGCCGCTATGGCCGGGCAGGCCGAGATCGACCGCGAGGCGCGAAGTGCCTCAGCTCAGCGTGATGCCGGCGCCGCCATGGCCGTAATTATGGACGAGGCGCTTGTCGCCCAGCGCCTCGGCGCGGACGACGAAGCCTTGCGACCGGTAGGGGCGCAGGCCCGCGACGGTGCGGATGACGCGGCTTGGCGCGACATTGACGATCGGCAGGCATTTCGGGCCGCGGGTGGTGCTGGCGCTCGCCAGCCGGGGGCGCGGCGCGGTCGTCGTGCAGGCGGGGAGGGCGAGCGCGGCGGAGGCGATCAGCGGGCGGCGGGCGATCTGCATGGCCGCAGGGTAGGGCGCGCGGGGCCGCGCTCAACCTGGTTTTGGTTGGGAGAGCCATGAGCTGGGCTCATGGGTGGAGGGGCTTAGGTCGTATCGACATTCGGCCACTTCCTGGTTCCCCGGCGAAGGCCGGGGCCCAGTCTCAACGCAGTTGGTTAGGCGCGTGAACCTCTCGAACGACATGGCAACTGGGCCCCGGCCTTCGCCGGGGATCAGCATAGGCTCGGGGCGCCGCTTGAATGTCGATACAGCCTGGATCCGGGACCAGGCTCAGTTTCTATCGTCCAGCCAATCGGCGATGATCTCGCCCCTATGCCCTTCCGGTGCCAGCGCGGCGCGGAGGGCTTCCAGCAGCGGCGGCAGCGCCTGGGTGAAGGCATAGGGCGGGTTGACGATGAAAAGGCCCGCGCCGTTATAGATGCCGGGCTGATCGGCGTCATAGATCCAATGCTCCACGACCAGGAATTTCGGGATGCCGAGCCTGCGCAGATCGCCCTTCCACCGCTGATGCGTCGCGCGGTCTTTCAGCGGATACCAGATCACCGTCACGCCATGTGCCCATTTGCGGTGCGCCGCGGCGAGGGTGGCGGTGATGCGGGCGCGTTCGTCCGTCTGCTCGTACGGCGGATCGACCACCACCACGCCGCGCGGCGTTCGGGTCGGCAGCATCGCCAGCCAAAGCTCATAGGCATCGCGCTCGTGCACGGCAGCGGGTGTGCCGCGCATCGCGCCGCGCAGGGCATTGGCATCCTCGGGATGCTTTTCATTGAGGATCAGCAAATCCTGCGGGCGCAGGAGCTGCGCCAGGAACTGCGGCGAGCCGGGGTAGAGCTGTGGCTCCGGCCCGACATTCACTGCCCGTACGGCGGCGCGATAGTCGTCGAGCAAGGGGTTCGCGTCGGCAAAGGCCCGCAGCACCCCTTGTGCGGCTTCGCCGGTGCGTTGGGCCTGCTCGCCGCCAAGGTCGTAGAGCCCGCAGCCGGCATGGGTGTCGATCAGGGTCAGCGCGCCCTGTTTTTGCTGCAGGGCCCGGACCAGGGCGATCAGCAGGCTATGCTTCACGACATCGGCGCTGTTGCCCGCATGGAAGGAATGGCGATAATTCATTGGAATCCAAAACCCTGCCGGTTTGCCTTTGCATGCGCCAAGTGCAGGCGTCGCCTGTACCCTGGACATGAACCCGCCCCGTGCTTCGCCACGGCTGGTATGCTAGTGCCGGCCATATGTCGAACTCCCGAGGCAATGCCGGCACCGTAAATGTCGATGGCGTATCCTATGATTGGCACCTTCAGCGCGAACCGCATCTGTCGGATGACGAAGGCTGGAAGGGAATGACGATTTCCATTCTCCAGCAGGATGCCAAGCGCGAAGCATTGGTGGAATTTCCGCCGCCCAAGCGGCTGTTGAAGGGGTTGCCACGCGGTCGTCTCCAGCTCGATGACGCCACGATCTCGCGGTGCGTGCGCGCCGCCCTGTCGGCCGGTTGGGAGCCGATGTCGCGCGGTAGGCCGATGGTGTTCATGGTCGATGCCGACGGCAACTGAGGCGTTCGCCGCGAATGCCGGGGCCCGGTTGCCATGTCGTTCGAGAGGTTCACGCGCCTGACCGGCTGCGTTGAGACTGGGCCCCGGCCTTCGCCGGGGAATTAAGGGGCTGAATTTCAGCGCGCCTCGGCCAGCCACGCCTCGGCTTCTTCCACCGTCATGAAGATCCGCATCCGGGGATGGGTCTGGGTGCGTTCGGCCTGGAGCTTGTTGAGGTGGCTGCCGACCACCGAGGCGGCGCGGCCCGAGGTTAGGGTGAGCCCGGCCTCGGCGATGCTGGGCAGCAGGTCGGCGACGTCGTTGGCCTGGACCGTGAAGTCGCGCGAGTCGATCAGCACGTCATAGTCGTTGCGGATCGCCAGCACTTCCTGGGCCTGCGCGCCCGCCGCCGCCGCGAATTCGCGGACGGTGTCGATCGTCCAGAAATCGCGGATCTCGACCAGGATGCGGTTGCGGGCGGCGTCATAATCCATGCGGAACTTCATGCCGCCGCCGATGCGTTGGTTAATTGGCGCTGTCCAGCGTTTCCACCGTGAGGCGATCGTTGGTGTAGACGCAGAGCTCGCCGGCGATCTTCATCGCCTGACGGGCGATCTTCTCGGGATCGCTCTCGTAATCGACCAGCGCGCGCGCCGCGGCGAGGGCGAAATTGCCGCCCGAGCCGATCGCGGCGACGCCGCCCTCGGGCTCAAGCACGTCGCCATTGCCGGTGACGACCAGCGTCACTTCGGCGTCGGCGACGATCAGCATCGCCTCGAGGTTGCGGAGATACTTGTCGGTCCGCCAGTCCTTGGCGAGCTCGACCGCGGCGCGGAGCAGCTGGCCGTTATGGCGCTCCAGCTTGGCCTCGAGCCGCTCGAACAGGGTGAAGGCATCGGCCGTGGCGCCGGCAAAGCCCGCGATCACCTTGCCATCGCCCAGCGGCCGCACCTTGCGGGCATTGGGCTTCATCACGGTGTTGCCGGCGGAGACCTGCCCATCGCCTGCTATCACCACTTTGCCGGATTTGCGCACGGAAAGGATCGTCGTGCCGTGCCACGCGTTTGTTTCGCTCATGGCGCAGATATGGGGAACACCCCGGCTGCGCCGCAAGAGGGACTCCCGATGACCGGTCGATCGCGCCAGCCAGGGACGAGTGTTGCACGCGGGACACATCGCACCGCAGCAAAATGCGCTCCCGACAACGCTGACGCAATCATGGGATTGACAGTTTCATGTAACCGGTTCCAGGGGGCGTTTCTGTCCGCGCACAAAAATAAGAACAATGCGGACCCGAGTTTGTAACCGATTACAGCCTTGGGCTGGGGAGGATTAGAGTGGCGATTTCCAATTCGAAGCGTCGTGTCCTGACGCGCGGCATCTCGGCGACGGCAATGGCCGCCGCGACCCTGCTTGCGGGCGGCGCAGTCATGCTGCCGACCCTGGCTTCGGCGCAGGTCAGCACCGCCAGCCTGAGCGGCCAGGTGACCGGCGCGGACGGCAATGCGGCGGCGGGCGCCCAGGTGACCGCGCGCAGCATCGCGACCAACCAGACCTTCCGCGCGGTGAGCGACGCCAATGGCGGCTATGCGCTGAACGGCCTGCGCCCCGGCGAATATGAAGTGACCGCGACCGCCGGCACCGAGACGGTGAGCCAGAACATCGTCGTCGGCGTCGGCGAGGCGGCCAGCCTCGACCTGGCGGTGGGCGGCGCCGCGGCGACCGCGCCGACCGAAGGCAGCCAGATCGTGGTGACCGGCACCCGCCTGCGCGAGACGCGCACCAGCGAAGTCGCCACCAACGTCAGCACCACCCAGATCGAGCGCCTGCCGCAGACCGATCGCAACTTCCTCGCCTTCGCCGCGCTCGCCCCGGGCGTGCGCTACAATGACAGCGAGACCGACAAGGGCATCACCTCGGGCGCGTCGACCGCCAGCCAGGTCAATGTGTTCATCGACGGCGTCAGCCTGAAGAACCAGCTGCGCGAGGGCGGCATCGCCGGCCAGCAGAACAGCCGCGGCAACCCGTTCGGCCAGCTCGCCGTGCAGGAATTCCGCGTCCTGACGCAGAACTACAAGGCCGAGTACGAGCAGGCCGGCGCCGCGATCGTCACCGCGATCACCAAGTCGGGCACCAACGAGTTCCATGGCGAGATCTTCGGCCAGTACACCGACAAGAGCCTCAGCGAGAAGTCGTACCTCGACAAGCGCAACAACCGCGCCGAGCCGGCCTTCGAGCGCAAGCAGTACGGCGCGGCGCTGGGCGGCCCGATCATCAAGGACAAGCTGTTCTTCTTCGGCGCCTATGAAGGCAATGACCAGGACCGCGCGTTCAACGTGGTCGCCGGCGGCACGCCCGCGCTGCGCGCCGCGGCCTCGGCGTCGCTCGGCCGCGACATCAGCACGCTCGAGGGCGCGTTCGTCAGCCCGTTCCGCAGCGACTTCTACTTCGGCAAGCTGACCCTGACCCCGGACGATCGCCAGACCTTCGACCTGTCGTTCAGCCGCCGCGACGAGTCCGACATCCAGGGCTTCGGCAACCAGACCTCCTATGAGGCCGCGGAGAACAAGAAGAACCGGGTCGACACCTACCAGTTCAAATGGGCGTATAACGGCAGCAACTTCGTCAACGAGTTCAACGCCAGCTACCTGAACTACACGTTCAACCCGACCTCGCTGCACCCCGAGCTGCCGCAATATGAATATGCCGGCGTGATCATCGCGGGCGGCAAGGACTCGACCCGCCGCGAAACGCAGAACAGCTACACCTTCCGCAACGACTTCACCTATTCGGGCATTGCGGGCCATGTGTTCAAGGCGGGCGTGCGCGTCCAGGTGACCGACATCACCTTCGACAACCAGGCCTATGTCCAGCCGCACTACACCTTCGTCAGCGATCCCGGGAACAATCTGAGCTTCGCCTTCCCGAGCGAGGCGCGCCTGGGCCTGGGCAATTCGCTGATCCAGGCGTCGAACACCCAGGTCGGCGTCTATGTGCAGGACGACTGGAACCTCACCCCGCGCCTGCAGCTCAACCTGGGCGTGCGCTGGGATTACGAGACCAACGGCTTCAACAACGAATATGTGACGCCGGCCAGCGCCGCCGCCGCGCTGCGCTCGCTGCCCAAGACCTATTATTTCGATCCCGAGAACTACATCACCGACGGGCATGACCGTAAGCCGTTCACCGGCGCCTTCGCGCCGCGCGTCGGCTTCTCGTACGACCTCAACGGCGATCGCTCGACGGTGATCTTCGGCGGCTGGGGCCGCTATTACGACCGCAACAACTTCAACAACACGGTCGACGAGCTGTCGCGCGTGCTCAACCCGATCGGCGTGTTCCGTTTCTCGACCGACGGCTCGCCGCGCTCGGGCCTGCCGACCGTGGCGTGGAACCCGTCCTACCTGACCCGCGAGGGCCTGATCGCGCTGCGCGCCAGCGCCGCGGGGGCGGGCCTGCCCGAGCTGTTCGCGGTGAAGAACGATGCCAAGCCGCCGGTCAACGACCAGTTCAGCCTCGGCGTGCGCCAGCGTATCGGCGTGTTCCAGGCCTCGATCACCGGCTCGTACCAGCGCGGCCGCAACGGCTACACCAACCTGTTCGCGACGCGTCAGAACAACGGCCTGGGCAATTGCTGCAACACCTCGACGGTGGTGCCGTACGGCTATGCCAACGTCCTGATCGGCTATGACGGCCTCGACACGCGCTACAAGGCGCTCTTCGTCACGCTCGACAAGAACTACACCAAGTCGTCGGGCTGGGGCCTCAACATCGCCTATACGCTGTCCAAGGCGGAGCAGAACGGCAACGACCTGTTCAGCCTCGATGGCATCACCCCGGACGCCTATGGCTGGCGTGCCCGTCCGGGCGACGAGCGTCACCGGGTGGTGATCTCGGGCATGGTCGACCTGCCGCTCGGCTTCTCGTTCTCGACGGTCACCCAGCTGGGTAGCGGCCAGGCCTATCAGGTCACCGACGCCACCCAGGGCTTCGACACCGGCAAGCTGCGCATCACCTCGGCCTATCCGGAGAAGAACTGCATCGAGGGGCTCTTCGCCTTCTGCGAAGTCAACCTGACGCTGGCGAACCGCTTCAAGATCAACGGCATCGGCCAGGTCGAGGCCGCGGTCGACATCCTGAATGCGTTCAACAACAAGAACTTCAAGGACTTCGACGGCTTCTTCAGCGCGACCGATCCGCTCGATCCGGGCCGCATCGGCAACAACACGATCACGCTGCCGCGGCGCATCCAGTTCCGCCTGGGCTACAAGTTCTAAGCCCGGCTTCGCGCTGACAATTTCGGGGGGAGGCGAGCCACGGGCTTTCCTCCCCCTTTTCTTTTCGGGGAAGTGACATGCGTATCCTGTTTCCGCTCGGGCTGGTCGTGGCCACCGCCGCGCACGCGCAGGAAGTGCGCCAGACCTACACCAATCCGATCGACATCGATTACCGCTACAATTTCGAGCAGGTGAACCAGGGCGTCTCGTACCGCACCGGCGCCGACCCGGCGATCGTCACCCACAAGGGCAAATACTATCTCTTCCAGACGCTGGCGGACGGCTACTGGTCGTCGAGCGACCTGGTCCACTGGACCTTCATCAAGCCGAGCCGCTGGCCCTTCAACTCGATCGTCGCGCCGGCGGTGTGGAGCGACGGCGAGCGCATCCTGATCCAGCCGTCGATGACGCGGGCGGAATCGATCCTATCGACCACCGACCCCGACAGCGGCACGCTCGACTTCTTCGTGCGCCGGATGCCCGAGCTGGTCGGGTCGGTGGGCGAGGGGCACGTCCCCGCGCCGGGCGAGGACAAGGTGCCGCCCGGCCCCTGGGACCCGGCGCTGTTCAAGGACGAGGACGGCAAATGGTACCTGTACTGGGGCTCGTCCAACGTCTTCCCGCTCTACGGGATCGAGATCGCGTTCGAGGACGGCAAGCTGATCTACAAGGGCAAGCCGAAGCCGATGCTGTCGCTGCATCCGGACCAGCATGGCTGGGAGCGGTTCGGCCAGGATCATTCGGGCACCCTGCCCAACGGGACGCCGATCCAGCCCTTCATGGAAGGCGCCTGGATGACCAAGGTGAACGGTCGCTACTTCCTCCAGTACGGCGCGCCGGGCACCGAATATAACGCCTATTCCAACGGCACCTATGTCTCCGACAAGCCGCTCGGGCCGTTCGAATATGCGCCGTGGAACCCGGTAGCCTACAAGCCCGGCGGCTTCGTGCAGGGCGCGGGGCACGGCTCGACCTTCGAGGACGTCAACGGCAACTGGTGGAACACCGGCACGCCGTGGATCGGATACAACTGGACCTTCGAGCGCCGCATCGGGATGTGGCCGGCCAGGTTCTGGGCGGACGGGCAGATGGCGGTCTCGACCCGCTTCGGCGACTTCCCGCACTATGCCCCGACCGGCAAGGTCGAAGACCCCGAGAGCCTGTTCACCGGCTGGATGCTGCTTTCGTACAAGAAGCCGGCAATGGCTTCGTCGACCATGGGCGAGTTCGCGGCGGGCCGTGCGACCGACGAGGACCCGCGCAGCTTCTGGGTGGCGGGCGCGAACAAGCCCGGCGAGACGCTGACGGTGGACCTGGGCGCGGCGAAGACGCTGCGCGCGGTGCAGGTCAACTTCGCTGACTACAAGGCCGGGCGGTTCGGCGATGCGCCGGACATCTATACCGAGTTCGAGCTGCAATCCTCGCTCGACGGCAAGAACTGGTCGCCGCTGGCGAAGACCGAGGCGCCGCGGCGCGACCGGCCCAACGCCTATTTCCAGCTGCCGGCACCGGTACGGGCGCGGTATGTGCGCTATGTGCACGGCCATGTCGGCGGCAGGAACCTGGCGATCGCCGACCTGCGCGTGTTCGGTTCGGCCGGCGGCAAGGCGCCCGCGGCGCCGGGCGGCGTGACGGCGAGGCGCGACAGCGATGCCCGCAATGCGCATGTGATGTGGAAGCCGGTGTCCGGCGCGGTCGGCTACAACGTGCTGTGGGGCGTGCGGCCGGACCGGCTGACGCTGACCTATCAGCGCTGGGCCGACCAGGGCGCGGCACTGGACATCCGCGCGCTCAATGTCGGCGTGGATTATTGGGTCGCGGTCGAGGCGTTCGACGAGAATGGGGTTTCGCGGCGGACCAAGGCGGTGCGGATCAAATAGCCGTCATCCCGGCGAAAGCCGGGATCTCGTGCGGCTCCTTTCCCGCGCCTTCGCCTGAGATCCCGGCTTTCGCCGGGATGACGGTATTGGGCGAGAGAGGGCTATTATGCGCCCAGCCAGCCCCCGGTGAATCCCGCCGCCTTCAGGCCCTTCCGGATCGGCGCGCATCCTTGCATGCGCTTCCAGACGAAGTCGTTCCGGTAATTCGCCGCCTGGAGCAGGATCGGGCCCTGGTCGATGCCGATATAGTCGGTGTCGTACCAGCCCTTCACCGGATCGACGCGGCCGTTCGACAGCTTCTTGTCGGTCCAGCGGAAGCTCGGGTTGAACGAATCGAAGAAGCCGTACTTGCCGTAGAGCAGGTCGCCATGTTCGCGGCGCATCGCCTCTGCGGCCGGGATCACGATCTCGGGCGCGAAGGGCAGCGAGCCGAGCGCCGCGGTGGGTGCCAGGGTGCCATCGTCGCGGCCGTCGGGCTGGCCGAGCGGGCCGCGTGCCGAATAGCCGAAGAAGTCGGTGGGCTTGCCCTTGAAGTCGAGCTTGAAGCCGCCGGGGCCGTCACAGGCGGTGAGGCCCCAGATATCCTTCGACCAGCCGTCCCAGCCTTGCGGATTGGCGATGCAATAGGCGCGGCTGGCATAGGTGGCTCGGCGGCTGTTCTCGAAATAGTCGAACCCGGCCTCGCGCATCACCTTGTCGCGGATGCCGCGGAAATCGATCCAGCACTCGCTATACTGGTGGCCGAACAGCGGCGCGAAGGCGATGTGGCGGGTCGGCCCTTCGCCGCGCCAGCTGCGCGGATAGGTTGCGGTCCACACGTCCCAGCTGTCGGCCGGGAGCGGATGCTCCGGCGCGCCCAGGCCGAGGATGTAGACGAACATGCCCTCGTTATAGCCGGTCCAGCTGCTCGGGATCAGGCCGCGCTCCGGATGCCAGCCCATCGACACGGGCTTGCGGCCGTCCGAGCGGAAGAAGTTCCAGTCGGCCCGGGCATAGAGCTTGTGGGCGAGATCGCGGATCTCGCGCTCCTTCGCATCGGCGCGGTCATAATATTGGCCGGCGAACAACACGCCCATCAGCAGCAGCGTGGTATCGACGCTGGACAGTTCGGTGCGGCCGAAGCGCGCGCCGCTGATCATGTCGATGAAGTGATAATAGAAGCCCTTGTAGCCGATATTGCCGCTCGGCTCCGGGCCCTGCGGCGCTTCCCAGAAGAAGCGCAGCGTGGTGAGGGTGAGGTCGCGTGCCTCGGCGCGGGTGATCCAGCCGCGCTCGACGCCGACCGGGTAGGCGGTGAGCGCGAAGCCGACCGAAGCGATCGAGCAGAAGCTGGGCGAGGGGTAGCGATCGGGCACCAGGCCGTTGTCGCGCCGCGCGGTTTCCCAGAACCAGCGGAAGGTGCGGTACTCGATGTCCTCGTAGAAGGCGGGCAGCGTGCGGACGCCCGCGCCCTTGCGCGACTGGGCCGCGGCGGCGCCGGGCACTGCCGTGGCGGCGAGCAGCGCCGAAGACTGCGAGAGGAGCGCGCGCCGGTCGATCATGTCCAAAGCCTCATACACGATAAGAGAGAGTAACGGTTCCACCCCGGGCCGGAGTTCCGGCCGGAAAAATTGGGGGCAGCGCATGAGGCGCCGCCCCCGAGGGGGGTGTATCCCGGAAATTGGCGCTGGAACCGGTTACATCCCAGGCCGAAAAAGGAACGGAGCCGCGGTCACGCATGCGCGGCTCCGTTGGGGTGAGCGGTGCGCGGCGCCGTGGTGGCGCGCGTAACCAGCTCGGGGGGGAGGGTCTCGCTGGCACGGGTCAGGTCCTTGCCTTCGAGCAGGTCGATCAGCCGGGCGACGGCGCGGGCGCCCATCTCGGCGATGTTCACCCGGATCGTGCTGAGCGAGAGATACCGGGCGAGCGGCACGTCGTCGAAGCCGGCGACGGCGATCTGCTCGGGCACCTGGGTGCCGGCGGAACGCAGGGCGTGGAGGCAGCCGATCGCCATCATGTCGTTGGCGGCGAACACCGCGTCGGTGGGCGTGCTGCTCGCCAGGATCGCGCGCGCGGCGGCTTCGCCGGCTTCCTCGTTGAAGTCGCCGGGCAGGATGCGCGCGGGCAGGGCGTGGCGCGCGCAGGCGGCGAGATAGCCCTCGGCGCGCTGGGCGGCGTCGAGATTGCCCTCGGGCCCGGCGATATGGACGATGTGGCGATAGCCATTGGCGACGAGATGATCGACCATCGCCTCGGCGCCGGCGCGGTTGTCGAAGCGCAGCGCCGGGCGGCCGGGCAGGTCGGCATGGCTGTTGAGCATCACCGAGGGGAGCGCGGGCGGGATCGCATGCTCGAGCGTCTCGGGCGCGATGTGCGGCGCCATGACCAGCAGCCCGTCGACCCGGCCGCGCATCGCGCGCAATGCCACCGCCGCCTGGTCGCTGTCGTCATGCATGTTGGAGAGGAGCAGCAGATAGCCGCGCCGGCTGGCTTCCTTGTCCATGCCGCGCACGCATTCGGAGAAGAACTCGCCGTGCAGGTCGGGCAGGACGACGCCGATCGCATGGGCGCGGGCCAGGCTGAGGCTGCGCGCGCCGGCATGCGGGACATAGCCGAGCTCGTTCGCGGCCTTGATGACCTTTTCGCGGGTCTCGGCACGGACATTGTCCAGGCCGTTCAGGGCGCGCGACACCGACGCGACCGATACCTCGGCGCGGCGCGCGACATCCCGGATGGTGGCCTCGGCCATTTCAGTCCCTTCCTCCCTCGGCCCCCCAAAAGCTTGGGCGCATGTTTCCTGCGTTTCAGACCGCTTCGGCGATTGCAATGCAAGCCGTGTGCGAGTTATGTAACCGGTTACGGACGGTTGCGACAAGCAAAAAAGTTTCGCGACCGGATATGGTTGAGACAATGTCCGTTGGTGGTTGGCCAGGGGCGCACAGGAGAGGAAACACGATGTTCGACACCAGGATTTCGCGGCGCGCGGCTCTGATGGGCGCAGGCGCTGTCGCGGCCTGGGCCGCGAGCCCGGCGCGCGCGATGCTGCAGGCGGCCGGCCAGATGCCGGCGCCCGCCTTCATCGATTCGCTGATCGCCAAGATGACGGTGGAGGAAAAGGCCGGGCAGCTGACGCTGCTGCCGGCCGCCTGGTCCGGTACCGTCGCGACTGCGCTCAATCCGCCGACCAATGGCCCGAGCTTCGACGGGCAGCTCGCCGAGGTCGAGAAGGGGCGCCTGACCGGCGTGTTCAACGGCAATGGCGCCGAGATGGCGCGGCGGATGCAGACGGTGGCGATGACCAAGTCGCGCCTCAAGATCCCGCTGCTCTTCGCCGCCGACGTGATCCATGGCCACCGCACGATCTTCCCGGTGCCGGTGGGCGAGGCCGCGGCCTTCGATCCCGACCTGGCCGAGCGCACCGCGCGCATGGCGTCGTACGAAGGCGCCGCGGCCGGCATCGACTGGACCTTCGCGCCGATGGTCGACATCGCGCGCGACCAGCGCTGGGGCCGCACGATGGAAGGCGCGGGCGAGGATACCTTGCTCGGCGAACTGATCGCGGCGGCGCGCGTGCGCGGCTTCCAGGGCAAGGACCTGAAGGCGATCGATTCGATGCTGGCCTGCTTCAAGCACTTCGCCGCCTATGGCGCGGCCGAGGCGGGGCTCGACTATAACAGCGTCGACATGTCCGAGCGGACGCTGCGCGAAGTCTATCTGCCGCCGTTCAAGACCGCGATCGACGCCGGCGCGCTCACCGGCATGGCCTCGTTCAACGAGATCTCGGGCATTCCCTCGACCGGCAATGAATGGCTGATGCGCACGCTGCTGCTCGACGAGTGGAAGTTCGATGGCTTCGTCGTCTCGGATTACACCGGCGACATGGAGATGATCGACCATGGCTTCGCGGCGGACGCGCGCGAGGCGGCCAAGCTCGCCTTCCTGGCCGGCGTCGATATGAGCATGACCAGCGGCTATTACCGCGATCACCTGCCCGATCTGGTCGCCAAGGGCGAAGTGCCGATCGCGCGGGTCGATGAATCGGTGCGCAAGGTGCTGGTGATGAAGGCCCGGCTCGGCCTGTTCGAGGATCCGTTCCGGCGCATCGACGCCAAGCGCGAAAAGGCGCGCTCGCGCACCAAGCAGGCGATCGCGCTTTCCCGTGAGGCCGGCCGCAAGTCGATCGTGATGCTCAAGAATGACGGCGACCTGCTGCCGCTGCCCAAGAGCGGCAAGAAGATCGCGATCATCGGCCCGTTCGCGGAAGGCCAGCACGACATCAACGGGCCCTGGGTGGTTTACGGCGACAACAAGCTGGCGATCGACCTGGCGACGGGCGTGCGCGGCGCGGTGGCCGACAGGAATGCGGTGAGCGTGACGCTCGGCTCGAAGGTCGAGGAGCCGCTGGCCGGCGGGATCGAGGCGGCGGTGGCCGCGGCGAACGCGGCGGACGTGGTGATCTTGGCGATCGGCGAGAGCGAGAACATGTCGGGCGAAGCGCAGTCGCGCGCCGAGATCGTCATTCCCGCGCCGCAGATGGAACTCGCGGAAGCAGTGGCCAAGACCGGCAAGCCGATCGTGGTGGTGCTCAAGAACGGCCGCGCGCTGGCGCTCGAGGGCGCGGTGCTGAACGCGCCGTCGATCCTGGTCACCTGGTTCCTGGGCTCGGAAGGCGGCAACGCCACCGCCGACGTGCTGTTCGGCGATTACAGCCCGGCCGGGCGCCTGCCGTGCAGCTTCCCGCGCTCGCCGGGCCAGCAACCCTTCTACTACAACCACAAGCCGACCGGCCGCCCGAACCCGGAAGGCGCGCTGCAGCCTTACAAGGCGCATTATCGCGGCATCCCGAACTCGGCTTTGTTCCCGTTCGGCCACGGCCTGACCTATGGCAAGGTCGGCTATTCGGACCTCTCGGTGCCGGCGAACCTGGCCTGGGACGGCGAGATCAGCGTCTCGGCGAAGATCACCAACTCGGGCGCGCATGCGATCGAGGAAGTGGTCCAGCTCTATATCCGCGACCGGGTGGCGAGCGTGACCCGTCCGGTGCGCGAGCTCAAGGCGTTCCGCAAGCTGGCACTGGCGCCGGGGGCGAGCGAGACGGTCACCTTCAAGCTCAAGCGCGAGCAGCTGCTGTTCATCGGCCGCGACAACAAGCCGACCGTCGAGCCGGGGCTGTTCGACCTGTGGATCGCACCCTCGGCCCAGGCCGACGGGGTGCATGCCCAGTTCACGCTGGTGGCATAACGCATCAGAAAGGCCGGGGCTGACGTTCCGGCCTTTTACTAGGAGGCGCGGTCCTCCAGGTCCCTGACGATCTTCGCATGCTCGCCGCGGCCGAGCGGGTTGAGCCACATCAGCACCACCGACAGCGCCAGGAAGGCGAGCGGCACCAGCGCGATGGTGAAGCGCATCGTCGCCAGCGTCGCCTCGCTCTGGCGGACATTGGCGACGAAACCGGCGGAGTCGAAGCCGGCGGCGAGCAGCAGCGTGGCGACGCCGATCGCGATGCGCTGGAGCAGGGCGGCCATGCCGAACACCGCGCCCTCGACGCGCAGGCCGGTGGTCTTTTCGCCATATTCCACCGTGTTGGGCAGCATCGCCCAATAGGCGAAGTGGAGCCCGACGATCACCGCCTGCATCGCGACCAGGAACAGCTGCATCGGCCCGGCCTTGTCGATGTGGATGCCGCTGAACAGCAGCAGCCCGGCCATGCAGAAGGCGGCGGCGAGGAACCAGAGGCTGCGCGTGCCGAGCAGGCGCTGGAGCAGCATCCACAAGGGTACCGCCGCGGCGCCGACCACGCCCATCCAGGCCAGCGCGCTCTGCCCGGCCACGGCATCGCCGACGAAATACTTGAAATAATAGAGCACCGACTTGTTGAGGATCGTCACCGCGACGATCATCGCCATCATCGCAAGGTTGAGCGTGACGAAGGCGCGGTTGGCGGCAAGGCTGCGGAGGCTGGCGGCGATCGAGGGCGGCTGGGTGCGGGCGGGCACCACCTGCTCGCGGTAGCTGGCGCCGACCAGCATCAGGATGCAGGTGCCGAGGACGGCGAACAGGATCGCCGCGCCGAGATAGGCCTGGGCGGGCACCGTGCTGCCGGCGATCCACGCGCCGAAGGGCAGCGTGCCGCGGGCGACCAGCACCGCCGCCATCGTGCCGAACACCATGCGCATGCCGGCGAGGAAGGCACGGTCGCGGCTGTCGCTGCTCACCCGCGCGCTCATCGCCAGATAGGGCACGTTGACCGCGGCATAGGCGGTGCGGAACAGCAAATGCCCGAGGAAGACCGTCGCTATCCCCCACCATCCCCCGGCGAGCGGGGGCAGATAGGTGAGGACGAAGGCGAGGCCGAGGGGCACGCTGCCCAGCATCAGGAACCGGCCATAGCCGCGCCCGGGCTCGCGCCGGTCCGCCACCGCGCCGGCAAGGAAATTGGCGAGGCCGTCCCAGACCGAGGCGACGGTGTAGATCGCCGCGGCGGTCGCCACCGGCAGCCCCAGCGCCTCGGTATAGTAGAAGAGCAGGAAGAGCATGATGCTCTGCCAGTAGAGATTGAAGGCGAAGTCCCCGAAGGCGAAGAACAGCAGCCGGATGCGCGCCGGCGCGGCGCCGAGACGGGCGATCATGGGGACTTTCTAGCGCGGCTCGCCCCCCTGCGTCACCGCTTTATCTCACACCGGAACGGATCGTCTCGTATCCGGCACGTACCCGCGCTGGCCGCTTGTGTTCTCTAACCTCCAAGTCATGTTGCGTCGCAACAAGCTCGCGTATTTGAGCTCAGGGAGTATCGGTGGCCCATGTCCAAGATCGACTTGGCGATCCAGGGGGTTCCAACCAGAACGCCGCTTGCGAAAGTGGCGCGGCGCAACGCCAAGATCTGGCTCAGTTTATCGCTGATCGCGTCCGACGCGCTGGCCCTGGCGCTGGGCTTCGCCGTAGCGCTGGTGATCGAGGAACCGCGCCATATCTCCGACGAATTGTGGACCGCGATGGCGGGGCTGCTGTTCGTCCATGCTGCGATTGCGTTCCAGAACCAGGCCTATAACCCGCGCTGCCTGACCAAGCCGAGCAAGAGCGTGCGCCAGGCTTTGCTCTCCTTCGCCACGACCCTGCTCGTCTTCCTGTTCGCCGCCTTTGCGCTTCGGGTGACCGGCAAGGTGCCGCGCTTCGCGCTGGGCATGGCGATGGTCACCGCACTGACGCTGCTGCTCGCCCAGCGGCTGCTGATCTGCCACATGGTTCGCAAGGCTTTCGGCCAGCTCAGCGTCGAGCTGGTGATCACCGACGGAGCGATGGCGCCGCGGCCCTATCGCAACCGGGAAGTGCTCGATGCGCGGCTCGCCGGGCTGCGCACCGATCTCGACGATCCGTACATGCTCGATCGCCTCGGCACCGTGCTGCAGGACTATGACCGGGTGGTCATCGCCTGCGCGCCCGAGCGCAAGGCTGAATGGGCGCGGGCGCTGAAGGGCGTCAACATCGTCGGCGAGATCGTGGTGCCCGAGATCGCCGAGCTGGGCCCGCTGACCACGCGGCAGCGCGACGGCGTGACGACGGTGGTGGTCTCCTGGGGCCCGCTCAACCGCGCCAACCGGGTGAAGAAGCGCGCGCTCGACCTGGCGATCACGGTGCCGGCGCTGCTGATGCTGCTGCCGGTGCTGGTGATGGTCGCGATCGCGATCAAGCTCGATTCGCCGGGGCCGGTGTTCTTCCGCCAGGAGCGGATGGGGCGCGGCAACCGCATCTTCCAGATCCTCAAGTTCCGCAGCATGCGCGTGGAGACCAGCGACGCGACCGGCGCGCGCTCGGCAAGCCGCGACGACGACCGGATCACCAAGGTCGGCCGGCTGATCCGGATGACCAGCATCGACGAGCTGCCCCAGCTGATCAACGTGCTGTTCGGCGAGATGAGCCTGGTCGGCCCGCGCCCGCATGCGCTGGGATCGACCGCCGGGGATGAGCTGTTCTGGCGCGTCGACCGGCAATATTGGCACCGCCATGCGCTCAAGCCGGGCATCACCGGGTTGGCGCAGATCCGCGGCTTCCGCGGCGCGACCAATACCAGGCGCGACATCATCGACCGGCTCGAGGCGGACCTGGAATATCAGCATGGCTGGTCGCTGCTGCGCGACATCTCGATCCTGGTGCGGACCGCGCAGGTGCTGATGCATCACAACGCGTATTGAGGCGGCCTGCGGCGAGGGGTGGTGCGACTCGCCAACATTCTCAAACTTCGCGGCATCTAGCCGTCATCCCGGCGAAAGCCGGGATCTCGTGCGGCTCTTTCCCCGCGCCTTCGCCTGAGATCCCGGCTTTCGCCGGGATGACGATTGGGGGGAAGAGCCTTGTTCTAACCCTTCGTCATCCCCGCGAAGGCGGGGATCCAGGGTGGCAGAGCGGCGTCCCTTGTGACTCTGGATCCCCGCCTTCGCGGGGATGACGAGTGAAGGTTGGGAACTAGGGTAAGCCCTACCGCTCCCGCCCTGCCGTGGTGCGGATCTCGTCGATCGGGCTCAGCAGATAGGACGCCAGCGAGCGGCGGCCGGTGCGGATGTCGGCGGTTACCGCCATGCCGGGGGTGAGCTTCACGCTGGCGCCGTCGCGCTGGATCGTCGCGCGGTCGAGCGCGATGCGGGCGGTGTAGATCAGGCCCTGTTTCTCGTCCTGCACCGCGTCCGAGCTGATCTGCTCGAGCCTGGCGGGTACCGCGCCATAGCGGGTGAAGGGGAAGGCCTCGACCTTGAGCGCGACCGGCTGGCCGGCGGTGACGAAGCCGACATCCTTGTTGGCGATCGCCACTTCGGCGACCAGCTTCCCGCGGGCCGGCACGATCACCATGATCGGCTTGGCCGCCTCGACCACGCCGCCGACCGTGTGGACGGCAAGCTGGGTGACGGTGCCATCGACCGGGCTGACCAGGCGCTGGAGGCTGGAGCGTTTCGTGGCCTTGGTCAGCTCCTCCTTGCGCAGCCGGGCGTCGCTCTCCGCCTTGGCGAGATCGGCGAGGATCCGGGCGCGCGCCTCGGCGGCGGACTGGCTGGAATTGCCGCCGGCCACTGCGATCTGCGCCTGTGCCTTGCGCGCGGTGGCTAGCGCGGCGTCGCGGTCGCGCGCGGCGGCGAGGCGCTGGCGGCGCATCTCGATGACCTTGAGCTTCGAGACATAGCCCTTCTCGAGCAGCTTCTCGTTCGCTTCGATCTGCTCGTCGAGCAGGGGCAGGGTCTCGCCGAGCTTGGCGGCCTGGATCTGCGCCTCGGCCCGGGCGGCGCGGGCGGCTTCGGTATCGGCGGCGCGGGTCTGGGTGCCGGCCTGGATCTCGGCGAGCTGGGCGCGGGCGAGCGCGACCTGGGTGGCGGCGACTTCGGCGGTGGTGCCGGCGGGCGGGGTGAAGCGCAGGCCTTGTCCGTCGAGCCCGGAGAGGATCGCGCGCAGCCGGGCGGCGTCGAGCTCGGCGGCTTCCAGCGCCTTGCCGGCCTGGGCGGCATCGGCATCGGAGACAGTGGGATCGAGCTCGACCAAGGGCTGGCCGGCACGGACCTGCTGGCCGTCGCGGACCAGAATGGCGCGGACCACGCCACCGGCTCCGGGCTGGATCAGCTTGACGTCGTCGGCGGGGACGAGGCGGCCGGGGGCGGAAGCGACGACATCGACGCGACCGAGGAACAGCCACAGCAGCGCGACCACGAGCAGGCCGAGCAGCACCCAGGCGGTGATCCGCGCGGTAGGCGAGACCGGGCGCTCGACCACTTCGAGCGCGGCGGGGAGGAAATCGGTCTCCTCGGTGCGCATCGCGGTGCGGGCGCGGGCACGCTCATTGTCGAGTGCGTCGCGGATCGCGGTCCAGTGATGGGTGATCGCGTTCATGCGGCGGCTCCCGCCTGCACGCCGATCTGACGGTGGTGGAGCGCGGCGTAGCGGCCGTCGAGGCGGAGCAGTTCGTCATGCGTGCCGCTCTCGACGATGCGGCCCTTGTCGAGCGTCAGGATGCGATCGCACTGGCGGATCGCGGAGAGGCGGTGGGCGATGATGAGGACGGTACGGCCGGCGGCGATCGCCTTGAGGTTGCGCTGGACGATCTCCTCGCTCTCGGCATCGAGCGCAGAAGTGGCTTCGTCGAGGATCAGGATGCGCGGGTTGGCGATCAGCGCGCGAGCGATGGCGAGGCGCTGGCGCTGGCCGCCAGAGAAGTTGACGCCGCGCTCCTCTACGATCGTGTCGTATCCCTGCGGGAGGGAGAGGATGAAGTCGTGCGCGCCGGCCAGCCGCGCGGCGGTCATCACCCGCTCGATCGGCAGGGCGGGGTCGACGAGCGCGATATTGTCGCGGATCGACCGGTTGAACAGGACATTCTCCTGCAGCACCACGCCGATCTGGCGGCGGAGCCAGGCGGGATCGATCTGGGCTAGGTCGACACCGTCGATCAGCACGCGGCCGCTTGCGGGGAGATAGAGGCGCTGGAGCAATTTGGTCAGCGTCGACTTGCCCGAGCCCGAGGCGCCGGCGATGCCGAGCGTGGCGCCGGCGGGCAGGTCGAGATTGATGTCGTCGAGCGTCCAGGGGCCGTCGGCGGCATAGCGGAAGCGGACATTCTCGAAATGGATGTGGCCGTGGAGCGCCGGGAGCGCGGTGCGCGAGCCGGCGCCGGGCTCCGGGCCGGCGTTGAGGATGTCGCCCATCCGCTGGACCGAGAGGCGGACCTGCTGGAAGTCCTGCCAGAGCTGCGCCATGCGGATGACCGGGCCGGAGACGCGCTGGGCGAACATGTTGAACGCGACCAGCCCGCCGACGGTGAGCGCACCGGCGATCACCTGCTGCGCACCGAAGAACAGGATCGCGGCGAGGCTGAGCTTCGAGATCAGCTGGACCGCCTGGCTGCCCGAATTGCCGAGGTTGATGACGCGCTGGTTGGCGGCGCTGTAGGCGGCGAGCTGGCGCTCCCAGCGATCCTGCCAGAGCGGCTCGACCGCGGCGGACTTGAGCGTCTGCATGCCCGAGACGCTCTCGACGAGCAGCGCGTTGTTGGCGGCGCCGCGGGCGAACTTCTCGTCGAGGCGGCGGCGCAGCGGGCCCGTGACGACCAGCGAGACGATCACATAGGCGGGCAGCGTCAGTGCGACGATGACGAACAGGATCGGCGAGTAGAGCCACATCGCGATCAGGAAGACGATCGTGAACAGCGGATCGACCAGCACGGTGAGCGAGGCGCTGGTCATGAACTCGCGCACCGTCTCGAGCTCGCGGACGCGCGTGACGGTGTCGCCGACGCGGCGGTTCTCGAACCAGGCGAGGGGGAGGCGGAGCAGGTGGCGGAACAACCGGCTGCCCAGCTCGACATCCAGTTTTTGGCTGGTCTCCGAATAGAGGCGGGTGCGCAGCCAGCCGAACGCGACTTCCCAGAGCGAGACCAGCACCAGCCCGATCGCCAGCACCTGGAGGGTGGCGAGGCTGTTGTGGGCGAGGACCTTGTCGACGACGTTCTGGAAGAAGAGCGGGGCGGCGAGGCCGAGCAGGTTGAGCGCGAGGGTGATCAGCAGCACTTCGCCGATCAGCCGCCGGTATCTGACGATCTGGGGGATGAACCAGGTCATGTCGAAGGCGGGCGCGGCGACCTGAGCGGACTCGCGGGTGGTGACAAGGAGCAGCTCGCCCGACCAGTTGGCGTCGAGCGCGGCGCGGTCCCAGCGGGCGATCGGCTCGCCGGGGCGCTGGACGGCGGCGGCATCCTCGCCGACCCGGCCGATCACGAACCAGCCCTGCGGACCGCTGGCCAGCACCGGCATCGGCAGGCGGCGGAGGCGCTCGAAATCGGCTCTGGTCGCGCGGGCGCGGACGCCGTCGATCCGCTTGGCCAGGCGGAGCAGGTCGGGCGTGGTGACGGGGTCACCGTGGCCGAGATCGTGGCGCAGCTCGGCCGGGTCCACGGCGACGCGGTGCATGGTGAGGATCAGGGCGAAGGCGGCCAGCGCGTTGTCCGGCGCGGGGCTGGACGGCTCGAAGCTCAGGTCCTGCTGCACGGTGCGCCTCCTCTCGTTGGGGCTCCTAGCCGTTGACGATCTGCGGGGTTCGGCAGGCGAGCGCGGTGGCGAAGCCCTGGGGCCGGCTGGTGGCACGGAGCAGGCCGGAATAGTCGCCGGTCCACTGGTCGGCGAAGCCCGCGACCTTGCCGTAGCTGTTGTCGAGCAGCACGTGCGGGATATCGAGCAGCAGCGACAGGATATGGGCGTGCAGCCGATCGGTGACGACGATCTCGCCGGTGGACAGCATCGCGAGGCCGCGCTGCAGGCGCCATTCGGCGAGGCGGCGCTGGCGGGTGGCGCGCTGCGACATCGGATCGCGGTTGAGCAGCCGGTTGAGCTTGAGCGACAGGCGCAGGTGGCGCTTCTGGGCGGGATCCTCGATCAGCCAGTCATCGGCGACCACGCCGGCGGGAAGCGGCTCGTCGGTGCCGGCGGCGCGCTCGTGATCGGTGCGGAGCAGCGCGAAGACCGGCGAGGTGGCGGGCTGGCGCTGCTGGCGGCCGAGCATCAGCGCGGCATCGGGGCAGAGATGGATCGGGCAATCGAAATGCTCGCGGGCAAAGGCAAGCGAGCGGGCGTCGCGGACCAGCAGGGTGAACTTGCCGTGCGCGCGGATCGCCTCGGCCATCTCGCGCGCCGCCTCGGGATCGGCATAGTGGATCGATTCGGGCATCTGGATGATCGGGTGGCCACGGTGCGTGCGCAGCAAATGCAGGCGGAAGGCTTCGTGCTTCGGCCAGAGCGTGCCCATATTGCCGCCGCCGTGGATCAGGATCGGGCCGCCGCCGATCGCCGCGCGGCAGGCGGCATCGTCGAAATCGGTGATCGCCGAATAATAGACGGGCAGGCGGCCGCGCTTCCTGAGATAGGCCATCTCGCCGAGCCAGATGGCGGAATCGCCGACATTGGAGTGATCGGGGAAATCGACCAGCGCGATGCGGCCCGCGGGCAGCACGCTGTCGAGCACCTGGGCAAAACGCTGGGCGAGTTCGCCGACGAGCTGGTCGGCAGTCTTGGTGGTCATATCCGGCCCTTTCTGAGGCGTCTGGACAGGGACAGGAGGCGGCCGCGCCACGGCCGCGAGATGGCGAGAAGCAGGGCGCCGTAGAAAAGCGCGCCGAGCCCGGTGAGCAGGAGCAGCACGCTCCAGCCCGAGAGATGCGTGTCGAGCAGCCGCATCGCGACCGCGAGCGCGACACCCATCGCGGTCGAGGCGATCAGCGGGGCACCGACCGCGCGCCATGTGTCGACCGGGCGGATGCCCGAGGCGCGGCGCAGCAGCAGGATCTGCATCGGCAAGGTGAGATAGGCGCGCCCGACATAGGAGACGGCGACCGCCAGCAGGCCATAGGGCAGGGCAGCCAGCGTCAGGATCACGCCGAGCACCAGCTGGGTGGTCGACAGCGACATCAGGCTGCGCGAGGCGCCGAGTACGCTCAAGGACGGCGAGGCGAAGAAGTTGAGCGTGAAGGGCACCGCCATGAAGGCGAAGATCTGGGCGAGCTGCCCGGCCTCGTCCCACTTCGCGCCGAACACGGTGGGGATGGCGACTGGGGCGAGTGCGCCGAAGCCGACCAGCGCCGGAAAGGAGATCGCCGAGGCCTGGGCGATCATCCAGCGATAGGCCTGGCGCAGCTCGGCCGGCTCGTCCTTGACGCGGGCGAGGGTCTGCACCGCGACCTGGGTGAAGGGCTGGATCGCGCCGCGGCCGATCAGCTCGACCGTGCGCCAGGCGGTGCGATAGACGCCGACCGCGGCGAGGCCGATGCCCGCGCCGATCGCCATTTCCTGGACGCGCACGGTCGCGAGGAAGATGAGCTGGACGTAGATCAGGCTGGCATTGAGCATGAGGTTGTCGCGCAGGATCGCGGTGTCGAACTTCCAGCCTGGCTTCCAGTCATAGGACATGCGCGAGAGGATCGCGCCGGCGATCTCGGTGACGAGGCGCTGGATGACCAGGCTCCACAGGCCGAGCCCGGCGAACGCGGCGACCACCGCGCAGGTGCCGCCGATCAGCCCGCCGACCACCGAGCGCAGGGCCGTGGTCTTGTGGCCGAACTCGCGCAGGCGCAGCGCAAGATGGGTGCCGCCGAAGGAGGAGATCGGCAGGACCAGGCTCATCACCGCGAGCGGCAGCGCGATGTTCGGTGCGCCCATCAGGTCGGCGATCGGCTGGGCGAGCGCGACGATCAGCGCGGCCGAGAGGAAGGAGAAGCCCTGCTGCGAGCGGTAGATCGTGTCGAGGAAACGCGGCGTGATCTCGGCGCGTCGCGCGATCGTCTGGACGAGCCCGGCGGTGGCGATGATCCGGAACGCCTCGGCCGTCACCGCCATCACCGCGAACGCGCCGATGTCCGCGCGCGTGAGCAGGCGGGCGAGGATGACGAAGACGATGAAGGAGAAGAGCTGGTCCGACAGGAAGCGCGTGATCGTCCAGCCGATCGAGCTGCGGCTGCGGGCGCGCAGCCCGTCGTCGAAGCGGTTGGGAAGCTCAGCGTTCAAGCAGGCGCCTCGCTTTCAGCATGCGCATGCGGGTGCGCTCGGCATGGCGCCAGATCTTCTGCCGCAGCGAATGATAGAGCGGATCGGTCTTGGGGCCGAAGCGCGCGGCGCCGATGTCCGACACCACCGCCGCCTCGAGGATCGGCGCGGGAAAGAGCGCGAGGTTGGGCAGACCGTGCGCCCAGCTGCGATCCATCTCGTCATCGACCGGGCGGCGGACGATGCGGCAATGCTCGACCAGGCGGCGCGCGCCCTCGAGCGTGATCGCATAGCCCTGGGTGCCATAGGCGGGGCCGACAAGCTCGACGATGGTGCGCGAATGCTGGAGGAAATCGCGCCGCACCACGCGCTGCCAGGTGGGGCGCTTTGCATAGAGGCGCAGATAGTCGATGCCCTGCGCGCGCAGATCGGTGCGGGCGAGCGGCTCCAGATAGTCCCAGTCGACGACGGTATCGTCTTCCAGCACGATCGCCTGGGGCACGCCGCGCACCACCATGTCGAGCCAGATCGAGAAATGGCTGGCATAGCAGCCGATCTCGCCCTTGCTCATCGCGCGCCCCTTGTTGGCGCGGATTGCGGGTTCGTCGAGGGTCATGCCCGGCGCGGGGCCGGTGCATGCATCGAAAAAGCGCCAGACGAGCGACGTGTTCGTCGCCCGCGCGGCAAATGCCGCACGACGCGTTTCAGCGGTTTCGAGCGACACCACCAGAACTTCGGCGGCATCCCCCAGTTCGGGCAGGGACTCACCCATTAAGCACACGCCTCCTGCTCATGTTCCCACCTGCATGATGCAGTGCAACAACATTGAATCGTCCGGCGCGATCCTTGGTAGCGGGCAAATCTTGAGGCGCGAAGGCGGGTTTGGCTCCGGTCATCCGGACAAAGGGGCAGCTCGTCTTCGCAGGTGCGACATGCGGTTGACCCGGGCGCTGCGCCGGGCTGTCTGAAGCCTGACTGCACTGAACAGGCGTATCTATGTTTCAAGTAGCTGTCGTCATACCCGTGTGGAACGGAGAAGCGGTGATCGGCCGCTGCCTGGAGGCGTTATCCAGGCAGACCATCCCGCGTGACGCGTATCAGATCATCGTCGTCGACAATGGATCGAGCGATTCGACCGCCGATATAGCGCGCGGCTTCGCGGGCGTGGAGGTAATCGCGGAGACGCGGCCCGGCTCCTATGTCGCGCGCAATTTGGGGATCGGGCGCGTGGATGCGCCGATCACCGCCTTTACCGATGCCGATTGCACGCCGGCGCCCGACTGGCTCGAACAGGTGCTGCGCGCGGCGGCGGCCCATCCGGGCTTCGGCGTGCTCGCTGGCAAGATCGAGCTGTTCGACGAGATCGCGCAGGAGCGCGAGGTGTTCGGCGACTATGAGCGGCTGTTCAGCTTCCCCCAGGCACATGCGGCACGCGGCAATTGCGCTACCGCCAACTGGGCGAGCGAGACGGCGGTATTGAAGCAGCTGGGCGGGTTCGATGCCGCGCTCAAGTCCGGCGGCGACCGGCAGATGGCGCTGCGCATCCGCGCGGCGGGCTACCCGCTGGTCTATGTACCCGAGATGGTGGTGCGCCATCCGGTGCGCGCGAACCGGGCCGAGCTGGTGCGCAAGCGGCAGCGGCTGAGCGGCGGGCGCTGGGATCGCACGGCGAAGCGCCCCAGGCTGGCGCATGTGCTGGGCGTGACCGCGGTGGATACGGTCCGCCGGCTGCGGCGCGCGGCGGTCTCGCGCGAACTGTCGCTCAGCCGCCGGCTGGCGGTGATGCTTCTGACGATCGAGCTCGCCGGGGTGGCGGTGGGCGAATTCTTCCATCTCGCCGGGGGGCGAAAGGCAGCACGCGACTGATGACGTCCCCGAATTTCTCCGTGGTGATGCCGCTCTTCAACAAGGCCGGCCATGTCCGCGCCGCGATCGACAGCGTGCTGGCGCAGCGCCTGCCGCCCCAGGAGATCGTGGTGATCGACAACCGCTCGACCGATGGCGGGCGGGGGCTGGTCGCCGCGATCGACGATCCGCGCATCCGGCTGCTCGACCTGCCGATCCCGGGGCCGGGCGGCTATGCCGGGCGCAACCTTGGCATCCGCGCGGCAGAGGGCGACTGGATCGCCTTCCTAGACGCCGATGATCTCTGGGCGCCCGAACATCTCGCCCAGCTTGCCGAGGGGATTGCGGCCGATCCGACGGTGTCGGCGGTGGCGACGCGGTTCGACCATGTCTTTGCCGATCGCAGCCAGCAGCAGCGGATCGCGCCGTCGCTCGCGCAGGCGGTGACGCTCGACCTGGCGGGGTTCCTCGATGCGTGGCTGACCGTGCGCGAATGCCCGATGTGGACCGGGGCGATCGCGATCCGGCGTGACGCATTGTTCGCCGCAGGGTTGTTTCCCGAGGGCAAGGCGGTGCGCGGCGGCGACAAGGATTTGTGGCTGCGCGTGCTGGCGCGGGGTAGCCTGCGCTACGATCCGCGGGTGAGCGCGGTATTCCACCGCGACTCCGAGAACAAGGTGAGCAAGTCGACCACGACGCTGGGGCTGCCCTGTCTCGTCGATACCGCGCGCGGACTGATCGATGGAGCGGGGCCGCGCGAGGCGGCATTGCTGCGCCGGCTGGTGAACCAGGAGATCGCGCATTACGCCCGCTATGCGATGAAGCATCCGGGGCGCACCGCGATCCGGGTGGGCGATGTCTATCTGCCCGAAGGCGCCGGCACCGCCGCGCTGCTGCTCGCCGCCAAGCTGATCCCGGCACCGCTCCGGCAATCCGGCCATGCCCTGCGTAACCGGCTGCTTGCCCGCGCGTGAGGCTGGTCCGCATCCTGGGCGCCCTGCTGATCGCGGGGGGCAGCCTCGCGGCGTGGGTGTCCTACGCAGGCGCCTTCGTGCCGACGCTCGACGCTGTCGCTTCCTTCATGCCCCTGTTCGGGCTGATGATCCTGACCGGACTCGCGCTGGGCCGGCGGCTGGGACTGTGGGCGGTCGCGGCGGCACTGCTCGGGCTGGCGCCGGTAGCATTGCGCGTGGTGCCCGAGTTGACCCGCGACGTGCCGCGCGCGCGATCTGGCATGCAGCAGGTGCGGGTGCTCAGCCACAATGTCTGGGTGAAGAACAGCGATCCCGCCGAGACCGCGCAGACGATCCTCGACGCCCGGCCCGATGTGGTGATGCTGCAGGAACTGGACGGCAATTTCCGGCCGATGCTGGCAGCACTGCGCCAGAAACTGCCTTATGGCACCGATTGTCCAAAGGGCTGCGGCATGGCGATCCTCTCGCGCTGGCCGATCGACGACAGCGGCTATCTGCTGCGCGACGAAGCCGGGCGGAAATTCGGGCCGCCCCTGACCTGGGCGCGGATCATCGGGCCCGACCAGCGCCCCTTCACCGTGATGACGCTCCACTATCCGCATCCGACCATGCGCGACCAGGCGGTGCGGATACGCGACATGGCGCAGGCGCTGGCACGGATCGATCGCGAGGGGCTCATCGTTGCAGGCGACATGAACCTCACCCCCTGGGCCGCTGCGATGCATGCGCAAGACCAAGGCTTCGCGCCGCTCACCCGCATGACCCGCGCGCTGCCGAGCTGGCCGCGCGCCCTTCCCATGCTGCCGATCGACCAGCTCTATGCCGGGCCCGACTGGGGGCTGGTTTCGGCCGAGAAGCTGCCGGCGACCGGATCGGACCACCGGCCGGTGCTCGTCACGCTGGGGCGCCGGTGAAGCGCGCGGCCTGGACCCTGCTGCTCGGCGGCTGTGCGCTGGCGACGCCGGCGCTCGCCCAGCAATCGGACGCGACCGACGGGCTCGGCTCGGTGGCGAGCGAGAATCCTTTCGGGCGCGACCGCAATGTCGGCGTGCTCGAGCGGCGGCGGCCGGATTACACACCCGAGCCGATCCATGTCGGCACGCTCGAGCTGATGCCGCGCGTGGCGATCGGTGCCGGCTATGACGACAATCTCTATGCCCAGCCCGATGATCGGACCGGCGATGCCTATCTGCGTATCCGGCCGAAAGTCTCGCTGGTGCGGCCCTCGCAGACGCTCAAGCTGAGCCTGGACGGCGAGCTCGACCTTTTGCGCTATGCGAAGCGGGCGAGTGAGAATGCTACGCAATATGCGGTGAACGCGAGCGCGCTCTACACGATCAGCAAGTCGGACACGTTCAACCTGGCGCTGCGCAACGGGCGCTACAGCCAGGAGCGCGTCTCGCCCGATTCCCCGACCCAGGCGACGCGGCCGATCCGCTTCACGCTGAGCGAGGGCACGGCGACCTACACCCATGTGTTCAACCGGTTGCGGGTGCGCGGCGTGTTCGATGTCGAGAACCGCAATTACGGCGACAGCGTCACGCCTTCGGGCGCGGCGATCGACCAGGATTTCCGCGACCACACGACCTATACCGGCACGGCGATCGGCGAATATGCGCTGAGTCCGAGCATCGCGCTGTTCGTGGCCGGATCGGTCAACCAGCGCGACTATCGCGAGCGGACCGGGCCGGTGCCGGCGCGGGATTCGAGCGGCTTCGAGCTGGCCGGCGGTGCGAGCTTCGAGCTGGGGCGCAAGGCGCGCGGCGCGCTGCGGCTCGGCTATATCCGCCAGGACTACAAGCCGGCGCAGTTCCAGGACATCTCCGGTTTCCTGGTGCGCGGTGAGCTTGCCTATTTCCTGACGCCGCTGGTGACGATCACCGGCACGATCGACCGCGGCATCCGCGAGACCGGCGTCAACGGCGCGACCGGCTATCTCGCGACCAACATGACGCTGCGCGCGGATTACGAGCTGCTGCGCAATCTCATCCTTGGCGTGGGCGGCGAACTGGAAAAGCGCGACTTCAACAATATCGACCGGAGCGACGATCGCTGGACCTGGCGGGCCAGCGGTTCGTACCTGGTCAGCAAGCGGATGGCGCTGCGGCTCGACCTGCAGCGGCGGACCCAGGCAAGCTGGGGTGTAACGGCGGGGCGCCGGTTTACCGACAACCGGATTTCAATGGGGGTGACCTTCTCGGGCCTATGAGGAGACCCTTGCCATGCCGACGCTGTATATCTCGCCGACCGGAAGCGGTTCGGGCGACGGCTCGAGTGCTGCCAACGCCGCGACGCTGAAGGACCTGCCGAAGCTGATCGCCGCGGCCGGACCGGGCGGGCAGGTGCTGATGCTGGCCGACCAGGGCGCATATACGGCGCCGAGCGAGGCATTGGCGATCGTGGCGGGCGGCTCGGCGAGCGCGCCGGTGACGATCCGGGGCGTCGACAGTGCCGGCAATGCGATGGCGGCGACGATCGTCGGGACGCGGGCCGATCCCTTCGACCCGGCGGGTGCGGACGGCGAGGAAGTGTTCCGGCTGCTGGGCGGGGCGAACAACCTGCGGTTCAGCGACATCGCCTTCGAGAATGTCGGCACCGGCTTCCGGGTGGGCGGCGACCTCAGCAACCTGGTGATCGAGCATGTCGAGGCGCGCAACGTGATGCGCTTCTTCGACAATATCGCCTCGGGCGCGAATGCCGGCGCCAGCATCACCGGGCTGACGATCCGCGACGTGGCGGTGGACGGGTTTTCCAAGGGCGCGATCCGCGTCCAGTACAACAGCAGCAACGTGCTGATCGAGGATGTGCGCGGCGACAGCCAGTTCCAGGACGGCGACAATTTCGCGATCGGCGTGCATATCGACGGCACCGCGCATGACGTGGTGATCGACCATGTCGCGATGCGCAACGCGCTCGACACGGTGAACGACTATCGCAACGGCGACGGCTTCGCGACCGAGCGCGGCACCTACAACATCACGCTGCGCGACGTGATCGCCACCGGCAACAGCGATGGCGGGCTCGACCTGAAGAGCGACAATGTCGTGGTCGATGGCGCGATCGTCTCGGGCAATGGCCGGAACATCCGGCTGTGGGGCGACGGGGCGGTGCTGAGCAACATCGTCAGCCTCGATGCGGGCGCTTCCACCCCTGGCGGCAATCGCGAGCATATCTGGCTGGCCGAAGGCGCCAGCGCGACGATTGACGGGGCGTTCTTCTCCGATCCCGGCTCGCCGACCCTGTTCAACCTGGCCGAGAAGAACGGCGCGCTGACGGTGAACGACTATGCGCTCGCGACCGGGGCGGGCACGGTGGTCTCGAAGAAGGGCACCGGATCGGTGCTGACCTTGAACGGGCAGCAGGCGGTGGTGGCCGCGGGCACCACGGGTGACGACAGGATCGGCGGCACGGCGAGCGCGGACGCGCTGCTTGGCGGCGCGGGCGACGACATGCTTCTCGGCAATGCCGGCGACGATGTGCTGAGCGGCGGGGCGGGCGCGGACATATTGGTCGGCGGCGCTGGGCGCGACCTGCTCAGCTATGCGGGCAGCGCCGCCGGGGTGCAGGTCGATCTGGCGCGGCTGACGGCCGCCGGCGGCGATGCGACGGGAGACCTGTTCGACGGGTTCGAGGATGTCGAGGGATCGGCCCTTGCCGATGTGCTTGCCGGCGATGCGGGGGCGAACCGGCTGTTCGGAGGCAATGGCGACGACAGGCTTTCGGGCGGCGCGGGCGACGATCTGCTCGATGGCGGCGCGGGCGCGGACCTGCTCGATGGCGGCGCCGGGATCGACCGGGTGGATTATGGCAGCAGCGCCGCGGGCGTGACGGTCGACCTCGCCAATGGCGCGGCGAGCGGCGGCGAGGCGGCGGGCGACCGGCTGATCGGGATCGAGGCGGTGGAAGGCTCCGCCTTTGCCGACACGCTATCGGGTACCGACGGCGCCGACTGGTTCGGCGGCGGCGCGGGCAATGACCGGATCGACGGGCGCGGCGGTGACGATCTGCTGGTTGGCGGGGCAGGCGCGGACACGCTGATCGGCGGCGCTGGGTTCGACAGCGCGGACTATTCGGGCAGCGGCGCGGCGGTGACGGTCGATCTGGTCGCGGGCACCGGCAGCGGCGGGGACGCGCAGGGGGATGTGCTGTCGGGGATCGAGCGGCTGGTCGGCTCGGGGTTCGACGATGTGCTGAGCGGCGATGCGTTCGACAATGTGCTGGTCGGCGGTGCGGGTGCGGATCGGCTGACCGGCGGCGGGGGCATCGATACCGCCGATTATTCGACCAGCGGCGCGGCGGTGGCCGTGACGCTGGGCGGCACCGGCAGCGGGGGTGACGCGCAGGGCGATGTGCTTTCGGGGATCGAGAATCTGGCCGGCTCGGGCTTTGGCGACGTGCTGACCGGGGATGGCACGGCCAATGCGCTGTCTGGTGGTGCGGGCAATGACCGGCTGGTCGGCAATGGCGGCGCGGATCGGCTCGATGGCGGGGCCGGCACCGACGCGGCGGACTTTGCGAGCGGCGCGAGCGGCGTGACGGCGGACCTTGCCGCGGGAACGGCTTCGGGCGGCGTGACCCTGGTGGCGATCGAGGATCTGGTCGGTACCGCCTTTGCCGATGCGCTCTATGGCGATGCCGGTGCCAATCGTCTGGCCGGTGGCGCGGGCGCGGACCTGCTCGACGGGCGCGACGGGTTCGATACGGCGGATTATGCGGGATCGGGTACGGCGGTGCAGGTCGATCTCGCGCTGGCGGTGCAGGCGGATGGCGATCGGCTGGTGAGCATCGAGTCGGTGATCGGCTCGGGCTTCGACGATGTGCTGGCGGGGACGAGTGGCGCCGAGGCGCTCTATGGCGGTGCGGGTGCGGATCGTCTCGAAGGGCGGGGCGGTGACGACCTGCTCCAGGGCGGCGCCGGCGCGGACACGCTGATCGGCGGCGATGGCGTGGACACGGTCGACTTCAGCGCCAATGCGAGCGCGATCTCGATCAACCTGCAGACCGGCATCAGCACCGGCGGCGATGCCGAGGGCGATCGCTTCGACGGGGTCGAGCGCTTCATCGGCACCAGTTTTGCGGACACGCTGATCGGCGATGGCGGCGACCAGATCCTGATCGGCGGCGCGGGGGGCGACCGGATCGATGGCGCCGGCGGGTTCGATACCCTGGTCTATTCAGGCAGCGCCTCGGCGGTGAAGGTCAACCTGGCGACGGGTGCCGTGTCGGGCGGCGATGCGCAGGGCGACAGCATCTCGGGGATCGAGGCGGTGGTCGGCAGCAGCCTTGCCGATACGCTGACCGGCGACGCCAATGCCAACCGGCTCGAGGGTGGCGCCGGCAACGACACGATCGACGGCGGCGCAGGCGCGGACGTGATGATCGGCGGCGCGGGCGACGACAGCTATGTGGTCGACAATGCCGGTGACCAGATCATCGAGGCGGAGGAGGGCGGCACCGACATCGTGCGGACCAGCCTGTCCGCGCTGGCGCTGGCCGATGGCGTCGAGGACCTGAGCTATACCGGAAGCGGCGGTTTCACCGGCACCGGCAACGCGCTGGGCAACAGCATCTACGGCAAGGCGCTCGACGATGCGCTCTACGGGCTCGACGGTGACGACAAGCTGGTCGGCGGCGCGGGTGCGGACCTGCTCGATGGCGGCGCCGGGCGCGACCAGGTTGACTATACCAAGTCGACCGCGATCATCGTGAACCTGGCCACCAATATCAATCATGGCGGCGAGGCCGAGGGTGACCGGCTGGTCAGCATCGAGACCCTGATCGGCTCCAACTATGCCGACAGCATCACCGGCAGCGACGATGCGCTGGTCGGCGACATGCTTTATGGCCGAGGTGGCGACGATGTGCTGATCGGTGGCGCGGGCGACGACCAGCTCGACGGCGGCGCCGGCAACGACGTGCTGCGCGGCGGCACCGGCAATGATCTCTATATCGTCTATGAGGCCGGCGATCAGGTGATCGAGGCGGCGGGCGAAGGGCGCGACCGGGTCCGCACCGCTGCAAGCAACTACACTCTCGGCGCCAATCTCGAGGAACTGGTCTATACCGGCACGGTCGGCGCGACGCTGACCGGCAATGTGCTCGACAATTTCCTGGTCGGCGGCGGAGGCGAGGACCGGCTCTCGGGTGGAGATGGCGCGGACGTGCTGCGAGGCGGCTCAGGCGGCGATCTGCTCGACGGCGGCGCGGGATCGGACACGGTGGAATATGCCGGGTCGCTTGGCGGGGTGCTGGTCAATCTGCGCACCCAGACCGCGAGTGGGGGCGATGCCACCGGCGACAAGCTGACCAGCATCGAGAACGCGCAAGGCTCGGCTTTTGACGATACGCTGCTCGGCAGCACCGGGGCCAATGTGCTGACCGGCGGCGATGGTGCCGACACGCTGTCGGGCGATGACGGCAATGATACGCTCTGGGGCGGGCTCGGCGCCGACCGGCTGGACGGCGGCAAGAATGAGGACCTGCTCTACGGCGAGGACGGGGCCGACACGCTGTATGGCGGCCAGCAGACCGACCGTCTCTACGGTGGGTCGGGCAACGATATGCTGGTCGGCGACAGCGAATGGGTGTCCTCGCTGGCGGCCAAGGACACGCTCGACGGTGGCGACGGCGATGACGTGCTGGTCGGCGACGGGACGAGCATGACCGCTACCGGGGTCGGCGGCGCGGATACGCTGATCGGCGGGCTTGGCAACGACGTGCTCTACGGCGACGCCATGAACATGGCGGCCGGCGCCAAGGGCGGGAACGACAAGCTGACCGGCGGTGGCGGAAGCGACCGCTTCGTCTTCGCGCGCGGTTCGGGCCAGGACGAGATCACCGACTTCACCCGCGGCGGCGCCGAGGCGGACCGGATCGACCTCAGCGCCTTCGACATCGCCTATGAGGCGCTGCGCTTCACCACGAGCAGCGCCGGGGTGACGATCCAGCTCGGCGGCACCGACACCATCCTGGTGCGCGGCGTCACGTCACTGGATCAGAACGACTTCGTCTTCGGCTGATCCTGGATCCAGCCATGCAGCGCGCCTTCGCAGGCCGCGAGCAGTTCGGGCGGGGCCAGGCGGTTGATGTAACCGTCAGAGCCCTGGTCCGAGAGCAGCTTGGCGGGGATGCCGCCAACCACGCCGCGATCGGGTACGTCCTTGGTCACCACCGCATTGGCGCCGATCGCAGCCTCCGCGCCGACCTGGATGCCGCCGATCACCTTGGCGCCCGAGCCCAGGAAGGTGCGGTCGCCGATCACCGGCGCGCCGCGCTTGGCGCCGCGGTTCATATAACCAAGCACCACGCCGTGGGTGATGTTGACGTTGCTGCCCAGCACCGTGTCGCCATGGAAGTAGAAGCCGCCGAACCGGTTGAGGAACAGGCCCGGGCCGATCTCCATATATTCGGGGATGGCAAAGCCGTATTTGTAGCGGGCGCGCAGCAGCAGCCATTTGGCGAGCGGATAGAAGCCGAACGCCTTGGCCGGCTTGAGCTTGAGCCAGCCGGCGGTGCGCATCAGCACCGTGTATTTATAGCCCGGGGTGAAGGCATAATGCTTGAGGAAGGCGCCCGTGCTGACCCGGCCCGCATAGCGGTACAGGTCGGCGGCGAGCAGCGCCTTCAGCTTGGCGAAGCTGACCGGGCAGCCGCGCAGATGCGGCTTGCCGGTTTCGGGCAAGGGGTCAGCGTGAGTCAGCTCTGGCGCCGGATCGGGCGCGAAGCTTGCGGTGGCCATGTCCATCAGAAATAGCGCTCCCCGAATCGGATCGTGTCACCGGGCAGCACCGCGAAATCTGCGGTGAGCGGATAGGCGCGCTCGCCGGGCTCGCCCGATCGCTTGAGGAAGACGCGCTTCTCGTTCGCCCGGTAGGTGAAGCCGTCGGCCTTGGCGACGGCGCCGCGGATGGTGAGGCCCTGCGTATAGGGGTATTCACCCGGCTTGTTGACTTCGCCCAGGATATAGACCGGGCGGAAGCTGGCGACCTGCACCGAGACCTTGGGCTGGAGCAGATAGCCTTCGCGAAGCTGGGTCTCGATCGCCTTGGAGAGCTGGTCCGGCTCGAGGCCGGCCGCCTTGACCTCGCCGATCAGCGGGAAGGCGATGGTGCCTGCCGGCGTCACTTCGAAATCGCCGCTGAGCGCGACTTCGCCATAGGTGGCGACTTTCACCTTGTCGCCGGGCGACAGGGTGAAGGCGGCGGAGGCCGGCGGCGGCGCACCGGTGCCGGCAAGCGGGGTCTGGCCGGCGCAGCCGGCAAGCATCGCAAGCGCCCCCGCCAGCGCGATCTGCATGTGCCACTTCATGAGGTTACTCCCTGACGCAGACGTACATTTTCGTTGAGGCTGGGCGCCGGGGCGGGCGGCGCGGCGAGCGCGGCCTCGATCCGGTCCCAGTAGTTTGTCGCGGCCCGTTCGACGCCGTAATCGAGCGAGCGTGCGCGGGCGGCAGCGCCACAGGCAGTGCGGCGCGGCTCGGACAGCACCCGGCGCAGGGCCGCGGCAAAGGCATTGACGTCATCGGTGGGAACCAATGCCCCGGCCTCGACATCGATCCCGGCATTGATCGCATGCCGGGGGCTGTTCGCCAGAATCTCGGACGGGCCCGAGGCGCAGTTGGTGGCGACCACCGGCACGCCGCAGGCCATCGCCTCGACCAGGCCATTGGGGAAACCCTCGGCATTGGAGGGCATCGCATAGGCGCGGGCGCGGGCGAGCAGCGCATAGGGATTGGCGATGAAGCCCGGCATGTCGACCCGGTCGGCGATGCCGAGCGAGGCGGCGAGGGTGGCGAGCGCGGTGCGCTCCGGCCCCTCGCCGAGGATCAGCAGCCGCTCCGGCAGGTCGGCCCGGGCATAGGCGCGCAGCAACAGGGCGAAATTCTTGTTGGGCACCAGCCGGCCGGCGGCGACGATATAGGGACCGCCGGGGACGAAGGCCGGTTCCTCGGCGGCGAGCCGGGCGATCGCGTCATGATCGACCGGGTTGGCGATCGCCGACATGCGGGCGCGGCGGACGCCGAAATTGTCGGCGAGATCGTCGACCACCCCTTCCGATACCGCGATGACATGGGCGGCGCGGGGATAGGCGAAGCGGACCATCGCCCGGGCGGCATGGGCCGAGGCGTTGCTGCCGAGATGGGCACTGGTGTTGACCCGCTCGCTGATCAGCCAGGGCCTGCCGCGCCCGGCCATCGCCCAGGCATTGGCGACATTGGCGCGCGTGAGGAAGCTGAGCGTCGCATCGGGCTGGAGCCGGCCAAGCAGCCCGCGCAGCTGGGTGAGGCTGGGCAGCAATTTATGCCGGGCATCGAGCTGATGGACGTGCACCCAATCGGGCACGCTATAGGCACGCTCCTCATCGTCAAGCAGTGCCAGGTGAATATCGTAACGGTTGCGCCACGGTGCGGAGCCACCGAGCAAAGTCGTGAGCACGCGCTCGGCACCACCGCCGGCGAGTGAATTGATCGCGAATACTATTCGCTTGTTGTTCGGCATCGTCCCTCGCTCGCTTTCGCGCGAAATACGGCCCCCTTGCAACAAGGCGTACCACGGCGATTTGCTGCATTGCACCACGCTGCGCACCGCCCTGCCGCCCGGGCGGGGCAACTGGCCGATTAGGGGCCGCCGCGAGGTGGTCTTGGCCCGTCATGCGGGTCATCAGCGGACATCGACGAACGACACGAAAGGTGCGCGATGGGCCTGGAACAAGGCGGTATCCGCCGGGTCGAATGCCTCGACGGGTTGCGCGGGCTGGCAGCGCTCTGGGTGCTGATCGGGCACATGATGATCCTCACCGGCTTCCGGCTGCCGCTGCTGAGCGAGCCCGATCTGGGCGTGGACCTGTTCATCCTGCTCTCGGGCTTCCTGATGGTGTTCCAGTATCAGCTACGTGCCGGCAGCGAGGACTGGAACACGCCCGGCACCTGGGCGAGCTTCTGGGCGCGGCGCTTCTTCCGGCTGGCGCCGCTCTTCTATGTGACGCTGGCGGCGGCGCTGATCGCGGGCCCGGCCATCTATGAGAGCCGGGTGGCGATCGACAGCTTCCTCGGCCAGGGTCTCCAGCCGGCCGAGCGCTATACCGACGCAAGCCTGGCCAATGTCACGGCGCATCTGAGCTTCGTGTTCGGCCTGCTGCCCGACTATGCCTTCCGTACCCCGCTGCCCGACTGGAGCCTGGGGCTCGAGATGCAATTCTACGCGGCCTTCCCCTTCCTGGTGCTGCTGGCCCGGCGGGCGGGCTGGGTGCCGGCGGCGCTGATCGCGGCAGGCATCGGCGTGGCGCTGGCACTGGCGGCGGGGGCGATCGGGCTCGACTGGCCGATGCCGAGCTTCCTGCCACTCAAGCTGCACCTATTCCTGTGCGGCATGCTGATCGCCGCCGACGCCGGACCGGGCAAGCGGATCTGGCTGCACCTGGCCGCGGCGGTGCTGCTGGCGGCGATCCCGATCGGCGGCGATCAGGACGTGCTGCACTTCGTGGTGCGCGAGGGCGTGGTGCTCGGCTTCTTCGCGCTGGTGCATCTGCGGCGGCTGGGCCCGATCGACGGGGTGGCGAAGCTGCTCGGCAGCAAGCCGTTCCACTGGCTGGGCGAGCTCAGCTACGGCACCTATCTGATCCACCTGCTGATCCTGCAGCCGGTGGCGGCGGCGGTGATCGGGCGCTTCGGCACCGGGCTGGGCGCGCTCGGGCGCTTCGTGCTGACCGGGGCGGTGGTGGTGCCGCTGACCTATGCGCTGGCGTTCGTCACCTACAAGCTGGTCGAGCTGCCCGGGCAGAAGCTGGGCAAGGCCGTGATCCGGCGCGTGACGGGCAGCGCCGGCCGGGCCCGGCAGACCGTGCCGGAGGAACTGGCGGCGCCCTGATGACCTTGCGTTCCTTGTCACCCCAGGGCTCGACCCGGGGAGCGCTTCCGCCCAGCAAGTCCTGATGTAACGGGACCCCGGCCAAGGCCGGGGTGACGGATGCCGGAGCACTACCCGAACACGAAGTCGCTGGGGCTCAGGCTCTGGGCACCGCGGACGAAGATGGTGTCGGTGCCGATGCCGACGCGGATGCCGTCCGCGCTGCCGGCGAAGCTCAGCTGCTCATAGGCAATGTCGAAGGCGCTGAGATCGATATGGTCGCCCTCGCTCGACGCGAAGTCGCTGATCTCGTCGCTGCCCGAGCCGGGGGCGAAGACGAACCAGTCGGCGCCGGCACCGCCGACGAGCAGGTCGTTGCCGCCGCCGCCGATCAGGTGATCGGGGCCGGGGCCGCCATAGAGCTTGTCGGCGCCGCCGGTAACGTTGCCGCTCATGTCGCGGCCATCGCCATAGAGCCAGTCATTGCCGTCGCCGCCCTCGAGCGTGTCGGCGCCGCCCCGGGCGTCGTCCTTCATCACGTCGCCGTCGCCGATCAGGATATCGTCGCCGGCGCCGCCGACCAGCCGGTCGCTGCCGCCCTTGCCGCTGGCATAGAGGTTGGTCGCGTCGCCGATCAGCAGATCGGCATCGTCGCCGCCGTCGAGCTGGTCGTTGGCGCCCTGGCTGCTCAGCCATTCCTGGTCGCCGACCAGCCGGTCCGCGCCGGTGCCGCCGATCAGCGTATCCGATTGCCAGCCGCCGAGCAGGCTGTCGGCGCCGGCCTGGCCCTGGAGCAGGTCTTCGCCATTGCCGCCGGTGAGCGTATCGGCACCGGTGTTGCCGGCGATCATGTCATTGCCGTCGAGGCCGGAAAGCGTGTCGCTGCCCGCGCCGCCGATCATCGAATTGGCGAGGGCATTGCCGCTGCCGGTGAAGTCGGCAGCGCCTCGGCGGATCAGGTCCTCGATATTGGCGCCGAGCGTGTAGCCGGCGAGTGTGGTCTCGACGCGATCGAGGCCGGCGCCCGCCGCCTCCGTGATCCGGTCGCCCGTGTTGTCGACCAGGAAGATGTCGTCGCCCGTGCCGCCCGTCATCGCATCGGCGGTGGCGGTCGCAGGGAGCGGGAGCAGCGCGATATAGGAAGTCGCACCCGGGGAGGCGCTGCCCTGGTCCACGGTCAGCGTCTCGCGGATCGTGTTGGCGCCGCCGAGGCCCGGGAGGCTGGCCTGGGTCGCGAGGGTCGCCAGCTCCGAATGGGTGATCTCGGTACCGCGGAGCATCAGCTTGCCGCTCGACGAGATCACCTTAGTGCGCGAGCCGGCATCGTCGAAGCGGCCGCCGATCACGGTGACATTGGCGGCGGTATCGAGCCAGAGCTGGTTCTGCTCGGAGATGCCGCCGCGCAGCACCGGGTTGAGCCCGACCGGGTCGATCAGCGTTGCCTCGCCCCATAGCCGATAGTTGCGGCCATTCTCCTCGCTGAGCGCGCGGACCAGCACGGTGCCGTTCGACTTGAGGTCATAGCCGCCATCGCTGTTGCCGCGCGCTTCGGTATCGATGAAGCGGATGTCATAGGCGCCGCGCTCGGTGGCGAAGCCGTCGCCATTGTAATAGGCGCCGGCGGTGCTCTGGACATTCTCCATCACGACCTGGTTGAGCGTGACGTTGTGGACGGTGCCGTCGAGATGGACACCGGCGGGCAGGTCATCCCCGAGTTGCCCGGCCATGTCGGCGCGGACATTGTCGATCAGGACGTTGCTGGTGTCGTACTGGAGGCGGATCGCGGTCTTGGAGAAGCCCTGCACGTCGATGTCGCGCAGCGTCAGGCCGGTGATCGTCGCGGTGCCCGAGGCGGCACTGGAATAATCCTCGAAGAAGCGGCGGACATTGTTGGCATCGACGCCCTCGATCCGCAGGTTGCTGAGGTCCGCAGTGACGCGGAAGGCGGTGCCGACATTGTCGATCTGGAGGTCGCGGAACACCAGGTTGTTCGCGCCGGTGCCGAGCTTGAACAACTCGTTGCCGGCGACATCGCCCGCCTGCCAGTTTTCGGGGCGCGATCCGGCGAACTGGGCCTGCATCGGGTTACCGGCGGAATCGATCCCGCGCACGGTCACCGGATTGCCGTCGGTGCCGCCGCGCGTGATGCCGAGGATGCCGGTGACGTTGTAGTCGCCCTGGTCGGCGACGAGCAGCACTTCGCCGCCGGGGCCGGCTTTTCCGATCAGCGTGTTGAGCGAACCGATCGACGCTGCGTTGTTGATGTCCCGGCCGCTTTTGTCTCCGGATCCGGCTGGCGAGATGTACAGGCTAGGCATGGCAGCGATCCCTTGCTGTTCTTGGCCCGGCTAACATCGATCAAGATCGCTTCCGTGTTGCGTCGCAGCATGGTTAAGCGCGGATTATGCTGATTACCGGAGAGGTTGTTGCGATGGACCGTCGCAGACTTATCGTTTCGATTGCGGGACTTGCAGCGGGAAGTGCATGCACTGCACGGGAGCCGGCGAGTGAGGTCGCCGGAAGGCCGCCACTGGCGATCGATGCCGACGGAGATGGGCGCTGGCGGGTACGGAGCTGGGCGTGGCGCGGGGATGCCTGGCGGCCGGCGATCGCGCATGCCGTGGCGGGCGCTGCTGGGATTGAGATTTCGGGGAAGATCGATGCGGCGGATCGGGCGGAGGTGATGGCTCGGCTCGGATGATCCCGTTCCCCTCCCTGAAAGGGAGGGGTTAGGGGTGGGTTCTTGCGCGCGATACGGTGAAGTGTGCGCAAGGCTCCCCGTATCGCCAAGCCTCCACCCACCCCCGGCCCCTCCCTTCCAGGGAGAGGAGTATAGGTTCAGCCTTCCACCGTCCCCGGCAGGCCGGATGCCCGCGACTTTGCCCGCCCCGGGGCAAGCGCGCTGCGATAGACTGCCAGCGTGTCCTCGGCCGCGCGATCCCAGCTGAAGCGGGCGCGGACGGTGTCGCTGTCGATCCGGAAGGCGGCGCGGTCGGTATCGAGCAACTCGGTGAGCGCGGCGACATCGCCGACCGGGAAATAGTTTCGCGGTTCCAGGCCGATGTCGAGATTGGCGGGGATGTCGCTGAGCAGCATGGGCGCGCCGCAGCTTGCGGCTTCGAGCGCGGCGATCGGCAGCCCTTCATGATGGCTGGGCATCACGAACAAGGCGCAATTCTCATAGAGGCATTTGAGCGTCGCGCGCGACTGGACTCCGGCGAAGATCACCCGGTCGCCGGCGCGGGCCATGAGTTCGCGGGCATAGTCGCTTTCATGATCCGCGGCACCGGCGATGACCAGCCTGGTGGTGGACCTGGAGGCGTGCAAGGCGTCGATCAGGTCGTGCAGGCCCTTTTCGGGGACCAGCCGGGCGACGGCGAGCAGGTAGCCGCCGCGCTCCACCCCGATCCGCTCCAGCACCAGATCGGGATCGGCATCGCTGGGCAGGTCCGAAGTGCCGTTGGGAATATAGCTGATCCGCTGCGCGCGCGCCGGGAACTGGCGCTTGAGCTGGGTCGCCAGCGACGGCGAGACGGCGATCACCCGGTCGGCGAAGTTGAGCGCGAGCCATTCGCCCGCGCGCAGCGCGGTGCGCGCGACCTTGCCCCATTTGGCGCGGTGATAATCGGTGCCGTGATGCGTCACGATTACCTTGAGGCCGAGCAGGCGGGCAAAGGGCGCGAGCAGGCCGGGGCCGATCGCGTGGATATGGACCAGGTCCGCGCCGCGCTTGCGGGCGGAGAGCACCGCGAGGAAGGTCGAGACGATCGCTTCGAGATGCTGGGAGCGCGGGCAGGGGATGCCGATGATCTCGACTCCGCGATGCTCGTTATGTGCTGCGGGCAGATAGGGCGCTCGGCCGAGCACCACCGAGCGGTGATCGGGCCACAGCGCCTTGATTCGCGGCAGCAGCTCCTCGCAATGGCTCTCGATCCCGCCCATCACGTGCGGGAAGCCGCGCAACCCGGTCACGCAGATCATGGGGGCGTCGCCCGCAGGCGCGCTTGTCCGTTGCAGCATGTTCTTACTCCATACATGCCCGGCCGGTTTTCCCGGCTCAGGCCACCGCTGCCATCGGTCCTCTTCCACCCTGTTCTATTTCGCTCAGATACCAGTCGACGAACCGCTCGATGCCCTGTTCGAGCGCGACCTTGGGGCTGTATCCGGTGAGATCGCGGATCGCCGAGATGTCGGCATAGGTCGCGGTCACGTCGCCCGGCTGCATCGGGCGCATCAGCTTGACCGCCTGGCGGCCGAGCGCGCGCTCGAGCGTCGCGATCATGTCCATCAGGCCGACCGGATTGCAGTCACCGATGTTGAGGAGGCGATGCTCGCCATCCGCCGGGGGCTTGTCGAGCACGCCGACCACTCCGTCGACGATGTCGTCGATATAGGTGAAGTCGCGCGCCATTCTGCCCTCGCCATAGACCTCGATCGGCTGGCCGAGCAGGATCTTCTGGGCGAAGCCGAAATAGGCCATGTCGGGCCGGCCCCAGGGGCCATAGACCGTGAAGAAGCGCAGGCCGCTCATCCTGAGGCCGTAGAGCGTGGCATAGCTCTTGCTCATCAGCTCGCAGCTTCGCTTCGTTGCCGCATAGAGCGAGACCGGCGCGGTGCAGGGCTCGTCCTCGCGGAAGCCGCTACCGCCAAGCGGGCGCTCGCCATAGACCGAGCTCGACGAGGCATAGACGAGATGCTCGACATTGCCCGCCTGCCGCGCCGCCTCGAGCACCGCGAGGTGGCCCTTCAGGTTGCTGTGCTCATAGGCGAAGGGGTTCTCGATGCTGTAGCGCACCCCTGCCTGGGCGGCGAGATGGACGATGCGCCGGACGCCATTGCCCGCCACCAGCTCGGCAAGCAGCTCGGGGCTGGCGATGTCGCCGCGGACCAGCCGGAAGTCGAAATTGTCGACCAGCCGGGCGACCCGCGCTTCCTTGAGCGCGACGTCGTAATAGTCGGTGAAATTGTCGAGGCCGATCACGCGCTCGCCGCGCGCCAGCAGCCGCTCGGACACCGCATGGCCGATGAAGCCAGCGGCGCCCGTCACGAGGACGGGGCCGCCGACCGTCACGCTGCCTGCCTCTCGTTCGAGGTCTCGGCATCCTCCTCCAACTTGCCCGGCCGGCCGACGCTGACATAGCGCAGGCCCGCTTCCTCCGCCCGGGCGGGCGGGTAGATGTTCCTGAGATCGACCAGCAGCGGATCGGCCATGATCCCGGCGAGGCGCTTGAGGTCGAGGGCGCGAAACGCATCCCATTCGGTGACGATCACCGTCGCCGCCGCACCTTCCGCCGCTTCATAGGCGGAGCCTGCATAGTCGACATTGTTCAGCACCGCTTCGGACGCGGCCATGCCCTCGGGATCATAGGCGCGGACCTTCGCGCCGGCATCCTGCAGCGCCTGGATGATCGCGATCGACGGGGCGTCGCGCATGTCGTCGGTATTGGGCTTGAAGGTGAGGCCGAGCACCGCGACCGTGCGGCCGCGCACCGGGCCCGCAATCGCGTTCAGCACCTTGCGGCCCATGGCGCGCTTGCGCTGGTCATTGACCGCGATCGTCGCCTCGATCAGCCGCAGCGGCGTCTCGTAATCCTGCGACGTCTTCATCAGCGCCAGCGTGTCCTTGGGGAAGCAGGAACCGCCATAGCCGGGGCCGGCATTGAGGAACTTGGAGCCGATCCGGTTGTCGAGCCCGATGCCGCGCGCGACTTCCTGGACATCGGCGCCGACGCGCTCGCACAGCTCGGCGATCTCGTTGATGTAGGTGATCTTCATCGCGAGGAACGCGTTGGCGGCGTATTTGGTCAGCTCGCTGGTGCGGCGCCGGGTGAACAGGATCGGCGCCCGGTTGAGCGAGAGCGGGCGATAGACTTCCTCGAGCGGCGCGCGGGCGCGCTCGTCCTCGATGCCGATCACCACGCGGTCGGGGCGCTTGAAGTCCTCGATCGCGGCGCCTTCGCGCAGGAACTCGGGGTTCGAGGCGACGGCGAACTCGGCGACCGGATTGCACTCGCGGATGATCCGCTCGACTTCGTCGCCGGTGCCGACAGGCACGGTCGACTTGGTGACGATCACGGTGAAGCCGTTAAGCGCGCCGGCGATCTCGCGGGCGGCGCCGTGGACATAGGAGAGGTCGGCATGGCCGTCGCCGCGCCGGCTGGGGGTGCCGACCGCGATGAACACGACATCGGCGGTGCCGACCGCTTCGGAAAGCTCGGTGGTGAAGGACAAATTGCCCGCCGCGACATTGCGCGCGACCAGCTCGTCCAGCCCCGGCTCATAGATGGGGATGCCGCCGGCCTTGAGGCGGGCGATCTTGTTCGCGTCCTTGTCGACGCAGGTCACGTGATGGCCGAAATCGGCAAAGCACGCGCCCGAAACCAGCCCGACATAGCCGGACCCGATCATCACGATACGCATTACGCACTGCTCCCTGTACGCGGAGACGCAAGTTTTCTTTTGCGTGTGCGAACACTCTTCTTGCGCGCTCGTGTCGTCAACTTGCCAGCTTTGAGCTGAGGGAAATCGGCGGCGAAATGAACCGGGCGTCATTTTGGGGCTAAATTACGCTGCGCCGCACAAATATTGCGAATTCGCAACGAATGGCTCGCGCCTGCACTAGAACGAGGGCAAGGCAATTCGGCTCCGCCGGTCGCAAACGCTTCGGCCTGATCTTGCCACGCATTGGCGGCAGAGTAGGATCATCTGCGACAAGCCGTGGGAAGATTGAGGATGCTCGAAGCGCAACGGGCGGCGTTTTTCGCCGAGTTGCCGGTTTCGCCGGCCGTTCGCCGCGACCGGCTGCGCCGCGCCGCGCTGATGCTCGAGCAGAATGCCCGGGGACTGGCCGAATCACTCATGCGCGACCGGGCGGCCCAGGATGCCGAGTCGGCGATGCGCGACGAGGTGGTGCCGGGGCTGCGTGTCCTGGGCGAGGCCCGGCAACAGGCGGCCAACTGGATACGGCCCGAGGCCGGGCGCGGGTTGCTTGGCCGGCTGTGGCCAGGCGGTGACAGGCTGGAATATCAGCCGGTCGGCGTGGTCGGCATCATGGCGCCGGCCGCGCTGCCGCTGATGCGAACCGCCTGCCTGCTCGCCGGCGCACTGGCGGCAGGAAATCGCGTGATGCTGCGGCTGGACGCCGCTTCGTCGCATCTGGATGCGCTGCTGCGCGAACTGGCCCCCCGATATTTCGATCCGCGCGAACTGGCGGTGATGCCCGAAGACGCGGATGAGGCCGGACTTGACCTGTTGGTCTCGGGCGAGCCGGCAGGAGAGGCGGCGGGCGCACTTCCGGCGCGGACGGGCAAATCGGCGGTTATCCTCGGGCGGTCGGCGAAATTCCCGCGGGCGGCCGGCGAGGTGATTGCGGCCAAGCGGTTTGATGGCGGTCGGGCGTTGCTTGCACCCGACTATATGCTGGTGCCGGCAGAGCAGGGGGAAGCGATCGCTGCCTGGCTGTGGCGCGGGGCGATGCAGCCGGGAGCCGACCAGGCGCCGCCGCTTTCGGCCGAGGCGTCCGACCGGCTGGCGGCTCTGTTGGAAGACGCGCGCGCGCGAGGCGGCGAGGTGATGAGCGCGGAGCCGCGTGGCGCGGGCATGCCGCTGCACATCGTCCGCCACGCAACACCGGACATGCGCTTGATGCGCGAGGAGATCGCCGGGCCGATCCTGCCGCTCAGCAACTATGCGCGGATCGAGGACGCGATCGCCTGGACGAACCGCCTCCCGCCACCACCCGCGCTCTATTATCTGGGACAGGACGCGGCCGAACGCCGGCGCGTGGCGCAGGGGACCTTGTCTTCGCTCTTCGCCGCGGATGGACAGATGCTCGCGGCAATACGGGGTTCGGCTGGCACCCCGGAGATTCCGTTGCCTGCCGGCGAGGCCGAAGCGGGGTTCCGGCGGTTCAGCCGGGTGCGGCGGACCTGCCGCCGGTCCTGGCTTGGGTCCGGCGGCTCTCCGGTTCGCGAGGCCGAGGCACTGGGCGGCGCCGAGCCTGCGTTGCGCTGAGCCCGGCAGGGCCACGCTGCATCGCAACCGGCTGGCGGGGCCGCGCATCGCGCGACTAGCCCGGGGGCATGACCGACAGGCCGCTTCGCTTCGCTCCTTCGGTCCGGATCGCTGCCGAGGGCGAGCCGGTCTATGTCGTGCGCTCCGGCGCGACCTATCGCGGCGTGCATGCCCGCGATGTCGGCAACGGGCTGTTCGTGATCCGCGACTCGGTGCGCGGCGTACGGATCGCCGACATCGAAGTGGCGGGCGGCTACCGGGTGATCGAGAATAGCTCCGTCCCGCGCGCGGCGGGTGCCGATTGCGTGGGGCTGCGCGTGCGCGGAGCCAGGGCGGCCGATCTGCGTCGCAGCTTCGCCCGTATCCGCTATGCCAGCCATGACGGGGTGATCGAGGACGTGACCGCCAGCGGCACGCTCACCACAGGCGCGCATGATCTGCCAGTGGGCATTGGCTTCCAGGACACCGCGCATGACTTCCGGCTCGAGCGCTGCACGATGCGGGGCTTTCGCTGGAAGCGCGGCGACAACAAATATTGGAACGGCGACGGCTTCTCGACCGAGCGCGGCAATGCGCGGTTCGTGTTCAAGCAGTGCGCGGCCTGGGACAACAGCGATGGCGGGTTCGACCTGAAATCGAGCGAGACCCTGCTCGACGACTGCACCAGCGGCCGCAACGCGCGCAATTTCCGGCTGTGGTCGAGCATCCGGGCGACGCGGCTAACCAGCGTGAATCCGCAGAAGATCGGCGGGATCGGGGACACCAATCATTTCGCGATCATGGCGGCGCAGGGCGTGCGCGAGCCGCTCGTGATCCGCATCGAGCATCTGGCGGTGAAGAGCGACAAGGCATGGCCGATCTTCGACGTGCATGACGGCCCCGCGCACATCATCATCGGCTCGCACGACATCCAGGTGCCGCCCGGCACGCCGCTGGTCCGCCCGCGCGGCAAGGGATCGGTGCCTGGCGGGATCTCCTTTGCGGGTGCTCCGCCGAAGCTCTGAGTCTGTTTGGAAATGCGCGAAAGAGCGCATTTCCAGGCGGTGCCAGCCCGCTCCCCCACCCGGCCACCCATAGAATACTGCCGTAGGGTGGCCGGGTGGGGGAGCGGGCTGGCACCGCAATGCGCGGAGAGGCGCATTCTAAAACGGGGTCCGGGCGCGCTTTGGCCACGCTTGGACGCCGGGCTCTTGCTGCAACGCAGCGTAATGGCCCAGCATCATGAAGTCAGGCGAGGTGATCGAGTTCGCAGATCCGACTGGCGTGTTGAGTATCTGCGAGGTCGTCTCGCCCTGATGGTTGATGCTGGTCTTTCCGGGGGGACCCAGCAACCATGAAAGGGTGGAAGATGCGAAGAGTACGCAAAGCAGTTTTCCCGATTGGTGGCCTCGGAACCCGGTTCCTGCCCGCCACCAAGTCGATGCCCAAGGAAATGCTCCCGGTCGTTGACCGGCCGCTGATCCAATATGCCGTCGATGAGGCGCGCGAGGCAGGAATTGAACAGTTCATTTTCGTGACGAGTCGCGGGAAGAGCCTGATCGACGACCATTTCGATCATGCGTTCGAACTCGAAGAGACGATGACGCGGCGTGGCAAGTCGCTCGATATTCTTGATGGCACCCGGACTTCGCCGGGCGACATCACCATCGTGCGCCAGCAGGAGCCGCTTGGTCTTGGCCATGCGGTGTGGTGCGCGCGGCGGATCGTCGGCGACGAGCCCTTCGCGGTGCTGCTGCCCGACGACCTGATGATGGGCGAGCCGGGCTGCCTGAAGCAGATGATCGACGCCTATGCCGAGCTTGGCGGCAACCTGATCTGCACCGAGGAAGTCGCGGCCGAGGACACCCGGAAATACGGGATCGTCACGCCGGGCGCGCGGTCCGGCGCGATCACCGAAGTGAAGGGGCTGGTCGAGAAGCCGGCGCCCGAAGTCGCGCCCTCCACGCTGGCGGTGATCGGCCGCTACATCCTGCAGCCTGAGGTCATGGACCTGCTGGCTAGCCAGGAAGAAGGCGCGGGCGGCGAGATCCAGCTCACCGATGCGCTGGCGCGGATGATCGGCCAGCAGCCGTTCCATGGCGTGACCTTCCAGGGCAAGCGCTATGATTGCGGCGACAAGAGCGGTTTCGTGACCGCGACGCTGGCAATGGCGCTCTCCCGGCCGGACCTTGCTCCGGCGGTGCGCGCCTTCATGGCCACGGCGTGACATGGACGCGATCACGAGGCGCCTGCCGCCGCCGCGCCCTGATGCCGATCCGCAGGTCGATCGCGGCGCACTGATCGACCTGCGGCATGTCGGCGCCGTCCTGCGGCGGCGCTGGCTGGTGCTGTGCACTGCGATGCTCACTGCGCTCGTGGTGGCTGCCGCGGCCTATCTGGTCGCGGAGCCGCGCTATCAGGCGACCGCACAGGTTGCGCTGGAGCGCACTGCCGAGCGCGTGATCAACGTCGATTCGGTCGTGCCCACCACCGATCCCGATTCGGCGGCGGTCGATACCGAGGTGCAGGCGCTGCGCTCGCCCGAACTGCTCGGGCGAGTGGTTGATCGTCTGCATCTCGATCGCGATCCAGCGTTCAACAAGGCCGTGGAGGCCGGCCAGCCGGCGCCGGCCCAGCCCGACCTGATCGGGCGGCAGCGCGCGATCGGCACGCTGCTCGGCGGGCTGACGGTGAAGCGGGATGGCCTGTCCTATGCGATCAGCGTGACCTTCGAGGGCAGCACGCCGGTGCAGGCGGCGCAGATCGCCAATGCGGTGGTCGACGACTATATTTCGGGCCAGACCGGCTCCAAGGCCGATGCGACGCAGCGCGCGCGCAAGTTCCTTGAGCAGCGGATGCAGCAGCTCCGCGTGCAGGTGCAGAATGCCGAGCGCGCAGTGGCCGATTATCGGGCGGCGCACGCGCTGTTCGCGGTCTCCAATTCCTCGACGGTGACGCAGCAGGAGCTTTCCGGCCTGTCGACCCAGCTGGCCCAGGCCAAGGCGGAGAATGCCGCGGCCCAGGCGCGGCTCTCGGCGGCGAAGTCGCAGCTGCAGCGCGGGCGGAGTGGCGAGGAGTTGGGCGATTCGCTCGATTCTCCCGTAGTGAGCCAGCTGCGCTCGCAGCGCGCCGAGGTAGCGCGCGAAGTGGCGGCGCTGGAGAAACGCTACGGACCGCGTCATCCCGAGCTGGTCCGTGCGCAGAGCCAGCTTCGCGTCGCCGACCAGGCGATCGCGGCCGAGGTGCAGCGCATCGTCGCCAATGTCTCGATCCAGGCGAATATCGCTAACCAGCGTGCGGCATCGCTCGCGGGTTCGGTGGCGCAGTCGCAGGGCAAGCTGGCGAGCGACAATGAAGCCTCGGTCCGGCTCAACGAGCTGGAGCGCAACGCCGAATCCGCGCGGACGCTCTACCAGGCGTTCCTCGACCGCTATCGCCAGACGGTGGCGCAATCGGGCCTGGAGCGCAGCGATTCCTATATCGTCAGCCGTGCCCGGGTGCCGGGTGCGCCGAGCTCGCCCAACAAGCTGATCTATGCGGCGATGGCCGTGGTTGGCGGACTGGGCGTGGGCGTGCTGCTCGTCGTGCTGCTCCAGCTGCTGGAGCGTGGCATGGAAAGCGGCGACGCGATCGAGAAGATGCTCGCCTTGCCGACGCTGGCGAGCATCCCGGATGCGAACACGCTGCCGGGCTATCGCAAGACCGGGCCGCCCGCGCCGCCGGCGGAGCTGCTGCTCAAGCGACCGCAATCGACCTTTGCCGAGGCGTTCCGGACGTTGCGCACCTCGATCCAGTTCGCCGAGGCGACCAAGCCGATCCGGGTGGTCGCGATCACTTCCTCGGTGCCGGGCGAGGGCAAGACGACCACCGCGATGGGCCTGGCCCGGGCGGTGGCGGCGGCGGGCGGCAAGGTGCTGCTGATCGATGCCGATGCACGGCGCCGTGCCTCCAGCCGGCAATTCACCGACAATGTGAAGCTGGGCCTGGACGAAGTGCTGGCCGGGCAGGCGACGCTGGAGCAGGCGATCGTCAAGGACAGCCTGTCCAATGCCTGCCTGTTGCCGCAGCGGCTCGATTCGAAGGGCATCAGCCTGGCCGAGAGCCCGCGGCTGGCCGAGCTGCTCGAGCAGGTGCGCGAGCGCTATGACCTGGTGATCCTCGACACGCCGCCGGTGCTGCCGGTCGACGAGGCGCGGGTGATCGCCAGCATGGCGGACGGCGTCGTGTTCCTGGTGCGTTGGCGCAGGACGCCGTCCAAGGCGGCGTCGGTGGCGCTGCGCCGGCTCTACGACGTCCATGCCGAGATGCTGGGCGCGGTGCTGACCCTGGTCGATGTACGCGAGCAGGAGCGGGCCGGGTACGAGGATGGCGGCACCTTCCTGAAGACCTACCGCCACTATTACGCGGATTGATCGCCCGGCCCCGTGAACACCGAATCCCTCCCCTACGGCCCTGCCTTCGGGCTCGGTATCCTGTTGCCGGTCACGGCGCTGCTGCTGGTGCCCCTGGTCATCGGCGCGCGGCGGGCCGGCAGCATGGCCGGCGCGTTCGTCGTGGTGGCGCTATGGCTGCGCTACATCGCCGGTGCCTATCACCTCTACATGTTCAAGCCGCTGGCGGCGGGGCTTTCGGGCAATGCGCTGCTCTCGATTGGGGTGACCGCGTTCGGGCTGCTGTTCGTGGTGCGGCCGGCCAATCTCGCGCTCAAATGGCTACTGCCGGTCTATCTGCTGGTGGTGCTGGCCCTGCTGAGCGCCGTGCTGAACGGCGATCCGGCGGGCGGGATCAATGCCGGTGTCAAATATGCCTATCTGATCGTGATCGCGATCGCGGTGTTCCAGGCGCTGCGCATCGATCCCGAGGCACGGTTCCTGAGCTGGGCGATGATATCCTTCCTGCCGCTGCTCGTCTTCCAGGCGCTGTCGGTGGTGCTGCATCTGCCCAAGGGGTCCGAGGATGGCGATGGGCTGGTCTGGATCGGCGGCTACAACCATGAGGCCGCCTTCTCGGTCGCGCTGATGACCGGTTTCTTGGTCGGCGCCTTCGCCAAATCGGCGCCCAGGGCGGTGCGATTCGGCTTCCTGCTGGCTATCCTGATCGGCATCGTGCTCGCGGGCTACCGCACCACGATCCTTGCGCTGGCCCCGCTTGCGCTGGCGACCTTCCTGAGCGGGCTGACGCTGAGCGTGCGCCGCGACCAGCGCGCGCCGATGGCGGTGACCGCGGCGGTGGCGGGCTTCCTGCTCGTGTCGGTGGCGGTGCTGCTCTACAGCGCCAAGTTCGCTGATCTGGGGGCGTTCCTTTCGGACCCCACCGCCCTCATCAAGCCGCCGCGCGACTTCGACTATCTCGAGCGCCAGGTGATGTCGGCCCGCCCGCTGATCTGGAGCAGCTATATCTATGCCTGGGCGGACGGCACGCCGCTCCAGCATCTGATCGGCTTCGGGCCGGAAAGCTGGGTGGGGCTGTTCAAGGTCTATCCGCACAACACGCTGGTCGGCACGCTCTACGACCTGGGCTGGTTCGGCGTGGCGGCAATGCTCGGGCTATGGGTGACGATGTTCGCGGCGGCGATCTCGGCGCGCGGCGAGCGCTTCAAGCTGATCGCGGCGCATTTCGCCTTCTTCCTGCTCAACATGGCGACGATGCCGTTCTGGCAGGTGGAGGGTCTGGCGCTGTACGGGGTGCTGTGCGGCTACACGATCTACGCGGCGCGGACGGCGGCGATGCCGCGGCCGGCGCCGCTGCGCCTAGCCTGGCCCTGAGGGCGTATCCGGCGATTTTGTTGTAATGGTCGGGGCGACAGGATTCGAACCTGCGACCCCCACACCCCCAGTGTGATGCGCTACCAGGCTGCGCTACGCCCCGACCGAGGTTGGGGCCTCTAGGCCGGTCCGGCGCGGGATGCAAGCCATTGGCGACAATAGTTGCGCCGACCTGTGCCGCATGTTAGCGCGCCGCGCTTGAACGGAGGCGGATTCCACCGCCCACGATAGCTATAATCAGGATCCCATGCTCATCACGCCAGCACATGCACAGGCCGCAGGCGCGGCAGGACAAGCCAACCCGATGGGCGGAATCCTCGGACTCGCGCCGCTCGTCCTCATCTTCGTCGCCTTTTACTTCCTGATGATTCGCCCGCAGCAGAAGCGGATGAAGGATCTTCAGAACGCCGTGAACGCCGTGAAGAAGGGCGACCAGGTCGTCACCGGTGGCGGTCTTGTCGGCAAGGTCACCAAGGTCGACGAGACCGAGGTCGAGATCGAACTCGCCCCGAACGTGAAGGTCCGCGCGATCAAGGCCACGCTCACCAGCGTGATGCCCGCCGGTGGCGCCAAGCCCGCGAACGACTGATGCTCGACTTTCCCCGCTGGAAGATCATCACGATCCTCACCGGCATCGCGATCATGATCGCGCTGTCGGTGCCGAGCTTCTTCCCGAAGAGCGCGCGCGACCATTGGCCGAGCTGGGTGCCCAAGCCCGCGATCAACCTCGGCCTCGACCTGGCCGGCGGCAGCTTCCTGCTGTTCGAGGCGAACACCGATGACGTGCGCCAGGCCAAGCTGACGCAGATGCAGGATCAGGTCCGCGCCGAAATGCGCAAGGACCCCAAGGTCGACATCGGCGACATCTCGGTCCAGGGCGGCAAGGTCAGCTTCATGGTGCGCGACCCGTCCAAGGTGGACGCGGCACGCGAGAAGCTGCTTGCGATCACCGGCACCGGTGTCGGCACCACCGGCCAGCGCCAGTGGGACGTCGCCGTGGTCAACTCGTCGCAGTTCGTGCTGACGCCGACCGACGCGGGGATCAAGGAAGCGATCGACACCGCGATGGGCGATGCCCGCGAAGTGATCGAGAACCGCATCAACGCGCTGGGCACGGTCGAGCCGACCGTGGTGCGCGAAGGCAGCAACCGTATCGTCGTGCAGGTCCCCGGCCTGCAGGACCCGACCGCGCTCAAGGCGCTGATCGGCCAGACCGCGGTGCTCGAGTTCCGCCTGGTCGACGTCAACGCCGACCAGAACGCCGTGCAGCGCGGCGAAGCACCCGCCGGCGACGTGATCCTGCCCTATCAGAACGGCGCCAAGGTCGCCGTGCAGCGGCAGGTGATGATCAGCGGCGACATGCTCGTCGATGCCAAGCAGACCTATGACCAGCAGACCGGCGCCCCGGGCGTCACGCTGCAGCTCAACGGCGCAGGCTCGAAGCGCTTCGCCAAGGTGACGCAGGAGAATAGCGGCAAGCCGTTCGCGATCATCATCGACGGCGTCGTGATCTCGGCGCCGAACATCAACGAGCCGATCCTCGGCGGCAGCGCCGTCATCAACGGCGGCTTCACCGTGGAGAGCGCCAACCAGCTCGCGATCGCGCTGCGTTCGGGCAAGCTGCCGGTGAAGCTCAAGGTCGTGCAGGAATCGACGGTGAGCCCCGAGCTCGGTGCCGACTCGATCCGTGCCGGCATCACCGCCTCGATCATCGCGGTCATCGCCGTGATCGCCTTCATGATCCTCACTTATGGCCGCTTCGGCATCTATGCGACGCTGGCGGTGGTCATCAACGTGCTGGTCATCCTGGCCGTGATGGGCCTGCTCAACGCCACGCTGACGCTGCCCGGCATCGCCGGCTTCGTGCTGACGATCGGCACGGCGGTGGACGCCAACGTGCTAATCAACGAACGTATCCGCGAAGAGCGGCGGCGCGGGCGGACGGTGACCCAGTCGATCGAACTGGGCTACAAGGAAGCCAGCCGCACGATCTTCGAAGCCAACGTGACGCACGCCATCGCCGGTGTCATCATGATGATCCTGGGCTCCGGCCCGGTGCGTGGCTTCGCGGTCGTGCTGCTGATCGGCATCGCGACTTCGGTGTTCACCGCCGTCGTGTTCACTCGCATGCTCGTCACGATCTGGTTGCGCCGTAATCGGCCGACCGAAATCAACATTTAAGGAAGCGACGCGCCATGCGGCTCCTCAAGATCATCCCGGACAACACGAACATCGGGTTCGTTCGCGTCCGCCACATCGCCTTTGCGATCACCGCGTTCCTGACGGTCGCGGCGGTTGCGCTGGTTGGGATCCACGGCCTCAACATGGGTGTCGACTTTGTCGGCGGCGTGTCGATCGAGGAGAAGTTCCCCAGCGAGCCGCACCTCGATCAGGTGCGCTCGACGGTGAACCATCTCGGCTTCGGTGAGGCCGCGCTCCAGCAGCTGGGCGACAAGACCACGGTGACCGTGCGCCTGCCGGTACCGGAATCCAGCGATCCGGCGGCGACCAACACCATGGTGGAAGCGGTGAAGGCTGCGCTGAAGAGCAAGTTCGGCGCCGAGTTCACCAACTATTCCACCGTGTCGGGCAAGGTGTCGGGCGAGCTGGTGCAGAACGGTATCCTGGCCGTGCTGCTCGCGATCATCGGCATCGCGATCTTCTCGTGGTTCCGATACGAGTGGCAGTTCGGTATCTCGACCGCGGTGGCGATCATCCACGACGTGCTGATGACGCTGGGCTTCTTCGCGCTGACCCAGCTGGTGTTCGACCTGAACATCGTCGCGGCGGTGCTGACCATCATCGGCTACTCGATCAACGACAAGATGGTGATCGACGACCGTATCCGCGAGAACATGCGCAAGTACCGCAAGATGGGGATGAGCGAGCTTATCGACCTTTCGGTGAACGAGACGCTGCCGCGTACCGTGATGACCTCGTTGACGATCATGCTTGCGCTCGCGTCGCTGCTGATCTTCGGCGGTGAGGTGCTGCGCGGCTTCACCGCGGCGATGATGCTGGGCATCGTCGTCGGCACCTATTCGTCGATCTATGTCTCCTCGTCACTGCTGATCACGCTGGGCCTCAAGCCCGGGCCGCGCGAGGAGAAGCCGAACGCCGCGAGCGGCGCAGAGCGCGTCGGCTAAGCGGATGGAAGTGAAGCGCGCCAGCGCGGAGGGGCCGGTCATCTCCGGCTTCTCCGGGCGCGGGTTCCGCGTCGATGAAGGCGTGTACGAGGGGCTGCTGATTACCCCCGAGCGCGCCGATGGCTGGACGCCGCCGCCGATCGCCGAGCTTACCGAGGCCGATCTGGCACCGGTGCTCGGGCTGGACCCCAAGCCGGAATTCCTGGTGCTGGGCACGGGCAAGTCGCTGGTTCGCCCGCCACGTGCGCTGACCGAGGCGCTGGCGGCCAAGGGCATCGGTGTGGAAGCAATGGACAGCCGCGCCGCTGCCCGCGCCTGGGGCGTGCTGCGTGCCGAATTGCGCTGGATCGCCGGGGCGCTCTACCCGCTGGATTGAGCCCATTCCCCTGCGGGGGAATGCACGGCTATGCTCCTTCCAAACAGGGGAGGGATGCACGCATGATTCTCGCGCTTGCGCTGGCGATGGCTGCCGGGACGGATACGCCCGACTATCGCAACGAGGCCAACTGGCTCTGCCGCCCCGGGCGCCAGGATGCGTGCACCGCCGATCTCTCCACCACCGTAGTCGCGGCCGACGGCAAGCGCACGCTCGAGCCTTTCAAGGCGGCAAAGGCCCCGAAGTTCGACTGTTTCTACGTCTACCCGACCATCTCGGTGGATGCGACGCCGAACAGCGACCTGGTGCCGGGGCCCGAGGAGAAGCGGGTCGCGCAGTTCCAGGCGGCCCGGTTCGGCGCCAATTGCCGGGTGTTCGCCCCGGTCTATCGCCAGGTGACGCTCACGGCGCTGCGTAACCTGATCGGCGGCGGGCAGCCCGCCATCGACCGGGAGCTCGCGTTCAACGACGTGAAAGCGGCCTGGGACGATTATATGGCCCATGACAACAAGGGCCGCGGCGTCGTGCTGATCGGACATAGCCAGGGCTCGCTGATCCTCACCCGGCTGGTTGCCACCGCGATCGACGGCAAGCCGGCGCAGAAGCAGCTGGTCTCGGCGATGCTGATCGGCAGCTCGGTACCGGTGCCGATCGGCAAGACGGTTGGCGGCGTATTCCCGACCGTCCCGCTGTGCCGCAGCGCGGACCAGGCGGGCTGCGTGGTCACCTATGCCAGCTTCCGCGCTGATTCACCGCCGCCACCCAATACGCGCTTCGGCAAGGGCGACCGTCCGGGCGTCGAGGCGGGCTGCACTAACCCGGCAGCGCTCGGCGGGGGCAAGGCGATGGCGCATGCCTATCTCAATGCCGGCGGCAACATGATGGTGCAGGGCCCGGCCGAGGCATGGAGCAAAGACGGCGCGCCGGTGACGACGCCGTTCGTCAGCGTACCCGGCCTGCTATCCGTCGAATGCGTCAGCAGGGACGGGTTCAACTATCTGGCGGTGACGGTGAATGCCGATCCCAATGATCCACGCACCGATACGATCCAGGGTGACGTGAAGCTGGGCACCACCATCCTCAAGGACTGGGGCCTGCATCTGATCGACATGAACCTGATGCAGGGCGATCTGGTCGATCTCAGCGCCCGGCAATATCGCGCCTGGGCGAAGCAGCGCTGAACTTCAGCGTGCCAGCGCCAGCCGGGTGATCAGCAGCCGCCAGAGCGGGATGGTGATCAGCGCGACCTGGCCGAGCGGCGGCACGAACAGGCTGGTGACGAAGGCGGTCAGCGATCCGAGCAGCGCGGCGAGCCCGCGCTGGCGGATCATCCGTGGCTGCTCAGCTGGCAGCTGCTCGTCGAGTACCGGCGGGGCGGTGAGGATGCGCTGGACCAGGATGTTGAAGATCGAGATCACCACCATCCAGCCGCAATAAAAGGCGGCCGGCACCCGGTGGCCATAATATTCCGAGGAGAAGGCGGTGAAGAAGGGCATTGCCGCGATCGAGCAGAGCAGCAACAGGTTGGGCAGGAACAGTTTCGGCGTCCAGTGACGGGCGCAGGCAAAGGCGCGGTGATGCCCGATCCAGAACAGGCCGATCGCGAAGAAGGAGATGAAGAAGCCGAGGAAGTTTGCCCGTACCTCGCCAAGCGCATGCAGGAACGCAGCATCGGTATAGGGTGCCTCGACATGCGGCACATGGATCTCGATCACCAGCAGCGTGATCGCGATCGCGAACACGGCGTCTGAAAAGAACGCCATGCGCTCCAGCCCGTGCGCCGGCCCCGCGGCGTGCGACTTGTCTTCCATCATTACCCCCTGTTTGATTCGGCGCGTGCCCTAGCAGCCGATCAGCGCGTCGTCTTGGGCGATGTCGACTTGGTGCGGCGCGTCGTGGCGCGCGGGGTGGCGGCCGGTGCCTTGGCGGCGGCGGGCTTGCGCGGCTTGGGCGCGGGCTTCTCCGCTTCCGCGGTCGCAGCGGGTGCGGGGGCCGGCTTGGCGGTCGCCGTCCTGGGCTTGGCCGCAGTCTTGGTCGCTGCCGGCTTCGCTTCGGGCTTGGCAGCGGGTGCCTTGGCCGTCGCAGCCTTGGCTGCGGGCTTGGCCGGGGCCTTCGCCGCTGCCGGCTTGGCGGTGGCCGGCTTTGCCGGGGCCTTGGCGGGTGCCTTTTCGGCAGGCTTGGCCTCGGTCTTCGCGGGAGCCTTGGCAGCGGGCTTCGCGGCGGTGCCCGCCGGCTTGCGCACGCGTTTCGCCACCGGCTTGGCAGCAGTTGCTGCCGGTGCGGGCGCTGCGACCGGTTCGGGCGCGGGCGCCGGGGCGGCTTCCGCTGCCGGCTCCGCCTTCTCGTTCGGCTTGAGCTTGGCGGCGAGCGCCACGAGGCCCGCGGCGAGCAGGTCGTTCACCACAGGGTGCTTCGCGAGCGCATCGAGCTGCTTGCGCAGCTCCTTGGGCAATTTCATCCCGGCGATGCTCTTCGGGAGAAAGCCCTTCTTCTCCGGCTTGGTCTCGCCGGCCTTCTTGTCCTTCTTGCCCGCCATCACTCGGTCTCCGCCGCTGGTAACTTGACTGTCATGAATGTCAGGGAGCGGCGCGGGCTAGTCAACGCGGAAATGGCTCATTCGTCATCGGCGTCCGAATCGGCTTCGAACTCGAATTCGATCTCCAGGTCGCCGGGGCCGATCGGGGCCTCGGCATCCTGCTCGGGCGGCAGGATATAATAGACGAGCGGCGGCGCATCGGCGGCAGGCTCGGGCAGGGTACGAAAGGGGTTCATCGTCTTTCTCTCTCCGTCATGCCCCGGGCACGAACGGTGGGCACGGCAAGGCGGTTCCCTCGCTAGGCGACGCGCTGGTCTGCGAGGCGACGGAGAAAGGCGTGGAGGCGGGCGCTGTTGGCGGCCCAGGTGAAGGGCGCAGCGATGGCGCGGGTGTCCGCGGCATGCGGCGGGGCGGCGATCAACGCGCCAAGCGCGCTGGCGAAGGCGGCGGGGGTGCGTGCGACGATCCGGCCGGCGACCGGGCTGGTCACGACCTGGCGGGCGCCCCCCACATCGGGGATGACGACGGGCGTGCCGCTCGCCAGCGCCTCGAGCCAGGCATTGGCCAGGCCCTCGCGCTCCGAGGCAAGGGCCATCGCGTCGGCGGCGGCGAGCGCGGCGGCGACGCGGTCCGGCGGGACGGAGCCGAGCAGCTTCACCCGGTCGCCCAGACCCAGCCGGTCGACGTGCGCCTCCAGCCGCTTGCGGTCGCCGCCTTCGCCGGCGATCCACAGGGTGACGCCGGGCAGGGTGGCGATGGCGTCGATGACGATGTCATGCCCCTTGATCGGGATCAGCGCGCCGACCGAGAGGACGAGGGGACCGGAGACGCCCAGTGCCGCCTTGGCTTCGGTGCGGTCGCGAGGGGTGAAGCGGGTCAGGTCCACGCCGGTGGTGATCGTCTCGATCTTCTCTCCCGGCACCCCCATGGCGATCATGTCGTCGCGCATCGCTTCGCTGACCGCGAGCACGCCGTCCGCTGCCTGGCCGGCGGCGATGACCTGCTTGCCGATGCCGGGGCGTCGGCCCCAGTCATGCATGTCCGATCCGCGCGCCTTGATCGACACGGGCACATGGAAGCGGCGGCCGAGCAGGATGGCCGCAGGGCCGTCGGGGAAGAAGAATTCGGCCGAGATCACGTCGAAGGGGAAGTCCTTGCGAATCTCCCGCAACAGCGGCGTCAGCGCGGCTGCCATGGCACGGGCGTGGAAGCGGCCGCCGGTGCCGGGCAGGTTTAGAAAGCGGGGACGGTCGACCGTCAGCCCCTTCCACTGCTCCCGGGCCGGCTGGGCAGCGAGGCGGGAATAGCGGCCGAGCCAGGCCAGCGGGCCGGGCGGCAGGCCCCGCGGCGCGACGACGCGGACTTCGACATCGCTCCGCTCGGCCAGCGACAGCGTTTGCCGCTCGACGAAAATGCCGAAATTGGGACGCGACGCATCGGGGAAGAGCGTGGAGAGGACAAGTACGCGGAGCATGGCCCCCGCTCTAGCAGACAGGGGTTAACAGGCCGGTCCCCATCGAAAACGACCCGCCCGGCGCGTTCGCCAGGCGGGTCGTCCCGCATTCCTAAACGGTGCTTAGCGGCACTTGCGATCGCCGCTCCGCTCGATCTCGCGGCCAGCCACTGCGCCGGCAGCGGCGCCGAGCAGCGTGCCGACGGTCCGGTCACCGCGGGTGTCGATGGTGCGGCCGACCAGCGCGCCCGCCACGCCGCCGACCACCAGGCCGGTGGTGCCATTGGGCTTGCGGCAATAGCGGCGGCCGTCACGGCCCTGCCACTCGCGATAGGCGTAGCGCTTGCGGTAGCGCTGCTGCGGGGCGAAGTCGCTGCCGATGCCGGCCTTGGCGGCCGGTGCGGCATTGGCCGCGATGGGAAGGACACTGGCCGTGGGCACCGCCACGGCAAGGGCGCCGAGCGCCAGAATCAGTTTACGCATGTCTCACTCCTGCTGCACTTATGGATAAACCGGCAACGTAACGTTCCTGATCCAGATCAGGTTTCATGAACGCAAAACTACGTGCCGTTCATCGGAAAGGAAGGCAATGGATCCCGCCAAGGCGATCATCGAAAAGCTCGGTTTGATGCCGCATCCCGAGGGTGGCTGGTACCGCGAGACCTGGCGGGCCGCGCCCGGGAGCGATGGGCGGTCCAGGGGAACCTCCATCCATTTCCTGCTCGAGCAGGGGCAGCGCTCGCACTGGCACCGGGTCGATGCCGAGGAATGGTGGCTGTGGCACGCCGCCAGCCCGCTCGATCTCCACATCGCCGACGCCGCCGATGAGAATCCGGTGACGACCCGGCTTGGCGGCGACCCCACCCAAGGCTATGCGCCCCAGTGCCTGGTCCCGGCGAGTCGCTGGCAGGCGACCGAAGCGCCACATGGATGGGCGCTGGTGAGCTGCATCGTCGTGCCAGGCTTCGATTTCGCCGGGTTCGAATTGGCGCCTCCCAACTGGTCTCCGCGTAATAATATGACCTAGTTGTCCACGTTATCCACAGTTTGCACAAGTCTGCAGGCCTGTTTTCCACTTTGCGCGACTCGGGTTCGATGACACCATCATAACTGTAAGCGGAACAGTCCGGCGGCGGGAAACCAAAGCAAGATCAGAAGCTTACACGGGCCGGAAACGGTGCAGGTGCCTTCGGGAAACCGCATTCGGGAACGGCTCGGGGATGCGAAGCCCCGGAATGTCGCAGGATCGAAGTGCCGCCCAGGCGCTGCCAAGATCCTGAGGGACGCCGGAGCCCGGATCGACCGGGAAGCGACCTATGCTGCGCAAGCAGGGTGCGTCGTGGAAGCCGAGAGCGGCATGCAAGTGTGGCTGGAGGCAAGCACGGAAAGCGGCACGCGAGTGCTGGTGGAAGTGCGAGTGACGGGTCCATGCAAATGGGCTCCGGAGCGGAAGCGGAAGCGGAAGGCGGTGCGCAAGCATGGCCCGATGCGGACGGGCGATACGGAAAGGGTGCGGAACCCTGGTTCGCGGGGATGGGCGCGCAAGCGGCCGGATCCGGGAACGAAGGAACGGACCGCCGGGAGATTTGGCCAGCCGGAAGTCCTGCGCAAGCAGGGTGGAAGGACGGAGCGGATCGAGCGGAGCAACAGCATCCGAACATTGCTTCCGATTTCCGGTCCCGGCCGGAGAGACGAAGCGGGCCGCCGAGGCTGGTAACCGCAGCGCTTCCCTCGGGACGCGTGGAGAACGGCCAGCCTCGACGACCGGACCGAAGCTCGCTTGCCCTTGCCGGCGCGGGCCGAGGAGCCGCCGAAACCATGCCGAAGATCCGTCCGGGTCCACGGCAGCAGTCCGGCGACACGGGGCCTGGCAGCAATGCCGGGCCCCTTTTGCGTTTGGCGAAGGGCGCCGATCCTGGATTTGCGCGCGGCTGGCGCTGCGCCCCCATGTGTCCCCGTTCCCCGGCGAAAGCCGGGCCCCAGAGTCACAAGCGATACGGCAGAGAAACCCTTGGCCTCCGCTTTCGCCGGTGAACGGGTATCGGCACGCCGACGTCGCGTCCGCCTCGTGCAGAAGCCCAGGGAATGAGATCGGACCGACTGCTCCACCGCCATGGTGGAGCAGCCGAAATCCTACATTGCAAGGGGCTCGATCAGACCAGGGTAGCGTCGAGCTTGCTCTCGGCCTTGAGCAGCTTGGAGACCGGGCAATTGGCATGGGCGCCGGCGGCCAGGGCCTCGAACTGTTCCTGGGCCAGGCCCGGGACGCTGGCCTTGAGCGTCAGGTCCGAGCGGGTGATGGTGAAGCCGTCGCCATCCTGCTCGAGCTTCACAGCGGCGCTGGTCTCCAGCGAGCCTTCGCTGAACCCGGCCCGGGCCAAAGCGAAGCTGAGCGCCATGGTGAAGCAGCCGGCATGGGCAGCGGCGACGAGTTCTTCCGGATTGGTGCCGGGTTCATCGCCGAAACGCGTGTTGAAGCCGTAGAACTGGTCGGTCAGCACCCCGGACTGGGTGGTGATGTGGCCCTTGCCTTCCTTGCCGAAGCCTTCGTAGCGGGCAGTCGCGGTACGGGTCGTCATCTTCTCGGTCTCCCTCTTGGCCGGACCCCCAATCTAGGGCGTCGGGGGCCCGGCTTGAAGGCTACCCTTTCGAGTAATCAGCGGCAGCGGACCTCGCCCTTGTCGACCGAGGTGCCGACCGCGCCGCCGGCCGCCGCGCCGATCAGTGCGCCGAGCACTTCCGAGCCACCGGGGGCAATGATCGCGCCGAGCACGCCACCGGCCGCCGCGCCGACCACCAGGCCGGTGGTGCCGTCCGAGCGGCGGCAATAATAGCGGCCGTCCTGGCCCCGATAGACCCGGTCATTCCGGCTCAGTCGCTGCTCGCGATAGTTGCGGCCCTCGCGGTAATAGCGGTCGGCATAATAGCCGTTATAGGCGGGGTCCGGGCGGTTATAGTCATAGTCCCGATAGCCAGAATAACCGCTGCCGGGGCCGGCGCCATATTCGGTGCAGCCGGCCAGCGCCGTCGCCGCGGCGAGGCCGAGGATCAGGGTGCGCATCTTGTCTCTCCTCCATGAACCCGCTCGCTTGCGGAATGCACGGGAAGGCAGAAAAGTTTCGCCTGCATCATGAGTTTACGTCCATCCCGGCGGTAGCCAGGGCAGGGCGGAACTGCTCGCGCTCCGAGGCCGGCACCGGAGCGGTGGGATCGGGGCGGAAGGCGTCGATGGCCCGCTCCGACCCGTCGGGATGCGTGTCGCCGAGCAGGTCCGTCGGAACGATGCCCTCGCTTGGACGGCGGAAGATGCGCCAGGCCCCGAAGGCGGCTGCTCCCAGCACCGTGACGGCGAGCGCGCCGATGGCGGCGATGCCGGCGGTGTGGGCCGAGCGGGGCGCCGGTGCCGGCGCCTTCGCCGCCGGGGCCTTGGCCTTGCGGGCCGCGGGCTTCTTGGCGGCGGCGGTGGTGCCGCGCTTCGCCGGAGTGCGCTTGGCTGGCGTCGGATTGCTGCTCGGCTTGCGGGGGGTGGCCATTGAAATTCCTCGTTACCTCAGAGTGTTTCGGCCAGAACGGGCGGGCGGGGCGACTGTTCCGAGGTCCCGCCGACCCAAACCAAGATCTCCGCTCAGCTCTTCTCCTTGCCCGTGCACTCGCCGGTGCGCTTGGCGTCGATGGTCGACGACATCTTGCCCATCGGGCCGGCCTCCGCCGTGGATTCGATGTGGTAGCTGTCGGCCGAATAGGTGCCCTTGACCGTCATCACCCGCTTCTGGCCCTGCGCCTCGCAGGTCAGCTTGGCGTCGATGGTGCCGCCGGACATGGTGTAATGGTCGTAGCGGCAGCTCTTGTCGCCGCCGAACATCCCCGCCTTGGGCGACTTCACATCGGCTTCGGTGACGCAGGTCGTCGCCTCGACGCCCTTGCTGGCCGCTTCCTTCATCTTCTGCACGGTCTCGGGCGGCATCTTGTCCATGCCCGGCATCTCGAGATTGACCTTGGCCTTGCTGGTCCACTGGCCCGGCCGGATGAAATTGCCGGACCCTTGCGCCGCCGCCACCTTGTTCGAGACTTCCTCGACCGAGGCATTGGTTGCGGTGACGCTGGGACCGGAATTGCAGGCTGCCAGGATCACCGGCAGCAGAACAGCGATACGCTTCATGGACATCCCCTTGTTGCTTAGGATTTGCCCCGCCCCGGGCCGGAACATAGGCGCCATGGGGACGGGAGCGAACCACCGCTGCGCTCGGCTGGTCGCGGTCTGAGACCGGACGGGCGGATGCGCCGGGGACGAAGCGAATGCTGGGCGGGGCCGGTCGAAGGCCCCGGAAAATGCCGGCCTGGTTAGCCGAGCACCTCGAGCACAGCGGCGCGGGCAATGGCGCGCTGACGCCTGGCATCGAGGGGGAAGAGACGGCGGTGGAGCGGGACAAAGGCCTCGAAAGGCTTGCTCGCACCGCGGGTAATCTGAGTTTCGTGTACGCGATTGAAAAAGTTCATGTAGTTTCCTGTGTTATTGTCTGGACGGCCGGACTTGCCGCCTCTCGTGCAATGCGCGAGCGGGCGACCTGTTCCTGGCGGAGCGCCATATCGAGCCAGGCCGCCTCTGCCCGCAGCCGCTGTTCGCGGACATTGTCGAGCGTCGCTGCCTCGGCCTCGGCACGGCATTTCGCCGCCTGAGCCCGGTAATCGGGTTGGTTTGCCACTTGTGCGTTCTCCAAGAGAGGACGTGGGGTGGCGGCGCCCCCTAAAGGGGGACTTTGGGGACGCCGCCGGACGGCCGAGGCCGCCTGTTCGGTGTCCGTTATTCAGCCGGCGACAGGTTCGCTGCCGATGCCCGGCCGCGCTTGTCGTTCTCCAGCTCATAGTTCACGCGCTGGTTCTGGCTGAGCGTGCCCAGGCCCGAACGCTCGACGGCGGAGATATGGACGAAATGGTCCTGGTTCCCGCCGTCCGGCGTAATGAAGCCGAAGCCCTTGACTGCGTCGAAGAACTTGACGGTTCCGGTGTGGCTCATGCGATTCTTCCTTGTGTTATCGGCCGCGCCCAGTGCGAGCGGACCTCGCGCTGCAAGGGGCAGAAGGAAGGAAGAGGGGCCGCAAAGCGCCGAAAACCGTCGATGTGCGACTGTAGCAGATGTTAGATGGGGTGCCGGCGCCGCAATACAAGGGGTGGCTTTTTCTTCCCCGTGCCATGCTCAATAGCCGTCGAGCATTTCCGCGAGGAAGGGATTGGACTGTACCAGCGCCCAGAACGGCCCCTTGAGCAGTTCCCAGGCGAGGCTGAGCACCAAGGGCGCCAGCACCGCCGCCACCAGCAGGATACGCAGCCGTCGTCCCTCGAACTCCCAGCCATTGGGCAGCGTGAGCCGGCCGCGCAGCCAGATGCCCGCGGCCAGGACGAGCGCCACCATCACGAACGGCATCGCCGGCCAGATCCAGGCGGTGAAGCGTGCCGGCAGATGGCCGAGCCAGATCGCCAGCAGCGGATAGATCAGGAAGGGGAAGCAGAAGACGAAGCAGATCACCGCGTACATGACCTTTGCGCCGGCGATCCCCTCATTCTCGCGCGCCGCCCGCGCCGCGGTCTCCGCCTCGATCCGCGCGATGCGCTCGAGATCCTCCGGTGTCAGCTGCTCGGGCATGCGCCTGTCCCCTCTTCCCCGGGGCCAGTGTAGCCGGTGACGGCGGCGGCGCCAGAGGCATGCACATGCGGCGTGGCGAGCACGGCGAACCAGCGATCCCGGGCTGCGCCTTCGGCCACGCGCTGCGCCGCGATCTCGGCCAGGCGCGGTGCCTCGACCAGTTCCTCTTCCTCGACGGTCAGCTCGCGGGAGTAATCGTCGTCGCCATAGCTGCCGTCCTCCTCGCCGTGGAAATCGGCGGGCGGCGGGAAATCGGTGCGCCACTTCTCGTCGCCGCCGTCCCACCAGACGCGGGGGTCGTCCTCGGGCGTGTCGGGGGCCTCGGGGAAATCTTGAATCGCTTGAGTCTCCATGCGTGCGGGCGCGGGGGCGATCTCGACCAGCCCGGCGGCTTCGGCGCGGGCCCAGTCGGCGGCGGACCATTGGTCGCGGGCGGCGGGATCGAGATCGGCCAGCGGCTCGGCAAGGTCGGTGTGGGTGCGCAGCCAGCGATCGGCGCGGGCGAGGGTGCGGATCGGCGCAAGGTCGTCCTCGCCGGCCGGCTCGATCCGCCGCGCGAGGAACAGGCCGGCGCGCGCCGGGCCGGCATCCTGGCCAAGCAGCTCGAGATAGGCATCGAGCTCCTGCGCGACGAGGCGAGCGGCGGCATGGGTGGTTTCCCGCGCCGCCTTGTCGGCCAGGCGATCGAGCCGGCTGAGCATCGCCATGCCGAGCCGGTTGTCGAAGCGGTGGCGCTCGACCTCGCTGCCATCGGGGCGGGTGATCGTCTCGATATTGCCGTGGAGCGCGCGCTCCATCAGCGCATCGGCCAGCACGCTGCGGGCGTGGAGCGCGGCGGCTTCCCAGCCGAGCCTGAACTGCGCGCCGCGCGTGGAGAGGCGGAAGGCATAGGCCGATTGCTGGCTGAGCCCGACCAGCCGGCACGCCTGGCCGACCGTGGCCCCTTCCGCGATCGCGCGCAGGAAAGTCGCCTGGCTGGCGCCGGACCAGCCGGAAATCCGCTGCGAGGGAGACTTGGTGTACTCGTCGACGGGCAGGGCGATCACGTCCGGATCGCCATAGGGCGGCAGGAATTCCTGGTGCTTGGTCATGGCTGGTCCTCTCTGTGCTTGGTTGAGGACTGGCCAGATATGCTGGAATGGGGGCTGTAGGACAGCGATTTGTTTATGGTTTGTTCTTTTCTGTTGGCGTGTTGCGCTGGCACTGTTGTTCCCCGGCGAAAGCCGGGGCCCAGGGTAACAAAGCGCGACGGCAGAGAAACCCTGGGCCCCGGCGTTCGCCGGGGAAGCGAAGGGGGTGCTAGGGATAAAGCTGGCGGGCGTGGAAGACGGCCATCACCTCGATGATCTCGGCGACGCGATAGATCAGGATGTAGTTGGGATGGACAACCGCCTCGCGGGTGCCGGGAACACGGCCGGGCCGATAGGCATGGGAATGCGCGGGCAACTGGTCCGCGGTGCTGCGGATGGCATCGCCGATCCGCCGCGCGGCTGACGGGTTACGTGCTTCGATGAAATCGATGACGGTCTCAAGATCCTCCAGCGCCTCAGGGTGCCAGAGGTGCGGGAGCATCAGTCTTGCGCGTGACGATCGAGGATGGCCTGCATCCTTGCCATGACTTCTTCATGCGGGATGCCGGGCGCCTTGTCTGCCAGCCGGGCTTCGACCTTGGCGCGGAACCACGCATCATAGGCTTCCTCCTCCTCGGTGGAGGCGAATTCCGAGACGATGGGCGAGAGCTTTGCCATGCGGGGAATATAGCGGTTCGCGGAGGGTGGGGGAAGGCGGGCAAGCGGAACCTTGTCCGGAATGGAGAAGGTCAGTTCAGGCCAACTTTTCAAGATGGTGCAACGGGGCGCGTCAGGAGACTGTCCGTATTTTCCCCCGCTCCGGCGAAATCCGTTATTGCCCTACGGCTACCAAGGTCATATCCCGCGTTTAATGGACATGACTCACGATCATGACCACGCGAGCCGAGGGGTAGGTTCGATGTCTCACAACGATGGCTACGAGATGAACGCGTTCACCGAGTTTGATGATAAGAAGGCTGGTGACACGCTTGATGTGCTTATCGATCTTGTGAGCGACCTGCTGCCTGTAACTGAGGTCCAATATCCATCGTTGCGCTTCCAGAGTGAAGCGACCGCCGTCGAATTTTGCATACGGCACTCCGCGTTGCATTTTTCTAAGACGGCTGGCCGCCTAGCTGCGTGGGTAGAAGACGCGGATCATGGCAAATTTGCCAAGATTGATGCGCTGGAAGCGATTGTTGCGGCCGGGCTAATAAATTCTTTGAAGCTCGCAGACGAGATAGGGGTGTCGGGAACCGCCATCCTGAGCCATATCAAAGAGAAATATGCGCCGCGCGATCTAACGGCATAATAAACGTTGTCTTTGCTGCACTTTCGTCGTCCGGCTTCTGCCCGAGAATGCCTGCGACGGTCAAAAATGTGTTCCGCCACATTCGCTTGAAGTTTCGGCCTGGCAGGCCTTTCATTGTCATATCCGCTACGTGAATGATGCCTTCCTCGGGGGGTTGCATATGCCATTCGTAGTGCGGTCGAGGCTTCACCCTCATCACAATAGATGTGTACGGCGTCCTGCGAGTCATTGGTAGGTGCTCGTAGGGGCCAAAGCCTGAAATGAAGGACTCGTCTTCGCCAATTCGGGCTCGGAACCGGTAGCATCTATTCTCGGCGGTATCGTGTAAGTCATGCAGATATATTCGCTCCCCCTGCAGTGCGGGCAGCAGCGAACTGAGAGCGTCCAAGTCTGTCACATGGGGAAATACCAGCGATAGCGTCGAGATCGCCGGATCCTCAATCGCCTTGTCGATTATGCTATCCAAATCAGGCAGGCTGCCTTGGTTCACAATCTGGTGGGCCCATTCATACTTTTCCGGTTCACGAGCGGCCATTGCGGCGAAAGCGCAGCCTGAAGAATTTTTCGCGAAAAACTCAAGTTGGCTTGTTACGATCTCGTCGTCGGACATTGCGCGTTCCTTGGGCCTTGGAATTCCACCTTCCGCAGTCTGTCCAACTCGTCAAGGGGGCGCTAATATCGGCGGATAGTGGGAGCTAAGTTCGTGAAAATATCAGAAAAAGTAATGGCATTTTACGAAAATCCACCGTTTTCAACGGTCGTTGGTAACCATATTCAAATCCACAATCCCTTCAGTGAGCCTTCTAGGCGTGAAGCGATTGAGAATTTTTGTAGAAAATTCTATAATGATCAAGATCATAGAATTCATATTCTTGGTATAAATCCCAGCAAAATTAACGATACTTCGACAGGTGTGAATTATACCGACGGGTATGCGTTGGAGAATTTTTGCGGGATTAATAATGATTTTTCGAAATCGAGGGAGCTTACATCTAGGTTTTTTTATAGCGTTGTAGAAAAAATGGGCGGGGCGACGAGTTTTTACTCAGCGGTGTTCGCTTGGGCAGTGATGCCCCTAAGTGTAACGCAGGAGGATGCTTATAAAAATTACTATGAGGATGACGTAAAATCGCAGCTTAATGGTGCAGTGAAATCAAATATGGAGTGGATTTCTCAGAATATACCTTCAAACGGGCGCGCAGTTTTGCTTGGATCTGGAGATAATAAGAAGTCATTTGATGGTCTGGATGGCTATCCGTTCGGCTATCGTGACATTAAATATCTCCCACACCCGAGATGGGTCATGCAGTACAATAGCGCGAAGCTGGATTATTATGTGGATATGTACCGGGATGCGCTTCAAAATTAAGCTACTTCCCGCGCCCTAAATGGCAGCCTGCTAGGCTGCCTCGCCCCTCTTGAACCTTATCAGGTAGAGACGCCCTCCCCACGACGAGCCGCGGGGAGGGGCTAGCTTACTCCGCCGCCAAGGGCTCCCTGGCCTTCTGCTTGAGCAACGGCGCCAGATACTTCCCCGTGAAGCTCCGCGGTTCCTTCACCACCTCTTCGGGTGTGCCCTGGGCGACGATCTCGCCGCCCTTGACGCCGCCTTCGGGGCCCAGGTCGAGCAGGAAGTCGGCGGTCTTGATGACGTCGAGATTGTGCTCGATCACCACCACGGTGTTGCCCTGCTCGACCAGCGCGTGGAGCACTTCCAGCAGTTTCCGGACGTCCTCGAAATGGAGGCCCGTCGTGGGCTCGTCGAGGATGTAGAGCGTGTTGCCGGTGGCGCGGCGGGCGAGTTCCTTGGCGAGCTTGACGCGCTGCGCCTCGCCGCCGGACAGGGTGGTCGCCTGCTGGCCGACCTTGACATAGCCCAGGCCAACCTCGGCGAGCATCGCCATCTTGTCGCGGATCGGCGGGACCGCCTTGAAGAACTCGACCGCGTCCTCGACCGTCATGTCGAGCACATCGGCGATGCTCTTGCCCTTGAACTTCACTTCGAGGGTCTCGCGATTGTAGCGCGCGCCGTGGCAAACGTCGCAGGTGACATAGACGTCGGGCAGGAAGTGCATCTCGATCTTGAGCACGCCGTCGCCCTGGCACGCCTCGCAGCGGCCGCCCTTGACGTTGAAGCTGAAGCGGCCGGGCTTGTAGCCGCGCGCCTGCGCCTCGGGCAGGCCGGCGAACCAGTCGCGGATGCTGGTGAAGGCGCCGGTGTACGTCGCCGGGTTCGAGCGCGGGGTGCGGCCGATCGGCGACTGATCGATGTCGATCACCTTGTCGAGGTGCTGGAGGCCGGTGATCTTGTCATGCTTGCCGGCGAGCAGGCGGGCGCCGTTGAGCTGGCGCGCGGCGGCGGCATAGAGCGTGTCGATCGTGAAGCTCGACTTGCCCGAGCCCGAGACGCCGGTGATGCAGGTGAAGGTGCCGAGCGGGATGCTCGCGGTGACGCCGCGCAGATTGTTGGCGGTGGCGTTCTCGACGGTGAGCTTCTTGCCGGTGCCCTTGCGGCGCTTCCTGGGGACTTCGATCTCGCGGGTGCCGTTGAGATAATCGGCGGTGACCGAGCCCTTGGTGGCGAGGATCTCGTCGAGCGTGCCGCGCGCGACGATCTCGCCGCCATGGACGCCGGCGCCCGGGCCCATGTCGAGGATATAGTCGGCGCTGCGGATCGCATCCTCGTCATGCTCGACGACGATCACGGTGTTGCCGAGGTCGCGGAGGCGGCGGAGGGTGGCGAGCAGCATGTCGTTGTCGCGCTGGTGGAGGCCGATCGAGGGCTCGTCGAGCACGTAGAGCACGCCGGACAGGCCGCTGCCGATCTGGCTGGCGAGGCGGATGCGCTGGCTCTCGCCGCCGGACAGGGTGCCCGAGGTGCGGTTCAGGTTGAGATAGTCGAGCCCGACATTGTTGAGGAAGCCGAGCCGCTCGTCGATCTCCTTGAGGATCGCGCGGGCGATCTCGCGCTGCTGATCGGTGAGCGTGGCGGGGAGCTTCTCGAACCAGGCGAGCGCGTCGACCACCGAGAGGCGGGTGGCGTGGCTGATGTCCTCGCCGGCGATCTTCACCGCCAGCGCCTCGGGCTTGAGGCGGGCGCCGTGGCAGACCTCGCAGGGGTGCGCGGCCTGGTACTTGGCCAGCTCCTCGCGCATGAACGCGCTCTCGGTCTGCAGCATGCGGCGGTTGAGGTTGCCGATCACGCCCTCGAACGGCTTCTTCACGTCGTACGACTTGCGGCCGTCGACGAAGGTGAGGGTGACCGGCTTGCCGCCGGTGCCGTGGAGGACGATCAGCTGGACCTCGCCGGGCAGATCGCGCCACGGCGTGTCGAGGCTGAAGCCGAACTCGCGGGCGAGGCTGCCGAGCACCTGCATGTAATAGGGCGAGGGCGGGTTGGACTTGGCCCAGGGCACGACCGCGCCCTTCTTGATCGACAGGTCGTGATTGGGGACGACGAGATCCTCGTCGAACACCAGCTTCTCGCCCAGGCCGTCACAGGTGGGGCAGGCGCCCTGGGGGGCGTTGAACGAGAAGAGGCGGGGCTCGATCTCGGGGATGGTGAAGCCGGAGACCGGGCAGGCGAACTTCTCGGAGAAGACGATGCGGTTGTCCGGGATGCCGGTGCCCTTCATCGCGCCGCCGGTGACGTTGAACTCGGCCCGGGCCTCCGCCACGCGGGCGCCGGTGGCCTCGGCGACGGTCGCGTCGACCAGATCCACGTACGCCAGGCCCTCGGCGAGCTTGAGCGCGGTCTCGAAGGACTCGGCAAGGCGGGTGGCGATGTCGTCCCGCACCACCAGACGGTCGACCACCACTTCGATGTCGTGCTTGTACTTCTTGTCGAGGGCGGGGGCTTCCTCGATCAGATAGGTCTCGCCGTCGATGCGGACGCGCTGGAAGCCGGCGCGCTGCCACTCGGCAAGCTCCTTGCGATACTCGCCCTTGCGGCCGCGCACGACGGGAGCGAGGAGGAGCAGGCGGGTGCCCTCGGGCAGCGCGAGGACGCGGTCGACCATCTGCGACACGGTCTGCGCGCTGATCGGCAGGCCGGTGACCGGAGAATAGGGCACGCCGACGCGCGCCCAGAGCAGGCGCATGTAATCGTAGATCTCGGTGACCGTGGCGACCGTCGAGCGCGGATTGCGCGAGGTCGTCTTCTGCTCGATCGAAATGGCAGGGCTGAGGCCCTCGATATGCTCGACGTTCGGCTTCTGCATCAGCTCGAGGAACTGGCGGGCATAGGCCGAGAGCGACTCGACATAGCGGCGCTGGCCCTCGGCATAGATGGTGTCGAACGCGAGGCTCGACTTGCCCGAGCCGGACAGGCCGGTGATCACCGTGAGCGTGTCGCGCGGGATATCGACGTCCACGCCCTTGAGATTGTGCTCGCGCGCGCCGCGGACGGAAATGGTGGTAAGTGCCATGCCGAGGGTTCTAGCTTTGTTCTGTTGGGGTTTCTAGTGGGGAGATAGGAACGCCCGGCACAAAGCGCCAGTTGCCGGTGTTGCTTGGGATGGCGGGGTGCATCGCGCGTTCTCCGTTTCCTTTCGCAAAGCTGCACGTACATTTCACCCGCCGTTCAGCGCCCGGGGTGGAAATTTGCGCGGACATGCAGGAGGGATGGGCGATGCGGTTCGAGAGGATGTTCCGGCTGGGTATGCTGGCGGGCGTGGCGTTGGCCATGCCCGGCCTGGCGATGGCGGCGGTGCCGGTTGCGAAGGCGGCGGCACAGGCCGGCCCTCAGTCCGGACCCCAGTCCGCCGAGGACTATCAATGGATCGACCGCGCCGATGCGCTGTGGGACGCGATCGGCGACTCGCCGCCCGACTTCGCCTTTCCCTTCGAAGGCGCCGAGCCCTGGGCCTGGCAGACGACCGACGGCTATACGATCATCGTCGAGGATGCGGGCGAGGGCGGCATCCGCAGCTATTATTTCGCGCCGGGCGCGCGCGGGCCGTTCCTGGCGGTCGAGCCGGGGATGAGCTTCGCCTATGAGAGCGGGCGGCTGGCGATGGTCTATGACGCCGATGGCGAGGCGGCGCCGCGCGGCGAGTTCGGCGATTATGACGATGCCGCGGGCGACCTGTACGACCGCGCGCTGCGGCTGCGCGACGCGATGTCGGGGCGCGACTATCGCCCGGTCGATGCCGATGTCTGGATCGATACCAGCCCGCTGATCTTCAGCTTCATCCAGAGCTGGGACATCGGCCGCAGCCGCTATCCCGGCTGGGCGCGCTACCATGCGCGCAGCGACGCGGCGGCGTGGCGCCGGCGCTTCGACGCCGAGCAGCGCCGCCGGCGCGACCAGGCGCTGCGCTTCCGCCACTGGCGCGACGGCGGCTTCCAGGGCCCGCCGCCGGGCCGCTTCCACCGGCCGGACGGACCGGGCCGGCCGGGGGCGGGAAGACCGAACCAGCCGGGATCGGGCTGGTCGCGTCCGCCGGGCGGCGGGCGGCCGGGCCGGCCGGGCTGGGGCGGGCGCCCCGGCACCACGCCCGACGCACCGGGTGGCGGCCCCCGCCCGCCGGTGACGCGCCCCGACAATTTCCGGCCCGACGGCACGCCGGGCTGGCGGCGCGGCCGGCCCAGCCTGCCGGCGCCGAGCGATGTCGCGCCGGATACGCCGCCGGCACCCGATGCCACGCGCCCGCCGCGCCCGCTGCCCGATGGCAGCGGCACGGGCTGGCGGCGGCCTTCGCAGCCGGGCGCGGGCAATCCGACCTGGTCGCGGCCGTCGCGCCCCGAGGGCGGCTGGCAGCGGCCCAATCCGCCGGTGGTGACGCCCATGCCGGCACCGGGCGCGCCCTCTACCGGCGACGCCGCGCCCTCCCGGCCGGGCTGGAACCGACCCTCGCGGCCCGAAGGCGGCTGGCAGCGGCCGAACCCGCCGGTGGTGACGCCGGCACCGGCACCGGCGACGCCCTCGACCGGGGATGCCGCGCCGTCCCGGCCGAACTGGAACCGGCCTGCCCGGCCCGAAGGGGGCTGGAGCCGGCCCGATCGCCCCGAAGGCGGCTGGCAGCGGCCTTCGGCACCGAGTGCGACGCCTGCTCCCGCGCCGGCGGCGCCTCCGGCAGCGGACAATGCGCCGAGCCGGCCCAGCTGGTCGCGGCCCTCGCGCCCGGAAGGATGGCAGCGTCCGGCCACGCCGAGCGCGGCGCCGCGCCCGAGCTACAGCCCGCCGCCCCAGGCCGCTCCGGCGCCGCGCCCGAGCTATACCCCGCCGCCGCGCACCGCCTCGCCGCCGCCGCCCCGGTCCGCGCCGCCGCGGCCGGCCAAGCTGCCCGACAAGAACCTGAGCGTCGACTAGAAGGGCAGCAGCGCTTCGTAGAGGCTGAGCGGCGCGATGCCGGGGAGATCGGCGCCGCGCCGCAGCAGGAAGGCGTGGCGGACGATCTCGGCCTGCTGCTCGATGCCGTAGCGCCCGAAGGGGCGGCCAGGCTCGAGGATATAGTCATAGCGGCAGAAGGGATGGCGCTGGAGCGGCAGGAACAGGCCCGACTGGTGCTGCCAGACATGGGCGAGTTCGTGGATGAACAGCCCCTGCAGCCCGAGCGGGGCATGCGCGAAATCCTCGCGGTAGAGCCCCGAGGCCGGGTTGAAATGGATCGTGCCGAGCGGCGCCATGGTGGTGTGCCGCGGCTGGAAGAACGCCCATTTGCGGTTCGCTACCGCCGCCCGGGCGGGATCGAGCGCGTCGCCGAACACGCTGCGGGCGAGCTCGGCTTCGCCTTGGGTGAGGGGGCGGGATCGGGCCATCCGCCCTAGATGGCGGGTGGCCGGCGGCTTGTCACCAGCTTGGCGCAGGCGTGTCGGGCCGGCAGCGGACCAGGGTGCCGCGCGGGAGGGCGCCGCGCTCAAGGCCGATGATCCGCAGGGCATGGGCGGATTTCTGCAGGGTGACGCGGGCGCAACGGCCGCGCGGGCGGACGTGCTCCGCTTCGCCAAAGGCGGCGGCATAGTCGGCTTCGTCGACGGTGAAGCTCCTGGAATAGTCGCGGAGCGTGATCTCGTAGCGGCCGGACTTGCCGCGGAAGTACACCGCCTCCGCGATCGCGAGATCGGCCTGTTTCTGGCGCAGCGGACCGTGGCCGAACTCGGCGCGTTCCTGGAGCCGTTCGAGGACGAGAATCGTGCAGGCCGTCGCCCCCAGGCCGGTCAACAGCGAGAGGAAGAAGGCTGCCACCAGGGTCTTCCAGCTCCGCGGCCTGATACCGAGCAGCACGAGCAAGCTGAGCAGCCAGCACAGCAGTCCGAGCGCGGCGGGGCCGAGGATGCTGACCTGCGGATCGGAGGCAAGGGTATCGCTGGTGGCGGTGCCTCGGAGCAGGATCGCGCCGAGGCCGAAGAAGCACAGGAGCGAAAAGGCGATCAGGTTCAGCCGGGTGTTACGCTTCCGGCGGCGCACCTCGTCTTGCAATGTCGTCACCTGGCCCCTCCTGGGGGCAGGCTAGCGTGCGGGTCCGGGCTTGTCATCGATCGCCCCGCGCGCCAGATAGCGCACTCGCAGTCCAACGGAGTACCCATCATGCGCCAGGAAATGACCATCGTTCGCCCGATCGTCTCGTCCTGTCTGCAGGTGCCCCATGTCCTTCGTAACCCTGGATTCGCTTTCCGCCGCAACGCCTGAGGGCAGCCGGCTCTTCGACAATCTGACGCTGGCGCTGGGGCGGGAACGCACCGGGCTGGTCGGGCGCAACGGCAGCGGCAAGTCCACCCTGCTGCGCATCGTCGCGGGCGAGATCGCGCCCGCGGGCGGCAGCGTGGTGCGTGCCGGCAGCGTCGGGGTGCTGCGCCAGGCATGGCCAGACGACTGGCGCCTGGACGAAGTGCTGGGCGCGCGCGGGGGGCTGGCACGGCTGGGCCGGGTGCTGGCGGGCGAGGGCAGCGAGGCGGACCTTTCCGAGGCGGACTGGACGCTGGAAGAGCGTGTCGAGGCGGCGCTGGCCGGCGCGGGGCTGGGCGCGATGGCGCTCGACCGGCGGGTGGCGACGCTGTCCGGCGGCGAGCGGACGCGGGTGGGGATCGCGCGGCTGCGGCTCGATGCGCCCGACCTTCTGCTGCTCGACGAGCCGACCAACAATCTCGATGCCGAGGGGCGGGCGGCGGTGATGGCGCTGGTCGAGGGCTGGCGCGGCGGGGTGCTGGTGGCGAGCCACGACCGCGCGCTGCTCGAGGCGATGGACCGGATCGTCGAGCTGACGCCGCTGGGCGCGCGGGTGTTCGGCGGCGGCTGGTCGGGCTTTGCCGAAGCACGGGAGGCCGAGCGCGGCCGGGCGGCGGCGGAGCTGGAGCGCGCGGGCGACGCGCTGCGCGGGGCCGAGGCGGGGGCGCAGCAGGCGCGCGAGCGGCAGGCGCGGCGGGATCGCGCGGGCCGGGCCTATGCCGCCAGCGGATCGGCACCGAAGATCCTGCTGGGGCGGCAGAAGGAGCGGGCGGAGAATTCGGCCGGGCGCGGCGCCGGGGTGGGCGAGCGGCTCGTCGGCGAGGCCGGGGAAAGGCTGGCGGCGGCGCGGGCCGGGGTCGAGGTGGTGACGCCGCTGGTGATCGCGCTGCCGGCGACCGGGCTGCCGGCGAACCGGCGGTTGCTGGCGTTCGAGGATGTCGTGCTGGCGCGCGGCGCGCGGCGGTTCGGGCCGTGGCGCTTCGAGATCATCGGGCCCGAGCGGGTGGCGGTGACCGGGCCCAATGGCGCGGGCAAGACCAGCCTGCTCCGGATCGCGGCTGGCGTGCTGGCGCCGACGGGCGGCACGGTGGTGCGCGCCGAGGGGCGGGTGGCGATGCTCGACCAGCATGTCGCGCTGCTGGAGGATGGCGCGAGCGTGCTCGACAATTTCCGGCGGCTGCATCCCGACGCCACCGAGCGCGAGGCCCATGCGGCCTGCGCGCGCTTCGCGTTCCGCAACCGGGATGCGCTGAAGCCGGCCGGGGAACTCAGCGGCGGCGAGCGGCTGCGCGCGGGGCTGGCCTGTGTGCTGGGCGGCGAGGTGGTGCCGCAATTGCTGCTGCTCGACGAGCCGACCAACCATCTCGACATGGAATCGGTGGAGATATTGGAGGCGGCGCTGGCGGGCTATGACGGGGCGCTGCTGGTGGTGAGCCATGACCGCGCGTTCCTGGAAGCGATCGGCGTCGAGCGGGAGATCGCGGTGGCGCGGTGAACCGCTCTCCATTCGGGACATGTGACGCTTCTGTTACGACTATTCGATTGCCGGAGGGCAGGGCATGCCCCATAGCGCCCCATGACGACTCCCTCGGGTAACGGCGCCGCGCTGACGCGGATTCAGGAAAACTGGCTGGCACGGCACGAGCGCCGGTTGCTGATCTGGCTCTGCTCGAAGATGCCGCCCTCGGTCACCCCCGACCGGCTGACCGCCCTGGGCATGGTCGGCGCGTTCCTGGTGTTCCTGGGCTATGTCGCGAGCAACCTCTCCTCGCTGTGGCTGCTGCTGTCGCTGGCCGGCTATGCGGTGCAGTGGTTCGGGGACTCGATGGACGGCAGCCTGGCGCGGTTCCGCAAGATCGAGCGGCCCTCCTATGGCTATTTCATCGACCATAGCTGCGACGGGCTGGCCAATCTGATGATCGTGGCGGGCATCGGCCTGTCGCCCTTCGTGACGATGGACATCGCGATGATCGCGCTGGCGGGGTACCTGCTGATGTCGGTGCACGCCTTCCTGTCGGCGCGGGTGACCGGCGAGCTGCGGCTGTCCTATGTCGCCGCCGGGCCGACCGAGCTGCGGCTGATGCTGATCGCGATGACCGTGGCGATGCTGATCGTCGGGCCCGGCCGCGACCATATCGGCCCGGTGCCGGCGTTCGACACCTTCGTTGGCGCGATCGCGGCGATCCTGATCACGCTGTTCGTGGTGCAGACCGCGATCATCGGGCGGCGGCTGGCGGTGCTGGAGAAGCGGTGAGGGCTGCGTGAGGGTGGCGAGGCCATCCCACAACCTGTCACCCTGAACTTGTTTCAGGGTCCAACGTCCCACCGGCGACATGGCTCGTGGAGAGTTGGATGCTGAAACAAGTTCGGCATGAAGAGGATGGCAGGCCGATACGTGTCAGCTCAAGGGCGGTTCGCCGAGATCCTCGTGCACCATGTCGATCTCGCGGACGCCGCGGTTGCGCCGCGCGGTGTTGACCAGCTCGCGAAGCTTCTCGCGGCGGGCGCGGGCCTGGGCCACGTCGCGGATCACCAGCGGCGCGTCGCGCGTGGTCTCGTCGGACGAGGCGATGCTGATCGTGCCGATGTCGGCCAGCTGGTTGATGATCGAGAAGTCGATGCGGACGTCCTTGACCCGGTAGAGCTCGATCTCGTCGATCGACTTCTGGACGATGCCCTTGTGCAGGATCAGCCGGTCCTCGGTGACCTCATAGGCGATGCCCAGATTCTCGAACCATTTGAGGATCAGCACGACGATCGCGACGGCGAGCAGCAGCGGCGCGACCCAAGCGGCGCCGACCAGGGTGCCCTGCGCCAGGAAGTAGAAAGTGCCGGCCAGCCCGAGCAGGAACAGGAAGCAGGTGCCCCAGCCGGCGACGGTGCCGATCAGCCAGCCGAGCGTGGAGGAGCGGAAACGATCCAGGACTTGCGGCATGTAGACGGGCCTCCCTGCGGGTTGGGCAGGGAGGATAGCGCGGATCGCCGCCGCGGCAACTCACGTCGTATATTTGTCGCAGGTCGAGCGGGTGGCGGCGGGCGCAGGGTTGTAGAGCTGGGCGAAGTCGCGGCGGTCGCGCACGATGAACGAGGCGACGTAGTGGAGGCGGGCCGGGCCCATGAAGGTGGAGCCGAACAGCCGCTGATAATCATAGTTCACTTCGACGAAGATCAGCCCCGAGCCGCTGGGCGCGGTGACGACGGCGCCGGGATCGCCCATGCCGGTGACGGTGGTGCCGGCATTGGCCTTGGTCGCATCGGTGCCCGCCGCGGCGCTGGTCGTGCCGTAGCTCGAATCATAGTTGGTGCCGCTCTTCTTGCCGAAGCAGCGCTGCCAGTGGATGCGCATCACCGGGGCGGTGTCGTAGCTCTGCTGGATATATTCGAGACTCGACAGGATCACCCGGCCATTGTTGCCGATGTCGAGCGAGTCGCCCTGCAGGCGCGCGGCCTGGAGCGCGTTGTTGAGATCGAGCTCGCGCAGCTGGACGACCGAGCTGGTGCTGCTCATCAGCCCCATGCGCGAGCCATTGTCGGCGAGGTTCGAGGCGAGCTGGCTGACGCGCAGATTGGCGATGGCGAGGTTCGCGGTCTCGACGCCGTAGCAGCCGAGCACGAGCACCACCGGCAGCGCCAGCGCGAATTCGAGCATCGCCACGCCTCGGGTGGCGGGCGCGAGCCGGCGGAGCAGCGCGGGAAGGGGGAGGCGGAGTTTCATGTGCAGATCGTCGCGGGCGAGGGGATGTTCTGGGTGGCGTAGGGCTGGTTCATCAGCGTGGTGGTGGCGCTGAGCGTTGCGCTGCCCGACCAGCCGAGCAGCTTCACCACCGGGAACAGCCGGTTATAGGTGATCTGGGCGGTGAATACGGTCACGTCGTTGGCGCCGCCCTGGCCGGTGCGGCCGGCATCGGCGTCCCATTGGCCGTTGCCGTTGACATCGGTGTAGCACTCGCCGGTCTCGCGCGTGCCGTTGCCGTTGGTATCGACGAACGGCTCGGGCGCGATCGCGCTGAAGTTGGTATAGCTTTTCCGGGTCGGATAGCCGGTGGCATAGGCCGCGCTGGGGGCCGCCGACTTGATCTGCGAGAGCACGCGCGCATCGATCGTGGCGGCGGTGGCGCCCTGGATGCCGCTGTCGCGCCCGGCCTTCTGCACCGCGCCGGTGACCACCGACTGGACATAGGCCTGATAGCCTAGCTCGCACATGCCCATCATCAGCACGAGCATGACCGGCAGCACGAAGGCGAACTCGACCACCGTCACGCCGCGGACATCGCGGGCGAGCCGCGGCAGGAGCCGGCGGATACGCGTCACTGCGACACGCGGAGCATCGCCACCTGCTTGGCGATGGCAGCAAAGGCAGTGGACAGGCCGGTGCCCGAGGTGGTGGCGAGCGCCTGGCTGGTGGTGGTGGCGCAGGACTTCATCTCGGTGGTCGCCGAGGAATCGATCGTGACGGTCCACACCTGGATGTTGCGCGCCTTGGCCGCACTGCATTCCGCCAGGAAGCGGGCGTTGTGATAGGCCTTGAGATTGGTGAAATCGCCACCGCTGACCCGGCGATCATAATATTCATTGCCGTACATGCCGTAGACGCCGGTGTTCGGCGACATGTCGCCATCGGTGAGGAACACGATCACCCGGTTGGGCGCCTGGCGGCCGGGCCAGGCGGCGGTGTCCGCCTTGAACAGGCCGGTCGGCGAGAGCAGGCGCGTGCCCCAGATCATGCCGGTATCGTGATAGGTGCCGCCGATCGGGCGGAAATCGGTGGCGTTGACGTAGTTCGACACATCGGTGCGCGACATGGTGTCGAGCCGCGCGACCGGCTTGCCGCACGAGACATAGCCCGCCTGGTAATAGGGAGTGCTGCCGATATTCGGGTTGCTCGAATTGTCACCGGTCGAAGTCGAACTGCCGGTGCTGCTGTAGTTGTTGCGGGCGTAGAACAGCTCCGGCCACATCGGCTTCCACTGGGTGTCGATGTTCGAATTGGGCGCCAGGTCGGGATCGAGATCCGGCGGCAGTGACGCCTGATTGAAGCTCATCGTGCCGGCGGTGGTGTTGCGTTCCTCGATGCATCCGGTCCAGCGACTGGTGGCGCCGGTGGTCTTGCTGGGATCGGTGACGGTCGTGCCGGAAACGAAGCTGCGCACGTCGAAATCGAGCTGCTGATAGCGCCAGGTCGGCGTGCCGTAATAGGTGCCGGTCTGGTAGCGCGATTCATAGTTCCACTGGGTGTTCGCGCTGCCGGTGCCGCCGACCATATAGGCGGGTGACAGCGCGGTGATCGCCTTGCCGGCGTTCACCGTCGAAGTGTAGGTGACGAAGCCGTAGCGGATATGGGTGGACGGGTCCGCCGCCGAGGCCATGGTGTCGTAGAAGCTGAGCACCGCCGACCGCAGCGCCGCGATGCGCGAGCCGCTCTTCTCGGGGACGTAATAGGCGGTACTGCCCGGATAGCCGGCGACGCTGTCATTGCCGCTGGCGGTGCCGTCGGCCGGGCGGCTGTAGCTGGTCGTGCCCGCCGCGCCGACATAGGCGTTGCAGGTGGTGTCGTCGTCCTGCGGCAGGCAGGCCATCGAGCCGGTGGTGTCGAGCACGAAGATCACGTCGGTATCGGCGATGTCGTAGCTCGCCTCGCAGGTGACGGTGATGGTCTGGCTGGTCATGCCGAAGATCGACATGATCGTCATCGGCACGGTCGACTGGGCGGTGCCGGCGACCTGGGCGTTCGAGGTCTTGGTCGGCGTGAAGGTGGCGGTGGCGGTCTTGAACCAGCCGGTGCGGAAATTGTTGGCGAAGAAGGTCTGCGCCTGGGCCGACGCGGTCGAATCGAGATTGGTGTTGCTGAGCGAGGTGTCGGTCATGAACTTGCGCCCGGCGAGCACGCCGGCGTCGCAGGCCTGCTGGAGGCGGGTCTTGACGACATAGAGGCGGGCGGTGTCGATCGCGACGCCGCAGAAGCCGGCCAGCGGGATCAGCATCGCCGCCATCATCGCCAGCGTGTTGCCGCGACGGTCGCGCGCGAGGCGCGTCATGAACCGCGATGCCTGCCGATCTTCCATCACGCGACCACTCCGACCCGCAACCCGACGCGGGTCACCCAGTCTTCTGGGCCTTGCCACCATAATGGGGGAGAAGTGGTTTACGGAGGGTTACGGAGAAACACGCATCCGTGCAACTACAGTAGCTTAACCTGTCCTGCCGTTCATAAATCGGGCCGGATGGCTGTACCGACATTCAACGCATCCAGTTCCCCGGCGAGGGCCGGGAACTGCCGAGCCAGGGTGTGCGCCGCACGTGGATAGGGTTCAGCTTGCCGGCGCGGGATCGCCTGCGCCGACCACCTGGGCGTCGATCTGCAGCGTCTTGCCGCTGGCGAAGGACAGCTGGAGCGGCACCTTCTGGCCCGGCTTCACCGCCGGGCCGATCGAGAAGAGCATGACGTGACGGCCGCCTGGGGCGAATTCCAGCTTCCCGCCGGCGGGGACGGCGACGTCCTTGAGCGGTTCCATGGCCATCATGCCGTGGTCGCCCTTCATGCTCTCGTGCAGCTCGGCCTTCAAAGCGGCGCGCGAGGAGACGGCGAGGAGAGTGTCGGCGGTGGCGCCGCCCCGCACGGTGAAATAGGCGGCACCCGGCTGGCCGGCGACGGCGGGCAGGCGAACCCAGCCATTGCTCGCGGAAAGCTCACCCTTGGGCGCGCAGGCGGAAAGTGCCACCATCGTAACGATCGCTGAAAACCGCCGCATCCGCCATACTCCCATTTCGGGAAAGCCCTTAGAAAGCCCTGCTTCTTGCGGCAAGCGTGCGCGCACCTATATCCGGCAACGTGATCGGTTCTCCGCGCTGCCTCCTAGCAGGGGCGTTGGGGGCCAAGTGTTTGAATTTTACTGGGGGCCAACGAGGGACCATGGCTAAAGTTATCGGTATTGACCTGGGGACGACCAACAGCTGCGTCGCAGTTATGGAGGGCGGCAAGCCCAAGGTAATCGAGAATGTGGAAGGCGCGCGTACCACGCCTTCGATCGTCGCCTTCGCCAAGGATGGCGAGCGCCTGATCGGTCAGCCGGCCAAGCGCCAGGCAGTGACCAATCCGGACAACACGGTTTTCGCGGTGAAGCGCCTGATCGGCCGCCGCTTCGACGACCCGGTGACCAAGAAGGACACCGAGCTGGTGCCCTACACCATCGTGCGCGGCTCCAACGGAGACGCCTGGGTGCAGGCCGGCGGCGAGGACTACAGCCCGTCGCAGATCAGCGCTTTCATCCTGCAGAAGATGAAGGAAACCGCCGAGGCCTATCTCGGCGAGAACGTCACCCAGGCGGTGATCACGGTTCCGGCATATTTCAACGACGCGCAGCGCCAGGCGACCAAGGACGCCGGCAAGATCGCGGGCCTGGAAGTGCTGCGCATCATCAACGAGCCGACGGCGGCCGCGCTCGCCTATGGCCTCGAGAAGAACGACGGCAAGACGATCGCGGTCTATGACCTTGGCGGCGGCACGTTCGACATCTCGGTGCTCGAGATCGGCGACGGCGTGTTCGAAGTGAAGGCGACCAACGGCGACACCTTCCTGGGCGGCGAGGACTTCGACGCCAAGCTGGTGCAGTTCCTGGCCGACGACTTCAAGAAGGCCGAGGGCATCGACCTGACCAAGGACAAGCTGGCTCTCCAGCGTCTGAAGGAAGCGGCCGAGAAGGCGAAGATCGAGCTTTCGAGCGCGCAGACCACCGAAGTGAACCTGCCCTTCATCACCGCCGACGCCAACGGGCCGAAGCACCTGGTGAAGACGATCAACCGCGCCGAGCTGGAGCGCCTCGTCGAGGACCTGATCCAGCGCACGCTCGAGCCGTGCCGCAAGGCGCTGGCCGATGCCGGCGTGAAGAGCGCGGCGATCGACGAAGTGGTGCTGGTCGGCGGCATGACCCGCATGCCGAAGGTCCGCCAGATCGTGAAGGAGTTCTTCGGCAAGGAGCCGCACACCGGCGTGAACCCGGACGAAGTCGTCGCCATCGGCGCGGCGATCCAGGCCGGCGTCCTGCAGGGTGACGTCAAGGACGTGCTGCTGCTCGACGTGACGCCGCTGTCGCTGGGCATCGAGACGCTGGGTGGCGTGTTCACCCGCATGATCGACCGCAACACGACGATCCCGACCAAGAAGAGCCAGGTCTATTCGACCGCTGACGATGGTCAGCAGGCCGTGACGATCCGCGTCTTCCAGGGCGAGCGCGAAATGGCGGCGGACAACAAGCTGCTCGGCCAGTTCGACCTGGTCGGCATCCCGCCGGCGCCGCGCGGCGTGCCGCAGATCGAAGTGACCTTCGACATCGACGCCAACGGCCTGGTCAATGTGTCGGCCAAGGATAAGGGTACCGGCAAGGAGCAGCAGATCCGCATCCAGGCCTCGGGCGGTCTTTCGGACAGCGACATCGAGCAGATGGTCCGCGACGCCGAGAGCTTCGCCGAAGAGGACAAGAAGCGCCGTGCCGCGGCCGAGGCGAAGAACAACGCCGAGAGCCTGGTCCACACGACGGAGCGCCAGCTCGCCGAGAATGGCGACAAGGTCGATGGCGGGCTGAAGGCCGAGATCGAGGCCGCGCTGGCCGAGACCAAGGCAGCGATCGAAGGCGGTGACGCCGACGACATGCAGGCCAAGAGCCAGAACCTCGCCCAGGTGGCGATGAAGCTCGGCCAGGCGATCTACGAGAAGCAGCAGCAGGCCGAGGCTTCGCCCCAGGCCGGTGCCGCTGCCGGGAACGAAGCAGGCGGCGAGGAAGTCGTCGATGCGGAGTTCTCCGAGGTGGACGACAACAAGGCGTAACTACATGTCTTTCCCCGGCATTCCCGACAGTGCGTCGGGAGTGCCGGGTGAAGGCGGGGGCCAGTGCTTTAAATGACCACCGAAGTCGATTTCTACGAGCTGCTCGAAGTCGAGCGCACCGCGGACGAGGCCACGCTCAAGTCCGCCTATCGCAAGCTCGCGATCAAGTATCATCCGGACAAGAACGCCGGCTGCAAGGACAGCGAGGGCAAGTTCAAGGCGATCAACGAAGCCTATGACTGCCTGAAGGATCCCCAGAAGCGCGCGGCCTATGATCGCTTCGGCCATGCCGCCTTCAAGAACGGCATGGGCGGCGGTGGCGGCGGCGGGCCGCAGGATTTCGGCGCGTTCAGCGACATCTTCGAAAGCGTGTTCGGCGAGTTCATGGGCGGCGGACGCGGCGGCCCGCGCCAGCAGCGCCGCGGCGCCGACCTGCGCTACGACATGGAGATCACGCTCGAGGACGCGTTCCACGGGACGACCACCGAGATCACCGTCGATGTCTCCGGCCATTGCGAGACCTGCGACGGCACCGGCGCGAAGCCGGGCACCAAGGCGACCCAGTGCAAATATTGCGGCGGGCACGGCAAGGTGCGCGCGCAGCAGGGCTTCTTCATGGTCGAGCGCGCCTGCCAGCATTGCCACGGCGCCGGCGAGATCATCGACGAGCCGTGCCGCGACTGCCGCGGAGAGGGGCGGGCAGACAAGACCAAGACGCTCAAGATCAATGTGCCCCCCGGCGTGGACGAAGGCACGCGGATCCGCCTGCAGGGCGAAGGCGAGGCAGGGGCGCGCGGCGCGCCGGCAGGCGACCTCTACATCTTCCTGCATGTGAAGAAGCATGGGCTGTTCGACCGCGAGGGTACCAACCTGTTCGCGCATGCGCCGATCAGCTTCACCACCGCGGCGCTGGGCGGCGAGATCGTCATCCCCGGCCTGGACGGCGAGAAGCATGTCGTGAAGATCGCCGCGGGCACGCAGAGCGGCCGCGAAGTGCGTCAGCGCGGTGCCGGCATGCCGGTGCTGCAGGGGCGCGGGCGCGGCGACCTGGTCGTCGAGCTCGTCGTCGAGATGCCGAGCAAGCTGACTGCCAGGCAGCGCGAACTGCTCGAGGAATTCCGCTCGACCGAGACCGGCGACGAATGCCCGCAGGCGACCGGCTTCTTCGCCAAGCTCAAGGCGGCGCTGGGCTGAGGCCCGGTTCCAGTCGCTGGAAGATCAGCCCCCTTCGCCCCGCGCGGAGGGGGCTTTTTCCTGGGCGCCTATCGCGCGGCGTTCATCCGGCGGGTGATGTCGGTCCAGTCGGTCATGAACAGCGCGGCGAGCAGGCGCGGTACCGGTCCGTCGGGCGGGGAGGTGCCGTCCCACAGCGCACCCCGGCGGTGGTTGTCGTAGATCACCATGCCGGACACATACTGGATCTCGCTGCCCGGGCGGGCGGGATCGTAGAAATTCGGGTTCCAGTCGGCCTGGGGCTGGCCCTTGTAATCGCAGCAGGTCGAGACGAGCGGATCGCGGCCATTGGTGGCGACATGGAAGAAGGGCTCCCCCTTCGCCTCGCCGGTGAGGGCGCCATTGTAGCGGCCGCGGCGCACCGGGATTTCGTTGAGCCATTGCTGGCCATGGTTGATCCGCACCCGCAGCTCGGGTGCCTCGTCCGGGGTGAAGTAGCGCCCGGCGACGTTGGTGGTGCGCGGATCGGCCAGCCGGATCCGCGGCGCGAAGATGCTGAGCGTGGCGGAGAGCCTGCCGAACCGGTCGCGTCCGATCGAGATGCGCGGCCTGACCGCATAGCCGTGCGGATCGCGGAGCGACGGCTGGGCCAGCAGCGCATCCAGCGCGACGCGTGCCTTGCGCTCGAACAGCGCGCGCTCGGCGGCGGAGATGGGACGGCCGTCCGTGCTCAACAGGGCCGGCAGCACCTGGCCCGGTGCGCGTTCGTCATCGGTCTCGCCCAGCATGGTGCCCGGCGGGGATTGGCGCCAGAAATTGACATAGCGATGGAAGCGGAATTCCGTGCCGTCGGCCCAGCGGCCGGTGCGGGCGGCATCGTCCTGGGCATCGGCGGGCGGCGCGGCCAGTGCCAGCACCAGGCCGGCGATGCCGGGCACGAACTTGGCGATCATCGAGCGTTCTCCCCAGCAGGACCGCGCAGTCGAGGCAGCGAAAGCCCGCCGCGGCAAGCGGCGCGCGACCAAGGCGGATGCCGGCAGGGCGAGCGCCGCCACGACACGGATCGTACCAATGCGCGGGAAGATGCTGCCGGGGCGTGAGGGCATATCTCGTTACGTTAACGTAAGCTGCAAACCCAGTTCAGCATCGCCTCAGCGCGACTCGCATAGAACCATCTCATCCCCGGTGCTCAGGCACCGGCCAGAAGAGGAGTTGAGATTATGCGCAAGACGCTTCTGGGCCTTACGGCCATGGCCGTTGCCCTTCCCGCCCTGTCCACCCCGGCTGCCGCGCAGCGTTATGGTGGCTATGACGGCTATCGCGATCACGGCCGCTACGAGCGCAGCTACGACAATCGCGGCTATGACCGGGGCTATAACGACCGCGGCTATTACAACGGCCCGAGCTGGCGTGGCCGCGACGGCCGCAACTATTGCCGCCGTTCGGATGGTACCACCGGCCTGCTGATCGGCGGTGTCGCCGGTGCCCTGGTCGGCCGCAGCATCGACCGCTACGGCGATCGTGCCCCGGGTACCCTGCTCGGCGCGCTGGGCGGTGCCCTGCTCGGCCAGGCGATCGACAAGGACAACAGCGGCGGCCGTCGCTGCCGCTAAAGTCCCGACGGACTTCAAGCAGGAGGCAGGGGCCCGGTGGAAACGCCGGGCCCCTTCTCTTTGTGGACAAGGCTCAGGCGGCGCGGGCGGCCTTGAGCGCATTGCCCCACCAGGCGATCTCGTCGAACACCGTGGTGCGCGCGGCGGCGAGATGGGGATAGTCGTCGAGCGTCTTGCCCTGCTGGAGGATGCCGAGGAACGGCTCCATCCCGATATTCACCTCGGCCTTGATCGGCGCCATGTGCAGCTCGACCGCGACGCCGCGCAGCTGCTCGATCGCGCGGGCGCCGCCGACGCCGCCATAGCCGACGAACGCCACCGGCTTGCGGCGCCATTCGAAGGTCGCCGAATCGAGCGCGTTCTTGAGGACCGCGGTCGGGCCGTGGTTGTATTCGGCGGCGGTGATGATGAACCCGTCATATTTCCCGATCTTCTGGCGCCATTCCTCGGCCAGCGGATTGGAATAGACGCCCTGCGTCCAGGCCGGGGCGACCGGCTCCTCGAACAGCGGCAGCTTCTGGTCGCGCAGGTCGAGGATATCGAGGTGGAAGTCGCTGCGCTCGGCGGCGCCGGCGGCGATCCACTGGGCGGGAACGTCCGCGAAGCGCTGGGGGCGGGTGCTGCCGATGATGAGTGCGAGATTGAGCATGGAAATTGAGACCCTTTCCGGTTACGAATCGTAACCTAGGATCAAATGATGCGGTGGTCGCATCGCCACAAGGAGGCACATTTCTGGAACCCAGGCACATCCATGTAAGCGGCGCACATGCGGGCGGCGGGCATGAGAGCTGCATCCCGGTCCGCGCGATGCTCGCCAAGATCGGCGACAAATGGAGCATCCTGACGATCATGATGCTGAGCGACGGGACCAAGCGGTTCAGCGAGCTGCAGCGCGGGATCGACGGGGTATCGCAGCGGATGCTGACGCTCACCCTGCGCGGGCTGGAACGCGACGGGCTGGTGACGCGCGAAGTGTTCCCGACGATCCCGCCGCGCGTGGAATATACGCTGACTCCGCTCGGGCGCTCGCTGCAGGTGCCGGTGATCGCGCTGGGGCAATGGGTGACCGCGAATTTGCCCGAGCTGGAAGCGGCGCGGCGGCGGTTCGACGCGGCGGGCGAGGGGGAATAAATCCTCCCCTCCCCAGCAAGCTGGGGGAGGATCTGGGAAGGCTACCGTCCGTCGTCGCTCCAGTGCGGCGGGTCGCTGAGCAGCTTGATGAGGCCGTAGCCGGCGCCGAGCTTGTGGAGATCGGTATTGGTATCGCCTGCACGGGGCGTGCCGATCTCGCGGGTCTTGCCGGCCTTGTCCCTGATCTTGAGCGTGCCGGTCCAGCCGATCGTCATGTCGATCGCGCGGCCCTCGATATGGCGTGAGGTGAGCGAGGGCTCGAAGGCGATCTGGAACAGCTTGACCATCTGCTGCGCGGCGGCTTTCGACCTGACCAGGTCGCCATGGTCCCATCGGATGGCGAGGCCGGGCAAGGCGGGGACCTTGTTCGGCGCGACCGAACCGTTCGCCACGCGCCAGCTATAGTGCATCAGGTGCGCGCGCGTCGCGTTGCGGCGGGTGGAGGAGATGGCGACGGTGGCGCCGGCGTCCTTCAGCGCCTTGAGGAAGGCGGCGACGTTGTCGCGGAAGGGCTGGACGAGGTCGGCGACCGCGGCGCTGTTCGGATATCTGGCCTGGTTGGCATTCCACCAGTCCGCGCCCGAGAGCGGCGGGCGGGTGCCCTGGCCGGCGGCGAGCGCGAGCCAGGTCTTGCCGCCGGGGGAGATCAGCCCGTCGGGCGCCGGCATGGCGAGAGCCTTGCCCTGATAGCCGATGATCGCCGCGATGGTGAGCGTGCCGCATTCGCCGGTGGTCGGCAGCAGCTTCTGGCCGGTGAAGCCCAGCCAGTCGTTGAGCAGGTGCTGGACGACGAGGACGTCGGCCAGGTCGTTGACGCCGTTCTTCCCCACCGATGCGCCGATTGGCATGCCCTGATCCTTCTTCTCAGTCTTCGCGCGAAAGAAGGGCCGGACGCATCCAGACGCGTTCGTCATGCTGAACTTGTTTCAGCATCCAACTCTCCCCCCAGCGATACCGCCTGAGGCACATTGGACCCTGAAACAAGTTCAGGGTGACGGCGGGTTTGCGGAACCCGCATGCGAATATCGATACGATCCAACCCTGCGATCTGGCGAACGCAGCGAGTCGTATCGGTTGAAATCCTACATTGAAAGCAGGCTGGTGAGCGCGCGGGAGATGCTGGCGAGGGTGTAGGGCTTTTGCGTCACCAGCGCATCGGCATGCTCGGGCGGGAGCTTCAATTGCTCGCCATAGCCGGTGGCGAACAGGAAGGGCACGCCGGCGGCGGCAAGGTCGTCGGCGAGGGGCAGGCTGGTCTCGGCACCGAGATTGACGTCGAGCACCGCGGCCTGGAACGCCTCGCGGCCGATCTCGTCGCGGGCCTGGGCGAGCGTGCCGGCGGTGACGACGCGGCGGGCGCCGAGCCGGGTGAGGATATCCTCCGCGTCCATCGCGATGATCAGGCTGTCCTCGACCAGCAGCACCACGCCGGAGAGCAGCTTGGCGACCTCCTCGCCGGCAGTCGGTTGCGGCGTGGGCGCGGGGCCGAGCACGCGGTTTCCGTCGATCTCGATGTGGCGCGCGGGGACGCAGAAACTGGCCTCGAGGCCGGTGAGCGGATAGCAGACGTCCGCCCGGCCGCCCAGGTCATAGGGGATGGAGCGGGTGATGATCGTGGTGCCGAAGCCCTGGCGCTTCGGCGGCTGGACGGCCGGGCCGCCGCGCTCGAACCACTCGATCTCCAGATCGCCCTCGCGATCGAGCTGCCAGACGACGTTGACGGTGCCGTTGTCGGAAAGCGCGCCATATTTGGCCGAATTGGTCATCAGCTCGTGGAAGACGAGGGCAAGCGTGGAGAAGGCCTGGGGGTGCAGCATCACCGCCGGTCCCTCGATCGACACGCGGCCGGCCTTGCCGCCGAGATAGGCGGCGGCTTCGGTCTCGATCAGGCGGGAGAGCGGGGCCGCCGACCAATTGTCCTGGGTGATCTGGTCGTGCGCGCGGGCAAGGCTCTCGATCCGGCCTTCGAGCAGGTGGATGGTTTCGCGCTTGTCCGATTCCGGATCGAGCGACTGGCGAACCAGCCCCCGGATCAGGCTGAGGATGTTGCGGACCCGGTGGTTGAGCTCGGCGATCAGCAGCTCCTGCCGCTCGGAAAAGCGACGGCGCTCCTCCTGGGCATCGTCGCTGAGGCGCAGCACGACTTCGATCAGCGAGGCGCGCAGCATCTCCGCCACGCGCAGCTCGGCGTTGCTGAACGGCTCGGAGCGGCCACGGACTTCCTGCGACCAGAGCTCGAAGCTCTTGCGCGGGGTGAGGCGCGGGCCGTTGGGGCCGAGCTGGGCGGGCTTGTGCGGATCGCCGGCCCATTTGACCGTGCGGATCTTCTCCTGGCGGAACAGCAGGACATAGTCGCGCGGGCGGCGCGAGATCGGGATCGCCAGCATGCCGGCGGCGACATCGTCATAGTCCGAGGCGGTCGGCAGCGTGTCGGCCAGGCGATCGGTCGAGAAGATCTTGCCAGCGGCCATCGCGTTGAGCCGGCGGGTGATCGCGCTGAACGCCTCGGCCGGCGGGGTCATGCCCGAATAGGCGACCTTGCCGTCGAGCCAGATCGCGACGCCGTCGCACGGCACCGTCTCGCGCATCGTCGTGCCCAGCCATTCGGGATTGTCGAGCAGCGTCGAATCGCCCGCGACCGCGGCGAGCAGCCGGTCGCTGGAGAAGCGTGCGGCCATCTCGTACGCGGCCAGCTCCTTGCGCTCGCGGCTTTCGAGCTTGAGCGCGAACATCTGGCCGAACAGCTCGGCGATCGAGCGGCGCTCGAAGCTGGGGCAGCGGGCCGAATAATGGTGGCAGGCGAAAAGGCCCCAGAGCTGGCCCTCGACGATGATCGAGATCGACAGCGAGGCGCCGACGCCCATGTTCTTGAGATATTCGATATGGATCGGCGAGACCGAGCGCAGCACCGAGAGCGACAGGTCGATCGGCGCCCCGGTCTCGTCGAGCCGGGGCAGGACGGGAACCGGCTCGGCATTGACGTCCGCGATGATGCGGAAGGGCGTGCGGACATAGAGCTTGCGCGCCTGTTGCGGGATGTCGCTGGCGGGATAGCGCAGGTCGAGGAAGCTGCCGATGCCGGCACGCGCGGCTTCGGCAACCACCACGCCCGAGCCGTCGCGATCGAAGCGATAGACCATGACGCGGTCGAAGCCGGTAAGCGCGCGGACCTGGCGGGCGCCCTCGCGGTAGAAGCTCGCCGAATCGCTGGTCTCGTCGAGCCGGGCCATCATCGCGCGGATCGCCGAGCCGACATCGGTGGTGGCCTCGTGGCGGCTTTCCTCGCCTTCGAGGACGATCGTGTCGCCGATCATGTGGAGCGCGAAATCGAAGCTGCGGCCGCTGGCGATCTTCAGTCCGAAGACGCGTTCCACCGCGTCATTGCCGCGGAGCATGGCAAGGCGATTGCGCAGCGTGTGGACGGCATGCTCGCCAAGCAACGGGACCGCGGACGTGCCGAGCAGGTCGTCGGCAGGCGTGCCGAGATATTGCTCGGCGTTGGCGGAGACGCGGCGGATCAGCCAGTCGACCGAGAGCGCGAGCAGGAATCCGAAGGGCTGGACGGCGCCCAGCTCATGAATGGGTTCACGATCGCAATTGGTGAGATCGACCTCGAAATTACTGTCCGTCGCCAATCTCTGCCCTTCTCCAGTTGACCGCTGAACGCTCGAAGGCCGCAAAGGTCGCAGGTGCCGCGGCGATTGCGGTCTCCGGCGCTGCCGGGCTGCGCAGGAGACGGTCTATACCCATCCGTAGTTGCTGCCACTTCCCGGCGCGCTGATCTGCATCAAGATGGGCGCGGGGAAATCCGGCGGGCAGATGCCGGGGGAGGCGCGTCATCCCGGCAATGGGCCGGGATGACGCAAATTGCCGGATCAGGCGAAGACGCGATCGAAGATCACGTCGACATTCTTGTAGTGATAGCCGAGGTCGAACTTGTCCTCGAGCTCCTGCACCGAAAGCGCCGCGGTGACTTCGGGATCGGCCTTGAGCAGTTCGAGCAGCGAGAGCTGGCCGTCCGATTCCCACACCTTCATCGCGTTGCGCTGGACGAGGCGATAGCTGTCCTCGCGGCTGACGCCGGCCTGGGTGAGCGCGAGCAGCACGCGCTGCGAATGGACCAGGCCGCCCATCTTGTTGAGGTTCTTCAGCATGCGCTCGGGATAGACGAGCAGCTTGTCCATCACGCCGGTGAGGCGGGCGAGGGCGAAGTCGAGCGTGATCGTCGCGTCCGGGCCGATATAGCGCTCGACCGAGGAGTGCGAGATGTCGCGCTCGTGCCACAGCGCCACATTCTCCATCGCCGGGACAGTCGCGCTGCGCACCATGCGGGCGAGGCCGGTCAGGTTCTCGGTGAGCACCGGGTTGCGCTTGTGCGGCATCGCCGACGAGCCCTTCTGGCCGGGCGAGAAATATTCCTCGGCCTCGAGCACTTCGGTACGCTGGAGGTGGCGGACCTCGACGGCGAGGCGCTCGATCGACGAGGCGATCACGCCGAGCGTGGCGAAGAACATCGCGTGGCGATCGCGCGGAATCACCTGGGTCGAGACCGGCTCGACCGACAGGCCGAGCTTGTCGGCGACATGCTGCTCCACGCGCGGATCGATATTGGCGAAGGTGCCGACCGCGCCCGAGATCGCGCAGGTGGCGATGTCCGCGCGGGCGGCGAGCAGGCGCTCCTTGTTGCGCTTGAACTCGGCATAGGCCTCGGCGAGCTTGAGGCCGAAGGTGACCGGCTCGGCATGGATGCCGTGGCTGCGGCCGATCGTCGGGGTGAGCTTGTGCTCATAGGCGCGGCGCTTGAGCACTTCGAGCAGCTGGTCGAGATCGGCGAGCAAGATGTCCGAGGCGCGGGCGAGCTGGACCGCGAGGCAGGTGTCGAGCACGTCCGAGCTGGTCATGCCCTGGTGCATGAAGCGCGCTTCGTCGCCGACCTGCTCGGCCACCCAGGTGAGGAAGGCGATCACGTCATGCTTGGTCACCGCCTCGATCGCGTCGATCGCGGCGACGTCGATCGCCGGGTTGGTCGCCCACCAGTCCCACAGCGCCTTGGCGGCGCTCTTCGGCACCACGCCGAGTTCGGCCAGCGCCTCGGTCGCGTGCGCCTCGATCTCGAACCAGATGCGGAAGCGCGCTTCGGGGGACCAGATCGCGGTCATCTCGGGGCGCGAATAGCGGGGGACCATGGATTTTCCTTTCTCGGGCCGGCGCGGCCGTTGCAGGCGCGCCACAGGGCAAATCAAATGCGACGAGGCGGCACCTAGCAGGGGTAGGCTGAGGCTGCAACGGCTGAAATCCGGAACAACATCCCCAGATAGATTGTTGTTACCGTGAATGGATCAATAGATCTAAAGATGGATGGTTATAATAATCGTCCGAAACAACACAGGAGAATTGCAAATGTTGAAGCCAATGCTTCTTGCTACTTCTATGCTGTTTGCTGTTCCGGCCTTTGCGCAGGAAACGCCCGCGCAGGATAATAGCCAGCCGCAGCAGACTGCTCCCGCTCCGGAACAGGCAACTCCGCCTGTAACCGACGACAAGGCGCCGGGCACTCCGGAACAGGCAGCTACCGCGCAGGCGAATCCGGCTCCGGCCGATCCGTCGACCCAGCCGGCGCAGCCCGCCCAGAGCGTCGCCCAGGATAACGGCGCGGCGGCTCCGGCCCAGCCCGCCACCGGCGTGGCGGAAACCACGAAGCCCGAGGCGACTCCGGCTGCAACGCAGGAGCAGGTCGCCCAGGCGGTGGGCCGCGACTTCGGCAGCTATGACAAGGATGCCGATGGCAAGCTGAACCAGGCCGAGTTCGCCGAATGGATGGGCTCGCTGCGCAAGGCTTCGGAGCCGAGCTTCCAGCCGGGTACGGCCGAGGCGACCAGCTGGTCGAGCCAGGCCTTCACCAGCGCGGACACCGACAAGAACGCGTCGGTGAACAAGCAGGAGCTGACGGTGTTCCTGACGCCGAAACAGCCTGGCTAAGAGTTTCGTCGCGCCGCCATACGCATGGCGCTTACTCCCGAACGGCCGTCGGACTTGCCTCCGGCGGCCGTTTGGTTTGGGCGGAATGATGTGGGCCGCTGGTCAGGCGGATCGGCCGGGCGGCGCGACAAGGGCAGGCCCGACGATCTCCACGGCGGGATCGGCAGAGCAAACCAGTTCGAGGCACAGGTCGCTGGTCGCGATGAAATAACTGAATCGCGGACAATCTCCTGCGCGAGAAACGCCAGAAAGCTTTCCTGTGACCAAGGGTGACCCGTGGCGCGGAAGGTTGTCTGGCCGGGCCGGGGTGTCGAGGCGGAAGCGCGCCACAGGTCGAGAAGTCCATTCTCATCGAGGACGCGGAATGCGATCACCTCATTGGACGTGACCCGGACCACCCTTTCGCTTTCAATCGAGATGAAGGTCGCTTCGAATTCGTGGTTCGATGCGGGTTGTGTCGGCGGGAGTGCAAGGCACCTTCCGTCCGGATAGGTAACCAGCGGCGATCCTGGGTCGAAATTCAGTCGGCCAAGGGCCAGGGGTTCGTTCTCGACGGGGTGTGCCAGGCTGCGAACTCGATGATCGCGGGGGCATCGGAAACCGAGGTTGCTTCGTCACGCATGCCGCGTTCGTGGCACTGGTCCGACCGGAGGGCAATTGCTGCCGCGTCTTATCGTGTTGTCAGATCAGCCCCTGTCCCCGCAGCGACGCATGCCCGTCGCGACCGATGATGATGTGGTCGTGCACCGATATTCCCAATCCCTTGGCGGCAGTGGCGATCTGGCGGGTTATCTCGATGTCGGCGCGGCTGGGGGAGGGGTCGCCCGAGGGGTGGTTATGGACCAGGATCAGCGCGGCCGAGCCCAGGTCGATCGCGCGGCGGATCACTTCGCGAATATAGACCGCGGCCTCGTCGATCGTGCCTTCGCTCATCAGCTCGTCGCGGATCAGCATGTTCTTCGAATTGAGGTGGAGCACCCGGAAACGCTCGGTGCTGTGGTGCGCCATGTCGGCGCGGAGATAGTCGAGCAGCGCCTGCCAGTTGGACAGCATCGGCCGCTCGGCGACTTCGGCGCGCAGCAGGCGGAGCGCAGCGGCCTGGGTGGCCTTCAAGGCGGCGACGCTGGTCTCGCCCATGCCCTTTACCCGCGCCAGCGCCTCGGCATCGGCGGTGAACAACCCCGCGATGCCGCCGAATTCGTGGAGCAGCGCCTTGGCGAGCGGCTTGGTATCCTGCCGGGGAATCGCCAGCGCGAGCAGATATTCGATCAGCTCGTGATCGAGCAACGCGTCCGGCCCGCCCTCGAACAGGCGGCGGCGCAGGCGCGCGCGGTGACCGCTATTGTCCGGGGCCTCGGGCATCCGCGATTTGTTCCTGCAAATCCACAGTTATTCAAGGCGAGGATTTCGCCGATTTGGCGTTAGAGTTGACTCGCCCGGCCAGCATTCCTAAAGCGCCCGAGCAACGCGGCTGAAACAGTCGGCGATGCTCAATGTCGCCGCTCTCTCGGCGGCTTTTTTCATATCTGGAACGCCTTGACCGCCTTGACCCAAGACCGTGCTCCGAGCGACCTGGACCGCCGCATCGCCGATGCCAAGGCGGCCGAGGCTGCGCGCACCGGCGAGGTCGTCAAGGCGCCTGCCGATGCCAAGGGCTACAAGCAGGGCTCGCGCGTGCTGATGGACCTGATCGGCATGCCGCTCGGCGGTGGTATCCTGGGCTATGCGCTCGACCATTGGCTGGGTACCAGCCCGTGGCTGCTGCTGACCCTGCTCGTGCTGTCGATCGCGGCGGCTTTCCGCAACATCTACAAGATCTCGAAGGAGCGCGTTGAGTGAGCGCCGGCGCAATCAATCCGATGGAGCAGTTCGAGGTCGGCAAGCTGATCAAGTTCGATCTGCTTGGCTACGATCTCTCGTTCACCAACTCGGCCCTGTTCATGTTCGTCGTGGCAGGCCTGCTGTTCGTGTTCATGCTGGGCGGCATGAAGCGCTCGCTGATCCCGGGCAAGTGGCAGCTGATGGCCGAAGGCGCGGTGGGCTTCATCGATTCGATGGTGAGCACCAGCATCGGCAAGGGCGGCAAGAAGTTCGCCCCGTACATCTTCTCGCTGTTCTTCTTCATCCTGTTCGCCAACCTGGTGGGCATCCTGCCGCTGGCGGTGGTGCCGGGGCTGCACACCTTCGCGGTGACCAGCCACATCACCGTGACCGCGGTGCTGGCCTTCTTCTCGTTCGGCATCGTCCTCGCGGTCGGCCTCTGGAAGCATGGCTTCAAGTTCTTCGGCCTGTTCGTGCCGCACGGCGCGCCGCTGTGGCTGATGCCGGTCATCATCCCGGTCGAGTTCATCTCGTTCATGGTGCGTCCGTTCTCGCTGGGCCTGCGACTGTTCGTCGCGATGACCGCCGGGCACATCCTGCTCGAGGTGTTCGGCAGCTTCGCCGTGCAGGGCCTCAACGCGGGCGGCATCGGCTATGGCGTGTGGTTCGCATCGATGCTGATGATCATCGGCGTGAGCGCGCTCGAACTGCTGGTCTGCGCGATCCAGGCCTATGTGTTCGCGCTGCTGACCTCGCTTTATCTCCACGACGCGGTGCACCTGCACTAAGTCGCGCTGTTCGTTTGGTTTATTGGATTACGTAGGGAGCTAGAAATGACTGACGTTGGTGCAATGTACATCGGTGCCGGCCTCGCGGCGATCGGCATCGGCCTGGCCGCGCTCGGCGTGGGCAACGTGTTCGGTTCGTTCCTCGAGGGCGCGCTGCGCAATCCGGGCGCAGCTGACGGCCAGCAGGGCCGCCTGTTCATCGGCTTCGCCGGTGCCGAGCTTCTGGGTCTGATCGCGTTCGTCGTCGCGATCCTGATCCTGTTCGTCGTCAAGGGCTAAGGTTCAAGGACAGCCAAGATGCCGCAGCTATCCCAAATCCCTGAGATCTACGCGTCGCAGCTCTTCTGGCTCGCGATCGTGTTTGCGCTCATCTATTTCGGGATCGGCAAGGCGATGGTTCCGAAGATCGAGCGTACGGTCGAAGACCGCAACGCCCGCATCGCCGGGGACCTCGCCGCGGCTGAGGCTGCCCGAGATGCTGCCCACGCGTCCGACGTGGCATATGAGTCCGGGCTGGAATCGGCCCGGACCACTGCCCTCGCGACGGTGACCAAGGCCAAGGACAAGGCGACCGCCAAGTCCGAGGCCGAGGTGAAGAAGGGCGATGCCGCGTCCGAGGCGAAGATCGCCGAGGCTACCGTGCGCATCGAAGCGACCAAGACCCAGGCGCTGGGCGAGATCGAGGCCGAGACGGTGGACGCCGTCCAGGACATCGTCGCCAAGCTCTCGGGCGTGAAGGCCGACCGTGCGTCGGTTACCAAGCAAGTGAAGGCGGCGCTGGCCAATGGCTGAACAACCTCATGGCATGAAGGCGGAGACCGGCACCGTGGAACTTCATCATGAGCCGTCGGCGTTCGGCATCACCGCGCCGGGCTTCGTCGCCATCGCGATGCTCGTGGTGGTCGGCATCATTCTGTGGAAGCGCGTGCCGGCGATGATCGGCAAGATGCTCGACGCCAAGATCGATTCGATCCGCCAGCAGCTCGACCAGGCGACCGCGCTGCGCACCGAAGCGGAGGCCGAGCTGGCCGCGGCCAAGGCGCGCAACGCCTCGAGCGAAGCGGATGCCGCCGCGATCATCGCCCATGCCGAGGCGGAAGCCGCCGCGCTGCTCAAGAAGGCCGAGGCGGACGCCAAGGAACTGACCAAGCGCCGCGCCAAGATGGCCGAGGACAAGATCGCCGCCGCCGAGCGCGCCGCGATCGCCGAAGTCCGTGCCAAGGCCGCCGATGCCGCCGCCGCGGCTGCCGGCGCGATCATCGCCGAGAAGCACGGCGCCGAAGCGGACAAGGCACTGGTCGACAAGACCATCGCCGGGCTCGGCCGACTGAACTGAGGTGCCGGAAGGGCGCGATTCCAGTTCGGCCCTTCCTCCCGCTGTCGGCAGCGCGTTGCCGCGCGCACAACGGGACCCCGGGCTTGTCGCCCTCCTGATTTCCTTCGCGCTGCTTGCCGCCGCGCTGATCGGCGCGGTGTTCCTGGTACAGGGGCAACGACAGTCGCAGCGCTGGGTGGCGCACACCCTCGAAGTGGAAGAGCAGCTGAGCAGCGTGCTCTCGGTCGTGCAGCAGGCCGAGACCGGCCAGCGCGGCTATCTGATCACCGGCAACGAAGCCTATCTCGAGCCGTTCACGCTTGGCCAGCAGGGCCTGCGCAGCGAACTGGACGAGCTGCACCGGCTGGTGGCCGACAGTCCGGTCGAATCCAAGCGTGCGGCCAGGCTCGACACGCTCGCCACCGAACGGCTTGCCCGGCTTTCCCAGTTCATCGAGATGATCCGGCGCGGGGATACCGCGGGCGTCACCGCCGGGGTGAAGACCGGTGTCGGGCTCAACCAGATGCGGCAGATCCGCGCGCTCATCCTCGAGATGCGCGCGCATGAGGCGGCCTTGCTCGCCGAGCGCAACCGGCACGCCGCGCTGCAGACCAACCTGCTGCTGCTGTGGCTGGCATTGACCGCGATCGGCGTGGCGGTGGTGGCCTTCTTCGTCACGCGCACGGCGATGCGGCGCACCCACGCCGCCGTGCTGGCCCGTGATGCGGCGGAGGCCGCGCACGGCCAGCTGCTCGCGGAGACCGAGCAGCGCGAGGCCGCCGAAGCGCAGCTCCGCCAGCTCGGCAAGATGGAGTCGATCGGCCAGCTGACCGGCGGCATCGCGCACGACTTCAACAACATGCTGGCGATCGTGATCGGATCGCTCGACATGGCCAAGCGGCGGATCCTCAAGGATCCCGCCAAGGCTGCCCAGTCGATCGACAGCGCGCTGCAGGGCGCCGAGCGCGCCGCGCAGCTCACCTCGCGCCTGCTTGCCTTCGCCCGTCGCCAGCCGCTGGCCCCGGCCGCGCTCGACGTGAACCGGCTGGTCGCCGGCATGTCCGAGCTGCTGCGCCGCACGATCGGCGAGACGATCCGCTTCGAGACGGTGCTGGCGGGCGGGTTGTGGCCGGCCTTCATCGATGCGGGGCAGCTCGAGAACGCGCTGGTCAATCTCTGCGTCAACGCGCGCGACGCGATGCCCGAGGGCGGCCGCCTGACGATCGAGACGGCGAACACCCATCTCGACGACGCCTATGCCTCCAGCCACAACGAGGTGGTGCCGGGGCAATATGTGATGGTCTCGGTCACCGACAGCGGCAGCGGCATGCCCGAGGAGGTGATCGAACGCGCCTTCGATCCGTTCTTCTCGACCAAGGAAGTGGGCAAGGGCACCGGGCTGGGGCTCAGCCAGGTCTATGGCTTCGTCAAGCAGTCCGGCGGCCATGTGAAGATCTATTCCGAGATCGGCCATGGCACGATCCTCAAGCTCTACCTGCCGCGCCATTTCGGCGAGGAAGACCGCCGCGCGGTGCCGGCGCCCGAGGCCGAGCTGCCGCAGGGCAAGGGCGAAATCATCCTGGTCGTCGAGGACGAGGAGCAGGTGCGGATCATGTCGGTCGATGCGCTGCGCGACCTGGGCTATGTCGTCATCCACGCCTCGGGTCCGACCCAGGCGCTGGCGATGCTCGACGATCATCCGAGCATCGACCTGCTGTTCACCGATATCGTGATGCCCGACATGACCGGCGCGACGCTGGCCGGGCGGGTGCGCGAGCGGCTGCCGCAGGTGCCGGTGCTCTACACCACCGGCTATACCCGCAATGCGATCGTGCATAACGGGATGCTCGACCATGACGTCGATTTCCTCGCCAAGCCGTTCAGCATCGGCCAGCTTGCCGCCAAGGTGCGACAGGTACTCGACCGCGAGGATTGAGCGGGGCGGGCCCGTGCCCGCCCGCGCCTAGAACTGGGTCGGCGCGTGGGTGAACGGGTTGGCCACTGCGGTGCCGCCCTTGCGCAGGCAGGCGAAGTCCATGATCGACTCGTTGATGCTATTCGGCTTCGGCGTCTTGATCTCGTTCAGCGTTTCCGACGGCTCGGTGCGGAGGAATTTGCCCCCCGGCGCATAGAAGCTGTATTCGAGCGTGCGGAAGGTCTTGGCCTGGCAATTGAACTCGGTGCGGATCCTGGCGGCGATGATGCCTTCGCCGATCGGCTGGATATAGACGCTCTCGACATCGCCGATGATCTTGTCGGCAAGCGGGCGCAGGCTGGCCAGATCGACATAGCTCTGCGTGTTGTCGTTGCCGCCGACATGATACCATTGCTGGGCACCAGCGGGCGAAGCGAGCGGCAGAAGTGCGGCGGCTGCGAGCAGGATGCGCATGACGATTTCCCCCAGTTTGCGTGGCGCCATGCTGCCATGACTCCATTCCGGTGCAAAGAGGCGTGCTGGCCGGGCCGGGCCGGGGACGCTAGGGTAGGGGCATGACCATTCAACGCTGGCTCCAGCTCGCCACCGCGCTCACGGCCCTGCTGCTCGTCTTCATGATCGGGGTCATCTGGCACGGCATGGCGCAGGAGCATCGCCGCGCGAACGACATCGGCGCGCGGACCGAGGCAACGATGAAACGCATCGAGGCGCGGGCGAACGCGCTGGAGAATGCGGCCGGGCGGTAGAAAGCAATGGGGCTTCCTGTTCCCCGGCGGAAGCCGGGGCCCAGGGTTTCTGTGCCGGTTCGCTTTTTGACCCTGGGCCCCGGCTTCCGCCGGGGAACAGCATTGTCTGCGATCAGCCCTTCGGCTTGCGGAACTTGTAGATGAACTGGTCGGTCTTGCCGCGGATCTCAGGGGTGAAGACGTTCGCCGTATGCGGGTCGGTGGCGTTGCGCAGCAGCGGCAGTTCGCCTTCGAACTTGAAGCCGACGCTCTCGATCTCGGCGCGGGCGGCGGCGGGATCGATGCGGTGCAGCGTCTGCGGCGCGGCGAACTCCGGATCGGCATTGGCGACATGGTCGACCACCAGCAGCACGCCGCCGGGCTTGAGCGAATCATAGAGCTTCTTCGCGATCGCCTTGGCCGAACCCGCGGGCCATGCCTTGAGGTGCATGTCGTGCCAGTTCTGCACCGTCACGATCGCGTCGAGCGGTTCGGGGAAGGCGAAGCTCTGCAGGCTGTCGCTCGACGGCACGACATTGGCGCGGCCTTCCACGGCCGCCTTCTGCTCATCGGCATAGGCCGCGCGGAACTTGATGAACTCGGCGGGCTGGTAGGCATAGACCTTGCCCTTGGCGCCCACCGTCGGCGCGAGGATGCGCGTCCAGTAGCCGCCGCCCATGATGAAGTCGGCGACCTTCTCGCCCGGTGCAATTTCGGCGAAGGCAAGGATCTCGCCGGGGTGGCGGGTGGCGTCTCGATCCTTGTCGGCCTGCGGGCGGCCGGCATCGGCGAGCCCCTTGGCGATGGGGACGGGGACGGTCTGGGCGTGCGCGGCGATCGGGCCGGCCAGCGCGAGCAGCGCGGCGGACAGGGCGAGTTTCATTGGACGACTCTCCTCCATGTGTTTGAGGCGAGCATGACACATTGATGTGGCCGTTCAAGTTGCCTGCGACGAAGGCGGACCCTAAATCCCGTGCGACGATGTCCGATCCCAATTCGCCCAACCGATTCAACGAAGAGACCGCCACCTTCGCCGTGCGCGGCGTCGATGCGCCCGACCTCGAGGCCGGCGTCGCCGCGATCCGCAACGTGCTGAAGACGCTGCCGGCGCGGCCGGGCGTCTATCGGATGCAGGATGCGCGCGGCGATGTGCTCTATGTCGGCAAGGCGCGGGCGCTCAAGAACCGGGTGACCAACTATACCCAGGTCATGCGCCTGTCGAAGCGGCTGCAGCGGATGGTGGCGCAGACGCGGTCGATGACGATCGTCACCACCAACAACGAGGCCGAAGCGCTGCTGCTCGAAGCGCAGCTGATCAAGCGCTTCCGCCCGCCCTACAACGTGCTGCTGCGCGACGATAAGTCGTTCCCGTTCATCCTGCTGCGGCGCGACCACGATTTCCCGCGCATCCAGCTCCACCGCGGCGCGCGCAAGGTGAAGGGCGATTATTTCGGCCCGTTCGCGGGTGCCGGACAGGTACGCAAGACGCTCAACGCGCTGCAGAAGCTGTTCCTGCTCAGGAGCTGCACCGACAGCTTCTTCAACACGCGCGACCGGCCGTGCCTGCTCTACCAGATCCGCCGCTGCTCGGCGCCCTGCGTCGATCGCATCGAACCGGCTGCCTATGAGGAGCTGGTCGATGACGCGCGCGACTTCCTGATGGGCAAGTCGACCAAGGTGCAGGCCAAGCTCGGCGCGCAGATGCAGGACGCGGCGGAAGCGCTCGATTTCGAGCTGGCGGCGATCCTGCGCGACCGGCTGAAGGCGCTGACCTTCATCCAGGGCAGCCAGGCGATCAATGCCGAGGGGGTGGGCGATGCGGATATCTTCGCGCTCGCCAGCAAGAGCGGCGTGATGGGAATCCAGGCCTTTTTCATCCGCGGCGGCCAGAATTGGGGGCATCGCAGCTTCTTCCCGGCGCACACCAATGAGGTTTCAGAGGACGAGGTGCTCGCCGCGTTCCTGATGCAATTCTACGAGGAAGTGCCGCCACCGAAGACGATCTTCGTCGATCGCGACCTGGAGGAAGCGGCGCTGCTCGCCGAAGCCCTTCGGGAACGTGCCGGGCACAAGGTGGCGCTGGGCGTGCCGCAGCGCGGGCCGCGCCGCCGCCTGCTCGACCAGGCAAAGCGCAATGCCGTGGAAGCGCTCGACCGGCGGCTGGCCGAGGGGACGACCCAGGCCAAGCTGCTCGCCGAAGTGGCAGACCTCTTCGAGCTGCCCGAGCCGCCCGAGCGGATCGAGGTCTACGACAACTCGCACATCCAGGGCACCAATGCGCTGGGCGCGATGGTGGTGGCGGGCCCCGAGGGCTTCCAGAAGAACCAGTATCGCAAGTTCAACATCAAGCGGCCCGAGACCGTGGCCGGCGACGATTACGGGATGATGCGCGAAGTGCTCAGCAGGCGCTTCGCCCGCGCGGTGGAGGAGGATCCGGACCGGCAGGGCGGCACCTGGCCGGACCTGGTGCTGCTCGACGGCGGGCGGGGGCAGTTGAATGCCGCCAGGGCGGTGCTCGAGGAGTTGGGCATCGAGGATGTCTGCCTGGTCGGTGTCGCCAAGGGACCGCATCACGGGCGCGAGGGCCGTGAGGTGTTCCACCTGATGGACGGGCGCGAGCTGATGCTGCCGGTCAATTCGCCCTTGCTGTTCTATCTCCAGCGGCTGCGCGACGAGGTGCACCGCTTCGCGATCGGCGCGCACCGCGAGAAGCGCGCCAAGGCGATCGGGGCGAGTCCGCTCGACGAGGTTCCGGGCATCGGCCCGGCGCGCAAGAAGGCGCTGTTGATGCATTTCGGCACGGCCCGCGCGGTGCGCTCGGCGAGCCTGGAGGACCTGCAAAAGGCGCCGGGGGTCAGCGCCGGCGTGGCGCAGCAGGTCTATGATTATTTCCACGCGCGTTGAGCTGGAAACACTAAAGCACCATTTCTGCACAGATAATCCGCCCATCCTCGCTTGTGGCGGCAAGGCGGCGCGCTAGATTTCCCATCAAATTCGGGGGGATCATCTTGCGTACCATTCTGTCGTCGTTCGCGCTCGCCCTGCTGGCGGGCACTGCCCATGCCAGCGACCAGCCGCTGTACCAGCCGGCGCCCGCCTGGGTGCAGCCGGCCCCGGCGATCGACATCAAGGCGGTGACCGCCGACGATCCCATGATCCTGCGCATCGACCAGCAGCAGAAGCTGCAGGGCGACGAAGTCTGGGCCTATGCCGACATGATGCTCCACATCGCGTCGCCGGAGGTCCTCACCCAGGCGGGCACGCTGCAATTCCCCTGGGAGCCGACCAGCGGCGACCTGATCGTCCACAGCGTGGAGATCCTGCGCGGCGGCGAGACGATCGATGTGCTCAAGGCCGGGCAGAAATTCACCGTGCTGCGCCGCGAGCAGATGCTCGAACGCGCGCAGATGAACGGGCTGCTCACTGCGACCATGGCGGTGGAGGGGCTGCGCGTGGGCGATGTGCTGCGCGTCGTGATCTCGACGGTGCGTCGAGACCCCGCGCTGGGTGGCCGGCTGCAGACCATGGCACCGCTGATCGCCGCGCCCGCGCCGGTGAAATATGGTCATCTCCGGGTGATCTGGCCCGAGGCGATGAAGGTGAACTTCAAGTCGCAATATCTGCCCGACACCTTCGTGCCGATCAGCCATGACGGCTTTCGCGAGATCGGCGTGCTGATGCCGTTCCCGGAACCGGAGGAAGTACCGGGCGACGCGCCGCTGCGCTTCCGCCCGTTGCCGCTGTTCGAGGCGACGACCTTTGCCGGCTGGGAGGAAGTGTCGCGGACGATGGCGCCGCTCTACAAGACCGATGGCACGATCGCGCCCGACGGCCCGATCGCCGCCGAAGTGGCGAAGATCGCGGCCGCTTCGAGCGATCCGCGCACCCGTGCGGCGATGGCGCTGCAGCTGGTGCAGGAGCAGGTGCGCTACCTCTATCGCGGCATGGACGGCGGCAATTATGTGCCGCAGACGCCGGCCCAGACCTGGACGCTGCGCTATGGCGACTGCAAGGCGAAGACGCTGCTGCTGACCGCGCTGCTGCGCGCGCTGGGGATCGAGGCCGAGCCCGCGCTGGTCAATGCGACGCTGGGCGACAATGTGCCCAACCGGATGCCGGCGCCGTCCGCCTTCGACCATGTGATCGTTCGCGCGACGATCGGCGGGCAGGTGCTGTGGCTTGACGGCACGGCGCTGGGCAGCCGCCAGGCCGACCTCGATGACGTGCCGCCGTTCCGCAACGCGCTGCCGCTGCGGGTGGCGGGCGCCGGGCTGGAGAAGATGCCGCTGCGCGCCAATGCCCGGCCCGATGCCTCGGTCGATGTCGAGCTGGACGGGCGCGCCGGCGTAAACCTGCCCGCGCCCTTCACGCTGCGCGCCGAGTTGCGCGGGCAGAGCGCGATGATGCTCCGCTTCTCCGCGCAGATGGGCAAGGAGAAGGCCGCCGAGATGGCGGATGCCACGGTCGGCCAATATGTCGCCAACGCTCAGGTCAGCGAACGCAATGTGCGCTATGACGAGGCGAGCGGCGCGACGATCCTCACCGCGTCGGGCATTTCCTCGCCGGGCTGGACGAAGGAGGATGGCCGTTATCGGCTGGGCCTCGATACCGCGGTGAGCAGCGTCGAGTTCGCCCCCGACCGCAGCAAGCCCGAATGGGCCGCGATCCCGGTGAGCAGCGGCGACCCCGGCAGCACGCGCGTTCGCACCCGCATCCGCCTGCCCGGAAGCGGCGCCGGCTTCGTACTCGAAGGCGACCAGACGCTGCCCGCCAGCCTGGCCGGGGCGGCGCTGAGCCGCAACGTCCAGCTTGCCGGCGAATGGGTGACGGTGGAGGATCGTGCCACCACCGGCGTGCGCGAGATCGCGTCCGGCGACATCCCGACAGTGCGCGCGCAGGTGGATGCGGCCAAGCTGCGGTTGCTCAAGCTCGACGCGCCCGAGGATACGCCGCCCTATTGGAAGGCGATCGCGCCGGCGCGGGCAGGCAAGCTGCTCGATCCGGTACTGGCGGTCTATGCCAAGCGCATCGCCGACAAGCCCAACGAAGTGGAAGGCTATTCGGCCCGTGCGACCTTCCTCGAGAGCATCTATGACCGCAAGGCGGCGCTGGTCGATGTCGACAAGGTGATCGCGCTGGCCCCGAGCGCCGACAATTATCTGTGGCGCGCCCGGCTGCGGATGGCGCTGGGTGACGACGTCAAGGCGCTGGAGGACATGAAGAAGGCCCGCGCGCTCGAGCCGGGCTCGGCGGCGGCGCTCGACGGCTATGCCCGGCTTCGCGCCGATCATGGCGGTGCCGACGAGGCGCTGGCACTGGTCGCCGAGCGGATGAAGACCGCGGGCAAGGACAGGAACGACCTGTTGATGCTGCAGTCGAGCCTGCTCGGCGATGCCGGCAAGCCGACCGAGGCCGTTGCGGCGATCGACGCGGCGATCAAGGCGACCCCGGGCAATCCTTCGCTGCTCAACCAGCGCTGCTGGATCAAGGGTACGCTCAACGTCGCGCTCGACACCGCGCTCAAGGACTGCACCAAGGCGATCGAGCTGGCCGACTCTTCGGCGGCCATCCTCGACAGCCGCGGGCTGGTCTATTTCCGGCTCGGACGGATGGACGATGCGATTGCCGATTTCGACGCGGCGCTCGACCAGGCGCCGGGCATGGCGGCGAGCCTCTACATGCGCGGGGTGATCAGGACGAAGACCGGCGCACCCGGTGCGGCCGACGATCTCGCCGCCGCGCGGATGATCTCTCCGCGCATCGACGAGGATTATGCGAAGTACGGGATCAAGCCCTGATGCGGCCCGGGATGCGGTGGGGCGTTGGCTAAATCTTCACGCCCCTGCGTTAAAGGGGCGGAATGGCTACCCGGGTCTTCATCACGATCGACACCGAGATCATGTGGCGGCACCACGTCGCCGGTCTCGATGTCGATACGATCGTCCAGCGTTCGCTGGAGCCCGCCAATGTGGGGGTCGGCTGGCAGCTGGAGCAGCTGGCCAAGCACGGGCTCAAGGCCTGCTTCTTCGTCGATCCGATGCCGGCGCTGGTCTATGGCCTCGACCCGATCAAGCGCGTGGTCGGCGCGATCCTGGAGGCCGGGCAGGAAGTACAGCTGCACCTCCATCCCAACTGGACCGGGGCGCACGCCGGAGACGGCGGCGCGACCTATGGCGCGTTCGAGCTGATCGACTACAGCTTCGAAGAGCAGGTGAAGCTGATCGAAGGCGCGTCCGACATGCTGGTCGCGGCGGGCGCGCAGGAGCCGGTGGCGTTCCGCTCGGGCAGCTATTCGGCGAGCGACGACACGCTGGGCGCGCTGGCGCAGCTCGGCTTCGTCTATGACAGCAGCCATAACGGCTCCGAGCATCCCTGGCCGAGCGCGATCAACCTGGGTCCGCGCCAGATCGCGCCGATCGAGCATCGCGGGATCGTCGAGGTTCCAGTGACCCTGATCGAGGATCGCGCCGGGCATCTCCGCCATTTCCAGATCTGCGCGCTCTCGGCGGGCGAGATGCGCGCGGCGCTCGACCATGCCGTGGTGCGCAGCCATTCGGCAGTCACGATCGTCAGCCACGGGTTCGAGCTTGCAAATCGCGCCGGGACGCGGCCTAACGCTGTCCATGTACGGCGCTTTCAGGCGCTGTGCCGCATGTTGGCCAGCCGCCGGGGGGTGTTGGTGACCGAACATTTCGCAGACCGTTCGCGCATGGCGCTGGGCCAGGACGACGCACCGCTCGGGCCGAGCCTGCTCCGCACGCGCTGGCGCCAGGCCGAGCAGCTCTGGTCGAACCTGGTCGAGGAGCGTGCCGCGTGAACGCGATGAGCGAAGTCACCGCCGAAATGCCGCAGGCAAAGCCGACCAGCCTCAAGTTCGAGATCGGCGCCCGCACGCTGGCGACGATCCAGCGCGCGCTGGTGCGCCTGCCGCTGACGCTCGACGAGGCCCGGGCGGACCGGTTGCCGGTGCTGCCCCAGCTGCCGCGCGAGGCGCATGGCTATGTCGTTACCTCGCTGCCCGAGCATCTGGTGCCGGGGCTGGTCAAGGCGTCGGGCGACATGCTGCCCTTCATCCGCCAGCGCTACACGCGCTACTTCACCGAGTTCGGCATCGGCTTCGATGCGTGGTGGAACGGGCTGTCGTCCAACGCGCGCCAGGGCATCAAGCGCAAGGCCAAGAAGATCGCGGCCGAGAGCGGCGGCGAGCTGGATGTGCGTGCCTTCCGCGAGGCGCATGAGCTGGAAGCATTCCATGACGTCGCCCGGCGGATCTCGCTGAGGACCTACCAGGAGCGTCTGCTCGGCTCGGGCCTGCCCGACAGCGCCGAGTTCATCGCGACGATGCTGGCGCAGGGCGCGGCGGGGCAGGTCCGCGCCTGGCTGCTCTACATCGCGGGCGAGCCGGCGGCCTATCTCTATTGCCCGGTGATCGAGGGCGGCGTGGTGATCTATGCCTATGTCGGGCATGATCCGGCGTTCAACGACCTGTCGCCGGGCGCGGTGCTCCAGCTCGAGGCGATGCGCGACCTGTTCGAGGAAGGCGCGTTCGCGCGCTTCGACTTCACCGAGGGCGAAGGCCAGCACAAGCGCCAGTTCGCCACCGGCGGCGTGGACTGTGTCGACCTGTTCCTGCTGCGCCCCTCGCTCGCCAACCGGGTGACGATGGCCGCGCTGGGCGGGTTCAACCGCGGGGTCGCGGGCGTGAAGGCGCTGGTGAAGCGCGCCGGGCTGGAGAAAGCGGCGAAGAAGGTGCGGCGGGGGTGATTGCTCGGTCATGCCGGCCTTGAGCCGGGATCCCGCTTCTTCTTTCCGAGGGCACGACAGCGGGACCCCGGCTCGAGGCCGGGGTGACGGTTGGAGTTAGGCGGGCTAATCCCGTTGCAATGCATCTCCGCGCCGAAGCCATCATCCTCTCCGTTCGCGCGCATGGCGAGCATGGGGCGATTGTGCGGGCGTTCACCGAAGCCGACGGCGTGCAGCCGGGCTATGTCCGCGGCGGGCATGGCCGGACGCTGCGGCCGGTGCTGCAGCCGGCCAACCTCGTCCATGGCGAATGGCGCTCGCGGACCGAGGACGCGCTGCCCGGCCTGACGGTGGAGCTGCTCCATAGCCGTGCCGCGATGTTCTCCGAGGCCTTGCCGGCCGCCGCCTTCCAATGGGCGACCGCCCTCAGTGCCTTCGCCCTGCCCGAGGGGCTGCCCTATCCGCGGCTCTATTCCGCGCTCGACGGCGTGCTGGCGGCGATCGAGGTGGCGCCGGCGGCGCGCGGCTGGGCAGTGGCGTTGGTCCGCTACGAGCTGCTGCTGCTCGCCGAGCTCGGCTTCGGTCTCGACCTTGAGCATTGCGCTGCCACCGGCCGTAACGACGACCTCGCCTATGTCAGCCCCAAGAGCGGCATCGCGGTCAGTCGGCTGGGCGCGGAGGGCTATGAGAACCGGCTGCTCCGCCTGCCGCGCTTCCTGGTCGAGGGCGGCGAGGCGGCATGGGACGATATCCTCGACGGATTGAAGCTCACCGGCCATTTCCTCGAGCGCGATGTGCTGATCGGAAAGGGTGCCGAGCTGCTTGCCGCCCGCGCAAGGCTGGTCGACCGGTTGAAGCGCGCTGTTGCCTAAGCGCCACAACAGCGGCAAAGCGGGCGCCGTAGACGTGGGAGCTTGCATTGCCGCTGATTGCTGTTCTTCCCGGTGACGGGATCGGTCCGGAAGTTACGCGCGAGGCGCGCCGGGTTCTGGAAGCCTTGGCCCTGGGCCTCGATTTCGAGGAGGCGCCGGTCGGCGGCGCGGCCTATCTGCTCACCGGACGGCCGCTCCCCGAGGAAACCCTCGCCCTCGCCAAGAAGGCCGATGCCGTGCTGTTCGGCGCGATCGGCGATCCGCGCTTCGAAGCGCTGGAGCGCCGCCTGCGCCCCGAAGCGGCGCTGCTTGGCATCCGCCGCGAGCTGGGCCTGTTCGCCAATATCCGCCCCGCGACGCTGTTCCCGGCGCTGGCCGACGCCTCGCCGCTAAAGCCCGAAGTGGTGGCGGGCCTCGACCTGGTCATCGTCCGCGAACTGGTCGGCGACGTCTATTTCGGCGAGAAGGGCCGCCGGCAGACGCCCGAGGGCCTGCGCCAGGGCTTCGACATCATGAGCTACAATGAGATCGAGGTGGAGGCGATCGCCCGCGTCGGCTTCGAAATGGCCAAGCGCCGCAAGAAGAAGCTCTGCTCGGTCGACAAGGCGAACGTGCTCGAGACGTCGCAGCTGTGGCGCGACGTGGTCAACGAGCTGTCGACCGAATATCCCGATGTGCAGCTGACGCACATGTATGTCGACAATGCCGCCATGCAGCTGGTGCGCGCGCCCGCGGCGTTCGACGTGATCGTCACCGGCAATCTGTTCGGTGACATCCTCTCCGACCAGGCGAGCATGTGCGCCGGCTCGATCGGCATGCTGCCCTCGGCCTCGCTGCGCGCGTGGAGCGGAGACAATGGCATGTACGAGCCGATCCACGGCTCGGCACCCGACATCGCCGGACAGGGCAAGGCCAATCCCTGCGGCGCGATCCTCTCGGCGGCGATGCTGCTGCGCCATTCGCTCGGCAATGAGGAAGCGGCGCTCAAGGTCGAGCGCGCGGTCGGCGAGGCGCTTGCCAAGGGCGCGCGCACGGCCGATCTGGGCGGGTCGATGTCGACCAGCGAGATGGGTGACGCGGTGCTCAAGGAGCTCGTGTGATCCCTGCGCAGCTCGAGCTTGCGGTCGTCATCCCGACCTTCAACGAGCGTGCGAACGTGCCGTTGCTGATCGAGAAGCTCGATGCGGCGCTTGCGGGACGGAACTGGGAAGCGATCTTCGTCGACGACAACAGCCCGGACGGGACGGCGGATGCCGCCCGCGAACTGGGTCGTCGCGATCCCCGGGTAAGGGTGATCCAGCGGATCGGCCGGCGCGGGCTGTCGAGCGCGTGCATCGAGGGGATGTGCGCCACCGCTGCACCCTTCGTGGCGGTGATCGACGGCGACCTGCAGCACGACGAGACGCTGCTGCCCAAGATGCTCGACGCACTGGAAGGCGATGACGCGCTCGACGTGGTGATCGGCTCGCGCTTTGTCGATGGCGGCGGCACCGGCGAATGGGACGAGGAGCGCGTGGCGAAGTCGGCGCTCGCGACCAGGCTCTCGCGCAAAGTGCTCAAGGCCGATCTGTCGGACCCGATGAGCGGCTTCTTCATGATCCGCACCGGCATCGTCCGCGACCTGGTGCCGACGCTCTCGGCGATCGGCTTCAAGATTCTGCTCGACATCATGACGGCGTCGCACCGGCCGCTGAAGTTCCTGGAGCTGCCGTACGTGTTCCGCACCCGGGCATTGGGCGAGTCCAAGCTCGATTACGTCGTGGCGATGGAATATCTGATCGCGCTGTACGACCGGATGTTCGGGCGCGTCGTGCCGGTGCGCTTCGTGATGTTCTCCGGCATCGGCGCGCTGGGCGCCGGGGTGCATTTCCTGGTGCTGGCGCTGTTCTTCCGCGGGATGGCCTGGCCGTTCGTCGGCGCGACGATCCTGGCGACCGTGATCGCGATGACCTTCAACTTCTTCCTCAACAACGCGCTCACCTATCGTGAGCAAAGGCTGAAGGGGCCGGGGCCGCTGCTGGCGGGCTGGGCGAGCTTCTGTGTGGTGTGCGGCGTGGGCGCGGCGGCCAATGTCGGCGTCGCGGCGTTCCTGCACAACGTCCAGCATGGCGACTGGCGCTTCGCGGCGCTTGCCGGGATCGCGGTGGCGGCGGTGTGGAACTTCGCGCTGTCGTCGCGCTTCGTCTGGGGGCGGTACTGACCTCATTCCCCCCTGAAAGGGAGGGGAGTGTCAGCCTACCGCCAGCTGCCCAGCCACATCCAGTGGGTGAACCCCTGGCTGTCGGCCAGCGGCGCGCCCGAGAGAATCGGGTAGAAATAGCCGAACACCAGCAGCGACAGCGCGGCGAACCATTCTTCCCAGCCGCGGTTCCGGCCGCGATCGAAATGCTGAAAGGCGATCGGGATCGCCATGCACAGGAAGATGCTGCTCGGGTGGTAGTAATAGAAAAAGCCGATCGACTTGGGGATCACCACATAGATCGCCAGGCTCCCGGTCCATAGCAGCGCGACCGACAGCGGCTTGATCGCCTTGTCCCTGATCCACGCCCAGTAGCAGGCGGCGACCGCGACCAGCCCGCCCCACAGGATCAGCGGGTTGCCGATCAGCAGCACGCCGCGCTGTGCACCGCGATCCCACTCATAGAAATACCAGATCGGCCGCAGCATCAGCGGCCAGCTCCACCAGCTCGACTGATAGGTGTGGTGCGGCAGGATCTGGGTCTGCATCTGCCACATGTGGATCTGCTGGCTGAACAGCGCGCCGAGCGAAGTCAGCGGATCGGTGGTGTAGAAGAAGGCCGGAGTGAAGGTGAGGAAATAGGTGACCACGCTCACCACGCCCATCGCCAGGATCGCCGGGATGGCGGGCAGGCCGGCCCAGTGGCGCTGGTCCTTGCCCGAAAGCGCCGAGAGGATCGGCTTCCTCGCCAGCCGGGCGTCGCGGGCACGGATGACGAGGAAGGAGAGGGCGGCAAGCACGATATAGGGCACGCCGGCCCATTTGACCGCGGTGACGCAGCCGAGCAGCGCGCTGCCCGCGATCCAGCGCCACCACACCGCCTTGCCCGTGCCCTGCATCGCCCAGAGCAGCATCACGATCGCCCAGACCAGGAAGGCGCCCAGGAAGATGTCGAGCATGCCGGTGCGCGCCTGGACGTAGACGGTCTGGTTGAGCATCGTCAGCACCGCGCCGACCACCGCCGCGCGCATGTTGCCGACGAGCAGCCACAGGAAGGCGAACACGCCGAGCACGGTCGCTGTGCCGAACAGGGTCGAGGCGATGCGCCAGCCGAACGGATTGTCGCCGAGCAGCGCCATCCCGGCCGCGATCAGCTCCTTGCCGAGCATCGGATGCTCGACATTGCGCGGGCCCGACAGGTCGAGCAGCGCCTGCGCCGCGGGCAGATAATGCACCTCGTCGAACATGATGACGCTGGGCTGGTCGAGATGGACCAGGAACAGCGCCTGGGCGACGATGGCGAGCAGCAGGGCGACGAGCCAGGGGCGGGTGCCAAGGGCCTTGAGGCGATCGAGCATGGCGCGTTGGATAGCCGACCGTTTCGTGGCCGTCATGCTGAACTTCACACCCGTATTTGATCGCTCCCCGGCGAAAGCCGGGGGCCAGGGTTTCTCTGCCGAATCGCCCGTGACCCTGGGCCCCGGCTTTCGCCGGGGAACGGCCCTGACCAGAAGCGGAGGTTGGGCATCCCAAACAAGTTACGATGACGACCGGTGTTGACGCCCCGTCCCCCCCGCCGCAAAGCATTCCGCACTATGAAGCGTCGTACCGGACAAGACCGCAGCGTAACCCGCAACTGGAAACCCGCCACCCAGGCCGTGCGTGGCGGTACCGCCCGTTCCGAATGGGGCGAGACCAGCGAGGCGATGTTCCTCACCTCGGGCTATGCCTATGATTGCGCTGGCGATGCCGCCGCGCGCTTTGCCGGCGAGCAGACCGGCATGACCTATTCGCGCCTGCAGAACCCGACGGTGGAGATGCTCGAGGAGCGGATCGCGCTGCTCGAGGGCGCCGAGGCGTGCCGCACCATGGCGACCGGCATGGCGGCGATGACCGCGGCGATCCTCTGCCAGGTCAGCGCCGGCGACCATATCGTCCAGGGCCGCGCCGCCTTCGGTTCGTGCCGCTGGCTGACCGATAGCCTGCTTCCCCGCTTCGGCGTCGAGACCACGATCGTCGATGCGCGCGATCCCCAGCAGTTCCAGGACGCGATCCGCCCGAACACCAAGGTGTTCTTCTTCGAGACGCCCGCCAATCCGACGATGGACGTGGTTGACCTCGAGGCGGTCTGCGCGATCGCGCGCAAGCACGGCATCACCACCGTGGTCGACAATGCCTTCGCCACGCCGGCTCTCCAGCGCCCGCTTGAATTCGGCGCGGACGTGGTAGCCTATTCGGCGACCAAGATGATGGACGGGCAGGGCCGCGTGCTCGCCGGCGCCGTCACCGGCTCGTCGCAGTTCATCAACGACGTGCTGCTGCCCTTCACCCGCAATACCGGCCCGACGCTGTCGCCGTTCAACGCCTGGGTGGTGCTCAAGGGCATGGAGACGCTCGACCTCCGCATCCACCGCCAGAGCGAGAATGCGCTCAAGGTCGGCAGCTTCCTCGAGAAGCGCGTGCCCAAGGTGAACTTCCCGGCGCTGCCCAGCCACCCGCAGCACAATCTGTTCATGCGCCAGATGGCGGCGGCCGGCCCGATCTTCTCGTTCGAGGTCGATGGCGGCCGCAAGCAGGCGCATGCCCTGCTCGATGCGCTCGAGCTGGTCGACATCTCGAACAATATCGGCGACTCGCGCTCGCTGATGACGCATCCGTCCTCGACCACCCATTCGAGCGTCGCCGAGGAGAAGCGCTTGGAGATGGGCGTGACCGAGGGCATGCTGCGGCTCAATGTTGGGCTGGAGGACGCGGAAGACGTGATCGCCGATCTCGACCAGGCGCTGAGGGCCGCCGGATTGTGATGGACGCCTTGTTCACCGATGCGGAGGAAACGCGCGGGATCACCGTGCGCGTGTCGGTGAGCTATCTTCCCGAACAGAGCGAGCCCGATCGCGGCCGCTGGTTCTGGGCCTATCACATCCGCATCGAGAACAATTCCAGCGTGATGGTGCAGCTGCTGACGCGGCACTGGATCATTACCGACGGACGCGGCGCGCGTCATACCGTGGAGGGCGAAGGCGTGGTCGGCGAGCAGCCGATGATCGCGCCGGGGGCGAGTTTCGACTATGTGTCGGGCTGCCCGCTGACGACACCCATCGGGAACATGCAGGGCAGTTATCACATGATCGGGGAAGACGGTTCGGCGTTCGACGTCGCGATTCCGAAGTTCGCGCTGACCGCGCCGGCGGTGGCGGAATGAAGCGCACCCATCTCCCGCTGAATGGCCTGCGCGTGCTCGATGCCGCCGCGCGCCACCTGAGCTTCACCCGCGCGGCCGACGAGCTGGCGGTGACCCCTGCCGCGGTCGGCCAGCAGATCCGCGCGCTGGAGGACACGCTGGGCGTCGTCCTGTTCCGCCGCACCACCAAGGGGCTGGAGCTGACCCCCGAGGCCGAGGCCGGCCTGTCGGCATTGCGCGCGGGCTTCCTCCAGTTCGAGGAAAGCGTCCGCGCGATGCAGGCGGGGCAGTCGTCCAAGTCGCTGACCATCGCCGCGCCGCGCGACCTGACCGCGAAGTGGCTGATGCCGCGCCTCGCCGAGATCGCCCGCGTCGACAGCGACCTGCGCTTCGTGCTGGTGCCGGCTGACGACGCACTCGATTTCACCGAGGCCAATCTCGATCTCGCGATCCGCTGGGGCGAAGGGCCGGGCGAGCATGAGGGCGAGGCGCTGGAGAGCGACGGCATGGTCACGATCGAGCGGCCGGGCGGCGGCATCGACGTGCGCATCTCCTGGCCGGGCTGCATGGCCGAGGACGCAGGCTCGCTGGTCCGCGTCGCCGACGCCGGGCTGGCGCTGGAGGCGGCGGCCGAGGGGCTGGGCCGGGCGACCGTGCCCGAACTGCTCGCGCGCAGCGATATCGAATCGGGTCGCGTGGTCGTGGTCGGCGAGCCCAAGAGCTCGAAGCTTGGCTATTGGCTGGTCGCGCCGCTGCCCCAGTGGCGGCAGAAGAAGGTGAAGGCGCTGGTCGACGCGCTGGCGCTGTGAGCCGGCCCGCCGAGCTGGCCGCGCGCGAGACGGTGGTGCTGGAGACGGCGCGTCTCCGCCTGCGCCCGCGTACTCCCGATGATGCCGAGGCGCTGTTCCCGAGCCTCTCCGACGCCGGGCTGATGCATTTCTGGTCGGGCCCGCCGCATGCGAGCGTCGAGCAGACGCGCGCGGACTTCGCGCGAGGGGCGCCCGAATGGCGCTGCTGGGCGATCACCCTGCGGGAGGACGAAACCGCGATCGGCTTCGTCGCCGCGGGCGAGAAGCGCCAGGGCAATGTCTCCGAGATCGGTTATATGCTCTCCCGCCCGCATTGGGGCGGCGGCATCGCCGTCGAGGCGGTGAGCGCTGTGATCGACCGGCTCTTCGCCGAGGGGCAGCGCCGCGTCTTCGCCGATACCGACCCGGAGAACCTGGCCTCGCGCGGGCTGCTCGAGCGGCTGGGCTTCAGGCTCGAAGGCATGCTGCGCGCCGAATGGGAGACCCATATCGGCGTGCGTGACACCGCGCTCTACGGCCTGCTGCGCGACGACTGGCGGCGCGGCTGACCGCTCAGAAGGGCGCGCGCGGCGGCACGTAGGACGCGGGCGGAATGCTCGGCGCCGGCTGGTCCGGCGTGATGTCGAGCCAGGTCAGCCGCCCTTCGCTGGCGCGCGTGCTCATGTTCGAGCCGGTTGCGTCGCCTGCGTCGAACACGAGCGTGAACCGCTCGATGCGGATCTTCCCGTCAGATCCCGGCGGCAGGCGCAGCGGGGCATAGCGCCGCGTGGCGACGGTCTTGCGCACCCGGTTGGCCCAGTCCGCCGAAATCTCGGGGGAGCGGCGGACCTCCTCGAGGTCGTGGACGCGGCCATCGGGAGCGACCCGGAAGCGGAAATCCACCCATTCGGGCTCGGAGTCGATCTGCTTGCGGATCGCCGCCTTGGCGCCGTTGCGAAGCGGCACATCCTCATAGACCAGCACGGGTTCGGTGAAGCCGGCATTGCCCAGATTGGCGATCGCCCGGTCCATCGCGTCGCTGCTGCCGGCCAGCCCGGTGAGGCGCGCGCGCAGCACGCGGGCGGCGATGCGGACCTGTTCGAGCTCGGGCTCGGTGGTCCGCTCGATCCGCGCGATCCGTGCCCGCGCGGTGCTGCCGAAGATCGAATCCTGCGATGCGAGGAAGGTGTACATCGCGGCGGAGCGGAGCATCGCGATACCCGCGACCTGCGGTTCGCCTGCCTCGCGCGCCTGTTTCTCGACCCGGCGATAGGTCTCGTCGGCGGCATCGGTGCGGCCGACCAGACGGAAATCGTCCCCGGCCGTCAGGCGCTGGATCAGGACGCGCGTGTCCTTGCCGTCCAGCCCGCCCTTGAGCGTATCGAGCGCATCGACCTGGGCGATGCGGGCCCGGTCCGGGAACCCGTCGAGGTCGGTCATCCGGCCATAGCTGCGTTCGAGATCGGCGACCTCTACCGGATAGTCCTTGCGGTGGCCGCCATTGCGGTCGCGCGCCGCCGCGAGCGTGGCGCGCGCCTTGCGATAATCGCCGGCAAGCAGCTGGTTCTCGGCCAGGGTGATGCTGGCGTCGATATCCTCGGGCGGAGCGCATTTGCGCGCAAGGCATTGCTCGAGCTGGCGGGCCGAATCGGCCAGCCCGTTGCCGGTGACGACGATCGGTGCCGGCGGGTGGCTCCCGCTATTGTCCTGCGCCCAGCATGGTAGCGCCACCAGCAGCGCCATGCCCGCCAGAATGTTTCGCATCACGCTCTCCCGATCCGCCCGTCGCGCCTTTCGCCGATACGGGAACTTGGCGCGAGGCGGTCCGAAGCGCTAGGGCAGATGCAACCGAGATGGAGGACACCGAGATGCCGCAGAGTCCGTGGAGCCACAGCCGCAGCGCCGGCGTGTCCGACGACATTGATTTCGAGATCAAGGGGCAGGAGCTCCAGTTCGTTGAGATCGAACTCGACCCGGGCGAGAGCGCGGTGGCCGAAGCGGGCGCGATGGTCTGGAAGGACGCATCGGTGGGGATGACCACCGTGTTCGGCGACGGCAGCGGCCAGCAGGGCGGCGGCTTCATGGGTGCGCTGCTCGGCGCCGGCAAGCGGCTGGTCACCGGCGAGAGCCTGTTCACCACCGTCTTCACGCACAATGGCTCGGGCAAGGCGCGCGTGGCGTTCGCCGCACCGGTGCCCGGCGCGATCGTGCCGATGAAACTGGACAGCATCGGCGGCACGCTGATCTGCCAGAAGGACGCGTTCCTCTGCGCCGCCAAGGGCGTGTCGATGGGCATCGCCTTCCAGCGCCGGATCATGACCGGCCTGTTCGGCGGCGAAGGCTTCATCATGCAGAAGCTCGACGGCGATGGCTGGGTGTTCGTCCAGTTCGGCGGCATGGTGGTCGAGCGCGAGCTGGCACCGGGCGAGGAACTGCATGTCGATACCGGCTGCGTCGCCGCCTTCACCCCGTCGGTGGAGTTCGACCTGGTCGGCGCGGGCGGCGTGCGCAGCGCGATCTTCGGTGGCGAGGGTCTGTTCTTCGCGCGGCTGAGGGGCCCCGGCAAGGTGTGGATCCAGTCGCTGCCCTTCTCGCGCCTGGCCGGGCGGATGATGGCGGCGGCCTCGTCCTATGGCGGGCAGAATCGCGGCGAGGGTTCGGTGCTCGGCGGCCTGGGCGACCTGATCGGAGGCAATCGTTGAGCCGTCCGATCCCCAATCTCAACGATCCCGAGGAACGCCGCGCCTATCGCCGCGAGCTGCTTGGCGTGGCCAAGGGGCTGCGGCGCAGCGGCGTGGCATTGGCTGTGCTGGGTTCGGCGCTGATCCTGGTCAACGCCTATTGGACGCCGATCCCGAACCTCCTCACGCTGGCGGCGATCGTCGGCGGCTTCGCGCTGATGCTGATGGGGATCGGTGCGCGGACGAAATACCACAAGCGCCGGATGCGCGGGGAGATTTAGGGTCGGGGTAGCCATTGTAGTTCCCCGGCGAAAGCCGGGGCCCAGGGTTTCTCTGCCGTCCCGCTTGTGATCCTGGGCCCCGGCTTTCGCCGGGGAACAGTTCAGGCATGCGCCTAAGGCGCCGGCGGTGCGCTCAGCTCCGCCGCCTTGCCCATCAGCCCGGCGAAGCGACCCTGCTCGACGTCGCGCTGCAGGTCGTTCCAGCTGCCGGTGACGGCATACCAGTCGCCATTCTGCGCCTGGAGCAGGTAGGTCATGTTCATCACCCCGGGCTCGGAACCGCCCTTGTAGCCCACCCATTGCCACTTGCCGCGGGCATCCGGGCCGAGGCCGGCATTCTTCGATAGCACCGCGCGCGCATCCGCGCCGGTGGGGCCGTCCGTATTGCGGCGCAGCCAGTCCATCACCCGCACCAGGTCGTTCGGGCTCTCGAACCATTCGAGCGTGTCGATGCGGTTGGGAATCTTCTTCTGGAAGCTGGTCTGGTCGATCAGGATCAGCGGCAGGCCGGCGACTTCGCCGTCGAGCAGCGCGCGGCGTCCGGCTTCGTCCAGCGCGAGATATTTGTCGGCCAGGCCGGGGACGCCCTTCAGCTTGAACATGTCGAGCGTCGACAGGAACGGCCGGTTGGGCGCCGGATCGGCGATGCCGAGCACCGGCAGCATCGCTTCCACCTTTGCCCGGCCCAGCGTCTTGAGCAGCACGTCGGTCGCGCTGTTGTCGCTGATCGAGATCATCTGCGTCGCCAGCTCGCGCAGGCTCACCTGCGTGCCCTTGGGCTGCCGCATATAGCCACCGCTCGGCAGCGGGCTGCCGTCGAGCGTGACAAGATCGTCCCACTTGCGCTCGCCGGCATTGGTCGCGCGGACCAGCTCGGCCAGGATCACCAGCTTGAAGGCGGAGCCGATCGCATAGGGCTTGTCGGCGTTGCGGCCGGCGATCAGCTGCGGCGTGCCGGCGCCGAGCCTGGCGATCGCATAGCCGGTATCGCCGTGCAGCGCGGCGAGCGCGCGCTCGACTTCGGGCAGCGTCTTCTCGGCGGACTCGAAGCCGCGGACGACCAGGCCGGCCACCTGATGCGGCGCCGCCGGATCGACCGTGAGCTGCATCAGCGCCACGCCCGAGGCGAACTGAACGCGCACCACGCCCTGCCACGGTGTCGCCTGCGTCACGCCCAGGATCGCGTTCGGCTTGCCGTTGCTTGCAATCAGCCGCGCGGTGGTCGCGTCGAACTTGTCCCTGGGCACATTCGCCTGGAAGCCGGGGGCGAAGAACGAAGCATAGTCGCCGGTGCCGTTGAGGATACCGAGCAGTTCGTCCAGCCGCGCGGTGAAGGCGGGATCGGCCTGGGCCTGCTGGCTGGCCGGTGCGGCGGGCTGGGTCTGCGCGGCTGCGGCGGGCGCGAGCAGCAGAGCGGAGAACGCTAACAGGGCAGGGCGCATGGGGAGCTCTTTCCGATTACAGCTGTAGTCGTATTACTCGCCTAATACACTTGGCGCGAGACTCTCGTCAACCTTCGTTGCGCAGCCGTCATAGCGCGCAATAATCATGATATCAACATTAATGGGTGTTCTCGTCATCCCGGCGAACGCCGGAACCTCGTGCGGCTCTCGCCCCGCGCCTTCGCCTGAGATCCCGGCTTGCACCGGGATGACGGTCATGGCTCAGGCGTCGATCACTTCCTCGTCGAGCCGCGCCGCATTCTCCTGGATGAAGGCGAAGCGGTGAGCCGGATTATTGCCCATCAGCCGGTCGACCAGGTCCTTCACGCCTGCGCGCTCCTCATATTCCTGGGGCAGGGTGATGCGCAGCAGGCCCCGGGTCGCCGGGTCCATCGTGGTTTCCTTGAGCTGGTTCGGGTTCATCTCGCCGAGACCCTTGAACCGGCTGACCTCGACCTTCTTGCCCTTGAACGCCGTCGATTCGATCTCGAGTCGGTGCGCGTCGTCACGGGCGTAGAGGCTCTTGGAGCCCACGGTCAGGCGGTAGAGCGGCGGCTGGGCGAGGTACAGATGCCCCTGGCGGACCAGGTCGGGCATTTCCTGGAAGAAGAAGGTCATCAGCAGCGTGGCGATGTGCGCGCCGTCCACGTCTGCGTCGGTCATGATGATGATCCGCTCGTAGCGCAGGTTGCTCGGATCGCAGTCCTTGCGGGTGCCGCAGCCCATGGCGAGGATCAGATCGGCGATTTCCTGGTTGGCCAGGATCTTGGCCGAAGTGGCCGAGGCGACGTTGAGGATCTTGCCGCGGATCGGCAGGATCGCCTGGGTCTTGCGGTCGCGCGCCTGCTTTGCGCTGCCGCCTGCCGAATCGCCCTCGACGATGAACAGCTCGGTGCCGGCGGGATCGTCGGCCGAGCAATCGGTCAGCTTGCCGGGCAGGCGCAGCTTGCGCGCGCTGGTCGCGGTCTTGCGCTTGACCTCGCGCTCCTGCTTGCGGCGCAGGCGGTCGTCCATCCGCTCGAGCACATAGCCGAGCAGCGCCTTGCCGCGGTCCATATTGTCGGTGAGGAAATGGTCGAAATGGTCGCGCACGGCCTTTTCGACCAGGGCCGTCGCCTCGGGCGAGGTCAGCCGGTCCTTGGTCTGCGACTGGAATTGCGGCTCGCGGATGAACACCGAGAGCATCAGCTCGCTGCCGGTCATCACGTCGTCCGCCGTGATGTCCTTGCCCTTCTTCTGGCCGACCAGTTCGGCAAATGCGCGGATCGAGCGGGTCAGCGCCTGGCGCAGGCCCTGCTCGTGCGTGCCGCCATCGGGGGTCGGGATGGTGTTGCAATACCAGCTGTACGAGCCGTCGCTCCACAGCGGCCAGGCGACCGCCCATTCGACCCGGCCGTTATTCTCGCCCGGGAAATCCTGGTTGCCGGCGAAGAAGTCGGCGGTGGCGCATTCGCGGGTGCCGATCTGCTCCTTGAGGTGATCGGCCAGGCCGCCGGGGAACTGGAACACCGCTTCGGGCGGCGTATCGTCGCTGATCAGCTCGGCATCGCACTTCCAGCGGATCTCGACGCCGGCGAACAGATACGCCTTGGAGCGGACCAGCTTGTAGAGCCGGGCCGGCTTGAACAGCATCTCGCCGAAGATCTCGGTATCGGGGATGAAGCTGACCGAGGTGCCGCGCCGGTTGGGCGTGCCGCCGACATGCTCCAGCGGCCCGAGCGTCTTTCCCTGGCTGAAACGCTGGCGATAGAGCTGCTTGTCGCGCGCGACTTCCACCGTGGTGTCGATCGACAGCGCGTTGACCACCGAGATGCCGACGCCGTGCAGGCCGCCCGAGGTCGCATAGGCCTTGCCCGAGAATTTGCCGCCCGAGTGGAGCATCGAGAGAATCACCTCGAGCGCCGACTTGTCGGGGAATTTCGGATGCGGATCGATCGGCATGCCGCGGCCATTGTCGATAATGGTGATGCGGTTGCCGACCTCGAGCGTCACTTCGATGCGATTGGCATGGCCGGCCACGGCCTCGTCCATCGCATTGTCGAGGATCTCGGCGGCAAGGTGATGCAGCGCGCGTTCGTCGGTGCCGCCGATATACATGCCCGGCCGGCGCCGGACCGGCTCCAGTCCCTCAAGGACCTCGATCGAGGAAGCGTCATAGGTTCCGGAGGGCACGCCCGGCGCGGCGAACAGGTCTTCAGCAGCCATGGAGAACGTATAGGGGGTGTACGGTGAGCGGCGCAAGCTAATCGGGGAGGACGCTCAGCCAATACCGTCACCCCGGCCTTGTGCCGGGGTCCACCGGAAGGCGAGCCATGGGCAAGAGGCTTGAGCGACCGTCGGTGCGGCGCTGTGGATCCCGGCACAAGGCCGGGGTGACGAGGTATTCGCCGAAGGGGGTGTCCCTCTACGCTGCCTTCAGCTGCGCGATGAACCGATCGGTCGCCGTCTCCAGCGCCATCGCAGCTTCGGACAGGCCAGTCGCCGCGCTCGAGACGCGGTCGGACAGCGCCTCGGTGTCGCTCGCCACGCTGGCGACGGCGCCGATTCGCTCGGCCATGCGGGTGGCGCCGGCGGCCGTATCGTGCGCGGTCGCCTCGATCATGCCGGCGGCATAGCGCTGGCCGTCGACTTCGCCGCGGATCGCCTCGGCGGCGGCGGCGACTTCGGCGACGGTCGCGGCGATCTCGTCGAGCGCGTCATGCGCCTCGCTCGCGCCGCTCCGGACGGTGCCGGCCAGGTTGCGGATCTCCTCGGTCGCGTGCCCGGTCTGGTTGGCGAGCGCCTTCACTTCGTGCGCCACCACCGCGAAGCCGCGGCCGACATCGCCGGCACGCGCCGCCTCGATCGTCGCGTTGAGCGCGAGCAGGTTGGTGCGCGCCGCGATCTCCTGGATCGATTCGGCGAAGACGGTGATCGTGTTGGTGCGGTCGGCAAGCACACGGACGGCATTTTCGCCCGAGCGCGATACGCCGCGCGCCGCGCCGCTCAGCGTCGCCTGCTGGTCGACGCTGGACGCAATCGCCATGATCGAGGCGCTGAGCCGGCGGACGCCGTCGGCCAGGCCGCCGGCGGTGTCCGATGCCTGGGTGGCGATATGCGCGGTCGCGGCGATCTCGACATTGGCGGTGTGGGCCAGCGTGTTGAGCGCATGCGCCGATCGATCGAGGTCGGCGGCGGCGCGGGTGACGTCACGCACCGTCTCGGCGACCGATTCCTGGAAGCCGGTGGCAAGTGCGAGCATCTCGCGCCGGCGCTCGTCGGCGGCGCCGCGCTCGCTGGCCTCGCGCCGCTCGCGCTCGGCGCGCTCGCGCGATTCCGCGGCACGCACGGCGCGCAATGCCGCTTCGGCCTCGTCCCGGCGCGCCGTCGCATCCTCGGCGAAGCGGTCGCTCTGCGCCCGGGCGATCTCCTGACCCTCGATCAGCCGGCAGAGCTGGGTGGTCAGATAGGCGAGCACCGCGAACTGGAGCAGCACCGCCACGGCGTGGAAGATCACCCGCCCGAAATCGCCGCCGCCCTCGAACACCCAGGCGGGCAGGGCGAGCTGGAAGATGATGTGGTGCGCGGCGATCAGGCCGCAGGCGAGCGCGATCGGCTTCCAGTCGTAGAGCAGGGTCAGCCCGGCCAGCGCGACGAAGAAATACATGTGCGCGTCCATCTGCCAGGCATGGCCGGTCAGCGCATAGACGGCGAGCGCGGGCTGGATCGCGGCGAGCGTGCCGACGATCATCCGCGCGGAGGAATCATAGCGGTGGCGCAGCGCGACGATGGTCGGCGCGATATTGGCCGCCGCGCCGAGCAGCAGCGTGATCCATTCGCGCTGGCTGCCGCGCAGCATCAGCCCGAGCACGAACACGACCAGGACGATGGCCCAGCTCGCCACGACGAGCAGCTCGACGCCGCGGCGGCGCAGGCGGTCGATCTCGGTCATGCCGCGGGCCCTCCGCACAGCGCCGGCGGCGCGGCGAGGATCAGCACCGCCTTGCCGCGCAGCGCCACGGCCAGCGCGGCATGCGCGCCGGTGACGACCATGCTGCCGGGCAGCGGGCCGCCGCCGAGCAGCTGCGCGCCGCCGTCGATCGCGCGCACCAGCATCGGGTTCGCGGTGCCGGGAAGCATCGGGACAAGGAGCATCCGCCCCTGGCTCGGCGGCCAGAAGGCGGCGCAGACCAGGGCCAGCCCGACCAGCGCCAGCTGCGCGGCAAGGGCATGGCGGCCGAGCTTTACTCCAAAACGGTTCATTCCCCGCGCCTAGCGCGGAGCCGGTTAGCAACGCGTAAACCACGGCCCGCAAATCCCCGGATATGCGTATTTTTGCGAGGTTCGGGGCGGCGTTCCGAGCCGGGCGGACGGGCCCTTAGCCACCGTTTCGGCCGGATCGTTTCTGGGGCGCACCCAACGGCCATGCTAGGCCTTGCCTGCCGGTTCCAGGGCATGTGCGAGGCGCCTTTGGCGCCTCCGGTCCCTGGCCCGCGCGCCGTCGGGGAACTTGGGGGATCTTGCGATGACGATGGATTGGCAGGTCGAGGGCAGAAACGCAGTCGCGCCCTTCACGTTGAAGCTGCACCGCGGGGAGGGCATGGTCCTGATCGCGATGAACTGGCGGCACGGCGAGCCGCCGCTCGATTTCGTCGGCTTCGCGGTCGAGTATCTCCCGCCCGACGGCGATCGCTTCTACGCGATCAAGAACCGCATCGCCTTTCCCGGCCGCCACAAGCCGAGCGCGGAGGGCGCGCCGCCCGAGCAATATCCGACGACCGAGGCGCCGCTCCAGTCGTTCCGCTGGATCCATTTCCCGCGTATCGCCAATGTCCACGGCCTGTTCACCTACCGGGTCACGCCGCTGTTCATGAACACCGCCGGCGAGCTGTCGCGCGGGCTGGCGCAGGAGGCGCAGATCTCGCTCTATGCCGAAACGTTGCCCGGCAAGATCAACGTCGCCTTCACTCGCGGCTATGTCTCGTCGCAGAGCTTCGTGGACCGGTATGGCGGGGCCGAGGGGTTCAAGCAGCTGATCCCGGCCAGGGCGGACGAAGGCAATGATTTCAAGTCGGATCATCCCAAGGCCGAGGACGCCTATGCCTGGATGGGGTTCGAGGCGCGGGCGCGGATCGTCGGCCTGCTCGATGCCGCGATCAAGGACAAGGCGGAGGTGATGGTCGTCGCCTATGAGCTCAACCTGCCCGAGCTGATCGAGCGGCTGGCGAAGATCGGCGAGAGGCTGCGCATCATCCTCGACGACAGCGGCAGCGGCGAGAAGGACAAGGGGCTGCCCCATTCGGCCGAGAGCCGCGCCGCCGCCGTGCTGCTCGCCGCGGGCGCCAGGGTGGTTCGCCAGAAGATGGGCAACCTCCAGCACAACAAGATGATCGTGGTCGATGGGCCGACGGTGCAGCAGGTCGTGCTCGGCTCGACCAACTTCTCGTGGCGCGGCTTCTACGTCCAGGCGAACAACGCGCTGATCGTCACCGGCAAGGCGATCGTCGCCCAGCAGCGCGATGCCTTCGAAGCCTATTGGAGCGGCACCGCGGCCAGTTTCGCCGCCAGCGGTGCGGCGACCTGGCGGCCGCTCCAGGTGGAGGGGCTCGACGCCGAGATCGCGATGAGCCCGCACAATGCCGCGCGCTCGACCCAGAAGAGCATCGGCCAGGCGATCGACGGCGCCCAGTCGAGCCTGTTCTACTCGCTCGCCTTCCTCAGCCAGACCAGCGGGGATGTGACCAAGGCAATCCTCAAGGCGACCGGACGCAGCGACCTGTTCGTCTACGGCATCGCCAATGCGCCGGTGGGCGAGACCGAGGAGATGCAGCTGATGCAGCCCGACGGCAATCCCGCCTCGGTCTCCCCGGCCGCGCTCACCAAGGGCGTGCCCGAGCCCTTCCACAGCGAGGCGAGCGGCGGTGGTGGCATCAAGATGCACCACAAGTTCGTGGTGATCGATTTCAACAAGCCGAGCGCGCGGGTCTATACCGGCAGCTACAATTTCTCCTACCCGGCCGACATGGAGAATGGCGAGAACCTGGTGGTGATCCGCGATCCGCGCTTTGCCACCAGCTACATGGTCGAGGCGCTGCGCATCTTCGACGCCTATCAATACCGCCTCGCCGCCAAGGACCAGCAGGCCCATGGCAAGCGCAAGGAACTGAAGATCCCGCCCACCGACGGCACGCCGCCCTGGTGGAAGAAATTCTACACGGTACCGGTCAAGATCCGCGACCGCGAGCTGTTCGCCTGACGCTAGACGCAACGCCATTCAGGCTGCGACAGCTGGCAGTTCCCCGGCGAAGGCCGGGCCCCAGTTGCAATGTCGTTCGAGGGGCTACTGAGCCGTCGTCAGTGCATCGAACCTGGACCCCGGCTTTCGCCGGGGAACAGGGAGAACGGAATGCCGACACGGCTTAGCGGACGCGCGGGCCGCCAAAGGGCAGCGGCGGCGGCGGGCGACGGTCGCGGCGGGGCAGTTGCGCCTGATAGGCATGGCCGCAATGCTCGACGCAGTACGGGAAGCCCGGATTCACCTTGTCGCCGCAGAAGTGGAAGTCCGGTTCGCCCGGATGGCCGAGCGGCCACTTGCAGATCTTGTCGCTCAGATCGAGCAGGCTGGTCTTGCCCGCGATCGCGTCGCTCGGCTTGGCCGGCACCAGGCGGCGCGGCGGGGCCGGCGAGATCGGCGGAGCCTGCTCGCCCGGATTCTGGCGGACGAAACCACCGGGGCCGACCGAGCGGAGGACCGGACCTTCGCGCTTGGGCGCAGCGGGCTCGGCCGAGTCGTCACCGGCCGATTCGGGCGCCGGCGCGGGTGCGGCGGCACGCGGTGCGGGGGCCGGAGCCGGCGTGGGGGCGGGCGCAGGTGCTGCGGCGCGGGGCGCGGGCGCCGGCTTGGGCTCGGCCGCGGCCTTGGGCTCGTTGGGCTTCACGGGCGAGGGACGCGACGGCAGGCCCAGGCGGTGCGCCTTGCCGATCACGGCATTGCGACTCACCCCGCCAAGCTCCTCGGCGATCTGGGTTGCGGTCAGGCCGCTGTCCCACATCTTCTTCAGCGTATCGATCCGCTCTTCGGTCCAGCTCAAAACTTCTCTTCCTTCACCTTGCCGTCGGCTCGTGCAGCGGTTACGCGAACGCGCGATGAGCAGCCAGCCTGAATTCGGTCAACAGCTCCCCGAGCCCGGCGTTCCGGTTATCCGCAACGTCAACTGGGGAGGTTTGCGCACCCTCTATATCAAGGAGGTGCGTCGTTTCTTCAAGGTGCAGCTCCAGACGATCTGGGCACCGGCGGTCACGACGCTGCTGTTCCTGGTGATTTTCACCGTCGCGCTCGGCGGCGGCGGGCGGATGGTGAGCGTCCAGCACCACGAGATTCACTTCGCCGAATTCATCGCGCCCGGCCTGATCGTGATGGGCATGCTGCAGAACGCGTTCGCCAACGCCAGCTTCTCGCTGCTCGTCGGCAAGATCCAGGGCACGATCGTCGACTATCTGATGCCGCCGCTCTCGACGCTGGAGATGTTGACCGCGCTGGCCGGCGGCGCCGTCACCCGCGCCTTCTGCGTCGGCGGCACGGTCTGGCTCGCGATGGCCTTGTGGGGCGTCGATGTCTGGCCGCAGCATCTATGGGCGGTGCTGTGGTTCGGCTTCCTCGGCTCGCTGTTCCTGTCGCTGATGGGCGTGATGACCTCGATCTGGGCGGAGAAGTTCGATCACGCCGCGGCGGTGACCAACTTCGTCGTCGCCCCGCTCGCCCTGCTCTCGGGCACCTTCTACTCGGTCGAGCGGCTGGCCCCGACCTTCCAGGCGATCAGCCACGCCAACCCGTTCTTCTACATCATCTCGGGCTTCCGCTACGGCTTCATCGGCGTCGCCGATTCGCCGATCCTCGTCGGCAGCCTGGTGATCCTCGGCCTCGACATCGCGCTGGGCTTCGCCTGCTACGCGCTGCTGCGCCGCGGCTGGAAGATCAAGAACTGAGGGCTGGCGCGTAGTGCGCTCCTCTCCATCGTCATCCCCGCGAAGGCGGAGATCCATTGGCGCTGAACTCGGATGGGACCGCAGCGCCAGCCTGAATGGATTCCCGCCTTCGCGGGAATGACGGTTTTGGCGTTTGCGGTTGTGCCGATAACGCCCCGGCATGCCCTTCGCCCAAACGATTATTGACCTCTCCCGGCCACCCCACGTAAACACCCGCCTCGGGCGGTCCCGATAGGCCGCCCTTTGTCGTTTCTGGAGTCTCGTTTCGAGCTTTTCCTAGAGGAGTATGTTCCCATGACTATCACCCCGCTCATGCCCGTTTACCCGCGGTGCGCTGTGCGGCCGGTGCGAGGCGAGGGGGTGTATCTCTATGGCGAGCGCGGCGAGCAGTATCTGGACTTCGCCGCGGGCATCGCGGTCAACGCGCTCGGCCATGGCCATCCGCACCTGACCAAGGTGCTGCAGGACCAGGTCGCCACGCTGATGCATGTGTCGAACCTCTACGGCTCGCCCCAGGGCGAGGCGCTGGCCCAGCGGATCATCGACGTCAGCTTCGCCGACACGGTGTTCTTCACCAATTCGGGAGTCGAGGCGATCGAGTGCGCGATCAAGACCGCGCGCCGCTATCACTATGTCAACGGCAACCCGCAGCGCCACAAGCTGATCACCTTCAAGAACGCCTTCCATGGCCGTTCGATCGGCGCGATCTCGGCGACCGACCAGCCCAAGATGCGCGACGGCTTCGAGCCGCTGCTGCCGGGCTTCGACTATGTGAAGTTCAACGATCTGGAGGGCGCGCTCGCCAAGATCGACGGCGAGACCGCCGGCTTCCTGGTCGAGACGGTGCAGGGCGAAGGCGGCATGACCGCGGGCACCCCGGAATTCATCCAGGGCCTGCGCAAGGCGTGCGACGAGCATGGCCTGCTGCTCATCCTCGACGAGATCCAGTGCGGCTATGGCCGCACCGGCAAGATGTGGGCCTATGAGCATTACGGCATCACGCCGGACATCATGACCGTGGCCAAGGGCATCGGTGGCGGTTTCCCGCTCGGCGCCTGCCTGGCGACCGAGGAAGCTGCCAAGGGCATGGTGATCGGCACGCACGGCTCCACCTATGGCGGCAACCCGCTCGCCATGGCGGCCGGCCAGGCGGTGCTCGACGTGATGCTCGAGCCCGACTTCCTGCCGCATGTCGAGAAGATGGGCGACCGCCTGCGCCAGGCGTTCGAGCAGATGATCCCCAATCACGATCACCTGTTCGAGGAGATCCGCGGCAAGGGCCTGATGCTCGGCATCAAGATGAAGGACTCGGTGGTCAGCCGCGATTTCGTGGCGCATCTGCGCGACAATCACGGGCTGCTGACCGTCGCCGCCGGCGAGAACGTGTTCCGCGTGCTGCCGCCGCTGGTGATCAACGAGGACCATATCGCCGAGTGCATCGAGCGCCTGAGCGAAGGCGCGCGTTCGTTCGCCCCGCCGAGCGATGACTGAAGAACCATTCCTCCCCGAGCTTGTCTCGGGGAGGGGGACCATGCGTAGCATGGTGGAGGGGCGCCGCGCAGCGGCGTGGATATGGAGCGGCCTTCCGCGCCTTCGGCGCAGCCTCTCCACCACCGGCCTTCGGCCGGCGGTCCCCCTCCCCCAGGCGAGCTGGGGGAGGATTTGAATATGACCCGCCATTTCCTTGATCTGTCCGACGCCGGCACCGCCGGCATCCAGGCGATGCTCGACGATGCGATCGCCCGCAAGCAGGCGCGCGCCGGCTGGCCCAAGGGCAAGGTCGATGCCGACGCCCCGCTCGCCGGCCACGTCCTCGCGATGGTGTTCGAGAAGAACTCGACCCGGACCCGCGTCTCGTTCGACATGGCGATCCGCCAATTGGGCGGCACCTCGATCGTGATGGACGCCGGCAGCATGCAGCTCGGCCGCGGCGAGACGATCGCCGATACCGCGCGCATCCTCTCGGGCTATTGCGACGCGATCATGATCCGCACCGATGATCACCAGAAGGTGGTCGACATGGCGAAATATGCCAGCGTGCCGGTAATCAACGGCCTCACCGATGCCTCGCATCCCTGCCAGATCATGGCGGACATGGAGACGATCCTCGAGGCCGGCTTCGTGCTGCCGGGGCTCAAGGTCGCGTGGCTGGGCGACGGCAACAACGTCCTCGCCTCGATCATGGAGGCCGGTGGGCTGATGGGCTTCGACGTGGTCGCCGCCTGTCCGCAGGGCTATCAGCCCAGCGACGAGGACCTTGCGCGCGGCAAGGGCCGGGCAAAGGTGGTCGGCACGCCGCAGGAAGCGGTGGAAGGCGCGGACATCATCGTCACCGATACCTGGATCTCGATGGGCCAGGCCCATGCCGAGACCAAGCTCGCCGCGATGATGCCGTTCCAGGTGACCGAGGCGCTGATGACCGCCGCGAAGCCGAACGCGAAGTTCCTCCACTGCCTGCCCGCGCACCGCGGTGAGGAAGTGGTCGACGCGGTGATCGACGGGCCGCAGTCGCTGATCTGGCAGGAGGCGGAAAACCGTCTCCATGCGCAAAAGGCGGTGCTGCGCTGGTGTTTCGGCCAGATCGGCTGAGGTACTGGCCGTGACCGCGATCCGGATCACGGCCGCGCTTCTGCTGGTGGCGCAGCTTGTCCGCTGGGCCTGGTTCCTGCTCGGCGGGGTGCCGCTGGCGCGGGCGCTGGCCCATATCGAGTTCAACTGGGACGGTGGTGCGCTGGCGCCGCTGGCGGTGCTGGTGCTGACGCGTTTCGATCGCCGTGGAAGCTGGGTGCAGCGGCTGGGGATCTGGCTTGTCCTGCTCAGCTCGGCCTGCTCGCTGGTCGTCTGGGTGACGCGGCCCGACTATGTCCCGAACTATCCGGAGATCGACGACCGCGTCCTGATCGGCGCCGGCGCGTGGCTGCTGGGCATGCTGGCGCTGGCGGTCGGCGTGGCGCTGGTGAGCGGCGATTGGTTAACGCGGTTCATGCACCGCGAGCGCGGGCAGGCCGGCTGAGTTGCTTCGGCGCCGCGGCGCCCTACATAGCGCGCAACTTTCCGAAAATACGTGCCACATGCGGCATCCCGGCCTATGCGCCGGGCAGCGAGGATTTCGACGTGACCAACACCGCCCCCACCACCGACCTCGATCGCGCGGTCGGCTTCACCATTCCGGCTCGCCACACCCGTGGCCGCGTCACGCGGCTGGGGCCGGCGCTGGACGAGATCCTGGCGGCGCATGCCTATCCCCCGGTGATCGAGCGGCTGCTGGCCGAGGCGCTGACGCTCGCCGCGCTGCTCGGCACGACGCTCAAGGACGCGCAGGGCCAGTTGACGCTCCAAGCGCAGACCCAGGGCGGAATCGTCAACTTGTTGGTGTGCGATTACAAGAATGGTGACCTGCGCGGCTATGTGCAGTTCGATTCCCTCCGCTTGTCCCAGCTGGGCAAAAATCCGTCGCTGTTCGCCCTGTTCAACAAGGGGCATCTGGCGGTGACTTTCGACCAGCCGGCCACCAATGAGCGCTACCAGGGCATCGTGCCGCTCGATACCGCCTCGCTGGCCGAGGCGGCACAGAGCTATTTCCTCCAGTCCGAGCAGATCCCGACCGTGGTCCGCCTGGGTGCCCAGCGTGACAAGACCAGCGGCCAGTGGGTCGCGGGCGGCCTGTTCCTCCAGCATCTGCCGGAGGGAGAGGCCGGGCGCGAGCGGCTGCATGCACGCATGGATCATCCCGAGTGGGAGCATGTCGAGGCGCTCGGCATGACCATGGGGGTGGACGAGCTCGCCGATCCGGCGATCCCGCTCGAGTCCCTGGTCTGGCGGCTGTTCAACGAGGAGGAAGAGGTGCGCATCCTCTCCGATTCGACGCTCGCCAACAATTGCCGCTGCGACGGGGATTATATCACCCAGGTGCTCTCCAAGTTCCCCGAGGAGGAGCGCGCGGAAATGGCTGACGAGAACGGCGTGATCACCGTCGACTGCGCATTCTGCTCCAGCAAGTTCTCGATTCACCTCAGCGATTTCGTTCCACCGGCGTTGTAATTCGCTGCAACACCGCCATATCGGTGCGAAGGGCGCGGGCCTCCGGGGCCGTGACGGGAGGACCTTGTGATGTTGTTCAGGCGTATGATGTGCGCGGCACTTGCCGGCGCGTCACTGTTGATGGTCGGGGATGGCTCGGCGGTGGCGCATCGCGCCGCAGCCCAGTCGGTCCTGACGCAGATCGAGCGTGGCCAGTGGCTGCTCAAGGAGCGGCTGGGCACCGAGCGCAAGGTCTGCTTCACCAATCCGAACAGCTTCATCCAGATCGCTCATGGCCCGGCACCGTGCGAGCAGTTCGTCGTCAGCCAGGACACGCACCAGGCGACAGTGGTCTATACCTGCACCGGCCGCGGCAAGGGCCGCACCACGGTAACCGTTGAGACGCCGCGGCTGGTCCGCATCGAAACCCAGGGCGTGCTGGATGGTGCACCCTTCGAGCAGGAATATGAAGGGCGTCGCGCGCCCGGCAGCTGCGGCTGAACCGGGCTTAACGCTTCTTTCACAGCTACCGGGCTACCGTGGCATCGCTCCTCGTGAGCACTTTCCTCTCTGGCATGGGTTTTCCCAATAAACTGGGCCGCTCTCGGGCGGCCCATTTTGCGTCGTTTTTGCCATGCAGCAAAAACCGGAGTAGGTCGCGTCGATGACCGACAGCGTTGCAATTGTACTGGTTTCCGGCGGACTCGATTCGATGATCTCCGCCGCGCTCGCGCGCGAGGCGGGGCATCGCCTGTTCGCGCTTTCCTTCGACTATAACCAGCGTCACCAGGTCGAGCTGGCCGCCGCGCGCCGCATCGCCGCCACCCTGGGCGCCGAGCGCCATGTGGTGATGCCGATGGACCTGCGCGCGTTCGGCGGCTCGGCGCTCACCGCCGATATCGACGTGCCGAAGGACGGTGTGGGCGACGATATCCCGGTCACCTATGTGCCCGCGCGCAACACCATCTTCCTCAGCCTCGCCCTCGGCTGGGCCGAGGCTTCGGGCGCCCGCGACATCTATATCGGCGTCAACGCGCTCGATTATTCGGGCTATCCCGATTGCCGCCCCGAGTTCATCGAGGGCTTCGAGCGGCTCGCCGAACTGGCGACCAAGGCCGGGGTGGAGGGCGAGCCCTTCCATATCCGCGCCCCGCTCCAGCACATGACCAAGGCCGATATCGTCCGCGAGGGCACGCGGCTCGGGCTCGACATGGGGCTCAGCTGGTCCTGCTATGATCCGGCGCCGGGTGGCGTGCATTGCGGGCTGTGCGACAGTTGCCGGTTGCGGTCCAAGGGATTCGAAGAGGCGGGCATCGCCGATCCGACGAAGTACGCAACGAGGGCCTGACGTGACCTATAGCGTCAAGGAAATGTTCCTCACGCTGCAGGGCGAGGGGGTAAATGCCGGCGCCCGCGCGGTGTTCGTCCGCTTCGCCGGCTGCAATCTGTGGACCGGCCGCGAGCAGGACCGCGCCAGTGCGATCTGCCAGTTCTGCGACACCGAGTTCGTCGGCACCGACGGTCTGGGCGGCGGCAAGTTCGCCACGGCCGATGCGCTGGCCGACGCCGTGCTCGGCTTCTGGGGCGAGGGGGCGGAGAAGCGCTTCGTCGTGCTCACCGGCGGCGAGCCGATGCTGCAGGTCGATGACGCACTGGTCGATGCGCTCCACGCCCGCGGTTTCCGCATCGCGATCGAGAGCAACGGCACGCTTCCCGCGCATCCCGGCATCGACTGGGTGTGCATCAGCCCCAAGGCGGGCAGCGAGGTCGTCCAGCGCTCGGGCGACGAGCTCAAGCTGGTCTGGCCGCAGCCGGGCACCGATGTCGCGGCGATCGAGGGCTGGGACTTCGCCAATTTCCTGATCCAGCCGATGGACAGCGCAGCGGCGCAGGAGAATATCGAGGCCGCGATCGCCTTCGCGATGGAACGGCCGAAATGGCGGCTGACGCTGCAGACGCACAAGATGCTGGGGCTGCGGTAACTTTCCCGGCGGTTGCCTCTGCCCCCAGCCGTCATCCCGGCCTTGTGCCGGGATCCACCGCGAGGCAGGCGAGCAGCAAGGGGCTCGAAGCGATGTGTAAGAGGCCCAGTGGGCCCCGGCACAGGGCCGGGGTGACGAAATTTGCCGAGCGGGCTGGCCTAGCTCAGTTGAGCAGCAGCGGGCCGCACTTCTTGACCTGGTACTGGCCCTTCTTCCAGCACTTGTCGTTGCCGAAGGGCGGCAGCTTCACGCCGTACATGCCGGTGACGACATAGCCCGACGGGCGATATTGCTCGCCCCAGGGGCCGAGGCTCGCGCGCAGTTCCTTGATGCGGTCCTGCGCCAGTTCGCTGAACTTGCCAGGCTTCACGAACACCGCATCATGGCCGATTGCGGCGGCAGTCTGGCAGAAAGAAAGCTGGCCCTGAACAGTCGAGAAGCCCGAATAGATGCGGGTGCCATACTTGTCGAGTTCAAGCTGGCCCTGCTTCTTGTTCTTGTACGTTCTTGCAAAATATTTCTCGAGCGTAGCGTATGAGTCCCGCAGCTCGATCGCGTGATCCTTGATCAGCGAATTGTAATTGTCGACCGAAAGCAGCGTCGGTTCGAACTGGCACTGGAGCGCGGCGACGTTCAGCGCGGCGCGCAGGTTCCAGGCGAGCGCGGCCTGCAGCTCGACCGGGGTGGCGCCAGGCAGCGCCGGGCCGGTCATGCCCGGCTCGGAACCGGTCACGCGCCCGCTCTCCAGATTGGCGGGCTTGAGGAAGAACTGCGCCGAAGCCGGTGCGGAAACGAACAGGCCGATCCCCCCGGCCAGCATCAATGCGATACGCGAAGCAAACATGCTGCCCTCGAAAACTACCAGTTAACCCCGTGGCAACGGGTTACGGTGTTCCGAGTCCGCGTTGAAGCCCCTTTTTGCCGTCCATCCGTGCCATCGCGGCATTTCATCGCAAAAGCATAGGAAAAGCATAAAGAAAAAGGCCGCCCGGTCGCCCGGACGGCCCTTTCATCAAACACTCGACCGAGCGCGAATTACATCGCGTTGGTGGTGTTGGTGGTCACGGTGGTGGTGTTCTCGACCACGGCGCCGTTCTCGGTGGCGGCGGCGTCGATGTTGGTGACCATCGTGTCGGTGGTCACGTTCTCGGTCGGAACGACTTCGGTGGTGTTGGTCACGTTGGTCGACTCGTTGCTGGTGCACGCCGAGGCCAGGAGGGCCGCGCCGGCGATCATCGAACCTGCAACGATCTTCGAAATGACTGCACGCATGTAGAAAGCTCCCTAGATTATGGATCTGGATTACGGATACGCCGTTTAATACCCAAACCGGAGTGGACATTAGACGGTTCGGGCAAACCCCTCAAGACTCGATTTGACCTGCGCTCACGAGAGAGCGTTCAAAAATGGCAAAAATGTGGCGCGCAGTGCCGAATCGAATTGCCCGGGCGTAACCGGCCTGCCGAGCGCCTCGGCGCTGGTGACCGGGAAATCGGGGATGCCACAGGGTACAATCCCATTGAAATCATTGAGGTTCGGCGACAGGTTGATCGCAAAGCCGTGCATCGTCACCCATTGGCGCAGCCGCACGCCGATCGCGCCGATCTTGGCTTCCTGGCCGGCCTGGTCGAGCGTCCAGATGCCGATCCTGCCCTCCGCGCGGAACGCTTCGATCCCCAGTTCGCCCAGCGCCGCGATCACCCAGCCCTCGACGGCATGGACATAGCCGCGCACGTCGCGCTTCCGGTTCCGCAGGTCGAGCATCAGATATCCGATGCGCTGGCCGGGCCCGTGATAGGTGTAGCGCCCGCCACGCCCGGTGCGGAACACCGGGAAGCGCGCCGCATCGACCAGCTCGCTGTCATCGGTGGCGCTGGTGCCGGCGGTGTAGACGGGCGGATGCTCGAGCAGCCAGATCCGTTCGGGGGCGGTGCCGGCGGTCAGCGCGGCGACATGCGCCTCCATTTCGGCGAGCGCGGCGCCATATTCGATCGGCTCCGGCGCGACCCGCCATTCGATATCCTTGGTCATGCGTGCGAATTGCGCATCCGCGGGCGATTCCGCAAGCATTGGCAATAAACTGCGCGCGGGCTAACACCCCGGCAAAGGGAGGACATCGGGCGCATGGCGAAGATGGGCACCGTCTGGGATCGGACGGCGGAGTTTCTGAGCGACAATCTGGGGGCGATCCTGCCGGTGGCGCTGCTCGCCTTTTTCGTGCCCGCCTCGATCGAGGGCAGCTTCCAGGCGGCCAAGGCCAGCGCCGGCCCCGGGCTGGTCCTGTCGCTCTATCTCGTCCAGCTCGCCTTCGGCATCCTGTCGCTCTGGGGATCGCTCACCATCACCGCGATGGCGCTCGACATGGCGGAGGCGCGTGGCGCAGGCGCGATCGGCCGGGCGCGGCTGCTGCCGGCGTTGATCGTCTCGGTCGCGCTGTTCGTCGGCATGTTCGTGCTCGCCATGCCGATCCCGATCGCGCTCCAGCTCGCCGGCTATGACATGATGGCGATCGCGCGGGGCGAGCTGACTTCGCTCAGCACCCAGATGGCAGGCGGCATCGCGCTCTACCTGCTGGTGCTGGTCGCGCTGATCCTGTGGCTCGGCGCGCGCCTGTTCGTCACCAATGCGGTGATCGTGCGCGAGAAGCGGATGTTCTCGGCGCTGCGCCAGTCGTGGAAGCTCACCCGCGGCAGGACCTGGGCGCTGATCGGAGTGATCCTGCTCTACGCACTGGTCTCCTGGGTCTCGATCCTGGCCGCCAACATGGTGTTCGGCAGCATCTTCGCCCTGGTCGCTGGCGGCGCGGCCGACGGCATCTCGCTGGCCGGGGTGCTCACCTCGATCGTCGTCGCCGCGGTGCAGACCGGCTTCACCGTGCTGGTCCCGGCCTTCGCCGCCAAGCTCTATCTCGCGCTCACGGCCGAGGCCGGGCTTCGCGAGGGGCTGATCCTCGCATGAGCCTCACCAGCCGCGGCATCTTCCTCGATGCCGTCTCCCTGTTCCGCGCCGAGCGCGAGCTGCTGATCGCCCTGGCGGGCATGTTCTTCGTCGTGCCGATGCTCGGCGCGGTGCTGCTCGTATCGGGGCTGCAGCTGCCCGCCACCCAGGACGCCGAGAAGCTGCGCGAGGCCATCATGGCCTTTTACGACGCAAACCTGCTGACCATCCTGGCGATCAGCCTGGTGATGGATTTCGGCAGCTTCGCGATCTTCAACCTGTTCCTGCGCGGTGACGGCCGCACCCTGGGGCAGGTGCTGCTGCTCGCGCTCAAGCGCTTCGGCGCCTTCTTCGTGCTCAACACGATCGCCGGGCTGCTCTTTTCCTTCGGCCTGTCGCTGTTCGTGATTCCCGGCCTCTACATGCTGGTGCGCACCTGGCTGGCCGGCCCGGCCTTCGCGGCCGATCCCGCGATCGGAATCCTGGGCGCCTTCCGCGAAGGCTGGCGGCGCAGCGCCGGGGTGACCGGCTTCGCGCTGCTCGGCCTCGCCTCGATGATCTTCTTCCTGGCGCTGGGACTGGTGCTGATCGCCGGGGGCATCCTCGGCACGATCGCCGGCCTGATCGGCGGCGTGCAGGCGATCGCGCCGGTATCGTGGCTGGTCAGCGCGCTGATCGGCGGGGCGGCCTGGGCCGCGCTCGCGCTGATCCGCGTCGCCGCCTATCGGCTCGCCGGCGCGCCCAGGCAGGGGATCTGAGGCGCGGCATCCGCCGCCAGCGCGCCCGCCAGCCGCGGATCGGCGAAGGTCTCCACCGTGCGCTTGTAGGGGACGAAGCCATGCTTGCGGTAGAAGCCGAGCGCGCCGGGCGAATCGAGCGTGCAGGTGTGCACCCAGACGCGGGTGACCTCGGGCGTCCAGGCGAGCATCAGCGCATGCGCCATCAGCCAGCCGCCATGGCCCTTGCCGGCCAGCTCGGGAATGAGACCCACGAACCCCAGCTCGCAGGTCGCCTCGACCCGGAAGTCGAGCTCGAGCATGCCCACCTCGATGCCGGCGCGGTCGACCACCGCAAACACATGCACCTTCGGGTCCTGGATGATCGAGACCAGCCGGTCCTCCGCCATCACCAGCCGCGAGAACCACAGCCAGGGCTCGCCGACGCGGCGGAACAGCGCGCGGTACTTGGCCGGGTCGGGCGCCGGCCAGCGCACCAGCCGCAGCGGCGAATCGGGCAGCGGGCGGGGCCGCGGCCGCGCCAGCATCTCGAGCGCGGTGACTACGGTGGCGATCTGGTCGTCGGCGACCGGGATCAGGCCCATGTGCTGGCCTTGTCCCACACTCCGTCATCTCCGCGCAGGCGGGAATCCAGAGTCACGAAGGACGTCGCTCTGCAACCCTGGATCCCCGCCCGCGCGGGGATGACGAGAGGAGGGAGAGCAGCGTGAATCACGACCACGCCGCCATCGGGGGCAGGCTCATCAGGATCGCGTCGATATTGCCGCCGGTCTTGAGCCCGAACAGCGTCCCCCGGTCATAGATCAGGTTGAACTCGGCATAGCGGCCGCGCCATTCGAGCTGGCGCTGCTTGTCCTCGGGCGTGAAGTCCATCCCCATCCGCTTGCGGACGATGCGCGGATAGATGTCGAGGAACGCACGGCCGACATCCCGGGTGAAGGCGAAATTCGCCTCCCAGCCTTCGTCACCGGCGCCTTCCAGGTGATCGTAGAAGATCCCGCCCACCCCGCGATGCGTCTTGCGGTGGGGGATGTAGAAATACTCGTCCGCCCAGGCCTTGAAGCGCGGATAATGCGCCGGGTCATGCGCGTCGCAGGCCGCCTGCAACGCGGCATGGAATTCGGCGGTGTCTTCCTCGTACGGGACCGGCGGATTTAGGTCGGCCCCGCCACCGAACCAGCGCTTGGTCGTGGTCAGGAAGCGCGTGTTCATGTGCACCGCCGGCACATGCGGATTGGCCATGTGCGCGACCAGGCTGATGCCGGTGGCGAAGAATTTCGGGTCCTCGCCGGCGCCGTGGATCGACTTGGCGAAATCGCCCTCCAGGCTGCCGCCGACGGTGGAGACGTTCACGCCCACCTTCTCGAACACCTTGCCCTTCATCACCCCGCGCACGCCGCCGCCGCCGGGCTCGCCCGAGGGATCGGTACGGTCCCAGGCGATATAGTCGAACCTGGCGTCCGATCCGGCCTCGGCCTCGATCGCCTCGAATTCGGTGCAGATCGCGGTGCGCAGTTCCTCGAACCAGGCGCGGGCGCGCTGCTGCTGCTCGTCGGGTGCGATCATTGCGGGGGGAATCCATCGGTCTGGCGCAGTGCCTCGGCGAGCGAGATGCCCGCGGACACGGCTAGGTTGAGCGAGCGCAGGCCCGCGCGGATCGGGATGCGCACCGCGAGATCGGCGCGTTCATGGACGTAATCGGGGGCGCCGCGCCCCTCGGAGCCGAACAGCAGGGTGTCGCCCGGCTCGAACCGCGCCTGGTTGAGCGGAATCGATCCGCGCGTGGTGAACAGGATCACGCGGTCCGGCAGCTTCTCGGCGAATGCGTGGAAATCGGCATGGCGCACGACATCGGCCTGGCCGCCATAATCCATGGCGGCGCGGCGCAAGGCCGCGTCGTTCCACGCGAATCCCATCGGCTCGATCAGGTCGACGGGCGTGTCGAAACAGGCTCCAAGTCGCAGCACGGCGCCAACATTGCCGGCAATATCGGGTTCGAACAGGGCTAGTCGCATGGCTTTGCTCCTAGCGTTCTATTCCCTTGCGTAACAAGCCGCTGAAAAAGGCTGTTGCGGAAGCGCGCAGCCGCCGTCTATCACCTCGGCTGGCCTATTCGGGGGACATCGAAGGGCAACGAGGGGGCCCTTAGCGCCCGTGTTGAGCTTTACGTTCTGTCCGCGCGTTCGCCGCGGCAAGTCCGAAGTGCAAGGGGTAAACATGGCAATTGAAGCCGATCTGGCCGGTCCCGAGAATCCCCGTCGTCGCGATTATCTCCAATATGCCGCCGTTTCGGTCGCGGCTGTGGGCGCGGGCGTCGTGGTTCTGCCGCTGGTCAATTCGATGAACCCGTCGGCCGATGTGCTCGCGCAGTCCACCACCGAGGTGGACCTGTCGAAGATCGAGCCGGGCATGGCGATCAAGACCAGCTTCCGCAAGCAGCCCTTGTTCGTGCGCAACCTGACGCCGGCCGAGATCGCCGCCGCGGACGCGGTGCCTGTCTCGTCGCTGCGCGATCCGCAGACGCTCGAGCAGCGCACGGCGAAGGATCACACCAACTGGCTGATCACGCTGGGCGTGTGCACCCATCTCGGCTGCGTGCCGCTGGGCGCGGGCGAGGGCGAGAATCGCGGGCCGTTCGGCGGCTATTTCTGCCCCTGCCATGGCTCGGCCTATGACACTGCCGGCCGCATCCGCCAGGGCCCGGCGCCGAAGAACCTCGAGGTTCCAAAATATAACATCAACGGCGCTATCGCCGTGGTTGGGTGAGGATAGAGCGCGATGAGCTTTCCCTGGGCCAAGCATTATGAGCCTAAGAACCCGGTGATGCAGTGGGTGGACTCGCGTCTGCCCCTGCCGCGCTTCGTCTACAACGCCGTCGGCGCCGGCTATCCGGTGCCGCGCAATCTCAACTACTGGTGGAACTTCGGCGTGCTCGCCGGGGTCGCGCTGGTCTGTCAGCTGATCACCGGCATCGTGCTGGCGATGCACTTCCACTCCTCGGCCGCAGGCGCGTTCGAGAGCGTGAATGTGGGCATCATGCGCGACGTGAACGCGGGCTGGTTCCTGCGCTTCGCCCACGCGAACGGCGCCTCGATGTTCTTCGTGGTGATCTACATCCACATGTTCCGCGGCCTCTATTACGGGTCGTACAAGGCGCCGCGCGAGATGGTGTGGCTGCTCGGCGTGGTGATTTTCCTGCTGCTGATGGCCACCGCCTTCATGGGCTATGTGCTCCCCTGGGGGCAGATGAGCTTCTGGGGGGCGCAGGTGATCACCGGCTTCTTCTCGGCGATCCCGGTGGCCGGCGACTGGATCCGCGTATGGCTGCTCGGCGGCTATGCGCCGGACGATGCCGCGCTGAACCGCTTCTTCTCGCTCCACTATCTGCTGCCCTTCGTGATCGCGGGCGCCGTGATCCTCCACATCTGGGCGCTCCACATCCCGGGTTCGTCGAACCCGACCGGCGTGGAAGTGAAGGGCGAGCAGGATACCGTGCCGTTCCACCCGTATTACACGGCGAAGGACGGACTGGGCGTGGTGGTGTTCCTGATCCTGTTCTCGGTGCTGATCTTCTTCGCGCCGGACTATCTGGGCCACCCGGACAACTATATCCCGGCGAACCCGCTCTCCACGCCGGCGCACATCGTCCCCGAATGGTATTTCTGGCCGTTCTACGCGATCCTGCGCGCCTTCACCGCGGACTTCATCCTCCCGGCGAAGCTGTGGGGCGTGCTGGCGATGTTCGGCTCGATCCTGCTGCTGTTCTTCCTGCCCTGGCTCGACAAGTCGCCGGTGCGTTCGGGTGCCTATCGCCCGATGTACAAGGTGGCGTTCTGGGTGCTGGTGTTCGACGTGCTGGTGCTCGGCTATTGCGGCGGCTCGCCGGCCGAGCCGCTCTACGTGATCGTCAGCCAGATCGCGGCGGCCTATTACTTCGCACACTTCCTGATCATCGTGCCGATCATCTCGAGCATCGAGACGCCGAAGCCGCTGCCGGGCTCGATCACCGAGGCCGTGCTGGCCAAGACCGGCGCGTAAGGGGGACCAGGAACCATGACTTCGCTGTTCATCAAATCGATCAAGTTCCTGGTCGGCGGTGCCTTCATCGTCGTGCTGCTGATCGCGCTCTACGGCTCGGTCCGCGGCGTCATCAAGGAACCGCCGGCGGAAACCGCCGAGCACGCCATGCACAAGCATCCGGAGGAGCTGAAGCTCGCCTCGGACGGGCCGTTCGGCAAGTTCGACCGCGCCCAGCTCCAGCGCGGCTTCCTCGTCTACAAGGACGTCTGCTCGACCTGCCACTCGCTCAACCTGGTCTCCTTCCGCAACCTGAAGGACCTGGGCTACAGCGAGGCCGAGGTGAAGAAGATCGCCAAGGACTGGGGCACCAAGCAGCCGGTGTTCGACGAGAAGGGCGGCACCTGGGGCGAGCGTGACAACGTGCCCTCGGATCGCTTCCCCAAGGTCTATTATCCGGGCACCGGCACCCCGCCGGACCTCAGCCTGATCACCAAGGCGCGGCATGACGGCGCGGCCTATGTCCACTCGCTGCTGACCGGCTACGACAAGAAGCCCTCGGCCGAGGCGCTGGCCAAGTTCCCGGAATTCGCCAAGACGCCGGACGGCATGCACTTCAACCCCTATTTCGCGAACCTCAACATCGCGATGCCGCCGCCCCTGACGCAGGACGGCCAGGTGCAATATTCGGACGGCACCCGCGCCACGGTCGACCAGATGTCCAAGGACGTCTCGGCCTTCCTGGTGTGGACCGCGGAGCCGACGCTCGAGACCCGCCGCCAGGCCGGTTTCGCCGTGCTCGGCTTCCTGATCTTTGCGGCCTTCCTGACCTATGGCGCCTATCGCTCGGTGTGGGCAGGCGTTAAGCACTGATCCCGCTTCGGCGGTACAAGACGAAGCAACGCAATCCCGCCCTGGCTCGGCCCGGGCGGGATTGCTGTGTTCAGATCAGTGTTCGAAGGGTCCGTTTCGATGAATGACGATATCCGGCAGCGTATCCGGACCATCCCCGATTTCCCCAAGCCGGGGATCATGTTCCGCGACATCACCACCTTGCTGCTCGATGCGGAGGGGCTGGGGCTCACGATCGACCGCATGGCGGCGGCCGTGGAAGGCAAGATCGACCTGGTCGCGGGCATCGAGGCGCGCGGCTTCCTGTTCGGCGCGGCGCTGGCGGTGAAGCTCGGCGCGGGCATGCTGCTGGTCCGCAAGGACGGCAAGCTGCCGGGCGCGACGATCGCCGAGGATTATGCGCTCGAGTACGGCACCGACCGGATCGCCATCCATGCCGATGCACTGGCCCCGGGCGCCCGCGTGCTGCTCGTCGACGACCTGATCGCCACCGGCGGCACCGCCCGTGCCGCGGTGCGCCTGCTCAAGAAGGCCGGTGCCGAAGTCGTCCAGGCCTCGTTCGTCGTCGACCTGCCCGAGCTGGGCGGCGCCGACGCGCTGCGCAGCGATGGCATCGCGGTGCATGCGCTGGTGGCGTTCGACGGGCATTGATCCCCTGAATTCCCCTCCCTGGAAGGGAGGGGCTAGGGGTGGGTGGAGGCTTGGCGATACTGTTGGGCTGGGTGGAATGGCGGCCGTAACGCGGTCATCCACCCACCCCCGGCCCCTCCCTTGCAGGGAGGGGAGCTAAGCCTGCTCCGCCGGCCGCCGCCGCATCAGCACCAGCCCGGTGAACCGCAGCACCGGCTCGTCATGCTGGTTGAAGGTGGTGGTCTGGTTCTTCAGGCTGCCCATCTCGGGCCGGCTGCGCGAGGGGGTCACTTCCAGCACCTCGGTCTCGACCCGGAGCACGTCGCCGGGATAGACCGGCTTGAGCCAGCGCAGCTCGTCGATCCCCGCCGCGCCCAGGCTCGCCTGGGGTACCACCGACATCTCGGCGACCGTCATCGCCATCGTCATCGCGCAGGTGTGCCAGCCGCTCGCCGCCAGCCGCTTGAAATGCGTCTGCGCCGCCGCCGCGTCGTCGAGATGGAAGGGCTGGGGATCATATTTGCGCGCGAACTCGAGCACCTCCTCGCGCGTGACCTCATAACGGCCGAAGCTCCGCTTCTTGCCGACCTGCATGTCTTCCCAGTAGAGCATGCAATCAGTTTCGGATGAAAACCGATAGGGTGCAAGCCCTCCTTTGTGAGAGGGGGGCGTCAAATCTCTTCAGTTCCCCGGCGAACGCCGGGGCCAAGGGTTTCTCTGCCGTATCGCCTGTGACCCTGGACCCCGGCTTTCGCCGGGGAGCAGCCAGGGCGATGACTCAAACCTACCGAACCAGCACATCCCGGAACGGCGCGTCATTCCCGTCCACCCCGGCCTTGGGCGGCAGGCCGATCAGGTCGCGCAGCAGTGGATAGATGTCGACATTGACGAAGGGCTGCACCGTCGTCCCCGCCCGGAAGGCCGGGCCATTGGCGACGAACAGCGCGTTCATCTCGGGCGAGAGATTGTCGAAGCCGTGATTGCCGCCGATCTGGTCGGGATCGATATCCTTCTCGCCGACCTGCCAGCCGGTCTCGGCCAGGCAGAAGATCGCCGGCACGCGCGGATTGGTGCCGTAATGGAAGCGCGCCGGGATCTCGGCCTTGCGCCAGCATTCGAAATGGTCGTGCTTGCCGAGCAGGGCCTTCTCGACCACGGCCTCGCGCCCCGGGGTCGGGATCAGGCTCAGATAGGGGCCGGATTCGACCAAATGGTAATCCTCGGCCTTCACCAGGTTGTTGATCGAGATGGCGCGCTTGCCGCTGACCTGCGCCATGCCGTGGTCGGCGACGATCACCAGGTTCGCCGGCTGGCCCAAGGCGGCGAGCCCGTCGACCAGCTCGCCGATCCGCTTGTCGACATCGGCAGCCGCCGCCGTCGTGCGCTTGTCGTCGGGGCCGTAGCTATGGCCGGCGCTGTCGACCGTGTCGAAATAGAGCGTCAGGAACTTCGGCCGGATCGAAGCGGGCCGCCGCAGCCAGTCGAGGATCGCGTTCACGCGCTGCTCGCCGGTGATGACCTGGTTGAACTGCGCCCAGTCGCTCGGCCGCGTGCCGCCTTCGATCTTGTACGGCCATTTGTCGGCCTTCACGCCGCCCACTGCGACGTTCGATCCCGGCCAGAATTCGGTACCGGTGCGGATGCCCGCCTTCTCCGCGTCCACCCAGATCGGCATCGCTTCGTTCCACCAGAACGGGTCGTCGCTCTGCATGGTGAAGACTTCCTTCGGCCGCGCCGTGTCCTCCATCTTGTTGGCGGTGATGCCGTGATGGTCGGGATAGAGGCCGGTCACCAGCGTCCAGTGATTGGGGAAGGTCTTGGACGGGAAGCTCGGGTGCATGATCCCGGTCGCGCCGCCCCCCGCCAGCCGCGACAGGTTCGGCGTCACCCCGCGATCGAGATAATCGCTGCGGAAGCCGTCGATCGAGACGAGGATCGTCACCGGCGCGCGCTGCTCGGTAACCGCCGGTGCCACGGCGGGCGGCGGTGCGGCGACGGGTGCCGTGGCACAGGCCTGGAGGACGGCGGCAAGGGCCGCGGCGGCGATCTTCGAATACCAGCGCATGTCGGGGCCCCTGACAGCAAAATGTTGCGGCGGTAAGTCGTACCATCGACGGGACGGGACGAGCAAATCGCCGGCTAACCTCCCGTTCATTTTGGCTGCGTCACGATGCTCGAAACAGGGGAGGGGTGGATGCGGCTGCTGCTCGGATTGGTCTTCGCGGTTGGCCTGGCGGCGGCACCGCCCGCGGCGGCGCAGAGCCCGCTCACCCTCGCCCCCGGCACCGAGACCGCCTCGGACGGCAGCCCGGTCCGCTACGAGGTCGGGGCGATCACCGTTCCCGAAAATCGCGCGAAGCCCGACGGCAAGCGCATCACGGTCGGCGTGCTGCGGATCAAGGCGACGAAGCCGAGCAACCAGCCGCCGATCTTCCTCCTCGTCGGCGGCCCTGGCGTCACCCTGCTCGACACGCTCGGCGATCCCAGCCCGCGCGCGAAGCGCCGGCTGCGCATGTGGCTCGACCATGCCGAGACCAACGACCTCGTGATCGTCGAACAGCGCGGCTACACGCTGCGCGGCGACATGCTCGAGCTGCGCTATCCCGCCGCCCCGCTCGACCGGCCCAGCCGGATCGAGGACGAGATCGCGGTCACGCGCAAGCTGGCCGAAGGGGCGGTGGCCGCCAATTCGGGGCACGACCTGGCCGGCTACACGATCGCCGAATGCGCCGATGATGTCGACGCGGTCCGCCGCGCGCTCGGCTATGACCGGATCAGCCTCACCGCCGCCAGCTTCGGCTCGCAATGGGCCTTTGCCGTGCTCAAGCGCCATCCGGGCACGGTCGCGCGCGGGCTGATCTCCCTGGTCGAGCCGCTCGCCAACGGGTACGACATGCCGGCCCATGTCTTCGCGGTGATGCAGCGCGTCGCCTTCGAGGCCGAGCAGGATCCGGCGCTCAAGCCCTTCATCCCCAAGGGCGGGCTGATCGCGGCGGCGCGCACGGTGCGCGATCGCCTCGCCGCCGCGCCGGTTACCGTCGAGCTGCCCGGCACCGGCAAGGTGGTGCTGGGCCTTGGCGACTATCAGCGCGCGCTGTTCAGCCATGTCGTCGATGCGAGCAAATGGCCGGCCTTCGTGATCGACGCCTATCATGGCCGCTACCAGGCCTGGGCCGCCGAGGAAGCCGAGACCCGCAAGGCCAGCACCACCGCGCTGATCGGCCCGTTGATCGACACTGCAACCGGCGTCACTGCGGCGCGCTGGGCGCAGATCCAGGCGGACCCGGCGCTCGACATGCTCGGCCCGTGGAATTTCGCTTCCTATGCCGCTACCGCCGATGCTTGGCCCACCGCCGATCTTGGCGACGCCTTCCGTCTGCCGGTGCGCGACGAGACGCCGATCCTGTTTGTCCAGGGCGATTGGGACGCCAACACCCCGGTCGAGAATCTGGTGGATGTGCTGCCCTGGTTTCCCAATGCCCGCACGCTGATCGTGCATCGCGGCCAGCATAATGGCCGGCTGCTGCGCGATCATCCCGATCTCGATGCGGCGACGATGCGCTTCCTGCGCGACGGAACGATGCCGGCGCTGCCCGGCCGGGTCGATGCCGCGCCGGTCAGCTTTGCGCTGCCGGCCGCCACCGGCTGAACCAGCGCGCGATCAGCGCCGCCGCGATCGGGAACACTAGCGCATAGCCGATCACCCCGATCATCCGCAGCGGCATCACTCCGCTCAGTGGCCCCAGCAGTCCGAGCAGCGCCAGTGCGCCGCTGCCGAGCAGCAGCCGGTAGATTGTGACCTCGCCGCGAAACGCCGGCGCCATCAGCAGCACGGCAACCGCGAAGAAGCCGTCCCAGGCGAGGATGTCGAGCATATAGGGCAGGCTCGGCCAGGCGAAGGCGTCCTCTGCCCCAAGTGCCAGGATCGACAGATGCACCACGCTGGTCAACGCCAGCGCGGCGGCCATCAGGGGCAAGGCGGGCCGGGTGAAGCGCGGCGCCAGCCCGGTGCCGCGCACGGCGGTGGCGAGCCCGAGCAGGAACGGCACCAGCAAAAGGATCAGTATTTCCATCGCCCCGAACCAGGGCTGGCCGATCGGCGCGTCGCGCTCGGGCAGCGTCGCCAGCCCGATCGCCAGTACCAGCAGATAGGCCAGGCTCAGCCCCGCCACCGCGAAACCCGAGACGATGCCCAGCTGGCGAAGGACGGGGACGGGGGAGGGGCGGCGCATGGCGCATATCTGGCCCGCGTGCCACCGCAAGCGCAAGCCGTGCCGTCGCGAACCCGCCCGCGGTTCATTTGAAGTTCAGTCTTCAAACCATTGCTTCATCGAAACGAAGTCGCAGGGAGGGCGATATGCGGGGTGGTTTGTGGAGTGCGGCGGCTTTGGTCTGCGCGATGCCGGCAGCGGCGCAGGCGCAGGAGCGGGTCGCGGGGCGCTGGATCGTCACCGTCGACTATTTCGGCACGCCCACCGTCTGGACGCTCAATCTCAGGCAGGACGGGGCCACGATCACCGGCGACCTGACCGGCGACGTGCTCACCGGCACGGTCAAGGGCAACGAGATCCGCTTCCTGGCCAGGGACAGCGTCGGCGGCTCGGAGGATGTCACCGCGCGGTTGGTAAAGGGGCGGATCACCGGCGAGATGCTGCTGGTCGACGGATCCGAGCCGAAGCGCATCCCGCACCGCCTGCGCTTTACCGCCGAGCGCCCGTCCGAGCCCGCGGCCCGGCCGCCGATGCGCCACGAATTCGTGCCGACGCGTTTCTACCGGGAGTTCTCGCCGTCCAATCCGCCCGCGCTCCATGTCAATCCGGGCGACACGATCCACACCAGCACGATCGATGCCGCCGGCATCGATGCGGACGGCGTCCGCCGCGCCGCGCCCGGCAATCCGCAGACCGGTCCCTTCTATATCGACGGCGCGATGCCCGGCGACACGCTGGTCGTCCGCATCCGCAAGCTCCGGCTCAACCGCGATACCGCGATCAGTACCAACGGCATGACCGAGCGCGGCCAGGACGCGCGCACCGCGGTCCGCCTGGCGGGGACGGGCAAGCCGGTCACCTGGCGACTCGACCGCGACAAGGGCATCGCCACGCCCGAGGCGCCGGGCGATGCGCTCAAGGGCTATTGGGTGCCGGTCAGGCCGATGCTCGGCGGCATCGGCGTCGCGGTCGATGCCCGCTCGCCCGCGCCCGGCTCGGGCGATGTCGGCCGGTTCGGCGGCAATATGGACTTCAACGAGATGGGCGAGGGGACAACCGTCTATCTCCCGGTCGCGGTGCCTGGCGCCTTGCTCTATTTCGGCGATGCGCATGCGGCGCAGGGCGACGGCGAGACCACCGGCGACGCGCTCGAGACGTCGATGGACGTCGAGGTCGAAGTCGATCTCGTCCGCGGCAAGAGCGCCGGCCAGGTCCGCATCGAGACGTCGACCCACCTCGTCGCGATCGGCATGGACGGCTCGCTCGACGCGTCATTCCGCACCGCCTCGTCGAGCATGTTCGCCTGGCTGTCGGCCGAGTACGGCCTGTCGCCCGCCGACATCGCCCAGATCTACGGCACCGCCGCCGAATATCGGGTCAGCGCGGTGCCGGGCCGTGCCGCGGGCATGGTCCTCAAGATCCCCAAGGCCCGCCTCGCCACGCTGCCGGGCGCGAGGAAGCCCTGAGGGCCGCTCAGCTCGGCGTGTCGATATCGTCCCATTCGGTGCCGCGCGCCTGCTGGAACCCGGTCAGCCAGTTGAGCGCGACATGGCGTTCCATGATGATGTCCGGGCTCAGCCCCTCGGGCTGGGTCCCCTGCTGGTGTGCCTGGCGGACGATCCAGTGCTGGCGCCAGGTCCGGTCGAGCGCATCGAGGATCTCCGGAACGGGGCGAAGCTGCGGATCGGCCGCCGGTGCCTCTGCGAGCTCGAGTACGGCGCGTGCAAGCGTGCCGGCATCGGCAATCTGGTCGCTGGAGTCGAGTTTTCCGGCCGGATTGCCCAGCGCCCAGAGCAGCGTGTTCAGCGCTTCGTAGCGCCAGCCCATCTTGCTGACGGTCTGCGCATCGGGGGCGTCGGCCTCGAGGAAGGCCGCTTCCTCCGGGGTCAGCGATGCCATGCCGACAGGGTTCGCCTCGCGCAGCCGGGGGCGGATGTCGTCGTCGCCGGCACCCAGATTCTCGGCATGGACTGCCACGCAAGTCAGCGCCAACGCGCGCCGCAGCACCGCCGCCGCCGGGCGCAGCACCACCTCGGCCTCGCCAAGCGCGGGCGGCATGCTGGCGGGCGGCCGCGGCTCGATCCCGGCGAGGGCCGCCAGCGTGTGTTCGCGGCGTGCCACGGCGTCGGGCTGGTAGGGCAGGGCGGCGGCGGGATCGCTCGCACCGGCGCCGTCGATCAGCACCGCCCCGTCCGGCGCGCGCACCGAACCGTCGGGCAGGAAGAACACGGCGTTGGCGTCGCGCGCCCATTGCGCGATCTCGCCGAACGCGTCGGCCGCCACCGAGAAGCTGATCTGGTGGCGCACCCGCTGGATATGCCGCCACAGATGATAGCGCGCCGCGGTCATCTGGCCGTCGCCGCGCCCCATCACATAGCCGGTAAAGCCGTCGAGATGCGGCGCCAGCTCGGGATCGGACAGGTCGCGCCGGTTGTGCAATACATGCGCGAAGCCCAGCGGCGGCAGGTCGCGCACGGTGGCATAGGCGTTGACCAGCACGCCCTCATCGTCTGCCGGCAGCGGTTGCGCCGCCGGTTCGGACTCCGCCGCGCCGCGCCCCAGCAACTTGTCCAACAGGCCCATCGAATTCCCCTCTCAGTGGATAGCGATGGGCCTAACGCTCAACTGTGCAGGAAGTGCATCACGTCACCGTCCTTGACGATGTACGCCTTGCCTTCCGCGCGCAGCTTGCCGGCCTCGCGGGCCTTGGCTTCGCCGCCCAGCGCGACGAAATCGTCGTACGCGATCGTCTCGGCGCGGATGAAGCCCTTCTCGAAGTCGCTGTGGATCACGCCGGCGGCGTTCGGCGCGGTGGCGCCTTCGTCCACCGTCCAGGCGCGCGCTTCCTTGGGGCCGACGGTGAAGAAGGTCAGCAGGTGCAGCAGCTTGTAGCCGGCGCGGATCACGCGGGCGAGGCCGGTCTCCTCCAGCCCCAGCTCGCCGAGGAACTCGGCGCGGTCCTCGACCGGCATCGTCGCGATATCGGCCTCGATCGCCGCCGAGACGACCACCGCCTCGGCGCCCTCGGCCTTGGCCTTGGCGAACACCTTGGCCGACAGTTCGTTGCCGTTCGCCGCGTCTTCCTCGTTGACGTTGCACACGTACAGGACCGGTTTGCCGGTGAGCAGCTGCGCCTGCTTGAACACGCGCTCCTCGTCGGCGTCCTTCGGCGCGGTGAGGCGGGCGGGCTTGCCGTCGCGCAGCAGGTCGAGCGCCTGGCCGAGCACGCTCGCGCCGACCTTCGACTCCTTGTCGCCCTGCGCCGCCTTCTTCTGCAGGTTCGGCACGCGCTTCTCGAGGCTCTCCAGGTCGGCGAGCATCAGCTCGGTCTCGACGGTCTCGGCATCGGCGATCGGATCGACCTTGTTGTCGACATGCTGGATGTCGTCATTCTCGAAGCAGCGCAGCACATGGACGATCGCGTCCACCTCGCGGATATTGCCGAGGAACTGGTTGCCCAGGCCCTCGCCCTTGCTCGCGCCGCGCACCAGGCCGGCGATGTCGACGAAGCCGAGCTGCGTCTCGATGATCTTCTGCGAGCCGGCGATCTCGGCCAGCTTGTTCAGCCGGGGATCGGGCACGGCGACATTGCCGACATTCGGCTCGATAGTGCAGAACGGATAATTCGCCGCCTGCGCAGCCGCCGTCTCGGTCAGCGCGTTGAAGAGCGTGGACTTGCCAACGTTCGGAAGCCCGACGATGCCGCAGCGGAAACCCATGTGAAGCCTGTTCCAGTGAATTGGGGAAAGGCGCCCGATAGAGGCAAAGCGCCGCTTTTGCCAGCACGGGCTTGCGGAACGTCCGCCGCGGCTCCGTCTCCGTCACGACGGAGGACGAACACCGACATGCGCGGTTTCGTTTTCCAAGGCCCTCAAAGCGCCGTATTGGGTCCGGATTAGCCGGAACCGGCATGGCTTGACTGAGGGCCATTCATCTGGGGTACAGGGGCAAACCCCTTTCGGTGCCCGTGTGTTTTGAGGAGCAGGGAATGATTCGCCGTCACATGTTCATGAGCGCGCTTGCCGCGACGGTTGCACTGTCGGGCTGCGGTGGCGGCAATAGCTCGACCGCGACTCCGACGCCGACCGCCACGCCTACCCCGACGCCCACCGCGTCGCCGACCTATGCCAGCTTCCCGCTGACCGCGCCGACCGAGTTCTACACCTTCAGCGCCGCGACCAGCTACACCGGCGATCCGGCGACCAGCGCGGTCACCCTCGGCGCCGCCAACACCGAAACGCTGTCGAGCCGCGTGCGCCTCGCCACCGATACCGCGATCGCGACCGGCACCTATGTGATGCGCGAGAACACCGAGGAAGCGCGCTTCTGCGTGCCGACCGGCCAGACCTGCACCGCGACGCTCTCCGCCAATGCGGTCCCGGCCAACACCGAGTTCGTCTTCCGCCGCGACGACACCACCACCGCGGGCAAGTTCGACCAGGTCGAGTATCTCAACAACGTGGTCACCGCCGTGTCGAGCACCGGCGTCGGGCCGACCAGCGACACCGCTCTGGCGCTCAGCCGCGTCAGCTGGGCCAACTGGTGGCGCGGCGATTCGACCGCGGGCCAGAAGCGTCTCGCCTACACCGCCTGGGGCTTCTCGACCGCGACGTCGGACATGCCGACCACCGGCACTGTGTCGTACACCAGCCGCATGACCGGCCGTCTGGTCAGCACCAGCGGCACCAGCACCGCGATCAACAAGGTCAGCGGCACGGTGACCACCAGCGTGAACTTCGCCACCGGCGTGGTCGACATGACCTTCACGCTCAGCACCATCCCGGCCGGCGGCGGTACCCCGGTCGCCTATGCCAACTTCACTGCCCAGGGCGCGATCCCGGTCGGCCAGAACCAGTGGACCGGCAGCTTCACCAACACCAGCCCGCTCACCGGCACGCTGGCGGGTGGCTTCTTCGGCTCGCAGGGCGAGCAGGTCGGCGTGGTCTTCTCGGCCTCGGGCACGATCGGCGGCGCCCAGCAGCGCCTGATCGGCGTGGTCGTCGGCAAGAAGTAAGCCGGCAACGTCGCGAAAACAGGAAAGGGGCTCCGGTTCGCCGGGGCCCCTTTTGTTTGTGCCCCTTTCTCCGTCACCCCGGGCTCGACCCTGGGTCCCGCTTCTTCTGCGTCGAACGCGCCGACCGAGATCGCCACCAGCGTCGGCGCCATCGACAAACGGCGCCCGCACCCGCTAGCGTGCACGGGTGGAACTCGCCGAGCTGATCGCGCCGCTGGCGCCCGAGCACTTCCTTGCCGATTATTGGGGCCGCAAGCCGGTCCATATTCCCGCGCCCGCGGGATCGAACCGCGCGGCCGTCATCGGCTGGGAACGGCTCAACCAGCTGCTCGGCGTGCGGACCCATTGGGGGCCGGAGCATATCAAGCTGCTGCTGAACAGCGCGCCGGTCGCGCCTGATTTCTACATGGACGCGGTTCCCGGCCGCGGCGGCACCCGCCGGTTCGCCGATCCGGCCAAGGTCGAGATGTTCCTGGCGATGGGCGCCAGCCTGGTCGCCGATGCGGTCGAGCAGGTCGCGCCCGAGATCCGCGCGCTCACCGATGCGCTCGCCCGGCAATTCTCGGCGCGGGTCGAGGCCAATCTCTATTGCTCCTTCCAGGGCATCCAGGCCTTCGCCTCGCACTGCGACCTGCACGAGGTGTTCGCGATCCACTGCGTCGGCGAGAAGCGCTGGCGGATCTATGCCAATCGCGCCGAGAATCCGCTCGAGCCGCTGACCGGCGACGATGCCCAGGCGCGGATCGATGCCGCCAAGGGGCCGGTGCTGATGGACGTCACGCTGCGTCCCGGCGACGTGCTCTATATCCCGCGCGGCTATTTCCACGATGCGCTGGCCAGCTCCACCGAATCGCTCCACCTCACGCTCGGCATCACCCCGCATTCGGGCAAGCTGCTGTTCGAGCTGCTCCAGGACATGGCGCTGCGCGAGCCGGCCTTCCGCGCCTATCTCGCCGATGCCCGCGCCCAGGACGGACAGGCGCTGGCCGGCCAGCTCGCGGCCCTCGGCGCGCGGCTGTCGGAGCTCGCGCGCAGCCGCGCGCTGCTCGAGGAAGTGACGCTCCGCCAGCGCCAGCTCGCAGCCCCCGGCCGGGACCTCGCGCTGCCCGAGCGGCCGATGCTCGATTTCTACGCGCGCACCGATCGCGCCGCCTCGGTCGCCTGGCTGGAGACCGGCGCGACATTGCGCACCGGCGCCGGCGACCAGCCGCTCGGCCCGATCGCCGATGCCGCGGACTATGCGCTGTCCCGCCCGGCGGTCAGCGTCCAGGAGCTCCGCGCCCGCTTCGCGCATCACCCCGAAGCCGAGATCGGCGCGCTGCTCGCCCAGCTGGTCCGGCTGGGCCTGCTCCAGCCTTACCGGCCGGAACTCTGATCGGCCGCGCTGCAGCGGGCGACCGATCATCCCGTCACTGGCCCAGGCCGAGCGCCTGCGCGAATTGCGCGGGGCTGGGTGTCTCCGCGAAGTGCGGCGTGTCGCCGATGTCCAGCCAGGGCTGCTTGCGGCTCGTCCAGATATGCGCGGCCGGGGTGAGTTCGTCGCTGCGATCCAGCGTTCCCGCCCGCAGGATCACCATGCCCGGCACCGCGCTGTTGCGATTGGCGATGCGGGTCATGCAGGCCGGGCAGCCGATATGCTCGGATGCCATGGCCTCGTCCGCCCCGATCCGGAAATCGGCAGCCTCGCCGGAGATCGTCACCAGCGTCTCGGGAAGCAGCGCGTGCAGCGCGAAGCCGCCGCCGCTCCAGGTCTGGCAGTCGCGGCAATGGCAGGCATAGCTGAGCGGCAGTGCCTCGAGATCGATCGTGTAGCGTACGGCGCCGCAGCGGCATCCTCCGGTGACCGGCATGAAATTCCTCTTCGATGAAATGGAGCGCGGGGATAGCCGGCCATGCTCCTGAGGCAAGGCACAACCGGCTCTCCCGGCGGATTTGTTCAGATCGCGATGCCCTGCACCGCATCGGCAAGCGTATCGAGGGCGTCCAGCGCCTCCCGGGGCGGATGCAGCGCCAGCGCGGCCAGGTTTTCCTCCAGCCGGGCGGGCCTGCGCGTGCCGGGGATCGGCACGGCCTTCACGCCCAGCGCCGCTGCCTTTGCGTGGAGCCATGCCAGCGCCAGTTGCGCCGGAGTCGCGCCCATCGCGTCGGCCTGCTGCTCGATCTCCGCCACCAGCCGCGCATTCGCCGCCAGATTGTCCGCCGAGAAGCGCGGGAAATGCTGGCGCGCATCCCCCGCTGCCAGCGCGGCGCCAAAGTCGCGGCCGGTCAGCATCCCGCGCCCCAGCGGCGAATAGGGCACCAGCGTCACGCCCAGCCGGGCGGCGACCGGCGCGACCTCGGCCTCGATCCCGCGGGTGAAGACAGACCATTCCGATTGCAGCGCGGCGATGGGGGGGATCGCATGGGCCGCCTCCAGTTCTCCGGCGCTTACCGCGCACAGGCCCAGCCAGCGCACCTTGCCCTCTTCGACGAGGCGCGCCATCGCCCCCACCGAATCCTCCAGCGGCACGGCGGGATCGCGCCGGTGCATGTAGTAGAGGTCGATCGCTTCCACATCGAGCCGCCGCAGCGAGTTCTCGACCGCGGTGCGGATGAAGGCCGGACGATTGTCGAGGCTCCAGTCATCGGGCCGTTCCACGGTGCGGGCATAGCCGAACTTGGTGGCGATCAGCGCCTTGCCGCGATGCGCGCGCAGGAAGGGCGCCAGGAACTTCTCGTTCGCGCCCAGGCCATACATGTCCGCCGTGTCGAACAGGGTGACGCCGCGTTCGAGCGCCAGCTCCAGCGTGGCGCGGGCCTGGGCTTCATCGGTCGCGCCGTAGAATTCGCTCATGCCCATGCAGCCAAGGCCTTGCGCCCCGATGAGCGGGCCATCGGCGCCCAGGCGCAACTGCGGCAGGGAAGGGGGAGGGGTCATGGCGGAAAGGACTCCAAATTTCGAGGAGCCCCGCCCATAAGTGCGTAGCTTAGTACAGGGTCAAGGCGCTTTTCCGATGCTGATCTCGCAATTCGCCAGTGTAACCGGCCTGTCTCCCGAGACGGTCCGCTTCTATGTCTCCAAGGGCCTGTTGCGGCCGGAGCGCAGCGCGAAGGGGGGCTCCAATCCCTATCAGCTCTTCGGCCGGGCGGAGGTTACGGCGGCGCGGATGATCCGGCTCCAGCAATCGCTGGGCTATTCGCTGCGCGAGATCGCGGATCTCAATGCCGAATATCGCGCGGGCGCCGGCTCGCCCGAACGGACCGCAGAGATATTGCGCGAGCAGATCGCGCGGCTGGAGGAGCGGCGCGCCGCCATCGATACCGCGCTGGGGTTCCTCACCGGCAAGCTCGCCTGGGTGGAGGCAGGCCAGCCGGGCGACGCCCCGGAACTGGCCGACTATCTCTGCTGACGATCTCGGTCACCCCGGCCTTGAGCCGGGGTCCCGCTGCATCGACAACCGCTGGCGGCAATCAATCCTGCAGTCGCATCGCCACGTCGTTCATGAACCGCACATCGTCCCCCGCCGCCAGCCAGCTCGCCTCGGCGGCGATCGCGCCGAGCATGTCGGCGAGCGGGTCGAGCTCGTTCTTGGCGTAGTTGCCCAGCACATAGCCGTGCACCCGGTCCTTGTGCCCGGGATGGCCGATGCCGATCCGCACGCGGCGGAAGTCCGGCCCCAGATGCTTGTCGGTCGAGCGCAGGCCGTTATGCCCCGCGGTGCCGCCGCCGCGCTTCACCTTCACCTTCATCGGCACCAGGTCGAGCTCGTCATGGAACAGCGTCACGTCTTCCGGGGTGAGCTTGTAGAAGTCCATCGCCGCGCGCACCGATCGGCCGCTCTCGTTCATGAAGGTGCCCGGCTTGAGCAGCACCACCTTCTCGCTGCCGATCCGCCCTTCGCGGGTCCAGCCCTGGAACTGCTTCTTCTCGGGCGTGAAGCCATAGGTCTCGGCAATGGCGTCCACCGCCATGAAGCCCACATTATGCCGGTGCATCGCATATTGCGGGCCCGGATTGCCCAGGCCGACCCACAGCTGCATCTCAATTCCTGCTCAAACGAAAATCGCCTCCGCACCTAGGATGCGGAGGCGATTTTTTGAAGCCGTAGTTCGAAAAGGGGCGATTACTCGCCGGCTTCCTCGCCTTCGGCCGCTTCGGTCGTGGTCGTGTCGCCTTCGCTCGACTTGAGCGCCGACGGAGCAACCACGGTCGCGATGGTGAAGTCGCGGTCGGTGATCGCCGAGGTCGCGCCCTTCGGCAGGGTCACTGCCGAGATGTGCAGCGAATCGCCGACTTCGAGGCCCTTGAGCGAGATGGTGATCTCGCTGGGGATCTCGGCGGCGTCGACGACCAGGTCGAGCTCGTGACGGACGACGTTCAGGACGCCACCGCGCTTCAGGCCGGGGGCCTCTTCCTCGTCAGTGAAGACGATCGGCACGTTCACGTGCACGGTCGCGTGCTCGCTGATGCGCAGGAAGTCGGCGTGCACCGGACGATCGGTGACGGGGTCGAAAGCCACGTCCTTGGGCAGGGTGCGCTCGCCATTGATCATGACGACCGAATTGAAGAAGTGCCCGGTCATCAGCAGACGATAGAGCTCGCGCTCCTCGACGTGGATGCTCTTCGGGTCCTGCTTGTTGCCGTAGATTACGGCGGGGACGCGGCCATTACGACGAAGCTCGCGGGAGGCTCCCTTGCCAACCTGCTCGCGCGTCTCGGCCGACAGCGTAAGCGTATCGCTCATGTGTCGTTCCAATCAGCTAAAGTTAGTTCAATCCGGCCAGGCCTCCAGGGATGACCCTGGCACGGAAGGCGCGCGCATAGCGGAGGGGGCAGGGGAAAGCAAGGAGAGTCGCCATGCATCCCATAACCGTCATCCCCGCGAAGGCGGGGATCCATTGCCGCTGAACGTGCGGAAAGCGCCGCACCGTCAGCCTGAATGGATTCCCGCCTTCGCCGGGATGATGCGCACTGGTCCCTAAAGTTGGCGCAGCAGCGTTTCCAGCTTCTCGAAGCTCTGGCTCCACCCTTCGCGCATTCCGTCCAGCGCCGGCAGCAGCGCCTCGCTCACCTGCAGCACCACCGTCGACATCTGCATGCGCGTGCCGCCTTCGGGCGCGTCGGTGAAGACCATGGTGGTGCGGTGCTCGATCCCCCAGCTGCCGTCCTCGCCGGGAAAGCCGCGCAGCACCATCACCAGCCGTTCGGGCCGGTCGACCACCTCGAACTCGCCCTGCACCGGGTTGGTACCGTACGGTTCCGGGCCCCGCATATCGATGCGGACACTGCCGCCCGGGCGGGCATCGCTCTCGCAGAACGGCACGTCGAACCCGTGCGGGCCCCACCATTTTTCGAGATGTTCGCTTCGGGTCATGCAATCGAAGACAAGTTCGCGCGGGGCCGCGAAGACGCGGTCGATCGTCACTTCCCGGCCAATGCCAACATTCGCGTTCATTCCGTCTCTCCCGTCTGCAGTTTCGCCAGATAGGCGTCCAGATCATCGAACTTCGCGTCCCAGAACCGCCGATATTCGCCCAGCCACTCGCTCGCCGCCCTGAGCGCCTCGGGCTCCAGCCTGGCGGGGCGCTGTTGCGCCACCCGGCTGCGCGAGATCAGCCCGGCCTGTTCGAGCACCTTGAGATGCTTGGTCACCGCCGGGCCACTGATCGCGAAGGGCTGGGCGATCTCGCCCACATTGGCTTCTCCCAGCGCCAGCCGCGCCAGGATCGCGCGGCGGGTGGGATCGGCCAGGGCGGCGAAGGTATTGCTCAGGGCGTCCATATCTAACCTTTTAGCTATATAACCTATTGGTTAAATAGTAATCGGGCCGGAGTCAAGCAACCGCGCAACCTTTGCGCACTTGAGTGTATGATTGTGTGTGGAAGCCTCACCTTTGCTGCTCCCCGGCGAACGCCGGGGCCCAGGGTCAAAAGCGGGACGGCAGAGAAACCCTGGGCCCCGGCGTTCGCCGGGGAACGGGAGGGCTCAATATCGCACCCGCTCCACCTTCAGCCCGCGCTTCGCCAGCTCCGCCTGCACGCTGGCATCGCCGGCCAGATGCCCGGCCCCCACGGCGGCGAACACCGTGCCAGGCTGTTGCATTCGCTGGGAAATCCAGTCGGCCCAGTTGCGGTTGCGGCGAACGAGCAGCGCCTCGGTCACTTCGGGGGCGGAGGCCATGTCGGCATTGACCAGCCGGGCCAGCCCATCGGCATCGCCCTTGCGCCAGGCGGTGACGGCCTGGTCGATCTTGGTCCCGGCCTCGGGCAAATCGTCGATCGTCTCGACCAGCAGCTTGCGCTGGGCGGGCAGGGGCAGGGCGTCGAAATACCCCAATTGCTGGCGTGCGGTCTCCAGCCCCTCCAGCTTCTTGCCCGCGGCCTTGGCGGCATTGGTCAGGGTCAGCTCGGCGCCCTGTTTGTCGTCATATCCCAGCTGCTTGAGCGGCAGCACCGACAGGAGCGTCGCGGCCAGCCACGGCTCGGCCCGGTCGAGCGAATCGGGTGCCATGCCGAATTTGGGCAGCGCCGCGCGCATCTTCCCGGCCTCGGCGGCGGGCAGCTGCTCGGTCAGCGGCGGACCACCGGCGGCGGTGCCCAACTCGGCGACGATCGCCTGCATCTCGGCATCGGGCGGCATCACCAGTTCGAGCACCAGCGTGTCGGCCTTGTCGAACGCCTGTTTGAGCCCGCCCTGGAACCAGTTGATGCCGGGCTTGAGGACATGGACGGTGCCGAACAGGTAGATGGTGGTGTCGTGGTCCTTGACCACCCACAAAGCCGGATCGGCCTTCTCAGCCGGGGCAGGCGCCTTCTGCCCGCAGCCCCAAAGGGTTAGCGCCATCAGCGCGGGGATCAGGCGGCGTATCACTTGGCTACCGGTCATCCCGAAGCGGTAGCCGCGAAAGCCTGCACGATCCAGCACCGGCATTGACCGTCAGGAGAGGAGACGCCAAAGCGCAGGCCTATGGCACAGCCTCTCAGCTTCCAGCGCATGATCCTCACGCTCCATGACTATTGGGCGGAGAAGGGCTGCGTGATCCTCCAGCCCTATGACATGCGCATGGGCGCGGGCACCTTCCACCCGGCGACGACCCTGCGCGCCCTCGGCCCCGAGCCGTGGAACGCCGCCTTCGTCCAGCCCTGCCGCCGCCCGACCGACGGCCGCTATGGCGAGAACCCGAACCGGCTCCAGCATTACTACCAGTATCAGGTGATCCTGAAGCCGAGCCCGAGCGACCTGCAGAACCTCTATCTGGGCTCCCTCGCCGCGATCGGTATCGACTTCACCAAGCATGACATCCGCTTCGTCGAGGACGATTGGGAATCGCCCACGCTCGGTGCCTGGGGCCTGGGCTGGGAAGTCTGGTGCGACGGCATGGAGGTGACCCAGTTCACCTATTTCCAGCAGATGGGCGGCTTCGACTGCAAGCCCGTCGCCGGCGAGCTCACCTACGGGCTCGAGCGGCTGGCGATGTACATCCAGAATGTCGACAGCGTGTACGACCTCGCCTTCAACGACCAGGGCGTGAGCTATGGCGACGTGTTTCTCGAGAACGAGAAGCAGATGTCGAAGTACAATTTCGAGGTCGCCGACACCGAGACTTTGTTCGAGGGCTTCCGCAAGGCCGTGGCCGAGTGCGAGAATTGCCTGGCGAACAACGTGCCCATCGCCGCCTATGAGCAGGCGATCGAGGCCAGCCATCTGTTCAACCTGCTCCAGGCCCGCGGCGTGATCTCCGTCGCCGAGCGCCAGGCCTATATCGGCCGCGTGCGCGACCTCGCCAAGGGCAGCTGCGAAGCGTGGATTCAGCACATGACGCCCACCTGGCAAGCCAAATACCCGGAGTGGACGGTATGACTGCCGTGACCGAAGACTTCCTGCTCGAACTCCGCTCGGAGGAAATTCCCGCCCGCATGCAGGAAAAGGCGCGCGCCGATCTGGCCGCGCTGTTCGAGGCGCGGCTCAACGCGCTCAACCTGCCGTTCGAAAGCATCGAGAGCTACGCCACCCCGCGCCGCCTCGCGCTGATCGTCCGCGGCGTCGCGGCGATGACCGCTGCCGCCAGCGAGGAGCGCAAGGGGCCCCGCGCCGATGCTCCGGCCCAGGCGATCGAGGGCTTCCTGCGCTCGACCGGCCTCAGCCGCGAGCAGCTCGTCGAGCGCGACGACGGCAAGGGCAACAAGGTCCTGTTCGCGGTGATCGACCGCCCCGGCATCGTCGCCGGCTCGGTGCTCGCCAGCGCGATCACCAGCGCGATCACCGCCTTCCCCTGGCCCAAGTCGATGCGCTGGGGCGCTGCCTCGTCCTCGACCGAAAGCCTGCGCTGGGTGCGTCCGCTCCAGGGCATCATCGCGCTGCTCGGCGACAAGCTGGTGCCGGTCGAGATCGCCGGGGTGAAGAGCGCCTCGGTCACGGTCGGTCACCGCTTCCACCACCCGGGCGGGATCACGATCGGCTCGGCCGCCGATTACATCGAGAAGCTGCGCGCCTGCCACGTGATCGTCGACGGTGCCGAGCGCCGCAACATCATCGCGCTGGGCGCCAAGATGGCTGCGCAAAAGGCGGGCCTGACGCTGATCGAGGATGAGGGGCTGCTCTACGAGAATGCCGGCCTCACCGAATGGCCGATGCCGCTGCTCGGCAGCTTCGACGAAGCCTTCCTCGACGTGCCGCCCGAAGTGATCCAGCTCACCGCGCGCGTGAACCAGAAGTATTTCGTTTGCCGCGATAATGCGGGCAAGCTCGCCAACGCCTTCGTCTGCGTTGCCAACATCGACGCGGCGGACGGTGGCGAGAAGATCGTCGAGGGCAACCAGAAGGTCCTCGCCGCTCGCCTTTCGGACGCGCGCTTCTTCTACGAGACCGACCTCAAGACCCGCCTCGAAGACCTGACCCCCAAGCTCGAGAAGATCGTCTTCCACGAGAAGCTGGGCACGGTGGCCGACAAGGTCGACCGCGTCGCGAAGCTGGCGCGCTGGCTGGTTGAATCCAATATCGTCACCCCGGCGAAAGCCGGGGTCTCAGGCGATGGCGCGGGACAGGAGCCGCACGAGATCCCGGCTTCCGCCGGGATGACGGAATTGGCGGATATGGCCGAGCGCGCGGCGCGCCTCGCCAAGGCCGATCTCGTCACCGGCATGGTCGGCGAGTTCCCCGAGCTACAGGGCCTGATGGGCGGCTATTACGCCGCCGCCCAGGGCGAACCCGCCGCCGTCGCCGAAGCGATCCGCGATCACTACAAGCCGGTCGGCCAGGGCGACGACGTCCCCACCGCGCCGGTGACAGTGGCCGTGGCGCTGGCGGACAAGCTGGATAGCATCACCGCCTTCTTCGGCGTCGACCTGAAGCCCAGCGGCTCCAAGGACCCGTTCGCGCTGCGCCGCTCGGCGCTCGGCGTGATCGCGCTGATCCTCGACAATGGCCTGCGTTTCCCGCTCACCAAGTCGGTCAGCAAGGACGTGCTCGACTTCTTCGCCGACCGCCTCAAGGTCCAGCAGAAGGAAGCCGGTGTCCGCCACGACCTGATCGACGCGGTGTTCGCGCTGGGTGGTGAGGACGATCTCGTCCGATTGCTCGCTCGGGTGAAGGCGCTCCAGTCCTTCGTCACTTCGGAGGACGGCCGCAACCTGCTCGCCGGCTACAAGCGCGCCGCCAATATCCTCAAGAAGGAGAGCTGGGCGCCGGGCGAAGTCGCGGACAACGAGATCTACGAGGCCGAGCCCGCCGAGGCCGCGCTGCGCGAGGCGCTCGACGCCGCCGAGCCCAAGGCCGAAGCCGCGGTAGAGGCCGAGGATTACGAAGCGGCGATGGCCGCGCTCGCCTCGCTCCGCGCGCCGATCGACAAGTTCTTCGACGATGTCACCGTGGTCGATCCCGACGAGTTCAAGCGCGAGATGCGGCTTAGCCTGCTCGCCCGCATCCGCGACGCGGTGAACAACGTCGCCGACTTCTCGAAGATCGAGGGCTGATCCGGGAGCATTCTCCATAGCTGACCCCCGGCGAAAGCCGGGGCCCAGAGTCGCAAGCGATGTAGCAGGTAAACCCTGGGCCCCGGCTTTCGCCGGGGATCAGCGGGTGATGCTTACTCATTGGCGCACGATGTAGGAATGATTTATCTTACGTAACCGGTGTCTTGCCGTGATTTGATCACGGCCAAGCAAAACTTGCCTTCTGACAACGTAGTCAGCGGGTTTCCCCTTGTTCGCACCTGCGGTACGCGCCTGCCCAAGCCTTAAGAAGGGACGGGAATGACGCAGTACGTGTACCGCTTCGGCGGGAGTGTGTCGGACGGAGGCAAGGGCGACAAGAACCTGCTCGGCGGCAAGGGTGCGAACCTCGATGGCATGGCCTCGATCGGCCTGCCGGTGCCTCCGGGTTTCACGATCAGCACGCCGATGTGCGCGGTCTATTACGACCAGGGGGGTATCTTCCCCGAGAGCGTGAAGGCCGAAGTCGCCAACGGCATCGCGCATATCGAGGGCATCACCGGCAAGAAGTTCGGCGACGCCGGTGATCCACTGCTCGTCTCGGTCCGCTCCGGCGCGCGCGCGTCGATGCCGGGCATGATGGACACGGTGCTCAACCTCGGCCTCAACGACACCACCGTCGTCGGCCTCGCCGCGATCAGCGGCGACGAGCGCTTCGCCTGGGACAGCTATCGCCGCTTCATCCAGATGTATTCCGATGTGGTGCTCGAGCTCGATCACGGCCGCTTCGAGGAAGCGCTGGAGATCGCCAAGGAAGACCGCGGCTACAATCTCGACACCGAGCTGACTGCCAGGGACTGGCAGGCGCTGGTCGCCGAGTACAAGGCGATCGTCGAGGAGCTGTGGGGCAAGCCTTTCCCGCAGGACGTGCATGACCAGCTCTGGGGCGCGATCGGCGCGGTGTTCGGCTCCTGGCAGTCGGAGCGCGCCAAGGTCTATCGCCGCCTGAACGACATTCCGGGCGACTGGGGCACCGCAGTCAACGTCCAGGCGATGGTGTTCGGCAATATGGGCGACACCTCGGCGACGGGCGTGGCGTTCACCCGCGATCCCTCGACCGGCGAGAACGCGTACTATGGCGAGTTCCTGATCAACGCGCAGGGCGAGGACGTCGTCGCCGGCATCCGTACCCCGCAATACCTGACCCGGGCCGCCCGCGAAAAGGCCGGCGCCAAGCCCGCCTCGATGGAAGAGGCGATGCCCGAGGTCTATGCCCAGCTCGCGGCCGTCTTCGAGACGCTCGAGAAGCACTATCGCGACATGCAGGACATCGAGTTCACCGTCGAACGCGGCAAGCTCTGGATGCTGCAGACGCGCTCGGGCAAGCGCACCGCCAAGGCTGCGCTCAAGATCGCGATCGACATGGCGAACGAGGGGCTGATCACCCAGGAGGAAGCGATCCTGCGCGTCGATCCGGCGGCGCTCGACCAGCTGCTCCACCCGACGCTCGACCCCAATGCGGTGCGCGATGTGCTGACCAAGGGGCTTCCGGCGTCGCCGGGCGCCGCTTCGGGCATCGCGGTGTTCGACAGCGACACGGCCGAAAAGCGCGCCAATGCCGGCGAGAGCGTGATCCTGATCCGCGTCGAGACCAGCCCCGAGGACATCCACGGCATGCACGCCGCCAAGGGTATCCTGACCGCGCGTGGCGGCATGACCAGCCACGCCGCGGTGGTCGCGCGCGGCATGGGCCGGCCCTGCGTCTCGGGCGCCGGCAGCCTGGCGATCAACGCGCGCGAGAAGCTGCTGCGCGTCGGCAGCCGCGAAGTGCGCGAAGGCGATCTCGTCACGATCGACGGCTCGACCGGCGAAGTGATGCTCGGCGCGGTGCCGACGGTGCAGCCCGAGCTGGCCGGCGATTTCGGCACGCTGATGGTCTGGGCCGATGCCAAGCGCCGCCTCAAGGTGCGCACCAACGCCGAGACCCCGCTCGATTGCCGCACCGCGCGTGATTTCGGCGCGGAGGGCATCGGGCTTTGCCGGACCGAGCACATGTTCTTCGAGCCGTCGCGCGTCACCGCGGTGCGCGAGATGATCCTCGCCTCTGACGAGGCCGGGCGCCGCGTCGCGCTCGAGAAGCTGCTCCCCGAGCAGCGCAGCGATTTCGTCGAGATCTTCGAGGTGATGGCCGGCCTGCCCTGCACGATCCGCCTGCTCGATCCGCCGCTCCACGAGTTCCTGCCGCATGAGGAAGCCGAGTTCGCCGAAGTCGCGGCGGCGGCCGGGCTCGATGTCGAGACGCTCAAGCGCCGCGCCGCCGAGCTGCACGAGTTCAACCCGATGCTCGGCCATCGCGGGTGTCGCCTGGGCGTGACCTATCCCGAGATCTACGAGATGCAGGCCCGTGCCATCTTCGAGGCGGCGTGCATCGTCGCCGAGAATAGCGGCGAGGCGCCGATCCCCGAGATCATGATTCCGCTGGTCGCCACCGCCAAGGAACTCAGCCTGATGAAGGCCGTGGTAGATCGTGCTGCGAAGGACGTGTTCGAGGAGCAGGACCGCACGATCCAATATCTGGTCGGCACGATGATCGAGTTGCCCCGCGCGGCGCTGCGCGCGGGCGAGATCGCCGAGGTCGGCGCCTTCTTCTCCTTCGGCACCAACGACCTCACCCAGACCACGCTCGGCGTGTCGCGTGACGACGCGGCGAAGTTCCTCACCACCTATGTGGAGAAGGGGATCTACGCCAAGGATCCGTTCGTCAGCCTCGATGTCGAAGGCGTCGGCGAGCTGATTGCGATCGCCGCCGAGCGCGGCCGGGCGACCCGGCCCGACATCAAGCTCGGCATCTGCGGCGAGCATGGCGGCGATCCGGCCTCGATCGCGTTCTGCGAGGAGACCAGGCTCGATTACGTGTCGGCCTCGCCCTACCGCGTGCCGATCGCGCGGCTGGCGGCGGCTCAGGCGGCGTTGCGAAACCCCGCCTGAGCCGCCGCGCGCGGTTCAGGGCATCACGGCTTTCACGGCGGCGGCCAGTTCGCCGCCGAAGTCGCCATTGTAGCGCGAGTTGATCACCGCGCCGATGGTGATGCCGTTGCTGTAGGTGATGATCAGCGTGTTGATCTCGCCCTTGTTCCAGCCGGCCGGGTGGTAGCCGCCATGGTAATAGGCGGTGAGCCCGCCGCCATAATCGGCGTAGAACATCCCCAGATTGCCGTCGCGCATCTGGTCCACCGTCGCCTGGGGCAGGATCTTCTCGGTCAGCATCAGGTCGTGCATGAACCAGGCGAGCTCGCGCGAGTTCAGGTTCCAGCCCTGAGAGCCGCACACCGCGGTCATGTCTCCCCAGTCCTGGCCGGGCAGCACGGTCGTGAAGTCGAAATTGTCGGCATTATATGCGCCCGAGCCGTTATCCTTGCTCGACTTGTAGCTCAGTGCCGGGCGGGGCTGGGGCGACTTGCAGGTGAGGAAGGGCATTCCCGCGCTGTTGAAGGTCTGGCGATTGACGATCAGGTGATATTGCTCGCCATAGTCCGCGCCGCTGCTGGCGGTGATGCCGTACATGCGGACCAGCATGACGCGCTGGAAGGCGTAGTTGGTATTGGCGTAGCGATAGGCCTTGTTGATGTTCGGCGCCTTGGCCGCGCAGGCCTTGAGCGTGTCGAAGCCGATCCCGCAATTATCGTCCCAGATGCCGCTGGTATGGCTCAGCAGCTGGCGAATGCTGACTTCCTTGAACTTCGCGTCGAAGGTCCAGTCGCTCGGCAGGTACTTGTATGCCTTGTCATCGAGCGTGACGTTCTTCTGCGCCATCACCCGCATCAGCGTGGCGGCGGTGATCGTCTTGCTCACGCTGGCGATGGTGATGCGTTCCTGGTCGCTCATCGCGCGCGGGCTGGGGTCGGGGGCGCGGCGCGCCGAACCGCCCGCGGCGGTCGCGGTCGCGCCGCCGGGGGCCATCACCGTCACCGACCAGCCGACCGCCTTGCCGGCGAACTGGGTCTTCACCTTCTGGGCGATCTGCGCGACGGCGAGTGCTTCCTGGTTGATCTTGATGCCGCCCTTGGGGAGCCAGCTGCCCGAGCTTGCGGGGCGCAGCTTGTAGGGGCGGCTGACCGGCTGGTCCTGCGCCGGAAAGCGTTGGCGCAGTTCGAGGGGCGAGACCTGGCGAAGGTCCTGGGCGGTTACCTGGAGTTGCGGGCGGACGGTAACCTGGCCCAGGGCCGGCGCCGCCACGCCAAGAAGGGGAATCGCTACGAGGACGTGCTGCAACTTCACGGCTCTTCTCCGAAAGACAGAGGCACTGGGCTGGTGCGCGCCAAGCCGGTCCGATTCGGGCGATCGATGCCGGCGACGAAAGAGCGATCCCGTGCACGCCTATAGCCGATGCCGGGCGGATCGGCATCGTAAAAAAACTGTTCAGTACCCATGTTCGGCGAAGAGAGTCGCGGCGATCAGCCGAATTTCTCCGCATGCGCGCGCTCGTTGCCGGCGGCGAGCAGCGCGGCCTGTTCGCGCCAGCCCTGTTCGGCGATCGTGCCGGCGGGCAGCTCAAGCCGCTGCTCCAGCGCCGCCTCGTCGGCGGGCGCCATCTTCTCGATCTCGCGATAGGTCTTGATGCCCAGCTCGTTGAGCCGCTTCGCCTGGGCGTCGTCGATGCCCTTGATCCGCACCAGATTGTCGCGGCCCCAGCCGAACCAGCCACGCCAGGCAGCACCCGGCTTGTCGTCGGCCGCAACCGGGGGGGCAGGGACCTGGCCACGCAGCGCCTTCACTTCGGCCTGGAGCGCGCGGATGCGTTCCTCGGCCTCGTCGCGGGTGCGCGCGTGCTCGAGTTCCTCGTCCTGATAGCGCTCGCGCCACTTCGCCCCGCCCGAACGGCTGGCCAGCCCCAGGAACCAGCCGGCGACCAGAGTCAGTCCCAGCGCCGCAAACTGCGTCGCGGTTTCGAACGGAAGCGGCATTATCGGGCGATCCTAGTGGGCGTGCTCTGGGTGTGCGGGCTCGGCTGCTGCCGGCTCCGCATGCGGGGGCTCGTCATGCGCCACCGGCTCGGCGGGGGCAACGGCAGCCGGCGCTTCCTCGACATGCACGGGTTCGGCGTGCGCGGCGGGTTCCGGAGCGGGGGCCGGCTCGGCGGGAGCCGCTTCGGCTGGTGCGGCAGCTTCGTGCGATTCCACCGCATGGGTGACCGCGGCGCCCGCAACGGCCCCGGCGACCGCGGCTGCAGCCACGGTTGCGGTCGAATGGCCTTCGGGCTGGGGTGCGGGTTCGGGCGCAGCGGCGGCGACGGGCTCGGCCACCGGTGCCGGTGCAGCTGCGCGCAGCTTCGCATTCTCGGCTTCCAGGTCGCGGATGCGGCGGGCGGAGTCGCGTAGGTCGCTCTCGGCGCGGTCGCGATAGCCCGCGTTGTCGATCTCTTCTTCCTCGAGGCGCTGGCGCCACTTGCGGCTGCCGCTGTGGCTGGCGAGCCCCAGGAACCAGCCGGCGATCAGCGTCAGACCCAGCCCGGCGAGCTGCGTGATCGTCTGGAACGGCAAATCATGCATCGAGTCGACCTCCCCTTAGTCGGGCGGGAGGCTATCTCGCCCGGGCAGGTCGCGCTACCGAAATTGGTTAAGGACCCTTGGAGATCAGCGCGTCGTTGATCGAGCAGGCCGCCGGGCCAAGGATCACGATGAACAGCACCGGCAGGATGAACAGGATCAGCGGCACGGTCATGATCGCGGGCAGGCGGGCGGCCTTTTCCTCGGCGCGCATCATGCGCTCGTTGCGGAATTCGGCCGAGAGCACACGCAGCGCCGAGGCGAGCGGGGTGCCGTATTTCTCGGTCTGAATCATCGTGGTGACCACGCCGCGGATCGAATCGAGGTCGATGCGCTCGGCGAGATTCTCGAAGGCCTGACGGCGATCGGTGAGGAAGCCCAGCTCGATCGCGGTCAGCTGGAATTCCTCGCCCAGCTCGGGATAGGCCTTGCCCAGTTCCTTGGAGACGCGCGCGAAGGCGGCATCGACGGTGAGTCCCGCTTCGGCACAGATCACCAGCAGGTCGAGCGCGTCGGGCAGGCCCTTGCGGATCGCGGCACTGCGCTTGGTGATCTTGTTCTTCAGGTAGATGTCGGGGAACTTGTAGGCGAGAATGAAGCTGCCGGCGACCAGACCATAGGCCTTCATCGGGCTCCAGTCCGAGAACATCTCGGTGCCGTAGACGAAATAGAGCATCGGCCCGCCGATCACGATCGGCAGGACCAGGCGGCCGAAGATCACCGCGACCGCGAATTCCTTGCGGCGGATGCCGGCCTGGAGCAGCTTGGTCTGCGCCTGCTTGACCTGGCTGTCCTGCAGCACCTTCATCGAGGAGAGCAGCGAGCGGATCCGGTCGGTGGTCTCGCTCTTCTGGACCAGCTTGGCGCGGCGCTTCGAGGTGGAGGCGGTGATGCCCGCCTTGAGCTGCTCGCGGCGTTCGTTGAGCGACTTGACGCGCTTCGCCATCGGGTCGCGCACCGTGGTGGCGGCGTAGATCGCCAGCAGCACCGCGAAGGCGGCGACGGCCGACAGGATCGATGCCACCCAGATGATGTCGATGCCCATGATCGTGGGGCCGGAAGGAGGTGCGCCGTTCATCGCATCAGATCTCGAAGTTGACCATCTTGGCCATGATGAAGGCACCGAGCCCCATCCAGATCAGGCCGCCGCCGCCGATCATCATCAGCCGCTCGTCCTTGAAGAAATTGGCCATGTAGTTGTTGTTGATGAACCACACGAGCGTGAACACGATGAAGGGCAGGGCGCCCACGATCAGTGCCGACGCCTTGGATTCCGAGGACATCGCCTTGATCTTCAGCTTCATCTGGGCGCGCTTGCGCAGCACGTCGGCCAGGTTGGCCAGCGTCTCGGCCAGGTTGCCGCCGGTCTCGCGCTGGATCTGGATGGTGATGGTGAAGAACTGGAATTCGGGCGTGCCGAGCCGGTCCGCGGTTTCCTGAAGCGCGGTGTCGAGCGACTTGCCGATCTTCATCTTGTCGCTGACCGCGCGGAATTCCTCGCCCACCGGGCCTTCGACTTCCTGCCCGACCACACCCATCGTCTCGGTGATCGGCAGGCCCGAGCGCAGGCCGCGCACGAGCAGCTCGATCGCGTCGGGAAACTTGGAGGTGAACTTGGCGACGCGGCGCTTGATGAAGAAGCCGACCACGAAGTGCGGCAGGCCGACGCCCAGGAATAGGCCGACGCCCAGCGCCAGCAGGATCGGCAGGCCCTGGAGCAGGATCAGGCCGGTGGGCACCAGCGTGAGGCCGGCGCTGACCATCATATACTGGCCAAGCGTCCATGGCTTGCCCGTCATGTTCAGGCGCTTCTGGAGCAGGGCCGGATTGGGCAGGAAGCGGGCGGCGGTCGCGTCCATCTTGGTCGCGCGGGCGGCGGCCACCCGGCGCATCTGCGCTTCCATCGCGTTGGCGCCGACGGCGCTCACCACGTGGCGCTCGCGCATCGTCTTCACGCGGCGCGCGCCTGCGCGCTCGGCGGATGGGCCCGAAAAGGCGAACACCATCAGCACGAGCACCAGGAAGGTGCCTCCAGCGAGCATCAATACCGGCAGCATGTCCACGCCGCGCTAACTCCGCCTGTGTGATCCCCGCGCAGCCTGGCTGCGCAAAGGTTACTTCCTTGCCTTGACCGGCATCTTCACCTTGAACTTCTCGAGCAGCGAACCGCCGCCCTTGGCCGGCTTTCCGCCCTTGGCCTTCGCCTTGGCGCCGCCGTCATCGGTGCCCGAATCGGCGATGCCGACGATGCGCTGGGCAAGGTCACCCAGCGGTGCCACGCCCTTGTTGCTCCGGCCCACCTCGGCAAGCGGCTTGCCCAGCTTGGCCGATTGCGATGCCAGCTTGGCGTCGAACGGCAGCAGGAAGTCGATCTTGCGCTCGATCGAGCCTTCGAAGTCCTTGCGGCTGATCTCCAGAACGCCCGCCTGTTGGATTTTGTTCGCGACCACGATGACCTGGGTCTGCGGCGCGTTCGACTTGAACCAGCTGAGGATGCGGATCGCGTCACGCGCGGCGGCGAGCGTCAGCTCGGTCACCAGCACGGCCACCTGCACATCGGTGATCAGGTGCGGATGGTTGACCAGCATCGAGCGCGGCAGGTCGACCACGGTGCACTCGAAGGCGGTGCGGATCTCTTCCTGCAGCTGATAGAAGGCCGCGCCGTCGGTCATGATCGGCGAGTGGATCGGCGCCTCGGCGCTGAGCACCGCGAGCCGGTCCGACGCGCGCACCATCGCGCGCTCGATGAACAGGCCGTCGATGCGGCTCGGATTCTCGATCGCGTCGGTCAGGCCGCGGCCGGGCTCCAGGTCGAGAGCGAGCGCGCCGGTGCCGAAATGCACATCCAGGTCGAGCAGCGCCGTGGTGCGGCCCTGCTTCTCGCCCATCAGCCAGGCGAGCGAAGTCGCGATCGTCGAAGCGCCGGCACCGCCGCGGGTACCGATCACCGCGACTGCGCAGTGCGCGCGCTCGGCTCCGGTCTCGGCGGCCTTTGGTGCGTTGAGCGCGGTCTGCGCCTGGGCGAAGGCATCGCGCAGCGCATCCGGGTTCAGTGGCTTGAGCAGATAGTCGTGGATGCCGCTGGCGACGAGGTCGCGATACAGGCGCACGTCATTGACCTGGCCCGATGCGATCACAACCGTGCCCGGTTCGCAGACTTCGGCGAGCGCGTTGATGTCGTTCAGCGGATCGCCGCTCTCGGACAGGTCGACGAACAGGATGTTCGGGCTGGCCGAGACCGACAGGGTCTGGACCGCGTTGCGCAGGCCGCCCTTGTTGACCTTTTCCGGCGACCAGCCGAGCTCGACGGCGATCGGACGCAGGATCTCCGCCGTCGCCTCGTCGCAGACGAAGGCAACGAACGGATCGCGATGCCCGGTGCGGGCGGGATTGAAGGGCGCGTTCACTTCGGCGTGCTCCCACCAGAGTTCAGCGTGGCGCCGCCGGCGCCCGAGGGCGCTGCCGTACGGAAGGCACCGATCGCCTTGGCGCTGGTCGCCGGGTCGCCGGTGGGCGAGCCGGGCGCGCCGCGGACGAGATCGGCCGGATCGGCGATCATCGCGGCGAGGTTGGCATTGGTGGAGCAGCCATAGTTGGAGCTGGTGCTCGCCTCGAACGTGTATTCGGCGGGACGCGAATTGTCGGGGCAGCCCGGCACCGCAGCGGTCATCCGGGTGACGACCACGCGGATCGTGCCCGGCGCGATCTGGCCGGCGGTCACCGGGGCGCGATCGGCGAGGATCAGGCCGTAGCGGCCCGCCTCGGCGGCGATTTCCTGGCGGCCGGTGGTGCCGGCGGCGCCGTCGTCGATCGCCACGCGGTCGCCGTAGCGCAGGTTCATCGCCGACATCCAGCCGGCCAGGCGCTGGCTCTCGCCGGCGGCAAGGCCATAGCCGGTGGTCTGCAGGTCGAGCACATAGTCGTTACGCTGCACGACCGGCTGATGCACCGATTCGACGCCGCCATTATAGGTGCCGCAGCCTGCGAGCAGCAGCGCCGGGACGAGCAGGGGAGTGAAGCGCGGAAGCACGGGCGATCTCCTCGTCAGTCGCATCGGGATCAGAAGCCGAAGCCGGGGGCCGCGGAGCCACCCTTCTTCTGCTTGCGGTTGTTGGTGGGAGCCGGCGCGACCTGGACGGGCGCGACGGGCTGGTTGGTCGGTGCGGGCGAGAAGGCGCCCACCGCGGGCTGGCCGTCGGCCGGCGCCATGCTCGGCTTCGGACGATCGTTGGTCTTGTCCTTGCCGGACAGCGAGCCCAGGAGCACGCGCTCCAGGTCGTTCGGCGCGCGATAGCCGTCGGTCGGCAGCACGATCTGGTTCGCGTTGACCGGCTTCACCAGATACGGGGTGATCACGATCACCAGTTCGGTCTCGTTGCGCTGGAAGCCGTTGGAGCGGAACAGCGCGCCGAGCACCGGCACGTCGCCCAGGCCGGGCGTCTTGGTGACGGTGTTGTTGTGGCTGTTCTGCAGCAGGCCGCCGATCACCATGCTTTCGCCCGAACCGAGCTCGACCGTGGTCTCGCTGCGGCGCGTGCTGAGCGCGGGGATGGTGACGCCGTTGAGCTGCACCGCGCCGGCCGAAGTCAGCTGCGACACTTCGGGGCGGACCCGAAGCGAGATGCGGCCGTCGCTCAGCACCGTCGGCGTGAACGCCAGGCTGATGCCGTACTGCTTGTACTCGACGGTGGTGGTGCCCAGGCCCTGCGCCACGGGGATCGGAATCTCGCCGCCGGCCAGGAAGTTGGCGGTCTCGCCCGATCGCGCGGTCAGGTTCGGATTGGCCAGCGTGGTCACCTGGCCGATCGTCTCGCCGATATCGATCGCCGAGAGCACGTCCAGGCCGAACAGCTTGCCGGCCAGGCCCATGGTGGCGTTGTCCGAGCCGCGGGTGATGTCGGCCAGGCCGCTCGCGCGCGGGTTGAGGAACTGGCCGGTCGAGGGATCATAGGCGCCGGTGATGCTGACGCCGTTCTGCGTCATCGTCGCGACCGGATATTTGGCCAGGTCGGCGGCGGTGAACGAACCCGGGCTGCGGCCCTGGGCCAGGCCGAACTGGAAGCCGCCGGTCGAGTCCTTGGTCGTGAAGTTCACGCCGATATTCTTGACGAAGCTGCGGCTCACCTCGGCGAACTTCACCTGCAGCTGCACCTGCAGCGGCGTGGCGGTCTTCAGCCGGTTGATCACCGCGATCTTCACCTGGGCGTTCGGATCGCTGCCGTTGACGCCCGGGTTGAGCAGGCTGGTGACCAGGCGCTGGGCCTGCTCGCTGTCCTGCGGGGACTTCACCGTGCCGTTCAGCACCGCGATCTGGCCGACCGTGGTCACCTGGATGTCGGCATCCGGCATCGCGACCTTGATCATCCGGTCGATCGAAGTGAGGTTCTGCGCGACGCGGACGGTGGTCGAGAACACCACCGCGCCCGAGGCGCTGGTGGCGAACACGGTCGCTTCACCGAAGTCCTTGCCGAACAGGTGGATCTGGCGCGGATTGTTGACATAGACGTCCGCCACGCCGGGGTTCGACGTCCAGACATTCGCCACATTGCCCGGCAGCGTGATCAACTGGCCCTCGCCGATCGACAGCAGGATCTCGCTGGTCGGGCGCTGGGTGCCGGCCGGCAGGCTGGCGACGCCGACATTGGCGCGCGACTGGCTCGGGCGGGTCTGGTGCGGGCGCTTGGCCTTTGCCGATTGGGCGAAGCCGGTCGCCGGCGCGCCGACCATCGCGGTCGACACGATCGCGGCAAGCGAGCGCTTCAGAAGAAGCTTGCTGGTCATCTTAGTTCTTGCCCCCCAGAGCAACGGCGGTCTCGGCATTGCCGCGAACGATGGTGACGACCGGGCCGCGCGGAGCGACCGCACCCGGATAGCCTTGGCCCGGCGCCACGCCGGCAGGCGCCCCGCCCATCGGGGCGGCGTCGCGCGGCTTGGCCGGAACGGTGCTGCGCTGGAAGCGCGACACGTCGGCGCCGGTCGCGAAGGTGGTCGCGCCCTCCTGGGGACGCGTCGCCACCTTGGCGATCATTTCCTTTTCCTTCTTCGGATCGGTCGGCACTTCGACGTCGCCGGCGGCGATCGCTTCCTCGAGCTCGCCCTGGTTGTCGGCGATCGAGCGCAGCGACAGCGAGAGCGTGCCGATGGTCTGCGCGACCGCGATCTTCTCGGCGATCTTCGGAGTCGCCTCGACCGTCACGGTCGAGAAGGTGTTGACGATGGTGTTGCCCTTGTCGTCGGTCTGCTTGTCGGTCTTCTGGTCGGTGGCGAGCACGCGCAGGTTGCGCAGGATCGTCTCCGAAGCCTTGAGCGGCGGGCCATCGCCACCGCCCGACACCGACTGGGTCAGCACCAGGTCGATCCGGTCGCCCGGGAAGACGAAGCCGGCAACGGCGCTCTGGGTCGAGACGGGCACGGTGACCGCGCGCATGCCGGCGCCGAGCGCGGCGGCGAGGAAACCGCGGTCGCCGGGCTTCACCAGCGCGCCCTGGGTCACCGGCTGACCGGCGGGAATCGGGAAGCGAACCACGGTGCCGACCAGCTTGGCCGGATCCGATTCGCTCTTCACATAATAGGCGCCCTCGACCAGCTCCTTGGGCCAGGGGCGGAATTCGAGCGACTGGGCGTCGAGGATGGTGCCCACGGGCAGCTCGCGCTTGGCGACGAGCACCTCGGTGGTGTTTTGCGGCTGCACCGCGGCAGGCACGGCCCCGGCCTGGGGCGCGGGTGCGCCGCTCATCAGGCTGCGCGCCATGAATGCGGTGATTGCGGCCACGACCAGCGCACCGACGAGCAGGATCAGCTTGCGTGCATCCATTTCGCTATTCCCAAGCCTTCTCAAAAAAACGTCGGCGTTGTGGTTGCGCCAGCGTTAAGTATTCACCCGAACTGGTTAAAAATCGGTTCGCGAAGAACGAGCAGCGCTGCGATTGCGATGGCCACGCCATAAGGAATTTCCACAGGTCCCCCCCGGGCCGGCCGCAGTTTTTTCTCGATCACCATCACCAGGGTGAGCCCGCCGCCGATCAGCGACATCAGCACCAGCATCCACACCAGCGGCTGCATCGGCAGCCATAGTGCGAGCGCGCCGATCATCTTCACGTCGCCGCCGCCCATCTGCCCCAGCGCGAAGGCGCCCAGGAAGAAGCCGAAGACCAGCGTGGCGATGCCCAGCTGCAATGCCATGTCGGGCCACAGGGCCAGCCCGTTCGCCCACCACCAGAGCGGCGCCATCAGCGCGATGGCCGCATTCTTCCAGTTGGCGATCTCACGGGTGCGCGCGTCCTGGATGCCCGCCGAGACGAGCAGCAGCGCGAGCGCAACAAGCAGCAAGGTGACGAACCACTCCCCCATAGGAGCAAAGTCCTAGACGGGACGGCTTATCAAAACGTAACCAAGCGATATGCGTGAAAATCCGGATATTCGCCGTACCCTCCCCGCCGGGGCCAAGGTCCACCACTGGACCGCGCCCGACGGCTGGCACCTGCGCGCCTTTGCCTGGCCCGCCGACACCGCCACGCCGCGCGGCTCGATCCTGTTCCAGGGCGGCCGCGGCGACATCTTCGAGAAGTATCTGGAGGCGTTCCACCACTGGCACGAACAGGGCTGGACGATCACCTCGTTCGACTGGCGCGGCCAGGGCGGCTCGGGCCGGCTCACCTCGCGTGCCAATTGCGGCGACATCGACAGCTTCGACAGCTTCATCGCCGATCTGCGCGCCTTCTATGCCGAATGGGAAGCCGCGACTCCGGGGCCGCATGTCGTGATGGGCCATTCGATGGGCGGCCATCTGATCCTGCGCGGGCTGGTCGAAGGCGCGATCCGCCCCGATGCGGCGGTGATCGTCGCGCCGATGCTCGGCGTGAAGAGCGCGCTGGGCCCCTTTGCCGAGCGTGCCGCGCGCATCCTGGGCGGAGTCGGCGATCCCACCCGCCCGGCCTGGAAGAGCAACGAAAAGCCCTATACCACCGAAACCCGCGCCAATCTGCTCACCCATGATCGCGATCGCTATTCGGACGAGATCTTCTGGCAGCAGCACAATCCCGAGATCGTCACCGGCCCGCCGAGCTGGCGCTGGCTGATCCAGGCGTTCAAGTCGATGCGCGAGCTTGCCGGCAATCCGAAGCTCAGGAAGATGCCGGTCCCCGTGCTGGCGCTGGTCGCCAAGGCCGATGGGCTGGTCGACGCAAAGGCTGCGCTCAGGATAGTTCCCAGGCTGCCCGATGCCCGCATCGTCAGTTTCGGCAAGGAAAGCGCGCACGAGATCCTGCGCGAGGGCGACAAGGTCCGCAATCGCGCGATCGGCGAGATCGACCTCTTCCTCGCCGCCCGCGCCCAGCGTCGCTGATGGCCTATGACGTTGCGATCATCGGCGCCGGCATCGCCGGGGCCAGCCTCGCGGCCGAGATCGCGCCGCATGCGCGCGTGCTGCTGCTCGAGGCGGAGGACCGTGCCGGCTATCACTCGACCGGCCGCTCGGCGGCCTTCTGGTCCGAAAGCTATGGTGGTCCGGCGATCCAGCCGCTGACCACCGCCTCGGGTGGGCCCTTGCGTGACGGCGGCTATCTCGAGCCAATGGGCTCGGTCCATATCGGCCGCGCCGACGAGGCGTGCGCGATCGACGCGTTCCTCGCCGAGTTCGAGGGCACCGGAGTCGAGCTGCGCGCCGTCGATCCCCAGGCGCTGATCCCGGGGCTGCGCCCCGAATGGACGCTCGGGGTGCTCGAGCCGAGCTGCGAATATATCGATGTCGGCGCGCTCCACGGCGACATGCTCGCCACGGCCAAGCGGGCAGGGGCGGCGCTCCATACCGATGCCGGCCTGCTCTCCGCCCGTCGCGAAGCCGGCCGCTGGCTGCTCGAGACGCGCGCAGGCGCGTTCGAAGCCGATATGCTGGTCAATGCCGCCGGCGCCTGGGCCGATCCGGTGGCCGAGATGGCCGGTGTCACTCCGCTCGGCATCACGCCCTATCGCCGCACGATCATGCAGTTGAAGACCGATCCCGCGCCGGCGCCGCTCAGCCCGATGGTCGCGCATATCGGCGGCAGTTTCTACTGGAAGCCCGAGGCGGGCGGCCGGCTCTGGCTAAGCCCGCATGACGAAATCGAGACCCCACCCTGCGACGCCCAGCCCGAGGATCTGGACGTCGCGCTGGCGATCGACCGGTTCGAGCATGTCGTCGACTGGCGGATCGAGAAGCTCGAGCACAAATGGGCGGGCCTGCGCAGCTTCGCGCCCGATCGCCTGCCGGTCTATGGCTTTGCGGGCGACGCGCCGGGCTTCTTCTGGTGCGCGGGGCAGGGCGGCTTCGGCATCCAGACGGCGCCCGCCGCCGCGCAGCTCGCCGCGGCGCTGCTGCTCGGCACCTCGCCCGATCCCGCGGTGGCGGCTATTGACCCGGCCACCTATTCGCCTGCACGTTTCGGCGGCTAACTTAGGTTAGCGGTTTGAGTCCGGGAGAAAGCGAATGGCACACAAGTTCGTGATCGAGCAGAACAAGGCCGGCGAGTATGTCGCCAAGTTCAAGTACAACAGCGAAGTGATCTTCTGGACCGAAGGCTACACGACCAAGGCGAGCGCGAAGAACGCGATCGAGTCGATCCTGAAGAACGGCCCCGGCGCTCCGGTCGAGGAGGGCTGAGCCCTTCCCACTTCCGTTCCCCGGCGCAGGCCGGGGCCCAGGGTTTCTCCGCTGGAATGCTTCTGACCCTGGGCCCCGGCTTTCGCCGGGGAACTGTCCGGCGCAGCGGGCGAGGTACGGCCATGAAGCTGCGCACCCCTCGCGCCCTCTGGGCCGCGCTTCTTACCACAGCTGTTCTCGCCGCATGCGGGCCCGCGCCCAGGCTGGCGGATGGCTGCTATTATCTTGGCACCAGACCGGTCATGCGACTCGCGGGCAGCGATGGGCGTTTGCTCGTCCCCGGTGCCGTGCATGACTTCCGGGTGGTGCGGGCGGGCGCCGAGATACAGGTCACGCCGGGCTTCCTGTTCGACGGCAGCGGCGATGCCGATCTGCACAGCGTGGCCTGGAACGCGCCGCAGCGCTTCGAGATCAAACGCGATGCGCGCGAACCGACCCTGGTGGTCCACCGGGTCGCATGGGGCGACAGCGCGCTGAAATCAGGGCCGGCCTGCTAGGCGCCTTCCCATGTGGAGCTTCGCGCGCTCCGCATCCCCCAAACGGATCATTCGGTGTCTTTCCCCGGCGCCGTCGCGCGGGCAGTGTGGCTGTCGTCAGGCCCGGGGATTCGATGGAAATTGCACGCCGCACGTTGCTGATGGCAGGAATCGCTGCCTGTATGCCGTTGCCCGCCTTTGCCGGTGCGGCAGCGGCCGAGCCGCTGGTCGTGCTGATCTCGCTGCCGGTCTGGTCGCTCAGCATGGGCCTCGAAACCCCGGATTTCGCGCTCTATGCCGATGGCACGGCGATCTATCGGCATGGCGAGGGTTTTCGGACGGTCCGGCTCGAACCGTTGGAGCGTGATGCGCTGGTTCGGGACCTGAACCTCCCCGTGCAGGCCGGGCTGGCCCGCCACTATGAGGTGGAAAGCTGGACTGACGGCAGCAATGTCACGCTGTATCTGTATGGCGCGGAGTCGCCGCAGGTCCTCTCGGTCTATGGCGACCCGTCGATCGCGCGGGTGCGCGAGAAGCTGCCGCCGTTGGTCGTCGCAGCCTATGATCGGCTGGCGCATTTCGATCCTCCGCGCGCCACGGCGTGGATGCCCGAGCGGATCGAAGTCGTGCTCGGCCTCTATAATCCGGTGCCGGAAGGCGCCCCGCTTGCATGGCCGCGGCGCTGGCCCGGCCTGAATGATCCGCGGACCGTCCACTGGAAGGATGGCCAGTACAGCCTCTATCTGCCGGTGCAGGATCTGCCCGCCCTGGACCGCCTGTTGGCGCGCAAGGCGCCGGGGCAGCCGATTGCGATCGACGGAAAGTCCTGGGGGCTCATGCCGCGCATTCCCTTCCCGGGCGAGGCGCGCTGGATGAAGCGGGAACGCGCCTAGCCCTGCCTTGCAATGTAGGATTTCGCCTGCTTGGCTGGCGCGGTCGTGCTCGTTGCCCGCCGCTCTTTGCCCTGTCGGATGAAATAGGATCACGCGCGCGCAACAATGTTGCGGGATGAATCGCGTTTCCGTCAAAAGGGTCAAAATTGCCGCAGCGAAAACCCGCTCTTGGCCTGTACTTCGTGTACTTTCGCGAGTCGCCGGCGCTCGCGCTGTAGGCAAGCGCCGGCGTGAATCTCACCAGTTGAACATCGTCCCGTCCTCGAGCCGGTTCACCGGCAGATAGGCGCGCTTGTACTCGTATTTGGCGGCCAGGACCTCGTCGATGTCCACGCCCAGCCCCGGCTTGTCGCCCGGGTGCATCAGCCCGTTGTTGAGGCTGTAGGCATGCGGGAACACCGCGTCGGTCTCCTCCGAGTGGCGCATATATTCCTGGATGCCGAAATTCGGCACCGACAGGCCGAAGTGCAGCGCCGCCGCCATGCATACCGGCGACAGGTCGGTCGCGCCGTGGCAGCCGGTGCGCACCTGGTAGAGGTCGGCCAGTGCGGCCACCCGGCGCAGATGGGTGATGCCGCCGGCATGCACCACGGTCGCGCGGATATAGTCGATCAGCTGTTCCTCGATCAGCTGCTTGCAGTCCCAGATCGAATTGAAGATCTCGCCCACCGCCAGCGGGGTTGTGGTGTGCTGGCGGATAAGCCGGAAAGCGGCCTGGTTCTCGGCCGGCGTGGCGTCTTCCAGCCAGAACAGCCGGTACGGCTCCAGGTCCTTGCCCAGCCTGCCTGCCTCGATCGGGGTCAGCCGGTGATGCACGTCATGCAGCAGGTGGATGTCCCAGCCCAGCGACTCGCGTGCCTTGTCGAACAGCTCCGGCACGAAGCGCATGTATTTCGACGTGCTCCACTGCGATTCCTCGGGCAGCGATCCCTTGGCCGGCTCGTAGTAGAAGCGCTCGCCCGACACGCCATAGGTCGTGGCCATGCCCGGCACGCCCGACTGGAGGCGGACGGCCTTGTAGCCCTGCTCCAGATATTCGTGGGCGCGTTCGATCGTCTCGCTGATGTCAGAGCCATTGGCATGGCCATAGACCATGCAGCCTTCGCGGGCGGCCCCGCCGAGCAGCTGGTAGACCGGCATGTTGGCCAGCTTGCCCTTGATGTCCCACAGCGCCATGTCGACGGCGGCGATCGCGCTCATCGTCACCGGGCCGCGGCGCCAATAGGCGCCCTTGTAGAGATACTGCCAGATATCCTCGATGCTGTGCGCATCGCGGCCGATCAGGCAGGGAATGACGTGATCGTTGAGGTAGCTGGCCACCGCCAGTTCGCGGCCGTTGAGCGTCGCGTCGCCGAGGCCATAAACGCCCTCGTCCGTCTCGATCTTCAGCGTTACAAAGTTGCGGCCGGGGCGCGTCACGATAACGCGGGCGGCAGTGATACGTGGCAAGTTTAAACCCTCTCAAGTGGTCAGGCCAATATCCACTTGTATGACCTATCGTGTCAACCTACGAGGTTGTGTAAGGATGAGGACGGCATGAAGATCACAGGCAACAAGCTTTATCAGCGGGTAGCCGCTTCGATCACCGAAGCGATCGAGGCCGGGCGCTGGTCGCCGGGTTCGCGCCTGCCGGGCGAGCGCGACCTCGCCGAGGAATACAAGGTCAGCCGTCCGACCATCCGCGAAGCGATGATCGCGCTCGAGATGAAGGGCTGGATCGAGGCGCGGCATGGCTCCGGCCTCTATGTCACCAAGCGCGAGCATGGCAGCGGCGAGCGCGCAGATTCGCTCAATTTCGACGTCGGCGCCTTCGACCTGACCGAGGCGCGCATCCTGTTCGAAGGTGAGGCGGTTGCACTGGCCGCGGTGTCGATCACCGACGAGCAGCTCGCCGAGCTCGAGGAATTGATCGAGGAAATGGCGGCCGACGACTCGAACGAGCCCTCGGTGATGGACGCCGATCACCGCTTCCACCTCGCCATCGCCAATGCCACCGGAAACGCCGCGATCCGCAGCGTCGTCGACTATCTCTGGGACCTGCGCGTCAACTCGCCGCTGGCCGCCAACATGTTCGCCCGCGCCAAGCGCGGCGGCATCACGCCGCGAGTCGAGGAGCATCGCCCGATCCTCGATGCGCTCAAGGCGCATGACCCGCATGCGGCGCGCAACGCGATGCGCCGGCACCTGCGCGGCGTGGTCGACGACCTGCTCGAGGCTACCGAGCTCGAGGCGATGCAGCGCGCGCGCAACGAGATCGAGACGCGCCGCGACAGCGTGGCGCGCCGCCTGAAGATCGGCTCGGCCTGATCCCGCAAGCGAGTGGCTTGACACCGATTACCTGAAGATTGAAATTGGCCTTACCAAAAGGAGAGGCCAATTGAAGAACCTGTCGCGTGCGCCGCTGGGCGCCGCCTGTCTCGCGTTGCTCGCCGTCCCCGCGGCGATCGCCCAGCCCGCAGCGCCTTCGCCCCATGGCCCCGTCTATGCGGTGGCGCCGCCCATGGACGCGACGATCGAGCAGCGGCTGATGCCCCAGCTGGCCGCGCTGCTCCACCAGCTGCTGCGCGAGAAGCGGGCCATGCGGCTCGACGGTGTGCCGGTGTTCGACAGCGGCGACAAGTTCCTCCCCGGCAAGATCGCTTCTGGCCTCAGCTATCTGCTGCTCGACACGCCGCGCACCGATCCAAAGCTGGCCGAATATCTCGCCGGCTACCGCGAGATCGCCGACCTGACGCTCGACGACCCCAACGATACCTGGGGCATCTACTATTACATCTCGGCCCTTCACGCCCTGAAGCAGGCCGGTCTGCTCGATCAGGCGGTGCGCCCCGAAACGATCGCGCGGCTTCGCGAGAAGCTCGACTGGCGGCGCTTCGTAGATGCGAAGTCGCTCGACCTGCTCCACGACCTGCCCAACAACTACTACGGCGTCGCCTTCAGCGTCGCGCGTCTGCGCTACCTGCTCGGCTGGGAGGACGAAGCGGCGTCCACGGCGCTGCTCCAGCGGATGATCGAGCATTATCGCAGCTATTCGGGCCAATATGGCTTCGCCGACGAGACCGACGGCCATGGCCGTTTCGATCGCTATTCGGTGTTGCTGATCGGCGAGATCGCCCAGCGCTTCATCGAGACCGGGATGTCGCCGACGCCGCAGGTAAAGGCCTGGTTGCGCAAGTCTGCCGAGCTGATGCTCCACCGTGCGACCCTGACCGGCGAAGGCTGGGAATATGGCCGCAGCATCGGCACCTATGGCGAGACTGCCTTCCTCGAGGTGCTCACCGCCGCGGCAAGGCTCGGCGTGCTGACGCCCAAGGAGCGCGACATGGCCTATGCGCTCTCCAGCCGGATCGCCGCGCGCTATGCCGATTTCTGGCTGAGCCCGGCAACGGGATCGGTGAACCTGTGGGACGATGGCCGCCGCACCGATGGCTATCGCGGCAAGCACCGGATCCTGGGCGAGAATCTCAGCCTCGCCCGCCAATATATCTATACCAACGCGCTGTGGAACGGCCTGGGTTACAAGGGCGCGGCGCCGTCGCCCGACTATGCGGCCTGGCTCCGGACCTTGCCGGCGGCGCGCTTCACCTGGTTCGCCCGCGGCGACCATGACCGCGCGCTGCTCACGCTGCGCGACAAGGGGCATGTCATCGGCCTGCCGATCATCAACGGTGCCGAAGACCAGCATATGCACAATCCCTATTTCCCGATCCCTTTCTCGGGCGGGATGCTGCAGGGATCCGCGGACGCCAGCTTCCCGCAGCTTACCCCGCGCTTCGCGCTGGCGGACGGCAGCGTGTTGATGCCGCTGGCCTGGTTCCGCGGGATCAGCTGGAAGCGGCAGGGCAGTCGGACGATCGTCGGCTGGCGGCAGGATGCGATGGACCGGATGGGCGAGAATGCCCCGGTCGCCGACAAGCGCATCACCGTCACCACCCGCTACGAATTCACGCCCGGCCGGATCACCCGCACGGACACCTATCGTGCGGCCGGGCCGGTCGAGCTGTCCGACGTTACGCTGGAATTCGCCAGCTTCTCCGGCGAAGCGCGCAGTGCCGGGCCCGGCGCGGTGGCGTTCGGGGCAGGGGAGGTCACCGGCTTCTCCGCCACCGGCTATCAGGGTTGCACGGTCGGCCCGGCGGAGGGCAAGGAGTATCGCGCGCCGACCGGCGCCTTCGCTTCGCTCGTCCGCTGTCGCCTTGGCGCCCGTCGCCTGTCCGGGCCGCTCACCTTGCGGTGGTCGCTCACCTACCGCTGACGGTAGCTGGAAATCTCGAACTGGCCAATTGGGTTGACACCGGTGACAAATTGGCCTTACCAAGAAGCCCGACCCGAAAACGGGCGCGATAAAAATATATGCAGGGGAGTTGGTATGCCTGGGATCCGTTTTTCCGCTTTCGGACGTAATGCACTGCGCCTGGCGCTGTTGGCATCGGCCTGTGCCGTGGTGCCCGCCTATGCGCAGGACACGACGGCCGATCCCGCCGCGGCGGCTCCCCAGGAGGAAAGCCAGGCCATCGTCGTCACCGGTGCCCGCGCCGAGCAACGCAGCTCGATCGACGTGAAGCGCAACGCCGATGTGGTGCTCGACGGCATCGTCAACGACGAGATCGGCGCGCTGCCGGACAATAGCGTAGGCGACACGCTCGAGCGTATAACCGGCGTCTCGGCCGATCGCTTCAAGGGCAATGCCAACGAACTGTCGGTGCGCGGCCTCGGCCCGACGCTGAGTTTCTCGACCTTCAACGGCCGCGAAGTCTCCACTGCCGGCGCGGACCGTTCGGTCGCCTTCCAGCAATTCCCATCCGAGCTGGTCAACGGCGTCATCGTCTACAAGACGCAGCGCGCCGACTTCCTCGAAGGCGGCATCGGCGGCGTGATCGAGCTCAAGTCGATGCGCCCGCTCGATTATGGCAAGTCGCGCTTCCAGGCCGAGATCCGCGGATCCTATCTGCCCAAGGATGACGACATCATCGGCCGCGACGGCCTTGGCTACCGCGCCAATGCCAGCCTGGTGAAGCAGTTCAGCACGGGTATCGGCGAATTCGGTATCGCGATCGGCTATCAGCGCCAGGACGTCGCGGCGCCGGAAGACTATTACAACGGCAACTCGAACTTCGTGCCGTGCAACACCTCGGCGCTCAACGGCACGCTCGTCACTGGCACCACTGCCCAGCTCAATGCGGCGGGCGCAAACTCGAACTGCCAGGTGGGCACTGCGCCGCGCGCCGGCATCGGCGAGACGGTCGGCACCACCTATTACGCCACCCAGTCGCGCAACTTCCGCCAGCAGAATACGCGCGAGTTGCGCAACGCGGTGATCGGCGCGCTCCAGTGGCGCCCCGCGCCCAATCTCGACATCGCGCTCGACGGGCAGTGGTCGAAGCGGGAATCGACCGAGGATCGCAACATCCTGTCGATCGCCGAGGCGCTGCGCGGCATCAAGCCGATCCTGATCGGCGACGGCACCAACGGCTACACCAAGGGCGCGCTGATCAAGTACAGCGGCAACTCGAACATCGAGAACCAGCTCGAGCTGCGCAATCGCAACGAGGAATACAAGGGCGGCGGCGCGACCGTCACCTGGAAGCCGGGCAACTTCATCCTCACCGCCGATGGCAGCTTCTCGGACTCGCACCGCACCGAGACGCAGAAGGCCACCCGCATGCGCTCGACCACGCGCGTCGGCTATGAGCTGGACTATACCGACAGCCCGGACGTGCCGCGCGTCACTTTCCTCAATTTCGACGTCAACAATCCGGCGAGCTTCGGCGCCAACACCGCGACCGCGGTCTATGCGCGCAACCGCTTCGTCACCGATCGCAAGGACAATATCTGGGCGGGCCGCTTCGATGGCGAATACAAGTTTGCCGAGGGCAGCTTCCTCACCGCGATCAAGGCGGGCGGGCGCTATTCCGAGCACCACCGCACGCTCGACAACAACCGCAACAACGATGTGAACACGATCCTGCCCTATGGCGGCCAGACCGTCGCGCAGATCATCAACGGCGCGAACGCCAATTGCCGCCGCGGCTTCCCGACCAAGGACTATTTCCCGAGCACCAGCACGAACCTCACCAGCTGGGCGACGTTCGACAACCAGTGCCTGTACAAGGCCTTTACCGGATCGGACGCGCTGCCGCTGCCGGCCGAGAGCCGCGACCCGAGCGACCTCGACATCCGCGAGCGGATCAAGGCGGCCTATGTGATGGCCAGCTTCCGCGGCGATCTCGGTGCGCTGCCGGTCAGCGGCAATATCGGCCTGCGCTATGTGAAGACCAACATCACCTCGGTCGGCTATCGCCTGCCGTTCAAGGTGACGATCGATACCGGCGCGGACAGCTACACGGTTGCCGCCGATCCCACCGGCACGATCCAGACCGATACGCTCAAGGGCGAATATTCCTACTGGTTGCCCAGCCTGAACCTCAGCTTCGACCTGTCGGACAAGATCAAGCTGCGCACCGCCGGCTATCGCGCCCTGTCGCGTTCGCCGATCGAGAGCTTCGGCGCGGGCATCAACCTGAACCCGACCTCGGGCACCGGCGGCGCCTCCAGCGTGACCTTCAATCCGACCAGCGGCAATCCGAACCTCAAGCCGATGCGCGCCTGGAATGCGGACGTCAGCCTGGAATTCTATCCGAGCCGCGACACGCTCTTCTCGGTCGCCGGCTATTACAAATGGCTGCGCGGCTCGGTGATCTCGCGTTCGGCGGGTCTCCCGACCACGATCACCGTCACCACCCAGGTGGATGCCGGCGCACCGACCCAGCAGAGCTACAACGTCAACCTGATCGCCCCGGCCAATGATCCGGACCTGCGTCACCTCTACGGCGTCGAGTTCACCGGCAGCCACAATTTCTCCTGGCTGCCCGGCATTCTGAGCGGCTTCGGCGTCAACGGATCGCTCAACATCGCCTGGGCCAATTTCCAGTATCCGGACACGTCGGCGCTGGGCGCCTATCTCGATCCGGAGAACCTGATCGGCCTGTCCAAGTACGTTGCCAACGGCACGGTCTATTGGGAGCGCAAGGGCTTCTCGCTGCGCGCGATGTATCGCTACCGCTCGCACTATTACAAGCCGAACGGCGGCACGAACCGCGGGGTGCAGGACGCGGGCTATCTGAACCTCTCGGTCCAGTATGACGTGACGAAGAACATCCAGCTCAAGCTGCAGGCGCTCAACGTCACCAACACCAAGGACGTGTTCTACAAGGGCGGCTACGATTCGATCGCCGAGGTGAGCGAGAGCGGGCCGCAATATTATTTCGGCTTCCGGATCCGCTACTGAGCGCGAAGGAGAATATCCCATGCGCCGCAGTCCCATTCCTCTCCTAGTCCTGGCTGCGGCGTTCGCGCCGCAGGCTGCCTCCCATGCCGGGATCGCCTCCCCTGGCCAGAATACGCAGCAGCCGGTCTGCAACGGCGCGGAAGGATATTCCGCGGCGTTCGATGGACGCAGGACCTTTTTCTTGGCGCCGGACGTGATGGCGCGGCTCAAGGCCGCGATCGCCACCGATCCGGCGGTGAAGGCAGCCTATGAGCGGCTGATCGCCCGCGCCGAGGCGGCGATGAAGCGGCCGCTCTATACGGTGACCGACAAAAGGACGATCCCGCCCTCGGGCGATCGCCACGACTATCTCAGCATCGGCCCCTATTGGTGGCCCGATCCTGCCACGAAGACCGGGCTGCCCTACATACGCCGCGACGGCGAGATCAATCCCGACCGCAACACCGACAAGTTCGACGTCAGCGATCTGGAGGGGATGAGCTCGGACGTCGAGACGTTGAGCCTGGCCTATTATTTCTCCGACAACCCGCGTTACGCCGGTCGCGCGGCCAGCCTGGTGCGCACCTGGTTCCTGACGCCCGCGACGCGGATGAACCCGAACATGAACTATGCCCAGGCCGTTCCCGGGCGCGAGGAGGGCAGGGCGGAAGGCGTGCTCGACACCTCGCGGCTCGAGCGGGTGGTCGACGGCATCGGGCTGATCGGCCCGGCGGGCAAGCTCACCGCCGAGGAGCAGAAGGGTCTGGAGAAGTGGTTCTCCGACTATCTCGACTGGATGCAGTCGAGCAGGAACGGCAAGGCGGAGAATGCCGCCAAGAACAACCATGGCATGTGGTTCGACGCGCAGACCGCGCAATTCGCGCTGTTCGCCCGCAGGCCGGAAATGACCAGGGCGGTGGCCGAGGCTTTCCCGAAGAAGCGCATCGCGCCGCAGTTCACGCCGGAGGGCAAGCTGCCGCTCGAGCTCACCCGTACGCGCAGCCTCCATTATTCGATCTATGCGCTGCTTGCCGCCTATGACGTCGCGGATATGGCCAGGTGCGTCGGCGTCGATCTGTGGAACTACCAGGACGGCGGCAAGGGCCTGCGCGGGGCCACCGACTATCTCAAGCCCTATTACCGCAAGGTCGAGACCTGGCCGATGCCCGAGCTGCGTCCGCTGCCCGGCGAGCTGGACGAGCTGCTGCGCCGCGCGCGCGGTGCCTGGGGTGACAGCTATCCGCTTGCGCCGGAGACCGAGCTGAAGCGCTATTTCGGGAACGGCTCGGGCGTGAGCGAGGCCAATCCTAAGGCAGATAGCTAGGCGTCCGTTCCCCGGCGAAAGCCGGGGAACCGTCAGGGCCTCTTCACTTCGCCGCGCAGGTCTTCTGCACCGCGCCCACCACATAGGGCTGGGTCGCCAGGTCGGTCGCGGTATCGTCCAGCCACTTCCGGAATTCGCGCTCGGTTTTCGGCGCGCCCGGCTCCTGCACCCAGACGGCACCGAACGCATAGCGGATGTTCCGCGGGTCGCAGAAGGTCACGTACAGCGTCTTGCCGTCGCTGCCGGTGCCCGCGGCCTCGTCGGCCGGATAGAAGAGCGCGATGCCCAGATCGTCCCCGGCCAGGCTCTGCTTGCCCCAGGTGGCGAAATAGCGCCACTTGCCGCGCTTCGGGCTCTCGATCTTGCTGACCCCGTCGTGCAGCGTCAGCCCCGCGATCATCTGCGGCACCTTGCCGCTCACCCGCGCCTCAACATTGGTCAGCCGCGATCCCGCGAAGATCCGGTAGGTGGTCGAAAGGTCGGCCGGCCCGCCTTCGCCGGGGAAGCCGACATTGTTGACCAGCACCGTCGCCGCGCGATCGGTGTTGAACACGCGCGCGCTGATCTTCGCCTTGCCGAGCTGGGTCGCCGCGCCGCCGCGCAGCACGCCGATCCCGCCCATCCCGAGCGACTGGTCGACCTGGAAGATGTCCTGCCCCCAGGGTGCCATCGAGTGATAATTGTCCTGGCCCATGCCGATCGTCGGCAGCACGTTCCCGGGCAGCTTCTTGCCATAGATGTCGGGCACGTTCCGCTCGTCGAGGTACAGGCGATAGGCGACCTTGTCGCTCTCCCAACCTGGTCCTTCCATCGCGATCATGCCGTCATGGATCTTGTGATCCGCCGGCACGTCGAACCGGTCGACCAGCTTGTAGCTGCCATCCGCCTGGCGGACGTTGAGCGTCGCCAGCGGGGCCGGCGGCGGGCTGTCCTGCCCGGCCGCGACCAGCAGGGGGGCGGCGAGGAGCCAGAGGGCATGCTTCATATGTCTTCCTTACCTCGTCAGATCATGGACCGCGGCGCCGGCGAGCAGATACGCGCCCGTACCATAGAATTGCGCGTCCTCGGCCTTCACGACGTCCGGCCGGTCGCTCACTTGCTGTACCCAGCCCAACATTCCATTCGGCTGAACGGCTCTCTCAAGTGCCGCCCAACCCTTTGTAACCGCAGGGAGATAGGTCTTGCGATCGAGAAGACCAGCCTTGATTCCCCATGCCATGCCATGGACGTAGAAGCCGGTGCCGCTCGATTCATCCTGCGAGCGCTCGGGATCGGCGAGCAGCGAGGGCGGCCAATAGCCGTTGCCGCGCTGCAGCTTCACAAGCTTCGCCGCCATCTCCTTGAACAGCTTGACGTAATAGGGGCGGCGCGGATCCTTGGCCGGAATCTCGGGGATCATCCGGGCCAGGCCGGAGAACACCCAGCCATTGCCGCGGCTCCAGAACAGCTTCTCGCCATGGGCGCCGCGCTGGTCGAAGAAGCGGCTGTCGCGGAAATAGAGGTCCTCGGACTTGTCGAACAGATAGTCGGTGGTCGCGCGATATTCCTTGTCGGCAAAGGCGGCGTAGCGCTTGTCCTTCGTGTCCTTGCTCAGCGCCCACAGCGTCGGTGGTGCCATGAACAGCGCGTCGCACCAGCACCAGCGGGTGGTGCAGGTCGGATCGCCCTTGCCGGGCTCGGGCGCGGTGAACAGCAGGTCGTTGGTCTTGGGCGCGGCGAGGATCTGGTTGAAGCTCGCGCGCATCGGGGCGAGCGCCTGCGCGCCGGCGCCGTGGCGGGCGGCCCAGATCCAGGCTGCGCCGATGATATGGTCGTCGGCATGGTAGAGCCGGTCGCCCAGCCGCCAGCCTTCCTCCTTTCCCTTGGCGAAGATCGCATCCCTGTAGCGTACGCTGCTCGAGCGGTCGGCGAGGTGCGTCAGCGCGACCCAGAAGGTCGCCTGCTGCCAGTCGCGGGCGCGCTTGGTGCTGGCGCGCGCGGCGGGCATGTAGCTGAGGTCGTCGAGATGGGTGAGCTGCCAGTCGGCGACGCGCTCCATCGATGCCATCACCTGCGCGCGGCTGGGCAGGGCGGGGGCGGTCGCCACGGCCGGCGCAACCGGGCGGGCCATGCCGCTGCCGGCGGTGGTGAGTGCGACTCCGGCCAGAGCGGCGGCGAGCTTCAGTTTCATCGGACATCCCCATCATGCTACCGCTGTCATCGCGGCTATGCCCGGACGATGTTGGCCCGACGTTTTCGAGTCAAGTGGTAAGGCCAATTATTCCGACATCTCGCCGATCTCGGCATCGATGAACAGCGCCAGCGAGAGTGCGGCCGCCACCACCGCTTCGCGCAACGCCGGGTCGCGGGGCAGAAGTACGCGCTTTGACCGACCGTTCAGGTCGACTCCGCCGATCACGTCGCCACTGATCGAGAAGACGTAGCCGAGCGGCATCGCCATCGGCAGCCCGCTGCCTGCAAGGCGATGCTCGGAGCGCAGGTCGATCCGCACGCCTTCCATATCGATATGGCCGCGCCGCTCCTCGCGCATCAGCGCGCCGCGCTCGTTGAGCACGAGCTGTGCGGCGATCGGCTCGCGGTCGCGGGCATAGCGGCAACGATAGGCCATGCCGCGCGTGCGGATGGTGATCGCACCGGTGCCGACATCGGTGGCGGAGGAGCGGCATTCCGCGCTCAGCTCGCCCCGGATTTCCCCGCCGCGCACGATGAAGGCGGCGCCGCCATCCAGTTGCACTGCTTCGCCGATCCCGTTGCCGAACCAGCGATAGCCCGCGCCGCGCACGAAGCTGCCGCCATATTCGGCCAGGATGAATTCGCCGTCATGATTGTCCCCTATGCCTTCGAGCACCGCCTGCTCGGTCCGCTCGGGGGAAGTGACGGGCAGGCGCATCTGGACGGGAGTGCAGGCCGTTGCGGTGAGCAGGACGAGCGTCGGTACGGCGTGGCGGAGCTTCATGGGCGATTCCTTCCCGTGACTACCCGACGCGGCTTGGGACGGAATCCTGGGTGCAAAACCGCATCCGCGAACGAGGCGGTTGCGGAATGACGCTACGGCAAGCACGCTTCGCGCATAAACCGCAGTTTTCCGGGGATTTTAGTCGCTTCGAAACGCTTGATGCGCTACATTCCGGAAACATGTCCGGCACCGCGCTCCCCTATGAATTCCCGATCGATGTCGCTCAGGACGATATCGACTTCATGGGGCACGTGAACAACGCTTCCTATCTGAAGTGGGTGCAGGAAGCGGTGATCAGCCACTGGCAGGCGCTGGCGCCGGTCGAGGCGGTGGCCGAGCACCTCTGGGTCGCGCTCAAGCACGAGATCACCTATCGCAAGCCTGCCTTCCTCGAGGACGACGTGGTCGCCACGGTGTTGCTCGAAAAGGTCCAGGGCGCGCGCGCTTTCTACGAGACGGTGATCCGCCGCGGCGGCGAAGTGCTGGCCGAGGTCAAGTCGAGCTGGTGCTGCCTCGATGCCGAAACGCTGCGTCCGGCACGGCTGGCCCGCGAAGTGATCGACAAGTTCTTCGTCAAGGACGAAGGCTAGGCGCGGTAGCCGCGCGCGCTTCCCGGTGGCGTGCCCATGACAAATCGTTTCGCGTTGGGCACGGTCTAGATTCCCTTAACCTTTGGCTGCAAGAGCGGCCACATGTACCGCGTTGCCTTCCGTAAAGAGCTGAATCTGCTCGATATCGAGTGGCTTGCGATGTTCGGGCCTGACGAAGTCGGCGACTATGCCCGCAAGCTGCGCGACCAGTTCGATGCCGAGGGGTTCGCGCCCGGCTATCTCCTGCGCATGGACATGCGCCGCAGCGGCGTGCAGGCGCAGGCGGCGGTGGCGGCCTTTCGTCGCCACTTCGCCGGCTTTCCCGCGGCCAGCCGCATCGCGATCGTCACCGAAAGCGCGATTGCCCGCATGCAGATCCGCCGCGAGATGACCCAACCCTATCTGCGCATCTTCGGGCGCGCCGAGACCGCGCTCACCTGGCTGCTGCGTCAGGGCTGAGGCAACACCGCATCTTCGCGCAGCCTGACGGTTAGGCGAGCGGGAGCAGGATCAGCGTGATCCGGTCGTGACCGACCGCGATGTCCAGCGTCTGCCCCGCCACCACGTCGATCGGCTCGGGGAAGCTGTGCAGGAGCTGGAGCCAGCCGCCATCGGTATAGCGATCGGGGTGATTGTCGAACGACACGCCGTCCCACAGGTCGATATGCATCCACTGGACGATGCCGATGGCGCGCCCGCTCGCGGTGACCGGAATGCTCAGCCGCGCGAGTACCGCGTCATGCTTCTTCTGCGTCAGGTCGAGGCGAACGAGCTCCAGATCGTCCGACAGGCGATCCCATGCGGTCATCGTGCCGTGGATCGGCAGGCGCTGCGGCGCGAAGGCAGTGAAGGCGGAAAGATCGAACCCGGAAACCTCGCCGACAAAGGAATAGTCGGCCAGGTTCTCGCTTGCCACCAGGCATCCCATCGCGCTCGCCGCGCGCGGGATCACGATCGCGTCGGGCGCGAGGAGGCGGCGATGGGCGTCCTCGAACGTGTCGAGCACCTTCTCGGTCAGCAGGTCGCTTGAGAGGATTTCCGAGACCAGGATATCGGCCGGCGCATCGAGTTCGGTGCCCATGGCGAGTTCGGTCGAGGGCTTGGCGTGCACCGTGACGCGGTCGGCGTAGCCGTTCTGGGCGACGATCCGCTGCGCCATGTCGGCGATCATCGGATCCATCTCGCACGCCACGACCTTTTTTACCCCGGCACGCGCGGCCATCAGCGACAGCAGGCCGCTGCCTGCGCCGATGTCGAGCACCCGGGCGTCGGGGCCGGTGACGGCGATCGCGGCCTTGATCGCATCCTCGAACGCGTCGTTGCGCGGCGCGTCGTTCATCATCGGGATGTGCCAGAAGGGCACCGACCCCGAGCCGAGGCGCCGGACCTGGTGGCGCAGGTGCAGATTGTCCGGCTGCAGCGCGAGCGCACGGCGGAAATGCTGGAGTGCGTCGAGGTTCCGGCCGGCATCGGCCAGCACCACGGCGAGGTTGCCGATCGCGATCGGGTTTTCGGGATCGACCGCGCAGGCGCGCTCGAGTGTCGCGATCGCATCGCCGGTGCGACCGAGCCAGTGCAGCGTCAGCCCCTTTTCATGCAGCGCCACGGCATGATCGGGCTCGATCGCGAGAAGCTGGTCCCAGGCGGCGAGTGCATCTTCGGGGCGCGTCAGGCGCCCGAGCAGGCCGGCGAGCAGCGGCAGCACGTCCGCCGGGCGATAGCCCTGTGCCAGCACTTTGCGATAGCCGGCTTCGGCGCCTTCGAGGTCACCTCGTTCATGCAGCGCCATCGCTTCGGCGAGCGCGGCGCGTGCCTCGGTCATATGGTCGGTCGAAGCCGGATCGGTCACGTCGTCTTCCTAGAATATCGGTATCGGGGCGCGGTCCGTTCGATAGGCCAATCGCCGTCGCCGGTCACATCCCGATCGCGGCATCGCTCGCCAGCTTGTCGGCGCGCTCATTGTCGGGGTGGCCGGCATGGCCCTTCACCCACACCCATTTCACCTGGTGCGGCTTGGCGGCGGCGAGCAGTTCCTGCCACAAGTCGGCATTCTTCACCGGCTTCTTGTCGGCGGTCCTCCAGCCATTCTTCATCCAGCCATGGATCCATTTGGTCAGCCCGTCCATGACATAGCGGCTGTCGGTGGAGAGGGTGACGCGGCAGGGGCGCGTGAGCGCCTTCAGGCCCTGGATCGCCGCCATCATCTCCATGCGGTTGTTGGTGGTGTGCTTCTCGCCACCCGAGAGTTCCTTCTCGGTGTCGCCCATGCGTAGCACCACGCCCCAGCCGCCCTTGCCGGGATTGCCCTTGCACGCGCCATCGGTGGCGATTTCGACATGTTGCAGTTCGCTCATGCGAACAGCGCGTCGCCCTTTGCCGCGTAGAAGTCCAGCCGGCGCATATAGGCGAGCGGATCTTTCCTGGTGACAAGCGCGTCCGCCGGCGTGTTCAGCCAGTCCCAGGCGCGGGTCAGGAAGAAACGGAGCGCCGCGCCCTCGGCCAGGATCGGTAGGGCGGCGCGCTCGGCATCGGAGAGGCCGAAGCTTGCGGTATAGCCCTCGATCAGCGCCGCGCCGATCTCCGCTGAGAAATTCTCGCCCTTGCCGTCAAAGGCCCAGGCGCCGTGCATCACCGCCAGGTCATAGGCGCGGATGTCGGTGCAGGCGAAATAGAAGTCGATCAGCCCGGTCACCCGGTTGCCGAGCATCAGCACATTGTCGGGGAACAGGTCGGCATGGATCGCGCTGGTCGGCAGATCCTCCGGCCAGGCGGCGAGGATCGTGTCGAGCGCCTTGCCCGCGCGGTCGTACAGTCCCGGCGCGATGCCATCGAGGTCGCGGCCGCAGCGCTCGAACAGTGGCTGCCATTCGGCGAGGCCCATCGAATTGGGCCGGTTCAGCGGGAAGTCCTCGGCCGCCTTGTGCAGCTTGCCCATCGCCTCGCCGGCGGCACGCGCCTGTGCCGGCGTCGGGTGCGACACCGATACGCCCGACAGGAACTGGATCAGGCACGCCGGGCGTCCCTCCAACTGGTGGATCAGCGTGCCGTCGCGGTCCGGCACGGCGGGCGGCACCGGCAGGCCTTTGTCCGCCAGATGCTCGAGCAGCGCCATGAAATAGGGCAGGTCGCCCTCCGCCACGCGCTTCTCGTAGAGCGTCAGGATGAAGCGGCTCTTGCTGGTATCGACGAGATAGTTGGAGTTCTCCACGCCCTCGGCAATGCCCTTGGCCGAGACCAGCTCGCCCACATCGAACTTCGCCAGGAAATCCGACAGCGCTTCCGCCGATACCTGAGTGTAGACCGCCACGCTGCCCCCCTATCCCCTCGAACGCGGCGACCCATCGCCCGTTGGGCGCGCCCGCACAACTTAGTTGTGCTTGGCTGCCCTATCAGGCGGCTTCCAGCCCGCGCGGCAGCTTGAAGGTGACGTTCTCGGGCACCGTCTCCACTTCGCGCTCGCTCACCTCGAAGCGCTCCGAGAGCTTGTCCACCAGCTCGCGCACCAGCAGTTCGGGGGCGGAGGCACCCGCGCTCACGCCGACGGTGCCGACGCCTTCGAACCAGGCCCAGTCGATATCCTCGGCGCGCGGGATCAGATAGGCGGTGGTGCCCTGGCGCTCGGCGACTTCGACGAGGCGCAGCGAATTGGACGAGTTCTTGCCGCCGATCACCAGCATCAGGTCGACCGACGAGGCGATTGCCTTCACCGCGCCCTGGCGGTTGGTGGTCGCGTAGCAGATGTCGTTCGGGCCGGGCGCCAGGATATTCGGAAAGCGCCGCTTGAGCACCGCCAGCGTCGCCGCGGTATCGTCCACCGACAGCGTCGTCTGGGTGAGGAAGGCGAGGTTCTCGCCGTCGCCCACGCTTACCCGCTCGGCGTCCTCGGGCGTCTCGACCAGGGTCATCGCGCCTTCGGGCACCTGGCCGAAGGTGCCGATCACCTCGGGATGGCCGGCATGGCCGATGAACAGGATATGCCGTCCGGCATTGACCAGCCGCTCGGCCTGGCGATGCACCTTGGAGACGAGCGGGCATGTCGCGTCGAGATAGTCGAGCCCGCGCTCCTCCGCCTTGGCCGGCACTGCCTTGGGAACGCCGTGCGCGGAGAACACCACCGGCACGCCGTCCGGCACCTGGTCGAGATCCTCGACGAAGATCGCGCCCATCGCCTTCAGGCTGTCGACGACATATTTGTTGTGGACGATCTCGTGCCGCACATAGACGGGCGCGCCATATTTCTCGATCGCCAGCTCGACGATACGGATGGCGCGGTCCACGCCAGCGCAGAAGCCACGGGGGGCTGCGATCAGCAGCTCGAGCACAGGTTTGAGTTGGTCTGCCATAGTTCCGCCTCGCACCTACGCGATTGCTTGCGCGGGCTCAACGCGGTTCCTATGGTGCGCGCCGCTTTGGACCCCTTCTGGTCCCGTGTGTTTGAAAGGGTTTCCGTCTTGGTCCGCAAGCTTGCCGTTGTCGCCCTGATCCCGCTCGCGCTCGGCGCCTGCGCCAAAACCGGCGAGATCGACGCCTCCGGCGGCGGCGCCGGCATCACGGCGGTCCGCTCGGCCTGCCCGCATGTTGCGATTCCCGCGGGCACCGGCGACATCACGATCTTTAATCCGGCGAACAGCCGCGAAGCCAGCGCGATCGACGTCAATGCGGTGATGACCAACGTCACCTCTAAGTGCGACGACGCCGGCCCCCAAGTCGTCACCACGGTCAATTTCGATGTGCTGGCCCGCCGCCAGAACGCCGATGGCGCGCGTGACGTCAGCTTCCCCTATTTCGTCACGGTCGTGCGTGGCGGCAGCTCGGTGGTCGCCAAGCGGATCAACCGCGTTACCGTGCACTTCGAGCCCGGCCAGCTGCGCGCCCAGACCACCGGCACCGCCACCACCTATGTCGATCGCAGCGCCGCGACCCTGCCGGACGATGTCCGCAAGCGCCTGACCGAGAAGCGCAAGGCCGGTGAGCAGTCGGCGGCGATGGACCCGCTCGCCGATCCCTCGATCCGCGGCGCGGTTCTGTCCGCGACGTTCGAGGCTCTGGTCGGCTTCCAGCTGACCGAGGACCAGCTCAAGTACAACGTCACGCGCTGATTGCGTCCCGGGCGGCAACGTCCGACCACGCTTTGCAAGCAATGCAATTGACTCGAATCGAGGGGGCGGCCAAGGCTGCCTCCTGTCGATAGGCACGCGCGGGAGAGTGTGGGGCAACCCACCGCCGAAGGAGCAACCGCCCCGGAATCTCTCAGGCACAAGGGACCGCGCGTACACGACACTCTGGAAAGCGGACGCGGCCCGGCCACGTCCCACCGAAGGGGTAAGCCAGGCGACTGGCGAAAGCTCTCAGGTTCCGTGACAGAGGGGGCGATGGAACGGCGCGAGGATTCCGCGCCATTGCATCGTGTCCCTACTTGAATCCGGAGCGTGCAGATGAGCGAGCAAGTCCAGGACCAGACCCTGAGCGCCGATCCCGAAGGCGGGGAGGGCGAAGCCGAGCTGCTCAAGCTCCCGCTCGATGCCTGGCACCGCGCCCGTGGCGGCCGCATGGTCCCGTTCGCCGGCTATGAAATGCCCGTCCAGTATGAAGGCATCATGGCGGAGCATGTCTGGACCCGCGAGCATGCCGGCCTGTTCGACGTCAGCCATATGGGCCAGCTGACCTTCACCGGCGAAGGCGTCGAAGCCGCGCTCGAGGCGCTGATGCCCGCCGATATCCAGGCCGCGAAGTTCTCGCACCCGGTCTATTCGCTGGTGATGGCCGAGAATGGCGGCATCCTCGACGACCTGATGCTCACCCGCATCCAGGACGGCGAAGTGTACATGGTCGTCAACGGCGCCTGCAAATGGGACGACATCGCCCATTTCCGCGAGTTCCTGGCCGACGAGATCGGCCTCAATCACATGGAAGACCATGCGCTGCTCGCGCTGCAGGGGCCGGAAGCGGCTGTGGCGCTGGAGCGGGTGATCCCGGGCGTCTCGGCGCTGGTCTTCATGCAGGGCGCGGCCTTCCAGTGGCAGGGTCACGACCTGTGGATCAGCCGCTCGGGCTATACCGGCGAGGATGGCTTCGAGATCTCGGTGCCCGCGGAGGCTGCCGAGGCGCTGGCCGATGCGCTCACCGCCCAGCCCGAAGTCAAGCCGATCGGCCTCGGTGCCCGCGATTCGCTGCGCCTCGAGGCGGACCTGCCGCTCTACGGCCATGACCTCGATACCGAGACCACGCCGGTCGCCGCCCAGCTCGGCTTCGCGCTCAAGAAGCGCCGTCGCGAGGAAGGCGGCTTCCCCGGCCACGCGCGCATCATGCTCGAGCGCGAGAACGGCCCGATCCTCAAGCGCGTCGGCCTGATCGTCGAGGGACGCCAGCCGGTCCGCGAGGGCGGCCTCGTCCTCGATGCCGATGGCAACGAAGTCGGCAAGGTCACCAGCGGCGGCTTCGCGCCGACCCTCCAGAAGCCGATCGCCATGGCCTATGTGCCCGCCGCGTCGGCCGAGCCCGGCACCAAGATCACCCTTGCCCAGCGTGGCAAGATCCATTCGGCGGAGGTCGTGAAGATGCCCTTCGTCGCCCACAAGTACGTCAGAAAGGGAGCCTGATGAGCCGCTATTTCACCGAAGATCATGAGTGGATCGACGTCGATGGCGACACCGCCACGGTAGGCATCACCGAATACGCCCAGAGCCAGCTCGGCGACATCGTGTTCGTCGAAGTGCCGGAAGAGGGCAAGGAAGTCGCCAAGGGCGACGACGCTGCCGTGGTCGAGTCGGTCAAGGCCGCGTCGGACGTCTATGCGCCGGTGTCGGGCACCGTCATCGAGGGCAATGAAGCGCTCGCCGACAATCCCGCGCTGGTCAACGAAGACCCCGAGGGCGAGGGCTGGTTCTTCAAGCTGACGCTCAGCGACACCGGAGAGCTCGACAGCCTGATGAACGACAGTGCCTATCAGGACTACGTCTCGAAGCTGTGATCCGTGCGCTTGCCCTTTGCGCCGCAACGGCATTGCTCGGCAGCTGCGGCCAGGCGCCGCAGCTGCTGACGGTCGATCGCTATATCGCGCAATGCGAGGCGTTGAAGGGCAAGCCCGTCCGGCTGGCCGGCTATCTCGGTGAGTGCGCCGGCTATGACTGCCACATGACTGCCAGCAAGCAGGCATGGGATGCCTATAAGGATGCCTTCAAGCGCAGCGCCGGCGACAAGACCACGCCCGAGGCGCTCAAGGCCGCAAGAGCCGCTCTGGACGAGATGCAGGCCATCCAGCTGATCGGGATCGGGGGCGACGAAGCCTTTGACCGCCAGGCCGCGCCCTTCCAGCAACGCTATGTCGTGATCACCGCCCAGGTGGCCAAGGACAGCTGCACCGGCGCAGGCGGCACCGACCGTTCCGCCGGCATCGAACCCTCCGATATCCGCGCCTGGACCCCGTCCGAAGGCGCTCCCGCCAATACCCAGTGAGAAGGCCCTGATGCGCTACCTTCCCCTTACCCAGCCCGATCGCGAGGCGATGCTCGGCGTCATCGGCGCCAAGTCGATCGACGATCTCTTCGTCGATGTTCCTGAGAGCGCCGTGCTCGACGGCCCGATCCCCGGCCTGCCGATGCATGCCAGCGAGCTCGCGGTCGAACGCCACATGACGAAGCTGGCGGCGAAGAACCTTGCCGCGGGGGCAGCGCCCTTCTTCCTCGGTGCCGGCGCCTATCGCCACCATGTGCCGGCCAGCGTCGATCACATCATCCAGCGCGGCGAGTTCCTCACCGCATACACGCCCTATCAGCCGGAAATCGCGCAGGGCACGCTGCAGATGATGTTCGAGTTCCAGTCGCAGATCGCGCGGCTGCTCGGCTGCGACGTGGCGAACGCCTCGATGTACGATGGCTCGACCGCGTGCTGGGAAGCCATCACCATGGCCCGCCGCGTGACCAAGCGGGGCAAGGCGATCCTCTCGGGCGGTCTGCACCCGCATTATGTCTCGGTTGCCGAGACCATGGCCAAGTTCACCGGCGACCAGCTGGTCACGGCGCTCCCCACGCTGAGCCCGACTCCGGACACCGATGACCTGATCGCCCGGATCGATGACGATACCTCGTGCGTCGTGGTCCAGTATCCGGATATCCTCGGCCGCATCGCCGACCTCTCCAAGCTCGCCGAAGCCGCGCATGCCAAGAAGGCACTGCTCGTCGCCGTCGTCACCGAGCCGGTGGCGCTGGGCGCGATCAAGGCGCCGGGCGAGATGGGTGCGGACATCGTGGTGGGCGAGGGCCAGTCGCTCGGCGTCGGCCTGCAGTTCGGCGGGCCCTATGTCGGCCTGTTCGCCTGCTCGGAAAAGCTGGTCCGCCAGATGCCGGGTCGCCTCTGTGGCGAGACGGTCGATGCCGAGGGCAAGCGCGGCTATGTGCTGACGCTCAGCACCCGCGAGCAGCATATCCGCCGCGAGAAGGCGACTTCGAACATCTGCACCAGCTCGGTGCTGTGCGCGCTCGCCATGTCGGTGCACATGACGCTGCTCGGCGAGAAGGGCCTGCGCCAGCTCGCCGCGATCAATCATGCCACGGCCTCGGCCGCCGCGGACCGCCTGGCCCAGGTGCCGGGCGTCGAGCTGGTCACTCCGACCTTCTTCAACGAGTTCACGCTGAAGCTCTCGAAGGAGGCTCGTCCGGTCGTCCGCACGCTTGCCGACCAGGGAATCCTCGCTGGCGTGTCGCTCGGCCGCCTCTATCCGGGTGCCGATGATCTCGCCAACGGCCTGATCGTCGCGGTCACGGAAACCACCACATCGGAGGACGTCGAGACGCTTGCCTCCGCACTCCAGGAGGTGCTGGCATGAGCACGATCAACCAGTCCGGCTGGCGCCCCACCACCCCGGAAGCGGGCGAGGCGGGCAACCTCTCGACCTTCACCGGCAACCGTGCGCTGATGCTCGACGAGGCGCTGATCTTCGAGATCGGCTCGTCCGAGACCACCGGCGTCGATTTCGGCGAAGTCCCTGCGGCGACCTCGCGCCTCGGCGGGCTGGAGCGTTCGAGCGAGATCGGTCTGCCGGGCCTTTCCGAGCCCGAGACGGTGCGCCACTACACCCGCCTGTCGCGCCAGAACTACGCGATCGACCTGGGCCTGTTCCCGCTCGGCTCGTGCACGATGAAGCATAATCCGCGCCTCAACGAGCGCATGGCACGCCTGCCGGGCTTCGCCGATATCCACCCGCTCGCGCCGGTCGATACGGTGCAGGGTGCGCTGGAGGTCATCGACCAGCTCGCGCACTGGCTGATCACGCTCACCGGCATGCAGGCGGTGGCGATGAGCCCCAAGGCCGGCGCGCATGGCGAGCTTTGCGGCATCCTCGCGATCCGCTCGGCGCTCGACGCGCAGGGCCAGCAGGACCGCAAGATCCTGCTCGTCCCGACCAGCGCGCACGGCACCAACCCGGCGACGGCGGCGTTCGCCGGCTTCTCGGTCGAGGACATCCCCGCGACCGAGGACGGCCGTGTCGATCTCGAAGCGCTCAAGGCGCGGCTGGGGCCCGACATCGCCGGCGTGATGATCACCAACCCCAATACCTGCGGCCTGTTCGAGCGCGACATGAAGGCGATCTCGGACGCGGTGCATGCGGCGGGCGGCTATGTCTATTGCGACGGCGCCAACTTCAACGCGATTGTCGGCCGGGTCCGCCCGGGCGATCTCGGCGTCGATGCGATGCACATCAACCTGCACAAGACCTTCTCGACCCCGCATGGCGGCGGCGGCCCGGGCTCGGGCCCGGTCGTGCTGTCGGCGGCACTGGCGCCCTATGCGCCGCTGCCGTTCGTCGAGAAGCAGGGCGACAAGTTCCACCTCGTCGAGGAAGAGACCGCGGGCGAGCATCATGCCGGCACCTTCGGCCGCATGACCGCGTTCAACGGCCAGATGGGCATGTTCACGCGCGCGCTGACCTATATCCTCAGCCACGGCGCCGATGGCCTGCGCCAGGTCGCCGAGGATTCGGTGCTCAACGCCAACTACATCCTGCGCTCGATGACCGACGTGCTCGACGCACCCTTCGCCAAGTACGGCCCGTGCATGCACGAGGCGATCTTCAGCGATAAGGGCCTGCCCGAGGGCCTGTCGACGATCGACATCGCCAAGGGCCTGATCGACGAGGGCTATCACCCGATGACGGTGTATTTCCCGCTCGTCGTCCACGGCGCGATGCTGGTGGAGCCGACCGAGACCGAGAGCAAGGCGACGCTCGACCAGTTCATCGGCGCGTTCCGCAGCGTGGCTGCCCGCGCCAAGAATGGCGACCCGACGATCAAGACCGCCCCGCACTTCGCCCCGCGCCGCCGCCTCGACGAGACGCTCGCGGCCCGCAAGCCGGTGCTGGCGTGGAAGGCTCCGGCCCAGGCCGAGGCTGCGGAGTAAGAACCTTCTGGTCCCCCTCCCTGAAAGGGAGGGGCTAGGGGTGGGGCGATTTACGCGATACGGCAATCGAGCGGGCGCTCGGCTGCAGTATCGCCAAGTCTCCACCCACCCCCGACCCCTCCCTTTCAGGGAGGGGAGCTATCGCTTCCACAACCAGTCCGCCGGCAATCCCAGCCGCTCGCTCGCTTTCGCCGGCGGGGAGTCCAGCAGCGGCACCCGCTCGGCCATCCGTGCCACTGCCCGCACCAGCCTCCGCTCGAACCCGCGCAGTCGCCAGTCCTCCAGCCCCAGCCGGTCGATCAGCGGATCGGGCAGCAGTGAGACCGCGGCGCGCAGCAGCATCTTCTGGAACGGCCGCGCCACCCGCGGCAGCGCCGGCACTTTCACCATGATCGCCAGGAAATCGTGGATGATGGGCGAGGGGACCAGCCGCGCGTCCATCTTCGCGAACAGCGCCGCCATCCTCGCCTCGCTGGTCGGCGCGCCGATCGCGCCATAGAGCCGCGCCACCGCCGCGCCCTCCGCCAGCGCGCTGTCGCGTTCGCGGTAGCTCAGCCGCTCGACATGGAAGTGATAGGCGCGGATGAAGCCATAGGAGGCGGTCGCCTGCACCCAGTCGAGCAGCACCGGATCATTGGCGCGGTAGCCATGGCCCTCGCTGGTGACCCCGGCCACCCGGTCATGCGCGCGCACCACGCCGGCGATCATCGCCTCGGCCCGGCTGCGCGGACCATAGACCGTCATCATCGCCGCAAGGCCGGTGCGCCTGAGGCGGGTGAGCGCATCGGTGCGGAAGCTCGAATGCTGCCACACGCCATCGCGCACCCCCGGCTCGGCAAGTTCGAGGATTACCGCCGCAACGCCGCCGATGAACAGGGTGACCGGGTTCTTGAACACCCGCCACGACACCGAGTCCGCCGGCACCAGCGCCGGCTCGCCCGCCGGTACCGAGAAATCGAAGTCCATTCCGGGCGCCGAGCCCATCATCTCGCTCGCCGCCGCGCCGATACGGCGGAGCAGGGGCTCGGGCAGGGCGAGGGCGTCGATCATATCCCTTCAACGTGCCGGCAGGCGCTTTCGTTCAGGGCGGCACTGCTCCGGAACCGACCAAATGCCGATTGCGCCGCGCGCGGGCGCTGAGGCAGGCTGCGCGGCGCTTTCAAGGGGGAAATGCCATGAAGACCGTGCTGCTAGCATCCGCCATCGCCGCCATCGGCTTCGCGCTGCCCGCCCATGCCCAGCGCGACGCGATCGTGGGCCAGGTCCGGCTGATCGGTTTCGATTTCTGCCCGGAAGGCTGGGCCGAGGCCGATGGCCGGCTGCTGCCGATCCAGGGCAACCAGGCGCTCTTTGCGCTGTTCAGCAGCAGCTATGGCGGCAACGGCTCCACGAACTTCGCGCTGCCCGACCTGCGCAAGGCGATCCCGACCCCGGTGACCGACAAGGAAAAGCGGCTGCGCTACTGCGTCGCGATCCGCGGCGACTTCCCCCGGCGGCCTTAGAGGTTGGGGAGCAGGTGGCGCCTAGATCCAGCGGCGCACCGCGGCCCTATAGGCCAGATATCGCTCTCCGAACTTCGCCGAGAGGTACAGCTCCTCGCGCTCGATCACTTCGCGCTGGATCACGATCAGCAGCGGGATCAGCAGCAGCAGCGTGACGAGGCTGTCCATCCAGATCGCCACGCCGGCATAGGCCAGCGCCATCCCGAAATACATCGGGTTGCGCGACCAGCGATAGACGCCGTCGGTGACCAGCGCGGTGGTGCGCTTCCACGGCTTGGGATCGGTGCCGGCGGCACGGAACAGCCCGACGGCGGAGAGCATGATGCCCACGCCGAGCAGGGTCGCCAATGAGCCCAGCCCGCGCTCGCTCGAATGGTTGAGCGGCAGGTCGGGGCTGCCCAGCAGCTTGCCGAGCGCGAGGCCCACCACCAATGTCCCGATGAAAGCGGCCGCCGGCGCGAATTTCACGCCAGCGCTATCCTGTTCGACGTCCATGAACCCTCCGGACGCCCTGATGGACTGGCGATCCCGCATGCGCAATCCTCTTGCCTTTGCACCGCAACTCGGCTGGCATAGAAGCTGTATTACTTATATAAGTCACGTGCAAGTTTCCGGGGGCAAACCATGCAAGGCCAGCACAATCCGCTGTTCAACCTGATTCCGATCGCCATCGTGCTTCTCGTCCTGGCGCTGCGCATGCGGCGGCTCACTCGCGAGCGCCCGCTCAAGGTCGAATGGCTGTGGGTGGTGCCCGCGCTCTACATCGTCATCGCGGGCGTGACCTTCTGGAACCTGCCGCCCTCGCCGATGACCTGGGTCGCCGCCTTTGCCGCGCTGCTGGCGGGCGCCGCGCTCGGCTGGCAGCGCGGGCGAATGATGCACATCGCGGTGAACCCGGAGACGCACGAGATCTCCCAAAAGGGCTCGCTCGCCGCGATGGCCTTCATCCTCGTCCTCGTGCTGATCCGCACCGGTGCGCGCAACGCCGAATCGCTCGGCATCCCGGGCGTGCATTTCGACGTGATGGCGATGACCGACGTGCTGATCGCCTTTGCGCTGGGCATGCTGACCATGCAGCGTGTCGAGATGTTCCTGCGCGCCCGCCGCCTGCTCGAGGAAGCGCGCGCGGCATGAGGCGCCACGCGCCCGCGACCGAGCGCAACCGCGATCCGATCGCCGCGGTGCTGGCCGAGGAGCTGCCGGCCACCGGCATGGTGCTCGAGATCGCCAGCGGGACCGGCGAGCATTGCGCTTTCTTCGCCGAGCGCTTCCCCGGCCTGACCTGGCAGCCGAGCGATCCGGACGCCGACGCGCTCGCCTCGATCGCGGACTGGTGCGCCGAGCTGCACAATGTCGAGCCGCCGCTGAAGATCGATGCGGCGACTGGCGACTTCCCGCCGGCGGACGCGCTGCTCTGCGTCAACATGGTCCATATCAGCCCGTGGCAAGCGACACTCGGCCTGCTCGCCGGCGCGGGGAAAGTGCTGGGGCAGGGGGCGCCGCTGATCCTCTACGGACCCTATCGCCGCGAGGGCGTAGAGACCGCGCCGTCGAACGAGGCGTTCGAGCTGTGGCTCAAGGACAAGGACCCGCGCTTCGGGCTGCGCTTCGTCGAGGCGGTGAGCGAAGCGGCGGCGGCGCAGGGGCTGGCGCTGGCACGGTCGGTGGAGATGCCGGCGAACAACCTGATGCTCATCTATCGCAAAGTCTGAAATTCGTCGTCATGCTGAACTTGTTTCAGCATCCAACGCGCCACCGGCGATATCGCTTGGGGAGAGTTGGACCCTGAAACAAGTTCAGGGTGACGGTTGGGTTGGGGGTGGCCGAGGTCCGTTCCACCTTCCCTAAACCGGCTCCATCTCCGCGCTGGTCACCGCCGGGCCCACCCCGCGCTTGCGCTCCCGCCACACGATATACAGTCCGCTCGCGATGATCACCGGGGCACCGAGCCAGGTCCAGCCGCTCGGCCACATGCCGAAGATCGCCCAGCCATAGAGTGTGCCCCAGATCAGGCTCGAATAGTCCATCGGCACCACCGCGCTGACCGGGGCGTGCTTCACCGATCCGGTCAGGGCGAGCTGGCCGACCCCGCCGATCAGCCCGATGCCCACCAGGATTGCCCAGGTCATCGGATCGTGCGGCTTGACCTGGAAGGCATAGGGGATCGCCAGCACCGGCACCGACAGGACGGAGAACCAGAACACCGTCGTCCCCGTCGGCTCGGTCTTGCCGATCTGCCGCAGCAGGATCGCGACGATCGCCACGAACAGCGCGGCGAGCAGGCCGACGGTCGCGCCGAACAGCGGGACGTGCGCGCTCCACGGCTGGGTTACGATCAGCACGCCGACAAAGCCGACCACGACCGCGCCCCAGCGATGCCAGCCGGTCGGCTCCTTGAGCAGCAGCGCGCCCAGGATCGTCGCGAAGATCGGCACGGTGAACTGGAAGGTCACCGCCTCGGCCAGCGGCAGCAGCAGCACCGCGCCGAAGGTGAAGATCATGCCGGTCAGCCCCACCGCGGTGCGCGAGACATGCGCGCCGAAGCGCTCGGTGCGGATCGATGCCAGGCCGGGGCCCGCGGCGATCCAGGCGGTCACCAGCGGCACTGCCCAGAGCTGGCGGTGGAACATCGTCTCGACCAGCCCCGCGCCGCGCGCCTCGGCCAGCTTGATCAGCGCGGACATGGTGGCGAGGCAGGCAACCGCGAACAATCGCAGCAAGATGCCCTTGAGGATGTGATCGCCCGCCATTCCCCGGCGCTAGGGAAAGTCGCGCGCGGGGGCAATGTTGCCGGGCGCGTTCAGGGCAGTTTCTGCGAGGCGAGCCAGCCGGTAACCCGGTCGGCCGGGGCGTGGGGCATCTCGACGATGCCTTTCAGCAGGTACAGGCCGATCGCGCATTGCTGCTCCGGCCGTGCCCGCGCCATCCGCGCGGGATCGGTCCAGACCTCCAGGTCGGTCTGGTTCATCCCCGCGTGCCGCATGTTCGTCACCAGCGCGACGGCATCCGCTTCGGATATGTCGCCCTTCGGGATCTTGCGATCGGCGGGATGGTCGCGCCCGCCGGCCGAGGCGGTGATCCACGACGCCGCGACTTCGATCAGCCGCTCGGCGGTCTCGGGCGGGTAGCGCGTGCCGGGGCGCACCGTCCCCATCGCATATTGGCCGCACAGCCGCACATCCTCCTGCTGCATCGTCTCGACCAGCTGGATCTCCATCTGGCGATAGAGGTTGAGGTCGCCGTGCGGCGCCTGCACGAATTCGTCGAGATGGCGCTGGGTGGTCGCCTGCATCCAGGTGAAGCTCTCGGCCCGGATCTGCTCGCGCGTCGCGCCATCGCGGACGCGGCGGGAAAGCAGCGCGGTATAGTCGGCGAACTCATTGGGATAATTGTCGCGCAGCGCCTCGAAGAAAGGGGCGCCCTTGCGGTCCTTCAGGATCGACTGGGCGATGCCCTCGGGCGATTGCGCCTGCTGCTGCAGCTTCGCGCCGAACCACAGCGCGGCGCCGAGACCCACCGCCGCCAGCAGCAGCACGACGATCCCGACGACAAGCCCCGAGCGCGAGAATTCGCGCCCCGCCACATCCCGCTGTTCCATGCCCCGATTCCCCCTGGCGGGCAGTAGAGCGAGCCGGGCCGGTGGAATCAAGCCGGGTGCCGGTGCGGATGGCGCTGGCAATGTAGGATTTGATTTGTCACCACGATGCTGGTCCCGACGGTGCCCCGCGCACGTACGGGTGATTCAAGAGATTCAATGAATCTCGCAATCAACGCCGCGAATATCGGCTCGCTTGCGGCGGGCCGGGCAGGGAATTACAGGCACCGCCATGATCAAGCATGCGCTCAACGTCACCCGCGAAGCCAATTTCGCCGAATGGTATCAGACCGTCATCACCGAGGCCGACATGGCCGAGGAGAGCGGCGTGCGCGGGTGCATGGTCATCCGGCCGTGGGGCTATGGCATCTGGGAGCGGATCCAGCGCCTGCTCGACGACCGCATCAAGGGCGTTGGCTATGACAACACCTATTTCCCGGTGTTCATCCCGCTCTCCTATTTCGAGAAGGAAGCCGATCACGTCGAGGGCTTCGCCAAGGAAATGGCGGTGGTCACCCATCACCGGCTGATCGCGGACGGCAAGGGTGGGCTGATGCCCGATCCCACGGCGAAGCTCGAAGAGCCGCTGATCGTGCGTCCCACCTCGGAGACGGTGATCGGCGCCGCGTTCAGCCGCTGGGTCCAGTCGTGGCGCGACCTGCCGGTGCAGATCAACCAATGGGCGAACGTCGTCCGCTGGGAGATGCGCACCCGCATGTTCCTGCGCACCAGCGAGTTCCTCTGGCAGGAGGCGCATGCCGCCTATGCCACCGCCGAGCAGGCGCGGGCGGAGACGCTTAAGGGCCTCGAAATCTATCGCAGCTTCGCCGAGGATTGCGCGGCGATGCCGGTGATCGCCGGCGAGAAGCCCGAGAATGAGCGCTTCCCGGGCGCCGTCTCGACCTACAGCATCGAAGCGATGATGCAGGACGGCAAGGCGCTGCAAGCGGGCACCAGCCACTTTCTCGGCACCACCTTCTCTTCGGCGCAGGACATCAAGTTCCAGAATTCGGAAGGGCAGCAGGAGCTCGCCCAGACGATCAGCTGGGGCATGTCGACCCGGATGATCGGCGGCATGATCATGACGCATGGCGACGACGACGGCATGCGCGTGCCGCCGCGCCTGGCGCCGTGGCAGGTCGTGATCGTGCCGATGCTGCGCGACAATGACGAGGACGCGGCGCTGATCGAATATTGCCAGGGCGTGCAACAGGAGCTTGGGAAGCTTCTAGTATTCGGCGAGCCGGTGCGCGCGCTGCTCGACCTCAAGGCGATCAAGGCCGTCACCAAGCGCTGGGGCTGGATCAAGAAGGGCGCGCCGATCGTGGTCGAAGTCGGCGGGCGCGACATGGCCGGGGGCAATGTCTCGGTCACCGTCCGCACCGATCTCTACAAGGAAGACGGCAAGCTCAACTCGCAGATCGTCGCCCGCGACGCATTCCTCGGCGATGTGGTCGGCACGCTGGAGGGTATCCAGAAGACCCTGTTTGATCAGGCCAAGGCGCGTACCGACGCCAATATCGTCCGCGACGTGACGGACTTCGCGGGCCTCGAAAGCTATTTCGAGAATGCCGGCAAGTTCCCGGGCTGGGTCGAGGTCGAATGGTCGAAGCCGACCGGCGCGGAGCTCGACAAGTTGGTCGAGCGGATCAAGGCGCTCAAGCTCACCTTCCGCAACGTGTCCAACGACGCGGCGCCGGCCACCGGCACCTGCATCTTCACCGGCGCGCCGGCGGTGGAGCGGATCCTGGTGGCGCGTGCGTACTGAGGTCTGCCGAGCTGACAACTTTCCGTCACCCCGGCCTTGTGCCGGGGTGGTCCACGGTGCCGCGTCTGCTGTCCTCACGCCCCTTGTCCATTGCGCGCTTCCTGGTGGACCCCGGCACAAGGCCGGGGTGACGGGTTGGGAGCGATGACGCTGCGCACGCTCTTCTCCACGCCGCTCTACCAGGAGCCGCTGGGTGACGACGATCTCCTCGACGCGCTGGAGGATTCCTGCCTCCAGCTCGCCGAGGACGACAGCGCCGGCCGCCGCTGGTGCCGCGAGAACCATTATCGCGGCTATACCAGTTATGCCTCGCTCGACGATTTGCCGATCCGCGACCCCAATTTCGCGGACCTGAAGCGCCTGCTGGACAAGCATGTCGCCAAGTTTGCCAAGGCCTGCGCCTTTGATCTCGGCGGCAAGAAGCTCAAGCTCGACAGCCTCTGGGTGAACGTGCTCGACGGCAAGGGCGGGCATGGCGCACACATCCATCCGCACAGCGTCGTCTCCGGCACGCTCTATGTCTCGCTGCCCAAGGGTTCGCGAGGCCTGAAACTCGAGGACCCGCGGCTGGCGATGATGATGGCCGCGCCGCCGCGCCTCGAAAATGCGCCCGACGAGCTGCAGAGCTTCGTCGAGATCGTGCCCGAGCCCGGCACGGTGCTGCTCTGGGAAAGCTGGCTGCGCCATGAGGTCCCGCCCGGCTCGGGCAAGGAAGTGCGGATCAGCATCAGCTTCAACTATCGCTGGGGATGACCGGCCGGCGCGCCTTTCTCGCCGGCGCGCTGTCGCTGCCGATTGCGGCACAGGCGCGGGGCGCGGAGCAATGGGACGCGGTGGTCGATCCCGCCACCGGCACGTTGGGCGCCGCGCTGGCCGAGGCGGAGAAGGCGGGACGGCCCTGGCGCATCCTGCTCAAGCCGGGCCTGTTCACCGAGAAGCTGACGGTGCGCGTGCCCGGCCTTACCCTCCAGGGCTCGCCGGGCACGGTGATCGAATATGGCACCGCATCGGGGACGCCCAAGCCGGGCGGCGGCACCTGGGGCACCGGCGGCTCGGCAACGCTGACCATCGCGGCACCCGGCGTGACGCTGCGCGAGCTCATCGTCATCAACAGCTTCGACTATATCGGCGCCCGGCGGGACGGCTCGGGCAACGGAGCCCAGGCAGTGGCGCTGGCCATCGGCCGCGAGGCGGACCGCACCACCGTCGATCGCTGCACGCTGCTCGGCTATCAGGACACCTTCTATGTCCAGGCCCGCAGCCTCATCACCGGCACGCGGATCACCGGCGGGGTCGACTTCATCTTCGGTGGCGGCGCGGCGTGGTTCGAGCGCTGCGAGATCGTCACCCGCTATGTGCCGAATGCCGAGAGCTTCGGCTATGTCGCTGCGCCGAGCACGCCGGCGGCGCAGGAATTCGGGCTGGTCTTCTCGGATTGCAGCCTGCTGCGCGAAAACGGCGTGCCCGAGCGTTCGACCTGGCTCGGCCGCCCCTGGCGTGCTGGCGGCAACATGGCGCTGACCGGCGAGGCGGTGTTCCTGCGCTGCTTTATGGACGGTCATATCCGCCGCGAGGGCTGGACCTGGATGGGCTACAAGGGACCGGACGGCGAGCCGCGCCGGCTGACTCCGCCCGAAGCGCGGCTCTGGGAATTCGGGACCCGGGGTCCCGGTGCGGCGCCGGCCGGCGCGGACCGCAAGCTGCTGACGGTGGCGGAGGCGAAGCGCTTCACCCGGGCGAAGGCGATCGGCTTCTGAGGGCTCAGCCGAGCTTGGGGAAGCAGGCCTTGGCGGTGATCTCGGCGGGAATTGCGGAGATCAGCCCGGCAATCGGCGAACGGAAGGGCGCGGTGATCGAGACCTGGTTGGAAGCGGCATTGCCCTCGCAGGTGATATTGGCCTGGATCGCCAGGTTGGTCGCCGTGATCGCCACGCCATATTGCGAGGCGCGGGTGAGTGCGTAGCTTTGCTGCTGCTGGAGCGTGGCGCAGGTGCTGCTGACCGACATGCAGCGCACCGTGCTGAAGGCGACCTCGCCCAGCGTCTGCCGGAGCCACAGCATGCGGCTGCCCTCGATGATGCCGAACAACATTGTGAGGAATACCGGGGCAAGCAGCGCGAACTCGACGGCGCTGGCGCCCCTAGTGGCACAGAGGAGGCGGCGGACGGGGTTCATTGCAGCCGCACAGTGGCGGTTTCGGAAATGCTGGAGGCGGTCAGCAATCCGCGGGGCAGTACCAGCGGCTGGTAGGCATAGGAGGCGGAGATCTTGAGATAATAGCCGGAGGTGGCACCGGCAGCCATGCCCGAGCCGGAACAGGGCACGCCGCAGCTCGCGACCGGCACATAGGTTGCGGTGCGGCTCAGGCAGGCGCAGCTGCGTGCGCTGTTGGTACAGACCGCGCTGCCGTTGCAGGTGGTGGTGACCAGCGCCGTGGCGGGGGCACGGGCGGCGCGGCGGACATAGTCGGGGATCGCCGCATAGCTCACCGTGTCGCGCTGGGCGAAGCTCGATGTCGCTGCGGCGGACACGGCCTGGCGGAGCGAGCTGCGTTGGATGAGGTAGGTGCCGATATCGAGTGCAACGAGCATCACGCCGAGGAAGAAGGTGGCGAGCAGCGCAAACTCGATGGTCGCGGCGGCGCGACGCTCCCGGAGCAGGCGGCGGATCATTGGACCAGCCCGATCGAGCCGGTGCCGTTGCCCGAGCTGCCGCCGCCGGTGATGCTGGTGCAGGCTGAGCCCGTCGCCGCGCCGCCGGTCGCCGCGATGCGATTGGCGATCAGCATGAAGCACTGGCCGGCCGACAGCGTGGTGCTGCCGCCGCTCATCGTCACATCGGAATTGGGCAGGTGAACCGCGCCGACGAATATATTCTGCGCGCCGGCGCCCCAGCTGGTCGCGCTGCGGGTCAGGCTTTCGATCAGCAGGTCGGCGATCGCGCCGCCGCTGGTGCCGATGGCCGCGGCGACCAGCTTGGTCTTGGCACCGCCGCCGAGATTGAGCGTGCCGGAGAGGATGAAGGACACATTGACCCCGGCCATGTCATAGCCGGAGACGCTCACCCCCTCGAGTGTGTTGCCATAGGTGAGGCCGGTCACCGACGAGGTATAGGGCCAGGTGGTGCCGCCGGTGCCGTTGGTGAAGTTGCCGGCGATCGTGTAGCGGCTGGTGCCGAACAGCACCGATCCGGCGATGGTCATGTTGCCGTTGATCAGGTGGTTGGTGGTCTTGCCGAACACCAGCCGGCTGCCGCCCGAGGTGGTGATATTGCCATTGGCGCTGAACGCGCCGTCGCCCATGAGCATCACCGCGCTGCCCGACAGGTTGACCGCGTCGCCCGAACTAGCCTTGCCCAGCCGGTAGTCGCCCTTGCCGGCCGCGAGCGTCGATCCGCCGCCCACCGCGATACCGGCGCCGACGTCCAGGTCGCCATCGCCCAGTTTCATCCAGCCGCCGCCGCTCAGCGCCACGCTCTGGAAGGCGTGGTTGCCGGTGCCCATGCTGAGCGACGAGCCACCGCCCAGGTTCACCGTGCTGTTGATCGTCACCGCGCCATTGCCGATGCTGTTGGTGCCGTTGAAGCTGATCGAACCGCTGCCGATCTCGATCGTGCCATTGCCCAGGGTGACACCGCTCGATCCGCTGGCGAAACCGCCATTTACCTTGAGGTTAACGTCGCCGAACACGACCGTGGAGCCGCCGCCGATCGAGACGCCATTGGCCACGGTAATGTTCGATCCGCTGGCGAAGCGGACGTTGAGGCCGCCATCGATGGTCAGCTTGCCGATCGTGTAGTTGCCCGCCGGGATCGTGTAGTTCGCGCTGGTGCCGCTGCGATAGCCGGCGACATTGGCCGAGGGCGTCCAGCCGATCGTCCATTCGGCGCCGGCCGGCGTCACCGGATTGGCAAGGGTGCGCGGCGCGACGAAACTGCCGATCAGCTCGCGGGCATTGGCCAGGTCGACATTGTCGGCCAGCGGATCGGTGATGTCGGTCGTGCCCTTGATGATCTTGTCGGACGAGGGGACGTTGGTGTTCCACGAGGGATTGGTGAAGCTGTTGCCGTAGCGGATCAGGTCGGCTGACAGCGTGCCGTAATTGTTGATGACCGATCCGGTGCCGGCGATGATGTTCTTCGCGGTGATGCCGGTGCCGCCATTCTCGACCGTGGACACGGCCGCGACGACGCAATCGGGCGTGTTGATCGTAGCGCCGCCGCTTGTCGAGATCCCGGTGCCGCTCGAGGCGAGCGAGAGAATGCAGGGGGTGCCGATCTGCGCGGCCGAGTTGAGCGAGGCATAGGCGGTCGCGCCCACATCAAAGGCACCGTGGAAGCCCATCGCCGTGCCCAGGGCAAAGGGCATCCGGGTGGTGACGGTGACCTTCACGGCCTTGGTGCCGGCGGTCGGGACATCGTTGACCAGTGTCGCGGTGACGGTGGCGTCGGCGATGCCGTTGACCAGCACCACGTCCTGCGCGGTGGGGGCGAGAACCATTTCACTGTTCGCTGCCTTGTAGGCCAGAGCGGCGGCGAGCGCGCCCATGTCCGCCGCGCGCTGATTGGCGATGCGCTGGTCATAGCCCCGGTTGAGATCCACCGCGAACGCTGCACTGCCGATCACCGCCACCAGCGACAGCGCGCCGATCACCGCGACAGTGCCACGACTGTCGCGCACCAAGCGCGCGCATATCGTGCGCAAGGCATGTGAGAGCTTTAGAGGAATTTCCCGACCCTTGTTCTTTGCGTCGGGCGCTAGGTAGGCGGGGTAAACGATCCATTACGGATGCATGTTGGTATCGGTATCACGGTTGCACGAGATGCAATCGTTCAACCGGCCTCCGGTGCACGCTTGTATCTCTAAAATGCTGTAAACATAGAGAAATTGTAGGTCGCGTCGTCGCCGGATATGTACATCGCCAGCGACGAAGATGAGCCGAAATCCGCCATTCTGGGGACTCTCGAGCATCTCCGGCCTCGCCCTGCCGTGAAACGGCTAGCGGATCACCAAGGTCAGCTGGCGCACCAGACTGCGCTCGATCGGCTCGTCGAAGCGGCAGCCGATATGCGTGCCGTTGTTCCACACCACCGTGGCGGGCACCGGGGCGCCGTCGGGCAGGTTGAGCCACACCTTGTCGCCCGTTCCGTGCGGGGCTTCGCAGGCGAGGCGGCAGCCATAGACCGACAGGTCGTGCAGCATTGCCTCGACCGGCTTGTTGCCGCGCTTGGTGAGGGTGGCGCGGGTGACGAGAATGCGATGACGCGTCGCGGCCCGCTGCTCGACGAGCGCAGGTGCTACGGCCCGATATTGGGAGAACTTCGTTGCCATTCTCTCTCCGCCCCGGCGCGCACCCTGCCTTGGACGGTTTAACAAGGGCTTAAGGGGTTTTCAGCACGGCCTCGACCTTGGCCGCCAGCTCGGGGCCGGCGTGCAGGCCGAGCTTGCTCCGCCGCCACAGCACGTCCTCGGCGGTGCGCGCCCATTCATGGTCGCGCATCCAGCGTATCTCGGTGGCTGTCAGGCCGGCGCCCAGGTCCTCGCCGAGATCGGTCACGTCGCGCAGCATGTCCGCCAGGCAGCAGCCATAGGCATGCGCCATGCGTTCGGCCCGGGCATCGCCGAGGAACGGCCAACGCGCCTTGGTCTGCGCCACGAACCTGTCGAAATCGGCGATCGTGCCGCCGGGGAAGGGGCGGGCCCGGGTAACAGGCTCGACTTCGCCGCCGAGTGCCGGGCCGATCTTCGCCAGCGCTTCCTCGGCCAGCGCACGGGCGGTGGTGATCTTGCCGCCGAAGATCGAGAGCAGGGGTGGGCCCTTGTCGTCGAGCTCGAGCACATAGTCGCGGGTCACCGCCTGAGCCTTGGCGGCGCCGTCATCGTGCAGGGGGCGGACGCCGGACCAGCTCCAGACGATGTCAGCGGGGGTGACCTGCCGGGCGAAATAGCGGTTCACCGCCGCGCAGAGATAGGTCTTCTCCTCCTCGCTGCACACGGCATCCTCGGGGCGTTCGACCTGAATGTCGGTGGTGCCGATCTCGGTGAAGCCGCCCTCATAGGGGATGGCGAACACGATCCGGCCGTCGGGCTGCTGGAGGATATAGGCATGGTCGCCGTCGAACAATTTCGGCACGACGATGTGGCTGCCCTTGACCAGCCTGATCTGAGAATGATTAGCAATAGCCAGCGCGTCGAGCAGGTTTCGCACCCACGGTCCGGCGGCGTTGACCAGGCCGCGCGCCTCGACGGTGCGGCCGTCTGAGAGCTCGGCATGCCAGATTTCGCCCTCTCGCCGGGCGCCCAGCAGCTCGGTGCGCGTCGCGATCTCGGCGCCATGGGCCGCGGCGTCCACGGCGTTGGCGAGGGTGAGGCGGGCGTCATCGACGCGGCAGTCCGAATAGACGAAGCCCCTGTGGGTGCCGGCCAGGGGGGCGGTGAAGGCCTGGTCCCGGGCAGTCAGGTCGCGGGAGCGGGGCAGGGTGGAATTGCTGCCTATCGCCAGCGCGTCGTAGAGGTAGAGGCCGAGCCGGACCATCCACCAAGGGCGGAGCGCATGGGCATGGGGCAGCACGAAGGTGAGCGGGCGGATCAGGTGCGGTGCGGCCTCCAGCAGCCGCTCGCGCTCGTGCAGCGCTTCGCGGACCAGGCGGAACTCGTAGGTCTCGAGATAGCGCAGCCCGCCATGGATCAGCTTGGTCGAGGCCGAGCTGGTATGGCTGGCGAGATCGTCCTTCTCGACGAGCAGCACCTTGAGCCCGAGCAGCGAGGCTTCGCGGGCGATCGCGCACCCGTTGATCCCGCCGCCGACGATGAGCAGGTCATATGTCACGCTGTGAGGTTACGGCGTTGGCAGGCGGCTCGCGAGTCCTTATCTTAGGGGTCAATGGCAAAACCAAAACATAAAGCTGGACTGCCCACGCGGCAGCAGATTCTGGATTTCATCACCAATTCCAACACGCCCGCAGGCAAGCGCGAAATCGCCAAGGCCTTCGGACTGCACGGGCAGGACAAGATCCTGCTCAAGGCGCTGCTCAAGGACATGAGCGACGAGGGGCTGATCGACGTCGCCCCGGGCCGCGCCTTCCACAAGATGGGCGGCGTGCCCAAGGTCACCGTGCTGCGAATCACCGACGCGGATGGCGACACCACCTGGGCGGTGCCCGAGCGCTGGGAGGCCGAGGGCGTGCCGGTGCCGCGGCTGCGGGTTCGCGAGCCGCGCGGCAAGCGCTCGGCGCTGGCGATCGGCGACCGCATCCTTGCCCGCACCGAAGAGGCCGGCAACGGCTGGATCGCCCATCCGATGAAGAAGCTCGCGCGCGGCGAGGAGCTGATGCTGGGCGTGCTCAAGGAAGAGGCCGGGCGGCTCTGGCTGCAGGGCGTCGAGAAGAAGGAGCGGCGCAACTGGATGGTCTCCGACGCCGGCGGCGGCGAAGTCGGCGACCTGGTGCTGGCCGAAAAGACCGGCCGCCCGCCGCGGATCACTGCCAAGGTGGTCGAGATTCTCGGCGATCCCTTCGCCCCGCGCAGCTTCTCGCTGATCGCGATCCACCGGCATGGCATCCCCAATGTCTTCTCGGAGGACCTGCTCGAAGAGGCCGAGCGGGTGTCGAAGCTCGACCTCGGCAAGCGCGAGGACCTTCGCCATCTGCCGATCGTCGCCATCGACCCGGCGGATGCCCGCGACCATGACGACGCGGTCTGGGCCGCGCCGGACGAGGATCCGAAGAATGAAGGCGGCTGGAAGGCCGTGGTCGCGATCGCCGATGTATCCTTCTATGTCCGCCCCGGTTCGGAGCTGGACCGCGAGGCGCGCAAGCGGGGCAACTCGGTCTATTTTCCCGACCGCGTCGTGCCGATGCTGCCCGAGATCCTCTCGGCCGAGGTCTGCTCGCTCAAGGAAGGCGAGGACCGGGCGGCGCTCGCCTGCCATCTCCAGATCGGCAAGCATGGCGAGCTGAAAAGCTGGCGCTTCACGCGCGCCGTGGTCAGCATCGCGGCAAACATCGCCTATGAGGATGCCCAGGCCGCCATCGACGGCAAGATCGAGCATCCGCTCACCGAAACGGCGCTCAGGCCACTCTGGAGCTGCTGGCATGCGCTCAACAAGGCGCGCGACAAGCGCGAGCCGCTCGACCTCGACCTGCCGGAGCGCCGCATCGTCCTCGACGAGATGGGGCGTATCCTCTCGGTTGCTCCGCGCGAGCGGCTGGATGCGCACAAGCTGATCGAGGATTACATGATCGCGGCCAATGTCGCGGCGGCCAAGGCGCTGGAGGCGAAGAAGGCGCCGGTGATGTATCGCATCCACGAGCCGCCGGCCCGGGAGAAGCTCGTCGCGCTGCGGGAATATCTCAAGACCTTCGGCATCGAGTTCGCACTGGGGCAGGTCATCAAGCCGGCGACGTTCAACCATATCCTGAAGCGGGTTGGGGAGAGCGACTTTCGCGAGCAGGTGATGCAGCAGGTGCTGCGCAGCCAGATGCAGGCCTCGTATGGCCCGGCGAACCACGGCCATTTCGGCCTGTCGCTCGGCAGCTATGCGCACTTCACTTCGCCGATCCGCCGCTATGCCGACCTGATCGTCCACCGCTCGCTGGTCCATGCCTATGATCTCGGCCCGGGCGGGCTGACGCAGGAAGAAGCCGCGACGATGGAGCGGATCGGCGAGAGCATCTCGAGCCTCGAGCGCCGGGCAATGGAAGCGGAGCGGGAGACGATCGACCGTTATGTCGCCGCCTATCTCGCCAATCATGTCGGCGAGGTGCTGGAGGCACGGATCACCGGAGTGCAGAGCTTCGGCTTCTTCGCCACCGTCGATGGCGTCGGCGGCGACGGGCTGGTCGCGGCACGGGACCTCGGCACCGAATATTTCCGGCACGACGAAGCCGGACAGCGGCTGGTCGGCGACGAGAGCGGCGACGAGTTCACCCTCGGCATGCGGCTGCAGCTGCGGCTGGTCGAGGCGAACCCGGTATCGGGCGCGCTGCGCTTCGAGCTGCCGGACGGCGTCGGTTCGGCCGGTCCTTCGGGCTTCCGGCCGGAACGGGCTGGCAAAGGGCGGCCGCGCCCGATTAAGAGGCGGGGCAGACCGGCCAATATTCGCCACAATGGGAAGCGGCGCTGATCTGGGTTCATTGACCATGTGTCCTGTGCCCTTATGCTTCGCCTTCCACATTCCGGGGGATTCGACCCAATGCTGAAGCCGTTCATCCTTGCCCTCGCGCTTACTGCCGCCCCGGCGCTGCCCGCCGCCGCGCAGACCGCGCCGGCTCCGGCTCCCGCGGCCCAGGCCAAGCCGACCGCCGCCGACTTCGCCAAGAACATGCAGGGCGCCGTCGGCCAGACCTTCGAGGGCGGCATCGTCCTCAAGAACATCACTTCCGAGGCCAATACCCTGGTCCTCACCGTCGATGGTCCGGCCGGCTGGCGTACCCAGCTGACCCCCGCCGACATCTCGACCGCGCTGGTCGGCGGCTTCTGCAGCACGGCGCCGCAGTTCTTCGCCACCGGCGTGTCGATGCGGGTCGACTCGCTCGACGGCGGCAAGCTGGCCAAGGGCCCGACCGTCACCACCTGCCCGCCGGCCGCTCCGGCGACGCCGCAGTGATCTCCTCCAGCGTCCCGGTCTCCATCGGGGCGCTGGCCGCAGGGGCGCGGCGGCGAATCCGCGCCCATTTCTTCGCCCTCCACGCCGTATCCGCCGAGGAGGCGGTTCCCTTCGTGCCGCAGCGGCCCATCGAGCGCCGCCAGTTCGAGCGCATGCAGCGCGCCGGGATCATCCATGCGGCCGGGCAGGACCGCTACTGGTTCGACCTTGCCGCCTTCCAGAAGGACCAGGACCGCACCCGCGCCATCCTGGTTCCCATCGTCATCGTCCTCTGCCTGCTCGCCGCGGGGCTGCTGACCCTACTCTACTGAGAAGCTGAGCCCGGCATTGGCCTCGAGCCGCTTGACCAGGGGCTCGGGCATCAGGCCGCCGGCGGTCCAGATGCCGCCCTTGCCCTCGGCAGGCACGTCGCGCAGCAGGCAGAGCGCGCTTTCGGCGATCATCTTGCTCGTTGAGCCATAGCCGGGATCCTTGTCGCCCTTGACCGTTGCCGACAGGCGCTGGCCGTCCGGCATCTCGGCGACGAAGACCAGGTCGTAATAGCCGGTTTCGCGCTCCTCCTTGCTCGGGCCTTCGCCCGGGGCGGGGCCCTTGTCGGCGGCCATGGGGTTGATCTTCGCCAGCGCCTCGGCCGCGGCCTTGCCGATCTCGCCGAGCCCGGGGACGATGGTCATCTCGTCATACTGGAAGTCCGCGCCATAGGGCTGGCCGGCCAGGAAGTTCGAGCGGTGGACGTTCTTGGTGTTGATCACCGCCATCATGAAGGGGGCGACCCAGGCATCGACCGCCTCGTCATGATAGGGAACCATGCCGTTCGGCTGGTGCGGCCCCTGGAAGCCGGGGGTGAGGGCGAAGGGATCGACCATCAGCTTGAGGATCGAGGGATCCCTGGCCGCGGCGGCCATCGACGCCTTGCCGCTGGCGAAGGTGCCGCCGGAGAAGGTGCCCTTCATCGCCCGCACCCGGCCCTTCACCCGCGGCGCCGGCCTGCCGAAGCGGGCGATCGCCGCCTGCTGCACGGCCCATACGCCGAGATCGAAGGGGATCGAATCGAAGCCGCAGGAGAAGACGATGCGCGCGCCGCTGGCCTTGGCGGCATCTTCGTACTTGCGGATCATCTGGCCCATCCAGGCGGGCTCGCCGCACAGATCGACATAGGCGGTGCCGGTCTCGATACAGGCGGCGAGCAGCGCCTCGCCATAGAGCTGGTAGGGGCCGACGGTGGTGATGACCACGGAAGCGCGGCTGGCCATCGCCGCGAGGCTGGCGGGATCGTCCGCGTTGGCGGTGAGCAGCGGCGTGTCCGCCGGCGCGCCGATCTCGTCGCGCACTTCCTGCAGCTTGGTGAGCGAGCGGCCCGCCATCGCCCATTTCACGTCCGGGTAGCGGGCGGCGAGATACTCCGCGACGAGCCGGCCGGTGAAGCCGGTGGCTCCATAGACGATGATATCGAATTCTCGGTTTGCCATTCTTGCGGTTCCTGCTCCTGCTCGCCTTTGGGGCGATTCATTGAATCTCTTGATACTCGCTTTTACGTGCGTGGGAGAGCGGCGAGGTGCCGATTTCCCGTGCGCGGGCTTTTGCGATCAGGACCAGTGAAGCAGAGGAAATCCTACATTGGAAGGGGCGGTATGGTGGTTTGGCGTGGTTTGGCGACCATCCACGCTATTCTCCGTCATGCTGAACTCGTTTCAGCATCCAAGGCGCCGCGAAGGATATCGCTTGAGGCGCGTTGGACCCTGAAACAAGTTCAGGGTGACGATGGGTGTGGGGCAGGCGGGTAGCGCCTCTCTCAGTCCTGCCCCTCGCGCAGCGCGTTCCACAACGACTTCACGTCGCGGTTGAGTCCCATCAACTGCTCGCCCCGCATGCCCGAGCGGGTGAGCAGTTCCTCGGCCAGGCAGCCGCATTCCTCGCGCATTTCGGCGCCGCGCGGTGTCAGGCGGACCTGGACCTGGCGCTCATCCTCGGGATTGCGCTCGCGCCGGACGAAGCCGGCAGCCTCGAGCCGCTTCACCAGCGGCGTGATCGTGCTCGATTCGAGCGCGAGTCGCTCGGCGATCGCGCCGACGGTGCGGCCGTCCTGCTCCCACAGCGCGTGAAGCACCAGATATTGCGGATAGGTGATGCCGAGCCGGTCGAGCATCGGCTTGTAGGCGCGCGTGATCGCCATGCTGGTCGCGTAGAGCGAGAAGCAGAGCTGGTCGTCGAGCGGTGTGGCGGCGGGCATGATCGGTCTCCTTGGCCAGGGCCAAATTCGTCAAAATACATATCGCGATAAATATTCGCTAGACAAGGGCCGACTCACGCACTAGCTAAACGTTATCGCGATAATGATTATCGCAGAACGTTTTTAAGGAGACCGAGCATGTCCGTCGACGTCAAGTACAGCACCCGCGCCACTGCCACCGGCGGACGCGATGGCGAAGCCCGCAGCGAGGATGGCCGCGTTGCCGTGAAGCTCTCGACCCCGAAGGAACTGGGCGGCGCCGGCGGCGAGGGGACCAATCCCGAGCAGCTGTTCGCGGCGGGCTATTCGGCCTGCTTCATCGGCGCACTGAAGGTTGCCGGCATGCAGCTGAAGATCAAGGTTCCGGCCGAGACGACGGTGACCGCGACGGTGGGCATCGGCCCGCGTTCGGAAGGCGGCTTCGGCATCACCGCCGACCTGGAAGTGAACCTGCCGGGCCTGGATCGCGCCGATGCCGAGAAGGTGGTCGAGGCAGCGCACCAGATCTGCCCCTATTCGAACGCCACGCGCGGCAACATCAATGTCGGCCTGACCATCGCCTGACCTGACCTTATGAAGCTCCCGGCTGCCGGCCCGTAAAATGCGGAACATCCGCAATTTTCCGGGCTGGCAGTTAACCTGCACAATGATGAAAGATCATAGCTAGTGGTAGATCGCGCATAGCGAATCGCCATGGGGGCGCCGCCGGCCCGGCCGGAGGAAGGGAAGCGATGGCAATCGCAAGGAGCGAGGGTTCCGAGACGACGGGGGGCACGGCGGCCTATCGCTGGGCGACCTGGCTGTTCGGTTTCTCGGTGGCGCAGCCGGTGCTGGTGCTGCTCGGCTGGACCCTTGGCATCCCGATCCTGCGCGGCCTGGGCAATCCCCATTATTCGATCATGCCGCTGGCATCGGTGCTGTTCTTCCTGGTGGCGCTGGGCGGGCTGCTCGCGCATCGCGAGAAGCGCACGGCCGCCCGCATCGTCATCGGGGTGGCGCTGGCGCTGCTGAGCCTGCAGGCATTCCACTACCTTGCCCATTTCGACCTGGGGCTCGAACGGCTGCTGTTCTACCGGCAGGTGATCGAGCTCAATGTGCTCAACAAGGGCGTCCCGGGCACGGGCGCGATCAGCATGCTGATGCTCGATTGCGCCGCGATGCTGCTGATCACCAGCGATGCGCCACTGCCGCGGACCTGGGCGGCGCTGATCGCCAGCACCGGCATCGGCCTGACCGCGCTGACCGCGACGATGATGCTGGTCGAGGCGCCGACCCAGATCTCGCCGAGCTTCATCGGCCGTTCGATCACCACCGCCATTCCCAATTTCGCGCTGGCCACCGCGATCCTGCTCCATGTGCTGCATGGCCGGGAGCGGCGCGAGATCGGCTTCGAATACCGGCTGTTCCGGCGGCTTTCCCCGGCAATCATCGCGCTGCCGGTCTTCCCTTCGCTGCTGGCGCTCGTCCTGGTCCGCGATGGCGGGCTGGGGCTCAACGAAGCGCAGTTCATGGTGGTGGCGTGCAACATCCTGATCGTGTCGCTGCTGCTGATCGTCGGACTGCGCGGCGCGCGCCAGCAGAACGATGTGGTGCGGCTGCGCGGCGAGCAGCTGCGCGCGATCCTGGCCGGGGTTCCCGATGCCGTGATCGTGATAAACCGCGAAGGGCTGGTGACCGATTTCAGCCAGGCCGCGGCCGCGCTGTGGCTGGTCCCGGCCGGGGCGCAGGGCTGCAACATGGGCAGCTATCTCGGCGAGCGCGAGCGGACCAAGCTGATGGCGATGCTGGGGCGCGAGCAGCCCGAATTCCTGCTGACCGGCGAAGGCGTGCGCACCGACGGCACGCGCTTTCCGCTCGAGCTGCGCGGGGCGAAGTTCAAGGGGATCGACGGGATCACCTGCTTCACCCTGTTCGCGCGCGACCTTTCCGAAAAGCTTGCCGCCGAGAAGCATGTCGCGAAGCTCTCGGCGCAGCTCGCTCATGTCTCGCGCCACAATGCGATGGGCGAGCTGGCGGCCGACCTGGCGCATGAGCTCAACCAGCCGCTGACCGCGGCGATCAACTATCTCTCCGCCGTCGGCTATCTGCTCGGCCAGCAGGGCGATGCGGGCAAGGCGCCCGAGATGGTCTCGCAGGCGCGCGGCCAGGTGACGCGGGCGGGCGAGATCATCCGGCGGATGCGCGACTTCGCCCAGCACCGCGAAGTGCGCAAGCATCTGGAGCCGCTGCGGCCGATGATCGACGACGCGATCCAGCTGGTCCGCGCCGGCAGCGATTCACTCGATGTCGAGGTGGAGCTGGCGATCGAGCCGGCGGACGTCGCGGTGTTCGTCGATCGCATCCAGGTGCAGCAGGTGATGGTCAACCTGCTGCGCAACGCGGTGGAGGCGATCCGGTCGGCCGAGCAGGCCGCCGGGCGAATCGTGATCGCGGCACACCCGATCGCGGGCGACTGGGTGGAAGTGGAATTCCGCGACGACGGCCCCGGTGTGCCGGAGACGATCCTCGACCAGCTCTTCGAGCGCTTCACTTCGACCAAGGCCGGGGCGGGGATGGGCATCGGCCTGTCGATCTCGCGGCGCATCGTCGAGGCGCATGGCGGCACGATGCGCGCGGTCAATGACGAAGACGGCGGCGCGACCTTCTGCTTCACGCTGCCGGGCGCGCTGCACGCCGCCCATTAGTCCGCGTTCAGGCGGCTTCGTTGAACTGCAGCGCGGCGAGCCGGGCGTAGAGCCCGCCCTGGGCGACCAGCTCGGCATGGGTGCCGGTCTCGACGATCCTGCCTTCGTCCATCACGATGATCCGGCCGGCGGCGCGGACGGTGGCGAGGCGGTGGGCGATCACCAGCGTGGTGCGGTTCTCCATCAGCCGCTCGAGCGCGTCCTGGACGAGGCGCTCGCTCTCGGCATCGAGCGCGGAGGTCGCTTCGTCGAGCAGCAGGATCGGGGCGTCACGGAGCAGCGCACGGGCGATGGCGATGCGCTGGCGCTGGCCGCCGGAGAGGCGGGCGCCACCCTCTCCGAGGAAGGTGTCGAGGCCCTCGGGCAGGTCGCGCAGGAAATCGGCGGCGTTGGCGGCCCGGGCGGCGGCCCAGATCTGCTCGTCCGACGCGTCCCAGGCGCCGTAGCGGAGATTGTCGCGGGCCGAGGCGCCGAAGATCACCGTCTCCTGCGGCACCATCGCCATGCGGGCGCGGACATCGGCCGGGTCGGCGGAGCGGATCGGCACACCGTCGATGCGGACTTCGCCGCCCTCGGGGTCGTAGAAGCGCTGGAGCAGCTGGAAGAGAGTGGACTTGCCGGCGCCCGAGGGACCGACCACCGCCACCGTCTCGCCCGGGCGGATGTCGAGCGAGAAGTCGCTGAGCGCCGAGACTTCGGGGCGGGTGGGATAGCGGAAGGTGACATGGTCGAACGCCACCGCCCCATGGGGCGGCTGGGGCAGGGCGACCGGATTCGCCGGGGCGGCGATGTCGGGCTCTTCCTGGAGCAGCTCGGCCAGGCGGCTGGCGGCGCCCGAGGCGCGCAGCAGGTCGCCATAGACTTCGGTCAGCGTGCTGAACGAGCCGGTGACCAGGCCGGCGGTAAGCACGAAGGCCATGATCGAGCCGCCCGAGGTGCGCCCGGCGGCGACATCGGCGACGGCGGCCCAGACGATCAGCACGATCGCGGAGAACAGCGCGCCGATCACCAGGGCGGTCATGATCGCGCGCAGGCCGAAGCGGCGCTTGCCCGCTTCGAAGGTGCGCGTGACCGCGCCCTGGAAGCGCTCGCCCTCGCGCTTTTCCTGGCCGAAGGCCTGGACGATGCGCATCGCGCCGAGGGTCTCGCTGGCGATCGAGCCGACATCGGCGACGCGGTCCTGGCTGTTGCGCGAGAGCTGGCGGACGCGGCTGCCCAGCCAGACGATCGGCAGGATCGTGATCGGGATGCCGACGATCAGATAGGCGGCGATCTTGGGCGAGAGCGCGAACAGGTAGATCACGCCGCCGGCGCCGGTGAGCAGGTTCCTGAGCGCCATCGACACGGTGGAGCCGACCACCTGCTCGACGATCGCGGTATCGGCGGTGAGGCGCGAGGCGATCTCGGACGGGCGGTTTTCCTCGAACCATTTGGGCGGCAGGCGAAGGAGATTGCGGTGCACGGCGATGCGCAGGTCCGCGACGGTGCGCTCGGCCAGCCACGAGACGAAATAGAAGCGGATCGCGGTGAACAGCGCGAGCGCGAGGACGACGAGCAGCAGCCCCTCGAAATAGATGCCGATCCGGCTGGTATCGACGCCGGTCGCGAAGCCATGGTCGATGATCAGCTGGAAGGTGCGCGGGATCAGCAAGGTCGTCACCGACGAGCCGAGCAGCGCGATCATCGCGATCAGCAGCTGGAGCGGATAGCGCCGGGTGAAGCTCCACACCACGAGCAGGTTGGAGAGCTTGCGCTTCTGCGGCGGCGCGGCGGGGGCGGTTTCGGCCATGGGCGCGGGACTAGCGCACATGGCGGGGCAGGGAAACTGTCCTTTGCCCGAGGGTGATCGCGGCGAGTTAACGCGAATCAGAGGATGGTGGTTTAATCGTGCATGCAGAGAGGGTTAGGCGGAGCGGTTATAGGATTTCGTAATCACGGTATGGGAACTTGTCCTCGTTCCGTCGCATTATGATACCGGGCGCCGTTGCACCGCAGCACGGGCCTACTATAACGCTACCATAGCCGCCGCCGTCGAGGGGAGGGGGACGGCGGAAGGGACGCAATGCTGTACGACGCTTATGAGATCCAGCGCTCGCTTCTCGCAGGTGCGAGCGCGCTGGCCAATTTCTCCGCCGGGCTGCTGAACAATCCCGCGAATCCGTTCGCCTATTTCGGCGGCGGGCCCGTGATGGCCTCGGCGCTGGAGGTGTTCGCGCATGCCTCCGCGCCGCGCGGCAAGCCGGATTTCGCGCTCGATCATACCGAGATCGACGGCAAGACCGTGCAGGTCCATGAGGAAGTCGTGCTGCGCAAGCCGTTCGGCCAGCTCAAGCGCTTCGTGCGCGAGGGCGTGGAAGGCGGTCCCAAGCTGCTGATCGTCGCGCCGATGTCCGGCCACTATGCCACGCTGCTGCGCGGCACGGTCGAGCGGATGCTGCCGGTGGCGGACGTCTACATCACCGACTGGCGCGACGCGAAGCTGGTGCCGATGGCCGAGGGGCGCTTCGACCTGCAGGACTATGTCGATTACCTGATCGAATTCCTCGCCTTCATCGGCAAGGACGGCGATCCGCGCCCGCATGTGCTGGCGGTGTGCCAGCCCTCGGTGCCGGCCTATGCCGCCGTCGCGCTGATGAGCGCCGACAACCACCCGAACCGTCCGGCGACGCTGACCATGATGGGCGGCCCGATCGACACGCGCGAGGCGCCGACCGCGGTCAACACGCTCGCCACCGAGCGTCCGTTCAGCTGGTTCGAGCAGAACGTCATCGCTACCGTGCCGATGAGCTATTCGGGCGCGGGGCGGAAGGTCTATCCGGGCTTCCTGCAGCTCGCGGGCTTCATGACGATGAACCTCGGCAACCACATGATCTCGCACTGGGAGATGTTCAAGCATCTCGTCCAGGGCGATGAGGAGGGTGCCGAAGCGACGATGAAGTTCTACGAGGAATATCGCTCGGTCTGCGACATGACCGCCGAATTCTACCTCCAGACGATCGACCTGGTGTTCCAGGCGCATGCGCTGCCCAAGGGCGAGATGATGCATCGCGGGCGCAAGGTGGACCCGGCGGCGATCAAGGACGTCGGTATCCTCGCGATCGAAGGCGAGAAGGACGATATCTCGGGTATCGGCCAGACCAAGGCCGCGCTGACCATCGCGACTTCGCTGCCGGAATCGCTGAAGCAGTATCACCTTGCCGAGGGCGTCGGCCATTACGGCATCTTCAACGGCTCCAAGTGGCGCAACCGCATCGCGCCGGTGCTGGAGCAGTGGATGGCGACGCATAAGGGCTGAGGCGTGTGAACTCCCCTCCCTGGAAGGGAGGGGCTGGGGGTGGGTCGCGTCCTGGCGTACTGCCGACGTTACGCCCCGTTCTGGTCGTATCGCGTACATCCACCTACCCCTACCCCTCCCTTCCAGGGAGGGGTATTCCGGGGTCAATTATACTCGCTGGTCGCGACCACGCTCCACACCAGCCAGGCCACGCCTGCCCAGATCGCGACGATGAGCGCCACGCCCGGCCAGCTGACCGGGCGCTGGGTCTCGATCTCGGCGCGGGCGCGGTGCTCGGCGAAGAGGGCGGGCGGGATCAGCCGTTCGAACAGCCAGACGCCGAGCGGGATGACGATCGCATCATCGACCAGGCCGAGCACGGGGATGAAATCCGGGATCAGGTCGATCGGCGACAGCGCATAGGCAGCGACCAGCACGCCGACCAGCTTGGCGAGCAGCGGCGTGCGCGGATCGCGCACCGCGAACCAGATCGCATGTGCTTCGGTGCGGATGCGGTGGGCGAGCGACGGGCCGGACATGCACCTTGGGTGACTTGCCCGGCGCCGTCGGTCAAGCGCTAGGTCGCGGTGCTGTCCACCACCGCATGGCTGCCTTCCTCACTGCCCTTCAGCTTGCCGCCGAACAGCATTCTGGCGAAGCCGCCCAGCGACATGTCGGCTTCCCACAGCTCGGCGCTGTCGATGTCGAAGCGGAGCAGGGCAAGGTTGGGATCGTCCTTGCCGCCGGGAAACCAGGCCTCGACATGCTTGTTCCACAGCTTGTCGATCTGGGCGAAATCATTGTCGATGCGGATATCGCCATCGAGGCAGGCGAAATAGTCATGCCCCTTGGCGACGAAATGCACCATCGCGCGGCCACCAGGCGCGAGGCGATTGTCCTTCGCCGCGAAGAAGAACAGCGTGTCGACCTGGTCGGCATCGAGTTGCGCGGTGAGCGGAATATGGTGCTGCGGGCTGTCGACAAGGCCGGCCATCACGAAGGGGCTGGATGCCATTTTCGACCAGAGATGCTGCTTGAGTTCGGCGATGTCGGCCATGAGTCTCTCCCGATGCTGTGATGTGCGGGGAGAACGGGCGGCCGGGCTCAGGCGTTCCCATAGGCGGCGGCCGCGCCGATCAGCTCGAGGTCGTTGCGGTTGACCAGCACCACCGGCACTTCGGAGATCTGGCGGCGGAAGGCGGCCTTGCCTTCCATCCGGCGGCGGAAGGCGGGGTCCATCAGATGCGGGTGCAGCGCGCGGCTGATCGCGCCGGTGAGGTAGATGCCGTCCCAGGCGCCGAAGGCGAGGGCGAGATCGCCGGCGAAGCTGCCGAGATGCTCGACGAACATGCGCACCACGGCGGCGGCGACGGCATCGCGGGCGGTGTTGCGGGTGACTTCCTCGGGCGAGGCGGGCTTGGCACCGCCCGACAGCGCCTCATAGGCGAGGCAGAGGCCCGGCGCGGAGATCAGCGTCTCGACATCGAGCGCATGGCCACGCAGCCGGCAGAACTCGGCGAACTTGCGCTCGTCCGCGGTCTGCGGGGCGAAGGCGATATGGCCGGCCTCGCTCTGCACCGGGATCAGCCGATCACCCGTGGTGACCAGCGCGGCGACGCCGAGCCCGGTGCCGGTGCCGATCACGACATAGTTGCCGCCGGGCGCAACGGGGCGGGGCGGCGGACCGTGCAGCGCGGTGAAGGCACTTGCCGGCAGGGTGGTGAGCGCCAGCGCGTTGGCGGCGCATTCATTGAGCGCGCGGGGCGGCGCGCGCAGCACTGCCTCGACCCCTGATAGCGAGATGTACCAGCGGCTGCCGGTGAGATTGATGAGGTCGCCGCGCGCCGCACCGGCTACGGCGAGGACGCTGGGCAGGCGGGCATCCTGCAGCCCGAGGGCGCTCAGATAGGATACCAGCGCGCTGGTGAAAGTGGGATGCTCGCTCGTGGAAAAGCGACGGATGTCGCGCGGCGTGAACCCCGCATCGCCTCCTGTCAGCCCGAAACGCACCGATTGGCGGCCGATATCGGCCACCAACGCCAAGCCTTCGCTCATGGCGTACCCCTCCTTTTGCCGGCCGCGCTTTGCGTGGTCCGAGAGCTGTTATCGCTAACACTTGTTACTGAAACAACAAGTGGGTCGCGATTGGCAGCGTTGTCAGAAAGGGTGCGCGAAGTTGCGCGGCCGCGCAAGCGGGTTTGTTACACCGCGCGTTACAGTGGGGCGAGCGGCGCTGAGACGGACCTCCTCTGTCGGCGCAGACGCATCCATTCCGGGCCAGTCTCGCGGCACGCCCTTGCTCTGGAGGTAGGTTCGGGGTGGCGGCAATCCCGCTGCCGCATCCATGGAGGTGGCATTATGAGTCTTGCAGACTTGTGCCTGATCCTTGCCGCGTTGTTCGCGTTCGCGACCTTGATCCTCAAGGTCGTGGAGGTGGCACGCTCCAAGTAAGCACGACGGGAGGGGGCTGGCCTGGCAGCCGGACCCCGAACGATTTGGGCCCCGGTTGCTGGCACAACCGAGGCCCATATCAATGGGGCGAGCCCCATGAGTCTTGCCGAGCCACTATAGCAGCGCAGGCGTCAATTTTCAATGTTGTGCAGTTACAGCACCTCGAACAAGCCGGCAGCGCCCATGCCGCCGCCGATGCACATCGTGACGACGACATATTTGGCACCGCGGCGCTTGCCTTCGATCAGCGCGTGGCCGGTCATGCGGGCGCCCGACATGCCATAGGGGTGGCCGATCGAGATCGCGCCGCCGTTCACGTTGAGCAGTTCGTTCGGGATGCCGAGCTGGTCCTGGCAATAGAGCACCTGCACCGCGAAAGCCTCGTTCAGCTCCCACAGGCCGATATCGTCCATCTTGAGGTTGTAGCGCTCGAGCAACTTCGGGATCGCATAGACCGGGCCGATGCCCATCTCGTCCGGCTTGGTACCGGCGACGGCCATGCCGACATAGCGGCCCAGCGGCTGCAGGCCGCGCTTCTCGGCGAGTTTCTCTTCCATCAGCACCGAGGCCGAGGAGCCGTCCGACAGCTGCGAGGCGTTGCCGGCGGTCACGGTGCCGTTCGGCAGCACCGGGTTGAGCGACTGCAGGCCTTCCAGCGTGGTATCGGCGCGGTTGCCCTCGTCCTTGGTGAGGGTGACTTCCTTCTGGGAGACTTCCTTGGTCTCCTTGTTGACGACGTTCATCGTCGCGGTGACCGGCACGATCTCGTCATCGAACTTGCCCGCGGCCTGGGCGGCGGCGGTGCGCTGCTGCGACTGGAGCGCATAGGCATCGCAGCGATCGCGGCCGATGCCGTAGCGCGCGGCGACGACCTCGGCGGTCTGCAGCATAGGCATGTAGATGTCGCCGTGCATCGCGAGCAGCTCGCGATCGGGCTCGAGGCGCATGGCCGGCGTCTGCACAAGGCTGATCGACTCGACGCCGCCGCCAATGGCGATGTCCATATTGTCGACGATGATCTCCTTGGCGGCGGTTGCGATCGCCATCAGGCCCGAGGCGCACTGGCGATCGACCGACATGCCGGCGACCGAAACCGGCAGGCCGGCGCGGAGCAGGGCGGTGCGGGCGATGTTGCCGGCCTGGCTGCCCTGCTGGAGCGCGGCGCCGAACACGACGTCCTGCACTTCGGCCGGATCGATGCCGGCGCGCTCGACCGCGGCCTTGATCGAATGGGCGCCGAGCGTCGGCGCCGGCAGGGCATTGAACGCACCGCGATAGGCGCGGCCGATGCCGGTGCGGGCAGTGGAGACGATGACTGCGGAGCGAGACATGGGTTTTCCTTCTCTTGGACCTTAGACGTAGACGAGCGCGATCCACTCGGCGATCAGGGCGGGCTTCTCCTCGCCTTCGATCTCGAGGGTATATTCCTGGACCTGCTCCCAGACTCCGGGCTTGCGCTCGGTGAACTTGAGCAGCTTGAACCGGCCGCGGACGCGCTTGCCCGAGCGGACCGGCTGCATGAAACGGACTTTGTTGCCGCCATAGTTGACGCCCATCTTCACGCCCTCGATCGACGGCGTATCGGTGCGGGCGGCGAGCATCGGCATCAGCGAGAGCGACAGGAAGCCGTGGGCGATCGTGCCGCCGAACGGAGTCTGCGCGGCGCGGACGGGATCCACATGAATGAACTGGTGGTCGCCGGTCGCCTCGGCGAACTGGTCGATCATCGTCTGGGTGACTTCCACCCAGTCCGAAACGCGCTCGGTACCGATGCTTTCGGCCATCTGCTGCACGGTGATCGTCGCCAAGGAAGCGGTCCTCTCGCCTGTTCTCGGCACCATCTAGTGGCGGGGTGGGGGCTCCCGCAAGCCTCACCCGACCGGAAATTTGAAAGCCACGACTGACGTAGCGTCCGTCGTGGCTTGATTGGGGTTAGCGTGCAGGGCGCTGGCAAACCCGATATTCGAAAACGGCGTTTTCGAGTCGGTCAGGCGGTGCCTTCCGGATGCTCCGGATAGGGCAGGATGAACTTTCCGTCGGGCCCGGCGGTGTAGCTGGTCTGGGTCGGGTAGGGGATCGAGATGCCCTCCGCCGCGAACTTGCGCAGGATCGCGAAGATGATCTTGTCGCGCACCGCCTGGGCATGCGGCACGTCGTCGCCCGCAACGTCGAACTCGATCACGAAGTCGATCGAGCTGGCGCCGAACCCTTCGGTGCTGGCGCGCGACAGGGTGCCGCCGGCCTGCTCGACGATCTCCCTGAACATTGCCGGGAGCGCCTCGAGCTTCTCGACCGGGGTCTCATAGGCGACGCCGATCGGCAGCTTGGTGCGGGTGTGGTGGCGCAGCGAGAGGTTCTCGATCAGCTTGTCGAGCAGCTGCTTGTTCGAGAAGACGAGCTCCTCGCCGATGAACGAGCGGATGCGCGTGCTCATCAGGCCGATCGAGACGACGGTGCCGCTGTTGCGATCGAAGCGGATCTTGTCGCCGACGCGGAAGGGGCGGTCGAAGAGGATGGTCAGCGCGGCGAAGAGATTGGCGAAGATGCCCTGCGCCGCGAGACCGATGGCGATGCCGCCGACGCCGAGACCGGCGATCAGGCCGGTGACGTTCACGCCCAGATTGCCGAGCACCATCACCGCGGCGATCGCGAACAGCACCACGGTGATCAGGATTCGGATGATGCCGAGGGCGCTGGCCAGGCCCGAGCCGTGGTAATTGTCGGCGCTGGTCTTGTGCTCGATCGCGCCGAAGATCAGCTCGCGCAGCCAGATCGCGCACTGGAAGGCGGCCGAGATGGTGAAGAGGAACTCCACCGTGCTCTCGACCATCTGCGGCGGGTTGGCATAGCCGGTGACCAGCCGGATCGAGGCCATCAGGATGAAGAAATTGCCGGTCTTGGCGATCGCCCGGCCGATGATCGCATACCAGTTGGCGACGCCCTCGCCCTTCTTGCACAGGCGCGCGCCCCAGCCCTTGATCGCGTGGAGCAGGAAGAACACCGCGATGGCGACGCCCGCGGCGATCAGGATCTGGAGCCAGTGCGATTGCGCCCAGGTCCAGCTGTCATTGGCGAAGGTCTCGGCCTGAATCTGAAGGTCCTCGCTCTGTGGGAAACCGGCGGCGTTGCGATTGGTCGATGTCGTCATGCAGCTTTCTTGGGTTGGCAGGCGGAAATGCCCTCCAGAAGGGCGATCAGTCCGCGTTCGTAACGATTGAGCCAGCGCGTGGCACGCGGCAAGTGGAGATCGGCGCGCCAGCAGGCCTGGGCCTCGCGATCCTTGGCGAGATCGATCAGTGCCGGGTGGACATAGGATTTGCGGGCGATGGCGGGGGTGTTGCCCAGCGCTTCGGTCACCGGCTCGAGCATCGCCTTGAGGCCGAGATGGCCGTCCGCTTCCGCAAGCGCACGGAAGGCGAGGACGCTGGCGCCCCAGGTGCGGAAATGCTTGGCGGTGAAGTCCTCGTGCGTCGCCCCGCGGATATAGGCGTTGACGTCGGTCGAGGTGACCGGATGCGCTTCGCCCGCATCGTCGAGCCAGCGGAACAGGTGCTGGCCGGGCAGGTCCTGGCAGCGCTTGACGAAGCGGCTGAGTGACCCGTCGGTGATCGTCAGCACGCGCAGCTTGCCCGACTTGGCGCGGAACTGGAGGCGGAGCGTCTGGCCCTTCACGACCGCATGGCGCTTGCGCAGCGTGGTGGCGCCGAAGCTCTTGTTGGCCTGGACATATTGCTCGTTGCCGACGCGGATGCTGCCGAGGTCGAGCAGGCGGACGACGGCGGCGACGGCCTTTTCCTTGCACAGGCCGCGCAGCTTCAGATCGTGCTCCACCTTCGCGCGAAGCCGGGCCAGATGCTCGCCGAAATCGGCGCAGCGGTCATACTTCGCCGCTTCCTGGGCCTCGCGGAAGGCGAGGTGGTAGCGATATTGCTTGCGGCCCTTCTCGTCATAGCCGGTCGCCTGGATATGGCCGCGCGGATCGGGGCAGTACCAGGCGTTTACATAGGCGGGCGGCAGGCCGATCGCGTTCAGGCGGTCGATCGCCTCGCGGTCCTTGATGCGCTGGCCCGCGGCATCCCAATAGCCCCAGCCGTGCCGCACCTTGCGGCGGGTGATGCCGGGCTGCTGGTCATCGACATAAACGATATCGGTACTGGGTAACCCGTCGGGCATGGGGCCTCCTCGCAATGCCCCGGTCAATGCGCGGCTTGTCGCTTCGTTCCGGAACCCGGCGGCGAGCGGCCGGTTCAGCGGGAGCAACCGAGGAGCCCTGCCATGACCGATCTCTCTCATGTTCGCGTGCTGATGATGGCCACCAACGGCTTCGAGCAGGACGAGCTGATGCTGCCCCGCCAGGCGCTGATCGATGCCGGCGCGCAGGTGACGCTGGCGGCGCTCGATACCGATCCGATCACCGGCGAGAAGGGCGGCGAGAAGGGCCAGAGCATCACGCCGGATACCACCGTCGACGAGGTCGATACCGAGAATTACGATGCGCTGGTGCTCCCCGGCGGCGTGGCCAATCCCGACAAGCTGCGGATGAGCGAGCGGGCGGTGGAGATCGTCGGCGAATTCATGGACGACGAGAAGATCGTCGCGGCGATCTGCCACGGACCGTGGCTGCTGGTCGAGGCGGATGTGGTCGAGGGGCGGGAGGTGACCAGCTGGCCCTCGATCCGCACCGACCTGGAAAATGCCGGGGCCGAGGTAATCGATCAGGAAGTGGTGGTCGATGAGAACCTGATCACCAGCCGCAAGCCGGACGATATCCCGGCCTTCAACCGTGCGGTGATTGCTGCGCTGGAGAAGGTCCCGTTCGCAGTCTGATGCCGTTCACCCAGCGCTGGGCCGGCCGCTCGACAAGGTGATAGAGCGCGATCGAGGCGAGCAGGACGAGCAGCAGGAAGCCGCCGACCAGCGACCATGGCACGGCGTGTTCGTCCTGGACGAACGCCAGCTTGAAGGCGAACCACAGGAGATAGTGGGAGAGGTAGGTCGCGTAGCTGATCTCGCCGAGATAATGGAGCGGGGCGATCTCGAGCGGGTTGCCGGGTTTCGCCGCGGTGAGTGCGAGGGCGAGCAGCAGCGCCGCGAAGGTGGCAGGTGCCATGAAGGTCTCGGGCAGGCCCAGCGCCCATCCGCCGGCAAAGGCCAAAGCGAGGGCGAAGCTACCGAGCGCGGGCAGGCGCCATTGCCCGCGCCAGCGCAGCCAGAGCGCGGCGACGGCCGTACCGCAAGCGAACTCCAGCACGCAACGGATCAGGCCAAGGCTTGGGATACGCTGGCCGAGTGCGACGGCGCCGCTGCCGGCGAAGATCAGGTGGAGCAGCGCGAGCAGGACGGCGATGGCGGCGATCACGCCCCAGCTCGGCACGCGGCGCCAGTCCACGGCCAGCGCGAGAAACGGGAAGAGCAGATAGGCGGCGAGCTCGCAGGAGATCGACCAGGCAGGATCGTTCCAGGTGAGATGGCCGGTGAAGCCCCAGTTCTGGAGCAGCAGGACATGGAGCGGCAGCTCGTGCCAGGGGAACTGGTCGCTGCCCCGGCCGGTAAGCTGGAGCGCCAGGGCGACCGCCACCGCGAAGCCGAGCATGAACAGGTGGAGGGGCCACACTCTGGCGACCCGGCGCTGGAGAAAGTCCGGCACCGAGGCAAGTCCGCCGCTGCGGACACGCTCGTTCCAGGTCATCCAGATCACGAAGCCCGAGAGCAGGAAGAAGAAATCGACGGCGAGATAGCCTCGTCCCAGCAGGGGCGGAAACGGATAGGGCAGGTCGGCCATCGCCGTGCGGATGTGGAAGAGTACCACCATCCAGGCCGCGATACCGCGGACGCTGGTGAGCGCCTTCAGCTCGGGACCCTTCATGCCAGTGCCGGCCTCGCCTTGCGCAACGGCCGCCAGGCGGACTCCTCCCGCTTGCGGGCCATATAGGTGTCGAGCCCAATCTGGGCGCCGATCAGCATGTAGACAAAGGGCTGGAAGGCGATCGCGATGAAGGTGGCGCCGAGCATGTAGACGATATGCGCGGTCTGGAGTGCCGAAGCCAGTGGGGCGACCCATTCCTGGCCGGGCTCGGGCTTCTTGTAGCGCTGGCGCAGCACTTCCATGCGGAAGATGCCGAGGATGTTGATGAGCAGCCAGATGGCGAGGCCGGGATAGCCCTGCTCGCCGAGCATCTCGAAATAGGCGCTGTGATAGGCGCGGGCGCTGTCGACCTCGAGGCTGCGATCGACCGTGGTCTGGCCGGCGCCGTCATTCTCGGTCGCCACCTTCTCGTAGCGAATCTTGTTCTGGCGATAGGCCTCGAACCCGCCACCCATCGGGTGGGTCTTGGCGTAGTCCATCGTCCACTGCCACACGGCGAGGCGGGTGGAAGCGGAAGCATCGGCCTTGTAGGTCTTGATCGTGCCCATCCGCTCGGTGAACGAGCTGGGCAGGAACGGAATGGCGGCAAGGCCGAGGCAGCCGAGCGCGGTGAGGTACACCAGCTTGCGCTTGGCATCGCGGATCATCAGCAGCGCGACCAGGCCGATGCAGAGCAGGCCGGTGCGCGTCGAGGTGCCGACCGGGATCAGCAGGCAGGCGAAGATCAGCGCGAGGCAGAAGCTCTTCACCTTCCAGTCGGGCTTGAAGATCGTGCCGAAGCGCATGAACCAGACGATCAGCGGGATGATCGCGATCGCCACGGTGGAGATGGTCGAGCCCTCGTACAGGCCCGAATTGTTGGCGACCATCAGGTTGAGCTCGCCATAGCCGCCGCCCGAGCCGAGCGTCTTGATGCCGCCGACGATGATGATCGACGAGGCGGAGAGGACCATGAACAGGAGCAGGCTCTCGATGCGCAGCTTGGTCCGCAGGGTGAGCGGCAGGAAGGCGGCGAAGGCGAGCGCCTTCCAAACCCAGTCCCATTTATCGAGCGCCTCGACTTTGAAGTCGGCATTTTTCGTCGTGTAGAAGCAGTAGGCGAGCAGGATGACGATCAGCAGCTGGCGCGGCGCGACGCGGACGTCCTTCTTGTCGTCCATCGCCAGCCAGCCGAGCACCGACAGCCCCACCGCGATCAGCGAGATCGGGATCGAGTTGAGCAGGAGATAGGTCAGCCGCTGCGGCGAGACGATATCGATATAGGCGTAGACCAGCACGAAGATGAACGGCTTGCGGAAGCCCATCCCGAAAAAGGCCAGCAGGAAGGCGACGAAGACGAGATCACGCACCGGGCTTGCCCCATCGGCTGGGCTTGACCTTGGAGGCTTCGTCGGAGGGGCCGGGCTCGTGATCGAGATCGGGCCGGCGCAGCAGCAGGAAGGCCGCGAGCAGCATCAGCCCGTGCGAGATCGCGAGCGATAGATTGTCGATCATGGGCCCGTTGCCGCTCCTGCTTACGGGGCCGGTGTAGCGCGATGCGGTTGACGCCGCGTTAAGTGCTCCTGTGGCAAGGGAGCGGGTATGCGGATTCTCCACATCCTCGATCACGGCCTGCCGCTGCACAGCGGCTACACGTTCCGCACGCGGGCGATCCTGAAGGCGCAGATGGCGCGCGGCTGGGAAGTCGCCGCGGTGACGAGCCCGCGCCACGGCAAGTTCGACACCGATGAGGAGACGATCGACGGTATCCGCTTCTACCGGACGCCGCGGGTCAATTCCGGGCCGCCGGTGATCGGCGAGCTGCGCGAGGTCTCTGCCTTTGCGAAGCGGATCGAGGCGGTGGCGCGGCAGTGGCAGCCGGACGTGCTCCATGCCCATTCGCCGGTGCTGGGCGCAATGGCGGCGCAGCGGGTGGCGAACCGGCTCGGCCTGCCGCTGATCTACGAGATCCGCGCCTTCTGGGAAGATGCCGCCGTAGGCAATGGCACCGGCACCGAGGGCAGCTGGAAATACCGGGCGACGCGCTGGCTCGAGACGCGGGCGGTGCGCAAGGCCGATGCGGTCGCGGTGATCTGCGAGGGGCTGAAGAACGATCTGCTGTCGCGCGGCGGGATCGATGCGGGCAAGATCATGATCTCGCCCAATGGCGTCGACCTGGGCCTGTTCGGCGAGCCTTTGCCCCATGACACGGCGCTTGCGAAGGAGCTGGGGATCGAGGGCGCCGAGACGATCGGCTTTATCGGCAGCTTCTATGATTATGAGGGGCTGGACGGCCTGATCGAGGCGATGCCCGCGCTGGTGGCGCTGCGGCCGAAGATGCACCTGGTGCTGGTCGGCGGCGGGCCGTGCGACGCGGCGCTGATGGCGCAGGCGGCGGCATCGCCGGTGGCGGACCGTATCCATTTCGTCGGCCGGGTGCCGCACCAGCAGGTCGAGCGCTATTACAGCGTGATCGACGTGCTGGTGTATCCGCGCAAGCATATGCGCCTCACCGACCTGGTGACGCCGCTCAAGCCCCTGGAGGCCATGGCGCAGCGCCGGCTGGTTGCTGCTTCCGATGTGGGCGGGCACCGGGAGCTGATTCGGGACGGCGATACCGGGACCTTGTTCAAGCCCGACGATCCCGCGGCACTTGCCGACTCGGTCGCGAGACTGTTCGGCGCGCGTGAGGGGTGGGATTCACGACGCGAACGGGGCCGGGCCTTTGTCGAGACCGAACGGAGCTGGGCGATCAATGTCGGGCGTTATGACTCCGTTTACCAAAGACTCGCCAAGATCGGGGCCATGGAAGACTCGTGGTCGCACACGTCCGTGGTGAGCGCATGAACCTGCCGCTGGCGCCCTTGATCGCCGCGGTCGCGGGTGGACTCGCTGCGCTCGGCGTGGCGATGATCCCCGTGCCCGCGCTCGAGGCGCTGGTGATGGACTCCGGTCTCCCCTCGATTCTTGCCGCGGCCGAGCCGCCGCTGGGCCTGACCGCCCGGCTGGCGGTGGCCCTGGGTGCGGGCGCGTTCGTCGGCGCCTTCATGTGGCTTTCCGCCTTCATCCTGCTCGGCTCGCGCGGGCTGACCATCGGCGGCGAGGCCGAGCCGGTCGACTCGGCCGAGGTGCCGGTTCCGGTGCTGCGCCGGGCCGATGCGCATCCCGATGCGCCGCCGCGCCCGCCGCTGCTCGCGACCCGCGACCTGGGCAAGCCGTTCCTCGAGATCCGCGCCGGCGCACCCGCCGTGCCTGCCGAGCCCGAGGACGAGCATGTCGATTTCGACGTGATCTTCCCGCCGCGCCCGATCAGCGCGCCGACGCCGACCGTGGTGCCTGCCGTGGCGCCGGAGCCGGTGGCCCAGGCCGCGGAAGTTTACGAACTGCACACTACTTCGGCCCCTGAACCGGCTCCCGAGCCCATCGCCGCATCCGCGCCGCAGCCGCTGATCGAGCAGGACATGCCGATCGATTTCGACCAGCCGCTCTCGGCCTTCGATCCGCAGGCGATCCCGGCCGTGCCCAAGCCCGCGCCGGTGCCGCTCGCGCCGCTGCGCCGCACGCCGCGCCCCTCGGTGTTCGATGCCAGCGAGCGGTTCGAGATCTTCGAGCTGACTCCGCCGGTGCGCGCGCACGTGCCGCCACCGCTGCCCGAGGCACCCGAGCCGGTGGCCATGCCGCCGCGCGAGCGGATCGTCCGGCCGGAGACCGATGCCTCGGTCCATGCCCTGCTCGAGCGGCTCGAGCGCGGCGTTGCCGACAAGCGGATCGCGCCGACCTCGCGCGCGGAAGCGAAGCAGCAGGAGCGCGGGCTGGAAGAGGCGCTGGTCACCCTGCGCAACCTGGTGCGGCGGACGGCCTGATTTCCCAGGCCGTCATTCCCGCGAAGGCGGGAATCCATTCTTCCTGAGAGTCGGAAAAGAGCCGCACCCGCAGCGGCAATGGATCCCCGTCTGCGTGGGGATGACGGGAGAGGGCGAAGGGGCGAACCTACCGCCCTTCCTCCACGGTCAGCACCTCGATCGACACCGTCACCCGATCCGCCGCGCGGCGGACATGCTCGACCGCGAGATCGGCGACCAGATGCCCGCGCAGGCGCAGTTCCGCCTCGGGCAGGCGCGCGATCCAGGCGTCGAGCGCGGGCGAGGGCGGGGCGGCCAGCTTGAGCAAGTGGCGCGCGCCGGTGAAGGTGGCGCTGGCCCAGCGGTTCCAGTCCGATTCGACCAGGGACACCGGGCAGCCCGCAGCTTCCGCCTGCGCCTCCAGCGCGCGGCGGAGCAGCGTTTCCGCATCGGGGCCGCGGCTCATGGACGGAGCCCCTGCTGGCGCTGGGCCTGCTGCGCGGCGAGGAACGCCTCGATCCGCGCGCTGATCCGCGGGCCGAGCTCGCGGCCGCGACGCAGGTCGTGGACCAGCCGCGGATCGCGCACCGAAAGCCGGCCGAATTTGGTGGGCGGCATGTCCGTCGCCCGGAGGAATTTCTCGATCTTGCGATGCACCGACATGCACTGGTCTCCCATCCGATTCGCTCAAGATCGTTCCTAATTTGTTCTCTATTTCCTACTTGTCTAGGAAAAATCCTAGATGTATTGCGCCACTATGGATCCGGATGCGCAACGAGCCGCGCTGGAGGCGCTGATCGCGGAGCAGGGGGCGAACCTCTCCGAGCTCTCGCGGCTGCTTGGGCGCAACCTGGCCTATCTCCAGCAATATCTGGTGCGCGGCACGCCGCGGCTGCTGGCCGAGGCGGACCGATCGCTGCTGGCGCGCTATTTCGGGGTACCCGAGGCGCGGCTGGGAGGGCCGGAGCCGCAGGGAATGGTCGAGGTGGCGCGGCTTGATGTCGGCGCCTCGGCCGGGCCCGGCGGGCTGGTCGACGGCGAGGCGCGGCGGCGGCCGGACCAGTTCAGCCCGGCGCTGCTGCGCGAACTGGGCGTGCGAGCCGAAGCGGCTTCGGTGATCCGGGTGAAGGGCGATTCGATGGCGCCGACGCTGGCGGACGGCGACCGCATCCTGGTCGACGGCGATCGGCGGCGGGTGGAAGGGCGCGGCGGGGTGTTCGTGATCCGGCTCGACGGCGAACTGATGGTCAAGCGGCTGCGGGTAAGCGTCGGCGGGATCGAGGTGATCTCGGACAATCCGGAGTGGGATGACCGGGTGGTGCCGGCGCGGGCGGTGGAGATTGTGGGGCGGGTCGCCTGGCTGGGGCGGGCGGTTTAGGCGGCGGCGCCTTGATATGCTTTCCCCGGCCTTCGCCGGGAAAAGGAAAGCAGCTGACCTTACCGCCCCACGCGCACGCGATCGACGACCCATATCGCGATCAGCAGCGCCAGCCCTACGCCGAGCCCGATCACGAAGCCGAACGAGGCCTCGCCCTTCGCGATGCCGGCGAACACGCCGACGAGCAGGCTGAGCGCGAGCAGGAAGCCGCCGGCCATCGGCGTCTTGGAAGGGGTCTTGGTCATGCGGTCCTGTCTGCCACGTCCCGGGCCGGGACGCTACCTGTGCCATGCCGGGGCACGCGGCACGGCGATTCCGGGATGGTTACCGCGAATTGACTCTCGTGTGGCGCGGAAACTGTTGAATCGCAGGAAGTTGGCACGCGTCGTGAGTCTCTCGCGCGCATGGATATGATGCCCTATCTCGGTGATCGCCGCGAAATCGCCGACGCCAATGAACTCATTGCCTGCTTCGGCGAGCGTGCCGGCAGCGAGGCAGCCGCGCGTGCCGATCGCAGCCGCGACCTTGGCAACCACATCCACTTCTGTCGCTGGCGCCAGATCGAGCGGCTGATCGTGCTGATGTCGGTGGGCAGGGCCGTGGGGACGGTGCACTGATTTCCTTCCCCTCCGTGAAAGGGAGGGGCTAGGGGTGGGTAGGGTCCTGGCGATACCGCCTGGGTGAGCCTTGCCGGCTTCGTAGCGCGTACATCCACCCACCCCCGACCCCTCCCTTTCAGGGAGGGGAGAAGAAGGCACGGACCCGAAACCATCGCGTGGCGTTCTCCCATGCGATGAACACGCCCCAATTGCTCTCCGTCGGCGTGCTCGCCGGCATGATGCTGCTCTTCATCTGGGGAAAATTCCGCTACGACATGGTTGCGGTGATCGCGCTGCTCGCGGCGCTGGCGCTGGGCATCGTCAGCCCGAAACAGGCATTTACCGGCTTTTCCGACGACATCGTGATCATCGTGGCGAGCGCGCTGGTGCTGTCGGGCGCGGTGCAGCGCTCCGGGGTGATCGAGCGGGCGATGCTGGTGCTGCAGAAGCGGGTCACCCATGTCCGTTCGCAACTGCTGCTGCTCAGCGCCTCGGTTGGCTTCGCCTCGGCACTGGTCAAGAATATCGGCGCGCTGGCGATGATGATCCCGGTGGCGCTGCAGATGAGCAAGAAGGCCGGGGTGTCGCCGGCGGCCTATCTGATGCCGATGAGCTTCGCTTCGCTGCTCGGCGGGCTGATCACGCTGATCGGCACCTCGCCCAACATCATCGTCAGCCGGGTGCGCGAGGAGATGACCGGCCAGCCTTTCGGCATGTTCGACTATGCCCCGGTGGGGTTGGGGCTGACCGTGGTCGGGCTGGTGTTCCTGCGCTTCGGCTACCGGCTGCTGCCGCGCGACCGCCGGGCGGCGCCGACCCTGGGCGAGGCGATCGACATCCAGGACTATGTGACCGAGGCGGAGATCCCCGCCGGATCGCCGGCGGTGGACGAGACCGTGGCGGCGTTCCGCGAGCGGCACGACGGCGAGGTGATGGTCACCGCGATCCTGCGCGCGGGCATCCGCTCGACGCCGTTTCCGGACGCGGTGCTCAAGCCCGAGGACGTGCTGATCCTCGCCGGATCGCCCGACAGCCTGGAGCGGGTGATCGCCAGCGACCGGTTGGAACTGGAAGGGGCGCATCGCGAGGCACCCGACGGGGCGAGCAGCGAAGTCGGGGTGATCGAGGCGGTGATCGGTACCGAGAGCCCGCTGATCGGGCGGACCGCCGGACGGCTGGGGCTGCACGAGCGCTTCGGGGTGAACCTGATCGCGGTGTCGCGCCGCGGTGACCGGCTGGCGCGGCGGCTGGGCGACGTGATGCTCGAGCCGGGCGATGTGATCGTGCTGCAGGGGCCGCTCGACCTGCTGTTCGAGCGGCTGGGCGAGCTGGGCTGCCTGCCGCTGGCACAGCGCACCCTGCGGCTGGGCAGCGCGCGCAAGGGGCTGCTGCCGATCGCGATCCTGGGCGCGGCGATGCTGGCGACGGCTTTGGGCTATGTGCCGGTGGCGGTGGCGTTCTTCGCGGCGGCGGGGCTGACGATCCTGAGCGGCGCGCTGCCGGTGCGCGAGGCCTATGACCATATCGAGTGGCCGATCCTGGTGATGCTCGGCGCGCTGATCCCGGTATCGGATTCGCTGCGGACAACCGGCGCCAGCCAGATCATCGGCGACTGGCTGGGGCAGTTCGCCGCGACGCTGCCGCCCTGGGGCGCGGTGGCGCTGATCCTGGCGGCGGCGATGGCGGTGACGCCGTTCCTCAACAATGCGGCGACCGTGCTGGTGATGGCGCCGATCGCCGCGACCTTCGCCAGCGAGCTCGGCTACCGGCCCGAGGCGTTCCTGATGGCGACGGCGGTGGGCGCGGGCTGCGATTTCCTCACCCCGATCGGCCACCAGTGCAACACGCTGGTGATGGGCCCGGGCGGATACCGGTTCGGCGATTATGCGCGGCTGGGGGCGCCGCTCTCGGTGATCGTGCTGGTGGTCGGCACGCCGCTGATCCTATGGGTGTGGCCGGTACATTAAAGGAGTCGCGTGATGGAACGGATGGCACGGATCGAACGGACCGGCGGGCCCGAGGTCATCCAGTGGGTGGATGTCGAACTGGCGCCGCCCGCACCGGGCGAAGTGCGGATGCGCAACACGGCGGTGGGGCTGAACTTCATCGACACCTATTTTCGCTCGGGCCTCTACCCGGTGCCGCTGCCGAGCGGGCTGGGCGGCGAGGCGGCCGGCGTGATCGAGGCGGTGGGCGAGGGCGTGACCGATTTCTCCGTCGGGGATCGCGTGGCGACCTTCGGGCCCGGGCTCGGCGCCTATTCGACGGCGCGCAACCTGCCGGCGGCGAACCTGTTCGCGCTGCCCGACGACATCAGCGACGAGACCGCGGCGGCGGCTTTGCTCAAGGGCGGCACGGTGGAGTTCCTGGTCGAGCGCTGCGCCCGGGTGGAGCCGGGCTGGCATGTGCTGGTCCATGCCGCGGCCGGCGGCGTCGGCCAGATCGCGGTGCGCTGGCTCAAGGCGATCGGCGCGACCGTGCTGGCGACGGTGGGTTCGCAGGAGAAGGTGGCGCTGGCCGAGGCGGCGGGCGCGGACCATGTGCTGGTCTCGCGCGGCGACGGCGTGGCCGAATGGGTGCGCGGTATCACCGGCGGCGCGGGCGTGGAAGTGGTGCTCGACGGCGTCGGCAAGGCGACCTGGGAAGGCTCGCTCGCCAGCGTGCGGCGGCGCGGGCTGGTGGTGAGCTTCGGCAATGCCAGCGGCCCGGTGGAGGGCGTGGCGCTGGGATCGCTGGCGCGCGCCGGATCACTCTATGTCACCCGGCCGACGATGTTCGATTATTATGTGACGCCCGAGGAGCGGGCGCTGGGCAGCGCGCGGCTGTTCCAGATGCTGCGGAGCGGCGCGGTGCGCGCGGACATCGGCCAGCGGTTCGCGCTGGAGGATGCCGCCGATGCCCACCGCGCGCTGGAAGCGGGCAAGACGACCGGATCGACGGTGCTGGTGCCGTAGTGCTTCCCTCCCCGGGCGGGGAGGGAAGGCGGTCAGATGCTGTTCGGATCGACGCGCTGCTTGATCGGACGGCGCTCGACGATCTCGGTGGTGGTGCGGGTTTCGCTCTGGCCGCCCCGGGTGATCGTCTGGGTGACGACCCTCGCGCGGCGGCGGACGTCGCCGGCGGTGTCGATTGTCACCTTGATCGTGCCCGAGACCTGGTCGGCGGCACGCGCCTTGCGGGCGGCCTCCAGGGTCAGCTTCTGGCCGTTGAGCTCGGCCAGGGCGACATCGCCCTTGGCCAGATCGTCGCGGAGGCGCGCGGGATCGATCGCCAGCTCGGCGGTGAAGCCCTTGCCGTCGGGCTTCGCCTTGAGCGGCACCGGGCGCTGGGCCTGGGCATCGGTATAGGGCGCGCCGTCGGCGAGCCTGATCTGGCCGATCGCGAAGGCGTCGATGGTGCGCAGCGCGGCCTCGGGGTCGCACTCGATGCGGAAGCTGTTCCAGCCGGCGACCCAGCGGCCACAGGCGGCGCGCGTCAGGTTCGCGCCCTTGAGCCAGCTGTCGATGCGCGTTTCCAGCTCGGCGCGGTTGCGGAGCTGGAGCGGGCCGGACTGCGGCTGGAAGACGCGCAGCGGGAAGGTCCAGTCGGCGGAGCGGCTGCCCGGCGGCAGGCTGTATTCGAGCTCGACCCCGGCGGGCGTGACCGAGACCACGCGCTCGACCAGCGCATCGCTGTTGCGCGAGCTGCTCATCGCGCCGGCGCTGCGCTGCTGGGTCTCGGTGGTGCGGACGAGCTGGAACTGGTCGCCCGCCTGCTGCGCCATCGCCAGCGACGGCGCGAGCAGGGCGGCGAGGAACAGGGCGGTCCGCATCAGGCGAGCGCGCCCACCACGGCCTTCACTTCCAGGAACTCGGCCAGGCCGAACTTGCCGTGCTCGCGGCCATTGCCCGACTGCTTGTAGCCGCCGAAGGGCAGGTTGGGATCGGGCTGGCCACCATTCACATAGACCATGCCGGCGCGCAGCCGCGGAGCGACGCGCCGGACCGCCTCGCCGCTGCCGAACACCACCGCGGACAGGCCGTAATCGGTGTCGTTGGCGATGCGGACGGCGTCTTCCTCATCCGCATAGGGGATGATCGTGACGACGGGTCCGAAGATCTCCTCGCGGGCGATCGTCATCTCGTTGGTGACGCCGGAGAACAGGGTCGGGCGGACGAAATAGCCGGTCTCGACGCCGTCGGGGCGGCCGGGGCCGCCGGCCTCGAGCTTCGCGCCTTCCTCCATGCCCTTGGCGATCAGGCCCTGGACCTTCTCCCACTGGGTCTTGTTGACCAGCGGGCCGATATGGCGGCCTTCCTCGGCCGGATCGCCGGTGTGGGTGGCCTTCATCACTTCGGTCGCGACGGCGGCGACCTGGTCCTGCAGCCCGGCAGGGACGAGCAGGCGGGTGGGCGCGATGCAGCTCTGGCCCGAATTGAGCAGCACGCTGAACAGGGTGGTCTGGACCGCGCGGCCCATGTCGGCGCCCTCGAGCATCAGCGAGGGCGACTTGCCGCCCAGCTCCTGATGGACGCGCTTCACGGTCTCGGCGGCATTCTTGGCGACCAGCACGCCGGCGCGGGTGGAGCCGGTGAAGCTCACCATGTCGACGCCCTTGTGGCGGCTGAGCGCGGTGCCGACGCCGGGGCCGTCGCCGTTCACGAGGTTGAACACGCCCGCGGGCACGCCGGCGGCGGCAAGCACTTCGGCGAAGATCATCGCGCAGCCGGGCGCCTCTTCCGAGGGCTTGAGCACCATACAACAGCCGGCGGCGAGCGCGGGGGCGACCTTGGAGACGATCTGGTTGAGCGGCCAGTTCCACGGGGTGATCATCGCCACGACGCCAATGGGTTCATGGACCACCAGCGAGTTGCCGATCTGCTCCTCGAACTGGAATTCCCTGAGCGCATTGGCGGCGGACATGAAATGGCCGAGGCCCGAGCCGACCTGCGCGGTCCTGGCCAGGCTGATCGGAGCGCCCATCTCGAGGCTGATCGCCTCGGCCATGTCGCCGGCGCGCTTCTTGTACTCGACCAGGATCGCCTCGATCAGCGCGATGCGTTCCTCGACGCTGGTGCGCGAGAAGCTCTCGAACGCCGTGCGCGCGGCGGCGACCGCCTTGTCGACATCGGCTTCGGAGCCGAGCGTGATCTCGGTGACCGCTTCCTCGGTCGCCGGGTTGATGACTTCGTGGCGGGTACCGCCGACGCTATCGACCCATTCGCCACCGATGAACTGCTTCAGATAGCTGCGCATCACTCTCGCCTCTCCGATTCGAACTTGTGGTATGGAGATGGCGGGGCGGGAGGCCGGTTGCAAGCCGCAACCGGCCCGGCGCCTGTTCAATCCATGCGGCGGAGCCAGATATAGGCGCGGCCGTCATTGTCCGAGAGCGACATGACCATCTTGTCGCCGTTCGGGCGGTAGTTCATCACCAGCTTGGAATCGACGAGATGCACCTGCTTCTCGTTGATCTCATAGTCTTCGGTCTCGTCGGGGGACTCGAATCCGCTCGCCTTGCGATAGGTGAGCAGCTCCATTTTCTTGGTGAATTCCATCCGGTCGCCGCGATGGATGTCCTCGAAGCCGGTCGCGCCGGTGACTTCCCAGCGGCCGACCACGGCAAGGTGGCGCATCGCCTTGGGCAGCTCGCCGCCATAGCCGGAATAGAAGGCGGCCTGGGCGCGCATGTTGCCGACCAGCTTGGTCTCGTCGTCCATGCCGGGCAGCGATGCCGCCTCGATGCGGCCGGCCAGCCCGTCGAGCAGGGCGAAGGCGGCCTTGGGGTTCTCCTCCTTGTGATAGGCGACCGAGGCGTCACGCACCGCAAGGAACTCGTCGACCAGCAGGTGTGCCGACTGGAGCGCCACGCTGGCCTTGCTTGCCGGCGCCAGGGCGGCGGCACGGTCGGTGCCGGGCGCGCCGGTCTTGGCGTCCTTCCAGCTCACCGACACATCGAGCACCGGCGTGCCGGCCGCGAGCTGGGCGACGGGAAGATCCCGGCGGTCCGATGCCTTGGCCAGCGTGGCGAAGATGCCGCCGCCATTGGTGCTGAGGAAAACAGTGGGCACGCGGACGGTGATCGTGCCCTCGGCGGTTTCCTCCATCACATCGGCGGGGACGCCGAACACGCCCGAGATCCGGTAGCCGGCGGCTGGCTTGAGCGTGAGCGCCAGATCGTGCGCGACTTCGGTGCCCATCGTATCGAGCTGCTTGTCGAACACGCTGGCGACTTCGGCGGCGTCCGCGATGAAGAACAGGTTGCCACCGCGGGTGCTCGACACCCTGGTGGCAAGCGCGGCATCGAACTGCACGCCGACGCCGATCGTGGTGAGGCCGATGCCCTTGTGCGAGGCTGCCTCGGCCATGCCCATGAAGCTTTCGGCGTCGGAGGCGCCGACATTGGGCTGCTCGTCGGTGAACAGCATCACGCGGGTGTTGCCCTTGAAGCCGGGCGCGTCGGCGATGGCGGTATCATAGCCGAGGCGCAGACCCGATTCCATGTTGGTCGCGCCGTCGATGTCGATGGCGCGGATCGCGGCTGCGATGCGATCGCGGTTGCCGGCGAAATCGAGCGGCTTCAGGTGCACATGCGCATCGTTTCCATAGAGGATGATCGACATCCGGTCGCCGGCCCGCATCTGGCCGAGGATCTTGAGCAGGCTCTGGCGGACCAGTTCGATCGGCTCGTTGCTCATCGAGCCGGACTGGTCGACCACCGCCACCAGATTGAGCGGTTCGCGCTTCCACTGGCTGGCATCGAGGTTGGATGCGAAGCCGACGCCGACGAACAGCTTGTCGTCCGCGCGTAGCGGCAGGGCAGCAGGCATCGATTCGGCGACGATGCAGAAGAGCTGGCGGCAGGCGGCGCTGCTGGGAAGGGTGAGGTCGTGCTCGCCCATCAGCCCCTCGACCGTGAGCCCTCCGGGAAGCGGCAGGCCGGCAGAGGCGGCGGCTGCACGGAAATGCTTGATGTCCTGCGCGCCGCCCTGGCGCACGCGCATCGAGCCGGTGACGATCAGCACCTCGGCATCCTGGCTCTGGTCCTGCTGATCGTCCTGCGGCGGCGGGGTGCTGGTCTGGGCGAAGGCCGGGGAAAGCGGCAGCGCAAGCGCGGCGAGGGCGATGCCCGACACGAGGGACAGAGACTTCATGGCAGTCCTCCCATTTTATTGCGGGAGCAGAATAACCTATCCGGGCTGGATCATGAAGATGCTGCCACCGATATCGACCAGATAGAGATTGCCGGCCGAATCCTCGCCAAAGGAGGACAGGCTGTTGATCGTTCCGGCATCCGGGGTGAAGTCGAGATTGCGGCGTTCGTAATTGGTGCTGGCGAAGAGCTGGCCCTGGACGAGCGAGGTGGCCGGCACGGTCCAGATATTGCCGCTGACGAAATCGCCGAAGACATAGCTGCCCTGGAGCGACGTGACCGGCCCGCGATAGACATAGCCGCCGATGATCGACGCGCCCTGCTTGGGACCGGAGCCGTGCGTATATTGGGTGACCGGCGCGGTGAGCCCGGCGGGCGCGGTGCCGCTGAACGGGTTGGTGCCTTCCAGGAACTTCCAGCCGAAATTGAGCCCGGGCTGGTTGGGACGTGCGACGTTGACTTCCTCGATCGCGCCTTCGCCGACATCGCCGATATAGAGCCGGCCATCGGGACCGAAGCTGTTGCGGAACGGGTTGCGCAGGCCGATCGCGAAGACCCACGGATCGCCGCCGCCCGCGATATAGGGATTGCCCGGCGCCGGCATGTAATAGCTGGGCGCGGCCCCCGCATAGGGATCGGGATTGGGCGCGATGCGCAGGATCTTGCCGAGCCGTGAATTGGGGTTCTGGGCGTTGTTCGACGGATCGCCACCGCCGCCGCCATCGCCGATCCCGACATAAAGATTGCCGTCCGGCCCGAAGCCGAGCCAGCCGCCATTGTGATTGTTGTTGGTCGGATGCGGGATGCTGACGATGTCGATCTGTGGCCAGGACGTGCCGTTGCGGGCGATCCGCGAGATCACGATCGTGCCGTCGGTGACCGTGCGGTGGATGAAGAAGGGGCCGTCGGTGGCGGTGCCGGCCTGGGGCTGGACGCCCTGGCCGAGCTGGGGCTGCACCGCCAGGCCGAGCAGGCCGCGCTCGCCATCGGTGGACAGGCCGGTGATCGTGGTGAGCAGCGTCTTGGCGCCGGTGGCCGGATCGAGCAGCCAGATGCCGCCGCCCTTCTCCGTCACGATCACCCGGCTGTCATTGGGAATCGCGGAGACCATGACCGGCTGGGTGAAACCGGTGCCGACCCGCTTCACCGCAATGCCTTCGCGGCTGTTGGTGACGGTGACGGCCAGGTCCCGCGTCGACGAAAGCGTTCCGTCGCTGGCGCGGAGCTGGACCTGGTAGACATTGTCGGCATCCGCATCGGCCGGTGCTTCGAAATTGGGGGCGGCGACGAAGCTCAACGCGCCGGCCGCGGTGATCGCGAAGCGCGCGGCATCCGCGCCGCCCGCAATCGTGAAGGTGATCGGATTGCCCTCGGCATCGGTCGCGGCCGCCTGATAGGCGGCGGTGGTGTTCTCCACCACGCTCGCGGTCGCGCCCGAGGTGAAGCTGGGAGCGGTATTGGTCGGAGTCGGCGTGGGCGTTGGCGCAGGACTACCGCCGCCACCTCCGCTGCTGCACGCGGTGACGAGAAGCAGGGCGGAGATGGTCGATAAGCTACGCATGGCCATCACCTTAGAAGCTATTGTTAAACTGGTGAGACGCGATTTCGCTCCGTGCCGCGGAAACGCGACCGTTTCGGGGTGATCGGACAATGTAAGATTTCGTTGCGCCGCAACATGGCTGTCATGATCCCGGGCCATCGGCCCTGATCAGGGGGCAGGGGAACGCTCCCGCAACAACAGGGAGCACATCATGTCCATCCGCTACGCGCTGCTCGCGCTTGCAAGCCCGATTGCCCTGCTCGCCGCCACCGACGCGGCCGCGCAGGAAGCCGCGCAGCCGGAAGCGGCCACGCAGAGCGAGGGCAGCGAGATCGTCGTCACCGCGCAGCTGGTCGAGCAGAAGCCGATGGACGTGCCGTTCGCGCTGACCGCGCTGCAGGGCCAGTTCCTCGACGACCTGGGCATCACCGAATTCGATCGGCTCGGCCAGTTCATCCCGGGCTTCGACGTGCAGAATCAGTCGCCCAACAACCCCGGCTTCGTGATGCGCGGCATCACCTCGGACTCGGGCGCGGCCTATAGCGAGCCGCGCGTCTCGGTCTTCCAGGACGGCGTTTCAATCTCCAAGTCGCGCGGCTCCTATGTCGAGCTGTTCGACATGGAGCGCGTCGAAGTCGCCAAGGGGCCGCAATCGACCCTTTATGGCCGCGGCGCGCTGATCGGCGCGGTCAACCTGGTCCAGGCCAAGGCCGACCCGAAGAACGCCTATGGCTATGTCTATGGGCAATACTCGAACTTCAACGGCTATCGCATCGACCAGACGGTGAACCTGCCGCTGAGCGACGATCTCGCCATCCGCGTCGCCAGCCGGATCAAGGAGCGCGACGGCTTTGTCACCAACCTGCTGGGCGGCGACGATTTCAACGGCATCAAGTCCGAGGCGGTGCGCGGATCGCTGCGCTGGGCGCCCGGCGCGCTCACCTTCGACCTGATCGGCAACTACCAGCACGACAAGGCGACCGGCACCTCGTTCAAGTCGATCGCCTACAATCCCACCAACCCGACCACCGGCGCGGTGATCGGCGATCGCGGGCGCAACAGCGGCGCGGCGCTGGCCAGCCCGTCGAGCTTCGAGCGCGGGCGGCCGCTGGGTCTCGACCGCGACGTGTGGGGCGTGACCGGCATCGCCAATTACGACTTCTCGCCCAACCTCTCGCTCAACGCGATCGGATCGTATCGCGAATTCGCCGGCATCGAGATCTTCGACGCCGACGGCATCTCGCTGCCGGCGCTTACCGCGGCCGAGGACGCGCAGGGCGACCAGACCATGGGTACGCTGCGCCTGACCTGGAAGAACGACCGGATGACGGCGTTCTTCGGCGGCACCTATTTCCGCGAGAACGGCTTCCAGCGCGCGCCGTCGCAGTTCGACGAGCGCGTCGCCCTGGCCCGCCTGACCAACACGCTGAACGGCGGCGGCGCGATCCCGGGCCGTGCGGCGAGCGACCCGGCGCCGCTGGCGCTGTTCTCGAACACCGCCTTTACCGGCCAGCTGCTCCAGGGTGTGGCGGGTGCGTACGGCGTGGCGCTGCCCACCGCCCAGGCCCAGGCGATCGCGGCGAATCTCAAGTCGGCGCATCAGGAAACCACGACGAACTACGGACGCACCGAGAGCTGGGACCTGTTCGGCGATGTCAGTTTCAACGTCACCGAGCGGCTGGAACTGGGTGCCGGCCTGCGCTGGAGCCATGACGCGAAGACCACCGGCTTCTCCTCGGCGGTGAGCAACGGCCGCTCGATCCTGGGCGGGTTCATCGGCGCGCTCGGCCAGCCGGCGGCGACCCGCACCGCGCTGCTCGGCGCGCTGGCGGCGCCCGGCGCGGCGAACATCCCGACCTCGGCGCTCTATCCGGTGCCGCTGTTCGGGTTGGGGGCACAGCCGACCGGCACCAACGGCCAGCTCTACAGCGCCGATCACAATGACAGCGGCTTCACCTGGCGCGCGGTCGCCAAGTACGAGCTTTCGCCCGAAGCGAATATCTACGCCAATTATGCGCGGGGCCGCCGTCCCGAGATCCTGGCCGTCGGCGCGCCTTCGGCCCCGGGCGGCGCGGCACGCTTCAACGTGCTGCCGTCCGAGACGGTGGACAGCTATGAGGCGGGCGTGAAGACCGCGCTCGCCAACCGCACGCTCTTCATCGACGGCTCGGTGTTCTATTATCGCTACTCGAACTTCCAGACGACCGAGCAGCAGGGCACGACCTTCGTCACGATCAATGCCGGCCGCGCCGAAAGCTATGGCTTCGAAGGGCAGGTCAACTGGCGCCCGGCCGACTGGGTCAACCTGTTCGGCAGCTATGCCTATAACCACAGCCGCTTCAGCGCCGGCGCGCGCGAGGGCAACCGCTTCCGCCTGTCGCCCGATCACAGCGCCGCGGTGGCGGTGCAGTTCAAGGTGCCGGCCGGCCCGGTGAAGATCGACTTCACCCCGAGCCTGACCTGGCAGTCCAAGGTGTTCTTCGACGACGACAACGACCTGCCGGCGCTGCAGGTGAACAACCTGGTACCCGACCTGGTGCAGGACGAGGTCCAGGGCAGCTATGCGCTGGTCGATGCGCGGCTCGGCTTCGAGACCGACAATGGCCGCTGGCGGATCGAGGGCTTCGTCACCAACGCCTTCAACCAGAAGTACATCAAGGACGCCGGCAACACCGGCGACGCGCTGGGCATGCCGACCTTCATCGCCGGCGAACCGCGCATCTATGGCATCGCCGCGAGCCTGAAGCTGGGCACGCGCTAACGGGTAAAAGGGGGAGCGCCCGGTATTCCGACAGGGAGCCGGGCGCTTATTTCTTCGGGGCCGGCTTTGGCTTGGCGGCAGTCCTGGGCTTTGCCGCGGCCTTGGGCCGGGGCGCTGCCCTGGCCGGCGGGGCGGCGCTGGCCAGCGTTTCCGGCGCGGGCTCGGGCTGCGTCACGGTGGCGGTCCGCGATATTGCCAGTGCTTCCTCCGCCACCGCGTTGGCGATCGCGGCATGGGCATCCATCAGGTCGTCGCTCATAGCCTGTCTCCTGCTGCCTGAGGCCGGCCTAGGCCGGGGCGAAGTGCTCGAGCGTGATCGCGCCCGTGGCATCGAGCTGCAGCCCGACTTCGCCGGGCTCGTCCGGCTCGCGCGCCGCGAAATGCGCCGTGCCGCCATCCTGGGCAAGCCGGGCGCGATCGAGCGAGGCACGGGTCAGGAACGCCTGGGCCTGATCGAGATGCGCATCGACCAGTGCCTGGCCCGCTGTGCCGGTCTCGCCGCGATAGCCGCCATGGACGACAAGCTGCCAGACGCCGCGCGACAGGCGGGGGAAGCCTATCCGGCGGCCCGTGCGGATCCATCCGGCGACCGCCCCGGCAACGGCTTCCGGCGCGACGAAGCCAGCGACCGCCGGGCAGTCGAGCGCATCGAACAGCATCGGCGCCACCGCGGCGAGCGCGGCGCGGGCATCGTCGGCGCCCAGCGGGGAGGTGCCGGTGGTGAGCGCGAGGAACGCGCCCAGATAGTCGACGAACTCGACCGGGCCATAGGCCCAGTCGATGGCGAAGCGGGCCGCGGCCTTCTGCGCCGCGGCGGCCGGTGCGCCATCGGCGGCGAGCTGGGCCTTGAGGTCGAGCAGCGCGATCCGCTCGCCCAGCGACAGCGCCTGGAACAGCGGGGTGCCCGCCACGCCGAGCGACTTGAGCAGCGTATCGACCGCTGCGAGATCGGCGGCGGTGTACAGCGCCTCGCCCGCCAGCAGCGTCTGCGCCGCGGCGGTGGTGGCCGCGTCCTCGCTGCCTGCCTCCACCGCCATCAGCAGCCGCAGGTCGGCGGCGGACAGCGCGATCAGCCGCGCCGCGCCGGCCAGCAGCCCGAGCTTTGGAAGCAGCACCAGCGGCATGCCGTGCAGCCCCTGCTGGGCGGCGACGACGAGCGCCATCTCGTCCTCGAACGCATAGACGCGCGGCGCCTGGATCGCATGGGCGAGCCATTCATTGCCGCCATCGATGCAGCTCAGCACGAGCAAAGCGGGCTGCGACAGCCCCGCCGGCTGGAAGACCGGCTTGGATGCGACGATCAGTGTCATCCCGGTTTCTCCTCAGGCGCTGGGAAAACCCTTGAGCGCGGTGGCGGCGGCTTCGCAGATCGTCGCATAGCTCCGCACCGCAGTGTCGAGCGTGGCCTGCGCCGCGGCGAGCGTTTCCCGCGCGCCGGCATCGCCCTCGAGCATCTGCGCCATCGCCACGCCGATCGCGGTAGTGGAGACGGTGGAGACGTTGCGCAGCATGTCGGTCGCGTCCTGCACCGCGATCGCGGCGGAGGCGGCGACCGACTGATAGGCACGCCCGGCACCGCTCGCCAGCAGCACCTGCGGCCCGAGCGTGGCATTCTGGGTCTGGTGGATCGCGTCGAGGATGGCGGGATCGATCGTGGATGCCTGGGGTTCGGCTTCGGTTTCGTCAGCGGCCATCGTTCAGCCCTCCTTGCTGGCGCGCGGGGCGGCGGATGGGGCAGGAGGGGACGGGGGCACGGGTGCCGGCGCGACGACCCTGCGCGCGGCGAGGATGCGCGTGCAGGCCGCGGTGGCGGCCGCCGCACCCGATATCGCCGATTGCTGGTGGCGATGGACCGCGCCGTGGAGCAGCGTGCCCAGCGCGTGGGCGGCGGCGAGGTCGACCATCGCCTGCGCGCCGGCCGGCGCGTGGCCGACGACGAGCGTGCTGGTGGCGGCGACGGAATCGACCACCTGGGCGTTCAACGTTGAGCTCATGATCGTGCTCCTGGGCGCAGTGCCCGGCTCAGGCCGACAGGATGTCGTGCGTCGCGATGCCGCTGGTCGTCGTGTCCAGCGAATAGAGCGTTGCCACGCCCATCGTCGTCGCGGCCTGGGCCGTCACATAGTTCTGCTGCTGAGCGTTGGTGGCGTTGTGCGCGGCATTGGCCAGCGCCTGCGCCGTCGCCTGGTAGAGATTGCCGAGCGCGATGGCCGGCGCATCGCCGAGCACCTTGACATTGGCCTGGGTAACGCTGTCGGTGATCTGGTCGTTGACCGAAGTGGGGAATGCCATCTTCCTGTTCCTTTCTGCGTTCAGGCCGCCGGGCGAAGGGCGTGGAGGAGATCCGTCAGCTCGACGCCTTCGGCGGTGTCGAGCGAATAGAGGGTGGTCACGCTCATCGTCGTAGCCGCCTGGGCGGTGACCCAGCTCTGCTGCTGGGCGGTGGTGGCGTTGTGCGCGGCGTTGGACAGCGCCTGCGAGGTGGCGACGAACAGATTGCCCATCGCGATCGCCGGGGCGTCGCCCAGCACCTTGGTGTTCGCCTGGGTGACGCTGTCGGTGATCTGGCTGTTGATTGCCGTGGGAAATGCCATGGGAGCTTCCTTCCTGGGCTGGTCTGGGGCGGGGTAAGCGGGCGATCAGGCGGGGCGGGCAGCGAGGGAAAGGCGCGCATGCATGTCGATGGAATCGACGATCTGACTGTCGAACCGGTTCTTCTCGGTCACCGCGATCCTCCCCTCTGGCGGCAGATGACGGATCCGTGGATCCGCAAGGCAGCAGCCAAATATCTGCAACTTTCAAATGGGTTCTCGTCGTTCGAAAGACTCGAAGCGTCATTCATCAAATTGCGGTGCCGAAACTATTCCACGGAAGTGGATTTGCAAGCTGGATTATATAATTGACGCACCGTTCATCTATTTGATGAAAATGACGCCATTTCGGTTTGAATGTTTTATTTCATCGGCATGTATGGTCGGAGCAAAGAAAAGGGGCGCAGGGATCGGATCCCGGCGCCCCTTTTTCCTTTTGTCCCGCTGGCTTACCAGACGTGGACCCGTTCCTCGGGCGGCAAATACAGCTTGTCGCCGGGCTTCACGCCGAAAGCGGCATACCATTCGTCCATGTTCCGCACGATGCCGTTGACCCGGTACTCCTCCGGGCTGTGCGGGTTGGAGAGCAGCTGCGCCCGCAGCGCGCCCTCGCGCGCCTTGCCCTGCCAGCTCTGCGCATAGGCGAGGAAGAAGCGCTGGTCGCCGGTATAGCCGTCGATCACCGCCGGTTCGCCGTGGCGCGAGACATAGCGGCGATAGGCGGCGTACGCCGCCTCGAGCCCGCCCAGGTCGCCGAGATTCTCGCCCAGGGTCAGCTGGCCCTTGATATGGACGCCGGGGATCGGCTCGTAGCTGTCGAACTGCTTGACCAGCGCCTGGGCATGCGCGGTGTAGCGATCGGCCGACTCCTTGGTCCACCAGTCGCGCAGCCTGCCGCTCGCGTCATATTGGCGGCCCTCGTCGTCGAAGCCGTGGCCCATCTCATGGCCGATCGTCGCGCCGGTCTCGCCATAGTTCACCGCCGGGTCCGCCGCCGGATCGAAGAAGGGCGGCTGGAGCTGCGCGGCCGGGAAGGTCACCTGGTTGAGAACCGGGTCGTAATAGGCGTTCACGGTCTGTGGCGTCATGTCCCACAGCGTGCGGTCGACCGGCTTGCCGAGGCGCGACAGCTGGAGGTTCCAGTCGAACCGCTCCGAGGCAAGGTTGTTGGCCAGCGGATCGGTCCGGCTGACCGGCATCGACGAATAATCGATATATTTGACCGGCCCGCCCAGGCGCGGATCGAAGGCGGCGAGCTTGGCGAGCGCTTCCTTGCGGGTGGGTTCGTCCATCCATTTGGCGGCGTTGATCTTGTCGGCATAGGCGGCCCGCAGGTCCTCGACCAGCTCGTTGGCCTGGGCGGCGGCTTCCCTGGTCCAGTGGCGCTCGGCGTAGATCTTGCCGATCGCCTCGCCGAGGCTGCCGTCAAGCAACCGCACGCCGCGCTTCCAGCGCGGGGACTGGGTCTTCACGTCGTTGAGCGTGCGGCTGTAGAAATCGAAGCGGGCGTCGTCGAACGCCTTTGGCAGATACTGGGCGTGATCGCTGACGAAGCGATAGGCGAGCCAGTCCTTCCAGGTGGCGAGCGGCACATCGGCCATGCGCTTGCCGGCGGCGGTGACGGCGGTCGTCTCGCGCACCACCACGGTCGGCATCTTCGCCAGACCCATATGCGCAAGCGTCGCGTCCCAGTCGAACTCGGGGGCGAGCTTCGCCAACTGGGCGCGGGTCATCGGGTTATAGGTTTTCTGCGGGTCGCGGCGCGCCTCGGGCGTCCACTGGTCCTGCGCCAGCCGGGTCTCGAGCGCCAGGATGGCGTGCGCCTTTGCCTCGGCATCCGCGATGCCGGCGAGCTGCTGGATCTTCACGACATAGGCGCGATAGGCCTTGCGGATCGTGTCGTACTTCTCGCCCTGGAGCAGGTAATAGTCGCGGGTCGGCAGGCCGAGCCGCGCCTGGCCGGCCATCACGGTGTACTGGGTCGGGTTCTTCTCGTCGGCCGAGATGCCGATGCCGATCGGTGCGGCATAGCCCGGCTCGGCCATCAGCAGGTTGAGCGCCTTGCGGTCCTTCACCGCCGTAATCCGCCCGAGATGGGACTTGAGCGGAGCGGTGCCGCGCGCCTCGATCCCGGCCTCGTCCATCCACGCGGCGTAGAAGTCGCTGACCTGGCGCATCACCGGATCGGCGGGGTGCGCGCCGGCACCCTCGACCAGGGTGCGGACCTCGACCTCGGTTTCGTCGGGCAGGTCGTAATTATAGCCGGCGCGCGACTTGTCCGGCGCGATCGGCGCATCCCGCAGCCAGCTGCCTTCGGCGAAGCGGAAGAAGTCGTCGCCCGGCTTCACGCTCTTGTCCATCGTCGCATAGTCGACGCCCCAGCTGCCATATTTCGGCTTGGCGGGGCTGGTCTGGGCAAGGGCGGGCATGGCGAGCGCGGACGTGCCGAGCAGCAGCGCGGCGGCGGCGAGACGGGATAGACGCATGCGGGGAAACCTCCGGGTGATGCAGCGGGCTATCACACTGGAACCGGCCCGATCAATCGCTCCCGGCGTACCGCGCAGTACGGCAAATGTTTCCGAAAAATGTCCCCGAACGAAGCTTCGTCCCGGATCGGTTCTATAAAGTCAAAATTACAAGAATTGCGCATTTAATGGGGAAGGGGCCGAAGTGAAATTACGTTACCTGTTGCTTGCCTTCGCGGCGAGCTGTGCTGCTACGCCTGCGCTGGCGCAGACCGAGACCGCGCCGAAGGAAACCGACGCGGCCAAGCCGGCCAAGCCTGCGACGCAGGATGTGTTCTCGACCGGTGTCGCCAAGGGGCGTGACCGGCTCGACAGCGCGACCTCGACCAGCGCGCTCAAGGCGAGCGAGATCGAGAAGCTCGGGCCGCGTCCGCTTGGCGATATCCTGCGCACCATGCCCGGCCTGCGCGTCGAATCCGCGATCGGCGAGGGCAATGCCAACTACACCGTGCGCGGCCTGCCGCTTGCGGCTGGCGGCTCCAAGTACATGCAGCTGCAGGAAGACGGCCTGCCGGCGCTCGAGTTCGGCGACTTCTTCAACTTCGGCGGCGACGTGTTCCTGCGCGCGGACTTCAACCTGGCGGCGGTGGAATCGATCCGCGGCGGCTCGGCCTCGACCTTCGCCTCGGACTCGCCGGGCGGCCTGATCAACCTGATCTCGAAGACCGGCGATCAGCCGGGCGGCGCGGTGCAGGTCACCCGCGGGCTCGACTATGGCGAGAACCGCATCGATGCGGACTATGGCGCGAAGCTCAGCGAGAATCTCCGCTTCCATGTCGGCGGCTTCTATCGCTGGGGCGAGGGCCCGCGTGAGATCGGCTTCACCGGCTATCGCGGCGGCCAGATCAAGCTCAACGTCACCCGCCAGTTCAGCAACGGCTATATCCGGCTGAACGCGAAATATCTCGACGATCGCTCGCCGACCTTCGCACCCTATTATTTCAAGCTGACCGGCACCGATGCCGATCCGGTGATCGCCAACCTGGCGAATTTCGACATTCGCAGCGACTCGGTGCTCTCGCCGAACATCAGCCCGGTGACGACGCTGGACGGCAAGAACCAGCTGCACCGCTTCCCGGTGAAGGACGGCATGCATCCCAAGTCCAAGTCGATCGGGCTCGAGGCCCAGTTCGACTTCGGCGGCTGGACGATCAGCGAGAAGGCGCGCTTCTCGAAGAACTCGGGCGACTTCCTGCGCGTCTTCGCCAATAGCGCGGACACGGTGGCGAACTTCGCCGTATCGCAGGGCGGCGCCGGCGCGACCGCGCGCTATGCCACCGGCCCCAAGGCCGGTCAGCTGGTCCCGGCCAACGCCAATGGCAACGGCCTGCTCGCGCTCTATTACATGGCCGAGACCCGCGCCCGCTCGCTCGACAACTTCACCAACGACCTGCGTGCCACCCGCGTCTGGGGCGTCGGCAAGGGCAAGCTGACGATGACCGCCGGCGTCTACAAGGCGATCCAGACGCTCAATTCCGAGTGGCTCCACTCGGCGATCGACGTCGATGTCGCCGGCAATGGCGAGACCGCGATGGTCAACATCTTCAACGCCGCCGGCGTGGCCCAGACCCAGGACGGCTTCTACGCCTATGGCCGGGGCCGCAGCAGCAAGTTCCGCCGCATCTTCGACGTGAAGTATGATGTCACCGCGCCCTATGGCTCGGTCAACTATCATGTCGGCAAGGTCGCGATCGGCGGCAGCCTGCGCTACGATATCGGAAAGGTGCGCGGGTCGCTCTACGGCGCTGATCTGGGCGGTCGGGGCACCGGGCTGATCTCGTACGACGTCAATGGCGACGGTACGCTGAGCGTGCCCGAGCGCAGCGTCGCCTGGCTGCCGCTGAGCCAGCCCGCGCCGGTGAACTATGACTATGGTTATCTGAGCTATTCGGCCGGCATCAACTACCGCGTCGCCGAGCCCTTCTCGCTGTTCGCCCGCTACAGCAAGGGCGGCCGCGCCAATGCCGACAAGATCCTGTTCACCCCGGTGGTGAGCACGACCGATGGCAGTGTAGCGAATGACAGCGACAAATATGACGCGGTTCGCCAGCTGGAAGGCGGCTTCAAGTTCCGCAAGGGCGGCGCCAATTTCAACGCCACCGCATTCCTCGCGCATGCCGATGATCACAATGTGCTCAACGGCTCGGCCAACCAGACCATCCGCAGCTACCGGGCCTATGGCCTGGAGATGGAAGGCGGCTTCCGCCGGGGTGCGTTCAGCATCACCGCGGGCGCGACCTATACCAAGGCGAAGATCACCGAGGACAAGCTCGACTCGACGCTGACCGGCAAGGAACCGCGTCACCAGCCGGCCTGGACCTTCGAGGCGACGCCGCAGTTCGAGACGAAGCACTTCACCGTCGGTGCGAACGTGGTGGGCCTGACCAGCAGCTATGCGCAGGACAGCAACCTGCTGCGGATGCCGGGCTTCACCGTGGTCAACGCGTTCCTGCAGGTGCGCCCGCTGCCGCGGGTCCAGCTGATGCTCAACGCGAACAACCTGTTCGACAAGATCGGCTTCTTCGAGATCTCGCAGAGCACCGTGCCGGCCAACGGCATCGGCTCGGGCCGCGCGATCAACGGGCGGACGATCTCGGGTTCGCTGCGCTACGACTTCTGAGGCGCGGCGCATGGGGGAGGGGCGCTCGGGAGACCGGGCGCCCCTTTTTTCATGCCGGGCGGATCAGGCGGCGCCGAGCTTGCGCGCCGCCTCGAGCAGTTCGGTGGGGAACATTGCGACGATCGTCGAATTATGCTCGACGCCGATCTCGGTGAGCGTCTGCAGCCGGCGCAGCTCGAGCGCGCCCGGGCTGGCGGCGATGACGTTCGCGGCATCGGCGAGGGTGCGGGCGGCTTCCTGTTCCCCCTCGGCCTTGATGATGCGGGCGCGCTTCTCGCGGATCGCCTCGGCTTCCTTGGCGATCGCGCGCTGCATCTGGGAGGGGATGTCGAGGTCCTTGATCTCGACCGCGTCGATCGCGACGCCCCAGCGCTCGCAGGTCTGGGCGAGCAGCTCGAGCAGGCGCTGGTTGATCGCGGTGCGGTCCTTGAGCATCCGGTCGAGGTCGCTCTGGCCGATCGCGTCGCGCATCGCTGTCTCGGCGGCCTGGATCACGGCGCTGCGCCAGTCGGCGACGGTGGTGACGACGCGTTCGGCCTGCGCGGCGCGGAACCATAGCACCGCGTTGACGCGCACCGCGACGCCGTCGCGGGTGACGGTCTCCTGCGTGTCGAGCGCCCAGGTGAGGGTGCGCAGGTCGACCTTCACGATGCGGTCGGCCAGCGGGATGCGCCAGAACCAGCCCGGCCCCTTGGTCTCGTGGAGCCGGCCGAGGCGGAAGACGACGCCGCGCTCATATTCCTGGTTGATGCCGAAAGAATTCAACGCAAACGCAAGCACGATCACCCCGATCGGGGCGAGAATTACCAGCGATGTCGGGAGCATTTCGAATGCCTTCGATGCCGCTTGCACGCGGCGAGGTGCGGCGATTGCCGCAGGCACCATTTACGCTCGTTGCGAAGACGAACCAAGCAGCGTCACGCGGATTTGCGGTTGCAGGAAATGCATGTTGCCGTTGCGGCCTGCCGGTGGATCAGAGATTGATCGGCGGCGTTTCCGGCAGGCGATTGGCGGGGAATCCGGCACCGGTCAGGATCGCGCGGACACCGCCCCAGAGCGCACCGGCGATCGCGTTCCACGCCTGCTCGATCGTCAGCGCCGACAGCATGACGACCGACTTCGCGGCGTTCTCGGCATTCTGCTGAAGGCCCTGGAGGAAGAACGCGAAGAGCTCGTCATCGTCCTTGAGCGATCCGGTGGCGCGCGAGGTGGCGATGTTCTCGGCCTGCCTGGCAAGCAGATTGCCCTGACTCTGCACGAAATTGCTGATCACCGAGTAGCCCTGGCCCAGTTCGCCCTTCAGCGCGGCGACCATGTTGCCCAGAATGTCCTGACTATTCATGGCTTCCCCCTTAGCGCTTCAAGGCGTTCTCGACGGTGAGCGCCTGGGCGATCGCCGGATCATAGTTGCCGCGGAACAGGACGACGATATCGGGCTGGAGACCGGCGCTCTTATGGGTGTCCCGCATCCGGCGGAAGGTGCTCAGGATCTGCGCCAGGCTGGCCGGCGAAGTGTTCACGCAGGCGGTGGGATCGGTTTCGCTCTTGCAGAGCTTCTCGACGAGTTTGAGCCCGGAAAGCCGCCTGGCGAGAGGCGGGATCTGACGGGTCATCGCCTGCTGGCGGAGGGATTCGAACTGGCCGATCAGCGCGGCATAGCGCGGCGCATAAGTGGGGAATTCCGAGGCCGGCGAGCCGGTTTCCAGCTCGGCGAAGAGCGTGAGCGCCTGGGTGTTGGTCTGGTCGAGTCCCTGGACCAGCGCCGGATCATAGGCGGGTGCCAGCTGGACCGTGCAGGCCGCGAGCACGAAGGCCCATAGCAGGACAGTGCGCTTCAAGATTGCCGGAACCATCATGCCCACCCCCCAAGGATGCCTCGATTCATCACAGGCGTGCTGCCGGGGGAAGCGGTTATTTGGCCAATTCCGTGCAATCGGCGGCGAGCGGATACGAAAACGCCCGGACCTTCCGGCCCGGGCGCTTCGCTTCTGGTCTGTCCGTAGGGATCAGGCCGAATAGTACATGTCGTACTCGACCGGCGACGGGGTCATCTCCCAGCGAGCGACTTCGCCGCGCTTGATGTCGATATACGCCGCGATCTGGTCCTTGGTGAACACGTCGCCCTTGAGCAGGAAGTCCTGATCGGCTTCCAGGCTGTCCAGTGCTTCGCGGAGCGAACCGCAGACGGTCGGGACCTGCTCGAGCTCTGCCGGCGGCAGGTCGTACAGGTTCTTGTCCATCGGGTCGCCCGGGTGGATCTTGTTCTGGATGCCGTCGAGGCCGGCCATCAGCAGCGCCGCGTAGCAGAGATACGGATTGGCCAGCGCATCCGGGAAGCGGAACTCGACGCGCTTCGCCTTGGTGCCCGCACCGTACGGGATGCGGCACGAAGCCGAGCGGTTGCGCGACGAATAGGCGAGCAGCACGGGAGCTTCATAGCCCGGGACCAGGCGCTTGTAGCTGTTGGTCGACGGATTGGTGAAGGCGTTGAGCGCCTTGGCGTGCTTGATGACGCCGCCGATGAAGTAGAGGCACGCGTCCGACAGGCCGGCATAGCCGTTGCCCGCGAAGGTGTTGGCACCCTTTTCCCAGATCGAGATATGGGTGTGCATGCCCGAGCCGTTATCTTCCTTGATCGGCTTCGGCATGAAGGTCGCGGTCTTGCCATAGGCGTTGGCGACCTGGTGCACGACATACTTGTAGATCTGCATGCGGTCGGCAGTCTGGACGAGCGTGCCATAGGTCAGGCCGAGCTCATGCTGCGCCGCGGCGACTTCGTGGTGGTGCTTGTCGCAGGGCAGGCCCATTTCGAGCATGGTGGCGACCATCTCGCCGCGGATGTCGACGGCCGAGTCGACCGGCGCGACCGGGAAGTAGCCGCCCTTGGCGCGCGGACGGTGGCCGAGGTTGCCGGCCTCATATTCCTTGCCCGAATTGCCCGGCAGCTCGATGTCGTCGATCGCGTAGTACGAGGTCGAGTAGCTGTTCTCGAAGCGCACGTCGTCGAACATGAAGAACTCGGCTTCCGGACCGACATAGACGGTGTCGCCGATGCCGAGCGACTTGAGATAGGCCTCGGAGCGCTTCGCGGTCGAGCGCGGGTCGCGGGCATAGAGCTCGCCGGTCGAGGGCTCGACGATGTCGCAGACCAGGATCAGCATCGGGGTGGCCGAGAACGGATCGATCCAGACGGCGTCCAGATCCGGCTTCAGGATCATGTCCGACTCGTTGATCGCCTTCCAGCCCTCGATCGACGAACCGTCGAACATCAGGCCGTCGGTCAGCTCGTCCTCGCCGATCACCTTGGCGACCATGGTGAGGTGCTGCCACTTGCCCTTGGGATCGGTGAAACGAAGATCGATCCACTCGATCTCGTTGTCCTTCACCATCTTCAGAACGTCGCTGGCCGAATTCGCCATTGTTGAACCCTTTCGCTCTCTTTCGTTGACCCGACGAATCGGGAAAGAATCTTGCCCCAGAGGGGTGCTACATCGACGCTATGTTGCGCCGCGTCAAATCGCGTTTTCGTTGCGCTCGCCGGTGCGGATGCGCAGCGCGGTCTCCACCGGGATCACGAAGATCTTGCCGTCGCCGATCCGGCCGGTCTGCGCCGCGGCGGCAACCGCCTCGACCACGCGATCGGCAAGCGAGTCCTCCACGACGACCTCGAGCTTCACCTTGGGAAGGAAGTCCACGACATATTCTGCGCCGCGATAGAGCTCGGTATGGCCCTTCTGACGGCCGAAGCCCTTGGCTTCGGTGACGGTGATGCCGGAAACGCCCACTTCATGCAGCGCTTCCTTCACTTCGTCGAGCTTGAACGGCTTGATGATCGCTTCGATCTTTTTCACGGTTTCCCCCGAGGCACATGAGGCTTGCCTGTCCGCGCGTCTGGCAAGGTTCGTGCCAGTGCGGGACTCGGCTTGCTCCCTCGGATGCACGCCGGGCAAAGCTTTAACAAGTGCCTATCAATTGAGCAGCGGGGCCCGTGGTGCCGGATTTGGGGGCAGCAGCTCGGTGCGAGGCTGAAACGGGGCGACCGGCAGGTCTTTTTGGGAACCGGCAAGGCTGGTCGCGGGTTGTACGCTGCTTGAGCGTACCGGGGTGTGACCCAAATGCAGACAATGCCGATGAACCTGCCCGCCGAGTTGCATCGGCGGGGAAGCGATGTGCCGGGTGGCGACGTGATCGTCGCCCGAGGGCCGCTGGTCATCATGGCGCAGGGCCTGCTCGCGCTCGACCCCGAAGCGCGCAAATGCTGCTGGATTCACAGCGAGGCGGGTGACCTGGACGCGGCCGGCGCCGAGGAGCAGCTCGAAGGCTGGGGCAGGCTGCCGCATTGAAACGCCCCCGGAAGCGCGGGCTTCCAGGGGCGTCTCGTAACCTGAAAAGGCAGGATCAGCGGGTGGCGGGGCCGCCGCCCGGGATCTGGACGTTGAGCGGCTCGGTGGTGAACACCTTGTACTCGCGGCCCTGTTCGACGATCGCGCTCTTGCCGGTGACGAAGGCGCCGAACACGCCGACCGCCACCGCCGCACCGACCGCGGCGCCGGTATTGCCCTGGCCCTCCTGGCGGAAATGGCCCTTGAGCGGGATGCGATTGCCGTTGAGCTCGATATGAGTGATGTCGAACTCCATCTTGGCCGACTTGCCGAACGCACCCTTGCCGGTGCGATAGGTGACGATGCCAAAGGCCGGCGTGCCCTTCGGGATCACCACAAAGTCGCCGATCATCACATTGTTCGCGACGCTCAGGTCGAACTTGTGGCCTTCCTTCTTGAACTTCTTCGAGTTCAGCTCGGCGTTCATGCTGACGGTGACTTCGGTGTTCGGGGCCAGCGTGGCCGTGGAGCCGGCGATGGCGGTTTCGATCGGGCGTGCGACGATCGGTGCGGAGCCCCCCGGCGTGGCGGTAACCACCGCAGGCGTGGTCTGCGGTGCGCTCTGCGGCGCATCCTGCGTGCCGGACACGAGCAGCATCATCCCAATAACGATATTCATGATTCCCCCCAGTGCAAAGAATTGCCCCCAATTGGTTGCGCGGGTCGTTGCAAAGGTCAAACAATATTTGGTCCGCGTTCCATGCGGTTAGATGGTTACCCCGCAGTTGCGAAAGAAAAGCGGGCGTGAGGACTGGTCCGCTTCGGTTCGAACCGGTATTCGGTCCTGCGACCCCAAAGGGGCGGTCGCTTTCCTTGAAACAGGGCAGGAAAAACCGATCATGAACCTCCGCATGATGTTCGGTGCGGCCGTTGCGGCCGGACTTCTCTTTTCCGTGGCGCCGGCACAGGCGCAGTTCGGCAGCATCGGCAAGCTGGTGAAGAAGGCCGGCGTGAGCATGCCGAGCCTGCAGAAGGAGCCGATCACGACGAGCCTGCCGGACGCGAAATGGGGCGATCCGAGCCAGGACGGCTTCGTGCCGCGTGAACCCAAGAAGCCGCTTTCGCAGTTGCAGCGCACGGCGGCCGGCGGGTTCGTGCTGCAGCCGGGCTATTACAGCTTCCACGACCAGAGCTATTGCCTGAAGGCGGGCACCCACGGCCCGGGCGGTGGCGACGGCTATCTCTACGCGCCGCCCAAGGGACCGGCCGAGGATGTGGTGCTGGCGATCGTGCGCAATTCGGTGAGCCATCCCGAGATCGACCAGCACATCATCCAGACTTTGCTCTGGGCGATCATCGCGCGGGCGAAGTTCGAGGATCTGTCGACCGAGCACAAGGCGGTGGCGGCACAGCTGCTCACTCCGCGCCAGCTCGCCTCGCTCAACCGCAGCGCGCTCGACCTGCTCAACCAGGGGCCGATCGCCGACAATCTGCCGAGCGGCGTGCGCCAGGCGCTGCGCGCCGAGGCGGACCTGCGGCGGATGCTGGCTTCGGGCGGCAGCTATGCCGATCTTGAGCGGGTGGCGGTGCTCGCCGGCGCGGCCGGCGTGGGCGAGGGCAGCGAGGACGTGCCGAGCGGGCGCTGGAGCAAGCACCCGGACGGCTATTTCATCCGCTACCTGCCGCAGAGCTACACCAACACGATCGTCGAGATCTGGGTGCCGCAGGGCAGCCCCGCCGCGGGCCGGGAATATGACCCGGCGACGCACATTGCGGTGCCGGGCAACACCAACCGCCAGAGGCTGATCCAGTCGGGCCGGCCCTACAAGTCGTGAGATGAGGGGAGGGGCGGTGCGGACCGCCCCTCATTCCCCGCGCTTCAATAGGGCGGGTGGTCGAGGCCCTTGGGGCTCTTCGTGAAGATCTCGCAGCCGGTTTCGGTGATGCCGATCGAATGCTCGAACTGGGCCGAGAGCGAACGGTCGCGGGTGACCGCCGTCCAGCCGTCGTCGAGCAGCTTCACGTCGGCGCGGCCGATATTGATCATCGGCTCGACCGTGAAGAACATGCCGGGGCGCAGCTCAGGGCCGGTGCCGGGGCGGCCGACATGGACGACCTCGGGCGCGTCGTGGAAGACCTGGCCAAGGCCATGGCCGCAGAAATCGCGGACGACGCCGTAGCGATGCTTCTCGGCATGGCGCTGGATCGCGTGGCTGATGTCGCCGAGATGATTGCCGGGCTTGGCCTGCTCGAGGCCGAGCATCAGGCACTCATAGGTCACGTCGACCAGGCGGCGCGCCTTGATCCCGACATCGCCGACCAGGAACATGCGGCTGGTGTCGCCGTGCCAGCCGTCCAGCATCGGCGTCACGTCGATATTGACGATGTCGCCGTCCTTGAGCGCCTTCTCGCTGGGGATGCCGTGGCAGACGACATGGTTGCTCGAGATGCAGCAGCTGTGCGTGTAGCCGCGATAGCCGAGCGTGGCGGGGACGCCGCCGGCGGCGATCGTCATCTGGCGGACGATGTCGTCCAGCTCGGCGGTGGTGACGCCGGGCACGACATGCGGGACGAGCGCATCGAGGATCTCGGCGCCGAGGCGGCCGGCGCGGCGCATGCCCTCGAAGCCCGCCGGGCCATGGAGCTTGATCGCGCCATCGCGGGCCTGCGGCATGTCGGCAGTAACGGTCACATATTCGGTCATCGGGGCCATATAGGCCGATCGGCCGGGTTTTTCGAGAGGCAGAAACGCTAGGCGCGGGCACCGCATGCGGCTATGCCGGTGCCATGGGAGAGCGCATCTGGACGGCTGGGCTGGTGGTGATCGGCGACGAGATTCTCTCGGGCCGCACGCAGGACAAGAACATTGCCCAGATCGCGACCTGGCTGAACGTGCAGGGCATCCGCCTGGCTGAGGTGCGGGTGGTGCCGGACGTGCAGGAACGCATCGTCGAGGCCGTGAACGCGCTCCGCGAGCGCTACGATTATTGTTTCACCACCGGCGGCATCGGGCCGACGCATGACGACATCACTGTCGATGCCATTGCCGTAGCCCTGGGCGTCGGCGTGGTGATCCATCCCGAGGCGCGCGCGGTGCTGGAGCGCTATTACGAGACGCGCGGCGGCATCACCGATGCGCGGCTGCGCATGGCGCGGGTGCCCGAGGGCGCCGAGCTGATCCCCAATCGCATGTCCGGTGCGCCGGGCATCCGGGTGGGCAACCTCTTCATCCTGGCCGGCGTGCCGCATATCACCGCGGGTATGCTCGACGCGCTGACCGGCACGCTGGAGGGCGGGCGCCCGGTGCTGTCGCGGACGATCGGATCCTGGGCGGCGGAGAGCGAGATCGCCGACATGCTGGCCGCTACCGAACGCGCGCATGAAGGCGTGTCGATCGGCAGCTATCCCTTTTTCCGCGACGGCAGGATCGGCGCGAACTTCGTGGTGCGGGCGACCGAGCAGGGGGTGCTCGATGCCTGTGCGGAAGACCTGATCGCGGGGCTGGCCGCCAAGGGGCTGGAGGCAGTCGACGGCGGCATCTGAGGGGGACGGGCATATGGGCGAAGGCAAGCGACCATTCGGCTTCTGGACGGCGGCGGCGCTCGTCGTCGGCGGGATGATCGGATCGGGGATCTTCGTGCTGCCCGCCCAGCTCGCCCCGTTCGGCTGGACCGGGGTTGCGGCCTGGGTCTGCGCGATCGCCGCTGCCGCATTGCTCGCTACCGTGCTCGCCGCGCTGGCCAGGGCGATGCCCGAGGAACCCGGCGCGGTGGCGATCTGCGCGCGCGCGCTGGGGCCGCTGCCTGGCGTGCTCGTCGGCTGGGCCTATTGGGTGGGCGTGTGGTGCGCCAATGCGGTGATCGCGCTCACCGCCATACGCTATCTCGGCGTATTCTGGCCGGCGATGACCGCGACCGCGCTGTCGAGCGCGCTCTGGGCGGTGGCGCTGATCTGGCTGCTTACCGCGCTGAACCTGCAGGGCGCCAGGGCGGCGGGCAACTTCCAGCTGGTGACGACCGCGCTCAAGCTGCTGCCCCTCCTCGCCGTCGTGGCGATCCTTGCCGGGCTGGCGCTGTCCGGCGGCAGGCAGTTCGGCACGGAGGCGCATGCGCCCTTCGCGGCGGGCCAGCTGACGCCCGCAATTACCCTGGCATTCTTCGCGCTGGTCGGTTTCGAGGGGGCGAGTGTCGCCGCCGAGCGGGTGCGCGATCCGGCGCGCAACGTGGTGCGCGCGACCCTGGCCGGGCTGGCGCTGACGGCACTGCTCTACCTTGTCATCTGCTCGGGCATCATCTTCGCCATGCCGGTGGCGGCGGTGGCCGAAGCCCAGGCGCCGATAGCGCTGTTCGTCGCGCATTATGGCGGTGCCGCCGCGGGCTATGCGGTGGCGGGGTTCGCGGCGGTGGCGGCGATCGGCTGCCTGAACGGCTGGGTGCTGCTGCAGGGAGAAGTGCCGCTGGGAATGAGCCGGGCGGGACTGCTGCCGCGCTGGGTGGCCGTGACCAACAAGCGCGACGTGCCGGTGGGCGTGCTGCTGGCGGCGAGCACGCTGGCCTCGCTGCTGGTGCTGAGCAATGCCACCCGCTCCACCGGTGGCCTGCTCGACTTCATGCTGCGGCTGACCACCGCGGCGACGCTGTGGCTCTATGTCGGGGGCTGCCTGGCGGCGATCCGGCTGGATGTGGCGCGGCCGGTGGCGGTGCTGGGGCTCGGCTTCGCGCTGTGGGTGCTGTGGGGATCCGGGCTGGAGGCGGTGCTGCTCAGCATCGGACTGATGCTGACGGCGGTGCCGCTCTATTTCCTCGCGTTGCGGCGGGGATCAGCCGAACAGCCGGCCTAGCAGGCTGCGATCGCGCAGGATTTCGTGCGCGGCATTGTGCCCCGGCGCGCCGGTGACGCCGCCGCCGGGATGGGTGCCGGCGCCGCACATGTAGAGGCCGCTGATAGGCCCGCGATAATCGCCATGCCCCAGCACCGGCCGCGCGGCCCAGAGCTGATCGAGCGACATGTGCCCGTGCATGATGTCCCCGCCGATCAGGCCAAACTTGCGTTCGAGATCGAGCGGGGAGTGGAGCTGGCGCGCGATCACCGATGCCTTGAAGTTCGGAGCATGCGCGGTGACCGTGTCGATGATCCGGTCGGCGGCTTCTTCCCGGCGCGCGTCCCAGTCGAGGCCGGGGGCGAATTGCTGGCAGAACAGCGCCGCGACATGGCAGCCCGGCGGGGCAAGGCTGTCGTCCACCGTGCTTGGGATCGTCATCTCGACGATGGGTTCGTCGGACATGCCGTTGGCCTTCGCGCTGGTATAGGCGCGGTCCATGTAATCGAGCGTCGGGCAGATCATGATGCCGGCCGTGTGATGCTCCCCGGTGCCGGGAAGCACGGTGAAGTCGGGCAGCTCGGAGAGCGCGACGTTCATCCGGAAGGTGCCCGAGCCGGTCTTGTAGTGGTCGATGCGGCGAGCGAAGTCGGCGGGCATGTCGGCGCGGTCGACGAGCTGGCGATAGAGCAGGGCCGGGCCGACATTCGCGGCGACCACCCCGGACGCGATCTCTTCGCCGCTCTCCAGCCGGACGCCGGCGACCTTTCTCCCATCCACCAGCAGCTTCGCGACCGGCGCTTCCACGCTGATCTCGACCCCGGCCTCGGCGCACGCCTCCGCCATCAGCTGGGTGATCGCGCCCATGCCGCCGACCGAATGGCCCCAGGCGCCCTTCTTGCCGTTCACTTCGCCGAAGACGTGGTGGAGCAGCACATAGGCGCTGCCCGGCGTGTCGGGGCTGGCATAGTTGCCGACCACCGCGTCGAAGCCGAACGCAGCCTTGATATAGTCGTTCTCGAACCAGCTATCGAGGAAGTCGCGCGCCGACTTGACGAACAGGTCCATCGTGTCGCGCTGGGCCTCCAGCGACATGCCGGCGAGCTTGCGGCCCTGCGCGGCGGCGGCGAGCAGGGCGCGGATGCCGCCGCCGGCATTGGGCGGAGTCTTGAGCGCCATGTCGCGCAGCACTTCGGCGACGCGCTCCAGCGCTTCCTCGTAGCGCGGAAAGGCCTCGGCATCCTTCGCGGAAAAGCGGGCGAATTCGGCGCGGGTGCGCTCAAAGCCGCCGCCCAGCTTCAGATAGCCGCCGTCATGCGGCAGGAAGTTGGAGATCTGTCGCTCGACCACGCGCCAGCCCCGGGCGTGGAGCTTCATGTCCGCGATCACCTTGGGGCGAAGCAGGCTGACCGTGTAGCTGGCGGTGGAATTGCGGAAGCCTGGGTGGAATTCCTCGGTCACCGCCGCGCCGCCGACGATGTGGCGCCGCTCGAGCACCCGGACCTTGAGGCCGGCGCGGGCGAGGTAGAAGGCGCAGACCAGACCGTTATGGCCGCCGCCGATGATGAGCGCGTCGTATCTGCTGGTCATGCCGGCCTATCCCCTTCCGGACGCAGTAGACGGCGAAAGCGGACACGCCGCAAGCCGGCTATCCTCGCTTTCTCCTTGGCTTCTGCACAACGGCGCAGGCGATCCGTGCCATGATGCGGGCAGGATGGATTGTGGAAGGCAGGCAGATGACGGGATCGCGGGAATTGGCCGGTGCCGGCCCCTGGAATGGCTGGCGGATCGCCCGCTGGAGCGTGGCGGTGGCGCTGCTGCTGACGCCGCTGGTGATGATGCAGATCAGCGACGAATGGCATTGGGAAGCGGGCAGCTTCGTGATGGCGGGTATCATGATCGGCGGGGTCGGGCTGCTCTACGAACTGGCCGAGCGGGCGAGCGCGAGCCGGGCCTATCGCGCCGGTGCCGCCGTCGCGCTGATTGCGTCGTTCCTGAGCGTGTGGGCGGTGTTTGTCCGCGATGACGGGACGGGGATCGGCTATTTCCTGGTGGTGATGGCGGCAGGCGTGGGCGCCTTTGCCGCCTGGTTCCGCCCGGCCGGCATGGCGCGGGCGATGCTGGGCGTGGCGGTGATGCAGGCGCTGCTCGGGCTGGCGATCTCGACTGCGCCCGACACCGCGCGCGTGGCGGACGGGCCGTTCAAGGCGATGGTGTTCGGCGGGGTGTTCGCGGCGCTTTGGCTGATCTCGGCGCTGTTCTTCCACGCTGCGGCGAAGGGGGCGAGCCGGTCCACGGGATAAATGTACGCTGAAACCCGCCCGGACGAACGGGTCATCTATATTTCAAAGTTTGCAAGTCACCCATTTTGGCGAAACCCCGGGCAATTGGTTACCCAAAATTAGCCCTTCGGCCCCTAGCCGAATTGCCAATGGTGCAATCTCTTTCTTCCGATCAGAGCCGTGCGGTGGCCGCCTGGGCGGCGATCTCGCGCTCGCAGGCGATCATCGAATTCGACCTGCGGGGCAATATCCTGTGGGCCAACGACCGGTTCCTTGCGACCCTGGGCTATACGCTGCCGGAGATCGCCGGGCGGCACCACCGGATCTTCTGCGCGCCCGATATCCTCGGCTCGCAGGCCTATGCCGATTTCTGGGCCAAGCTCGGCAACGGCCATTATGATTCCGGCGTCTATCCGCGGCTCGCCAAGGATGGCAGCGCGGTGTGGCTGCAGGCGACCTACAACCCCATTCTCGACGCGCGCGGATGGCCCGAACGGATCGTGAAGTTCGCGATGGACATCACCGACCAGGTGGCGCTGCGCGATGCGCTGGGCGAGCAGAAACAGGCGCTCGAGGAGACGATGGGGCAGCTGGCCGAGATCGTCGGATCGATCAGCGACATTGCCTCGCAGACCAACATGCTGGCGCTGAACGCGACGATCGAGGCGGCGCGTGCCGGCGATGCCGGGCGCGGCTTCGCGGTAGTGGCGGGCGAAGTGAAGAAGCTGGCGGGGGATACCAGGCTGGCGACCGAGCGGGCGACGCGGATGATGGCAGCGCGCGCGCTGGCTGCCTAGGGGCGGAAGTCTGAGCATTCTTGCTCCCCTCCCTGCAAGGGAGGGGTTGGGGGTGGGTTGCGCCTCCGGTCTTCCGGAGGCGCCCGGCGAGACGGCCTGCGGAAACAGAAAAGGCCGGGCATCGAGCCCGACCTTTTCTAACCCACCCCTAGCCCCTCCCTTGCAGGGAGGGGAATTGAGTATCGCCCTCTCTAGGTCGCCCGCGGCCGCCGCGACCACCCGGCAGGCGGTGGCCGATGCAGCCGCGCTTCGGGGATCAGGCCGCGGATCTTCCGCGCGAAGCTGCGCAAACACACCTCGCTGTCGCCGATCGGGCCGACCGTGTAGCTTTTCGAGGCCATGCCCGTCTGGACGTTGGTGATCAGCCAGGTGTCCTCGGCGTTGACCATGCGATTGATCCGCCAGTTGGCGTAGCGGACCAGCTTCATCTCGCGGCTGTCGTCGGGCAGGGCGAAGGCCATCTCGCGCAGCACGCAGCTGGTGGGGCCGGTGGGGAGCCACTGCATGAAGTCGATCTGGTCGGCATAGAGGTCGAACGCCTGGTTGGGCCAGAGCTTGTAGTAGAGCCATAGCCGCTGGTGGCTGTCGGGCAGGTGCGGGGCGTGCGGCAGGCGCTCCTGATAGAAGCGCTCCCAGAAGTTCGAACGCGGACTGTCCGCCAGATAGCCGGACATGCGATCGACCCAGGGCATCGCCTCGATCCGATAGCTCTTGCCGAACAACCGGGTGAGGCCGGGATGGGCTACGGGGATGTGGAGCCCGTCCGAATAATTGTCGCCGACATTCTTCCAGTTGACCGCGCGGTCGCGCAGGCGGACCGGGCTGATCGTGCGCATCTCCTCGAAGCGATAGGGTGCGATCTCGGCATCATAGGGCGCCATCATCTCGGCGACCGAGGGCCCGCCGCGATCCTCCAGCCGGACAAAGACGAAGCCGCGCCAGATCTCGACATCGACCGGGGCGAGGCCGTGCTGTGAGGGATCGAGGGTGGAATAGTCGGCGCGCGAGGGGACGCCGCTAAGGCGGCCGTCGGTCTCATAGGTCCAGGCATGATAGGGGCAGACCAGCTTCCTGGCGCAGCCGCTCGGGCCCTCGACCAGCCGCATCGCGCGGTGGCGGCAGACATTGGTGAAGGCGCGGACCGCGCCGTCCTGGCCGCGGATCGCGATGACGCTCTCGCCGAGATAATCGAGCGTGTGGAAGTCGCCCGGGCCGGCGATATCGCTTTCATGGCAGACGATCTGCCAGGACGGGCGGAGCACCGCGTCGAGCTCGACGGCGTAATATTCCGGATCGGTGTAGAGCCAGCCGGGCAGGCTCAGATGATCGTCCGGATCGGCTCCCACCGACGCGAAGCTGTGCGCCACCTTCGGTCTCCCATCACTTCGTAAGGCCCTTGAGCAGGAGCTTGTAGTACACGATCGAGGGCGCGATTTCACTGAGCGGGGTGCGCTCGTTGAGGCCGTGCGCGAAACTGTCCGACCCCTTCATGAAGATCGGGCTGACGCCGTAGCTCGGCACGCCCTTGGCGCGGAACCACATCGAATCGCTGGCGCCGGCCGACATGGCGGGGACGATCGGCACGCCGGGGAAGCGGGCATGGATGCCCTCCGCCACCAGCTTCATCAGGTCCGGGCGCAGCGGCGAGGCCGGGCTGGCGATGCTGCCGCTGTCGAGCGTCTTCAATTTGAGCTCGGGATCGCCGACCACCTTGGCGAGCGTCGCGGCGACGGCCTCGACCGAGGTGCCGGGGAAGATGCGGCAATTGATGTTGGCGGTGGCGCGTTGGGGCAGGGCGTTGGTGGCGTGGCCGGCATTGACCATCGTCGCGACGCAGGTAGTGCCGGTCTGGCCGATCAGGCCGGGCTCGGAGCGCAAGGTGGCGAGTGCCTTGGGGTCCTGCTGGTTGGCAAGGAAGGCGCGCATCGCACGGGCCATCTCGGGATCGGCGGTCTTGGCGCCCTGGACGAAGCCGGCGCGGGTGATGTCGTTGATCTCGCCGGGGAACTGGTAGGCCTCGATCTTCGCCAGCGCATGGGCGAGCGAATAGATCGCGTTGCTGGCGCCGGGCGCGCTCGAATGGCCGCCGGGATTGGTGAAGGTCAGCTCGTAATCGGCATAGGTCTTCTCGGCGCCCTGCAGCCCGAAGATCTCCGGCTTGCCATTCTCGTCGAGCCCGCCGCCGCCGCCATCGACGTTCAGCAGCAGCTCGGCGTCATGGTACTGCTCGGCCATGGCGGCGGTGGTCTTCATGCTGGTCTCCTCGTCGCCCGAGGCGAGGAGGATGATGTCGCGGGACGGCTTATAGCCTTCGCGCTTGAGCTGGATCAGCGTGGCGACGACCGTGGACAGGTCGTACTTCATGTCGGTGGCGCCGCGACCGAAGATATAGCCGTTCTCCACGATCGGCTTGAACGGATCGCGGGTCCAGTCCTCGGGCTTGGCCTCGACCACGTCCATATGGCCCGAGATGTAGATCGGCTTGGCGGTCTTGCCGGTGCCCGGATAGCGGGCGGCGAGCCACGCGGTGTCGCCCAGCTTCTCGATACGGATATCGGCTGGATCGAAGCCGCCGGCGACCAGCTGCTCCTTGAGATAGGCGGCGTATTCGGGCGTCTGGTTGCCCGGGCCGGCGACAGTGCGGAAGGCGATGCCGCGCTTGAGCAGCTCGAGCGCCTGGGCTTCCGCCTGGGGGTTCTGCTGCGCATGGGCGTGCCCGGTGAACGCCATCGCGACCAGCGCCGCACCTGCCAGAACCCGCTTCATTCGTATCTCCTTGCTGTGCGGGCAGGCTAGCGGGCGTGAGGTCAGGGGGGAAGCCGTCATCCCGACGAAAGTCGGGATGACGGTGGTGGCGCAGCATGATGGGAGCTACACCGCGACCTTCTGGGCGATGCGGCCCTCCTCGCCGAAGATGCGCAAATAGCGGGCGATCTCGGCCGGATCGCCGGTGGCCTTGGACGGGTTGTCCGAGAGCTTGACGGCGGGGCGGCCATTGGCGCTGGTCACCTTGGCGACGAGCGAGATCGGCTCGAGGGCGTGACCGCCCGCCGGATCGCAACCGCGGAAGTCGTTGGTCAGGTTTGTGCCCCAGCCGAAGCTCATCCGGACGCGACCGTGGAAGTGGCGATAGGTCGCCTCGATGCTGTCGACGTCCATGCCGTCGGAGAAGATCAGCAGCTTGGTGCGTGGATCGCGGCCGCGCGCCTGCCACCAGGCGATGATCTGCTCACCGCCTTCGATCGGGGGCATGGAATCGGGGCGGAAGCCGGTCCAGTCGGCGACCCAGTCCGGAGCATTGCGCAGGAAGGCAGTGGTACCGAAGGCATCGGGCAGGGCGACCAGCAGGTTGCCGTCATAATGCGCCTGCCATTCCTCGAGCACACGATAGGGTGCGGCTGCGATCGCTTCGTCGGTTTCGGACAGGGCGGCGAGGACCATGGGCAGCTCGTGCGCGTTGGTGCCGATAGCCTCCAGGTCATTGTCCATCGCGAGCAGCACGTTTGAGCTGCCGATGAAGCGGTTGCCCAGGCCTTCCTTCAAGGCCTCGACGCACCAGCGCTGCCACAGGAAGCCGTGGCGGCGGCGCGTGCCGAAGTCCGAGATGACGAGATCGGGGAGCTGGCGTAACCGCTCGACCTTGTCCCACATCTTGGCCTTGGCGCGGGCATAGAGCACGTCGAGCTCGAACCGTCCCTTGCCCTTCAGGGCGGCGCGCGAGCGTAGCTCGTTGACGATGGCCAGCGCAGGAATCTCCCACATCATCGTGTGGGTCCAGGGGCCAACGAAATGCAGCTCGAACTGGCCGTCGACCTTGTGCAGGTCATATTCCGGCAGCTGGAACTCCGCGAGCCAGGCGATGAAATCCGGCGCGAACATGCGCTGTTTGCCATAGAAGCTGTTGCCGGCGAGCCAGATCAACTCCTTCTTCGAGAAGCGCAGCGTGCGGGCATGATCGAGCTGGGCGCGGAGCTCGGCCTCGTCGATCACCTCGGCAAGGCGGACGCTTTTGCTGCGGTTGATCAGCGAGAAGGTTGCTTGCACGTCCGGATGAAGGTGGCGGATCATCTGCAGCATCAGCAGCTTGTAGAAATCGGTATCGAGCAGGCTGCGGACGATCGGATCGAGGCGCCAGCCATGGTTGTAGACGCGGGTGGCGATGTCGGTGACGGGCAAGGCTTCCTCCGGGTTCGGCCGGTGACGATAGACGGGGCAGTGCGGCTCAGCGAGGGGCTTCGCCGGGCGGGTGGTAGCGATAGAGCTCGGCGGGGCGGAACGAGGCACCGGTCTCACGCTCGCCGGTTGCCGCCAGCCAGCCGCGATCGAGCATGCGGCGGCGGAAGGCGGGCTTGTTGAGGCGCGTGTCGAGAATCGCCTCGTACACGTCCTGCAGCGCGCGCAGGGTGAAGCGCTCGGGAAGCAGCGCGAAGGCGATGCCCGAATAGTCGAGCTTGCCGCGCAGCCGCAGCATCGCGACGCCGAGCATCGCGCCATGATCGAAGGCGAGGGTGAGTATCTCGCCCTCGGCAAGCCGGGCCTCGACCAGGCCGCCGGCCGGGACGGTCAGTCTGGCAAGGGCGAGTTCGGGCGCGGCCCGGAGTGCGGCGGCGAAGACAGTGGCGGGGATCAGCGCGAAATAGGCGACGCTGATGATCCGCATGCGCGGATCCCGGTCCACCGCGCCGAAGGTGTAGAGCTGCTCCACATACGCATCGGCCATGTGCGCCTTTTCGGCGAGGATACGGTGGGCGGCCGCGTCCAGGCTCTCGCCGATGCCGACGAACCCGCCGGGAAGTGCCCAGTCACCCTGGAAGGGATGCTGGTCGCGCCGGGTGAGCAACACCGCGGGTGCACCCTCGACCACGCTCATCAGGATCAGGTCAACCGCCACCGACGGACGCTCGAACGCGGCCGGGTCATAGCTTTCGAGGAAGGTCGCTTCGTCCATCGGTGGGGCCTTATATTCACTGTGCGCTTTACTTATGTGCGAATCGGATATATGTCAAATCCGGAAAGTGAGATGGATCATGCCGAACTTCGTGATCGTGGTGGACATGCAGCGGGACTTCGTGGCGGCGGACGGTGCCTTGCCGGTGCCGGGCGCTGAGGAGATCGTCGCGCCGATGCAGGCCTGGCTGGCCGGGCTGCATCCCGGGGACACCGCCGGCGTGCTGTTCACCTTCGATACGCATGTACCCGAGGTCTATGCGGTATCCGAGGAAGCGAAGCAGTTCCCGCCGCATTGCGTGCAGGGGACGCCGGGCTGGGAACTGATGGTGGATCCCGGCGCGGTGGGTCCCGCGATCCCGGTGCTGCGGCTGGAGAAGGGCGTGTTCGACATGTGGGCCGAGCCGGGCCTTGCGGTGGAGCGGATCGGCGGCGGGGAGGCTGCGGACCGCGACGGCTTCTTCGCCGGGCTGATCGGTGCGGGGATCGAGGAGGTGACGGTGATCGGCGTCGCGGCGGACTATTGCGTGCGCTGGGCCGTGGAAGGGCTGATCGCGCGGGGCTTCCGGGTGACCGTACCCATCGGGCTGACGCGCGGTATCGCCCGGCCGATCTCCCAGGTCGCCGCCGAGGAATGGCCGGGCGCGGCGGTGGCGATCGAGGAGGTGGCGTGATGCGTGCCGACCGCGTCCCCTCTTTATGGGAGTGGCTGTTGCTCTGGGTTTGCCTGAAGCTGCTGTTCCGCAAGCGCCGGCCGCCGCTGCATCACCTCAAGCTGCGGCACTGAGCGGAGCCGCTTGACAGAATCGGCAAAAGCGGGGATTTCGGCGGGCCCGAGCGGGTATGGTGAAATGGCATCACAGGAGCTTCCCAAGCTTCTAGCGCGGGTTCGATTCCCGCTACCCGCTCCAACTTCCCCACGCTTCAGTCGATCACCCGGCCTTCGCCGATGAAGCGGCCTTCCCACAAATAGAAATGGCCCGCTTCGCGCAGCGCGCGGACCGCGGCGTCGCCCGAGAGGAAGACGAAGCCCAGTTCGCGGGTCTCGCCGGGATGCAGCGGCGCATCGCGGAGCAGCGGCAGCGCGTCCCAGCCGACCAGTGGCTTGGTCGTCTCGGTCATCACCGGGCAGGTCCAGCCCGGCTGCGCCGGGCTCTCAAGGCCGCCTTCGGCCGTTTCGTACATGCGCACTTCCGCCGTCAGCTGGGGCGGCGCGACGCGCTGGAATTCGGCTCGGGACATAGGGGCTCCAATCTTCGACCCGCCGGTTGGCCCACCCGGGCGATCGGCGCAAGCTCGGCCTTCCCACGGGCTAATAACTCTGACTATTGTGCAGGTCATGCTTCGCTGGCTCACCACGCTCGCCCTTTTCCTTGCCACCCCCGCGCTCGCGCAGGCGCCGCATCTGGAGGGGGGGCGGCTGATCGTGGACGGCAAGCCGTGCCTGATCCGCGGGGGCGAGCTGGGGAACAGCTCCGCGACCGATCGCGCCTGGCTCAAGCCGCATTGGCAGCGGTTGAAGGCGCTGCACCTCAACACCGTACTGGCGCCGGTAACCTGGGAAGCGATCGAGCCGGAGGAGGGGAAGTTCGACTTTTCCAGCCTCGACTGGCTGGTCGAGGATGCCCGTGCCAACGACATGCGGCTGGTGCTGCTGTGGTTCGGTACCTGGAAGAACAGCATGTCGACCTACGTGCCCGCCTGGGTGAAGCGCGACGGCAAGCGCTTCCTGCGCTCGACCGGCAAGGACGGGCAGCCGCAGGATATCCTCTCGGCGTTCGGCAAGGCGACGCTCGACAGCGACGCGCGGGCATTCGCGGCGGTGATGAAGCATCTGAAGGCGATCGACGGCGACCGCCATACGGTGCTGATGGTGCAGGTGGAGAACGAGATCGGCTTCCTGCCGAGCGCGCGCGAGCATGGCCCGCTCGCCGATGCCGCCTTCGCGAAATGGAGGGGCAGCGAGGAAGGCTTCACCGCGCACCATTATGCCCGCTTCGCCAATGTCGTCGCCGAGGCGGGGAAGCGCGAATACAGGCTGCCGATGTACGTCAACGGCGCGCAGGGACGGCCGGGCAAGCTGCCGGGCGAATATCCCAGCGGCGGGCCGCTGGCGCATCTGATGCGCGAATGGAAGGACGCCGCGCCGGCGATCGACATGCTCTCACCCGACATCTATTTCCCGAACTTCGCCGGGATCGCCGACGGCTATGTCGTGCCGGGCAATGTGTTGTTCGTGCCCGAAGCGAACCAGGCGGGCGACCTGCGCGCACCGGCCAATGCGATGCGGGTGATCGGCAAGCACAAGGCGATCGGGTTCAGCCCCTTCGCGATCGAGCAGATCGGCGACAAGGACCGGCTGGGCGGCTTCTATGCGATGCTCGAGCAGCTGACGCCGGCGTTGTTCGCGGCAAAGGCGCAGGACGGCTTCTCGCCGGTAGTGAGCTTCGAAGGCGTGGTCGACAGCAGCCCGCAGGTGGCGAGCATGGGCGGCTACCGGATCACCGCGAACTTCGTCGATCCCTGGACGCCCAAGGACAAGCAGGAGCCCGGTGAGCATGGCGCGATCCTGCTCTGGCTGGGCGGCGAGGATTATCTGGTCGCCGGCAGTGGGGTGACCTTCACCTTCGAGCCGCGGGTCGGACTGGACCTGGTCGAGGAAGGCGGGTTCGAGGATGGCAAATGGGTGGCCGGGCGCCGGCTCAATGGTGACGAGACGCACCAGGGGCGGCATGTCCGCCTGCCGCCGGGGCAGTATGGCATCCAGAAGGTGCGGCTGTATCGGTATTGAGTGGGCCGCTCTTCCCGCTTTTTCGTCATCCCCGCGAAGGCGGGGATCCAGAGTGGCGGAGCGATGACCTGTTTGGCTCTGGATCCCTGCCTGCGCGGGGATGACGCTTAAAGAGGGATCAGGTTGAGCCATTTCGTATCCCGGGCGTTACGACCGGGATGGAAAGACTCTGGTTCATTACCAACCCCGGCTCGGGATCGACCACCAAGGCCAAGTGCGATGCGCTTGAGGCTGTGTTCGAGGAACGCGGGCTGACGCTGGTCGGCCGCACCGAATTCCCGGCGGAGGAGCTGCCCAAGGGAGCGTCGCTTACGCGGAAGAAGGTGGACACCGTCGTGCTGTTCGCCGGTGACGGGACGATCAACACGACGCTTTGCGCACTGGAGAAATGGAAGGGCAGCTTCCTGATCCTGCCGGGCGGGACGATGAACCTGCTCGCCAAGTCGCTGCATGACACGCTCGATCCCAAGACGATCATCGAGGCGGCGCATGACGAGACGACACGGGTGGCGCTGCCCTATATCGAGGCGGGCGAGCATCGCGGATTTGTCGGACTGATACTGGGGCCTGCGACCGCGTGGTTCCGGGCGCGCGAGGCGGCGCGCAAGGGCGCCATCAAGAAGCTGTTCCAGGCCGCGCATATCGCGTGGAACCGCACCTTCGGCGGCAGCGGCATCCGCATCGGCGGGGTGCCGGCGCTCAGGGACAAATATCAGGCGGTGTTCGTCCGGCCCGAGGGCAAGGAGCTGCATGTGGCAGCGGTGGACGCGCGCGACTGGGGTTCGATCGTCCAGCTCGGCTGGGAATGGCTGACCGGCGACTGGGTGGCCGCACACGCGGTGAGCGAGAGCCTGACCGATGAACTGCGCACCACGGGCAAGAAGCCGGTGCTCGCGCTGTTCGACGGCGAACCGGTGTCGCTGGCGCCGGGTACGGCGGTCACCGCGGGGATGAGCCGCGAGGTGTTCATCGCGACGCGGGCGGCGCTGGGGTGACGCGGCTTTTCCACGTCAGCGACGTCCATTTCGGCTGCGAGGATCGCGCCGCCATCGACTGGTTCGGCGCGCGTGTGCGGGAAGAACAGCCCGATGCGGTGATCATGACCGGCGACCTGACGATGCATGCGCGCGCGAAGGAGTTCACGGCGGCGGCGGCGTGGCTGCAGGGGCTTGGGCGGCCGGTGACCGTGGAAGTGGGCAATCACGACCTGCCCTGGTTCAACCTCTGGGCGCGGTTCGTGACGCCCTACAAGCGCTACCGGGCGCTGGAGGCGATGATCGAGCGGCCGCTCGACCGCCGGGGCGTGGCCGTGGTGCCGCTCAAGACCACGGCGCGCTTCCAGTGGCGGCTCAACTGGGCGAAGGGCTATGTGAGCACGCGGGCGCTGCAGGAATCGCTGGCGAAGGTTGAGGCGGTGCCGGCGGGCGACCTGGTATTCGTCGCTTGCCATCATCCGCTGGTGGAAGGCGGCACCCGGATGACCAGCGAGACGCGGCGCGGGCCCGAGGCGCTTGCGGCGCTGGCCCGGGCAGGTGCGCATGCGGTGCTGACCGGGCATGTCCATGACCCGTTCGATGTCGAGCATCAGGTCGAGGGGCGGACCGTGCGGCTGATCGGAGCGGGGACGCTGTCCGAGCGGGTGCGCGCCAGGCCGCCCTCGTTCAACGAGATCACGGTGGAGGGTGCGAGCTTCTCCACCCGGGCGCGGTTCATGGGAGAGGGAAGCGTCCCCCTCTAGTCACCGCTTCGAGATATCCTGCCCGAACACCAGCAGGTTCCCGTCCGGGGCCACCACCATCAGCTCGCGCTGGCCGTACATCTGGTCGATCGGGCCATAGATATCGCCGTCGTTGAGCAGTGGCGCCTTGGGGGCGAGCTCCTCGGCGATGGCATCGACATCCTCGACGTCGATATAATAGCAGAAGGGGCGGTTGCCCGGAGGCGCGCCGTCGTCGCCCATATTCTCGAGAATGCGGAAGGCCGCCTGCTCGCGCCGGACATAGGCATAGTTGGGCGTCCGGAAATAGAGTTCGAAGCCCAGCACGTCCGTGAAGAACCACAGCGCCTTCTCGAAGTCCGGCACATGCATGAACGGCGTAATGCGATAAAGATTGGCCATCACTCGCCTCCCCGAAAGGCGCGCCCCATTACCTGGGCGCAACGATAGCGCAATCCGGATACGCAGTTAAGCGCGCAGGAACCGTATGCGGTAGATCGAATGCTCCCATTTGCACGTCATCCAGGCTCAAGGCCGGGGTGACGGCGGGAATGAGGTCCGCTTAGGTTCGAAACAGGCTCAGCGGCGCGCGCCCGCCGGTGCTCCAGGTCGACCAGTTGGGGAAGACATAGGGCATGTCCGCGTCGCTGACGCCATGCCAGCGGGCGATCGCGCCGATATATTCCTCCTGCGAGACGGCGGGGACGAAGCGGCCCTCGCTGCTGACGTCGGTCGCACCGCCGAGCACCGGATCCGGATAGGCGCCGAAGATCCCGCCGGGGGCGACGTTGCCCCCGACCACCAGGTGGTTGCCGCCCCAGGCATGGTCGGTGCCGTTCTGGGCATTGCCGCGATAGGTGCGGCCGAAGTCGCTCATCGTGAACGCCGTGACGTTCTCGGCCATGCCGATCGACTGCATCGCGCGGTGGAAACCGGCGAGCGCCATGGCGAGGTCGCCCAGCAGGTTGGCGTGGGTGCCGGTGTCGTTGGTGCCGCCATTCACCTGGCCGGAATGATTGTCGTACCCGCCCTGGCTGACGAAGAAGGTCTGGCGGCCATGGCCGAGCGAGCCGCGCGCATCGATCATCCGGGCGACGCGCATCAGCTGACGGGCGACGTCGCTGGTCAGCGCGGCGCCGGTGGTCGGGTTGACGAAATAGCCGTCGAGCGAACTGGTCGCCGAGATGATGGTGTTGGCGGTGGTCGCCTGGGCATAGCTGCCGTTTACGTCGCGCGCGGTGGCTTCGGACAGGTCGCCCAGGCCGGTGGCCGAGGAGAAGGTGCCGAGCGCGTTGTTCTTGGCGGTGTTTGCGGCGTTCGACGCGGTGGAGTAGCCCGAGCGCGACAGCGTGCCGGTGGAGGGCAGGACGAGCGCCGAGCTGGTCTTGCCAATCACCGCGAGCTGCGAGCCCGCGATCGATATCATCGAGGGGACGCTGCTCGCGCCCATCTTGTCGGTGAGGCGCCCCATGAAGCCGTCGGTGGCGAAGTCCCGAGCGCGCAGGCCCTGCCAGTGCGCCTGCTCGTCGGAATGGCTGAGCAGGTTGGTTGGGCGGAGATCGGCCCGCGATTGGTAGGTCGCCTTGGTCAGCGGCGCGTAGAGGGTGCCGGCGTTGAGCACCAGGCCCAGGCTGCCCTCGTCCCAGATCGGGCGGAGCGCGGCCATCGCCGGATGCAGCGCATAGGCAGTGCCGGTGAGCGCGGTGAGGCGGCTGGCGGCGATGCCGACGCTGCCGCGCGCGGCGAGATAGGCAGCGTGCCGGGCATCGGTGGGGATCACCATGTTCCAGCTGTCATTGCCGCCGAACAGGAACACGCCGACCATCGCGCGGTAGCTGCCGTTCGGGGCAGCCATGGCGGTGGTGCGGCCGAGCTGGCCGATTGCGGCGAGTGCGCCGGCACCGGCGGTGACCTTCATGAAGTCGCGTCGGGAAAACGTCATCGGTCCGGCTCCTCAGCGATCGACCAGGAACATCGGGCTCGAGGCCGCGACGTAGAGCATCATCTGGGCGCGGCGGCGCGCCTGGATGGCGACATCGGTATTGGTGATGGGGGTGGCGGCCGCCTTGAGCGCATCCTTCTGCGCCTGGCTGAGCGTGTTCGCGAACATCGTCAGGTCGATCCGCGCCACCATCGCATCGAGGTCGACGCCATACGCTTCCCAGCTCGTCCAGAGCGGCTGGGTGAGCGAGGACATGGGCAGTCCCGAATCCAGCGCGTACTCGCTGCGGCTGGCATCGCCCGAGACGGTCCAGTCATAGACGAAATTGTGCCAGCGCAGCACGTTCGAGGTGTTGAGCAGCTTCGAGGCCGGGCTCTTCAGCGTGGCCGAGCCGGGCAGCGGGAAATCGTCCGGATAGAAATTGAACACCGAAGGCGCGCGGAACACCGGCTGGCCGAGGCTGGTATCGCGCGTGGTGAAGACATAGCCATCGGTCGCGAAGCCGATCGCGCGGGCGAGCGCGGTCATCAGCAGCACCGGCTCCTTGAGCTTGCCGCCGGTCGCGGTGGGCGCCGAGCGGGCCTCGCTGTCGAGCAGGATCGCGCGGACCACGGCCTTCATGTCTCCGCGCACGCCCCTGCCATTATCGGCGAACACCTGCGCGACGCGGCCGATATAGGCCGGGCTGGGATTGGCGGTGACGAGGTGGATGATCATGTGACGCGCGACGAAGGGCGCGGTCGACGGATTGTTGAACGCGGCATCGACCACCGCGGCGACGCTGGCGTCCTGGGCGGCGCCCGCGGCGACGCTGGTGCCGAGGAAGCTCTTCTGGGTGGTGTCGTAGCGTGCCGCCACCTGGATCATCGGCTTGGAATAGTCGCGGGCATTGCCATCGGTGATCGCCGCGCCGCCGACCCGGGCATAGGTCCAGCCGGTAAGCGCCTTGGCGACGCCCTTGATGTCGTCGGTCGTATAGTTGGGGATGGCGCCGCCGGCGCTGTCGCGCTTCAGGCTGCCGTCCATGTTGAGCGCGTCCGGGCCCATCGAGAAGAGCTGGAGCAGCTCGCGGGCGTAATTCTCCGAGGGGCCGGACTTGTTGCTGTCCGCCATGTCGAGATAATCGCCCATATATCCGCTCATCGTCACCTGGGCGAGGATGTCGCGGTAATTGCCGAAGGCGTTGGCGAGGAAGATCTGGTTGAAGGTCGCGATGCCGGCGGTGGAGTTCACCTCCGCTTCCGAAGCGACGATCATCTGGCCGAGCGCGAAGGCGGTGCGCTGGCGCAGCTGGTCCGATCCGGCAACGGCATTGGCGAAGAAGCGCATCGCCACCGGCGTGCGGCTGAAATGCGCGCGGTTGCACACCGTATCGGTGCTCACGCAGAAATCGCGGCGGACCTCGGTGGTGAGATCGGCATAGCTGCTCGACGAGGCGGCAAGCTGCTCGTCGACCCAGGCGGTGGCGCCGAGCGACTTGATGCGGGCGACCAGGTCGGTGGTCGGGCCGAAGCTCGCCTGCCGCGCGAGGCGGGCGGCATCGCCATCGGTGAACACCACCGGTGCCGGCGTGGGGCTGGGCGTGGTGACCACGCCGCCGGCGCTGCCGCTCGACGACGAACCACCCCCGCCGCCGCCATCGCAGCCGCCGAGCACAAGCAGACCAAGCGCCGCGCCAAGCACGGCCGTCCTGTGATTTTGGAACACCCCGAATTTCCCCCGAGGCCGCGGAACCGCCGCAACCTGCACTTCCATGAATAATTTAGAGGAAGAATCCGAACAACCTGCAGAAATACCTAAGGAAATCTTCATCGCGATTGCGCCGTGCGCAAACGTCGCAGCCCAGGCCGCTAGTTGCGCTGCCGCAACGGCGTGCATGGCGGCGAAGCGAGGCTGGGGCGCGATGGACCGCGAAGGCGATTGACTCCCGTGCAATTCTGTCTCATATTTCTGTTATGACAGAAATTACGGACAGCGCTGTTCAGTTGCCGATCGCGGTGCAGCAGTTCGTGCTGCACTGGGGCGAGATGGGCGGGCAATGGGGCGTCAACCGCTCGGTCGCCCAGATCCATGCGCTGCTCTACCTCTCCGACCGGCCGCTCAACGCCGAGGAGATCAGCGACACGCTGCGCATCGCGCGGAGCAACACGTCGAACAGCCTGAAGGAACTGCTGGGCTGGAAGCTGATCCGCCGCGTGCCGGTGATGGGCGACCGGCGCGATCATTACGAGGCCGAGGTTGACCTGATGCAGATGCTCACGCGCATTGCCCAGGGCCGCAAGGAGCGCGAGATCGATCCGGCGGTGGCGGCGCTGCGCGTCTGCACCGAGGAAGCGAGACGCGATGCGGCGATCTCCGACACGGCGCGTAGCCGGATCGTGGCGATGCAGGACTTCGTCGTGACGATCGACGATTGGTACCAGCAGATGATGAGCGTGCCGCCGGGACGGCTGATGACGCTGATCCGGCTGGGCAAGAAGATTCTGGCATTCCTGCCCAAGGGCAAGAGCGAGTAGGCGAAAGGAGCGGTCCCATGGGAGCGGCATTCGGATATGCGCCGGGTTCGCTGGCCCGTTACGCCGATTGGCACCGTGTCGCGGCGCCGCGTTGGGACGATGCCGAGAGCCCGTTCGCGCGGCTGCTCGGCGAGCGCTGGCTGTTCCTGCCGCCGGCGACGCGCCGCCGCTTCCTGCGCAAGATCAAGGCCGGCGCCTGTGTCTCCTATCTGGGCGAAGTCGCCGAATGCCGGATGAGCCGGGTGGGGTGGCTGCTGGCGCAGCTTTCCCGCGCGATCGGCGCACCGCTGCCGCTGGGCACGGACGTCGGCGTATCGGCCAGCGTCAGCGTGACGGCGGATGGCGACGGCCAAGGGCAATACTGGACGCGGCAATATGGCCGTGCACAGGGTTTTCCACAGGTTATCCACAGCGCCAAGCGCTTCGCCGGGCCGACGGGAATCGAGGAATATCTGGGGCTTGGCGTGGGGATAGCGCTGCGGCTGGAGGAGGATGGCGGGGCGCTGTTGTTCGTCAGCGACCATTATTTCCTGAAGCTCGGCAGGCTGCGGGTGAAGCTGCCCAACTGGGCAATGCCGGGCAAGCTGACGGTGGGGCATATCGACATCGGCGATGGCCGCTTCGTGTTCAGCCTCGACCTGGTGCACCCGCTGCTCGGCGAGCTGGTCCACCAGCTCTGCGTGTTCGCGGATCCGGCGGAGTGAGGCGATGAACCAGGACCAGCCCTCCGGACGACGCCTGCTGGCCGCCATCCTGTCCGCGGTTCTTGTCGGGGCGAGCGCGTTTCCCGCCTATTTCATCGTGACCGGCGTGATGGAGGGCGTCGTCGAGCAGGCCTGGTTCATGGCGGTGGCATCTTTCATCGTCGGGGCGATCCTGGCCGCAGGGCATGTGGCGCTGCTGGGCCTGCCCCTCTACGGCCTGCTCAGCCTGCGCTGGCGGTTGCGCTGGTGGAGCGCCGCGATCGGTGGCTTCCTGGTCGGCGGGCTCCCCTATCTCGTGCTGCTCAACAATCCGGGCGAATATTCGCAGATCGGCGGCACCGTGCTGTCCGAGCATGGACGCTATACCGCGGCGGGTTGGCGCCAGCTGTTCGAGGTGTGTGCCTGGCTGGGCCTAATTGGGGCGCTGGCGGGGCTGGCATTCTGGGCGGCCCTGAACTGGCGGCGGGAAGCACCCGAATGAACCCGATCATCCTGTTCGATGGCGTCTGCGTGTTGTGCACGACGAACGCGCGCTTCGTGCTGCGGCATGACCGGCGCGGGCATTTCCGGCTCGCCTCGGTGCAGAGCGAGGCGGGGCAGGCGCTGTGCAAGCGCTTCGGTGTCGATCCCGACGATCCGGATACGATGCTGGTGATCGACGGTGACCGTACCCGGCGGGACAGCGACGGCGTGCTGGCGATCGCCGAAGCGCTGGGCTGGCCGTGGCGGGCGCTCGGCGTGATGCGGGTGATCCCGCGCGGCTGGCGCGACGCCGCCTATCGCCGGATCGCGCGCAACCGCTACCGGCTGTTTGGCAAGCATGATGCCTGCTGGGTGCCCAGCCCCGAGCAAAGGGCGCGCATCCTGTGAGCCGCATCCTCGTCATCGGCGGCTATGGCGGCTTTGGTGCGCGGCTAAGCCGGCGGTTGCTGGGCGCCGGGCACGCGGTGCTGGTGGCGGGGCGAAGCTTCGAGCGCGCCTCGGCTTTCTGCACCGGGCTGGCGGGCGCGGAGCCGGTGGTGGCGGACCGGACCAACGGCATCGGCATGGTGCTGGCTCGCGAGCGGCCGGACCTTGTGATCGACGCGGCCGGGCCTTTCCAGGGTAGCGGCACCACGGTGCCCGAGGCCTGCATCGCGATGCGCATCCCCTATCTCGACCTGGCCGATGCGCGCGATTTCGTCACCGGGGTCGGCGCGCTCGACAAGGGTGCAGCGGTTGCGGTGCCGATCATCAGCGGAGCCTCGAGCCTGCCGGCGCTGTCGGGCGCGGTGGTGCGGAAGCTGGCGGAGGGGCTGGACCAGGTGGAGCGGGTCGATATCGCGCTGAGCGCATCGAACCGGGCGGTGGCAGGTCCGGCGGTCGCGGCGGCGATCCTGTCCTATGTCGGCAGGCCGGTGCGGCTGTGGCGCGGGCGCCGCTGGATCGGGGCGACCGGCTGGCAGGCGCTCCGGCGCGTGCGGTTCATGGTGGACGGGATGGCGCCGCTCCATCGCTGGGTTGCGCTTGCCGAGGTGCCCGATCTGTCGCTGATGCCCGATGCGCTGCCCGGCCGCCCGGCGGTGACCTTCCACGCCGGTACCGAGTTCGGTCTCCACATGCTCGGACTATGGCTGATGAGCTGGCCGGTGCGTTGGGGCTGGATCGGCTCGCTCGGTGGGACGGCGCGCTGGATGCATAAGCTCCAGACGCTCACCGGGCGTGGTGGCAGCGACCGTTCGGCCATGACCGTGACGCTGACCGGATCGGGCATCGCGCGGCGCTGGACGCTGATTGCCGAGCGGGGCGACGGGCCCGAGATTCCGACGCTGGCGGCGGAGCTGCTTGCAGAGGATATCCTCTCCGGAAAGGTGCCGCCGGGCGCGCGCGACGCGAGCGGGCTGTTGACGCTCGATCGGTTCGAGCCGCTGTTCGCCAGGCTCGCGATCCGGACCGAAGTGGTCGAGCGTGCGGTCGATCCGCTCTATGTCCGGGCGATGGGCTCGCGCTTCGGCAAGCTGCCGGAGGCGGTGCGTGGGATGCACGACTTTATCGGCGATGCCGGGGCGTCGGGGAAAGGCGAGGTGCGTCGGGGCAGGGGGCTGGCCTGGCTGGTGGGGCGCGTGATGGGCTTTCCGCCCGAGGGCAGCTGGTCACTCCGCGTCGCTTTCTCGGCGGAACATGGCAAGGAACGCTGGACGCGCGACTTTGGCGGCCATGCCTTCTCCAGCGAACTCAGCCAGGCAGGGCAGGGTGTCGCCGAGCGGTTCGGGCCGCTGCGCTTCGCCTTCGACCTGCCTTCGGATGGGCAGGGGCTGAAGATGGTGCTGCGCGGCTGGACCGCCTTCGGCGTGCCGATGCCGCGCCGGCTGGGGCCGCGCATCGATGCGCGCGAATGGCAGGAGGATGGACGCTTCCGTTTCGAGGTACGGGTGCGCCTGCCGATCATCGGCGACGTGGTGCACTATACCGGCTGGCTGGAGCGGGCATGAGAGAACCGGCGCCTTTCGGCAAGGTGATGGGCGCGTTCCTGGTCGCCTCGATCGCGGCATCCCTTCTTGCCGGTGCAATCCTCTGGTTGCTGTTCGCACGCGAAGCGCCGTTGTCGGCATTCACGGACACGCCGGCCATCCTGTTCTATGCGCTGGTGCTGGGCTTCCCATTCGCCTTCGGCCATGCGCTGGTGCTGGGATTGCCGGCTTATCTGTGGCTCGAGCGCCGCTATCGGCTGCATTGGTGGAACGCGATGGCCTCGGGTGCCGTGGTCGGCGTCGTGCCGATGCTCATCTGGATCGGGCCCGCATCGGCATGGGAAGGCATCGCGCTCCTACTGATAGTCGGAGCGAGCGGTGCGGGCGGCGGGCTGGTGTTCCGGCTGGCGCTCTATGACCTGATGCGCAAACCCTAGCGCAGCCATTTCGCCATTTGTGGATAGACCGGAAGGCCGAGTTTCTCGGCCTGGTGCGGCTCGGCGGCCATGCCGTAAAATTGGAGCATGGGCGGGCCGGGGCCCTTGCCGCTGTCGAAGGCGATCGCAAGCGCCTCGCCACCACCGAGATAGCCGTCGGCATGGAACAGCGCGCGCGTGTCGATCCCGATCGCGCGGGCAGCGGCATAGGACCAGGCGATCGCCGCCATTTCCTCGCCCGGATCGTCACGGACTTCGCACAGCGTCGGGCGGTCCGCGGGATCGGTGCAGGCGATATGCCCCGCTTCATGGAGGAGGTCGCCGGGATAGAAGGGGCGCTCGGGGTCTAGCAGCAGTCCGCCGTCGCGCACTTCGATGCCGGGCAGGAAGCTGTCGCCGGCGATCGTCCCCTGGGACACGGGAATGCCGATCTCGCCCAGAAAGGCGAGGATACGGATCGTGTCGGGGTGATCGAGCGCCATGGCGCAAGGCTAGCCGCGCATTCCCCAAACGAAAAGAGGCGGCCCGTTGCCGGACCGCCCCAATTCGTTGGCAGTTGCCGAGGCGCTTAGCGCTTCGAGAACTGGAAGCTACGACGGGCCTTCGCCTTGCCGTACTTCTTACGCTCGACCGTACGGCTGTCGCGGGTCAGGAAACCAGCGCGCTTCACCGGGGTGCGCAGGATCGGCTCGTACTTGGTGAGCGCCTGACTGATGCCGTGCTTCACCGCGCCGGCCTGGCCCGAAAGACCGCCGCCCTTGACGGTGGCGATCACGTCATACTGACCTTCGCGCTCGGTGATGCCGAACACCTGGTTGATGACGAGACGCAGCGTCGGACGCGCGAAATAGACTTCCTGGTCACGACCGTTGATCGTGATCTTACCGGTGCCGGGCTTCAGCCACACGCGGGCGACGGCGTCCTTACGACGGCCGGTCGCATAGGCGCGGCCGAACTTGTCGAGCTCCTGCGCACGAAGCGGGGCGGTGTTGACCGGCTCGTCGAGCTGGCCGGCGAGATACGCATCGGCGCGGGTATCGGAATCAGCCTGCGCCTGGGCGGCCACGGCCTGCTCACCGGCGGCGATGGCGCCGAGATCGGAAAGGGACTGGCGGTTGTCAGACATTATGCGCCCACCTTGTTCTTGCGGCTCATGCCGGCGATGTCGAGGACCTCGGGGTTCTGCGCTTCGTGCGGATGCGCAGCGCCGGCATAGATGCGCAGGTTGCGCATCTGCTGGCGACCCAGCGGGCCGCGCGGGATCATGCGCTCAACGGCCTTCTCGAGGACGCGCTCCGGGAAGCGGCCTTCGAGGACCTTGCCGGCGGTGATGCCCTTGATGCCGCCCGCATAGCCGGTGTGCTTGTAGTACACCTTCTGGCCCAGCTTCTTGCCGGTGAACTTGATCTTGTCCGCGTTGATGACGATGACATTGTCACCGCAATCGACGTGCGGGGTGAAGCTCGTCTTGTGCTTGCCACGAAGCACATTGGCGATCACGACGGCAGCGCGGCCGACGATGAGGCCGTCGGCATCGACGATATGCCACTTCTTCTCCACCTCGGCCGGCTTCGCCGACTTGGTGGTCTTCATCAGCGCCTTCATGGGCTGGGACCTTTCGAGTATGAAACGCGAGCGCGCCACCCTTTCGGGCAGCGCGGTTGAAGGCCCTCTGACGATTCGCTCGGGAAAAGTCAAGAAAAGTGGGGCTTTGCTGACGGGTATCTGAATACCGTGGGTCGTTTTCCCCTCAGCGCAGCCAGGTAAGTGCGAGCGATTCCACAGGAACGGTCTTGCCGTCGATGGTGGCGATGCGCCTGTTTTCGTAGCGCAGCGGCATGCCGCTGGGCAGGTCGATCAGCGTGGTGCCGGTTTCGCTGAGCAGCATCTCGGGCAGCATCTGCTCGAGCTCCTGCGTACGCGCGGCCTTCTCCGCCGGGGTGAAGCGATCGGCGAGCTGGGTGAGCAGCCGCTTGAAAGAATCGGGATCATAGTCGGAGCGGGAGGTGAGCGTGGCGGTGCGGCCGGGCTCGGCGGCGCTCAGGGTGATGGTGACGTCCATCGCGACGCTGCCGCCGAGCAGCGGCACCGGCTGCTCGATCGGTGTGCTGATCTCCTCGCCGACATGCATCGACAGCCCGCCACCGCCGAACAGCGGCTCGACGTTGCGCAACAGGGCCGAGGGTGCGGTCTCGGCGGTGAGGCCGGTGAACATCGCGCGGACCTGGGGCATCACCTTGTCGCGATCCGCGGCGGGGATCAGCTGCCCGGCGGCATCGACGGCGGCCAGGATCCGGACCTGCGCCGCCGGCCAGTCGCGGACGCGCAGCACGGTGCCTTCCGCGTCGAGATCGAAGGCGATCGGCTCGCCGGTGAAAGGGGCGATCATCGGGGCGATCCCGGGCGCGCGCATCTCGGGCGGTAACGAAGCGGCCTCCATCCGCCAATGCGCGATGAAGCCGTCGCCGGCCCTGGTGAAGCGCAGTTCCTCCACCCAGCTGGCCGACATTCCCGGGCGACTGGTCCGGGCGGCGCGGTCGCGGGCGACGCGGTAGCGCATCGGCGCGTCGGTCGGCGGGTTGAAGACGATATCGATCGTTGCGGGTTCGGCCCTGGTCGATGCCTGGGCCGCTGCGGGCGGTGCGGCCGCAAGGCAGGCGAGCAGAGCGGCGGCAAGAATCGAGCGCATGGATTTCCCCTTTGCCCGGCGTTCGGCCATGCGCGGCACGGCGAGTCAATCGGCGAGCGGTTCGACCGTTAGCCGGGTGCGGCTGATCCTTTCCAGGCCGCCGGTGCGGATGCGCAGCGTCTTGCTGTTGCGGGTGATCAGGCCGGTATGGGGATCGACTTCGGTGATGCGTTCGAGGGTCACGTTCTCGCCGCTGGCGACGGTGGTGCTGCGGAGCAGGCCGCCGGGCGAAGCTGTTACACTGCGCATGCCCTCGAGTGGCCTGGCGCTGCCATAGGCCGAGCTGCCGGGCAGCCGGACCGGGGTGGTGCCCGGCACCAGCGGCTCGTCGGGGACCACCGCGAGCACCAGCGAGCCGAGCATCGCGCGCCGGCGGCTGTCGGGCAGGGCCCGGATCGGAGCAGCGACGCGCTCGGCGAATTTGGGGCGCTCGGCAGGGGCGAGCGCGCGGCGCGCGGCGGCGACTTCGGCGACGCGGCGGCAGAAGCGCTCCCACAATGCGGGGAGGTCGTCGATCGCGGTGACCGTGCCGGCCTTGTCGAGGTGGAATATCAGAGGCGTACCGGCGAGCGCGGCATAGCCTGCCTCGAACAGCGCGCCGCTGCTGTCGCTGGTCTCGCCTTCCGCTTCGGCGAGCACGACTTCCGCGCGATAGCCGCCGTCCTCGCGTGCGAAGCGGATGCGGCGCTCCATGCGGTAGAGGCGGGTATCGTCATGGCGCTCGGTCACGACCAGCAGGGCCCGGTCGAGCGGCGGGGAGAAGCTGGCCGCGCTTGCCTGGAGGACAATCGCGGCGAGCAGCATCAGCGCGTCTCGCCTTCCACCCAGGCGGCGACATCGCCGCCGACGGTGGCGGTCCAGCTCTCGATCACCGGCAGGTCGTAGGGATGGAGCGCGGCGATCCGCTCGCGCAGCCGGGTGGAGAGCATCGGGCGGGTCTTGAACAACACCGGCACTTCCTCGGCGCGTTCCAGCTCCCCGTGCCAGAGATAGAGCGAGGTGCAGGGCGCGAGGATATTGGCGCAGGCGGCAAGCTTCTCGGCCAGCACCGTCTCGGCCACGTGCTCGGCATCCGCCCGGGTGGCGAAGGTCACGTAGAAGAGCGCCAGCTCGCTCAAGCGCCGGCCCGGCTGCCCGCGACATGCGCGCCCCAGACGGTGGCGATGACGACCAGCGCGCCGGTGAGCTGGTGGAGCGCGGCGAGCCAGATCGGCATGCCGGCCATCACCGTGGCGATGCCGAGCAGGATCTGGGTGCCGAACGCGCTGTGGATGGCGATCGAGGCGCGGCGATCGGCGGCGCGGACCTTGCGGGAGAGGATCACCAGCGCGGCGACCGTGATCCAGGCCCACCAGCGGTGGATGAAGTGCACCACCGCCGGATCGGAGAAGAGGATATGGCCCAGGCTCTGCCCCGCCTGGCTGACGCCGGGGAAGAAATGGTCGTTCATCAGCGGCCACTGGTCGGTGACCAGCCCGGCGCGCAGCCCCGCGACCAGCGCGCCGTAGAAGAGCTGGACGGCGAGCACCGCCAGTACCGCGACCGCCAGGCCGGTGAGGCGGGCGGGGCGCGCCATCGGGTTGCGCCTGAGCGCGAGCAGGTCGAGTGCGGTCCAGATGATGCCGCCCAGCGTGAACAGCGCGGTCATCAGGTGCGCGGAAAGCCAGAAATGGTCGACCGCGGTGCTGGTCTTGTTCAGGCCCGACTTGACCATCCACCAGCCGAGCGCGCCCTGCAGCCCGCCCAGCGCGAGCAGTGCGATCAGCCGCCAGCCATAGCCCCTGGGGATCGCCCGGCGGATGGCGAACCAGAGCAACGGCAGCGCGAAGGCCATGCCGATCACCCGGCCGAGCAGCCGGTGGAGATATTCCCAGAAGAAGATGTTCTTGAACTCGGCCAGGGTCATGCCCTGGTTGAGCTGGGTGTACTGGCCGATCTCGCGGTAGCGGGCGAACTCCGCCTGCCACGCCGCTTCGGTGAGCGGCGGGATGGTGCCGGTGAAGGGCTTCCACTCGGTGATCGAGAGTCCCGATTCCGTCAGGCGGGTGATGCCGCCGATCACCACCATCAGCACGATCAGCGCCGCGACGGCGAAGAGCCAGGTGGCAAGCGCGCGGGGGCGGACGGAGGCGGGCAGCGAAGTCATCTTGAGCACGGGCGGTGGTGTAATTCCGAACCGGGGGGATGGCCAGTCCTGCGCGGTCGCCGCGCGCACGGCTTTGACCGGCGGCAAACCGGTGCCCCATGCGTTGAGGCCATGACTTTATGCAGCCTTGGTGATTCGCGTGCGCCGCGCTTGTGCGCATAGTCCGGCAAAAGCGATCGGGGAGCGGCATGAAGCAACGTTTGACACGGCGACAGGCATTGGGCGGAGCGGTGGCGGCGGGCGGGCTTTCCGCATGGCCGATGGTCGCGACGCTGGCGGCGCAACCGGATACCCTGTTCCGCGAAGTGCTGCTCGTCGACGGCACCGGCACGGCGCCGCGGCTCGCCAATGTGCTGGTCAGCGGCGATCGGATCGCGCGGATCGATCCGCCTTCGGCCGGGGGCGATGCCCGGCGCGTCATCGCGGGCGAGGGACGGGTGCTGGCGCCCGGCTTCATCGACATGCACAGCCATGGCGACCCGTTGAAGGACAGCTATGAAGCCTTCCTGGCAATGGGTGTCACCACGATCACGCTCGGCCAGGACGGCAGCGGCCCGCGGTTGGGCAAGGACCTCGACCCGCGCAGCTGGATGGCGGCGATCGACCGGGCACCGATCGACCTCAACGTCGTGCTGCTCGCCAGCCATGGCACGCTGCGCCGCGCAGCCGGTGTGCCGGATTCGGTGCGCGTGCCCGATGCGGCGGGGCTGGCGCGGATGGCGGCGCAGCTCGACAGCGAGATGCGTGCCGGTGCGTTCGGCCTGTCCTATGGCCTCGAATATGTGCCGGGCATCTATTCAGAGACCGCGGAGCTGACCAATCTCGGCAAGGTGGTGAGCCGCTATGGCGGCGTGGTGATGAGCCATATGCGCTCGGAGAATGACGAGGACATCAAGACGTCGATCGACGAGCTGATCGCCTCGTCGCTGCCGGCGCGGCCGCATATCTCGCACCTGAAGGTGGTGTTCGGGAAGGGCGAGGCGCGGGCGCGTGAGCTGCTCGCCTTCCTGGCGGACAAGCGCCGCCAGGGGATCGAGCTGACCGCCGATCAATACCCCTATGAGGCGGGCTATACCGGCATCGCCATCCTCTTCCCCAAATGGGCGTTGCCGCCGACGGACTACGCCAGGGTGGTGGCCGAGCGCCGGCAGGAGCTGCGCGACTATCTGGTGCAGCGGATGACGCGGCGCGGCGGTCCCGAGGCGCTGCTGATCGGCACCGCCCCCTATGCCGGCAAGACGCTGGCCCAGGCGGCGCGGGAGGCGGGGCTCCATTTTGCCGATTTCCTGATCAAGATCGGCCCGCAGAGCGGTTCCGGCGCGCATTTCACCCAGGACAAGGCGCTGCAGGACGTGCTGCTGCTCGATCCGTATGTCGCCTTCTCGACCGATGGCGGCCCCGGCATGCGCCATCCGCGCGCGACCGGCACCTATGCCAAGCTGGTCGAGGAATATGTGGTGCGGGACAGGAAGCTCGGCATCGCGGAGATGGTACGCAAGGGCAGCGGCCTGCCCGCGCATATCCTGCGGCTCGGCGATCGCGGCGTGATCCGGCCGGGCATGCAGGCGGACCTGATCCTGTTCGATCCCGCGAAGGTGAAGGCGCGGTCGAGCTATGTCGATCCGTTTGCGAAGGCCGAGGGCTTCGACCTGGTGATGGTCGGCGGGCAGGCGGCCTATGAAGGTGGCGCGCGAGTGGCGAAGCGGGGCAGGCTGCTCCGGGCGCGCTGACGGCTTTCAAGAATGGCCGCTTCCCCGGCGAAGGCCGGGGCCCAGGGTTTCTCCGCCGTATCGCTCTGTTACCCTGGGCCCCGGCGTTCGCCGGGGAGCAGTTCGGAAGCCGATCGCAACTGCGGTCGTCTACTTCCCGCCCTTCGCAACCGCCTTGCAAAGCCCATCCGTCGCCAGCGCGACCCGAGACTCCGGCATGTCGCGGTTGCCCGGCGCATTCTCGACGCCGCGCGTCTCGGTGTTGAAGGTGAGCAGCGTGCCGAGATGCTGGTCCGGGCACAGGCTCAGATAGGCGCGGAAGCCGTTCTGGTCGCCATTATGCCCGACGATGCGGATGCCGTCGGTCTTGTCGAGGAAGAAGGACAGCCCGCTCCAGGTCGTGCTGGCCATCCGGCCCTGGGTGAAATCCTCGCCGGCGCTGATCCGGGGCTGCCACATCTCGTCGAGCGAGGCGCGCTTGAGGATCAGGTCATACTCGGCCGCCCGCTTCGGGTCGCCGAGCAGGAAGGCGACATATTTCGCCATGTCCGGCAGCGGCGCGTTGAGGCCGCCGTTCGAGACGGTCACGCCGGTATCTGCATCGAAGGGCGCGGCCACGCGCTTGCCGTCCTCGATGTAGTAGCTGTGTGAGCGGTGCGGCAGGAGGAAGGGCGGGGTGCGGTCGAAATAGCTGGCGTGCATGCCGAGCGGGCGCAGGATGTTCTTGTCGATATAGACTTCGAAATCCTCGCCCGAGAGCCGCTCGATCACCTGGCCGAGATAGACGATGCCGGGGTTGGAATAGCTGAACCTGCTGCCCGGCTTGAACAGCACTTCCGTATAGGGAAGCATCGCCTTGAGCTGTTCCCAGGCGGGCGGCTCGAAGGGCTGCCAGGGCTTGTTGCGCCACGGCCAGGTGCCGTTCCGGAAGCCCGCGCTATGGCTCATCAGCTGGCCGATGGTGATCTCGGACACGTCGCCGAACGGGTCATGGACCCGGGCGAGTTCCGGCACATAGCGGATGATCGGGTCGTCGAGCTTGAGCAGGCCGCGGTCGCGCAACTGCAGGATCGCGATGCCGGTCATCGTCTTGGTGATCGATGCCCAGTGATAGATGGTCTGCGCGTCGACCGGCACATGCGCATCGGCATCCTGCTCGCCGAGATGGTCCGCCACCACCGTGCGGCCGTCGCGGATCACATAGAAGCTGCTGCCGGCGATCCCTGCCTTGGTCACCTCTGCGCGGTGGAGCGCGCGGAACGCGGTAACCGCCTTGTCGAAGCCGCGGTCCTGCGCCGCTGCCGGCGTGGCGAGGATAAGCAGGAGGAGGGCCGCGCGCCTCATGCGGGGTTCAGCGTGGTGCGGGTGGCGGCACGGGCGTCGACCGCGGCGCGGCTGAACGGCATGGGCTGCATCCGTCCGTTCGCCCAATTACCATATTGGTCGCGGTAATGCGGCGAGCGCGGGTCGATCGACTGGCCGGGCAGGCTGAGCATCAGCGAATTGTCCCAGGCGCCGACATCGATCACCTGCAGATAGCTCGCGCCGCCGCCGACCTGCCAGCCCGGGCCGGAGCCGAGCCAGCGCGCCATCACCGTATAGCCGTCGCCGCCCGATCCTTCGCCTTCGATCGCCGGGAAGGCCCTGGCGATGGCGGGGATCGCCGAGAGCGGGTGGCGCAGGCGGACCTGGTGGAGCGCGCCGTAGCGCCAGGCCGCCGGATCGGCGCCGAGTTTGTCGCGGATTGCCGCCCAGCCGGCGACAAGCGCGGCGTCGAGCAGCGCGTCGCGGGCGGCGACCGGGTCGGGGCCGAGCCGGCTGTCCGGTTTCGCCAGCGCATCGAGCAGGATCGAGGGCGCGATGCTGGAGACCAGCCCCTTTGCCCGGGCCGGCACGATCGCGGCGAGCATGCGCTTGCCGGCTTCGCGCCACACCGCCTCGAACAGGGCGGCGGCACCGCTGTCGCGGTCGATCCGCGCATCCCAGCCGCGCAGCATGTCGACCGCCGGCCTGGCCGCGGGTGAGGGGACTTGCGGGAGCAGGGCCACAAACTGGCGCGCCGGAGTGGAGAGCGTGTCGTGCTGGAGCGCTACGCTGTCGGCCAGCGTGTGCTTGGGCTGCGAGGTCAGCACCTCGGCGATGCGATCATAGCGATAGGGATCGCGGAACGAGAAGGCGGGGATGCGGTCGCGCGGCCAGTCGGCGGGCAGGTTGTTCTGGTTGGCCGAGGCGAACCAGCCCTTGGCGGGGTTGTACTCGCTCGGCAGCGACTCATATTTGCGCACGCCGGTCCAGTCGTAGCGGCCGTCGCCCGGCACCGGGAGCAGCCCGTCGCCCTTCTTGCGCACCGGCACGAAGCCGATCACCTGCCAGCCGGTATTTCCCTCGACATCGGCATAGTGGAAATTGGTCGGCGAGGGGTGGAGCTCGAACGCCTTGCGCAGGCCCTTCCAGTCCTTCGCCAGGTTGATCGCGATCATCGCGAAGGCGCCGTCGCCGCCCGGCTGCATCGCGATGGTGGCGAGCGCGGTGGCGCGGCGCTTGGCCGGATCGTACGAGATCACCGGCCCCTGCACCGAATAGCGCAGCGTCACCATGGACGGCGCGCCGTCCTTCACCGCGATCGCTTCCTCGACCTTGTCGAACCGCTTCCAGCCGCCGTCATGGCGGTAGCGCTCGGGATCGGTGGGATCGAGCTCGAGGATGAACAAGTCGCCCTGGTCGATATGGAAGTTGGTGCGGCCGAAGGCGAAGCGATCGGTATGGCCCTGCATGATCCCGGGCAGGCCGGGCGCGCCGCCGCCGATCAGGTCGAGACCCGGCGCGGTCAGGTGCGCATTGTGACGCGGGCTGAATCCGCCGATGCCGAGATGCGGGTCATTCGCCAGGATCGGCCGGCCGGTGGCGGTGCGCGACGGCGAGACGGTCCAGGCATTGCTGCCGGCATTGGCGCGCTCGGCCGAGGCGGCGGCGGGGTCCTGGCCGGTGAGGTTGGCCCAGGGCAGGCCGTCGATATTGAGCACGCCGAGATCGGCCGGGCTGATCGCGGCGGCGTCGAGGCCCTCGGGCACGGCCATCTTCCAGGCCGGGCGCAGCGGGGCGACGATCGCGTCGAGATCGAGCATCCCGATCGCCGCGAGGCGGGCACGGCGGATCTCGTCGTCGACATTGCCGCCGGCGGCTTCGCGGGCGCGGACCATGTCGCGCAGGTCCCAGCGGATGGGCATGATCTGCAGGATGCGATATTCGAGCGGGAGCAGCGCCGGGTTGGCGATCACTTCCTCGATGCGCGCATTGATCCCGGCGACATAGGCCCTGGCGCAGGCGAGCACATCGGCCGGCACGCGGCGCAGCTCGGCGTCGATGTCGCCGCGATAGTGGAACAGCCGGGCATTGGCGTCGTGCCTGGCGAAGCTCGGCCCGAACGCCTCGGCGAGCCGGCCGAGCTCGCGGCGATGCGCCAGGTCGATCTGGAACAGCCGGTCGCGCGCCACGACATAGCCCTGGCCGAAGAACGCATCGGGGATGGTGGCGGCGCGGATATGCGGCGTGCCCCACAGGTCATCGACGATCTCGATCGGCGCGCCGGCCCCGCGGACGCGCGTTTGCTGCCGGGTGACGGCGGCCGCGGCGGCACTGCCGGAGAGAAAAGCCGCGCCGGAGCTCAGCAGGAAGGCACGGCGGTTCAGCATTGGACAATCCCCGGGGTTACGCTTTGCCGGGGATGCTGGTCCGCGCGGGCGGCGCTGTCCATCGGAACAGGCGTTCGACGGACATAACCAGGGGTTATCGGAAGAACCTCAGGCCCGCGCCCCGTCGGTAACCGCCGCCTCGTTCCAGCGCAGCGCCTTGAGCACCGTGTCGACGATATTGTCGGCGTTGAGGCCCGCCTCGGCATATTGCAGCTCGGGCTTGTCCTGGTCCTGGAACACGTCCGGCAGGCGCAGCGTGCGCAGCTTGAGGCCGGCATCGATCAGCCCCTGATCGCTCGCCATGGTCAGCACATGCGCGCCGAGCCCGCCGACAGCGCCTTCCTCGATCGTCACCGCCACCTCATGCGTGGTGAGCAACCGGCGGATCAGCTCCTCGTCGAGCGGCTTGGCGAAGCGCAGGTCGGCGACGGTGGTCGAAAGACCCTTGGCCTCCAGCACATCGGCGGCCTTGAGCGCCTCGGCCAGGCGGGTGCCGAGCGAGAGGATCGCCACGGTCTTGCCCTCGCGGACGATGCGGCCCTTGCCGATCTCGAGCCGCTGCGCGACTTCCGGAAGCGCCACGCCCGTGCCGTTGCCGCGCGGATAGCGCAGCGCGATCGGCCCGCTGTCGTGCAGCACCGCGGTATGCGTCATATGGACCAGCTCGGCCTCGTCGGCCGCGGCCATCACCACCATGTTGGGCAGGGTGGCGAGATAGGTGATGTCGAAGCTCCCCGCATGCGTCGCGCCGTCCGCGCCGACCAGCCCGGCGCGGTCGATCGCGAAGCGCACCGGCAGGTTCTGGATCGCCACGTCATGCACGACCTGGTCGTACGCGCGCTGCAGGAAGGTCGAGTAGATCGCGCAGAACGGCCGCATCCCCTGCGCGGCCAGGCCGGCGGCGAAGGTCACCGCATGCTGCTCGGCGATGCCGACGTCGAAGGTGCGGTCGGGGAACGCCCTGGCGAAGCGGTCGACGCCGGTGCCCGAGGGCATGGCGGCGGTGATCGCGACGATCCGCGGATCGCTCTCGGCATCCTTGATCAGCTGGTCGGCGAAGACGTTCTGATAGGCCGGCGGGCCCGGCGGCGCCTTGGCCTGGGTGCCGGTGATCACGTCGAACTTCTGGACGCCGTGATATTTGTCCGCCGCCGCCTCGGCCGGGGCATAGCCCTTGCCCTTCTTGGTGACGACATGGATGAGGATCGGCCCCTCCGCGCTGTCGCGGACATTCTCCAGCACCGGGATCAGGTGCTCGAGATTATGGCCGTCGATCGGGCCGACATAATAGAAGCCCAGCTCCTCGAACAGCGTGCCGCCGGTGACGAGCCCGCGCGCGAACTCCTCGGTCTTGCCCGCCGCGGTGGTCAGCCGGCGCGAGAATTTGCGGATCGCCCGCTTCGCGAGGCTGCGCAGCCCCATATATTCCGACGACGACACCATCCGCGCCAGATAGGCGGAGAGGCCGCCCACCGGCGGCGCGATCGACATGTCGTTGTCGTTGAGGATCACCACCAGGCGATTCCCCGCCGCCTCGGCATTGTTCATCGCCTCATAGGCCATGCCGGCGCTCATCGCACCGTCGCCGATCACCGCGATGCCCTTGCCGGGCTTGTCCGAGAGCTTGTTGGCGACCGCGAAGCCGAGCGCGGCGCTGATCGAGGTCGACGAGTGCGCGGCGCCGAACGGGTCGTACTCGCTCTCGCTGCGCTTGGTGAAGCCCGACAGGCCGCCGCCCTGGCGCAGCGTGCGGATGCGGTCGCGGCGGCCGGTGAGGATCTTGTGCGGATAGCATTGGTGCCCGACGTCCCAGATCAGCCGGTCGTCGGGGGTGTTGAAGACGTAATGGATGGCGACGGTCAGCTCGACCACGCCCAGGCCCGAGCCGAGGTGCCCGCCGGTGCTGCCCACGGCGGAGATCGTCTCCGCGCGCAGCTCGTCGGCGAGCTGGCGGAGCTGGTGCGGCTGGAGCTTGCGCAGGGCATCGGGCGTGTCGACGGTATCGAGCAGCGGGGTGCTGGGTAGATCGGCCATCCGACTGCCCTTACTCCTCCGTTTTCGCGAAGTCGAACGTTGCGGTCATGGATTTTTGGTGCAGGTGTCCGCGCGGGGCGCGATCAGTCGCAATCCGCGCATTTGCCGCGCACTTCGATCACCGGGCGCTCGGGCGAGAAGCCCGCGCCCTTGGCGGCGGCGCGCACCGTCTTGGTGATCGAGTCGTCGTCGATATGCGTGGTCTGCCCGCAATTGTCGCAGACCAGGAAGATGCAGTCGTGCAGGCAGTCGGGATGCGTGTTCGCCATATAGGCGTTGGCGCTCTCGACCCGGCGGGCGAGGTTCGATCCGACGAACAGGTCGAGGATCCGGTAGACGCTGTTGGCCGCGACTCGGCGGCCCTCGGCCTTGGAGACCGCCTCGGCGATGTCATAGGCCGAAGCCGGCTTGTCGAAGCCCGCCAGCGCCTCGAACACGCGCTCGCGCATCGCCGTCCACTGCTCGCCGGACTTCTCCAGCGTGGTCTGTGCGGCCTTGGTCAGGTCGTTGCCGTGATGCTCATGATGATCGTGCGCGTGCATGGCGCCAATGTAGGCGTCCGGGGGGCTTGCGGCAAGATTCAGTAGGTGGCGCGCCGGTTCAGGTCATGGCCCAGCGCGACGAGGCTGACGCCGACGAGCGTCCAGAAAATCTCGAATTCGCCATGCGGCAGGGAGAGCGCACCGGCCATGATGCCGAGCCCGAAGGCGCCGACGATCGCGGGGGCCATATAACCGTGCGACATCACGCCGCGGACCAGCGCGAAGGCGCCGAGGCCGATCGCAAGCGTGAGGCCGACTTCGTGAATCGCCGGGTTGAGCAGGCCGCCGGCCGAGGAAATGATGGTGAGCAGGATGGTCGTGGTGACGCAGTGGACCAGGCAAAGGCCACTGACCCCGATCGCGATGCGATCAAGGCGCCCATCGAGATTGCCCCATACACGGGCTAGCGGAAGACTCACCGGCATGGGCGGGATATAGGGCAAGCGAGTTAAAGATACAACATAACATGCGGCGAAAATGAATGGGCCGTCATTCGCGTTCTTACCCCCTCCCTGCAAGGGAGGGGTCGGGGGTGGGTTGCGCCTCCGGTCTTCCGGAGGCGCCCAGCGAGACGGTATCGGAAAACAGAAAAGGCCGGGCATCGAGCCCGACCTTATTCTAACCCACCCCTAACCCCTCCCTTGCAGGGAGGGGAATGTTGAGCCCTGCTACCCCAGCAGCCCATGTCCCCTGGCCCATGCCAGGAACAGCTCGGGCCACAGATGCGCCGGCTTGCCCTCTGTCCGCTTGCCCCAGCCGAAGCCATGGCCGCCCTGTTCGAACAGATGCGTCTCCACCGGCACCTTGGCCGCCACCAGCGCCGAGCGCAGTGCCAGCGCGTTCTGCACCGGCACCGTCGCGTCATCCTCGGCATGGCAGAGGAAGCAGGGCGGGGTGTTCGGGCCGACCTGGCGCTCGGGCGAATGCTCGGCGGCCAGTTCGGGCTTGGGATCCTTGCCGATCAGCTGGGTGCGCGAGCCCATATGCGCGAAGCCCGGGTCCATCGAGACGACCGGGTAGGTCGGCGCGGCCAGGATCGGCCGGGCGTCGAGCGTGTCGGCGGCATCGACCGGTGCATAGACCTTCCGGTCGAAGCGGGTGGCGAGATCGGCGCAGAGATGGCCGCCGGCCGAGAAGCCCATCGCGCCGACGCGCTTCGGGTCGATCTTCCACTTCGGTGCCTGGTGGCGGATCAGCCGCATCGCGCGCTGGGCATCGGCCAGCGCGACGTTGCTCGGTTCCTGCCACGGGTCGCCGGGCAGCCGGTAGAACAGCACGAAGGCGGTGATCCCGCGCGCGGCCAGCCAGGGTCCCAGCTCATAGCCCTCCTTGTCGACCACCACTCGCGCATAGCCGCCGCCCGGGATGACCAGCATCGCGGCGCCGTTCGGCTCCTTCGCGCGGAACACGTCGAGCCGCGGCGTGCGGATGTGATCCATCGCGCGATCGGGGAAAGCGGGGTCGGGATGGCGGACGACGACATGGTCCTGGAGGGCCTTGTCGAGCAGCCCGGGCGCTTCGCCGGGCCAGAGCGGGAAGCTGGCATCTGGAGTGGCCGGGCCGGCAGGCGGCGCTACGCTGGCCCTGGCGGCAAGCGGCAGCAACGGGCCGGCAATTCCGGCGGCGGCGAGCAGGTCTCGGCGATCCATGGCGCCGGTCTAACCGCAAGCAGGACGTAAGGGAAAGGGGCGCGGGTAGGCCGGGTGACGCTCTAGGGTACGTCACCCGGCCACGCCCGCATTTCCTATGTAGAGGATTTGCGGGCAGTTACCAGAGGCGGCTGGCCGAAAGCACCGGCCGGCCGCCGATTCTTCACGCATGGCTCCCCAGATAATGGGCCTGGGCAGCCTCGGTTGCGTTGATCGCCAGGATCGAGCGGGCATCGGCGGCGGAGCGGACGCGGCCGCTGCGGTCCGATGCGGCGTCGAGCACCCGGTCGAGCAGCTCCTGTCCCTCATGCCACCAGCCGATTCCGCTGGCGGCGTTGAGATGGCCCTGGGGGCCGGCATCGACGAAGAAGCTGCCCCAGCTCTTGGCGAGATCGCGGGCGCGCTCGATCGAGATCCAGGGGTCGTCCTGGCTCGCGACGGTGATCGAGGGGAAGGGCAGCGGCCTCGCCGGGGCGGGGGAGAAGCCCGCCAGCTCGGACTTCACGTCCGGCCGGTCGACATCCGCCGGGGCCACCAGCAGCGCGCCGGCGACGGGCCAGCCGAACGGCTGGGGCGAAAGCTCGGCCCACCAGGCGACGGCAAGGCAGCCCAGGCTGTGGGCGGCGAGCACCACCGGCGCCTGCGCGCCGCGGATCGCCTGGTCGAGCCTGGTCACCCAGGCATTGCGATGGGGCGTATTCCACATGCCGAGTTCGACTCGGCTGGTATCGGGGCGCGACTGCTCCCAGAGCGTCTGCCAATGTGAGGGCCCCGAGCCACCGAGCCCGGGGACGGTGAGAACGATCGGCGAATGATCGTCAAACGGAGCAAAGATACTCATCAATTGCACTCCAAGGGAGGGCAGGCCGGAGCTCCAATTTATTCCTACTAGATAGATAGGCAATAGGCTCTGCGCCGGATTGAAGTCCGATTGCGCCGAGCTGTTGGGGAGGTTCCAAGACATTGAATTCTCGGTTCCCGGGCTTTCGCCGGGGAACAGCTGACCAACCTTCGGCATCTTGAACGCCGCCGCTCCCCTTACGTCCTCTCGTAGAGCGCCTGCTCGGCCGCGCGGCGCTTCTGCAGGCCCGGGAGCACCTTGCCGTCGGCATGGTCCCACAGCGGAAACTGCGCCGCGGCGCCGGCATAGTCGCCGGCCTTGTGGAGTCGCAGCAGCGTGCTGCTCTCGAGATTGGTGACGCCGATATTGTAGGCGAAATCGACCAGCGCATCGAACTGGTTCTGGCTGGTCGGCGCCGATCCGAGCAGCGAGGAGACCTGGGCGGAGAAGCTGGTGAGGTTCGCTTCCAGCCGGGCATCGCACTGCGCCTGGCTCCAAACCGTGTTCTCGACGATGTCGGCACCGGTCGAGCCCCAGCCGATCGTCCAGGGCAGCTTGCCGGTGCCGGGATCGGGATAGGCCTTGAAGCTGCCGTCGGGCTGCTTCTGCGCGCAGCCTTCGAACTCCTGGACGAGCGCGATGCAATTCTGGCTGGGCGTCACGGCGATGCTCTCCCCCTCTCTGGCCCTCTCTTTGGCGCAATGTGCCCCAGCCGGGGTTTGAAGGCGCGCGGCTTTGCATCCGAAGCGGTTGGACCTAAAGGCGCTGCATGCCCAAGCAACGTGCCGACCAGATGCTCGTCGATCGCGGCCTGGCCGAGAGCCGTACCCGCGCCCAGGCGCTGATCATGGCCGGCCTGGTCTCTGCCGGCGACCGCAAGGTCGACAAGCCCGGCCAGCAGCTCCCCGAGGAGACCGTGCTCGACGTGAAGGGCCGCGACCATCCCTGGGTGTCGCGCGGCGGCATCAAGCTGGCGCACGGGCTCGAGCATTTCGGCTGGGACGTCACCGGCGCGGTGGCGATCGATGTCGGTTCCTCGACCGGTGGGTTCACCGATGTGCTGCTGAGCAAGGGCGCTGCGCGCGTCTATGCGGTGGACAGCGGCACCAACCAGCTCGCCTGGAAGCTGCGCCAGGATCCCCGCGTGATCGTCCATGAGCAGACCAGCGCGCGCATCCTGACCGAGGCGCAGATTCCCGAGCCGGTCGACGTGATCGTCTGCGACGCGAGCTTCATCTCCCTCGCCAAGGTGCTCGAAGTGCCGTTCCGCTTCGCCCGGCCGGGCGCGCATCTGGTCGCGCTGATCAAGCCGCAGTTCGAGGCGGGGCGCGACGAAGTGGGCAAGGGCGGGGTGGTCCGCGATGCCGCGGTGCACGAGCGCGTCTGCCGCGAAGTGCGCGATTGGGTGGCGGCGCAGGGCTGGGACGTTGCCGGCATCGCGACCAGCCCGATCACCGGGCCCGAGGGCAATGTCGAATTCCTGATCGGAGCGACCCGCGGCTGATGTACAAGCTGTGGACACCCCATATGGCAACGCTTGCGTTTCGGCGCGCTGCAACATAGCCCTTTCGCCGCACACATAACCGGAGGCCGCATTGAGGGAAATCGCATCGAAGGGGCAGCTGAGGCTCGCCTATCTGCGATGGGCCGTGGTCACGGTGCCGTTCATCCTGTTGCTGGGCATCACCTCGGCGCGGCTGGCGCCCTCGGGCAGCGACAATCCCTGGTTCGCCCGGCTGGTGAAGCCGGCGATCATGCCGCCCGAATGGGCGTTCCCGGTCGCCTGGACGACGCTCTACGTGCTGATGGGGCTGGCGCTGGCGATGATCATCAACGCGCGCGGGTCGGCGCTGCGCGGGCCCGCGCTGGTCGTCTTCGCGGTGCAGATGGCGGTGAACCTGGCCTGGTCGCCGGTGTTCTTCGGCATGCACCAGGTCGTGGCGGCGCTGGCGATCATCGGCGCGCTGTTCGTGCTGGCGCTGGTCACCTTCATCCTTTTCGCCCGCATCCGCACCTTTGCGGCGGTGCTGCTGGTCCCGTATCTCGCCTGGATCGCGTTCGCGGGCTTTCTCCTCTATCAGATCCACGAGCTCAACCCGAACGCCGGAAGCCTTGTATCCGCGCGTCCGGCTGACGAAATACAGATCAAGTGATCGCGTAAGGAACACGACAATGCAGACCGACAACCGCCTGTTCGACGATTTCGTGAAGTTCGTGAACGGCGCGGCCGGCACGCTCGCCGGCGTCGCCCGTGAGACCGAAGGTGCCGCGCGCGAGCGTGCCCGCGAGTGGATCGGCGGCATGGACTTCGTTTCGCGCGAAGAATTCGAAGCCGTAAAGGCAATGGCGGTGGCCGCCCGAGACGAGAACGAATCCCTCGCCGCACGCCTGGCGGCACTTGAATCGCAGCTCGCAGCGGCTCCCAAGGCGGCGAAATCGCCTAAAAAGACGGAAGGGCAAGCATAAACACCTTGTCCACAGCTTTTGCGCAGGGTTGCGAACCCTGCGCTTGTGCGGGCCCGGTGCGATTGGCAGATTCTGGCCAAGCAATCCGGCCCCAGTGGAGAAACTGATGCTCGACGAAGCGGAATTCGACCGCGACGACGCAGCCCCTATCGACATGCTCGAAAGCTATTTCGCCGCCCATGGCTGGACCCACAGCCGCGAGGACGACGAGATCGTGGCGAAGGTCAAAGGCAGCTGGACGGAGTATGAGCTTCGCGCGATCTGGCGCGAGGACGACGGCGTGCTCCAGTTCCTGGCATTCCCGGACATCCGGGTGCCGGACGAGCGTCGCATGGCACTCTACGAGACGGTGGGCCTGGTCAACGAGCAGCTGTGGATTGGCCATTTCGAGCTCTGGTCGCAGAGCGGCATCCTGCTGTTCCGCCACGCCGCGATGATCGATGGCGACGAGCCGACGCTCAGCCTGCCCCAGGCCGAGCTGCTGGTCGAAAGCGCCGTCGATGAGTGCGAGCGCTTCTACCCCGTCTTCCAGTTCGTGCTGTGGGGCGGCAAGACCCCGGCCGAGGCATTGGCCGCCGCCCTGATCGAAACGCAGGGCGAAGCGTGAGCGCCGCTCCGCCGGCCCGCTTGTGGCTGGTCGGCTGCGGCAACATGGCCGGCGCGATGCTGCGCCGCTGGATCGAAGCGGGGACGATCGACCCCGCCAATGTCTTCGTCGTCAACCGCCAGGACCGCGAACTGCCCGCGGGCGTCCGCCAGGGCCGCGCATTCCCTGCCGGTCCGCTACCCGATGCGGTGATGCTCGGCATGAAGCCGCAGCAGATCGACGCGATCGCCGAAGCGCACGGCACCAGCATCGCCGGCGTGCCGCTGCTGCTCTCCATCCTCGCTGGCGTCGAAATCGCCACGCTCGCCTCGCGCTTCGATGCGGGCGCGATCGTGCGCGTCATGCCCAATCTGCCGGTCGCGATCGGCAAGGGCGTGGTCGCGCTGCACGGGCCCGCCAACGGCTCGGTCGAGGCGCTGATGCAGCCGCTCGGGCTGGTCGAGTGGATCGCCGACGAGAAGCTGTTCGACGTGGTCACCGCGCTCGAGGGCTGCGGGCCCGGCTTCGTCTATCGCTTCATCGATGCGCTGGCCTCGGCCGGCACCGCGCTCGGCCTTCCCGAGGATCAAGCGCAGCGGCTTGCCATCGCCACCGTGGAAGGCTCCGGCCTGCTCGCCGGCGCTGCGGAGGTCTCGCCTGCGGTGCTGGCGGACCGGGTGGCCAGCCCGGGCGGATCGACCCGAAAGGGGCTCGATGTGCTCGATGCCGACGACGCGCTGAAGAAGCTGCTGCTCGCCACGCTCACCGCTTCCGCCCGGCGTAACGCCGAAATGGCGGCGGAAGCCCGCGGATAGGCCGGAACGCCCGCCGCGCTCCTCCGTTGTTGCGCTGACAGCGAAACATTGGAGGCGTAGCCATGACGACCACCACCGCAACCCGCGACAGCAAGGGCCGTTTCACCGGTTCGAAGCGCACGAGCACGACGCACAATCTCGGGGTGATCGCCGGAGCCGCCGCCGGCGGGGTGGCGCTGGGGGTGCTGGCGCTGCTCGGCCGCAAGGCGGTGATCCAGGCACCCACGGCGCTCGCCGGAAACTGGGACGAAGCGCTTGCCACCGAGCATGAGGCGGTTCGCAAGGTGTTCGACCAGATCGAGGCCAGCGACGAGCATTCGACGACGAAGCGCAACCTGCTGCTCGCGCACCTCAAGCACGCGCTGATGAAGCATGCGGTGGAGGAGGAGAATGTCATCTACCCGGCGCTGCGCGAGGCAGGCCAGAAACAGGCGGCCGACGAACTCACCAGGGAACATGGCTATGTGAAGCAGTATCTCTACGAGTTGGAGAACACGCCCACCGCCTCGCCCGACTGGATCGCCAAGGTCCGCCAGTTCCGCGGTGAGATCGAGGAGCATATGGCCGAGGAGGAGATGCGTCTCTTCCCGATGCTCCGCGCCCAGCTGAGCGACGAGAAGAACAAGGCGCTGACGCTGACGATGAACAAGGAAGGGTTCAAGGTGGCGTGAGCCAATTCCTCCCTCGTCCCCCCAGCGGCAAGGGAAGGGGCGCCAGCCCGGTTGCACTCATATCGGCGCCCCAGTCGGTCGTTCAGCCGATAACAGGTTGACCCGAGCCCTGCGCCGGCTCACCGCACGGGCCCGCGCAACCGATGTCGCCTCTTGCAATCCTGTGAGGCGAATTTTGTGCCAGCAGATTGAATTTGATGCGATTTTCTCGTTTGTTCTCGAGCGGTTCCTACGATCTTGCGATTGACCTCGGCACGGTAAACACAGTCATCTATCTGAGGGACCGCGGGATCGTCCTCAGCGAGCCCTCGGTGGTTGCGATGGAAACGACAGGTGGCATCTCGCGCGTCCGGGCGGTCGGCGCCGAAGCGAAGCTGATGCTGGGGAAGACGCCCGACAACGTCCGCACGATCCGTCCCATGCGCGATGGCGTCATCGCCGACGTCGATGTCGCGGAGCAGATGATCAAATATTTCATCGACAAGGTCCGCGGCCGTTCGATGCGGATCGGGCGCCGGCCCGAGATCGCGATCAGCATCCCGAGCAGCGCCACCCAGGTGGAACGGCGTGCCATCCAGCAAGCGGCCACCAATGCCGGCGCCGGCAAGGTCTATCTGATCGAGGAATCCATGGCAGCGGCGATCGGTGCCGGCTTGCCGATCACCGAACCGCTCGGCGCCATGGTCGTGGACATTGGCGGGGGCACGACCGAGGTGGCCGTCCTGTCCCTCAAGGGCCTGGCCTATAGCGCATCGATTCGTGTCGGCGGAGACCGCATGGACGATGCGATCGCCTCCGCGATCCGCCGCAAGCACAATCTCATGGTCGGCGAAGCGACCGCCGAGCGGATCAAGGTCGAGATCGGCACTGCCCGGCTTCCGGAGGACGGCATCGGCCAGACCACGAAAGTCAGGGGACGCGATCTGGTGAAGGGCATGCCTTCCGAAGTGGAGGTGAACCAGGGCGAGATCGCAAATGCCCTTGCGGACCTGACCGCCCAGATCGTCGAGGCGGTGCATTCCGCGCTCGAGAAAACCGAACCGGAACTGGCCTCCGACATCTTCGATCAGGGTATCGTGATGACGGGTGGCGGCAGCCTCCTCGCGCATCTTGACGATGTACTGTCCAAGGCAACCGGATTGCCGGTCGTAGTCGCGGAGAATGCCCTAATGTGCGTGGCTATGGGTGCGGGGCGTGCGCTCGAGGATCCGGTCTATCGGGGCGCAATGTCATCCACCTGATTGGTCGCCCCGGCCCTGTGCGGTCGGGATGCCTGCCACATAGCCGCACAACATGTCCGCCAGCGCGTCCGACCACGCTGCGATCTCCGCCTCCGTGCGCGGGTTCTGTGAGAAGCGCTCGCCGACGCCGCTCAGCGTCATCTTGATCAGGCCACCCGCCAGCTTCCGTTCCTCCTCGCCCACACCGGGCAGCGCCTCGCGCAGGAACGCGTCGTAGATCCCAGCATTCTCCGCCCGGGCGTGGATCGCCTCGGGCGCGTCGCGGTAGAGCGGGGCGGCGTCGGTCAGCGCGGTGCGGATCGCCGCTTCCTCGCATTCGGACTGGATGAAGGCGTGGACCAGCCGGCGCAGCCGGTCGAGCGGCGGGATGCTCGCATCTTCCAGGATCGCGCGCAGCATCGCCGAGGTCTGCTGCCACTCGTCGCTCTGCAGGCGGAACAGGATCGCCGCCTTGTTGGGGAAATACTGGTAGAGCGAGCCGACGCTCACGCCGGCCCGCTCGGCGACTCGCGCGGTGGTGAAACGCTGCGCGCCTTCCTTCGTCAAAACCTGAACAGCGGCGTCGAGCACGGCCTCGACCAGCTGGTTCGAGCGCGCCTGTCTGGGCTCTTTCCGCGAGGCGACGCGGGTGGTGCGGGCAGGGGGCATACGGGGCTCCGGCCAATGCGAATAGTCAAACCTGACGAACTAGTCGTATTTTCCGGATCAGCAGGCAAGCCCCTGCTTCCACATGGAGAACCCCAAGATGACGACGCTTTCCAGCGCCCCTGTGGCGCCCCTGCTCGCGCGCCTGTTTGCCGAGGTCGATGCCAACCCGCCGGCCGCGAGCCCGCTCTTCGCCGGCACGACCAGCGAGGATCACCGCGCGATGATGCGCAGCAAGACCGGGTATCGTGACTTCTACGCCAAGCTCGCCGATTTCGCCCTGCCGGTCTCGCCTGAGGTGGGCGGGCTGCTCTACATGCTGGTCCGCGCGACGCGTGCTACCTCGATCGTCGAGTTCGGTACCTCGTTCGGCCTGTCTACCCTCCATCTCGCGGCGGCGCTGCGTGACAATGGCGGCGGCCGGTTGATCACCACCGAGTTCGAACCCGCCAAGCTCGCCCGTGCCAAGGCGCATCTCGCCGAGGCCGGCCTGTCCGACCTGGTCGAGTTCCGCGAGGGCGATGCGCTGGAGACACTCTCGACCGAGCTGCCCGAACATATCGACCTGCTGCTGCTCGACGGCGCCAAGGCGCTCTATTCGGACATTCTCGACCGGGTGGAGGCCCGGCTGCGCCGCGGCGCGATCCTGGTGGCCGACAATGCCGATTACTGCCCGGAATATCTGGAGCGCGTCGGTGATGTGGCGAACGGCTACATGTCGATGCCGTTCAGCGACGAGGTGGAGCTTTCGATCCGGCTCTAATTCCCCCGTCATCCCCGCGAAGGCGGGGATCCAAGGTCGCGGGCGATGTCCTGTTTGGTTCTGGATCCCCGCCTTCGCGGGGATGACGGGGTTACTCGCGGATATGACGGGGATGCTACCGCCCCAGCGCCGCCACCACCTGTTTCTCGCTCTCGGGCACCAGTCCTTCGAGCACCGCCCAGAAGCCGCCCACCGCGCCGGGGCCGGCGCTCGAATAGGCCGCCGCCATTTTGCCGCGCAGCGCGTCGAACAGCTCGCCTTCAAGCTTGGCGCCCGCCGGGGTCAGTCGCAACAGCCGCTGGCGGCGGTCCTTCTCGCCGGTGCGCGTCTCGACAAAGCCGCGGTCGCCCAGCTCGGTCAGCACCCGGCCGAGCGACTGCTTGGTGATCGAGAGGATCGCGAGCAGCTCGCTCACCGTCAGGTCCGGCTTGCGGGCGATGAAATAGAGCGCACGGTGATGCGCGCGGCCCAGGCCCTGTTCGGCGAGGCCGGCATCGATCGAGCGGGTCAGATGGGCGTACCCGAAATAGAGCAGTTCCACGCCGCGCCGGATCTCGGGCTCGCGCAGGAACAGCGGGGAGGCAGGAATTGGGGCAGCCATGTTGACGCTTTCTGCCACCGCGCCTAACCCGCTGCAAGCCGCTCAAGGCAGAGTCGGGAAGAGTAAGATGAACACCACCACCAATCTGGATTTCGAGTTCGAAGCGCACACCAACCCGGTCAGCGATGCAGACCGCGCCGTGCTCCTCGCCAATCCGGGCTTCGGCAAGGTGTTCACCGATCACATGGTGGTGATCAAATATTCGGTAGAGAAGGGCTGGCACGACGCGAAGGTCCAGCCGCGGGGGCCGATCCAGGTCGATCCGGCAATGGCCGTGCTGCATTATGCGCAGGAGATCTTCGAGGGCCTCAAGGCCTATCGCACGCCCGATGGCGCGGTCACGCTGTTCCGTGCCGACGAGAATGCCCGCCGCTTCCGCGAGTCCGCCGAGCGGATGGCGATGGCGCCGCTGCCGGAGGAGCTGTTCCTCCAGTCGATCCGCGAACTGGTGAAGATCGACGAGAAGTGGATCCCCGAGATCGAGGGCGGCTCGCTCTATCTGCGCCCCTTCATGTTCGCGAGCGAAGTGTTCCTCGGCGTGAAGCCGGCCAGCGAATATCTCTACATGGTGATCGCCTCGCCGGCGGGCGCCTATTTCAAGGGCGGTGCGCCGTCGGTCACGCTCTGGGTCTCGGAGCATTATACGCGCGCGGCGCCGGGCGGCACCGGTGCGGCCAAGTGCGGCGGCAACTATGCCGCGAGCCTGGTCGCGCAGAAGGAAGCGATCGGCCATGGCTGTGACCAGGTCGTGTTCCTCGATGCGGTGGAGAACCGCTATGTCGAGGAACTGGGCGGCATGAACGTGATGTTCGTGATGGACGACGGCTCGATCATCACCCCGCCGCTGGGCGGCACGATCCTGCCGGGCATCACCCGTGCCTCGCTGCTCACCCTGGCGCGCGAGCAGGGGATCGAAGTGCGCGAGGAGCGCTATTCGATCGACCAGTGGAAGGCCGATGCCCAGAGCGGCAAGCTGCGCGAGGCCTTCGCCTGTGGCACTGCGGCGGTGCTCACGCCGATCGGCCAGGTGCGCGGCAACGGCTATGAATTCATGATCGGCAATGGCGGTCCGGGCATCGTCACGGAGAAGCTCCGCGCCGAGCTCGGAGGCATCCAGCGCGGTACCGTGCCGGACACGCATGGCTGGGTTGAACGGCTGGGCTAAGGCCCTATAAGCCGCCGCTCTGCTGGGGCGTCGCCAAGTGGTAAGGCAACGGTTTTTGGTACCGTCATTCGCAGGTTCGAATCCTGCCGCCCCAGCCATCCGAATCCTCGTGATTCGGTTCCAATGCCTTGAAACGGCTACAGATATTCGGATTCGATGACGGCAATCAGTTGGACTCGGTTGGACCGGGTTCGTCTGGATTCGACGGCTATTGTATCCCGATTTGTATCCCGATTTTCTGGTGCCTTGGAGCCGGCTGGAGTCGGTTATGGCACGGAAAATCAAGGTTATGACGCCTGCTGCGGTCGACGCACTGGCGAAAGGATGTATCTCGGATTCACAGACCCCGGGGCTGTCCATTGCGGTGCTTGGTAGCGGTAAGAAGGTCTGGAGGTTCTATCGGCGGCTAGCCGGCGGCCAAGGTTCGCTGAAACGTACGCTCGGGCAATTCCCGGCCTACAGCATTGCCGATGCGAGGGCATGGGCAGCTGAACTCAACCAGCAGATTGAGGCTGGGTGCGATCCTCGTGAGCTCGAGCGTGCACAGATCGAAGCACAGCGTGTCGCGGATCTGCGGGCGACAATGACAGTTGCGCGAGCGCACGGGTTATACATGAAAGCGGCGCATCAGGGACGGGCCTCCCGAGCGAAGCGCCAGAACAAGCCCCGGACCATATCCGACAAAATGTATATCTACTCGGCGGACATCGCTCCGGCCTTGGCGGATAAGCCCATCCATGATGTGACCGAGGCCGATCTCGTAAAGCTCGTTCAGGCCAAAGGGGCTAACGCCCCGGTCCGGGCAAATCGCCTCGCTGCTGAACTGAAGGTTTTTTTCGGCTGGTCAGCCTCGCTCCGGGGGAGCGAAATCGGCCTCGATGTCGATCCATCGAGGCGTCTTGGTGATCTGCGGTTTCCGGAAACGCCACGCTCTCGCAAGCTCAGCTTGCAGGAGATTGAGTGGTTCTTGAAAGCTGTGGCGGAGGAAGAGCCCGATTTCCGCCGTGGAATGATACTTTGCCTACTGACCGCCGCACGGATCTCCGAAGTGGTTCGGGCACGTCCGGAGGAGATTATTGAGGGCGTATGGACGATCCCCGCAAGCCGTACGAAGAATTCATGTGCGCACCGTATCGCGCTGGGACCTTGGGGAATGCGCTTGATGCGGACAGATCGCGATTGGGTATTCCCGGCGAAGCGCGTTGAAGGGCCTCGCACGACCGGTTGGTATAAGGCGCGTGACCGCGTGCTCGCTCGAATGGAGAAGCTTGCGGGAAGAACGCTGGAAGGCTTCACGCCACACGATTTTCGACGCACCGCTCGATCGAACACGAAGCGCCTGGCCGTCGATTGCGAGACCGCGGAAGCAATGATGAACCATGTGAAGAAGGGCCTGGAACGCACCTACGATCTCTACGAGTTGGAGGATGAGAAGCGCGCATGGTTCATCAAATGGGAAAATGAGATCCTCGGCATTGCTCGTCGCGCCCGCGTGGCCGAACTGCTCGATTGTCCGGTGCAAGAAACGGCAAACGACAACGGTCACCAGAGCGCCCGAGAATCGAGCCAGCGCTGAACCTCGACCAGTCTGAAGCGAGGACAGTTGCGGTGCTTGCTCTGGCCCGTGCCAAGTTCGTACTCTTTGGGGAAGCCCGAAGGCCTGCGGGCTCGCAACCTATCGATCTGTCGGCGAGACAGTCTAGCCAGTTCGGCGAACTCAGAGACCGTGATTAGCGCAGCCGCGCCGAGCCGCTCATCGGTTGCGATCCTGTCGGCACGCATCCTCAACTCCATCACTAGCCTTCGGCTTGATGGACTGAGTGGGCGCTAGGTCTGAGTGCGCTAGTTTGCGTTATCGCCGCAGAGCGGTGCTCGGTACTTCGCTGCACGGGCAGATGGCGAAGTGTTCAATGGAAAGTGGTAGTTTGGTTGCGCGGGAGGAATCTCAGATTCTGACATATCTATTTGATTTCAATAGATAAATTATGAAGACGCCTCTGTCTTCCCCACATTTTCTCCCACACTTGCGGTGAGATTTTATGGACCGATCCCACACGGTTATGTGCACGATCCGATAGATCCCATCCGCCGGCCGCCCAAGATTTGGGCTAGAAGCTAAGGCGAGTTGCCAATTCCCCTTCGCTCAGCGGCGAACTCTGAACGACCCGCTCTTCTGCGCGGCGTTCTGTCCCTCCATAAAAGGTATATTGCAATCGGTGCGATCATCGAGGAACGTCTCGGCGAAATACTTCAAGAGACGAGAATCTCGCATTACTTCCAGATCGCCGGGGAGATGGTTGATCACCTCTTGGCTCGCCAGGACAATTAATTTGGCGCGAGGCCGCGACGCCATGACATTGAAGCGATTAAGCGAAAGAAGAAACTCATCCTCGTCTGCGATCGCATCCGGATCGCCTAGAGCATAGCTGGCGATGATGACGTCGCGTTGTTGTCCCTGGAAACGCTCCACGGTGTTCACCGCCTCCCGGATAAGTCCGCGGTTATCGCCTAGCGGTTCGAACAGCGCCTGCAACTTCGACACCACCAATGCCTTGTGAGCGCGGTGTGGTGTTACAACGCCGACGGCATCGGTCCAGAAGCTGGTACCATCATGCAGCCCAGTTCCGTTCGCTTGCGGATCGCCTTCGAGACCGGCGCCCAGATGACCCCGAAGCATCCAAAGCAGGGCTGCCACGGTCTGCGCCTCAAAGTCATTCCATTGGCTGCTGCGCCCCTCCGGATAAATGAATGCTGAGATGGGCTGATTAGGCTCAAGGAGACGAGCAAACTCAGCACCGAAAGCAAGATTTGCAGGCCAATTCGACGGTGTCGTCGTGGGAAGTGGCGTCTCCAGCCGTACGCGCAGATCCGGAAAGCGAGCAGTAAGACCGGCGGGATAGCCGGCGAAGCGTCCGAGTCCAACGATGGTGCTGTTCGAACGATAGTTCTCCAATAGGTCCTTCGAAGCTACACCACGATGATCCGCGATAAAGTCGTACACGGAGCCAACGAGCTTTTCCAAACCAAGCGGCGCTTGCACCGCCTGGATTGGAGGTAGTTGCTTCGGATCGCCGACAATTATCGCGGAACCGCCTTCGGCGATCGGTGCCAAGGCGAGCACGGCATTAGCCATATCCATCTGGGAGGCTTCATCGATCAAGACAACATCGAAGAGTGGTTGTGCGACGTTACCTTTGAGGCCAGCGAATTTTGTCACCTGTTGCGGTGGCGCGGACACAATAGCGGATGTTGTGCCGCCAGCCAAAAGGTCGTGAAGATCGCTAATACCAGGCGCATCCTTGGCGTTCAGGAGATTAACGCCCAGCGGTAGGTTCGGAGCATCTTCTTTTGCGCTAGAACGGAGACGGGCAAGTTTGACCTTGCCAGTGGCTGCTTGCCCAAGAGCTTCAATTTTGCGGAAGGAGCGCAAAACGACGTTGTCGGTTGCGTCATAGGTGTTACTTGTCACCAAGATCCGGATCACCTTGCTGGCGGCATGAGCTTCCAGCAGCAGCCCGAGCAGTATGGCGCGCAGCGTTTGTGATTTTCCGGTCCCGGGCGGTCCCCAAATAAGGGCGATGCGCTTCTCCAGCGCCTCACGCCACGCATCCCATTGGCTCTCGTTCAGCTCAACGCCCAAGGACTCCAAAGTTGTTCGCGTTGCCGCAGCGTTCCTGCCTGTAGGAGTTGTCGCAGTCTTTCTCGTGTCCCACAGCACATCTGCTACCGGAACGTGGCTTGTGGCTGTCTTAGGGGCTGCTTTCCCGATAACGTTTGCCGTCGGGGTGCCCGCGCTAATCGCTAAAGGCGGATTACCGATGGCTTTTAGTGCGGTCTCGAGCCTTCCTGTTAGAAAGTCCTGGACTCGCTTGTCGAGGACCACGTCGCTGCTCAAGTCGAGCGTGCCCTGGATTTTTCGCAAATAGGCGTCGACCTCAGGTGCGAAATATATAGCGACAAGTTGGGCATCGCGATCAATAGCGAGTAGTTGCGTGGCCGTTAGGGTCCCAGCGAAGCCGAATTCTCTGATCCAGCCTGGCAGGTCAGGCGCTAGCGGTAAGCCGCCAGTGAACTCATTTATCCGGCGCGAGTAGAAATCTGGCTCAGAAGCAGGAGACAGTGCGCAGAGGAAATCCCCCTCTTCGAACTTGGCTTCGCGAGACCCCTCAGCAAGCGTATAAATTCTCACCCCGGGGCGCAGTACCACGCCAAGCGCAGCCGCGGCGACCGCTAGCTGGGTGCCTGTCAATTCCCCCTCTAGCCGCGCAGCGAGATATTTCGCCTCTCGCTCATGCACAGGCATCGCCAAGGAGATGCTATGCTGCAGGCCGACCACCTGCGCATTGAGCCCCGCGAAAGCATACCAGATCTGCCCGTCGGCACTTACTCTTTGCAGTGACGCCGGTGCCTTGATTTCCGTAATCTTCGGCGCACGGCTACGCAGTTGCCCCTGAAGGTCTAGGCGTAGACGCCACATTATCGAATGGAGGGCGTGCAGCTTAGTCGTCACGGTTGACCGAAGCTGCGTGATCTGTTGGCTCCAAGGGCGAGGTTGGCCCATTTTGGTCCAGATTTCGTGCGCGCGCTCTGAGGGGACCTGATCGGATAGTGGATCTTCGAAGATCACCGGCACGCGAAACTCAAACGGCGTCCCACCCGGCTTCGGGGGCGGCGCATAGGTACGTGCCAGCCCGAGCAATGAGTAATAGTGTGGGATGGGTGCTGCTACGAGAGCTTGGATCGCGCTGCGCACGATAGTGATAGGCGCGTTCGCCGAACGCAGCTTAGCATTTTCAATGATTTCTTCCGGCGGGAACAGCCACGCCAGCTTCTTCAGGTTGCCGTCGGCGAGGACGTGCTGAAGATTGCGTCCGATTACGCGCAACATATGCTCGTAGGTGACGCTATCCCAGATGAAGATTTGGACGGTCGCATCGGGCTTTGACTTCGTCGCGTCCGAGAGTGCCTTCTCCAGATAAGCCAAGAAGCTCTTCAATTCCCGGGTTTCGCTGTGGACGCTGCGAGTATCATTTACGAAGACCTGCGCCTCGATTTTCTCGCGCTGGCCGCTGGCGAAAGAGTACCCGCCGACACCGAAGGCCAAGGTTAGGCCGCTGCCAACATCGAAGTCTGCAGAGAGATAAAGATTGAGATCTGCCCAATTTGGAATGACCGCCGATGTACCCGATCCGGCGGGAATGTCGCTGGTTCCGGTCGCAAGCGATTGGGCGCGCCCGGCTACAACTGTTCGGGTAGCGCGCAACTTTGGATGACAGTCGAACACCGCGTCATCAGAGTGCAGCGGCGCAAGCGAAACGGTGGTATCGATGTTGCGGTCGCCCAGTGCGCGTCTTGCCCCGCGAGGCAGGAATGCAATGGAGCTTAGGTGGCCCAGCGTCTTTGCCATGGGCATGCAATGATCTGGATGTTCCGCCGTGTTCGAATTCCAAACGTAGCCGAGATACTCGCAACCGCTGCAACTCGTACCAACGTGCCAGTCCAGATCTTTCCAGGGACTGGCCAGTGCATTCGGAAGCTCAACTACAAAAAAATGCCGGAGACGCGGCGAGAAAACGTCGATCTCAAGCGTCTCGATGTCCTCGTTCAGAGCTGCAGCTAGTTCTTCCGCTGTTGCAACGGTTCCTGCGCTTAGTCGCTCGGCCTTGAGGCGAACGATTGCTGCCGCATCGTGCGATCCTGGCCAGATAGCTGCCTCCGCAACGACCGCGTATCGGTCGGCATAACCGTTGTCGGCAAGCCAGCCCGCTAGCGCCAGCGAGTAGTACGTTATTTCCGCGAAGTAGGATGCGCTAGGTTCAGCCGTCATCTTAATATCAATGACACGCAGACCAATCCGGTCGTCCGCGTCGTGGACGGAGCCATCCGCCTGCACGATCCGACCTACATCTGCGGGAGAAAGCACCTGGATCAGGTCGGGTACCAGCTTAGCGAAGCCGAGCGAGTGCGTTGCCACCAGCTTGTCGATACCTATGGCCGTCTGGAATTCTGGGCCAACATCGAACTCGGGCCGTACCAAAAACACCCCAGGTTGCGCTCTGGACATTATGTTCTGGAGCTTCTGATCCTGGAACTCCGTTCCCGTCACTGTGCCAATGACCGAAGCGCTGCCAAAAGTACTCTGAAGATCCTTCAGTTTATCCTGCTCCCAGCGGCTACCTTCCTGGGTCAGTGCTGCCATTCCCGCGCGGGCGACGGTCTTCGGCGGCATGCCTTGAGCATCGCGCTCTGGCTGGTACTGCTTATTCTCAGGCGAAAGGAGGAGGCGAAGCTGACGAGGGCAGTCGGTTCTGAAATAATTGCTGACGACGCGTTTGCTGAGATACGGCACCGACTTCCCCCAGATTACGAAATTAAGTTCAGCGGAGTGCGTCCTGAAGCGCGATTATCCCCGATCGTCCCTGCTTTCGCCTCGGTGCCAGCGCCCTGCCGACCAAAGCGGCTCGGCGTAGCGCAGCCGCGTCGATAGCGTTGAATGGCAGAGCCAGCTCACCGTATCGCTCTCGCCAGACTGCGACCTCCGCCTCGACCTCGGCAACCTCCCTTTCGAAAACTTGGAGGGCGGATGTCGATCCGGTGCCGTGCCGAAGGACGAAGACCGCATCCCAGAGCCCGCGCTCGCCCTGCGCATGTAGGCCATTGCCTGCCTCCCCGGGCATGGGCAGGACGCTGGTGACTCGCAAATCGGTGCGAGCGATCGCTTCCGCGAGTGCTTGCCAGGCAGCGGCGTCGGTGTGCCGGTAAGAGAATGCGACGATACCGTTGCGTTTGAGTACGCGGGCGATTTCCCGAAAAGCCTGACCTAGTCCCTCGGTATAGCGTTCGACGCTCCCGGAGCGCGATTTGTTGGCAACGAGGCTATTGAACAAGATATCCCGCTGCGTGCGCGTATCAAGCATATCTAGGCATTTTAGCCAGGGGCTGAAGAAACGCGCGAGTTCGGAATAGGCAATATTATCGAAATATGGTGGATCCGTCATGACTACATCGATGGATCCATTCGCGAGAAATGTAAGATTGCCGGCCGTCCCCATGTGTATTTGGTTCTTCCGTCGACGCGCCCGTGTGGGCACGTCTACGAAAGCCTTTGAGCCGATTGGTTCCTTAGGGCTACGCGCATAGGCGGCGGCGGCGGAGAGTTTACGAATCGCGTTTGGGAACGTGCCCCGACCCGCACGCTCGATCCACGGATTGAGTTCGACCGGGCGCTGGATATGGCGGAACGCCCGAAGCGAAAAAAGTGGCGTGAGACGACGCCAGCCACCGGCGTATGACGCCATCATGCAATTTGTGGTCAAATGGTCGCTGAACGCCATTGCGACCGCGCCGCGTAGGGGCTGTCCGAGAAGCGAGATTTCTTTAGCCAACAAGCCAAGGTGTAGCAGTTGGCGGGCGTTGAAGAGATCCCGCCAGCGAGCGTAGCCATAGGCGCTCAAGCGCTCGTCCGACCAGCCAGACGTGTCTATTTCGTCATCTGGAATTAGTACTTCTCCGGCCCGCTCAGCCTCCGCAAGTGCTGCTTCCGCACGTTCGTACTGGAGCACATCTGTCTCGGTCGCCTTGCGGAAAGTGCGTTCCGACATGGGTACGATCCGCGTCCCGGAGCCGCGCGCGATAGTCTCCACTGCGAATAGTCGCCATCGAGGAGGTCCGTCTCGCCGGCCATATTCTATCAACTGTTCACGATGATCGCAGTTCGGGCATTCGGCTCGCCCTCGCAAGACGGCGCCGTGATCGCAGTCAGTATGATGTCCGCAGCTTGTGCAATCGAAAGAGGCGGTGTTCGCCGGTAAGTCATGGATCGCTCCGCATGCAGAGCAGAAGGCATGGCGTGTCTTGCCATCGTCAGCTAGCACGTGACTCGGATGGGCATCGAAGCGGATTCCGCAGCCAGCACAATCTACGACCTGCACCCAAAAATGGTGGAGCACCAAGTCGTCATCGCTGACGTGAAATTCAGCCAGCCTTGCTCCAACCTTCGCCTTCAGTTCGATGAGGGTGGATCCCAAATCCGGTAGGTCTGCCGCGCCCAACTCCATACGGCTAACCGCACAAGCGACGGGATCCACGTCGCAGCCATACGCTGTAGCGCCGAGCCGCGATGCCTCGAACACTGAGGTGCCGCCGCCGACGAACGGGTCCAGCACCTTCATGTTAGTAAGGTCGGCTCTTCCGTAGTACAGGTCGCTGAAATCGGAATCCGGCTCGGCTGTGACGCCGATGAGCAAGCTACGGAAGACCGATCCAAGCCGGCGCGCGAACCATTTGTGCGCCGTATAAATTGGACGTGGTCGACGCCCTTCTCGAATGGCAAATGCAGCAAGTAGTTCAATTGGGAGCTGTCCAGCTTCCACAAGGGACTGCCGAGGAACCCGGGTGCCACCACGCCCCTTTTTAGTATTTTCTTTTAGGGTCGTAGGCATCTTTTCTTGCGTCGTTCCCCCCAGCGCTGCCGTGCAAGAGGTGGCTTATAAGCGTTGTTGGCTCGCGTCCAGCCTGCCGTCATTGCAGTTATCGGCTCGTCGCTGGAGGCCTGCGATGGAAGAGCGCGTTTCCATACGCTTGATCTAGTTCGCTATTCTACCAAGCGCCGAGAACTATATCGTTGTCGAGAAGGGGAGCTGCGCCTTGGTTATGGAGATTTCGTTCGATAAGCTGACAAACTAACTCGATGAGACGTAGATGCCCCGTATCCCTGCCGACTCCGACATTCCCATCTACCTTTCGCTTTCGCGTGCGGGGGCACAACAGCGGGCCATCGAAGGGCGCGCGCTTGTCATCGTACCGGATGATCGTGGCTTCAACGACTTCGGCGCCATCTATCGTGCCGACCTGCATCTCGTTGGAGTGATGGATACAGGCGCGCCACTCCGCATGCGCTTGATGATCGAAGGGCATCCGCGCACTCGAAGCTATTTGATCGATCAACTCGGCTTAACGGATATGCATGGCAATCGCCCGCGGCGGCGTCTTGATCGAATCCAATCGCCCTTTGTTTCGGTGTTGCAGAGTGAAAGCGACTATCGGCGCCTGGTAAGCCTCCTCGGCTTCGACGACGCGATCGGATGTCTGCGGCGGATGCATGACGCCGTGCTGGCGCGGCTTGAAAACGAAGCGGGCGACGCGGCGACGCTTCAACTCACCCGGACGATCGACTTTCATCAGGGTGCGTTGCGGGACGAGGGTACCTGGGCAGCCTTCCGCCAAGGCGACCGTTATCTGACGCCAAATCGTCCACCAGACGTTGATGAGGCAGCGGGTTCGTTTACCGTGAAAGCAGACCTTCGCGGCATGGTGGGCGAGCATGTGCTCGACGCCGATTTTGGCGAGGATTTTCCATTGGCACGGCGCACGCTGGTGTTGGTGGGGCGAAACGGTACCGGCAAGACGCGTCTGTTCGAAGCGATGATAGATGGGTTGCGGATCGCGCCTCCTTGGGAGGCGGAGTTCGATATCGACCGCGCCGCGACATTCAATCCTCGACCCGATTTTTCGCGATTGATCGTTTTTTCGTCCGTGGCGTCGGATCCGTATCCCCAGTCGCTCCCCCCTTGGGAAGGAATCGACTATCGCTATCACCGGATGATCGGCGCACGCGGCGGCGAGGGTGGCGGTCTGACTATGGCGCTGGTCGATTGTTTACGTGCGGACACGGATATCCAAGGCTTTGGCCGCTCGGGGGCCATGGAATTGCTGAATACTGTGCTCGAACCCCTTGGCATCAGCGACAGCTTGTATGTCGAGTTGAGCGAAGCGACGGAGCCGGACACATTGCCACCGCCGACGCGCATAAACGGACGCGATTATTTTCCGCTGCTTCGGCGCATGAATGAGCAGCGCAATTTGCAGCTGTACGCCCGGATCAACACTGACCGCCCTCCCATCGTGATGGCCGGCCACGCGCGCCCGCGTCACCTGAGTAGCGGCGAGGTAGCATTGATGCGTTTTGCTGCCTACGCCGTGGCGTCGTTGCGTCGCGGGACCATTTTCTTGTTCGACGAGCCTGAAACACACCTGCACCCAAACTACATCTCACAGTTCATGGAAATGTTGGACGAGTTGCTCGAACAATCGGGTTCGATCGCCCTGATCGCAACGCACTCGGCTTACGTTGTGCGCGAGGTTCCGGCGCGACGGGTGCGGATGATAACGCGCGATCCCGATGACGACACAATCATGATCGACCCGCCAACAATGCAGACTTTCGGGGCCAGCGTTGATACCATTTCGCAGTTCGTTTTCAGCGACATCGGTCCTAAACACCGGTTCCAGCACCTCCTCGAGCAATATGTTGAGGACAATCCGGAGGCGACGCTGCCCCAGATTCGACGCCGCTTCGCTGAGGATCTCAACCCAGAGACCTTGTCCTATCTTGCCGAGCTTGTTGGACGGCGAGAAGCGTTGTGAAGTTCCTGCCATTCCCCGCAGACGCGGGCGATGCGATCATCGTCAAGCAATGCCGCAAGCCCGGTTGGGCTGCGCGCGAGGCTCAGTGGCTGGCTGCGGCAGCGAACTATCGCCGGTTTCGGGGCAACCCATGGCGGGTACGCCCTGCCGGCTTTACAGGTGCCGACGCAGAGGCACTGTTCGCGTTGTACGATACGCGAGGCGCCTCTGGACCGATCAATCGAATTCGTCGTCCGGCCGTGCCTTTCAAGAGTTGCCCGATGTGCGGATCTCTAGGCGGTCGCTCACTGGATCATGCCTTGCCGCGGCAACGCTTTCCTGAATTCTCGATCTTGCGAGAGAATCTCGTTCCGGCCTGCGAGAGTTGTAACAGTGGCGAGAAGGGGACTACTTACCGTGGCACTTGGCCCGCGCGCTTTATCCATCCCTACTATGACCGTTGGGCTTCGCGGGCATTGTGGCGTGTTGAATTCGACCCGGATCTAGACGTTCTGCAATTCGGGCCGGCGGCACTTCCTCACCTACCACGCGGCCGGCGTCGCATAGTTGATTTTCATGTGAAGACTCTGCTGGGAAAGGATTGGCGTGACTCCGTCAGGCGCGAATGGAGTCCGCTCCCGGCTAAATTACGCCGTCGTCTCGGTCCGAATCCAACAGCGGAAGAAGTGCGGACTGAGCTTGAAATTCGCCTACAGGACGCGGCAGACACGTACGGCATCAACAGTTGGGATGCTGGATTCTTGCGCGGCGCGCTCGCTGATCCGCTGGTCATCGAAAAACTTGTCGAACGGATCAACTCGCTTCCGGCTTGAATTTCCGCCTGATATTCTTTCAGGAACCATCGACCTTCCCGCTGCAAGTGGGGATGCTATGGTCTCCGGTCATACTCCTTGCAACCATTGCGGGCATAGTCGCAAAGCGGAGAGGCGCTTTGGAAGCATACAGACGGCTGATAACTAGCTGACAACAAACCATTCTCTTCCAACCATGGCGCCATTTTGAGCCAGGGTCTGTAGGTTGGCACTAAGAAAAGGATGTGCAGACAATAACTTATGGCGACTTGGCGCCATCCTTTCATCTTGCCTTCGCCCCAAATCCTGCCTCTCAACGTGATCGCTCCAAAACGGTGTAATCATCAACACCTCCGCAAGCCGGCGGTGAGATCCTGCCCGGCATGCAGCGCGGTCCACCCACCAGAAGACCACGATCAGGACGACGCTATTCGTCCAGGCGTCGCGAAGCCGGCGGCAGCTTTCTCGGAACGGTCGTCTCGCTGTCGCTGATGACTGCCGCCGCGACCTGGCTTTTCGCGCCCGACATTCAGTCGATCTGGGCGCAGTCGACGATGCCTCCCGAAGCGCTGAGAGCGAGGGAGGAATCGGTGTTCTATCGACGGTGCGACGAGGCCCGCGCCGCAGGGGTAGCGCCGATACACCGCGGCGAGCCCGGCTATCGCGAGGGTCTCGATGGCGATGCAGATGGCCTCGCCTGCGAGCCCTATCACTGAGCTCGTAACCGATGAGGCTGTGGGCTTTCCGCTCGCCGCTTTTCCACTTCCGGCGTGGCGGTGCAGGTCTATAGCCGCCCGCTTGGGGGTAAGAATGTCAGTCTTGGATCAGGTTCGCCGGCTCATTGAGCGGCTCTCGCCGGAGCCGATCTGCGATGACTGCATCGCGTCCCGGCTGGAGCTCAACGGCGACGAGCCGGTCGAGCAGCATACACATGAGCTCGTCGGCGCGCATGGTTTCGAGCGCCGGATCGATGCCTGTTCGCTGTGCGGAGAGGTCCGGAAAGTGACGCGGTCGGGATCGGCAAAAACCGCCTAAGCGGCTCGGGGTTGGCCGGGGCTATTCGCCAGCCTGCGCCTGCAACTCGGCCAGCCGCTCTTCGCTAAGCGTCGCGACGATGCCGCGCAGCTGGGCGATGGAGGCGGCTAGCGCCTGCAGGTCCTGTACCGTGATCTCGTAGCTCGCGGAATAGCGCGCCTCTACATAGGCGCGCTTGAGGCGCTCGAACCGCGATCGATCGATCCTCGTTTCACGAGGCCAAGCCTCGACCAGCCGAGGGTCTTTATCCTCGGCGAGCGAGCGCAGGAATTTGATGTTGTGCGAGCGCGGAAAGTAGAGGGTCCGCACCAGCAGGAAGCAGATGTAGAGCCGTTCGGCTGCCTGATGCAGCATGAAGGCCGCGTCGCGCAGTACGCCGTTTTGAACGCTCGTGTCTGAAAGAGACCGCGCGTGGTCGGCGAGGGGCAACCAGTAATCGAAATATTCCTGCGCCATCCGGTAGGCGTCGGCTGCCGTCAGCGGCATCGGCGTAGCGAGCGGGTGGCAGGGAAGCTCGTAGACCGCGACACCGTCGCGGGCGATGTCGGTCCAGAAATACTCGCCACGCTTGAGCGCGGTGTTCACCTCGTGGAGCGAGTGAACGATGATGTTGACCGGCCGCGCGATGGTGGGATCGCGGGCGATCCGGTCCTCGGCGACGTACCAGTAGTCGGCGATATCGGTGAGATCCTCGTGGCTAACGACGATCAGCAGATCGAGGTCGGACTGGTATCCGTTCTCGGGCTCATCGACCCAATCATCCCGCGCATAGCTGCCGAACAGGACGATCTTCAGGACCTTGCCGTTCTTCTTCCAGGGCTGGGTCGCGTTGGCGATCGCCTTGCCGAACTCCTCCAGCAGGATGTCGCGCACGCGTGCCAGCTCGTGCTGCTGTTTCTCCGGCAGATGGTCCAACTCGGTCTTCATGGAAAGCACTTCTAACCGGGGTTGCGCGAAGCGCAAACTCGCCGGGCGTGAGCCCGGCGAGCGAGAGGCTCAATGGCGGCGCCACCAGCGCTTCGGCGGCTTGCCCATCCGGCGGTCGATGCTGATCAGCGCTTTCGCGACGTGCCGCTCCACGTCGCGCACCTCGAGCCCGGTGCGTTCGGCGATCTCGGCATAGCTCAGATCGTTGAGCCGGGCGGCGAGGAAGATCTCGCGCCGCAGCCGGGGCAGCTTGCAGACCGCCCGTTCGATCCGCCGCAAGGTCATGGGATCGGGATCATCGGTCATGATGTCCTCCGGTCGTTGGAAAGCCCGGCGCAAAGGCCGCCGGACAAGGGGCTCAGGCGGCTTCCCGCAGCGGCTGCGGCTCGGTCTGCGGGGCAGGGTCCGCAGCGAGCCCCGCGACCTTGGCCGAGCGGGCGACCGTGCCGACCCCGCCGCGCGCGGTGTAGGCGGCAGGCGGAAAGGCCATCCATTTCGGCACCCAGCCTTCGAGCTTCGGGCGCCCGTTCTGGCCGGTCAGGCTGTCGCGGATGATCTGGCGCTTCACCTTGCCGGTCGCGGCCTCGTTGGCGGCGGCGATCTCCGGCCCGGCGGTGTCGGCCAGCACGCAGCCCAGCACCTCGCGGTCCTTGACGAGGTCGAGCAGCGCGTCGTCGGCTTCCCAGACTTTCGCTATGTCGGTGCCGAGGATCGGCCCCAGCATTTCGACCAGCGCGCTGCCCGCCTCCAGCGTCTCGGCCATGACGATGGCGAGTGCCTCCATCACCGCCGCATCGGGAAGCTCGATCAACCGGGCCAGCAGGGCAGGCAGGCCGTCGCCTTCGAAGCCGCGCGTAACGGTCGGCGTCTCGGGGTCGAAACCGAGCAGCGCGAGCACCGCCCGCCGCTTCGCGTCGAACGCGGCTTCCGCCATGCTGTTCTCGACGCTCTCGGCGATGGCATCGCACCGGGTATGCTGTTCCTCGATCCGGACCTGCCAGAGCGGCGAGCCGACGATCGCGTGCGCAACCATCACCCGCAGCGCCAGCGAAGGCTGGGCCGCAAGGTCGGCACGGACGGCGGCATGCCGGTGCAGATCGACATAGTTCTGGATCGGCGCACTCAGCTCGGGCCGTACCGGCTTCTCGTCCTGGCTGGCCTCGCCACGCTCGCGCAGACGCGCCTCTTTGGTCGAGATATAACCTTCATGGACGGTCACCTCGCCGCGCGCACTGACCGCTAGGAAGACCTTGCCGCCCTTGCGCTTGGGACAACGCTCATGCTCCCAGCTATGGAAGGTGTCGCCGGTCGGAAGGATCACCACCTCGGGCCAGCCGGCTTCGCGATAGCCCTCGGCCTTGGCCTCAATGGCAGGCGTCTGCGCCGCCCAGAAGCTGGCCGTATCGGCGAAGAAACGCTCCTCGCCGAACAGGTCCGACACCACCTCGCCGGGATAGTCGGCCAGATCGAACAGCGCCGCGCTGAGCGGAATCGTCGCCCCGCCGAACAACCACGCCTTGAGCTGATGCCCGGTCGGGCAATGCGCCTCGGGATCGTCCAGCAACGCCAGCCAGTCGCGCTGCCTTGCCTTGGACGCGAGGGTCAGGTGCCGCACGGTGCCCACGTCGATATCACCCTTGCGATAGAGCGAACGAATGCGCGGAAGCAGATTGCCCAGCGCCAGCGTCCGCTTCACCTGAAGCTCGGTAAGCCCAAAGGTCGGGGCGATGTCCTCGGGCGTGCGCCCCTCCCGAACCAGCCGTGTGAAGCTCTCCCACAGCGTCACCTCGTCCGGGTCCAGCCGCGCGACGTTCTCGATCAGCGATGCTTCCAGCGCCGCCGCATCGTCGCCCGCTGCCATGACCGCACAGGGAAGCGCCTCGTCCTCGCCGTTCTCCGCCGCAACTGCCAGCGCCGCATGGTAGCGTCGCTTGCCCGCCACGATCTCGAAGCGCTCGGCTTCCTCGGTCGGCCGCACGATCAGCGGCACCAGCACGCCCCGCGCCCGGATCGACGGCAGGATGTGCGACAGGTCGGCCTTGCCCCTGGCCCGCATGTTCACAGCGGAGATGCAGAGCTTGGCGGTATCGATATGCTTGAGTTCCATCTGTCCTACTCCTCTTCAAACACCGCACCGGCCCCGGAAAAGGGGGGTGGGCGGCAAGGAGCAGACCGGCAGTCCCGCTTGAGCGGCGGGCAGCACCCCCGGGGTCCCCATTGCGCCTGCGCAATGGGGTGGCTTGCAGGGCCGAAACACAGTGGAGGACCCGCGCAGCGGGTTGCGGCGCGCCGCGACGGGACTAGAGGGAGCGACGCCCACCCCCCTTGGCCGCGGCCGGCAGGCAACGCCGGCGCACCAGCGCCGACCGCAGATCTTCAGAAGCGCAGCGCCCGGCGCCAGCGGCGCCCATCAAAGGAGCACTCTCGTATCCGGCCGGCCGTCGCGGCGGCGTGCGCGCGCAACTGTGCGCCAGCCGCCGCCGCGCCCTCCGACCGGATCGAGTGTGCCACGCGGAAAACAGGAAGCACCGCGGACCCTGGCGGCTGCGCAGCAGTCCGTCAGAGAACGCCCATCAGACATCGCGTTCGACTAAATGGCATCGCCGTTTCACGTCATGCGATCGTCACCCGAATGGGCCGAGACGCACAGCGACTCGGGGCCGTGCAAGCGGCGTAGAGCGCGGCCACGCGGAGCGTGGGACGCCCTGGCACGACCGCCCTGATTCCAGCGACCTACGCTATCCTACGTTTGTGCACGCTGTGGCCGCAAAGGCGCCTTCTGACACCCAAGAGGCCCTTTTCACCTGCCTGGATTCCTGCCCAACTTACCCTGGTGAGCACCACTCAACAGCACCAAGTGCAAGGTGATACCAATGCAGACCGATACCCCCGACCGAATCCTCCGGATCAAGACCGTCCTCGAGCGCACCGGCCTCAGCCGCTCGACCATGTACCGCAAGATGCAGGACGGCACCTTTCCCAGGAACATCCAGATCAGCACCCGCTGCGCTGGCTGGCGCGAGTCCGCCATCCTCGAATGGCTCAAGAACCCGATGTTCTACGTTGCGGACCAAGAGGCTGACGCGGGCGGCGCCGTCCTCAGATAAATTTCGTCCCGCGCCTAAACTATCCTGAAATTCCACCGACAAGGCTTTGTCAGGGCGACGAAAAGTCTGGTTGCCCGCGTTGGATTGGGTGGGGGAATAGATGGTTGCAATCTTCACGGGCGCCGGCACGGGTTTCGAGCGCGGCTCGGGGAGTGTGCTGGGCGGTGCGGGGCTGCTGGGCTCGGCGGGTTTCGGGCGAAGCGGTTCGCAGGTCCTCCTGAACGCGGCCAACGGCAACCTGCTGATCAACCGGCAGGACGAGTTCCTGGCCGGGCGCGGCCCCGATGCCGGTGTCGGTCGGACCTATAACAGCCTGGGCAGCCAGAGCGACGACAATGGCGACAACTGGCTGCAGAGCACGGACCGCCGTGTCTTTGGCCTGACGGGGACGGCAAACAGCTGGGGGAGCACCGTCAAGCGGCGCTCGGGCGATGGCAGCGAGATCACCTATAGCTGGGACGGCACCAGCTATGTCGCGACCGATGGGGCGGGGAGCTTCGACCGGCTGACCTATAGCGGCTCGGTCTGGACCTGGACGGACGGCGACAGCCGGGTCACCGAGACCTATGCGGCCTATGGCAATTACTGGCGGATCACGTCCCAGGCCGACACGAGCGGCAATGCGCTGAGCTATGGCTATACCGACGACAAGCTGACCACGCTCAGCACCGCCAATGGCGAGACGCTCACCTATAGCTGGAGCGGTAACCACATCACCACCGTGAACTCCGGCGACGGCACGCTCACGCGTTATTTCTATGACAGCTATGACCGGCTCAACCGGGTCGAGATCGAGCTCGCAGGCGGCGGTGCGGTCTATTCGACCAGCTACACCTATGTCGGAACCTCGAAGCTGGTCGCCACGATCAGCGAGACCGACGGCTCATCCCTGACGATCGGCTATGATACCTCCAATCGCGTCACCAGCCTGACCCAGGCAACTTCCTCCGGCGTACCGCGTACCACCATCATCGCCTATGGTTCCGGCTATACCGATGTCACCGATCCGCTCGGTGTGGTCACTCGTCTCGAATATGCCAACGGCAATCTCGCCGCGCCGGTCGAGACCTGGGAATCCTGGAATCTCGACAAGCAACCCGCCACGATCGACGGCCGTGCGGCCACCCAATATACCGTCCAGGCCGGAGGTGCATGGTCCGCGGCTTCGCAGTGGATGACAAGCGCCGGGGAGACGCTCACCTTCGCGCTTACGCTGCAGGCGGTGGGTATCTACACCAGTCAGGATCTCGGGCTGTATGCGGATCTCGAGGGCTGGGGCAGCCCGGACATATCCTCCGCGCGCATCGTGTCCGGCCCCGGGCACCTCGAGCAGGTGGCTGGTGGTCTGTGGCGCGTGGTCGGCCTTTCGACCACCACAGGTACGCGAGTCGAGATTACGCGTACCTACAAGCAGGCCCAGTCGGTGGGGGCCTTCTTCTATGGAGACAATCCCGGGGGATACCGCACTGGTGCCTCACTGATCGTCGCCGATGCGACATTGGTCCGCAAATCTGGGGGGCTGTTCGCCAGCCAGCAGAACATAGCCAACTGGGACTTTGGTGGGGTGACCGTCACTCCGACCGGCAACCTGATCGATGGGTCCCCGGCCTCGCAGCTCAGCGTCAACGCCGGCGTCTGGGCGGGTGGCTCGGCCTATTTCGGTTCTGTGAGGAAGGGCGAGCAAATCAGCCTGTCCTTGAGCCTGCAGGCCGTTTCCGGCAGCGCGATCGCGCAGAGTCTTGGTCTCTATGGCAATTCGAGTGCCTGGGGCACGAATGGCAACGCGGTTGCCCGGATCGTCTCCGGGCCCGGAACCATTGTACAGAATGATGGTGGGCTATGGACCGTTACCGGCCTGTCCGCCACCCAGGTCACCCGCGTCGAGATCGTCCGGACCTATGACCAGGAAGAGAATGCCGGCGCCTATATCTATATCGACAACCCGGGAGGTTTCCGCGTCGGTCAGGCCATGATCGCGGGCGCGCCCTATGTGGCGCGCCTTGGTACCGAAGGTGCGCAGGCCAACCAGCTGACCAAGATAACCACCGCTTTTGGTACCGCCCAGGCGCAAACGGTGCAGTTCGGCTATAACGGCAATGGTGATCTCACCAGCGTCACCGACAGCTTGGGCAATGCCACCAGCTATACCTATGATGCCAATGGCAATCTGCTGACAACGACGGACCGGCTCGGCAATGTCGTCACGCGGACCTACAATGCCCAAAACCAGCTCCTGACCGAGGCGCGCACCGGATCCGACAAGGATTCGGCCGCGGGCATTCATACCGCGCGCTATGTCTATGACAGCGCCAACCGGCTGCGTTTCACGATCAGCGCCGAAGGCGATGTGGTCGAATATGCCTATGGCGGTAATGGCCTGTTGTCGGCGACCCGGACCTATCGCACCCGTTATGATCTGACCGGCCTTGCGGCCTCGGCGGTCCCGACCGAGGCGCAGATGGCGACCTGGACCACCAATACCGCCAGCCCGAGCGAGATCGAGATCGTCCTGCATTATTGGGATGTCCGCGGGAATCTTCTGGAGCGTGTGACCTATGGTGCATCCAACGGTCCGAACGGCCCTTCGACCGCGGGTGGCTATACGCACGAACATTTTATCTACGATACCGCCGGACGACTCCTGCAGACGAACGTGTCCGGCAAGAATACCGAATATTTCGTCTATGACGGCCTGGGCCGGGTTACCTCCAGGACCGACATCAGCGGCGGCACCGTCAGCATCGCGTTCAACGACACCGCGCTGCAGACGGTGGTGACGCTGTCCAACGGACTGGTGCAGACCTCAAGCTACACAAAGGAAGGTGAGCTCGCCAGCTATACCGAGACGGGGACTGCCGTCACGGCCGGGACGGCGATGTCCTGGTATGACAAGGATGGCCGGCTCCGGAAGTTCACCGATGCTACCGGGCGCATCTCCTATTATCTGTACGACGCTGCCGGTCGGAAGGTCGCGGACATCTCGCAAGCCGGCGAGGTCACCGAATATCGCTATGATGCCAATGATCGCCTGGTCGCTACGGTCCGCTATACCCTGATCGTAGGCGGCAGCTCGACGCTCACGCTTCTGAACGATCCGAATTCGACCATCGACCTGGCCTCGATCCGGCCGGCCGCGAACGCCTCCGACATCTGGACCTGGACGGTGTACGACAAGGAAGGCCGGGAGATCGAGACGATCGAAGGCGACGGCTCGGTCACCACCTATGAATATGATGCCTCCGGGCGGCTGGTGAAGACCATAGGCTATGCCAACAAGCTTTTGCCGGCACAGATAAGCGCGTTCCAGTCCGCGGCACCGACGAGCGTGGTGACGCTGGCTGCGCATGCGGACGACCGTGTGTCGCGTGTCTTCTATGACCGCGCGGGCCGGGTGATCGGCACCCTGAACGCAGAGGGCTTCCTCACCCGGACGGTCTATGACGGCGCTGGGCAGAAGGTGCAGGAGACCGCCTTTGTCGTCCAGACCAACGGAGCCTATAGGGCGAGCGGCACCTTCCAGGAGCTGCTGAACAGCGTTGGTACCAATTCGGTCGATCGTACGGTCCGCTATGTCTACGATCAGCAAGGCTATCTGCGCTTCACGATCGACGCGCTCAACCACATCACCGAATATATCTATGAATATTCGACATCGGCTACCACGGCATTCGGACCGGTGCGGCAGACCGTCCAATATGCGGCGCCGCTCCCGGCGCTGAGCAGCTACACCTACACGTCGGTAAAGAATGCCACCTACACCTTAGGTAACCCGGCCAACCGTACCAGCTTCGCTGTCTATGATGCTGCCGGAAGGCTTGCCTATTCGATCGATGCCGGCCGCGCGGTCATCGGCTATAGCTATGACAGCTTCGGCAATGTGATCCGCAAGACTGCCTATGCCACGTTGAGCCTGGCCACGAGCCTGCCCAGCATGGATGACATGGTCAGCTGGGCCGGGTCGGCGGCGACGGCGTCGGATCGCATCACTCGCTTCTATTACAATTCGAAGAGCGAGCTGCGCTACACGGTCGATGCCGAAGGCTATGTCAGCCGGACCGACTATGATGCCGAAGGCCGGGTCACCGCGACGGTACGATGGGAAGCAGCGGTTTCGCCTGGCGACAGCTGGATTCTGTCGGACGTCGCCGGCGCCGCCACTGGCAGCTGGATCGCTACCAGCACCTATTATGATTCAAAGGGGCGGGTGACGCTCAGCGTCGACGGCGAGGGCCATTCGCGACGCTATTATTACTCGATGAATGGCACCCTTGCCTGGGATATTGTCGCGGAGGGCACCCCGGACGAGAGCCGCACCTACTATGCCTATAGTGCGGCGGGGAGCATGACCTATCGGAGCTTCGCGCATGGGACGGCGCAGCAATCGCTGACGATATATACCTATAACGGCCTGGGGGATCTGATCAGCGAGACCGATCCTGCCGGTCATGCAACCACTTATACCTATGACCATCTGGGCAGGAAGCTGACGCAGACCGACGCGTTGGAAGGGGTGACCCGCTACCAGTATGATTCCTTCGGTGACCTGGTCGGAGTGACCGACGCGCGCGGCAAGGCGTCCTACAGCTATTATGACAATCTCGGACGCGTGGTTGCTACCCGCGATGCGGGGAATTTCGTCACCGAGACCGGGTACACGGTCTTTGGCGAGGTGGAATGGGTAAGGCTCAACTACAACCCTGCAACGAACACCGCCAGCGCCTCTGTCTGGCCGACCGGTTTTGCCGCGAACGCCAAGGATGCGCTGACCCAGTTCAGCTATGACAAGCTGGGCAGGTTGCTCACCACGACGGACGCGGAGGGCGGCATCGAGAAAAGCTGGTACGACGCCTTTGGCGGCGTGGTTCAGTTCCAGAACAAGCTGGGTGGGATCACCGAATATGCGCTCAGCCGCAGGGGCCTGCTGCGGTATGAAATTGTCGCGGCCGTCAAGGATGCGAGCGGCAATGAGATCTCTGCCAGCTATGTCCGCAACATCTACGAATATGACGCACGCGGGAACGTCGTGCACCAGGTCGAGGCCTTCGACCTGCCCGAGCGCCGCGATACCTGGTTTGAGTATGACAAGGCCAATCGCCTGATCAAGAAATGGGGCGAGGCGGTCTCGGTGGGCCTGTCGCCGACCACGGTCACGCCGACCGAATATTACTACTATGACAGGCGCGGCAACCTGATCGAAACCGTCGATGCGGCAGGTGCCCACACCTATTGGGTGTATGACGCGCTCAATCGCAAGACCGCGGAGCTTGGACCGACCGGGGCCGTGCGGACCTGGTCCTATGACCTGGCTGGTAACCTGAGCAGCGAGCGGGCCTATGCGAGCTTTGCGAAGGCTCCGGCCACGACCGGTCTGCTCGAGCTCCAGGTCCGCCGCATGTACGACCTCGCGCTCGGTCGGCAGCCCAACCAGGGTGAAATCGACAACTGGTCCTGGCGTATGGCGAACCTCTATCCGGGGCCGAACGCGGTGGCTTCGGCGTTCGCGGAACTGCTGGGCGATAGCAGTGTGCAATCGCGGTTTCCGTCTTCGAGCACGAACGAGGCGTTCATCCGCTCGGTATACTTCCTTGCCTTTAGGCGCGAGCCGATCGGGGATGAGGTCGGCATCTGGCTGGGGAACATGTCCGGCGGCATGAGCCGAGCTCAGGTCCTGGCCTTTTTCAGCGAGCATCCGGACCATGTCGTGATCGGCGCCGCCGAGATGGTGGAGCAGCAGGTCGCGGCCCTGGCTGGCAGCGCCTCCCGCGAGACGAGCTACACCTATGATGAACTCGGTCGCCTCAAGACGAGCAGCGTCGCGGGCCAGTCCTATGGCTATTGGGACGGGAGCAACTATGTCTATTCCAGCGGCACGCTGACGACGACCTATGACTATGACGCAGTCGGGAACCTGGTCTCGGTCACCGACCCGACCGGTGCGGTAACACGCTCCACTTATGACTCGCTCAACCGGCGGATCCGTCAGGTCGATGCCGAAGGCTATATCACCACCTGGGCCTATGACGCCGAGGGCAATGTCTATCACGAGCGCCGCTGGGCACTGAAGGAACTCGCAGGAGGCGGGGACCCGGATTTCACGGGCGCCGACCGCATCACCGAGTTCGAATATGACAAGATGGGCCGCCGCATCGCTGAGCGGCGCTTCTATGTCGAGGCCTGGTCGCTCAACAGCAACAATGGCCAGCTTTCCGGCATCTATGGCACTTCGCTGATCCGCTACACCTACAACGCATTGGGCGAGGTCCTGACCAAGACCGAGGCGCGCTATGAGGCGGGCGGCGTCCCCCAGGGGCCGAGCGACACTACCAGCTACACCTATGACAACGCCGGCCGCCTGATCATGGAGACGCGCCCGGCAATCGCGCTCTCGGGCGGAGGCAGCGATACCCCGACGATCCGCTACACCTATAACGCGCTCGATCAACTGACGATCACGCGGCAGGGCGGTGCATCGATATCCCCCAGCGACCGGATTACCCGCAATCTGTACGATGGGGTGGGGCGCCTCACCGGGGTGGTTGATGCGCTCGGGCAGACGCGCAGCTATGTCTATGACGCGGCAGGCCGGAAGATCGGCGAATATTACACCCGCGAGCTTGGCAATGGAGCGTCGCTCGGCGGCGGCTCGACGATCGTCGAGGGCATCTCCTACGAATATGACCTGGCGGGCAACCTGGTCGGCCAGGCGGTCAATACGATCAGCGGTGGCACCTGGTCCGCGGTCAGTTCCACCCGGAGCGCGTACAACGCGTTCGGCGAAATCACCGACCGCGGCACCAATGTCACGGCGGGCAGCGCTGCCTCGGGCTGGGCGGAGCATTTCGTCTATGACACCAGCGGGCATCTGATCCGCTCGAATGCCGGAGACGGCGTGTGGCGCGTCTATGCCTATGACAAGGCAGGCCGGCAGACGCTGAGCATCGAGAGCAACGGCACGGCCGATCTGTCGAACATGACCCAGTCCACCGCGGTCGGCCTTGTCGCAGGCGGCACGGTCACCGCGACCGCTACGATGTTCGACAGGCGTGGCCAGGCGACGCAGGTGGTGCAGATGCTACGCCGTACCGCAGTTGGTGGGTCCGCCCAGAACCTTGTCGCCGAACGCGGCTACACTGCCTTTGGTGAACTGTTCTGGGAGCGGGACGCCCTCGGTCGCCAGACGGACTATAGCTACAATACCATGGGCCGAGTGGTCGAGATTCGGCGCCCGACCGTCTCGGTCACGGCCGAGAACGGCACGGTATCGGACATTCGTCCAACCGAGAAAATGCTCTACGACATTGCAGGGCGGCTGATCGGCACCCAGGACGCCAATAGCGTCTGGACGGGCTCCGGGGTCAGGACGACGCGGCAGCTGATCGCTGGTACAGGCTATGGCGACAGCGCGGCTCTGGTCGCAAAGGAATGGCATCCCGACGGCGGCATCGTCAGCAACGGCTACAATATCTTCGGCGATCTCGTGTCGACGACCGATGAGATCGGCCGCACCACCACCATGGCTTATGACAAGCTGGGCCAGCTCACCCAGGTGACGCGCCCGGCCACCGCCGCCGGGACCCTGGTCGAGGAACATTCCTACGACATCCTCGGCCAGCGCATCGGCCACTGGAATAATGTCGTCGGCTATGCGGGGCGTGAACGCACCGAATATGACACGCTGGGCAGGGTCACTCTCCAAAGGGCGTTCGGTGGTGACTATACTGCCACCAGCTATAGCTGGCAGGCGGCGATGGCGACTTCCGGCATGGGAACGTTCGGAGGCTGGATCGCTACCACGGCCTATGTGAACGGTCGCAGCGGCACCGAATATACCGATATCTTCGGGCACCTCACCTGGAAGAGCGACCTTGGAGGGCATGTCACCACCGCCAGCTATGATCTGGCGGGGCGGATGACCGAGCGCCAGATCAGCGGCGCGCAGGGTACGGAGAGTTCCAGTTACACCTGGCTCAACAATGGTCAGCTCGGCACGGTCAGCACGACCTCGGGCGGGTTCAGCTATGTCCAGAGCTCGACCTATGATCTGGTCGGTAACAAACTCACCGAATATGGCACCCGGAACAGCCTCGTCATCCAGAACGCCACTTCGGTCTATGACGCGCTCAACCGGCTCATCAGCTGGAGCGAGGCGGGCGACAATCCCGCGATCACGCCGCCGGCCAGCTCCACCTATCAGTATGACGCCAATTCGAACGTCATGCGGACCAACAGCAGTTTCCGCTATCTCGACCAGCAGGGTGTGGCCATGAGCTTCACCGCGGCCAAGAACGACGTCTACCGCTATGACAGCATGAACCGCATGGTGCAGGGCGGCGATACCACGATCGCCTATGACCTTGCCGGCCAGCGTGTTCAGGTCAGCACCTATTCGGACGGGCTGGTCTGGACCGGATGGCGCGCGAACGCCTCGGGTACGACCATCTATGCTGACGATCCTCTGGAGTATGACGGCTATAACTGGGTCAATGTCGGCCGGGTGGTCTATACCGGCCGCGTCGTCGAGACCTATACCTACAATGCTGATGGACAGATCGACCAGATCTGGGTTTCCGGCGAGCAGGCAAGCGCCAATGGCTCGATCGACGTAACGCCCAATGGAAGCTTCGGTGCGTCCGTCAAGCGCGCGGACTATGACTATGATCTGCTGGGCCGCGTCACCAGCCAGACCGACTATGAGGCGAATGGCACCACGGTGGCATTCAACCGCTCGTCGATCGCCTATAACGACAAGGGCCAGATCACCAGCGAGACCCAGACCACGCGCCAGGGCAACAACGTCCTGGTTTCCTATATCGCCAACAAGTACGACGCGGGCTCGCTGGCGACCTATGCGCTGGGTACGGTGGTCTCGACGACCAGCGATACCTGGAAGAACGGCTCGGACTCCGATGTTCCCGATACCGTCACCGCCAATGGCTTCGAATGGTGGGACGGCGCCGTGCTCTCCGCGGTCGCCTATCGCCCGGATGCAAGCAACACCAATGTCCAGTGGAACACCACCTATTCGCTGACTGCCGGCGGGCTCACCAACAGCGCCCATATCGCCGACGGTCGCCCGCGCACGGTGAGCTTCACGCTCAATGCCGTCGGCCAGGTGCTCCGCCGCGACGAATCCGACAACAACAGTTCTGCCGGCGATCCGCATCAGGTCTGGTACCGCTTCAACGGCCGCGAAATGGGCAAGGTGACCAACGACAGCGTCGATACCGCCTATCTCGCCTCGATCAACAGCCGCCAGACTGCTGGGGGCACCGGGCCATTCCGCAACGGCGCGACGATCGGCCAGGGCTATGCTGTGTTCGGCGAGGCCTATCAGGCGCTGACCAGCTTCAGCCAGGGCTCGTCGGGCGGCAGCTACGAGGCACAGGGCGGCGAAACGCTCGAGGCCATCGCCACCCAGCTCTGGGGCGATTCCAGCCTGTGGTACCGCCTGGCGGAAGCCAACGGCCTCTCCGCGTCGGCGACGCTCTCCGCAGGTCAGCGCATCACCATCCCGACAGGCGTGGTGCGCAACACCAACACCGCGACGACGTTCAAGCCCTATGACCCGGCGGAGGCGCTTGGCAGCCTCAGTCCGACCAACCCCAAGCCCAATCAGAAGGGCAACAAATGTGGGATGTTCGGGCAAATCCTGCTTGCCGCAATAGCGATCGGAGTGAGCGCACTCTTGCCGGTAGGAGGGTCGTTCATCGGTCTTGCGATCAGCGGGGCGATCGGCAGCGCAGTGAGTCAGGGTGTTGGTGTAGCGACTGGCATCCAGGACAACTTCAGTCTCAAGGGAGTCGCGATGGCCGCGCTGAGTGCCGGGGTTGCTGGTGGGGTCAGCGAAGCGGCCCGGGCCCTTGGCGGAGTGGGCGGTACGATCGGGAAGGTCGGCGACTTCCTGGGGCGGGGCGGCTTCGTCTCCTCGGCTGTGCGCGGCGCGTTGACGAGTGCGGTCACCCAGGGGGCGGCGATCGCCGTCGGCCTTCAGCGCAAGTTCGATTTCGCAGGCGTGGCGGCGGCCGGGATCGGGGCCGGCGTGGGCAACGCCGTCGGCGCGAAGCTTGGCTACAACCCGAACCAGAAAGGCTTCAACCTCGAGAATTCGGCCAAGGGCTTTGTGGCTGGAATGAGCCGCGCCATTGCCAATGCTGCGGCGCGTTCGCTTATCGATGGAACAGACTTCGGCGATAATGTGATCGCGGCCCTGCCGGATACGATCGGGCAGACCATCGGAGGAGCGCTTGCAGATCGACTTGATGGTCCAGGAGCGAATGCAAGATTGGCCGGATCGACTTCTGCGATCGATGATATGGAGCACGGCACGTCCCATTCGGCTCAGGCAGCCGTGAAGGCGATTGAATCGCTCGGCGTGGGAATAGGCGCTGGAAAGTATCAGGGGAACGAGAACGAAATAATTGTCGTCGCGCAGGAGCGTACAAAGGCAAATCTAAAAAAGCTCTCCTACCGAGAATTCTCTGTTCTTCATTCCCTCTCGGAATACAAAAATTGGGAACCCAGCCAGGAGAACTGGCTGATCAATAGATATGCTGAGACCAAGCCGGTCATGCAGCAGCAGACGATCAGTAGCGCTCAGGCCGGATCGTCTAACGCCGCAGTGGCATCGACTAGCCAACCTTCGACCTTCTTGGGGGGCGTCGCGAAGGGGTTTGGCGATAGATTTGGCTGGCTGGCCACATCGGAGGGGCGGGCTGCGGTCGTAAATAGCTTGGCTGGCACTGCGGTGGATGGGTTTCGGCAGGTCGCGTTTGGTGGAGCCCTTTCCGATTTCGGAGTGGTGGAGCGCAACCGCCAGCGTGCTCTGGGCATGGCGGTCGGCACGGCAAAACTGGTACCAGAATTCGGCATGGCCGCTGCCACATTCGGCGATGGACTTGCGACCGGTAACTATGGTCGGGCCGGTGAAGGCGCTTTCGGTACAGGAATAACCCTGTTTGAAATCATTAGCGTTAAAGGTGCAAGCCGTCTCGGTAGTCTCACAAAGGCGGAGTCAGCGGTTGGCGCCGCAGAGAGTGGAGTATGGAAACTCAACCCATTCCAGCGCGGCCAGCAGATCGAACAGGCGCTCGGGCACAATCTGCCGAGCAATTTCCCGACAATCGACCGGTTTGAGAATGGCATTGCGACTAGCATCAAGAGCATCGATCTGGATGCTGCATCCTATCTCAACGACGCTACGCTGAGCCGTACTTTAACTGGCTACGTCGATAAGGCGGCAGGTTTCAACGGGCGGACATGGGCCGGCCGCACCATTGAAAGTGACGATATTTTAGGGCGTGGGCTCGACTTAGCGATCCCCCATAGCGGGAACGCGAGTCAGCAGGCTATCATCAATCAGGCTGTCAAATATGGCGCTACGCGCGGCGTGGTCGTAAAACCGGTTATCTATCCTTGAAGGGCGAAGCTGAATGCCAAAGCGAGTTAGCATCTATGAACGATCAGGCACAGTTTACGTGGTCACTTCCCATCAAACTCAGGCTGGGTTCTGGGTAGATGATGAAGGTGTTGAGGTGCTTCCCGGCGCGCAACCCGTCGATGTTGGAAATGCGGTAGAAGCTGCGTTGGCACGCTCGCGTGAAGGTGTTCCAACGCCCCCGCCATCGGCCGATCTTTCCGCTCCGCTATTAGCTGCCGCTGGCGTGGCATCGTGGAACACCTTCGCAAAAGTGGCGAAATATGTTGGTGTTCGTCAGAATGGCGACGCGATCAAAGTGACCCCGTACCGAAACTTGGGCGGTAAGGATGGCTTCGATCCCATGCAGGATAAGGCCATCTCGCTTCCGGCCGGAGATACTGGGTTGGCAGCTACGTTGGTTCGTGCGCTTGAGATCGCAGAATAGTGAAGGCAAGAGAAAGGCAGTGCCTCTGAGGTACTGCTAAGCTGTTGTCTGCACATCGTTATTTAGGGAGATGGACGGCACTGGGGAGGGGCCTCCCGGTGCCGTTCTGGTGTCGGATCGCCGGTAAGCGCTTGGAACTCTTCCCTCTCTAGCTGCCCGCCGTTGGAGAATGGCGCGTCGGAGGGACGAGGCGCGCCGAGTCGCGGCCATCCTTTTTGCCAAAACGGCTGTAATCGCCCCTCGACAGGGCTCGCGCGATTTGCATCCAAGTGGGTTGCGTTTCCTGCGACTCGTGGTTTCTCTTCAGCTGCCCGGAAGTGCCTTCAAAACCGTGGAAAACTCGACGAATTGGCTTGACGGGAGATGATCCTGAATGTCTCATATTGGGACATTAGGGGGATTTCATGTCAGGGCTCGTCGATGCTGCGACGGCTATTCTCGGTGCGTCCGAGAAGAAGCTGGAGATTGCGGCGCATAACGTCGCGAATATCTCAACGCCAGGCTTTAAGCGTCAAGTTGGCTTCTCGCAGCTGTTGCGTGCCGCCGAGAGCGATGTGTCGGCGCTGCCCGAGGTGGCGGTGCGCCGCAGCTTTGCGCAGGGCAAGCTCAGCGAGACGCGCAATCCGCTCGATCTGGCGATCAGCGGCGATGGCTTCTTCCAGCTGCGTGCGGGTGATCGGATCCTCTATTCTCGCCAGGGGCAGTTCAAGCTGTCGGTGGACGGCAATCTGGTGACACCCCAGGGCTATGTTCTCCAGCAGCAAGGCGGCGGCGACCTGGTAGTCGACAATGCCCAGGTGACGATCCAGCAGGACGGCGCCGTGCTCGATGACGGGCGTCCGGTTGCGCGGATCGATGTGTTCGCCGCGGCGGATGCGGGGTCGCTCGCTCCGGTCGGAGAGTCCTGCTTCTCCGCCGGTGGCGCGGCGATGGATGCGGTCAGCAATCCGGTGATCCGCCAGGGCATGGTCGAAAGCTCGAATGTCGAGCTCGGTGACGAGATGGTTTCCATGATGACGGCGCTGCGCGAGTCCGAGGGCGGGGCCAAGCTGATCCAGGTCTATGACGATCTGATTGGTCGTGCGATTTCCAGCCTGGGACAGGCGCGATGAGCGACGCATTCTATGTCGGGGCCGTGGGCCTCCAGACCCAGCAGCGAGCGCTGGACGGCATTGCCAACAACATCGCCAATGTAAACACGCCGGCCTTCAAGCGCGTCCAGCTGCGCTTCGCCGATGTTGTGGCGAGCCGGCCGGTCGATACAGTGACGACGGACGTGGTCCGGGCAACCGCCGATGCGAATGCCGATACCGCCGGCGTGATGCTCGACAGCCAGTTCATGCTCAATGAGACCGGGCAGCTCGAGCGCACTGGGCAGCAGCTCGATCTGGCAATCGATGGCAGCGGTTTCATCGAGCTCATGGGGCCGGCTGGCGAGTCGTTGCTGTGGCGCGGCGGCACGCTCAGGGTGAATGAGGATGGCCAGCTGGCCACCAGTCACGGCATCGCACTGCGCGCGGCGATCAACGTGCCGGCGGATGCGAGCGCGATCACCATTGGCAGCGATGGCATGGTTCGGGTGACCGTGCCCGATAGCGCCGATCCGGTCGAGCTCGGTCAGATCCAGCTGGTAAAGATCGCTGATCCTTCGTCGGTTTCGCGCCTCGATGGCGGGCTCTACCGCGTCGAGGATGCCAGCCTTCTGAGCGAAGCGGTGCCGGGCGAGGACGGGGCGGGGCTGCTCGTCCAGGGCTCGATCGAGCAGTCGAACGTCGCGCTTACCGACGAGATGGTGCGGCTGATGCTCGTGCAGCGCGCCTATGCCGCCAATGCGCAGATCGTGCAGGCCGCGGACCAGCTGATGGGCATAGCGAACGGTCTGCGGCGCTAGGGGGATTCAATGCGGGGGATTATATTGGGGCTGGCGCTTGCCTTCCCCGCGCCGGCATTAGCTGGCCCCGAACAGGCGGTGGGGCTGAAGCGGGCGGTGATGCTCGAGGCGGCGGAACTGCGTGTCCGCGACCTGGTCGAGCTGCGGGGCGTGAGACTGCCCGCCCGGATCGCGGACATGATCGTGATGCGCTTGCCATTAGGCACGGCAAAGCTGGACCTGCCGGCGGAGCAGGCCGCCGCGCTGGTGCGTCGACGCGTGCCGGGGCTGCGCCCCGCAGCGGTTCGTGGCGCGGTTGTGCGGATCCGCACGACTGCTACGCGCCCGGGCACTGAAGCCGCAGAATTGCGCGTGCCGGGCAGGTGTTTCGAGGCGGCGGCGAGCCTGGCTGCGGGCGCCACGCTGACCCAGGCGGATATCAGTGAAGCTGGATGTGATACAAGGCCGGTGGCGCGGATGCGTTATAGCTCGGGCGGTCTTGTCTCGGCGGTCGAGCCGGTAGCTGCTGGAAGCTATCTTGGCCGCTTGCCCCGGTTGCCCGAGCGCGCGATCGGCAAGGGGGCTTCGCTCACGCTGCGCTCCAGCGCCGGACCGGTCACGATCGAACGCTCCGTCGTCGCGATGCAGCCGGCGCGTTCGGGCGGAAAGTTGTTCGTGAAGGACGAGAGCGGCAAGGTCTTCCCGGCACCACTGATTCTCGCTGGCGAAGGGCGGTCGCAATGATCCGCTCGGCCTTTTTCGTTTTGGGAGCGGGCCTGCTGGCGACCCCTGCCGCGGCGCAGGATCTCTATCGGGGCGGCAACTGGTCCGCCATGGCGGCCGATCGTCGCGCCAGCAGCGTGGGCGACTCCATAACCGTGGTCGTCCAACAGGCGGCCGAGGCGTCGAACACCACCCAGAACGCCACGCGCAAGTCGACCGATCTCGGCGGAAGCGTCAACGGAGGCTCGCTCAACGAGCGTGGACAGCTGTCGCTCGGCGGCGGTTATACGGGGCGCGGGGAGATGCGGCGGAGCGAGCGGCTGGTCGCCCAGCTCAGCGTCACCATCACCGAAGTGCTGTCCAATGGCGATTATCGGATCGTTGGCGAGCAGCGCATGCATGTGAATGGCGAGAAGACGCTGATCGCGGTGCGCGGCCGCATTCGTCCCGAGGACATCCGCAGCGATAACAGCGTACTTTCGGGCCGCATCGCCGAGGCGGAGATCAACTATGACGGCAAGGGCTTTGTGTCGCGGAGCGCCCGCCCGGGGCTGCTGAACCGGCTCTTCTCGCTGTTGGGGCTCGGTTGATGCGCGCCTTTGGACTGGCTGCCGCCGCGTTGCTGGCACTTGCGCTGCCGATGACGCCTGCCGCCGCGCAATCGGTACCACTCAAGGGGTTGGGCCGCTTCGACGGCTGGCGCGAGAATGCGCTGGTCGGCTACGGCCTGGTGACCGGCCTTGCCGGCTCGGGCGACACGCGGCGAAGCGTTGTCACGCGCCAGGCGCTACGCAACGTCCTCAGCCGCCTGGGCACCAGCGTGACCGAAGCGGATATCAGCAGCCGCAACGTCGCCGTTGTAATGGTGACGGCGGTGCTGCCGCCCTCCGCCAATGTCGGCGACCGGATCGATGTCACCGTTTCCTCGATCGGGGACGCGCGCAGCCTTGCCGGCGGGACGCTGATCATGACGCCGCTCCTGGGCCCGGATCAGCGCGCCTATGCGCTTGCCCAGGGCCCGCTGCTCGTCGGTGGATACCGGTTCGACAGCGAGCTCAACCAGCAGCAGCGCAACTATCCGACCACCGCGTTGCTTCAGGGTGGCGCGACGATCGAGGCGGCAGTGGAATCAACGCTGCTGCACGCCGGTAACGAAGTCTCGTTCCTGCTCTCGCGGCCGAGCTTCTCGACCTCGCAGCGCATCGCCGAGCAGATCAACGCCCAGTTCGGTTATGGTACGGCAACGGCGCGCAATGCCGATGAGGTCCGCATACGCTATTCGGGCGGAGCGGCCGAACTGACCGGCTTCATCGCGCGGCTGGAGAATGTCACGGTCGCACCCGATGTCTCGCCGCGCGTGGTGATCAACGAACGCACCGGCACCGTCGTGGCAGGCGGCGACGTGATGATCTCGAGCGTCGTGATCGCGCAGGGTGACATCAAGGTGACCGTCACCGCCGAGAATATCGCTTCGCAGCCCAATTTTCTCGGTGGTTTCGCCAGCGATGTGCGCAGCCTTGTCGTTACCAATACCAAGCTCGAGGTGGACCAGGGATCGGCCGACCGCTCGTTCCGGTTTCCCAACACCTCGGTGGCCGACCTCGTTCAGGCTCTTTCGCGCGTGCATGTCGATACGCGGCGGATGATCAGCATCCTTCAGGCAATTCGGACCGCGGGCGCGCTGCACGCGGAAATCATCGTTCAGTAGCGTAACGGGTGGGGGTAAGATGGAGAGTATTTCTACCGCGCTGATCTCGAAAGCGCTCGACGGGCTGACCGCTCGCTACGAGGCGACCGCGCAGAATATCGCGAACGCCAATTCGCCGGGATACCGGCCGATCCGCGTGAGCTTCGAAGACAGCCTGCGCCGGGCCGCGGCCGAAGGGCCGGCGGCGATCGCCGGCGTGAAGCCCGAGATCGAGCTTGCTCCCATGCCGCGTATCGCCAGCGAGATGCGCCTGGACCTCGAGATCGCCAACGCCTCGCAGACCGCGATGCGTTATGGCGCGCTGCTCTCGATCCTTGGCCGCCAGATGGAAATCGCGCGCAGCATCGTGTCGGGAGGCCGCTGATATGGACGCCATGGCAATCAGCCGCACCGGGCTCGACGTCGAGTGGCAGCGCCTCCAGGTGATCGCGGAGAACCTCGCGAACATCAACACGACCCGCACGGGCAGCGGCGATCCCTTCCGCCCAATGCGTCTGCTCTCCGGGCCGCAGGTGGATTTCGCGCATCTGGTAAAGGCCGACCAGAAGCAGCCGGCGGGCGTCGAAGTCCTCGGTCTCGAGCCGATGGCGGGCGGTGGCACACGCCGGGTTTACGAGCCGGGCCATCCGCATGCCGATCCGGATGGTTTCGTCACTTATCCCGACATCGATCACGCTTCGGAGATGACGCTGCTGATCCGTACCTCGCGTGCCTATGAGGCCAACCTCACCGCGATGAGCATCGCGCAGCAAATGTACTCGCGCGCCGCCGAACTGGGCAAGCAAGCATGACCGGCCTTGAGGGCGTGGCCGCGATCGGTGCGGTCGATGGCGCACCAGTCGCAATGCGGCTTGGTGACGCGGCGCAGGTCTCGACGGGAGCAGGCCAGGGTGTCGGCTTTGGCGATGTACTGATGCGCGGGCTGCAGGGCGTCGACGAGAAGATCGCCACCGCCGACAAGCTCGTCCAGCAATTCGCGGTCGATGACAGCGTGCCGGTCCACCAGGTGACGATGGCGCTCGAGCAGGCGCGGCTCTCGGTCGAGCTGGCGATGCAGGTTCGTTCGCGGCTGGTCGAGGGCTACCGCGAAATCATGAACATGCCCCTGTGACGGGCTGAGCTTCGATGGAACCCACACAATCCGGCTGGGCGCGCGACCATATGTTGCTGCTTGGCGGCATGTTCGCACTCGTGCTGGCGGTACTGCTGATAGGATATTTCCTGTTTGGGCGCCCCGAATATGTGGTGCTCGCACAGGACCTTCGCCCTGCGGATGCCTCGGCGGTCGTCGCCGAGCTCGACAAGCGCGGCGTCTCCTATCTCTTGCGGAATGGCGGGAGCACGATCCTGGTTCCCGAGAACCAGGCGAATGCCACTCGCGTGGCAATCGCAGGGTCGGATGCGGCGGCGCGCGGGCAGATCGGCTTCGAGCTGTTCAACAAGTCGGACATGGGGCTCACCAACTTCGCGCAGAAGATCAACTACCAGCGCGCCCTGCAGGGTGAACTCGTGCGCACGATCATGGCTATGGACGGGGTGGAGAGCGCGCGCGTTCATCTGGCCTTGCCGGAGAAGGCACTGTTCCGCGGCGACCGGGTGGAACCGCGCGCCGCGGTGACGATCGCGATGAAGCCGGGCCAGACCGCCGATCCCGCGCGCGTCGTGGGGATACAGCAACTGGTCGCCGCGGCGGTGCCCGATCTTCCGGATGCACGGGTGGTGGTGCTTGATGCCTCGGGCCATGTGATCAGCGCCGCGCCTGCTCCGGGCGTGACAAATTTGGGCCCGGGCATGGAACGCCCCGCGGATATCGAGGAACGCGCGGCGATCGAGAATTATTATCGCGCGCGGGCCCGCGGCGCGATCGAACGCCAGATGCCCGGCCTGCGTTTCAGCCTGCGCGTGCTGGTTTTCCCGAGCGCCTCCGGGCCGGAAACGGCGGCCGGCGATGCCGCAGCCCCGGCAGGCTGGGCGCCGAGCGGAGAGGGCGCCCAGCGCAATTTCCGCGTGCGGATGGTATTTGTGAGCCTTGCCCCGCTCGGCAGCGAGGACCAGCAGGTTGCCCGTGCGGCGATCATGCAGGCGGCCGGGATGAGCGACCCGGCCGGCGACAGTCTCTCGTTTGAGACAGGTCCGGTCGATGCGGCTGTCGCCGCGCCGGCGATGCAGCAGCACCCGGTCACGCCGGTCGCCGCGCCGCCCGCGACTGCTTCGGTTTCGAAGACGCCGGCGGGTTTCAGCTGGCCGCCGGTGTGGATGTGGATCGTCGCGGCCGTTGCCATCGCCGCCGTGCTGGTTTGGCGTTTTCGCGGCCACGGAACCCGGCTCGATCCCGAAGTCCATGACGCTTTCGCCCAGCGGCTGCGGCGTCAGCTGAACCTTGCGGAGGAGGGTGACGATGCTGTTGCCTGAAGACGGGCTCGATCGCCTGGTCGAACAGCTTCGCACCATGCCGGGCGCTGACCGGAAGGCGATACTTTCCCGGCTTGGCGGCGAAGAGCGACGCCGGATTCGTGCCCAGCTGTCACGCCGCCCGGAACCGACCGGCGAGCCCAGCTCGCCCTATTCGCCGGACATCGCGGCACGTATCGCGGCGCCAGACAATGTGCTCACTCCGCGGGGGCGCAGGGCGCTCGAGATTTTCCTCAATCCGGCAGACAGGCAGAGCGTTCGACAGGAAAGCCGCGGCGCTTCGCTTGCAAATGCGATGGGTGGATTGCTGCGTCCGCGCGGGAAGCGGCCATGAGCAGTCTGCTCAAATCCGGCGCGGGGCGCGATGTTCGTCGTTTCGCCGGGGTGCCAGTGCCGGAACCCGTGGGGGAGTTCACTCCAGGGAGGGCTCCCGAGATCGATCCACGCGATCTGGAGCTGGCGCGTCTGGAGGGGGAAGTCGTGCGCCTGAACGCCGTGCGAAAGCAGGATGCGGCCGACGCGGTGCAGGCTATCGAGGCGGCGCGCGCAGAAGGATTGAGGCAGGGGTTGGCCGAAGCGGAAACGCGGGAAGCGGACCGCTTGCTCGCGCTCAACAAGATGTTGCGGGAAAGCACTGACGCCTTTGCAGCGCGGCTGGAGGTGCTCGACGCACTCGCGCCGGCGCTGGCTCGTACCGCGCTGGCAAAATTGTTCGACAATGTCGAAGCCTGGGCCGTGCCGGTGGAGGCGATGCTCGCGCGACAGCTTGCCACGCTGCGTCGCTCGACGCTCGTCGCAGTCAGGGTCAGCCCGCAGGATTTCCCCGATGCCCAGGCGCTCATTGTCTTGTCCGGCGCGCTCGGCCTCGAAGGCTCGAGCCTGACCAGCGACCGCGAACTGCGCGCAGGCGCGAGCCGGATCGAGTGCCGGCTCGGCCAGATCGATCTCGATGCGCGAGAACAATGGCAGGCGTTGTCGGCGTTGCTGGAGGATATGTCGGGATGACGGTCCACCCCTTCCTCCAGCGGCTTCGGGATGTCGAGCTGGTTCGTCCGGTCGGTTTCGTGCGCAAGGTAGCGCACGGCCATCTCGAGTCGACCGGGCCCGCTTGTACCCTGGGCGATCTGTGCGAAGTGACGGGTGAAGGAGGTGCGGTCCTCGCCGAAGTGGCTGGCGTCGACGATGGCGGGCTGATCCTGGTGCCGCTGGAACACAATGGTCAGATACGGCCTGGCGCGCGCGTTCAGGCACTGCCGAGCGGCGGTGCCGCAGGGGTTGGCCAGGGGTTTGCCGGTCGCGCGATCGACGCGCTCGGCCGGCCTTTTGATGGCATGGGTCCGATTGCGGCGGATGCGCATGTGTCGCTTGCCGGATCGGTGCTGCGTCCGCTGGACCGCGGCGCGACAGGGCGTAAGGTGGCGACCGGTCTGCGGGCGATTGACGGCCTCCTTACGCTGGCGGAGGGGCAGCGCGTTGGCATCTTCGCCGCGGCGGGGGTGGGAAAGACCAGCCTGCTTGAGCAGCTTGCCGGCCAGATCGAATGCGATCGCTGCGTGTTGTGCCTGGTGGGGGAGCGCGGGCGCGAAGTCGAGGGAATTTGGCGGACGCTCTCCCGGCGCGAGGATGCCGGGCGCTTCACACTGGTCGCGGCCACTTCGGACGAGACCGCTGCGCTGCGCGCGCGCGCCGTCAGCCAGGCACTCTGTCTCGCGGAATTCTGGCGCGACCAGGGGCAGCATGTGCTGCTCGTGATCGATTCCGTTACCCGCCTTGCCATGGCGCTTCGCGAGATCGGCCTGGCCGCAGGCGAGCCGCCGACGGTTCGCGCCTACACACCGAATGTTTTCTCGGCGCTACCCCGGCTGGTGGAGCGCTGCGGGGCCTCCACATCGGGCGGGGCGATCACTGCGATAATGACGGTGCTGAGCGAAACCGACGATGTCGACGATCCGATCGTCGAGGTGATGAAGTCATTGCTCGACGGCCATATCGTGCTTTCGCGGACACTGGCGGAGCGCGGGCATTTCCCGGCGATCGATATCTCGCGATCGATCAGCCGCCAGGCGGCGCGCCTGATGGACGCCGCGCATGCCGGCGTCGCGCGTACGGCGGTTTCGCAGCTTGGTATCTATGATGAGGCGCGGGTGATGATCGAAAGCGGCGTCTACAAGACAGGCGCCAATGCCGACATCGACCAGGCGATCGCAACGCGCAGCCGCCTGATGGCATTCCTGCGTCAGGGGCAGGACGACAAGGTCGCCTTCGCTGACACGCTTTCGGGCTTGCGCGGCGCCGTCGGGAGTGCCGGGCATGCATGATCGGCGGACGCATCGTACGCTTTCGGACATTGCGCTCCTGCGCAGTGCCGAACGCCTCGCCGCTTATCAGGCATTGGCTGATGCCCGCGCGCGCGAGCGTGAGGCGGAAGAAGCGGCAAGCCGCGCGGACGCGCGCGCTACAGCCGCGGCCGAGGATTGGAGTGTGCATCTGGCCGGCAGCGACTTCGCGCCCGAGTTGGCGCGTGCGCTAGCTGATGACGTGGTCGCTCAGGGCGAGCGGGCGGTTCTTGCGCGGAACCATTGCCTGCGCATGGCGGACCAGCGAGAGGAATCGGAGCAGGACTGGCACGACGGCGATGCGCGCTGCCGGCTAGCTGATCGCGCGTTGTCTGACAGCAGGCGTGCGCGACAGCGCGAGCGGGATGAACGGCTGCTCGCCTTGCTCGCGGATCGTACGGCATTGCTTTGGAGGCGTGCATGATCACTCCCTTGCCGCAATCGAACGTCACTCCCCCCGATCCGCGCGGTCCGGGGGATTCGCGGAATGCGGGCGATCCGGGTGACTTGTTCGCGCGCCTGCTTGGCGTCGAGGAATTTGCATCCTCCATACCCCTCCCTCCATCCGGGGACCCGCGGACTGCCCTGGCGATGCCGGAACCCGCAATCGACCAGAGGGAGGGCATGGAGGGCGATGCCCCGGCACCACTGGCGCAGGTTTTCAACCAGGAAGGGTTCTTCAGCCACGCATTTCTTAACACGGATGCGACCGCAGGGAAGCTTGGTGCGGAGCCGATTGCCTGTGATACTCTCGCTGGCGTCAGCCTCTCGGACAGGGGGATGCCGGCTGCGGCCGGCCTGCCGGCTGGTGCACCGGTGCAGGCAGGCATGGTGCCCCCGTCTCAGATTCTCGCCTCGCCACAGGCCTTGGCAGCGGCAGGCGGAGAGGACGGCAGCGGCCTGCACGCGTCACCGGTGCCTGCCCAGAGCCCGGGCGCCAGCACGCCGTCGGCACCCGAAGCCGAGGGCGAGGCCCCGGAGGTCCATCCGCTGCGCCGGTTGTTACGCGCCGCTGCCGGCGCGCAATCGCCCGTCCAGGTAGCGATCAGCGAGGGGGAGCTGGGCCTTCATGTCACCGCGCGCCTTGCGGGCCTGGAGGAATCCGAGCGCCGTCAATTGCGCCAGGCCATTACCGCGCTTCTCGCCCGACATGGCTTCAGGGCCGACCATATCCAGATCAATGCAATGCCAATCCGGGGGATAAAGGGATGATCGCGCAGTCCGCGCCCGTAAGCGCAGCCGATACCGGCCAGACCGCCCAGCAGAATGCAGAAACGTCGAGTGCTGCGACCGACGCGTTCGGCTTGAGCTTCGACTCGCTTCTCAAGATCATCCTGACGCAGCTGACCTATCAGGATCCGCTCAAGCCGATGGATAATTTCGAATTCGTCTCGCAGCTGGCCCAGTTCTCGCAAATCCAGCAGAGCCAGACGATGAACGATCGGCTGGAAACCCTCGTTTCCGCCCAGGCGACCAGCCAGGCGACCAGCCTGCTGGGCACCCAGGTCGATATCCCGGCGGGAGCGACCACGCTCACAGGCACGGTAACTGCGGTGACCTTTGACAATGGCTCGCCCCGGATCACCATCAAGACCGCCGACAATCGCACGATCAGCAATCTCGCGATCGCAAGCGTCACCCAAGTCAGGAAGGGGAACTAAGCCATGTTCGGAGCGATCTATATCGGCCTCAGCGGCCTGAACGCTTATTCGCGCGGGCTCGAACAGGTCAGCAACAATGTCACCAACCTCAACACGTCGGGTTTCCGCGGTTCGACGGTGACGTTCCAGAATTATTATGGAAGCGGCAGCCAGGGCGGCCTTTCCCATTCCACCGATTCACGAGGCGGTGGAAACGGCGTCGGCATCGGTGACAACCGGCTCGATTTCACCGAAGGCCAGCTGCGCCAGACCGGCAATGATCTCGATCTGGCGATCGACGGCGGCGGCTTCCTGGTGCTGATGGACGGCGACAAGATGCTCTATGCGCGCACGGGCAGCTTCGAAGTCGACAAGCAGGGGTTCATCGTCCTCTCGGGCACCAATTACCGGCTGGCGACGCTCGATGCCTCGGGCCGCCCGGTCAGCCTGTCGATCGACCAGTCACGTACCAATGCGCCGCTCGGTACCACCACGATCAAGTTCAGCGATAACCTCTCGTCCTCCGCGACGGCAGCCGTCACCGTCAATGACATGACGGTCTATGACAATGCGGGCGGCGCGCACAAATGGACCGCCAAGTTCGAGAAGGTCGCCGGCTCGAGCACGGATGCGACCAGCGGGACCAATATATCCAGCTGGACGATGACGATTACCGACGACAAGGGCGCCACGATTGCGACCAAGACGCTCAAGTTCATCGGCAGCATCGTCGATCCGACGACGTCGCAGATCGATGTGGAAGACACGACGAACGGCTTTACCGTAAAGCTCGATTTCTCGTCGGTTCAGTCATATTCGGCGGGTACCGCCTCGACCTTGCGATCCGCGTCCATCGACGGGCACGGTGTCGGTACGCTGACTACGGTCACGGTAAATTCCAGCGGGCATCTGGAACTCGCCTATTCCAATGAGCAGAAGCTCGATCTCGGGGCGGTCGCGCTCGCGGATTTCCGCGATCCGCAGGCCCTGAAGGAGCAGAATGGCGGTCTGTTCACCTATTCGGGAAGCGGCGAGCGCATGTTCCTGAGCAGTGGCGATCCTCGCGTAGGCCAGGTGAAGGCCAAGCAGCTCGAGGCCTCCAACGTCGATCTCTCCAAGCAGTTCGGTGACCTGATCCTGATCCAGCGCGGGTTCCAGGCTTCCTCACAGATCGTCAGTGTTTCCAATGACATGATCCAGCAGCTGTTCGGCATCCGAGGTCAGGGATGACCCTTGCCTGGACGCCCTGGCTGCCGGAGAATGCCATTCTCCCGGCTGCGGTGCAGCGCATGCTCGCCGACCAGATCGGAAACTGGTCGGGCGATTGGTTCGCCGGCGCTCCTGCCTATGCGGTCGGGCAATTTTCCCGTGTCACGGCGCCGCGCTCCGAGCTCCGCAAGACGATCTGGCACGATTCCGGGGAAGGGGTCGCCATTGGCCTGCCAGCGACGGGCGCGGCGGCGCTTGGTGCCCTGGTGATCGATGTGTCCATGGCGCCCGGCAATCGAAGCGCCGAGGATATCGAGCTGCTCGGCTCGCTGGGCAAGGATTGTCTCGACGATCTCAAGCACCGGCTGGGACAGCTCTTCGCCCTGAGCAAGCCCGATTGGCGCCAGTCGGAAGCGGGGCAGGGAGCAGGGCCCGCCCAGCGGCTGGAAATCTCACTGGCCGCGCGAGCGCTAACCATTCAGGTTGAACTGACGGAATCGCGTTTCGCGCGCTTCCTGCGGACCATGTTGCCGGCATCGGCGCCGACCGGGCCGCTCGCCGACGGAGCGGATGCGCTCGCGGGCATTGCGGTATCGCTCTCAGCGTTGCTTGGGCGTTGCAGTCTCAACCTGGCGGAACTGTCCGGTCTCGCCGTCGAGGACGTACTCGTGCTCGACAGCGGGACAGCGGATTCGCTCCCGCTCGCCGTTGATGGTGCGCTGCTCGCGCGCGGGCGCTGCGCGGTGGTCGAGGCCGAAGCGGGCCTTGCACTCAAGATCATCCAAGCTCCAACCCGGTGAGTATCCCTGTGACCGAGAAGACCGAAACCCTGCCAACTGAAACCAAGGCTGACTCTACCCGTGTGAGCAGCAAGCTGATCGACAATGTCGCTGTCGAGCTCGAGGCGTTCCTCGGCTCGGCCCCGATGACCGTCGCGGACCTGACGGGGCTCGCGACGGGATCGGTTGTGCAACTCGATGCGCAACTCAACATGCCGGTGGAACTGCGGCTGAACGGCATGGCGGTCGCGCGCGGCGAGCTCGTTGCCGTTGGCGACAAGTTCGGCGTCCGCCTGACCGAGATCACCCAATGGCCCGACTGAGCACGGCATTCGCATGTTGCCTGACCTATCTGCTTTCGGCGCCGCTGGCGTTCGCTCAGCCGGGCCGGCTGGGCGGCGGCGGATCGCTGAACCTGTCGCTCACGCGTATCGTGATGTCGTTGCTGCTGTGCCTGATGCTTGCCGCACTGGCCGCCTTCGCGCTCAAGCGAAACGGAGGGCGGATCGATCTCAAGCGGCTCGGAGGGCTGATAGCCACGCTGCCGGCGCAGCGTCGAATCGAAGTGGTGGAGACGCGCCGCGCCAGCCAATATGCCGATATCTGTCTGGTGCGGTGCGACGGGCGCGAATATCTCGTCCTGAGCTCGCAGCAGCACCAGCTTGTGCTGCGCGAGGCCGAATGCCCGGTAGCTGCCGCGCCGAATGCGGAGGAAGAGGGCTGATGCGGAGGCGGACCGCCATACGCGTTGGCCTGGTGGCCACGGGCCTGTTGATGCCGGCCACGGCATTTGCTGCCAGCACGCCGGGGATCAGCACCGATCTGGTGCGCACGATGTTGCTGCTCACGCTGCTTGCGGTGGCGCCGGCGATCTTCATCAGCATGACGAGCTTTGTGCGCATCGTCGTGGTGCTGGCGATGGTCCGGCATGCTTTCGGCATGCCCGAAACCCCGCCCAATCCCGTGCTGATCAGTCTTGCGCTGTTCCTCACGGCCTTCACCATGGGACCGACGCTCAACGCGGTGAACAGCCAGGCGCTCAAGCCGCTGATGGCGGGCACGGTCTCGGTGGAACAGGCGATCGACAAGGGCAGTGCGCCACTGCGCAGCTTCATGCTGGCGCAGACCCGCGACAGCGACATCGAGGCGATCTATGCGATCGCCAAGGAGCCGGTCCCCGACCGTCCGGAGCAGGTGGATCTGCTGAAGCTGACCCCGGCCTTCATTCTCAACGAGCTGCGCGTTTCGTTCACGATCGGCTTCGTCATCCTGCTGCCTTTCCTTCTGATCGACCTCGTCGTTGCATCGATCCTGCTTGCGTTGGGTATGATGATGGTGCCGCCCGCGACCATCTCGCTGCCGATCAAGATTCTGATGTTCGTGCTGATCGATGGCTGGGGGCTTATCCTGCAGGGTGTATTGGGAAGTTTCAGATGAAGGCGCGACGGGGCACCGTCACCTCCGGTCTTGGGTTGCTGCTGGTGCCGCCCCGGGTCGAGGCTTCGCTATGGCGACGCTTCCGCTATGAGCGGGAGACCCGGTGCCGGGAGCAGATCTTCACGCGCTACCGCGGACTGGCGCGATCCATCGCGCTGCGCCAGCTGCGGGTCCGCCCGCGCAATGGCATCGAGCTCAGGGATATGGAGCAGTTTGCCTATGAGGGACTACTCGTTGCGATCGACCGCTTCGATCCCTTGCGTGGCATCCCGTTCGGCGCCTTTGCCCGGCGCAGGATCATTGGCAGCATAGCCGATGGCACCTCCCGGATGAGCGAGATCGATGCGCAATATAGCTATCGCCGCCGGGTTGAGGCGGAACGCTTGCGTTCGATCGCCACCGGAGGCGACAATATTGATGCGCTTGCCGCCCTTGCGGAGCTCGCCGCGGGTCTGGCGGTCGGCCTGATTCTGGAAGGTACGGGACTGATCGAGCCGGAGGACGGAGCCGACAGGCGGCCCGGGGCCTATGAGAGCCTGGCCTGGCGCCAGCTCCAGACCCAACTCGTCCAGGAAATCGATCGGCTGCCCGAGCGCGAGGGGGTGATCGTTCGCCAGCATTATGAGAACGGCGTAAGCTTTGCCCAGATCGCGCAGTTGCTCGGCCTGTCCAGGGGGCGCGTATCGCAACTGCATGCGAGCGCCATCGGCAAGCTGCGCACAAGAATGGGATATCGATGAGGGAAAGGTTCGAGATGACGCTTTGCAGTGACGAGGAGATGACGCAGCTGCTCCAGGCGATGCAGATGGGGGCAGCCGACGAGCTCGGTCTCGCCGAGAGGCTGATCGAGGCCTATCCCGAGGATGCGCGTCTGCATTTTCTGCGCGGTTCGATGCTCGCGGGATCGGGACGTCCGATCGAGGCGCACGCGGCACTAAGTCGCGCGGTGGCGCTTGCCCCGGACTTTGCGCTCGCGCGTTTCCAGCTCGGGTTCTTCGAATTGACTTCGGGCGAAGCGGCGCGCGCGCTGGCCACCTGGGAGCCGCTCGATACGTTGCCGCACGAGCATTATCTCGCGCATTTCGTCCGCGGGCTGCGACACTTGATCCAGGACCATTTTGGCGAAGCGATCCGCGAACTCGGCGAAGGCATATCGGTGAACGAGGAGAATCTGCCGCTCAACCGCGACATGCAGCTGATCATCGACGAGTGCCGCCGCCAGGGGGCGGGGGACGCGCCCTCGGAAACCCCGTCCGGCGAGGAGGAGGCTTCGGCGACGTCGTTCCTGCTCGACCAGTTCGGGCGCGGGACCACGCACTGATATGACGCGGGTCGGCAATGTCGATCAGGTGCTGCTGCTGTTGCGGGAGCAGTTGCAGCGCTCCGGCAAGGCGCGCGGCGCTTCCGCCAAGGCGCGGACCGCGCAAATCGAGACTTCTTCCGCTCGCCCGCTGGACCGTGTTCGCGCCCTGGCCGCACTCGACACGCTGGAGGAAGAGGATCTGCGCCGTGCCGTAGTGCGCGGGTTGCTCGCCGAACAGTTCGGCGAGGCGGTTGGCAATGATCCCGCGATGATCGCGATTGTCGACCAGGTCAGCCGGATCATCGGAGAGACGGCGGAAGGGCGCGACTTGATGGAACGGGCGATCGCCCAGTTGAAGGAATACCGAGCATGACCGAGCAGACCGCCGCGGCAACAAGTCGCTATCTTCGCCTCGCGGATTTGCTCGGACAGGATCCGGACAATCTGGCGCTCCTCGCCGATACCGCCGAGGCTGCCTTTGCCGAGGAGCGCTTCGAGGCGGCACAGGCGCTGCTGGATCGCCAGTCACTGCTTGCGCCGCTCGCACCCCAGGGCCAGCATCTCGCCGGGCTGATTGCGATGCGCCGAATGGACTGGCCGCGCGCGGCCGAGATCTACCAGACCCTGCTTGCGTCGGGAAACGACGCACCACCGGTGCGCTTCAACCTCGCCTGGTCGCTTGCCATGGCGAAGCGCTTCGAGGAAGCGCTCGCCGCGCTCGATGAACCAGCCAGCCTCGCATTGCCTCAGGCCGCGCAGCTGGAAGTGCAATTGCTGCATCAGCTTGGCATGTTCGACCGCGCGCTTGAGCGCGCTCGCGCCCTGATCGAAATTCATCCCGACCACCGCGGACTGAATGCCATCATATCCACCCTGGCGATCGACATGGAGGATAGCGCCTTGGCGCTGCGCACCGCCGAGAAGGCGGGTGATCATCCCGATGCGCTTACCACTCTGGGGACGCTGGCGCTCGGCGAGGACGATCCCGATACCGCCGCGCAACTGTTCGAGGCAGCGCTCGCACGCGCGCCAGAGGCGCCGCGCGCCTGGGTCGGGCGTGGCCTCACGCGTCTTCTGGGAGATGACAAGGCTGCCGCCGCCGCCGATCTGGACAAGGGGGCGGACATGTTCGGGACCCATCTCGGCTCGTGGATCGCGGCAGGCTGGGCGCATGCGCTGGCGGGAGATCGGGCGACTGCGCGTGCCCGCTTTGAGAAGGCGCTGGCGCTCGACGACACATTTGGCGAGGCGCAGGGCTCGCTTGCCGTGATCGAGTTGCTCGACGGTCAGGTCGAGGAAGCGAAGCGGCGGACCGAGGTGGCACTGCGTCTCGATCGCGACAGCTTCTCGGGAGCGCTGGCCGCGATGTTGCTGGCTGCAGGCGAGGGGAAGCCCGATCGTGCCGCCCGGATTTTCGAAACCGCGCTGCGCACCCCGATTGGCGAGAATGGCAAGACGCTGGCACAGGCGCTGGCCCGGCTCGGCGCGCGCTGAGCCAGGCTTTCGGCTGAAGGACGTCAGCTCTCCAGCCGCACCACGTCGAAGGATTTGAGGCTGACCCGCGTCGGGATCTCGCTCACGGACAGGATCGAGAGCTTGGGAATGCTTCGGCGGGTGAGATTCTTCAGGTGACGGCGAATCTCGCCGCCGCATAGCAGCACCGGCGCGCGGCCCTGCCGGAACATCTCGTCGCTGAGCGGCGCGAGCCTTCGGATGATCTGTTCCGCAAGACGGGGTTCGACCACCAGGGATCCCTGGCCGCCCGTGGCGCCGATGCTGGCCACGATCTGGTTTTCGACGCGCGGATCCAGGCTGAGCACCGCGAGGTCTCCATGCGTGCCACGAAGCTGGTGGCAGATCGCATAGCTCATTCGCTGGCGGATCAGTTCGGTCAGCTCGATCGGATCCTTCTGGATACGGGCGAGATCGACAAGATGCTCGATGATCAGGTCGAGATTGGCGATCGATACACCTTCGCTTAGCAGGTTCTGCAGTACGCGCTGCACATCCGAAAGCGTCAGGACGTTGGGGATCAGGTCCTCTACCAGCCCGGGCTGGCGTTCGCGAACCTCGCTCAGCAATCCAGCGACGGTCGCGCGGGTAAGCAGGGTCGAAGTCTCGCTGCGTACAATCTCGCCAAAATGCGTGATCATCAGCGTGACGGGATCGACAACCGTGTGACCGCCATCTCGCGCTGCCCCAGACTGCTCCGGCGCGATCCATACGGCAGGCATGCCGAACGCCGGATCGATCGTTTCCTCGCCATCCAACTTCGCCTTCACCCCCTGGCTGGCGATCGCCAGCACATGGTCAGGGCGCACGCGCGTGGCACCGTAGCGCGCGCCGAACAGGCGGATTTCATACTCGAGCGCGCCCAGGCCCTGGCCATCGACCAGCTTCACTGCCGGGAACCCGATACCCAGTTCCTGTTCCTGTGCTCGGCGCAATCCCGCGAGCCGCTCGACGATCAGTGCCCCTTCCTTTTCCCAGCTGCGGCCGAGCTCCGAGCCCAGCCGGATCTCCACGGCTGGAACAGGGACAACCCCGGTGACGGTTTCCTCCGCCAGTTCCTCGGCCATGGTTCCTGCGGAGCCGCGGCGGCGGAGTCGGAACCAGGCGAAGCCGGCGATGGCACCGATGAGCAGGATCGGCCATTTCGGCATGCCCGGCATCAGCATCAGCGCCAGCAATACCGCCGCGACGATCAACGGAATGCGGGGTTCCGAGGCGAGCTGTCGGAAGATCTCGGTGGAAAGCTGTTTGTCGGCCGCCGAGCGCGTGACGATGATGCCGGTGGCGATCGAGATGATCAGCGCGGGAAGCTGGGTAGCGATACCGTCACCGATCGTCAGCAGCGTGAAATGGGACAGCGCCTCGGACCATTCCATGCCCATCTGGCTCACGCCTACGATCCAGCCGGCGATGATGTTGATCAGCAGGATGATGATGCCCGCGATCGCGTCTCCCTTCACGAACTTCGAGGCGCCATCCATCGCACCATAGAAGCTCGCTTCCTTTTCCAGCTCCTCGCGCCGCCGCCCGGCTTCCTTCTGGTCGATCAGGCCCATGTTGAGATCGGCATCGATGCTCATCTGCTGGCCGGGCATGGAATCCAGCGTGAAGCGCGCGGCGACTTCCGAGACGCGCTGCGCACCCGAGGTCACCACGACATATTGTACGACGATCAGGATCGAGAAGACGACCAGGCCAATGACGAAATTGCCCTGCACTGCAAAGGCACCAATCGAGCCGATCACGTCACCGGCATTGCCACCGGTGAGGATGAGGCGGGTCGCCGCGACATTGAGCGAGAGGCGGTAAAGCGTCGCCACCAGCAGCAGCGAGGGGAAGGTGGAGAATTCCACCGGCTTTCCGACATAGAAAGTCAGCAGCAGGATCGTCAGACCCAAGCCGAAATTGGCGATGATCGCCAGATCCAGAAAGGCGGGCGGGATCGGCACGAACAGGATCACGAGGATCGCGATCGTCGCGCCAATAAGCACCAGGTCCTTCTGGTTGCGGAACAGCTTTGGGAACATCATGCGGCTTCCGGACTGGAGGGGCGGCGGCGGAGCGCGATGTAGAGCTCGGCCACTTCCTCATAGGTGGTGGAGGGAACGGGATTGCCCGGCTTGCAGGCGCGGAACAGTGCGCGTGCGAGGGGAGGACGCTCGAGGATCGGGATGCCCAGGCGGAACGCTTCCTGCTTGAGCGCCAGGGCGAAACGGTTGCGCCCCTTGGTGGAGACCTCGGGCGCGAGCATCGTCTCCGGATCATAGCGCAAGGCCACGGCGAAATGCTCCGGGTTAACGACGACCAGGTCCGATCCCGGCAACGCGCCCAGGCCCTTGCTCTGCTTCACGAACTCGGCATGGAGTTGCTTGCGTTTCTGCTTGATCCGGGGATCGCCCTCGCGATCCTTGGTCTCTCGCGTCACTTCGCGCCGGCTCATCCGCATCTGTTTGAGGAACTCGCCGCGGACCAGGATCTGGTCGAGAATGACGAAGCCGATCGCGATGGCGATGAACACGAAGAGAAGTCGCAGCCCTGCGCCTGCAAGCGCGCTTGCCAGGCGATCGCCATTGCTTGCGGCGATGGAAAATCGAGCAATCGCATCCTTCACGACGAACCAGGCAGCCACGGCATAAATTGCGGATTTGAGCACGGTTTTCAGCGTCTCCTTCAGCATCCGCATGGAGAACAGGCGCTTGAAGCCCTGGGCTGGGTTGAGACGGTTGAAATCGGGCTTGAGTGGCTGAGCGGTGAAGATCAGTCCACGAAGCTGCAGGATTTCGAGGAAGATAACTACCGTCACGATTGTGGCGCCGAGCAGGGCGAGGGGCGCAAGCGCCGCACGGGCAAGGTCGCCGATCATCGCCCCGGCCTGTTCGGGATCGCCGGCCCGGTCGATTCCGGCGGAAAAGCTGCGGCGCATCAACTCGGCGAACTTCTCCAGCATCGCCGGCCCCGCGACCGCACCGAACCCGGCCAGCGCTATCAGCCCTCCGAGAAAGCCCAGTTCGGCACTGCGCGCGACCATGCCCTTCTCGCGCGCTTTTTTCAGCTTGAAAGGGGTGGGGGCCTCGCTGCGATTCTGTTCCTGCTCGGCCATGTCAGATCAGCCGCGGCATGACTTCGAGGGCGCCGCGCATCAGTTGCGCGAACAGCGCACCCGAGAAGGACAGCGCGAAAGGCAGGGCGGCCATGGTCGCGATTGCTTTCACCTGGAAACCAAGCAGCAGCACGTTCATCTGCGGGAGGGTGCGCGAGAGAAAGGCAACGATCAGGTCGAGAAGGAACAATATCAGGAGGACAATACCCGCGAGCCCGATCGCCATCAGGAACACCGCGCCCATATATTCGAGCATCGGTGCGGGATCTCCGCCGAGGCTCGCTGCGCCGAGCGGTACCTTCTCGACCGACGCGGCCCAGACCGCCAAAAGGTCCTGCGGCCCTCCAATCCCGAAGAACACCGCGGCACCCGCATAAGCGAAGAGCGTGCCGGCCAGCGGCATCTGGCTTCGCGTGGTGGGATCAACCAGGACGGCTAGGCCGAACCCCGCCTGGATGTCGATGGTGCGTCCGGCAGTAAGCAAGGCGGCGAAGGCCAGCTGGAGGGCAAGCGCGAGGGAAACACCGAGGAAAAGCTCGCCGGCGGCGACCATGGGAAGGCCGGCGTCCCAGAAAGGCGCGCGCCAGGTTGCTTCGGGATTGCCGTGCACCAGCCAGGCGGCCAGGCTTATCCCAAGCATCATCCGCACCATCGCGGGGATGCGAAGCAGCGTGAAGGGCTGCGCGAAGCCGAGCATGGGGGCGATGCGCAGGCTCAGCAGCAGCACCGCCACCGCCTGGTCGGTGAGGTCTTCCATGATCTCAACCGGCGAGCGTCGGGATTACCAGGTAGAGCCCCCGTGCGAAGTCGGTGATCCGCGCGATCATCCATGGACCAAGGGTGATCAGCAGCAACGCAGCGACGAGCAACTTGGGCACGTAACTCAGGGTCATTTCCTGCATCTGTGTGGCCACCTGCAGGACACTGATCAATACGCCCACCACCAGCGTTGCGAGCAACACCGGCCCGGCGATGATCAGGCAGTTCCATAGCATGTCGTCGAGCAAGTTAAGCGCGCGGTCGGCTTCCACGGATCCCCCCCGGATTGATCTGGCCGCGCCGATTCTGGCGAATCCCCCCGCTGCCGCGATTAACCATAATGGACCAAAGGGCACAGGCAATGCGAAAGCCCATATTTCAACGGCTTCGGCGCTAATTTCCGGTGATCGCAACCGAAGTGGTGCCATCGCGCTAAACGATCGCGATTTTCCGCTGATCTCCAAACGACCGGACGGCCAGCCTTGCCGTCCATACCGTATTTGGGGGATGATATGGTTGCGATCTTCGCCGGCGCGGGTGCGGGTTTCCAGCGCGGTTCGGGTAGCACGCTGGGCTCGTCGGGGCTGCTGGGTTCGGCCAGCTTCGGACGCAGCGGCGAGCAGCTGTTCCTCAATGCGGCAAATGGCAATCTGCTGATCAGCCGACAGGACGAGTTCCTGGCGGGTCGCGGCCCCGACATCGATGTGAGCCGGACCTATAACAGCCTCGGTAACCAGAGCGACGACAATGGCGATAACTGGCGCCAGAGCACGCAGCGCGTCCTCCAGCTCAACGGAGCGCTGAACGGCGCCGGCAGCACGATCACCTATCGCAGCGGCGACGGCAGCGACGTCGCCTATGCCTGGAACGGCTCGGCCTATGTCACGACCGACGGAGGCGGGGCATATGACAAGATCGTCTGGAACGGCTCGGGCTTTACCCGCACCGATGGCAGCAACGCAACGATCAGCGAGACCTATCAGAGCGACGGCGTAACGTCATGGTATCGCCTCAAGACCATCTCCGATACGGATGGCAACAGCATCACCTATGGCTATAGCGCCGACAAGCTGACCTCGATCAGCAGCTCCAACGGTGAGTCGCTCACCTATGTCTGGAGCGGCAACCATATCAGCGAGGTGATCTCGGGCGACGGCACCTCCACCGTCTACAATTATGACGGCTATGGCAGGCTCTCGCAGGTCGCGGTCCAGCTCGCCGCCGGCGGCGGTACCTTCTATTCGACCTGGTACAGCTATGTCGGGTCGAGCACTTTGGTGTCGCGCATCGAGCAGAGCGACGGTTCGATCCTCGAGATCGGCTATGACGGGGCCAATCGGGTCACCAGCATGGTTCAGACCGCGGCGGCGGGCGACACGCGCACCACCAGCATCGCCTATGGTTCGGGCTATTCCGTCGTCACGGATCCTACCAACCAGGCGACGACTCTATATTATGACGGCGCCGGCCAGCTGACCAAGGTTGTCGCGCCGCCGGCTTCGGCCGGGGCGGCGCAGCAGGTCGTGCAGTTCGGCTATGACGGCAATGGTAATCTGAGCACCGTCACCGACGCCATGGGTCAAACCGTGACCTATGGCTATGATGGGTGGGGGAATGTCACCAGCCAGAGCGATCGGCTGAGCAACCTGGTCACGCGCACCTATAATGGCTTCAATCAGGTCGTCACCGAGACACGCGCGGGCTCGGACAAGGATTCCTCGTCCGACTACCATACCACGCGCTTTGTCTATGATGGCGCCGGTCGGCTGCGCTACACGATCAGCGCCGAGGGCAATGTCGTCGAATATGATTATGACGGTTTCGGGCAGGTCAATTATACCCAGACCTATCGCACCAAATATGATGTGAGCGGGCTGTCGGCGACCTTCGCGCCGACGCCGACGGACATGAGCAACTGGGTTGGCAGCGTCGCCAATCCCAATGAGATCGAGATCGTCCAGTTCGTCTATGATGCGCGCGGCAACATGTCGCAGCGCATCTCCTATGGCGCAGCCAACGCATCCGGCTCGGGCTCGGTTGCTGGCGGCTACACCCACGAATACTTCACCCATGATACCGCCGGCCGGCTGCTCTATTCGGTGGCCGCGGGACAGAACGCCACCACCTATGTATATGACGGGCTCGGTCGTCTTACTTCGAGCACCGACGTGAACGGCGGGACGACGAGCTTCGTCTTCAACGATGCGGCGACCACCACGACTGTCACCCTTGCCGGTGGCGCTGTCCAGACCTCGGTCTACAACAAGGCTGGCGATCTGGTCAGCTTCACCGAGAGCGGCAACGCCGTGCAGGGCGGTACTTCGACCTATCTTTACGACAAGGACGGCCGCGTCCGGAAGATGACCGACGCCACGGGGCGGGTATTCTATTATCTCTACGACAAGGTCGGCCGGAAGGTCGCCGACATCTCGCAGACCGGCGAGGTATCCGAGTATCGGTACAACGATAATAACCAGCTCGTCGCCACGGTGCACTATGCGCTCGGCAGCGGCAATTTCTCGATGCTCAACGATCCGAACACGACCGTTGAGATGGCGGCGATCCGGCCTGGCAGCGATCCCTACGATGTCTGGACCTTCTCGGTCTATGACAAGGAAGGCCGGGTAATCGAAGCGATCGAGGGCGATGGTTCGGTTACCGCGTACGAATATGATGCCTCCGGGCGTCTGGTGAAGACCACCGCTTATGTGAACAAGCTCACCACCGGTCAGCTCGACGCGTTCAAGGCGAACGGACCGAGCGCGTGGCTGCCAGCTGCCAGTACTGGCGACAGTGTGGCGCGCATCTTTTACGACAAGGCAGGACGGGTGATCGGCGCGCTGGACGGCGAAGGCTTCCTGACCCGCACCATCTATGACGGTGCCGGGCAGAAGGTGCAGGAGATCGCCTATGCCAACGTCACTGGCGCGGTCTACCGCGCCTCGAGCAGTTTCCAGGCACTGATCAATAGCGTCGGTACCAGCACCAGCGATCGCTCGGTACGCTATGTCTATGATCAGCAGGGCAATCTGCGCTTCACCATCGACCCGCTGAACCACGTTACTGAATATATCTATGAATATTCGAGCTGGCTCTACAGCGCTTTCGGCCCGGTGCGCGAGACAATCCAATATGCCGCTACCATCCCGGTGCTGGGCAGCTACACGTTCGCTTCGGTCAAGAGCGCGGTGGCTGGCCTCGCCAACGATGCGGCGAACCGCCTAAACTATGCGATCTACGATGATGCCGGCCGGGTAGCCTATACCATCGACGCTGCCGGCGGCGTGATCGGCTTCACCTACAACGCCCTCGGCAAGGTTACGCGCAAGACCGAGCATGCGAACACCTGGGCGGGCATTGGCCTGTACAGCAAGGCGGACTGGGATAATTGGGCTGCCGGCAGCCCCAGCTCCAGTGACCGTATCACCCGCTACTACTATGCCGCCAATGGCGACCTGCGTTTCACGATCGATGCGGAAGGATATATCACCCGTACCGATTACGATGCCGAGGGCCGCGTCGTAACCCTAATGCGCTGGGCAACGCCGGTATCGCCCAATGACAGCTGGACGATCGATACCGCAAGCAACGCACAGAGTGGCGACTATACTCATACGAGCACCTATTATGACTCGCGCGGTCAGGTCACGCTGGTCGTGGATGGGGCCGGGCGTTCAACGCGCTATTACTATTATGCCACCGGCCTTCTCGCCTGGGAGATCAGCTCGGAAGGTTCGCAGGACGATAGCCGAACGCTCTACGTCTACGACCAGGCAGGCCATAAGACCGCAGCATATGCCGCCTATGGCACCGCCGAGCAGGCGATCACCACCTATAACTATGACGGCCTGGGCAATCTGGTCGCGGTCAACGACCCCAATGCGCACACGACCTCGTTCTTCTACGATCATGCCGGCCGCCTGACGCGACAGACGAACGCGCAGGGCTCGCCGACGGATTTCGCCTACAACGCCTTTGGCGAGCGGGTGAGCGTTACCGATGCGCTCGGAAACACGAGCTACAGCTATTATGACAATGCCGGCCGCGTGATCGCCACGCGCGACGCGGAAAACGACGTTATCGAAACGGGCTATAACGCGTTCGGCGAAATCGCCTGGGTGAAGCAGCTCTATAACAAGGCATACAACGCGGCATCCGCCGCCACCTGGCCAGCCTATACGCCTGATTCCGCGCGCGATGCGGTCACTCAGTTCGAATATGACAGGCTTGGTCGCCTGACCAGGACGATCGACGCGCTGGGCTATTATGAGCAATATACGCTCAACGCCTTTGGTCAGCGCACCGCGGTGCGCAACAAAGCCGGCGGCACCACTACTAACGCCTATGACCGTCGCGGCCTGCTCGTTTCCGAGACGCTGCCGATGGCCTCGGTCGATATGTGGGGCAGCGCCATCTCGGCGACCGTGACCAATACCTTCGGCTACGATGCGCGCGGCAACCGCGTGTGGATGCGTGAGGCGGCGGGTCTCGCTGAACAGCGCTACACTAGCTTCATCTATGACAAGGCGGATCGGCTGATCGAGAAGCGGGGCGATACCGTCCTGTATGTCGACCAAGCCAACCATGTAGGTGCGCTCTACACCAACCTGATCGAGCGCTACGCCTATGACACGCGCGGCAACCTGATCGAGGTGGTCGATGCCAATGGCGCGCGGACGCTGTTCTATTACGATGACCTGAATCGCAAGATCGCCGATATCAACGCGACCGGCACGCTTTCCACCTATGGCTATGATGCAGTCGGCAATCTCACCAGGTCGCGTACCTGGGGCACCGTGATTTCCCAGCCATCGACTGCAGGCGGCACGCCGCCCGCTGCGCCGGGTGGGGAATATCGCGAGGCGAGCTACACGTACGACCAGGTGAACCGCCTGCGCACTACGACGGTAAGCGGCGTGCGGACCGGCAGCTGGAACGGCTCGGTTTTCGTGACGACCACCGCGCCATTGGTCACGACCAACGAATATGACGCGGTCGGCAATCTCCGCGTGGTGACCGATGCGAATGGTGGGGTTACCCGTTATCGCTACGACGCGCTGGGTCAGAAGACCCGGCAGATCGATGCCGAAGGCTATATCACCGGCTGGATCTATGATGCGCAGGGTAATGTCGTCCATGAGCGTCGTTGGGCGCTCAAAGCGATCGATGGCTATTACGACCCCGCTGTCTCTGGCGATGATCGTGTCACCAACTTTACCTATGATCGTAACGGCCGCCGCCTGACCGAGGAGCGCTCGACCGTCGATTCCTATGGGGTGAACGAATATGGGCAGCTCTACGGCACCTACGGCACCGCAACAGTCAGCTACAGCTACAATGAGCTTGGCCAGGTCCTGCGCAAGACCGAGTCGACCGGCGACTATGTCGATTACAGCTACGATGCCAGCGGGCGTCTGATCGCCGAACGCCGCGGTGCCTATAGCGAGATGAACGTCTATGGCGTGATCCGGCCTACGGTTCGCTATTTTTACAACGGACTCAACAATCTGACGCGGACCGAGCAAGGCGTGGAAGATGCCGGGCAGGCGGGGCGCGTCACCCGTTACGGCTACGGCATGGGCCAGCGGCTCGACTGGATGATCGACGCGAACGGCGCGACCACGGCCTATTACTACGATGCCGCGGGCAACGTTGTCCGGCAGAATTACACACGCGAGCATTCGGGCGGCAGCACGACCTATGAGGGCGTCCTGTATACGCGTGACGTACTGGGCCGGATGACCTCGCAAGCCGTCGGGGTCTGGGATGGATCGGCCTTCAACAAGGGCGATATCCAGCAGACTGCGTACAACGCCTATGGTGAGGTGTCACAGCGCGGCATCAATGGCGGCTGGCAGGAACAGTTCGCCTATGATGGTGCTGGCCGGCTCTATCGCTCCAATTCGGGCGACGGCGTTTGGCGCTACTACATCTATGACGGCGTCGGCAACCAGACCGCGACCATTGAAAGCGAGGGTAGCTGGATAGGGGCCAATTCCCTTGATGGCGCGATCTCGGGCGCGACCTATGGCTTCGCCTATTATCTCGGTCAGGTTTACGTCGATGGCGTCAACATCACTATCAACGCCTATGACCGCCGCAACCAGGCGACTGCGACGATCCTGACGCAGCGCCAGCTGGGCGGATCGGGCGGCATCGTCAATATCAGCACGGCCCGCGGCTATAACGCGTTCGGCGAGGCACTCTGGGAGCGCGACGTGCGCGGCAACCAGACGAACTACACGTATAATAGCATGGGCCGGGTTACTTCGGTTCAGCGACCATCGGTGATTGTAACCACCGAATATGGCTACAGCTATTGGACTAATCCGACCGAATATTACTACTATGATCTCTCCGGCCGCGCGATCGGTGTGCGTGATGCCAATGGCAATCTGACGACCCGACGCCTCCTCGCCGGCACAGGTTACAGCAAGGGCGAAGCGCTGGTCGCGCGTGAATTCCATGCCGATGGCGGCACTGTGACCTATGGCTATGATCGCTATGGCGACCTGCGCAGCGTCGTCGATGAAGTTGGCCGGCAGACCAACAATTACTACGACGGCATGGGGCGGCTCACCCAGGTAACGCGGCCGAGCGGTCAGGCCGAATATTATGCCTATGACGTGCTGGGCCAACGCATCCGGCATTGGAACAGCTATTACGGCACGGCGAATGTCGAGCGGACCGACTATGACCAGCAGGGCCGTGTCATCAGTCAGGTCGCTTATGGCGGCGATACCACCACGACCAGCTATGCCTGGTCGTGGCAGTCGACCAATGGTCTCGGTAGCTATGGTGGCTGGTATCAGACTACGACGTACGCCAATGGTCGTAGCTCGGTGCAGCAGGAGGACATGTTCGGACATGTCCTCTATACCTCGGATCTCGGTGGCCACGGCACCTGGTATAACTATGATTATGCCGGCCGGATGGTTCAGCGCTACGGCGGTGAGACGGTCAATTACGACTATCTCAACACCGGCCTGATCAGCGCGATGACGAGCGGTTATGGCTCGCCGACCAGCGCGCAGAACAATTTCGGCGAAACCTATCAGATCAACAAAACCAGCTACAGCTACGATGCCGCAGGCAACAAGCTGACCGAGAGCTATACGGTCGAGAATGGCGGCTGGTACGACAATGGCTGGTACGAATATAATTACGACTATGGCTATTATGACCAGTATTGGGTTTCGAACTGGGAATATTCCAGCAGCGTAATCACCTATCAGAACGGTGCCGCCAGCTACGATGCGCTCGGCCGGGTGACGAACTGGAGCGAGAGCGGAAACAGCACCACGCCTGCCGCGAGCATCACGTATAGCTACGATGCGAACGGCAATGTCCGCCGCTCCTATGCAACCTATTACGTGCTCGATCAGAATGGAGGCGCGTCGTACCAGACCACCCAGGACTATTGGTACCGCTATGACTCGATGAACCGGGTCGTGACCTCGAAGGGGCAGCAGTCCGGCGGCGTCGTTCGCGGCTATCAGGGTGTCGATCTTGCGTACAACGCCGCGGGCGAGCGTGTGCAGTCGACGCGCACGGTCACTGCCTATGGGCAGGTCTACTGGGAATATTACGATCCCAATATGTATGGCGGTTGGGGCGGCTACAACTACGGCTACCAGGACGTCCCCTATGAGGCGGACAGTCGCGAGGATTATGGCTACGATGCCGATGGCCACCTCTCCACGGTGCGCATCGCGCAGAGCGGCTATTACGACAACGGTGATGGCACGGTCACCGTTACCTCGCCGCCCGGAACCGGGGCGCTCAAGGCCAATTACTACTATGACGGCATGGGCCGTCTCTACCATCAGATCGACTGGCTGGGCGATGGCAACACCGCCGCCTATGACCGGACGCTGACGTATAACGACAAGGGGCAGGTCTATTATGAGGTGACCGTCCAGCGCCAGGGCGCGGACACGATCACGACCTACAGCTCCACCGATTTCGGCTATGGTTCGAACTATGCGCTTGGCGCAGCGGTGAGCATATCGACCTCAAACTATAAGAACGGCAGCTACCAGTCCTATTCGACCACCTCGAACAACTTCGCCTGGTATGCCGGTGCGGTGCAGGCGAGCACGAGCTATACGCAGTCGGGCCAGGGCACCCAGACCTCGACATTCTACTATGGCGCGTCGGGGCAGCTGACCTCGGTGTATGTCGCTGACGGACGGCCCCATTCTATCTCGTTCACCAACGACATGAACGGTCAGACGATCCGGCGCGACGAGTATGACAATGTCTACAACCAAGGCGATCCGCACGAGGTCTGGTATCGCTTCAACGGCAAGCAGATGGGGTATACCGGCAACAACGGCACCCAGAACACCGACTATCAGAGCTCGATCAATCAGCGAACCTGGACGCCCGGCAACGGCGCTTTCCAGAATGGTTCGACCTATGGCTCAGCCTATGCCGATTTTGACCAGAGCTTCACCGGCATCACCAGCTATAATCAGGGGGGCGCTGGTGGCAGCTACACCGTACGCACCGGCGACACCCTTCAGTCGATCGCTGCACAACTCTGGGGTGACAGTTCGCTCTGGTATCAACTGGCCGAGGCCAATGGCATTTCCGGCGCGGGTGGACTGGTCGAAGGGCAGGCGCTGACTATCCCTTCGGGCGTGATACGCTCGTCGAATAGCGCAACGACGTTTACCCCCTACGACCCCGCTTCGATCCTGGGCGATACCAGCCCGACGACACCGCAGCCACAGAAAGCAGCGAAGAAGAAGAGCGGCTGCGGCGTCTTTGGTCAAGTACTGCTGGCCGTGATCGGCGCTGTGGTGAGTTTCATCATACCCCCGATCGCCCCGGCGCTCGGGCCGGTGCTGAGCGGTGCACTCACCGCCGCGGCGGTCAACGTCGTCACCCAAGGCATTGCGGTGGCGACAGGGCTGCAGGACAAGTTCAGTTTCAAGGGCGTGGCGCTGGCAGCAATTGGCGGCGGAGTGGGAGGCGGCCTCAGCAGCATCGGCGGAAAGGTCGGCAGCTTCCTCAAGGCCGACAACTTCATCAGCAATACCGTTCGTGGCGCGCTGGGTAACGCAATTACCCAAGGTGTCGCTGTGGTGACGGGGCTGCAGCCGAAATTCGATTGGGCGGGCGTCGCCGTCGCCGGCATTACCGCCGGTGTGGAAGGTGCGGTTCGTCGGTCCCTTCCTGGGCAGAAGGGCGAAATCTACGAGGGCGATGACGGCTCAATCAAGGGGCGTACCCATGCGACCCTGGCCAACAGCCTGGCGTCCAGCGCCGCAGGCGTATTGGCTGGGGCCGCCACGAGATCCCTGCTCACGGGCACTGATTTCGGCGACAATATCGTCGCGTCGCTCCCGGGAGCAATTGGGCGGACGCTCGGTAACGCGCTCGCAGCGGAGATGTTCGGTCCGGACGACGTAGTTCTGATCGATGCGGCCACGCGCCGGGAGATCGAAGGCGGTGCGCCGCAAACCGCGCCGACCACCACTCCGCCAGTGCCGGCCGGAGCGCCGCCGGCCGGTACCATCGGGGCCATCAAGGACTTCCAGACCATACTTGGCCCCGACGTAGGCAAGCTCCTGGCAAATTCGCCCAGCGCGTTGGCCCAGATCGCCACGCTGAACGCCAAAGGATACAAGATTGAGATCGGGCCGGCTGGTAAGGGCACCTACACGGATGTTGACCACCGGAGAATCGTGATTTCCCAGGATCGCTTTGATAGCGCCGGAAACGTGGTCGATGCTCTGGGTCATGAAATCGGCCACGCCCTATACACCGGGAAGGATAATCTGACTTCACGTGCGGACTACATCCAAGGAAAGATGCGCGGTGAGGCCTTTGCCACCTGGAACGAGCTGACAATCAATCAGGAAATAAACACGGCACTTCCCAACTCGATTGTCGTGGGTGGATCAACGGGGACCACGATCAAGGCGATATTCGATGCCAATTCGGCAGTGATGGGAAAAAATCCCACCACGGCTGTGCTCGACCAGATTGGGGCGATCTACGCCAATAACAATCCGTCGACTGCGCCGACCAAGACCTACACGCAATATTATAGCGATGGTTATGACGCAATTAGGAATAGTATAATTAGTACAAATGTAAAAATAACTGCAAATAATGCTATTATTGCTTCAAATAACAAGAAGATTTCTGCCTATAATGCATCTATTACTGGTGAAAATGCTAAGATAACTGCATGGAATAAGTATATCTTCCCCAAGCCGCCAGTGCCGCTGCTGACGCCGCAGAAGCTGCAGAAGGCGCAGCCGCTGCTCAGGGTTCCGCCGATGTAGGGGTTGGTGGCGATGCCGCGGCCGCGAGCAGGCGGCATCGCAAGAAGCGATCAGGAGGATGCGTCGAACACGATGCTCTTCAGGCAGTTGGCTGCGCCCTGATCGAAGCCGAAGCTGACCTGACCCCCTTTGGTGTTACGTCGCCAATAGGTCAGTTCTGCGCTTGAATGGCCACTGGGGGTACGTACCGAGTCGAAGCCATAGCGTGCGAGAATGGTTTCGCTGGAAATGCAGGTTCCCCCGATATCGGCGGAGAGTCTCGCAACCGTAGCCTTGCCGCCTTCGATGAGCGTCACATCCGAGAGCTCTGTTTCCTCCAGATGCGCGTTGCCAATGACAAAGGGCGCATCCTGCCCGCCCGATCGAGAGAACTCCTGTCCCAGTTTTTCCTCTATCGCTTTTCGTGTCGGTGGAGATGATTGAACGAATAGGTCGAAGAGGGTGAGAATCTTGAGATCGGACTCGTGGGGCATGGGCGTGCCTTTCGTCGGAAGTGGGCGGATGGATGGGGTTCTCATGCCATCGATCGAGGCGTTGCTTATCGGTGCCGAGAGACAGCCCGAAAGAGTAACGGCGAGCAAAGCCAAGGTGCTCTTCACGTCAATTGTCCCGGATAATGACAGTGATGAATCATCTCATATGGCGAGCTGAGCACAAGTGTCGTTTCCAGGACAAAGTCATTCCTCAGCTCTTTCTGCGTCATAATGGTTCTTCTGTCGCTGTCTTGCAAACCAGCCTCAGCATTTGATGGAGGGGGCATTGCGCCCGCATGGCCCTGAGGCGATCTCACTCGAGATAGGGGCTGTGTCACTTGCGTATGAACGGGCGCCATTTCTCCAGCACCACGTCTACTGAGAGCGTTTCGCACCGATCCGCGCGGTTCATCTCGCATCCGGTTCGGTCATCGGGGCCGGCTGCGCCACGCACGAGCAAATGCGCGTAACCGGGCCCCTGGCCATAACTTTGTAGCGCTCCCGTTGGGCTTCCCAGCTCGAACCCGCCGTATTTGAGTACGCGCATGAACGCGAAGCCGCGCTGCTTCATCAATTCGGCTGAGCGGTAGTTGGCTGCGGCCGTCGCCATGACGACACCGCCGGACACCGTGTTGTACCGAGCGGTAACCCTGAAGACACCTGGCCGGATCTCCTTCTCACTATATCCGCCCCATAGATTTGCGGGGCGATAGCCAATGCCTTGCATTCGGAGCGGGGCGGCTGGTGCTAATGCCAAAGCGATTGCCAGTGCGGAGGACCCAAGGCCAATATTCATGGCTACTCCTGAAAATGTCCGATGCGGTCGCAGAATATTGCGCGAACGGGCAAGTGCACGGCAACCCTATTTGTGAAATCGTACGCAGCCAACAGCCGTTGTCACATGCTCGCCGACGGGCAGACCTCCCTAGATTGCGGCCAACGCGTTTCAGATGTCGTGAATTGGTGTCCGCGTACAGTCTATCTGCGGCGGTCTGGCGCATTAATTTCGAACCGTGATCCAATCATGAAACCGCCCGTTTGTATCCTGGTTTGTATCCCATTTTTTCTAGGTCCGCGGAATTGAACCAGGTATGCTTGTGGGGTCGCAGAATTCTGCGGTTTTCGGATTGTTGGGATGGTGTGGCTTCGGCTTTTGGTACCGTCATTCGCAGGTTCGAATCCTGCCGCCCCAGCCAGTGCAATCAACACATATGCATAGATTTTGCGTGCAGAGGGCGGTCATGCCGCGCCTCTTTCCGTAAAATCTCGGCCATTTGCCTCGGGTTTTGCGCCGGCTGAATCGCTCGGCCCGGCTGTCGTCGCGACGTATGTTTTGCCACCCGGTGGACCGCGACGGTCCTCCCGTCACTGCTGCGATCCCGGCATGCGTATCGGCACCGGGAGCGCATTTCGTTGATGTGGCCGAAGAGCCCGTCGGTTGCGAAATGGAGCGGTGGCGCTCGCGCCTGGCCTCGGGTGGCATTCATTGTACAATTGTTTAAAACATGCCGCCTGAATGGCGTAGGTGATTTGCGGCCTTCTTCTCGAGGGAGTGCTGATGGCGCGGTGCCGCGCATCGTTGGAGCGTCGCGAAGACTAGTGCCCCTGTAGCGCTAAGGAATATGGTTTGGTGATGCCGAAGAACGTTGGATCGAGCGAACGCATGGCGACCGACGGGTCGGTGCGAGAGCGGCGACAGCCCGGATCCCCCGCGCGCGCGGCACGGACCAAAGCCCGGATCGCCGATGCCGTCATCACCTTGCTCGCCGAAGCGGGTTCGAGCCGCGTGACGCATCGCCTGGTTGCCGCGGCGGCCGGAGTGTCGCTTGCCGCGACGACCTATCATTATGCCACCAAGGGCGAGATGATCGCCGATGCTTCCCGGCGCTTGCTCGATGGCTATGTCGAATCTTTCCGTCGTGCGGCCCTGCGGCAGCGCCGTGGCAAGGGCAGGGCGCCCGATCTTGCGGGCTTCGTCACCAAGCTGCTGACCAACGCTTCCGGCCGATATCGGCGGCTGGCGCTCGCGTGGTGCGAGATCATCCTTGAGGCCGCGCGTACTGCAGAAGGCCATGCGATCGCAGACGAATGGTTCGGCAAGCTGTTCGAGGCGTGGAGCGATCTGGCGCGTGCCATGTACGGCGAGTTGAGCGATGAGGCGGTCGTGTCCGGCATCGACACCGCCATCGGCCTGTTGTTCATCACGCTGCCGCTCGAGCTCAAGCCCGAGCAGGTCGCCGCGGTTTTCGCCGCAGGCGCCGATCCCGTCATCCATTGGGCACCGCGCGATTCCGCGCCCGAGGCCGGGCCGTCCCCGCCTGCACGGCGAACGCCCAAGGCGCGTGAAACGCGTGAGCGCATCCTGGAGGGTGCGATCGCGCTGCTCGTGGCGAACGGTGCGGGCGCCGTCACCTACAAGGCCGTGGCGCAGGAATGCGGTCTTACCATTGCGGCGCCGGCATATCATTTCGGGTCGATCGACGGCCTGCTGAAGGCCGCGGAAGCCGAGTTGTTCGCACGCTCCAAGCACCGCTACCGTGACATGGTCGGCTCGGCAGGGGGCGCAGGACTGACACTCGACGGACTCGCCGACCTGACTGCCGCCGTTTTCGTCCGCGAAGTGACGCAGCACGGCCGCGCCGCGATCGCGATCTATTCAATCGGCGTCGAGTCGGCGCGGCGGCTGGACCTGCGCTCGGCCGTGTGGAGCGTGATCGCCGACCAGGCAAAGGCATGGCGTCGCCAGCTCGAGCAACTCAATCAGGATGTCGCCGCTTTCGACGCGCTGCGGATGCAGGCAGTGTTCATCGGAAAGCAGATCCGCGCGCTTTCAACAGGCAGCCCGATTGCGCAACTCTCCGCCGCGCGAAGTGCATTTCGCGACGAGATTGCCGCTGCCGGCAGAGCGTCAACTCATTAACAGTACATATTTTTAAAAATATTGACGCATCGGCCCGGAGGTCGTAACCCTGAATAGTGCAAACCGCCTCAAAGAAGCGGGGCACGACCGGGGTGGCGCCTTGCGCCTCTCCAACCGAAACGAGCCGGGAATCCGGCCATCGGGGAGGATGGGATGAACGGACAAGTTGCGGGCCGCGGTGCCGCGGGATTTCATTTGCTGCGCCTCGGCGTGTCGGCGGCGGTGATCGCCTGGATACTGGGCGGGGGCAGCGTCGCATATGCGCAGGACAGCGCGCCTCCAGCGGAGCCTGTCGCACAGGTCGGCAAGTCGCCGCAGGACGCCGCGGCGGACGGCAGCGGGGGTGGCGACATCGTGGTCACCGGAACGCTGATCCGCGGTGTTGCTCCGGTCGGGACCAATGTCATCGGCGTTGATCGTGAGGCGGTGGTGGCGACGGGCGCCGTCTCGACCAACGATCTGCTCGCGCAGATTCCGCAGGTGGGCAATTTCGGGACAGTACCGATCGGCACCGGCAGCTATGCCCTGCCGATCGTACGCCCCAACATCCGGAATCTCGGCGCGTCGGGAGGATCGACCACGCTGGTGCTGATGAACGGCCACCGCCTGGTGGGCGCGGGCGTGCTCCAGACGTCGGTGGATCCCTCGATCATCCCGCCCGATGTGATCGAGCGGGTCGAGATCATTCCCGACGGCGGCTCGTCGATCTATGGATCGGACGCGATCGGGGGCGTGATCAATTTCATCACGCGCAAGCGCTACAACGGCATCGGCATCAATGCGCGCTACGGAATAGCGGACGACTATAAGTCGTTCGACGGCAGCGTGATCGCGGGCAGGGACTGGGGATCTGGATCGATCTTCGTCTCCTATGCCTATGCCTGGCACAACAATATTCTTGGCATCGACCGCGACTATGTGACGGCGGACAATCGCGCGGGTGGCGGCAATGACAACCGCGGCACGGCCTGCACGCCCGCCAATGTCCTGATCGGCGGCATTCCCTATGCGCTGCCGGGCAAGGTGCCGGGCACGATCAACCGCTGCGACCAGACCGATTATGCCGACATCGTCCCGCGCGAGAAGCGGCACAGCGTGTTCGCCGGGCTGACGCAGGAATTGAGCGATGTGGTCCATTTCTCGCTGACCGGCTACTGGTCGCAGCGCGATACCGTGACGCGCAGCGCGCAATCGACGCAGAGCGATACGATCACGATCCTCAACCCCTATTTCTCGCGGATCGGCACCGAACTCTCCCAGACCGTGGCGATGTCGTTCGATTCGGTGTTCGGGCCGAGCAACGTCAGCCCGGCGCGCTTCTCCTCCTATGGCATTACGCCTTCGATGGAGTTCGACCTCGGCGGGGGCTGGCAGCTGCGTACGCGCGCCAATCTGGGGCGTAGCGAGAATAAGACGACCGAGGATGCGATCAATGCGAGCGCGGTGACCGCGGCGCTGGGTGGGACGACCACGGCGACGGCGCTGAATCCCTATAATCTGTCCGCGACGTCGCCGAGCGTGCTCGCGAGGATCAACGACTTCGTCAACTACGGCCAGGCGACGCAGGAGCTCGCCGAAGGCCGGGCCGTGGTCGATGGCCCGTTGTTCGCTCTGGCGGGTGGCGAAGTTCGCCTCGCGGCAGGCGCCGAATATCACTATGAGAACATCCGGTCCTTCACCGGAAGCGGCCCCATAGCCGCGATCACGGGCGGCAGTTCCTTTGCCGAGCGCGACGTCAAGTCGGTGTTCGGCGAGCTGCTCGTGCCGCTCGTCGGCGAAGGCAATCGGTCGCCGGGACTCTACAGCCTCGAGATCTCCGGATCGGCACGCTATGACGATTATAGCGACGTGGGTGGGACGACCAATCCCAAGATCGGCATCACCTATCGTCCGGTCCGTTCGCTCACCCTGCGCGGCAACTACGGAACGTCGTTCCATGCGCCGAGCCTTGCCGATCTCGGCAATTCGGTCGACTCGCGCGTGCAGGTGATTCCGTTCAGCCCGTTCCGTGCGGCGAACAGCTCCCCGTTCGACATCCTGCGTCCTACGATCGCAATTGCGGGCGGTAACGCCAACCTGAAGCCCGAGAAAGCCGACACCTGGTCGCTGGGTTTCGACTTCAAGCCCGACTTCGCGCCCGGGCTGGTGCTGAGCGCGACCTATTTCAACGTCCGCTTCACCGATGCGATCGCAGTGCCACCGTTCACGTCGCCGGTGCTCTTCGCCGACCCTAATTATTCAAGCTTCTACATCCTCAACCCCACGCTCGCGCAGGCGACGGCCGCGGCCGGCAGCTTGCGTATCGACGGCGTGCCGAGCCTTGCCGCACTCTACGCGGCCAGTTCTCCCTATGTGCTGTTCCTGGCGACGCGCGCCAACCTGGGTGCGGTGCATACCGACGGGATCGACTTCAATCTCGCCTATGTCCACTCGACGTCGTTCGGTTCGCTGAACGCGAGTTTCGCGGGGACGTACACGCTCGGCCGCAGGCCCCAGACGATCAAGGGCGGCCCGTTCAGCGACGATCTGAAGAATGGCACCGGGCGCCTGGCCTTCACGGCGGGGCTGGGCGGCAAGGTCGGAGGATTTACCGGTCAGGCGACGCTCAACCATCGCAGCGGCTTCCCGCTGGGCGGCGTGCTTCCGCAGACGCGCGTCTCGGCGTTCGACACTGTAGACCTGTTCTTCTCCTATGACCTCGGCAATCTGATCAAGAACACATCGCTGACGCTGAATGTCGATAATGTGTTCGATCAGGATCCGCCGTTCCTGAACAGCGCGCCGGGTTACACCAATGGTGGCACGCTGGGGCGGCTGTTCGCCTTTGGCATCCGGACGAAGTTCTAGGGAGCGGAAGTTGTCGTCGATGCGCGTATCGAGTGGGGGACGTGAAGGCAGTGCGCGGTGGTGCCGCCGTCTCCTGCCGTTGCTGGCGGGACTGGTGCTCGCGATGCCGGCAACGGCGGGTCTCGGTCGCCAGGGCCCCGATCCGTGGAAGCTGAAAGTCGAATATACCGAGGCGCCGCTGGGGCTCGACTCACCGGCGCCACGGCTCGCCTGGCATTCGCCGGTGGCGCGCCAGACTGGCTATCGCATCCGGGTGGCAGCGTCTCCCGCCGCGTTGAAGACCGGCCCATATGTATGGGACAGCGGCAAGGTCGCTTCCGACGCCAATGTCCAGATCGCCTATGCCGGTCCGAGGCTCGAGGCGCGCCGGCGCTATTGGTGGCAGGTGCAGGCCTGGGACGGCAATGGCCGCGCAACGGAGTGGAGCACGCCCGGTTGGTGGGAGATGGGGCTGCTCGCCCCGGCGGACTGGAGTGCGCGCTGGATTTCCGGGCCCGATCGCCGCGACCATGACTGGCGCGACGTCACACTCGAAGCCGACCTGACGCTCACCGGCAGCGCCGTCGACGTGCTGTTCCGGGCGCTGCCGCACGGCAAGACCTTCGGTGATGCCTATGTCTGGACCTTGCGCGAGGGCAAGGACGGGGCCGAGCTGATCGAGAGCCTGCGTACCTATCCGGGCGGAACCAGCTCGGCCGCGAAGACCGTACAGCTGAAGCGCGTGCCGCTGGCGAAGCCGCTCAAGGGTGTGCGGCACCGGCTGCGCATTCAGGCGGCGGGTACGCGCATCGTCACCAGCCTGGACGGCGTGGTCGCCGATACGCTCGAAGATGCGACGCATAGCCACGGCACAATCGGGTTCAGCGCAAAGGAAGCGCGGGCCGCCGTGATCCACGCCGTCGCGGTATCGGGAAGCGACAGTCCCGCGATCTCGACCGATTTCGCACGCAACGACAATCCCTTCACCGGCGGCAGCGTCTCGTCGCAGGGGCTGGTGGTTGCAAGCGGCGTCCCGAACATCGATCTGGTGCTGCCGATCGAAGCGCCGGCGCCGCTGGTACGCCATGCGTTCCGGCTCACGCCCGGCAAGAAGGCCATTCGGGCCCGGCTCTATTATTCCGCGGGCGGGATGCCGCGGATCACGCTGAACGGGGCCGCGGTGGGTTCGCCGCTGGGGGCCGGTTTTACGGCCTATGATAAGCGTGTGCTGGCATACACCGCCGACGTCACCAGCCTCCTGCGTGCCGGGCAGAATGTGATCGGGGCCGAGCTGGGCCGCGGATGGTACGGGCTCAGCGATCCCAACGAATGGTATTTCCACGCGGCACCCTGGCATGCGGAGCCCGCGCTCAAGGTTCAGCTCGAGATCGATTATGCCGACGGCTCCCGCCAGACGGTCGCCAGCGGCCCGGGCTGGCAGACGCGCTCGGGGCCGACGCTGGGAGATTCGATCCACCGCGGCGAACGCTACGACGCACGGCTGTTGCCTGACGGCTGGGATCGCGCCGGCACCGGGCCGGGCTGGCAGGCCGCGCGCCTGGTCGCCGGACCCGCGGGCAAGCTGGTGGCCGCGAATTCCGAGCCGATCGCGCCGGTCGAGACGATCGCGCCGGTCACGGTCACGCAGCCGACGCCGGGCGTATGGGTTTATGACTTCGGGCGGATCGTCGCCGGCTGGCCGGTGCTCGAGGTGCGGGGCGCGCGGGGCGCAACCGTCTCGATGGTGGCGAGCGAGCGGCTCGGCGACGACGGGCAGGTGGTGCCTGCATCGGGGCTGATCGATGCCCAGCTGCAGACCGATCGTTATACGCTGGCAGGCAGGGGGCTTGAGCGTTGGGAGCCGAGTTTCGGCTATCGCGGCTTCCGGTACGTCCAGGTCGGGGGCTATCCGGGCACCCCGGGCGATGGCGCACTCCGTGCGCGCGTGGTGCATTCGAACGTCGCGCGGATCGGCAGCTTCGCCAGCGCCGACCCGTTGCTGGGCAAGATCGACGCCGCCGCCACCGCGACGATCCTCAACAATCTCCACGGTTTCCAGACCGACACGCCGACCTATGAGAAGAATGGCTGGACGGGCGACGCCCAGGCGTCGGCGGGAGCCGCGGCTCGCAGCCTCGACATCGCGCGCGTATGGACCAAATGGCTTGACGATTTCGGCGATGCCCAGTCGGACAAGGGCGAGATCCCCGAGATCGTGCCCGCCACGCCCTATTACGGCTATGAGGACACGCCGGGCTGGAACCTGATGTGGGGACCGACCACGCCCTGGGACGCAGCGGCGCTGATCCTCCCCTGGGAGCTCTACGTCACCGACGGCGACACGCGCATCCTGGCGCGCAGCCATGCGATGCAGCGGCGGCTGGTCGATTATACCGCGACCTTCATCCGGGCGCCTGATTTCTTCCGCGCCAAGGGGCTCAGCGAATGGCTGCCGCCGGGAAGCCTGGACTTCTTCAATTCGCGCGGCGGCGGCGTCGATGCGGTGACGACGGCCTATTTCTTCCATGAGGCCGACCTGCTCGCCAGGTCCTCTGCCGTGATCGGTGCCGAGGAGGATGCGGCCCGATATCGCGCGCTCGCCGACGCCATCCGGACGGCCTATAATGCCCGCTACTGGGATGCCGCGAACGGCTGGTACCGCACCATCGACGCCAAGGGCGTGGCGGGACCGCCGCTTCAGGTGCAGAATGTGCTCGCGCTAGCCTTCGGCATGGCGCCCGAGGGGCGTGCGCAGGGCGTCGCCGACACGATCGCGCGCGATGTCGAGAAACAGGGGCTGCGCACCGGTGTGTTCGGCACGCGTCACCTGCTCGATGTGCTGAGCGACCATGGCCATGCCGACCTTGCCTACAGGCTGGCGACGCGCACGGACGAGCCCGGCTGGGGTTGGTGGATCGTCAACGGCCACTCGACGATGTTCGAGAGCTGGAGCCTCGCCAGCCGCTCGCGCGACCATCATTATTTCGCGTCGATTGCCGATTGGATGCGCCAGCGGCTCGCGGGGCTGAGGCCGGGCGCGCCGGGCTACAAGACGGTGCTGGTGAAGCCTGCGATCCCCGCGGGGCTGGCGAGCGCCGAGGCAGTGATGGAGACCGTTCAGGGTCGCGCCGCGTCACGCTGGCGCGTGGAGGCGGGACGGCTGACGCTGACCGCCGAGGTCCCCGCCAATGCGCTTGGCGAGATCTGGGTGCCGCTCGGCTTCGGCGCGATCACGGCGCCAGCGGACGCCTCGCGGGTGCGCGATGAGGCCGGTTATGCGGTCTATCGCACCGGCGCCGGCAGCTTCGTATTTCAGACGGGAGGCAGGCGATGATCCGGATATTGGCCGCAGGCGCATTGCTGTTCGTTGCGATGCCCGCCGTGGCGCAGCAGGTGCGGACCGAGGCGGGGCCGGTGCGTGGCGTCAGCGCCGAGGGGATCATGGCGTTTCGGGGGATTCCCTATGCCGCGCCGCCGGTCGGCGACCTGCGCTGGCGTCCGCCCGCGCCGACCGTGCCTTGGACCGCGCCGCGCGACGCGAGCCGGGCCGGAAATGATTGCATGCAGAATGCGATGCCCGGCGTCACGACGAGCGGCCAGCCGACGAGCGAGGACTGCCTGTTCCTCAACGTCTGGACGCCGAACGCCGCTGCCGGGGAGAAGCTGCCGGTAATGGTGTGGATCCATGGCGGCGGCTTCGTCAGCGGATCGGGTTCGCTTGCCGAGACCGATGGCGTGCGGCTGGCGGCGCGCGGCGTCGTGGTGGTGAGCTTCAACTACAGGCTCGGCCGTTTCGGCTTCTTCGCACACCCTGCGCTCACCGCTGAGGGCAGCGGTGGCAATTACGGCCTCATGGACCAGATCGCCGCGCTGACATGGGTGAAGCGCAACATTACGGGCTTTGGCGGTGATCCCGCGAAAGTCACGGTCTTCGGCGAATCCGCGGGCGGAGAATCGGTGCTGCGGCTGATGGCGTCCCCGGCGGCTCGCGGGCTGTTCGCCCGGGCGATCAGCGCCTCGGGTGGCGGGCGCGATCATTGGCCCGTCCCGTCCGAGGCGGAGGCCAAGGGCAGCGCCTTTGCGGCCGCAGCCGGCGCTGGCGATGCTGCGAGCCTGCGTGCGTTGCCCGCGCCGGCGGTGCTTGGCGGCATCAACATGCTCAACAAGGAGGATGCGCGCTATTCGGGGCCGATCACCGATGGCGATATCGTGCCCCAAGACGCCGCGCGCGTCTTCGCGGCGGGGCGCGAGGCCAGGGTGCCGCTGATCATCGGCAACAATGACGACGAGCTGGGCTTTGTCCCCGTGGGATTGCTGCCGATGGTCAATGGTCCGGTGCTCGCGGCGTTGGGCAAGGGCGCCGATGCGGTCAAGGCGAGCTATGCCTCGCCTGAGAAGGCCACGCGCTATCTGGCCGGCGACGCGATGTTCACCGAGCCGGCTCTCGCGATGGCGCGTTGGCACGCGGCGACGGGCGCGCCGACCTGGCTCTATCGCTTCGGCTATGTCGCCGAGGCCAAGCGCAAGGAAGGCATCGGCGCGGGCCATGCGACCGACGTGATCTTCCAGTTCGACAATCTCGCGAACGGCGATGCGAAGCCGAGCGCCGTCGATGCGGCGGTGGCGGCGCGGATCGCGGACTATTGGGCCGGCTTCGCGGCTACCGGCGACCCTAACGGCAAGGGCCTGCCGCGCTGGGATCGCCTGAACGGCACCGCGCCGCGCCTGCTCGCGATCGGCGCATCCGCAGCGATGGCGGAGGCCGGCAGCCCGTCGCTCGCCGCGATCGCCGCCGCACGGGAGGCAGGGCAATGACGATGGCGAAGAAGTTGCGATGGGGCGCCATGCTTGCCCTGCTGACGATGGGCTGCGCTCCGCATGTGCTGCCGCAGGATCCGGGTGCCCGGCGCATCTGGTCTGCACCGCCGCCGCAGGCGCCATCCCGTCCCGAAGTGACCGAGACGCGTTTTCCGTTCGGCACGATCGTTCGCAATGTCAGCGATGCGACGCTCACCGTCTATCGCCCCGATCCGGCAATCGCGAACGGCACTGCCGTGATCGTCGCTCCGGGCGGCGGCTTCCACCTGCTTTCGATCGAGAACGAAGGCACCGCCGTGGCGAAGTGGCTCAATGGCATGGGCGTGACCGCCTTCGTGCTGCGCTACCGGTTGTTGCAGACCGGCGACGATTTCACCGGGCAGTTCATTCGGCGATTGACGCATCTGCCCGAGCTTGCCGACGCTGTCGCACCGCTGCGGCCGCTTGCGACGGCGGATGGCGAGCAGGCAGTGCGCTTCGTCCGCGCGCATGCCGGGCAATATGGCATCAAGCCGGATCGGATCGGGCTGATGGGCTTCTCCGCCGGCGGGGCGGTGACGGTATGGACGCTCGCTGCCGGCCACCGCGACAGCCGTCCCGACTTTGCCGCGGCGATCTACCCCGGACTGCTCCCCGATCCGATCGCGGTGCCGGCGCATGCGCCGCCGCTCTTCGTGCTCGTCGCCGACGATGACAAGCTCTCGCGGAACGACAGTGCCAGGCTGGACGCCGCCTGGCGCGCCGCGGGGGGCAGGTCGGAGCTCGTGACCTATCCCGATGGCGGCCATGGCTTCGGCATGGAGCGCAAGGGCAAGTCTGTCGATCAATGGACCGCGCGGATGCGCGACTGGCTCGAATCGCTGGGGATGCTGCGCAAATGAAGTCGATCCACCTGCTCTCCGCCGGCATGCTGGCGCTGGTCGTCACCGGTGCAGCCGAAGGCAGGAGACTGTCTCCGGCACCCGCTCGCTCGGGCGAGGGCTGCGCGGCGCTCGCCGGGCTGGCGCTGGGCAACGGTAGTGTCGTTTCCGCGACTCCCGTCGGCAAGGGGACGACGATCGATACCGAGCCCGGGAAGCCCGGGCTTCCCGCCGCGGCGCCCTTCTGCCGCGTGCAGGCGGTGCTCACGCCGGTTCCCGGTTCGTCGATCAAGGTGGAGGTGTGGCTGCCCGAGCTCGCGGCGTGGAACGGCAAGCTGCTCGGTGCGGGCAATGGCGGCTTTGGCGGCAGCCTGATGATCCCTTCGCTCACGATGCGCGGCGGCGTCGCACGCGGCTATGCCGCGGTCGGCACCGACATGGGGCATGTCGGCAGCGGCGACGTCGACGGAAAATGGGCCCTGAATGCTCCCGAGAAGATCCGCGATTTCGGCTGGCGCGCGAACCATCTGGGCGCCGAGGCGGCGAAGCGCGTGGTGGCGGCCTATTATCCCCGGCCGCTAGCGGCGAGCTATTTCCACGGTTGCTCCGATGGCGGCCGCGAAGCGCTGATGGAAGCGCAGCGCTTCCCGGAGGATTATGACGCGATCGTCGCCGGTGCGCCGGCGATACCCTGGACGCGGATGACCAGCGCGTTCGCCGCCGACGCCCGCATCGCCTTCGCGCGGCCCGACGCGGTGATCCCCAACGCCAAGCTCACGCTGCTCCAGAACGCGGCGCTCGCGCAGTGCGACGCGAAGGACGGCGTGGCCGACGGGGTAATCGACGATCCGCGCACGTGCCGCTTCGATCCGGGTGTGCTCCTGTGCAAGGCCGGCGACGCGCCTAGCTGCCTCACCGCGCCGCAGGTTCAGACGGCGCGCGCGCTCTATCGCGGCGTGCGGACGGCGGACGGCAAGCCCTTCTATCCGGGGTATATGCCCGGTGCCGAGGCGGTGCCGGGCACCTGGGATCTGTGGCTTACCGGGCCGAACGCGCAGCACGGTCGTTTCTCGACCGACTTCATGCGCTACATGGTCCATTCGGATCCGTCCTGGGACCTGGCGCGCTTCGATCTGGCGCGCGATTATGCACTGGCGAAGCGGCTTCAGGGCGCGAACCTCGACGCCGATAATCCCGATCTTCGGAGTTTCTTCGGCCGGGGCGGCAAGCTGCTGATGTATCACGGCTGGCAGGACGCGGCGATCGCGCCTGAGAACACGATCGACTATTTCACGCGGGTGCAGCGGACAAACCGCGCGGCCCGCGATTCCGCGCGGCTCTTCATGATGCCGGGCGTGTCGCACTGCCTCGCCGGGCCAGGCCCCAATGTGTTCGACGCGCTCGGAACGATCGACGCCTGGCACCAGGGCGGCGCAGCCCCCGAGCGGATCATGGCGACCAAGTTCGACAACGACCTGTTCGGCTATCTCGGCTTCCCGGCGAAGCCGGTTCGCACCCGCCCGCTATGCGCCTATCCCAAGGTCGCGCGCTGGAGCGGCACGGGATCCACCGACGACGCGGCCAACTTCACCTGCACCGCGCCGGGCAAGCCATGACCGCGCACGCGCTCAGCCATGTCACGGGGGCGGATACGCCTCCGCTGCTCGACATCACCATCGGCGAGGCGCTGGTGCACGCCGCGGAGCGCTGGGGCGGTCGCGATGCGCTAGTGTCGGTCGCGCAGGGCGTTCGCTGGAGCTTCGCCGAGCTGCTTGCGCGCGCGGATTCGCTCGCGGCGGGGCTGCTCGCGCTGGGGCTCGAGCCGGGGGACCGGATCGGCATCTGGTCGCCCAATTGCGCCGAATGGGCGCTCACGCAGTTCGCCGCGGCGCGTGCGGGGCTTATCCTCGTGACGATCAACCCTGCCTATCAGCTTTCCGAAGCCGAATTCACGATCAACCTCGTCGGCCTCAAGGCGCTGGTGGCGGCCGAGCGCTTCAAGACCAGCGCCTATCTCGAGATGATCGAGGCGCTGGCACCGGAGCTCGCGGAGAGCGAGCCGGGCCGGCTGGTCGCGGCGCGGCTGCCGACGCTGCGGGCGGCGATCCGGATCGGCGGCGGTCCGCGCCCCGGCTGGCTGGCGTTCGACGAGATCGCGGCGATGCGCCCCGGTGCGCGGATCGAGCTCGATCGGCTGGCCGCCAGGCTCGATCCGGTCGATCCGATCAACATCCAGTTCACCAGCGGGACCACCGGCCTGCCCAAGGGCGCGACGCTCTCGCATCGCAACATCCTGAACAACGGCTATTTCGTCGGCCGCGGCATGGCGCTGGGCCCCGAAGACCGCATCTGCATCCCCGTGCCGCTCTACCATTGCTTCGGCATGGTTATGGGCAATCTGGCCAGCATCACGCACGGCGCGGCGATGGTCTATCCCGCGGCGGCGTTCGATCCGGGCGCAGTGCTCGCAGCCGTCGAAGCCGAACGCTGCACTGCGCTGTACGGCGTGCCGACGATGTTCATCGCGGTGCTGGCGCATCCCGAATTCGCCCGCTTCGACCTCACTTCGCTGCGGACTGGATGCATGGCGGGCGCGGTGTGCCCTGAGCCGCTGATGCGCGACGTGATCGCGCGGCTGCACATGCGCGACGTGACGATCGGCTATGGGATGACTGAGACGAGCCCGGTGAGCTTCCAGACCGGGCTGGGTGACAGCCTCGATCGGCGCGTGGATTCGATCGGGCGCGTGCTGCCGCATCTCGAATGCAAGGTGATCGATGGCGACGGCGCGACGCTTACCGCCGGCCGTCCCGGCGAATTGTGCACACGCGGTTATTCGGTGATGCTCGGTTACTGGAACGATCGCGAGCGCACCGCCGATGCGATCGATGCGGACGGCTGGATGCACAGCGGCGATCTCGCGACCATCGATGCCGAGGGCTATGGCCGGATCGTCGGCCGCATCAAGGATGTCGTGATCCGCGGTGGCGAGAACATCTATCCGCGCGAGATAGAGGATTTCCTGCTCAGCCACCCCGCGATCGAGGACGTCGCGGTGGTCGGTGTGCCGGATGCGCGAATGGGCGAGGAACTCTGCGCCTGGATCCGGTTGCGCCTCGGGGCAGCGGGCGACGAGGCGGCGGTCCGCGCCTTCTGCCAGGGACGCATCGCGCACTACAAGATTCCGCGCCACATCCGCTTCGTCGATGCCTTTCCGACGACGGTCACGGGCAAGATCCAGAAGTTTCTGATCCGCGAGGCGATGGTCGCCGAACTGGGTCTTGAAACGTCGCCGCCGGCTTCCGGCGAATCCCAGGAGATACGATGATGATTATGTTGCTGGCTCTCGCCGCGGCCGCGCTGCCGCAGACTGCGCCCCAGGCCGCGCCTGCTGCGAGCCCGGCGCCGGCCGCCGCGCCGAAATATTCCCTCGACACGCCGATCGAGACGCTCGCCGCCAACGAAGCGGCGAAGGCCGTTCTCAATGCCGATCTGCCCGGGCTGCTCGAGATTCCGCAATATGAGATGATCAAGGGCCTTAGCCTCACGCAGCTCCAGCCATATTCGGGCGGCAAGCTCACCGACGAGCTGCTCGCAAAGACCGCCGCCGATCTCGCGAAGATCCCCTGATGCGCGGCCTGAGTATCGCTTTTGTGATGACGCTGTCGGTTCCTTCCGCCGCCGGGCTCGCGCCCGCGTCGGCGCAGGACGCGGAAGCGCCGGTGTATCGCCGCCTATCCGCGCCGCTGGACGCGCGCGTCGACGATCTGATTGCGCGGATGACGCTCGACGAGAAGATCGCGCTGCTGGCCGGTGCTTCCTCGATGACGACGAACGGCGTGCCGCGCCTCGGCGTGCCCGGGATCAAGATGACCGACGGGCCGACCGGCGTGCGGTCGCCCGAGGGCAAGCCCGCGACCGTGTTCCCGGTCGGTGCCGCGATCGCCGCGACCTGGAATCCAGCGCTTGCCGCGCACGTCGGCGGCGCGATCGCCGAGGAGGCCCGTGCCGACGGTGCTTCGGTGCTGCTCGCCCCGACGGTCAACATCGTGCGCACGCCGCGCTGGGGCCGCAATTTCGAGACCTATTCCGAGGACCCCTATCTCACGGCACAGATCGCGCTCGGCTATGTCGGCGGCGTCCAGCGCGAAGGTATCGGGGTGTCGCTCAAGCATTTCGTCGCGAACAACCAGGAGACCAATCGCTTCTTCGTCGATGCGCGGGTTTCGGAGCGCGCGCTGCGCGAGCTCTATTTCCCGGCCTTCGAAGCGGTGGTGAAGCAGGCCGATCCCTGGTCGGTGATGGCGTCATACAACAAGGTCAACGGCACCTATGTGTCGCAGAACCGCCTGCTGCTCACTGACGTACTCAAGAAGGACTGGGGCTTCCCCGGCGCGGTCGTATCCGATTGGGGCGCTACGCATTCGACGGCGCCGGCCGCCAATGCCGGGCTCGATCTCGAAATGCCGGGCCCGCCCGCGCAGTTCGGCGCGAAGCTGCGCAAGGCAGTCGATGCGGGCGAAGTGAAGCTTGCGCAGATCGACGACAACGCCCGGCGCGTGCTGCGGATGATCCTGCGCAGCGGCGTGCTGGATCGCGCACCCTCGGCGCCGGCTCCGGCCCGCAATCATGCCGATGTCGCGCGCGCTGCTGCGGAGGAAGCGATCGTCCTGCTCAAGAACCAGGCCGTGTTGCCGCTCGGCTCCGACATCCGCACGCTTGCGGTGATCGGTCCCAATGCCGCTTCCGCGCGGATGCAGGGTGGCGGGAGCTCCGAAGTCGTGCCGTTCGACGCCATCGCGTCGCCGCTCGCGGCGCTGCGCGCGGCCTATCCGGGCGTACGGATTACTTATGCCCAAGGCGTCGACAATGAGGAAACGCCTCCCGCGGCCGATGCTGCGCTGTTCAGCCCCGATGCCGGCCATGCCGATTCCGGGCTGCAGGCCAGCTATTTCGCTGCAGCCGACTTCGCCGGAGAGCCGGTGCGCAGCGCCCGCGAGACCCGCTTCATCAAGCGGATCAGCGGCAATGTCGCGAGCGCCAGCGTCATCGGCTACGCCGCGCTCCGCTGGGAGGGCTGGCTGTGGCCGCGCCGCAGCGGACGCCACGAGCTCAGCATCCGCGGCACGGGCTCCGCGACGCTAATTCTCGACGGCAAGACTATCCTCGACAAGAGCGTGAAGGGCGTGCCGGACGCGCGCGACGTGATCGGCTTCCCGGTGCTCCGCCGCACCGTTGCGCTCGATCTGGAGGCCGGGCGCGGCTATCGCATCCGCCTCGACTATGCGACCGGCCAGACGCCCTATGAGGCGCTCGCCTTCGGGCTCCGCGAGCCTTCGCCTTCGCTCGACGAAGCCGTGGCCGCAGCGCGCGCCGCCGACGCCGCGATCGTGCTAGTCGGTTCCTCCTCGACGACCGAGGGCGAAGGCTATGACCGCCCGACGCTTGCGCTCCCGGGCGAGCAGGACAAGCTGGTCGCCGCCGTCGCCGCGGCGAACCCGCGCACGGTAGTGGTGGTCAACAGCGGCGCCGCCGTGACGATGCCGTGGCGCGACCAGGTGCCCGCGATCCTCCAGCTCTGGTTCCCCGGCCAGGAAGGCGCGCAGGCGCTGGCCGCTATCCTTGCCGGCCGGGTCAATCCCTCGGGCAAGCTTCCGGTGAGCTTTCCCGCTTCGGATGCCGACGACCGCGCCGATCTCTCCAAGATCAGCAGCGACTATTCCGAAGACCTGCTCGTCGGATACCGCAAATTCGACACGGCGGGCACCGCGCCGCTGTTCGCGTTCGGGCACGGACTTTCCTATTCGCGCTTCGGCTATTCGGCGCTCAAGGCACCGCGTCGGCTAAGGGGCGGTGCGCCGCTCAAGGTCCAGCTCACGCTACGCAATCAGGCCGGCCCCGGAGGCAAGGAAGTCGTCCAGCTCTATGTTGCGCCCGCCGAGCGGGGCGAGGGCGAGCCGGTTCGGCAATTGCGTGCCTTCGCGAAAGTCGCGCTCGCGCCGGGCGAGAGCCGCAGGGTCTCGCTGACGATAGATCCGCGCGCCTTCGCGACATGGGACGAAGCCGAGCACCGCTGGCGGGTGCGCCCGGGTGCCTATTCTCTCCAGGTCGGTGGCGGTTCCGACGACATCCGGCTGCGCGGCGAGGTGATGGTTGCGGGCGGGGACGCGTTCGTGCCCTGAAGCGCGATGGCTCCAGGGCACGAACGCTTCGACCAGGCGAAGGCGGAGACATCGGCCACACTCGGGATTGTGGATGCCAGTGTTTCCAACGCACCGGGTAGGAAACACTGGCCGCCGCGGGATCACTCTCTCCCGTGGTGTAACTCGTCAGCGCCCGAGCCGGCAGGCCTTAGGGGCGTTGACCGGGTTGCAGCGCGCTTCGCCACCACCGGGCAGTCGCACGACATAGCTGGTGCCATACGCGTTGCCCGGCTTGTAGAAGTCGGTCGAGACGATCTGCGCGCCGCTTGCAAAGGCCTGGTTGGCGCGGGTCGGGTCGTTCACCTTCGCCTCATAGGTTTCGATGTCGGCACGGGCGCGGACCAGATAGCCCTGCTTCACGCGCTCGGGAATCTCCCTGGCGCGGACATTGGCATTGTCGAGCAGCAGGAAAGCGGCATAGCTCTGCCCCGGCGTGGCGCGCAGGAAGGCCGCGCGGCCCTCCAGATTCTCGTGCCCGGCATGATAGGCGGCCAGCGCCTGGGGATCCATCGCGGTCAGCAGCAGGAAGACGAACTTGCCGCGCGACTGGGCAAGCGTCGGCCAGTTGTGCGCGAGCACGCCGGCCTCGAGCGTGGGATAGGTGCCGCGGACCTGGTCCGGCGTCACCAGCTTGTCGCGGCCGATCTCGCGGAAGATCGACTGGTCCATCTCGTCGAACGCGGCACGATCAAAGGCTAGGGGCGGGGACGAGTTCGGGAATACCGGCAATGCATCGCTTTTCGCTTCGACCAGAATGAAGATGGGAGCGTGATCCGGATGCGCATCGGACCAGGCGCGCAGCTGCTTCAGGCAGCGCGTGAACAGGTTGCAGCTCGATCGCACATCGAGATCGGCGACGTGGAACACCTTGAGGCCGGGCTTCTCCATGTCGGTGGCGTCATAGGGTAGCATCTGGCTGTCGCTGACGCCCTTGGCGCGCAGTGCGGCGAGACCTGCCGGATGGGCGTAGCGCCCGCCCTGGGGGTCGTTGTTGATGTCGATCTCGAGGCTGCGCATCCCGGCGTCCAGCTGGTCGGTCAGGCTGGGGTAGCGATAGCTCAAGCCTTCGCTCATGCTGGTGAAGTTGGGATGATATTCCTGCCAGTCGGCCTTCATCTTTTCGGGCATGGCCTTGGTGAAGGCGGCCAGCTTCGGGCCGAGCGTGGCATCAACCATCGCCAGCAGCTGCGGGTCGACGCCCTGCGAATAGCTGTTGTGGGTGCCGATCACCTGGATCTCGTTGAGCCGCACCTCGTCGGTGCGGGGCGCTTCCTGGGCAATGGCGATTGCGGCGGCGGTGCAGGTGGCGATCAGGCCGAGGCCGATGGCGAGCTTCTTCATGTCGTGCGTCCTTGGTGCGACGGATCGCGCGCCGCCCCCTGCCGATTGGCCCGGGAGCGGCGGCGAAGGCGCGTCAGAAGTTGATCTTGGCGAAGGCGCCGAGCGTCCGGTAGGCGTTCGGCGAGGTATAGTGCAGCAGGCCAAGCGGGCCGTAGATCTGCCAGCCGGTGGAATAATAGGTGTTCAGCAGGTTGCGGGCATAGACGCCGAACTCCACCGCGCCGTCCAGCTTGGCCAGGCTGACACGCCCGTTGAGCAAGCCATAGCCCGGGATCCGCGAATAGGTGGAATTGGGCGTCTTGGTGCCATCCGCGTTGCTGACCGCCGGGGCGAGGATGTCGTCGAGCATCGCACCGGTCACCGTCTGTGTGTCGCTGCGATAGCCATAGTCGAGATGCGCCTTGAAGTTCAGCCCGGCGCCGATCTCGTCGGCATAGTCCATCGTCACGCTAGCCTGCCATTCGGGCGCATTGGTAAGGCGCGTGCCGGTATAGTTGGCGGTCGGGCTGGCGACATAATCGGTGAAGGTGGCGTCGGTATAGGTAACCGAGCCGCCCAGCGTGATCTGCCGTGCCGGCTTGACCATGAGCGACGCCTCGATGCCGCGCGAACGCAGGCCCGGCGCGTTGCCGATCGCCGACGCCAGGATGAACCCGCCGATGCCGGTGCTCACCGGCGTCAGGATCGTCGCCTGGAAATCGGTGAACTTTGACGAGAAGGCTGCGAGGTTGAACCGGGCGCGGCGATCGAACAGCTCGCTCTTCAAGCCGATTTCCCAGCTCTTCACCGATTCCGGATTGTATGGATCGTAGCGGTTGCCGACAAAGGCGACGCCGCCCGGCTTGTAGCCCGTGGCATAGCTTGCATAGACCATCAGGTCGCGGCTGATCGTGAATTGCGGCGCGATGCGATAGGTGAAGCGGCCGCCCTTCTTCGATCCCGTGCGGAACGCCTCGGTCGGCCCGGCGCCGGTGGCGACGAAGATCGGCGAATAGCCGGTGATCGGCCTGGGATCGATATTGACGTAGCTGATCGTCTGGCTGTTCCAGTCGTAATTGTAGCGCCCGCCAAAGGTCACGCTGAACCGGCGCGCCGGCGTGATCTTGACCTGGCCGAACGCGGCCGCCGCCTCGTTGGTGGCGTCGAACAGCACGGCGTTGCCCAGCATCGCCTTGGTGATCGGATCGAAGGCGCCGGTCACCGCATAGAGCGTCGGCGACGGGACACCGGCAGGCGACAGCAGCGGCGTGCCGAGCGTGCCCCATTGCAGCTGGGTCTGCTTGGCATTCAGCTTGTTGTAGAAGGCGCCGAACAGATACTCGATCGTGCCGCCGGTGGGCGAGGCGAAGTGGATCTCCTCGCTGAACTTGTTCGTCTTCAGCCGGCCTGAATTGAACGGGATATAGGCATAGACGTTGCGGGGCAGCAGATCGGCGGGCGTGTCGTTGTCGAAACTCGTCTCGCGATAGGCGGTGATCGAGGTCAGCGTGTGCCGGCCCATCTCATAGTTCACATGGAGCGAGCCGCCCTTGTTGGTCGTGGTGTTGTGGCCCAGCGATCCGTCGGCGCTGTCGGCGTTCTCCGGCCCCGGGACGACGCCAAGCGCGATCTGCGCCGCGGTTAGCGCGGCGGCGGGCGCAAAGGTCGATCCGGCCGGGCCGCCAACGGGCACGCGGATGGCAGTGTCGATATGGTGGGTATATTCGCCGGCGAGCACCAGTTCGAGCGACGGCGCCGGCTGGAACAGCAGCTTGCCGCGCACGCCCCATTCGCTGACCAGGCCGAGATTGCGGTCGAGCACCACATAGCGGCCCTTGCCGTCCTGCCCCAGTGCGAAAGCGGAGACGCGCAGCGCGGCCTGATCGCTGAGCGGCACGTTCACGGTCGCATTGGTGTTGCGGTCGTTGCGCTCGCCATAGCTGGCATAGGCGGTGCCGGAGAACTGGCCGATCACCGGCTTGTTGGTGGTGATCGCGATCACACCCGAGGTCGAGTTCTTGCCGAACAGCGTGCCCTGCGGGCCCATCAGCACGTCGACGCGCTGGATATCGGTAAGGCCGATCAGGCCGTTGTCGCGCTGGGCATCCATCACGACGTCGTCGACGACGACATTGACCGATTTGGCATTGGAGAAATCGAACGAAATGCTGCCGACGCCGCGGATCTGGAAGGCGGCGCCCTGGGTGGGGTCATATTGAACGCCGGGCACGACATATTGCAGGTCGGTGAGCGAGGTGAAGCCGCTGTCCTCCAGCGCCTGGCCGCTGACCGAGGTGATCGAGATCGGCACCGATTGTGCCTTTTCCTGGCGGCGCTGCGCAGTGACGACGATGTCGGCGAGGCCGGTATCCCCGGAAGCCTCGCTCGTCTGTACGGGAGCGGTGTTGGCGTTCTGTGCAAACGCTTGTTCAGTAACGCCAAAGCCGCAGCCGAGCGTTGCTGCGCTGGCCATCAGCGCACGAAACAGGTCGGTTCTCATCCGAAATACCCCTCGAAGTCCCACCGATTCGGCGGGATACGGGGCACCTCCTATGGTGTATCCATGACGGCATAATTACACTTGTTCAGTAAGTGCCTCGGGAGTTGTGCGCATTGCTGAAGATATTCCGGCGGGCTCGTCCAGCGAGGAATCCGCCAGAATTCTGAGTGAAACCAACGTGATCAGCGCGGCTGCCGCGCCCGGGACGAGCAGCACCGGCGCGAACGTCTGTTCAGGCCCAAGGGCCGCGCGCGGGTCGAAGCCCAGGGTGCGATAGCCCGCGAACAACAGCCCCGAAGCGACGGCGCCACATAGATTGAAGGGCAGGTGGAACCCGGCATAATGCGCGGCTGCACGCTTCCCCGACGGCGAGCCTCCGGCATCGAGCCGCGCGCCGAGCAGCATCCGCAGGGCCATGAAGTCGATCGCGGAGGTCAGCCCGTACGGCACCGTCCACAGAATCAGCGCGACTGGCGAGCCGGCGGGCAGCAGCGGCAGGGCAAGCGCCAGGCCCAGATTCGCCCAGAGCGTCAGCCGCAGCAGCGCGTGCGCGCTGAGACTGGCGCCGATCCGGATCGCCGCCAGGATGCCAATGGCGGCGCAGATGGTCTGAACGAGGATCCCGGTTGGCGCCCAGCCGTGCAGCCCCAGGCCATTGTCGACCATGTAGAAATAGCCGGTGGTGGTGATCGCCGCATGTGCGCCGTTGAGCGCGAACAGCGCTGCCAGCCGGCGATTGCCGCTACTGGCGAACAGCAGCCACAACGGATCGAGCAGCGAGGCGAGCCGCCACCTGCCCGGCGCGGGCGCCTGGTCAGGCAACAGGGTGACGAGTGTGGCGTGCAGTACCAGCGCACCAAAGGCGACGGTGATCATGATGACGGTGAAAGGGGAGGGCCAGCTGGCGACCTGCAGTGCGCCGATCGCCGAAAAGCAGATACCGCCAGCGATCCCGAACAGCGTTCGCGTGCCGAATATCCGTCCCCGGGACCGGTTATCGTGCGCGGCCTCGAGTGCCCAGGCGCCGTGCGTGACGTTGCACAAGGCCCAGCCGACCACCAGCGCGACCAGTGCGACTGCCACCGAGGTGATCGATGGCGCGGTGCCCTGTCGCAGCAGTCCGGCGGTGCCGATCAGCACCAGCGCGGTACCCAGGATCATCCATAGTCGCCGCCGCCCGATCCGATCCGATCCGTGATCGCCCATCGATCCCGCGAGCAACTCGGCCGGAATCGACGCGAAATTGGCGAGCAGCACCAGCCAGCCGACAACACCGACCTGCAGCGCGAGTTCGCCGGAAAGATACGGTGCCAGGAACACCCGCCGGGCGAGGTCATAGCCTGCAAAGGCCAGCGACGGCAGCGACAGCACGACGAGGCGCGTGCCCGACAATATTTCCCGATCCGCCATCCCGCCGCACTCCGGCCCGGCGCCTATCAGCGGGTTGTGCCGTTTCGATGACTCCGTGCGCTCAGCCGGTCGACCGGGTCCGCCAGGTCTCCAGCGCGGCTAGGGCATGGGCAAAGTGCGCGCGATCGGCAGTCTTGCGCGCCATGCCGATCATGCCCATGCCGAAGGCGGCAATCGACAGGACCTGTCCGGCCGCGCGGTCGAAGCCCGCGCCGATACCGATCCCCATTGGCGCCATGTCGCTCGCGCGCCAGTTCTCGCCGCGCCTGCGCCGCATGTCGATCGCGTAGGGCAGCAGGCTGGGTTCGCGGGCACTGGCGAGCGCGATCATCGAGGTGGCCTTGACCAGGTCCTGGATACTGGTGTCGTTGGGGGGCGCGCCATTATGATCGATGCGGATATCACTCCGCCGGCTATGGAAGCGGGCAATGACCGCATGGAGGCCGGCCACCACCAGGGCGGGGCGGGCCCCGAAATGATAGACGACCGTGGAGGCCGGCACGCCGGCGGCAAGCGCGACCGAGCGGTGCGTGACGCTTTCGATGCCTTGCGAGACGATCAGGTCGGCGGCGCTGCTCGTGATCCGTTGGCGCTTCGCATCTTCTTCCTCGGCTGCCGGCGTCACGGCGGCATCGAGCCGGCTGATCAGCGATGCGATCACGGCGCCCTTGTCGGCATCCGCGCCTGGAAAGATGCCACTCGCAAAGCGCTGGAGGCACAGCGAACGGAGCAGCGCATATTTCGGATCGTCGCCGGCGCCGAGCGAGAATCCGGCCTCGTCCAGCACATAGCCGAGCGCCAGCTCGGCCAGCGCCGCGTCCCCGAAGATCAGTTCGGCCCAGAACCGCCCGGCATCGTCGAGCCAATCCTCGAGCACGGGCAGCCGATCGGGCCGCAACGCACGATCATGCACCAGCTCGATCAGGAGGATCGCCTGGCGTCGCTCCCGGGTCACCCATTCGTGCAGTGCCAGTTCGGCGATGGCGGCGCGCGAGGCGCTGTCCCTGGCGCCCACATCGCTCGCAAGCGCTCCCCATTTTCCGAAGAACACCAGGTCGCGCGCATGCGCTGCCTGCGTTACGCCCTCAACTAGCTGCTCCTTGCTGCCCATGCGCGCCGAGATGACAGGCACGCTTACGCCAAGGCTGGTCGCGAGTGGTCGCAGCGTCAGTTCGGCGAGTCCCCCGGACGCAATAAGATCCAGCGCCTGGTCGACGATCGCATCGACGGAAATACCAAGGGGAAGCGTTGATCGGTTCACGGGCACGCCGCGGGTCTATCGCAATCCCTTCTCCCGGTCACGATCCGCGAAGCATCGCGCGCGTTCCTCGTCGGGCTTGCCGCAAGGGTGCCAGGTCGGGTGGAAGACGCTGTGCCGGATTTGCCGGCGACCACTCCGCCGGGCCGTCCGGCTTGAACTTCGTCCCTGAATGTACTAACTGGTACACAGTTGACGTCGCCGCCGCGACGGTTCCGCGATTCGACGCGTCCCATCGCCCAACCGCATTCCGGCCTCCCCGACGATCGTTACGCAAGAAGGAGGTGCCGCATGTCGGGCACTAGACAATGGGCCAGCCTGCTTACACGCAGCTGGCTGGTGCTTTTAGGCCTGGTACTGCTCGCGGCGGGCCTGTTCTTTGCCATCGGCGGCGCCAGGCTGGTGAGCCTTGGCGGCAGTTTCTACTTCCTGCTCGCGGGTATCGCGCTGGTGGCATCCGGCGTGCTGATCGCGCGCCGTCGCTCGGCCGGCGCGCTGGTCTTCGGCGCCACCTTCGCGCTGACGATCCTCTGGGCGCTATGGGAAGTGGGCCTGAGCTTCTGGCCGCTGATCTCCCGCCTGCTCGCGATGGGTGTGGGGGCGACAGTGGTTGCGCTGTCCTATCCCTTGCTGCGTCGCGCACAGGGGCTGGCCCCGATGTGGCGCCCGGCGCTTGCGACGGGCGCCGTGCTCGGCATCGCCTCGGCGACCGGCTTCGGCGCGATGTTCGTGCCGCACCCGACCGTGGCCTTTGCCGGCACGCCGGGCGCGCTGCTTCCCGTCGATCCGGCACAGGCGCAGAAGGACTGGGCCGCCTATGGCAACACGCCGGGCGGCAGCCGCTTCGTCGCGCTGGACCAGATCACCCGCGACAATGTGAAGAACCTCAAGGTCGCCTGGACCTATCGCACCGGCGATGTCGCGGTGAGCGACGGCAATGGCGCCGAGGATCAGGATACGCCGCTGCAGATCGGCGACACCGTCTATATCTGCACTCCGCACAACAACGTCATCGCGCTCGATGCCGATACCGGCCGCGAGAAGTGGAAGGCGCTGATCAACGCGCATGCCTCGGTGTGGATGCGCTGCCGCGGCCTCGCCTATTTCGATGCGCGCGCGCCGCTGCAACAGCCGAGCCTGCCCGGCGCGACGCCGGTCGCCGCAGCCACCGTGCCGGAGGGTGCCGCCTGCCAGCGCCGCATCCTGATGAACACGATCAACGCCGAGCTGATCGCGCTCGACGCCGATACCGGCAAGTTCTGCACGGACTTCGGCCAGGGCGGCCGGGTCGATCTCAAGGCCGGCCTCGGCAACGCGCCCGACCCGCAATATCAGCTCACCGCCGCGCCGACGCTGGCCGGCACCACGGTCGTGGTCGGCGGCCGCATCGCCGACAATGTCCAGACCGACATGCCCGGCGGCGTGGTCCGCGGCTTCGACGTGATCAGCGGCAAGCTGCGCTGGGCGTTCGATCCCGGCAATCCGGCGATCACCGGCACGCCCCCGGCGGGACAGACTTATACGCGTTCCACCCCGAACGTCTGGTCTTCCATGTCCTATGACGCGGCCTCGAACACCGTGTTCATGCCGGTCGGCAGCGCCTCGGTCGACCTGTACGGGGTGCCGCGCACGGCTCTCGATCACAAATACGGCGCCTCGATCCTCGCGCTCGACGCCACTACCGGCCGCGAGAAGTGGCATTTCCAGACCGTCCACAACGATCTCTGGGACTTTGACGTGCCGATGCAGCCGAGCTTCATAGACTTCCCCATGCCCGGTCGGCCGGCCGTCCCGGCGCTGATCGTCGGCACCAAGGCCGGGCAGGTCTATGTGCTCGACCGCGCCACCGGCAAGCCGCTGACCAAGGTCGTCGAGACGCCGGTCAAGGCGGCGGGCATCCCCGGCGAACCCTATGCGCGCACCCAGCCGCGCTCGGTCGGCATGCCGCAGATCGGCGTGGGTCCGCTCGCCGAGAAGGACATGTGGGGTGCCACCCCGTTCGACCAGCTGCTCTGCCGCATCGCGTTCAAGGGCATGCGCTATGAGGGGCTGTACACCGCACCCGGCACCGACAAGTCGCTCAGCTTCCCCGGCTCGCTCGGCGGCATGAACTGGGGCGGCGTCTCGACCGATCCGACCACCGGCACCGTCTTCGTCAACGACATGCGGCTGGGCCTGTGGGTGCGGATGGTGCCGCAGACCGCCACACAGGCGGGCAAGAGCGGCGCGGCCGGCGAGGCGGTCAACACTGGCATGGGCAGCGTTCCGCTGAAGGGCACGCCCTATTCGGTGGTGAAGGATCGCTTCCTCTCCGCGCTCGGCGTGCCATGCCAGGCGCCGCCCTACGGCACGCTGACCGCGATCGACCTCAAGACGCGCAGCATCAAGTGGCAGGTGCCGGTCGGCACGGTGCGCGACACCGGCCCGCTCGGCATCCGCATGGGCCTGCCGATCCCGATCGGCCTGCCGACTCTGGGTGGCACGCTGGCCACGCAGGGCGGCCTCGTCTTCATCGCCGGCACCCAGGATTATTACTTGCGGGCCTTCAACTCGGCGAACGGCGCAGAGGTATGGAAGGCGCGATTGCCGGTCGGCAGCCAGGGCGGGCCGATGAGCTACCGCTCGCCGCGCACCGGCAAGCAATATGTCGTGATCACCGCAGGCGGCGCGCGCCAGTCCCCTGATCGGGGCGACTATGTGATCGCCTACGCGCTGCCCTGACCCGATGATCGGGAGCGCGGCCCGCCGCTGCGCTCCCGCCCTTGTTCAACACTGGATGATCCCGTGTCCGACGACACGGGAAGGAGGGCGCTTTGGCCCGGTACACACCGATATTCGCAGCGGCTTTGCTGTCCGCCGCCCCCCTTTCAGGAGCGCATGCCCAAGCGGAAGCGTCTGCGCCTGCCGAGCCGGGCCTGTTGTCCCCGGATCGGGAGACGCTCACCGGCGATTGGGGCGGCGCGCGCAGCGACCTGCGCGAGGCGGGGATCAGCCTCCGCGCCGATTATGTCTCCGAGACCTTCGCCGCCGTCGATGGCGGCCTGAAGCGCGGCACCGGCTATACCCAGCAGCTGCGCGCCGGCGTCGATGTCGATCTCGACAGGACGATCGGCTGGTCGGGCGCGCTCTTCCATCTCACGCTCAACGACCGGCGCGGCATCGGCGTCTCGTCGGATATCGTCGGCAACCGCCTGCCGATCCAGGAAGCGGCGGGCGGCAACTTCACCAAGCTCACCGAATTCAGCATCGAGCAGAATTTCGATAGCGGCCGGCTGAACCTGCGCGTCGGCTATTTCGCGATGGGCAATGACCTGGGCGGCATGGCGATCGGCTGCAACCTGGTGAACGCCGCCTTCTGCGCGCACCCGCTGGCCTTTTCGGGCGACACCGGCTGGTACAATTACCCCAATGCCCGCTGGGGCGCCGCGCTGCGCTATCGGCTGCGCCCGGATGTGACGCTGCGCATCGGCCTCTTCCAGGTCAATCCCCGCCTCAACGACCAGCATAATGCCTTCCGTCCCTTCGCCGGCGGCTCGACGGGCGTGCTGGTGCCGATCGAAGTCGAATATGATCCGGGCATCGGCAAGGACAGTCGCGTGCTGCCGGGCCACTACAAGCTCGGCTTCTACTATGACAGCTCGACGGTGGCGCGGCAGGGCCGCCCGGGCAGCGTTACCGGCCGCTACGGCGCCTATATCCTGGCCGACCAGATGGTGGTGCGCGGCAGCGGGGGCAGGGGGCTCTCTGTCTTCGGGCAGTTCGCCGCCAATCCCCGAGCATCGGCGCCGATCACCCGGTGGTTCGCTGCCGGCCTGGTCAAGACCGGCACCTTCGCCAGCCGCGATGCCGATACGATCGCGCTCGGCATCATCCAGGCGCGGGTCAATCCGCGGCTGCGCGACCTGCACGAGGCGTCCCAGGCCGTGCCCGACGGCTTCGTCTCGCTGCCGGCCGGCGAGACCGCGATCGAGCTGAGCTACGGCATCCAGCTGCGCCGCTGGCTCAGCATCCGGCCGGACGTCCAGTATATCCTCGATCCGGGCACCTTCGCCTTCCGCCGCACCCGCAACGCGCTGGCGTTCGGCAGCCAGGTCAAGGTCCAGTTCTGATGCAGGCGTCAGCGATCCGCGCGGCAATAGCGCAGGACAGTGTCGATCACCTGTTCGCGCCGCTGCGCGACGGCCGCCTTGCTCTCCATGTCCGCGCCGAAGATCGTGCCGAAAGTGTAGCGATTGGCAACGAAGTAGAAGGCGAGCGCGCTGATCGTCATGTGCAGGTCGGCGGCGTCGATGCCGGCACGGAAGCTCCCCTCGGCCACGCCGCGATCGAGCAGCGCCCGGGTACGCGGCAGCACCACTTCGTTGCGCCCTTCCGAGATCCCGCCGACATGCGGCCCGCGCCGCATGTTCTCGTCCATCACCAGCCGCACCAGCTCGGGATGGAGGAAGTGGAAATCGAAGCTGTGCCCGGTCAGTCGGGCCAGCGCCTCGATCGCCGGCAGCGCGTCGAGCCCGGTGTCGAGCTCGGCCGAGCGGAAGCCGCGATAGGCTTCGGTCAGCACCGCGCGGTAGAGCCCGTCCTTGCTGCCGAAATGATAGTAGATCATCCGCTTCGAGGTGGCCGTGGCCGCGGCGATCTCGTCGACCCGCGCGCCGGCAAAGCCCTTGTCGGCGAAATGCCGCGTGGCGATCGCGATGATCTCCTGGCGATTGCGTTCAGTGAAATTGTCGTCGGCCACATCCTGTTTTGCGATCCGCGGCGAGGCATTGCAACGTGCAACGCGCCGGATGTGACTCGAACGACCCAGACCGCGGAGCGAGCATGACAAGCGACAGGAAGATCCAGATCGTGATCGTCGGCGGCGGTGCCGCCGGCCTTGAACTCGCGCGCAAGCTCGGCAGCCGCTACGGCCGCAAGCGGCACGACATCATCCTGATCGATCGAAACCGCACCCATATCTGGAAGCCGCTGCTGCACGAGGTGGCGGCGGGCTCGCTCGATGCCAGCCTCGACGAGGTGGGCTATCGCAGCCACTGCCATCGCTGGGGCTATCGCTATCATTATGGCACGCTGGAGCGGATCGATCGCACCGCGCGCCGCGTCCATCTCGCGCCCGTGCTCGATCCCAAGGGGCGCGAAGTGATCGGCGCGCATACGGTGCGCTATGACTATCTGGTGCTGGCCTATGGCTCTGTCACCAATGACTTCGGCACGCCGGGCGTCGCCGAGAACTGCCTGTTCCTCGACAGCCAGGCCCAGGCGGACAGCTTCCGCGACCAGCTGCTCGATCATTGCCTGCGCGTGTCGCGCGCCATGTCCGAGGATCCGGCATCGGATGCGCGCGTGCGCATCGCCATTGTCGGCGGCGGCGCCACCGGCGTCGAGCTGGCGGCCGAACTCTACAACGCAGCCGACGGCCTCAGCTATTACGGGCTCGAGGTGTTCGACCGGAAGCGGCTGGACGTGACCCTGCTCGAGGCTGGGCCGCGCATCCTGCCGGCATTGCCCGAGCGTCTGGCCGATGCCGCGCGCGAGGAGCTGGAGGTGCTCGGCGTCAAGGTGATGACTGGCGTCGCCGTAACCGCCTCGACGCCGCTCGGCATGGAGACGCGTGGGGGCATTTTCGTGCCCGCCGATCTCCAGCTCTGGGCCGCCGGGGTGAAGGCGGCGCCGATCCGCGAGGGGCTGGACGGGCTGCGGCTGTCGCGCGGCGACCAGGTCATCGTGCGGCCGACGCTGCAGAGCCTGGACGACGAGCGCATCTTCGCGATCGGCGACTGCGCCTCCTATACGCCCGCCGGCAGCGATCGCCCGATCCCGCCGCGCGCGCAGGCGGCACACCAGATGGCGGACACCGCCTTCGCCAATCTTTCCCGCCTGATGGCCGGCATGCCGCTCAAGACCTTTGTCTACCGCGATCACGGTTCGCTGGTATCGCTCAGCCGCTTCTCCACCGTGGGATCGCTGATGGGCCGGCTGGTCGGCGGACGCATGGCAGTTGAAGGACGGCTGGCGAGGTTCGTCTATATGTCGCTCTACCGCATGCACCTGCTGGCGGTGCATGGCAGGATCCGCGGTGCGATCCTGATTTTAGTAAGCTATATCAACAGGTTCGTTCGCCCCAGGCTCAAGCTGCACTGAGAACTCGGCTCGGGGCGCAAAACCGTCCTTGGCCTGTACTTCGTGTACTTTCGCGGATCGCCGCCGGAACGGTGTAGGTAATCAGCGCCCGAGCAGCCGGTCGAGGATCAGCCCTTCCAGCGCCGCCAGCTCAGCATCGCCGTGGCGGCGTGGGCGGGGCACGGCGATCGGCAGGTCGAGCGCGATCCTGCCCGCTTCCATCACCACGACCCGGTCGGCCAGCGCTACCGCCTCGGCCACGTCATGGGTGACGAGCAGCGCCGAAAAGCCTTCGCTCGCCCACACGGTCTCGACCAGTGCCTGCATCTCGATGCGGGTAAGCGCGTCGAGCGCGCCGAGCGGCTCGTCGAGCGCGAGCAGGCGCGGCTGGCTGATCAGCGCGCGGGCAAGCGCAACCCGCTGACGCTGGCCGCCGGAGAGCGCGGCGGGCCATTGCTCGGCCTTGTCGGCCAGCCCGACTTCGGCAAGCCGGGCATCGACCAGCCGGTCGCGCTCGGCGGCATCGAGCCCGGTCGGCGCGCCTATCGCGACATTCTCGCGCACGCTCGCCCAGGGCAGTAGCCGTGGCTCCTGGAAAACCAGCCGTGCCGCGGTGAGGTCGACCTCGATGCCGCCGCCGCCCGGCTGGATCAGCCCCATGGCCGCGCGCAGCAGGGTGCTCTTGCCGCAGCCCGATCGGCCGACGATCGCGACGAATTCGCCGGGTTCGATATGCAGGCTCAGCCGGTCGAGCACCTGGTTCTGCCCAAAGGCGACGGAGAGCTCGCGGACGGCCACCGGCGCGCCGCTGACCGGGCGGTCAGCCTGTTCGACGAGACGAAGTGCGGGAAGGTTCATGGCTCAGGCCCTTGCGTAGGCGGGGTTCCAGCGGAGCAGGCGCTGCTCCAGCGCGCGGGTCAGGCTGTCGGCGAGCTTGCCGAGGCCGGCATAGACGAAGATCGCCAGCACGATGATGTCGGTCTGGCTGAACTCGCGGGCCTGCGTCGCCATGTAGCCGATGCCCGAATTGGCGGCGATCGTCTCGGCGACGATCAGGGTCAGCCACATGATGCCCAGGCCGAAGCGCAGGCCCACCAGGATCGAGGGAAGGGCGCCCGGGAAGATGATCCGGCGGAACAGCTCCCAGCGCTTCATCCCATAGACCCGGCCCATCTCGATCAGCTGGGGATCGACCGAGACCACGCCGTGATAGGTGTTCAGGTAGATGGGGAAGAAGATGCCCCAGGCGACGAGCAGGATCTTGGCCTGCTCGCCGATGCCGAACCACAGGATGACCAGCGGCAGCAGCGCGAGGTGCGGGATCGTCCGCACCATCTGCAAGGTCGGGTCGAGCAGCCTCCGCGCGAAGGGCGACAGCCCGCAGACCAGCCCCAGCACGAAGCTGATCGATCCGCCCACCACCAATCCGGTCAATGCCCGGGCGGTGCTCACGGCAAGATGGTGGATCAGCTCACCGTCGGCGGTCAGCTCGGCCGCTGCCTTCACCACGGCCGTCGGCGCCGGCAGGATCTGCGAGGGCAGCAGTCCCGTGGTCGAGGCGAGCTGCCAGACGACGAGTAGTCCCACCGGCACGATCGCCGGGACGAGCGGGCTTTCCTTCCAGCCGGCGCCCCGGGTCATGCCGGCTTCCAGCCGGTCCAGGCCGCCTTGGAGGCATCGACCCGCTTGGGCAGCACCCCGGCGTCGAACAGATAGTCCGAGACCTTTTGCTGGTTCTCGATCACCTCCGGGGTCACCGGATCGACGCGGAACAGGAAGTCCTTGTAGCGTGTCAGCATGCCGTCGAGCACCTGCGGTGGCAGCCGCGTCGCCTTGGCGACCTGGTCGCGATAGAAGTTGCGGTTGGCATTGCCCCAGGCGGCCTCCGCGCGCAGCTCGTCGAGCGTGGCGCGCAGCACATCGGTGCGGTTCCGGGTGAAATCGCCCGAGGCGATGTAGAAGGCGGTGGTGTTGAGCCCGGAGGCCGGCAACGGCACTTCACGGGCGCCGCCGCGGATCTGGGCGAGCGTGAAATACGGATCCCACACCACCCAGCCATCGACCGACCCATTGGCGAGCGCGGTCTGCGCGTCGCCGGGGGCGAGGCTGGCCGTCTGGATGTCCTTGAGGCCCAGCCCGACCTGCTTGAGCCCCGCTGCCAGCGCGAACTCGGCGGCGGAGCCCTTGGTATAGGCCACGCGCCTGCCCTTGAGCTGGGCGAGGTTCGTTACGCTCGACTTGGCCGGCACCAGCAACCCGCTGCCGACCAGGCCGGGGAAGCTCTGCGCGGCAACGAAGTTGAGGTCGGTTCCCGCCGCCTGGGCGTAGGCGACCGGAGTGTCACCGACCAGGCCGATATCGACGGCACCGGCGCGGATCGCCTCGATCAGCGGCGGGCCCGAGGCGAACTCGACCCACTTCACCGGCGCTATCCCGCGCTTATCCAGCCGCTTGGCGAACTCGCCCCGCGTCTCTGCGAGGAAGGGCACGCCGTTCTTCTGGGTGGCGAAGATCACGTCCTTGCGCTCGGGGCCGGCCTTGCGGCCGCAGCCGGCAAGGGCCAGCCCGGCGGCAGTGCCGCCGAGCAGGATGAGCGACTGGCGGCGCGAGATCATTCCGCTGCCTCCAGCAGCGCCTCGGGCGCGGGCAGGATCGCGCGGCTCGACTGGCCGTCGACGCCGACCGGCACATCGCCCGCCAGCGTCACACGGCGGACGACGCGGTGCTGGTCGCCATAATCGTCGATCGCATAATGCTGGGTGGCGCGATTGTCCCAGATCGCCACATCGCCTTCGCGCCAGCGCCAGCGCACGCTGTTCTCGAGCCGGGTCACATAGCTTTGCAGCCGATCGTAGAGCGCCTTGGAGTCCGCCTGCGGCAGTCCGACGAACTGTTTGACGAAACCGCCGAGCAGGAGCGTCCGCTCGCCGCTCTCGGGATGGACGCGCACCACGGGATGCTCAGTCTCGTACACCACCCGCGCGAACACGGCGGCGAAGCGCTTACGCTGCTCCTCGGTCGCGTCGGGGCGCTCGGCGGCATAGTCATAGGCATTGGTGTGGATCGCGCGCAGCCCGTCGGCCAGCTCGCGCAGTGGCTCGGGCAGGTCCTGATAGGCGGCGACGGTATTGGCCCAGACCGTGTCGCCGCCCGCCGGCGGGATCGTCACGCCGCGCAGGATCGAGGCGAAGGGATAGGCCGGCACGAAAGTGATGTCGGTGTGCCAGTGATTGGCGCGGGCGCCGTGGTGCGAGTCCAGCTCGAACAGGAAATTGCCGCGCGACGGCACGGTCGGGTGCTCGAACGGCGTGCCGAATGTCTGGCCGAACGCTTCCTGCCCGGCATCGTCGAGATGATGCTGGCCGCGGAAGAACAGCACCTTATGGCGCACCAGCGCGGCGCGGATCGCCGCCAGTGTTTCGGGCGGGAGATCGGCGGAGAGCGCGACCCCGCGCACTTCAGCGCCGATGCGCCCGCCGACAGGCACTACGTCGAGCGGGATCTGGGGGTCGGGCGTGTTCAGATAGGCACTGCGGGTAGAGACGGTCATGGCAGCTCTCCTTCGTTGGGTTACTCGGCAGCGGCGGCCAGCGCCGGGGTTTGGGGAAGGGGCAGGCCCAGATGGTCGCGCAGCGTCCGGCCCGCATATTCGGTGCGGAACAGTCCGCGGCGCTGCAGCTCGGGCACGACCAGTTCCGCGAACGCCTCCAGCCCCTGTGGCAGGATCGGCGGCATGATGTTGAAGCCGTCCGCCGCGCCCGCGGTGAACCAGTCCTCGAGCAGGTCGGCGGTCTCGCCGGGTGTGCCGACCACTGTCTTGTGCCCGCGCGCGGTGATGATCCGGGCGATGAGCTGGCGGATGCTCAGACCCTCGGCCCGCGCGGTATCGACCAGCAGCTTCTGGCGGCTCTGCCAGCCCTGGGTGGAGGCAGGCTCGGGCAGCGGGCCGTCGAGCGGATATTGCGACAGGTCGGTGCCCATCAGCCCGGAGACGAAGCCGATGCCGAGCCGCGGATCGACCAGCGCGAGCAGTTCGTCGTGCAGCTGCTGGGCTTTTTCCCGTGTCTCGGCGACGAAGGGCATGATCCCCGGCAGCACCAGCAGCTCGTCCGGGTCGCGGCCGTTCGCCGAAGCAGCGGCGCGCAGCCGGGTGCGGAAGGCGATGGCGTCCTCCCGCGATTGCTGGGCGGTGAAGACCAGCTCGGCAGTGGCGGCGGCGAGCGTGATGCCGTCGTCGGACGAGCCCGCCTGCACGATCACCGGATGGCCCTGCGGCGTGCGGTCGAGCTGGAGCGGCCCGGCGACCTTGAAGAACTGGCCCTCATGGTCGATCCGGTGGATGCGGGCGGGGTCGTAGAAGCGCCGCGCCTGCTGGTCCGCGATCAACGCGCCTTCGTCCCAGCTGTTCCACAGCGCCTTGACCACATCGACATATTCGCCGGCCCGGGCATAGCGATGGGCGTGCTCATATTGGTGATCGAGCCCGAAATTATGCGCCTCGGCGTCCGAGCCCGAAGTCACGCAGTTCCACCCGGCTCGCCCGCCGCTCAGATGATCGAGCGAGGCGAACTTCCGGGCGAGGTGATAGGGCGGGAGATACGTCGCCGAGACGGTGGCGACGAGGCCGATCCGCTCGGTCTGCGGCGCGAGCGCGGCGAGCAGCGACAGCGGCTCGAAATAATAGGGCAGGGCCGCCAGCGCCCCCAGTTCGGAAGGCGGCCCCAGCATCGCGACATTGTCGGCGAAGAAGATCGCGTCGAACTTCGCTGCCTCGGCCACCTGTGCCTGATGCGCATAGTGGCCGAGCCGGGTCAGTGCGCGCGGATCGGCCGATGGGTGCAGCCAGGCGGCGGCGTGATGGCCGACTCCCATCAGGAAAGCGCCGAGCCGCATCTGCCGATCGCGCGCCATGGTCAGAACCGCGCCCGCGCGGTGGTGCCGAAGGTGCGCGTCTCGCCGAGCACCTTGATGAACGGCGTGATCGCGGTCGCCTGGCCGATGCCGACGGCATAGCGCTTGTCGAACAGGTTGCGGCTCCAGAATTGCAGCGAATAGCGACCGTCGGCGCTACGGATCCCGATGCCGGCATTGGTAAGGCCATAGCCTTCCTGCCTGCCGTACACGGAGACGGCGCTCAGCAGGTTGGTCTCGCTGCGATAGGTCTGGTTGACATAGCCGAACAGGCCGAGCGCATCGGAGACGGTGTTGTCGTAGTTGAGGCTGAACTGGCCGCTCCATTTCGAGGAGCCGGGTATGCGCGTGCCCGACAGGTTCACCGAGGGCGCGACATTGCTGAGCTCCACCGGCGGCGGCGCGTTGGTGTAGGAGCGGAAGGTCGCGTCGTTGAACGATCCGCTCGCCGAGGCGCTGAACCCGCCGCCGAGCCTGGCCGACGCTTCCAGCTCGACGCCGCGCAGCCGGGCACGCGCCGCATTGCCGAGGAAATAGCCGAGCGCGACCCGGTTGGGATCATATTGCGTCGCCTGGAAGTCCTTGATGTCGTTCCAGTAGAAATTGACGTTGAAGGTCACCTTGCCGCCGGCCAGCGTCGTCTTGATGCCGGCTTCGTAAGCGGTCGACTTCTCCGGATCGATGATCACCGGCTTGCCCGGCGTCGCGCCCAGATTGGCCGCGCCCGACTTCTCGCCATAGCTGACCGAGGCATAGAGCAGCACGTCGTCGGAGAGCTTGAACGACGGATTGACCAGCCACGACCAGCTGCTGGTGGTCTTCTCGTCGGCAACCGCGAAGATCCCGCCGAACGCGTTGACGATCGCCGTGCGCGCCGGGGCGAGCGTGGCCGGCAGCGCCGAACCGCCAAAGACGGTCGCGGTGTTCGACGCCTTCTTGTTCTCGCGGGTGAAGCGCAGGCCGCCGGTCAACGCCAGCCGGTCGCTCGCATGCCAGGTAAGCTGGCCGAACGCCGCGCCGCTGGTGACTTGGAGCTTGCCATATTGGTCATACTCCACGCCATCGAGGATCGCCGGGAGCAGCGCGGCGGCGGGCAGCGCCCCGGTGAGGAAATACTTCGTCGAGTCCGCCTGGAAGATCGAGCGGTTGTTGCTGACCAGGTCCTCGCGCAGGAAATAGCCGCCGAACTGATATTCGATAGGATTGCCGGCGGCCGAGGCGATCCGGATCTCCTGCGAATATTGATCGACATCTACGTCATAGCCGGCGCGCAGGATCGAGAAGGGCGAGAGGTCGCTGTCGTTATGCGGGCGGAAGCGCAGCTGCCGCCAGGCGCTCACTGCGGTCAGGGTGGGGCCGCCCAGGTCGATCGTCAGCTCGTTCGACAGGCCGTTGACCCGGGAGTCGATCCGCTCCTGGGTGTTGAGATTGGCGTTCTGGCCGATCCTGTAGCTGGGCGTGTAGCCGAAGATCGATTTGAGCTTGTTCTCCCAGGCGCCCGAGCGGACCGCGCCATTGGCGAAGGTTGTCGCGTCCGCGAAGCCGGGATAGTAATTATTGTACTCGCTGGTCTCGTAATGCTCGCCGATCAGACGGCTGGTCACCGGGCCGCTCTGGAACAGCAGCTGCCCGCGTGCCGCCCAGCGGTTCACATCGAGATATTTCTGGCCGTCCTGGGCATTCTTCGCCCAGCCATCCGAGCGATCGACATAGAAGGTCGCGCGATAGGCCAGGGTGTCGCCGATCAGCGGGCCGGTCGCGTTGGCGCGGATCTGGAAGCGGTTCTGGTTGCCATAGCCCGCCTCGAGATTGAGCTCGGGGGTGAAGCTCGGCCGCTTGGTCGTGACGATCAGCGCGCCGATCGTGGTGTTCTTGCCGAGCAGCGTGCCCTGCGGCCCGCGCACCAACTCGACATGGTCGAGGTCGACGAAATCGAGCCAGCTGAAGCCGACATGGGTGAAGAACACATTGTCGACGATCAGGCCGACGCCCGATTCCGCGCCGTCATTGCTGGCATTGCCGCCAAGCCCGCGGACATAGAGGCCGGATACGCGGGTGTTCTGCTGAACAGCGGCGAAATTGGGTAGCTTCGCCGCGAAATCGCCGACGCGGTAGATATGCTGGTCGGCCAGCTCGCTGCCCGAGACCGCGCTGATCGCGACGGGCACGTCCTGCAGTTTCTCCTCACGCCGCCGCGCCGTGACCAGGATTTCCTGGCCGGTGGCGTGCTGCGCTTCCTCGTCGGCGACGGGATCGTCGGCGGTCGCCGCGACGGGCTTTGGTTTGTCGTCATCGGCAGCCCAGGCCGGCGCGGAAGCGACCAGGGTGAGAGCGGTGGCGGCCAGTGCGAGAACCCGGATCTTCCTGTTGTGCATGTTCGTGCCTCCCTTATCTCTATCATTCTAGTAGAGATTAAATGGGGCAACCGGAGTTCGGCTTCACCGCGGTGAGCTAAAACTATCAGGACCGCGTCGCGCTGAGCTGGCTTATTATCCATCAATCTAGTAGGATATAAATCCGGCCCTGAGAAGAGGGAGGCGCGCGTGAGGGCGAGCAGCATTCTCGAGACGATCGGCAACACGCCGCATATCCGTGCGTCGCGGCTGTTCCCGGATGCGAAGGTCTGGATCAAGGCCGAGCGATCGAATCCCGGTGGGTCGATCAAGGACCGCATCGCGCTGGCGATGATCGAGACAGCCGAGCGCAAGGGGTTGCTTCGTCCGGGCGGCACGATCATCGAGCCGACCAGCGGCAATACGGGCATCGGGCTCGCGCTGGTCGCGGCGGTGAAGGGCTACCGGCTGATCCTGGTGATGCCCGAAAGCATGAGCGTGGAGCGCCGCCGGCTGATGCTGGCCTATGGCGCCAGCTTCGATCTCACCCCGCGCGCGCAGGGCATGGCTGGCGCGATCGACCGGGCGCATGCGCTGGTGCGCGCGACGCCGGGCGCGTGGATGCCGCAGCAATTCGACAATCCGGCCAATATCGATGCGCATGTCCGCACTACCGCCCAGGAGATACTGGCGGACTTCCGCAGCGATCCGATCGACGCGATCATCACCGGCGTCGGCACCGGCGGGCACATCACTGCGCTGGCGGAGACGCTCAAGATGGAATGGCCGACGCTCCAGGTCTTCGCGGTTGAGCCCGAACTTTCGCCGGTGCTTTCCGGCGGCGCGCCGGGTCCGCACCCGATCCAGGGCATCGGTGCGGGGTTCATCCCGGCCAATCTCCATGCCGACATGCTCGATGGCGTGATCCAGGTCAGCGCCGACGAAGCGCGCGGCTTTGCTCGCCGCGCGGCATGCGAGGAGGGGCTGCTCGTCGGCCCTAGCTCCGGCGCGACCCTTGCGGCGATTGCCCGCAAGCTGCCCGAGTTGCCCGGCGCGAACATCCTCGGCTTCGCCTATGACACGGGCGAGCGCTATCTCTCGGTGCCCGATTTCCTTCCGGAAGAAGCGGCGCCGGAATTCACCCTGGCCGGCGTCCGCGCCCATTGACCGGAGAAGCTTCCATGTCGCTCGATCCCGATTTCTTCAACGAGCGCGACGACCAGATGTGGGCCGATTTGCTGTCGCCCGGGCGTCGCGCGCTATTGGGAGGGGGCGCGGCGGCACTGGCCGCAATCGGCCTTGCGCGAGGCGCGGAGGCGCAAACCACGCCCGCGCCGGCCATACCCGTCGCACCGCAGGCCACCGGGCGTAGCCCCTGGGGCTATGAGACCTACAAGGAGGCGACACCCCGCCCGAAATCGGTGCGCCCCGGCGAAGCCGTGCTGCCATCTAGCCCGCGCGCCTATACCGACATCAAGAGCTACCACGCGCACATCTATTTCGACGAGGACAGCTACGAAAAGGCGGCGCTGATCCGCAAATGGGCGGCCGAGCGATTCTCCGTCGAGCTCGGCAACTGGAACCTCGAGCCGCGCGGGCCGCATGTCACGCCGTCCTTCTATTTCGGCTTCACCAACGACCAGCTGCCGGTGATCGTCCCCTGGTTGCAGCTCAACAGCCTCGGCCTGACGATCCTGCTGCATCCGAACACCGAGGATCCCCGCGCGGACCATCTCCACTACGCGCTGTGGGTGAACCGGTCCCAGCCGGTGAATGCATACGGCATGCATGCGTCCGGGCCCGGTGAGCCGAAGGTGGAGCAGATCTACCCGAACACGCGGCCGAGCGTCCGTCCCGAGGTCTGAACGAAAAAAAGTGGCCGCGCCCTGCGGGATGGGGCGCGGCCAAGACCTGAGCTTGGGGGGAATGAACCTCGCTCGGGGAAGCGATGAAACCGGACGAGAGCGGCTGCCGGCTTCATCGGCACGGCGATAATTCCTATCGATATAGTATGAATTGAAAAGCAAGTTCGGCTTTTGCGGCCTAAAGCTCATCTCCTGTATCTCTACTTATTAAGTAGAGTATCATCGATTCCGACTGGAGGGGCTCATGACCATATTCCGCCGCACGCTGTTGCTGTTGTCCGCTTCGAGTGTTTCCCTGGCCGCGCCGCTGGCGGCCGAGGCGCAGACCGCGCCCGGCGGGAGCGAGGGATTCACCGGCAGGATCGCGGTTAAGCGGGCGGACTCGGTGCCGGCCTTTCCCCGGCGTCCCGAGGCACCGAAAGGCGCGCCCAATGTCGTGGTGATCCTGCTCGACGATGTCGGTTTCGGCGCGACTTCGACCTTTGGCGGCCTGGCCCGCACGCCCAATCTCGACGCGCTGGCCAGGGACGGGGTGCGCTACAATCGCTTCAACACGACGGCGATCTGCTCGCCCACCCGGGCGGCGTTGCTCACCGGGCGCAACCAGCACCAGGTCGGCTTCGGCAATCTGCAGGACATCGCGGCCGGCTTCCCCGCCTACAACTCGATCTGGAAGAAGGAGACCGCGTCGATCGCGCGGATCCTGCATGACAATGGCTACAGCACGGCCGCGGTCGGCAAGTGGCACAACACGCCGCAGTGGGAGATCTCGTCCGCGGGGCCGTTCGATCGCTGGCCGACCGGGCTCGGCTTCGATCATTTCTACGGCTTCATGTCGGGCGAGGACGATCAGTGGGAGCCGCATCTCTATGACAACACCACACCGGTGGAATCGCCGCAAAAGGCTGGGCTCGGCTATCACCTGACCAGCGACCTGGTCGATCATGCGCTGCGCTGGGTGGACGAGCATGACGCGCTGGCCGCCGCCAAGCCCTATTTCCTCTATTTCGCCACTGGCGCGGCGCACCAGCCGCACAATGCCCCGGCCGACTGGATCGCCCGCAACAAGGGGCGGTTCGATGGCGGCTGGGACAAGTATCGCGAGGAGGCCTTCGCGCGGCAGAAGCGGCTCGGCGTCATCCCCGCCAATGCCCAGCTCACCCCGCGCCCCGAGGGATTGCCCGCCTGGGATAGCCTGAGCCCGGACCAGAAGAAGCTCTATGCCCGCCAGATGGAAGTCTATTCGGCCTTCGTCGAGCATACCGATGCCGAGGTTGGCCGGCTGATCAAGGAGATCCGCAGCCGCCCCGGCGGCCAGAACACGCTGATCTTCTACATCGTTGGCGACAATGGCGGCAGCGCCGAAGGCGGGCTCGACGGTTCGATCGCCAACGAGGCTGCCTCGGGCACCGGGGGGCAGGCGAGCGCGGCGACCCAGCTGGCTCAACTCGACAAGTTCGGCGGCCCCGATGTCGCCAATCACTATGCCGCGGGCTGGGCCTGGGCGACGACCACGCCGTTCCAGTGGATGAAGCAGGTTGCCTCGCATTTCGGCGGTACCCGCAACCCGCTGATCGTGTCCTGGCCGGGGCATACCGATGTGCCCGGCTCGGTGCGTGGTCAGTTCGGCCATGTGAACGACATCGCGCCGACCATCCTCGACGCTGCCGGCATCGCCTTCCCGGAGAGCGTGGACGGCGTGAAGCAGATTCCGTTCGAGGGGCACAGCCTCGTCCCGACCTTCAAGGATCCCAAGGCGCCCGAGGCGCATCGCGAGCAGTATTTCGAGATATTCGGCAACCGTGCGCTCTATCGCGACGGCTGGGTGGCGGCGGCGCGCCGGCCCTATCTGCCCTGGAAGCTGATCGAGTCCGGCCTCAGCGTCTACACCAGCGACCCCGCCACGGATCGCTGGGAACTGTACCATGTCGATCAGGATTTCAGCGAAGCGAACGACCTGGCGGGCAAGGAACCCGCGAAGCTTGCCGAGCTCAAGGCCGAGCTCGAGAAGGAAGGGCTGCGTAACGGCGTCTTCCCGCTGCTGCCGGCCCCGGTCGGCGCGCCGGGCCTCTACGACAAGGCGGCTACCCGCTTCGCCTGGCAGGCGGGCATAGGCCAGCTGCCGCGCAACGCGCTTCCCGACCTCTCGGGTCGCGCGCATCGTTTCGAGGTGGATATCAAGGGGGACGCCGCCACCGGCAGTGGCGTGCTGCTCGCCGAAGGCGGCCGGCTTGGCGGCTTCGCGCTCTATGTGAAGCAGGGCAGGCTGGTGTTCGAGAACAACGCCTATGGCCAGTCCCACCAGACGGTGGTCGCGGGCGAGGCATTGCCTGCGGGGCCGCTTACCGTCGCCTATGAATATGTGCCCGATCAGGCCACCGCCAAGGGCACCTTGTTCAACCCGTCGGTGCCGGGCACGGTCACGCTCTACCTCAACGGCAGGCAGGTCGCCTCGGGGCCGATCGGCAAGTTCCTGACCGCCGTCGGTGCCTATTCCGAGGGTTTCGACATCGGCCTCGATCGCGGCTCGCTGGTCAGTGCCGACCCGGCGGGGCAGGCGCGCTACACCCAGACGCTCGGCGAAGTGCGGCTGCTGCTGAAATAGCGGGCAGGGGGCCGGTTCGGCCGGCCCCCGCCTTGTTGCGATCAGGCTTCGATGACCACCTGGTGCTGCTCGCCCAGGCCGGCGATCCCGAGCGCGATCCGGTCGCCCTTGTGGAGCCACACATTGGGGCTCTGCCCGAGCCCGACGCCCGGCGGCGTGCCGGTGGTGACGATGTCGCCCGGCTGGAGGCTCATGAAGCGGCTGAGATAGGACAGGATGAACGCCGGCCGGAAGATCATCGTCGAAGTCGACCCGTCCTGGTAGCGCTTGCCGTTGACCTCGAGCCACATGTGCAGGTCGCCCGTGTCGCCCACCTCGTCCGCGGTCACCAGCCAGGGGCCGATCGGGCCGAAGCTGTCGCAGCCCTTGCCCTTGTCCCAGGTGCCGCCGCGCTCGAGCTGGAAGGCGCGCTCGGAGACGTCGTTGCAGACGAAATAGCCGGCGATCGCCGCTTCGGCCTGCGCCTCGTCGACATAGCGGCATTCGGTGCCGACGACGAAGGCCAGCTCGACTTCCCAATCGAGCTTGGTCGATCCGCGCGGCTTCACGATCGGATCATTGGGCCCGGAAAGCGCGCTCGTCGCCTTCATGAACAGGATCGGCTCGTCCGGAATCGCGGCGCCGGTCTCGGCGGCGTGATCGGCATAGTTGAGGCCGATGCAGATGAACTTGCCCGGTCGCGCGACGCAGGCGCCGAGCCGCGGATCGCCCTCGACCAGCGGCAGGCTCGCCGGGTCGATCGCGCGAAGCCGCTCCAGGCTTTCCGGCGTGATCGTGCCGCCGTCGATATCGGCGACGACTCCGCTCAGGTCGCGGATCCTGCCGTCGGAATCGAGCAGGCCGGGCTTCTCGTCGCCGCTCGGGCCAAAGCGCAGCAATTTCATGTACGGAACTCCTTCAATCGCGGGATCAGTTGGTCCAGCCGCCATCGATCACATGGATCTGGCCGGTCGTGAATGCAGCGTCGTCGGACGCGAGATAGAGGGCGAGGGCCGCGACTTCCGATGCCTGGCCCAGCCGCCCCATCGGCTGGCGCGCGACAAAGGCGGCGAGCGCGCCTTCATAGTCCCCGGTCGCGCGCAGGCGCTCGTGCAGCGACGGCGTCTCGATCGTGCCCGGGCAGATCGCGTTGCAGCGTATGCCCTGGCCGACGAAATCCGCCGCCACCGCCTTGGTCAGGCCGATGACGCCCGCCTTGGTCACCCCATAGGCGAAGCGATTGGGCACGCCCTTGATCGAGCTGGCGACCGAGGACATGTTGACGATGCTCCCGCCGCCGCGCGCGATCATGTCCGGCAGCGCCGCCCGGATGATCCGGTACATGCTGGTGAGATTGAGGTCATAGGCGAGCGACCAGTCCTCGGGCGAGCAATCGAGGATCGTCCCGCCCGGCACCGCGCCGGCGCAGTTGAACAGCACGTCCAGCGGTCCGGAAAGCGCCAAGGCCTCGGCGATCGAGGCATCGTCGCGCACGTCCAGCCTTGCCACCTTGCACCCGGCCAGGCCCGACAGGCCGTCCAGGTTGATGTCGGTCGCCCATACGGCGGCGCCCTCCGCGGCGAAGAGCTCGGCGGTCGCCCGCCCGATCCCCTGCGCCGCCGCGGTCACCAGCGCGGTCTTGCCCGCCAGCCGGCCAGCTTTCGTCATCTCATGTCTCCGTCAGGGCTGTTGGTCGTGTGCCGCATCGGCACCGAGAAAGGTCATGCGCATCTACCGATCCGTCGGAAGGGGAGCGTCCGGGGCGATCAGGCCCGCATCGCGGAGCCCGTGCCAGAATTCCGCCGGGATCTCGAAGGCGTGCAGCCGGATCGTATCCTCGACCTGTTCGGGCGAGCCCAGGCCGAGCAGCACGCTGGCCACCGCGGGATGGGCAAGCGGGAACTGGAGCGCGGCGGCAGCCAGCGGCACCTGATATTCCCGGCAATGCGCTTCCAGCCGGGCGACGCGCGCCACGATATCGGCCGGTGCCTCGCCATAGTCGTAGCGCGGCGCATGGCCCGGCGCGGTGCCGGTGGCGAGGATGCCCGAATTATAGGCGCCGCCGATGATGACCGAGACTTGCCGCGAGAGGCAGAGCGGCAGGAACTGCTCCAGCGCACCCTGCTCGAGCAGCGTATAGCGGCCGGCGAGGAGCATGACGTCGCAGTCCGCGTGCCGCAGCACCTCAACGCCCACCTGCCATTCGTTCGCGCCTACGCCGAAACCGGCAATGGCGCCTTCGCCGCGCAATCGCTCCAGCGCCCTGAGGCCGCCGCCCTGGGTCAGCTGATCGAAATACCGCCCATTGTCCGCGCCGTGGGTGCGCACGCCGATGTCATGGACATAGAGAAGGTCGATCCTGGCGAGGCCCAGCCGCTGCAGGCTGTCCTCATGGGAACGCAGGACGCCGTCATAGCTATAGTCGAAATGCCGCTCGAAGGGCAGCGGCGAGCGAAAGCCCTGCCGCTCGGCATCGCCGCGGAGCGTGGGGTCCGCGCGGAGCAACCTGCCCACCTTGGTAGAGAGCACAACGCCTTCCCGACCGCGCAGCACATCACCGGTGCGCCGCTCGCTCAGCCCGTGGCCGTAATGCGGAGCGGTATCGACATAGTTCATGCCCGCTGCGAGCGCGTGCTCCAGCGTGGCCCTTGCCTCCAGATCGCTGACCGGCTGGTACAGGTTCCCGAGGGGCGCCGCGCCAAATCCGATTTCACTGACTTCGATGCCTGAACGGTGAATCTTGCGGCGTGCGATCATGCGTCGGGATGCTCGTCGAGCGCGAAGATCCGCGTCATCGGCAGCCATTTCGGGCCGTCGGCCGCGATCGGGCGCTGATAGGCGTCCATCGCGGATTCCCACTCGGCGATGACGGTCTCGAGCGCGGGGTCGGACGGAGCGAGCCCCTCCGCCGGAACCTCGGCCAGCATGACCAGCCGATCGGCGACGCGCCAAATCTCCATTTCGCTAAAGCCGCGCTGCCGGATGTCGCGCAGCACCTGAGGCCATACCGCGCCGGGCGCGTGACGCGCCTCATAGGCGGCGATCAGGTCGGGATCGTCTTTCAGGTCGAGGGCGAACAGGGCACGTGTCACTTGGCAGGTCCTTCGCGAAGCCGCAGCACGGCAAAGGCCAGCACGCCGGCAAAGGCAAGCATCGGCACGAGCATCATGTGGTGTACGCCGCCGATCCGCTCGGAAACGATCCCCATCAGCGGGGGGAACACCGCGCCGCCGATGATCGCCATGATCAGGAAGGCCGAACCGCTCTCGGTCTCCTCGCCCAGCCCCTCGACGCCAAGCGCGAAGATCGTCGGGAACATGATCGACATGAAGAAGCTGGTCAGCCAGAGCGCGCCCACCGCCGGCATGCCCGATGCCAGCGCCGCGAAGCCGCAGAGCAGCGCGCCGGCCGCGGCATAGATGGCAAGCAGCTTCGCCGGGGCGATCCGCCGCTGCAGGAAGGCACCGCTGAACCGGCCGATCATCAGCATCGCCAGGCTGGCCGAAAGCAGGAACGCCGTCGTGCGCTCGGTAAGCTGCGGGGCCTGCGACTTGGTGAAGTCGATGAAGAAGCTCCACACGCCGACCTGTGCCCCCACATAGAGGAATTGCGCGATGACGGCCGCGCGCAGCCAGCGGTGGCGCAGCACCGCGAACATCGGGCGGCGCGGGCCCTCGCTCGCCTTGGCATGCGCGATGACCGGGAAGCGGGTGAAGGCGATGAGCAGGCCGATCAGGCAGACCACCAGGCCGATCGCGATATAGGGGCCCTGCACCGCGGTCGCCGCGGCGGACCGCCAGGCGGCGCGCTCGGCCGGGGTCATCGCCAGGATCTGCGCCTGGGTCCGCTCGTTCGAGGAGAAGATGAACAGCCCGCCGACGATCGGGCCTAGGATCGCGCCGACGCCGTAGAAGGACTGCGCTAGGTTCAGCCGGGAGGAGGCCGTCTCGGGCGCGCCGAGGATCGTCACATAGGGGTTCGATGCGGTCTCCAGAAAGGCGAGGCCGATCGCGATCACGTAGAGCGCGACCAGGAACAGGCTGTAGCGTTCCGCCGCCGCTGCCGGATAGAAGAGGAAGGCGCCACCGGCATAGCAGGCCAGGCCGATCAGGATCGTGTTCTTGTATCCCAGTCGCCGGATCAGCAGGCCGGCCGGGATCGCGGCGCAGAAATAGCCGACATAGAAGGCGAACTGGATCAGGCTCGCTTCGGTGCGGGTGAGGTCCAGCGCCTTCTGGAACTGCCGGATCAGCACGTCATTGAGCGCTGCCGCCAATGCCCAGGAGAAGAAGAGCGACGTTACGAGCGCGAAGGCGACCACATAGCGGCGCTCGACGATCGGCGGTGCGGCAACGGAGGCGCGACTGGCCATTCTCGGATTTCCTCCCCCCGGCGGTGCGGGATGTACTTTTTTATAATTGCGTATTTAAAATACAAGTTCATAGGAAAAAACAATAGGTCGACCCGGTGATTGCGGCCTCTCCCTGAAATTTCCTGTCCTCGCGCGAAGCGATTGCGGCGTCGGCCCGATCCTGTCGAAGTGGGGCAGGGCGAAGGGACGTTGCAGCGCAACGGGTCCGGTCCGCAAGCCCGGCAATGTCCCATTGGGCCCGGGCTGCGCCCGGATGGGCCGTTTCCAATCGCGCCGCCCGCCGGCCCCGCTGGGCAGGATCGCACGCGCAATGTCCCTGTCGGGCGGAGCAGAGGCCCCGCCGCGCATTCAGGCTGCCTGCTCGCGGCCGGGACGGTGCTGATAGCGGGTCAGCGTTTCCGGCTTCATCTCGATCGAGAAGCCTGGCCGTTCGGGCGGCATATAGGCCGCCGAGCGGATCACGCAGGGATCGAGGAAATGCTCGTGCAGATGGTCGACATATTCGATCACCCGGCCCTCGCGCGTGCCGGCGAAGCAGAGATAGTCGATCATCGCGAGATGCTGGACATATTCGCACAGGCCGACGCCGCCGGCATGCGGCCAGACGGGCAGATCGTATTTCGCGGCCATCAGCAGCACCGCCAGCACTTCGTTGACGCCGCCCAGGCGGCAGGCGTCGATCTGCACGACGTCGATTGCCGAGCCCATGATGAACTGCTTGAACAGGATGCGGTTCTGGCACATCTCGCCGGTCGCGACCTTCACCGGCGCGATGCCGGCGCGGATGCTGGCATGGCCCAGCACGTCGTCGGGGCTGGTCGGCTCCTCGATGAAGAAGGGTTTGGCGAAGGTGAGGGCGTTGACCCAGTCGATCGCCTGGCCGACTTCCCACACCTGGTTGGCGTCGATCATCAGCGTGCGATCGGGGCCCAGCACTTCGCGCGCGATGGCGACGCGGCGCTTGTCGTCCTCCAGGTCGACGCCGACCTTGAGCTTGATGTGGCGAAAGCCGGCATCGACGGCTTCCTGGGCCAGGCGGCGCAGCTTGTCGTCGTCATAGCCGAGCCAGCCGGCCGAGGTGGTGTAGCAGGGATAGCCTTCGGCGCGGAGCAGGGCGATCCGCTCTTCCTTGCCGGCGGCGCGTGCTTCGAGCAGGGCGAGCGCCTCTTCCGGCGTGATGCAATCGGTGATGTAGCGGAAGTCGATCGCGCGGACGAGTTCGGCTGGCGACATCTCGGCGACCAGGCGCCACACGGGCTTGCCATCGGCCTTTGCCCAGAGGTCCCACACCGCATTAACGATCGCGCCGGTGGCGAGATGGATGGCGCCCTTGTCGGGGCCGATCCAGCGCAACTGGCTGTCGCCGGTGATGTGGCGCCAGAAGGCAGCCGGCTCGGCGCGGATCGAGTCGAGCGACTGGCCGACGACCAGCGGGCGGAGCGCCTCGATCGCCGCGACGCAGACCTCGTTGCCGCGCCCGATCGTGAAGGTAAGGCCATGCCCGCTGAGACCCGGCGTATCGGTCTCCAGGATCACATAGGCGGCCGAATAGTCCGGATCCGGATTCATCGCATCCGAGCCGTCCAGCGAGAGGCTGGTGGGAAATCTGATATCCAGCACGCGCAGGCCGGTGATCACGGTCATTGGCGGTTTTTTCTCTGTGACAGGGGAAGCAAGTGTCGGGCACTAAACGAGGCCTTCCATATTGCGCCGACAGTATTTTGTATATGGAAATATTGTTTCCAGATGAAATCTGATCCGGTTCGGATGGACACATTTCGCGCATCTCTTCGGTTCCGATCAAGCGGACTCGATCGGGTTGGGCCGGTGCGGGGAGGTGCTTGTCGCCGGCGGCGCCGCTAGCTGGCCTTGCGGCTTCGGCGTGGACGTTTCGGCTGGGGCACGGAAAGGGTGGGGACCACGGGTGCTTCCTCGCGGTCGTACCAGCCGAGGATGGTCGAAATATCGAAGGCGGCGACCTTCAGCAGCGCGAGCGTTTCTTCGAGCGACAGGTGCGGTGCGTCGTCGATCACCGCCAGATACGGGATGGTGAGCGCCGCCACCACCTGGCCGCTGAACCCGAAGATCGGGCAGGACAGGTCGGACACACCCGCCAGCCGCGAGCTCTCGATCGATTCATAACCCTGGGCGCGCACCTCGGCCAGGCGCTCGGCGAGCTGACGGGAAGGGGGCGCGCCCAGCACTTCCAGCCGGCGGGCCTCGTCCATGAACGCCAGCAGCACATGCCCCGAGCAGCTGGTCTCCAGCACGATCTCGGTACCCAGCCGAACGGCGAAGCCGGTGGGGCCGGAACTCTCCTGGCGCGCGACGATCAGGCCGCGGTCGCCATTGACGACGGCGAGGTGGCAGGATTGCATCGTTTCCGCGGCCAGGGCGTGCATGCGCGCCGCCGCGACATAGGTGAGCTCCTGCGCCGGCGTCGCGCGGTGCGCGAGCTCGAGCAGCTTGTAGGTCACCCGGTAGCGGTCGTTCGTCGCATCCTTGTGCAGCCATCCCCGGCGATCCAGCGCGACCACCACGCGGAAGAGTTCGCTCACCGAGCGGCCCAGCCGCTGCGCGATCTCGGTGATGGTCAGGCCGAACGGCTCGTTGCCGAGCAGCTCGATCACGTCGATGCCCTTCTCCAGGGCGGGAGCGCTGTAGTTGGGCGCGGCGGACTTGTCGTCCGGCTTCGCCTGCTTCTTGGCCGGCTTGTTCTGCGATGCGGGCTTTGGGGGCATCAGGCGACGCTAGCGCAGCAAAACCGGCTTGTCATGCCGGCACTGACTGGAGATCCGTCAGTTCCGCGACGAAGTCATAGGCGTCACCGCGATAATAGGACTGGGTATATTCTACCGGCCGCCCGTCGCCGAGGAAGCCGCACCGCTCGATCAGCAGCCCCGGCGTGCCCGCATCGACATCGAGCAGCCGGGCCTGGGACTCGGTGAAGGGCACCGCGCGCAGGCGCTGCAGCGCGCGGACCGGCCGGTGATCGGTGCGGGCCAGTGCCGCGTAGAGCGATCCCGAGACCTCATGGATCCCGTCCAGGCAGAAGCGGGGCACCGTCGAGAATTCGAGCGCCATCGGGGCGTCGTCGGCGATGCGGATGCGGTGGAAGCGCAGCACCGGCTCGCCGGGCGACAGGTTGAGGTGCATCGCCTCGGCCGGCGTGACCGTCCCCTCCGCGCGCAGGATCCAGCTGCTGCGCGCCAGCTGCCGCCGCGCCGCCACTTCCTCGGAAAAGGAGCTGATCCGCGAGAAATCCTGCTCGATCCGCCGGGTGACCGTGGTGCCGGCGCCCTGCCGCCGGGTGAGCAGCCCGTCCTCGGCCAGCTCCGCGATCGCCTTGCGGATGGTGATCCGCGAAAGGCCATATTCGGCGGCAAGGTCGCGTTCCGGCGGCAGCGTAGCACCGGGTTTGAGCCGCCCCTCGGCGATCGCCGTGCGCAGCAGCCGGGCGAACTGGGCGTAGAGCGGCTTGCGATCCCGCAGCACCAGCATGCCCAGCGAGGACCCGGCGTACGCCGCCGCCGGGGCAAGCACCGCGCGCGGTTGCGGGCCGAGCAGCGGAATGCTCGCGCTCATGCCGCGACTCGCGTGTCGACGAGACCAATTGCATCCTCGGCATGGCCTCTCCGCTGCCCGCACGGTCGCGCCGCGCCCAAGCCTCGATCGTCCATTCTGCCCCCTCATCCGGCTCTGGTTTTCAGGCGTAACATCAAGATCAATCTGACAAATGCCACGTTTCATTTTCATATGCAAAATTAGTTTCCAAAAAACCGTTGCGTGATTGGTTCGTTCGTGGTTACACACTGGTCCCTAGGCGCCCCGAAGCTCGGATTCGCAGAACCGGTCGGGAGAGGCGCTGCAGAACAATTCTGTATCCGCAGGAAATGCCGGGCTGGCGGTGCCAGTCCTGCGATGCAAGCGAGGGGGGTTAAACGAATGAATCTACGGCTTAAGTTCCTGGTCGGTACGGCGCTTACCTGCGCCGCGGTTCCGGCCTATGCGCAGGATTCCGTTCCTTCGCGCGACGACGGCGAGATCGTCGTCACCGGCATCCGCAAGAGCCTTCAGGACGCGATCGAGACCAAGAAGCGCGCCAATTCGATCGTCGACGTGATCAGCGCCGAGGATGTCGGCAAGCTCGCTGACAGCAACGTCGCGGAATCGCTGTCGCGCCTGCCGGGCGTCACGGTCGACCACCAGTTCGGCGAGGGCGAGCAGCTCTCGATCGCCGGTGTCGAGCCCGCGCTGAACCGCCTGACCATCGACGGCCACTCGGTCGCCTCGGCTGACTGGGGCGGCAACCCCTCGGATCGCTCGAGCCGTTCGTTCAACTACTCGCTGCTCTCGCCCACGATCATCAGCCAGGCGGTGGTCTACAAGACCCCCGAGGCACGCCTCCAGGAAGGCGCGATCGGCGCGAGCGTCGACATCGTCACCCGCAAGCCGCTGGACCTGAAGCCCAACACCGTCGCGCTGACCGGCGGCGGCGAGTATAACAGCCGTGCCAAGCGCGGCAGCTTCCGCGGCTCGGCGCTGTACAGCTGGCACAATGAAGACGAGACGATCGGCTTCCTCGGCGCGGTCAACTACGACAAGGAACAGCTCAGCCGCGCCGGCTCGGCGGTCTATTGGTATCGTACCGGTGATGCGCTGCTCGATCGCTACCCGAAGGACGCCAACGGCAACATCATCTACGGTGCGGACGGCCGCGTCACCAGCGGTCCGACGCTGAACGGCCAGCTGCCCAACGCCGCGATGATCGCCGAGTTCAGCAAGGCCCGCGTCGCGTCGTTCCTCGCTCGCGAATTCTTCAAGCAGGAGCGCGAGCGCATCGGCTTCTCCGGTGCGATCCAGGTTCGCCCGGCCGACAACCTCACGCTCACCGGCACCGCGTTGGTCATCCGCGGCAATTACGACAACCTGTCGAACTCCGAATATACCTATGGCTATGAGGGCTCGCTCCTCCAGAGCGCGACCTATGCCGACGGCATGGTCACCTCGGCGACCTTCGCTGGCATCACCAGCGGCAATGGCGCCACCGGCCAGCTCGACACCAACTTCCGTCGCACCCGCGTCAAGAATGACTCGCTCACCTTGATGTTCGACTGGAAGCCGGGCGACTGGGTCGTCACCGGCAACTTCGGCGGCACCCGCGCCTCGGGCGGCAAGGATCCGGAATATCTCCTCGATTTCCGCACCAAGCAGGGCTTCACCTCGGGCACCAACGGCCAGGACACCTATGTCAACTGGCAGTATCCGGCGAGCGACGCTTCGCGCTGGCTGAGCAACTACACGGCGCTCGGCGGCGAGAACCAGAGCGAGGCGGCGGTGCGCGCGGCCAATGGCGGCAACCCGTTCTTCGGGCGCCAGATCGGTGGCATCACCTACGCCGAAAAGACCCGCGACAACGAGCTGTTCGGCCAGGCGGACGTCAGCCGCAAGGTCAATCTCGGCCCGATCACCGAGATCCTGTTCGGTGCGCGCTTCGCCAGCCACACCAACAGCAACACCACCGTTGGCGGCGCGACGTTCACCAACCAGAACTTCACGCTCGCCGATCTCAACCCCTATGTCCTCGACAGCAATCTGTATGATGGCCTGGGTGTCAGCGGCAACGGCACGCCCTATGCCACGCTCGATGCCGATGCGATCCGCGCGACGCTGGAGAAGTACGGCAATATCAGTGTGAGCCGCGGCCTCTCGAAGGACCAGTATTTCCACGTCAAGGAAACGATCGTCTCGGGCTATCTGCAGGCCAATTTCGAGGCCGGCCGTTTCCGCGGTAACATCGGCGGTCGCTATGTCTTCACCCGCGACCAGTCGCAATTCTACGTGCAGAGCGGCGGCGTATTCGCACCGACCCAGGTGAACACCGACGACAACCGCTTCCTGCCGGCCGCGAACCTGATCTTCCAGGCGGGCGAGAATGTGGTGCTGCGTGCCTCGGCGGCGAAGGTGATGGCGCGTGCGCGCTACTCGGATCTCGCAGGGTCACTCTCGCTCGACGACACCACCCGCTCGGGCAGCGGCGGCAATCCCGATCTGAAGCCCTATGCGGCTACCAATTTCGGCCTCTCCGCCGAATGGTATTTCGCCCCGGCGAGCTACATCTCGGGTGAAGTCTTCTACCGCGACGTGTCGAACTATATCGGCAACGCGGTGCAGGACGGCGTCAGCCTCACCAACACGGTGACCGGCCGCACGCTGGAATACTCGATCTCGCGCCCGGTGAACGGCGGCAAGGCGAAGGTCACCGGCTTCTCGCTGACGGCCAACGCCAATTTGTTCTGGGGCTTCGGCATCCAGTCCAACTACACCTTCACCGACGCCGATACCGGCTCGCCCACCGGCCTGCCGTTCCTCTCGCGCGACACCTTCACGCTCGTGCCCTATTTCGAAAAGGGCCCGTTCCAGGCGCGTGTCAGCTTCAACCGTCGCTCGAAGTACTTCTATCGCTTCGGCCGCCAGCAGTCGCAGGATTATACCGACGGCTACAGCCAGCTCGACGCGTCGATCTCGTACAACCTCACCGACAAGCTCCAGGTCAGCGCCTCGGCGTCGAACCTGCTCGACGAAACCTATTACCAGTACAGCTCGGATCCGAAGTTCCCGACTTCGGTCTACAAGAACGGTCGCGTCTACTCGCTGAGCGCTTCGTTCCGCATGTAAGTGTGCCCCGGGCGCGGCGGCGTTCTCGCCGCGCCCACCCTTCCCAAGTCCCTTTGCGATGCCGGTGTCTCCAAGTCTGGCATCCCACACTAGCCGCCCCTAGCTCTGCTAAGGGCGGCATTTTTGTGTGTGCGCTGGTGCACGCGGGGCGAGGAGATCTTCTCGCGGTTCCAGGGTGGGCCGAAGGTTCCAAAACCTCGTCACCCCGGCCTTGTGCCGGGGGCCACCGGGCGGCGAGGGCAGAATTCGAGAGTTCCGGTTCAGCGCGTGCGGCACCGTGGAACCCGGCACAAGGCCGGGCCGACGGCGGGAGGCAGGCGATGACGATCTTTCCATGGCAGAGGCTGGGTGGGAGCTGCCTGTCCGCTCCATAGGCACGACTTGGATAGCGGACAGATCGCATGTTACCTTTGGAAATGCTCGCTGTCGTTCTCATCGCTGCATTGCAGACCCTCGAAGCGCCACCGGAGCCGCTGAAGGGCCAACTCCAATCGGCTATTTGGATGGATCTGCAGAGGAATGCGATGATCGGTAACGGCGCTCGCCTGGCCTCGCTTTGGTATCAGGCGGGAAGTGACACCGCTCCGAACCTCCACATCCAGGCGCTGGCATGCGCGAAGAGTCGCTCTGGTCAGCGGTGCTCGTTTGTCCTGTATCGTGACGGCGGTGCGGTCAGGGTAATGAATGAGACGGCTCCGGATACCTTGGCTTGTGTCGCTGACTTTGTGCGAGCGGATGGGGCATGGAGTGTTGTTCACACGCGTCCCCCTAGAAAAGGGGGCCACACCAAGACTTCCGTGCGATGTAAGACCTGAACGTCATAAGCGACTGCTTTTGACCCTGTTCAGCTCCAGCTCGAACGATCGACTTTGGGGCGTGAGCTGCCGTTCGAAGAAGTCTCGCACCAACGGCAGCTATGGCGTGGTGGAGTCCAAAAGCGGATTGGCAGCTAATGGTCCAATCCGGGCCTGATCTGCACAATGACGGCAATCTCGCCGCTGGCGCATCGGGTCAGGGCACGAATTCGGGTGCCAGCTTCCCGACGATGCCGTTCTCGTCGCCCTTCTCGCGCCGGGCGCTTGCCGGCGTGCCGCTGCAAAGCGGCAGGAGCGCCGCGTAGACGCTGTTGTCCAGCCCATATTGCGTGCCGGTGTTGCCGTCGAAATTGCTAACCTCTTCGCGGATCAACCGGAGGCCGTCGAGGCGCCCTTGTGCGATCGTCACGTCGTAATAGGCGGTGCGATCGGAATTCATGATGTTCTTGCCGCACCGCATCACGGCAGCGGCCTGCAGCATGTCCGCGCCGGAACCGGTCCGCGGGAAGACGAAAATGCCGACGCGGAGCTCATCGCCGCTGCGTTCCAGAGTGTTGAGATCGGCAACCACCACCGTGCGATACCCCGGCGAGTTCAGCACCACGAAGTCATCGGCGCGCGCCTGCGACGCAGAAAGCAGGGCCACAAACGATGCCGAGACCGCACTCATCGTCCCCAATTTCATCTTGCCTGCCCCCTGGTCCCAAGCCCGCCAATCGATCCTGCCAGCGAACGAAAGGCGTCACAAGCGCTCGATATCCGGGCGTGAGCGACCGGTCCGCTTTACGGGCCCACGTCCTGGTGGGCGGCAGGGCGCCGCCCGCGCGTCATGACCAGGCGGAACACCACCCCAACCACCAGCCAGCCGCCCAGCAGCGCATAGGGCCGCCAGTCCGCTTCGAAGCCGACCAGGATCAGCGCCAGCGCACAGAGCGTGCCCGCATAGGAAACCAGCCGCATCGGGCCCGGGGCCAGCTTGAACGCGGCGGCCGCGTACAGCTCGGGATGGCGCTCGGTCACGCGCGCGGCGGACAGGCAGATGCTGGCATATTTGAGCAGGTTGGGGATGTTGACCGCCAGGAACAGGAAGGTCAGCTCCATCGGCAGGAACAGCCCGACACAGCCGATCGCGAACACGGCGATCAGCGCGACATAGGGCGTCTTCCAGCGCGGATGGACCCGGGCAAAGGCGGCCGGGAGCATGCCGGCGGTGCCCATCGCGTAGAGGCTGCGGCTGAACATCGCGAACATCGCGTTGAGCGACTTGCCGATCGAAAGCACCGCGGCGAGCACGATCAGCGGCGTCGCCACCGGGCCCATGAACTGCTTTGCGGCGTCGAGGATCGGCGCCTGGCTCGCGCCCAGCGCCGGTGCGCCGAGCACGCCCAGCGCGACGAAGCCGACCGCGAGATAGAGCAGGGTGGCCGATCCGATCGACAGCGCGATGCCCAGCGGAATGGTCCGCCGGCTGTTGGCGACTTCGGCGCCCGCTTCGGTCGCTGCCTCGATGCCGAAGAACAACCCCATCAGCAGCGGGGTTGCCGCGATCATCCCCTGCCAGCCCTCAGGGAACATCGGCTCGAAATGGTCGAAATTCACCGCCGTTGCGCCGCCCCAGGCCACGAAGATCGCGAACAGGATCAGCATGCCGGTCAGCAGGATCTTCTGCGCGCGGGTGGCGATATGGACGCCGAACAGGTTGAGCAGCAATGCGAGCAGCAGCGCCAGGAACATGGTCGGCTTCACCGGCAGCGGCACCAGCATCGAAGCGTAGCGGACCAGCACCAGCGAGAGCACCACCATCGCGCCCATGTTCGCGATGATCCGCGCCCAGGCGATGTAGAAGCCCCAGTTCGGGCTCAGGAAGCGCGCCGGCCAGGCGAAGGATGCGCCCGACACCGGCAGTGCCGAGCCGAGAAAGGCGTAGCTGACCGCGATCAGGTACATCGGCAGCGCGGCGATCAATGCCGAGAGCAGCATCGCCGGCCCCGCGATCGCGGCGGCCGGGGCGATAGCCGAGAAGATCGAGACGCCTACCGCCGTCCCCAGCCCCATGGCGATCACGCCGCCAAGGTCGATGCCTTTGGCCAGCTTCTCGTCGCCCGCGCCCTCGCTCACTGCGCGACGCCTGCGATCAGGAAGGCGCGGACATCGGCGACCAGCTTCTGCCAGCTCGCATCATCCGAATAGGCGACATGGCCGGCGGGGTAGCGCGCGTTCCTGTAGCGCTCGGCGGGCAGCGCGGATTGCGCGAACAGATAATCGGCGGCGCCCACCGTGGTGGTCAGGTCGAACAGGCCGGTGCCGACGAACAGGCGCATCCTGGGGTTGTCGGCCATGTTCTTCTCGAGCTGCGCCATGAACGGCCAGTCGTTGAAGGGTGAATCCCCCGCGCCATAGGCCCAGTCGCCGGGGAAGCGGGCGATCACCTTATAGGCCGAGGGGTCGGCCACGCCGATCCGCTTGAGCTCGCCCAGCACTGCCTTGCCGTACAGGTCGGAGACCGCCGAGAAGGCATCGGGGCCGACGATCTCGCCGGCATTGGCGGGGCGCGGCGCGGTGTAGCGCGCGTCGTAGCGGCCGAGCACCTTGCCCTCGGCGCGCAGCAGCTCGGTGCGGAACTGCTCCTTCGAGATGCGCAGGTCGTGCGCCAGATAATAGGCGCGCGGGATGCCGGTCAGGTCTTCGAGCTTGGTCGCGATCTCGACGCGGGTGGCGGTGTCGAGCGCCGCGCCGCGGAACAGCGCGTTGAGATAGACAGGTCCGAACGCGGTCGCCTCGGCGGCGCTCGCAGCGGGATCGCAGGCGGCGGGGCGCTTGTGGTGGTAGCAGGCGATGGCGGCGAGCGTCGGCAGCGAGATCGGATAGGTGATGACGTTATCCGGGCGCTGCGACGTCTCGATCATGTTGAGCGCCTGGCCGAGCAGCAGCACGCCGCGCACCTGCAGCGCGGGGTCGCGCAGGCGCAGCGCCTCGACCATCGCGGCGGCGCGGATCGTTCCATAGCTCTCGCCCAATATGTAGAGCGGCGCGCCGGTGCGGCCGTGCGCGGCCAGCCAGGCCAAAGCGAGCTGCGCCACCGCATCGGCATCGCCCTTCACCGACTGGTAGGTGCCGCGATCGGCATCCTCGGCGAAGCTCGAGAAGCCGGTGCCGGGCGGATCGAGGAAGACGAGATCGGCAAGGTCGAGCAGGGTCGCAGGATTGGCCGAGACACTGGCGTCGGCGGGCAGCGGCGCGGCCGGGTCCTGCGGCACCTGCGCGCGCATCGGGCCGAGCGCGCCCATGTTGAGATAGGCCGAGGCGGCGCCCGGGCCGCCGTTGAAGATGAAGATCACCGGCCGATCGGCGCGGGCTGGTCCGGTATAGGAGATGTATCCGGCGGTCGCGTCCTGCTTGCCCGGCTTGCTGGCGACGGGCACCAGCCCGACCTCGGCCTCGACCTTCACGGTCTTCCCGGCGACCTTCACCGCCTGCTCGCTGCGGGCCTGGACCTGTGCCAGCGCGGCGTTGCCGCTCAGCAGGGCGGCGGCAAGCGCGGTTCCGGCCAGCAGCCGCCTGATATTCCCCCGCATGCTCATCCTCCCTGTTGTTCCCGATAGCGGATCAGGCCTTCGGTCAGGGCCTGCAGGCCATAGTCCACTTCCGCCGGTGCCCGGGCGAAGCCGATGCGGATATGCCCCGGCGCGCCGAAATACTCGCCAGGTGCTACGATCACGCCGCAGCGGTCCGCCAGCCATTCGGAAAAGGCGATGCTGTCCTCGATCCCCACCAGCCGGGGGAAGGCGATGCAGCCGAAATCGGGCAGAGCGCCTTCGAACAGCCCCTCTTCGAGCCAGTGGCGGTGATAGGATTCGATGATCGGCCGCGCGCGCGACATGATCCGGCTGCGATAGCCATCGAACATCTTGGGCTGCTCGAGCACCAGGGCGGCGAAGGCGTGGGCGAGGTTGGAGACGCCGAAGTCGATCTCCTCCGCCAGCGCGCGGATCCGCGCCATCCGGCCGGGCTCGCCGACGATCCAGCCGCAGCGCAGCGTGCTGAGCCCGTGCGACTTGGTCAGGCTGCTCACGCTGATGAGTGCGGGCGACAGGCTGGCGGCGGGCAGCGGGCGCAGCGCCGCGTCGACATAGTCGCCATAGACCTCGTCGACGATCACGCTGATCCCCCGCGCCTCGGCGATATTGCCGATCGCGATGAGGGTCTCGCGGTCCAGCGCCATGCCGGAGGGGTTGTGCAGGTCGGACAGCACGATCAGCCTTGTCCGCGGGCCGATCCGCGCGGCGAGCTCGTCGGGGTCGATCGTGAACCGGTCCCCGCGCCGCTTGAAGCGGTCGACGCCGAAGCCGTGGGTCTCGGCGATCTTGTGGAACAGGTCGAAGCCGGGATTTTCCACCAGCACCCGGTCGCCCGGCGCCAGCATCGCGCGGTAGATCAGCGACAGCGCGCCGGTCGCGCCGGTCGTGCACAGCACCTGCTCCGCCGGCACCTGGTAGCGGTGGGCGAGTTGCTCCACCACATAGGGATTCCCGCTGGCGAAGGCGCTGGTGTAGCGCGAGGTGATCGGTTCCGAGAATCCTTCGAGGATGATCTGGCGCAGCAGGTCGAAGGGTTCCGGCACGGAACTGTCGAACAGGCTCACCAGCAAATTGCGCTCCGAACGGACGGCGCGGATCACCCGGCGCACCCAATGCGAATAGGATTCCCCAACCGGCGCCCCGGCGCCAGGGATATCCGCTTCGCCCAGGGCCGCGGGGGAAAGGTCGGTAAATTCCGGCCGGTTCATGTTCTGGTTCGTTTTCCGTCCGTGCCTGGGGTCAAGCCTGTGGGTGCCGCCCGGCATTGTGCCGGGCGGCCGAGGGATCACTTGAGCTTGATGGTAGCGCCGACGAAGAAGCGCCGCCCGAGAATGTCGCCATAGGCGATCTGCGGGTAGGACGGTGCCTTGTCGGTGAAGTTGTCGACGCCTGCCCGCAGCGCGAAATTGCCGAGATCATACTGCGTCGAGATGCTGTGGACCACATTGGCGCTCAGCATCGGCGTCGGCGTCGTCTCGATCGTCGCGTTCGCCGCCGAGCGGGTGCGGCCGCGATAGTCGAGCTGATAGGTCAGCCGGAACGGCCCATTCTCATAGACCGCGTTGAACTGCCCCACCCATTTCGGGCTGAGATAGGTGTCGTCGGTCCGCGTGAAGGTCGTGCCGGTCACCGACCGCGTCAGCAGCGCATTGTGCGTCGCCACCGCGCGCAGCCCGAGCTTGCCGATATCGCCACCGCCGAACACATCGGCCAGCGCGAAGCGATAGTCGATCATGTAGGTCTCGCCGCGATACTTGATTACGCCGGCGTTGAAGGTGGTGGTGGTGCCGGTCAGCACCGAGCCGCCGATCGCCGTCGCGCTCGGATTGGCGATGCGCGAGAAGGCGCTGCACACCGCCGCGTCCGGGCTCGCTTCGTCATAGCAGGCCGCCATGAAATCCTCGGTCGTGAAGGGCGACAGGCCGTCCTTCAGATCGATCTGGACGCGGTCCGCGCTGATCGTCAGCCCGGGCACGAAGCGCGGCTGGAACACGAAGCCATAGGTCAGCGTGTCCGAGATCTCGTTGCGCAGGCCGGTATTGCCGCCGCTGGTGATCGTCGCGATGCTGAAATTCTCGGCCGGATCCTGGAAGCGGGCGAGCCGCTGGGCGGCGCTCAGCCCCGCGCCGGTGCCGTCGGGATCGACGCCATAGCCGGGGTTGGCGGCGAACAGCGCCAGGCAGTTGGCCCGGCGCGCCGCCGGATTGGGCCCGCTGTTGATCCGGTCGGCATCGCAGGGATCGAAGCCCACCGAGCCGAGCCCGCTCGAGGTCGGCGCGAGCAGCTGGGTCAGCGTCGGCGCGCGGAAGTTTCGGCTGCGCGAGCCGCGCAGGGTCAGCCCGCCGGTCACTTCCCAGCGCAGCCCGACGTCCCACACATTCTCGCTGCCGGCGAGCGAGTTGTCGACATAGCGGAACGCGCCCTTCAGCTCGAGCGCCTTGACCAGCGGCAGGGTAAAGCCCTTGCCGATCAGCGGGATCGAAAGCTCGGCCGAAAGCTCGTCGGTATTGTAGCCGCCGGACTGGGCGACCTGGGTCGATCCGTCGCCGAAGGTTCCCTGCAAATTGGCGGCGAGCGGCGAGAAGCGCGCCTTCTCGTCGCGATGCTCATAGGCGGTGCTGAACGCGACATCGCCCATCGGCAGGCTGAACAGCGATCCGCCCAGCGTCGCGAGCAGGTCGACCTGCTCGTTGGTCCAGTCCATGCCCGCACGGGTGCTCACATAGTCGCGCGCCGCCTGGCTCACATTGCCGCGGCCGAACGGATTGATCGGGGCGCAGCTCGCATCGTCGTTGGTCGTGATGGCATCGGCATTGATCGCGCAGACCACCTTGCCGCCGCTCAGCACCGCGTTGATCGCGTTGTTGTAGCGGCTGTTGATCACTTCCCAGGTGCGCTGCTTGCCCTCGACCCGGCCATAGCTGCCCGAGACCGACCAGTAGAAGTTGCGCGCCCCGATATCGAAGTCGCCGTCGAGCGTGACGAGCGCGCGATAGGTGTCGGTGGTGGTGGTGCGGGTGGCGTCCGGCACCAGGTCGTAGAAATACTTGGACAGGTACAGCGGCGCGCCGGCGGCGAAGGTCGGCGAGATCGCGCTCAGCGCCGCCTTGGCCTGGGCGGTCAGGAAGCCGTTGTTGATCGTGAAGGCGATCGGCCCGGCATAGGTGCCGGCGTTCAGCGTGGTGCGGCTGTTGCCCTGCGGGATCTCGCTGCCGGTGGTGCGTGCGAACAGCAGCTCGGTCGAGATCTTGATGCGATCGGTCAGGTCGTAATGGCCGATCAGGTTGGCGGTGTAGCGCTCCACGCCGGTGCGCAGGCCGGCCAGCTCCTGGTAGGCGAAGCCGTCGCCGCCCGAGGCGAAGGGAATGCCCTGGATCGTGCCGGTGTTGTAGGCGACGACATTGCCCGCGGAATCGAACTGCAGCGCGCTGCCGCTGGCGTTGCGCGCCAGGAAGTTGGGCGGCGGCGCCGGGCGGGTGAAGATCACGCCATTGCCGTTGAACGGCCAGAAGGCGGCGTTGAAGATCTCCTTCACCGAAGGGATGCCGTCGCTCGGGCCGGTATCGGCCGAGTTGCTCACGGTCAGGCGGCCGAGATTGGACAGCGGGCGATCCGAGAAGCGCAGGATCGGCGACTTGGACCAGCCCACATCGATCGCGACATTGCCGCGGCCGCCGGCGAAGTTCGTGCCCGCGGTGCCGCGCAGGCTGTAGGTGGCGTAATCGCCGCGGCCCGAGATGCCGGTCTGCCCGTCGAGCACCAGCCCGGTGAAGTCGCTCTTGAGGATATAGTTGACCACGCCCGCGATCGCGTCCGAGCCGTACACGGCGGCGCCGCCGCCCTGATAGACTTCGACGCGCTCGAGCAGGCCGAGCGGGATGATGTTGGAATCGACCTGTGCGTCACCCACGCCGCCGGGATCGCCGATGCCCGAGCTGCTGGTGACCATGCGGCGGCCATTGACCAGGGTCAGCGTGCGCCCGGCACCCAGGCCGAACAGGTTCGGCGCCTGGATGCCCGATCCGCTGGCCTCGCCCGATCCGTCCGCCTGGTTGAGCACCGGAACGTTGGAGGGCAGGTCGTTCAGCGCGTCGGCGGCGCTGGTATAGCCGCGATCGATCACTGCCTGCTGGCCGATCACGGAGACCGGCGCGGCGTTGTCCGATTCCGGGCGGCGGATGCGCGAACCGGTGACGATGATCGGCTCGCCGGCTTCGCTTGCGCCGGTGTCCTGCGGCGCGGCCTGCTGTGCCAGTGCCGGCATTGCGGCCATGGCGGTGAACAGCGCCGTCGATGCCATCAGCCGGCGCGCGATGCGGGTATGTGTGTTTGTCATGCTACCCCTTGCTCCCTGAAATGCGTTCCGGTGGCCTGTGCGGCTCTTTCCCGGATCCGCATCAGAATAGGCGGGCGGCGCGGAATTTTTTGCCGAAGCCACGCCCGGGAGCGAAAAATATGAAACAAATTCGCAATGTCTGGGCGGGTGAGCGCAAGATTTATGCTCAGGGTCGCAGGAAGGCTGCGAGATCCTTGCCGAAACGCAGCGTCTCGCGCGGATCCTCATACATCATGTGCCCGCCGGCATAGCAGCGCAGGGTGAAGCGGGCGGAGACGGCCCGGGGCAGTCCCGCCGCCACCGCTTCGTTGCCGGCGCAGCTGTTCAGCGAGTCATACAGGCCGGTCGCCACCCAGGCGCGCAGGCGCGGGGCCTTCTCCATCGCGCGCAGCGTCCAGGGCTGGGAAGGACTGGGCGGCCCTTCGCCGGCACGGGCGCGGGCGAGCGAGTCCGGAGTGATCGGCGCCTGGTCATATTGCCACTGGCTGCCGGCATCGCTTTCCGGCGCATCGATCCCGGCATAGCTGCCGGTGCGATAGTTCAGCGCGGTGCGATAATAGTCGAGCACGGTCCGGCCATCGGCGCTCTCGTCCTCGGGCGCTCCGGTCTTGCGCATGTCGAACAGGCCCAGCGTGTCGCCCGCGATCAGCCCGGTGCGGAAGGCGCGCGGCGAGACCCACAGAGTCTTGGCGTCGATCGTCGCGGGATCGAGCCCCTGGAAGCGGGCAAGCGCGGCGATCACTCGGGCGCGGTCCTCGGCGGAGAGTGCATCGGGCGCCGCCAGGGCAGGGGCATAGACCTTCTCGGCCCAGCTTCGCGCTTCGGCCAGCGCGCGCGGCTGGTCGGCCTGTAGCTCGGGCGGCAGCTTGCCCAGCGCATGCGCGGTGGCGGTGCGGTTGACCAGCGACAGCGCGCGCAGCCGGTTGCGGTCGGGCATGTCGCCCAACGGGATACCGCCCGAGATCAGCGCGATGCCGGCCACCGGCACCTTGGCGTCGATCAGCCGCTCGGCCACCCCGGCGGCGCGCCACGTCCCGAAGCTCTCGCCGGCGAGGTAGAGCGCCGAACCGGTGCGGCGATAGGCGGTACGGAAATCGGTGACGAAGCCGGCGACCGAGGCGATATCGGCATTGGTGCCGTAGAAGTCGGCGGCATGGGCGGGATCGTCGGCTTTGCTGAACCCGGTGCCCACCGGGTCGACGAACACGAGATCGCTCACCCCGAGCGGGCTCGCTTCATTGTCCACCAGCTTGCCCTGCTTGAGGATGCGCGGGCCGACCGCGTGGAACTGGAGCGTGCGCGAATCCGCGCCGGGGCCGCCATTCCACACAAAGGCGAGCGGGCGCGGCTTGCCGCCGGGCACCAGATAGGCGGTGTAGAAGATCCGCCCGCGCACTTCGCCGCGCAGGTTGCGCACCGGCAGCGTGCCGGCACAGGCGATGTAGCGCAGCGTCTTGCCGCCGATCCGGGCGCTGTGCTGCGTCTCCACCGCGTCGCCGGTGCAGGTCCTGGCGCTCGCCGCGATCGGCAACAGCGATCCACCGGCCAGCAGCATCGCGCAAGTCAGTGCTCGAACCTTCATCGGCTTTACTCCCTTTGCCGAACCCACGGCATCCCTCTCTTCCTCCGTCATCCCCGCGAAGGCGGGGATCCATAGTCGCTGAACGCAGTGAGGCACATCGCAGCCAGCCAGAATGGATCTCCGCCTTCGCGAGGATGACGAAGAGAGGTTCGATCCATCCTATCCGGGCTCGTGGGGAATTTTTATGCGCAACATGGCGAGTTTGCGGGGAGGCACGGGATCGGCTTCGCTGTGGTAGCCCGTGAAAATCGGCAAAAACTATTCGCGCAACCGGCGCTAAGCTGATCGGCAATTCGAACAGGGGAAGGCGGGGCATGCGATCGGGCGTCACACGGCGCGAAATCCTGGCAGGGGCGGGCGCCGCGCCGCTGGTCGTGCAGGCTGCCTCCGCTGCAGGGGCCTCCACGCCGCTGCCCGACAAGGCGAGCTTTGCGCCGATGCCCGGGCCCTATCTGGATTCGGGGACGATGCACCCGATCCCGCTCGGCGCCCGCGACGCGGTGCGCGCCTATCTCGATCAGCGCGCCACCACCGATGGCCATTATCCCACCGATGCGGTCGAAACCCGGGTCAAGGCGAGCTTCGCCAAACTCATCAACGCCGCGCCCGAGGAGATCGCCTTCGTCCAGAGCACCACGGCGGGCGAGCAGCTCGTCATCGACGCGCTCGATTTCCCGCGCGCCGGCGGGCGGATCGTCACCGACACGCTGCACTTCTTCGGTTCCTTCTACCTCTATCAGGAGCTGGCGAAGCAGGGCGTCGATGTCGCCTGGGTGAAGCCCATCGACAATCGCATCTCGGTCGAGGCAATGGAAAAGGCGATCACCCCGGGCACGCGGCTGGTCGCGCTGTCGCTGGTGTCGACGTACAATGGCTTCGAGCATGACCTGAAGCGCGTGTGCGAGATCGCCCATGCCCGCGGCGCGCTCGTCTATGCCGACATCATCCACGCCGCCGGCACGATCCCGATCGACGTGCGCGCCACCAATGTCGATTTCGCCGCGACCGCCAGCTACAAATGGCTGATGGGCGATTTCGGGCTGGGCTTCCTCTATGCCCGCGCCGACCTGCACGACCGGCTCAAGCGCACCCGCTATGGCTATTACCAGCTCGCGAAGTTCGCGCCGCACGTCTATCCCTTCGATCCGCCGGGCGAGACGATCGCCGATGTCGCGCCCCGTCCGGACATGGAGGGGCTGTTCGCCGGCGGCACCCATTCGCACACCGTGGTCGCGCAGCTCGACTGGTCGCTCGACTATATCCTCAAGCTCGGCGTCGATCGCATCGTCGCGCATCGCCAGCCGCTGATGGCGCGGCTGCGCAAGGGGCTCGCCGAGCGCGGCTATACGATCGTCACCCCGGCCGGCAGCCGCACCCCGCTGCTCACCTGCGCGCTGGAGGGCGCCTATGCGAAGCTCTCCGATCCGCTGAAGGCGGCAAAGGTGCAGATCACTCTGTCGCGCAACCGTTTCCGTGTCTGTCCGTCCGTCTTCAACGACCTAGACGATATCGAGCGCCTGCTCGCCGCGCTTCCCCGCATTTCCTGAAAGGCCCCCTGATGCGCCGTGCTTTGTCTGTCGCCCTGCTGCTCGCTGCCGTCAGCCCCGTTGCCGTTCATGCGCAGGACGGCAATGCGCCGATGCCGCCGGCCTTCATGCGCGCGATGGAGCCGATGGTCCCGCGCGATGCCGCCAGCGACCGGGTGGTGACGACGCAGCATGCCGCGATGATCGGCGGCAAGAAGCTCGCCTATCGCGCCGTCGTCACCGAGCTGCCGATGCCGGGGGCGGACGGCACGCCGGTCGCGGTGGCGGTCAGCTATGGCTATCTCGCGGATGTGAAGGGCGATGCGACGAAGCGGCCGGTGCTGTTCGTGTTCAACGGCGGCCCGGGCGCCTCGTCCTCGCCGCTGCACATGCAGGCGCTCGGCCCGCGCCGGATCGTGGGCAAGGGCGATGCGGCGCATCTCGAGGACAATCGCTTCAGCCTGCTCGACGCCGCCGACCTGGTGTTCATCGATCCGGTGGGGACGGGCGCGAGCATGCCGCTCAAGGACAAGGATGCTTCGGGCTATTGGGGCGTCGGCGGCGATGCGCGTGGGGTGGCGCTGATGATCGAGCGCTGGCTGGCGGCGAACGGGCGCACGGGTTCGCCGGTGGTGCTGGTCGGTGAAAGCTATGGAACCTCGCGGGCGCTTGCGGTGTTGAACGAGACCAGCAAGGCGAAGAAGGCGCTGCCTGATGGTGTCGCGTTGCTCTCGCTGGCGATCGGCGACAGCGACGGGCCGGTGATCTCGGACGTGGTCAAGCTGCCGACCCTGGCTGCGGTGGCCTGGTATCACCAGGCGATCGATCGCGGCGGGCGCAGCGTCGAGCAGTTTTATGCGGAGGCTCTGGCCTTCGCGCAGGGCGATTATGCACTGGCCCTCCTCAAGGGTTCGAATCTCTCCCCTGAGGCCCGCCGGCAAGTCGCAACGCGAATGGCAGCCCTCACCGGCCTGCCGGTTTCGCTCCTCGAAGAGAAGAATCTGCGGCTCGACAATTACGACTTCATGCTGAACCTGCTGGCCGCCAAGGGCCTCCGCACCGGCCAGCTAGACGGCCGAGCAACCCGGGCGATCGCCGAATCCAAGCTCCGCCCCCCCTTCGACGATCCCTCGATGACGCTCGGCGCCAGCTCGGCGCAGCTGATCGAGACCTATCTCAAGACTGAGCTCGCCTATGCGCTGCCCAGCCCCTACCGCAGCCTCAATCTGGGCATCAACTTCAAGTGGAACTGGGACAAGGAATATGGCGGCAGCTACCGCTCCATGTCCTTCGCGCAATATCTGAAGGCGGCGATGGACGCCAAGCCGAGCCTGCGCGGTTTCACCGGCGGTGGCTATTACGACATCACTACGCCGGTCTATGCCGGGCAGTTCGCGCTCGAGCAGGCGGGTGTGTCGATGGACCGCGTCGCGGCGCATCACTATGCCGCCGGGCATTCGGTGTTCGAGGACGAGGAAGGGCTGGCGGCGCTCAGTGCGGACCTGCACGCCTTTGTCGCGCAGGTCGTTGCCGCCAAGCCGTAGTCACCGGGCGGGGAAGTTCGCCTTCCAGCGTTCGTCCAGTTTCGCCGCCGCGCTCTTGCCCTTCGCGGTGGCGATGAAGGAAATGCCGCGCAGCGTGACGCTGTGGCCGCCGAGCAGCTTGCCCGAAATCGTATAGCCGACATCGTAGAGCGCGCTGTCCGCATGCGGCTCGCCATTCACCAGGAACTGGGTGGTGACCAGCACCGGCAGGCGCTCGTCGCCGCGACTGTTGTCGGGCAGCCTGGCCGCGTTGCGCGCCTTTTTCAGCGCCTCGTCGAACCATTTGACGTCGATCCGCGGCTCGCCGGTGGTCTCCACCGCGGCGATGCCCAGCGGCGAGGGGAAGGCGATCTTCTGGCTCTGGACGGTCTGGTCGGCCGAAGACGGCTTGAGCACCAGCACCCGCTCGCCGGAATCGGCCGGGACCAGCACCAGCGTGCCGGCGCGGGCGGAGGCACGCTCGGCACTCGCACTCTCCGCAGCCTTGCTGTCGCTGCGCTCGCTCCAGTTGTTCCAGAGGGTCAGCGCGGAGATGATGACGGCAACCACCGCCAGCACTTCGCCCAAGGTTATCCAGCGGCGACGGATCGCGGCGGCCTCGGCCGCGCGTTCCTCACTCTTCTGATCCACGGGCGCTTCGGGTTCGGGGGAATCGGTAGTCACGCCGGTGGTTCGATCATCCCGCGCCCGGGGCGTCAAGCCAGCTCGATCAGAACAGGAACTCGTCCGCCACGTCATGCGACGGGCCGCTGCCCGCTGCCTTGGGCGCCGCCGCCGGACGGGTGATCTTCGGCGCGTCCACGAACGGCTTCACCCCGAAGGCCGGATAGATTTCCGAGGGGAAATAGATCGTCCCGCCCTTCACCACCATCGCGATGCGGTGCAGCTCGCGCAGATCCTTCGTAGGATCACCGGGCAGCAGCAGGAAGTCGGCGCGCTTGCCACGCGCGATCGAGCCCAGCTCCTGGTCGCGGCCCATATAGACTTCGGGCGTCAGCGTGCCGAGGCGCAGCACCTCGGGGATCGGGATGCCCGCCTCGCCATAGATTTCCAGCTCGCGGTGCACCGACAGCCCGGTCTGGTCGTCGGTTCCGGGCAGGAGCGTGATGCCGCGATCGTGGAGCAGCTTGAGCAGCTGCTTCACCTTGACCATCGCGCCGTCATAGGCGGCGGCATCCTCCGGCCCGGCGATCGGCGCGATCGCCTGGCGGCGGCGGCGCTGCAGGCCGATCGGCAGGTGATCGATATAGCTGGCGACCGAGGGGCTGGGCGCGCCATTGCGGCTGAGCATCAGCAGCTCGAGAGTCACCGCGGTCGGATCATGCGCGACATGACCGGCGACCATCGCGTCCACCGTCTTGCTCACCTTTGCCGAAGCGAGATCGAGCTCGGCCGTGCGCCGCATCGCGGTCAGGCGCAGCGGGGTGCGGGTATCCTCCTTGGGATCGAGCACCCAGCCGAGCATCAGCTGGTTGATATGGGTGACTTCGTTATAGCCCGCCGCGATCATCGCATCGGCATTGGTGAAGGCCGGGATGTGCCCGGTCACGCCCATGCCGAGCCGGTGCGCCTCTTTGGCGATGGCGGGCACCCAGGCCGGGTTCATGCTGTTGTAGATCTTTACCTGCCAATAGCCGCGCGCGGCATACCAGCGCACGGCGTCGATCGCCGCGCTCTCGCTGTCGGCAACCACGCCCAGCCGCGCCGAATAGGGGCTGCGGCCCTCCAGGAAGCCATTGGGCACGATCCGCGGCCCGGCGACTTCGCCCGCATCGATCTGGCGGATCAGCTGGGGCAGGAAGACATTGTCATTGCCCATGTCGCGCACCGAGGTGACGCCGGCGGCGATATAGAGCATCGCCGATTCCAGCCCGATATGCGCATGCATGTCGTGCAGGCCGGGCAGCAACGTGCCGCCATTGCCCTCGATCGTCGCCTCGCCGGGCGAGGCGGGGGCGTCGAACGGCTGGATGCCGGTGATCCGTCCCTCGGCGAACAGCAACGAGACCGGATCGCCGAGCTTGCCCGAGGCCGGATCGAAGACGCGGACGTTGCGGATGCGCACCGGCGCGTCGATCCTGTGGGCGAAGCGCTGCTGGAGCGCGGCATAGCGCTTCGCGGTCAGCGCGGTCGCCAGCTTTGCCAGCGCCGGCACCTCCGCCTCATGGCCCTCGCGCACCACCGCGCCGCTGGTGTCGAGCACCGCGAACAGCCGTTGCTGGCCGTCGAGCAGGATCATCTCAGGCGAGAGGTCGATGCCGCTGATCGCATAGGCCTGATAGGTCGCGGTGCCGATCTTCGCCGGCCCCAGCTTCTCGATGCGCAGCTGCCCTCCGGGCATTGCCGGCAGCGTGCCGTCCGCGCGCTTGAGCAGGGCACGGGCATAAAGGCCGAGCGCCCAGGGGCTGGCATTCTGCCCGATATATAGGCCGGCGCCAGTGACGGGGGCGGTGCGCTCGCCCATCGAGTCAGTCCAGCGCGCGGTGCCGCCCTCGCGGGTGAAGCTCTCATGGACATCGCCGCCAAAGGTCGATTTGCCGTCCAGTGCCCAGCGCACCGGCAGGCCGTCGGTACCCAGCGCGATCGTCTCCGACATGGTCGGGCCGCGGCCATTGTTCTTCACGTCATATTTGATCGTGACGTTGCTGCCCTGCTGGTCCGCATCGACGAAGCCGACCTTCTCGCCATTGGCGATCACGCTCAGCCGCTCATGCTGGGCAAGCGCGGGTGTGACGGTGAAGAGGGTGGAGGCGAGAAGAGCGGCACGCAAAAGGGTGGGCGACATCAGCTGAGCGAGCTCCGGTAGAGATGGGCGGCAACGGCCAGGTCCTGCACGGCATGGCCCAACGACTTGTAGAGGGTGATCTCATCGGCGCTTCGGCGGCCGGGGACGCGGCCGAGCAGGACTTCGCCTATCTCCGCGACGATATGGTCGTCCGTCACCACGCCGGCCTGCTTCGCCACCAGGAACTCGGCGGCGGCGTCCAGCGCGGAGGCGCGGCTGTCAGCGATATAGCGGCTCATGGCGACCAGCGCATTGTCGGCCTCGACCGGACCCGGGCCGCTCGATCCGACCAGGTTGACGTGCGTGCCGGGGCGCAGCCAGGCGCCGAGGATCACCGGCTCGGCCGAGGTGGTGAGCGTGCAGATCACGTCGGCCCGGCTGGTGGCGGCTTCGAGGTCGGAGACCGCTTCGGCGCCGATCGCGGCGAACTCGGCGGCGAGGCTCACCGCCTTGTCGAACGAGCGACCCCAAATATGCACGCGGTCGAAGGCGCGGACCAGCGGCAGCGCGCGCAGATGGGTGCGCGCCTGGCCGCCAGTGCCGACGATCAGCAGCGTGCGGGCATCGGCGCGAGCGAGTGCATCGGTGGCGACCGCGGTGGCCGCCGCGGTGCGGATATGGGTGATCTCCTCGGCATCGGCGATCGCGACCGGCTCGCCTTCGTCCGGCTCGAACAGCAGCACGACACCGCGATGCCGGCGGAGGCCCGGCGAACTGGGATCGGCGAAGACGCTTATCATCTTTGCGCCGAACATCTCGCGCTCGCCGAGCGCTCCGGGCATTTGGGCAAAGGTGCGACCCGAGCCCAGGGGGATCATCGTGCGGAGGAGCTGGCGGGTGGTGCCCGCGGACAGCGCCTCCATCGCGTCGCGGACGACGCGGATGCAGTCGGGATAGCTCAGGTGATCGCGCACATACTGGCCGTCGAAAATCGCCAGCTGCTCGCGCTTCATGCCTCGTCCTCCCGTCGAACCTTGCAGGCAGGATAAGTCGGCGACCCCGCAAACGCTTGCCTGTCATCGCACTGTAATTTAGCGTTCGCGAAAATATGATCCAATTTTCGCCGGGGAGGCGCATAAATATGGCGGACAATCTCGACCGGATGGACATCAAGATCCTGGAGCGGCTGCAGATCGACGCCTCCGAGTCCTCCAGCGAGATCGCCGAGCGGGTGGGGCTGTCGCAATCGCCCTGCTGGCGCCGGATCCAGCGGCTGCGCGAGGAAGGCTATATCAAGGCGCAGGTCGCGATCCTCGATCGCGAGAAGTTCGGCGAGAGCATGTACATCTTCGCCCAGCTCAAGATGGGCCGGCTGAGCGACGAGGGCCGCGAGCGCTTCATGCGCGCGGTGGAGGAAATCCCCGAGATCACCGAGGCCTATACGCTGTTCGGTGAGATGGACGTGATGCTGAAGGTGCTGGCGCCGAGCATGGCCTGGTATCAGAATTTCACCTTCCGCACGCTTCTGCGCCTGCCCGGCGTCGAGGATATCCGATCGGTGGCGACGTTATCCGAGATGAAGTGCAGCCACCGCTTACCGCTGCCGTCGCGCTGACAGGGCGAAGCCGGCACCGACCAGCAGGAAGCCGGCGAGTTCGACCGCGCCGATGCTCTCGTGCAGGAAGATACCGGCGAAGATCGTGCCGAACACCGGCATCAGATAGAAGAACAGCCCTGCCCGCGCCGATCCGACCAGCGCCACCCCGCGGTTGAACAGGAAGAAGGCGAGGATCGACGGCCCGAGTGCGAGGTAGAGCAGCGCGGCGAACCCGCTCGCGTCCTTGAGCGGTAGCGGCGTCCCTATCGCAAGCTGGAAGGGCAGCATCAGCAGCGCGGCGCCTGCAAAGGTCAGGAACAGGAAGCTCGCCGGATGCACGCGCGGGCGCTTGCGCAGCAGCGTGGCGTAGAGCGACTGGGAGAGCATCGCCGCGCAGGCGAGCAGGGTACCCATGTTGAGGCTGCCCGAGGTGCCGGGCTTGCCGAGGATGACGCAGAGCACTCCGGCCAGCGCGAAGGCCATGGCACCCAGCTGGCGTGCCGCAGGGCGCTCGCCGAAGAACAGAAAGCCCAGGCCGATGATCGCGATCGGGATCGCCGATTGCACCAGCAGCGCCGGTGTCGCCCCGGTCACCCGCACCGCGTAATAGGCGAGGGTGTTGCTGCCGGCGAGGCCGAGCCCGGCGAGAAGCAGTAGCACCGGCCAGCCCCGGCGGATCAGCGGCCAGTCGCGCGCCAGATAGGGGAAGGCGAAGGGCAGGGTGAAGGGCACCGCCAGTGTCCAGCGCCAGAAGGAGATGCTCACCGGTGCCATGCCGTGCGGTATCGCCCGGCCGAGCACGAAGTTGCTTGCCCAGAGCGATGCCGCCAGCGTGAGCAGGAGATAGGGGCTGTTCCACAGCGACCAGCGTGCGTGGGACGATCGCGTCCCGGCGCCCGTGGTCAGGTTCGCTCCGGTCATGCCACGCCCGCGCGGTCCAATGCGCGAAGCGCGTCGCAAAAGCGGGCGATGGTGGGCAGGGTGAAGCCGGCGATGTTGATCCGGCCGGAACCCGCCAGGTAGATCGCATGCTCGTCGCGCAGCCAGTCGATCTGGGTGCGGCTGAGCGGCAGCGTGGCGAACATGCCCTTGCCACGGGCGATCTGGGTCAGGTCGACCTTGCCGATCCGTCCTTCGGATGCCAGCGCCCGGCGCAGCCCGGCAAGCCGCTCGCGCACAATATCCAGCTCCTCGCGCCAGATGCGGGTGAGTTCGGCATCCTCCAGGATCACGCGGACGACGGCAGCGCCGTGATCGGGCGGCATCGACCAGTTGGCGCGGGCGAGCGCGAGGAGGTTGGAATGGGCGATCGCGCCCTGCTCTGCATCGGGTGCGGTCACCCACAGCGCGCCGACGCGCTCGCGATAGAGGCCGAAATTCTTGTCGCAGGAATAAGCGAGCAGGCCGAACGGTGCTGCCGCCAGCAATATGCGGGTGCCGAGCGAGTCTTCGCAGAAACCCTCGCCCAATCCCTGATAGGCGAGGTCAACCAGCGGCAACAGGCCGCGGCGCACCACCACCTCTGTGATTGCCTGCCAGCCGAGCGGGCCGGGATCGATCCCCATCGGGTTGTGGCAGCAGCCGTGCAGCAGCACCGCGTCGCCGGGTGTCGCGCCATCCAGCTCCTCAAGGAAATAGGCGAGGTCGAGATGCTGCGCGGCGATGCTGAAGCACTCGATGAAGCGCGGCTCGATCCCGGCTGCGAGGAATACCGGGGCGTGGTTCGCCCAGCTCGGCGCGGCGACCCAGATGCGGCGCACCCCGGCCTTGGCGAGTAGTTCGGCGGCGAGGCGCAGCGCGCCCGTGCCCCCCGGCGTCTGCAGCCCATGGCGCCGCTCGACGGGCACGGCATTGCCCAGCACCTTGTCCGCCAGCCGCTCGACGAAGCCGATATCGCCTTCGGGGCCCAGATAGGACTTGCTCTGCTGCTCGCGCAGCAGCTTCTCCTCGGCCAGCTTCACCGCGCGCATCACCGGCGTGTTGCCGTCCTCATCGCGGAATACCCCGACGCCCAGGTCGATCTTTTCGGTGCGGGTATCGCGGCGAAAGGCGCCGATGATCTTCAGCAGCGGATCGGCGGGCTGGAGCGCAAGCGTATCGAACGACATGGTGAGACCCCTTTTGTTTATTGCGCTGCAAAATACGGGGGTGGCGCGCCAAAGTGCGTGCGAAATGGTCGGCCTTTTCGTGGATATTGCATCATCGATGTATGGATGTGGCAGTTCGTGCAAATTTGATGCAGGATCGCGGAATGGCGCGCGAACTCGACAGCTTCGATCTCCGTATCCTCGAGCAATGGCAGGTACAGGGCGACATTGGTCCGGTAGAGATGAGCGAGCGTGTGCACCTCTCCGCCTCGCAATGCTCGCGCCGGATGCATCAGCTGCGCGAGGCCGGTTATCTGGCGCGGGTGGCGGGCGTGCTGGATGCGGAAAAGCTGGGGATCGGCGTGAGCGCCTATGTGCTGCTGAGCCTGCGTTCGCACGAGCCCGGGTGGCTGGAGACCTTCCACCAGCGCATTACCGCCATGGATGAAGTGCTCGAATGCCAGGCGCTGACCGGGGAGGCGGACATCATCCTCAAGGTGGCCACGCGGGACCTGGCGAGCTTCAACAGCTTCCTGGTCAGCGAGCTGCTGGTCGCTCCCGAAGTGGCGACGGCGCGCTCCAGCATCGTGCTGGAAAACCTCAAGAGCAGCACGGCGCTGCCGGTCCGGTTCGCGCGGCAATCGGTCGGGCAGGGCCCCGACCACGCATAAATCATGTGCGGGGGCGGCTCTGCGGCGGGAGATCGCAGAAATTTTCGCGGCTCCAGCCGATAGGATCGGGGCAGCGGAGGAGAATTCATGACCAAGATTGCCCGAAACACTGTCCTGGCAATGGCCATTGCACTGGTGCCGGTTTCGGCGAGCAGTGGGGGGGGCGCCGAGCCCGTGCCCGAACTGGCGATCACCATCGCGCCCTCCGCGCCCGACGCCGCGCACAACATCCCCTATGTCGATGTGACGGTGGTTACACAGGGCGTGCACCGCAAGGCCGGGGAAGACCTGTTCAAGCTTGCGCTGGTAGCCAACACCGTGGTCACCAGCGGCAAGGACGTGCAGGGCCTGGCGATCACCGACGCCGCCGGCACGATCGCCGCCACGGTCAAGGATGTCGAGGAGGACGGCTCGAACCGCACCCGTATCTGGCAGGCGCCCCGCGCGATCGATGGTGCCGTGACTATCCGCTACCGCGTGCCGATCGATGCCGCCGCGCCGCCGCTCGCGCTGCCGCAATATGAGATGCGCACCGAGCTGGACGGCTTCTCCGCCGCCGCCAATGCGTTCGTGATCCTCCCCGCCGACGAGACCGCCCGCCGCGCGAAGATCCACTGGGACTTCGCCGCTTATGGCCCGGGCGGCATCGGTGTATCCAGCTTCGGCGTCGGCGACGTTACCAGCAGCGAGCCGCTGCCCGCATCGCGCCTGTCCTCGGTCTATTACATGGCGGGCAAGCCCGGCGTGTTCCAGGCCGGTGGCGACGGCTTCTTCGCCGCCTGGCAGGGCACGCCGCCCTTCGCGATGGACCCGCTGATGCACTGGGCGGGCGACCTTCATCGCTTCTACGGCAAGTTCTTCGGGTACATGCCGCCCAGCTTCGGCGTGTTCGGGCGCACCAATGTCCGCAACCCGGGCAGCGGCATCGGCCTGACCGACAGCTTCGCCTTCACCTTCAACCACACGTCGAAGCCCGACGACCTCAAGTCGCTGCTCGCGCACGAGATGCTGCACAGCTGGGTGCGCTCGCTAGATGAATCGATGGACTCAGCGGGTGGGCTCGACCGGTCCTGGTTCGGCGAAGGGCTGGCCGTGCATTACCAGCGCATGCTGCCCTATCGCGCCGGGATGATAACCGCCGACGAATTCCTGGCCGACCTCAACGAGACCGCCGCGCGCTATTACACCAACATCAAGATCAACGTGCCGAACTCTGAGATCCCGGGCGGTTTCTGGAAGGACACCCGCATCCGCGTGCTGCCCTATGACCGCGGCTCGCTCTATTTCGCCGCGCTTGACGCCGCGGTGCGCAAGGCTTCGGCCGGCAAGCGCAGCCTCGATGACATGGTGCGGACGATGCTGGCGGCGCGCCAGGCCGGCAAGCCGATGAACGAGGCGCTGTGGCGTTCGCTGCTCAGGCAGCAGCTTGGCGCCAGGGGCGTCGCCGATCTCGACGCGATGCTCGCCGGCGGCACGGTCACCCCGCCGTCCGATGCCTTTGGCCCCGGCTTCCGCCGCGTCTCGCGCCCGCTGCGCCGGTTCGATCTCGGCTTTGATCCCGCCTCGCTGACCGTTCGCCCCAAGCTGGTGAAGGGTCTGATCGCGGGCTCGGAAGCCGAGAAGGCCGGCCTGCGCAATGGCGACGAGATCCTCAACACCTTCTCGCAGGACGGCCTGCAGGGCGACCAGACCCGGATGCTCACGCTCGAAGTGAAGCGCGGCGCCGAGACGCTGTCGATCCGCTACCTGCCGCGCGGCGAAACCGTCGCCGCCTGGCAATGGGAGCGCGTCGCCGGCAAGTGAGGCAGGCTATTCCCAGCCCCCGCCGAGGCTGAGGAAGATCGCCAGCTGGTCGTCGAGCAGCTGCGCCCGGGCCGCTGCGCTGGTCACCTCGGCGCCGGCATAGCTGCGCTGCGCGTCGAGCAGCGACAGGAAGTCGCCCCGGCCGAAGCGGAACAGCTTGCCCGCCTGCGCCGCCGATTGCGCCGCGCTGCCGCTCGCCCGGGCAAGGGCATCGGCCCGTTGCGCGTCGCGGCGATAGGTCTCTAGCGCGGTCTCAGTCTGGCGCAGCGCCTCGAGCACGCTGCCGTCGAACCCGGCGAGATCGGCCCGCACCTGCGCATCGGCTTGGGCGATCCGTGCCTTTACCACCGGCCGGTTGGGGAAGGACCAGCTGAGCAGCGGTCCCAGGCTGAACCCGAAGGACGTGCCACCGCCGATATCCTTGAGCGGACCGGACAGGCCGAGCGACCCGCCGATGCTGATCTGCGGATAAAGCGCTGCGGTGGCGACGCCCAGCCGCGCGGTGTCGCCGGCGATCTTCCGCTCGGCCTGGCGGATATCGGGCCGGCGGCGGATCAGCGCGGCGCCGTCGCCGGTCGGCAGCGGGCTGCGCAGGCTCGGCAACACCGAGCAATCGGCGACTTCGCGCGGATAGTCCGCAGGCGGCTTCCCGAGCAGCGTGGCGAGCAGATAGAGCGCGGACTGGCGCTGGCCTTCGAAGGCGGGCAGCGCCGCTTCGCTGGTCTCGACCGCAACCTGGGCGCGGCTGACGTCGAATGCGGTACCGCGCCCGCCGCGGAACAGGCGCTTCGTCGCGGTCAGCGTGTCGCGCTGGAGGGCGACAACCTTGCGGTTGACCCCGAGCAGGTAATTGGCGGCGCAGACCTTGCCATAGGCGCGGGCGGTGGCGGCGGCGACGCTGACGCGGACATAGTCACGCGCGGCGGTCACCGCCTCGACATCGGCCTGGCTCGCCTCGATCGCGCGGCGCAGCCGGCCGTTGAGGTCGATCGGGTAGGAGGCGCTGATCCCGAAATTATAGGCGACGTTGCCCGGCAGGTCGGTGCCGGTCCCCGACGGGCGGGCGAGCGTGGTGCCGCCGCTGATCCCGGTGGTGACGTCGCGCCCGGCATCGGCTTCGCGCAGCACCGCCTCGGCGCGCACCAGATTGGCCTGGGCAACGCGCAGGTCGGTATTGGCGGACAGCGCCTGCTCGATCAGCCCATCGAGCCGCGGGTCCTGGTAGAGCCGCCACCAGTGATCGGGCAGCGACGTGCTGCCGTCGATCCCCGGGCCGGTGGCCGAGAGGAATGGACCGGTGGCACCCGGCGCGGTTGCGGCCGAAGTCTCGGGCGGATGATAGTCCGGCCCGGCGGTGGCGCAGCCGGCCAGTGCCAGCGCGACCAGCGATATGGCGAAGGGCTTACGCATGGTGGCAGGCCACCGGCTGCTTGGCGTTGGGGTCGGCCGGCTGGACGGTTACCGTCGCGGTCCGCCCGGCGATCAGCCGCATGTCCGCCGGCACCTTGTCGAGCCGCACGCGCACCGGGATACGCTGGGCGAGGCGGATCCAGGAGAAGGTCGGTTGGACCGTGGGCAGCAGGTTGCCGCTGTCGCTGCGGGTGGAATCATTGATGCCATAGGCGATGCTGTCGACATGGCCGGTCAGGTCGGCGCTCTCGCCCATCAGCCGGACATGGACCGGCGCGCCGATGCAGACGAGGGGCAGCTTGGTCTCCTCAAAATAGCCCTCGATCCGCAAGCTGTCGCGGTCGATCAGCGCCATCGCCTGCTTGCCCGCGCCCAGATAGTCGCCCGGGTGGAGGTCGAGATTGGTGACGACGCCGTTGACCGAGGCATGGACGCGGGTGCGCTTGAGGTCGAGCGCGGCGGCATCGCGGGCGCCGATCGCCTGGGCCAGTGCGGCCTCGGCGGTAGCGACGGCGGCGAGGTTCTGCTCATGTGCTTCGGCGGCGACGAGGTCGCCCAGCGCCAGGTCGCGCTGCGCGGTGCGGCGTGCCTGGCCGAGCGTGGCCCGCGCGCTCACCACCCGGGCATTCGCCTGCTGCAGCGCGAGGGCGTAGCGCGGCGTGTCGATCACGAAGAGCAGGTCGCCGGCCTTGACCGGCTGGTTGTCGTGCACCGCCACCGAGGTGACGAGGCCGCCGATATCGGGCGTCACCCGCACCACATCGGCGCGCACCCGCCCGTCACGCGTCCAGGGACTGCGCTCATAATGGTTCCACATCCACACCGCCACGGCGATCGCGGCGAGGACGATGACGATGGTGGCGGCGCTGCGCGCCAGCGGGAGGGCGAGACGTTTCATAGACGCAATCCAAAGAACGGGACGAGGAAGGCGAGCAGGCCGAGGCTCAGCACGAACAGGCTGAGGTCGACCGCCGCGCGATAGGCGACGAAGCGGTAGAGGCCGAAGGCGCCGATCAGCCGGGTGAGCACGAAGCTCAGCGCCAATGCGCCGAGCGCGAGAACGAACAGCGTCGGCAGATAGACGCCGTCCAGCGAGACTTCGCCGATCATGCGGCCCTCCGATAACTGGCTGCTTCAGGGAAAAGGTTGCGGCGCAGGCTCACCAGCCCGAGCGTGCCTTCGCGGCGGAAGGCGGGCTGGGGATATTCGGTGGTCGCCGCGATCGCGCCGTCGATGCGGTCGAGCAGCGCGGGATCGGATGGGAGCGGCATGTCGGGATCGAGGCTGCGATAATAATCGGCCACGCCCGAGAGCACCTCGGTCAGCGCATCGCCCTGCCCGGGCGGCAGGTCCAGCCGCAGCTGGCGCAGCTCGCCGATTGCCACGCCGGTGCGCAGGTCGCGCAACGCGTCGTAGAGCGGGCGGCCGCTGTCCTCGCCGATCGCAGCCAGGCGCGGGGCGAGCAGGCCGATCCGGTCGAGCATCCGGTTGATCCAGCCGCGCACGTCCGGCGCGCGCATCAGGTTGGCACGCTGGGCGATGTCGGCCCAGCCGGCGCGGATCGTCCGTCGGATCGCGTGATGCGCGCCGGCGGCCTGCATCAGCGCGGTCATCACGATTGCGAACCAGGTGCCGACCAGCTGGGCGATCGAGCCATTGGCATAGCTGGCGAAGTCGCTGCTGTAGGTCGCGGCGAGCAGCGCCGGGCTGCCCATGCCCATCATCGCCGGCAGCGCGATGCCGCCATAGCGCGGGGATGACATCAGTGCGCCGCCGACCAGCAGCACCGGTGCGAGGGCCAGGGCGAGCATCCAGAAACCGTCGAGCATCGGCAGGATCGCGAAGCCGTAGATCGCGCCAAGCACGGTCGCGATCATCGTGCCGATCATGAAGCCCTTGAGCGGCGCCAGCGCATTGTCGAAGGCGCAGAACAGCGCGAGGAACACGCCCGCGAGCATCACCGCGGTCGATCCGTCCGCCCAGCCGCTGCCGATCCACAGCGCGCAGCCCAGGACGATCGTGATGAACGCCCCGAACGCGCCGCGCGCCGCGCCGGCATAGTCGCGGTGCAGCTCGCGATTGCGACGCCCGCCGAGCAGTTCGGCGACACGCGGCGTCACCGGCTGGCGGCGATGGGTGATGAGTTGGTCGCGCAGGTCACGGCAGTCGCGATGCACCGCGACCAGCGCGCCGAGCCGGGCGAGCAGGCTCAGCCGCAGCATCTCGGTCCAGTTCGTTTCGGGGCCTGCCGCCGGCTCCAACGCCGAGCAGCGCGCGATCAGCGTCTCGGCGCTGGCATGGCGTTCGGCAGGATCGGCCTCAGGCGCGGCGAGCCAGACGCGGCAATCGTCGATCAGCGTGGTGACTTCCGGCGAGACGGTGCCGCCCGCGCTCTGGAACGTCTCGAGCCGGTCCTGCACGGCGGCGCCGAGCGGGAGCAGCATCGAGAGCTGGTCCTGCAGCGCGCGCACGGTGCGGACGCGCGGGGCGAGGCGCGAGGGATCGAAGGGCAAATGGATCGAGAGCTGGTGCAGCTCGGTTACGTCGAGCGCTAGGCGGCGGCGCTCGGCTTCGAGTTCGGGAACCGGCTCGGTGGCGATCGCATCGCGCGACCAGCGCTCGGCATCGCCCAGGATCGCATCGACGCGCGACAGCAGCAGCCGGGTGATCGATCCGGGCATCACGACGCCGTGGACCAGACTGCTGCACAGGATGCCGATGCCGATCTCCTGCACGCGCAGGATCGCGACGGTGAAGATGTCTCCGGGCGCGTCCACGCTCGGCAGTGCGATGATGCAGGCGCTGTAGCCGGCGAGCACGAACATATAGGCGCGCGGCGTGCGGTCGAGCAGCGACACGAACACGCAAATCGCCAGCCAGCTCGCGATCGCAAGCGTGAGCAGTTCCGGCGCGTTGACCAGGGGCGGGACCATCGCGACGGCCGCGACGCCGCCGACAAAGGTGCCGATCAGCCGGAACAGCGCCTTGGAGATAACCGCGCCGGCGAGCGGCTGTGCGACGATGAACGATGTCAGGAAGGCCCAGTAAGGACGCTCAAGTCCGATGCTCAGCGATATGTACAGCGCGAGCATCGCCGCGACGTAGCATTTGACCGCGAACAGCGCGGTCGGAAGCCCGAACTTCTGCCCCATGGTTCAGCCTCGCCGCTCCGCGATCCGGGCGTTGAGCAGCTCGAGGAGATGCAGCATCGTCGCGATCTCCTCCTCGGGCACGCCGTCGAACAGCTCGCGACGCAGCTGGGCGAAGCGGGCCTCGATCTTGTCGACCAGCGCGGCTCCCGCCTCGGTCAGCACCAACCGGTTCGACCGCTTGTCGTCGGGATTGGGCACGCGCTCGACCAGCGCCGCCTGTTCGAGTTGGTTGAGCACCGAGACGGTGGAGGGGCCGGTGATCCCGATCTCCTGCGCCAGGTCGGTCTGCCGCGCCTCCGGTCCGAGCCGGTGGAGATGGATCAGGCACCAGCCCATCGAATTGGAAACGCGGAGTTCGGCGAGCGCGGCATCGGCGAGCTGGCGCCAGCCACGACTCACCTGCGGCATGGTGCGCGCAACATCGCGTCGAAGATTCGCTCGAGTCATTTTAGATAGATAGCTATCTAATAAAATGAACTCAAGAGGCGCGAAAGGGTGCGCATTCAGACTTTGGTATGGGGAGGGCTGGCGCGGTCGATCTGCCGCAGGCCGGGCCCGATCTAGTCGAGCACAACCTTGTCGGCGTGGCGCGGTTCGAAGCCGCGGGCGCGGCGCTCATATTCCTGCGCCATGCCCATATGCGCGCGGAAGCTCGCCATGCCCTTGGCACGCAGCGCAGCGTCGCGTTCCTCGTCGGCACGCTGTGCGAAATAGGCGCTGTCGGTCATTTCCGCTCCGTCATTCATCCATTTCGGAAATATTCAATCATGAAGCGGACCGCATTCCGTACAAACGCGTAGGGTCGGTCGAGCCGTGCCGATCCTGCGCCGGGGCGGTAAACGGCAAACGGCCGGCCGGATAAACCGGGCCGGCCGCCGAGGATTGCCTGAAACGGCGCTTAGCGCAGCTTGTGCCCTTCCGCGTCCCACACCTCGACCGTGCCGAGCTTGAGCGCGCGGACCTTCTCCTCGATCTTCGAAAGATCGCCGACGATGACCCAGGTCATCGCATCCGGATGGAGCAGCTGCGCGGTATTGGTGATCGTGTCGGTGCGTAGCGCCGCATATTGCGCGGGCAGGGTCGTGATCCAGTCATAGGACCGGCCGAAGCGGTTCACATATTGGAGATAGCCGACCATCGCATTGTTGGTCTCGAACCGGCCGGGCAGGCCAAGCACTTCGCCCTTGGTGAGCAGGTCGAGTTCGGCCTGGGTGGCGGGCTTGTCCTTGCGAATCGCGCGGAGTTCCTTGTCGATCTCGCCCAGCGCTTCCGAAGTCTTGTCGGTCTGCACGCTGGTCGCCACGCCGAACACCTGCGGTCCGCGCGCCTCGGCGACATAGGAGCTGGCGCCATAGGTCCAGCCCTTGTCCTCGCGCAGGTTCATGTTGAGCCGCGCGGTGAAGTTGCCGCCGAGCACGTCGTTCATCGCGCCGATCTCGAACCCGCGCGGATCGTCGCCCTTCGGCATGATCTGGCCGACCCGGATCACCGACTGGATCGCACCCGGCTTGTCGACGAGGACGATCCGCGGGGCGGTGATATCCGCGACGGGCGCGATGGTCTTCTCGCCCTTGGAAGTGGCTGGAGCCTTCCAGTCGCCGAACGCCTTTTCGAGCGCGGCGGTCAGCGTGGCGAGATCGGTGCCGCCGGCGGCATAGATCACTGCGTTGTCGGGCCGCAGCCAGGCGTCATGGAAAGCGACCAGGTCCTCCCGGGTGATCGACTTGAGCGTGTCCGCGCGGCCAGCGAGCGGTACGCCATATGCGTGGTTGGCGCCGTAGATCAGGTTGGTGAAGGTCCGCTGGGCGATCTCGTCCGGCGAGGCGAGCGACTGAGCCAGGCCCGAGAGGTGGAGCTGGCGGTCGCGTTCCAGATCGGCGACCCGGAAGCCCGGGTTGCGGATATAGTCGGCCCAGAGCGCTACCGTTTCGGGTAGCGAGCGCGTCATCGACGAGACCATGAAGTCAGTCGTGTCGACACTCGACGTGGCATAGAGGCGGGCGCCGAGCAGCGCCTGACGCTCGGCGAACTGGGTGCCGCTGAGCGTGGTGGTGCCTTCGTCCATCATGCCCAGGGTGAAGCCGCCGATACCGTGCTTGAGCTTCTGCTCGGCAGCCTGGCCGGCATCGAACACCATGGTCATGTCGACGGTCGGCGTGCCCGGGCGTTCGGCCAGCACCACGCGGATGCCGTTGCTGAGCTTCGCCTCGCGCAGCTCCGGAAGCTTGAGCGCGGGGGAGGGGCCGAGCGGCGGCAGCTTGGTGCGATCTGCGCCATCGGCGATGACCTTGGGGTTCCCGAAGGGCAAGACAGTGAGCTTGTAGTTGGGCTTGCCGAGCCAGCTGGCGGCGGCGCCGCGGACCTGCGCCGCAGTCAGCGCCTGGAAGCGTTTGTCTTCCACGGCGTAGTTGCCGGGGTTGCCCGCGAAGATCGTGCCGTCGGAAAGCGCCATCGCCTTGACGTAGATCGACTCCATCGCACGGGCATTGTCGGCATAGGCGCTGGCCTTGACCCGGGCGAGTTCGGCCGGGGTCGGGCCCTTGGCGAGGAACTCGTCGAGCACCTGCTTCACCGCCGCTTCGGCCACCGCGCGATCGACGCCCGGCTTCAGCCGCAGATCGACCGAGAAGATGCCGGCGATGGCATAGCCCGCATATTGGGCCGAGGCATAGGTGGCGAGCTGCTTCTCCTGGACCAGCACCTGGTAGAGGCGCGAGGTCTTGCCACGGCCGAGCGCCTGGGCGGCGAGCTGGAGCGCCGAGGCCTCGGGCGTGCCGCGGCCGGGCACCGCCCAGTTCCAGGCGATCGCGGTCTGCGGCACCGCGTCCTGCATCACTTCGCCCTTGTCGCGTTCCAGCGTCGGCACCCAGGCGGTGGTGCGGCTGACCGGCTGGCCCGCTGGGACGCTGCCGAAATACTTCGTGACCAGCGTCTTGGCCTGTTCGAGCGTGACGTCGCCCGACAGGGTGACCACGGCGTTGGTCGCGCCATAATATTGGGCGAACCAGCCCTTCACATCGTCGAGCGAGGCGGCGCTCAGGTCCTCCATCGAGCCGATGGTCGGGTGGTGATAGGGATGGCCGACCGGGAACAGCGCCGCCGCCTCGCGCTGGTCCATCAGCGCATAGGGGGTGTTCTCGCGGGTGCGCTTCTCGTTCTGGACGACCTTGCGCTGCTCATCGAGCTTGGCCTGGCTGATCGCGCCGGCGAGATAGCCCATGCGATCCGATTCCAGCCAGAGCACGCGCTCCAGCCCGCCGGTCGGGACGATCTCGTAATAGTAGGTCTGGTCGAGCGAGGTAGCGCCGTTGACCCCCGACACGCCGATCTCCTGGAGTGGCGGCATGTACTCCTTGTCGTGATGTTCGGAGCCGTTGAACATCAGATGCTCGAACAGGTGTGCGAAGCCGGACTTGCCGTCGGGCTCGTTCATCGATCCGACGTGGTACCAGACCGCGACCGCCACCTTGGGCGTCTTGTGGTCCTCGTGCACCACGACGCGCAGGCCGTTGGGAAGCGTGAACTGCTGGTACGGAACAAGCTCCTGTGCACTGGCGGGCAGCGCGGCGGCGATGGCGAAGCTCGCCGCGGCTAGGAGCAACCTGGTGGCCTTCATGGGAATATCCTCAAGCAAAAAAGAGCCGGCTCCCTGCGCACAGGGGAGCCGGCAGGTGCGTGCAGTGCCTCAGAAGATCGCGGCGGCGCCGATCTTGAACTTGCGCCCACCGAGGTAGGTCGCGCGGGTGTAGTAGCCGGCGATCAGCTGCTGGACGTCGGGTGTCTCGGTGCCCTTGAGCAGGTCCGAGCCCTCGACATAGATCCGGTATTTCCGGCCGCGATCGATGTAGTATTCGCCGCGCAGGTCGAGCGTCTGGACGTCCTGGTTGTAGACGGACAGGCCGCGCGGGTAGAAATTGTCGAGCGTCTTCGACTGGAAGCTATAGGCCAGCGTGCCGTCGAAGCCGTATTTCTGGTAGGTTAGCGCGAGCGTGCCGCTGTGCTTGGGTTGCTGGTTGAACGGCAGACCCGAGAATTGATAGATATTGCTCTGCCCGGCCGGGGCATAGGCCCAGCTATACTGCTGGTAGCGGCTGCTCTTGGTATAGGTGTAGTTGGCGATCACGCCCAGCCCGGCGAGAGCGCCCGGCAGGAAGTCGAACTGCCGCTCGAACCGGCCTTCCACGCCCCAGATGGTGGCGGGATGCTGGCTGTTGATCGGCGAGCCGCCGTTGATGAAATAATTCTCCGGGTGCGCCGGATCGAAATAGGGCGCGCCCTGGAAATAGGGGCTGTTGGGCAGCGTGATGTTGGCCAGGTTTGCCGGGCCGTTGGTCTGGTTGGCCTGGAGCAGGTTGTTGATCCGCTTGTAGAAGCCGCTCAGCTTGATGATGCCGATCTTGTGGTAATATTCGGCGCTCAGGTCGAAGTTATGCGTGGTCGCCTGCTTCAGGTTCGGGTTGCCCGAATTGATCTGCAGGATAGGCTTCACGCCGTCCGGGCCCGGGATCGGGATGTTGATGAAGCTGATCCGGGTCTGCTGCGACAGGTCGTTGATCTGCGGCCGCGCGACCGACAGGAAATAGCCGCCGCGGAAGATCAGGTTGTCGCTCTGCCGGAAGTTGAACAGCACGCGCGGCAGGAAATCCTCGGACTCGGCGGTCTCGGTCACCAGCTTGCTGAACTGGTTCTGGAAGAGGATGTCGCTACCGAATCCCCCGCCGTTCGCCGGCAGGATCGGGCCGATATAGGTCGGGAACACCAGGTTCGAGGCCGACAGCTCGGTGCGGTTGTAGCGCACGCCGCCGATGATCTCGAGCTTGCCGAATTGGAGCCGGCTCTGGACATAGGCCGCGTAATTGTCCTCGCGCGTCTTCTGCTTGTCCTGGCCGATGGCCGGCGCGATCGGCGAGAGCACGACCTGCGGATAATTGCCGAGATTGTCGAGGAAGCGGATCACCGTCCCCTCGCTCATCGCGGTGAAGTTGGCGCCGGTAACCCCCACCCGGGTGAGGTCGGTCGGCAAGAAGGGCAGGCCGAGCGACGCGATCGAGGCGTTGCCGGCGAACTGGGTGCGGGTCAGGTCATGCTTGAACTCGGCCCGCTCGAAGCGCCCGCCGACCTGGACGTATTTCAGGAAGCCCCAGTCCATGTCCCAGCGCAGGCTGGCCTCGCCGGTATAGCGGTTGTTGCTGCCGGTGGTCTTGTCGATGCCGCCGGTGCCGTTGGTGATCGTATAGCGCGAGGAATCGTTGATCAGCGCCCAGCCGGCGGTGCTGAGCAGCGGGATCGGGATCGCATCGCCGCTGCGCCGGGCGAACGGGGTGATAATGTAGCCGAGCGTGGAGTCGGTCGCGCCGGGCTGGAAGTATGCCGCGGTCGCATCGATGCCGCTCACCCGCATGTCCAGCGTGGTGTTGCGGTCATGCTTCTCGCTGCCATGGGCATAGCCGGCGAGATAGGTGAAGGTCAGCTTGCCTGCGGTGCTCTTGCCGGAAAAGCTGTACGTATCGGTGATCGTCTTGGCATCGGGATCATAGCTGTACGCCTGCTCCCGCCCCAGCGCGGCATTGCCGGGCGTCAGTTCGAGGTGCAGCGCCGAGATCGCCTGGCCGCCGGGCACGTCCGAATATTTGCTGGTCGCGGTGAAGATGTCGGTCATCGCGTAATAGGTGCGGTTGACCTCCGCATGCTGGAAATCGAACTTCCAGTTGCTGTGGTTGCCGATGTTCCACTCGGCCGAGACCGTCGCCGCCAGGGTCGATTGCTTCACATGGTTGAAGCTGGTCTCGAGCTGGGTGATGTAGGCGCCGTCATCCCCGGGCACGAAGGGAAACATCGTGTTCGGGTTCACCGCGTCCCCCGCGGTCAGCGTCGGCGTGCCGTTGGCGGCATTAGGCAGGAACGCGCCGAACTTGGTCACCGTGTTGTACGACACGTTGCGTACCGAGTTGCGGCGATACTGGACCGACGCGCTCAGGCCGAAATTGTCCTGCGCGCCGAAGCGGCCGGCAACGGTGCCGGAGACCAGGAAATCCTTGCTGAAATCCTTGCCGCTCAGGCCGCCTTCCACCTGGAGATTGGCATAGCGGTGGGGCCGGTTGAGCGGCGACAGCGTCTCGATCTCGATCAGGCCGCCGGTGCCGGCGCTGTCCTGGCTGGGGAGCAGGCTCTTGCTGATCGTGATCTTGCCTACCGAGTCCGCAAGCAGGTTGCTCAGGTCCGCCGAGCGGCCGGTGCCGTTGCCAACGGGCAGTTGCAGGCCGTTGAGCTTGACGTTGTTCATATCCGGATCGAGGCCGCGGACGATGACGTTGGTGCCGTCGCCGGTCACGCTGTCGCGCTGGAACGATACGCCGGCGGTGCGGCGCAGCGCGTCGGAAAAGGTGGTGCCGGTGAAATTGCCCAGGTCGTCGGCCGAGACGACTTCGGTGTTGTTCTCGGCCGCGCGCTGCAGGTTGAGCGCGTTGGCGCGGGCGCTGCGGGTGCCGTAGACGACGATCGGTACGCCTTCCTCAACCCCTTCGTTCATCGCCAGGTCGATGGTCGAGGCGTTTCCCGATCCCACCACGATCGGCTGGGTGCGGGTGCCGAAGCCGAGAAACGAGATCTCCAGCGTGTACTGGCCGGGCGCGACGTCGGGAAAGCTGAAGTCGCCATTCTTGTCGGCGGTGGTGCTGTCGCCGGTCTCGGCGATGCGGACCAGCGCGCCGGCAAGCGCGCGGCCGCCCTGTTCGCGGGTCAGGTGCCCGGTGATCGCACCCTTCTCGCCGCTGGTGCGGTTCTGCCCGGCGGGCGCGGAAACGATGTACGAACCGCCTTGGGTCGCGTTGAGAGAGAGCCCCGATCCCTGCAGCAGCGCCTGGAATGCGCCCTGCGCCGTATACTCGCCGTGCAGCGCCGGCGCGGTCCGCCCCCGGATTACCGCGCTGTCGAAGATGATGTTCGTCGAAGTGCGCGTCGCCACCGAGCGGAGCGCGGCCTCAAGCGGCTGCGCCGCCATGTCGAAGCTGTAGCGCGTCTGCGCCTGGGCAACCGGGATGACGAAGAGGCAGCAACTTGCGGCGAGCGTGGACAGCGTGAGCTTGGACGGCATGATTTTCCCCCGGGGGAGTGCGACCTTTTCTCACTCCCTCACAGGTCTAGACGACGCTGCGTTGCGAAACCGACATGGCAAAGAAACAAAAATGTCACCCGGTCGGAAATCAGCGCACGATGTGCATAGTCTGGCCGGTCTGCTCGATACGCAGCCCGTGTAGTGCGGCGACGGCGCGGGCGAACTCGCCGGTGTCGTTGGTGGCGAATACGCCAGACACGCGCAGGGCGGCGAGCCGGGGATCATCGACGACGAGGCGCGGCCCGCCATAGCGGTTCAACTCGGTGACCGCGTCGGCGAGCGGCGTATCGGAGAACATCGCCTGGCCGCGCCGCCAGGCGGTGGCGATCTCGGCCGGCTGCGCATCGACCCGCACGGCGCCTTCGGGCTGCGCACGCAACCGCTCGCCCGGATTGAGATAGGTGGGTGCGATCCGCCTCACCGCGGGGCGGATGTCGGTCACCACCACCTTGCCCTGGAGCAGGGTGACGGTCACTTCCTTGCCCTCGCGCCGCACGACGAAGCTGGTGCCGACCGCGCGGACCTGCTTGTCGCCGGCGCGGACGACGAAGGGGCGGGCGGTGTTGTGCGCGACTTCGAACATCGCCTCGCCATGCTCCAGTTCCACCAGCCGCTGGGCCGGGTCGTAGCGCACCTCGACGCTGCTGTCGGTGTTGAGCGCGATACGGCTGCCATCCTCCAGCGTTGCCACCTTCTGCTCGCCGATCGCGGTGGAATAGGCCGAAGGCCGGCTCAGCCAGAGGAAGCTGCCGATGCCGATCGCGATCAGCAGCGATGCCGCGAGCGCCAGCTGATGGAGCGGCAGGCGCCGCCGCGGTCCGGCGACGGGGAGGGGCGTCGGCTTGGGCGCGCGGACCGGCGGCTCATCGAGCAGCAGCGCGGCGCCGGGCAGGTCGGCCCATATATCGGTGGCGCGCTCAAAGGCACTTTGATGGGCGGGATCGGCGCGCAGCCAGTCCTGGAAGGCAGCCTCGCGTGCGGGCGTGCGGGCATCGCCCTGGAGACGGGCAAGCCATGCGGCGGCTTCGGCCGATGCGCGGGAATAGGGCTGGCTCACCACCCCTCCATCCACTGCATCAGCTGGAGCGTCGCCCGCGCCACCTGCTTCTCCACCGCCGCCACGCTCATCCCCTCATCGGCCGCAATTTCGGCATAGCTGGCATTTTCCAGCCTTCGCCGCAGCAGGATACGGCGGGTTCGTTCCGGCAGTGTTTCCAGCCCTGCCTTGGCATGTTCAAGCCGCCGTTGCTGTTCCATGATCTGCGCGGGATCGGGTGTCGAGTCCGCGATATTGTGCAGGTCGGGCGTTTCGGCGAACGGCGCGCGCGCATCGCGACGCTTGCGATCGATCGAGAGATTTACCGCTGCCGTCACCAGCAGCGCCTCGCGCGAGCGGGCGGTCCGGTCGCGCTCGTAGCGCTCGATCCTCAGGAAAGCCTCCTGCACCAGCTCATCCGCATCCTGTTCGGCGACGCCGCGCCGCACTACCGCGCGCTTTGCCTTGGCGAGCATGTTCGCAAGGTCCCGCAACGTCGCTTCCGCTAGCTAGACGAGCGAGCGGCGCAAACCCGACAAGAAGGATCGGGAACGGTGCAAGAATCGATCATTGCACAATGTCTGGACTGTCCCGGGTTCCTTGCCAAGTGGTAACGCTATCACCGGCCGGGGATGAGCTGGTGCTCACGAAGCCAGGCAAGAAACAGGTCCGGCCACTGCGCCACCAGCGTGCCCGGCTTGCCGGCGCCCCAGCTATGGCCGCCCTTCTCGAACACATGCATCTCCACCGGTCGCGCGGCAGCCTTCATCGCGCCGAACATCCGCAGCGTATGCTCGACATTGGCGATCGGATCGTCGGCGGCGTGCGCCAGGAACACTGGCGGTGTGGTCGGCCCCACCTGCGCCTCTACCGAGTAGAAGTCGCGATAGTCGGGCAGCACCGACAGCTTCTTGCGGGTCTGGGTGGTGTCGATCGGCGGGCGCATCGAGACGACCGGGTAGATCATGCCGGCAAAGGCCGGCGCGGCGCTCTGCTTGTCGGCATCGTCGATCGGGGCATAGAAATCATGATCGCTGCGTGTCGCCATCATGCCGGCCAGATGCCCGCCGGCCGACATGCCGACCACGCCGATCCGCGCCGGATCGAGACCCCAGCGCCTGGCACCGGCCTTGAGCAGGCGAAGCGTGCGCTGGGCGTCCTGGAAGGGAGCATCGGCATTCCAGCCGTCGCCCGGCAGGCGGTAATAGAGGATGATCGGCGTGATGCCGGCGGCGGCGAGCTTCTCCGCCACATCCTTGGTCGAGCCGATCTGGATGCGGAAGTAACCGCCGCCGCCCAGCAGCAGTGCCGCGGCGCCATTGGGATGGGCGGGGCGGTAGACTTCGTAGCGCGGCTCCGAGATGTTCGAGTAGGAGCCGGTCTGCCCTCCCTCGTTGCCCACCTTTTCCGGGCCCGTCGGCTTGCCGTGGCCGGGCGGGTTGCCCGGCCACACGGCATAGACTTCGGGCTTGCCCAGCTTGTCCTGGGCGAGGGCAGGGCTGGCCGCAATGAACATCGTGGCCAGGAGGGAGAGGAGAAAGCGCATCAGAACCTCGTACCGAGCGTCACGTACCAATAGCGGCCATAGGGGCTGTAGAGCGAGCCCAGATAGCCGTCGGCGGTGATCGGGGGCTGCTTGTCGAACAGGTTGCGCACGCCGACGCGAAGCCGCGTATCGTCGCCCAGCCCGCCCTTGAAGCGATATTGGGTGTAGAGGTTGAACGTTACCTGGCCCTCGAGCTTGTACGGGTTGCCGTTCGCATCGAGGAAGTTGGTGTCGTAGACCGTGCCGATATAGTTGGCGAAGGCGCCGATCTGGAAGCCGCTCTTCGACCAGGTGAGCGAGCCGGTGACGCGCCACTTGGGCTTGCCCCGATCCTGGATCAGGTCGCTCGCATCGGTGAGTGGGGTAGCGGCGTTGATCTGCCCGGCTTCGCGCGCGTCGAACAGCGCCTGCACCGCCGGCGGGGTATCGCGCGAGAACTTGGTCAGCCGCGCGCCGTTCAGTGCCAGGTCGAACTTACCGATGCCGGTGCGAACATTGTAGAGCAGCGCGACGTCGATGCCCTGCACCGTCTGGGGCAGCAGGTTGACGAACTGGTCGTTGATCCGGGTAACCGCGCCCGCCGGGGCCAGGCCGGTGCCGGCGAAGACCGGGGTGTCGTCCGCGGTCGCTGCGGCGCGGATCACGTTCGGGTTGCTCGATCCCTGCAGGCGCAGGAGATAGTCGAGCACCAGCGCGTTCTGCGCACCGAACTGGCCGACGATGCCGGTCTGCTTGATCGACCAGAAATCGGCGGTCAGCGTCAGCCGCCCGGCGCTCTCCGGAATGAACTTGGGCTGGAGCACGGTGCCGATGGTCCAGCTGGTGCTGCTCTCCGGCTTCAGGTTCGGATTGCCGCTGACGAAGATCGAGTAGCTGATGCCGCGCGAGCAGGCGCCGTAGCTGGCGATGCGGCCGGCGCGCAGGTCGGCCTCGCAGCGATAATAGTCGGTATTCGAATTGAGGCGTGAATAGGCGACGGTGTTGGTCTGCTCGAGGTTCGGTGCGCGGAAGCCCTGCGACCAGGAGCCGCGGATGCGCAGGCCGTCGACCAGGTCCCATGCCGCGGCGATCTTGGGCTTCGCCACCGATCCGAAGTCGCTGTAATGCTCGTAGCGTCCGGCGAGCTGTACATCGAGACGATGGATCAGCGGCACGTGCATCTCGGGCGAGACCACCGGCACGGCGAGCTCGGCAAAGGCCGAGAAGACGGTGCGCGCGCCCCTGGTGCTCGGCGTCGGGCTGACGGCGGCGACGTTGGAGAGGTTGGTCTCGCCGGTCACCATGTCGACGAAGCCGATCGATCCGTTGAGGTTGGGATCGCGGTCGTCGCGCTGCGTCTCGCGGCGACCCTCGATGCCGAAGGCGACGCCCAGGTTTCCGCCCGGCAGGGCGAGCAGGCGCCCGTTCGACACCTTGAAATCGGCCAGTGCGAGCGTGGTCTTGGAGCGGCGCTTCAGGTCGAACTGGAACGAGTCGATCGTGGTGCGCGAGGCCGGCGAGCAGTCGCCGATGCTCGGCGTCGCCGCGCAGCCGCCGCTGAACGGGTTGTAGGCCTCGGGCGTGGAGAGCGCGAGGTTGCGCTGGAGCGCGGTCATGTTGATCGCGTTGGAGACGTCGGTCGCCTCGGCCTCGGAATAGAGGATCGCGCTGTCGAAATCGAAGCTGCCGATCCGGCCCTTCACGCCGCCGAGGAAGCGCGACTGCCAGTTGGTGACGTCGACTTCCTGCTGGCCGGCATCGACGAAGCGATAGGTGGACAGGCGGACCGCCAGGCCGGCGGCGGGCACGTTGGTCAGGCCGGCGATACGGTTCGGGTTGGCGACACCGTTGAAGGTGGTCGGGCCGAACGGGTTCCAATAGTTGGAAGCCGGGATCACGATCGCGTTGAGGTTGATCGTCGGCGGCTGGATGCGGTGCGTCTCCGCGTAATAGAAACCCGCCTCGCCATAGACGGTGACGCTGTCCGAGATGTCGTAATGCGCGCTGGCGAAGCTGTTATAGCGCTCGATCGTCGGCGAAACCGTGGTTCCCGGCCGCGTATCGAATCGCTCGCTGCGCAACGTGGTCGCGGTCGCGCGGGTGCCGGTGCCGAAGCAGGTGTCGGCGCTGATCGTCACCAGGCAGCCGGGGTTGGCGGTCGACTGGGTGTGGAAGGCGCCGGCCGACGACGTCAGCGCCTGGTTGCCGGGGTTGCGGCGGATCGTGCCGGGGCCGTTGACGACCGCGAGATTGGCCCAGGGCGACTGGGTAGCGCGGCCGTCGGCGGTAAGGTTGCCGGCATAGGCGGGATCATTGGCGAAATAGGACATGAGGTTGTCCGTCGCCGTATAGGGCTGGTCCTCGGCCAGCTGCGCCGTGCGGTGGGTATAGTCGACATAGAGCGAGATGTTGCCCCGGCCTTCGGCGAAGTTGCTGCCGACGGTGCCGGTTACCTGGAATTCGCGGCGATGCGTGCCCTCGGCCCCGCCATAGCGGATGTCGAGCGAGCCGCCGTCGATGTTGTTCTTGGTGACCGTGTTGACCACGCCCGCCACCGCGTCCGAGCCATAGATGGCTGCGGCGCCGTCGCGCAGGATCTCGAGCCGCTGGATGCCGGCGACCGGCAGCGAATTGGCGTTGTAGCCGAGCACCGGCACATTGCCGTCGCCGGCTTGGCTGGTCGGGTGGCTCACCAGACGGCGGCCGTTGAGCAGCACCAGCGTGTTGCCCACGCCCAGGTTGCGCAGGTTGATCGAGTTGACGTCGCCGCGCGCCGCGTTGCTGGTCTGCGGATTATTCGATTCGTTGAAGCTCACATCGCCGGCCTGCGGGATCGAGCGGAACAGCTCGTCCCCCGAAAGCGCGCCGGTAGCGTCGATCTGGTTGGCGTCGAGCACCGAGACGGGCAGCGCCGCAGTGGTGCTGGCGCCCCGGATCTGGGTGCCGACCACAACGATCTCGTCGGTCTTCTCATTGCCTTCCTGCGCGGCCGGCGTCTCCTGGCTGGCCGGTGCCGCCGCGTCCTGCGCGTGCGCCGCCTGCGCGAGCATAAGCACGCCCAGCGCGCTGCCCGCGGTCAAGGCGATGCGCCCATATCCCTTCTTCATGCCCTCTCTCCCTGTTCCATTTGTTCTAGGTCTTCTGATTTTGAAATGCTGCGACCCGAGAGGGCGGCGTCGAGCGCCTCCCGATCGAGCTTGTTTTCCCAGCGCGCGACTACGATCGCCGCCACCGCGTTGCCGACGAAATTGGTGAGGCTGCGGCACTCGCTCATGAAGCGGTCCACGCCCAGGATCAGCGTCATGCCCGCCACCGGCACGCTCGGCACGATCGACAGCGTCGCCGCCAGCGTGATGAAGCCGGCGCCGGTCACGCCCGCCGCGCCCTTCGAGCTGAGCATCGAGACGAGGACGAGCAGGATCTGCTCGCCCCAGCTCAGGTGCACCCCGCAGGCCTGCGCGATGAACAGCGCGGCGAGCGTCATGTAGATGTTGGTGCCGTCCAGGTTGAACGAATAGCCGGTCGGCACGACCAGCCCGACCACGCCCTTCTCGCAGCCCGCGCCTTCCAGCTTGGCGATCAGGCTGGGCAGGGCGGCTTCCGACGAGGAGGTGCCGAGCACCAGCAGCAGCTCGGCCTTGAGGTAGCGCAGCAGCTTGAAGATCGAGAAGCCGTTCAGCCGGGCGACCACGCCCAGTACGCCCAGCACGAAGAACAGCGAGGTCGCGTAGAAAGTGCCGACCAGCCAGGCAAGGTTGCCCAGCGACTCCACCCCGTACTTGCCGATGGTGAAGGCCATCGCGCCGAACGCACCGAACGGGGCCAGGCGCATCAGCATACCGACGATGCGGAAGACGATGAGCGCGATCCGCTCGACCAGGTCGAGCACCGGCTCGGCGGGCTTGCCGACCAGCACCATGGCGATGCCGAACAGCACCGCGACGAACAGGGTCTGCAGGATCGAGCCCTCGGTCAGCGCCGAGGGGATGGTGGTCGGGATGACCGACATCAGGAAGCCGACCACCGTCGTCTCGTGCGCCTGGTGCGCATAGCCCGCGACCGCGCTGCCATCGAGCGTGCGCGGATCGATGTTCATCCCCGCGCCGGGCTGGACGACATTGGCGACAACCAGGCCGATGATCAGCGCCAGCGTCGAGAAGAACAGGAAATAGCCGAAGGCCTTGGCCGCGACCCGACCGACCGAGCCGAGCTCGCGCATGCCGGCGATGCCGCTCACCACGGTGAGGAAGATCACCGGCGCGATCACCATCTTCACCAGCTTGATGAAGCCGTCGCCGAGCGGCTTGAACGATTCGCCCACCGAGGGCCAGAAATGGCCGAGCGTCACGCCCAGCGCGATCGCCACCAGCACCTGGAAATAGAGGTGGTGATAGAATGGCTTGCGAGCAGCCACAGGCTGCCCGTCGGGGATCGACTGGATGATCATACTCTCCTCTGTCCGCGCCCGGATGGCGCGCAGCCTCTTGTGTCGGGGCCTTGGTCGTGCACCTTATCCTTCCCGTTGTGGCCCTCCAGCACTTCGGAATTTGCGGGATAAGTATTTGGTTTATCTGGATTCAGCTGGCTGGCGGCACTGTCGCTCCGCACGAAATCGTGCGGAATTCCGCGCGGAGTTCCGCTGAAATGTGCGATAATCCGCACAAATGAGTCCCGCAGCCCTTCTTCGCCGCCGCAACCTGGTGCTTGCCGGCATCGCGCTCACGGCGATCCTGCTGCTCGCCTGGGCGGGCAGCCGCTGGGCGAACGGGCAGGCGCGCGGCTCGGCCGACGCAGTCGCGCAGCAGACGGCGCGCGCGCATGTGGGGCTGCTCAATTCGGAGCTGCAGAAGTTCCGCCTGCTGCCGCTGGTGCTCAGCGAGAATCCCGAGATCGCCCCGGCGCTGCGCGGCGGCGATCCCGATGCCGAGCGCAGGCTGAACGAGACGCTCGAGCTGCTTGCCGCGCGCACCGATGCCGCCGCGATCTACGCGATCGATCGCAAGGGGCGCACGGTCGCGGCGAGCAACTGGCGGCTGCCCACCAGCTTTGTCGGCCAGCAATATGGCTTCCGACCCTATTTCCGGGACGCGATGGAGCGCGGCGCCTCGGAGCTGTTCGCACTCGGCACGATCAGCGGCCGCCCGGGCCTCTATCTCGCCCGCCGGGTGGACCGGAACGGACAGGCGCTCGGCGTGGTGGTGGTCAAGGTCGAGTTCGACGATGTCGAGGCGGCCTGGGCGCGCGCGCCCGGTATCACCGTCGTCACCGACGCACATGGCGTGATCTTGGTCACCTCGATCCGCGACTGGCGCTTCAAGGCGACCCAGGCGCTCGATGCCGCGACCTTGGCGGATGCGCGCCGCACGCTCCAGTTCGGTGCCGGACCACCCAGGCGCGCCCCGCTGACGATCGACGGTGCCAATGCGCGCGTCGAGGCCAGCGGCAAGGCACAACGCTACCGCGCCGCCGCCGAGCCCGCCCAGCTCGCCGGCGCACATCTCGTTCATCTTGCACCGCTGGAGCCGCCGCTCGCCGCCGCGCGCACCCAGGCGTTGCTGATCGCGCTGGCGATCCTGTTTGCCGCCGGCATGCTCGCCGGCTTCGCATTGCGCTCGGCCGAGAAGCGCCGCCTCCAGCGCCACCACCAGGCCCGGCTCGAAGCCGAGGTCGAGCGCCGTACCGTCGAACTACGGGAGGCCAATGCGCAGCTGATCGTCGAGTCCGAGGAGCGCGTCGAGGCCGATCGCCGCTATCGCGCCGCGCGGGAGGAGCTCGCCCAGGCCAGCCGGCTCGGCTCGCTCGGCCAGATCACCGCCGGCGTCGCGCATGAGATCAACCAGCCGGTGGCCGCGATCCGCAGCTTCGCCGAGAATGCCGAGACCTTCCTCGACCGTTCGGCCGCGGACAAGGCCCGCGCCAATCTCAAGCAGATCGTCTCGCTCACCGAGCGGATCGGCACGATCACCTCGGAACTGCGCGCCTTTGCCCGCCGCAAGACCCCGGTCGAGGGCAGCGCCGAGCTGGGCTCGGTGCTCGACGGTACGCTGCTGCTGCTTGGAGAGCGCGCCCGCGGCGTGGTTTCGGTCAAGGTCTCCAAGGCCCAGCGCCATCTCGCCGTACGCGGCGACCGCATCCGGCTCGAGCAGATCCTGATCAACCTGCTCCAGAACGCGCTTGATGCCGTGCAGGGGAGCCGGGAAGCCAGGATTCTGGTCGAGGGCTCGCGTGACGGTGAGGTCGCGCGGCTTTCGGTGATCGACAACGGCCCCGGGGTCGCGCCGGAAATCGCCGAAACCCTGTTCTCGCCCTTCACTTCGGCGAAGGAGGGCGGGCTTGGGCTCGGCCTCGCAATTGCCCGCGACATCGCTCGCGAGTTCGGTGGCGATATCGCCTATGCGCCCGGCCCGGATGGCGGCGCGATCTTCCATCTCCTGCTCAAGGTCCTCTGATGCTCGCGCCCGACAATGCCATGGTGATGTTCGTCGAGGATGACGAGCCGCTGCGCCTTGCCACGGTGCAGACGCTGGAACTGGCCGGCCTCGAGGTGCTGCCCTTCGATCGTGCCGCGTCTGCGCTCGCCCAGCTGACGCCGGACTTTCCCGGCGTGGTCGTCTCCGACATCCGCATGCCGGGGATGGACGGGCTGGAACTGCTCGCCAGGGTGCGGGCGATCGACAGCGATATTCCGGTGGTGCTGGTCACCGGGCATGGCGACGTGCCGATGGCGGTGTCGGCGCTGCAGGACGGCGCGTTCGATTTCATCCCCAAGCCCTTCGCCAAGGAAAGGCTGCTCGCGGCGGTGCGCCGTGCGCTCGATCGGCGGGCGCTGGTGATGGACAATCGCCGCCTGCGCGCTGCGGCCAGCGCTGCGGCGCAGGAAGAGAGCCCGCTGATCGGGGACAGCCCGGCCATGGCCCGGCTGCGCGCGATGATCGGCCAGCTCGGCGAGACCGATGTCGATATCCTGATCGAAGGCGAGACCGGCACCGGCAAGGAACTGGTCGCGCGCATGCTGCATCGAAGCGGGCGGCGGCGCGGCAAGCCTTTCATCGCCGTCAACTGTGCCGCCCTGCCCGAGGGGATCGCGGAGATCGAGCTGTTCGGCCATGCGGCGGACAGCGTCTCCCACACGCGGCTCTCGCGGGTCGGCCGCATTGCGTCGTCGAGCGGCGGCACGCTGTTGCTCGACGAGATCGATTCGATGCCGCTCCAGATGCAGGCCCGGCTGCTGCGCGTGCTCGAGGAGCGCGAGGTCCAGCCGATCGGTGCCGAGCGGCCCGAGCCGGTTGATCTGCGGGTGATCGCCACTGCCAAGGAGGACGTTGCCGCCGCGGTCGCCGAGGGTCGTTTCCGGGCGGATCTCTATTACCGGCTGGCGGCGATGCGCATCCGCGTGCCGGCGCTGCGCGAGCGGGGCGGGGACGTGTTCCTGCTGTTCGCGGCCTTCTTCGAGGAAGCCAAGCAGCAGCTTGGCGCGAGCGACGCGGTGCTGGGCCCGGCGGTGCACGCCCAGCTCGCCCGCCATCAATGGCCGGGCAATGTCCGCGAGCTGCGCAACTTCGCCTTCGAAGTCGCGGCGGGGCGGAGCTTCACCGCTGCGGAGCAGGGGGATCGCGCCGATCTGCCCACCCGCCTGGCAAAGTTCGAGGAAAGCCTGATCCGTGACGCGCTGGTCCGCAATGGTGGCCGCGTTTCGCAGGCGCTGATCGAGCTCGGGGTGCCGCGCAAGACGCTTTACGACAAGATCGCCCGGCTCGGCATCGACCTGGCCGAGATCAAGCGGGTCCGGTGAGAAAGACCGGCCGGCGCCGGGAGCGCCGGCCGGCAGGTTGTGGATACTCCGTCGGGTCGCAGAAACGGAGTTCCGGTAAGCCGGGGATGCGGGTCAGCGCATCGGATAGTCGTTCGAGACCTGGTCGGCGCCGCTGTTGCGGATGCGCAGCGTCACCGGGTTAAGGTCCTTCGAGTCCGGGAAGAGCAGGCGGAAGCGGGCGGTGTCGCGGCGCTGCATGCCGTTGGTACCCGGATCGCGCTCCAGGCCGGCGGCGGTGCCGGTGACCTTGTCATCGTAGAGATTGCCGTCGTCGCGGATCGACTGGCCGTCGGCGTCGATCAGGAACGCGTCGATTTCCGAGGCGCGCATGCCGATATGGTCCGTCTCGGCGCGGACGGAGACGATCGCCTGCCAATGGCCGTCCGGCCCCTGGGCAAGCTCGTCCACCTTGAACGACCAGATGCCGTAGCGCTGCCAGCTGCCGGCACCGGCGGGCACGCCCGGTCCGGCGGGGCCGGAACTGTCCGGGCCCTTGGCGCTGGAGGCGAGGTCGATCAGCGTTTCGGCAACGCGCTCTACAGTGCCGTCGCGGCTGTCGCCGCCCACCATCGTGGCAGCGGTGCTCTTCACCAGCTTCTTGAGGAAGGACTGGGCGTGCGCGGGCTCGGCTGCGGTCAGCAGCAGGACCGCGGCGATCACATATTTCATCGAATGACCTTTCGTCTGCGGGCTCAGCGCATCGCGAAGTCGCGCGAGACCGGGCGATAGCCGGTGTCGGCGATGCGCAGCCTGGTGGGGTGGAGATCCTTTGATTCTTCGAAGAGCAGGCGGACGCGGATCGTGTCGCCCTTCTGCATCCATTGCGTCCCGATGATCGGCTCGAGCGACTTGGCGGGGCCAGTCACCGAGGGGCGATAGAGGCGGCCTGCCTGGCGGATCACTTCGCCGTCATTGTTGATCAGCGACATCTCGATCTGGGCGGAGGCCATGCCGATGCGATTGGCTTCGGCGCGGACAGAGATGATCGCCTGCCAGCTGCCGTCCGGTCCCTGCCGGACCTCGTCGACCTTAAAGGACCAGAGGCTGCCATAGAGCTGCCAGTTGCCGGCACCTGCGGGAACGCTCGCGCCACCCGGGCCCGGAGCGGGAACCGGGGTGGGGACGGGCGATGGCGCGGGTGCCGGCGGTGGCGCCGGAGCTGGTGTCGGGGGGGATGGCTCCGGCGTTGGCTGTGGCGTGGGTTGGGGCTTGGGTTCGGGGGCGGAAAGCGGCGACATCCAGGACGCGATCACGCTGTCGCCGGTAGCGAGCTCGAGCACGCTGGCCGCGAACGGCACCGATCCGAACGGAATGGAATAGGTCTGGGTCTCGCAGACATTGATCGCGCGGCGGCCGAGCATGGTCTCGCCGCCGGTGCTGCGCGCTCGGGATGCCATCGCCTTCTGGCCGTTGGCGCCGCGCAGCGTGCCGGTCATCGCCGAGAAGTCGAGCAATTGCGCCTGGTCGGAGACGTTCTGGAACTCGATCACCGCCACGGCGCCTTCGCCGTCACGGGCCAGCGACACGCGGCTGCTCCACAGCCAGCCGCCCGAATGGCGCGACATCGACGTCTTGCCGGTGACGCGGCAGGCGGAATAGGGCGCCGGGGCCATGCCGGGGCGCGTGATCGTCCCGCTGATCCGGCTGTCGTCGAAGCTGAACTCGGCCGCGCCATTTTCCATCAGGCTGGAGCCCGCATAGGCCTGGAAGCTGCCGGCCACGTGCCCGGCGCGGTCGAGCGGGCCGCCAATATCCTGGGTGATCGCGCTGCCATCGGGCGCAAAGGTCTGGAGCGACAGCGTGTTGCCCGCGGAGCGGTGCGCCTGGCCCTGGAAGCCCTGGTTGGAGCGCCAGATGGTGTTGTCGATCAGGCGCATCGTGTTCAGGTCGGTCGCGCTCGGCGCATAGTCCTGGGCGGCGGCAGGCGCGGCGAGGGCGATGCCGGCAAGGGCAATGCCGGCGGAGAACAGGGGCTTGGACATGGCGGGTCTCTCGGAAATCAGGCGGCGAGATGCGCCATGCGGGCGGCGGCGAGCATCGAGGCCCAGCCCTTCACCGTCATCGAGGCGCGATAGGCGTCCTGCATCTCGGCGGTGAGGATCTCGAGCATCAGCGCGTTGTCGACCCAGACCTCGATCACGTCGAACACGCCGCCGCGGCTGACCGTCTCGACATGCCAGGATTCGCGCCGGGCGACCGCGTGCACCGCCGCTTCGTCGAGCGGGGTGGCGACCGCGGCATGGAACGGGCTGAACCGGTTGGAGTGGATCGCGAAGCGCTCGCGCACGCCGTTGCCGCTGAAGCTCGGCTCGAGCTGCCAGCCCCGGGCATAGACTTCGATCGCGGTGCCGTTCTCGTCGCCGGCAAAGGCGATCCAGCTATCGTTGCCGATCGGCGGGAAGGGCATGGCAACGCCGCCCATGATTTCTGCGAGCGCAAAGGCGGTGGCCGCCGGCGCGTCTGAGGAGATCGAAATGTGGAACAGCATGGTCTTCACTCATCTGCTTGGGATGAGCATGGACTAGGAGACCGCTGTTTCGCCCTGACCTCGCTTCCGGCCCTATCGGGTTTCAATTGTTTCGCTGGCGGATGCTTCGGCGAGCACCGCCTCGACCGCGGCGCGGATCTCGGCCGGGTCGAAGGGCTTCTCGATCACCGGCCGGCCGATCTCGGCGGCGCGGCGGCTGGTGTCGCCGGCGAGGATGTCGCCGGTTAGGAACAGGAAGCGTTCCCCCTGGCCGGCGCGTGCCGCCGTGGCGCGGCGCCAGGTCTCGAACCCGTCCATCCCCGCCATCCGGACGTCGCAGACCACCACATCGAACCAGCCGGCGGCGATCTCGGCCAGCGCCGCCTCGCCGCCGTGCACCACGCGGATCGCGGCGCCAAGCGGGCGCAGGCATTCCTCGATCAGTTCGGCGACATCGGCCTCGTCGTCGACGATCAGGATGCGGCCCCGGCTGCCGCCCGTCGCCGGACGCGGCGCCTGGCGGGTACGCACCGGCGCCACCGGCTCGACCGGCAGGGTTATGCGGAACGCCGCGCCGCCGCCTGCCCCGGATACCAGCTCGAGCGCGCCCTCATGCGCCTCGACGATCCCGCGCGACACCGACAGGCCCATGCCCGTGCCTTCGCCAACCGGCTTGGTGGTGAAGAAGGGCTCGAAGATCCGGCGGCGGACGGCATCGGGCACGCCGGGGCCGGTGTCGCGCACCGTCAGCAGGATGCGGCCGGCGGCGTCTCGCGCCGTCTCGATCCGTACCTCGCGCGGGGCGCAGTCCGGCAGCGCCGCCAGCGCATGCTGGGCATTGATCAGCAGGTTGATCACCACCTGGACGAGCTGGTCGCCATCGGCGCTGGTGCCCGGCAGGCCGGTATCCAGGTCGAGCACCAGCTCGATGCCGGCGGTGCGCAGGCCATAGCCGGTGATCTCCAGCGCGTCGTTGACCAGCGCGTTGATGTCGACCGCGCTGCGCTCGGGCGCGCTGCGCCGGGCCATGGCGAGGAAGGTCCGCACGATCCGCCCGCACCGGTCCGCCGCCGAGCGCAGCTTCTGCAGCGCGCTTTCATGCGGCGTGCCGGCGAGCTGCTCGGCCAGCACCGTCGAGCGGCCGAGCACCACCGCCAGCGGATTGTTGAGTTCGTGGCTCACCCCCGCAAGCAGCGAACCCAGCGCGGTCATCTTCTCGCTCTGATGCAGCGCCTCGCGCTGGCTGGCGACTTCCGCCTCGATCCGCCGACGCTCGGTGATGTCGCGGATGAACACCACGATCAGCGCGCGACCGCCCTGCTGCAGCCGGCGGGCCTGGAGCTCGGCGGGGAAGCGCCGGCCGCGCACGCCGCGCGCCTCGAAGGGCCACGCATCTGCCATGCTCTCGCCGTCGAAGCGCAGCGCGTCGCCGATCGGCTCGGCTTCCTTGGCCGGGGCGATCAGATCGGGCAGGGGGCGGCCTATGCTGGCGACGCCCGTGGGCGCGAACATCCGGGTAAAGGCCATGTTTGCGCTGACCACCCGCAGATCGGCGTCCGCGAGCACAACCGCGTCGAACGCCGCGTCGAGCACCGCCGAGGTGGTGGCGTGCGCCTCCTCCAGCCGGGCCACCGCGCCGCGCTGGGCGGCGAAGGCGGCGTCGATCGCCGCAAGGGTAGGGCGCCACAGCCGCGAGACTTCGGGCGGAGTGCCGGTGCCCGAGCGCTCGATATGCCCGGCCAGGCGGAAGGCGGGGGCGAGCACCCGGCGCAGCACATACCAGGCGACGAGGCAGAGCAGCGCGTACAGCCCCAGCATCACCGCGAGCAGCGCGCCGAGCCGGAAGAGCACCTGGCGGGTGACATTGCCCATGTCGGCGATGGCGATCACCCGCAACGGCGTATCGCCGATCGCCTGGGCACGTACCACGCGCTTGCCGGTGAGCACCCCGCGCGGCGGCTCGCCATCCGGATCGAAACCCAGGAAATCGCGGACCTCGGTCCCGGCGGTCTTCGCCTTGCTGAACGGTCCGGCCGCGAGCGGAATGTCCGCCGCGCGCGACGTGGCGATCACATGCTCGTTGCCGTCGACCAGGGTCAGCTCGACACCCGGCACCGGCTGGTTGCGCAGGATCTCGCGCAGGTCATTGGCCCATACGTCGATCCCCACCATCATCCGGTACTGGCCATCGACCCAGACCGGGGCGAGCAGCGATACCAGGCGTCCGTCGCCCCGGATCACCCGGCCGGCGCGGGTGCGGCCGGTGTAATTGTCGCGGTAGACGGCGGTCCATAGCGGCGGGGCCGTTTCCGGCCGGTGCGCGACCGACTGGATGAACTGGTGGGTCGCGGGATCGAAGACCTTCCGTGCCATCGCCCGGGCCATGGCGAGATGCTCGGCATCGGGCAGCCTGGGATAGTTGGCGGCGAAGCCGGTCCGCGCCGACATCACGTAGCTGAGCGCGATGTCGGGCGCGGCGGCATGGACGCCGGCCAGGGTGAGCCACAATTCCTCCACCACCGCGCGATCGGTGACGATATCGGCCGGCGTGCCGCTGACCGAGCCGCGATAGCCTAGCGTGTTGCCGCGCACGCCCTGTGTCGGCACCGCGCCGCCGCGCTCGATCGCCTGATAGGCATATTGGGCGCTGGAGCGCAGCGTCAGCACGCGCTGGTTGGCGGCGGTGACCAGTGCGGCGATCTGGTTCTCGGTCGCCCGCGCGCCGGTGGCGGCGACGCGCAGCTGGCGGTCATATTCGGATTTAACCACCCAGGTCGCCACCGCGACGAGCAGCAGCCCGATCGACACCACCGCGGCGACCAGCGCCTGGGTGGTGCGCCTGCCGCGAGGGGCAGCTTCGCTCATTCGCCTTCGGGCACCAGCATATAGCCTTCGCCGCGCACGGTGCGCAGGATGCGGGGGAAGGCGGGGTCGACTTCGATCTTCTTGCGCAGCCGGGCAACGCGGATGTCGATCGACCGGTCGAACGGGTCCCAGCGGCGGTGATGCGCCAGTTCGAGCAGCTGGTCGCGGTTCAGCGCACGGCGGGCATGGGTGATGAACACATAGAGCAGGTCGAACTCCATGGCGGTGAGCGGCACCTGCTCGCCGGCATCGTCGAACATCTGCCGCGTTTCGACATCGAGCACGCATTTGCCGATCCGCATCCGCGCCGGCGGCCGGCCGTGGCGGTTGACCGGCGCCATCGTCCGCCGCAGCACCGCCTTCACCCGCGAGCGCAGCTCGGCGGGATCGAACGGCTTGGCGAGATAATCGTCGGCGCCCATCTCCAGCCCGACGATCCGGTCGGTGGTCGATCCCATCGCGGTGAGCATCAGCACCGCGGCGCTGCTCTCGGCGCGCAGCCAGCGCGTGAGCGACAGCCCGTCCTCGCCGGGCATGGTGATGTCGCAGACGACCAGGTCGGGGCGGAAGCTCGGCACCAGCTTGCGCAGCGCGGCGCCGTTCGCGGCGGATTCCACCTGGTATCCGCAGCCGGCCAGGAACTCGCTTACCATGTCGAGCACGTCGGGATCGTCATCGCAAACGATGATCCGCGCCGCCACGCCCGCCTGAGGTTCGCCGTCCTTCACATGGCCACGATACCCAATTCCGGCGGGAGCCGCACCGGGCAGTTTTGTTTCAATTGTACCGGGTGCGGGCGACCGGTTCCCGGTCGCCCGCTGGGTACTTAGTCTATCAAGTTCCCCGGCGAAGGCCGGGGCCCAGGTTCGGCCAACTATCGATGGCGCGGGAGCCTCACGAACGACATTGCAACTGGGCCCCGGCCTTCGCCGGGGAACAGCTATGCGCAAGGGCTCCCGCGTTCAGTCGCTCAGACGAGCTCGCCCAATGCCGAGCGATCGAAACCCTTCAGGCTGCCGGTATCGCCGGTGCGGATCTTCTCGGCCCAGTGCGGGTCGCTGATCAACGCGCGGCCAACCGCGATCAGGTCGAACTCGTCACGCTCCATCCGCTTGACCAGCTTCTCGATGCCCGTGCTGGTCGAAGCCTCGCCGCCGAACGCCGCGATGAACTCGCCCGACAGGCCGACCGAGCCGACGCTGATCGTGGTGGCGCCGGTGAGCTTCTTGGCCCAGCCCGCGAAGTTCAGCCCTTCCTCGCCGTCGATCTCGGGGAATTCGGGCTCCCAGAAGCGGCGCTGCGAGCAGTGGAGGATGTCCACGCCGGCATCGACCAGCGGCTGCAGCCAGTCTTCCATCAGCTGCGGCGTCTCGGCCAGCCGGGCGGCGAAGTCCTGCTGCTTCCACTGGCTGACGCGCAGCGCGAGCGGATAGTCGGGGCCCACTGCGGCGCGGACGGCTGCGATCACTTCGCCGGCGAAGCGGGCGCGCTCCCTGATCGAGGCGCCGCCATAGCGGTCCTCGCGCTCATTGGTGCCGCCCCAGAAGAACTGGTCGATCAGATAGCCATGCGCGCCGTGCAGTTCGACCAGGTCGAAGCCCAGCCGCTTGGCATCGGCCGATGCGCTGGCAAAGGCAGCGACGGTGTCGGCGATCGCTTCTTCGGTCATCACCTCGCCGCGCGGGGTGCCGGGCCCGAGCAGGCCCGACGGACTCTCGACCGGGCTCTCCGGCTCCCAGCCGCCCTGGCTCTTGGTCGATCCGGTGTGCCAGATCTGCGGGCCCATCTTGCCGCCGGCGCCGTGCACCGCGTCGATCACGCTCTTCCAGCCGGCCAGCGCCTGCTCGCCATGGAAGAAGGGGATGCCGCCTTCGTTGCGCGATGCCGGGCGGTTGATCACCGTGCCTTCCGACAGGATCAGGCCGACGCCGCCTTCGGCCCGGCGGCGATAATAGGCCGCGTTCGGCTCGCCCGGAATGCCCTCGGGCGCGAAGCTGCGGGTCATGGGAGCCATGACCATGCGGTTCTTGAGGCTCAGGTTGCCGCGCTCGAAGGGTCGGAAGAGGATATCGCTGTCGGGCATAGGAAATGAAATCCGTGTTGGTTGGACGCGACTAGGTATATCATGTAAACTTGGGTGCAAGAACGCACCTGCTGTCGACCAGGTATATCGGAGGAAACCTTGGACCATTGCGACCCCCGGCATTTCTCGGCCGGCTGCCCCAGCCGCGAGCTGATCGACCAGATCGCCGACAAATGGTCGATGATGGTATTGGCCGTTCTCGATGGCGGGCCGCTGCGGTTCAACGCGATCAAGCGGCATTTGGAGGGGGTGACCCAGAAGGCGCTTACCCAGTGCCTGCGCCGGCTCGAGCGCAACGGCATCGTCGTGCGCCGCGTGCTGCCGCTGTCGCCGGTGGCGGTGGAATATGAGATCACTCCGCTCGGCCGTTCGCTCCAGCCGCCGTTCAAGGCGCTGTACCGCTGGACCTTCGAGAATCTCGGGATGGTCGAGGAAGCCCGCCAGGCCTTTGACGCTCGGGCGGTGGCTTAGGGTATTCAAGATTCCCCTCCCTGCAAGGGAGGGGTTAGGGGTGGGTTAGAAAAGGTCGGGCTCGATGCCCGGCCTTTTCTTTTTCGGGTGCCGTCTCGCTGGGCGCGCCCGGAAGACCGGGCCCGCAACCCACCCCCGACCCCTCCCTTGCAGGGAGGGAAGAAGGGCACGCTACCCCAGCTTCGGCCGCCGGCAGAACGGCACCAGCACCAGCGCCGCCAGGAACAGATACGCCATCAACCGGAACACATCGTTGAACGCCAGCGTCATCGCCTGGCGCTGCACGATATGCCCGGCGACGCCCTGCGCCATCAGCAGCGCTTCGGCGCGGTCGGGCGTGTAGCTGCTGGCATAGGCGGCGAGATTCTCGATCAGCTCGCTGCCGGTGCGTCCGGCCACGCCCAGCGCCTCGCCCAGCCGCAGCATGTGGATACGGGCATTGTCCTGCAGCCAGGTGTTGACCAGCGCGATGCCAATCGCTCCGCCCAGGTTGCGCATCAGGTTGAACAGGCCGGAGGCATAGCGCAGCTCGGGTCCTTCGAACCCGGCCAGCGCCAGGTTCACGCTCGGCACGATGCACAGCATGATCGCGAAGCTGCGCACCGCCTGCGGCCAGAGCAGGGCGTGGAAGCCCCATTCGGGCGTCATGAAGCTGAACAGCCATAGTCCGGCGGCGAACAGGCTCAGGCCAAAGGTTATCATGATCCGCGGATCAAGGCGTTGGGAGAGGCCGGCCGCGATCGGCACGCCGAGCATCTGGACGATGCCGGCGATGAACACGGTCGTGCCGATCTCCGACGCGTTGTAGCCGCGCACCGTGCCGAGGAAGACCGGGACCAGATAGGTCGCCGAATAGATGCCGAAGCCGATCACCAGGTTGAACACGCAGGCGAAGACGAAGGTCGGCTTGCGGAAGGGGGAGAGGTTCACGATCGGATTCTCGGAGCGGAAGGAGCGCTCGAGGAACAGCAGCAGCGCGACGAAGCTCAGCCATGCGCCGGTGGCGATTTCATGGTCCTGGAACCAGTCGTTCCGCGGGCCTTCCTCGAGCACATATTCCAGCCCGCCGAGGAAGATCGCCATCGCGATCAAGTGTACCCAATCAATCCGTTTGAGCATCGAAAGCTTGGACTGGTCGACCCGGATGAACAGCAGCGAGAGCGTCGCCACAACCGCGCCGGGGAGTATGTTGACGTAGAAGATCCAGCGCCAGCCCATGGCGTCTGTTATCCATCCACCCAGAGTAGGCCCCAAAGTTGGCGCCAGCACGGAAACCATGCCGAGGATCGCCGGGATCATCGCGCGCTGCTTGCCGGTGAACATCGCGAAACCGGTCGCGAACACCGTGGGGACCATCGCGCCACCCACGAAACCCTGGAGCGCGCGGAAGGCGATCATCGATTCGATGCTCCAGGCGAGGCCGCACAGCGCGCTCGCCAGGGTGAACAGTCCGGCCGAGAGTGCAAACAACCAGCGCGTGGAGACTGCTTGTGCAAGGAACGCGGCGAAGGGGATCATCACCAGCTCGGCCATCAGATAGGCGGTCTGCACCCAGCTGATCTCGTCCGAGCTGGCCGAGAGCCCGGCCCGCACTTCGTTGAGTGAGGCGGCGACGATCTGGATGTCGATCAGCGCCATGAACTGGCCGAACGCCATCACCCCGAAGATCAGGAACTTGCGGCTGTCGGGCAGCGCCTGCGGGTCGATCGTCTGCGCCATCCGGGGCCTCTTGAACGGGTGCGAGGATGATTATATGATGTGCGTCATATAAAGCAAGGACGGCCCGGGAAATGCGCTATGCGCCTCAACATCGCCAACTTACGCGTCTGAAGATTCTGAAGGAGGCCGCCGCTGCGATCCGGGCCAAGGGGCCGGAGGGCGTCGGGGTGTCCGCGCTGATGAAGCAGGCCGGCCTCACCCATGGCGGCTTCTATGCCCATTTCCCCTCCAAGGACGCGCTGGTCGCCGAGGCGATCGGGGTGATGTTCGAGGAGGCGCGCAATCGCTTCGACTGGGCGTTGGCCGAGGCCGATCCGCGCGCGGCGCTCGACAAATATGTCGGCTTCTATCTCTCGCCGCTCCACCGCGATGCGCGCGGCCGGGGCTGCCCGGTAGCTGCGCTGTCGGGCGACATGGCACGGCTCGAACCCGCAGCCCGCGAGCGTTTCGGCCAGGGCAGCACCGCCCTCGCGCAGCGGCTGGGCGAGGTGCTGGCGAGGCACGGCATCGCCAATGCCCCGGCGGCGGGCCGTTCGATGCTGGCCGAACTGGTCGGCGCCCTGCTGCTCTCGCGCACCGCCACCGATCCGGCGGAATCCGACGCGATCCTCGCCGATTCCGCCGCGGCGATCCGGGCGCGCTATCAACTGGAGGCAAAGGCATGAACGGGCTCGAACAGGTGCAGGCGCTGCTGGCCGCCGGCAAGCAGCCGCCGATCGGCGAGACGCTGGCCTTCTCGCTGGTGGAGGTGGCCAAGGGCCATGCGGTGTTCGAGGGCGTGCCCGACAGGCGAGCTTATAATCCGCTCGGCACCATCCATGGCGGCTATGCCGCGACCCTGCTCGATTCCGCCTGCGGCATCGCCACGCACAGCGCCCTGCAGGAGGGGCAGAGCTACACCACGCTGGAGCTCAAGGTCGCCTATCACCGCGCGATGACCGAGCAGACCGGGCTGGTCCGTGCCACCGGCACGGTGATCTCGATCGGTCGCCGCGTCGCCTTCGCCGACGCGAAGCTGACCGATGCCGAGGGGCGGTTGCTTGCCTCGGCAACTTCCACGCTGCTGGTGATCAGCCAGTGAGCGAGCAGGTCGAAACCAAGCCGCGGCGCAAGCTGCCCAAGGTTGCGGTGGCGGGAGGCGCAGCCGTGCTGGTCGCCGCTGCGGGTGTGCTGTGGATCGCCAGCCCGGCATCCAGCGAGACGACCGACAATGCCTATCTCCGGGCCGACAGCACGATCGTGTCGGCACGGATCAGCGGGCAGATCGCGCAGGTGCTGGTCCGCGACAACCAGGAAGTGAAGGCCGGCGAGCCGCTCGTCCGCATCGAGGATCACGAGTTCGCCGCCAGGCTCGATTCGGCCCGCGCAGCGGTGCGGGACGCGGATGCCGATGTTGCCGCCGCCCTGGCGGCGATCAAGTCGCATGGGGTCGAGACGCAGCTGGCTGGGGCGAATGTTGCGGTGGTGCGGACCGGTATTGCTTCGGCCAATGCCGAGTTGCAGCGGGCCGAGGCGGATGATTTTCGGTATCAGGCCTTGCTAGCGGAGGGATTCGCAACGCGGAGGGACGCCGAGCGGATCCGGGCCGTCCTGATCGATGCGCGGGCCAAGGCGCGGCAAAGCGGCGCGAGCCTGGCCGCTTCGCAGGACAGCGCCGGCGTGACCATCGCGCGCAAGGACAGCCTGCTCGCCGAGCTGGAAAAGGCCCGTGCCGGCGCCGAGCGCGCCCGCGCCGCGCTGAGGCTGGCCGAGCAGGACGAGGGCTATACCCTGATCCGCGCGCCCATCGGCGGTGTGATCGGCAACCGCCGCGCCCAGGCCGGCGACCTGGTCCAGCCGGGCACCAGGCTGCTGACGCTGGTGCCGAGCCGCCAGCTCTATGTCGTCGCCAATTTCAAGGAGACCCAGACCGCGCGCATGCTCACCGGCCAGCCGGCCAAGGTGCATGTCGACGCGCTGGGCGGCGACGCGCTGACCGGCCGGGTCGAGAGCTTCGCGCCGGGCTCCGGCTCCGAATTCACCCTGCTGCCGTTCGAGCCGGGATCGGGCAACTTCACCAAGATCGTCCAGCGCGTGCCGGTGCGCATCGCGCTCGACCCGGGCCAGCCGGCGCTGGCGCGGCTGCGGCCGGGCCTGTCGACCACGGTGACGGTGAAGCTGGCGCGCTGAGGCGTTTCCCACGGACTCAAAGAGCGGCCGGGCACCAGGCCCGGTTGCGAGAGCCAAACAGACGAAACCCTACATTGCAAGCAGACCAGGCGGCGGTGCCGCCTTGGGGCAAGCAGACCAGGCGGCGGTGCCGCCTTGGGGCAAGCAGACCAGGCGGCGGTGCCGCCTTGGGGCAAGCAGATCAGGCGGCGGTGCCGCCTTGGGGCAAGCGGACCAGGCGGCGAGGCCGCCACAGGGCGCAGGGAGATCACGCCCTGTGGCGGGCAGCCCTATTTCAGCAGGTACCAGGCGCCGATCGCGGCGGCGACCGTGTTGAACGGCTGAAACAGGTTGTTCCCCCAATCATTGTCGAGCGTGCCCGAATTGGTGGCCATGTTCACGATATGGGGATCCTGCCGGGCCGGATTGCCGAAGGCGGGATCGGCGCGGCAGGTGCGCATCACATAGCGCCAGAAAACGCCCGAACCCGAGCCATAGTCGTTCGAGTCGCCGCTGATCGGCGAGGAATTGGTGGGATCCAGATAGGGCCCGACCATGTTGGGCTGGCTCCAGTTGGATGCCGGCATGTTGTAGAAGACGCCCTGCAGCAGGTCGGCGGGAATGCTGCCGGCGTCGGGCAGATTGGCGCCGGGAAGCTGGGCGTACTGGGCGAGCGCCCCCATGATGAGCCCCTGATCCCCGCCCCAATAGGCATTGGGGAAATAGCCCTCGACCGGCGGGCAGCCGCCGGTGTCGAACGGCGCGTAGGTGGGCGTGCGCTCATGTACCAGCTTGCCGTGCGCGAACTCGGTCGCCAGCGAATCGCTGCCGGTCAGGTTCAGCCAGCTTGCCAGGAAGGCCGCCACCTCGTCCGCCTTCTGGCGATAGGTCTCGACCGATTGCAGCCGGTCCCATGCCCCGCCGCTCAGCTTCTCCGTCGCCTTGCGGCTGGCGGCGGCGATCAGGCTGCAGCAGAAGGAGAGGTAGAGCCCCGACATCAGCGTGACCTGGAACACGCCGAGCGTGTTGTTTGCCGGATTGGGATCGCTGGCGTCCGGGCCGTCATCGACGGGGAAGGGCAGGGTGGAGAAATCATATTGCCAGCAGCCGCCCGGGAAGCGCGGCACCGCCCAGACATCCACCATCTGGTTGGTGAAGATCTTGTAGTCCGCATTCTGGCGCGGCGTGCCCTGGCCATCGGCGCCACGTTCGATCAGCGCCCAGCTGTTGCGCGTGCCGATATGGAGCTGCCCGCGCGCGCTGAGGATTTCCCTGGTGAACTTGACCCAGTTGCTCTGGAGCGCGCTGTTCGCCCAGATCGCGTCCGGAATGCGGTTCGCGATCGTTGCGAAATCGCCGTCATCGACCAGCCCCCACAGGTCGATCGCCGCTGTCTGGAAGAACTCCAGCTTGTCGCCGAAGACCTCGGTATAGTCCGGATCGAACGCCTTGGACGCGGCGATTCCCCACCAGGACCAGTCGTCATACCAGGCCGCCATCAGGCCGACGATGCCATATTGATAGCCATGGACCGCCTTGGCGACCAGGGCTTCCATCAGCTTCGCGCTGTCCGGATCCAGCTCGCCCGCTTCCTTCAGCGCGAGGAAATAATCGAGCACCGTGTCGAACACGCAGCCGACCTGCCAGAAATTGGGATATTCCGCCTCCAGCGAGAACTGGCCGGCCTGGCTTGCGAAGGCGTCGGCCAGGCTTCCTTCGTCGCCGATCTTGCCCATTGTCTTCTTTGCGAAATCGATGAACTGCGAAACTTCGAGTTTCGGATCAGCAAGAACCATGGTCGTTGCTCCCATCAGACGATTGGCTGGAAAAATCGACAGGTCGATATTTTCAAATGGTCGCATCGATCATTTGGGCTGTCCATTGACTCATCGGTCCGTAATGACTGGATCGACTGCAGGATGCTGTATTCAAGGCAAGAAAAAACCCGCACGGCATCACCGCGCGGGCTTTTTGTTCGACGGCTGTTGGCCGGTGCGGCTCAGCGTGCCTTTTGCGCGACCTGCACCGCGCACCTGGTGCGCACCGGTAGGGCGGACTTGCCCGCCTGGTGATGGGGCTGGGCCTGGGGGCAGGCCGGCTTGTCGCGCATCCGCCAATGGGTGGCCGTGGACTTGCCCGAGGGCGCCCAGACCAGCTGGTGGGTCTCGTGCAGCGACTGGGCCTGGGCGGCCGGCGCGAAGGCGAGGACGGAAGCCGCAACGGCGGCAAGGGCGAGTTTCATGCTATCTCCTTCAGATATTCGCAGAGATAGCGTCGGCGCCGATACCGTGTTTTGCGCGCCTGTAAGGAAGGTTTTCCCGTACGTTACGAAGCGCTGCCCGTCCGTGACAAAGCATTGCCGTAAAGCCCCCATCTTGAGGAGAAGGGGCATCAGGCCTAGATCGCGTCCATGAATTTTCTCGAGACCATGGCATGAGCGCGCCCGTCATCGTTCTGGTTGAAGACGATCCCGCGCTGCGAACCCTCACCGCACGGGCGCTCCAGGAAAACGGCTATTCGGTGCGCCAGGCGGCGACCGCGCCGGAGATGTGGCTGGCGTTCGACAACGGTCCCGTCGACCTGGTCCTGCTCGACATCATGCTGCCGGGCACCAGCGGCATCGACCTGTGCCGCGAAGTGCGGCGCAAGAGCGACGTGCCGATCATCTTCATCAGCGCCAAGGGCAATGAGCATGATCGCGTGCTCGGGCTCGAGCTGGGCGCCGACGACTATCTCGCCAAGCCGTTCAGCACCCGCGAGCTGATCGCCCGCATCCGCGCGGTGCTTCGCCGCGGCGGGCTGGAGCGCATGGCGGGCGGCGACCGCGAGACCCAGGCGCATTTCGACGGCTGGACGGTCAATTTCCCGCGCCGCGAAGTGAAGTCGCCGAGCGGCGCCGTGGTCGAGCTGACCGGTGCCGAGTTCGACCTGCTCGCCGCGTTCCTCAGCCAGCCCCAGCGCGTGATCGCGCGCGAGCGGCTGGTGGAGCTTTCGCGCGTCCGGCTGGGCGACAGCTCGGATCGCAGCGTCGACGTGCTGGTCAGCCGGCTGCGCCGCAAGATCTCGGCCGCCGGCCATGAGCCGCCGATCGGCACGGTGCGCGGCATCGGCTATATCTTCCGCGCAGAGGTCACCCGGTCCTGAGCCTGCTCCCGCGCCACCCGCTGGGGCTGCTCGGCAGGATCCTGCTGATCCTGCTGCTCACCGTCGCGGTCGAGTTCGGGGCGAGCACCTTCCTTTATGAGCGGTCGTCGCGCTACTCGATCGAGGAAAGCGACGCGCACCGGCTCGCCGAGCATCTGGTGATCGCCGAGAAGCTGCTGTCCGAACGGCCGGTGGCCGAGCGGCCGACGGCCGCCCAGGAGCTTACCACCGATCGCTATATCGTCCGCTGGTCGCCGACGATCCCGCAGCGCCCCGCCTTCCCGCCGCGCCAGAAGCGGATGGAAGCGCAGGTGACCAATTGGGAAAAGGGCCTGGCGGAATCGCATCTCCAGCTCCGCCTGGCGCCGAGTTCGCATGGCCAGGTCGTAGCCGGCGAGATGCGCATGCCCGACGGCAGCTGGATCGTGTTCAAGACGCGCGAGGCGGTGCAGGTCTGGCAGTTCGCGATCGAGCGGACCCTGGTAGCGCTGGTGCCGGCACTGCTGCTGCTGACGCTGGGCGCGCTGCTGATCCGCGGCACGCTGCGACCGCTGCGCAAGCTGATCCACGCGATCGGCCATGTCGGATCGGGCAAGCGGGTGACGGTGGAAGAGGAGGGCACCGCCGAGATCCGCGGGCTGATCCACGCCTTCAACGGCATGCAGCGCCGCATCCATGAGCTGATCGAGAATCGCACCCAGGCGCTGGCCGCGGTGGGGCATGACCTGCGCACGCCGCTCGCCCGGCTCCAGCTGCGGCTGGAAGGGGTGGGTGACGAGGATAGCCGCCGCGCGATGCAGGACGATATCGGCGAGATGGACGACATGATCGCCTCGCTGCTCACCTTCCTCAAGGGCGAGGACGATCCCGAGCCGGCGGTGGCGGTGGACATCGCGGTGATGGCGGCGACCTTGGTGGAGGACGCCACCGATCGCGGGCGCGACGCGACCTATGCCGGGCCGCAGCATCTCGACTGGATGGTGCGCCCCTCGATGCTGCGCCGGGCGCTGAGCAACCTGATCGAAAACGCGCTGCACTACGGCAAATCGGTGCAGGTCTCGGTGCGCGAGGAAGAAGGCGAGCTGGTGCTGTGCGTGGCCGATGACGGGCCCGGTATCCCGCCGGACAAGATCGAGGAAGCGCTGCAGCCCTTCGTCCGCCTCGATGTCGAACGGGGCCGCAATACCAAGGGCATGGGGCTTGGCCTTGCCATCGTCCAGCAGGCGGTGGCGCTGGAGAAGGGGCGGCTGATGCTCAGCAATGCAAGCCCCCCGAAGACGGGACTCATCGCCGAAATCCGTCTTCCCGGCTGACGGCAACACTTCTTCACAGTCCCGCTGCGCCGCGGCAATTTTGACTGCTTAGGTTGCACTCCGAGTTAATAGGAGTGTTCAACGTGAACGAGTTGATTGGCCGGGTCTTCAGCTTCGAGAAGACCGTCTTCCCGAACCAGAGCGACCTCTACGGCAAGCTCGCTACCCAGGGCCAGAGCCCCAAGGCGCTGATGATCTCCTGCGCCGATTCGCGCGTGGTGCCCGAGCACATCATGCAGGCGCAGCCCGGTGACCTGTTCGTCTGCCGCAACGCCGGCAACATCGTGCCGCCGTTCGCCCAGAAGATCGGCGGGGTTTCCGCCACCGTCGAATATGCCGTGATGGCGCTCGGCGTGCGCGACATCATCGTCTGCGGCCATTCGGACTGCGGCGCGATGAAGGCGGTCGCCCATCCGGAGATGGTTGCGGCGATGCCGAACGTCGCGGTGTGGCTGAACCATTCGGACGCCGCGCAGAAGGTGGTCGCCGATGCCTATCCGGGCCTCGACGACGCTGCCCGCGTCCGCGCCATCAGCCTGGAGAATGTCGTGGCGCAGATCGCGCATCTCCGCACCCACCCCTCGGTCGCATCGGGGATCGCGCGCGGCGAGATCGCGCTGCACGGCTGGTTCGTCGACATCCATGCCGGCCAGATCCTGGCGCTGGACGGCGAGACCGACCGCTTCATCGTCGTGCGTGACGACACGCCGCTGCCCGTCGCCGTGAAGCCGGGCCGCCGCCGCGCCGCCGACTTCGACCTGGTGGAAGCCGCCGAATGACCTCCGCACTTCCCAAGGGCTGGGTCGTCCGTGATTTCACGGCTTCGATCGTGGTCTTCCTCGTCGCGATGCCCCTCTGCATGGGCATCGCGGTCGCATCGGGCATGCCGCCCGAAAAGGGCCTGCTGACCGGCATCATCGGCGGTCTCGTCGTCGGCCTGATCGCCGGTTCGCCGCTCCAGGTGAGCGGCCCGGCGGCCGGCCTCGCGGTCATCGTGTTCGAGCTGCTGCGCGAGCATGGCCTGGCCGCGCTCGGCGCGATCCTCGTGCTGGCGGGTGTCCTCCAGGTGCTGGCCGGCGTCGCCAAGGTCGGCGGCTGGTTCCGCGCGATCTCGCCCGCGGTGGTGCACGGCATGCTCGCCGGCATCGGTGCGCTGATCGTGGTCGGCCAGTTCCACACGTTGTTCGACGCCAAGCCGCTGTCGAGCGGCGTCGAGAACCTCGCGGCGCTCCCCGGGCGGCTGCTCGGCATCGATCCCACCAACGTCACCGGCACCGAACTGGCGCTGGCGCTCGGCGTGCTGACGATCGTGCTGATGCTCGGCTGGGACAAGCTCAAGCCCAAGGCGCTGCGCCTGATCCCGGGCGCGCTGGTCGGCGTGGTCGGCGCGACCCTGGTCGCTTTCGGCTTCGGTCTCGAGGTGGTTCGCGTCGCGGTGCCGGATTCGCTGGTCTCGGCGGTGACGCTGCCGGGCGAGGGCTTCCTGAACTCGTTCCTCAGCCCGACGATCATCATCGCCGCGATTGCGGTCGCGTTCATCGCCAGTGCCGAGACGCTGCTTTCGGCCGCCGCGGTCGACCGCATGCATGACGGCGTGCGCACCGACTACAACAAGGAACTGCGCGCGCAGGGCGTGGGCAACCTGCTCTGCGGTCTCGCGGGCGCGCTGCCGATGACCGGCGTAATCGTCCGCAGCTCGGCCAACGTCCAGGCGGGTGCGATCACCCGCATGTCGGCGGTGCTGCACGGCGCCTGGCTGCTCGGCTTCGCCGCGCTGCTGCCCTGGCTGCTGCGCGAGATCCCGATGGCGGCGCTGGGCGGCGTCCTCGTCGTCACCGGCTGGAAGCTGGTGAGCGTCAGCCATGTCCGTCACCTGTTCCAGCATTACGGCCTGCTCCCGGCCGCGATCTGGGCAGTCACCTTCGTGCTGGTCGTTGCAACCGACCTGCTGACCGGCGTGCTGATCGGTCTGGGACTGTCGGTGCTGGAGCTGCTGCCGCACTTCCGGCGCCTGCGCCTGAAGGTGGACGCGGAACATGGCGAGGATGCGCATCGCATCAACCTGGACGGCGCCGCGACCTTCGTGATGCTGCCCAAGCTGAACAATGCGCTCGACGCGGTGCCGGCCGACCAGCCGGTGCACCTCGACTTCGGCAAGGTGCCGGCGATCGACCACACCAGCGCGGAGACGCTGCGCGACTGGGTGCAGCGCCGCCGGGCGCGGGGCCTGCGGGTGGACCTGAGCGGTCACCCGGACCAGCTCCGCAAGGTGCAGCCGGCCTGAGGCCGTAGCGACCTCGACACGCCACGGGAGGGGCAGGGGAGCGGACCGAGAGGGTCGCTTGCCTGCCCTTTCGGCGTTCCGGCGCAGTGTGTGCGAATGGCCACACCCGGCGAGAGCAACAGTTTATTACAATCAGGAAACCCGCGGACATGATTTCCCCGGCATTTTGAAGATCGGATAGCAGCGGCCCCCGTCCCACACCCTTCCGGGATGAGAGGGCCGCGCTTTTCGGCGCAGGCGGGAACATTCTCAGGCTATTGGGGAATGCCCGCATGAAGAAGTATCTGATCGCGGCCGTGCTGAGCTGCACGGCCTTTCCGGCTTACGCGCAGGAAGAAGCGCCGCCCAAGCCGATCACCGTTTCCGGCAATGTCGCGCTCGTCTCCGACTATCGCTTCCGCGGCGTCTCGCAGAGCGACAAGGGCGCGGCGATCCAGGGCGGCATCACCGTTTCCCACGAAAGCGGCCTCTATGTCGGCACCTGGGGCTCGAACCTGGCCGGCTGGGGCACCTTCGGCGGCTCGAACATGGAGCTCGACCTGATCGCGGGCTACAAGAAGGACCTGGGCGACGGCCTGGCGCTCGACGTCGGCGTGACCTGGTACATGTACCCCTCGGGCGCCGACAAGACCGACTTCGCCGAGCCCTATGTCAAGCTCAGCAGCTCGCTCGGCCCGGTGTCGGTGCTCGCCGGCGTCGCTTATGCCCCGGCGCAGGAAGCGCTCGGCAACTGGAGCAACACGCCCGAGAGCGCGGCTGGCGACAAGGAGGACAATCTGTATCTCTGGGCCGATGTCAGCGGCGGCATCCCGAACACCCCGATCACGCTCAAGGCGCATCTCGGCGGCTCGAAGGGCAATCCCGGCCTGGGCCCGAACGGCACCAGCGTGACCCCGACCGGCTCCTATCTCGACTGGATGCTCGGCGCCGATGCGGCGGTCGGACCGCTGGTGTTCGGCGTCGCCTATGTCGACACCAACATCAAGAAGTCGGAGACGAACTACATCCAGCCGAACTTCTCGCGAGTGAAGGACGGCTCGTCCATCGCCGACGGGCGGGTGGTGTTCTCGGTCAGCGCGGCTTTCTGAGTTCAGGGGGCGGGGAGCCGGCGGGGGCGCCGGTTCCCCATGCCCTTTGCTAAACCGCGGTCAGTGTTGATATGCCGGGCCATCTATTGATGGAAGGAACCCCGTGTCCGAAGCCGGCGCGCCGCAGATCGGCCCCTATATCCAGACCTATCGCAAGGCGCGTTCGCTCACGCTCGATGACCTCGCCCGGCTCTCCGGCGTGTCGCGATCGATGCTGTCGCAGATCGAGCGGGGCCAGGCCAACCCGTCGCTCGCCACCGTCTGGTCGCTCGCCAACGCGCTCGGCGTCGATATATCGGAATTGATCGCCGGCAAGGTGACCGAGCATGAGGTCCGGATCGAGATCTCCTCGGCCTCGTTCACGCCCGAGATCAAGACCGAGGACGGATCCTGCACGCTCCGGATCCTCAGCCCACCCGACCATGCCGAGCAATATGAATGGTATGAACTGCTGTTCCAGCGGGGCGGGGCGCTGGTCTCCGATCCCCATCCCAAGGGCACGCGCGAACATCTGACCGTGCTCGAGGGCGCGGTGGAAGTCGTTGCCGGCGACGACCGGGTGATGGTCCCCGCAGGCGCCACCGCACGCTATCCCGCCGACGTGCCGCACAGCCTGCGCGCACGCGACGGCGCGGCGCGGGCACTGCTCGTCATGACCAGCTGATTTTCTTGTTTCCGGGATACTGGACGAGAATTCCACTATGATGTAGCCCATCGGCCTCACGAGGAGGACCGATGGACTCGCAATTCTATTCCCGCGTCGCCGAGACGCTTACCGGGCTCGAGCGCGACGGCCTGATGAAGCCCGAGCGCGTGCTGGGCTCGGCCCAGGGCGGCGAAGTGACGATCGGCGGCAAGCCGGTCATCAACCTGTGCGCCAACAACTATCTCGGCCTCGCCAGCGATCCGCGCGTCGTCGAGGGTGCGATCGAAGCCACGCGCCGCTGGGGCGCCGGCCTTGCGTCGGTGCGGTTCATCTGCGGCACCCAGGAGATCCACAAGGAACTCGAACGCTCGATCGCCGACTATCTCGGCTTCGAGGATTCGATCCTTTTCGCTGCTGCCTTCGACGCCAATGGCGGCGTGTTCGAGCCGCTGCTCGGCGAGGAGGACGCGATCGTCTCCGACACGCTCAACCACGCCTCGATCATCGACGGCGTCCGCCTCTCCAAGGCCAAGCGCTACCGCTATGCCACCAACGACATGGACGATCTGGAGCGGGTGCTGCAGCAGGCCCGCGCCGACGGCGCGCGCACGATCCTGGTCGTCACCGACGGCGTCTTCTCGATGGATGGCACGATCGCCCAGCTCGACGTGATCGCGCAGCTGGCCGAGAAGTACGAAGCGCTGACCATGGTCGATGACTGCCATGCGACCGGCTTCATTGGCGAGCAGGGCCGTGGCACCCCGGCGCTGCGTGGCGTCGAGGGCAAGATCGACATCGTCACCGGCACGTTCGGCAAGGCACTGGGCGGCGCGATGGGCGGGTTCATCGCCGCGCGCCAGGCCGTGGTCGACCTGCTGCGCCAGCGCGCGCGGCCCTATCTGTTCTCCAATGCCCTCACCCCGGCGGTGTGCGGCGCCAGCCTGGCGGCTATCGAGATCGCCCGCTCGGCCGACGGCGATGCCCGCCGCGCGCAGATCCAGGCCAATGCCGGCGTGTTCCGCACCCGGATGGCCGCCGCAGGCTTCGACCTGGTCCCTGGCGAGCACGCGATCATCCCGGTGATGCTCTACGAGGCGGCGCTCGCCCAGCGCTTCTCGGCGCGGCTGCTCGAGGCGGGCGTGCTCGCCACCGGCTTCTCCTTCCCCGTCGTGCCGCAGGGCAAGGCGCGCATCCGCACCCAGATGTCGGCTGCGCTCAGCACCGCCCAGGTCGAGCGGGTTGCCGACATCTTCGCCGAAATCGGCCGTGAACTGAGGATTATCTGATGCTGGACGTGAAGATCGAGACCCGCGCCGAGGCCGCCACCGGCACGATGCAGGCACTCGCCAAGCTCGAGCCGCGCGAAGGCATCTGGAGCACCACCGCGCCGATCCCGGAGATCGGCCCGGACGAGGTGCTGATCCGCGTGTGCAAGACCGCGATCTGCGGCACCGACATCCATATCTACAACTGGGACGAATGGGCCGCGAAGACGATTCCGGTGCCGATGATCGTCGGCCATGAATTCGCTGGCGAGATCGTCGAGATCGGCAAGGCCGTGACGCGCGACCTGCATATCGGCCAGCGCGTGTCGGGCGAGGGCCATGTCATCGACTTCAACAGCGATGCCGCGCGCGCCGGGCGCTTCCACCTCGATCCCAATACGGTGGGCGTCGGCGTCAACCGCCAGGGCGCCTTCGCCGAGTACCTCGCGATCCCGGCGTTCAACGTGGTGCCGCTGCCCGAGGATGTCAGCGACGAAGTCGGCTCGCTGCTCGATCCGTTCGGCAACGCGGTGCACACCGCCCAGCAGTTCGACCTGATGGGCGAGGACGTGCTGGTCACTGGTGCCGGCCCGATCGGTATCATGGCCGCCGCCGTCGCGCGCCGTGCCGGTGCCCGCTCGGTCGTAATCACCGACGTCAACCGCTACCGGCTCGATCTCGCCGCGCGCATCGCCGATGTTCGCCCGGTGGACGTCAGCCGCGAGGACTTGCGCGACGTGATGGCGCAGGAAGGCATCACCAGCGGCTTCGCCACCGCGCTGGAAGTGTCGGGCGCGATCCCGGCGATTCGCCAGGCGATGGACGTGCTGATGATGGGTGGCAACCTGGCGATGCTCGGCATCCCGGGCCAGTCGATGGACGTCGCCTGGGGTGACATCATCCTCAAGGCGCTCAACATTCGCGGCGTCTATGGCCGCGAGATGTTCGGCACCTGGCGCAAGATGTTCGGCCTGATCCGCAACGGTCTGGACCTTGAGCCGTTGATCACCCACCGCTTCGCCGCCGAGGAGTTCCAGCAGGGCTTCGACGCGATGCGATCGGGCCAGTCCGGCAAGGTCGTGCTGAGCTGGTAAAACCGGGGGGAGGGGCCATCTGGCCCCTCGAACCGTTGCAGATATGCGACGGAACGGCGCGGCCGTGCGACTGTTGCTTTCGCGAAACCTTCGCAATTGCTCAACGTTACCTAGAATAACCTGCAGAGGCGGGATCTGGGTCGATGAACAAGCAGCACGACTATTATCAGGCCCGCGCAGCGGGCCAGCGCGAGATTGCGGAGCAGCTGAACGGCGCTGCGCGCCAGCAGCATCTGACCCTGGCCGCCATGTATGAAGCGCTGGCGACGGAGGCGAAGCCCAAGGGCGTCGCGCCTTCGAGCAGGGCCCGCCATCTGCCGGACGAACCGGAGACCGAGCGCGCCTATCTCGAGCGCCGCGCCCGCGAGGAGCGCGCCCGCGCCGCCGACAGCGACGATCCCACCGTCCGCCGCATCCGCTTCGCGATGGCGGACGAGTATCTGCGCCGGGCCGACGAGCAGGACTAGGGCGGGGAAGGTGCCAAGGCTCATCGGTTCCCCGGCGTTCGCCGGGGAACCGGGAAGTGATCGCCGAACCGTCAGCTCGTCTTGCGGATGATCAGCCGGGGCGGGAGCAGGCGGATCTCGGCGCTGTGGTTGCCGATCTCGCCGATCAGCGTGTCGACCAGCGCCTCGCCGGCGGCGTTATAGTCCTGGGCGATAGTGGTGAGCGGCGGGTGGGTCAGGCTGGCGGCCGGGATGTCGTCGAAGCCGACCACCGAGACGTCGCCGGGCACCGACTTGCCGGCTTCCTGCAGCGCCCGCAGCGCGCCGATCGCGATCAGGTCCGACGCGGCGAAGATCGCGTCGAACGGTACCTTGTTGGCGAGCAGCTGGCGTGCCGCCTCGAACCCTGATTCCTCGATCGACAGCGCGCCGATCTGCAGGCGCGGATCGGGCTCGATCCCGGCTTCGAGCTGGGTGTCGCAAAAGCCGTGATAGCGATCGCGGAATTCGGGATAATGGCTGCTCGCCTCGCCGATGAACGCCAGGCGCCGCCGGCCCCGGGACAGCAAATGCTCGGCGGCGAGTCGGCCGCCCAGCATGTTGTCGCAGCCGATCGTGGTGCCAAGCCCGTCGAGCTCGACCGATCCCCAGCGGACGAAATGGGTGCGCTGGCGCACCAGGTCCTGCAGGCGGGCGCGGTAGAGCTCGTAATCGCCATAGCCGAGCAGGATCAGCCCGTCGGCCTTGCGCGTGTCCTCGAAATCCTTGTGCCAGTCGGAGGAGAGCTGCTGGAACGAGGTCAGCAGGTCATAGCCGCGCTTGGCGCAGGTGCGCAGGATCGAACCGAGCATCGCCAGGAAGAAGGGGTTGATCGCGGTGCCGTCCGGCAGCGGATCCTCGAAGAAGAGCAGGGCGAGCGTGCTGCTCTGGCCGCGACGGAGCGACGAGGCGTTCTTGTCGACCTTGTAGCCGATCTGGGTGGCGATCGCCTCGATCCGCTTGCGCGTGCCTTCATTGACGGTGGGATCGCCGCGCAGGGCACGGCTCACCGTCGGCTGCGAGACACCCGCCAGCGCCGCGATGTCGAATGATGTCGGCTTGTCCGGCGAGGCCATGCCGTTTCCTGCTCCCGAAGCGCGAAGTTGTCGCGCGCCCTATCCAAGTAGCGCGCCCGGGCCGGAATCGGAAGCAGCGCTGAATACGTATGCGTTTGCCTTCACTTGGCGGCCCGCTCGGACGATTGGGGAAGACGTTAGAAAAACCGTCGCCAGTGAAGGCGGCGATGATCTTGGGGAGGAATGAAGATGGCTTTGTCCAATCACGCCGCGATTCTGCGCACGCTTTCGCTGAGCGCCAGCACCCGCACGCTCGGTGCTGCCCTGTTGCTGCTGGGCGCGACCCCGGCCTTTGCGCAGGACACCAATCCCGCACCGGCACCCGCCGACCAGTCGACCGGCGACGAAGCCGCGCTGGTCGTTACCGGCATCCGCGCCTCGCTGACCTCGTCGGCGAACATCAAGCGCAACAACGTCACGATCGTCGACTCAGTCTCCTCGGAAGACATCGGCAAGCTGCCGGACGTCTCGATCGCCGACTCGCTGGCCCGCATCCCGGGCGTCACCGCGCAGCGCCTCGAGGGCCGCGACCAGCGCCTGTCGATCCGCGGCCTCGGCCCCGACTTCTCGACCACGCTGCTCAACGGCCGCGAGCAGGTCACCGTCGGCGACAATCGCGGCGTCGAATATGACCAGTATCCCTCGGAATTCTTCAAGAACGTCAACGTCTACAAGTCGGCCGATGCCTCGCTGATCGCGGCTGGCATCGCCGGCACCGTCGACCTGCGCATGCTGCGCCCGCTCGACCAGAAGAAGGACACGTTCGTCGTCTCGGCCCGCGGCCAGATGAACGAGAAGGACAAGCTCAATCCGGACGGCACCCGCTACGGCTACAAGGCGTCGGCCACCTATGTCGGCAAGTTCGCCAACGACACGCTGGGCATCGCGCTGGGCGTCTCGGCGCAGAGCACGCCGACCCAGATCGAGCGCTACGCCGCCTGGGGCTTCCCGAGCGAGCCGGCCGCCGGCGGCAACCTGTTCCTCGGCGGCGCCAAGCCGTACGTCCAGTCGAACCTGCTGAAGCGCTATGGCGGCGTCGCCACGGTGGAATGGGCGCCCAGCGACAATTTCCACTCGACCCTCGACGTGCTCTATTCGAACTTCAAGGAAACCCAGCACCTGCGCGGCATCGAGTTCGGCACCGCGCCGACCTGGGGCTCGAACGGCGTGATCGCGCCGGGCTACAAGGTCGAGAACGGCCTGGTCACCGATGCGACCATCAGCAACCTGGTCAATGTCCAGCGCAACGACCTGAACGAGCGCAAGGCCGAGAACATCTCGATCGGCTGGAACAACGACTTCAAGCTGAGCGACACGATCCACTTCAACGTCGACGCCAGCTGGAGCCGCGCGACCCGCACCGACTTCCTGCTCGAGACCTATTCGGGCACCGGCTACAATTCGACGGGCGCGAAGGACACGGTCCACATCACCCAGAACAGCGACGGCACCTATGACATCGTGCCGACGCTCGACTATTCGAACACCAGCGTGATCCGCCTGACCGATCCGCGCGGCTGGGGCTATAACGGCACCACCGCCGTGGTGCAGGCCGGCTTCCTCAATCGCCCGGACTTCACCGACGACCTCAAGTCGCTGCGCGCCAGCTTCAAGGGCGAGATCGCCGGCAGCGTGCTGAGCGGCTGGGAAGTGGGCGGCAACTACAGCCGCCGCGAGAAGCAGAGCAAGTACACCAGCTACTTCCTCTGCCCCAAGGGCGGCGGCACCAACTGCACCGTCGCCAGCGGCACGCCGACCAGCGTCGCGGTGCCGGCCGATGCCGTGCTCAGCGAGAGCGTGAGCCTCGACTATCTGGGCGTGCCCAAGATGCTGACCGTCGATCCGATGAAGATCTACGGGCTGCTCAACTCGGTGTTCGACAACCGCCCGGACTCGCTGGTGCGCGACAACACCGTGACCGAGGACGTGATCACCGGCTATGCCAAGCTGACCGTCGACGGCGAAGTGGGCGGCAAGGCGCTCAAGGGCTCGCTCGGCCTGCAGGTGGTGCACACCAAGCAGGGCGGTGACGGCCAGATCGCCAGCCTGCTGAACGGCGTGGTGACGATCTCGCCGGTGAGCGCGTCGACCAGCTACACCAACTTCCTGCCCTCGGCCTCGTTCAGCCTCGAGCTCGAGCCGAACTTCTACATCAAGCTGGGCGCGGCCCAGACCATGGTGCGCCCGCGCCTCGACCAGGAGCGCGTGACCCAGGCGGTGTCGATCGACATCTCGAAGATCGGCATGGGCAGCCTGCCGCAGAACAGCCCGTTCAGCTCGAACGGCGGCAATGCGAACCTGCGTCCGTACCAGTCGACCAACATCGACATCTCGTTCGAGAAGTATCTCGGCAACAGCGGCGGCTATCTGGCGCTGACCGGCTTCTTCAAGCACCTGACCGACTTCGTCGACCCGAACAATTCGGTGCTGTACGACTTCACCCCGCTGCTCGCGGCGCTGACCCCGGCGCAGCAGGCGATCGTCCGCGGCCAGAACGCGCAGTTCGGCCTGGTCAGCTCGCCCGCCAACACCGGCAATGGCGACATCCTGGGCCTGGAAGCGACCGCATCGCTGCCATTCACCGTGTTCAGCTCGGCGCTCGACGGCTTCGGCGTCTTCGCCAGCGGTACCTATGTCGACAGCAAGATCCGCTATGGCAACAGCGCGACGCCGATCACGCTGCCCGGCCAGTCCAAGTGGGTCGCCACCGCCACCGCCTATTACGAGAAGGGCGGCTTCCAGGCCCGTGCCACCTATCGCTGGCGCGACAGTTTCCTGGCCGAACTGGCCGGCCTCTCGGCGAACCCGGAATATCGCCTGGGCCGTGCGGAAGGCGTGCTCGATGCGCAGATCGGCTATGAGTTCAAGAGCGGACCGCTCGCGGGCCTCTCGATCCTCGCCCAGGCGAAGAACATCACCGACCAGCCCTTCGTCACCACCGAGGCGACCGACAAGCGCCTGGTCCGCGAGTATCAGCGCTATGGCCGCGACTATTATCTCGGCCTGACCTACAAGTTCTGATCCCCCCGAGCTGTGGCCCGGCTTCCCCGCCGGGCCACCTGTTTTTGTCGAGGCGCTGACGTGCAGACTGAGCAGCCGATCCGCATCGTGATCGCCGGTGGCGGCACCGCGGGCTGGATGGCCGCGGCGGCCTTCGCCCGGTTCCTCGACAAGCGTTTCCGCGTCATCCTGGTCGAGTCCGAGGCGATCGGCACGATCGGCGTGGGCGAAGCGACGATCCCGCAGATCCGGCTGTTCAACGCCAGCCTCGGGATTGACGAGAACCAGTTCATTGCCGCCACCCAGGCCAGCTTCAAGCTCGCGATCGAGTTCGTCGGCTGGACGAAGGGCGGTCGATACATGCACGCATTCGGCGATGTCGGCCGCGAGAATGGCCTGCTCGCCTTCCAGCACAGCTGGCTGCGCGGGCTGGCCGAGGGCGTCGCCAAGCCGCTGGCGCCTTATGCCCTCAACAACGCCGCGGCACTCGCCAACAAGTTCCAGCGCGGACCCGCGCGGACAGCGAAGCTGCTGCCCGAAATGCCCTATGCCTTCCATTTCGACGCCGGCCTGTACGCGCGCTTCCTGCGCGGCCTCGCCGAGAGCGGAGGCGTCGAGCGCGTCGAAGGCAGGATCGTCTCGGTCGAGCGCGACGCCGAGAGCGGTGACGTCACAGCTTTGAAGCTCGACGGCGAGCGCGAGATCCCTGGCGACCTGTTCCTCGACTGCACCGGGTTCCGCGCGCTGCTGCTCGGCGAGACGCTGGGCGCGGGATTCGAGGCGTGGAGCGAACTGCTGCCCTGCGATCGCGCCATGGCGGTCCCGTCCGAGCGCGCCCGCGACTTCACCCCCTATACCCGTGCCACCGCGCACGGCGCCGGCTGGCAGTGGCGCATCCCGCTCCAGCACCGCACCGGCAACGGCATCGTCTATTCGAGCGCGCATCTCTCCGACGACGAGGCGGCGGCGCGGCTGCTCGCCGGGCTGGATGAGAAGCCGCTCGATGATCCCCGGCCGCTGCGCTTCACCGCCGGCAAGCGGACCAGCTTCTGGAAGCACAATGTCATCGCGCTCGGCCTCGCCAGCGGCTTCCTCGAGCCGCTGGAATCGACCAGCATCCACATGATCCAGTCGGCGATCGAGCGGGTGCTCAAGCTGCTGCCTGGCCGCCATGTCAGCCAGGTTCAGCGCGACGAATATGATCGCCAGACGCATGTCGAGTATGACCGCATCCGCGACTTCCTGGTGCTGCACTATTGGGCGAACGACCGTGACGAGCCCTTCTGGGCCGAACGCCGCGCCGCCGCCTTGCCCGACAGCCTGCAGCACAAGATCGAACTGTGGCGTGCCTCGGGCCAGATCGTGCGCGGAGAGGCGGACCTGTTCAGCGAAGTCGCCTGGCTGCAGGTGCTGGCGGGGCAGGGGATCGCGGCGACCGGATATCACCCGCTCGCCGATGCGCCCTCGCGCGAGGAGATCGCGGAGTATCTCGAGCTGATCGAGCTGCTCAATGCGCGCGAGGTGGGGCAGATGCAGGATCACGCCGCATTCGTGGCGCAGCATTGCGCGGGGAAGACTGCCGCATGAAAGCCCGTTGGTTCACCCTATCCCGTTCCCCGGCGAAAGCCGAAGCCCGGGGCGGCAAGCAAATCGGCAGAGAAACCCTGGGCCCCGGCTTTCGCCGGGGAGCCGCGTTGGCTTTGGCGTTCCTCGCCGCCACTCCCGCCGCCGCGCAGGATTACCGCGCCCGCCTGCCGCAGGACGAAGTGATCTACTTCGTTCTCCCCGATCGCTTCGCCAATGGCGATCCGGCGAACGATCGCGGAGGGCTGAAGGGCGACCGCGGCACCACCGGCTTCGATCCCGCCGACGCGCGCTATTATCATGGCGGCGACCTCAAGGGGCTCGCGAGCAAGCTTCAATATCTTCAGAAGCTGGGCATCACCGCGATCTGGGTCGCGCCGATCTTCGTCAACAAGCCCGTCCAGGGTGGTCCGGGCCAGCAAAGCGCGGGCTATCACGGCTATTGGATCACCGACTTCACCCATGTCGATCCGCATTTCGGCACCGATGCCGAGTTCAAGGCACTGATCGACGCTGCTCATGCGCGCGGCATGAAAGTCTATATGGACATCGTCGCCAACCATACGGCTGACGTGATCCAGTATCGCGAGTGCGTCGGCGCCAGTGCCTGCCCCTATCGCGGCAAGGCCGACTATCCCTATCAGCGCCGCGGCGGCGTTAACGGCGCGCCGATCAACCCGGGCTTCGTCGGCGATGCCGTCCAGACGGCGGAGAATTTCGCGAAGCTGACCGACCCCGGCTACGCCTATACGCCCTTCGTCCCCGAGGCGGAGAAGAACGCCAAGTTCCCCGCGTGGCTCAACGACCCGATCTACTATCACAATCGCGGTGACTCGACCTTCGCCGGCGAGAGCTCGACCATGGGCGATTTCGTCGGCCTCGACGACCTGATGACCGAGAACCCGCGGGTCGTCACGGGGATGATCGACATCTATGGCAGCTGGATCGACCGGTTCGGCGTCGACGGCTTCCGCATCGATACCGCCCGCCATGTGAACCCGGAATTCTGGCAGGCCTTCGTCCCTGCCATGCTCGACCGCGCGCATGCGAAGGGCATCCCCAATTTCCACATCTTCGGCGAGGTCGCCGATCCCGCCGCCCAGGCCGCGCACACGATCACCGCGAAATTCCCCTCGGTGCTCGATTTCGCTTTCCGTCAGGCGCTGCTCGACAGCGTCGCCGGGACCAAGGGCACCGATGTGTTCGAGAAGCTGTTCGACGGCGATGTGCTCTACGCCCAAGGCTTCGACACCGCGATCACGCTGCCGACCTTCAGCGGCAATCACGACAATGGCCGCTTCGCCTGGTTCGTCCGCAAGGCTTTCCTCGAGGCGAGCGAGGCCGAGGTGCTACAGCGTGTCCTGCTTTCCAACGCCCTGCTGCTTACCCTGCGCGGCGTGCCGACCATCTATGCCGGTGACGAGCAGGGCTTTGCCGGCGGTTCGAACGATGTCGATGCCCGCGAGGACCAGTTCGGCAGCAAGGTGGCGCAGTATAACGCCCGCAAGCTGGTCGGCAGCGATGCCAGCACGGCCACGCCGCGCTTCGACGAGGCCAATCCGATCTTCCGCGAGATCGCCAGCCTTGCCCGGCTGCGCATCGCCCATCCGGCGCTCACTCGCGGCCGCCAGCTATTGCGCGCCCGCGAGGACAAGCCCGGCCTGCTCGCCTTCTCGCGCTTCGATCCCGTAACCGGCGCCGAGCTGGTGCTTGCCTTCAACACATCGACTGCCGCGATCACGCGCCAGGTTGAGGTCGAGACCCGTTCCGCGCGCTTCCACCCGCTCGCGGGCACTTGTGCCACTACGGCCAGTGCGCCCGGCTCCCTTTCCATTACCCTGCCGCCGCTTGGATATGCGGTGTGCGCGGCGGAGACCCAGAAGTGACCCAGCTTGCCGCGAAAGCGGAACTTCAACACGCCCAACCCTGGTGGAAGGGCGCCGTAATCTACCAGATCTATCCGCGCAGCTTCTTCGATTCGAACGGCGACGGCATCGGCGACCTGCCCGGCATCACCGCGCGGCTGGAGCATATCGCCAGCCTCGGCGTCGACGCGATCTGGCTGTCGCCCTTCTTCAAGTCGCCCATGGCCGATTTCGGCTATGACGTGGCGGACTATCGCGACGTCGATCCGATCTTCGGCACGCTTGCCGATTTCGACGCCCTGATCGCCCGCGCCCATGCGCTTGGCCTGCGCGTGCTGATCGATCAGGTCTGGGCGCACACCTCGGACGAGCATGCCTGGTTCGTCGAGAGCCGGGCCAGCCGCGACAATCCCAAGGCCAATTGGTACGTCTGGCACGACGCCAGGCCGGACGGCTCGCCGCCCACCAACTGGCAGTCCGTATTCGGCGGCCCGGCCTGGACCTGGGACGCGCGCCGCGGCCAATATTACATGCACAATTTCCTGAAGGAGCAGCCGCAGCTCAACTGCCACCTGCCGGAGGTGCAGGACGAACTGCTCGCGATCACCCGCTTCTGGCTGGATCGCGGCGTGGACGGTTTCCGCATCGATGCGATCAACTTCTCGATGCACGACCCGGAATTCCGCGACAATCCGCCGGCCCCCGATTCGAACACGCCACGCACCCGCCCGTTCGACTTCCAGCTCCACATCTACAACCAGAGCCATGCCGACATCCCGCCGTTCCTGGAGCGGCTGCGCGGGGTGTTCGACGAATATCCCGAGCGCTTCACCGTCGCCGAGGTGGGCGGGGCGGATGCCGACCGCGAGATGAAGCTGTTCACCGCGGGCAACAACCGGCTCAACACCGCCTATGGCTTCGACTTTCTCTACGCGTCGCAGCTGACCGCATCGGCGGTACGCGAAGCGCTGGAGAACTGGTCGGCGGATAGCAGCTGGCCGAGCTGGGCGTTCGAAAACCACGACGCACCCCGCGCCGTCTCGCGCTGGGCCGCGCCCGAGCACGCCGATGCGTTCGCCCGGATGAAGATGCTGCTGCTCGCCGCGCTGCGCGGCAACATCTTCCTTTATTATGGCGAGGAGCTGGGGCTCGACCAGGTCGAGATCGCGTTCGAGGATCTCCAGGATCCGGAGGCGATCGCCAACTGGCCGCGCACGCTCTCGCGCGACGGCGCACGTACCCCGATGCCGTGGGAGGGAGAAGCGCCGCAGCTCGGCTTCACCAGCGGCAAGCCCTGGCTGCCGGTCGGCCCCAACCATGCCAGGCTGGCGATCGACGTGCAGAACGCCGATGCCGGCTCGCTGCTTGCCTGGACCCGCAAGGTGCTCGCGCTCCGCAACGGCTCGCCCGCGCTCCGGACCGGCGGGATCGCTTTCCTCGATGCGCCGGGCGAACTGCTCGCCTTCGAACGCGAGGCGGAGGGCGAGCGCTTGCTCTGCATCTTCAACCTGGGCGATGCTGCGCAGCAATTCGTGCCCGGCGATGCGGCGCGCTGGCGCCCGCTGCTTTCGACCGGCAGCATCGCCGACTGGACCTTTGCCCCCTATTCCGGGTTGATCGCCCGCACCGAAGCTTGAGGAGTTCCCCCATGAAGTTCGCCCCCCTCGCGCTGGCGCTCGCCGCCTTCAGCTTCGCGCCGCCGGCCCTCGCCCAGGACGACCTGTCGCAGAAGACCGACGGCAATGTCGTCGCCCGCGCGGCCTCGCCGGACGGCAAGCTCACCGTGACGATCAGCCTCGATAACGAGGGCCGGGCGAGCTACGCGGTGCAGCGTGCCGGCAAGCCTTTGCTCACCGACAGCCGGCTCGGCTTCCTGTTCACCGACGCGCCCAAGCTCGATCGGGGCATGAGCGTGGTCGAGGTGAAGCGCGACAAGTCCGACACGAGCTGGAACCAGCCCTTCGGCGAATGGTCGACGATCCGCGACAACCACACCGAGATGACGGTGCGCCTGCGCGAGAAGGCCGATCTCAAGCGCGAGATGGACGTCACGTTCCGGCTCTTCGACGACGGTATCGGCTTCCGCTACACGCTGCCCACGCAGGCCAACCTCAAGCACGCCAATATCGCCGACGAGTTGACCGAGTTCGCCTTTGCCGGGCCGGGTACCGCCTGGTGGAAGCCGGCCTATCTGTGGAACCGCGAGGAATATCTCTACAACAAGACGCCGCTCGACGCGGTCGGCACCGCGCAGACGGTGATGACGGTCAAGCTCGCCGACGGCACCCATGTCGCGCTGCACGAGGCGGCGCTGGTCGACTATGCCGCGATGAACCTGCAGCGGGCCGAGGGGAACACCTTCAAGGCCTCGCTCACCCCCGGTGCCGGCGCGCCCAAGGTGTCGCGCGACGCCGGCTTCTCGACGCCGTGGCGCACGATCGCGATCGCCGATGACGCGGCCGGCCTCTATGCCGCCAGCCGGATGACGCTCAACCTCAACGAGCCGAACAAGCTTGGCGACGTTTCCTGGATCAAGCCGGGCAAGTTCGTCGGCGTGTGGTGGAACATGATCAAGGGCGAATGGACCTGGTCGCGCGGGCCGAAGCACGGCGCCACCACCGCGCATGTGAAGCAGTATATCGATTTCGCTGCCGCGAACGGCATCCCCGGCGTGCTCGTCGAGGGCTGGAATGTCGGCTGGGACGGCAACTGGTTCGGCAATGGCAAGGACATGAACTTCGACCAGCCGACCGAGGATTTCGATGCCGCCGAGCTGGCGCGCTATGCCAAGGCGAAGGGCGTATACCTGATCGGCCATAACGAGACCGGCGGTTCGGCCAGCCATTATGACAGCCAGCTCGATCGCGCGTTCAAATATGCGCAGGACCACGGCATCCCGGTGGTCAAGACCGGCTATGTCACCGATGCCGGCCAGATCGAGCGCGTCGATCCGGACGGCTCGCAGCACCGTGAATGGCATGAGAGCCAGTGGATGGTGAACCACCATCTCCGCGTCGTGGAGACTGCCGCGAAGTACCACGTCTCGATCGACAGCCACGAGCCGGTCAAGGACACGGGCCTTCGCCGCACCTACCCGAACTGGGTGGCGCGCGAGGGCGGCCGCGGCATGGAATACAACGCCTGGGAAGGCGGCAAGAACCCGCCCGAGCATGAGGCCAACATGGTCTTCACCCAGCTGCTCGGCGGCCCGATGGACTTCACTCCGGGCGTGCTCAGCCTGAGCGGTTCGAACGGTTCGGCGATCAAGTCGACCATCGCCAAGCAGCTGGCCCTGTATGTCGTGCTCTACTCGCCGGTGGTGATGGCGGCGGACACGCCGGAGAACTATGCCAAGTACCCGCGCGAGATGAAGTTCATCCGCGACGTGCCGACCGACTGGAGCGACACCCGCGTGCTGAACGGCGAAGTCGGCGACTATGCCACGATCGTCCGCAAGGCCAGGGGCAGCGACGACTGGTATCTCGGCGCCGTGGGCGACGAGGAAGCGCGCAGCTCGACCGTGACGCTCGACTTCCTCGACGCGGGCAAGAGCTACACCGCCGAGATCTATCGCGACGGCCCCGGCGCGGATTACCGCACCGATGCCCGCCATTCGATCACGATCGAGACCAAGGTAGTGAAGAAGGGCGACACGCTGACCATCGCGCTGGCGCCGGGCGGCGGCGAGGCGATCCGCTTCGTCGCACCGGCCAAGAAGGCCCGCCGCCGGTGAGTTCGGCAGGGGGGCGGCCGCGCCAGGGATTTGCCGGGCTGTGGAACATCAGCTTCGGCTTCCTGGGCATCCAGATCGGCTTCGCGCTGCAGAACGCGAACATGAGCCGCGTTTTCCAGTCGCTGGGCGAGAGCATCGACAATCTCCCGCTGCTGTGGATCGCCGCCCCCCTGACCGGCCTGCTCGTCCAGCCGGTCATCGGCCATTATTCGGACCGGACCTGGGGTAGGTTCGGCCGCCGTCGTCCTTATTTCCTCGCCGGCGCGGTGCTGGCGACGCTGGCGCTGTTCGGCATGCCCAATGCGCCGGTGCTGCTCGTCGCGGCGCTGCTGCTCTGGGTGCTCGATGCTTCGCTCAACGTGTCGATGGAGCCGTTCCGCGCGTTCGTCGGCGACATGCTCGACAAGGAGCAGCACACCGCCGGCTATGCGATCCAGACCGCGTTCATCGGCGCGGGCGCGGTGATCGGATCGGCGACGCCGTTCCTGCTCGATCATTTCGGCGTGTCGAACGTCGCACCGGGCGGGGGCCTGCCTGATACCGTGCGCTGGAGCTTCTACCTTGGCGGCGCGGCGCTGCTGCTCGCGGTGCTATGGACGGTGTTCACCACCCGCGAATATTCGCCGCAGGAGATCGCGGCGTTCGATGGCCCGGTGCCGGAGCCGCAGGCGCCTCCGCCCGCCTCGGCCGGCGCGGGCGTGCCCTGGCTGGCCGCCGGTGCGGCGCTGGGTGTCGCGGTGTTCGCGCTCGGGCTGGAGAAGGAGCTGTACCTGCTCGCCGGTCTGCTCGCCGCCTATGGGGCGGCGCGGATCGTCACGGCGGTGATGCGGGGCGGGGGACTGCTCGGCGACCTGATGGCCGATTTCTCCGGGATGCCGCCGGTGATGAAACGCCTTGCGGTCGTCCAGTTCTTCAGCTGGTCGGCGCTGTTCATCATGTGGATCTACACCACGCCGGTGGTGGCGCAGTATGTCTTCCACGCACCGAACCCCACCAGCGAAGGTTATAACGATGCGGGCAACTGGGTCGGCATCCTGTTCGCTGCCTATAACGCCGTCGCCACGCTCGCCGCGCTGTTCCTGCTGCGCCCGCTCGCCCGCCGCTTCGGCAAGGCGCGCACCCATGCGATTGCGCTCGGCCTCGGCGCGCTCGGCTATGCGAGTTTCCTGGTGATCCGGGATGCGAACACGCTGCTGCTCGCCGAGATCGGCATCGGCATCGCCTGGGCCTCGATCCTGGCGATGCCCTATGCGATCCTCGCTTCGTCGCTGCCCCAGGCCAAGCTCGGCGTGTACATGGGCCTGTTCAACGTCTTCATCGTCATCCCGCAGCTGCTGGTGGCGACGGTGATCGGCACGGTGATGCGGCACCTGTTCCCGGGTCAGCCGATCTGGACGATGGCGATCGCGGCGGTGGTGATGGGGCTGGCGGCGCTCGCTACGCTGCGGGTGCGCGAAGCCTGACGCGGCCTCTTTTCCCATCGTCACCCTGAACTTGTTTCAGGGTCCAACGCGCCTCAAGCGATATCCCTCGCGGCTCGTTGGATGCCGAAACAAGTTCAGCATGACGGAGGGTGCGCCTTCAATGCCCCTTTTGCGGATGGGTGAACTGGATCGCCACCGCCACCGCAGCGAACGCGGCGCCGAGTAGCGACACCGCCGTCCAGCCACCGATCGACCAGGCCCAGGTCGCCGCGCCCGATCCGGTCGCACCGCCGACGAACATCGCGCCCATGAAGATGGTGTTGAGCCGCGCTCGCGCCTCGGGCCGCAGCGCGAACACGACATGCTGGTGCGAGACGAGCGCGCCCTGCACGCCGAAATCGAGCAGGATCACGCCGATCACCATGCCGGCGATCGAGGCCCAGAGCCCGGTGAACGCCCAGCCGATCAGCACGCAGAGCGCGCCGAGCAGGATCACCGGCCGCGGCCCCTTCCGGTCGGCGATGCGCCCGGCGATCGGAGCGGCAAGCACGCCCACCGCGCCGATCACGCCGAACAGGCCCGCCACTTCCGAGCCCATCCCGAAGGCCGGCTCCTGCAGGCGCAGCGCCAGGATCGTCCAGAAACCGCTGAACGCCGCGAACAATAGGCCCTGGGTTATCGCGGCATGGCGCAGTGCGCCGAACTCGCGCCACAGCCCACCGAGCGAGCGGAGCAGCTGGGGGTAGCGCAGGTCCGAATCCGGTGCGCTGTGCGGCAATGCCAGCGCCATGACCCCGCCTGCTGCGAGCGCCAGCGGCACGCCCAGCCAGAACATCTCGCGCCAGCCGGCATGGGCGGCGACGAAGCCCGCCAGCGTCCGGCTGAGCAGGATGCCGCAGAGCAGTCCGGCCATGACGGTGCCCACCACGGCGCCGCGCTTCTCGGGCGGTGCCAGGTGCGCGGCGAGCGGCACCACCTGCTGCGCCACCGTGGCGGCAAAGCCTACCGCGACCGACGCTGCGATGATCATGGCAGCGCTCGGCGCGATGGCGGCCAGGGCCAGCGCGCCGGCCAGCACGACGAACTGGATCGCGATCAGCCGCTTGCGCTCGACGAGATCGCCCAGCGGCACCAGCAGGAACAGGCCCAGCGCATAGCCGATCTGCGTTGCCGTCGGCACCAGCACGGTCAGTGCGCCCGGCAGATCGCGCTGCATCACGCCCAGCATCGGCTGGCAATAATAGATATTGGCGACGGCGATGCCCGCCGCGGCGGCCATGGCGAAGATCAGCGGACGGCCGAGCGCGTCCGGTGCCGCTGGAGCGGCCTGGGGGGCGGTGCTGCTCATGATTGTCTCCGAAGGATCAGTAGAAGCGGGGAATCGGCCCCAGCTGGGGTGTCTGGTCGGGCAGATCAACCTCGATCTCGTCGACATAGCACCAGCCCCAGCCTTCGGGCGGGTCATAGCCTTCGATGATCGGGTGGCGGGTGGCGTTGAAATGGGCGCGGGCGTGGCGATGCGGGCTCTGGTCGCAGCAGCCGACATGGCCGCAGGCCCGGCACAGGCGGAGATGCACCCAGGGGCTGCCGACCTTCAGGCATTCCTCGCAGCCGCGCGCGCTGGGCGTGACTTCGTTCACGGTCATCACATGCCGGCATTCCATGGCTACGCCCTTTCCATTGTTCGGCTCCGCCTCGCATGGAACGGGGCGGGCGGCCAATCATACGAAGATGTTGCCCGGTGGTCGCCCTCTTCCGGGTAGGCCGGGGCCACACCTTGGTTTGGGTTGGCGCGGCGGGGCTCGACGACGATCTGCGCTCCCGTCTGGCGCATCCCCCGCGCCGCGCTCCAGGAGAAACCGATGACGCTCATCATGCCCGCCCAGCGCAAGCTCGGCACGCCCACCGACCTTGGCGAAAGCGCCACCCGCGATATTTCGGGCGGCCTCAAGGCGCTGCTCGCCGATGTGTTCGCGCTCTATCTCAAGACCAAGAACTTCCACTGGCACATGAGCGGCCCGAACTTCCGCGACTATCACCTGATGCTCGACGAGCAGGGCGACCAGATCTTCGCGATGACCGATGTGATCGCCGAGCGCGCCCGCAAGATCGGCGGCACCACGATCCGCTCGATCTCGGACATCGCCGGCAAGCAGCGCATCCTCGACAACAATGCCGACTATGTCGATCCGCAGGACATGCTCGCCGAGCTCCACGGTGACAACAAGCAGCTCGTCGCCGCGCTGCGCCGCGTGCACGAGCTGTGCGACGCCTATTCGGACGTCGCCACCGCGAGCCTGATCGAAGTGTGGATCGACGAAGGCGAGCGCCGCGCCTGGTTCCTCTACGAAGCCTGTCGCACGCCCGAGATGGTGTGATCCCCGCCGCCCGCGGTGGGCGGCAACCCGCAAGCCGGAATGGCCGCTGGAGACGGATTGCGCTCCGGCGGCCTTTGGTCCAGCATCGCTGGATGCGGGCAATTCTCTGCCTTGGGCTGATCGCGGCAAGCGTGCCGGCCGGACCCTCCCAGCCGGAGATGCGGGCCTATGGGCCATGGCATGTCGTGAGCATCTCCAGCCTATCCGGCGCGGGCAACGACGATGCTTCCGTGATCCTTGTCCAGGGCGACCAGCCCGATGTCATGCAGGTCAGCTGGGATCAGGGAGGCCCGGTCTGGGTCTCGATCGACATCGACAAATGCGCCGGCGAGGAGGATTTCGAGGCCTCCTATTCCGTTCCCGTCCAGGACTGGATGCGCCAGTCGCGCCGCGAGGTCCAAAGCCGCTTGCGGGCCGACATGGCCGGCTGGCTCCGGCAGGCGCGGGTGAAGTGCGGCAATACCGCTTCGGTCAAGGCCTTCCGGCTGACGCGCCTCGGCGAGGCGGTTGCCGACTTTCACGATCGGCTGCGCTATTATGCGGGCGGCGAAACGGGCCGTTAAGCGCCGGAACCGCTCAGAGCGGCTTGCCGTCCTTGTCGAGTATCTCCATCCGATAGGAGCAGCCATAGAGCGTCTTGCCCGGATGGCTGGTCGCGTTGGAGATGCTGCGCGCCACGGTCATGCGGCTGCCGAACGACTCCGCGTCCGCCGCGGGCTCGGTCTTCTCCGAGACGATCTTCTCGCCCAGGAACTTGCGGAACTTCATCCCCGCCGCGACCTCGGCATAGCTCTTGCCGCTCGAGCGGGCGAGGTCGGCGATCATCGGATCGGGGTCCATCGCGTTGGGCACGCCCAGGCCGCGCGCGACTTCCGCCGGATCGGCGATGTCGAGGATTGCCAGCATCGCATTGGCGGAGAAGGCGATCCGGGTGGTGCGGTAGCTGCCGGCCACGGTGATCGGCTGCGGCAGTTCATATTCGCTGAGGAAGGGATTGGCGGAATCGATCTTCTTCCACCCGCGCGCCTGGCCGACGCCGTCCGCCTCGCTCACCGACAGGGCGAAGCCGGTATAGTCCGGCACCGACAGCCGGCACTCGATCGCATCGACTTCGCTGATCCGCGACGGGTCCGGCGCATCCTGGTGCGGCGAGGCGATCGGGGCGAGGGCGACAAGCGCGAGCAAGCGGTACATGGCAGCGGGCATAGCAGCGATCGCCGTGCCGGATAAGCAAAAGGGCCCGTCCCGCAGGACGAGCCCTTCCGCGTGTGTGGCCGGGAGCTCAGGCCTTCACGAATGCCAGCAGGTCGGCGTTGATCACATCGCCGTGCGTGGTCAGCATGCCGTGCGGATAGCCTGCATAGATCTTGAGCTCTGCGTTCGGGATCAGCTTTGCCTGAAGCTCGGCCGCTTCCTTGTAGGGGACGACCTGGTCGTCATCGCCCTGCAGCACCAGCGTCGGCACGGTAATCGCCTTGAGGTCTTCGGTCTGGTCGGTCTCGGAGAAGGCCTTGATGCCGAGATAATGGGCCTGCGCGCTGCCCATCATGCCCTGGCGCCACCAGTTGCGGATCACGCCTTCCGAAACGGCCGCGCCCGGGCGGTTGAAGCCGTAGAAGGGACCGGAGGCGAAATCGAGGAAGAACTGGGCGCGGTTGGCGGCCAGACCCGCGCGGATCCCGTCGAATACTTCGATCGGCAGGCCGTTCGGATAGGCTTCGGTCTTGAGCATGATCGGCGGCACCGCGCTGACCAGCACGGCCTTGGCGACGCGGCCCTGGGGCTGGCCGTAGCGGGCGACATAGGCCGCGACTTCGCCGCCGCCGGTCGAGTGGCCGATATGCACGGCATTGCGCAGGTCGAGATGCTCGGCGACGGCCGAGGCGTCGGCGGCATAATGTGCCATGTCATGGCCTTCGCTCACCTGCGCCGAACGGCCATGGCCGCGGCGGTCATGGGCGACGACGCGGTAGCCGTTGTTCAGGAAGAACAGCATCTGGCCGTCCCAGTCGTCCGACGACAGCGGCCAGCCATGATGGAAGACGATCGGCTGGGCATCCTTGGGGCCCCAGTCCTTGTAGAAGATCTCGGTGCCGTCCTGCGTGGTGATCGTAGCCATGTCGAATACTCCAGCGTCTTGGTTGAGGGCGGCCGGAGCGGGGGAACCCCGGCTGCTGGGATCGATATCGGGCACCCGGTTTGTGACCGCCATCATACAGGAGTTTGGGGCGTGCGACCGGCGGATGCGAAAGCGCGCCGGAAGCCCATGGGCCGCCGGCGCGCCGCGCGTTCCGCCGGTGCGTCAGGTCACTGGCGCTGGCGGCAATTGTCCTCGCGGCCCGGCTTGCAGGCCGGATAGGCCTTGAGTGGCGCCGGGGCCGGATAGGCCTGGCTGGGGGTGAGTGTCTGCGGCACGAACACCACCTGGGTGGTCGGGGTCACCGGGCCCGAAAAGGGCGAACTGGCCGGCTGGTAGCCGCCTGGGGTCTCCTCGGCGCGGAAGCCGCTGGCGTCGGTGAAGATGCGGGCATCCTGGGGGACGTCCTGCGCCTGGGCAATGCCGGTTCCGAAGGCGATCAGGGCGGCGGCGATCATCATCTTCTTCATGAGTCATCTCCTTGCGTCGGGGGGTAGTGGCAGGAGCGAAGATAAGGGGGCGGCAGCCCGGGGGTCAGAATACCAAGGTTTGCATAAACCTTGGTATCGCAAGGGCTTCCGGCGTGCATGCAGCGGTGGCGGCTCATACATGGGTAGGGGTGGGCGCAGCGGTCTGGTGCCCCAATTCCCCGGTTCCGGCCGCGCGCGATGCGCGGCCCTTCGCAGGAGGAAGACATGGCCGCATCCCGGCACGTACGTTCGCTGCTCCACGCCGAGCCCGCCTATCAGGGCGAACTCGGCTCGGTACGCAGGATCACCGCGGACGAGTTTCCCATGCTCCGCCGCATGGCGATCAAGCGGCTGGTGCTCGCGCCCGGCGCGATCCGCGAGCCGCACTGGCACGCCAATGCCGATGAGCTGGCCTATTGCCTCTCGGGCGAGCTGCTCGTCTCGGTGCTCGACACCGCCGATGTTTTCGGCCGCTTCACCATCTCGGCCGGCGAGATGTTCCACATCGCCACCGGTTCGCTCCACACGATCGAGAATGTCGGCGACAACGATGCCGAGCTGATCATCCTGTTCAGCAACGAGCGGCCCGAGGATTTCACCCTCCAGGCCGCGTTCGGCGCGATGAGCGACGCGGTGCTCGGCAACACCTTCACGCTGCCGGCCGGGGATTTCGCGCCGATCCGCCGCGATACGTCGAGCGCGCGCTATCTCGTGAAGCGCAGCGGCCCGGCCGAAGTGCCGGCATCGGCTGCCTTCCCCGATCCGCACAAGTTCAGCATCGCCGGGCAGACCCCGCCGATTGACTTCCCCTATGGCACCGCCCAGCTCGCCCGTGCGCAGTTCTGGCCGGCGCTGCGGCACCTCTCGATGTACTCGATCGATGTCCGCGAGAACGGCATGCGCGAGCCGCACTGGCATCCCGACACGGCGGAGATGGGCTATGTCCACAAGGGCCGCGCCCGCATGTCGATCCTCGACCCGGACGGCAGCGTCGACACCTATCTGCTCGAGCCGGGCGACACCTATTTCATCCCGCGCTCCTATCCGCACCAGATCGAGGTGCTGAGCGAGGAGGATATCCATTTCCTGGTGTTCTTCGACCAGCCGACGCCCGAGGATGTCGGCTATCGCGCGGCGACCTCGTCCTTCTCGAAGGAAGTGCTGGCGGCGACCTTCGGCGTCGCGCCGGATGCGGTGCCACCGCTGCCGCTGACCCCGGTCGATCCGCTGATCGTGCCGCGGGTCAATGATCTCGATCCGGTCAAGTGAAGCTCGGGGCGGGGGCGTCCGCGCTCCCGCCCAAGTCGCAAGGAGTGACACCAGCCATTTCCGTCATCCCCGCGAAGGCGGGGATCCAGGGTAGCTCAGGATAGTCGAAGCAATCTGGCCTGCGCTTGATCGGACGCCGCCGCGATCCGCACGCTTCCAGCTTCTGGCTCTGGATCCCCGCCTTCGCGGGGATGATGGCCAGGGGATACTGGCTTCAGGCCGCGCCCTCGATCGCATCCAGCAGCAGGTCCGGATCGATCGGCTTGGTCAGGAACGCCTTCGCGCCGGCGCCGAGCGCCTGGGACTGCGAGGCGGGGGTGGGGAAGGCAGTCATCACGATCATCGCGCAGTCGCAGCCCAGCCGGCCGATCTCGGCCTGCAGCTCGAGCCCGGTCATCCCCGGCATATGCAGATCGGTCACGATCCAGTCGAAGCGCGCGGGATCGCCCGCGAGCAGCGCCTCGGCGCTGTCGAACAATTCGCTGGCAAGGCCTGCCGAGCGCAGCAGGCTGTTCAGGCTTCCCCTGATGCCGGGATCGTCATCGACGACCGCGACGAGCGGGGAGGGATGCAATTCGGTCACTCTGGTTACTCGGATAGCGATCTAGACTACCCATTTGGGCTAGTCGGCCTGCAGGCGCCATCATACTCAGATGTTAAACCGGTGCGCGCTCTCGTCGCGCACGCCGAGCTGCTCGGCCATGCGCACCAGGTCGGCGAGCGACTGGGCTTCCATCTTGCGCATCACATTGCCGCGGTGGATCTTCACGGTGATCTCCGAAAGCTCCATCTTCGCCGCGACCTGCTTGTTCATCAGGCCCGCGACGACCAGCCCCAGCACTTCGCGTTCGCGCGGCGTTAGCCGGGCATAGCATTCGTTGAGCCTGGCATCGCTCTCGGCGCCCGCCTGGCGTTCGCGGTCGCGCTCCAGCGCGGTGGCGACGGCGGCGAGCATCTGCTCGTCGCTGAACGGCTTGGGCAGGAAATCGATCGCGCCCATCTTCATGCCGCGGACCGTCATCGGGATGTCGCCATGCCCGGTGATCAGGATGACCGGGATGCCCATGCCTTGGGCCGCCAGCGTTTCCTGGAAATCGAGCCCGTTGATCCCCGGCAGGCGCACGTCGAGCACCAGGCAGGCCGGGCCCTTGGGCAGGCCGGCCTTCAGGAACGCATCGGGGCTGTCATGCAGCGCCACCGCCAGCCCGGCCGATCGGAACAGGCTGCCCAGCGACCCGCGGATCCCGTCATCGTCATCGACCACGCACACGCAACCAGGTCCCATGGCGCCTTCGAACATCTCACTCATGCCGCACTCTCCATCGCGCCCGCCACGGGCAGGCGGAAGCTGAACACCGCGCCTCCCTCAGGATGATTTTCCGCGCCAAGCGTACCGCCATGGCTCTCGATGATCGAGCGGCAGATCGACAGGCCCATTCCCATGCCTTCGGACTTGGTGGTGAAGAAGGGGCTGAACAGGCTCTCCGGCTCCACCGAGATGCCGCTGCCGCTGTCGCGGACATGCACGGCGACGCTGTCCGGCTCGGCCACCACCTCGACGCACATCACCCGGGCGCCCGGCGCCACCTGCGCCATTGCCTGCTCGGCGTTGAGCATCAGGTTCATCAGCACCTGCTGCATCTGCACCCGGTCGCCGACCAGCGGCGGCAGCCCGCCGGGCATCGTCACCTCGACGGTCACGTCGTGCGTGTTGAGGTCGCGGCGCAGCAGCTCGATCGTCTCGTCGACCAGCGAGCCCAGGTCGATCGCGTCCTGGCGCGGATCGGCACGCCGGGCGAGCGCGCGGATGCGGGCGATCACGTCCGCCGCGCGCGTCCCGTTCGAGACGACATGATCCAGGCAGTCCGCCACTTCGGCCGCATCCGGTGCCTCGCGCGCCAGCCAGCGCTTGCCCGACTTGGCATAGGTGATGAGGGCGGAGAGTGGCTGGTTCACTTCATGCGCGATCGACGCGGCGAGCTGGCCGAGCGTGGTGATCCGCGAGACGTGGGTGAGCTGCGCCTGTGCCTGGGCCAGGCGCACATTGGTCTGATTCCGCTCGGTCACGTCCAGGCCCATGATGAGCACCTGGCGCCATTCCTTCTGCTGGGGCGGGATGGTCACGCGCAGCAGCACGTCGACCGGTTCGCCCTTCGCATCGATGAAGCGCGTTTCTTCCTCGATCGTCGTCTCGCCGGCGATCATCGCCTGGAGGATACGACCCAGGGTCGCCTCCGCGGCGGGGGTGTGGAAGCGGACCAGCGTGCCACCAACCAGCTCCTCGCGCCGCTCCAGGCCGAACAGCGCGGCCGCGGCGTGGTTGGCGTCGCAGATCGTCGCGGTGCGCGCGGCGATATCGATCGCCTCGGCATCCGGCGCCTGCTTGCCGCGCAGCAGCCTGAACGCCTCGGACCAGTCGCCTTCCCAGATCGGAAAGCCGGCCGCGTTGAAGATCGCCCGGTAGCGCCGGTCGGCAATGCGGCGATGCTCGGCCGCGGCCATGTGGCGCACCGAAAGCAGTGTGGTCACTCCGATCGCGACCAGCGCGACCGACAGCCGCACCGCCGCCGATCCCAGCGCCTCATGGTCATGGCTGATGAAATAGCCCGCGATCGCCAGCAGCGCGCAGACGAAGCCTGCGGAAAGCGTCAGCCCGCGCGCATTGGCCCGCGTCGTCAGCAGCACGACGATCGTGTAGAGAACGGCCACCGCGCCCTGCAGCGGGCTCAGCACGTCGAGCGCGAAGATGCCCAGCGCCAGCGCGACCGTGGCCACGCCCTGCACCTGCGCCGCCAGCCTGCGCTTCTTCTCGGCTTCGTGCGCCATCTCACCCTCATGCAATGGTCCGTCGGAATCGGACCAATACAGCAGGCCTAGCGCATCACGAATGGGTCGCAACATGGGGTTCAGCGGCCACCCACAAAGAGTAGGAAGCGGGTACCCGGTTGAGCGTCGCGATAGCTGCCCTCGGCGCCCAGCCGCGCGGCCATCAGCTCGATCAGCCGGCTGCCGAAGCCGCTGCCCTGGATCACTTCGGCGACCCGGCCCCGGCCGCGATCGGAGACTTCGATCATGTAGCCGCCCAGCGGCAGGCTGCGCAGCATCACCCGCACATTGCCCGGCGCACCCGGGGCATAGGCATATTTGAAGGCGTTGGTGACCAGTTCGGAGACGATGATGCCGATCGCGGTCGCATCCTCCGAGCGGACCGAGACCGCCGCCGCATCGACCAGCACCGGCCGTCCGGTCGCGCCAGCCTGCAGATCGGCGGCCAGGCTCTCCAGATAGGCGCGCAGGTCTACGCTGGTGCTCTCATGCGCCTGGTAGAGCTGGCGGTGGACGCTGGCGACCGCCGCGATGCGCCGCTGAGTCACGTCGAGCGCGGCCTGTGCCACCGGATCGGCGATCCCGCGCGCCTCGACCGAGACCATTGCCGAGAGCAGCTGCAGGCTGTTGGCGATGCGGTGGTTCATCTCGTCGGCATCGCTTACCCGCGCGGCGGGCAGGATTTCGATCGTCGTGCCGGTATCGGCAACGGTGTTCGCCATGTCGAGCATCGGGGCCGTCCTTCCTCGGGAACTTCTGACGGCAGAAATCCCGCATCGGGCGGCCCGGGGGTATCATACGCTGGTTTAGGGTGAGGGTGGGCAATGGTGTCGGGAGGGCGAACGGATATTCGCCCTCCCGATGGGGCAGATAGTTACGGCGCCGGCGCCCAGCCGACATTGCCGTTCCACTGGGCGAACACCTTGGCGCGGGTGTTGAGCCCCGTCAGGTTGGCGGTGCTGCTGCCATAGGTGGTGTTGCGCCCGGTCATCGACAGCGCCGTGCCGGTCGGCGTCAGCGAGCCGCTCTCACGCCAGCCCTCGGTTGCGCTCGGCAGCAGGTTCGGGATCGGGTTGATCCACCAGCCGGCCGCGGCGACATGGCTGTCCATCTTCACGCCGATGAACGCCAGGTTGTCGCAATATTGGGTGGCGTTGCTCGCCGATGCGCCCAGCACCTGCATCGTGGTGCAATAGCCGCCGGCCTGGTTCACGCCACCCGAGCGCGCCAGATAGGTCGATCCGCTCGGCACGCCATTGGCATAGGTCAGCGATCCGCCCAGCACGACGAAGCCCGGATAGCCCTTGGCCGAGCGTGCCTGGAAGATGTAGCCGCCCGAGGTCGGCGCCGAGGGGTCGACGACCGTCCGCAGTTCCGAATTCTCGATCGCCATCGCGAAGGGATAGCCCCAGATGAAGTCGACATCGCCGGCGATCAGGCTGTTGTAGATCCACACCCAGCCCTTCATCTGCAGCGTGTCCTGCGTGCCGATGAAGTTCATGTCGGTGCCGATGAAACGCGAGCCGTTGAGGTTGGCGGAATTGTAGTAGATCACCTCCGCCTGGCTGTTCTGGGTCGCATCCTTCACATGCGTGTTCTGCATCGTGAAGTTGCTGACCTTGATCTGGTCGCCGCCCTCGATCAGCAGCACCGCGCGGCCGCCGCCGAGCGTCAGCCGGTTGCCCAGTGCCGTGTTGCCGCCGATATTGGTCAGCGTGGTGTTCGGCGTCGCGCGGCTACCGCCCACGCCGGGGTTGAACGCTTCCCAATTGTTGTTCTGGACGACGGTGCCCGCGCGGCTCTCGCCGTTGATCGTCAAATTGTTGACGTTGCGGAGGAACAGCTGCTCGTCATAGGTGCCGTTCTTGATCGTGATCGTCTTGGCCGCGGTGTTGCCGGCGCCGCACGAGGCGCAGCCCACCGTCATCATGTAGTTGAGCGCGCCCTGTACCGAACGGAAATCGGCCGCGCCGTCATCGTCCACGGTCACCGCGGTGGTCGAGGTCGGTGCCGCCTTGGTCTTGAACGTCCAGCCGGTCGTGCCGCTGATGCCGGGGAAGCTGTTGAACCCGGCGATCGGGCCGTTGAACACCGACTGGTCGATCTGGACGTAATAGGACGTGTCATAGGCCAGCACATTGTCGTGCAGCTTGATCGTCGCGGTGTTCCCGCTGATCCGGATCGGGCGATAATAGGTGAAGCGATACTGGGTCAGGGTGGAGACGCCGCCGCCGATCTTGTCGATCTCGGTGTTGCCATTGCCCAGCGCGGTCTGCGTCTCGCCGCCGGCGACGGTGACGCCGCCCGTAGTGTCGATCGTGTCGACCAGCGTGCCGTCACTCTTGTAGACGCGGATCTGGCCGCTGCCCGTCGCCACCGGCGGTCCGTTGAAGGTCAGCTTGAGCAGCGTGTCCTTATAGGCGGCGGTTTCGCCCGATGCGGGCAGCAATGCGGAAGTGATCGACACCCCCGGCGTCGGTGTCGAAGCTGGTGTCGGGGTGGGTGACACCACCGATCCGCTATCGTTGTTGTTGCATCCGGCAAGGATCATGACGAGCGCAAGGCTCGCCGACGCAGCGCGCAGCTTCATATTTGCCTCTCCCCTTTGGGTCGTCAGCTTTTTTCTGATCGACTAACCCAGTGTTCATCTTGATACCGGTGTCAGGGATAGTCAAGGCGAAGATTCGCGCTTGTAACTTGAATCAAGTAGCTGATTTTTATGGAAAGTATCGGTGCCAATATTCTGGCGCGCCTGTCTCTCGGCCGGGAATCGGCTGCGGCAACGCTATGCCACCGGTATCCAGAAAGGGTCGTTCAGCGTAGCGCCCGGTGGCGCGGACCGTTTCCTTGTGTATTATCTTGCTAACACGCAATCGTTCATGCACAATCCGCCGCCACGGTGCCAGCCAGGCGCCGGAAGGGGGATCAGAGTGTCCACAAGCGAACTCAGCGGGATGCCCGCGCTGGAATTGCGCGCGCTCGGCAAGACCTATGGCCGCGGGGCCGGGGCCAAGCGCGCGGTCGATGATGTGTCGCTCACCGTGCGCGGTGGCGAAGTCTATGGCTTTCTCGGCCCCAACGGCGCCGGCAAGAGCACCACGATCCGCATGGCGCTGGGGCTGATCCGCCCGAGCGACGGCGAGGTCTCGCTGTTCGGTCGCCCGGTCTCGGACCGCACGGCGCTGCGCCGGGTCGGCTCGCTGGTCGACGGCGGCACCTTCTACCCCTTCCTCTCGGGCCGCGACAATCTGCGCGTGCTCGCGCGCACCCAGGGGCATGACGGCGCGCGCATCGACGCGGTGCTCGAGCGGGTCGAGCTCAGCCGCGACGCCAAGCGCAAGGTGAAGGGCTATTCCACCGGCATGAAGCAGCGCCTCGGCGTTGCCGCCGCGCTGCTCGACGATCCCGACCTGGTGATCCTCGACGAGCCGGCCAACGGCCTCGACGCCGCCGGCATCCAGGACATGCGCACCTTGCTGCGCGGCCTGGCGGCGGAGGGCAAGGCGGTGTTCCTCTCCAGCCATCTCCTCCACGAAGTCGAGCAGATCTGCGATCGGGTGGCGGTGGTCCACAAGGGCAAGCTGCTGCGCGAGGCGACGATCCGCGAACTGCTCGACCAGGGCGAGGCGCTGCGCGTCGAGGCCGAGCCGCTCGACAAGGCCGCGGCCGCGCTCGAGGGTAGCTGGCCGTTCGAGATCGCCGATGGCGGGCTCACCGTCCAGGCCGGTCGCGCCGAGACGCCGGCGATCGTCCGCAAGCTGGTCGAGGCCGGCGCCGATGTGTTCCGCGTGGGGCCTGACGAGCAGAGCCTCGAGGAAATCTTCCTGACCATGACGAGGGATTCCGATGCTTGATGCCGTCCGCGCCGAGGCGCTGAAGCTCCGCCGCCATCGGGCCACCTGGATGATGGTCTGGCTCTATCCGATCGTCACCACGCTGCTCGTGATCGGCATCCTGATCTACGGCGCCTTCTCGGCCCATACGACCGGCGAGGAACGCTCCGCCGCCAAGTGGATCGCCGACAGCGCGCTGCTGTGGAAGGTGCCGGGCTCCGGCCCCGGCCGCTTCCTGATCGCCGGCTTCTCGGCGGTGGTGTTCGCCGGCGAATATGGCTGGAACACCTGGAAGCTGATCATCCCGGCGCGCGCGCGCTGGCAGCTGATCGCGGCGAAATGGGTGGTCGCCTTCGGTTTCGTGATGATCGCCTTCATCGCCGCAGACCTGATCCTGCTGTTCGGCGATTGGCTCGGCTCCTTCCAGGGCGACAGGATCCCGGCCGGCGTCACCCTGGGCGCCGTCGCCGAGGCGCATTGGCAGGCGGCGGGCAACGCGCTGGTGCCGATCCTCTTCACCATCGCCTTCGCCGCGCTGTTCGCGATCCTCACCCAGTCGATCCTCGCCACGGTGATCCTGTCGATCGCGATCGTGGTGATCGAGGGACTATTCCCCTTCATCGCGCTCTGGGCCCACCAGTATGCGGCGGGGCTCGTCACCGCGCTGGTCAAGTTCCTGCCCTTCTACCACATGACAAATCTCGCCAACTGGGCGAAGGGCACGGGGCTCACCCTGCCGCTCGGGCCGGGCGACGTGGTCGCGTTCAACTGGGGCGCTTCGCTCTGGATCATTACCGCCTGGATCCTCGCGGCGGGCGCGCTCACCCAGTTCCGCTTCCTGCGGCAGGACCTCAACTGACGCTAAGGCCGGCGGGACCCGTGCGTTCCCGCCGGCCCTTGGTTCAGTCGATCGTCACGCCGACCACGCGCCAGGCGCCGCCCTCGCGCTCGAGCGTGACCGTCTCCACCGCCTCGGCCTTGTTGGCGAAGCTGGTGCGGAACTTGACCACCTCATAGCCATGGGGCGGGGCGGGCAAATTCTCCTGGCCGATCAGGGTGCGCGAGGCGACGGCGCCGAGCGGCGTGCGCACCTTCTCCGACACCGTCCGCCATACCGCCGCGGTGTTCAGCTTACGGAACGCGGCGCCGGTCGCCTTGTAGCTTTCGTCCCAGCGGCCCTGGTCGCCCAGTACGAGGAACGCGCGCGCCGCATCGACCACTTCCGGGTTCGGCGCGACTTGCGAAGCCGCGGGCGTCGCGGTCGGGGCGGCGGGGAGCAGGGCCAGCGCCAGCAGGCCAAGGGCAAAGGTCATGAGAAACACTCCAGGGATGATCCAGGGCCGGCGATGTGCCTGCCCGGCGCCGTCGACCGGCGTGGCTCCCTGATCGATCCCGGCGCGCGCCGGGTCTTCCCCGATTCCCGTGTCCCCGAACAATTCGGGTCCGCCCTCGGCTGCCAGCAACAGCCGCGCCGCCTCTCGGCTGCTCGACACCGCCATCTTGCGCCGCGCATCGCGCAGCCGCTCGTTGATCGTGTGGACGGAGAGGCCCAGGCTGCGCGCGATCGACTTGGCGTCATGCCCGCGGACGATCAGGCGCAGGGTCTGCTTTTCCTTCTCGGTCAGCGCCCAGCCCGCTTCTGTCACCCGCATGTCCATAGCTGCCAGGGCCTAGGTCAGCGATATCGTCGCAGCCACCCCAAAAAATTCGTACTCCCGGCCGATAGCCTGCGGGCTTGGTCGCATGGCTTCGGTTCCCGGTCGCAAAGCGGTCGCGGGCGCGCGCCTGCTTTCGAGAAATTTGTGGCTCTGGCGGCGCTTAGGCGTCAACAAGCGGGAGGAGAGGTGTATATGCGTGACAAGCGCACAGGTCCTCGCGTGCCTATCGGTGGAGCTTCGTCATGAGCCACAACAATCTTCCGTCCGCTCCGCGCTTTCCGATCCGCTTTTCGCGCCGTCGCGCGCTGGCGATGCTGTCGTCCACCGCGGTGGTCGCAGCCTGCAGCAGCGGCGGTGGCGGCGGTTCACCCGCCCCGTCGCCCACGCCGACTCCGACGCCCACCGCCACGCCCACCCCGGTCTCCGGCCCCGCCTGGTTCGGCTATGGCCGCAATGCCCAGCACACCGCCGTGAGCGCGATCGCCACCCAGGATCTCGGCCGCATCGCCTGGACCACTCCGATGGACCTGGCGCCGCAATATACCGCCTCGGGCGCGCTGCTCACCCATTATGGCTCGCCGGTCGTCACCACCAACAACACGATCGTCCTCCCGGTGAAGACTGCCGCCACCGGCAGCTACCGGATCGAGGGCCGGTCCGGCGCGACCGGGACGCTCCTCTGGTCGGCGACCACCGACTATGTCACGCCGCCGCGCAACTGGCTGCCGCCCTATAATCTGCTCCTCACCGCGCAGGGCCGCCTCTATGCGCCGGGCGCCGGCGGCAAGCTGCTGATGCGCGCCGATGCGGACGCCACCACCGGCACGCTCGCGACGCAGATCTTCTATGGCGCGGCCGCCTATAACGCCAATCCGGCTGCCTATGACGGCACGGTCTTCATCAACACTCCGATCACCGCCGATGCGCTGGGCAACCTGTTCTTCGGCTTCGTCGTCACCGGCGCGAACCCGGCCGGGCTGGTCAGCGGCGTCGCTCGAGTCGCGGCCGACGGCACCGGCAGCTGGGTCGGCGTCGCCACGGCGGCGGGCGACACGTCGATCGTCAAGCCCGCGATGAACTGCGCGCCGGCACTCTCGAACGATGGCGCCACCGTCTATATCGCGGTCAACCGAGGATCGACCACCGCGACCCAGACCGGCTTCCTGCTCGCGCTCGACAGCACCACGCTCGCCACCCGGGGCAAGGCCGCGCTGATCGATCCCAGCGCGCTCACGCCCGCGCGGATCAGCGATGACGGCACCGCTTCGCCCGTGGTCGGGCCGGACGGCCGGGTGTTCTACGGCGTGCTCGAGGCCCAGTTCGGCACGCACAATGCGCGCGGCTGGCTGCTCCAGTTCGACGCCTTGCTCAATCCGGTGGGCGTGCCGGGCAGTTTCGGCTGGGACGTGTCGCCCAGCGTGATTCCGGCGACGATGGTGCCGTCCTACACCGGGGTCTCCACCTATCTGCTCGTCCAGAAGTACAACAACTATGCCGGGGTAGGGACCGGCGACGGGCTCAACCGGATCGCCGTGCTCGATCCCAGGACAAGCCAGGCCGATACGATCCTGCCCGCGATCCAGGTGATGCGCGAGGTGATCACCATCGTCGGCCCGACGCGGGACGGCACCACGGCCAATTCGCGGCGCGAATGGTGCATCAACACGATGCTCGCCGATCCGCTGCGCGGCTCGATCCTCGCCAATAACGAGGACGGCATCCTCTATCGCTGGGACCTGGCGACCAACACGCTGTCGCAGAACATCCGCCTCAATACCGGGCTCGGTCAGGCCTATACGCCGACCCTGGCGGGCGCGGACGGCGCAGTCTACGCGATCAGCAACGCCACGCTATACGCGATCCGCGCCTAGGGCCGGATTTCCCGCTTCGAAGGGGATTGCTGCATCGCCCCACCTTCTTGTCCCCCGGCGAAGGCCGGGGCCCAGTTTCGGCGCAGCTGGTTGGGGTGGTCTAACCTCTCGGGCGACATTGCAACTGGGCCCCGGCCTTCGCCGGGGATCAGGGGGAAGGCGGCTATGCCCAGCGTTCCGCCCTCACCGCCGGAACGGATCGCTGAACTTCGGATCGGTCGTCAGCTTCGGGTCGCTCAGCGTCATCAGGAAGGCGACCAGCGCCGCGCGGTCCTGCGCGCTCAGGTTCAGCCGTTGCGGTGTCTTGCCCCGGCGCAGGCGAGGGTCGAGCGCGGGCCCGTCCTGTATGCCATGGTCGTAGAAGTCGATCACCTCCGCCAGCGTGGCGAAGCGGCCGTCATGCATATAGGGGCCGGCCAGGGCGACATTGCGCAGCGACGGCGCCTTGAACAGCCGCGTCTCGCCGGCGTCGAGCCCGTTGCTGTGCGCGTCCGCCGACAGCGCGAAGGTCGGCGGCAGATGGCAGGCGGAACAACCCGCGCCGCCCCGGCTCGCATCGGCCATGAACAGATGCCGCCCGCGATTCTCCTGTGGCGTGAAGCCCGGCAGGTCGACATCGAGCGCGCGATCGGGCGCAGCGGCCGAGAAGACCCGGGCATAGCCCGCGTCCCACCGGCTGCTGCTCGAGATCATCGCGCGGGTGAACCGGGCGAGCGCCAGCTGGATTCGCGCCTCGCTGATCGCGGGATCGCCGAATGCCCAGGCGAAAAGCTCGGGATAGTATCCGATCCCGGCCATCTTCCGGGTGAGTGCGCCGAAGCCGCCCATATTCTCGCCCCAGCCCATCTCGACCAGGCTGTGGAACGGGTGGCTGGCCTGTGCCTCCACGCTTGCCGCGCGACGGTCCCAGAAGGTGGTGCCGGGCTGCCAGTAGCGCAGATTGCCCAGCCGCATCGCGTGGAAATCGGTGGTGCCGGCGGTGCTGATCCCGTTGCTGAACCGCATCGCATCGGTGAAGCCGATCGCCTGCTGGTGGCAGGAAGCGCAGGAAGCGCGGTCGTTGGTGCTCAGCCGCAGGTCGTAGAACAGCACTCGGCCCAGCGCCGCCACCCGGTCGTCGTTCGCGTTGGCAGCCGGGCTGTTGTCCAGTGATCGCACCGTGCCATCGAAATAGGCGGGCAGCTTCGGCCTGGAGTAATTGGCGACCCTGGAGAAATCGATGGTGGTCCGCTCGGCAACGGCTTTCGGCGTGATGGCGTCCGGCGCCTTGCCGAGCCCCCCGCACGCCGCCAATGCCAGCGTCAACGCGCTCGCAACCAGTCCCGCAGTTCCCCAGCGCATCGCACCTCCTTCGCCCGACGCGACATCGTATCGCGCTTTTCCGAAGGGGGCGACGGCTTTCCCCGCCCGCGGAGCGTGTCGCTCACCGCACCGCCGCCGCGACCGGCGCCTTGCCCGTGGCGGCGGCCACTTCGCGCTCGGCCTGGGTGAAGCCATAGGCGGGAACGATCTCGCCGGTCCGGTCGGTCACCTCGGCCCAGCCGGCCGCCACCTGCTCGCCGGCATCGGCGGCGCGGCCCACCTGGATGCCGTCGGTCAGCGTTACATGCGCGGCGGCGAAATGCCCGGCGCCGGCGCACAGGATCGCGCGGGTGGGGGCGCCTTCGCCGACCAGCGCGAGCAGGCCGGGGCTGACCAGATCGGGCGCCAGCATCTCGAGGCTCTCCGCCGAGAGCACGCCCTCGGTCATGCCCGTCGCTGCGGTGGGGGCCAGGCTGTTGACCCGGATGCCGTATTTCTCGCCTTCGATCGCCAGCGTCTGCATCAGGCCCACAAGCGCGAGCTTGGCGGCGCCGTAATTCGCCTGGCCGAAATTGCCGTACAGGCCGGAGGAGGAAGTGGTCATCACGATCCGCCCGTAATTCTGCGCGCGCATCGTTTCCCAAACTGCCTTGCAGCAGATCGCCGCGCCGATCAGGTGGACGTCGACCACCAGGCGGAAATCGTCGACGCTCATCTTGGCGAAGCTCTTGTCGCGCAGGATGCCGGCATTGTTTACCAGGATGTCGACCCTGCCGAACCGCTCGACGGTCTCGGCGACCATCGTCGCGACGCGCAGCTCGTCGGTCACCGATGCTGCGAAGGCGATTGCCTCGCCCCCGGCGGCGCGAATCTCGGCGGCAACCGCGTCGGCGGCGGGCTGGGACAGGTCGTTGACGACCAGCTTCGCGCCCTTGCTCGCCAGGTACAGCGCATGCGCGCGCCCCAGTCCTCCGCCCGAACCCGTCACGATTGCTACACGACCCGCCAGCGACATCCCGCTCTCCCTTTGGTTTTTCGGAGGGCTTCGTAGCGTCGCAATCATTCACTCGCAAGAGAGCGAATTGTTCGGACTATTTCCCGCGCTTGCAGATCTCGAGGAAGCCGGCGGCCATGAACGATGCCATCCGCTCCTTCACCGCGGCGAAATCGTCCGAATGGCACAGGCCGTGGGAGAGCTTGTCGATGCGGCCGGTGCGGGCGAGGGTGAGCATCAGCGCGCCGGTGACGAAGTGATAGCCCCAGAAGATGTCCTCCTCGGCGCAGTCGGGCAGGGCCTGTTTGAGCAGCCCGATCAGGCGCAGCACCACCGGGTCGAAATGCGCGTCCATCAGGTCGGCGCCCCAGGCCGGGGTGTTGGCCACCTGCGCGCCGAGCTTGGCGTAGTTCTTCCAGCCCTCGCCGCCCTCGATATAGGTGTCGAGATCGGTATCGAGGAACGCCCGCAGCGCACCCTCGACGGTCGGCTTGCCCTTCACCTCGGCCTCATAGGCATCGAGTGCCTGCATCCGCCGCTCGCTGGTCACCACCGCGCGCCGGGCGAAGACGGCATCGAACAGCGCCTTCTTGTCGTCGAAATAGTAATTGAGCAGCGTGTGGTGGACGCCGACCTTCTTGGCGACGTCCTTCAGCGTGACGCCATAGAGCCCGTGCTGCGAGAACAGCTCCTCGGCAGCGTCGTAGATCTGCTCCATCGTCTCGGCGCGCTGCTCGGCCTTGCGCGAGCGGCGAACGGGCTTGGCTGTCTCGGTCACCTCCCGTCCATCCGGTCTGGCGCGGCCATCGTCAAGCCCATGCGCAGATATTCACACGCGTGATAGTGTGTGTTGACAGCGCCGCGGCCTTGCCCGCATGATGCGGGAAAGGCGGAGAAAACCGCCACGGGAGAGAGACGCGTGGAAACTCAGGCAGGTGGCAGCCGCCGCTGGATCGTGCTCGTCACGCTCACTTTCGTCTATGTCCTCAATTTCCTCGACCGCCAGCTGCTCGGCATCCTCGCCAAGCCGATCCAGGACTCGCTCCACTTGAGCGACCGCCAGCTCGGGCTGATCGGCGGGCTCTATTTCGCGATGTTCTACTGCTTCATCGCGATCCCCGTCGGCTGGCTCGCCGACCGCACCAGCCGCGTAACCATCCTTTCGCTCGCCTGCGCGATCTGGAGCGGCGCGACGATCGCCTGCGGGCTCGCCACCAGCTACACCCAGCTTGTCATCGCCCGGATGACCGTCGGCTTCGGCGAGGCGGGCGGGGTGCCCCCGTCCTACGCGATCATCACCGACACCTTCCGGCCCGGCGAGCGCGGCACCGCCTTCGGCATCTTCAACCTGGGCCCGCCGATCGGCGCGGCGCTCGGCATCGCGTTCGGCGCCTCGATCGCGGCTTTGCTCGACTGGCGGATCGCCTTCATCGCGATCGGCGCGGTCGGCGTGGTCACCGCGATCCTCGTGCCGCTCATCGTCCGAGAGCCGCGCCGCGGCGCCACCGACGTCAATCCCGTCGCCACGCCCACTGCCGCCAAGGCGCCCTTCTGGGGCACCTGCGCCATGTTCTTCACCCACCCGGTGCTCATGCTCGCCGCGCTCGGCAGCGGCGCCACCCAGTTCGTCACCTATGGCCTCGGCCAATTCGCGGTGCTGTTCCTGATCCGCGAAAAGGGCATGACCCTGCCCGAGATCGCGATCTGGTACGCGCTGGTCGTCGGTATCGGCATTAGCGCCGCGATGCTGATCTCGGGCCGCATCATCGACCGGCTGAGCCGCCGCGGCCGCACCGTCTATGCGCTCGGCCCGGCGATCTCGCTCGCCATCGCCATGCCCTTCTACGTGGCGTTCGTCTGGGCCCCCGCCTGGCCGCTCGCGCTGCTGCTGCTCACCGTCGTCAACTGCTTCAACTATTTCTACCTCTCCGCCTCGGTCGCGCTGGTGCAGGAGGAGGTCCGCCCCGACCAGCGCGTGCTCTCGGGCGCCTTGCTGCTGCTGGTGATGAACTTCATCGGCCTCGGCCTCGGCCCGACCTGGGTCGGCGCCGCCAGCGACTGGTTCAAGGCGCATGGCTGGGACCACGGCCTCCAGCTCGCCCTCTACACCCTCTCGCCCTTCTACCTGATCGCGATCGCGCTCTTCCTCACGCTCGCCCGCGTTCTCCGCGCCGAGCAAGCCGCAAAGGTGCCCGCATGAAGCCGTTCCGCCACGCCGCCATCGCCACCGCGCTGCTGCTCTCGGGCACCGCACGCGCGCAGGAGCCGGTCGTCAACGCGCCCTCGGGTTCGGTGAGCGGCACGCTCGAAGGCCAGATCCGCGCGTTCAAGGGCATTCCCTACGCCGTGCCCCCGGTCGGCGGCTTGCGCTGGCGCCCGCCCGCGCCGATGCAGCCCTGGGCCGGCACCCGCGCCGCGAAGGATTTCGGCCCCGCCTGCGTCCAGCCCCAGGCCAAGACACCGACCAACGTCTACGCCCCAGCCCAGCCGATGCCGGTCAGCGAGGATTGCCTGACGCTCAACATCTGGGCGCCCGCCAATGCGAAGAAGGCCCCGGTCTTCTTATGGATCCATGGCGGTGCGCTCTCGGGCGGGTCGAGCCGCGAGCCGATGTATGACGGTAGGAAGCTCGCCGAGCAGGGTGTCATCGTCGTCTCGATCAACTACCGTCTCGGCGTGCTCGGCTGGCTCGCCCATCCGGCGCTCTCGGCCGAATCCCCGCAAAAGGTGTCGGGCAATTACGGCCTGCTCGATCAGATGGCCGCGCTCGCCTGGGTGAAGCACAATATCGCCGCGTTCGGCGGCGACCCCGCCAGGGTGACGATCGCAGGCGAATCCGCCGGCGGCCTAAGCGTGATGTACCTGATGGAATCGCCGCTCGCTCGCGGCACCTTCTCCCAGGCCATCGCCCAGAGCGCCTATATGGTCGCGATGCCCGCGCTGAAGAAGCAGGCGTACGGCGCGCCCTCGGCCGAAGCAGTCGGCACGATGGTCGCGGCCGGCCTGCAGGCGCCCGACCTCGCGTCGCTGCGCGGCATGGACGCCCAGACGCTCACCGACAGCGCGGCGAAGCTCGGCTTCTTCCCGTTCGGCGTGGTCGACGGCCTCGTCCTGCCCAGCCAGATGGTCGACGCCTTCGACCAGGGCAAGCAGGCCCCGGTGCCGATCCTCACCGGCTTCAACCAGGGCGAGATCCGCTCGCTCCGCATGCTCGCCCCCAAGGCGCCGGCCACTGCGGAAGACTATGAGAAGGCCATCCGCGAGAAGTACGGCGAATTCGCCGACGCCTTCCTCAAGCTCTATCCGGCCGCGACCTACAAGGAGAGCATCCTCGCGACCACCCGCGACGCGCTCTATGGCTGGACCAGCGAGCGCCTCGCCCGCAAGCAGGCGGCGCTCGGCAAGCCGGCGTATGTCTATCTCTGGGATCACGGCTATCCGGCGATGGACGACAAGGACCTCCACGCCTTCCACGCCAGCGAGTTGCCCTATGTCTTCGGCAACCTGACCCCGCTGCCCCCGCTCTGGCCGACGATCCCCGCGAGCGACCGGCCCTTGTCCGACGCGATGCTCGGCTATTGGGCCAGCTTCGTGAAGACCGGCACCCCGGGTACCGCCTGGCCGGCGTTCGGCAAGGACCGCGCCTATCTCCACATTACCAACACGCCCAAGGCGGAGGCGGACCTGATGCCGGGCATGTACGACCAGTACGAAGCCGTGGTCTGCCGCCGCCGCGCCGCCGGGGTCGCGTGGAACTGGAACGCCGGCCTGGCCTCGCCCAAGCTGCCTGCGAAGGCAAAGGGCTGTCAGTAAAATTCCCCTCCCTGCAAGGGAGGGGCTAGGGGTGGGTTAGAAAAGGCCGGGCTCGATGCCCGGTCTTTTCTTTATCTCCGCCGTCTCGCTGGGCTCGCTGCGCTCGCAACCCATCCCCAACCCCTCCCTTGCAGGGAGGGGAGCAGAAACGGCGACGGTTACCGCCCAACCCTGGCCGCAGCGATCCGCCCCTCGGCATAGTCATCGCGCAGCCTTTTCTTGTCGATCTTCCCCGAGGCCGCCAGCGGCATCGCAGGCACCTCGGCGACCTCGCCCGGGATCCACCAGTCCGCAACCTTGCCGCGCAGCATCTCGAGCAGCGCGCGCGGGTCCTCGCCCTGGCTGTCGACGATCAGCACCGGCCGCTCGCCCCATTTCGCATCCGCCCGCGCGATCACCGCGACATGGCGCACCGCCGGGTGCGTGCCAATGATCGCTTCTATTTCGTTCGGGTTGATCCACTCGCCGCCCGACTTGATCAGGTCCTTGGCCCGCCCGCAGATCGTCAGATTGCCCTCGGTGTCGAGCATCGCCAGGTCGCCGGTGTCGAAATAGCCCTCTTCGTCCAGCGCGCTTTCCCGGCTGCGGAAATAGCGCTCGATCACGCTATGCCCCTTCACCTTGAGATGCCCGAGCACATTGCGCTGCGGCACCAGCGTGTTGCCGTCCGCATCGGTGAGCTTGAGGTCGAGCCCCATGACCGGCCGCCCCGAAGCCGGCGCCGCATCCCCGGGCAAGTCCCTCGGTGCGATCGCGCCGACCGGCGACAGCTCGGTCATCCCCCAGCTCGTCTGCACCCGCGCGCCGAGCTTCTCCTCCAGCCGCCGGAGCAGCGCGTCGGGGCAGCTCGATCCGCCGATCAGCACCCGCTCCAGCGTCGGGAAGGCTTCGCCGCTCGCCTCGGCCTGGTCGGCCAGCGTCAACCAGACGGTCTGTACGCCAACAGCCACAGTCACGCCTTCGTCGCGGATCAGCCGTGCCAGGCTCGCCCCGTCGAGCGTCCGCCCGGGCAGCACCAGCCTCGCGCCAACCGCCGGCGCTGCGAACGGCATGCCCCAGCCATTGGCGTGGAACATCGGCACGCCGAGCAGCAACGTGTCACGCGCGGTGATCGCCACCGCGTCCGCCTGCAGCGCGCGCAGCGTGTGGAGGTAGTTGGAGCGGTGGGTATAGACGACGCCCTTGGGGCTGCCCGTCGTCCCGCTGGTATAGCAGAGCCCGGCGGGGGCGTTCTCGTCGAACGCCCCCCAGGCCATCGGGGCGCCATGCGCCGCCAGCAAGGCGTCATGGCGCCAGACCTGCACCCGGTGCGACCCGAGGGTGCCAAGTTCCGCGTCCGAAGCGTCCAGAAGGATCACATGCTCGATGCTCGGGCAGTGCGGGATGAGCTCGGCGGCAAGCGGCACCAGGTCCGCCGCGACCGCGAGCACCCGGTTCTCCGCCTCGTTGATCATCGCGGCGAGGTGCGCCGCGGTCAGCCGCGGGTTGAGCGTATGGCACACCAGCCCCATGCCCATCGCTGCGTAATAGATCTCGAAATGGTGGATCGTGTTCCAGCCGAGCGTGCTGACCACCTCGCCCTGGCGCAGCCCGAGCGCGGCGAGCGCGCCCGACAGGCGGTTGCTGCGTTCGCGCAGTGCCGCATAGGTCGAGCGCTTGACGATCGTGCCCGCCTCGGCCTCGACCACCTCGCAGTCCTGGAACCACTTGGCGGCATGATCGAGGAATTTGTCGATGGTCAGACCGTAGGGCTGCATGAAACCTTGGCGCTTTGAGAAAGGAAAGGCCGCCGGAGAGGGAGCACCGGCGGCCAGGCAGGAAATCAGAACGTCTTCAGCAGCTTGATGCCGTACTGGCGGGGCGGGCCCGCGAAGTAGAGGCCCGAGTTCAGCGCTGCCGGGTAATGCTGGTCGGTCAGGTTGGTGCCGTACAAGGTCACCGTCCAGGTCTTGTGCTGGAAGGCGAGCTGCGCGTTCAGGATGTTGCGCGCCTCCAGGTGATCGCCGCGCGCCGGGTTCTCGAACAACGTCGCCCACTGGTCGCCGACATGGCCGAAATTCACCCGCGGGGTGATCTTGTCGCCGCTCTTCAGTTCCAGCTCATATTGCGCGCCCAGGTTGAAGGTCAGGTTGGGCGCATAGGTCTGGCGGCGGCCTTTCAGCGCGATGCAGCTGGTGCTGGCGGGACCCGTATTCGGGTTGCAGGCCACCGTGCTGGCGCCGCGCGGGTCGGTCGCGAAGAAGGTGCCCAGCTCGCTGTGCAGCACGTTGATGCCGGCATCCAGCGTCAGCCCGCCGCTGCGGAACTCCGCCTCGGCCTCGAACCCGTAGATCTTGGTCTTGTCGGGCACGTTCAGCTCGATCCCGAAGGTCGGGAAGGTCGGATAGCCGATGATGACCTGGAAGTTCTTGTAGTCGTTGTAGAAGCCGGTGATCGTCGTGCGCAGCTTGCCGCCGGCCCAATTGCCCTTCCAGCCTGCTTCGTACGAAGTCACTTCCTCGGGCTTGAACGGCGCGGGCAGGCCCAGGCCCACCGGCACGTTCAGCCCGCCCGGGCGGAAGCCGGTGGCAACGAAGCCATAGAGATACTGGTCCTTGCTCGCCTTCCAGCCCAGCGTGACCTTGTACGAGAAGTTCTTCGAGCTGGTTTCCTGGTCGGCGATGATCGGGGTGCCGTATTGCCGCACGTCGACATCGTTGATCGATCGGCTCTCGGTATAGCGGCCGCCCGCCTCGATCTTCAGGCTCGGGGTGATGTTGAAGCCGATCTGGCCGAACGCCGCGAGCGAGCGCGTCATGTTGTTGCCCTGCAGCTTGTACGTCGCCGCCGGCAGGTCGAGCGGATAGGCCACGTCGATGATGAACTGGTACGGCCGCTTGAAGTGGTAGTCGTTCCACACGCCGAACGCACCGAGCAGCCAGGTGAAGCGCTGGTTGTCGGCCGAGATCAGGTTGAACTCCTGAGTGACCTGCTGTTCGTCGACGCTGTCGTAGAAATAGCTGTTGCCGGTGGCGGTGCCGTCCAGGTCCGCCTTGTACATCGTGTTGGCCCATTGGTAGCTCGAGACCGAGCGGAACTTGGTGCCGCCGGCGAACTCATATTCGGCCTTCAGGATCGAGCGGACGAAATTGTCGCGCGCCGCCTGGGGCGCATTGTACTGCACGTCGAACAGGTCGCGGTGGTTCGGGTTGGGCGTGCTCGTGCCCGGCAGCGTCTTGAAATAATTGGCGAAGGGCGAGGCGGGATAGGCGCCGAAGTCGAGCCAGTCGAAATCGGTCTTCGACAGGATCGAGAAATTGTCGCTCGGCTTCCAGAGCAGGCTGATCCGTCCGGCCATCAGCCCCACCTTGCCCTTTTCATAGGGATAGGGTGCGCCGCCGGCGCCGGTGATGTTGTAGAAGCTGTCGCGGCGCTGGGTGAACAGCGCGACGCGGGCGGCAAAGGTGTCGCTCACCGGCAGGTTCACCGCGCCCTGGAAGCCGGCGTCGTTGTAGTTGCCGTAATGGACGTTGAAATAGCCATGGGTGCCGCCGCCGATGATCGGATCATTGGTGTTGACGAACACCGCGCCGCCGGTGGCGTTCTGGCCGACGATCGTGCCCTGCGGTCCCCTCAGGACCTGGATGTTGGCAACGTCGAAATACGGCTCGCCCTGCACATAGCCGGGGAAGCTCGGAACCCCGTCCCGGTACGTGATCACGCCGGTCGTGGTCTGGGTGTTGTGCTCGGCCTTGCCGATGCCGCGGACGTTGAAGTCGTTGCCCTGGCCGAAATTATTGACGACGATCGAGGGCATCGCGAACTGCAGCGCATCGACATTGGCGACGCCCTTGTTGTCCAGCTGGCTGCCCGAAAGCACCGAGGCAGAGACCGCGGTGGTCATCAGATTCTCGTTGCGGCGCTGCGCGGTGACGACGATCTCGTCCTCTTCCGCGTCTGAAGCGGATGCAGCCGCAACCGGCCTGGCCTGTGTCTCGGGGCTGGTGGTCTGCGCCGCGGCGGTGCCGCTCCAGGTCAGGGCAAGCGCAGACGCGCCGGCCAGCAACGGGCGATAGTTCATTCGGGTCCCTCCCACATCCATCTCCAGACGCGATCTTCGTCGCGATGGCGGGAAAGATGCCGCAAAGCCGATGGGCTTGCAACACTAATTCACTCATGAGTGAATGTTGTGGCCGGGAAAGGCCGACCCGCGCAACCTTTGGTCACTTCGGGGAATGGAAGGGGATGGGGAGGGGTAGCCTCTTCTACTCGTCACCCCGGGGCAAGCCCGGGGTGATGCAAGGCTAGAAAATCCGCCGCACCGACAGCAGCAGCGTCCGCCCCTCGGGATCGAGATAGGCCCCCTGATAGGCGAGCGGGGTCGCACCGCTGGCATCGGTCACTTTCTGCCGCGTGTTCAGCAGGTTGGCGATCGACAGGCTCACCCTTGTCCCGCGCGCCCAGTCCTTGCCGCGGAAGCGGTTGGCCAGGTTGGCGAAGACCCGAAGCTCGAAAGTCGCCAGCGCCCCGAAGCGCAAATCCCCGGCCGGTGACGTGCCGGTCACCTCGGCCGCGCTCTTCCAGCTCCCCGACAGGCGCACGCCCACGCCATTGTCGATCACACCGGTGTTGAGTTGCACATTGTGCCGCGCCCGCGGGGTGCCGCCCAGCGTCCCGCCGTCCATCAGGTCGATCGGCGCAAGCCCCTCGCGCAGCACGATTTCATCCTTCAGGATCACGCTGTGGTAGAGCGAGAATTGCAGCCGTGCGCCATTGTCGCTGCCTCCGCCGCCAGGCCCTCCCGGCCCACCGCGGAAACCGCCCGGCGGTGGCGGCCCGAACCCGCCCGGTCCGCCCGGGGGAGGCGGTCCGAAGCCTTCGGGCGGCGGACCTCCCGGGGGCGGACCGAATCCGTCCGGCGGCCCGTCGAACCCGCCCGGCCGGCCGGGCCCGCTGGGGTCGCGCAGTTCGCGGCCATTGACCACGATGTCGCCGTCCTCGCCGGGCGGCGGGCCATCGCGATGCTCGGGATCGGTGCCCTCGGGCGGACGGTCGTAGCGGGTTTCCCCGTTCGGCCGTCCGCCCTCGGGCCGGTCGCGCATCCATGGCGGCCGGAAGCCCGGAGGAGGCGTCGGTCGCTTGGGTGCGCGCAGCACCTGGGTGAAGTTGATGCCCCAGCGCAGCTGCTCGCGATCTTCGCGGGCGATGTTGACTGCGCGGGTGTCGATACTGGTCAGCTGGCCGGCGGCATCCCGTTCGAAATGCTCGGGAAATGCCTCTTCCAGCGCCGCCGAGCCGTCGGCGATGCTGAGGATAGCATTCTCGGTGCGGCTGTTGTTGTAGTTGGCGGTGAAGCTCAGATTGAGCTTGGTCCAGGGCTTGGCGGTCAGTCCCAGCTTGACCACGTGGCGGTCATCGGCCTTGAGCAGCGGGTTGCCGCCCGAGATCCGGCTGACCGTCACCGTCTGGCCGGTGGCATAGTCATAGGCGCGGACATTGTCGGTGATCACCACCGCGTCGCCGCGCTGGGCGAGGGTGGGGGCCACGCGGTCCTCGTTCACCGCCGCGATCAGGCTCAACCCCGTGACCGGGGTCCAGTTCAGCCCATAGCCGAAGGTGCCGAGCGTGCCGTAGTCGGAGACCTGCGTGACCCCGCCGTTGAGATTGGCGGTCAGCTTGCCGAGGAACGGCAGCACGCCTTTGGCGCGGCTGGCCAGCGGCAGGTCGAGGCTGATCTGCCCGCCCGCATTGGTCCGGCTGCTGTCGCCCGATGTGGCTGTGCCGCCCAGCGTGCTCCGGGTGCTCAGCGAACTGAAATCGCCCCCCAGTCGCACGCTCACCGCGGCATCGCCGGCGGGCAAAGCGAGCAGCTTGCCGTTGACCAGCAGGCTGGCATTGCCGGTATCGGTCAGCGAACTGGCCCGGTCGGTGCCGATCATGCCGCTGTCCGCGCGATCGGTATCCCGCCGCGTGTCGGCATGGCTGTAGCTCGCCACCGCCGACAGCCGCCAGCGCCTGCTCAGGTCGTGGTTGAGCGTCACCCCGCCACCCACCGTCGTAGTGCGGCTGTCCTGGCGCAGCGGATCGTCCGAGAGGAAGCTCGTGGTGCCGAGCGGCAGGCCGTTCAGCCCGTCGCTGCTCGTATAGTCCCCGCGCAGGTTGACCGAGAGATTGGTCTTCGCGCCCAGCTGGTGGGCGACATTGGCGTTCAGCCCATAGCTCCGCGTAGCGGGCTTGAGCGTGCGATAGCCCCGGTCGTCCGTGCCGTCGGCTGCTGTGCTCGCCGGCACCAGGTCGCGCTCGCTCTCGAGCAGCGAGGCGGTCGATTTGGCCCGCCCGGCGATGTTGACCCGGTCATTGTCGCGGATGCGGGTATAGGTGAAGTCGCCGCTCCCATTCTCGCCCTGGCCCTCGGTCGCGAGCCCGCCGGCCAGGTTGGCGACGCGCCCTTCGAAGCGCCGGCGAAGGATGATGTTCACCACCTTGCGCTGTGCGTCATAGCCATATTTGAGCGCGACTTCCTCGGGCAGGATATCGACGCGGACGATCGATTCCGTCGGCAGATCCGAGACTTCGTTGACGCCCGAGATACGCTTGCCGTTGACCAGCACCACTGGGCCCTCGTCGTCGCGGCCCTGCGCGCTCGCAGTCTGCTCGGCGATCGCGTCGAGCAACTCGCTCACCGTGCCCACGCCATAGGCGGCGATATCGGCTTGGCCGAGCCGGTTCTCCGGCGGAATGTCGCCGATCACCGATCCCGGCGGGGCCTTGCCGGTGACGACGATGTCGTCCTCGCCCTGCTTGGGAGCGGGGTTGTCCTGCCTGGGCGGTGCCTGGGTCTGGGCGTGCGCCGCCGGGGCGAGCACGGCCAGCGCCGCGCCCGCGAGCAGCTTCATCCTGGTCTGCGTCATGACGGGCTCATTCTTCTCCGCGCGGCGGACGGCCCATCGGGCCGCCAAAACCGCCGGGTCCACCCGGACCGCCCGGTCCGTCACGGTCGCGCGGCTCGAGGCTGCGCAGCTCCTCCATCGTCAGCGCGCCGTCATGATCGGCATCGGCCGCGTCGAACTTCTTGCGCTCATAGGCGAGAAGTTCGTCGAGCGAGACGCCATTGTCGTAATTGGTGTTGGCGTTGACGATCACCATTGCGTTGAGCGGCTCGACCAGCCGGCGCAGCGCCATGTCGTCCTCGTCCAGGTCCGGCATGATGCTTTCGGAGACCGGCCCGCCAATCTCGGCGACGGGCTGGTGCTCGGCGGAGGCGACCGAACCCATGTCGTGCTGCCAGGCGAAGAACTCGGCCGCGCTCAGCGATCCGTTATGATCGGTGTCGATCCGCTCGAACCGCGCCTTGATCCGCGCGTCGCGCCGCGCCTCGATCACGGTCTTGAGCTCTTCGAAGGTGACCAGCCCGTCGCCATTCTTGTCGGCGGTCCTGAACATTTCGGTGACGACCTTGTCGAGCTTCTCGCGCTTGACCGGCTTCATCATTTTGGGACGCCCGCCACCCGGACCACCGCCGGGAGGGCCGCCACGGCCGCCGGGTCCGCCCGGCCCGCCGCCGCCGCCGGGAAAGCCGCCACCGCCGCCGCCGGGGCCCATCTGGGCATAGGCCGGCGCCGCCACGGCCAGCGCCGCACCCAATAGGAGGGTGCGCACCACGCCTTGTTTAGATCCTTGCATCACGTCCCCCGTGCAAACCGTCTCGCAGCCGCTCTCGGCCGCCCGGTGCACGCGGGAATTTCGATTTGTTGCAACGCGGAGAAACTGGCGCTGCGTCAGCCCATGGAAGCTGAACGGATCAACTTCGCGGTGCCCTGTGAGCATGACGATGCCGCGCCAGGCCTGCTCCCGTCGCGGCCATATGGCGGCTTGGTCGCGTCCAAGCGGATGCCGGTCGCAGAATCGTTCCGCGCGGGGGAGGTGGCGCGCACCTCTGCCCGACGCGGCCCTGCGTGTCCTCCGTCTTCCCTGGTGGCTCCTCGCACGTCCGCCCTGTTCAAGGAGACGATGCGATGAGGAAGATGATGGCGGCCGCGTCCTGCGCGGCGATGCTGCTCGCGGTGCCGGCCCAGGCCGGTATCCAGGACGTGCCCCAGGCCCAGCAGGCAGCCCCGGCCGAAGCCGCGCCGGCGGTGCCCGAATGCAAGCCGAAGAAAAAGAAGAAGGGCCTTGGCCTTGGCGGACTGCTGCGCGCCGCCCGCAATTCGGGCCTGGTCGGCGGCCTGGCCGGCAAGGTGGGCGGCAATTCCTATATCGCCAATGCGGCGGCCAGCACGGCGATCGACGTTGCGGCCAGCCAGCCGAGCGGCTCGTCCGACGCGGTGGAGACGCCGCAGTGCTGAAGACGGGTTTCCTTCGGGTCGCGCTGGTGTTGCCGTGGCTGCTGGGCGCATGCGGCGGGCAGGGCGTCGCCAATACGGCTGCCGGCGCGGAGCAGCGGGGGCAGGGAGCGCCGGGCTCGCTGCGTTCGGGGCTCTACAAGATCGTCCAGACCGGCGATGGCGGGGGCGAGGAAGAACGCTGCATCACCAATGAGATCATCGCCGCGGGCCAGTATATCGCGGTCAAGGACCTGCAGCCGGGCTGGAAGATCGTGCGCAACCGCGCCTCGGGCGGTACGGTGGATCTCGAGGCGACGGGTCCGTCCAAGGGCAGGATGGTGTACAGCGGCAGCTACACCGCGACGAGCTTCACCGTCGATGCCGTGATGACCTTCGAGCACAATGGCGAGATGATGACGATGAAGAACCGCGAGACGGGCACGTTCGTGTCGGGCGATTGCGGGAAGGGCGAAGGGTGACTTGAGACTTGCCGATCCTCCCCTCCCGGGATGCGAAACAAAAAGAGCCGGCGACCCCTGGGGTTGCCGGCTCCTTTTTTCCGCTGACCGGATCGATCAGTCGATGTTCTTGGCGAGCTCGCGGTTGAACCAGAGCGCCACCAGGGTGCCGATCGCGCCCGAGAGGAGATAGGCTCCGGCGGCGAGCAGGCCGAACTCGGCGCCCAGCCACAGGGCGATCAGCGGCGCGAAGGCGGCGCCGAACAGCCAGGCGAGGTCCGAGGTGAGCGACGAGCCCGTGTAGCGGTGCGACTTGGTGAACATCGACGACAGCGCGCCCGACGACTGGCCGAACGAGATGCCGAGCAGCGCGAAGCCGAACAGCATGAACACGATCTCGCCCGCCTCGCCCGAGGAGAGGAGCTGCGGGGCGAAGCCGCTGAACACCGCGATCGCGACGGCCGAGCTGCCGAGCAGGGTACGGCGGCCGACACGATCGGCCAGGCTGCCCGAGATGACGATCGCGATGGTGCCGACGATCGCGGCGACCGCTTCGATCACCAGGAAGTCGACCGGGCTGTTCTCGGTGTAGAGGAACACCCAGGAGAGCGGGAACACGGTGACCATGTGGAACATGGCGAAGCTGGCGAGCGGGGCGAAGGCGCCCATCACGATGATCCGCCAGTCGGCGCTGACCGTCTCGGAGATCGGCGCGGGCTCGAGCTCGCGGTCTTCGAACAGGCGGGCATATTCCGGCGTCACCACGATGCGCAGGCGGGCGAACAGCGCAACCACGTTGATCGCGAAGGCGACGAAGAAGGGATAGCGCCAGCCCCAGGCGAGGAAGTCCTCGGCCGGCAGCGCAGCGATGAAGAAGGCGAAGAGCAGGCTGGCCACGAACAGGCCGAGCGGCGCGCCGAGCTGCGGGATCATCGCATACCAGCCGCGCTTGTCGCTCGGTGCGTTGATCGCGAGCAGCGAGGCGAGGCCATCCCAGGTGCCGCCCAGTGCCACGCCCTGGCCCATGCGGAACAGCGCGAGCAGGAGCGGCGCGGCGAGGCCGACCTCGGCATAGCCGGGCAGGAAGGCGATCGAGGCGGTCGAGCCGCCGAGCAGGAACAGCGCGATCGTCAGCTTGGCGCCGCGGCCATAGGCGCGGTCGACGGCGGTGAAGATCAGCGTACCGACCGGACGGGTGATGAAGGCGAGCGCGAAGATCGCGAACGACCAGAGCGTGCCCTGCAGCGGATCGAGGAACGGGAAGATCAGCTTCGGGAAGACCAGCACCGAGGCGATGGCGTAGACGAAGAAATCGAAGAACTCGGACGTGCGCCCGATGATCACGCCGATGGCGATCTCGCCGGGATGGATGGCATGGCCGTCGCTGTGCAGCGCGCGGGCATCCCGCTCGGCGGTAAGGGTGGGGACGGGTTCACCGCTCATCGAGTTCGAACTTTCCTGCAACACGCGCAGCGCAAGCGCGTTTCATAATGCCGTTAAGGGGGCTAAGATAGCCCCGGCGCGGCGCTCTTGCGCCATAGCAGACAACGCAGGGATTGGACAAAATGTCCTATGTGCGGTGCAACATCGGGGGCCTAGGCGCCCGCCATGCCTAGACCCCGTCCGCTCTCCGCACGCCTCCGTGCGCTGCTGACCCTGCCGGCTTTCGCGCTGTTGTGCGGATGCGACATGGTCGTGCTCAACCCCGCCGGCGATGTCGCCCGTCAACAGGGTGACCTGGTGATCGTGTCGACGCTGCTGATGCTGCTGATCATCATCCCGGTGATGGCGCTCGTCGTCCTGTTCGCCTGGCGCTATCGCGAGTCGAACAAGGAAGCGCATTACGAGCCGGACTGGGATCACTCGACCGGCCTGGAACTGGTGATCTGGTCGGCCCCGCTGCTCATCATCATCTGCCTTGGCGCGATCACCTGGGTGAGCACCCACCTGCTCGATCCGTACCGCCCGCTGGCGCGCACGGGCCCGAACCAGCCGGTGGCGGCCAATGTGAAGCCGCTTGAGGTCCAGGTCGTCGCACTCGACTGGAAGTGGCTGTTCATCTATCCCGAGCAGGGCATCGCCACGGTCAACGAGATGGCCGCTCCGGTGGGCCGCCCGATCCGCTTCCGGATCTCGGCCTCGTCGGTGATGAACTCCTTCTACATCCCCGCGCTGGCCGGCCAGATCTACGCGATGCCGGCGATGGAGACCCCGCTGAATGCCGTGTTTGACAAGACCGGCGTCTTCCAGGGCTTCTCGGCAAATTATAGCGGTCATGGCTTCTCGAAGATGCGCTTCAAGGCGCACAGCGTGGACCAGGCCGGGTTCGACGCCTGGGTGGCCGAAGCCAAGAAGGCCGGCGGCAACCTGGACCGCGCGGCCTATCTCCAGCTCGAGCGCCCGAGCGAGGGCGATCCGGTGCGCCGCTTCGCCGCGGTGGAGACCGGGCTGTTCGATCGGGTGACCAACCTGTGCGTGCAGCCGGGCAAGATGTGCATGCACCAGATGATGGCGCTCGATGCCGAGGGCGGCATGGGCAAGGCCGGGCTGCACAATGTCCGCCACGTCGAGGACAAGACCAGCGCCACCGGCACTCACATGCATGGCGGCAAGAGCTTCGTCGGCGAGATCTGCGCCGACAAGATGGACGTCGCCGTCCGCGCCCAGCCCAAGCCGATCAGGCAGGCACCGCTCGCCGGTGCCGGCCTGAGGCAGCCTTCGGCGGAGCCGACCCCGACCGCTCCCAGCGTTGCGTCCGAAACCCGGCCGCGTCCTCTTTCCTGATCGCGAAGCAGATTATGATCCCGCAACCCGCACCCGTTAGCCCTATCCTGGGCAAGCTGTCGCTCGACGCGCTGCCGCTGCACGAGCCGATCGTCGTGGCGACCTTCTGTGGCGTCGCCCTTGGCGGCATCGGCCTCGTCGCCGCGCTCACCTATTTCAAGCTCTGGGGCTATCTGTGGAAGAACTGGTTCACCAGTGTCGACCACAAGAAGATCGGGATCATGTACATGATCCTGGGCCTCGTGATGTTCCTGCGCGGCTTCGCCGACGCGCTGATGATGCGCCTCCAGCAGGCGCTCGCGTTCAACGGGTCCGAGGGATACCTGAACGCGCACCACTTCGACCAGGTGTTCACCGCCCACGGCGTGATCATGATCTTCTTCGTGGCGATGCCGTTCGTCACCGGCCTGATGAACTACATCGTGCCGCTGCAGATCGGCGCGCGCGACGTGTCGTTCCCGTTCCTGAACAATTTCAGCTTCTGGATGACGACCGGCGGCGCGGTGCTGGTGATGGCCTCGCTGTTCGTCGGCGAGTTCGCCCAGACCGGCTGGCTGGCCTATCCGCCGCTTTCGGGGATCCTCTACAGCCCCGGGGTCGGCGTCGACTATTATCTATGGGCGCTGCAGGTCGCGGGCGTGGGCACGACACTTTCGGGCATCAACCTGATCGTGACGATCCTCAAGCTCCGCGCGCCCGGCATGACCCTGATGAAGATGCCGGTGTTCACCTGGACCTCGCTCTGCACCAACGTGCTGATCGTCGCGTCCTTCCCGGTGCTGACCGCAGTGCTCGCGCTGCTCGGTCTTGACCGCTACGCCCACACCAACTTCTTCACGAACGACTTCGGCGGCAGCGCCATGATGTACGTGAACCTGATCTGGATCTGGGGTCACCCGGAGGTCTACATCCTGATCCTGCCGCTGTTCGGCGTGTTCTCGGAAGTCACCTCGACCTTCTCGGGCAAGAAGCTGTTCGGCTATTCGTCGATGGTCTATGCCACGATCGTCATCACGATCCTGTCGTATCTCGTCTGGCTGCACCACTTCTTCACCATGGGCTCGGGCGCCAGCGTCAACAGCTTCTTCGGCATCACGACGATGGTCATCTCGATCCCGACGGGCGCCAAGATCTTCAACTGGCTGTTCACCATGTATCGCGGCCGCATCCGCTTCGAGCTGCCGATGATGTGGACCGTCGCGTTCATGCTGACCTTCGTGATCGGCGGCATGACCGGCGTGATGCTCGCCGTGCCCCCGGCCGACTTCGTGCTGCACAACTCGCTGTTCCTGATCGCGCACTTCCACAATGTGATCATCGGCGGCGTGCTGTTCGGCCTGTTCGCGGCGATCAACTTCTGGTGGCCCAAGGCCTTCGGCTTCAAGCTCAACGTCTTCTGGGGCAAGGTGAGCTTCTGGTGCTGGGTGGTCGGCTTCTGGATGGCCTTCACGCCGCTCTACATCATGGGCCTGATGGGCGTGACCCGCCGCATGCGGGTGTTCGACGACCCCAGCCTGCAGATCTTCTTCGTCGTCGCGGCGCTCGGCGCTGCCCTGATCGCCGCCGGCATCGGCGCGATGCTGGTCCAGTTCGCGGTGAGCATCTGGAAGCGCGAGGAGCTGAAGGACGTGACCGGCGATCCGTGGAACGGCCGTACCCTGGAGTGGGCGACCTCATCGCCGCCGCCGGAGTACAACTTCGCGTTCACGCCCGTCATCCATGACCTGGATGCCTGGTACGACATGAAGAGCCGCGGCTGCGAGCGTCCGCTCACCGGCTTCAAGGACATCCACATGCCGAGCAACACCGGCGCGGGCGTGATCCTCGCCGGCATCAGCACCCTGATCGGCTTCGCGCTGATCTGGCACATCTGGTGGCTGGTCGGCGTGAGCTTCGTGGCGCTGATCGGCGGCGCGATCTTCCATACCTTCAACTACAAGCGCGATTTCGACATTCCCGCCGAAGTCGTTGCCGAGACCGAGGCTGCGCGCACGCGCCAGCTCGCCGGAGCCTGATCGATGAGCACCACGACGATTCCCGCCGCGGACGAACCGGTCCGCTTCTACGACCTGGACGAGCATCCGCACCCGGAAGGCTACAGCACGATGCTGGGCTTCTGGATCTACCTGATGAGCGACTGCCTCATCTTCGCGATCCTGTTCGCCTGCTACGCCGTGCTCGGCGGCAATTTCGCCGGCGGCCCGGGGCCGAAGGACCTGTTCGACCTGCCGCTGGTCGCGCTGAACACGGCGATGCTGCTGTTCTCGTCGATCACCTATGGCTTCGCGATGCTCGGCATGGCAAAGGGCAACAAGACGCAGGTACTCGTGTGGCTGGCGATCACCCTGGTGTTCGGCGGCTGCTTCCTCGGCATCGAGCTCTACGAGTTCAGCGAGCTGATCCATGAGGGCGCGGGCCCGTGGCGCAGCGCGTTCCTGTCGAGCTTCTTCACCCTGGTCGGCACGCACGGCCTGCACGTCACCTTCGGCTCGATCTGGCTGATCACGCTGATGGTGCAGGTGAGCCGCTTCGGCCTGACCGCCGCCAACCAGCGCCGCCTGGCCTGCCTGAGCCTGTTCTGGCACTTCCTCGACGTCATCTGGATCGGCGTCTTCACCTTTGTCTATCTGATGGGAATGCTGCGATGAGCCACGACACCCATGACCACGGGGATCACGGCCACGGCGTCGAGATTCCGCACGGTTCGATGCGCGACTATGTCATCGGCTTCGTGCTTTCGGTCATCCTGACCGCGATCCCGTTCTACCTCGTCATGGAACGCCCGTTCTCGAACGGCGTCACCGCCGCGGCGATCATGGCGTTCGCGATGGTCCAGATCGTGGTCCACATGGTCTATTTCCTCCACCTCAAGCCCAAGGCCGAGGGTGGCTGGACGATGACCGCGCTGCTGTTCACGATCATCGTCGTGGTGATCATGCTCTCGGGTTCGCTGTGGGTGATGTACCACCTCAACGCGAACATGATGCCGATGGTCGATCCGAGCCAGCTTCCGTGAACGATGAACCCCGGCCCCGCGTCAGATGGGGCATCGCGGTTGCGATGCTCGTCTGCGCGGGGCTGCTGGCGGGGCTGGGCATCTGGCAGCTCGAGCGCCGCGTCTGGAAACATGAGCTGATTGCCGCGGTCGAGAGCCGTGCGCACGGCACGCCCGCAGCGGCGCCCGGGCCCGGCGCCTGGAGCGCGATCACCGCCAGGACCGACGCCTATCGCCGCGTCACCGCCACCGGCACTCTCCTCAACGACCGCGCCACGCTGGTGAAGGCGGTGACCGAACGCGGTTCGGGCTATTGGGTGATGACCCCGCTCAAGACCCGCGATTTCACCCTGCTGGTCAATCGCGGCTTCATCCCCGACGCGATGCGCGACAAGGTTCCCGCCGGGCCCGGCTATCTGCAGGTGACCGGGCTGTTGCGTGTCACCGAGCCCGGCGGCGGGTTCCTCCGCGCAAACGAGCCCAGGGCCAATCGCTGGTATTCGCGCGACGTCGCGGCTATCGCCAGCGCCCATGGGCTCGGACAGGTCGCACCCTATTTCATCGACGCGGATGCCACGCCTAATCCGGGCGGCTGGCCGGTGGGTGGGCTGACCGTGGTCAAGTTCCCCGACAATCACCTGGTCTACGCCCTGACCTGGTTCGGGCTGTGCGCGATGGCGCTGTGGGGCGCCTGGTTCATCGGCTGGCGGCGGGGAAGCGCCCAGTGATCCACGCCCGGGGGCAGGAGGATACCGACCCCGGCCGGCGCAACATGTGGCTGCTCGTGCAGCTGCGCTGGATCGCTGTCGGTGGCCAGCTGGGCACGATCGGCTTTGTCCATTTCGTGATGGGCGTGAAGCTGCCGCTGGTCCCGCTGTTCATCGCCCCGCTGGTGCTGATCGGCATCAACCTGGCGACCTATCCGCTGCTGGACCGGCGCGCGGCGATCACCAACTGGGAGCTGACCCTGGCGATGCTGGCGGACGTCGCGGCGCTCGCCTGGCAGCTCCACTTCACCGGCGGCCTCGCCAACCCCTTCGCCTCGCTGTTCCTGCTCCAGGTCGTGACCGGGGCGATGCTGCTCCAGCCGGGATCGAGCTGGCTGATCGTCGGCGCGACCAGCCTGGCGGTGTTCGGCATCGCGATAAATCCGGTGCCGCTCGACCTGCCGACCGGCGTCAACGACCCCTTCCGGCTCTATCTGGCGGGCAGCCTGATCTGCTTCGCGTTGATCGCGGTGCTGCTGGTCTCGCTGATCACCCGCATCGCCCGGAATCTGCGCGACGGCGATGCCGAGCGCGCCGAGATCCGCCAGCGCGCCGCCGAGGAGGATCACATCGTCCGCATGGGCCTGCTCGCCACCGGGGCGGCGCACGAACTGGGCACGCCGCTCTCCTCGCTCTCGGTGATCTTGGGCGACTGGCAGCGCATGCCGCGCATCGCAGGCGACCGGGACCTGGCGCAGGACGTGGCCGACATGCAGGCCGAGGTGGCGCGCTGCAAGACGATCGTCAGCGGCATCCTGGCCTCGGCCGGCGAGGCGCGGGGGCTCTCCTCCGAATTCACCACGGTGCGGCAGTTCCTCGACTCGCTGGTCGCCGACTGGCGCGCGAGCCGGCTGACCGGCACGCTCGACTATGCCGATCATTTCGAGCCGGACGTGGCGATCGTCTCCGATCCGGGGCTTCGCCAAGTATTGAGCAACGTGATCGACAACGCGGCGGAGGTTTCCGACTGGATCGGCATCACCGCGCTGCGCGACCATGACGACCTGGTGATCGACATCGCCGACGAGGGACCGGGCTTCGCGCCCGAGATGCTCGCCGGCTTCGGCCAGCCCTATCGATCGAGTAAGGGCAAGCCGGGCGGCGGGCTGGGGCTGTTCCTGCTCGTCAACGTGCTGCGCAAGCTGGGGGGCACGGCAAGCGCGGAGAATCTTCCGGGCAGCGGGGCGGTGGTCCGCATCCGCCTGCCGCTTGACGCGATCGCCCGCCCCGGGGAGGAACAGGCATGAGCGCAATCCGCAAGCTGCTGATCGTCGAGGATGACGAGGCCTTTGCCCGGACGCTGCGACGCTCGTTCGAACGGCGCGGCTATATCGTCGAGGCTGCGGCGAGCCATGAGGACCTGACCGTGCTGCTGGAGAATTTCCACCCCGGCTATGCGGTGGTCGATCTCAAGCTAGGCGGGGCCTCGGGCCTGGCCTGCGTCCAGAGCCTGCGCGCCACCGATGCGGGGATGAAGATCGTCGTGCTGACCGGCTTCGCCAGCATCGCCACCGCGGTGGAGGCGATCAAGCTGGGCGCTTCCTATTATCTCGCCAAGCCCTCTAACACCGACGATATCGAGGCGGCGTTCGGCCGGGAGGAAGGCGATCCGGACGCGCAGATCGCCAGCCGGCCCTCGTCGATCAAGACGGTGGAATGGGAGCATATCCACCAGACTTTGGTGGAGACGGACTTCAACATCTCCGAGACCGCCCGGCGGCTGGGGATGCACCGGCGGACGCTGGCGCGGAAGCTGGAGAAAAGGCAGCTTCGCTAGGGTTTTGATGACGTGCAACCCAAGCAGTTCCCCGGCGAAGGTCGGGGACGAGGGTTTCTCTGCCGTGTCGCCTGTTACTCTGGGCCCCGGCTTTCGCCGGGGAACCGAAGGGGAATTCCGACGACCTCAAATATCTTCGTCATCCTGAACTTGCTTCAGGGTCTGGCGGTGTCGCTTATGGAGAGTTCGATGCTGAAACAGATTCAGCATGACGGAAGGAGAGAGGCGGGCGGCTTCCCATCCATCGCAAGCGGGCGCAGAGGTGGGGCTCCGGGAGGGGCCATTTGAAGATTCGTGCCGATATCGTCGCCGGCCTCGCGGTTGCCGGGCTGATGCTGCCCGAGGCGGTGGCCTATGCCGGGATCGCGGGCATGGCGCCGGGGCATGCGGTCCTGGCGGCGCTGGTCGGCACGCTCGTCTATGCGCTGGTCGGGCGGAGCCGGTTCGCGATCGTATCGGCGACGTCCTCCTCCGCGGCGATCCTCGCCGCTTCGCTGGCTGCGGTGCCGGGCGGCGAGGGAATGCGTGCGCTGTTCCTGATGATGGCGGTGGCGCTGGCCGGGCTGCTGTTCCTGCTGGCATGGGCGTTCCGGCTGGGCGGGCTGACCGGATTCATCTCGCATCCGGTGCTCCGCGGCTTCGCCTTCGGACTGGCGATCACGATCAGCGTCAAGCAGCTACCGGTGCTGGCGGGCGTGCACGCGCCGAGCGGGAGCCTGTTCGATACCGGCTTCGCCGTGCTGCGGGCCGTACCGCACTGGCATGTGCCGAGCCTGGCGGTGGGGCTGGCCGCGCTGGCGACGCTGCTGGTGCTGCGGCGCTGGCCCGGCGTACCGGCGGCGCTGATCGTGCTGGTCTCGGGCGTCGCGGCCTCCGGACTGCTCGAACTCCAGGCACATGGCGTGGCGACGGTGGGGCACATCGCGCTGATGCCGGAGAGGGCGACGATACCGGCCTACTCACCGGCGATGCTGCTGGAAGCGGCGCAGGTCGCGGTGCCGCTGGCGCTGATCCTGCTGGCCGAGAGCTGGGGGACGATGCGGACGCTGGCGCTGCGCCACGGCGACCTGCTCGATTCCGGCCGCGAGTTGCGCGCGCTGGGGCTGGCCAATCTCGCGTCGGCGCTGGTGCAGGGGATGCCGGTGGGGGCGGGACTCTCCGCCAGCGCGGCGAACGAGGCGTCGGGCGCACGCTCGCGACTGGCCGGCACGGCGGCGGCGCTGGCGCTGGGCGCGCTGGTGCTGTTCGCGATGCCGCTGGTCGCGCTGCTGCCCCAGCCGGTGCTGGCGGCAGTGGTGATCGCGGCGCTGACCCATTCGCTCGATCCGCGGCCGATCCTGCGGCTCTGGGGGCTCAACCGCGACCAGTATATCGCGCTCGCCGCCGCGCTGGGCGTGCTGGTGCTCGGCGTGCTCGACGGCATGCTCTGCGCGATCCTGCTCTCGCTCGCGGCGCTGGTGCAGCGCTTCGGCAATGCCCGCCTGGCGCGACTGGGGCGGCTGGGGGAGAGCCATGACTTTGTCGATGCCTACCGCCACCACGACGCGGTGATGCTCGCCGGAATCGCGATCTGGCGGCCGGCGGCCCCTTTGTTCTTCGCCAATGCCGAGCGGATGTTCGCCGAGATCGCGCGGCGGACCCTGGCCGAGCCGGACCTGCGCGCGGTGGTGATCAGCCTGGAGGAGAGCATCGATATCGACAGCACGGCGCTCGACGCGCTGCTCGAGTTCGATCGGGGGATGGGGGCGAAGGGGCTGCGGGTCCATTATGCGCGGGTGCACGACCGGGTGCGCGACCTGCTGCATGCAGCGGGCGCGCAAGGGGTGGTGGAGCGGAGCGATTACAGCGTCGCCGATGCGGTGCGGCGGCTGGAGCGATAATACCGATTGCGACACAAAATCGCCCGGCGAGCCGATGACCCGGATGCGGATCGTGCTTATATGCTCCGTCATCGGATCATGGGGGCTCGAAAGGACAGTGCCATGAACAGGATTTCGATCAAGCTTCTCGGCGCCGCCTTGCTGGCCGGGCTGGCCATGCCGGCCGCCGCGGCCGGGCAGAAGGACGGCGAGGCCGAGATCGCCAAGGCGGTCGCCGGGCGTACTGCCGGCAAGCCGGTGGATTGCATCAACCTGCGCGACATCCGCTCGTCGAAGATCATCGACGGGACCGCGATCATCTACGAGATGAACAACGGCGTGAAATATGTGAACCGCCCCCGGAGCGGTGCGCAGACGCTCGACTGGACCGACGTGCTCGTCACCGAGACGACGCTGAGCCAGCTCTGCCGGATCGACACGGTGCGGCTGTACGACACCGGCCTGCGCTCGGTTACCGGCTGGGTGGGTCTGGGCGATTTCGTGCCCTACCCGAAGCCGCCGCGCAGCTGAGGAGCTGATCGCCGATCGAACCGGCGCTCCATCGTTCAGGAGTGCCGTTTGGTCGCGATCGCCTTGCGGGATCGGCGCCGTAGCTCCGTCTCGACCTGAACCCAGTTTTCAGGTTGAGTATGCAGCACGTCCCAGCCCGCACCCTGCTCGACGCGCCCCGCCACCGGCCATTGCGGCTGGTCGAGCCCGGGCATCTGCCCTGGACGGCACGGGTGGCAGCGGCGACGCGGGTGTGGGCGAGCAACCCGGCCCTGCTGGCCGCGCTGCTGCTGGTCGTCGCGATCGTCGCGCGGGCTGCGCAGTTCGGCAATCCCGTCGTCCAGGTCGATGACGAATTCTACCTGCTGACCGGCGACCGGATGCTCCATGGGGCGCTGCCCTATGTCGACATTTGGGACCGCAAGCCAATCGGGCTGTTCCTGATCTATGCCGCGATCCGCCTGCTCGGCGGGGAAGGCGTGCTGGCATATCAGCTGGTGGCGACGCTGTTCGCGGTGGCCACGGCCTTCGTCATCGCGCGGATCGCCCGCAACCTGGCCGGGCCGCACGGCGCGGCGGCGGCGGGCGTGGTCTATATCCTCTATCTCGGCATATTCGGCGGCGAGGCCGGCCAGTCGCCGGTCTTCTACAATCTGTTCGTCGCGCTCGCGGCCTGGGCGATGACCGGTATCGTGCGTCGCCCAGGCTTCGACTGGCTGGGCTTCGCCGGCGGGCTGGTCGTGATGCTGCTGATCGGCGCGGCGATGCAGGTGAAATATACCGCGCTGTTCGAAGGCGTGTTCTTCGGGCTCGCGCTGCTGTGGTTCGCCGCGCAGCGCGGGGTCGGGAGAGGCCGGCTGTTCGCGATGGGCACGGCCTGGATCGCCGCGGCGCTGCTGCCGACGCTGGCTGCTTGGGGCTGGTATGCCGCGATCGGGCAGGGCGACGCGTTCGTGCAGGCGAATTTCCTGTCGATCCTCGAGCGCAGCTCGGACGGCACCGGCATCGTGCTCAAGCGGCTGGGCTGGATGGCGCTCTTGCTCGCGCCGCTCGGGATTGCGGCATGGCTGGGGCGCGGCATGGCGCGGCCGGTGAGCGAGGATGTGCGCAAGCTGCTCGACGGCTGGGCGATCGCGGCGATCGGCGGCGTGCTGCTCTTCGGCACCTTTTTCGACCATTATGCGCTGCCGCTGATCGCGCCGCTCTGCGTGCTGGCCGCCGCCTGGTTCGGCGACGGGGCGGCGGGGCTGGTGCTCGCATCGGGGCGGACGCGTTGGCGGATCCCGGCGGGCGTGGCGATGATGGCGCTGATCGCCACGATCTCGCTCAACATCGTCAACGACAATCGCCGTGACCGGGGCTGGGGCCCGCAGGTCGAGCGGATGGCGGACTATATCCGGCCGCAGCTGCGCGATTGCCTGTACGTGTTCGACGGGGAACCGGCGCTCTACCGGCTGACCGGCAGCTGCCTGCCGACGCGCTGGCCGTTCCCGAGCCATCTGAGCCTCACCCGCGAATCGCGCGCGATAGGCGCCGATCCGATGGCCGAGGTGAAGCGGATCATGGCGGCGCGGCCCGAATTCGTCGTCGCCAGCACCCGGCCCGACCGCGACCTGAGCCCCGAAGTGCTCGATTACATGACCGCGCTGCTGGCGCGCGACTATGCGCCGGCGCTGGAAGTGCCGGTGGGGAGCCGCAGCCGTATCGTCTATCGGCGGCGGGCGGGTGCCTGAGCTCCTCCTTTCCGCTGCCGCAATTGCGCCATCTCGCAGCCAAGGCTTGGCAAGAGAAGCGCGCAATGCTTTGGCTTCGGGCATGACTGCCACTTCGTCGATCAGCGGCTTGCAGCGCGTGCTCGAGGACGAGCGGCCGCGGCTGCTGCGCTTCCTCGCCGCGCGCGGGGCGGGCGACGATGCCGAGGATGTGCTGCAGGACCTGTGGCACAAGATCTCGGGCGCCGAGGCGCGCCCGGTCTCCGATCCGATCTCCTATCTGTTCCGCGCCGCCGAGAATGTGCTGCGCGATCGCCAGCGCGCCAACCTGAGTCGCGGGCGGCGCCAGCATGAATGGCAGGACCTTGCGGCCAGCGATCACGCGCCGCAGGGCGAGCGCGTGCTGATCGCGCGCGAGCGATTGCGCGAGGCGGAGACGACGCTGCTTGCACTTGGGCCGCGAGTCGATCAGGTTTTCCGTCGCTACCGGCTGGAGGGGCTCGGCCAGGCAGCGATCGCTCGGGAATTGGGGATAAGCTTGAGCTCGGTGGAAAAGGATCTGCAGAAAGCGTACCGCGCCCTCGCCCAGCTGAAGGACCGGTTCGATGCGGAATGATCGCATCGACTCCGTCCTCGGGTTGAGGTGGGCATGAACGGGCAGGTTTTGGAACTTCTTGCAGAGGACGCCCGGGGGTGGGTGATCCGGCTGCAGGACTCGGCTTTCGCCGATTGGGACGCTTTCGCCGATTGGCTGGAGCGCGATCCCGCGCACTTGCAGGCCTATAATCAGGCACTCGACGCCGATGAGGCGATGGCGGGGCTGTTCCAGCTCGCGCCGGCGCCGGTGGTGGTGCCCGAGGCCGAGCCGGTGGCGACGCGCGCGCCACGGCGGCTGTTCCTGATTTCGGGCGGCGCGGTCGCCGCCGCGTTGGCGGTGGTGGTCGGTTGGTCCAGCCTGGGCAGCGGCCCCGGCGGGCATGAATATGCCACGCGCGCCGGCGAGCGCCGCGAAGTCGCGCTGGCCGACGGATCGAGGATGGTGCTGAACGGCGCCACCCGCGTGGCGGTGCTCGACAAGCGCAGCGCCGAACTGATCGAGGGCGAGGCGCTGTTCGAAGTACGCCACGACGTCGCCAACCCGTTCATCGTCAAGACCGGCGGCGTCACGCTGCAGGATGCCGGCACCGTGTTCAATGTGGTGCGCGACGAGACAGGGTTGCGCGTCTCGGTGGCCGAGGGCGCGGTGATCTACCAGCCCCAGGCCGAAGCGGTGCGGCTGAGCCCAGGCGACTCGCTGAGCGTTGCCGGCAGCGGCCGCCCCGAAGTCAGCCGGACCATCGTCACCGATATCGGGGCGTGGCGCGGTGGGCAGCTCGTTTATCGCAATGCGACGCTCGAGCGCGTCGCCGCCGATCTCTCCCGCAACCTGGGCGTCAAGGTGCGGGTGGGGAAGGGAACGGAAGCCATTCCGTTCACGGGCACGATCTCTACCCAGGGCGGTCCGGGAGCCGTGGTCGAGCGCATCGCCGCGCTGACCGGTACCCGTGCGACCCGTGCGGGCAATGGATGGATGCTGGACGCGATCGACGGTGCACCGCACTAAGCTGATCCTTCCGATCGCTTTGCTGGCGGCTTCGCCTGCGCTTGCGCAGGAGAAGCGGCATAGCGTCTCCGTGCCTGCCGGACGGCTCGATGCCGCGGTGTTCACCCTCGGCAAGCAGACCGGCAGCAGCATCGGCCTGCGCGAGTCCGCATTGGGCGGCATCACGGTGCGGCCGATCAAGGGCAAGCACAGTGTCGATGGCGCGCTGGCCGAGATGCTGCGCGGCACCGGCGCGCGCGCGCGCCGCGTTGCCCCCGGCACCTGGCTGATCGAACGCGCCCCGCCGGTGCGGCATCGTCCGGTGCCGCCGCCACCGCCCCGCGAGGAGCCCGATGCGCCGCCGGCCGAGATCCTGGTCACCGGCAGCAAGCGCGATGTGCCGCTCAAGGCCTATCCGGGCGGCGTGCAGATCGTCGAGGGCGAGGATATTCCGGTCTCCGAAGGCGGCAAGGGCAGCGATGTCATCGCCAACCGCGTCGCCAGCCTCGCTTCCACCCATCTCGGGCCGGGGCGCAACAAGCTGTTCATCCGCGGCATCGCGGATTCGAGCTTTGTCGGGCCGACCCAGGCGACGGTTGGCCAATATTGGGGCAACAGCCGGATCACCTACAGTGCGCCCGATCCCGACCTGAAGCTGTACGACATCGGCCGGGTCGAAGTGCTCGAGGGGCCGCAGGGCACGCTCTATGGCGCGGGATCGCTGGGCGGCGTGGTCCGCGTGGTGCCGCGCGCGCCGGATTTCTGGGCAAGTGGCGGCCAGGTCTGGGGCGGCGGCTCGCTCACCCAGCATGGCGACCCGAGCTGGGACGTGGGTGGCATCGTCAACATGCCGATCAAGGAAGGCGAGCTGGCCTTCCGCGCGCTGGCATTCAGTTCGCGCGACGGCGGCTATATCGACGACCGCGAGCGCGGGCTGGCTGACGTCAACAGCGTGCGCACCACCGGTGGCCGCGCGGCCTTGCGCTGGGAAGTCGATGGCTGGACGATCGACGTGGGCGGCGTCGGCCAGAGCATCAAGGGCAATGACGCGCAATATTCGGACGGCAAGGGCGATGGCCTGAGCCGGAGGAGCCCGATCGCCCAGCCGTTCCAGAATGACTTCTGGCTGGCCGAGCTGGTCGCCCGCAAGCGCTGGGGCGATATCGAGCTGAGCACGGCCGGTGCCTATGCCCGGCAATATGTCTCCGAAGTCTTTGCCGGTGCCTCGGTCGACGACGTCAACCAGGGTTTCCCATTGCCCGCGCTGAACTCCCCGCTGATCGGCTATCAGCAAATCAACCGGGTGAGCATGATCACCTCGGAGACGCGGCTGTCACGGCGCGGTCCGCGCGGTACCGGATGGCTGATCGGGGTGAGCTTCCTGGAGAATCGCGGCCGGGTGAACCGCAGCTATGGGTCGATGCGCGCGGCGCTGACCGGCGTGCGCAACACCGTGGACGAGGCGACGCTCTACGGCGAGGGCACGGTGGAGCCGGTGCGCGGGGTGACGATCACCGCGGGCGGGCGACTGACGCGCTCGCACCTGACCGGCAATGCGCAGGACGCAGACCGTTTCTTCGCCTTCCGCGCCGATCCGCGTGCGCGGGCGGCGCGCACCGAGACACGGCTGCTGCCCTCGGCCGCGATCGCCTATCGCCCGTTCGACGGGCTCACTGTGTTCGGCCGCTTCGAGCAGGGCTTCCGCCCCGGCGGCCTGGCGGTACGGCGCGACCTGATCCAGCGTTTCCAGGGCGACCGGCTTTCCACGGTCGAGGCGGGCACGCGCTACACCGCCGATGGGCTGAGCGTATCGACCAGCGCATCGATGACCTGGTGGACCAGCATTCAGGCCGACCTGATCGACGGCTATGGTTTCCCAACCACGTCGAACATCGGCGACGGGCGGGTGCTGTCGCTGGGGATGGCGGTGCGCTGGCGGCCGCTGCCGGGGCTGGACCTGGACGGTTCGCTCTATCTGAACGCTTCGAAGGTGACCGACCCTTCCGCGGCGGTGTTCCCGCTCGCCGAGGGACCGTCCGACTTCAACCGGCTGCCCAATGTCGCCGATGCGAGCGGGCGGCTGGGCGCCGCCTATCGCACCGCGCTAGGCGGCGAGACCGAATTCTCGGCGAGCAGCTATCTGCGCTATGTCGGGCGCTCGACGCTGGGCATCGGGCCGGTGCTGGGCAAGCCGCAGGGCGACTATGTCGATACCGGCATGGAGCTGCGACTGGAGCGTGGCCGGCGGGCGATCACCCTGTCGGCGACCAATCTGCTCGATACCCGCGGCAACCGCTTTGCGCTGGGATCACCGCTGCTGATCCGCGACGAGAAGCAGATCACCCCGCTGCGCCCCCGCACCGTGCGGCTTGGGGTTGAGCTGGGGTTCTAGGCTTTACGACGGAGAAACCCTGGGCCCTGGCTTTCGCCGGAGAACGGAAAAAGCGAGTCCCGTAATCTTTGCCTAAATTTTTTTGAAAAGCGTTGCGGGATCGCCACAGGGGCTCCGTCTCAACCATGCCCCCGAGGCAGGAATGCTTAGTCGTCCCCCGGCACCGCATTCGCTGTCTCGAACCCCCGGGAGGGCGCGCCATTGCGTATCTGTGCCCCGGCGCGCCCCTCCCGGGGCCCAATTCAAGGGCCCAGAAAAGGGATCGCATGAAGCTCTTCCTCGACGGCGAGATTGCGCGTTTCGCGCGCATCGCACCCGGCGCCGATCTCGAACTTGCCGTGGTCATCCCCACCTTCAACGAGCGGGTCAATGTGCCGCTGCTGATCGACAAGCTCGACGCCGCGCTGAAAGGGCGGAGCTGGGAGGCGATCTTCGTCGACGACAACAGTCCGGACGGTACCGCCGATGCGGCACGTGCGCTCGGTCGCAAGGACATGCGGGTGCGGGTGATCCAGCGGATCGGCCGGCGCGGGCTCTCCTCGGCCTGTATCGAGGGCATGTGCGCCACTTCGGCGCCCTTCGTTGCGGTGATCGACGGCGACCTGCAGCATGACGAGACCCTGCTGCCCAAGATGCTCGATGCGCTGGAGCGTGACCAGAATCTCGACGTGGCGATCGGTTCGCGCTTCGTGGATGGCGGCGGTACCGGTGAGTGGGACGAGGATCGCGTGGCCAAATCGGCCTTCGCGACCAGGCTCTCGCGCAAGGTGCTCAAGGCCGATCTCTCGGATCCGATGAGCGGCTTCTTCATGATCCGCGCCGGCGTGGTGCGCGACCTGGTGCCCAGGCTCTCGGCAATCGGCTTCAAGATCCTGCTCGACATCATGACCGCCTCGCCGCGGCCGTTGAAGTTCGTCGAGCTGCCCTATGTGTTCCGCGCGCGCGCGCTTGGCGAGTCCAAGCTCGATCATGTTGTGGCGATGGAATATCTGATCGCGCTCTATGACCGGATGTTCGGCAAGGTCGTGCCGGTGCGCTTCGTGATGTTCTCCGGCATCGGTGCGTTGGGTGCGGCGGTGCATTTCGCGGTGCTCTCCGCCTTGTTCTGCGGGCTCGGATGGTCGTTCGTCGGCGCGACGATGTTCGCGGTGCTGGGCGCGATGACCTTCAACTTCTTCCTCAACAACGCGCTGACCTATCGCGAGCAAAGGCTGAAGGGCGCGGCCAGGCTGCTGCGCGGCTGGGCCAGCTTCTGCGTGGTGTGCGGCGCGGGCGCGGCGGCCAATGTCGGCGTCGCGGCGTTCCTCCACAATGTCCAGCATGGCGACTGGCGCCTGTCGGCGCTGGCCGGGATCGGCGTGGCGGCGGTTTGGAACTTCGCGCTGTCGTCGCGTTTCGTGTGGGGGCGGTACTGACCACCCACGTATCCGTTCCCCGGCTTGCGCTGGGGAAGCGGTAGTTTACGCCACCAGCCGCAGCCGCCGCTTCCTCGCCGCGCTGCGCGAGCTGCCGCCGATCAGCGTCTGCAGGTCGATCATCCCGCGCGGCAGACCCAGGCCCGGAGGCGCCGCGATGTAGCGGGCGGTCCAGACCGGCGAGAACTTGTCCTTGTAGGCGCGCAGACCCTCGAAGCCGTAGAATGCGTCGCCGTGCCGGTAGAGCAGCGCCCCGATCCGCGCCCACATCGGGGCGAGGCGGCGGGACTCGATGCCCGACAGCGGCGCCATGCCGAGATTGAACCAGCGATAGCCCTGGTCGCGGCCCCAGATCATCAGCTGGACGAACAGGAAGTCCATCGTGCCGTAGGGCATCTCGTCGAGATGGCGCATCAGGTCGATCGACAGCTCCTCGCGATTTTCGGTCGCCCAGACATTGGCGAAGGCGACGATCCTGCCGTTCTGGCGGACCAGCGCGCAATCGAAGCGGGCGATATAGGCGGGATCGAAGCGGCCGACCGAAAAGGCCTTCTCGCCATGCCCCTTGTCGGCGAGCCAGGCATCGGAGACGGCGCGGAGCTCGAGCATCAGGGCAGGGACCTGCGCCGAGGGCACGATCTCGAAGACCGCCCCTTCGCGGGCGGCGCGGCGATCGGAATGACGGAGCGAGCGCTTTTCCGAACCATCCATCGAGAAGCCTGGGAGCGGCACGCGAGCTTCCTCGCCATATTTCACCAGCTGAAGGCCGAGGTCGATCGCGATCGGCAGCGTGTCGGTCGAGATCTGGTAGAGGAGCAGGCGGCCCTGCGCGGCATCGGCCATCTCGCGGATCTGCCAGAGCAGGTCGCCCCATTCCTCCTTCGGGCCGACGGGGTCGCCCATCACGATCCAGCTCTGGCCCTGTACCTGGTACATCAGCAGCGTCTCGCCGCTTTCGGAGCGCAGGAAGCGCTTGTCGCCGGCATAGGCGAGCAGCGCGTCGGTGCGGTTGGCGTGAACCAGGGCGAGGCGGGGCAGCTCGGTGTCCGGCGCGTGCTCCTCGCGCCTGGGCTGGGCATAGCCGAACCACTGGGTGACGGCGACGCAGGTGAGCGCCACGGCAGTGGCGAAGCTGGCGCGCAGGAAGCGCGAGGCGTCGCCCTTCCAGGCGAATTCCCACCAGAGATTGTCCTGATAGGGCACGTGCTTGAAGGCGAAGAAGCCGATCCAGGTAGCAAGCGCGACGGCGACCGCGACGGACAGGAGCGCGCGGCCGGTGAGTGCGCTGGTGAGCGCTGTCTTGCGGTAGAAGGCGGTGCGCGACAGCTGGAGCAGGCCGGCGATGATCAGCAGGATCACAGCTTCCTCATAATCGACCCCCTTCATCAACGAGAACAGCGCGCCGGCGAGCAGTAGCGTGCGGCAGAGCAGGAAAGCGGCGTCGAGACGGCGATAGAGCGCGGGGGCGATCAGCAGCAGCGCGGTGCCGGCCAGGCTGGCGGCGATGTGCGAGGCCTCGACAAAGGGCAGGGGGACAAAGGCGTGGAGGTCGCGCAGGCGCGCGGGGATGGCGGGGAGCGAGCCCGAGACAAGCAGCACGATGCCGCCGACGAAAACCAGTGCCGCGAGGAAGGTGGGGGCGAGGCCATGCATCGCCAGACCGACCGCGCGGATCGCGGCGAGCGGCTTCTTCAGCTGGCGGCGCTCATGCACCGCGAGCAGCGCGGCGGCGACCAGCAGCGGCAGGACATAGTAGATCAGCCGGTAGAGGATCAACGCGGCGAGGATGCGCGACGGGTCGGCGCCCGGCAGCACCGCGAGCATTACCGCCTCGAACACGCCGACGCCGCCGGGGACATGGGTGACCAGTGCGGCGATGATCGCCAGCGCATAGCCGAGGAAGAAGGCCGGGAAGGCGTGGAGGCCGGCGCCGGGGACGAGGATCAGCAGCGCGGCGCTGGCGAGCGCGAGGTCGACCGCCGAGGTGGCGATCATACCGAGCGCCTGCGTCCGGCTGGGGAGCGGGGCGTGCCAGCGCCCGAGGCGCAGGTCGCGGGGCCTGGCGCGCAGCACGGCGAGTACGCCCAGGGTTGTCGCGAGGATCGCGATGCCGATCGCGCGCTGGACGCTGGCGGAGATGGTGACGCCGGCGAGCTCAAGCCCGCCGCCGTGCAGCGCGAGCGCGGCGCCGGCCATGACGACCACGCCCGACCAGAAGGTCAGGCTCGCGGTGGCGATCACCTTGACCACATCGGCGGTGTCGAGCCCGGCGGCATGGTAGACACGATAGCGTGCCGAACCGCCGGTAAGCAGCGCGAAGCCCAGGTTATGGCTCAGCGTGTAGCTGGTGAAGGAGGCGAGCGCGGCAGTGCGATAGGGGAGTGGACGGCCGATGATGCGCAGCGCCAGCACGTCGTACAGCGTCAGCATCAGGTAACTGCCGACGGTCAGCGCCAGCGCGCCGGCGACCTGCCAGGCACCGATCGCGTGGAAGGCGTGGCGCACGTCGCGCCAGCGGACCTCGTGGAGCAGCCCGTGCAGCGCCGCGAAGGCGAGCGCGACGATGCCGATGACGGCGCCGATCTGGAGCGCGGTTTTGTGGGCGGGGCGCATCGCGTCGGCCCTCAGCCGCGCTGCCAGACCTGCGACTTGCAGATCCAGCCGCCCAGGATGCATCCGCTGATCTTCAGGCTGTTCGGGCCCTGCTGTTCGATCTTCGAGTAGAAGGTCTGGCCCATGTCGGGGACATAGACCCGGCCCTGCCACTTGCCGTTGCCGGTGGGGTGATAGTCCTGGAGCAGTTCGGTGCCGATCAGCTTGGCGACGCCGCTGTCCTTCGCGTCCTTCTGCGCCTCGGCATTGGCCCAGACCACCCAGCCGCACAATTTGTCGCCGCACGCGCCGGTCTGCACCTTCACCGTGCCGCGCGGATTGACCCAGGTGCCCATCACGCCGGTCGCGGCGGCGACCGGAGCCTGGGCGGAGGCCTGCATGGTGCCGAGCACCGTGGCGGCGAGGCCGAGGCCGGCCAGGATCTTGCCGAAGCGCATGTCGAATGTCCCTCTGTTGGTCCGTTGTCGCGGCCCGCTCTAGGTAGGCGCGGCTGTCCGCCGCGTGATCCCAAACCTAAATATTGGTAATGTTGGCGATGCCGGTGTGGAGCGCCTTGAACAGCGCGTCCGGATCATGGTGGAGCATGTGCCCGCCCGGCAGCACGATGCGGCGGACATTGGTCTGGGTCAGCTTCGGGCAGAGGCTGTCGGTCTCTTCCACGCCCTGCACGCAGAGCGTCGGCACCCAGGTGAGCTGGCGGCCGGTAGGCAGCGCCATCGCATCGGGCTTGGCCCAGTTGAACAGCTCGTTGGGTGATGCGCGGAAGAAGACGGTGTCGGTGGGCACCACCAGCGCGACAGCCTTCACCCTGGCGCGCAGGTCGGCGGGCAGGCCGGTCAGGCCGACATGCATCATGTCCGCGCCGAAGGACTGGCCGATCATCACCAATCGGTCCGCGTGCCCGAAGGCGAGCGCGCGGCGCGCGGCGGCGGCGATCAGCGCCTGGACCTCGGCCGGGCTGCGCTGCTGGCGGAAATAGGCGAGCGAGCTGACACCCACCACGGGCACGCCCTCTGCGGCGAAGCGCCTGGCGATCTCCGGCCCCATGCCGATCTTGAAGCCCATATCGCCCGAGACCAGCACCACCGCCAGGCCGCGCGCATGCGGGGGCGTGGGTTTGGTGGGGGCGATGTCATAGAAGACCGGGCCGCCGAAATAGCCGATATAGGTCAGGAAGCCGGTGAATCCGGCGAGCACCAGCGCTAGGGCGACCAGGGCGATCTTCAACTTGCGGCGGCTACGGCGCATGCGCGAACTCCTTGAAACTGCTCGCCGTGTAGCCTGTCGCAGTTCGCGAAGGAGTGGCCGGATCATGACCAAAGCTTAACGTGACTTGCCGACCTATGGCGGGCATCCCGATGCTCGAAATGACCACCAATGAAATCCGGGAAGACGCCAGGACCGCCGGCCGCGCGATGCGCGGGACCGACGGGTTCGTGCTGATCCTCGTCCTCTCTTTCGCGCTCAGCGCCATGGTGATCCTGGGCTGGGCCTGGCGATCGGGAATCAACCACGTCTTCGCCGCACAGACCGGCGCCAACATGTTCCCCGGCTTCACCGCAGAGACCCCCAGCGGCGCTGCGCACGGGCTGGTCGTCACCAGCTTGCGCTCGGGCAGCGAGGCGGCGCAGGACGGGATGGAAGTGGGCGACGCGATCGTGGCGATCGATGGCCGCGGGATCGACACGCTCGACCAGGCGCGGCGTTACCTGCGTGACGACCGTCATCCAGAGGTATATCTCGACTTGGTCCACCAAAAGCAGCTACGCCATCTCAAGCTCTTGCGAAGTGCGAGTGGAGAGAATGGGGCACAAGCTGCTGCTGGTGGAGGATGACGAGGCCACCGCCGCGTACATCGTCAAAGGAATGACCGAAGAGGGGTTCACGGTAGACCGCGCCGACAATGGGCGCGACGGCCTGTTCCTCGCCAGTGACGGCAGTTACGACGCGATCGTGCTCGACCGCATGCTGCCGGGCATGGACGGAATGGCCGTGCTCGGTGCGCTGCGTGCCGCGAAGATCGAGACTCCGGTCATCATCCTCTCCGCGCTCGGCACCCCTGACGACCGGGTCGGCGGGCTCACCTCGGGCGCCGACGACTATCTCGTGAAGCCCTTCGCCTTTGCCGAACTCCTCGCCCGCGTGCGCTTGCTGCTGCGCAAGCGCGGGGCGGCCGAGGGCGCGGTGACCAAGCTCAACTCCGGCGACCTCGAGATGGACCTGCTGTCGCGGCGGGTGAAGCGGGGCGCCCGGGTGATCGACCTGCAGCCGCGCGAGTTTCGCCTGCTCGAATATTTCCTGCGCCACCCGGACCAGGTGATTACCCGCACCATGCTTCTCGAAGGCGTGTGGGACTATCATTTCGATCCGGGGACCAACGTGATCGACGTCCATATCAGCCGGCTGCGCAAGAAGCTGGACGATGGTGGCGAGCCGATCCTCCACACGATCCGCGGCGCCGGCTATCGGCTCGGCCCGGCAGCCTGAGATGACGCTCCGTCTGGGGCCGCTGGCGCGTTCGGTGACGGCGCGCTTCGTGATCGTCGCCTTCCTCGTTCAGCTCATCGTCACCGGCGGCATCCTGTTGTTCGTCCAGCAGGCGAGCGAACGCGCGTTGGCGGCCGAGCAGAAGACCCTGGTCGCCGAACTGCGCGACGACCTGGTCTCGGCCTGGCGCGCCGGCGGGGACGAGGGGTTGCGGCGGCTGATTGATGCCAGGCTAGAGCAGGCGCATGCCAGCCCGCCTGTGATCCTGCTCGCCACCGCCAGGCAGGACCCGATCCGCGGCAATCTGGGCGACTGGCCGACGGTGATCCCGGCCCGGACCGACTGGCAGGCAATCGAGCTCTACCGCACCGGCAGCGACCGGGCGGAGCTGATGGGGGTATCCTCCACCACCTTGCCCAATGGCGAGCTGCTGCTGGCGGGGCACGTCATCAGTTCCAGCGTGCGCCTGGCGCGGGTGAACGAGGAAGCGATCACCGCGGCTTTGGTGATCGGCGTGATCTTCGCGCTGCTCAGTGCGCTGCTGATCGGCAGGGTGCTCTCCAACCAGATCCAGGGCGTGGTGAGCACCGCGCGCGAAGTGGGCGAGGGCCGGCTAGGTCGGCGCGTGCCGATCGACGGCAGCGGCGACGCGTTCGATGCGCTGGGCCAGTCGGTCAATGCGATGCTCGACCGGATCGAGGCGCTGGTCTCGCAACTGCGGATGATGACCGACGGGCTGGCGCATGACCTGAAATCGCCGGTCACCCGGATCAAGGTGGCGCTGGAACGCGCGATCATCGAGACCGAGGACGAGACCGCGCTGGCGGCGCTGGAAAGGGTCTCGGGCGAGGCGGAGACGCTGCTCGGCATGCTCTCCACCGCGCTGCTGATCAGCCGCGCCGAAGCCGGGATCGGGCGCGACCGCTTCGTCGACACCGACATCGCGGCGCTGCTTGAGGATCTGGCCGAAGTCTATGGCCCGCTGGCCGAGGATCGGGGCTTCGAGATCGCGGTCGAGGCGGAGTCCGGCCTGCACATGGCGCTGCACCGCGAGCTGGTGGGGCAGGCGCTGGGCAACCTGATCGAGAACGCAACCAAATACGCCGAGGGCGGGCATCGGATAACGGTGAGAGCCGCGCGCGAAGGCGGCGGGGTTTCGCTGTCGGTGGCGGACGACGGGCCGGGCATTCCCGAGGCGCGCCGCGCTGAGGCACTGAGCCGCTTCGGGCGGCTCGATCCGGCGCGGCATATTGCCGGGTCCGGCCTGGGGCTGTCGCTGGTCGAGGCGGTGGCGCGGCTGCACCAGGGGAGCTTCGCGCTGGAGGATGCCGGTCCGGGGCTGCGGGCGGTGTTGCGGTTCTAAGCGCCAGTCCCTCTACCGCTTGCGGGAGAGAGAATAGGGTCACACCGCCAGCGCGTAGGTGATCACCAGTGCCGCCACCGTCATCAGCGACATGGCCGCGATGAAGGTCACGTCGGCGATCCGCTCCAGCTCGTGCAGGCGCTTGGTCGGCCCGTGGCGGATCGCGAAATAGCTGGTCAGCGTCGCGATCAGGAACAGCACCGAATCGAGCGCCAGCATGTCGTCGGCCAGCGTATTGGCCTTGCGCACCGCGATCACCACCCGGAGGATGCCGATCGCGGTGAGGCAGACGCCGACCATCGCGGCGGCGATCGGGCAGATCATCCGGCAGGCACGCTCGTCGAGCATGTACTGGCTGTGATGCTCCTGCGGCGGCCCCTTCACTCGGCGGCGACCGGGGTCCGGGTTTCCACCTTGGCTTCCGGCTCGGCCACGGCCTGGGCTTCCACCCGGCCGCTGCGCTCCAGCTTGCCCCAGCCGACCCAGGGTCCGCGCAGCGCGTTGGCGACGGCGCGGATCACCACCCAGTACATCAGCTGGCGATAGACGAATCGCTGGGCGAGTAGCAGCAGGCCCGGATAGCGCTTCTCGCGCTTCTCCATCCGGTACGCGATCCAGCCGCACAGATAGTCGATCGCCATGAACGACACCCAGTAGATCCCCATGCGGATCACGTCGCTCTCGGTCTGCGCCCAGCCATGCTGGTAGACACGCAGCGCGGTACCGAGGATCGAGACGAGAAGCGCGGCGTCGATCAGTGGGGAGATCAGCGCGAAGGCGATCTGGAACACCCATGCCTGGGGAATGCCGACCAGCGCGAGGCCGGCGGGCTTGCGGGTGCGCAGGATCGCGCGGTGCTTCCACAGACACTGGAGCGTGCCGAACGCCCAGCGGAAGCGCTGCTTGGCGAGCGCGCCGAAGCTCTCGGGCGCCTCGGTCCAGGCGACCGCGTCGATGTCATAGCCGACCCGCCAGCCCTTGCGCTGGATCGCGATGGTCAGGTCCTGGTCCTCGGCCAGCGTGTCGACCGGATAGCCGCCGACATCGTCCAGCGCCGCCTTGCGCCATGCGCCGACCGCGCCGGGGACGACCATGATCGCATCGAGGCTGGCCAGCGCGCGCCGCTCGAGATTCTGCGAGGTGACATATTCGACAGCCTGCCAGCGGGTGACCAGGTTGATCCGGTTGCCGACCTTGGCATTGCCGGCGATCGCGCCGATCTCGTCATCCTCGAACCAGCGGGCGAGGCGGGCGATGGTCAGCGGCTCGAACTGGGTATCGGCATCGAGCGCGATGACAATGTCGCCGCGGGCGATCTCCAGCCCCTTGTTGAGCGCGCGAGCCTTGCCGCCATTCTCCAGGGTGAGCAGCTTGACGCGCGGCTCGGCGGAGAAGGCGTTGCGGACCACGTCGCTGGTGCCGTCCTTCGAACCATCGTCGAGCACGATAACCTCGACATTGACCTGCTCGCTGGCGAGCACGCGGCGGATCGAGTTCTCGATCACCTTGGCCTCGTTATATGCCGGGATCAGCACCGAGACGAAGCGGCCGGGATCGATCGCGGGAGCGACCGGGCGGTTCTTCCTGCGGTTGCCGTTCACCGCCAGCGCGGCGAGGACCAGGGCGCGGGCGATGCCGAGCGCGATCGCGACGAAGAACAGCCACTTGAGCGCGAAGCCGATGATCGCGGCGACGAGGAAGATGCCGACATCGGTCCGCACCGCGGCAAGATCGGCGCCCTTCACTTCGGGCATTACCTGGTCGCGGGTGAGGCCGGCGAGCTGCGAGACGGGGACGAACTGATAGCCCTTCGCCCGGAGCGCATCGATGATGCGGGGCAGCGCGGCGATGGTCTGCGAGCGATCACCGCCGCCGTCATGCAGCAGGATGATCTGGCCGGACTGCTCGTAATTGCCGGCCTCCGCTTCGCGCAGCACGGTGTTGACGATCTCGTCGGTGCCCGGGCGCTGCCAGTCGTTCGGGTCCACGTGCAGGCCGACATTGGTGTAGCCGGCGCGCTGCGCGGTGAGCGCGGGGATCAGTTCGTCCGCGGTGGTCGGCTCAGCGTCACCGAAATAGGGCGCGCGGAACAGGCGGACCGAGCGGCCGGTATAGGCTTCGAGCAGGCGCTGGGTGGCGTTGAGCTCGATCCTTGTGCCGCGCGCCGAGGCGAGCGCCAGGTTCGGGTGGGTGAAGGTGTGGCTGCCGATCTCATTGCCTTCGTCGACGACGCGGCGGACGAGGAACGGCTCGGCCATCGCATTCTCGCCGATCATGAAGAAGGTGCCGGTGACCTGCTTGGCCTTCAGGATGTCGAGGATCTTGGGCGTCCAGTCCGGATCGGGGCCGTCGTCGAAGGTCAGCGCGACCTTGCCGGGCATATAGCCGGTGCGGGTGACGACATAGGGCGTGGGCAGCGACTGGAAGGTCTCGTCGACGATCAGGCCGTTCGGGTTCTGGACGATGGTGCGGGCACCCACGCTCGGCGTGCTGGTGATGCGCAGGATCTCGCCCGAGCCCTCGACGTCGACGTCGCCAACCGCCTCGATCCGGCGCAGATCGGGGATCTTGCCCGAATGCGCGGCGGCAAGGGCGGGCCAGAAGTTCGAGTCTTCCGAGCCCAGGCGCCACAGCGCGACACCGCCGACGCCCTTGATGTTGGCGGCGCGCAGCTGGTTCCAGGCGGTGGTGGCGTCGGCCATCCACACGGTGTGCTCGGTGCCGTTCTCCTCATAGGCGAAGCTCTGGTTACCGCTCGCCTTGTCGAAGGTGACGGTGGCGTCGCTGTCGTGCGCGATCAGCCAGGCCTCTTCGATCGAGATCGGATCGGCCTTGCCGGGGGCGGTCCAGTTATAGCCATAGTTGGCGATGCCGACGATCAGCTTGTCGGCCGGAACCTGGGTGAGCGCGGCGTTCATCTGGTTGACGAACCAGGCCTGGCTGGCGATCGGGCCGGGCGCGGTGACGGGCGCGTGCTCGTCATAATCCATCAGGATCAGCTTGTCCGTCGCGGCGGCATAGGCCTTCATGTTCCAGTCGTCGTCCTGGGCGGGGACGGTGACGGAGACGCTCATCTTCGCCGTGGCGAAGCGGGCATGCGCATCGCGCAGCAGCGCGAGATAGCCGGGCTGGGCGGCGGTGGGCAGCTCCTCGAAGTCGAACACGGCGCCGTCCGCCTTGCGGGCGACCAGGGTGCGCTGGAGACCGTCGAGGAAGGCGGCGCGCGCCTTGGGATCGCGCAGCAGCGCGGCGGCGCCGGCGCTGTCCCAATTGTCGCCGGTGGCGTTCTGCACCATCGGCAGCACCTTGGGGCGCCTGGTGGCGCCGGCGATGATCGTATCGAACTGGGGATCGGGGGTGACGGCGATTGCGTGCTGCGCGCCGGTGACGCTGTAGAGCGACGGCACGACCCAATCGAGGTCGTTCACGTGGCGGCGGAGGGAGGCGCGGCTGGCATCGTCCCAAGGCACGTAGAAGCCAACGGAGAGCGGCGCGCTCGACGCATGCGCCTTGCCGCGCGGCAGCCAGGAAGCGAAGCTGTGGCGCAAGTGATTGGCCTGCTGCTTCAGCGAACGGGGCTGGGGATGCTCCATCGCCATGGCAAGTGGGCCCGGGGTGGGCACGCGGACCACCGTCATCGCGAACGCACCGGCGGCCAGCACGATCACCAGCAGGAGCGCGAAGAAGGCGCGCATCGTCCAGCGGTTTCGCTTGCCGCTTGCGTCGAAGAAGATCGGACGTTCCATCGCCTCTGTGCCCTGATTGCAATGTCTGGTGGTGCGACGCCCGGCCCGAGGAGTGCAGGAGGACCGGGCGCCGCTGGTTTGCCGGCCATGAACGCGGATATGGCCAGCGCTGTCTGGTTAACCCCGCCAGTCCTTCCCGGACCTGCCCGCGGCATTAACTTCCTGTCATGTGGACGATTTCGGCAAAGCAAAACGGCCGGCGCGAAGGGGAGACGCGCCGGCCGTTCAGGGTTGCGGGTGCAGGCTGAAGAGGGTTGCCCGCACCCGCTGGCATCGTCCGGAACAGGGAGTGTCGGGCGATGCCGGAACTGGCTCAGTTCCTGGTTGCGACCCTCGGGGTGTGGTTCGACAGCCGTGCATCGGCGGTCGACCAGGCGGCGGAGCCGGAGACGAGCGTGGCCAGCGCCAGAAGTGCGATTGCGATGCGGGGATTGGACATCTTCAGGCCTCCTGTTTCACCGGCCGCTCGCCGACCGTGAGACAGGTTTTGCCGGAACGCACGTGTCCCGGCCGTGTCGGGAAGGTTACAATTTAGAGAGGCGGCGCAGGCCCAGCCAGCGGGCAGCCGGCGGAGCGAGTCGGCGCATGAGCTGGTCGAAGGCGGTAGCGAGGGCGAGGGTGATGCCGAACAGCGGCATCAGCACGCCGAGCAGGATCGTGAGTCCCACCAGCGCCCAGCTGTGCCGCAACGGATCCTTGGGAGTGGGCGCGCCCAGCACTCCCTGGGGGCGTCTGCGCCACCACAGCACGGCGCTCGACACTGCCAGCAGCACCAGCCCGACCAGCACAAGCAGGTTCACGAGCTGGTTGAGCAGCCCCAGCCAGGCGCCTTCGTGCACCGCGACGCCGAAGCCGACCGCGCGATCGATCCAGTGACGGTCGCCAAAGCCCTGCGATCCGATCACCGCGCCGTCGTCGCCGATCTCGACGGAGACGCGGCGGGTGCGATCTTCCGCCTGGGACTGGACCAGCCAGCGGCCTCCTGCCCTGGTGGGCGGGCTGACTTCGGCGGGGGCGGCGAGGCCGAGCGTCATGGCCTTGGCCACCACCCGGTCGAGCGCCGGGCCCTTGGGAGCGACATGCGCCGTGGTCATGCCGTGATGCTCGGCATGCTCGTCGAGCATCGCGCGGACGCCCTTGTCGAGATCGGCACGTGCCGCCGCATCGGCCTCGGATCCGGCGGACCAGTCCTGGCGGACGGCAGCGGTGCCGGTCGCGATGCGCACTTGCTTGAGATAGTCGCCCCAGTTCTCTGCCCAGGGCAGGCCGGAGACGATCAGGAAGATCGCGCCGATCGACACCCACAGCCCGATCACCGCGTGCAGGTCACGCCAGAAGATGCGCCTGCCGCCCCTGAGGCGCGGCCAGAGGATGCCGCCTAGCCCCTTGCCCTTGCGGCCGCGCGGCCACCAGAGGAACAGGCCGGTGAAGAGCATCACGATCGTCCAGCAGGCGGCGATCTCTACCAGGGCCGAGCCCCATTTGCCGGCGAGCAGCTCGCCATGCAGGCGGAAAACCACGCGCATGAAACGGTTTTCCTCGGGCACGGCCTTGAGCACCTGCCCGCTCTGGGGATGCACCCAGACACGCGTTTCTTCCGCGCCGGCGCCGACGAGCAGCTGGACGGCGTCGTCCGGCGCTTCGGGCAGGACATATTTGTGCAGCACCGCGCCGGGCACCGCCGCCGTGCCGGCCGCGACGATCTGCTCGGGGGCGAGTATCGAGCGGCCGGGCGTCGCGACATGGGTGTAGGGCGCATAGAGCCAGCCTTCGATCTGCGGCTTGAATAGATAGATGCCGCCGGTGACCGACAGCCACAGGATGAAGGGCAGGCAGAACAGCCCGGCATAGAAATGCCAGCGCCACACCGCGCGGAACCAGCGTTCGTGGCGGACGGTCCCGTCGCTCACAGCGTCCACCCCGCTTCGACCAGGACGCTGCGCTGGGGATAGGGGTGATACACCCACGCCTTGTTGTTGGTGATATTGTCCACGCCTGCGCTCAGCCGGAAATTGTCGGTCATCTTCCAGTTCACCTTGGCATCGAGCGCGAACAGCTCCGAGGTATAGCCGAACGTGTCGCCGCGCTGGGTGCCGAAAAGGTCGGTATTGGGCCGGGTAGCATAGCGCATGCCGAGCGAGGCCAGCACGCGCGGGGTCACCTGATAGCGGATGTTAGCGTTGAGCCGCCAGCGCGGGATGCGCGGGAACTGCACGCCCTCGGCCGCCGGCGCGCTGTCGTTGCGCACGGTCTTCGAGTCGATCCAGGCGGCATTGGCGTCGATATCCAGGCCGGCCACGCCGACATCGCGTGCCTCGGCGATCAGCTCGAGTCCGACTTGGCGGGTCGTGTCGATATTCTTGAAGCTCGAGGTGGTGATCCCGTTCTGGTTGAAGCCGGTGAACGCGAAGATCGTGTCCTCAACCCGCTGCCAGAAGGCCGAGCCGGTGAGCTTCAGCCCGCCGAAGTCATGCGCGACGAGCAGGTTGGCGTCGCGCGAGCGCTCGGGCTTGAGGTTCGGATCGAAGCTGTTCGGGTTGAAGCTGCCATCGCCATTGAGGCTGCCCTGGAACAGCTCGCCCACCGTCGGGAAGCGCGTCGCCTCGGCCAGGCTGAGCTGCACGCTGGTCGCCTGCCCATGCCATTCGACAGAGAATTTCGGATCGAACGCGGTGTCGCTGCGCGCGGCATAGCTATTGGTGACCGGGACCCCGCCAGTTCCGAGCCGCCCAAGCCCGCCGTCGAACGCCCGCCAGTTCTCCAGCCGCGCGCCGAGGGTGAAGACCAGCGCCTCAGCGCGTAGCCGCCCCTCGGCCCAGCCGGCGAGCAGCCGGGTCTTGCCATGGGTGCGGGTGGAGAAGGCGCGGCCGCCATCGCCGCGCCACACCGGCAATGTGTAGTTGGTCTGGTCGGTCTGGTAGAGATTGGCGCTGGCGCCGCCCGCAAGCTCGAACGCGCCGGTGCGGCCGTCGACCGAAAGCTCGGCGGTGTACCAGCCGGTCGGCCCCTGGCGCGCCAGCGTGCCCGCGCCATTGTTCGCACCCGCCGTCCAGCTTGCCGAAGTGAAGCCGTCCGAGCGGGCGATCTGGTAGGTCGAGACGTTGAGCTTCGCGGTCACGTCCGGCGCGATCGGGGCGGCGAGCTTGGCGCCGGCGAGGAACTCGTCGCGCACCGTGCGCGACCAGCGCGCGCCGGACGCCGTCCAGCTCTGGCCGAGCGTGGTCACCCTGCCTTCGCAAACCTTGTTGCCGGTGGAGTCGCGCAGATAGCAGTCGGGCGCATATTGCGCGTCGACATTGTGCCAATAGGCCAGCAGCGCTTCGCCGGTGATGCCCGAGGTGCCGTCATAGCCGATGCGCAGTTTGGCCTGGTCCTGCGTCGTCCGCGCCGGGCTCTGCGCCGCGAAGATCGGGCTGGTCGGCCGGCCGGGCGAATTGGGGATCGCCTGGCCCGTATCGACGATCGCGCCGGTCACCACGGTGCCGGGGGCGCCGGTTGCCGGGGTGAGACCATACCAGCTCATCGGCTGGCCATCGTTGCGGAAATGGCGCCCGGAGAGCCGTGCCGACCACGGCCCGTCCTTCTGCCGCCAGCCCAGGCCGGCCTCGCCCGACCAGCCCCAATAGGTCGCGTGGGTGCCGTACTGGTCATAGGGCTCGGTCAGCCCCTGTACGGTCGCGAAGGCTTCGGTTTTCTCCGGCGAGCGGGTGGTGATGTTGACGATGCCGCCCATCGAATTGCCCGAGTAGCGCGCCGAATAGGGGCCATACACCACGTCAAACTGGTCGACCTCGCCGGGGCCGACCACCCCCCATTTGGGCGAGAAGGCGAAGCTGTTGCCGAGGAAGTTCGACACCACGAACCCGTCGACCATCACCAGCGCGCGGGCGCTCTGCATCGAATGGGTGCCGCGAAAGCCCGGCACGCCGTTCGAGTCCCCGGCATAGCGTTTGCGCACGAAGAAATCGGGCGCGTATTTCATCAGGTCCTCGACATTCTGTGCGTTGACGCCGGCGAACTGCGCCTCGCCCATGCTCACCGAGAGCCCGCGCGGATCGATGCTGATCGGTGCGTCCTTCTGACCGACCACGAGGATGGAAGGTTCGTCCTGCGCCTCCTGGGCGAGGGCGGGACCGGCAATGCAGAACAGCGGCAGCGCGGCGATGCGCGTGCGACGACAAGAAGACATGAAAACTCACCTGAACGAGGAAGGACCAAGGGTTCAGGCGAGCGAGGGCGGTCCTTGTGAAGGCGGCTGGGCAAAAGCGCGGCGGCGTGGTGCGGGCGTGGCGACGGGTGCGAAGCCGAGCGCGAGCAGGAAGGCGAGCGCGGCGAGCAGCAGCACCGGATCGGCGCCGCCGAGCATGGCATGGCCGAGTCCCGACCAGGCGCAATCCTGCTTGCCGCCGTCACTGGGCTTGGCGTGATCGGGGTCCATCGGGATGTCGACGGTCATGGTCGCGGGCCCACTGCCGTCGCAGATCACCATGGTGAGCGTCTTGCCGCCGGTTTCACCGAGCATATAGCCGGCGGGCACGAGCGCCTTCGCCGCCAGCGCCGTGGCGATCAGCCACAATGCCAGCCAGCGATGCTCCTTCAGGAAGACGCGCCATGCCCCCATGGAGGACCGGGCTATTCGCTTCGCCGCCGCCTGTCACGTCCGGAATGCGTCGAAGGGGATGGGCATTTTGTCCAACCGTGCAGGTTTCCCCGAGAGGCGAACCGGCGTAAGGGGCCGCGCATGACCCAGCAGCCCATTCTCGTGCTCACCACCGGCGGCACCATCGACAAGCAGTATTTCGACGCCTCGAGCCAGTACACGATCGTCGGCACAATGGTGACGCGGCTGTTCGAGCTGGGCCGGGTGCTGCATCCCTTCGAGATCGACGAAGTGATGCGCAAGGACAGCCTGGAGATGGACGATGCCGACCGCGCGGCGATCGCTGCCCGTGTCGCCGCGTCGGATGCGGAGCGCATCGTCATCACGCACGGCACCGACACGATGACCGAGACGGCCAGGGCGCTGGCCGGCATTCCGGGCAAGACGATGGTGCTGGTCGGCGCGCTGGCGCCGGCGCGCTTCGCCGAGAGCGATGCCACCTTCAACCTGGGCATGGCCTTCGCCACCGTCCAGGTCGCGCAGCCCGGCGTCTACATCACGATGAATGGCACCGTGTTCGAAGCGGGCAAGGTGGTGAAGGACCGCGAAGCCGGGCGCTTCGTGGAAATTTGAGGGCTAACCTGGCCATTCCATCGTCACCCTGAACTTGTTTCAGGGTCAAATGCTCCCACTGGCGATATCCTTCGCGGTTCCTTGGATGCTGAAACAGGTTCAGCATGACGGGGTTGCCAGAGGCGGACCCTGGTTGCAGCACGGCCCGCCTCCAGTCTCTCCGTTTCCGGAAAGAAGGACTGCCTACAAGATACCGGGCAGTTTGAGCCTCTTCTCACGCGCACAGTCCAAAGCTTCGACGTAGCCGGCGTCAGCATGCCGCATCACGCCGGTCGCGGGGTCATTCCACAGCACGCGCTCGAGCCGGGCCGCGGCTTCCGGCGTTCCGTCCGCGACGATGACCATGCCGGCATGCTGCGAATAGCCCATGCCGACGCCGCCGCCGTGATGGAGCGACACCCAGGTCGCGCCTGATGCGGTGTTGAGCAGGGCGTTGAGCAGCGGCCAGTCCGAGACTGCGTCCGATCCGTCCTGCATCGCCTCGGTCTCGCGATTGGGGCTGGCGACCGATCCGCTGTCGAGATGGTCGCGGCCGATCACGATCGGGGCCTTGAGTTCGCCGCTGGCCACCATCTCGTTGAAGGCAAGGCCGAGCCGGTGGCGGTCGCCCAGGCCGACCCAGCAGATGCGGGCGGGCAGGCCCTGGAAGTGGATGCGCTCGGCGGCCATGTCGAGCCAGTTGTGGAGATGCGCGTTGTCAGGCAGCAGCTCCTTCACCTTCGCATCGGTCTTCGCGATGTCCTCGGGATCGCCCGAGAGCGCGGCCCAGCGGAAGGGACCGATCCCGCGGCAGAAGAGCGGGCGGATATAGGCGGGGACGAAGCCGGGGAAGTCGAAGGCATTGGTCACGCCCTCGTCCAGCGCGACCTGGCGGATGTTGTTGCCGTAATCGACCGTCGGCACTCCGGCGGCGTGGAAGTCGAGCATCGCCTTCACATGCTGCGCCATCGATGCCTTGGCGGCCTTGGCCACACCCTCGGGATCGCGCTCGCGCTTCTCGATCCATTCGGCGACGGTCCAGCCGACGGGCAGATAGCCGTTGATCGGATCATGCGCGCTGGTCTGGTCGGTGAGCAGGTCGGGGCGGATGCCGCGCGCGAACATCTCGGGCAGCAGCTCCGCCGCGTTGCCGAGCAGGCCGACCGAGACCGGCTTGTCGGCGTTGCGGATAATCTCCAGCGCTTCGTCGATGCTCTCGGCGGCGCGGTCGAGATAGCCGGTGCGCAGGCGCATCTCGATGCGGCTCGGCTGGCACTCGATCGCGAGGCAGGAGGCCCCGGCCATCACCGCCGCCAGCGGCTGCGCGCCGCCCATGCCGCCAAGGCCGGCCGTGAGCAGCCAGCGGCCCTTGAGGCTGCCGCCATAATGCTGGCGGGCCATCTCGGCGAAGGTCTCGTACGTACCCTGCACGATGCCCTGGGTGCCGATATAGATCCACGAGCCGGCTGTCATCTGGCCGTACATCGCCAGCCCCTTGCGATCGAGCTCGTTGAAATGCTCCCAAGTCGCCCAATGCGGCACGAGGTTGGAATTGGCGAGGAGAACGCGGGGGGCGTTCTCGTGGGTGCGGAACACGCCGACCGGCTTGCCCGACTGGATCAGCAACGTCTCGTCGGCCTCGAGATCGCGCAGCGCGGCGACGATCTTGTCATAGCTCTCCCAGTCGCGTGCTGCGCGGCCGATGCCGCCATAGACGACCAACTCCTCGGGCCGCTCGGCGACGTCGGGGTGGAGGTTGTTCATCAGCATGCGCAGCGGCGCTTCGGTGAGCCAGCTCTTGGCGCTGCGCTCCGTGCCGGTGGCGGGCTTGATGGTGCGGCTGTTGTCGAGGCGAGTCATTCCGGGGCTCCGGCAAATTCGAGGCAGGCGATGAGGATGCTGGTCAGCGCCGCGCGCATCGGCGCGGCGCGGGACTGGTCATAGGGCGTCGGCCAGTGCGATTCGTCGAAGCGGGCGGGCTCGTCGATATAGCCGCGGCAGGCCAGCTCCATCTGGATCGCGTGGACGCCCTGTTCGGGCCGGCCATAGTGGCGGGTGGTCCAGCCCCCGCGGAAGCGGCCGTCGGTCACCTGGCTCCACGGTGTTGCTGCGCACGCGGCTTCAACGGCTTCGCGCAGAGCCGGCGCGCAGGTGGTGCCGCCATTGGTGCCGATGTTGAACTGGGGCAGCTCGCCGTCGAACAGGCGCGGGACATGGCTGCGGATCGAATGGGCGTCGTAGAGGACGATCCCGGGGTGGGTTGCGCGTAGGCGAGCGATCTCCGCTTCGATCGCGGCATGATAGGGATCGAAATACGCAGCGCGGCGCCGGGCAATCTCGTCCGTGCCGGGATTGCCGTCCCGATAGAGCGGTTCGTTGTCGAAGGTCGTGGTGGGGCAAAGCTCGGTCGTCGCCATGCCCGGATAGAGCGAGGCGCCCGAGGGATCACGGTTCACGTCGATCACGCTGCGGGAGAGCGTGGTGCGGATTGTCGTCGCACCCAGTCCGGCGGCGAAGTCATAGAGCTGGTCGATCCACCAATCCGCGTCCTTGCGCGCCAGCCAGGGCGAGACGAACTGCGCCTCGACATCGGCAAGGTCGGTGCCGGTGTGCGGAAAGGCGACGATCAGCGGCGCCTTGCCGCGATGGACGTGCAGCCAACTCATGCGACCCCCGGCAGCGCGATCGCCGCTGCCTTGGCGACCGCGCCGGCGCGGACCAGTGCGGTGGCGGCTTCGATATCGGGGTGGAAATGCCGGTCATGGTCGAGCGTTGGCACCTCGCTGCGCAGCCGGGCGCGGACGCGTTCCAGCGCTTCCGAGGAGGTGAGGCCGGCATGGAAGTCGCAGCCCTGCGCGGCAGCGAGCAGCTCGATGCCGATCACCCCGGCACAGTTCGCCGCCATGTCGAGCAGGCGCCGGGCGCCGTGCGCGGCCATCGAGACATGGTCTTCCTGATTCGCCGATGTCGGGATCGAGTCGACACTGGCCGGAGTCGCGCGCTGCTTGTTCTCCGAGACGAGCGCCGCGGCGGTTACCTGGGGGATCATGAAGCCCGAGTTGAGTCCGGGCCGGGGGGTTAGGAAGGCGGGCAGGTTGGAGAGCGCGGGGTCGACCAGCATCGCGATGCGGCGCTCGGCGATCGAGCCGATCTCGCAGATCGCCAGCGCGATCATGTCCGCGGCGAAGGCGACGGGCTCGGCGTGGAAATTGCCGCCCGACAGCGCCTCGTCGGTCTCGGGGAAGATCAGCGGATTGTCGCTGACGCCGTTCGCCTCGGTCTCCAGCGTGGTGCCGGCCTGGCGGAGCAGATCGAGCACCGCGCCCATCACCTGGGGCTGGCAGCGCAGGCAATAGGGATCCTGCACGCGCGGATCGTCGTCGCGGTGCGAGGCGCGGATCGCGGAGCCGGCCATCAGCGTGCGCAGCGTCTCGCCCACGGCGATCTGGCCGGGATGGCGGCGCAGCTGGTGGATGCGTGGATCGAAGGGCGCATCGGTGCCCTTGGCCGCCTCAGTCGAGAGCGCGCCGGTGACCAGCGCCGCCTGGAACAGCGTCTCGGTCTCGAACAGGGCGGCAAGCGCATTGGCGGTGGAGAATTGGGTGCCGTTGAGAAGGGCCAGGCCCTCCTTGGGGCCGAGCGTCACCGGGGCGAGGCCTGCTTCGGCCAGCGCCTGTTCGGCGGGCAGCACGCGGCCTTCGATTTCGATCGAGCCGACGCCGATCATCGTCGCGGCCATATGCGAGAGCGGGGCAAGGTCGCCGCTGGCGCCGACCGATCCCTGGCTGGGTACGACCGGCGTGAGGCCCTTGGCGAGCATCGCCTCGAGCAGCGCGACGGTGGCGGGCTGCACGCCCGAGGCGCCCTGGGCGAGGCTGGCGAGCTTGAGTGCCATCATCAGCCGCACGATCGGGGCGGGGGAGGGCGCGCCGATGCCGGCGGCGTGGCTCAGCACGATGTTGCGCTGGAGCGTGGCGAGGTCCTCGGCTTCGATCTTGACGCTGGCGAGCTTCCCGAAGCCGGTGTTGATCCCATAGACCGGCGCGCCATGCGCGAGGATGCGGGCGACAGCGGCGGCGCTCTCGGCGATGCGCGGGGCGCTGGCGGGGTCGAGCCTCGGCACCGCGCCGCGCCAGATCGCGCCCCACTCGGCCAGCGGCACGTCGCCGGGGATCAGCAGGATTTCGGTCATACGCCCTTCCAGATACCTTTGAAGACTCGGGCATGGAGCGGGTTCAGCCCCATGCGATAGACAAGCTCGGCCGGCCGCTCGATGTCCCAGATCGCGAGGTCACAGGACTTGCCGGGTTCGATCGTGCCGATTTCGGTTTGCAGCCCCAGCGCCCGTGCCGCCTCGCGGGTAACACCGGCCAGGCATTCCTCGACGGTGAGGCGGAACAGCGTCGCGCCCATGTTCATGACGAGCAGCAGGCTGGTGAGCGGCGAGGTGCCCGGATTGCAGTCGGTCGCCAGTGCAATCGTCACGCCGGCGTCGCGCAGCGCCTGGATCGGCGGCAGCTTTGTCTCGCGGACGAAGTAATAGGCGCCGGGAAGCAATGTCGCGACCGTGCCGGACTTCGCCATCGCCGCGATACCGGCCTCATCGAGATATTCGAGATGATCGGCCGAAAGCGCGCCGTATGAAGCCGCCAGCGCCGCGCCATGCTGGTTGGAGAGCTGCTCGGCGTGGAGCTTCACGCGCAGGCCGTGCGCCTTTGCGGTCTCGAGCACGCGCCGGGTTTCGTCGGGGGTGAAGCCGATCCCCTCGCAGAACGCGTCCACCGCATCGGCCAGACTGCCCAGTGCCGGGATCATCTCTTCGCAGATGAGATCGATATAGCCGGCGCGGTCGTCGGCATATTCGGGCGGCAGGGCATGCGCGCCGAGGAAGGTCGTCGCGATCCGCACCGGGCGTTCGCGACCCAGTGCCCCGGCAGCGCGCAGCATCTTCAGCTCGTCGTCCAGCGACAGGCCATAGCCCGACTTCACCTCGACCGTGGTTGCGCCCTCGGCGATCAGCGCGTCGAGCCGTGGCAGGGCGCTGGCGACGAGTTCGGCCTCGCCGGCTTCGCGGGTGGCGCGCATCGTCGAGACGATCCCGCCGCCGGCGCGGGCGATCTCCTCATAGCTGGCGCCCTGCAGGCGCAGTTCGAACTCGTGCGCGCGGTCGCCGCCATGGATGAGGTGGGTGTGGCAATCGACCAAGCCCGGGGTGATCCAGCGGCCCTTGCAGTCGATCGTCTCGGCCGCGGCCGGCGCCTCGCCCACGGAGCCGACCCAGGCGATCCGCCCGCCCCGGGCCGCGACCGCGCCGTGCTCGATCATGCCGAGGCCAGGCCCCGCCATCGTCGCGATCCGTGCGTTGGTCCAGAGTCGATCCATGCGCGCATCCTTGCCTGTGGCTTGAGTTATGTCTAGACATAATACGCAGGAGGCCCTGGATGTATCTCTGGTTCGAAACCGCGTTGCTCCCCACCGGCTGGGCCGAGCGGGTCACGCTGCGCATCGCCGAAGGGCGGATCGCCGACGTCCTTGCCGGCAGCGATCCCGCGCCCGATGCCGAGCGCCACCGCGTCGCGATTCCCGGCCTCGGCAATGTCCACAGCCACGGCTTCCAGCGCGGTATGGCCGGGCTGAGCGAGCGTCGCGGCCGGCCCGACGATGATTTCTGGAGCTGGCGGGAGATCATGTACCGGTTCCTCGACCGGCTCACGCCCGACGACATCGCCGCGATCACGGCCCAGGCCTATGTCGAGATGCTCGAGACCGGCTATACTCGTGTCGGCGAGTTCCATTATCTCCACAACGACGTGGACGGTGGCCGCTATGCCGACCCGGCCGAGACGGCAGCGGCAATCATTAGCGCCGCCGAGCAGACCGGCATCGGCCTGACCCTGCTTCCCGTCTTCTACGCGCACAGCGATTTCGGCGGCCGCCTGCCCAAGCCCGGCCAGCGCCGCTTCCTCTCGGATATCGACAGCTTCGCCCGGCTGGTCGAGGCGAGCCGCGCAAAGCTCCCCGCCGATGCCGTGCTCGGCGTCGCACCGCATTCGCTGCGCGCGGTCACGCCCGAGGAACTGGCCGCGGTCACCGCGCTGACCGACGGCCCGATCCACATCCACGCCGCCGAGCAGGTCAAGGAAGTCGAGGCGTGCGAGCAGTGGAGCGGCGCGCGCCCCGTCGAGTGGTTGCTCCACAATGCCGGGGTCGATTCGCGCTGGACGCTGATCCACGCCACGCACCTCAATGACTCCGAGACCGATCGCCTCGCCGGCTCCGGCGCGGTCGCCGGCCTGTGCCCGGTCACCGAAGCCAACCTCGGCGACGGCATCTTCCCGGCCGAGCGCTATCTGGCCGCCGGCGGGCGCATCGCCACCGGCACCGATTCCAACATCCAGATCGACGCCGCGTACGAACTCCGCTCAATCGAATATTCGGAGCGCCTTTCACTGCGCCGCCGCGCGATCCTCTCGCCCGAAGGCGCTTCGGTCGGCGAAACCCTGTTCAACGCGGCGCTTGCCGGCGCCGGCCAGGCGCTGGGCGTCGCAACCGGGATTGCGCCCGGCGCGCCTGCCGATATCCTGAGCCTGAACATGGACCATCCGAGCTTCGCCGGCGCCACCGCCGGCACCTTCCTCGATCGCTGGATCTTCGCCGGCCGCGCCGGCGCGATCGACTGCGTCTGGCGTGCCGGCCAGCTGCAAGTCGTTCGCGGCAGGCATCGCGCGAGCGAGGTTATTGCTAATCATTATCATAAAACTCTGGAGCGCCTGCTCGGGTGACGCTCCAGGAACGCATCCGCTCGGACATCGAGGATCGCATCCGCTCGGGCGAGTTGCGTCCCGGCGATCGCATCCCGTTCGAGCATGAACTGGTCGCCCATTATGGCTGTGCCCGCGCCACGGTGAGCAAGGCGCTGGAGCGGCTCGCCCATGCCGGGCTGATCGAGCGCCGCCGCAAGGTCGGCTCGTTCGTCGCCCAGCCCAAGGTCCATGCCGCGGTGCTCGAGGTGCCCGATCTCGCCCAGCTGATCGAAGCGCGCGGCGAAGCCTATGGCTGGGAGCTCGACACCTGCCGTGTGGTCAATCGCGATCCCGACATCGAAGTCTCCGGCATCCCGGCACCGGCCCTGCTGATCGAGGGCGTGCATTTCGCTGGTGGCCAGCCCTTCGCGCTCGAACGCCGGCTGATCGCGCTCGACACGGTGCCGGTGCCGCGCGCCGATACCTTCGAAACCGAGGCGCCGGGCTCCTGGCTGCTCCACCACGTACCCTGGACCGACGCGCGCCACCGCATCCGCGCCGTCTCCGCGGGCGGCGCGCTGGCAAAGCGGCTCAAGCTCGATACGCATAGCGCCTGCCTGCAGGTGGAGCGCTGGACCTGGCGCACGGGCAGAGCGGTGACCTTCGTTCGCCAGACCTTCCCGGGCGATCGCTACGACCTGGTCGCGGAGTTCACGCCGGGGGGCTGAAATTCACCCTTCCAGGGAGGGGAGGCAGCGGGGCCTTTCCCTTTTCCCAAACCACTATAGTTTGCGCGCAATGAACTTGCGCCACATCGAGATCTTTCACGCGGTATATGTCAACGGCTCGGTGAGCGGGGCGGCGCGCGCGCTCAACGTCTCGCAGCCTTCGGTGTCGAAGATGCTGCGGCATGCCGAGAGTCTGCTCGGCTTCCAGCTCTTCCACCGCACCAATGGCCGGCTCGTCCCCACCGAGGACGCGCACACGCTGTTCACCGAAGTCTCGGAGATCCAGGACCGCGTCTATGCGCTGCGTGAAGCGGGGCGGAACCTGAAGCGTGGTGCGGGCGGCATGCTCAAGGTCTCGGCGCTGCCCAGCCTGGCGCTCAACGCGCTGCCCACCGCGGTGTCGCGCTTCATGCGCAACCATGAGGGCGTGCGCTTCGACCTGCAGACCGTCCATCACGACGACCTTCTCCGCAAGCTCTACGAGCGCGAGACCGATGTCGCGATCGCGTATGAAGTGCCGCACGCCGCGCCGATCGGCCATCGCTGGCTGGGCGAGGGTGAACTGGTGGTGCTCTACCGCGAGGAGGACATGCCCGACGCGCCGCCGCGCATCGAGCTGGAGCGGCTCCGTGGCCGCCCGTTCATCAGCCTCGCCAATTCGGGCCCGATCGGCCAGCTGTTCAGCCAGGAATGCGCGCGGCTCGAGCTTGATCTCGACGAGGTGATCTCGGCGCGAACCTTCTACATCGCCACCGCGCTGGTCGCGCAGGGTGTGGGCATGACGGTGGTCGACAGCTTCACCGCCCAGGCCTCGCTCGTCCCCGGTCTGTCGATGCGGCCGCTCAAGCCGCAGCTCACTTTCGACGTCCATGCGATGTTCCTGCTCAACCGCCCGCCGACGGCGCTGGCCACCGATTTCCTCAAGACGCTGGCCAAGGTGATCGACGCCTAAGGGCAAGCCCTTAGGCTGCCATAACGGCTGGCTATGCCGAGGCGCCGACTCGCTATGCGCGGTGCCGGATGCGGAGCGATAGCGTTATCACCCAATGATACCGGCACCTTACCTCCTTTACCTCGGTCACAGCACCGACTTCGTAGGCATCAAGACCTCGCGCGGCCTCGCCGAATTCCGGCGGCCGGATTGCGTGGGTGAGTTCCGCCACGACGATTCCACCCTCACGCTCGGCCTGCCGCGCATGACCATCGAAGAAGGCGCTGCGGCGGGGGCGAAGACGCTCGTGCTCGGCATCGCCAATTCGGGCGGCGTCATGGGCGGTGACCTGGTCCGTGATGCGATGGCCGCGCTCAATGCGGGCATGAACATCGCCGCCGGTCTCCACCAGCGGCTGCGCGACGTGCCCGAGCTGGCCGCGCTGGCCCGGGAGAAGAACCTGCAGCTGTTCGACGTGCGCGATCCGCCGGCGGATATGAAGGTGGGCAATGGCTATGCCCGCGCCGGCCGCCGCATCCTCACCGTCGGCACCGATTGCTCGGTCGGCAAGATGTACACCACGATCGCCATCGCCGATGCGCTCAAGGCGCGGGGCGAGAAGGCCGATTTCCGCGCGACGGGCCAGACCGGCATCCTGATTGCCGGCTCGGGCGTGCCGATCGACGCTGTCGTCGCCGATTTCATCTCGGGCGGGATCGAGGCGCTGGCGCCCGAGCGCACCGATGGCGGCTGGGACGTGATCGAGGGCCAGGGCTCGCTGTTCCACCCGAGCTTCGCCGGCGTCTCGACCGGCCTGCTCCACGGCGCCCAGCCCGAGGCGCTGATCCTCTGCCACGATCCGAGCCGCAGCCATATGCGCGGCATTCCGGGCCGTGCGCTGCCGGGGCTGAAGGAGTGCCTGGAGGCCAACCTCCAGACTGCGCGCCTGACCAGCCCGAACGTTCGCGCCGTCGGCGTCTGCCTCAACACTTCCCGCATGGAGAAGGTCGAGGCCGAGGCTTTGTGCCGGCGGATCGAGGCCGAGCTTGGACTTCCCTGCACCGATCCGATCGCCTTCGGGGTCGAGGCGATCATCGACGAGTTGCTATGCACCGAAGTCTCGCGGCCCGTCACGACCGCTTCCTCCTGACCAGGCCGTTCCGCATCTCGCGCGGGGTGAAGACCGAGGCCGATGTGGTCACGGTCACGATCCGCGCGGGCGCGCTGGAAGGGCGGGGCGAGGGCGTGCCCTATGCCCGTTATGGCGAGAGCGTCGAGAGCGCGCTGGAGGCGATCGAGGGCATCCGCCCGGCGATCGAGGCCGGCGCGGGGCGCGAGGAGCTGCTGTCGCTGCTGCCGGCCGGCGCCGCCCGCAATGCAGTGGACTGCGCGCTGTGGGATCTTGAGGCGCGGGAGGCGGGCAGGAGCGTTGCCGAGCTGATCGGTGCGCCCGAGCCGGGGCCGCTGGCCAGCGCGCTCACCATCGTGATCGACACGCCGATGATGATGGGCGTCGCCGCGCGCCGTGCCGCTGCCGCGCCTTTGCTCAAGGTAAAGGTCGATGGGCGCCTGCCCGATGCGCAGATTCGCGCGGTCCGCAACGCCGCGCCCGATTCGAAGCTGATCGTCGACCCCAATGAGAGCTGGGACGCCCGGCTGGTCGAGGCGATGCAGCCGGTGCTGGCGGAGCTGCGGGTTGATCTGCTCGAGCAGCCCGTCTCCGCCGAGATCGATGCCTGCCTCGAGACGTTCCAGCACCGCGTGCCGATCGCTGCGGATGAATCGATCCACACCAGCACGGAGCTGGACCTGGTCGCCCGCCGCTACGAGGTGGTGAACGTCAAGCTCGACAAGGCCGGCGGGCTCACCGAGGGGCTGCGGCTCGCCAACGCTGCCCGTGCGCGCGGGCTCGGGCTGATGACCGGCTGCATGGTCAGCTCATCGCTGTCGATCGCGGCCGCGCTGCACATCGCGCGCATGTCCGATTTCGCCGACCTTGACGGTCCCCTCTGGCTCGCCAAGGATCATCCGGGCGGCGTCGAGGATCGGGACGGCACGCTTTATCCGCCCGTCAAAGGATTTTGGGGAACGCCATGAAGGTCGCGCTGCTGCTGGGTATTGCCGCTGTCTCACTGGGAGCAGCCGCCGCGCCGCTCCCGCCGCAGAAGGTGGACCTGCTGATCCGCGGCGGCACGATCTATACCGGCTCGGACGCGCCGTTCATCGGCGATGTTGCGATCAGTGGCGATCATATCGTTTCGGTGAGCCGGCACGCCACCGTCACTGCGGCGCGGATCATCGAGGCCAAGGGCATGATCGTCGCGCCGGGCTTTATCGATCCGCACACCCATATGGGCGGCGACCTAGCCTCGGACGACCAGGCCAGGCGGCTGGTCCCGGCCTTCCTGATGCAGGGCGTTACCACCGCCTTCATCGGCAATGACGGCGGCGGCGATCCCGATGTCGCCAAGGTGCTCGGCAGCGCGAAGACCAAACCGGTGGGCATCAACTATGCGGCCTGGGTCGGCTTCGGTGCGATCCGCGAGAAAGTGGTGGGCGAGGACAATCGCGCACCGACGCCGGAAGAGCTGGCCAGGATGAAGGGGCTGGTCGCCTCGGCGATGTGCCAGGGCGCGCTTGGTCTCTCGACCGGCCTGTTCTACGCGCCGCAGAGCTTCGCCAAGACCGAGGAGGTCATCGAGCTGGCCAAGGAAGCCGGCAAGCGCGGCGGCAGCTATGACAGCCATATCCGCGACGAGAGCAGCTACACTGTTGGCCTGGTCGCGGCGATCGACGAAGCGATCCGCATCGGCCGCGAGGGCGGGCTGCCCGCGCATATCAGCCATATCAAGGCGCTCGGCGTCGACGTGCAGGGCGACGCGCCGAAGATCATCGCGACGATCAACGCGGCGCGTGCCCGCGGCGAGAAGGTGACGGCGAACCAGTATCCCTGGTCGGCATCGGGCACGAGCCTGGTCGCTTCGCTGGTGCCGCTCTGGGCGCAGGATGGCGGCCGTCCGGCGTTGCTCAAGCGCTTCGACGATCCGTCGCTTGCCGAGAAGATGCATGCCGGCATGGTCGAGAACCTCCGCAAGCGCGGCGGGGCGGACAAGCTGCTGATCGTCGAGGGCAAGTACAAGAACCGCTATCTCGATGCAGTCGCCAAGGAAATGAACCTGGCGCCGGTCGATGCCGCGATCGCGGTGATCCGCATCGGTGATCCCGGCACCGTCTCGTTCAACCAGAGCGAGGCCGATATCGCCGCCTTCATGCAGCAGCCCTGGGTGATGACCGGGTCGGATGCCTCGGGCGGCCATCCGCGCGTCTATGGCTCGTTCGCCCGCAAGTACGACAAGTACGTCAAGACCGACCATGTCATCACGCTGCGCCAGTTCATCGAGCGCAGCTCGTCGCTGACCGCCGACACCTTCGGGCTGGCGGGGCGCGGGCATCTGCGCGGCGGCGCCTATGCCGATGTCGTGGTGTTCGATCCCAGGACCTATGCATCGCGCGCCACTTATGAGCAGCCGGCGCTGCTCGCGGCCGGTGTGCGGACCGTGGTGGTCAACGGCGTGGTCGCGGTCGACAGGGGGGCGATGACCGGCAAGGCGGCCGGACGTTCCATTGCCCACAAGCCGAGCGCGGGGAGCTGCAACTGATGGCCTGGTGGTTCGGCACGGCGCTGTGGAAGCGCGTCCTCGCCTTTCTCGTCCTCGGCGTGGTCTTTGCGCTGGTGCTGCCGCAGGGGGCTCCCTATCTCCAGTTCATCGGCGACCTGTTCGTCCGGGCGATCCGCATGCTGGTCGCGCCGATCGTGCTGGTCACCATCGCCTCGGGCATCACCTCGCTCGCCGATCCGAAGCGGCTGGGGAGCCTGGGCGGGCGGACGGTGGGCATGTTCGCACTGACCACCTTCATCGCCGTCTCGGTCGGCATGCTGGTCGCCGCGATCGTCCAGCCGGGCGTGGGCGCGCCGCTCGGTACGGCCGAGGCACATGTACTCGGCAAGCCGGTTACGCCCTATGAGCAGCTGATCAACATCATCCCCACCAACATCTTCGACGCGTTGGCCAAGGGCGATATGCTGGCGCTGATCTTCACTTCGATCCTGATCGGCTGCGGCACCGTGGTGGCCGGCGAGCCCGGCAAGCCCTTCGCCAATCTGCTGCAATCGACGTCCGCAGTGCTGCTCCGCGTCGTCGGTATCGTCATGGAAGCGACGCCCTTCGGCGTGTTCGCGCTGATCGCCAATGCGGTGGCCGCCAATGGCGCGGCGGTGTTTGTCCATGTCGGCTGGCTGGCGCTGGCGGTGGTGCTCGGCTCGCTGATCCAGATGCTGGTGGTGCACAGCCTGCTGCTGCGCTTCGTCGCGAAACTGCCGCTGCTGCCCTTCTTCCGCGGCATCGTGGATGCGCTGGCGGTGGCCTTCTCCACGGCGTCCAGCGGCGCGACGTTGCCGGTGGCGATGCGCGTCTCCGAGCAGAATCTCGGCATCGGCCGCCCGGTCTTCTCGACCGTGCTGCCGCTTGGCGCGAGCATCGGCAAGGACGGCACGGCGATGTATGTCGGCCTGCTGAGCATGTTCGCGCTCCAGGCATTCGGCGTTCACCTGACCCCGACCGTCTATGCCACCGTGCTGCTGACCGGCGCGCTGGCGGCGTTCGGCACCGCGCCGGTGCCCTCGGCCTCGCTGTTCATGCTGGCGGCGGTGCTGAGCGCGGTGGGCGTCTCGCCGGAACAGACTGCGCTCGTGGTCGGCTTCGTGCTGCCGTTCGACCGGCTGCTCGACATGACCCGCACCGTGCCGAGCGCCTCGGCGAACCTGACCGTCGCCACCTTGGTCGCGCGCTGGGAAGGGGAGCTGGACGAAGAGGTCTATCGCGCGCCCGATATGGCCTGAGCCTTTCATCGTCATTCCCGCGCGGGCGGGGAGGACGACGGTCCTACACGGGATGCGGGTGCGACCCGTCAAAGTACACGAAGGACAGGCCAAGAGCGGGTTTTCCGGCCCGAAATCTTCCCTGTTTCCTCGGGTATGCGCCGCATCTCGCAACATTGTTGCGTGCGCGTGATCCTATTTTTCCTGCGGGGTCAAAGAGCGGCTGGGGGTAACCCCGGCTGTGGGAGCCGAGCAGGCAAAATCCTACATTGCAAGTTCAGCCCACTCCCGCAGGCGGGAGAGGGAGATCAGTCCGCCAGCGAAACCTCACGCCCGCCAACCCAGACCCGCTTGACCGCGTACAGGTCCCGGAACGTCACATCCGGCGCGCCGGCGACCAAGACGAGGTCGGCGCGGGCGCCCTTGCGGATCACGCCTTCGTCCTTGCGGCCCATGATCTCGGCGCTGACCTTGGTGCCTGCCTCGATCGCCTCGGCGGGGGTGAAGCCCAGTTCGGTGAGGATGCGCATCTCGCGCAGTGCGCCGAAGCCGGGATAGACGCCCTCGATGCCGGTATCGGTGCCCACACCGATGCGGATCCGGGCGACCTGGAGCCGGCGGATATTCTCGCGCATGATCTCCCAGCGCTTGCTGTCATAGGGGGCGATTGCCTCGCCCTTGGCCAGCCGGGCGGTCTCGCGTGCCTGCTGCTCGGGCGTGAGCAGGGCCAGTTCCTCGGGCGCCAGCACGCGCGCCTCGAGCGGCTCATAGGTCGCGAGCGTCGCGACATAGGCCATGTGGTGCTTCTTCATCAGGCCGATCAGCTCATTGTCGACCAGCGCATCGCCGACGCCGTGGGCCAGCGAGTCCACGCCCGCGCGCGCTGCGATCTTGGCGCCTTCGAGCGTGACGGTGTGGGTCATCACCTTGATGCCCGCCTTGTGCGCATCCGCGACGATCGCCGCCAGGGTCGGCTCGTCGATGCTCGGCTTGTCGGGGCGGGCGGGATCGCCATAGCGCCAGCCATCGGCGAACACCTTCACCATGTCCGGCTTGTAGGGCAGCGCCCTGGCCATTGCCGCATGCGCCTCCTCCGGACTGGTGACCTGGAGCGTGATCGCATTGGTGAACTGGCTCTCGGTGCCATGCCCGTCAGGCACGCCCAATCGCACCGCCAGCGTCAGGCGCGGCGTATCGGCGCGGAGCGCGCGGATGCCGGCCATCATCTCGCCCGAGACAGAGAATTCGTTGATGCTGGTCACGCCCGCGCGCAGGTACGGCGCGTAGAAACGGTGCAGCGACGCGGCGTCGGTAAAGGCCTCGCGCCTTGTGTGGATGTGGAGGTCGTGCAGACCGGGGATCAGCGTCAGCCCGGTCGCGTCGATCACCTCGGTGCCTTCGGGCACGCGCAGCTTCCTGCCGACGCGCACGATCCGGTCACCCTCGATCAGCACGTCGCTCAGCTTCGCCTTGCCGCCGGTGCCGTCGAACACCCGGGCGCCGTGGATCAGCGTCGCGCGCTCCTGCGTCTGTGCCTGGGCAGTGCCCGCTCCGGCCAGTGCCGCCGCTGCCATGATCACCCTCATTTCAGATGCGCGTCGAAGAAGGAGATGGTGCGGCCATAGGCGGCGAGCCAGTCTGCATTGCGGAAGAATTCGTGGCGTTCATTGGGGAATACGAGCTCCTCATGCGGGATGCCGCGCGCCGCCAGCTCGCGGGCGAGCAGCAGCGACTGGGCGAAATCGACATTGCGGTCATCGTCGCCGTGCACGAGCAGCACCGGCGAGCGCCAGGTCGCGATCGAACCCATGGGCGAGCTCTCCCATTGCTTCTGGCGCGCCGCGACCTGCGCATCGGGCGAGAGATTGCCATCGACATTGCGCAGCAGGGTGTGGACGCCATGGAAGTCGGCGCCCGCCTTGAACAGGTCACTGTTGCGGGCGAGGGCGAGGGCGGTGAGATAGCCGCCCCAGCTGCCACCCCAGATGCCGATCCTGTCGGCCTCGACATCCTTCTGCGCCGCGAGCCAGCGCCCGCCGGCGAGCACGTCGCGATATTCGGTGGCGCCGTCGCGGGCGATGCCGGGGGCTTCGCGGAACGCCTGGCCATAGCCGGTGCCGCTGCGATAATTGACCGACAGCACGGTATAGCCCTTCGCCGCCAGCACCTGGTTCATCACATAGGCGTTCGAATAATATTGGCCGTGATGGAAGCCGAGCAGCATCTGGCGGCGCGGCCCGCCATGGACGAAGATCAGCGCGGGATGCCTGCCCTTGCCCTGACCACGGAACAGCTGGGCATGGACGGTCACGCCGTCCTCGGCCGTGTAGGTCACCGCCTCGGGCGTGATTGCGCCCTTCAGCTCGGCGACCTCGCCCAGCGGCGCTAGCCCCCTTGCGAGGACCGGATGCGCCGTGTGGCTGGCATCGGCCGCGATGCCGGCAAGCTGGCCGCCGCCGAACAGGGGCAAGCTCTCGCTGCCCTTGCCCTGGGTAACCCGCTTCGCCGCGCCACCGCTGGCCGGCACTTGCCAGAAATGGCGGCGATCGGCCTCATCGGCATTGGCGGCGAAGGTGACGACATCGTCGGCGCCGAGGAGGAAGGTCTCGACCTCGAACTTGCCCGGAGTCAGCTCCCTGGGTTCGCCGCCCCTGGCGGCGTCGATCGCATAGACATGGAGGAAGCCGGTGCGCTCCCAGGGGAAGAGCAGCTGACCGGCCTTGCTCCAGTAGAGATTGTGCTGGCGGGTGCCGTAATAGCGGCCGCCCATGCCTTTCGGCGCGCTCCACAGCGTGCGGGCCTTGCCGGTGGCAGCATCGGCGACGCGGATCGACCAATAGGGCCCGCCGTCACCCGCCGCGCCGGCGGGCGGATCGAGATACTGGATATAGGCGACCTGGCTGCCGTCCGGCGACAGCGCCGGCTCGGCCGAATAGCCGAGCGCCGGGTCCATGTATGTCAGTTTGCCGGCATCGACGTCGAGCAGGGCGACGAAGCCGTGCCCGTCGCGATTGTCGACGAAAAGCAGCTTCCTGCCGTCGGGCGTCCATTTCAGGTCGCTGACTCCGCCGCCGACCGCGCCGATCCGCGCCGCCTTGCCGCCGGCCCAGACCCAGATCTCGCCGCGCTTCGTGAAGGCGATGCGCTGCCCGTCGGGCGAGAAGGCGGGCATATGGCCTTCGCCGATCGCGACCGGGGGCTGGCCGTCCTCGGCGAGGAAGAGCTGCTGGTTGGGCGTGAAGGGCAGCGAGGCGGTGTTGGGGATCTTGCCGTCGGGGAACTCGTCATCGCCGCCGCGCACGAACGCGATGCGCTTGCCGTCCGGGCTGAGCGCCACGTCGTAGAGCATCATGCCGTCATCCTCGGCATAGCCCGTCACCTGGCGCGCCTGCTGGCCGGCATCGGCCACCCAGAGGTTGCGTGCGCCGGCCCGGTTCTCGACCCAGGCGAAGCGCGGCACGTCGCGGGCGCCGGCCATCTGGCTCGCAGTCGGCAAGGCGAGCGCGGCGGCCAGGTCGTTGGTCTGGGCAAGCGCGGGAGCGGCACTTGCGAGCATCGTCGCGCAGGACAGGTTGAGGGCGATCCGGATCATCTTCATTACGCGAACGTGCCGGTGCCATGTTGCCGGTACAATGCTGGCATGCGCGGTGGTTATGCCGGGGCCATGCCTCTGAATGATCGCGGGTTTGCACGCCGCACGGGCGCGGTTACGCTTGCGGCATGAAGCACATCGCACTTGGTCCTGTCGCGCTCGGCATCGCCCTGACGCTCGCCACCCCCGCGCTCGCGCAGCAGACGCTGGAGCAGCGGGTCGCCGCCAAGCTGGCCGAGGCGCCGCAGGGCACCCGCTTCGGGCTGGTGGTGGTGGACGACAGCGGCAAGGAGATCATCGCGATCAACCCGGACGGCCGCTTCATCCCCGCGTCGAATACCAAGGTCTATACGACGGCCACCGCCTTCGCGAACCTGGCCGACATCAACGCGCCCGATGCGGCGGCCGGTACCGCGGTGCGGTTGCAGGGGCAGGATGTCGTGCTGGAAGGGCGGGGCGACGCGCGGCTGTCGAGCGCAGACGATTGCACCGTCGATTGCCTCGCCACGCTGGCCGATGCGATCGCGGCGAAGACGAAGCATGTCCGCAACATCATCGGCGACGACACGCTCTTCCCGGACCAGCGCTGGAGCCCGGGGATGAGCTGGAACAACATCCCCAGCTCGTCGGGCACCGGCATCTCGGCGCTGACGCTCGACGATAACGAGCTGAAGCTCACCGTTGCGCCCGCCAAGGCCGGAGAAGCCGCGAAGGTCGAGCTCTGGCCCTATTTCACGATCGACAACCAGGCGAAGACGGTGCCGGGCGACAAGACCGAGCTGGGCTGGGACCGTGATCCCAACAGCAAGCTGCTCCACATCACCGGCACGATCGGCGCGGACGCCAAGCCGCGGGTGTGGAAGCTGGGGATCGACGATCCGGCTGAGTACGCGGCGTGGCGGCTCAAGGTGCTGCTCGAGGCACGCGGGGTGAAGGTGAAGGGGGCGATTCAATCGCTGCATCGGCGACTGACCCCGCAGGATGATCGTGCGAACCGCACCTTCCCGCCGGTGGAGGTCACGGTGCCCGGCATCCCCGCGCTCGCGCGGCTGACCCCGGCGCCGTTCGCCGAGGACCTCAAGCATATCAACAAGGTCAGCCAGAACCTTCATGCCGAGCTGACCTTGCGTCGGGTCGGCCTGCTCGACGGCGGCAGCGGTTCGATCGCGGACGGGGTCGCGAAGGTCGAGCAGGTGCTGGTCGCCGCAGGCGTGCCGCGCACCGCCTGGGACTTTTCCGACGGATCGGGCATGTCGAGCTATAACCGGGTGAGCCCGCGCGGTTCGGTGCTGCTGCTGCGCTGGGTGGCCGCACAGCCCTGGGGCGCGCAGTTCCGCGACACGCTGCCGATCGCCGGCTTGGACGGCACGCTGTCCCGCCGCTTCAAGGGCACGCCGCTGGAGGGCAGGCTGTTCGCCAAGACCGGCACGCTCAACCAGACCAACGCGCTGGCCGGCTATTTCACCGGGGCGAGCGGGAAGAACTACACCTTCGCCTTCTACGCCAACGACGTGCCGCAGGATGCGAGCGGTACGAAGTATATGGACGACGCGCTGAACCTGGTGGCTTCCGCCAACTGAAAGCCGTCATCCCCGCGAATGCGGGGATGACGTTTCCTAAGGTTACTTGTTCTTCGCTGCCCAGTCCTCGGCCTGCTTGAGCACGCGGAGCACATTGCCGCTCCAGATCTTCTCGATGTCGGTATCCGAGAAGCCTTCCTTCTTCAGCCGCGCGGTGATCTTCGGCAGCGCGGTGATGTCCTCCATTCCGCGCACGCCGCCGCCGCCGTCCCAGTCGGCGCCGATGCCGACATGGTCGACGCCCATCACGGCGATGCAGTGGAGCAGGCTCTTCATGAACAGCTCGAAATCGGCGCCCTGATAGGGGTTGGTCGCGTCCGCCTTCGCCTTGTCGGCGATCAGCTTCTTCTGCTCGGCATCCGACAGCGCGTGCCAGTCGTCCTGGCGGTTCGAGATCTTGTTGCGGGCATCGTCATGGTCGCCATCGACCAGATAGACGCTGTTGACCTGGAGCACGCCGCCCGCCTTGGCGAGCTTGCGCATGCGATCGTCGTCGAGGTTGCGCGGGTGGTTGTAGATCGCCTTGGGGCCCGAGTGCGAGGCGATGATCGGGGTCTTGGACAGCGCCATCGCCTGGTCGAACACGTCGTCCGACGAGTGGCTGACGTCGATCACCATGCCCAGCCGGTTCATCTCGGCGACCCATTGCTTGCCGAGCGGGCTGAGGCCGTTCCACTGCTTGACCTTGTCGGTGGCGCTGTCGCCGAACTGGTTGTTGCGGAAGTGGATCGGGCCGGCCATGCGCACGCCCTGGTCGTAATACCACTTCAGCAGCGTGAGGTCGGTGCCGAGCGGGTAGCTGTTCTCGATCGACTGGAAGACGACGCGCTTGCCGGCCTTGGCGATGCGATAGGCATCCTCGGGCGTGGTCGCGAATTCCATCTTGTCGCTGTTCGCGGCCACGACGCGCTGGATCCACATCTCGCGGGTGAGCGCGGCGTCGCGGGCCTTGGCATAGCCTTCGGGGGTGAGCGGGCCCTGGCCGGTGTAGATCACGAAGAAGCCGCCATCGAGGCCGCCCTGCTCCATGCGCGGCAGGTCGATCTGGCTCTTGTCGAAGTCGCGGTCGTGCCACTCGTCGAACTTCCAGCCGGGATGCTCGAACAGCTCGGGCGTGTCGAGATGGGTGTCGAGCACCAGCATCTGCTGATGCGCCAGCCGGTCGGCGGGGGTGGGCGTGTCGCTATCGGGCCCGGACAGGGCGATGGCGAGAGCGAGGAGCGAGATCATAGGGCCTCCCAGGCAGTGATGACGGCATCCCCCGTCGCGGGGCGCAGCACGAAGATGCCGCTGTCGAAATGGCGCGTCGGGTGGACGCGGTTGGTGAGCAGGGTCCAGGCGAGGCCGCGGTCGAAGTCGATCCACAGGCCGGTGCCGGTGAAGCCGGTGTGGCCGATGGTCTCGTCCGAGCAGGCCTGGCCGCCCGACCAGCCGGCGAACTTGCGTTCCCAGCCGCAGGTACGGTGGCTGTATTGTGGGGTGCGGATCGCCGCGAGCATCGCGCCCGAGAAGCTGCCGGACAGCACCCCTTGCGCGAAGTCGAGCACGCCGGCGACGGTGCCGAACAGCCCGGCATGGCCGGTCTGCCCGCCCATCGCCGCGCAATTCTCGTCATGGACCTCGCCCTTGAGCACGCGGTTGCGCCACATGCAGCGCTCGGTCGCGACGGCGGGGCCGGGGGGCGGGCCGTAGCTGAGGCCGGGGCCGAGCGGCCATTCGCCCAGGGGTTTGCCGGTCACCCGCTCGATCGCGATGCCGAGCAGCAGGAAGTTGATGTCCGAATAGACCGGCTCGGCGATATGCTTCCACTCGCGCTGGAGCACGAAGGCGCGGAGGCGGTCCGGATCGTCGCCATAGGTGTAGATCGGCTCGACGGCGGGGAAGAGCGTGCGGTGCGCCAGGCAGTCGCGGAACGTCAGCGTGCGCTCATAGGCGCCGGCGACGTCGTACTGGCGGAGGTCCGGGATCACGCTGGTCAGCGGGGCGTCGAGATCGATCCGGCCCTCGTCGGCGAGGCGGAGGATCATCGTCGTGGTCGCCACCACCTTGGAGACCGAGGCGAGGTCGAACCAGTGGTCGAGCGTCAGCGGCTCGGGCTCGGGGACGAGGGCTGCCATGCCGGTATGCGTCACCCAGCGCCGCCCGTCCGCCGCGACCACGCCGAGCGTCGCGCCCGGGATGCGGCCCGAGGCGACGGCCTCGGCGGCGGGTGCGAAAGCGCGCTCGATCATGCCGCGGCGCCTGCGGGCGTGTCGTCCGGGCGCGGCTTCGCCTTCACGATGAAGGGCAGGAACACGAGCGCGCCGAGGCTCATCGCGCCGGCCATGATGAAGAAGCCATCATAGCCGATCGCCTTCTGGAACACGCCCGACAAGCCCGCGAGCAGCCTGGGGATCAGGAAGGCGAGGCCGGAGAACAGCGCGTACTGCGCGCTGGGGAAGCGCGGGTTCACCAGCAGCGAGAGATAGACGACGAACACCGCGCCTTCGAAGCCGTGGCCGAACTGGTCGATCGCCATGGCGAGATACAGGTCGAAATCGCCGGCGGTCACCTGCACGCCGAACAGCGAGAACCACACCGGCCCGCCCGGCGACTGATAGGCCAGCCAGGCGAAGATCCAGTTGGACAGCGCCGACATCACCGCACCGATCACCAGTGCCCAGCCCATCGGCGCCTTGGCGGCGAGGATGCCGCCCATCGTCACGCCGAGCATGCCCGCGATCAGCGCGACGAAGCCGTCGGCGACGCTGATCTGCTCGAGCCCATAGCCGAGATGGTTGAACATCGGATGGGAGAGCGCGTTCGCCATCACGTCACCGGTGCGATAGACCGAGATGAACAGCAGGATCGGGATCACGACGAGCCCATAGCGCCATGCCACATCGACATAGGGACCGACCGCGGCCGAGCGGCGCAGCGGCGCGTCCCAAGGCAGTTTCTTCAGCCAGGGCACCGAGGCGCCGAGGATGATGAAGGGCAGCAGGCAGACCGCGAACACCCAATAGCTCACCACACCCGGGTTGCTGATTCCGACCGAACCGATCGCCGAGAGCAGCGCCCAGCCGACCAGTCCGACCGCGACGATGCTCGCCACCATCGCCACCGCGCTGGCGACGATGCCCGTGACCAGCGCGACCGAGCGCCCGCCGCCGCCTTCGGCCTCGGGCCGCATCGCGGCGAGGATCGGGAAGGGCACGAAGGCCAGCACCGCGACCGACAGATAGGCGATCGTCCAGTCGAACTTCGCCGCCATGAAGATCGCGCCGCCGCTGGCGATCACCATCGAGGCGCGATAGCCCCATTGGTTGGCGGCGACGAGCGGGCCCTGTTCCTCGGCATTGGGTGCCAGCTCGACGCGCCAGCCATCGGCGGCGATCTCGAGCGTGCTGGTCCAGAAGGCGAGCAGCACCGCAAACAGCGCGGTCATCGGCAGATTGGTGTCCGAGGCAGTGAACGCCATGCCGATCGTCGAGGCGAAGATCGCGAGCTGAGACAGCATGATCCAGCCGCGACGCTTGCCGAAGAAGCGGCCGAAGCCGGGGACGTCATATTTCTCAAGCAGCGGCGCCCAGGCGAACTTGATCGTCGACATCAGCGAGACCCAGGCGAAGAAGCCGATGATCACGATGTCGACGCCGTGCCGCGCGAGGCGCAGCGAAAGCGTGGCGCTGAACAGATAGAAGGGCAGGCCGGCGGCAAAGCCGAGCAGCAGGTACAGGCCCATGCGCCCCCAGCCGGGGCGGACCGCTGCCGCAGCGGGACTCGGCGCCTCAGTCACGCGGCACCGGGCAATAAAAACGCTTCATGCAGGCTCCCTCGCCCTGGTTTCCCTAACGCTCGGACGGGGCGGCGGCGCAGTCAATGGCGACGCTAGCACGCTTGTGTTGCAGTCGTGTCACGCTTTCCCGCAGAAACGTCTCATTTGATGCCACTGGGTTATGCCCCGGTGCACAGAAACTATGGCGCGGCGCAGCATTCTTGATACCTAATGCCCTCTCACCGCGCGGGAAACGCGGTTTCAGGGGGTAAGACAACATGATCGAAGCGAGGACTCTCAGGAGGATTCTTGTCTCGGGCGTTGCGTTCGCCGCCATGGCGAGCGCCATGCCGGCCTGGGCGCAGAGCACCGACACCACGACGCAGGAAGCCGCAACGCCAACGGGCGCGGTTCCCACCACGGATTCCGACGAGAGCGGCAAGCCGAGCAAGGGTAACGAGATCATCGTCACCGGCTCGCGCATCAAGCAGGACCCGAACAATTCGGCGCTGCCGCTGCAGATCATCACCCAGCAGGAAATCACCCGCAACGGCATCAGCAGCCCCGAGCAGCTGATGATGTTCCTGACGACCAGCGGCAGCGGCGCGGACAATCTCGCTTCGAACTCCGACGTGGTCACCGGCGCGCAGCGCGGCACCAACGGCCTGTCGGCGGCGAACCTGCGCGGCCAGGGCGCCGGCGGCACGCTCGTGCTGCTCAACGGCCGCCGCGTCGCCGCGCACGGTCTTTCGGGCTCCGCGGTCGACGTCAACCAGATCCCGTTCGCGGCGATCGAGCGCGTCGAAGTCCTCAAGGACGGCGCCTCGGCGATCTACGGCACCGACGCGGTCGGCGGCGTGATCAACTTCATCACCAAGAAGGACTTCCAGGGCCTCAGCCTCAACGGCTTCACCGACACCACCGAGCAGGGTGGCGGCAACATCTATCGCATCGGCGGCGTCGCGGGCTTTGGTGACCTCGACGAGGACGGCTTCAACGTGATGGGCGCCGTCGCCTATAGCTGGAACAAGATGCTGCGCGGTTCGGAGCGCAGCTTCGTCAACGGCAGCCAGCCCAATCGCGGCCTTTCGGTCGATACGCGCGGCACCCCGGTGGCGACGGCATTCAATATCGGCGCGAACACCCAGCCGGGCAGCATCACTGCCGGCGGCACGCTGCTCACCGGCCTGACGCTGACGCTGCCGAACGGCGCGAACGGCGCGTCGGGCGGCATCAACATCCTCGACCTGCCGGGCGGCGCGGGCTGTGACTCGATCGACGGCGGCATGGCCTATGACGAGCAGCTGTGGAACACGCCCAGCGCGCAATATGCCTGTTCGTGGGATACGGGCCGCGCCGCGGTGATCCAGCAGCCGATCCAGACGCTGACCTATTACACCAAGGCGACCTGGCGCATCTCGGGCGACCATATCGTCGCCTTCGAAGTGACCGGATCGGACGCGGACTCGGCCAAGAGCTTCTCGAACGCGCAGCTCACCGCGAACACCACCAACCTGCCGATCGCCTATCCGCGCAATGCGGCGACGCAGGCGCAGTATGACTCGGTGTTCAACGCGATCCGTTCGGCGTTCGACGTCCCGACCAACCCGAACCGCACCGCGCAGATCGCGGCGCTCAACGCGCGCTTCGGCCAGCCGATTTCCTATCGCTGGCGCTGCATCCCCTGCGGTCCGCGCGAGTACAAGACCAACACCAGCACCTTCCGCGCCGCGCTCGGCTTCGAAGGCCCGCTCTGGACCGGCTGGGACTATCGCGCGGGCGCATCCTATGCGCGCAGCGAAAGCTCGTCGGTGCTCGGCAGCGGCTATTATTATCGCGGCACCAACGCCAACGGCAGCTATGACGTCAACGCACCCGCGGTTGCCGGCGCCGGCCTGATCAACGGCCAGCAGGCGCGCGGCCTGGTCGGCGTGATGAACTCCGGCCTCATCAATCCGTTCAGCCTCACCCAGACCGCAGCCGGCCTTGCCGCGCTGGAATCGGTCTCGGCCTATGGCGCGACGCTCTATGGCGGCCGCTATGAAGTGAAGCAGGCCGATGCCTCGATCTCGGGCCCGCTCTTCCCAATTTGGGGTGGCGACGTCCAGCTCGCCGCGGGCGTCGATTATCGTCGCGAGACCTATGAGTTCAACGGCTCGGCGGCGGCTGCCGCGGCGGCGCCGGTGATCTTCCTGGCCGCGTTCGACAACGTCAACGCGCTCACCCCGAAGAAGCGCGACGTGAAGGCGGCCTATGCCGAATTGCTCGTGCCGCTGTTCAAGGGCTTCGAGCTGACGCTGGCCGGCCGCATCGACGATTACACCGGCTTCGGCAGCACCAAGAACCCGAAGATCGCGTTCAAGTACCGTCCGATCAACGAGCTGATGTTCCGCGGTTCGTACAACACCAGCTTCCGCGTCCCGACCTTCAACCAGATCTACAACGGCATCACCGAATCCCCCTATGCGGGTTCGGACATCGCCGATCCGGTGAAGTGCCCGGGCGGCGTGCCGACCAGCAACTTCGGCAGCGGCCTGCCCTGCGCGCAGATCCGCCCGAACATCTGGACGGGCGGCACGGCGGACCTGCGTCCGGAAACGGCCAAGCAGTTCAGCGCCGGCGTGGTCTTCCAGCCGATGAAGGACATGAGCCTGTCGGTCGACTTCTGGTCGATCGCGGTGGACAACACGATCCAGCTGCTGACGCTGCGCCAGCTGATCGACAATGCCGCACTGTTCTCCGATCGCTTCGTCCGCGACGCGAGCGGCACGGTGCAGGTGATCGACGACCGCTGGATCAACGCGGGTTCGCGCCGCACCCAGGGCCTGGAATTCACCTATCGCAGCGGCTTCGAGGCGCTGGGTGGCAAGTTCTCGACCGGCCTGGACGGCACGCTGCTGCTCAAGAAGCGCGAGAAGCTCACGCCCAGCTCGGCCTATGGCCCCAGCCTGATCGGCGTGTTCAGCTATGCCGGCGACCTGGGCATCAAGTGGAAGCACAACGCGTTCGTCAGCTGGTCGAACGACCAGTGGTCGATCTCGCTCAGCCAGATCTTCCGCCAGGGCTTCAAGAACGGCGCCCTTCCGGGCATCGCGGCGGGCACGGTCACGCGTCCGGACTATAATGTCCGCACCGACGACTACATCATCTACAACGCCTCGATCAGCTTCAACGGCCTGGCACCGGGCTATCGCCTGAGCCTGGGTGTGAAGAACATCTTCAACACCGATCCGCCCTTCACCATCACCTATGACGGCAACAGCGGCGCCGGCAGCTCGTGGGATCCGCGCGTCGCCGATCCGCGCGGCCGCGCCTACACCGTCTCGGCGCAGGTGCAGTTCTGATCCTCGATTGACCGAGGCACGCAGGGAAGGCCGGGGCAGTGATGCTCCGGCCTTTTCCTTTCCGGCCGGGTGGTGCAGGGACCGTCGGGTCGCCGGAATCAGGCCCCGGCTCGTCCCGTCGGATGCCATCGGGTTATGGCGCCGGGAACAGAAATTATGGCGCTGCGCAACATTCTTGGTACCTAATGTTCCCTCACCGCACGGGAGTTGCGGGTATCAGGGAATTGGCGACATGATCGAAGTAAAGGCGTTTAAGAAGCTACTTGCGGGCAGCTCGGCGATCGCGGCGATTGCAACTGCGATGCCGGCCTGGGCACAGACCGCGGCTCCGGAACCGCAGGCGACCACGGCGCAGACGGCACCTGCCGAAGAGGGCGAGATCCTCGTTACCGGCTCGCGCATCCGCCGCGACGGGTTCCAGGCTCCGACGCCGCTGACCGTGCTGACCCAGCAGGACATCCAGAACACCTCGCCGACCAACAACATCGCCGACTTCGTCAACCAGCTGCCGCAGCTCGCCGGCTCGACCAAGCCGGCCAATTCGCGCCTGAACCTGTCGAACGGCTCGGCGGGCATCAACGCGCTCAACATGCGCAACCTCGGCGAAGGCCGCGTCCTCGTCCTGCTCGATGGCCGCCGCTCGGTCGGTTCGACCATCTATGGCTGGGTCGACATCAACACGATCCCGCAGGCGCTGGTCGATCGCGTCGAGGTCGTCACCGGCGGCGCCTCCTCGGCCTATGGCTCGGATGCGGTCTCGGGCGTGGTCAACTTCGTCCTCAACAAGAAGCTCGAGGGGCTGAAGATCGAGGCCGATACCGGCATCACCACCTATGGCGACGGCGGCAATTACTCGGCGAGCATCGCGGGCGGCAAGTCGTTCGCCGGTGGCCGCGGCCACATCCTGCTCAGCGCCAATATCGATCATCAGGACGGCATCTTCGAGGTCGGTGACGATCGCGAATGGAACCACACCGGCTATGTCCGCGTGGAGAACCCCGCCTGGGTTTCGGGCAGCAGCACCTTCAACCGCTACTTCACCACCAAGCGCCAGGTCGGCGCGTCGAACTCGACCCCGGGCGGCCTGATCACCGGCTCGGCCGGCACCACCGCCAACGCGCTGCGCGGCCTGTATTTCGGCTATGGCGGCGCGGTGAACACCTTCGACTATGGCACGTTCACCTTCCCGGCCTTCACCCGCGCGGCCGGCTCCTCGGCGCCCAGCGTCACCCAGGGCGGGTCGTGGCAGGTCAATGATTCCGGCACGCGCATCGGCCTGATGCCGAAGGACGATCGCTGGGGCGTGTTCGGCCGGCTGAGCTACGAAGTGGCCGACGGCATCGAGCTGTTCGCCGAGGGCTCGTACAACAAGCAGAAGGTCTTCTTCAACGCGGGCCCGAACCTGTCGACCGGCATCACCTACAACACCACCGGCTGCACCACCGTGCCGGTTCCGGTGACCTGCAACGCCTTCGCGCTCCAGGCGCTCGGCGCGTCGCGGCTTGCCGGCGTCACCAGCGTGACGGTGGCGACCACCGCGGCCGACCTGCCGTTCCGCGCGATCGACAATGAGCGCAAGGTGCAGCGCTATGTCGTCGGCGCCAATGGCGACTTCGAAGCGTTCGGCAAGGCCGCGCACTGGGAAGTCTATGCCCAGTACGGCCGCTCCGACGTGCGCGAGCAACTGCGCAACATCATGCACAATACGCGGATGGCCAATGCGACCGCCGCTGCCTTCGCGCCCGCAGGCAATGCCCGCGGCTATGCGACCGGCTCGATCCAGTGCCTGATCAACGTCGATACGAGCACCACCAACGACGATCCGAACTGCGTGCCGCTGAACCGCCTCGGCGTCGGCGTCGCTGATCCGGCGGCGATCAACTATGTGCTCGGCAACCCGTATCGCGACCAGGTGCTCGAGCAATATGTCGCCGGCACCAACTGGTCGGTCACGCCGTTCGCCACCTGGGCCGGGGACGTCAGCGTCTCGGTCGGCGGCGAAGTCCGCAAGGAGAAGATCCGCGGCAGCGTGCCGAAGGAATATCAGCCGGTCATCACCACCACCGGCACCACCAATGCGTGGTCGGTGGGCAACTACCTGCCCTTCACCGGCGAATACAGCGTGAAGGAAGCCTATCTCGAGACGGTGGTGCCGCTCGGCCTGGGGCTGGAGTTCAACGGCGCGGTCCGCGCGACCGACTATTCCAACGCCGGCTATGTCACCACCTGGAAGCTGGGTGCGACCTGGGCGCCGATCCCGGACATCCGCTTCCGCGTGACCCGCTCGCGTGACATCCGCGCGCCCAACCTCAACGAGCTTTACCAGGCCGGCACCGCCAACAGCGATTCCGTCCGCAATCCGAAGTACACGGCGGACGGCCTGAACGGCCCGCAGACCTTCGGCTATTCGGGCCTGGTCACCGGCAATCCGAACCTGCGTCCGGAAATCGCCAATTCGTGGAATATCGGCGCGGTCGTCTCGCCGCGCTTCCTGCCGGGCTTCACCGCCTCGGCGGACTATTTCCGCATCGATCTCGAAGGGGCGATCGACTCGATCAGCGCCCAGGAGATCATGAACCGCTGCGCCGAGGGCCTTGCCGACTATTGCGCCGCGATCAGCGACGATCCGGTCCGCTCGACGCCGACGGCGCCGTACAAGCTGATCCGCAGCCAGCCGTTCAACTTCGTGCGCAAGCTGGTGCGCGGCATCGATTTCGACATGGCCTATCGCATCCCGGTCGGCTCGGACGCCTTCACCCTCAAGGGTGTCGCGACGCGCTATATCGAGAACCTGTCCGACACCGGCATCGCCGGCCAGGTGGCGGTGAACACCGTCGGCGCGAATGGCGGCCAGGCGAGCACGCCGACCTGGATCTTCCGCGGCAGCGCGACCTATGAGACCGAGACCTTCTCGGCCACCGTCACCGGCCGCGGCGTCAGCGCCGGCAAATACTCGGCCACCGGCATCGAGTGCACCACCAGCTGCCCGGTCACGACGACGACCTCGACCTACCAGACCTATGACAACAACCAGGTCTCGGGCCTGTTCTACGTCGACCTCAACCTGAGCCAGACGGTGAACTTCGGGGACAACAAGGCCCAGTTCTTCATCAACGTGACCAACCTGTTCAACCGCTGGCCGCTGCTGGTGCCGGAAACCGGCCTCGCCGCGAACAGCACCTATTCGGACATGCTCGGGCGCCAGTTCCGCGCGGGCATCCGCATCAGCCTGAAGTAACGCCCATGCCGGCTCCCTCTCTCGTGAAGGAGCCGGCATGATCGCCGCAGCGCTCCTGCTGGCGGCATCGGACCCGGTCGCCGCGGTCCGGATCACTTTCGACACGCATGGGGAAACTTCGGTCAGCCTGAAAGGGCTGGCCGACCTTTCCACGTCGCGGCCCGTCACCGCCGATGATCCGGTGCGGATCGCCTCCATCTCCAAGCTTGTGGTCGCCATCGGTGTGATGCGGCTGGTCGAGCAGGGCAGGCTCGATCTCGACGCCGATGTCTCGCGCTGGCTCGGCTGGACGCTGCGCAACCCGGCCTTCCCGGACAAGCCGATCACGCTGCGCCTGCTGCTCTCGCACCGCTCCAGCCTGACCGACCGGGTGGACTATGTCCTGCCGCTCGATGCCGATATGCGCGCGGTGCTGCAGGACCCCAGGGCCTGGGACGACAAGCACGCCCCCGGCAGCTGGTGGGCCTATACCAACTTCAATTTCCCGGTCGTCGCCGCGGTGATGGAGCGGGCCACTGGCGAGCGTTTCGATCGGCTGATGGATCGCCTCGTCCTCCGCCCGATGAAGCTCGATGCCTGTTACAACTGGGCGAGTTGCAAGCCGGAGACGGCTGCCCGGGCGATAGTCCAGTATCGCGCGCGCAAGCCGACCAAGGACGACAACCAGGGTGTCGCGCCCGCCTGTCCGGTCACCCCGGCAAGGGATGGCAGCTGCGACCTCGCCGTCTGGCGCCCCGGTGCGAACGGTGCGGTCTTCGCGCCGCAGGGTGGGCTGCGCATCTCGGCGCGCGGGCTCGCCCGGATCGGCCGCATGTTCCTGAACAACGGCACGCTCGACGGCACCCGCATCCTGTACGCGCGCTCGGTCCGCATGCTGGAGACGCCGCTCTGGACCTATGACGGCCACAACGGCGACGTCGGCGGCGACATATCCGTCGCGGTGCCGACCGGCGGGGCGACCTGCGCCTACGGCCTGGCGGTGATGTTCACGGCGACCAACGCTCCGGGCTGCCGCGACGATCCGGTCGGCGACGGCGCCAAGCGCTTCGGCCATTCGGGCGATGCCTATGGCCTCAAGTCCGGGCTGTGGGTCGATCGCGCGGCGGGCAAGGGCGTGGTTTATTTCGCCACCGATGTTCCGGATGTGCCGGGGAAACGATCGGCCTATACGCCGACGGAGGAATCGCTCGCCCGCCCGGAGTAGCAACTTGCGCCACGACGCCAATCTCACCGCCGACCGTCCCACCTTCGTCACCCATCTCGAATGCTCGATGACCGGCGAGCGCTATGAGGCCGACCAGCTTCACGGCCTGTCGCGTGTCGGCCGGCCGCTGCTGGTGCGCTATGACCTGGAAGGCGCGAAGGCGGCGCTGCCGCGCGACGAACTCGCCCGCCGCCCGGCGGACCTGTGGAAATATCGCGAGCTGCTGCCGGTTCGCGCTACCCGGAACATCGTCAGCCTGGGCGAGATCGCCACGCCGATCATTCCGCTCGACAAGCTCGCCGCCGAAGCCGGGGCGAAGCACCTCTGGGTCAAGGACGAGGGGCGGCTGCCTACCGGCTCGTTCAAGGCGCGCGGCCTGGTCATGGCGATCGCCATGGCCAAGGAACTGGGCGTGAAGACGATCGCGATGCCGACCAACGGCAATGCCGGCGCCGCCGCCGCTGCCTACGCCAGCCGGGTGGGGATCGAATCCGTGATCTTCTGCCCGGCCGACACCCCCGAAGTGAATGTCCGCGAGATCGCGGCGCAGGGCGCGCGGGTGTACCGCGTGAATGGCTATATCGACGATTGCGGCAAGCTGGTCGGGCAGGGGGCGAAGGAGCGCGGCTGGTTCGACCTGTCGACGCTCAAGGAGCCGTACCGGATCGAAGGCAAGAAGACGATGGGCCTCGAGCTTGCCGAGCAGCTCGACTGGGAGTTGCCCGATGTGATCTTCTATCCCACCGGCGGCGGCACCGGCCTGATCGGCATGTGGAAGGCGTTCGCCGAGATGGAGGCGCTCGGCTGGATCGGCAGCAAGCGCCCGCGGATGATCGCGGTCCAGGCCGAGGGTTGCGCCCCGATGGTCCGCGCCTTCGAGGCCGGCGAGCGCCATGCGACGCGCTGGCAGGACGCGCACACGATCGCGATGGGCATCCGCGTGCCCCAGGCGGTTGGCGACTTCCTGATCCTCGACGCGGTGCGCGAGAGCGGCGGCGTGGCGATGGCGGTTAGCGACGAAGCCATTGCCCAGGCGGTGGAGGATGCCGCGCGCAAGGACGGGCTGCTGCTCTGCCCCGAAGGCGGCGCGACGCTGGCGGCGTGGCGCAAGGCACTGGCGGAGGGGCTGGTGTCGGCTGACGAGAAGGTGGTGCTGTTCAACTGCGCCACGGGGCTGAAATACCCGCTCGCCGACCAGTCGAAGACGCTCGACAAGGATGGGGCGATCGACTTCGCGGCGCTCTAACCTTTAACCGTCATCCCCGCCTTCGCGGGGATGACGGATAGAATTAGCGAGCGTGGGTAGCCAAGCTCCGGAACGTCACAGACCACCGGCTGGCGTCCATCGGCGCGATGCTGTGTTCCCAGCCGTGCCGGGCTTCGCCGAACAGATGATAGCCGCCGCGCGGTTCCAGCGGGATCTCCGCGCGGTCGAACCTGCCGTCGGCCCGTCGCCGACGCAGCCGGAATACCGCAGGCGCGCCCAGCGATATCCCGACGACATGCTCGAACACCGGCCGGTCGCGATGCCAGCCGATCCCGGCGCCGGGATCGTAGCGCGTCACCAGCGCCTGGACGAGGGTATCCGCCGCAAGCCCGGCAGCTTCGGCCGCCCTTGCGCGTGCCGGCAGCAGCCAGTCGGGCAGGGGCTCCGCCTCTGAAAGACTTGCGTCGGTGAAGTCGTAGCGCCAGCCGAAACTGCGCGTCAGTCGCTTGCCCAGCCATTGCTGAAATCGGAACGGCTCCAGTGCCGAACCATTGATCCGACGAATCAGATCAGCTTCTTCCTCGGCGCTGACGATATTCTTCGCCTGTTCGATTCCCGGTGGCAGCGGATTCCTGAAAAGCTCGGGAAACAGTGTGGACACCTCCGGGATATGGGAAGTGCGACTAGCAACTTCCAGACATGAAGATCTTCACATTTATATGGAATTCCTATGTCTTTCCCGCGAGATAGCGGTTGCAACCTGGGGCTAGCCTCCCTAGCTGTCCGCACCGTGAAAAACGAAATGATCGCAGTTGTTGATCGCGCCTCCTCGTTCTTGAAGGCGCTATCGGGTCGAAGCCGTTTTCTGCTGCTCTGCCATCTCCTGGATGGCGAGAAGTCGGTAGGTGAGCTCGCACGTCTTACCGAGGCGCGCGATACCGCCGTATCGCAGCAGCTGGCACTCCTGCGACGCGAGGGCATGGTTGCCGCGCGTCGTGACGGGCAGATGATCTTCTATTCGCTGGCCAGCGACGAAGTCCGCCAGATGTTCGAGGCGATGTACGGCCTGTTCTATCGCACCGAAGCGGATCAGCCGCGCGAAGCCGTTCCGGCATAAAGCCGTTCGACATCCTCCCTGCGGGCCAGCTCGGTCGCGGGAGTCATCAGCGTCGCGGCTCCGGCGGCGATGCCATAGTGTAAAGCGTCCTCGATCCCCTTGCCCTGCGATGCGGCAAGGGTGATCGCCGCCACCATCGAGTCCCCGGCACCCACCGTGCCCTTGGCCTCGACCGGGATGGCCGGCACCCGCAATTCCACGCCTTCGCCGGCCAGCAGCGCCCCGCGTTCGGCGAGCGACACCACCACGACTTCAGCAAAGCCGCGCTTCCGCAGTTCGCGTGCCGCCGCCATCTCGTCTTCCTCGCCGTGGATCTCGCGGCCAAGCAGGTCGGCGACTTCGCGCAGGCTCGGCTTGATCAGCCAGGCACCGGCGCCTTCACAGGCGGCAAGGGCTGGACCGGAGGTATCGATCACCAGCTTCACGCCGGCCTCTGCGCAGCGCGAACCGATCCGCGCGAGGATCGCCGGATCGCAGCCCGGCGGCAGGCTGCCGCTCACCACGATATGGCTGACGTCCTTCACCCCGAACAACGCGTCGAGCAGCGCCGCCTGTTCGTCGGCGCTCAGCTCGGGGCCCGGCAGCACGAAGCGATACTGGTCACCCGGCCGGCCTTCATCGACGGTGAAGCTCTCCCGGGTCGCGCCCTTGATGGGCACGGGCAGGATCGGGACCCGTTGTTCCTCGAGCAGCTGGACGATCGTCGCGCCCGCCGGTCCGCCGCTCGGGAACACCGCGACCGCATCGCCGCCCAGATGCGTGATGACCCGCGCGACATTGATCCCGCCGCCGCCCGGATCGAAGCGGGGCGGGGAGCAGCGCAGCTTGTGGCCGGGGCGGACTTTCTCGGTACAGGTGGTGAGGTCGAGCGCCGGGTTGAGCGTCAGCGTCGCAATGGTCACGGATCAGTGGGTCCGGTCCAGCGCGGCGCGCGCCGCGGCGACGATCGTCTCCTGCGGGCGGTTCACCCGGATGCGGTGCCAGTGGATCTCGCCCACCGAGCGGCGCGACTGTTCGCGCACCACCATCTCGGTCGCATCCGAAGCGTCGTTTTCGCGCGCATTCACCCGGGCGATCCGGTCGCGCTCTGGCGCTTCCAGCCAGATGCCGGTGAAGGCAGCGCGGTAGCGATCGGCCAGCGCCTCCACCACGTCGCGCTCGCTGCGCGCCATGAACACCGCGTCGAGGATCACGCTGTTGCCGCAGGCAAGGTGATCGTCGGCGGATTCGAACAGCGCCTCATAGGTCTCGTCGTCATTATGCCGGGTATAATGCCTGGGGGGCAGCCGGGTTTCCGGGCTCACGCCCGCGAGGCGCTTGCGGAATACGTCGGAGCGCAGCACCCGCGCGCCGGGCAGGCGGCCGATCCGGCTGCCGAGCAGCCGCGCCAGCGTCGACTTGCCGGTGCCCGAAAGCCCGCCGATCACCACCAGCCGCGGCCTGGCCGGGGCGAGCAGGCTGTCGGCCAGCTCGGCATCACCGTCCAGGCTGGCGCGCAACGAGAGATAGAGCGGCAGCAGCGCCCAGCCGGTCGCTCCCTGCGGCGCGACGTCGAGATAGCGGTTGGCCAGCGTGTTCGCCTCGCCGGCCATGCCCGCGCGCATCACGTCGAGCACGGGGCGGGCAAGGTCGTGGAGCACGTCCAGCGGCTCGCCCATCACCGCGCGGATGCGGCCGGCGGCGATGCGGCGGCCGATCGAGTCGGTCTGGGCGGCAAGCTCGGTACGCTGGGCGTCGGTGGTCGCGCTCAGCGCCAGCGTCTTGCGGAAGGCGGCGCCGTCGCCCTTGGGCGCGGCGAGGTGCGCTGCGGCGATCCGGTCGGCAAGGGCGTGCAGCTGGGCCGTGTCGAGTTCGCCGCCCAGCAGCGCCTCGAAATCCGGGTCCTGGCTCACTGCCAGCGCCGCCATATCCCACCCCTTTCTCGTCCGTCGAATCAGCCCCTAGCACGAGTTTCCTGAACGATCTTGGACAAGATCGACCTATCGCGCCGCGGCACCCGCAAAGGCATCCCGGATCACCCCATGGAGTGCCTTTGGCTGGTACTGGTCATTATTGGGCGTGGCGCGCTGCAATGTCTTGTCCTTGCGCGGCTTGAACCCGTTGAGCCAGGTGAAGCGATCGCACATGCCCCAGGCGAGCACGTCGCGGAGCTGCGGGTAGGAGAACATGATCTCCAGATACGCTGCGGCATAGTTGGCGACGATCCCGTCGCGCAGCTTCGCGTCGGTCGGCAGCAGGTGGTCGTCCACGTCGAACTCGGTGACGGCCAGCTTGTAACCCATCTGGGTGGCGCTATCGAGGAAGGTGCGCCACGGCTTCTCCTGCCGGCTCACCAGCGCGCCCACCGTGCCGTCGCCGGTCAGGCCGATATGCGATTGCACGCCCAGCGTGTCGCAGGGGATCCCCCTCTTCCGGAAGCCTTCCAGCAGCTTGAGCACGCCGTAGCGGTGCCCCTCATTGCCCAGCTCCCAGCTCATATAATCATTGTAGACCAGCTCGACGCCCGGGGCGTGCTCGCGGGCGGTGTGATAGGCGAAGTCGAGCATCGCCTCGGTCCCGCCGAACGCCTTGGAGAGCGACGAGGTGCGCAGCGCGCCGGTGCCTTCCTCCACCGTCTCGTTGACCACGTCGAAGCTGACGATGCGGTTGCCGTAGAGCTTGCACAAGGTGCGGATGTGCTGGCCGAGGATCTTCTCGGCTTCCTTCACCGGGCTGGCGCCGAAGTCATGCTCGTTCAGCCATTTCGGGAAGTACTGCGTCTTGTGCCACAGCAGCGTGTGGCCGCGCATCGCCATGCCGTTGGCCTCGGCATAGTCGAGCATGTCGGAGAAATGATCGAGGTTGAAGGTCTTGGCGTCGGGCCGGATCGCCTGCCACTTGAACTCGTTCTCGGGCACCAGGATGCCGCAGTCGCGCTTGAGCAGCTCGGCATATTTCGGATTGGCGAAGGATCCGCGATCCGCCCCCGAAGGTCCCCAGGCGAAGCAGGAGCCGAAGCGCATGCCCTTGGTCTTCGCCACCGCATGGATCCCCTCCACCGCCTGCGCGAGGGCAGGGAAGGGCAGGATGGCGAGCGCCGCCCCGGCGCCCAGCAGTCCACGACGCGTAATGTCAGTCATCAGCAAGCCTCTCCCGCTCACCAGTTGAACAAGGTTCCGTCCTCGAGCCGTGCGACGGGGAGATAGGCGCGCTTATATTCGTATTTCGCAGCCAGTTCCTCGTCGATCTCGACACCCAGCCCCGGCGCATCGCCCGGGTGCATCATTCCGTCCTTGAACGAATAGGCATGCGGGAACACCGCGTCGGTCTTCGCCGTGTGCGGCATCAGCTCCTGGATGCCGAAATTGGGCACCGACAGGCCGAAGTGGAGCGCCGCCGCCATGCAGACCGGGGACAGGTCGGTCGCGCCGTGGCAGCCCGTGCGCACCTGATAGAGGTCCGCGAACGACGCGATCCGGCGCATGTGCGTGATCCCGCCCGCATGCACCATCGTCGCGCGGACATAGTCGATCAGCTGCTCTTCGATCAGCTGCTTGCAGTCCCAGATCGTGTTGAAGATCTCGCCCACCGCCAGCGGGGTGGTGGTGTGCTGGCGGATCAGGCGGAAGCCGGCCTGGTTCTCGGCCGGGGTCGCATCCTCGAGCCAGAACAGCCGGTACGGTTCCAGCTCCTTGCCCAGCCGCCCCGCCTCGATCGGGGTAAGCCGGTGATGGACGTCGTGGAGCAGGTGTACATCCCAGCCCAGCACCTCGCGCGCCTTCTCGAACAGCGGCGCCACCGAGCGCAGGTACTTCTCGGTCGACCACAGGCTTTCGGTCGGCAGCGCGCCGTCGGCCGGCTCGTAGCGCTGGCCCGGCTTGGCGACGCCGTAAGTGGATTTCAGCCCCGGCACACCCGCCTGGAGCCGAACCGCCTTGTAGCCTTGCTCGACATGGCGGACGGCTTCCTCGATCGTCTCCTCGATCGTCGCGCCGTTTGCGTGTCCGTAGACCATGCAGCCCTCGCGGCTCGCCCCGCCGAGCAGCTGGTAGAGCGGCATGCCGGCGAGCTTGGCCTTGATGTCCCACAGCGCCATATCGACCGCGGCGATCGCGCACATCGTCACCGGGCCGCGCCGCCAGTATGCGCCCTTGTAGAGATACTGCCAGATGTCCTCGATCCGGTGCGCGTCGCGCCCAATCAGGCAGGGGATGACATGATCCTGGAGATAGGCGACCGCCGCCATCTCGCGGCCGTTGAGCGTCGCGTCGCCGATGCCGGTCGTGCCGTCGGCCGTCTCGATCTTGAGCGTCACGAAATTGCGGTCGGGGCAAGTGACGATCACGCGCGCGGATACGATCTCGGCCATGACGTTCCCTGCTTCCCCTTCCTGGTCCGGCGCGTCGTCGCCGCGCGCCACTATGCTTGGTAGCGCTACCATTGTTGCGCTGATACAAGCTTGTCAACGGCGGCGTATGACCGCGTAGAGACGGGAAGAGCGATGCTTCGGAAATTGCTGGCTATTTTGTCTGCGTTTTTGTGTTTCGGCCTTGCGAATCAAGGTCATGCCGAAGACGGATATGACCTCTGGCTGCGCTATCAGCCGCTCGAATCCAGTGCGAAGACGCGTTACGAGCCGCTGGTCACGCATCTGGTGGCGCCCAATGCGCGCCCGACGATCCGGGCTGCCACCGACGAGTTGCAGCGCGGCTTCAAGGCGATGTTCGGTTATGACCTCGTCCAGCGCGAGACACTGATGGGCAACGGCGCGGTGCTGGTCACGCGTGCCGATTCCCCGAACCTCAAGGGGCTCGACCTGCCCTTCGCGAAGCTGGGCGAGGAAGGCTATCTGATCCGCACCGCGGTGATCGCCGGCAACCGTACGACGATCATCGCCGGCAACAGCGATGTCGGTGCGCTCTACGGCGTGTTCCGCTTCCTGAAGCTGCTCCAGACCGGCCAGCCGATCGACAATCTCGACATCACGGACGCGCCGAAGCTCAAGGTCCGCGTGCTCAACCATTGGGACAATCTCGATCGCCATGTCGAGCGCGGCTATGCGGGGCAATCGCTCTGGGACTGGCAGAAGCTGCCGCTCCACAAGGACCCGCGCTACACTGATTATGCCCGTGCCAATGCCTCGATCGGCATCAATGGAACGGTGCTGACCAACGTGAACGCCAATGCCGACATCCTGCGCCCCGATTACCTGCAGAAGGTGAAGGCGCTGGCGGAAGTGTTCCGTCCATACGGCATCAAGGTCTACCTCACCGCGCGTTTCTCCGCGCCGATCGAGCTCGGCAAGCTCAAGACCGCCGATCCGCTCGATCCGCAGGTCCAGGCCTGGTGGAAGGCCAAGATCGACGAGATTTACAGCGTCATCCCCGACTTCGGCGGCCTGCTGGTCAAGGCGAACTCGGAAGGCCAGCCAGGCCCGTCCGACTATAAGCGTACCCATGCCGAGGGCGCGAACATGCTTGCCGATGCGCTCGCTCCGCATCACGGCATCCTCATGTGGCGCGCCTTCGTCTATGCCGCCGAGAATGCCGAGGACCGGCACAAGCAGGCCTATACCGAGTTCCAGCCCCTCGACGGCAAGTTCCGCGACAATGTCCTGGTCCAGGTCAAGAACGGCGCGATCGACTTCCAACCGCGCGAGCCCTTCCATCCGCTGTTCGGCGCGATGCCGCGCACGCCGCTGATGATGGAATTCCAGATCACCAAGGAATATCTCGGCTTCGCCACGCACCTCGCCTATCTCGGCACGATGTGGGAGGAGGTGCTCGAGGCCGATACCTTCCGCCCGCGCAAGGGCAGCACCGTCGCCAAGGTGATCGAGACGCCGATCGATGCCGGCGCCGCCACCGGCATGGCCGGGGTCGCCAATATCGGCAGCGACCGCAACTGGTCGGGCTCGCAGTTCGACCAGGCTAACTGGTATGCCTTCGGCCGCTTCGCCTGGGATCCCGATGCGAAGGCCGAAGCGATCGCGCGCGACTGGGCGGCGATGACCTGGGGCAGGGAAGCCGCCGACCCTGTGGTCCGCATGATGATGGGTTCGCGCGAGGCGGTGGTCGATTACATGACCCCGCTCGGCCTCGCGCACCTGATGGCGACGGGCCACCATTACGGCCCCGGCCCCTGGGTGTCCGACCTGGCCCGCCCCGAATGGAACCCGGTCTATTATCACAAGGCGGACGCGGTCGGCATTGGGTTCGATCGGACGGCCAAGGGCAGCGACGCGCTTTCGCAATATGCGCCCGAGGTCGTGAAGGCCTGGGGCAGCCCGAAGACCATTCCGGAGAATTTGCTGCTCTGGTTTCACAATTTGCCCTGGGACTATCGCACCAAGTCCGGCCGCACCCTGTGGGACGAACTGGTCACCCGCTATGACGCGGGGGTGGATGCCGTCGGGAAGATGCAGGCCGACTGGACCGCCCTGCACGGCAAGGTCGACGAGGCTCGCTGGGCCGAGGTCCGTGACTTCCTCGCGATCCAGCACGAGGAAGCTCTATGGTGGCGCGACGCCTCGATCGCTTATTTCCAGTCGATCTCGAAGCGCCCGCTGCCGGCGGGGCACAAGCCACCCGCGCATGACCTCGACTGGTACAAGGCGATCACCAATCCCTATGCGCCGGGACAGGGGAAATAGCCTTTCCCGAATTCCCTCTCCCGCTCGCGCGGGAGAGGGATAGAGTGCCTAGCCCTTCTGCAATCCGCGCATCAGATATTGCCGGATATATCCCCGGAGCTGCGGGGTCGGTTCGCCCAGCACGCCGCGCATGTCGTCGGGCATGTGCCCGGCGGGGTCGCCATGTTCGCGGAACACGAAGGTATCGAAGAAGGCTGACCAGGCCGCGCGGCGATCGGCCGGCAAATGGCCGATCGCCAGCACCGCATGCATCATCGCATCGAAGCGCATGTCCTGTTCGGGGGCGTCCGCCCACCAGAAATTGACCAGCACGTTGAACGGCGACAGCGCCTCCACCTGGTGCCACCAGAGCGCGGGGATGAAGATCGCGTCGCCCGGCTCCAGCTCGGCGACCAGTGCCGCGTCCAGCGCCGCCCGGAAGCGGGGGAAACGGTCGAAGTCAGGGGCATTGGCATCGACCATGCTGGTCGGCTGCCCCGCCACCGTATGGTCGAGCGGGCCGACATAGAGGTTGGGCGTCTGCTCGGGCGGGAACAGGGTGAAGCGCCGCCGCCCCGCGGCGACACAGGCGATATTGTCCGATGCGTCGAAATGGGTGCTGATCCGCGAGGCATTTCCGATCCAGATCCGCGGCTCGGCATCGAGCCCCGCCAGCAGCGGCATCGGATTGGCCTCGGTCAGACCCGGCAGGGCCCACCCGGCCTCCACCGCGCCGGCATAGACGGCCGGTGCATTGTCGCGTCCCTGCAGTGCCAGCAGGTAGCGCAGCAGGTCGGCGAAGCTGCCCTTGCGCCGCTCGAAGTTGAAGCCGCGCAGGTCCGGCGCATAGAAGAACCGCCCTTCGATCGCCGGTTGCCCGACAAAGGCTTCCGCTGCCGCACCGCCGTCAAAGCCCAGCAGATAGTCGCAGGCGCCCTGTGGCGAGGTACCGGCGGCCACCAGCGGCCAGTCCTTCACCAGCCCGCGCAGCACCACCGGCGCATAGCCGGCGACCAGCGCGCGGAAGGCTTCGGCATCGGGCGTGCCCTGGATTTCGCGGATCGGTTGCATCGGCATCGCTTTTCAATATCCCGGAAATGCGCCGGCCACATCCCGGTGGTTCGTTTCCGGGGCATGTCGGTGAACTCGCTCGATCTTTCGCTCAATCCACGCCCTGCGGCGCAGCTCTCGCATATCGGCAGGGAAGGGGAGCCCCTGCTTCGGCTCGACGGGTTGATGCGCGATGCCGGGCAACTCGTCGACTATGCCGCGCGGCAGGGCGGGTTCGAGCCGGTCCATGGCCCGGCCGGCGGCTATCCCGGCATCCGGGCGCCCGCGCCGCTCGATTATGTCGGGGCGGTGGTCCGTGCGCTCGATCCGGTGCTGCGCGAAGCCTTCGGGCTGCACGGCGTCCGCCTCGGCCGGGCCGAGTGCAATTTCTCGATCGTCACGCTGGGGGGCGGGGATCTCGCGCCGTCGCAGCGCGTGCCGCACATCGACACCACCGATCCGTTGCAATTCGCCTTCCTCCACTATCTCTGCGGCCCGGAGCAGGGCGGCACCGCCTTCTACCGTCACCGCGCGACCGGGTTCGAGGCAATCACCCCCGAACGTCAGCCGCACTATGAAGCGGTGCGCGCCACCGAGCCCGAGCCGGCGCCCGGCTATATCGCCGGCGACACCGCCGAATTCGAACAGGTTGCCGCCGCCGATGCCGTGTTCGACCGGCTGCTCGTCTATCGCAGCCGCCAGCTCCATTCGGGGCTGGTGACCGGCGCTGGCTCCAGCGACCCCCGGCAGGGCCGGCTCACCGCCAACATCTTCGTCAGCTACCGCGCCGGCTGAACAAAAAAATAGGCGCCGCCGGTTGGAAACCGGCAGCGCCAGGCAGGGTGTATCTCGGATCAGAAGTTGAAGCGTGCGATCGCGGCGAAGCGGCGGTCGTTCATGTACCAGCCGCGCGGCACTTCGATGATGCCGCCCCCGATCTTCGAGATCACCGCGTTGGTGCGGGTAACCTCGTTGGTCAGGTTCGAGCCCTGCACGCCGATCTTGATCTGCGGGGTCACCGCGAAGAAGATCGATGCATCGAGCTGGCCGGTCGCCTTGTTGATGATCGGGTCGTTCGGCGTGATCACGTCACGCACCGTGAGCAGGAAGTCCGAACGCCACGAATAGCTGGCGCGCAGCGAGAGCGGGCCATAATCGAAGAACGGGGTGATGTTCACCTGGTGCTTCGACAGCCCCTGCAGCGGCAGCAGCGAGGTGTTGACCGTGGTCACGCGGCCGGCGGCCACGTCCGGATCGGTCTCGGACAGGGTCGACTGGGGCACGCCCGAGCTGTCGACATAGGTGTAGTTCGCCTGCAGGCCCAGGCCCTTGAGCGGCCCCGGCAGGAAGTCGAAGGTCTGCTGGTAGCTGACTTCGACGCCCTTGATCTTGCCCTTCTCGGTGGCGTTGATCGGGGTGGTGATGACCACCGGATAGGTCTGGCCGTTGTTGGTCAGGTCGACGCGGCGGGTGTCGTTGGTCACCACGCCCGACAGCACCTTGTAGAAGGCCGAGACGGTCAGCGAGCCGACCCGCGAGAAATACCACTCGGCGGTCAGGTCGAAATTGTCGGCTTCCACCGGCTTCAGATACGGGTTGCCCGCGGTGGTCACGCCCTGGAAGCGGAAGCTGCCTGGGACGAGATTGCCGTTGGCATCCACATTCTGCACCACCGACAGGTTCGCCTGCAGATAGTTGCGGATCAGGCCGGTCTGGGGCGGCGAGACGCCCTTGAAATAGGCGGCGCGGAACTGGAGGCCGCCGCCCGCCTCGAGCTTCAGGTTCACGCTCGGCAGCCAGTAGGTATAGTCGAGCGAGACGTGCGACGGGGTCAGCGCGCCGTTGACGAAGGCGCGAGCCGCGTTGCGATCCGCGATGCTGTACGAGCAGAAGGGCGATGGCGTCGCCGGCGGCGTCACCGGCGCGGCGCAGCTGGCGTCGGTCGGGAAGGCCGTGGTGTTGGTGAACGAGACATAGCCGTCGGTGTCGCGCTTGGTCTTGGTGTAGCGCACGCCGACGTTACCGGTCAGGTGCAACCCACCCAGATGCGTGTCGATCTTCGCCATCAGATAGGCGGCGTAGTTGCGCTCGCGGATCGGGTTGATCTCGTCCGGCAGGAACGGCGTGCCCTGGATCACGCCGCAGCGATTGGCCAGCGCGTTCCAGCCGCCATTGACGACGCGGCCATCGGCGCAGGTGCCGGTCGCCTGCCATTCGCGCGAGATCGCGTTGGCATAGTCGATCATCGCGGCATAGTCGGACGCGGTGTTGCCCGAATAGTAGAGCCGCCCGTCCCCGCCCAGCGGATTGCTGACCTGCCCGCGGAAGAAGTTGTTGAAATAATAGGCGGAATTGGACGTATTCGCCGTGCCGTCGGTGTGGTTGGCGTTGTTGCCGTTCACCGGCATGCTCAGCCAGACCGGGCCGTTATTGCCCCACTGCTCCGAAAGCACGCCCCAGTTGTAGCGCGAATAGCGCGAGACCTGGTCGCGATCGGCATAGCGGATGCCGCCCTGGATCGACTTGAGGAAGCCGTTCTCGGGCAGGGCATAGTCGAGGTCGAGGCGGAACGCGTCGGAATTGCCGCTGCTCTGCTCGATATGGTCCATCGCCGCGCGCGGGAAGCTGTTGTACGGATCGACGAAGCTGGTGTGGCCCGCGCCGAAATAGGTCGGGTTCGCCGAGCCGCCCAGCGCCTGGGCGCTGTTGCAGTCGAAGCCGGTGCCCGGCGGGTTCTGCGAATTCGCGGCGGGGCCGTTGCAGACCTGCGGCGCGACGAACGCCACCGTCGGGAAGTCCGACCCGTTCAGCTTGATCGACGCGTTCTGGTAGGTCGAGTTCCACAGCGTGTTGTCGAGCACGTTGGTGGTCGACTTCACATGCTGATAGTCGAAGATCACGCCGAGCCGGTCAGTTGCGTTCCATTTCAGGTTGAAGCCGTAATCGTCGGTGACGAGCTTCTCCTGGTGGTCGCGGCGGATGTTGTTCGACTGCAGGCCCAGCATCGGCACGCGTGCCGCACCGGTGTTCTGGTCGCCGCGCCAGCCGGTCGGGCCGGTGATCGTGCCGCTGACGAACATGCCGTCGCTGTCGAAGTCGAGCGTGGTGCCCGGCACCCGGCGCGAGTCGCCATTGGCCGAGACGTTGTCGGTCGCGATCTCGATCGTGCGCTCGCTCCAGGCCTGGCGCGCGTCGGAGCGCAGGAACTGGGCGACGGCCTCCACCGAGCCGTCATTGCTGCGATACTGGATCGCCCCTGCATAGCCGTAGCGCTCGCGGTTGAACTCCTGGCGGCCCATCACCGCGCCGCGCGGGAAATAGACCTGCTTGCTGATCGTCGTGCCGCCATTGTCGACGACGTCGCCGTCCGAATAGAGGTTGCGGATACGGAAGCTCGAGACCTGGAAGCGGTCCGACTGGCTCTTGAGCTGCGAATAGGAGAAGTTGGCGAGCACGCCGAACTCGCCGATCCCGGTGTCCCAGCGGTTGCTGACCATGATCGAGCCGGTCGGCGTCCACTTCTTCTCGAAGTCGCCGTAATTGCCCTCGAGCGAACCGGCGACGATCAGGCCCTTCTTGTTGTCGAAGGGCTTTCGCGTGCGCAGGTTGACCACGCCGGCGATGCCGCCTTCGATGCGGTCGGCCGAAGGCGACTTGAACACGTCGACGCCGCCCATCATTTCCGAAGGCACGTCGGCGAAGCTCAGCGAGCGGCCGTTATTGGCGGTGAACGCCTCGCGGCCGTTGAACTCGGAACGGACATAGGTGAGGCCGCGCACGACCACGCCCGAACCCTCGACCGAGAAGTGGTCGGGATCGACGCCGGCGGCGAAGCGGTTGATCGAGACGCCCGGGATACGCTGCAGCGTTTCGGTGACCGAGCGGTCGGGCAGGGCGCCGATGTCCTCGGCCGTCACCGAATCGACGATCACGTCCGAATTCTTCTTGAGGCTCTGCGCGCTCTGCAGCGACTGGCGATAGCCCTGGACGACGATCGTGTCTTCCTGGGTGGTCTCGCTGGTCGTCGGCGCGGGCGTACCCGCGGCCTGGCTGTCCTGTGCCCAGGCAGGTGCCGCTACCGAAAGGCAGGCAAGCGCCGCGGCCGACACGCCGGCGCGCAATGCGCCGGTGCGGAGCCTGGCGGTCCTGTCGATGTGATGAATAGAATCGTGCTTGCGCATCGAGCTGTCTCCCCTCCCTGTTAGCGCTATCATTTCCGAGCGCGTTTCTTGTTTGTGTCCAAACTAATGTAGGAGTTATGGAAAGATCAAGCCGTCTTGTTACGCTTTCATGTAAACCTCGGATTTGTGGTGTTTTCGCAACGGTTTCGCTGCGTTGCGGCACGAATTTCGCACCTGCGAAGGGGCCGGGAAGGCTTCGAATCGACCGCCGGAACGATTGACGGTTTCGCGACGGGAGCGCTAACATTCGGGCTGGAGAGGGGCATCGCAAGAATGCTGATTGGGCGCATACTCGTGGTCGGCGGGGGCACTGCGGGGTGGATGGCCGCCGCCGCACTCGCGCATAAATTCGCGGGCACGGGCATGGCGATCGCGCTGGTCGAATCGGCCGAGATCGGCACGGTCGGCGTCGGCGAGGCGACGATCCCGCACATCCGCCATTTCAACGCCACGCTCGGCATCGACGAGGCGGAGTTCCTCGCGGCGACGAAGGGCACCTACAAGCTCGGCATCGAGTTCGTCGACTGGGGCCGCAAGGGCGACAGCTATATCCATCCCTTCGCCGAGTTCGGCGCCCCGATCGATGGCGTGCCCTTCCACCACCAATGGCTGGCAAGCGAAGCGGCAGGGGCGTTCGAGGAGTTTTCGCTCCCGATCCAGGCCGCCCGCAAGGGCCGCTTCCGCCGGCCGGACGGCGATCCCTACAACTATGCCTATCAGTTCGACGCCGGCCTCTACGCCCGGTTCCTCCGCATCTGGTCCGAATCGCGCGGCGTTGTCCGGCGCGAGGGCAAGGTCACCGATGTCGCGCTCGACGGTGAAACCGGCTTCGTCCGCTCGGTCACGCTCGAAAGCGGTGAGGTACTGGAAGCGGACCTGTTCGTCGATTGCTCGGGCTTTCGCGGCCTGCTGATCGAGCAGGCGCTGCATGCCGGCTATGAAGAATGGACGCACTGGCTGCCCTGCGACCGCGCCATCGCGCTGCCCTGTCCCAATACCGGCCCGCTGCCGCCGCTCACCCGCGCCACCGCGCAGGAAAGCGGCTGGATCTGGCGCATTCCGCTCCAGCACCGCACCGGCAATGGCCATGTCTATTCGAGCGGCTTCACCAGCGACGATGCCGCGCTGGAGACCCTGCTCGCCCAGCTTTCCGCCGATCCGCTTGCGGAGCCCAACCGCCTCCGCTTCGTCACCGGCAAGCGCAAGCGCCAATGGGTGGGGAACACGATCGCGATCGGCCTCGCCTCGGGTTTTCTCGAACCGCTCGAATCCACGTCGATCCACCTGATCCAGGTCGCGATCGGCCGGCTGCTCGATCTGTTCCCCACCCAGGCATGGGACCCGCTCGACGCGCAGGAGTTCAACCGGCTGATGGCGCTCGACTATGAGCGCGTCCGCGATTTCCTGATCCTCCATTATCACTGCCAGCAGCGCGAAGATTCGGAGTTCTGGCGCCACTGCCGGGCGATGACCGTGCCGGACTCGCTCGCCCACAAGCTCGAGCTGTTCCGCGAGCGCGGCGTCGTGGTCCAGTATCGCGAAGGCACCTTTCTCGAGCCGAGCTGGCTCGCCGTCTATCTCGGCCAGCACGTCACCCCGCGTCACACGGACCCGCGCGCCGGCGGGCCGCGGGTGGCCGCTGCCATGGCCGCGATGCGTGCCGAAATCCTCGCGACAGCCGAGGCGATGCCCAGCCACGAAGCCGCGCTGGGAATGGCGGCATGATCGCGCGCATCGGCATTGTCGGCACCGGCGTCGCCGGCTGGATGGCCGCATTGGCGCTCACCCGCGCGCTGCCCGGCACCGAGATCATCGTCATCGCGACCGAGGGCCCGGACCACAGCCTCGGCCCCTTCGGCTCGGCCGAGACGAGCCTGCCGGACTTCCCTTATTGGCTGGCCGATCACGGCGTGGACGAAGGGGGACTTCTTCGGGCAGCCCAGGGCAGCTTCTCGCTCGGCACTGCCTTTTCAGGCTGGGCAGGGGAGGCGGACTGGTTCCTGCCCTTCGGCACGATCGGCGCCCCGCTCGCCACTACCGCCTTCCACCAGCTGGCGGCACGCCTGCGCGAGACCGGTCAGCCCGTACGCCTCGCCGATTTCTCGCTTGCCGCCATCGCCGCCGCCTCGGGGCGCTTCATCCGGCCGAGCGAGGATCCGCGCTCGATCCTGTCGAGCTACGGATATGGCCTCCATCTCGACCGCGCCGGCCTTGCCGAAACCCTGCGCACCGCCACCGGCTTGCAGCCGGTCGGCAGCTTCCGCGCCTTTGCCGACGATGAAGTCGAGCTGCAGGACGGCACCCGCCTGGCCGCCGATCTCTGGCTCGATTGCTCAGGCCCGGCCGCGCTGGTCGCCGGCGACAGCGGCTGGGAAAGCTGGGCCGAATGGCTGCCCTGCAACCGCGTGGTCGAGAGCTGGAACCCGGCCGAGGGCATCCCGCCGCCCTATGGCCATGCCGGCGCCTTCGAGGCCGGCTGGCAGCGCACTGTGCCGCTGGTCGGCGGGCAAAGCGGGGCGCTGTTCTACAGCGCGGCACATCTCCCCGAGCAGCCAGGCGCGATCCCGATCGTCCAGGGTCGCCGCACCCAGGCCTGGGCCGGCAACGTCATCGCGCTGGGCGCCGCCGCCACGCTGGTCGAGCCGCTCCACGGCTGGAACCTCGCCCTCCTCCAGAACACGCTCGCCCGACTGATCGGCCTGCTTCCCGCCGCCCCGAATGGCCCCGAGCCCGCCGAATATAACCGCCTGACCGCCGAGGAAGCAGACCGCGTCCGCGACTTCGCCATCCTCCACTACAAGACAAATGGCCGCACCGGCGAACCGCTCTGGGACCATGCCCGCACCGCACCGGTCCCCGAGACGCTCCAGCACAAGCTCGACCTGTACGCGAGCCGGGGTCGCGTGCCGCTCTATGACGGTGAGCTGTTCGAAGCCGAGGACTGGATCGCGGTGCTCGACGGCCAGGGCATCTGTCCGCGCCGCCACGATGCGCTCGCCGATGTCATTCCGGAGGAAGCGCTCGCGCAGCATTTCGGCCGCATCCGTTCGCTGATCCTCGACGCGGTCCGCGCGATGCCGCACCATGGCGCCACGCTTCGTGCCGAAGGACTGATCGCATGACCGCCCCCGCGCCGATCCGCCAAATCGTCATCGTCGGCGGCGGCACCGCCGGCTGGATGGCTGCCGCGGCGCTCTCGCGGCTGGTCCCCACCGGGGTGTCGGTCACGTTGGTCGAGTCCGAGCAGATCGGCACGGTCGGCGTCGGTGAGGCGACGATCCCGCCGATCCGCAACTTCAACGCGCTGCTCGGCCTCGACGAGAGCGACTTCCTCGCCAGGACCCAGGGCACGATCAAGCTCGGCATCGAGTTCCTGAACTGGACGCGCGAGGGACATCGCTATGTCCACCCGTTCGGCGAGTTCGGCTTCGATATCGAGGGCGTGAAGTTCCACCAGATCTGGCGCAAGCTCCATGAAGAGGGGCGCGCGCGAGAGATCGACGATTACAATGTCTGCGCGCTGGCGATGACCGCCGGGCGCTACCAGCCGCCGGTGCAGGACCCGGGCTCGATCCTGTCGCGCATGGCCTATGCCTATCAGTTCGATGCCTCGCTCTATGCCAGGTACCTGCGCACCTATGCCGAACAACGCGGCGTCGTCCGCGTCGAGGGCAAGGTCGCCCATGTCCCGCTGCGCGCTACCGACGGTTTCATCGAGGCGGTGGTGCTCGAAGGCGATCGCCGGATCGAAGGCGAGTTGTTCATCGATTGCACTGGCTTCCGCGCGCTGCTGATCGAGCAGGCGCTCCACACCGGCTGGGAAAGCTGGGCGCACTGGCTGCAATGCGACCGCGCCGTCGCGGTGCCCAGCGCCAGCCCGGGGCCGGAGATCACCCCCTTCACCCGCAGCACCGCCCACCGCGCCGGTTGGCAATGGCGCATCCCGCTCCAGCACCGCGTCGGCAACGGCCATGTCTATTGCAGCGCCGACATCTCGGACGACGAGGCCAGCGAGACGCTGCTCGCCAATCTCGACGGCGCCCCCTTGCGCGATCCCTTCCTCCTCAAGTTCGAGGCCGGCCGCCGCAAGCGTGCCTGGGAGAAGAACTGCATCGCGCTCGGGCTCTCCTCCGGCTTCCTCGAGCCGCTGGAATCGACCAGCATCCACATGATCCAGTCGGGCATCCACAAGCTGATGGCGCTGCTGCCCGACACCGGCTTCTCGCCCGTGGAGCGCGACGAATTCAATCGCCTGACCGACACCCAGATGGAGCAGGTCCGCGACTTCATCATCCTCCACTACCACGCCAATGAACGCCAGGACGGCGACCTCTGGCGCCGCGTCCGCGAGATGACGATCCCCGAGAGCCTCACTCGCAAGCTCGCCCTGTTCCGCAACCGCGGCCGCTTCTTCCGCTACGAGGACGAGCTGTTCGCCGAATCGAGCTGGATCGCGGTGCTGCTGGGGCAGGGGGTGATCCCCGCCGGCTGGGATCCGCTGGTCGACGGGCTCGACGAGGACAAGCTCGCCACCAGCCTGTCGCGCATCCACGAAATGTTCGCCCGCGCCGCCCAGGCGATGCCCCGCCACGAGGAATGGCTCGCCCGCAACGCGCCCGCAAGGAACGACGCATGACCGACAAAGACCCAACGGATCGCAATATCCGCTCCATCCTGATCGTAGGCGGTGGCACCGCCGGCTGGATGACCGCCGCCACGCTCTCGCGCATCCTCGGCCCGGACTATGCGAAGATCACGCTGGTCGAGAGCGACGAGATCGGCATCATCGGCGTCGGCGAGGCGACCATCCCCCAGATGGCCACCTTCAACCGCATGCTCGGCCTCGACGAGGACCAGTTCATCCGCGAGACCAAGGGCAGCTTCAAGCTCGGCATCCAGTTCGTGAACTGGGGGCGGATCGGCCACCGCTATTTCCATCCCTTCGGCCGCTACGGGCTCGACATGAAGGGCGTGTCCTTCCACGCCTATTATCTCCGCATGCGCCAGCTCGGCGAGGCACCGGACGTCGATGAATGGTCGCTCCAGGCGATGGCGGCGCGCGACGACAAGTTCATGCGCGGCATCGATGCCGGCAATTCGCCGCTCTCCGACATCGCCTATGCCTATCATTTCGATGCCGGCCTCTATGCCAAGTTCCTCCGCCGCTATGCCGAGGATCTCGGGGTGGTCCGCCGCGAGGGCAAGATCGTCGATGTGCAGCTGCGCGGGGAGGACGGCTTCGTCCAGTCGGTGAAGATGGAGGACGGCAGCGAACTGGCGGCCGACCTGTTCATCGATTGCTCGGGTTTCCGCGGCCTGATCATCGAGCAGGCATTGAAGGCCGGCTATACCGACTGGTCGCAGTGGCTGCCCTGCAACCGCGCCATCGCCGTGCCCTGCGAGAGCGTCGATGCCTGGACGCCCTATACCCGCTCCACCGCACATACGGCGGGCTGGCAATGGCGCATCCCGCTCCAGCACCGGATCGGCAACGGCCATGTCTTCTCGTCCGACTACATGTCCGACGACGAGGCGACCGCGATCCTGCTTGGCAATCTCGACGGCGCCCCGCTCGCCGATCCGCGCGTGGTGCCGTTCAAGACCGGCCACCGCAACCGCATGTGGGTCAAGAACTGCGTCGCCATGGGCCTGTCGGGCGGCTTCCTCGAGCCGCTGGAATCGACCTCGATCTGGCTGATCCAGTCCGGCCTGTCGCGCTTCCTGACGATGTTCCCGGACCGCGACTTCAACCAGGCGGACATCGATCGCTACAACCGCATCATGCAGACCGATTACGAGGAGATCCGCGACTTCCTCGTCCTGCACTACCACGCGACCGAGCGCACCGATTCCCCCTTCTGGAATTACTGCCGCACGATGGAGATCCCCGAGCGGCTCGCCGAGAAGATGCGCGTCTTCCGCAGCCATGGCCGCGCCTTCCGCGAGAATGAGGAGCTGTTCAACGACACCAGCTGGTTCGCGGTGATGCTCGGCCAGCTGATGGAGCCCGCCGGCCATGACCCGGTCGCCGACGTCATGCCCCTGGAAGAGACCCGCTCGCGTCTCGCCCATATCCGCGAGGCGGTCGCGAACAGCGCCGCCTACATGCCCAGGCACCGCGACTTCATCCGGGACAATTGCGCAGCATGAACCGATTCCTGACCACCGCCGCCGCGCTGCTCCTCACCGCGCCCGCCATCGCCCAGCCCGTCGCGACCTTTTCCAGCTTCACCTATAGCGGCAGGGACGCGTCCGACGCGCTCACCGCCGGGCCGAACGACTATCGCAACCCGATCCTCAAGGGCTTCTATCCGGATCCGAGCGTCACCCGGGTCGGCGACGACTTCTACCTCGTCACCTCCACCTTCGGCTGGTACCCCGGCATCCCGGTCTTCCACAGCCGCGACCTGGTCCACTGGACCCAGATCGGCAACGCGATCGACCGGCCGGGCCAGCTCGACTTCAAGCAGCTCGGCCTGTCGCGCGGCGTCTTCGCGCCGTCGATCCAGGCGAAGGACGGCATTTTCTACCTGCTCAACACCTGCGTCGATTGCGGCGGCAATTTCCTGCTGACCGCGAAGAACCCCGCCGGCCCGTGGAGCGACCCGGTCTGGCTGCCCGATCTCGAGGGTGGCATCGATCCCTCGATGTTCTTCGATGACGACGGGCGCACCTGGGTGGTCAATAACGGCCCCACCCGTGGTCAGCCGCTCTACCAGGGTCACCGCGCGATCTGGGTCCAGGAGTTCGATCGCAAGACCAGCAAGACCTTCGGTCCGCGCACGCTGCTGGTCGACGGCGGCATCGACATCTCGAAGAAGCCCGTCTGGATCGAGGGACCGCACATCTTCAAGAAGGACGGCTGGTATTATCTCAGCTGCGCCGAGGGCGGCACCGCCGAGGGCCATAGCCAGGTGATCCTGCGCTCCAAATCGGTCACCGGCCCTTACGAGGCGTGGAGCGGCAACCCGATCCTCACCCAGCGTGATCTGCCGCGCGACCGGCCGATGCCGATCACCTCGGCCGGCCACGCCCAGCTCGTCACCACCCCGGACGGCAAATGGTGGGCCACCTTCCTCGCCGTGCGCCCGTACGAGGGCGATTTCTACTCCACCGGCCGCGAGACCTTCCTGCTGCCGGTCGAGTGGAAAGACGGCTGGCCGGTCATCCTGCCCGCCGCCACCCCGATCCCCTGGACGCACGCCAAGCCGGCGCTGCCCCAAAGCAAGGCGCCGATCCTCACGTCTGGCGCCTTCACCATCCGCGACGATTTCCGCGGCAAGCTCCCGGCTTATTGGATGATGCTCCGCAACCCGCGCGAGGACTGGTACCGCACCGGCGCCGCCGGCCTGATGCTCAAGGCGCGCGCCGCCGGCCTCGGCGACAACGCCAACCCGTCGTTCCTCGCCCGCCGCCAGCAGCACACCAACGCGGTGGCCGAAACCACGGTGAAGTTCGCGCCCGAAAAGGACGGCGACCGCGCCGGGCTCGCGGTGCTGCAGAACGACGACTATTGGTTCTTCGTCGGGGTGAAGCGGGTAGGGGGCAAGGCCGTCCTCACCCTGGACCAGCGCGAAGGGCCGGATAGCCCGAAGCTCGGCAAGACCCTGGCCACCGTGCCCGCGCCCGCCGGCCCGGTGCGGCTGCGCATCGCCGTGCAGGGCCGCAGCTACGCCTTCAGCTATGCCGCGCCCGGCGCGAAGCCCGCCTGGAAGCATCTCGGCAAGGTCGAGACCGACAGCCTCACGACCAAGGTCGCCGGCGGTTTCGTCGGCTCGGTGTTCGGCGTGTTCGCGGGGCGAGGGGAGTGAAGCTCGCCGACAAACTCCCCTCCCTGCAAGGGAGGGGCTGGGGGTGGGTCGATGCACGCGATACGGCGCGCTCGCGCGATCGGATGCAGTATCGCCAGGCCACCACCCACCCCTCGATCCCCTCCCTTGCAGGGAGGGGAGCCGCGCTCCTCCTCGCTGCACCCTTGCTCCTCGGTGCGAGCCCGCCCGCGACGCCGATCAACCTCAACCAGCTCGGCTTCCAGCCCGGCGATCCCAAGATCGCGACGCTCGACGACGAAGGGGCGGCGTTGCCCTGGGAGTTGCAGGACGCTTCCGGACGCACCGTTGCGCGCGGCACCGCGAGCGTGTTCGGCAAGGATCCGGCCTCTGGCGAGATCGTCCAGCGCATCGATTTCAGCAGCTTCCGCACGCCCGGCAGCGGCTATCGGCTGGTCGCCGGCAACCATGCCAGCGTTCCCTTCGACATTCGCCCGAACCTCTACCGTCCGCTCGCCCGCGATGCGCTCGCCTTCTTCTACCACCAGCGTGCCGGCGTCCCCATCGAAGCGCGCATCGTCGGCGCGAAATGGGCGCGCCCTGCCGGCCACCCGCATGAAGTCGCGAAATGCTTCACGGGCAAGGACGAGCGCGAGATGCTGTGGCTCGGCGGCTGTCCCTACAGCCTCGACGTCACCGGCGGCTGGTACGACGCCGGCGACCACGGCAAATATGTCGTCAATGGCGGCATCGCGCTGTGGACCCTGCTCAATGCCCATGAGCGCAACCCCAAGGCGCTCCCGGCGGGTCCGAACGGCGCGCCGAGCCTGCTCGACGAAGCCCGCTACGAGATGGACTTCCTGCTGCGCATGCAGGTGCCGCAGGGCACGCGCATGGCGCTTCCCTCGGGGCCGTCCAAGCCCCTGGCGAACAGCCCCGGCTGGCGCTCGGTCCCGGCGGATCTGGCCGATCTCGATGTCTCGGGCATGGCGCACCAGAAGGTCGCTGATCGCTGGTGGACCGCCTTGCCCACGCCACCGCAGAACGACACCCAGGAACGACTGCTCTATCCGCCGACCACCGCCGCGACGCTCAACCTCGCCGCCACCGCCGCCCAGTGCGCGCGGATATGGAAGACGCTCGACCCGGCCTTCGCCGCCCGCTGTCTGGCCGCCGCCGAGCGGGCCTTCGCCGCGGCCCGGCGCAACCCGCAAGTCTATGCCACGAACAGCTTTACCGGCTCGGGCGGCTATGGCGACGAGCAGCTCTCCGACGAATTCTACTGGGCGGCTGCCGAGCTGTTCGTCACCACCGGCAAGGCGAAATACCAGCAGGCGCTGGCCGCCTCGCCGCATTTCTGGAACCCGGCGGGCGAGCCTGGCTGGCCGCAAGTCGCGACGCTCGGCACGATCACGCTGGCGACCCGGCCCTCGGCGCTGGCCGCGCCTGACGTGAAGCGCCTCCGGGGCCGGCTCACGGCGCTGGCCGATCATTTCCTCGGCGATGAGGCCGGCAACGGCTATCGCATCCCCTATCTGGCCAAGGACTATCCTTGGGGCTCGAACGGCGCGCTGCTCAACCGCGCGATGGTGCTGGGCGTCGCCTCGGACCTCACGCACGATCCGAAATACCGGGCAGGGGTGATCGACGCGATCGACTATATCCTCGGCCGCAACCCGAACCACGTCTCCTATGTCAGCGGCTATGGCACGGCCTCGATGCAGCACCCGCACCACCGCTTCTGGGCGCCCTCGCTCGATCCGACACTGCCCGGCCCGCCGCCCGGCGTGCTCTCGGGCGGCCCCAATTCCACCTCGATGGTCGATCCGGTGGCGCTGCAGATGAAGGGGAAATGCGCGCCCCAGACCTGCTGGTCCGACGACGTCCGCGCCTATGCGCTCAACGAAGTCGCGATCAACTGGAACGCCCCGCTTGTATGGGTGGGGGCGTGGCTGGCTGAGTAGCGAAATGAGAAGGCCCTCCCTGGAAGGGAGGGGTTTGGGGTGGGTATTTGCCCGCGATACGGTGAAGCAGGGTGGGTGTTGGCCGTATCGCCCGGCCTACACCCACCCCTCGATCCCCTCCCTTCCAGGGAGGGGAAGCGCGGTCACCGAACCGTCAGCGTCGTGCTCTTCAAATCCACCGAGTTCGGCCCGGCCGAGATCGTGAACGTCCCCGGCTCCACCACCCGCTTCATCTGCACGTTCCAAAGCGACAGGTCCGCCGGGGTCAACTCGAAGCTCACCGTCTTCTTCTCGCCCGGCTGCAGCGTCACGCGCTGGAAGCGCTTGAGCTCGATCGTCGGCCGCGTCACGCTCGCCTCGTCGTCGCGCACATAGAGCTGGACGACTTCGTCCCCGGCGCGCTTGCCGGTGTTGGTCACGTCGACACTCACCTTCACATTGTCGGCGATCCCGATCGTGCCCGATCCCAGCACCGGTGCCCCGACCGAGAAGGTCGAGTAGGAAAGGCCATAGCCGAACGGGTAGAGCGGGCTGGTATCGCCGAACAGATAGCCGCGGCGGGCGCTCGGCTTCTTGTTGTAGTAGTTGGGCAGCTGGCCGACATTGCGCGCGATCGACACGGGCAGCTTGCCGCCCGGGTTGAACCGGCCGAACAGCACGTCCGCAAGGGCATTGCCGGTCTGCTCGCCCAGATACCAGCCCTCGATCAGCGCCGGCGCCTTCTCGGCGAGATAGTTGACCGCATAGGGACGGCCGTTGAGCAGGATCACCACCACCGGCTTGCCCAGCGCGATGATCTCCTTGGCCAGCTCGTTCTGCGGCCCCGGCAGCTCCAGATTGTCGCTGTCGCCCAGATGGTCGTCGGCCCAGGCCTCGCGGCTCAGTGCCTCGTTGCCGCCCAGCACCATCACCACGACATCGGCGTTCTTCGCCGCCGCCACCGCGTCGGCGCGCAGCTTGTCGTTGGTCGCCGCGTCGGTCAGCGTCACCTTGTCCTGCGCCCAGACGCGCCCTTCGGTCAGCCGCACGCCTTCCGAATAGTCGACCTCGAACTTGCCCTTGCCCTCGGCCTGCATCGCTTCGAGCAGCGAGACGACATGGTTGGGGGTGTCCGAATAGCCGCCGATCGGGGTGTCCCTGGCGTGCGTGCCGATCACCGCCATCCGCTTGATGCCGGTGGCGTCGAGCGGCAGCAGCCCGTTCGAATTCTTGAGCAGCACCACGCTTTCCCGCGCCGCCTGGCGGGCCAGCGCGATCGCCTCGGGCGTGTTGGTGCGCTTCTCGGCCAGCTTCACATCGGCATAGGGGTTCTCGAACAGCCCGCCTTCGAACTTCATTTCGAGCACGCGGCGCACCGCATTGTCGATCTGGCCCGTGCTGACCTTGCCCTCGCGAACCAGCTGGATCAGGAAGTTGAATCCCTCCCCGTCGGGCGTCTCGACATCGACCCCCGCATCGAGCGCGCGCGCGCCGGCGTCCTTGACGTCCTTGTACATGTGGTGGCGGGTCACCAGCTCGCGGATCGCGAAATAGTCGCTGACCACCGCGCCCTTGAAGCCCCATTCGCCGCGCAGCACGTCGTTCAGCAGCCATTTGTTGGCATGGCTCGGGATGCCGTCGATCTCGTTATAGCTCGCCATCACCGCGCGCACCGGCAGCTGGGTCACCGCCTTTTCGAAGGGCGGGAAGAAGTCCTCGCGCAGTGTCCGCTCGCCGAGCGAGGCCGGGCCGATATTGGTGCCGCTCTCGGGCTGGCCGTGCCCGGTCATGTGCTTGAGCGTGACAAACACCTTGTCCTTGGCCAGCGGCAGGGTGGTGCCCTGGAAGCCGCGGATCGCCGCCAGCCCCATCTCGGAGACGAGGTACGGATCCTCGCCATAGGTCTCCTCGATGCGGCCCCAGCGCGGATCGCGTGCGACGTCGACCACCGGCGCCAGCACCAGGTTTGCGCCGCGCGCCCGCGCCTCTGCGGCGGCGACGCTGAACACCTTCTCGAGCAGCCCCGGATTCCAGGTCGAGGCAAGGCCGATCGACTGCGGGAAGCTGGTCGCGCCCGGTGCCACCAGCCCGTGCAGCGCTTCCTCGTGCATGATCATCGGGATGCCCAGCCGGGTCTTCTCCATCGACCATTTCTGCGCGGCGTTGATATAGGTCGCGGTGTCCACCGCGTTGCGGTTGGCGGTCGCGTCGGCGCCGGCATTGGTGGTGCCCGCGGCCACGCCCTTGCGGTCGGACGGGCGCGAGATCATGCCCAGGCCATTGGGGAAGGACACGCTCGCCTTGGCCGGATCGAACTCGCCCGAGGGGGTCTGGATCGCGTCCTTCTTGAGCCAGATCGCGACGAGCTGCGCGACCTTCTCCTCCAGCGTCATCCGCGCGAGCAGGTCGTCGACGCGTGCTTCCACCGTCTGGCTGGCGTCCTTGTAGAGCGGCCGATCTGCCTTGGTTTCGGCCTTGGCGGTCTGCGCATGCGCGACCGGAGCAACAACAGGCGTCAATGCCGTGGCGGCGATGGCAAGCGCGGCGATGCGGCGGAAATTGCGCAACGAACCTCTCCCTCTGTGGTGCGGCGCTCGGGCGCCGATCTTGTCTGCGTTATGGTAGCGCTATCACTATCAGCGTAAATCCGGAGCGGTCAACCGGGGCATTCGAACCGATTTCACGCCGATTGCATTTAGGGAAACCGCAGCATATCCCCGTAACGATGAGCAGACCCAGCCGTAGAAGCCGTGGCACGGTCACCGTCCAGGACGTCGCGCGTGAAGCGGGCGTGTCCGCGATGACGGTATCGCGTGTGGTCAATGGTGGTTCCAATGTTAGGGAAACAACCCGCCACGCGGTTCTCGAGGCGATCGCCAAGCTGAACTATTCGCCGAACAGTGCCGCGCGTAGCCTGGCGGCGGGCGAGGCGACCCAGATCGGCCTGCTCTATTCGAACCCGTCGGCGGCCTATCTCTCGCAGTTCCTGATCGGCGCGCTCGCCGCGGCGAGGCGTGCCGGCTGCCATCTCGTGCTGGAGGCCTGTGAAGGCGAGCGCGCGGACGAGCAGGCCGAGGCCACGCGCCAGTTCGCCGCGACCAGCGTGGAGGGCGTGATCCTGCCACCGCCGCTGTCCGAGGCCGCGCCGGTCCGCGCCGAGCTCGAGACCGCGGGCATCCCCTGGGTGTCGGTCGCGATGGGCTTGCCGCCCGAGCGCAGCCTCAACGTCCGCATCGACGATGCCGCCGCCGCGTCCGCGATGACGAAGCATCTGCTCGACATGGGCCATCGCAATATCGGCTTCATCCGCGGCAACCCGAACCAGACTTCGTCGGCCGAGCGCCATCGCGGCTTTGTCGAGGCGATCGAGGCCGCCGGGCTCGACGTCAAGGCGATGCCGGTCGAGCAGGGCTATTTCACTTTCCGCTCGGGCATCGTCGCCGCCGAGCGGCTGCTCGATCGCAAGAACCCGCCGACCGCGATCTTCGCTTCGAACGACGACATGGCCGCTGCCGCCGTCGGCGTCGCGCATCGTCGCGGGCTGCACGTGCCGCAGGACATCAGCATCGTCGGCTTCGACGATACCGCGCTCGCCACCACCATGTGGCCGGAGCTCACCACGGTCCGCCAGCCGATCGCCGCCATGGCCGAGAGCGCGCTGACCCTGCTCCTCGCCCGCCTCCGCGCCCACCGCGCCGGCACCAACGACAAGCTGGAAGAGCAGGTCCTCGATTTCGAGCTGATCCAGCGCGAATCCTGCGGCCCGCCCCCGGGCGCGGGCAAGCCGGCGACGAGCAAGACGGTAAAGCGCTGAAAATCCCCCTCCCTGGAAGGGAGGGGCTAGGGGTGGGTGGAAGCCTGCCGATATTGCTGGTTCAATCCTCGCCTCACCATATCGCCCTGACACTACCCACCCCCAACCCCTCCCTTCCAGGGAGGGGAGCGGAAACGCTTGGCCTCCAGCCCAAACAGGTCCAGCATGACAACGCTGGACGGAGTCGCCCGGCCGCGCGGAACGCCCTTGCTTTTCCCGCCGGATCGAGCCACCGTTACCGCTAACAATTGCCCGATCGGGGCATGTGGAGGGGAACGAACCAGATGAATGATACGGCGCAGAAGGCCAATATCGGCCTGATCGGCGCCATCGTCGCGGTGGCGACGATCGGCGGCCTGCTTTTCGGATATGACAGCGGCGCGGTGAACGGCACGCAGGAAGGCCTCAAGCATGCCTTCACGCTCGACGAAGCCGGCCTCGGCTTCACTGTCGGCTCGCTGCTGATCGGCTGCGTGTTCGGCGCCTTCTTCGCCGGCACCCTTGCCGACGCGATGGGCCGCCGCAACGTCATGCGCCTCGCCGCGCTCCTCTTCCTCGGCGGCGCGCTCGTCCAGGGCTTCGCGCACGATCACACCATTTTCGTCATCGCCCGCATCATCGGCGGCATCGCCGTCGGCGCCGCGTCGGTGCTGTCGCCGGCATATATCTCCGAGGTCGCCCCCGCGAACATCCGCGGCCGGATGACGACGGTCCAGCAGATCATGATCATCACCGGCCTCACCGCCGCCTTCGTGGTCAATTACTACCTCGCCCAGGCCGCCGGCAGCTCGCTCGGCCATCTCGGCGGGATCGAGGCCTGGCGCTGGATGTACCTGATGCAGGCGATCCCGGCCGGCGTGTTCCTGGTCGCGCTGTTCTTCATCCCGGAGAGCCCGCGCTACCTCGTCGCCAAGAAGCGCAACCCCGAAGCGCTGAAGGTGCTCACCAGCCTGTTCGGCGCGACCGAGGGTGGCCTCAAGCTCGCCGAGATCCAGGCGAGCTTCTCGACCGACCATCGTCCGCGTCTGGCCGACATCTTCGCGCCGAACGGCTTCCTCGGCATCCGCGCGATCGTCTGGGCGGGCCTGCTGCTCGCGGTGTTCCAGCAGCTCGTCGGCATCAACGTGATCTTCTATTACGGCGCCACCCTGTGGCAGCTCGCCGGCTTCACCGAGAATGACGCGCTGCTGATCAACATCGTCTCGGGTGCGGTCTCGATCGCCGCCTGCTTCGTGACGATCGCGGCGATCGACAAGATCGGCCGCAAGCCGCTGCTGCTGATCGGCTCGGCCGGCATGGCCGTCACCCTGTTCGTGATGGTCTATGCCTTCAGCCAGGGCACGCTCGATCCGGCAGGCAAGCTGGTGCTCACCCCGCAGCTCGGCATGGTCGCCGTCGTCGCCGCCAATCTCTACGTGATCTTCTTCAACGTCAGCTGGGGCCCGGTGATGTGGGTGATGCTCGGCGAGATGTTCCCCAACCAGATCCGCGGCTCGGCGCTGGCGGTCTGCGGCTTCGCGCAGTGGGGCGCCAACTATGTCATCGCCCAGACCTTCCCGAGCATGGCGAAGTGGAGCCTCACCGGCGCCTACACCTTCTACGCCGTCTGCGCGGTGATCAGCTTCTTCCTGGTCCAGAAGTTCATCCACGAGACCAAGGGCAAGGAACTGGAGGCGATGGAGGGCTGATCCCGGCCCTTCACGTCGATTGAGTACAGGGGAGGGGCGCGGGCCGCAGGGCTTGCGCCCCTCTGCACACAAGAGGAAGTTATGACCACCCGCACCCCCGTCCGTCCGTTCCGCTCGCGCGAATGGTTCGCCGCGCCCGGCCGCGCCGACATGGCGGCGCTCTATCTCGAGCGCTTCATGAACTACGGCATCACCCCGGAGGAACTGACCTCGGGCAAGCCGATCATCGGCATTGCGCAGTCCGGCAGCGACATCGCCCCGTGCAACCGCATCCATCTCGAGACGGTCAAGCGCGCCCGCGCCGGCATCCTCGCGGCGGGGGGCGTGCCGATGGAGTTCCCGCTCCACCCGATCTTCGAGAATTGCCGCCGGCCTACGGCTGCGCTCGATCGCAATCTCGCCTATCTCGGCCTGGTCGAGATCCTCAACGGCTATCCGATCGACGCCGTCATCCTCACCACCGGCTGCGACAAGACCACGCCCTCGTCGCTGATGGCCGCCTCCACCGTCGACATCCCGGCGATCGTCCTCTCGGGCGGCCCGATGCTCGACGGCTGGCACGAAGGCGAGCTGGTCGGCTCGGGCACCGTTATCTGGCGCTCGCGCCGCAAGATGGCCGCCGGCGAGATCGACGAGGCCGAGTTCCTCAAGCGCGCGATGGAAAGCGCCCCTTCGTCCGGCCATTGCAACACGATGGGCACCGCCTCGACGATGAACAGCATCGCCGAGGGCCTCGGCATGTCGCTCCCCGGCTGCGCGATGATCCCGGCGCCGTACCGCGAACGCGGCCAGATGGCATACGAGACCGGCAAGCGCATCGTCGAGATGGCCTATGACGATCTCCGCCCCTCGAAGATCCTGACCAAGGCAAGCTTCCTCAACGCGATCAAGCTGCTCACCGCGATCGGCGGCTCGACCAACGCCCAGCCGCACCTTGTCGCGATGGCCGCGCATGCCGGGATCGAGATCACCCCGGACGACTGGCGCCAGGGCTATGACCTGCCTTTGGTGGTCAACATGCAGCCCGCCGGCCAGTTCCTGTCCGAGCGCTTCCACCGCGCCGGCGGCATCCCTGCCGTGCTCACCGAGATGCTCGCCAACGGCGCGCTCGACGGCTCGGTGCTCACCTGCACAGGCAAGACGCTCGCCGAGAACATCGCCGACAGCCATGTCTCCGATCGCGAAGTGATCTTCGACTGGGACAAGCCGCTCAAGGAGAAGGCCGGCTTCCTCGTCCTGTCCGGCAACCTCTTCGACATCGCGATCATGAAGACCAGCGTGATCGGCGAGGATTTCCGCGCCCGCTATCTCTCGCGCCCCGGCCATGAAGGCGTGTTCGAGGGCCGCGCGATCGTGTTCGACGGGTCGGACGATTATCACCACAATATCAACGATCCGGCGCTGGGCATCGACGAGAACTGCATCCTCGTCATCCGCGGCGCCGGCCCGCTCGGCTGGCCCGGCTCGGCGGAAGTCGTCAACATGCAGCCGCCCGATCACCTGATCCAGAAGGGCATCATGAGCCTGCCGACGCTCGGCGACGGCCGCCAGTCGGGCACCTCGGACAGCCCCTCGATCCTCAACGCCTCGCCCGAGAGCGCGGCGGGTGGTGGCCTGTCCTGGCTGCGCTCGGGCGATATCATCCGCGTCGATCTCAACGCCGGCACCTGCGACGCGCTGGTCGACGCGGAAGAGATCGCCCGCCGCAAGGCCGAGCCGGCCCCGCCGATCCCGGAGAGCAACACCCCCTGGGAAGAGCTCTACCGCGAAAAGACCGGCCAGCTCGGCGACGGCGCCGCGCTCGAATTCGCGCTCAAGTACCGCCGCACCAGCGAGAAGGTGCCGCGGCACAATCACTAGTGTCTTCCCCTCCCTAGAAGGGAGGGGATCGAGGGGTGGGTCGCGTCCTGGCGATACGGAGAAGTTCTGGACTGGCTCTGCCCTATCGCGGCCATCCACCCACCCCCAGCCCCTCCCCTGCAGGGAGGGGAGCTTTACGCCGCCACCCCCAGCGCCACCTGCGCCGTCACAGCCTCATACCAGTCGTCGATCATCCCGCTGATCCGCTGCAGCGCCGACGGCACATAATGATGCGCATGGACCAGCTCGTCGGCGGCGAGTTCGTCCCCCAGCTCGACCAGCGTGAACACGCCCGGATGCCGCGCCGCCACGCCGCGCCAGTAATGGTTGAGCACCGGGTGCCACACCCGGCTGCGCTCGGGCACGCAGCCTTTGTGCAGCTCGTACATCTTGAGGGCCAGCCCCTCGGGCGGCAGGAACAGCAGCACCTGGTGCCCGCCGGTCACGGCCATCTCGACGAAGCGGTCGGCGCAGTCGAGGAACAGCGCGTAATCGATCTCGCGCGAATAGGCTTCCCAGCGCCAGTCGATGTAATCGCTCGCCGCCGCATAGACGAGGTGGCGCGGGAAATGCTGCTCCAGATAGGCCCCGGTCTTCATCTGGGGCAGGCTGAACAGCCGCGGGTTGTTGTCGAAATCGGTCACCGCCTGGTGCCGGCTGTAATGGTAGAAGGCGCCCGACTGGCAATCCGCCATGATCCGCAGGTCGACCTTGCTCCAGTCGCGCGGCGCTTCCTCGGCCAGCACGCGCGCGCGCACCTCGGCATCCGAATAGGAGAGGGTGGTGATCGCCCGCGACAACTGGGCCGGCAGCGGCTTGCGGAACGCCGGGCTCGCCTGCAGCGGATAGCCGCGCTCGGCGAGCATCCGGATCATCGCGTCCTCCACGCCCATGTGCATGATCCGGCACGAAAAGGCGAAATGCTCGAGCGTTTTCGTCCGGAAGGCATACACCGCCACGCCGACCAGCCCGTAATAGCCGTATTTGTCCCACACGAAGGCGCAGAGCACTTCGTAATGGTCGATGTCCTGGATCTTGTCGCGGATCGTGCCCGGCGCGATCCGGCTCTGGGTATAGTTGAGCTGGTTGGAGCGATTGATCAGCTCCTCGATCCGCTCGGCGAATTCGAGGTTGTCCATCCGGTCGGTGAAGGTCGCGCAGATCCCGCTCTTGAGCAGGAATTCCTCGTCGCTCAGCTGCTCGCCTTCGCGTTCGGCCACCCTGGTCTCAAGCAGGCGATAGTCCGCCACCCGGCTCTTCGCGACATGCGCCTGGCCCGCCAGCAGCTCCTCCAGCAGCACATCGCATGCGCCCGAGGTCGCATCCACAACCCTGATCCCCGGCACCGCATCGGCGACTTCGTGGAGATTGTGCGGGTTGTCGTCGACGAACAGCACATTCTCGGGCCGCAGCTGCATGTCCGCGATCATCCGCCGGATCACCGCGCCCTTGGGCACGAAGGCGATGCGCGGGAAGACGAATTCCTCCCACAGCCCGAAGCGCTCCAGCTCGGCCCGGGCCTTGGCGAATTCGTTCTTCGAGCAGATCGCCGAGACCACGCCGTGCCGGTTGAACGCCCGGACGAACTCCGCCCGCTTCTCGATCAGCACCGGCGCGTCGCCGTCCGCCAGCGTGCCGTGCCACAGCGTATCGTCCAGGTCCCAGATGATCAGCTTCGGCTTGAACGCCTCGGCCTTTTCCGGCGCGGGCGCATAGGCCTCTGCGATCATCGCTGCAGGCGGCCCATAGGCCGCTTCCACGCGCCCCGGCCGCCCCTGTTCGAGCAAGGCGGCGGCGGCGGCCCGCTGGCCGCTGGCGCCTGCCAGCATTGCCGTACAGAACAGCATGGCATCGTCCATTTCCTGCGGCACATCGAGCGCGCCTTCGGGCAGCGCCGCGATCAGAAGGTCGAGCGCCTGCTGCGCCAGCCGCGGCGGGCAGGCACTGATCGCGCCCAGCGCTTCGCTTGCATCCCCGGTCTCCAGGGAATCGACCAGCATCCCCAGCATGCCGACCAGCACCAGCTGGCCGCGCTCGGTCTCCCAGAAGCCCGCATGGCGTTCGGCGAGCAGCAGGACATTGGGCAGCCTGCCCAAGTCCTCGCGCGTCACCATGTCCTCGGCAAAATGCCCGAATGCCGTCTCGTCCAGATCGCTGCCGATCCAGAATCCCGATAGTTGCTGCACGTCCATCCCCATAAACGTTTGCACGCCTTGCATGGCAGGGGATGGTTAACGGGCGGTAAGCCATGTTGTGGGCCCCGCGTCACCCGGCCTTAATCCGGGGTGACGAGGAGGAGGAACATCCGCACCATACGCCGAAGCTGATGCGCGCTGTTTCCGCCCGCGCCGGAACCGCTTTCATCGCTCCGCACGGAGAGGTCGGCCACCGGCGTCACGCGCGGCTACCCGCTTGCGGAACCACGGCGCCACCGGGCCCAGTGCGAACATCCGCGGCTCAAGCGTCCACAGCGCAACGCGATGCCGCCCCATGTGGGTACGGTACCCCGGCGAAAGCCGGGGCCCAGTTTCGGCGCACTATCGAGAGCGCGGGAACCTAACGACCGACATGGCAACTGGGCCCCGGCCTCCGCCGGGGAACAGGAAGCACTGGTCGGGAACGGCAGCCCTATTCGCCGTCCTCGCGCCCGATCCCGATCAGCGCCGCCAGCACCTCGCGCGCATGCAGCACCTTCTCCTCGCCCATGCATGCCAGCAGCTTGGCATCGATCTCCTCGCGCGCTTCGCGCTGGGTATCCGCCGCCGCGCTGCCGCGCTCGGTCAGCGTCACGGTCAGGCGCCGCCGGTCCTGCGCGTCCACCTGCCGCTCCAGATAGCCGCGCAGCACCAGCGCATCGACCAGCTGCCCGGCCGCCTGCTTGGAAACGCGCAGCTCGCGGATGATCTGGCTCAGCGGTGCCTCGCCCAGCGCCAGCGCGCCGATCACATACAGGCCATTGGCCGGAATATCGTCATAGCCGCGCGCGGCCAGCGCCGCCCGCATCGCCGCGCCATAGGTATGCCGCGCATGCCGCAACAGCGCCGGCATCGCGACTTCGAGCAGGGGGGTAGAATCGGTCACGGGTGAATCTCCAAATCCGTCATCCCCGCGAAGGCGGGGATCCATTCTGGCTGGCCTCCCGGAGGAGCCGCGCCAGCAGCGCGAATGGATTCCCGCCTTCGCGGGAATGACGATGGAGATATAGTATGAAATGGATAGTCAATAATATTGACTATATAGCCGAGGCCCTGACCCGCGCAACCTTAGCCACCTTCGGCGTACAGTTCAGACGCCTTCCCGAACCAGCGTCCCCGCCACCCCCGGCACCGATACCCGGAAGCTGAAAAGGTCTCCCGAACTCGGGTTCGCGGCCTTCTCCTCGGGCGTCAGGTGCTTGTTGGCGGTGGTGGCGAACACAGTCTTCAAATCGGGCCCGCCAAAGGCGATCTTGGTGATCGCATCCACCGGAAATTCCACGGTTTCCAGCAGCTCGCCGGCCGGCGAATAGCGCCGCACCGCCGAACCCTTGTAGAGGCCCACCCACAGGCAGCCCTCGGCATCCACGGTCGGCCCGTCGGGATAGCCCTGGTCATTGGGAATGCGGGCGAATTCCCGCCGGTTGGACAGGCTGCCGTCCGGCGCCAGGTCGCAGGCGAAGATCAGGCCGCCCAGCGTGTCGATATGGTAGAGCGTCCTGCCATCGGGGCTGATCGCCGGCCCGTTGGTGATCGAGCAGAAGGGCGTCGAGGCCACGCAGCCGCCGTCCGCCGCCAGCCGGTAGACCGCGCCGCTGTCCGCCGCCTCGGCGTCGTCCATCGTGCCGAACCACAGCCGGCCATCGGGGCAGACGGTGGCGTCGTTCAGCCGGTTGCCGGGCTTTTCCGGCTCGGGATCAACCAGTTGCGTGAAGGCGCCGGTCTCGGGATCGAAATGGGCAAGCCCGGTCTTCAGCCCGGCGACGAACCCGCCGCGCGCGGCCGGCAGCACGAATCCGACCTGGTCGGGGGCATCCCAGCTCCGCTTGTCGCCCGTCTCCGGGTCATAGCGGTGGATCTTGTGGCCCTTGATGTCGACGAACCACAGGGCGGCGTCGCGCGCCACCCAGACCGGCCCTTCGAGCAGGGGAGCGGCGAGCGACCAGACGCTCTGCGGCGCCGACGTCACCACGCCCATGGCTCAGCGCCAGCCCGCGTCGACGAAGAACTCGTGGCTGGTGATCAGCCGCGCGTCATCCGAGGCGAGGAACAGCGCCATCGCCGCGATGTCGTCGGGCACCAGCCGGCCCTTGAGGCACTGGGCGTTGACGATCTCGGCCTCGCCCTCGGGCGTGTACCATTTCATCTGGCGCGGGGTCTTCACATTGCCCGGCACGATGCAGACCGAGCGGATATTGTCCGGCCCCAGGTCGCGCGCCAGGCTGCGGGTCAGGCCCTCGATGCCGGCCTTGGCGGTCTGGTAGAGGATCAGCCCCTCCAGCGCGAGGTGCCAGGAGATCGAGCCCATGTTGATGATGACGCCGCCGCCCTTGGCCTTCATCCCCGGGATCACCGCCTGGGCGCAGAAGAACAGGTGGCGCAGGTTCACGTTGAGCCGGTTCTCCCAATAGTCTTCCGTCACTTCCTCGATGGTGTGGCGGTCGTCATTGGCGGCGTTGTTGATCAGCACGTCGAAGGCGCCATGCTCCTCGATCAGCCGGGCGATGGTCGCCTTGGCGCCCTTGATGTCGGTCAGGTCGACATTCTCGTAGGTCGGCGCCTTGCCGAGCCCGGAGAGGTTCCCGACCAGCGCCTGCGAGTCCGCGTCGGCGATGTCGAAGAAGGTGACGTCGGCGCCCTGGCGGACGAACCCTTCGACCAGCCCGGCGCCGATGCCCGATCCGCCGCCGGTGATCAGCACCCGCTTGCCCTTCAGGCTCGGATAGATGGCGCGCTGGTCGCGCGTCAGCACGGTATTGGCGGGATCGGCTTCAGACATGGGAATGGAATACCTTGGAAATGCAATGACTAGGGCCGCGCGTGGCGCTCACAGCAGGCCGCGGCCCGCCAGGTTGCGGATCAGCTCGCGGATGCCGAAGGTCCAGGGCGCGGCGGCCTTGGACGTCGTCACGCGGTTGACCAGCGCGCCGAGCTTGGGGCTCGAGATGCGCACCACGTCACCGTCCTTGTGGGTGAAGCCGCGGCCGGGATGGTCGCGGTCCTGGATCGGCGCGAACAGGGTGCCGAGGAACAGCGCGAAGCCGTCCGGATACTGGTGCTCGCTCAGCGTCTGGCGGACCAGGTCGGTCGGATCGCGGCTGATCTGGCTCATCTTGTTGGTGCCCTCGAGCCGATAGCCCTCGGGCCCGTCGATGACGAGATCGACTTCGGCCGAGCGGACATCGTCCATCGTGAAGGTTGCGTCGAACAGGCGGATGAACGGCCCCAGCGCGGTCGAGGCGTTATTGTCCTTGGCCTTGCCGAGCAGCAGCGCGCTGCGCCCCTCGAAGTCGCGCAGATTGACGTCGTTGCCCAGCGTCGCGCCGCGCGGCGTGCCGGTCTTGTCGACGATCAGGACGACTTCGGGCTCCGGGTTGTTCCAGTCGCTGTCCGAGCGCACGCCGATATCGGCGCCCCAGCCGACTGCCGAGAGCACCGGCGCCTTGGTGAACACCTCGGCATCGGGTCCGATCGCGACCTCGAGATACTGCGACCACATGCCGGCCTCGATCAGCGCGGCCTTGAGGTTGGCGGCTTCCGATGTGCCCGGCACGACCGAGCGGATGCCCGACCCGACCTTGGCTTCCAGGTCGCCGCGGATCTCGTTCGCCTTGTCGGCATCGCCACGCGCGCGCTCCTCGATCACCCGCTCGATCGCCGAGAGGGCGAAGGTCACGCCGCATGCCTTGACGCATTGCAGGTCGATCGGGGCGAGCAACTTGGGGCCGGTATCGCTACCAATGTCGGCCACGGCGCCGATATCGGTGCCGGCGGCGTTCGCGGGATCGGCCAGGTCGAGCAGGTCCGCCACGGTCGCGGCAGTGGCCGAGACGTCATAGATACGCCCGCCGCGCAGGATCACGGGGCTCGGGCCGGCCTCGGTAAGGATTCGGCCAACCAGAATCGCCTGGGCATGATCGACAGGCAGCATTTCCGCCGGAGACGCGTTCAAGATCCTCTCACCCCGATATTGCTTTTGATAGCGCTACCATGCGGCGCCGCGGGGGGAGCTGTCAAGCCGGTCGCACTGCTTTCGGGCTTATTCCGGAACCGCTTCCAGCAGGGAAATGATCTCGCCGACGATTTCGGCGGGCGGGCGCATCGTGCCGTCGGTGCTGGCATGCACCATCTGCCACGGGCCGAGCAGCCCGGCCTCGACGATCGACTCGTAATTGGCGCGCACGCGCTGCTGCAGCGCCACGTCCGCCTCATAGGCGTCGAAGCTCTTGTCGGTATAGCTGCGCTCGGCCTTTTGCAGGATCAGCGCACGCGCCAGGTCCCAGGGCGTGTTGAGATAGATGGATAGCGCGGGGACGGGCAGGGCGAACTGGCCGGTCTCCAGCGCCAGGATCCACTCCATCAGCGCCCGGCTCTCCCCGGCAGGCACGCGCGCGCCCTGATAGGCCATGTTCGAGGCGACATAGCGATCGAAGATCAGCACGTCATGTGCTGCGACGGCCTTGAGGATCTCGTCCCGCCACTCGAAGCGGTCGAGCGCATAGAGTGTCGCGGCGGCATGCGGGCTCACCGGCACCGGCATGTCGCCGGCCAGATAGCGGCCGATCGTCACCCCGGCCACGGTCTCGCCATAGCGCGGGAAGCCGATCACGGTCGCTGTCTTGCCGGCGGCCTGCAGCGTCTCGCAGAGCAGCCTGGACGTGGTGTTCTTGCCGACGCCGTCGGCGCCTTCGATCGCGACAATGATCCCCATGGGCAGCGCCCTAGCAATACGGGGCGGTCAGAGGAAGACGGCGGAGACGATCGCGGCCAGGCTCGACGGATCGCAATCGTCGAGCGGCACTTCCATGTCCGGATTGACGCTGTAGCCGATCATCCGTCCGTCGCGGCCGGAAGCGACCGAGAGCAGGCGCCAGCCTTCGCCTTCGCGCAGCGCCGCAAGGCCACCGGGAAGCGGCAGGCGATCGGGATCGGCGACCACGGTCGCCTGGGCGGGCAGGCCGCCGCCCAGCGTCGCGCGGCATACCTTGATGCCGAAGGCACGCACGCCGGCGATGTGCGGGGCCTCGACCGTCTCGCCGGTCGGCTGGTCGCCGATCAGCCCCTGGGGCAGCGGCACGCCGAAGACGGGCAGCAGCCGGACGGCGCCGACCGGCCCTGCCAGCGGCAGCGCCACGGCGGGCGCGGGCTCCGCCTGCGGCTCCGCGTTCAGCGCCATGGTCAGTTCGGCAATGCGCTCGCGGGTGCGGGCGATGCGCGTCTCGGGATTGGCGATGGTGGCCAGGAATGCATCCAGCGCGCCCATCGCATGGCGCTGCTCGACTTCCGCACGCAGGGCGGCTTCGTCGGTTACGCCGAACAGGGCGAACAAGGCGTTGTGGATTGCCGCGTTCCAGCGGCCGAACGGCTTCTGGGCATTTTCCACGCGGGAGAGGTTGACCGGAGGCAGCGCGAAATCGCGCTCGATCACGGCAATGGTCAGCGCGGGATCCAGCGTGCGACGGGCACGCAGCGCAGCCCCGAGCAGCACCGCGAACCGCTCCTCCTCCAGGTCGAGCTGGGCCCCGTCGCCGAACGGCGCGGCCCAGGCAGCGATGTCGAAATCCTTCGCGTCGATATCGAGCAGCAGCTCCGTCGGCGCGATGCCAAGAGCGGTGGCGATGCGGCGCAGCTCGTCCGGCCGGGCCACGACTTCACCGCGCTCGATCTTCGAAAGACGAATATAGGGTATTGCGGGAATATTTGCAGAAAGGCGCAGGAGCTTCGCAAAGCCATGGCGCTGGCGCTGCTCACGTACCCGGTTCGGGAAAACGATTGCACGATAGTAATCGATCAGGGGCTCGCCCGCGGATCCCACCCGCATCTTACCCTTGCCGTTCGCGCCTGCCATCAATGATCCCCTCGAATCTGAAGGTATCTTGAAGCAATTCAAGGATAATACAAGGTAAACGCCATTCCGTTAGTGGAATGAACCTGTGGATTGTCCGCCGATCAACAGTCCGCAGGGGCCGGCAGCGTCGAGATCCAGGATCATCGCCAGCGTGCTTTCCCCGGTGGCGTGGCGCAGCAGCCAGCTGTCCGCGGAAGGCGAGGGGTGGTCGGGTGCAAAGGCCACGCCCACGCCGTCGGTGATCACGCCGAGCGCGCCCGGCGGGGTCGGCCAGCGGCCGGCGAGATAATCGAGCAGCGCCGCCGCTGCGTCCTGCAGCGCGCCTTCGTCGCTGTCCTCGGGGCAGAAGGCGTCCGGAGACGCCGAGATGGTGGCGACGCGCTTGAAGTCGTGCTGGCGCCACCAGACCAGGTGGATCTGGCCGTCGGCAGTGGCCTCCAGGCCAAGGAACAGGTCGCTGCCGGTGGGCAGCAGCGGCTGGGCCAGTCGCGCCACATCCTGGGCGAGCGCGGTCAGGCGGCGATTGGGGCGCGGCAGCGAGCCGTGCGACTCCTCCTTGCCGGTCCAGTCGAGATTGCGATGCATCGGGTCCTCCATGCCTCTTGTGAGCATTATAGGATGGCTAGGCGCGCGCGGGGCGTTCCGATGCGATCAGTGGAGCGAAGCGCTCGACGGGGCCGGGGCGGCAAGCTGGGCCGTCTCGGCGCGCTCGACCTGCTGGACGGCCGGGGTGCTGAGCACCGGCGACAGCGTCGTCGGGTCGACGGCGCGGACGCTCGCCAGGCGGTTGTGCGGCAGGTTCGTGTCGGGCAGCAGCGGCGTGGTGCGCGCGGCCGGGGCCGGGCGGCGCTTCGGGGTGCCCGGCTGGCCATATTCGGCCATCACGGCGAAGCGCGGATCCTTGGCGGCGATCTCGGCGATCGCCTTGGCGGCGCGCTTGGTGATCTGGCGGACGCGCTCCTTGGTCACGCCGGTCTCGAGCGACAGGTCGTCGAGGGTGGCGGTCTGGAACACGCGGCGCTCGACGATCTCGCGGTCGCGGGCCAGCTTGGCTTCGAGCTTCTCCAGCTCGGCGGGGTCGATACCATAGGTGGCCGAGCGCAGGCGCGGACCTTCGGCGCGGCGCAGGGCGGCTTCGGCGCGCTTCGGGCGGGGGCGGCGGCGGAGTGCCTCGACACCAACCTTGCGGAGCTGGTCGACATAGGCGTCGATGAGCTGCGAGACGGCGCCTTCGGCGAGATAGTCGGAAGCGGCGGCTTCGGTGCGGAACACGGCTTCTTCGTCCTCGATCATCGCCTCGGGCGAGATCTCGTCGCCATCGATCGAGGTGGCGAGGGCGCTGAGCGAAACGGTGGTGGCCTCGACCTTCTTCGCCGACGGACGCTGATCGGTCATCAGGCGGAAGCGCAGGCTCTGCAGCTCGCCGCGGATCTGCCAGTTCACGAAGGTGGTGAACTGCGCCTTGGCGGGGTCATAGGCTTCGATGGCGCGGTGCACGGCGATGGCGCAGCACTGCTCGGCATCTTCCCAGTGTGCGGTCAGGCCGTACTGGCGGACGAAGTGGCGGATGCGCGGGGCGATCAGCTTGAGGATCTGGGCGAAGGCACGGTCGACATAGACGCGCTGGCGGTTGCTACGAGCGGCGCCGTCTTGCGGCGTATTCTCGATGACGGTGGCGACGGCTGCTTCCAGCGCGATCGTGATCTTCGACATTGCGTATCCCCTGTTTGTCCTGGCCAGCCGGGTCTCGGCCGCCGTTCACAGGGGCAACATGGCTTCTAATCCTTTAACAGAACCCTTAAATTCCTATATGTAGTCCTACCAATCAGGAGGTTTCCCCTACGGAACCCTCAACATGGTAAAACACGGTAAATATGTATTTTTATGGGGATATCGGCGCCTGAAAGGCGCCGCTGCCAGCATTATAGGATAAGAATAATTTAGCCGGCGAATTGTTCCGGACGGATTCGACGATCGATGAATCCGAGCAGCCATTGGCGATGTGCCTGGGTGGCATTGCCTGCCGCGGCGATTCGCTGATCGGCCGCGCCGCCGCCGATCTGGGCGGCAAGCAGCATGCGGGCGCGTCCGGCCTCGATGCCGCCGGCGAGGAACTTCTTCGCATCGCCCAGCCCGAGATGGTGCGAGAGATAGGCCGACTTGGCCAGGGTCTCGGCATCGGTGTCGACGCGGATGCCCGATTGTTCGAGCCGGGTGAGGTTCATCTTGGCGAGATCGGCGACGCCCAGGATCGATGCCTGGCCGTCATAACGGAGCGCCAGCAGCTCGCTGCGCGCGCCGGGCTGCACCTGGCCGCGCCCGTCGAGCCAGCCATTCTGTGATGCGACCTGGTTCAGCCAGGTGCCCGAAGTCTCGGCGAGTTGCTCCCAGGTACCGCTGAGGAACTGGCCAAGCCCCGCCGCGCTGGAACGCGGATTGCGCGACATGGTGTTCCAGACGCCGTCATGCCCCTTGGCCGCCTCGGCGTCGACGATCGCGGCAAGCGCGGTCGCGGGAATGCCGGTGCGCGCCTCGGCCATGGCGAGGGCCGGGGCGAAGCGGGTATTGGCGCCGAGCGCGAGGCCCGAAACCACGGCGCCGTTGGCAACCGATACGGTCGCGCCGGTGCTCATCATCGCGGCCATCTTGCGGCTGCTCTGCTCGGCGGCGTCGCCGATCGCGCCGCGCAGGTCCTCGACGCAGTCATTGGCGAAGCTCGCGCTGGCGGCGGGCTTCTGGTGGCAGGAGCAGGCACAGGCGCAGTGGCAGCCCTGTGCGGCGCCGGCCTGCACTCCGTTCTGCTTGCCGAGCAGCTCGAGCAGCGAATCGCCGGAAAGGCCGTTCTGGCCGATGCCATTGCCTTTGCGGTCGTCCTTGTCGCCATCGCCGAGCGCGGCCTTCCACAACCGGCTGGCAAGCTCGGTCTGGGCCTCGCTGTAGATCACCTTGGCGCGGTTGGCCGGGCTCAGCGAGGCAAGATCTGCGCGCGGGATCATGCGCTGCGTTCCGCATTGCGGCGGGCGATCACCAGCTTGGCGGCGGCGATATCGTCGATCATCGACTGTTCGGCACCGGCGGCGACGCGCTCGGCCTCGTCCTTGAAGCGGCCGGCGGCGCCTTCGATCGCGCGCATCGTGCCATAGGCCTCGACGGCCTGGGCGCGCAGCGAGGTCAGCCGCACATTGGCGAGTTGGGCCTGGTGGTCGAGCCGGGCGCGCTCGGCCTTCATCCGCAGCCGCCATGCATCGCTGGCGATCGGCACGATGGCGGCGAGCGCACGCTCCTCGCGCATGCGCAGGTCATGGGCGTGCGCCTGGCTGTTGAGCGTGGTGATCGTCTCGATCTCGACGCTGATCGACACCTTCACGGCATCGACCTCGCGGCGCTGGACCCTCAGGGCGGTGTCGAACGGAGTCATTGCTCCATCATCTCCATGCTGAGCGCGACGATCTCGCCGAGCGCGGCGAAGGCGGCGTCGGCATTGCCCTGGTCGTTCTTGCCCTGGTTGAGCATCTTCTCGATCTCGGGTGCCAGCGCGACGGCGCGGTCGACCTCGGGCGAGGAACCGGCCTTGTACGCGCCCAGCCGCACCATCTCTTCCATGTCGGTATAGGTGGAGAGCAGCTTGCGGGCGCCGACGCGGATGTCGTTCTGCTCGTCGTTCATGCAGTGCGGCAGCGTGCGCGAGACCGACTTGAGGATGTCGATCGCCGGATAGCGGCCGCGCTCGGCGATCGCGCGGCGCATCACGACGTGGCCGTCGAGGATGCCGCGCACCGCGTCGGCGACCGGCTCATTATGGTCGTCGCCATCGACGAGCACGGTGAACAGGCCGGTGATCATGCCCTTGCCCGGCTCGCCGGGGCCGGCGCGCTCGAGCAGGCGGGGGAGCTCGGCGAAGACGGTGGGGGTATAGCCCTTGGTTGCCGGCGGCTCGCCACTGGCGAGGCCGATCTCGCGCTGCGCCATGGCGAAGCGGGTGACCGAGTCCATCAGGCACAGCACGTTGAGGCCCTGGTCGCGGAAATGCTCGGCGACGGCGAGGGTGGTCCAGGCGGCCTGGCGGCGCATCAGCGCCGGCTCGTCCGAAGTCGCGACGACGACGACCGAGCGGGCCATGCCCTCCGGCCCGAGATCGTCCTCGATGAATTCCTGCACTTCGCGGCCGCGCTCGCCGATCAGGCCGATCACCGCCACGTCGCACTGGGTCCAGCGCGCCAGCATCGACAGCAGCACCGACTTGCCGACGCCCGAGCCGGCGAACAGGCCGAGGCGCTGGCCGCGGCACAAAGGCACGAACAGGTCGAGCGTGCGCACGCCCGTCTCGATCCGCTCGGCCACGCGGGCGCGGTTGGCGGCGGCGGGCGGCGGCGCCTTGATCGGCTGCGGGTCGGCGCCATTGGGGAGCGAGCCGAGCCCGTCCACCGGCTGGCCGAGCCCGTTGATCATTCGGCCGAGCCAGGCCTGGGAGGGGCGGACGCTGAACTGGCCGGCGCCGAGCTCGGCGCGCGCGCCCAGGCCCACGCCCTGCGGGTCGACGAACGGCAGGCACAAGGCGACTTCGCGGTCGAGCGCGGTCACTTCCGCCTGGACGATGCCGTTGGGCGCGGTGATCTCGATCCGGCTGCCGATCTGCGCGGCGCCGGCGAGCCCTTCCACTTCGATCAGCGCGCCGCGAACCGCGACGACGCGGCCGAAGCGGCGATCGGGCATCATGTCCCGGATCGCACGGGCTGCGCTGGCGAGCGTCTGCACCTTATAGCCTCAGGCGGCCTGCTGGGCGATGACGGCGTCCTCGAACGCAATCACGTCGCGCGCGGTGGCCAGTGCCTTGTAATATTCGCCCTGGGCGATCTCGCTGGCGAAGCGGATGCAGGCCGACTTGGCGTCCTGCGTGCCGAGCACGGCGATCAGCGCGCCGACCAGCCCGACCACGGCGTCGTGGTGGCTGTCACGGCTGGCCGGGTCGATATAGGCGAGCATGGCGGCGAAATAGAGCTGGCGCGCCGGGGTGGTCGCTTCCTCGGGGCGCATGATCTCGCGCCCGCGCAGGATGGACACCTTGTTCTCCACGGCGATCTGGGTGCGGCCCACCGCACGGATCACCGCGCCGTTGACGATTGCCTTCTCGCCATCGCGAAGCGTGATGCGAAGCATTGGGAAACAGCCTTTCGTTCGTTTGGCTGCATTATAGGATGTGTTTGCGGGGCAGTGTGCGCGCACCCGGCAATTTTTGCCCATCGAATCTTATTTGCGCCTTTGTTGGGGTCGGCGCCGCGCTCATCCTACAATTGGGGCGTGGGCCCGTGCGCGTTTCGCGGGCATCGAGGGAGTATTCGTCTTGAGCCTCTATTCCGCTCTCTATGCCGGCGTTTCCGGTCTCAACGCGCAGTCCAGCGCGATGGCAGCGGTTGCCGACAACATCACCAACATCAACACCATCGGCTACAAGGGCGTCGAAGCCCAGTTCAAGACGATGGTCACGGACGGCCGTGCCCGTTCGAGCTATTCGGCTGGCGGCGTCGTCGCCGCGCCGACCGCGATGATCTCGAAGCAGGGCATGATGCAGGCTTCGAGCAGCAGCACCGACATCGCCATCGACGGCAAGGGTTTCTTCGTCACCCGCACCGCCTCGGGCGGCCAGGGCGAGGTCGCCTTCACCCGCGCCGGCTCGTTCCGCGCCGATGAGGAAGGCTTCCTGAAGAACCCGGCGACCGGCCTGTACCTGTACGGCTATCGCCTCGATGCCGAGGGCAAGTACAACAACACCGGCAATATCGACGACCTGGAAGCGATCCGCGTCAGCGACCTGACCGGCACCGCGGCGGCGACGTCGCGCATCCAGGCGCGTATCAACCTCAACACCGCGACCGAGGTTTCGCCCGCTGCTGCCACCTACGCCACCGGCGACCTGGCGAAGTATGCGGCCGACAACACCTACACGCCGAAGACCGAGAACCAGTTCCAGCGCTCGTTCACTGTCTATGACCAGCAGGGCGGTTCGCACACGCTGAACATGGCCTTCATCAAGACCGGCCCGAATGCGTGGAAGGCGGAAGTCTATTCCGTCCCGGCCGCTGACGTCATGGACACCAGCGTGACTCCGCCTGTCGCCAGCACCAACGGCTTCATCGCCGGCGGCGACGTCAACTTCAAGCCGGACGGCAGCCTCGACCTCCCGTCGGGCAGCTGGCTGAACAGCGCGCTGAACATCACCTATGCCAACCAGGCGTCCTCGGTGCCGATCAAGCTCGAACTGGGCAGCGACGGCAAGATCGACGGCCTTACCCAGTTCGGCCAGCCGAGCTCGCTGATCTCGGGCAACACCGATGGCGGCACGCTGGGCAATCTGTCGCAGATCGAAATCACCAAGGACGGTGTCGTCAACGCGGTGTTCGACGACGGCACCACCCGTGCGGTGTTCCAGCTCCCGCTGGCGACCTTCCAGAACCCGGATGGCCTCACCCGCGTGTCGGGCAACGCCTACACCGCCAGCCGTACCTCGGGCGGCTTCACGCTGAACGAGCCGGGTGAACTCGGTGCGGGCGCCATCGCGCCGAACTCGCTCGAAGCATCGACGGTCGATCTCGCCAGCGAGTTCACCAACATGATCCGCTTCCAGCGTGCGTACAGCGCGTCGTCGAAGATCATCACGACGGTCGACGACATGCTGCGCGAAGTCAGCGACCTGAAGCGCTAAAACTCTAACTGAACGCAGGGGATCATGGCGCTCAACGACATTCTCGGTACCGCGATTTCCGGCCTGACAGCTGCTCAGGCCGGACTTCGCTCGGTTTCCAACAACATCGCGAATGTCGGAGTGGCCGGCTATGCGCGCGAGCGCGTCAGCCTCACCACGGGCGTGGTCGCGGGGCAGGTCAGCGGCGTGGTGGTGGGCGAGCCCACCCGCGTCGCCGACCGCTTCCTCGAAGCGACGGTCTATACTCGGGCGGGCGATCTCGGCCGCTCGGAAGTGGTCTCCAACTATCTGGATCGCATGCAGGCGCTGCTCGGGCAGCCGGGGGCTTCTTCGGGCCTCCCGGCGCGCCTCGACGCCGTCTCGGCCTCGGCCGTGGCGATGACGGGCTCGCTCGCCTCCACGCAGACGGTGGCACAGTTCACCAATGACGTGCAGGACGCGATCACTTCGATGCAGCAGATGGACAATGACGTGTCCCAGCTGCGTGCCGACGTGGAGTCGGAAGTCGGCTATTCGGTCGACAAGATCAATTCGCTGCTCCAGCGCATCCACGACCTGAACGGCACCATTGCCCAGGCGACCGGGCTCGGCCGCAGCGCCGGCGGCGCGGCCGACCAGCGGATGAGCGCGCTCCAGGAGCTGAGCGGGCTGATGCAGGTCACCATCCGCGATCAGCCGGACGGCCGCGTCTCGATCGAGACCGGCAATGGCCAGACGCTGCTCGACAAGCGCCTGCGCCAGCTCTCCTATCCCAGCAGCGGGTCGGTTTCGCAGGCTACCTATCCCCCGATCGAGATCCGCCTGGCCCAGCCCGACGCGGCGACCGGCGACAAGATCGATTCCGCCGCGATCGGCGGCAAGCTCGGCGGCCTGCTCGATCTGCGCGATCGCGCGCTGCCCGCGGTCCAGGAGCAGCTGGGTACGCTGTTCACCGGCCTGTCCCAGGCGCTCAACGCGGTTTCCAACGCCAACAGCACCGTGCCGCCGCCCGCCAGCCTCACCGGCCGCAACAGCGGCCTGGTCGGCGCGGACCGGCTGGGCTTCACCGGCGCGGCCACCTTCGCGGTGACCAAGGCCGACGGCACGCTCGTCGCCAGCACCAAGATCGATTTCGACGCGCTCGGCCCGACCGCGACGGTCGACGACATGGTCAACGCGATCAATGCGGGCCTGGGCGGCGCCGGCACGGCGAGCTTCGTCAACGGCACGCTCAGCATCAGCGCCACCGGCGCGGGCAACGGCGTGGCCGTCGGCCAGGACGCGACCAAGCCCAGCGCGCGCGCCGGGCAGGGCGTTTCGCAGTTCTTCGGTCTCAACGACCTCGTCCGCAGCGACAGCAGTTCGCTGGTCCCCTCGGGTCTCGCAACTGGCGACCCCCATGGCTTTGCTGCGGGCGAGACCGCGCAGATCGTGCTGCGCGACAGCTCGGGCCGGGCCCTGACCAGCTACACGCTGTCGCCCGCCGCCGGCGGTACCGTCGGCGACATGGTCAACGACCTCAACGCCAGCCCGCTCGCCAATTTCGGCACCTTCTCGCTCGACGATGCCGGGCGCATGCGCTTCCAGCCGTCGGCGAACGTCGCGGGTGCGACGCTGTCGATCCCGGCGGATTCGACCAATCGTTTCGGCACCGGCCGTTCCTTCTCGCAGATGATGAACCTCACCGGGGCATCGAGCGGGCTCGGCATGGCGGAGGTGCGCCCCGAGATCCTCGCCGATCCGAAGAAGCTCGGCCTTGCCCAGCTGCAGGATGTCGCGGTCGGCGCCAAGGCGCTCGGCTCGGGCGACACGCGCGGCGCGACCGCGTTCGTCAACAAGCTCGGCAGCGCGATCGATCTCGGCAAGGACGGCAAGTCGACGGTCGATGCCTTCGCCAGCAACCTGATGGGCCGGATCGGCCTCGATGCCAGCCAGGCCCAGGGCCGGCTCGCCGATGCCTCGGCGCGCAGTGCCGATGCGATCAACCGCCGCGACAGCTTCGCCGGCGTCAACATCGACGAGGAACTCTCGCAGATGGTCGTGCTGCAGAACAGCTATTCGGCCGCGGCGCGGGTGATCACCACCGCCAACGACATGTACGACACGCTCCTCGGCATGCTCCGCTAAGGGCCAGAAAGAAGGGAAGACCCATGACCCGCGTCGCCACCATTCCGCTCCAGAGCACCATGTCCAGCGCGATCATGCGCGCGCAGGAGAAGCTCGCAGCGACCCAGACCCAGCTTTCGACCGGCAAGAAGGCCGCGACCTTCGCCGATCTCGGCACCGAGTCCGTGCGCAACCTGTCGGCGCACACGCTGCTCGCGCGCCAGGAAGCCCAGTCCACCGTCTCGAAGCGCGTCGGTACCACTCTCTCGCTCTACCAGGCGAACATGGAAGGCATCGAGGACGCGACCTCGGACCTGCGCTCCAGCCTGATGAACGCGGTCGGCACCGGCGATTCCGCCGGCCTCCAGGAAGCGATCCAGACTGCCTTCGATCAGTTCCGCACCTCACTCAACGCGTCGGAAGGCGGCACGCCGCTGTTCGCCGGCAGCCAGATCGATCAGGCGCCTTTCTCGGTGAACACGCTGGCCGATGCGGCCGCCACGCCGGGTGCCAGTGCCTTCCACAACGACACTGTGAAGGCGAATGCCCGCGTCGCAGACGGCGTGGACGTGAAGTATGGCGTCGGCGCCAGCGAGATCGGCGCCAATCTCTACGAGGCGTTCCGCACGCTCGGCGCGGCTGGCGCGATCGGCACCAAGCTCACCGACGCCCAGCTCGATTCGATCAAGCAGGCGGTGTCGCAGATCGACACCGGCCTTGGCGATCTGCGCGCCGTCAATGCGGAGAACGGCCGCAAGCAGAACCAGGTCGATACGCTCGCCTCGCGCGGCGAGGAGCGCGGACTGGTTCTGAAGAACGTGATCCAGGAGAATGAGGACGCCGATCTCGGCCAGGTCGCGATCGACCTCGCCCAGCAGAAGAGCGTGCTCGAGGCGAGCTACTCGGTCTTCGCGCAGCTCTCGGGCCTGAACCTGACCAACTATCTGAAGTAAGCATTTCCTTCCCGCAAAGGGATGGGTCAGGAAAGGCCGGGCTCGATGCCCGGCCTTTTCCGTTTGGGCTCGGTTCGCCGCCATTCCCTTGCTTCCCCGGCGGAAGCCGGGGAGCACCAGTTCCTTGCAATGTAGGATTTCGCATGATTGGCTGGATCCGTCCGGGATCCAGTCCCGGCCGCTCTTTCTTCATGTCGAATAGGCGGGCGTAGCCCACCGATGCCTGCGGTTCCCCGGCGAAAGCCGGGGCCCGGGGCTTCTCTGCAGTGTCGCTCGTGACTCTGAACCCCGGCTTTCGCCGGGGAACCGCTACGATCGCCGTGCGCCCTCAGCCGCCCGCGTCGAGCAGGTCGCCGATCGCGCCGGCCGGGCTCGCCTCGGGGATCGCGGCGATCGCGGCGTCCAGCTTGGCGGGATCGATCCTGTCGATGCTGGCGGTCAGCATGTCGAAGGCGCCGGCGCTGGGCAGGCCCTTGAACGCGGCGGCATAGCGGCCCTGCAGGGCGCGCAGCTTGTCCTCGCGATTGGTCATCGCCAGCGCCACGGCATAGCGCAGCACGGCCGCCTGTTGCGGCGCGCCCAGCGCGCCCTTGGCGGCGGGCAGGCTCTTCTCGCTCTCGGTGACGAAGCTGCCCCAGTCCTGGGTGCGCCAGTGGATCTCGGCACGCACCGCCGCGCCGTCCGGCACGCCGTCCAGCGCGGCTGCCGCGGCATCGTCCTTGCCGAGCCGGTGGAGCGCCACGGCTTCCATCCGCTTGCGATCCCAGCGCATCTGGTTGGAATAGCTGGGCTGTTCGCTGTTCTGCAGGGCCTTGAGCGCCAGGTCGGGGCGGCCGGCGAGGATCTGCAGCGTCGCGACGCGCACCGACAGCGGGCCCTGCGCGACGTCCTGCGCGCGCTGGGTGAGCTGGTAGGTGAGGAGTTCGGCGGCGCGGGCGTAGAGGCCCGCGGTCTGCAGCCGGTCGGCGAGCCGGTTGGCGAGCAGGTCGCCGTCGCCGCCCGCCGGGGCCAGTTCGCGATAGTCCCAGTACAGGCCGGCCGCCTGGGGCAGCGGTATGCCGCTTTCCGGAGCCAGTACCGAGATCATGGTCTGCTGGAGCTCGGCGAGCATCGGGCCGGCCTGGGCGCCGAGCTTGAAATAACGCAGCAGCGTGGCGCCGCTCTTCAGCTCGGTGCGCAGATCCTGGGCTTCCTTGGCCAGGCCATATTCGATGGTCAGCGCGCGCCGCTCGACCGGGCCGCCGCGCCAGCCGAAGCGCAGCGCGTCGAGCTGCTTGATCGCGTCGGCCGGGCTGATCGCGTGGCCGTCGATCGAAACCTGGATCGTACCGAGTTTTGCGCCCGCTTTGACCTCGGATGAGCCGGTCAGCGCCGCGCGTTCGAATCTCAGCCGTGCGCCGGCGAGGTCGTTTTTCGCGAGCAGCGCACGTCCGCGCAGCAGGTTCGCATCGGGGTTCCGGTCGCTGAACAGGCCAAGCCATTGCAGCGCCGGGTCGGGCTGGCCGACATCGATCGCGGCGCCCGCGGCGGCCAGCATGAAGTCCACCCGGTCGTGCGGGGCACGGGCATTGATCGCCACGCGTGCGCATTCGATCTGGCCGACGGCTTCGGCCGCCGCACCCGAATGGGCAAGCGCGCGCATCCGCCAGGCACAGGCCTCGGGATTGCCGGTGAGCTCGGCGCTGCTCAGCGATTCCACCGCTTCGGCATCGCGGCCGAGCATGGTCAGCGCCGCGCCGCGGGCAAGCTGATAGGGCGCGACCAGCGCAAGGTCGGTATCGGCTAGGCGCATCACCTCGAGCACGCCCAGCGCCTCGGCACCGCGCTCGGCGGCGATCAGGCCCTTGGCATAGTTCCAGCGGACCGACTGGCGGGTGTCGGGCGTGGCGGTGGCGAGCTGGTGCCACGCTTCGGTGCCGGTCATACCGCTCCAGCCGTCGCCGCCGGTGATCATCGGCATCTGTGCCAGTGTGGCGGCGAAGCGGGGCAGGGCGACGCTCGGGATGGTCGCCGGCGGCGTGGCGCCAGCGGCAGGCGCGGGAGCAGGGGCCGCGGCATGCGCGGCATCGCCGCCATGGACCGTCGGTGCGGTCGTGGCGGGCGCCGTCGTGGTGCCGGCGGCAAGGATGAGGAAGAAGCTGCGCATCAGCCGAGCCCGAACGGACGGATGACGACGACGGCGATGCCGCCGCCGATGCAGGCGAGCAGGAATAGGATGGCTGGCATCATCGGCAGTGCCGGCTTGGCCGGTGCCGCGACGGGAGCCGGGCGGGGCCTGACGACTTCCGCGGTGCCCTCGATGGTGGTCCGCACATTCGGATGCCCCCCATCGCTGACGACACGCATCTTTCCCGGGCGCTGATCGTGGCTCAACTCGTCACCTGCTCACTGATTTCATTCTATTATAGAGTGATGGGCGCCCGCGCGGCGCCATGTACCGATATCGGAGGGCATGATTTTGCGACGCGAAACGCTGGTAGCGCTTGGGCTTGCGGCTTTGCCGATGCCGGGTGGCGGCGCTTTGGCCTCCGGCGGCGGCGCCGCGGGCGAGGGGCTGCACCTCGTGCCGATGGAAGAAGTCACCGTGCCGATCATCGACGCGGACCGGGTCAACGGCGTGCTGCGCTTCAAGCTGGTCATTGATGCCGGCACGGCGGAAGCGGCCACCAAGCTGAATGGCGAGATGCCGGTTCTGCGCGCCGCGACGGTCGCGGCCGGGCTCGAATTCGCCCGGCTCAACGCCTCGGCGTTGCGGGCAGTCGATGCGCAGCAGCTCGACCATGATCTCACCGCCGCCCTGAAGGCTGCCGAGCCCGGGCTGGTCCGCGTACTGATCGTCGAGGTCGACGCCCGCACCGGCTGATCGGTTCGCAACGCGCAAAAGAAAAGGGCCACGCCGGCACGTCGCCGGAGTGGCCCTTTTCTTTGTGCTTCAGCTCAGCGGCGTGCAGCCTGAGCCGGGCCGGTCGCCTGGCGGGGCGCAGCCTGGGGCTGGGCCTGAGCGTGACCGGCGTTGCGGCGAGCCAATGCCATGCTCAGCGACGCGGCGCCCTTGGGCGTCATCGCGGCCATGATCATCGCGGTCGAGCGTTCGCGCATGCGCTGCGCGACCTTCATCTGCACTTCCATGTCGAGCTGCTCGAAGACCACTGCAGCGGCCTTGGGCTTCATCGCCTGGTAGATCCGGGCCAGCTCGTCGAACTGCGAGTCCGCCGGGTTCGGCGCGCCGGGGGCGCCGCTGGGGCCGCCCGCCATCTGCTGCGCTTCATCCTGCTTCTTTCGTGCCTCGGCATCGGCGGCGAGCCGCGCGGTGGCGGCCTTGGCCGCCTGCTCGCGCAGGTCGAGCCCGCGCTTGCGGCGCGCGGCGGCGGCGTCACGGTCGTTCATGTCCTGGGTGATCGCATTGCCCAGCCGCGTGGTGTTCGGGCTGTTGTCCTGCTGGCCGGTCGCGATCGTCGCCGCATTGGCAACCACCGCCATCCCGGCCACGCCGGCGGTGAGGAGGAGGAGGGAAGGGCGGGCCATTACGCGGCTTCCGCCACGGGAGCCGCGGTCTCGCCTTCGCTGTCGGTCTCGACTGTCTCGGCATCCTCGCGGGCGTGGCGCTGGGCATTGGCCATGCTCACCGCGCTGACGATCCGCTCGGCAGCGGAATCAGCCAGGCCGGTCATCAGGCTGAGCTCGTCGCGCAGCTCCCGGGCGCGCTCGACCAGCTGGGCGTGGCGGGCGCAATCGGTTCCAAGCGTGTGCTTCATGTCCGAAAGCACGGCACGGGCCTGGACGGTGGCGACCTGGAGCGCCTCGACCACCTGGGTGAGCGCGCCGTCCTTCACGGTACGCAGGCTCTTCATCATCCGCACGCTCTGCACGAGCACGGCCATGCACAGGATGATCGTCAGCACATTGGCGAGTAGCGCGATGCTCATTGCTTCACCTTCTTGTCGGAGGAAACGTCGTTGATCAGGCGCACGGCAACCTTGCCGCTGCGCTGGCCGATCTGGCCCTGGGCGAGCTTTACGCCGCCACAGGCAATATCGAGTGCGTCGTCGGGGCTCTTGTGGAGCGCGATGGTCTGGCCGATCTCGAGGCTGCGCAAGTCTGCGATCGACATGGCCTTCTCGCCGAGCAGCACGCTCATCGAAACGTTGGTCTTGCGCACCTCGGCGGCCATATGGGCCTCCCAGATGCTGTCGCGGCCGCTCTTCTCGCCCATGAAGCGCTGGAGCAGCTTGTCGCGCACCGGTTCGAGCGTCGCGTAGGGGAACACCAGGGTGAACCGTCCGCCGCGCCCGTCCATATCGACCCGGAAGGTCGCGGTGGCGCAGATGTTGGAGACGCCTGCGATCGCGGCGAAGCGCGGATTGGTCTCGATGCGCTCCAGGTTCATGTTCACGGCTTCGATCGGCGCGAAGGCCTCGGAGAAGTCCGCGAGCGCCAGGCTCAGCATGCGCGATACCAGGCCGGTTTCGATCGTGGTGAAGGCGCGACCGTCGATGACCACCGGCGAACCACCGCCGCGACCGCCGAGCAATGCATCGACCACCGAGTAGATTAGGCCGGAATCGACAGTGACGAGACCGTAGCTTTCCCATTCCTCGATCTTGAACACGCCGACCATCGCCGGCAGCGCGACCCGGTTCATGAACTCGCCGAAGCGGGTGGAGGTCACTTCCTCCAGGCTCACGTCCACGCCGTCCGAAGTCAGGTTGCGCATCGAGCTCGCAAAGGTGCGGACGACGCGGTCACACACCACTTCGAGCATCGGCAGACGCTCGTGGCTGATGACCTTGGACTCGATGACGGCGCGAAGGCCCTTCTTGCCGACCGTGGGCCCGAAATCGCCGAACAGCGCGTCGATATCGGCCTGGTCGAAGCTGCCGCCGCCCATATCGCCCGGAGGGGCGGGGGGATCGGGGAGGTCAAAATCCTCGAGATCGATCATTGCTGCACCAGATCCTGGATCAGAATGTCCTTCACCTGGCCGTCGCCGAGCGTGGCCGTGGCGCGAACCATCATCTCTTCCTTGATGCGGAAGACGGCGGCCGAGCCGGAAAGGTCCTCGGGGCGCAGTTCGCGCAGGAAGGGCTGGAAGCTGTCGAGCACCAGAGGCAACTTCTCCTTCAGGTCGTCCGGGGCGACGCCGTCGCCGGGCACGATCATGAAGTGGAGCTTGAGGAAGCGGGCCTGGCCGTCGGGAGAACGCAGGTTCACCATCATCGCGGGCACGTCGAGGAATGCGTCCTTGCCGCTCTCGGTCCCTTCGCCGTGGCCGCCCTCGGCGCTCTTTGCTTCCGTCTTCGATCCATGCTCGCTCTTGGCTTCCTCAGCCTTGGCGCTCGAGCCGGAGAACATGAAGGCGGCACCACCGCCGCCGCCGAGCAGCAGAACGCCTGCCGCGGCACCGATGATGATGAGCTTCTTCTTCGACTTGGGCTTGGCTGCCTTCGCAGCCTCCGCGCCCTCCTCGATGATTTCCGGAGACGACATTCCCTGGTGACCTTCCGAAATCTGCACGCCGACACCGCGTCGGTGCATTTCGTTCTATTATAGGAGGAGCGCCCGGCAATTGTTGCCTAGTGCGAACTTTTTGAGGGACGTCCGGTGGACATTTCTTCCTATGTGCTGCTCAGCCAGGAAACGGCGCTTCGCCGTCGCATGGACGTGGCGGCGAACAATCTCGCCAACATGAACACGGTTGGCTTCAAGCGCGAGCAGCCGGTCTTCCGCGAATATGTGGAGAAGACCGACAGCGCGGTGAAGCCTGCGAAGCAGACTTCGTTCGTGCTCGATTATGGCGCGGTCCATGATTTCAGCCAGGGGGCCTTCCAGCCAACGGGTAACCAGCTCGACGTGATGATCGAAGGGCAGGGCTATCTGTCGGTCCAGGCGCCTGACGGCTCGACTGCATATACGCGCGCGGGGCAGCTCAAGATGCTGCCGAGCGGCGAGCTCGCCACCTCGAGCGGCAACAAGGTGCTGGGCGAGGGCGGCAAGCCGATCGTCATTCCGGCCGAGGCCGCGAACCAGATCGAGATCGGCAAGGATGGCACGATCAATGGTCCGGGTGGCCCCTTCGGTCGCCTGACGGTGACGCAGTTCGACGAGGCGGGCGTGGATCCGCGCGGCGACGGCCTGTTCAACGGCACCGGTGGCCGTGAGCTGCCCGCGGGCGAGACGCATCTGATGGCCGGCGGCATCGAAGGCTCGAACGTCAATGCGATCCAGGAAACCACCGACATGGTGGAGATCCTGCGCGCCTATCAGACGAGCCAGAACCTCTCCCAGAGCATGAACGACATGCGCAAGTCGGCAATCGACAAGCTCAGCCGGGTCGGCTGACGGGCGCCCTAAGCACAAGGAACTGAACCATGCGTACGCTTTCCATCGCTGCGACGGGCATGCTCGCACAGCAGACCAATGTCGATGTGATCTCGAACAACATCGCCAACATGAACACCACCGGCTTCAAGCGCCAGCGCGCCGAGTTCCAGGACCTTCTCTATGAGCAGGTCGTGCGTCCCGGTTCGTCGACCAGCGCACAGACCCGCAGCCCCACCGGCATCCAGATCGGCTCGGGCGTGAAGACCGGCGCGATCTACCGGATCAACGAGCAGGGCTCGGTCCAGCAGACGGACAACCAGTATGACCTGGCGATCCAGGGCCATGGCTATTTCCAGATCACGCTGCCCGACGGTTCGACCGGCTATACCCGCGACGGCTCGTTCGGCGTGTCGGACCAGGGCGAACTGGTGAATTCGGACGGTTTCCCGGTCCAGCCGGGCATCACCGTGCCGCAGAACGCCGTCAGCGTCACCGTCTCGAAGACCGGTCAGGTCGATGTCGTCCTCGGCGGCGGCGATCCCACCCCGCAGACGCTCGGCCAGCTCCAGCTCGCCACCTTTGTCAACGAAGGCGGCCTGGAGGCCAAGGGCGGCAACCTGTTCCTCGAGACCGCCGCTTCGGGCGCGCCGATCGCCGGTGCCCCGGGCGATCCGGGCTTCGGCACGCTGATGCAGGGCTTCGTCGAAGCCTCGAACGTCAATCCGGTGGCCGAAATCACTGCGCTCATCACCGCGCAGCGCGCCTATGAAATGAACAGCCGCGTCGTGAAGACCGCTGACGAGATGCTGGCGACCACCAGCCAGCTGCGCTGATGTTGAACCTCCTCGGCCTCGCCCTGCTAGCCTTCGGTTCGCCGGAGGACGTGCCCGTCGCCGTGCTCGGCCATGCCGTGCAGAAGGGCGACCGCATCGAGGCAGGCGACTTCTCGGTCGAGCAGCGCCCCGCGGCTTCGGCGCGTGGCGCGCTCACCATCGACCAGGCCGCCGGCATGGAAGCCGCGCGCAACCTGCCGGCAGGCACGGTGGTGCGCCAGGCAGACCTGATGCGGCCGCAGATGGTTCGTCGCGGCGAGCCGGTGACGATCCGTATCGTCAGCGGCCCGCTGATCATCACCGCCGCGGGCCGCGCGCTCGCCGGCGGCTCGAAGGGCGAGGCCGTGCGGGTCGTCGCCAACGCCACCAACCGCACGCTGGACGGGGTCGTCGAGGCCTCGGGCACCGTGCGGATCGTCACGCCCTAAATTCTAACGGTCCACTTGCAGCTTACAGGGAAAGTAGCATGCGTAAGATCATTCTGATTGCGGCGATGGCCGCCACGCTTTCGGGTTGCGGCGCAGTCGGTCGGCTCAAGGCCGTCGGCAAGGCGCCGAAGCTCTCCGAGATGCAGCCGGTCGACATGCCGGAGATCGAGCCGTCGCTCGCGGCGCCTGCGGATCGCACCCGCACCGGCACGCCGGCCGCGGTGGCCCAGCAGCAGGGCGGCAGCGCCTCGCTGTTCCGCACCGGCGCCGGCGCGCTGTTCCGCGATCAGCGCGCGAACAAGACCGGCGACATCCTGACGATCAAGATCAAGATCGCCGACAAGGCCGATCTGGGCAACAACACGTCGCGCACCCGCGGTGGCAGCGAGAGCGGTGGCCTGGGCGGCCTGCTCGGCATCAGCCCGGTCAAGAAGCTGCTCGGCGCCGACGCCAATGCCGCGCTCGAGACCAATTCGGGCTCGAAATATGCCGGCGGCGGTACCACCGCGCGCTCCGAGACGATCAACATGACGATGGCCGCCATCGTCACCCAGGTGATGCCGAACGGCAATCTGATGATCCGCGGCCGCCAGGAAGTGCGCGTCAACTTCGAGATGCGCGAGCTGATCGTCACCGGCATCATCCGTCCGGAAGACATCGCCCGCGACAATTCGATCAGCCACTCGCAGATCGCCGAGGCGCGCGTGATCTATGGCGGCAAGGGCCAGCTCACCGACGCGCAGCAGGCGCGCTGGGGCCAGCAGATCTACGACGCGCTCTTCCCCTTCTGAGCCGTCGCCACATCGACATGAGGATCGCCTCGCAGCCTGTGCTGCGGGGCGATTTTCTTTTGGGCTATGGTGCCCGCCGGGCCGCATTCCGTGGACCTGCTCGCCCCGATCGCGGTCTGCGCAAGTCGCTGAAATCGGGAGGCTTCGCGGCAAGGTTTCAAATTAACCTTTCGCTAACCATTTAAATTCGCGGACTAATTTTGGGCATCCTATAATTTTTCCCACAATGAACATGCGGGCGTACCGATCACGTTCCGTCGCGAACCGGCGTCTCCGGTTTGGGTCGCAGAAGCGGCTCTTCGATCCAAGAAGGATAGTAACATGGCATTTTCGGTTAACACCAACGTCGGTGCGATGGCGGCTCTCCAGAGCCTGAACGAGACCAACAAGGGCCTGTCGCAGGTTCAGAGCCGCATCAACACCGGCCTGAAGGTTGCGTCGACCAAGGACGACTCGGCTTCGTACACCATTGCTCAGGGCCTGCGTGGCGACATGGGCGGCCTCGCTGCCGTGTCTTCGTCGCTGAGCCGCGCCAAGAGCGTGACCGACGTGGCGGTGGCTGGCGCCGAGCAGATCTCGGACGTCGTGAACCAGATGAAGGCGAAGGCCTACCAGGCTGCTGACGCCGGCATCGACACGTCGACCCGTGACGCGCTCAACGCAGACTTCGTTGCACTGCGTGACCAGATCACCACGATCGTGAACTCGTCTGACTTCAACGGCACGAACCTGCTGAAGGCTTCGGGCGGCACCGTGACGGCTCTGCAGTCGCTGCAGGACTCGAACACCGGCTCGACCACCTGGGATCCGGATTCGCTGAGCGTTGCCAACCAGGGTCTCGACCTTGGTGGCTCGGTCGTGACCATCGGCGCCTCGGGCAACATCAGCAGCCAGGCTTCGGCTCAGGCGATGATCGACACGATCACCACCACCCAGAGCAACCTGAAGACCAGCCTCAGCACCCTGGGCGCTGCTTCGCGCAAGATCGACGCACAGTCGACCTTCACGAGCAAGCTCTCGGACGTGATCGAAGGCGGCATTGGCAACCTCGTCGACGCCGACCTGGCGAAGGAATCGGCGAAGCTGCAGGCCCTTCAGGTCAAGCAGCAGCTCGGCGTGCAGGCTCTGTCGATCGCCAACCAGGCGCCGTCGACCATCACGTCGCTGTTCCGTTAAGGCCAGACTTTTCCCTGGAGTCTATGGCCCTGACGAGGAGGCCGGGACGCAAGTCCCGGCCTCCTTTTTTTGTGCCTGTTGGGTCGGTTTCGGCGCGTTCGCGCGTCTATAGTGGTTGACGCCTCTATAATGATCCTAAGAGGAGAATAGGTCTTGTTTCCCAGGATCAGAGAAATCACGGATGCGTTCGGCGGCCGCCTGCAGGTGAGCGTCGAGGAGCATCCTTCAGGGGCACTGGTGGTACTCGAGCGGCCCGACATGCTCGGCCGCCCGCGCGTGATGCTCGACGGCTACGGCGTGGACGTGCTCTCGGGCTATATCATGTCGGCGCGCCTCGCCGTGCCGGATACGCTGCCCGACGAGCATATCGACGGCGTCTTCGCCACGCGTTTCCGCCTCGGCCTGGATCCCTGCGCGGCGCTTGCACTCACGCAGTCGAGCGGCCCGGCCCTCGATATTCCCGCGCCGTTCTGGGATCGGCTCTATGCAGAGCTCTGCCTGGTCGCGGCGCATGCACGCGAACTCGGCCGGCGCGCCGAAGCGCGTGTCCATTGATTCCGCAAAAACACATACGGGCTTGCCCGTACTACGCCCGGGGCCGCGTTTGCTGCATCTAGGGTACAAATTCCACACGAACGGGTCAGGGGTGACAAATGGGCGTTGGTGAATTGGCGTTTGGTACAGGGGTTTCCGCCAGCTACACGGTGACGCTTTCGTTGACGGTGGAGGACGCCCGCACGCTGTGGGCAGCCGCTGCCGAGCGGGCGCTGGCTGCACCGGGGATGACGCTGGCGGACGTGCTCGACACGATCGGGCCGCGCGAGGATCCGTCGATTGCGGATTGCATTGCTATGCTGACGGCGCCGGCGGCGCTGCCCGGCTGCACGCTGGACGGCTATGAGGTGCTGGACCCGGACATGGGCCTGGCTCCGGCACAGATCATCCAGCTGCCGACGCAGCCGCTGCTGCGCGCCGCGCTCGGCTGATCTTCCCGAACTTGTGAAACGGCAACGGGGCCCTTCGGGGCCCCGTTTTCGTATGTGCCGCCGATATCGGCGGGACGGTTCATATGCGGCTGATCAAGGCCGTGCCGCCTGCGTCGCGCACAAAAAAGAGCGGCCCGGTGGAGGAGGAGCCGGGCCGCTCTATTTTAAGCGAAAGGAAAACAGGGCGCCTGGGCGCCGGCAGAGAGGCGGACGGATCGCGAGGGGATTGATACGTCCGCCCGCCTCTCTTCTTTCATTATAGAGGACGGGAAGGGGCCTCCCAAACGTACGCCCCTCAGGAATTCCCCTAGGCGCCGGTGTCGGTGCCAGTGTTGGTGTCGGTATTGGTGGCCGGGGCGGTGCCGATGCGGATGAGCTTGCTCGAATCCACTTCGTTGCCGTTCACCGTCACCAGGACTGCGCCGTTGGCGAGCTGGACGTCGTTGACCACGCCGATGCTGTGCACCGTGGTGTTGGTGATCTCGCCGCCCGAGGCGTCGAGTGCCTTGATCGACAGCGAATACTTGCCGGCGGGCGCCTCAGTGCCGGTCGAGGTCAGGCCGTCCCAGGCGAGCGTGCCCTGGTCGCCCTTCACCTCCACCGTGCGCGTATCAACCACCTTGCCCGAGGCATCGGTGATCGTCGCGACGATCGAGGTGGCGGTGCGCGGGGTCGTCCAGCTCCACTGCGCGGCCTGGGTGTCGCTCAGGCCCGAGACGGGCGAGTCCACCTCCACCGCGCGGCCGATCAGCGACGAAGCCTGAGTCAGGTTCTGCGTGCCGAGCGTCGACAGGATGTCCTTGAGCGTCGAGGTCTGCGCCATCGACTGCTCGACCTGCGAGTACTGCACCAGCTGCTGGGTGTACTGGCTGGTGTCCATCGGGCTCAGCGGATCCTGGTTCTGCATCTGCGTGGTCAGTAGCTTCAGGAACATCGTGAAGTCGGCGTTCAGCCCGGTGCTGTTCGCGGTCGCGGTGCTGTTGGTCGCAGCCGTGTTGGTCGTGTTGGTGACGGTAGTCATGCTGGTGCGCTCCTAGGCGAGGAGATCGACCTGCCCGTCGCCGCGGATGCTGCGATAGGCGGTGTCGTTGGTGTCAGTTTCGTCATTGCCGGCAAGCTGGTTGCCGGAGGCGTTCTGGCCCTGCTGCTGCTGCGACTGGGCGTTGCCGCCCTCGCTGCGGCTCTCGAAGCGGAAGCTCTGCGCGTCGGCGCGGATCCCTGCCTGGTCGAGCGAGCGGCCAAGGTCCGGCATGTCCTGGCGGAGCAGGTCGAGCGCATGGGCGCTTTCCGCGCGCACCGTGGCGTGCAGCTTGCCGCCGTTGTCGAACGACAGCGTCACCTCGACCTTGCCGAGATTGTCCGGGCTCAGGCGGACGCGCAGCGTATCCTCGCCGGCCTCGACCTTGCGGGCGATCTCGACGCCCATCTGCTGGCCGAGATGGCCGGGCCGGGCAACGACGACCGGCTCCGCTGCGACTGCCGCGGGAGCGGTCTGGGTGCGAGCCGGATCGGTGGCGGCATGCGTGGGTGCGGCATGCGACGGAGCGGCGTCCTGGCGCAGCGTGAACGCCGGCGCCTGGCCGCGCTCGTCGCCGCCGGCTGCATTGTCGTTCTTGCCCTGTTTGCCCGTGATGGCGGAGACCGCGCCCGAGGCCTTGTCGGCCACGGTTGCGGAATTGGCACCTGGCGTGTCGGAAGCAGCGGTGCGCGCGGCATCGGCCTTGCGGCCGCCGATCGTGACTTCGCCGATCTGGCGCGTGTCGGAGGGCTGCGGCTTCACCGCGACTTCCCCGCGTACCGGCGCCTGGACGATCGCGACTGCGGCCATGTCGCCGGCCAGGGGCGCGGCATCCGGCGTTGCGGCGGGATCGATCTCGCCTCGCTTCTCCGCACCGTCGGTCTGGCGCGAGCCGCGCTTGACCGGAATCTTCGGAGCATCGGCGGGCTGCTCGGCCTGGACTTCGACCTCCGCTTCGCCCCGCGGCTTGGCGGGTACGCCGGGCTCGGGCGCAGGCTCGGCGAGCACGGGCTTGGAACCGGCTGCGGGCTTGGCATCGACGATCGGCGCGGACGGCTTGTCACCGGTGGGAGCCGGGGCCGCAGGCTCCGCCGTTACCGGCACCGCAACGGGTACCGGCATCATGTCGGCTTCCGGCTGCGCCTCGGTGGGCAACTGCACCACCGGCGCGGTTGCAGTCGGGGCCGCAGCGTCAAGCGGGGCCTCAGGCATCGCCACGGGGGCACATGCCGCCGGCGCCAGCGGCGCGGCGGTGGTGAGCAGTTGCGCCATGCTCAACGGCGTGGCGGGCGCAAGCGTGTCGTTCGCGGCGAGCGGCGGCGTGAGGCCGTTGGCCGGCGAAGCGGCGGGGTTCGCCGGCGCGCCGAGCAGCGCCGCGAAGCCGATGCCACCGGCTGCGGGAATGGCGCCTCCTGCGCCGAACAGACCCGTAGGAGACCCGATCGTGTTTATCTGCATTCAGGCGCCTCATGGGCGGGCATCTGGGCCCGCAATATTCCTTATAGGACGGTCTCGGCCACTAGGGTCGGGACCTCATCCAATTGTCCCGAGCGCACGGATGCGGGCGCGGGAATGGATCTCGTTCTGCGACAGCACGACGGTGGCCGGACGGACGCGCTCGATGATCGAGCGGACGAACGGGCGGATCGCCGGGCTGGTCAGCAGGCAGGGGATCTCGCCGTCCTGCGCCAGCCGGTCATAGGTCTCGCGGACGTGCTGGATGAACTTGTGCAGCGAGCTCGGCGCCATCGCCAGCTGGCGGTCGTCGCCCTGGCCCAGGATGCTCTCGGCGAACTCCTGGTCCCATTCGGGCGACAGGGTGACGACGGGGATCGCTTCGCCGCGGACCTGCGACGCGCTGATCTGACGGGCCAGGCGCGAGCGGACATGCTCGGTCATCTGGGTCAGGTTGCTGGTCAGCGGCGCAGCCTCGGCGATGCCTTCCAGGATCGTCGGTACGTCGCGGATCGAGATGCCTTCGCTCAGCAGGTTCTGCAGGATGCGCTGCACGCTCGAGATCGAGACCTTGCTGGGCACGATGTCCGCAACCAGCTTCTCGGAGTCCTTGTGGACTTCGGTCAGCAGCTTCTGCGTCTCCGAATAGGAGAGCAGGTCGGCGATGTTGTCCTTCACCAGCTCGGTCAGGTGGGTGGTAATGATGGTACCGCACTCGACCACGGTCAGGCCACGGAAGCCCGCCTCGTCGCGCAGCTCGCGATCGATCCACAGGGCGGGGAGGCCGAACACCGGTTCCGTGGTCGGCTCGCCGGGCAGGCCGGCCGGGCCGCCGCCGGGGTTGATCATGAGAAGCTTGTCGATGCGGATCTCGCCGCGCGCGGCCTCGGTTTCCTTGATCGTGATGACATATTCATTGGGCTTTAGGCCCATATTGTCGATGATCCGGACCGAGGGGAGGACGAAGCCGAAGTCGGTCGCCATCTGGCGGCGCAGCGCGCGGACCTGGTCGTCGAGGCGCGGCTCGCGCTCGGCCTCGTTGATCATCGGCAGCAGCGCATAGCCGATCTCGATGCGCACCGCGTCGATCGCCAGCGTCTGCGAGATCGGCTGCTCGACCACGGCGGCGGCGGCCTGCTCCTGCGCGACGGCGAGCTTCTCCATCGCGGTCTTGGCGGCGGCGTTCCTGCTCATCTTCCACGCGGCGAAGCCCGAGGCGGCCGAGAAGATGGCGAAGGGCAGGAAGGGCATGCCCGGCATGATCGCCAGCGCGCCCATCAGGAACGAGACCATCCCGAAGGCCTTCGGGTAGCGGCCCATCTGCTCGCTGAGCGCCGAGCCGGTCTTGCCCTTCACGCCGCCCTTGGAGACGAGCAGGCCCGCCGCGATCGAGATGATCAGCGCCGGGATCTGGCTGACCAGGCCGTCGCCGGCGGTCAGCACGGTATAGGTGTGGAACGCCTCGCCGATCGGCACGCCGTGCGAGACGACGCCGATCGTCAGGCCGACGACGATGTTGACCGCGGTGATCAGCAGGCCGGCGATCGCGTCGCCCTTCACGAACTTCGAGGCACCGTCCATCGCGCCGTAGAAGCCGCTCTCGGCTTCCACTTCGGCACGGCGGGCCTTGGCCTGGTCCTCGTTGATCATGCCGGCCGACAGGTCGGCGTCGATCGCCATCTGCTTGCCGGGCATCGAGTCCAGGCTGAAGCGCGCCGCGACTTCGGCGATGCGCCCGGCACCCTTGGTGATGACGACGAAGTTGATGACGATCAGGATGATGAAGATGGTGAGGCCGATGATGACCTCGCCGCCCATCAGGAACTCGCCGAATGCCCCGATCACGCCGCCGGCGGCGTCATGGCCTTCATGGCCGTGGGTGAGGATCAGGCGAGTCGAGGCGAGGTTGAGGCCGAGCCGCAGCATCGTCGCGACAAGCAGGATCGTCGGGAAGGCGCTGAGTTCCAGCGGCTTCTCGATGAACAGCGCCGTCATCAGGATCATCACCGAAACGGTGATCGACAGGGCGAGGCCCAGGTCGAGCAGCCAGCCCGGGATCGGCAGGATCAGCATCGCGATGATGGCGATCACGCCGACCGCGAGCGCCATGTCGCGGTTGGCGCCGATCCTCTGCATGAAGTTCACGATAACGGGAGGCATTCTGCTCTCACTTTATTTGGGGTCAGCGTGAAACGGCTCAGGCCGCGGGCGGCACGGCGATGCCGCCCTCGATGAAGGTGCGCAGCTTGTTGCGCATCGTGCGCACCGAGATGCCCAGGATGTTCGACGCCGAGGTGCGGTTGCCCTGGCAGCGCTCCAGCGTGCCGAGGATCAGCTCGCGCTCCACCTCTTCCACCGTGCGGCCGATCAGCCCGTTCACTTCGATGCGGCCATCGGCGACCGAGGGCAGCGATACGATCGCTTCCAGCGGCGAGCCGTCGGCGCGGGTCAGGTCCTCCGCCTCGATCTGCTGGCCATGGGCCAGCAGCGCGGCGCGGTGGATGCACTCGCGCAGCTCGCGGATGTTGCCCGGCCAGCCATAGGCGCGCAGCACCGCGATCGCCTGCAGCGAAAGCGGGCGGGCGGGCAGGCCGTCCGCCTGGGCGAACTCTTCCATGAAGTGTTCGGCGAGTCCGGCAATGTCATCGCCATGCTCGGTGAGCGGCGGCACCTCGATGCGGGCCAGGCTCAGGCGGACGAGCAGGTCCTCGCGGAAGCTGCCGGCTTCCACCGCCAGCTCCAGGTCCATGCTGGTCGAAGCGATCAGCCGTGCCTCGAAGGGCACGTCCTCTTCGCCGCCGAGACGGCGGAAGCGCTTCTCGATCAGCGCGGCGAGCAGCCGGGCCTGGGTGGCCGGGGCAAGCGCGCCGACTTCGCGCAGGAAGATCGTGCCGGTGCGGGCACCCTCGAGGCGACCGACGCGGCGTGCGGCGGCGCCCGGAAAGGCACCGGCCTCATGCCCGAACAGTTCGGATTCCAGCACATCGGCGGCAACGCCGGCGCATTCGACCGAGACGATCGGATCGGCACGGCCCGAAAGCCGGTGGATCTCGCGCGCCATCGTTTCCTTGCCGCTGCCCTTGCCGCCGCTCACCAGCACCGGCGAGCCGCTCGGGGCGACCGCGCCGGCCAGCGCCATGGCGCGTTCCAGCACGGGATGGCCGCCGATGCGCACCTGGCTCTGGCGCTCGACCACCGAAGCGATGGCCGCGGCGATCAGCTCGCGCTGCGGGGGCAGGGGAACATAGTCACGGGCGCCGGCACGGATAGCCGCCACCGCACGCTCGGCCGGGGCCGAGATGCCGCAGGCGAGGACCGGCACGACGAAACGCTCGGTGCGCAGGTCGCCCAGAAAGCCGACCACGTCTTCCAGCACGTCGATCATGACGAGATCGGCGCCCTGTTCGCGCAGCGTCTCCAGCGCGGGGGCGGGGGCGTCGGCCATGGTGACCTCCGCGCCGGCGCCCTGCGCCAGCTCCGCCGCCCGGCGGAACTCGCTGCCCGGCGCACCGATCAACAACATCCGGATGGGGCCCATGCTCAATTCTCGGCCCGCACGATCTCGGTGAGCGTGACGCCCAGCGCGTTGTCGATGAGGACGACTTCGCCGCGGGCGATCAGTCGATCGTTGACGAAGATGTCCACCGGCTCGCCGACGCGGCGGTCGAGCTCGACCACGGTGCCGGCACCCAGATGCAACAGGTCGCCGATCGGCATGCGGGCACGGCCCAGCACTGCCTGCACCTTCACCGGCACGTCGTGCACGGCTTCCAGGCCCTCGACGCCACCCTGGTGGGTGTCAACGCCGCCATGGGTATCGAAGTCTTCGAACACCGGCGCGGGCTGGTCGGCCGCGGTATCGGTGGGGATGATGTCGTGGGGTTCGATGTCCATGGTCATAATCCTATGCGTTCATCCACTGACGGATCACCGAGGCCGCTTCGGGCGGGCTGGCGGAGATCGCGTCCCCGATGCGCTTGAGCGCGGAGAGCTTGATGCGGCCGTCGACCTGGGCCAGCGCGATCTCCTGATCGAGCTGCGGCACGTCGGACTGGCTCATGTTTTCGAGCTGGGCCATCGCTTCGGTGTCGCCATCGGCGGCACGCTCGGCGAGCGCGAGCATCTCGGGCGAGTGCGTCGGCAGGGCAGGTGCCGCCTCGGCGAATTCCAGCGCGGGTGCTGGCTTCGGCTTCAGCATGCGCAGCGCCACCAGGCCGACCACGCCGATCACCACCAGCTGGAGCAGGCTCCAGATCCGGTCCATCGGCAGCGACGACAGGAAGCTGCTCGTCGCGTCGGCGGGCGTGTCGTCGGTGTTGAACTTCATGCTCTCGACGACGACGCTGTCGCCACGCTGGGTGTCGGCGCCCACGGCATTCTCGACCAGGCGCTGCAGGCGATCGATCTGCGGCTGGGCCAGGCCCTTATCGCCGCCATCGACCATCACCGCGACGCTCAGGCGCGTCACCTTGCCCGGGGTGCGGACGGTGACCGTCTTGGTCGAGCTGTTGTCGTAGGTCGTGTCTTCCGAAGTCTGGTTGCTGCCCGACTGGCGCGAGGCGCCCGGGGTGTTCGCCGCGCCCATCTGGGCGGCGGGCAGCTGGTTGCCGACCGAGGCAGTCTGCGGACCGGCATCGGTCTCGCGGTTCTGCTCGCCGGTCTCCACGCTCACCTGGCGCGAGATGACCTGCTTGTCCGGATCGAAGACGTTCGATTCCTCGCGCGACTGGTCACGGTCGATCTGGGCCGAGACTTCGGCGCGGACCTTGCCCTGGCCGACGATCGGCGCGAGCAGTGCTTCGATCTCGTCGCGCAGCTTGGCTTCGACGGCCTGCTGGCGCTCATCGGCGTCGCCGGCACTGGCGGTGCCGGGGTCGCCGGCACGGGCGAGCAGCGCGCCGGTCTGGTCGACGACCGAGACGGCGTCGGGCGAAAGCTCGGGGACCGAGGAGGAGACGAGGTAGCGGATCGAGGCGACGGTCTCGCTGGGGATGCGGCCGCGCGTCTTGACGGTGACTGCCGCGGTCGCCTTGCGGCTCTCCTCGGCGAACATCGCGCGCTCGGGCATCACGATATGGACGCGGGCGCCGGTGACGTTCTGGATCGTCTGGATCGACTTGGCGAGCTCGCCTTCGATCGCGCGCGTCTCGTTCATCTTGGCGCGGCTGGCGGAAACGCCGAAGGGCTGCTCTTCGTCGAGCACCTCATAGCCGATCTTGCCGCCCAGCTTCTCGCCGGCCAGGCTCATGCGGAGCTCGGCCAGCTTGTCCTGCGGCGCCATGATCGAGGTGCCGTCGGCCGAGAGCTGGAACTCGACATTCTGCGCCTTGAGCTTCTCGGTGATCGCCGAGGCGGCCGAGGGGTCAAGGTCGGTATAGAGGAAACCCATGCTCGGGTTCGAGCCGCGGGTAGCGACGAAGGCGAGGGCGGCGAGCAGCGCAAGCGCCACGCCTCCCATCAGCATCAGCCGCTTGGGCCCGATCTGGCCTACGAGATTTTTGATCGCTTCCAATGTCGCCCCGTGGGTGAGAACTGGTGGGGCGGATGCCCCTTGCGATCATTATAGAGGGGTGGGGGAGGCGGCAGTTTTTGCCGGGGGAAATTTTTGCCTAGTCGGTTGTGCCGGCTGGCTTTCCCCGAATCAAAAACCCCTCCCTGGAAGGGAGGGGCAGGGCTGGGTGGATGCTTGGCGATGCGGTTACGGCGCCGCATGAGGGTGCCGTAAGCCTGGCCGCGACCCACCCCCGACCCCTCCCTTCCAGGGAGGGGAGGTTTAGATCACGCCCCCTTCAGCAGCGTCTCGAGCTCGCCGAGCACCGCCGCGCGCCGCGCCGTGGCGTCGAGCGCCAGCCCGCCTTCTTCCCAGCCGATACGGGCATCGCCCACCGGGATGGTCTCGTCGGGCACCACGATCAGGTTGAGCTTGCGGCGGTCGCGCGACTGGCGGTCGGCGATGCGGCCCTCGATGTCGTCGAGCAGGTCGGGGTGGACGCGGATCTGCAGCTCGGTGCCGCGGGCGACCTGGCCCAGCGCGCGGCCGATCGCCTCGTCGATCGCGGCGCCCGGCGCCACTTCCAGCGCACGGCCGGCGATCAGCTCGGCGGCGGCGAGCGCCACTTCGGCGGCTTCGCCGGTCACGCGCTCGGAAACCTGGCCGAAGCGGGCGTCGATGCCCTCGATCCCGGCCTGCAGCGCATCGACGGCGCTCAGCAGCGCCACTTCGCGCTCGTTGCGCGCCTGGGCGAGCCCGGCCTCATAACCTTGCGCCCGCGCCAGCGCGAGCGCCGACTCCTGCTCGGAGCGGAGCAGCGCCAGCTCGGCGCGCAGCGTCGCCACTTCGAGCGTGGCGTCGGGGCCGATCGGCGCACCCTTGCCCGGCGGGATCGCGAAGATCCGGTCGAAGCCGAAGCGCTCGACATTCACATGGGCGTGCATGCTCATCGTATCGGTTCCTTAGATGATCATCGCGTCGTCGGACTTGGGGTCGACGAGCAGGATCTCGCCGCGGTCCGCCAGGTCCTTCGCCAGGCGTACCAGCGCCGACTGGGCTTCTTCGCAATCGCGTGCGCGCACCGGGCCCATGCCCGCCATGTCCTCGCGCAGCAGCTTCGACGCACGCTCGGTCATCGCACCGAAGAACAGCGTCTTCAGGCTTTCCGGCGCACCCTTCAGGGCCAGCGCCATCTGGCGCTTGTCGGCGCTGCGGACGATCGCGGCGATCGCCGGCGGCAGCAGGTTGCCGAGGTCCTCGAAGGTGAACATGAGGGCGCGGATCCGCTCGGCGCTTTCCGGCGCCTTGTTGTCCAGCGCGTTGAGCATCGCTTCCTCGGTCGAGCGGTCGAGCGAGTTGAACAGCTCCGCCATCGCCTCGTGCGGATCGCGCTTCTGCGAGCGCGACAGGTTGGTCATGAACTCGCTCTTCAGCGTCTGCTCGACCTGGTTGATGACTTCCTTCTGCACCGTCTCCATGCGCAGCATGCGCATCACGACGTCGACCGAGAAGTCGCGCGGCAGCTCGGCCAGCACGCGGGCCGAATGGTCGGGGCGCAGCTTGGAGAGGATCACCGCCACGGTCTGCGGATATTCGTGCTTGAGCGCACCGGCGAGGACGCTTTCCGAGACGTTCGACAGCTTGTCCCACATCGTGCGCCCCGAGGGACCACGGATGTCCTCCATGATCTCCTTCACCTTCTCGGCAGGCAGTATGCCGGCGAGCAGGCGCTCGGTCGTCTCGTAGCTGCCGTGCATCGACGACATCGAGGCGATCTCGCTGGTGAACTGGACGAGCAGGTGCTCCACCACCGGGGCCGGAATCCGGCCCAGCCCGGCGATGCACGACGACAGCTCCTTCACCTCGTCGGTGGTCAGCTGTTCCCAGATCGGGGCGCCATGATCCTTGCCCAGGGCCAGCATCAGCGCGGCGGCGCGCTGCGGGCCAGTGAAACGCTTGAGTTCGGGCGGTTCGGCAATCGGCGCCATGACGGTCATGATTTTTCGTTTCCCTCGCGAAAAATTTGCGCCCGTACACACGGGTGGGGGCGGCTTTCCCTCTATTATAGGATCGAGGAAGCGAGGCGGAGCGCGATGACGGTTAATTTATCTGGTAGTCTGATCGGCTTAAGTATTCTGACGGGGTCGAGTTCGACGATGACCTCGGCGGTGTCGGCGATCACCTATGACAGCAAGGCCGTGCGCGCTGCCAAGGCGCAGTTCACCACCGCGGCGACGATCGCGCCGTGGAAGAGCAGCAACGAGCTTCCGGTTAACGCCAGCCAGGTTGCGGCGATCACGGCGCTGCGCTCGATCATCACGCCGTCCACCACCGATGCCGGTGGTGCGTTCCTGCCCAAGGACGTGCAGACCAGCTTCACGGCCTATCAGGCGCTCGACAAGCTGCGCGTGCTGGCCGAGACGGCGAGCGCCAAGACCACGTCGGACGCCCAGCGCGCCAATCTCCAGAAGACTTTCCAGAAGGGGCTGGACGAGCTCCAGACCTATCTCAGCACCGCGCCGTCCGATCTGGTGAAGCTCGCCTATGGTAAGCCCTCGTCGAGCGTCACGACGAACAAGCTCGTCTCCACCAATGTGTACGAGACCGAGGGCAAGGGCCTGGTCAAGACGCGTGCCGAGGCCATTCCGGGCCTGACCGGCAGCGAGCAGTTCTCGATCACGCTGAGCAAGCCCGGCGTCTCGGCGCAGACCGTCACCGTCGATCTGTCGCAGGGCGCCCAGCCGCCGACGCTGGACTCGGTCGCGGCCCAGTTCAACGCCGCGATCCAGGCAATTCCCAATTTGAACACCGATGGCACGCCGCAGCTGGATGCCAACGGCAATACGGTGCCGCGCTGGAAGTCTACCCTCAAGGTAACCAACGAAAGCGGCAAATGGGGCTTCACGCTTTCGAATCCCACCGGCTTCGAACAGATCACCCTCGACCAGACCAACGCCAAGGACGCGCTGGTCGTCGCGACCGGCCAGACCGCGCTCGATGCACCGAGCTCGACCCAGCTCTTCCGCTTCGACGATCCTGCCGGTGACAATACCCGCACCGCCATGGGCACGATCCAGGCGCTCGATCGCCAGGCGACCGCGCAGAACGTCGCCGCCGGCAAGACCACCACGACCACTTCGACGACGACTGATCTCGACGGCAAGGTGAAGACCGTCAAGACGTCGACCAGTAACGTCTACGCCAATACCGATGCGGCCTCGGTCGTTACCGACGCGCAGGGCAACAGCTACATCGTCGGCACCACCAAGGGCGACCTTGGCGCCAACCTGTCTGATGGCGACAGCAACCTGTTCCTCACCAAGGTGGACGGCGCGGGCAATGTCGTGTGGCAGCGGAGCCTGGGCGCGACTGGTTCGTCGACCGGCGCCGCTGTCAGCCTCGGCCCAGATGGCAGCATCGTCGTCGCGGGCACCGTCACCGGCAGCTTTGGCGGCGCTTCCACCGATGGCGACATGGTCGTTGCGAAATATGCCGCGAACGGCGACGAGAAATTCTCCACCGTGGTTCGCTCGGGCGGCACCGATGTCGCCAAGGCCGTCGCGGTCGGCGCGGACGGCTCCATCTATGTCGGCGGCCGCATCGCATCGGGCAATGACGGCTTCGTCGCCCGGATCGACGCCAGCGGCAAGATCGCCGAGCGTCGTACCATTACCGGTGCCGGCAGCGACAGCGTCAATGCGCTCGCGGTCGACAATGACGGCAACGTCCTCGCGCTCGTCTCACATGACGGCAATGCCGAACTGCTCAAGATGCAGGGAGGGGCGCTCGCCACCGATCTCGGCAGCCTCAGCCTCGGCACCGCCGATGCACGCGTGCTCGCTGTCGCCGATGACGGCACGATCGGCGTGGGCGGTGCGACCTCCGGCGCGCTTTCGGGCACCCAGGTGAATTCGATCAGCGGCGGTCGTGATGGTTTCGTTACGCGGATCGACGCCAATCTGTCGAACGCCAGCACCACCTATATCGGCTCCTCGGCGGACGACCAAGTCGACAGCATCGCCTTCATGAACGGCGATCTCTATGCCGGCGGCCGCACCACTGGCGATCTCGCTGCGACGCGGCGGGGACCCACCGATGGCTTCGTCACACGTGTCGACGGCTCGACTGGCGCAGTCGAGAATACCACTCAATTCGGCCAGGCATTGCTGCGTACCGAGCCGGTCCGCGTATCGGCCGATAGCGGCGGCGCCAGCGCGGTCTCGGCGCTCGGCTATGGCCGCGGCACGATCAACGCGATCGCGTCGAACAAGGTGACCACCCAGACCGGCCTGAAGGCGGGCGACTATTTCTCGTTCAAGGCCGATGACGGCTCGGTCCGCAAGCTCACCATCCTCGCCGACGACACGCTCCAGTCGATCGCCACGCGCATGCAGGGCATGCTCGGCGCGTCCAAGGCGACCGTCACCGCCACCGCGGTCGATGGCGTCCAGCAGCTGCGCATCACCATGAAGCCGGGACATCAGCTGCAATTGCTGGCCGGCACCGGCGACAGCGATGCGCTCGCCAAGCTCGGCATGGAGCCGCAACGGATCTCGACCCAGGCGGCGGTCTCGAGCAGCGCGCCCAAGGTCCGTCCGGGCGGCAGCTTCGGCCTCGACCTGGGCGAGGGGCTCAACCTGAGCAACCTCGACATGGCCAAGGTCGCGCTCGGCAAGATCAAGGACGCGATCTCGATGACGCAGACCGCCTATCGCTCGCTCTATTGGGACGATTCCAAGAGCAACATCATCAACGGCACCAAGCGCAATTCCGCGACGGGCACCGAGAGCACCGCGATCGTGAATGCCCAGCTCGCAAACTATCAGGCGGCACTCGATCGCCTGAACAGCTCCACTCCTTCTTCATACGGGTTCTGATCCATGGACATGCCTCCGATTCTTGCCGGCATCCGCCGCCAGATGGACAACCTCTCCGATCGCCAGCGCGTGATCGCCCAGAACATCGCCAACAGCGAGACCCCGGGCTTCAAGGCGCGCACCGTCGAGGACGCCGATTTCTCCGATCTGGTCGGCAACAGCACGGGCGGCATCCGAGTCGCCAAGCCGCGCGTCGAGCTGACCGCCGGCATGAAGGGCCTGGGCGCGATCCAGCCGGCCGGCGCGGGCATCGTGCTCGACAAGGACATCAGCGAGACCAAGCCCGACGGCAACAACGTCACGCTCGAAGACCAGCTGCTCAAGCTCGGTCAGGTCCAGGCCGACTTCACCGCGATGACCAACCTCTACCGCAAGCAGATCAGCATGTTGAAAACCGCTGTGGGCAAGGGCGGCTAAGCGCTTCCTTCGGTTGTAGAATGCAAAAAGGCCCGCGAGCGATCGCGGGCCTTTTTTGTTAGCCCTCTCCCGATTGCGGGAGAGGGCTTTCGGAGAGATTTACAGCCGCGCGTTGATCGAGATCGGCGCCGGGGCCTCGCTCGAGGCCAGGCCGCCGCCTGCGCCATAGGTCATGTTGCGGGTGCCGGTCAGGCGCTGGGCCTCGGCGGCGATCGCGCCCATCATGTCGGTCGACAGCTCGATCTGGCGCTTGAGGATTTGCTGGTTGACGGTGGAGGCGTCACGCAGGCCGCGGCTCGCCTCGGCCAGCCGCTCGCGCTCTTCCGGAGCGAGCCGCTCGGCCCAATTGTCCGGCGCTTCGCGCTTCATCCGCGCCACTTCGGCTTCGATCCGGCCGGTCAGGCGCAGCTTGACCGCGGCGATCTCGGGCATCTCGGGGAAATAGGGCGCCCGGGACAGCTGCTCGCTTTCCTCTTCCATGATGTGGGTGAGGGACACCATTGCGTCGATGAGCTGTTCGGTCACTTACTTATTTCCCCCCTGAAGCTTGATGATCTGGTCGAGTACGACCGGCGCGAGGCCGATGCCGCCGCGTTCGGCGATCGAATTGCCGAGCTTCTCCGCCATGATGCCACGGAACATCTCCTCGCCGTGGCCGCCCGAGAACTCGCCATCGCCCTGCTGGACGCTCTCGAGCATCAGCTGGGTCATCTGGCCGAGGAACACCGCTTCGAAATTCTTGGCGGTCTCGCGGTTCTTGGCGTCGAGCTTGGGATTGTTCGTGCTGGTCGGGACCTGCGGTCCCGGCACATTGGTCACGTTCTGCATCACTGTACCTCGATGTCGGCCTGGAGGGCGCCGGCGGTCTTGATCGCCTGGAGGATGGTGATCAGGTCGCGCGGGGATACGCCCAGCGTGTTGAGCCCGCTCACCAGCGTCTGCAGGCTGGCGCCGTCGATCAGCGCCAGGCTGGCGCCGTTGCCGTCGTCCACCTGCACATTGGTGCGCGGCACCACGGTGGTCTGGCCGTTCGAAAGCGGTGCGGGCTGCGAGACCTGCGGGCTCTCGGTGACGGTGATGGTCAGGCCGCCCTGGGCGATCGCCACCGGCGTGATCCGCACATCGGCGTTCATCACCACGGTGCCCGATGCCTCGTTGATGACGACGCGGGCCGGCTGATCGACCTTGACCGCAAGCTCGCCGATGCGGGTGACCAGGTCGATCACGTTGCCGACGAAGTTCGGGCCCGGGGTGAGCTGCACGGTCGCGGGGTCGAGCACGGTGGCGCTGCCCGGATATTTGGCGTTGATCGCCGCGGCGATGCGATCGGCGGTGGCGAAGTCCGGGTTCTTGAGCGCCAGCTTGAGGCCGGTGGCCGACTGGAGCGAATAGGGGACTTCGCGCTCGATGATCGCGCCGCCGGCGATGCGGGCGGAGGTGGTCACGCCGCGGCTGACGCTGGCGGCGGCACCCTGGCCCTTGAAGCCGGAGACCGCGACATTGCCCTGGGCGACGGCATAGATCTCGCCGTCGAGGCCGCGCAGCGAGGAGACGATCAGCGTCCCGCCCTGCAGGCTGGTCGCGTCGCCAAGGGCGGAGACCTGTACGTCGATATGCGAGCCGTTGCGCGCGAAGGGCGGCATCGTCGCGGTGATCGAGACGGCGGCGACGTTCTGCGTCTTCATCTCGGTGCCGCGGATGTTCACGCCCATGCGCTCGAGCATGGCCTGCATCGATTCCTCGGTGAACGGCGTGTTGCGCAGGCGATCGCCGGTGCCGGCCAGGCCGACGACCAGGCCATAGCCCACGAGCTGGTTGTCGCGAACGTTCTCGACGTTGACGACGTCCTTGATCCGCGTCTGGGCCATTGCGGCCGGTGCGATGGCCGTGCTCAGCAGCAGGGCGATCATGGGAGCGGCGTAGCGCAGCATATAACCCCTGGGAGTGGAAAATTTCCGATAATTCTCTTATAGGATAGAGGTAGGCAAAAAGTGCCGAAGGACGAGATTTCGTGCGTATCGAGAACCTCCAGGGACCCATGCTGCAAAGCCTGCTGGCTGCGCTGCCGAAGGTCGCGTCCGGCTTCTCGGTGAAAGAAGGCGAGGCGCCCGCCGCGCCTGCGCCCGTTCCGCAGGGGACCAACGCCGCGCAGGCGCTCAATCCCTCGGTCGCGATGCTCGTCACGCTTGCCGCCGCCGATCCTGCGATCGAGCGCCGCCGCAAGCAGGCAGTCGATGCCCAGCGCGGTGTCGACATGCTCGATCAGCTCCACCGCGAGCTGGTCGCCGGCGTGGTCAGCCCGGCGAAGCTCCAGGCGATCGTCGAATGGTCCGAGACCTTCGAGCACAGCGACGATCCTGCTTTGGCGGCCATCCTGTCCGATATCGAGCTGCGCGTGCGAGTCGAACTGGCCAAACTCGATCTTCAGGCCTGATTTCACGCCCGGATTTACCCTACGGCATCAGCGACTTTTCAGTTTCAAATCCGAACGCATTTGCATACCCGGTTTTTGGAACCTAGGGAGGCGACAACGGTTTCGCGTTCGAAAGGGCGAGATCGTTTCACCCGTGACCGGCCGTGAGAGCCCGGCATGGAGACCCCTCGAGGAGAGTATGCCTATGTTGGCTTTGCTTATGGGGCTCGCCGTCGCAGCGGCCCCGGCACCCCAGTCCGGCGACGCAGTCGTCGGCCGCTGGAAGACCCCCGTGCACAATGGAATCGTCGAGATCGCGCGCTGCGGCACGTCGATCTGCGGCAAGATCGTCTCGTCCGACAAGCTGCGCACCAATCCGAACCTGGCCGATGCCCAGAACAGCGACAAGGCGCTGCGCAACCGGCGGCTGATGAACCTGCAGATCCTGTCGGGCTTCAAGCAGCAGGGCGCCGGCTGGTATGGCGGCAAAATCTACAATGCCGAGGACGGCAAGACCTATAGTGCCGAAGTGACGATGACCGGCAACGACCAGCTCAACCTGCGCGGCTGCGTATTCAAGCCCTTCTGCCGTACCCAGACCTGGACCCGCGTCCGCTGAGGCGCGTTTCCCAGTTTCCGTTCAGTACTGCGTATCAAGGATTACCCGAATGTCCCCCTACAAGGTTTCGCTTGCCACCGGCGGCGCGCTGTTCGCGCTGATCGGCTTCTCTCAGGCTGCCAACGCCCAGGCCTTCTACCTCCAGGAACAGTCCGCGCGCGCTGCCGGCCGCGCCTTCTCCGGTGAGGCCGCCGACACCGGCTCGGCTTCGATCTGGTGGAATCCCGCTTCGATCGGCGGCATCGAGAATGGCGATGGCACCATCTCCGCTTCCGTCATCCTGCCGCGCGGCGAAGTCGTCGACAGCGGCACGCTGATCGTCCGTCCGGGCCAGCCGGCCGCGCCGGTCGGCGGCAACGGCATCACCCGCAATCCGATCAACAACGGCGTGCTGCCCTCGGGCGCGATCGCCGTGCCGCTCAACGATCGCATCGCGCTCGGCGTGTCGATCACCTCGCCCTACAGCTTCACTACCGATTATCCGTCGGACAGCTGGGCGCGCTACAGCGCCGACAAGACCAAGCTGCGCACCATCGACATCCAGCCGAGCATCGGCGTGGCGGTGACCGACTGGCTGCGCGTCGGCGCCGGCCTCAACATCGAGTACACCGATGCCAGCCTGAGCAACGCGCTGCCCAACCTCGCCGCGACGCTGCCGGACGGCCGCCAGGAGCTGAAGGGCGACGGCTGGGACTTCGGCTGGACCGCCGGCGTGCAACTCCACTCGAGCCGCTTCACCCTGGGCCTCAGCTACAAGTCGGCGATCGAGCATACGCTGAAGGGTGACCTCACCGTCTCCGGGCTGGTCGGCCCGCTCGCGACGTCGAACCGGGCGCTCTCGGGCATCGAGGCGAAGTTCTACACGCCGTCCCAGGCGATTGCCGGCGCGCGCTTCGCGGCGACCGACAAGCTGACCCTCAACGCGCAGGTCATCCGCTATGGCTGGGACAAGTTCGACGCGATCCGCCTCGGTGCGCCGGTCAATGCCGCGCTCCCCGAGAATTATCGCACCAGCTGGAGCTATGCCGGCGGCGTCGACTATGCGGTGTCGCCCAAGGTGACGCTGCGTGCCGGCGTCCAGCGCGCGACCACGCCGACCCAGGATACCGAGCGTGACGCCCGCGTGCCGGATTCGGATCGCTGGAACTTCGGCCTGGGCGGGAGCTATGCGGCGAGCAAGAAGCTCTCGCTCGATCTCGCGGCCAACTATGTCAGCTTCGCCGACGCGCCGATCGACCGCGTGACCGCGGCCTATGCCGGCACCGCCGCGCAGACGCCGATCCTCACCGATGGCGAACTGCGCAACGCCAGCGCCGTGGTGCTGACCGCGGGTGCACGCCTGAAGTTCTGACGGACTTTGAACGATCGCGGGGAAGTGGCGCTCAGGCGCGCTTCTTCGCGATCTTCAGCACATAGCTGATGACTTCCGCCACGGCGGCATAATGCTCGACCGGGATCGGGTGATCGAGCTCGGCATTGGCATAGAGTGCGCGGGCGAGGGGGCGGTTCTCGACCAGCGGGATGTTGTTCTCGGTCGCGATCTCGCGGATCTTGAGCGCGATGGCATCGACGCCCTTGGCGACCACTACCGGTGCCGCCATCTGGCCGTGATCGTACTGCAGCGCGACGGCGTAGTGGGTCGGGTTGGTGATCACCACGCTCGCCTTGGGCACGTTCTGCATCATGCGGTTGCGCGAGCGCTGCATCTGGATCTGGCGGATCTTCGCCTTGATGTGCGGATCGCCTTCGCTCTGCTTGTGCTCGTCCTTGATCTCCTGGAGGCTCATCCGCATCCGCTTGAGGAACGCGCGGCGCTGCCAGACGAAATCGAACAGGGCGAGTGCGCCCACCAGCATCGCGATCGGGCGCAGCATCGAATAGACGATGCCATGCGTGGCGCTGCCCACTTCCTGCAGGTCGGCGCCGACCATGGAGTCAACGGTGGCGGCATGGGGCCATGCCAGATACGCGGCCACGCCGCCGACCAGGCAGAGCTTGGCGACGGTCTTGGCGTATTCCACCAGCGCCTGCTTGCCGAACATCCGCTTGGCGCCGCTGGCCGGGTTTAGCTTGGACCATTTGGGCTTGACCCGGCTCCAGCTGATCATCGGTCGGCCCTGGAGGATGCCGCCGATCAGCGCGATGGCGAACAGCGTGCCGAGCACCGGCATCAGCGCGGTGGCGGTGGCGCTCAGCACGCCGGTCGCAAAATCCTCGGCGCCGCGCGGCTCCATCCGGAAATCGTCGGCGCTGCCCCATAGCCGCACGAACAGATTGCCCATCAGCTGCATGGTATAGGTACCGAGACCGCCCATGACGACAAGCATGCCGATGAAGATCGCGGCATGCTTCATCTCGGGGGCCATCGGCACGTCGCCCTTCTCGCGGGCGTCCTCCAGCTTCTTGTCTGTAGGGTCGTGTGTCTTGTCGTCCTGGTCCGTATCGCCCGACATCACCAGCCTCCCTGCATCGCATCGCCCATGGCGCGGGCGAAGAAGGTGAGCATGGTGCCGAGCGTGGCTGCGGCCAGGCTGATGCCGAGCAGCAGGTTGAGCGGCTGGGCGATGAAGAAGACCTGGATCGCCGGGGCGACGCGCGCGGCGAGGCCGAGGGCTACGTTGAAGACGATGCCGTAGATGAGGAGGGGCGCGGCCAGGCTGAGGCCGAGCGTCATCGAACGGGTGATCGCCTCGACCGCGAGCATCGCGAAGTCATGCGCGGGCGGCAGACCGCCGACCGGGAAGCTCTGATAGCTGTGGACGATCGCGCCGAGCCAGAGGTGGTGGACCTGCATGCCCATGCAGACCAGCGCCGCCGCCATGGCGACGAACTTGGAGAGCATCGGCGCGCTGCCGCTCTGCGCGGGATCGAAGATCACCGCGGAGGACAGGCCGATCTGGGTGGAGATGATCGATCCCGCCATGGAGACCGAGAAGAACAGGATCTTGACGATCATGCCCATGGCCAGGCCGGTCATCAGCTCGGCGACGAGCACGGCAGGCAGGGCGGCGCCGGCCTCGACCGCGACGCGGGCAGGGGCGCCGACCAGGCCGTACATGGTGGCCGAAAGCCCGAAGGCGATCATTAGCCGGATGCGGCCCGGGATGGCATCGTCGCCGAACACCGGGAGCAGCATCAGCACCGCGCCCACGCGGGCGAAGACGATGAAGAAGGCCGAGGCCTGCAGGGCAAGATCGGGGGGCAGGGTCATCCGCCGGTCACGATCATGCCGCTGATCTTGGTCATGAAGTCACTCAGCGCCGCGCCGATCGTCGGGAGCATCAACAGCAGCACCAGTCCCATCGCCAGCAGCTTTGGGACGAAGGTGAGCGTCGTTTCCTGGATCTGCGTCAGCGCCTGGAGCAGGCCGATGACGGTGCCCACGATCAGCGAGGTCAGCAGCAGCGGACCCGCGATGGTGAGCACCAGCATCAGCGCACTCTGCGCCAGCGCAAGGACCTGCGACGGCAGCATCGCGGTTAGATCTGCATCCGCATGATATCGGAATAGGCGTTCACCACGCGGTCGCGCACGGCGACCATGGTGTCGAGCGCGGTCTCGGCGGCGCCGATCGCGGTGACGACGTCGATCAGGTCGCCCTTGCCGGCAACCTGCTGGGCCGACGCCTTCTCGGCGGTGCGCAGCTGGTCGGCGGTGCCGGTGACCATGTCCTCGACCATTGCGCCGAAGCCGCCGGCACTGCCGCCGGTCTTGATCGGGTCGGTCTTGCTGTTGGTACCGCCAAGGCCTGCGACGCGGCCATAGGCCGACATCGCATCAAGTGCTCCGATGGACATTCCGGGTATCCTTTACTTGAGGAGATCGATGGTGCGCATCGTCAGGCTCTTCGCGGCCTCGATGGCATTGAGATTGGCTTCGTAGCTGCGCTGCGCAGCCTTCATGTCGGCGGTCTCGATCAGGCCGTTGACGTTGGGCTTGAGGACATAGCCGTCCTTGTCCGCGGCCGGGTGGCCCGGCTGATAGACCTTGGTGAAATCGGACTTGTCGTTCTCGATCGACTTGACCTTCACGCCCATGCCGCCGGTCGAGCGATCGACTTCGGCCTTGAAGCTGGCGACGCGGCGGCGATAGGGATCGCCGCCCGGGGTGTCCGAAACCGAGTCCTGGTTCGCCAGATTTTCCGCGATCACGCGCATGCGCAGCGACTGCGCGCGCAGGCCCGAGGCGGAGATGCCGAGCGAGGTCTTGAGGTCCATGATCGTCCTTCCAGACAGCCCCCGATGGGCCGTTTCCTCCATTGTAGGCAAAAATTGCCGGGCCGGGCGCCGAGCGCGGAAAAAAGGTTCCTATAAGTCATCCAGAAAGGAACACGCATGTCAGTGCTCGACGGAATTATGGTCGATATGTCGATCGTGCTGGGCTCGGCCAATGTGCCGATCCGCCAGGTCCTGCAGATGAGCCGTGGCGCGATGATCCCGCTGGAAAGCAGCCAGGATGATCCCTCGCTCGTATATGTGAATGACGAACTCGTCGCGAAGGGCGTCGTCCTGGTCGACGGCGAAGTGATGTCGCTCGAGATCACCGAGCTCGTGAAGAAGCAGCGCCACTGATGGATATCCTGTCGATGCTGCGCACCATCGGTGCGCTCGGAATGGTGCTCGGCATGCTCGCCGGCGCGCTGTGGTTCGTGAAGCGCTATGACGTGAAGCTGCCCGGCCGCGTGAGCAGCTCGCGCCGCAAGCGTATCGAGATCGTCGAGCGGCTGTCGGTCGACGGCAAGCGCTCGGTCGCGCTGATCCGCCGTGACGGGATGGAGCATCTCGTGATGTTCGGCCCCGAGGGCCAGTCGACGATCGAGACCGGCATCGCCGCGCCCGAGCCGGCCGAGCCGGAAGTCACCGCGGAGCCGGTGCCGGCCGCCAACCTGGCCGAGGATCTCGCCGCGTTGCGCGGCAACTTCGCCAAGCTGGTCGATCGTGTCGAGCTGCCCAAGCTTCCCGAGATTTCGAAGCTGATCGAGCTGCCCAAGTCGATCGAGCTGCCGAAGCGCCCGGCCAAGCGCACTGCCGCCAAGGTGGCCTCGCCCACGGTAGTTGCAGCCTGCACGCCGTCGGCCCAGCGTCCGCCCAAGCGCGTCCGCGAGCCGCGCAACACCACGCGGTGGAACCGCGCAGCGGTCCGGGCCGCGATCGATGCATAAGATCCTCGCGGCGGCGGTCGCCGCCCTGATCCTCATGCCGGCTGAGGCGTATGCCCAGTCCAAGGGCACGACGATCAACATCGGCGGCGCTGACGGCGCGCTCTCGGCCAAGGCGATCCAGCTGGTGCTGATGCTGACAGTGCTCAGCCTGGCCCCGGGCCTGCTGATGACCGTCACCAGCTTCACCCGCATGGTGGTCGCGCTTTCGCTGCTGCGCACCGGTATCGGCGCGCCCGGCGTGCCGCCCAACCCCGTGATCATCAGCCTGGCGCTGTTCCTCAGCTTCTTCGTCATGGCCCCCACCTTCAACAAGGCGTGGGAGCAGGGCGTCGATCCCTACACCAAGGGCCAGATCACCGAGCAGGTCGCGTTCGAGCGCACCGCGGAGCCCTTCAAGAAGTTCATGCTCAGCCAGGTGCGCGACGGCGACCTCAAGCTGTTCGCCGATCTGGGCGGCAAGCCGATCCAGAACCGGGCCGAGACCCCGCTGACGACGCTGGCGCCGGCCTTCATGATCTCCGAGCTGCGCCGCGCCTTCGAGATCGGTTTCCTTTTGCTGCTGCCGTTCCTGGTCATCGACCTGGCGGTGTCGGCGGTGCTGATGGCGATGGGCATGATGATGCTCCCGCCACCAACGATATCCCTGCCGATGAAGATCATCTTCTTCGTGCTGGTGGATGGCTGGGCGCTGGTCGCCGGGTCGCTGGTCAAAAGCTTTGCCACATAGCGAAGCGGCCGAGTGTTCAGGGAAGAAAGGGCGGGTGCCGGGGGGCGTCCGCCCTTTTTGCTTTGGGGGGCGGAGGGTTGTTCAATCAATCCTCCCCGGAGGGGGAGGGGGGCAGCGAAGCTGGTGGAGGGGTATTCTCCACGGGCTATGTCGCTTGAGGCGCGCTCCCCTCCACCACCAGCTCCGCTGGCGGTCCCCCTCGCACTCCGGGGGAGGATTGCGGTGCCGTATATCTGTGCCGCCGATAGCTAACGCATCGAAGATATGCTTCACTCCGCAGATGACGCGTCGGAAAGGCTGCACCATCGCGCTCGTCGCCCTGGCGATGCTGCTGGCCTATGGCGTGCTGTTGCTGCTCTCGCATCTCCCCTGGCCCGTATCCGATCCGGCAAGGCTGGCGGCGATCCGCGGCGAAGCCCGAGCGCTGATCGCAAGATATCCGGCCAGGCCGCCGGAATATTATGCTTCCATCCCGGAGAGCCAATGGCCCGCTGCCATTGCGGGCCTCCATCCCGATCGCGTCATCGTGCACGAATGGGGCGTCGATATCCTGATCAAGCCCTTTTTCGATGGCGGCTGGGGATATCATGTCGGTGCCGGCAAGCGGGCGTTGCCGATGCTCGAGGGCTGTTATTCCGAGCTCAGCCACGAGGTCTTCTGGCACGGCCCCTGCTGAGCGAGGCCGTGGTTCCGTCCCGTCCTTGCAATGTGGGATTTCGCCTGGTCGACTGGTCTGGCTGGCCGCTCTGTCATTCTGTTGGAAAAATAGGATCATGCTGCCGCAAGAATATTGCGAAATCGGACGCGTCTCCGGGAAAATAGGGAAGATAGCGAGGGCGAAAACCCGCTCTTGGCCTGTACTTTGTGTACTTCCGCGAGTCGGAGCGCACCCGGTGTTGGAACGCAAAAAGAGGCGCCCGTGCCACGGCACGGACGCCCCAGTCTGCGTTAAGATCGTAAAATCGTTCAGCTATGCGCTGCGGGGCTGTCCAGCCAGGCCGAGAGTTCGGTGTAGGAAATCGGATCGTGGAAGGCGATGCCCGCGAATTCCTCGTTGCTCCAGCGCGTGGTGCAGCGGCGCGTGGGCAGGCCGGGGATCATCAGGATCACTTCGCTGTCGACGCGCAGCGTGCGCTGCAGGCGGAGGCAGGCGCCGCCCTGGGACAGGTCGGCAACGATCACGTCGATCGAGCGGCCGAGCGAGCTGATCCGCGCCGGCACGTCGGCGGTGAAGCGCGGCGAGCGCGGGCGCGCTGCGGTGGCTTCGGCTTGGGGCTTGCCTAGGATCGCGTTGACGTCGGCGGGTGCGTCGAAGCGGACGCCGGCACGGCTGCCCTTGGTCCACGCGATCGCGCCGCTCAGCTGGGCGCCACCGCGCAGCTCGACGCTGATCTTCATGGCCGGCAGCAGGGACGCGATCGTGTCGATCTGCATGCCATGCTCGGAGATATTCCGTACGCGGCAAAGCTGGCCGGGATTGCCCTCATGGCTCAGCTTGCCGACGAGCAGGGTGGCCACGGCACGTGGCGCGCGCTCGACCCAGTCGTCGCGATCCTCGAATGCGCTGGCGGGGATGGCTTCCACTTTGTCCTCGGCTGGTTGCGGGTTCTTCCTATTTTATAGGGTGGGCGACGGCGGAGGCGGGCCCATATCCTACAAAATACGTAGTTTACGCAGGAGTAGCCTGAGTGATCGCGACCTTGCGGACGACGCCGGCGCCGAACGCTTCGGGGGCCGATGCTTCCACTACCTTGCGGAACTGGTCGAGGCTGGGCAGCAGCCCGTCCTTGCCCGCTGCCATCGGCGTCTTGAAGGTGCGCATGTTGATGGCGTGGAGCAGCAGCGGCAGCCGCGCGGTCACCTCGGACGACTTGTCCTCCGGCACCTCGAGGTTGAACTGGAACTGGACATAGCCGGTCAGGCGGCCGTCATCGGCCGAGACAAGCGGTGCGAGCAGCTTGTCGACGGGCACGAACGCCGTCTTGACTTCCTCTGTAGCTGCCGGAGCCGAAGCGGCCTGGGCGGGGCGGGGCCCCAGCACCAGCAGGGTGCCGAATGCAGCAGCGCCCCCCAGGCCAAGCCCGGAGAGCAGCACGACGATCAGGAACAGGATCTTCTTCATGGCGCCGATACTCAGAACTTGAAGCTGCTGTCGGTCGGCAGCGACGAAGCTTCCGCCTTCAGGACGATGGTGATCCGCCGGTTCTCCGGTCGATCGGGCTGGTCCGGGAACACCGGCCGGGTGCCGCCCATGGCGACGACCTCTGCAAAGCGGTCCGCTGTCATGCCCGATGCGATCATCGCCTGGCGCGCGGCGAGCGCGCGGGCGCCCGAAAGCTGCCAGTTGGCGTCGCTCTGGCCGCCGCCCGAGGCATCGGTGTGTCCCTCGATCGCGATCTGGCCACCCGACTGGGCGAGCTTGGCCGCGGTCTTGGCGAGCAGCGAACGGGCGAACGGATTGAGCTCGGCAGTGCCGGCGCGGAACATCGACTGCTTGTCGGTGTCCATCAGCGTGATGCGCATGCCGTCGCGGTCGGGCTGGATCGCCACGCTCTTGCGGCCCTGGTCCTGCGGCACGGAATCGAGCGCGACCTGCAGCTCGCTGGCGAGGACGCGCATCGAGGTGTCGGGCACATTGGCGGTGCCGCCGCGCGCCGCGCCGCTGGTCGCGGCCTCGGTGGTTGGCGTGCCGTTGGCGCGGCTGCTGTCGTTCGACGAACGGCGCGCCTGGCCGCCGGCACCTTCCGACGTTCCCATCACGGGAGTCGACGGCGCGGTGTCCGACACGGTCGGCGAGAAATAGGCGGCGAGGCCCTTCAGGCGCTGCTTGTCCGGATTGGCGATCAGCCATAGCAGCATGAAGAACGCCATCATCGCGGTCACGAAGTCGGCATATGCGACCTTCCAGGCGCCGCCATGGTGACCCCCGGCGACCTTCTTGACCCGCTTGATGATGATCGGACGATCATTGCCGCCATAAGCTGGCATGGTCAGGCGCTCCGAAGCGCGTCGCGCATGCGCTGCTGCACGGCGCCGAGGCGGATATGGCCGATCGCGGTGAGCGAGTCCTCGCCCCCGGCAATCCGCTCGAGCAGGTTCACGCACTCATCGGCATGCTGGATGAGATAGTCGAAGTCCTGCAGCTGCTCGAGGTACGAGGCCGCGAAATGCTCGTCGCATACGAGCACTTCCGCCAGTGCCTCGAGCTTCACCCGCATCTCGCGGATCTCGTTCGCCACCACGGTGTGGAGCGTCGACGAGAAGGGGTCGAAGCCGGAGATCGCCTGCGAACCGGAGAGCTGTGAGGGGATGGGCATGCAGGACATCAGAACAGCTCCAAATCGCCACCGGAAACCGGGGCTTGAACGGGGACCGGCGGGCGCTCGGGCACGCGGTCCGTAACCTTGACGCAGCGGCTGCGGCCCTCATGCGGCAGGAACTCGATCTTGCGCGCGCTCGTTCCCCCCAGGTCCGCATGCGCCACCTGGATGCCTTCGGTTTCCATGAAGCGACGCGCGAACGACGCGTTCGAGGAGCCGATCGAGCCCAGTCCGGAGACGATGTTGGCACCCCCGTATAGATGCGCCATCAGCCGGCCGCGCACCGCGCCCTTCTGCATCATCCCGTTGATGACCACTTCCATGGCATGCACGCCGTAGCGCGCCATCTCGGCGGCACCCACGCGCTGGTCCGCGCTGGGCTCGCCGAGCAGGAAGTGGTTCATGCCCCCGACCCGGGCGACCGGATCGAACAGACAGGCCGCGACGCAGCTGCCGAGCAGGGTGGACACGACCACCCCCGGCTCGGCGACCACGGCATGCTCGCCCTGAACAATGGCGAGCCGGCGCATCAGGTGAGCTCGCCGAAGACGCGCTCGATCTTCTCCTTCAGCGCGGCGGGCGCGAAGGGCTTCACGACATAGTTGTTCACACCCAGGGCCGCAGCCTTCTGGACGATCTCCTTGTCCGACGAGCCGGTGAGCATGATGAACACCGTCTTGCCGATCACCGCATCGGTGCGGACCGCTTCCAGGAACTGGAGGCCGTCCATTTCCGGCATGTTAAAATCGGAGATGATCAGGTGCACGCGGTCGGCCTTGACCGAGGCCAGGGCTTCCTGGGCACTCGGCTTGTCGCGCACGTCCTTGAACCCGAGATCCTGCAGAGCGCGACGGATCATCGCGCGCATGCTGGTCTGGTCATCGACCACCATCACCTTGATCGCTGCAGCAGCAGGCATCAGACGCTCCCAATCTTTTCGCGGCAGGCCTTGAGGATCGCCTCAGGCATGCCAGACAAACCAACTTCATGTTCCACCGCACCCAGCTCCTTGGCTGACCGCGGCATCCCCCAGACCACGCAAGTTTCCTTGCTCTGGCCCAGCGTACGAGCACCTGCCTGGCGCATGGCCAGCATTCCTTGCGCACCATCCGAACCCATGCCGGTAAGGATCACGCCGACCGCGGCGGCGCCCAGCGGCGCGACCGAGTGGAACAGCGTGTCCACCGAAGGCCGGTGGCCGGAGACCGGATCGCCATCGCGCAGCTTGATATGGCCGCGAATGCCTCCGCGCAGCTCCATGTGGCGCTGCCCTCCAGGAGCAATATAGACGGTTCCAGGCAGCACCGGTGCGCCGTCCGTAGCTTCCACGACATTGACCCGGCATTCGCCGTTCAGCCGCTCCGCAAAGTTGCGGGTGAACGCGGCCGGCATGTGCTGAACGATCAGCACCGGCGGGCAGTTTTCGGGCAGGGCAGGGAGCAGCGAGAACAGCGCCTCGACGCCGCCCGTGGACGAGCCGAGCGCGATGATCCGCTCGCCGACCGCACCGGCCGCGAGGGTCGGCTGGACGGGCAGGCGCTGCGGCCCGGCGCGGGCGACCGAACGGGCGGCGGCCTTCACCTTCTCGCAGAGCAGCACCGCGTCGCGCTCGATATCCTCGGGCGTGCCGCTGGGCTTGGTGACATAGTCGACCGCGCCCAGGCGGAGCGCCTCGATCGTCACTTCCGCGCCGCGGGCGGTCAGCGTCGAGCACATCACCACCGGCATCGGCCGGAGGCGCATGATGCGCTCGAGGAACGACAGCCCGTCCATCCCCGGCATCTCGACGTCGAGCGTCAGCACATCGGGGTTGAGCTGCTTGATCATCTCCCGCGCTGCGAACGGCTCAGGCGCCATGCCGACGACCTCGATTGCCGGGTCCGCGGCAAGCATGCGCTTGAGCGTCGCGCGCATCGAGGCGCTGTCATCGACGATAAGCGTACGTACCGGTGCCATCAGTGCACCTCCGGCTTCTGATAGATGGTGTGACCGCACGAGCGCATGTGGCGCGCCGCCGGCCCGATCAGCCGTTCCGAGTGACCGATATAGAGGTGCGCGCCGGGAGCCAGCTGGTTGACGAAACCCGCCTCCAGCTCTTCCTTCGCGGGATCCCCGAAATAGATCATCACGTTACGGCAGAAGATCACGTCATAGGCGGCCTTGAGCGGCCAGGGCTCGAACAGGTTGAGCACCTTGGCCGTCACCAGCGCGCGTGCCTCGTCGGCCATCTGGTAGCCGCCCTGCACGGGCTTCATCCAGGTGGAGCGATAAGGCTCGGGCACCGCCTCGGCGACGTTGTCGGCGTAGAAGCCGCGACGTACCGATTCCACGACGTGGGGAGCGATGTCGGTGGCGAGCAGCCGGACGTCTGCGTTGCGCAGCCAGGTGGCCGACGTGCGGTCCGGGCCCAGCAGGCACATGGCGATCGTATAGACTTCCTCGCCCGACGAGCATCCCGCCGACCAGATCCGGATCGGACCCTGCTTGCGCTTGAGCACCGGCAGGACGTGTTCGCGGAAATGATCGAAGTGATGCGGCTCGCGGAAGAAATGCGTGTGGTTCGTGGTCAGCGCCACCACCATCGCATGGCGTTCCACCGGGTCGCTCTGCACGAGCGCGACATAGTCGGAGAACTTGGCCAGGCCGTGCTCGCGCAGCCGGCGCCCCAGGCGCGACTGGACGAGCGTGGTCTTCGCCTCGCTCAGCGCGATGCGCGCATCCTCGTGCATGATGGCGGCGATGGCGGCGAAATCGCGGGGCGTGAGCTCCGCATTCGCCGCCGCCATGCCCACCCCGACGCCGGCAGGCGCCAGGGCGCCCCCGGCGGCGGTCACGCTGCGAGATCCAGGTGCTTGGTCAGGCTCAGCGCGTCGAGGTCGAGCAGCAGCACCATGGTGCCCTTCTCGTCCCGGGTGCCGTCCTTCTGGCGCGTGGCGATGCGCACCAGGCCCGCGATCACGGTCGGCTCGATCGTCTCGACCTCGGGGGCCGGCTGGATCTCGGTCTCGCCGATGGCGACGATGTCGTTGACTTCGTCGACCAGGAAGCCGGCCTGCTTGCCCGCGATGTTGACGACCAGCACGCAGGAGCGGGCGTGGATCACGCTCGGCTCCCAGCCCAGGCGCTCGGCGAGGCCGACCACCGGGATCACGTTGCCGCGCAGGTTGGTCACGCCCTTGATGAAGCCCGGGACGTTGGGGAGCGGGGTCGGCTCGTCCCATTCACGGATTTCGATCAGCGCGCGCATGTCGATCCCGAAGGTCTGCTGGGCGAGCGAGAAGGTAACGATCTTGCGGTCGGTACCGGCGTTGTCGTTGGTCGTGGTCATGCTGCCAGTCCTTTCGGGGTATAACGGTTGGTGGAGGCGACGAGCGCCTCGATATCGAGGATGAGTGCGATCGAGCCGTCACCAAGGATGGTGGCGCCGCCCAGGCCGCGGATCGGGTGGAGATTCTGGTCGAGGCTCTTGATGACGACCTCGCGGCGGTCATCGATCGTGTCGACGACGAGGCCGACCTTGCCCGAACCTTCGCTCTCGACGATCACGACGAGGCTGTCCTCGACCGCGCGGTCGTCGTTCAGCCCGAAGATCTCGGTCGTGCGCTTTACCGGCACATATTCGCCGCGCATGTCGATCACTTCGCTGTCCGGCGCGGTGCGCTTGACCTGGCCCGGCTCGGGCTGGACCGTCTCGAGCACATGCGCGAGCGGCAGCACGAAGCGCTGGCCGGCGAGGCGGACGATCATGCCGTCCAGGATCGCCAGGGTGAGCGGCAGGATCATGGTGAAGGTGGTGCCTTCACCCGGAACCGAGTGGATCTCGATGCGGCCGCCAAGCGCTTCCACGTTCGAGCGGACCACGTCCATGCCCACGCCGCGACCCGAGATGTTCGAGATCGTTTCCGCAGTGGAGAAGCCCGGGGCGCAGATCAGCTGATCGATCTCTTCGTTGGACAGCTGCGCATCGGCGGGGATGATGCCCTTTTCGATGGCCTTGGCCTTGACCCGCTCGCGATTGATGCCGCGGCCATTGTCCGAGACCCGCACGAAGATGCGCGCGCCCTTCTGCTCGGCCGAGAGCTTGATCGTACCCTCAGGCGACTTGCCCGCGGCGATGCGCTCCTCGGCGCTTTCCAGGCCATGGTCCGCGGCGTTGCGGATCATGTGGGTCAGCGGATCGCCGATCTTCTCGATCACGCCCTTGTCGACTTCGGTCGTCTCGCCGGTGGTCTCGAGGTTGATCGTCTTGCCGGTCTCGACCGAGAGGTCGCGCAGCATGCGCGGCACGCGGCTGAAGGCCTGCTTGATCGGCTGGGCGCGCAGCGACATGACATTGTCCTGGATCTGGCGCGTCAGGCGGGCCAGTTCCGGGAGTTCCACGCGCTGGCGATCGGCCGGCGAGAGCCGGTCGGCCAGGATCGAGTTGCGGATCACCAGCTCGCCGACCAGGTTGAGCAGCAGGTCGAGCTTGCCCAGGTCGACGCGGATCGTCTGCTGCGCATCGCTGTTCGCCTTGGGGGCGATGGCGGGCGTATCGACGCTGCCGACGGCCGGCGAGGCCGCGGCGATCGTCTCGACGACGCGCTGCATCTCGGCGGCGAAGTCCTCGACGCCGGCGGTCACCGGCACGAAGCCGAACTCGTCCGCGGCGGCAACCTCGACTACCGGCGCGGTGGCCGGGGCAGCGTTCTCGTCACGGCGGACCTCTACGATCGAATCCGGTGCGACGAAGTCGAAGCAGTCGTTGATGTCGCTCTCGCTCACTTCGCCCGGAACGCGCAGCGTCCAGGTGAAATAGGCGTCCTCGGGATCGAGGTCGCGCAGCGGCGGCACCGTCGAGGTATCGACCGCGACGATCTCGGCGCCGAGCGCTTCGAGTTCGCGGACGATCAGCAGCGGCTCGCCGGCATTGGCCAGCGCGGCGCGCGAGGGCTTGAAGGTGACGATCCACGGTGCGTCCGCGGCCGGAGCCTCGGCGGGGGCGTCGAAATCGTCAAGCGACACGGCCATCGGCACGAAGCCGAACTCGTCCGCCTCGTCGGCGGCAGCCGGCGCGGCCGGAGTCTCCACCGCCGCCGGTATGGGGGCGGTGGAGTTGGCCACGGGCGCGCCGTCATCGGCGCCCTTGTTCTCAAGAACCTGCTCGAGCGCGGCGAGCGCGGCCTGGTCGGCCGGGCGGGGCGCCAGGCCCTTGGCGGATTCGACATGGTCGGTCAGGATGTCGAAGGCGCTCAGCATCACCTTGACCACGCCGGGGCTTGGCGGGATCTTGCCGCCGCGCACTTCGTCGAGGACGTTCTCGAACTTGTGCGCGAAGGCGGTGAGGTCAGCATGGCCGAACGCGCCGGCGCCGCCCTTGATCGAGTGGACCGCGCGGAACACGCCCGCGATGGTTTCGGCCGAGACGTCGCCGGCCTGCATGGCCGAAAGGCCCTGCTCGGCGGTCACCAGACCTTCGGCGCATTCTTCGAAGAAGATCGCCTGGATTTCGTCGAGTTCGTCGCTCACGGGCACACGCGGCGGATGGCCGCCCCCAGCTTGGTGGCTTCGAACGGCTTGGTGATCCAGCCGGTGGCGCCGGCCGAGCGGGCGCGGGCCTTCTTCTCGTCCGAGAATTCGGTCGACAGCACGAGGATCGGGGTGCCGCGGAACTCGGCGACGCCGCGCACCGCTTCGATCAGCTCGAAACCGTCCATCTTCGGCATGTTGATGTCGGTGATGAGAAGGTCGGGCTTCACTTCGTGCATGCGCTCGAGGCCGTGTTCGCCATCATTGGCGCTTTCGATGCGAAAGCCCTGGGCGGTCAGCGACGTCTTGAGCAGCATGCGCATGCTCGCCGAATCATCGACGGTAAGGATCAACTTGCTCACAGAACGTCTCCGGTCTCGAGGCCGATCGCCGCTGCCAGCTGGCTGCGGTTCACGCGATCGACGAATGCGGGGCTAGGGTTGGCGATGCGGAATTCCTGGCCGCCCGCAGCAGCTTCGGCGCGCGCGGCGACGAGGAGCTGGAGGACGGCCTGGCCGACGCTCTCGACTTCCGACGCATCGATTTCGATCGCGTCGTCGAGGTCTGCGGCGAGCACGAGGCGCACGCGCAGGTCTTCGGCCGTAACGGTGGTGCCATGGGCGGGGAGGCGCAGCGCGCGCTCCTCGGCATCAGGCAGCTGCTGGGACTGGTCCATTCTTGGCCTCGTCAAGTGCGGTTTCGAGTTGCTGGAAGGTCGGCGCGTAGGCCGACGGCGTCATGCGGCGAGCAATTTCAATGGCCACCTGAACCGGCTGGTTCTGGGCATAGGCGACGATTGCCGTCTTCACGATCTGGAAGGGCTTGCAGTCGGCATCGATCGTCTCGAGCAGCTTGGAGGCGAGCGGGCCCACCACGCAGTAGCTGAGCAGAACGCCGAGGAAGGTGCCCACGAGCGCGCCGCCGATCATCGAGCCGAGGATCTCGGTCGGCTGGTCGATCGAGCCCATGGTCTTGATGACGCCGAGCACGGCGGCGACGATGCCGATCGCGGGCAGGCCGTCGGCCATGATCTGGAGCGCGTGCTGCGGGCCGGCCTCTTCGTGGTGATGCTTCTCGATGTCCGCGTCCATCGCGGCCTCGATCTGATGCGGGTCCTCGAAGTTGACCGTCATCATGCGGAGATAGTCGCAGACGAACTCGATCAGGTGATGGTCCTTGAGCAGGCGCGGATAGGGCGTGAAGAGGTTGCTCTCCTCAGGCTTGTCCAGGTGCGGCTCGAGTGCCGTGGCGCCACCCTTCTTGAAGGTGGAGAGCACGGTGAACATCAGGGTGAGCAGGTCCTTATAGTCCTGCGCCTTCCACTTGCTGCCCTTGAAGGCACGCATGATGCCCTTGCCGGCGTTCTTCACGGTCGACATCGAGTTGGCGACGATGAACGCGCCGATCGATGCGCCTGCGATAGCCATCATCTCGTGCGGCAATGCGTGCGCGATGATCTCGAACTTGCCGCCCGAGATCACGAAGCTGCCGAATACGCAGACGAGAATGATGATGAATCCGATGCCGTTGAGCATGGCGGTTCGCCCAATGTCCCTGTTGTTTCCAGAATTATAGGAAGGTTTTGCCGGGGCAGGGTCGTCGCCCCGGCAAATTGGTTAAGCGGCCTCGGCGGCGCGGTCCTGCCAGTCGATGACGGCCAGGTAGTTGCGCAGGCGGTTCGCCTCGAGCGAAGCCAGCAGCTTGTTGTTGTGCCAGGGCATGATCATCTCGGCGAGCGCCGGCGCCCAGGGGGCGGAGGACTCGAAGAGCACGCCCAGGCCGAACACCGCGGGCACATGCGCCCAGGCGAGCTGGCGGTCGTCGGTGCGGGCTTCGTCGAGGAAATCCTCTACCGCGGTCAGCACGCCGTTGCGCGGGCCGCCCTCGTGCAGTGCCCAGGCGAAGCTGCCGGCGCCGCGGAAGCCGCGATTGGGGGTGCAGGCCGCGCTGCCGAGCGCCACGCCGCCCTCGAAGCTGTAGGGGTGGCGGTGTTCCTCGGGGATGCGGTCGGGTGCGTAATAGCAGTCGCGCCGGGCGCAGGGCCAGGAGACGTCGTGCATCAGCGCGAAAAGCGGCTTGCCGTCGCGGCGCGCCAGCCGGTCGGCGATGCGCAGCTCCTCGATCACGGTGTAGTAGTTGTGGTCGCCGTCGATCACCCAGGCGTCGATGTCCGCGAGCTCGGGCATCGCGTCATGGCTCGGCTTGGCGATGTGGCGCACCTCGGGGGTCTGGTTGACCCAGTCGATGAACTCCTGCTTCGGCGCCGGATCGATGCTGGTCAGGCTACCGCCGGTCGCGCGGGCATAGGCGGCGAGCTGCTGCGAGGTGCCGCCGAACTCGGCGCCGACCTCGGCAATGTTGCGGGCACCGGCGATGTGCAGCGCCTGGAGGATGATGTCCGAGAATTCGGACATGGAGTGGATCAGCAGAGTCATGCGACGGCTCCCATGAGCGTGGTGGTGGCGGGCGCGGGCGCGGCGGGCGCGCGCGCGGCAATCGGGCGGAATGCGATGGCGAGCATCATCGGCCGGTCGCCCTGGCGGGGCGGCGGCGGCACCATCATGAAGGAGAACTCGTTCTCGCAGCGGAAGAGGTGCGGCGCGACCTGATCCATGCCTTCGAGCGAGGGCAGGGCATCGATCTCGCCGGTGCCGTGCTGGATCTTGTCGCTCAGGAAGGTTTCGACCGGCATGAACACCGCGCTCTCCACCTGGACATAGTCGTAGAGCTGGCCGAACTGGACGCCCACCGAGAAGCGGCTGTCGCCGATCGGGATGGGAGCCAGGTAATAGCCGTCATGCGTCGGCGTGGCGGTCACGTTGCCGGTCGAGACCTGGTTGCCGTCGGCGACGATCAGCGGGAGCGAAATCGAGTTGTCGACGAAATCCTGGTACTTGAGCGGCATCGCGAAGCGGCGCTGGGCGAGCAGGCTCAGCTTGAGCGCCAGCCCTTCGCCGTGCAGCTCGGCTGGCAGGTACATGCGCTCGGCGCCCTTCATGTAGAACAGGCCGCGCTGGCGCAGGCCCTTCTTCGCGATGGCCGGGTCGAACAGCGAGACGGTGTTGTCCACGCCCAGGTTGATGTCGTGCTCGAACTCGCCGAGTACCGCCAGCTCGGACCCGAGCGGCACATACATCAGCCGGCCGAGGACGGCCGCGGCAGCACGGCGCCACATGACCATCTCGTGCGCCGGCGCGACCGCGCGGATGATCGCTTTGCCTTCGTCGCGAACGAAACGCAGGCAGCCTTCCTGCACCCGGTCGCGCACCGCCGACTGGCGCGACTTGATCGAGTTGCCGCGGCGGATGGCGGTGCCATCCTTCTCGTAATCGACAACCGAGCCCTGGGCCGCGGTGCATAGCTGCTCGAGCACGGCGACATTGGCGCACAGCGATTCCAGTGCCGCGCAGTCATAGTCGTCGTGGCCGATAAAGCCCTTCTTATCCAGGCCGCTGCGCGACTGCTCGCGCAGCAGCAGGTAACGGCCGGCGACCTTCACGCCGAGCGCGCCGGCAAGCAGGCTGTCGATATCGTTCTGGACCGAGCCGTTATAGCCCAGGTCGACCAGCATCAGCGTGTCGCCCTTGGCCGGGTTCACTTCCTTGCGGACATGGGCGACCAGCCGCTCGGCAAAGGCACGCGAAGTGCCGATGATGCGGCGCATGCGCTGCGGCTCCTGTACGGCCCGCATGAATGGCAGGGGGCGGCTGTTCTCCTTGAGCAGCTTGGCGGCTTCGGGGGCCGGCAGCAGCAGCTGCTGCGCAACCGCGCGCAGATCGCTCAGGATCTCGCGCTGGACATAATGCTCGACCTCTTCCGCGGTGCGCAGCGAGGCGGCGGTGGCGGTGAAGCGGCTGATCTCGACGGCGTGGCCGGTGCGGCCGCGTGCCTCATGCACCAGCTGCGGCAGATAGCCGTCGCGCATCAGGAACACGGCATGGACGGTGCCGCCATTCTGCGCCTGCAGCGCGGCAGCTTCCTCTTCCAGCCAGCGGTCGAAGCCGAGCAGTGCCGGCCCGAGCGTGGTGTAGCCGAGCACCTCGGCCGTGTCGCTCATTTGCGGCTCGTTCGCCGCGATCGTCGCGCGATGCGGCTGATGGGTGATCGCCAGGCCCGCTTCGGTCGCATGGAAGATGTTGCTGATCGCGCTCTCCAGCCGGATGCGCTGCTCGGTGCCTTCGGTGAACTGCTTGAGGTGCAGTGTATTGACGCCGAAGGGCGCGACGCCGTCGACGTCGGCCTTCTTGTTGTCGCCGATGTGCAGGATTTTCTCGGGCGCAATCTTCAGTGCCTTGAGCACCGGCTCGTACAGGCCTTCGCTCTTCGCCTTGCCGTAGTGCGACGAACAGAAGATGCGGCCGATCAGGCCGGCGACTTCCTCGCCCGCCGCGGCGGCGATCAGCCCGCGCAGCTGCTTTTCGTCGAGATAGGTGTCGGAGACGATGATCGTCTCGATGCCGCGAGCCTTGGCAGCGCGCATCAGCTCGACAGTGGGCTCGAACGCGAAGCAGTGGCGCGCCTCGGCGTCGAGCTCATCCTGCACGGCGGCGCGGCGCTCGGCGGTGCTCGCCTTGGGCATCAGCTCGGCGTAGATTTCGTCGATATGGACTTCATTGCGGCGGTCGCTGACGGCGGCGTTGTTACGCGCGGTCTGCTCGGCCCAGCCGCGCTGGAGCAGATTGGCTTCGCCCAGCGCGCCGAACAGGTCGCGCGGGGCATGCACGTCGCGCCACAGGAGCGTGTCGAAGCAGTCGAGCGACAACAGGGTCACGCCCGGATAGGCGTCCAGTGCCGACGGCAGCGCGTGCGGAAGGATAGCGTTGGCCAATGATTTTCCCCGGATGCGCGCCCGAAATCGGGTGGGCGCAGTAATCTTATAGGATGTTCGCACCCGGAGCGGTCGCAACCGTCCTAGAATGAAGGGTCAAGCAAATGGAGCGAGCATGACCCTTAGTGCTTATCAGGCAGCCCGTGCCCGGGCCGAAACGCCGCGCTCGGCGGAGCTCAGGTTGTTGGGCGAGATCACCGGCGAGATGATGGATGCGGAAGAGCGGGGCGCGAAGGGCGCGCTCCTGATGCCGTCGCTGCATCGCAATCGCGAGATGTGGCACGCCTTCACCACCGATTGTAACGACCCCAATAATGGCCTGCCGCGCGACCTGCGCGCGCAGATCGTCTCGCTCGGCCTGTGGGTCGATCGCTACACCAGCGACGTGATCGCCGGCCGTGAGCGCATCCGCGAGCTGATCGAAGTCAACCGGATGATCATCGAAGGCCTTCGCGTCCCGCAGCGCGTCGCCGCCTGAACCATTCTCCGATCGACAGAAAAGGGCGCCCGGCAATAGCCGCGGCGCCCTTTTTCCTTTCAGTCAAGCGGGTCGGGCTAGCGTCCGCGCCGGAAGCTGAGCCACAGCGCGGAGACCAGGAAATAGAAGGCGCCGAATGCGGCATAGGGGGCGATATCGGTGATACCCGGCGTCGCGCTTCCTTGCGCGCGCTGGAAGAAGAAGATGCCGGCCAGTGCCGACTGGGCGCCGCTCAACACCATCACCCACTGCGCACCGTAGGTCTTCCAGCGCCGTATCCCGGTGGCGAGCTGCAGCAGGCCGGCAAGGAGCGCCCAGATGCCGAAGATGGCGAGCACCGCATGCATGTTACCGAGCATCGCCGCCACGGCGAGCGCGGTCAGGAAACTGACGGCCATGTTGAACGCTTGGGTGAGGTTGCGCCCCAGGCCGCCGTTGCGGGTCGCGTCGACCAGATTGGCGACTGCGTCCCAAGCTGGATAGACGACCAATAGCCCGGCTCCGACCACCGGTGCGTTTTTCCCGATCGTAAACGTCGCGGCGACCCAGCAAGCGGCGACCAACCCGCGTACCCAGTAATAGCTTCGCAGCCCGGCCACATCCTCGGCGGCGACGCCGGGCGCCCCATTTCCCGGGCGGTGCTCGATCACTTCCGACATTCGAATCTCCATCTACCTACTAGTAGGTATATTCCGCTAGCCACTTGCCTGCTCGCCGGCAAGTGGTATCTACCTATTGGAAGGTAGGAATATGGCGCAGAACACAGCCGAGCAGATCGTCGATACGGCGCGGCGGCTCATCATGACCCGGGGCTATAACGGGTTCAGCTATGCCGATATCGCGGAGGCGGTCGGCATCCGGAAGGCGAGCATCCATCATCATTTCGCAGCCAAGAGCGACCTGGCGAGGGCCGTGGTCGATCAGTCACGGGCGATAATCCATGCCCAGGTCGCGCAACTCGCGGCAGGCGAGCCCGACGCCGCCGCGCAGCTGCGTGCCTATGCCGGTTATTGGGAGCGCTGCATTCTCGACAATTCGGCGCCTTTCTGCGTCGCCGCGATGCTCGCTGCCGAGCTGCCGAGCTTGCCCGACAAGCTTGCCGTCTCGGTCCGCGCGCATTTCGCCGAGCTGACCGACTGGCTGGCGCGGATCCTCGCGCTCGGTGTGCGGCAGGATAGCGTCGCGCTGGTCGGTTCGCCGGCCGAGGAGGCCGACGCCTTCATGTCCGCAATCTACGGCGCAATGCTTTCGGCCCGTGCCTTTGCCGATCCCAGCCGCTTTATGACGATTACCGAGACATTGCTGTCGCGGGTCGTGCAGCTGCACTGCCCCCCCCAAAGTGAAGGGCGCCCCGGCCGAAGCCGGGACGCCCTTTCTCCTGACGCTGGAGCCAGGCCTTAGAAGGAAGCCCAGTCGTCACCGCCGGTGCCGGCGGTTGCGAGAGGCATGGCCTTTACCGGCGAGACATAGCCGGTGCCGGCCTTCGCCGCCGGCTTCGAGGCGCGGGTGGCGCTCGTCGCGGCCGGACGTGCCGCCGGACGCACCTGGGCATTGCCCACGTTGAAGCGGCTGGCCTGGTCCGACAGTGCACTCACCTCGGTATTGAGGTTGCGCGCGGCTGCGGAGGTTTCCTCGACCATCGCGGCATTCTGCTGGGTCGACTGGTCCATCGTGCCGATCGCGGTGCTGATCTGCGAGATCGCCGTCGACTGCGCGGCATTGTCAGTCGCCATTTCGGCGAGCAGCGTGTGCACTTCGCCCACGTCGCTCGAGATATTGGCGAGCGCGCCGTCGACCTTCTCGACCATTTCCACCGCCGCGACGATGTCGGTCTGGGTGGCGGTCAGCTGGTCGCGGGCGCGGCCGGCCTCTTCCTCGGCGCGCATGGCGAGCGCGGAGACGAGATCGGCGACGACCGCGAAGCCACGGCCGGCTTCACCGGCGCGGCCGGCTTCGACCGCCGCGTTCATCGCGAGAACCCGTGTCTGGAAGGCGATCTTATCGAGGCCCTCGATCACGCTGTCGATGCCCTTGGCGCTGTCGGCCACGCGAGTCATCGCCTGCACCGCCTCATCGGCGATCGCGCGACCGCCCGAGACGGTGCTGATCGCGCCGTCGGCACGCTCCACGGTGCGGCCGGCCGAACCGGCCATGGTCCGCAGCCGCTGGTCCATCTGCGCGACGGCGGCCGAGGTTTCCTCGAGGCTGGCGGCATTGGCTTCGGTGCGGCGGGCCAGGTCTTCCGATGCCTGGGCGATTTCGGTTGAGCCGGTATGGATGGTCTGGGTCGATTCCATCACCGAGCCGATCAGCGCGCGCAGGCTGCTGAGCGCTTCATTGTAGTTGCTCTTGAGCGCGGCGTAGTCGGCCGGGAATTCGCGGGTGATCTCGGCGGTCAGGTCTCCCTTGGCGACTTCGCCGAGATTCTGGCCGAGCGTGTCGACGACCATCTTCTGCTCGGCATCGGCGATCGCCTTGGCAGCGGCCGCGGCTTCCTGCGCCTGGGCGGTGTCGCGGAAGACCAGCACGGTCTTCGCCATCGCGCCCAGCTCGTCGCCGCGATCGGTGCTCGGCACGTCGACGCGGTTGTTGCCGCCGGCTAGCGCGCGCATCGTGTCCTGCAGGCGCGCGAGCGGCTGGGTGATGCCCGAGCGCGAGACGACGAAGCTGATGCCCATCGCGGCCAGGATCGCGACGATGCTGACGATCAGCATCGTGTACGACGCGCTGTCGCTGCTCTCGCCGAGCTCGTCGGACTTGGTCTTGCTGTCGGCGATGATCTGGTCGTTGAACTTGACCATCTGGGCCGCCAGCTGGTCGATCAGCTGGTCCATCTCGGTCAGCAGGACCTTGGCGCCGTCATTGTCGTTGCGCTGGCCAAGCTTGATCGCGCGCGCTGCGAGATCGTGGATCTTGGCGATCTGGCCACGATAATCGTCGAGTTGGGGCTTGAGGGCGGGCTGCATCTTCTCGGCATTACCGAGCAGCCGGGTCGCCGCCTCGAAGTTGCCCTGCTCGATCTTGCCGGCTTCCTGCGCAGCCTTCGACGCGCCGTCATAGGACAGCGCGCGGTAGCCGGCATAGGCCATGTCGGAGACGCGGCGATTGGCGCGTGCCAGCTCGGTGGGAACCGGCATGCGGTTTTCGACCAGCTCGGCATAATTCGTGTCGATGCGCTGCAGCGTGCTCGACCCGAATAGCGACAGGGCGAATCCCACGGAGGCGACAATGGCGACGAGCGCCAGAATCTTGGTTGGTATCTTGAACTTTGCGAGCATTTTCCGCGTCTCCTGTGACGAGGCAGGCCCCTGCACGGACCTGCCCCCACAATTGCTAGGTTGAACGGACCGGCATCAGAACGACGTCCAGTCGTCATCGCCGGCGGTGGCTGAGGACTTGGCGACAGGCAGGGCCTTCACCGGTGAAACATATCCATTGCTCTTCTTGCCGATCGGCTTGGCCGGGCGCGAAGGCATCGGAGTCGGCGCAGGGGCGGAGCGCATCGCCGGGCGCACCGTGGCGGCGCCGACGGTAAAGCGGCCGGCCTGCTCGGAAAGCGAGCTGACTTCGCTGCTCAGATTGCGTGCGGCTGCCGAGGTTTCCTCGACCATCGCGGCATTCTGCTGGGTCGACTGGTCCATCGTGCCGATCGCGGTGCTGATCTGCGAGATCGCCGTCGACTGCGCGGCATTGTCAGTCGCCATTTCGGCGAGCAGCGTGTGCACTTCGCCCACGTCGCTCGAGATATTGGCGAGCGCGCCGTCGACCTTCTCGACCATCTCCACCGCCGCGACGATGTCGGTCTGGGTGGCGGTCAGCTGGTCGCGGGCGCGGCCGGCTTCCTCTTCGGCGCGCATGGCCAGCGCCGAGACCAGGTCGGCGACGACCGCGAAGCCGCGGCCCGCCTCGCCGGCGCGGCCGGCCTCGACGGCGGCGTTCATCGCGAGGACGCGCGTCTGGAAGGCGATCTTGTCGAGGCCTTCGATCACGCTGTCGATGCCCTTGGCGCTGTCGGCGACGCGAGTCATCGCCTGCACGGCTTCATCGGCGATCGCGCGGCCGCCCGAGACGGTGCTGATCGCGCCGTCGGCACGTTCCACGGTGCGGCCGGCCGAGCTCGCCATCGCGCGCAGACGGTCGTCCATCTGTGCGACGGCGGCGGAGGTTTCCTCCAGGCTCGCGGCATTCGCCTCGGTGCGGCGGGCGAGGTCTTCCGACGCCTGGGCGATCTCGCTCGAACCGGTGTGGATCGACGCGGTCGATTCCATCACCGAACTGATCAGCGTGCGCAGGCTGGTCACGGCTTCGTTGAAGTTGGTCTTCAGCTCGGCATAGGCCTCGGGATAGGCGGCGGTGATCTCGGCGGTCAGGTCGCCGCGGCTCAGCGCCTGCAGCGTATCGCGCAGCGTGCCCATCACTTCGCGAAGTTCGGCGGCCGAGCGCGCATCGGCTTCGGCACGGGCCTTGGTGCCCAGGCGGAACTGCTCGACGGCGTTGGCGATCTGGCCGAGTTCATCCTGGCGGTCGCGGCTCGGCACTTCGGCTTCGCCGCCCTTGGCGAGCACTGTGGTCGCTTCGGTGAGCTTGGCCATCGGCTGGGCGACGGTGCGGTTGATCGCGAGCCAGATCGCGCCCAGGCCGCCGAACGCGACGAGCGACAGCAGGATCGTCATGATCAGCGCGAACTGCGTCTGGCCCTGGCCATATTCATTGTCCTTGGCCGAGCGCTCGCGGGTGCGGGTGAGCAGGGCGTCGGCGGCGTCGATGGCGGCGCGCGAGCGATCCTTGCCCACGCCCTTGATCGCCTTGACGGCGCCGTCCAGGTCACCGGCGGCGCGGAGCTCGAAGATCGTCTTGTTGGCGTCGATCAGCTCGGTCGCCTTGGCGCGCAGGCCATCGACATCGGCGCTGAAGTCGCTGCCCGCGACCTTGCGATAGGCGTCGATATCCTCGAGCAGCTTGGCCTCGCCCTTGGCGCGGCGCTCAACCAGGCTCGCTTCATCCTTCGGGGTCGCGGCGTTGTAATAGCTGTAGACGATGATCCGGAGCTCGCGGATGTCGGCAAGAACGTCGGTCAGGCCCGAGAGGCCGGTGATGCCATTCTCGACATGGCGGGTGGCGACACCGCTGAGGGTCTTGTTGGACACATAACCATTGACACCCAGGCCAAGGACCAGGGTGCCAATAAGGGCAAAGGCCACCAGCATTTTCTTCGCGAGGGGCCAGCTGTTTATGATGCCGAGCATTCTCTTGATCTTCCACTAGCTTCCGGCGTCCTTGATTATTGTAGGCGCCGTGATTGACAGGGGAGCCCTAACGGGCGGGAAACTAGAGCCATTATAGGACTAACTGTGCCCCCCATTCCCAAACTGCGTAGTTTCCACAGGCCCGCGCCTCAAATTGCGGATCATCCTATAATTGCTTGGGTAACCATTTCCGGAGTGTCCCGTGGCCCGTTCAGTTCGCCCCTCTCTCGCCCTTGCGGCGATCTTGCCTCTCGTCAGTGCTATGCCGGCATTTGCGCAGGACAAGGTGAAGCTGAGCGTGAACGGCAGCGTACGGGCCCGTGTCGAGACGATCGGCGGCCAGTTCCGCCCGAACTCGCCGGAAAGCGACAGCTTCGTCTCGTTCCGCACGGTGCTCGCGGCGAAAGCCGATATCGGCGCCTTCACCTTTGGCGGCGAGGTGGTCGATGCGCGCGGCTATGGCGAGAATGAGAAGAGTACGGTGCGGACCAACGAGATCAACGATCTCGAGCCGGTCCAGGCCTATATCGCGGTGCGCCCGACCAAGGGTGCGCAGCTGACGGTCGGCAAGTTCGCGATGGACATCGGCGCAAGCCGCCTCGTCGGCCGCACCGACTTCCCCAATGGCGTGCCGACCTATCTCGGCGCCAAGTTCGAGCTGCAGGACAAGGACAAGAACCAGCTTTACCTGTTCTGGACGCGCCCGTTCACCGCACTGCCGGATACCCCGGCCGACATCTATGACAACAAGGTCCAGCTCGACCGCGCGACTGAGAACATCGAGTTCTTTGGCGGCAATGCGATGCTGGCGAAGCTGTTCGGCAAGACCTCGATCGAGGCCTATGGCTTCCGGCTGATCGAGCATGACCGCAGTACCCACCCGACGCGCAATCGCCGCCTGATCACCTTCGGCACGCGCCTTCGCCGGGCGCAGGCCAAGGGCGCGATCGACTATGAAGTGGAAGCGGCGCTCCAGCGCGGCCTCGCCCGGGCAACCGCAGCGGTGAGCGATGTCCGCGACCTCAAGGTCCATGCCGGGTTCGTGCATGCCGAGTTGGGCCGTACCTTTGCCGGCAAGTGGGCACCGCGCGTCGCCGCGCTGTTCGACTATGCCAGCGGCGAGACGGCCAACCCGAACACCTATACCCGCTTCGACACGCTGTACGGCGCCCGTCGTGCCGATTTCGGCCCGCTTTCGCTCTATGGCGCGCTGGGCCGGGCCAACATCGTCTCGCCGGGCGTGCGCTTCGAGGCGCGGCCTTCCAAGCGCCTCGACCTGATGGCCTCGGTGCGCGGCGCCTGGCTGGCGTCGTCGATCGACGCCTTCTCCTCCACCGGCGTGACCGACAAGACCGGCCGCTCCGGCAAGTTCGGCGGCGTCCAGTTCGAGCTGCGCGGTCGCCGCTGGCTGGTCCCCCAGAAACTGCGCTTCGAGCTGGGTGCCGCCTATCTCGCAAAGGGTGAGTTCCTGCAGGATGCGCCCAATGCCCCGCGCAGCGGCGATACCAAGTTCGTGCACGGCGACCTCACCTTCTCCTTCTGATCCGCGAGCGCGGTCAGACCCTTAGGTAGAAGCCACGGATGGCGGGACCTGCACGGTCGCGCATAAATCCCGCCAACACGGGCACCAAGTCCGGGTCGCGAATTCAGGAGGGCCAGGTGAGCCCGTTGTCCCCATTGCTGGTGCTTGTGGTGCGTGAGGCGGGCCTCCGCAGCACGCTGATCGCGCGCTTGTCGATGGCGGGCGCCGATCTGGTCACGATCGACAATATCGATGATCCGCGGATACAGCGCTGGCTCGCGAAAGGCCCCGTGCTGATCCTCGATCAGGCCGCGCTACAGGCGCGCGAGGGTGGGGAAGCCGCATTGCGCGCCGATCCGCGCTGGCGTGCCATAGCGGTGATCGGCGGCGCAGCGGAAAACCTCGCATATCCGCCGCGTATCCCGGCCACCGATGCCGCGACCGAGATCGAAGCGATGCTGCCGGGCTGGGGCTATCCGGAGCGCTGAGCTCCGGACGGCTGTCAGCTCTTGGGAAACATGCCCGCGGCAAAGGCGATGCGCAGCGCCTCGGAAAGGCTGCGCACTTCCAGCTTCTCCATCAGGTTCGCCCGGTAGATTTCCACCGTGCGCGGGCTGATATCCAGCTCATAGGCGATGATCTTGTTCGAGCGCCCCTCGATCAGCCCCTTGAGCACGTCCTTCTCGCGCGGCGAAAGCTTGCCGATCTTGGTCTCGGCGACGTTGACGCGCGCGGCCGCCTCATTGCCCTCTTCCAGCCTGGAGAAGGCGAGGTCGATCGCCGTCATCAGGAACTCTGCCTCATAGGGCTTCTCGATGAAGTCGAGCGCGCCCGCCTTCATCGCCTGCACCGCCAGGCCGACATTGCCCTGGCCGGTCAGGATGATCGCCACGAAGCGGGGATCGTTGCCCACTGCGTTGAGCACGTCGAGCCCGGTCGATCCCGGCATGTGGAAATCCAGCAGCAGCACGCCCGGATCGAGGTCCGGCAGGGATTCCAGATAAACATCTCCCGAGCGGAACGCTCGGATCACCAGATCTGATCGCAGAGAAAGCAGGCTGTGCAAGGAGGCCCGGACGGCGTCGTCGTCGTCCACGATATAGACCGTTTTTGTCATCTACTCTCCACCCTGTTCCGTGGCGGGAAGAGTGAACCTGAAAACCGCGCCACCCTCTGGCCGGTTCTCAGCACTCAGGACCCCACCATGCGCCTCAATGATACGCTTGCTGATGGAAAGTCCAATACCCATTCCCGCACCTTCCTTTTTTGTGGTCGTGAAACGAGAAAAGAGTTGGTCGAGCATTGGTTCCGGTATGCCCGGCCCGCTGTCTGCAATTTCTATTGCAATCATGTCTTCGCTGGACTTGCGCGAACTTACCGTGATCCGCCTGTCGTCCGCGCCCTGCTGACGAAGAACCTCGATAGAATTGCGCAAAAGATTAACTACGACTTGCTGCACCTGCACACGATCCGCGAAGACGCAGGGTACATCGGGATCGAGGTCATAAGTCAGCCGGATGTTGAACTGGCTGGTGCCGACCAGCACCAAATCTGCTGCATCGCGAATGGTGGGAGCCAGCGGCGTGATCCGCAGATCGACATCACCACGCATCGTAAAGCTTCGCAGACGCCGGATGATTTCGCCGGCGCGCAATGTCTGCTCATTGGCCATGCGCAATAGTTCGGCGACCCGCTCGAAATCTTCGCCCTTGTCGAGCAGCATGCGCGCTGCTGCGAGGAAGTTCGATGTCGCGGCAAGTGGTTGATTCAACTCATGTGCCATGTCGGCGGCGAGTTCGCTCATCGCCGACTGGCGGCCGACATGGGCCAGCTCGGCGTTGAGGTCGCTCAACCGCTCCTCGGCCGCGAACTGCTCGCTCAGGTTGCGCGCGAAAAGCGTGTAGAGCGTGTGGCCGTCGATCTGGGCCACGCCCGCGCGCACTTCCATCGGAAAGCGGGTGCCGTCGCGGTGCAGGCCGGAGGCGGCGATCGTCTCGTCGCGACCCATCGGCTTGCCCGCCTTCAGGAACGCGCTTAGCCGGGATTCCGGGTCCTCATCCTTCGGATAGGGCGTGAGCATCGCGAAATTGTGGCCCAGCACTTCATGGGCACGATAGTCCCACAGCGCTTCGGCCGCGGTGCTGAACACGCGGATCGTACCTTCCTCGTCGACCACCAGCATCGCCTCGGGCACCGTTTCGATGATCGAGCGCAGCTGGGCTTCGCGGCGGCGCAGCGCCGCTTCGCGTTCCTCGCGCTCGGTGACGTCGAGCATTGCCCCGACGGTGCGCATCAGATTGCCGTCGGTATCGTAAAATGCGCGGGAAGAGCCTTCGACTGCGAGCACGGTGCCATTTGCCTGTTTGAAGCGATATCGGAAACTGAAGCGCGGGGAGCGGTCCGCCACGGCGCGCTCGATTGTTTCGAACACCGCGTCAACGTCACTCGGCTCGACCAGGGCGCGCCAGCTGTCGAAATCGGTGATCGTGCCCGGGACCAGCCCTAGCCGTTCCTCGGCGCCCGGCGCCCAGCTGATCCTTCCGGTCGGCACGTCCCATTCGAACACGCCCACTTCATGCGTGGCGATGGCGATGCCCAGGCGCTCCTCGCTTTCGCGGAGTTCGGCAACGGCGCGCGCGCGATCGGAAATATCGGTCATCTTGTGGATGACCACCGGGTCGCGTCCCGCAATCTCGACGCGGTGGACATGCTCGAGGATGGCGATTTCGCGGCCGTCGCGCGTGATCTCGATCAGTTCCTGCGCGCCGCCCTGAGGGCGGCGGGGCAGGCTGGCCTCGGCACTTTCGCAGCGCGAGCGGAGCAGCAGGTACTTGTTCTGTCCGCGTGCCTCCTCCGCGCTCCAGCCGAAGAGTTCCGCGGCACCCGCCGACCAGTGGACGATCCGTCCATCCGGGGAGGTGAGCGCCATGGTGGTGACGTCGATCGCCTCGGTCAGCTCGACCTGAACGGACTGCTCGCGGGCCACCCGAGTCACTGCCCAATAGGCGATGGTGCCGACCACCAGCACATTGCCGAGCATCGCCAGCAGCTGGCCCGGCGCGGCGGCGAAGGCGATCTGCCGCGAGAACAGCAATTCGAGCGCCGCGGGCAGAACCGGCAGGATCAGTGCGGCGGGCAGCAGGATGCGCAGCAGCCGGCGATTGTCCGGATCGCGGGCCAGCTCGCGCACCCAGGCAAAGCCGCTGTTCCAGGCGATCGCCGCCAGCGACAGGCTGATCGAAACCAGCGCGGCGGGCAGGGACGTGCCGAGCAGCGGCACGCTCGGGCTCGGACCCGGATGCGAGAAGAGGATGATGATCCCGGCGGCGGAGGCCAGTCCGAGCGCCACGGTCGCGACGAGGCTGCGCATTTCCTTGGCCACAAGGTCGCGCACGCACTGGCCGAGCCCGGCAAGCCCCAGGATCAGGAACACCGCGGCGGGATTGATCCCGGTGCGGCCCGGATTAGGGAACGGGAATTGATTGATATGGGAGGCGAACAGCAGCTCATCGACGCCAAGGTCGATTTCGGTCCAGCGCTCGAACAGGGCAATGACCGCGATCCCCAGCGGTATCGCCAGGAGATTCATCGCCAGCCGCCTGCGACCGACGAACGAGGCAAGGAAGCCGAGCGAAAGCCCCACATAGCCCAGGCTGGTCCAGGGCCAGATCGGGAAGTCGTTGAAGCCGAACCCGCGGAGCTCTGGTACGTCGAAGACCCACCCGCAAAACGCGGCAATGCTACAGGCCAGCCCGAAGGCGGCGAGGGCGATGGCCACTCGCCGGTTCACGGGTGCCGTCACGGATGACGGCTCGGCAGGGTCAATTGCGACGCGCAACGATGCACCTTCCCCTTCCGGGAGCTGTCAATAACACCAATCAAGCCAAGGAGAAAATGGGGATAGTCCAGAGTGGTTCAGTCTCTTTCTGAAGAAGCACGGCTTGCCAAGTGGCTAGCACCTGAGCGATCACCCAACCGTTACGCAAGGGGGAGGAGTCGCTTGATCCGCTCGTTAATCATCTTTGGTGCGCTGGCCGGGCTTGCCGCCTGCGATTCCAGCACCACCAGGGCACAGACCGCGTCGTCGGAGCCTGCTCCGGCCGCTGGCGGACCGGGCAAGGGCAAGGGCTATAGCCACGATCCCTTCCCCTCGACCTATCATGCCTATCCCGGCGCGCCGACGTTGCTGACCAACGTCACGGTGTTCGATGGCGAGGGCGGCCGGATCGACAATGGCCAGGTGCTGTTCCGTGACGGCAAGATCGTTGCTGTCGGCCAGAACCTGTCGGCGGACGGCGCCGCGGTAATCGACGGCAAGGGCAAGTACGTCACCCCGGGTGTGATCGACATCCACAGCCATCTGGGCGACTATCCGTCGCCGGGCGTGCAGGCCAATTCGGACGGCAACGAGATGACCGGCCCGGTCACCGCCGAAGTCTGGGCCGAGCATAGCGTCTGGCCGCAGGACCCCGGGTTCGGCCGTGCGCTCGCCAATGGCGGTGTCACTACGCTCCAGATCCTTCCCGGCTCCGCCAATCTGATGGGCGGCCGCTCGGTCGTGCTCAAGAACGTCTATGCCCGCACCATGCAGGCGATGAAGTTCCCGGGCGCCCCCTATGGCCTCAAGATGGCGTGCGGCGAGAACCCGAAGCGCGTCTATGGCTCGAAGGGCCGCATGCCCTCCACCCGCATGGGCAATATCGCCGTCGATCGCCAGACCTGGGCGCGTGCCGCAGAGTATAAGCGCCGCTGGGATCGCTATGAGGAAAAGGGCGGAGAGGCCCCCTCGCGCGACCTCGCGATGGACACGCTGCGCGGCGTGCTGGAAGGCGAAATCCTCGTCCAGAACCATTGCTACCGCGCCGACGAGATGGCCATCGTAATGGATATGGCCAAGGAGTTCGGCTACCACGTCTCGGCCTTCCACCACGCCGTGGAAGCCTACAAGATCGCCGACCTGCTCAAGGCGAACAACACCTGCGCCGCGGTCTGGGCCGATTGGTACGGCTTCAAGATGGAAGCCTATGACGCGGTGCCCGAGAACCTCGCCATCCTCGACAAGGAGGGCGCCTGCGCGATGATCCATTCGGACGACGCCAACGGCATCCAGCGGCTCAACCAGGAAGTCGCCAAGGCGCGCGCCGCCGGCATCAAGGTCGGCATGAACATCAGCGAGGAACATGCCTGGACCTGGCTGGCGATCAATCCGGCCAAGGCGCTGGGCATCGCCGACAAGACCGGCAGCCTCAAGCCCGGCAAGATGGCGGACGTGGTGCTGTGGAACGGCAATCCGTTCAGCGTCTACACCCGGCCCGAGATGGTCTGGGTCGATGGCGCGCTGATGTACGATGCCAAGGATCCGAAGCGCCGACCGGTTTCCGATTTCGAACTCGGTCAGCCGGGCGAAGGGGATGTGAAGTGATGAAGAAGCAGCTCCTTCTTGCCGCCACCGCGGCGCTTGCCTTCGCTTTCCCGGCCACGGCGCAGACCGTGGCGATCACCAACGCCAAGCTGGTCATCGGCGACGGTGGCCAGCCGGTCGATGGCGGCACCGTGGTGATCCGTGATGGCCGCGTCGTCGCGGCCGGTCCGGGCGTTGCCGTGCCCTCCGGTATTCGCGTGATCGACGCGGGCGGCAAATGGGTCTCGCCCGGCATCTTCGCCGGCTTCACCCGCATGGGCATTGTCGAGGTCGATGGTGTCGACCAGACCAACGACACCGGTCCCGGCAATGTCGGCTTCCATGCCGCGATCGACGTCACCCCGGCGGTGAACCCCAAGTCCACGCCGATCGCGATCAACCGGGCCGAAGGTATTACCCGCGCCGTGGTCGCTCCCGACAATTCGGGATCGATCTTCGCCGGTCAGGGCGCGATCATCGACCTCGGGGCGGACATGGACGCGGTCAGCAAGCCGCGCGCCTTCCAGTTCATGGAATGGGGAGAGAGCGGCGCCCGCGCCGCCGGCGGCAGCCGCCCGGCCGCCTATGCCGCGCTCAAGAACGTGCTGTTCGAGATCCGCGACTATATCCGCGCACCGGCCAGCTTCAACGACCGCAGCAAGGATGCCTTCCTGACGCGCGCCGATGCCGAGGCGCTGGTGCCGGTCCTCCAGGGCCGTACGCCGCTGCTCGTTCATGTCGAACGTGCCTCGGATATGCTGGTGCTTCTCCAGCTCAAGAAGGAAATCCCGACGCTCAAGCTGGTATTCGTCGGTGCGACCGAAGGCTGGACCGTCGCCCCGCAGATCGCGGCGGCCGGCGTGCCGGTGATCGCCACTGCGCTCACCGACCTGCCCGAGAGCTTCGAGCAGCTTGCCGCCAGCCAGTCGAACATCGGCCGCATGGCCGCGGCGGGCGTCACGGTGGCGATCGGGACGATCAACCAGGACGAATCCCGCCAGGCGCGCTGGGAGAAGCAATATGCAGGCAACCTGGTTGCGCTGACCAAGGTGCCCGGCGCTACCGGCCTGGATTGGGGTGCGGCCTTTGCGGCGATCACGTCGAAACCGGCGGAAGTGCTCGGCATGGGCGGCGAGTTCGGCTCGCTCAAGCCAGGTCGTCGCGGCGATGTGGTGATCTGGGACGGCGATCCGCTCGAGATCGGCACCTCGGCGGTCAATGTCTTCATCGACGGCGTCGAGCAGCCGCTCGAGAACCGCTGGACGCGCCTGCGCCAGCGCTATCTCGATCCGAAGGAAGGGGCTCTGCCCAAGGCCTATCAGCGCTGAGGGGCAGGAACCTTGGTTACGGTCCCGCATTGAAGTGCGGGACCACAATATGGGGAAGCGACATGCGGATTATTGTGCCGATGCTGGCAGCGCTGGCGCTCGCGGGCTGCGGGGGCGGGAGCGAGGGCAATCTCACTGCCAATGATGCGGTGACGGCGCAGCCGCTCAACGGGGAGGACGCGGTCAACGCGGCCGATACGATCAACTACAGCGCCGAGGTGCTGAAGCAGAACGACGCGCAGCGCGGCGCGACCTTCATTCGCGCGCTCAAGGATGCGTCGCTCGAATGCGAGCATGTCGACAGCGCCACGCGCATCGCCGATCAGGACAAGGTGCCGACCTGGCGTGTCACCTGCCAGGGCGGCATCAACTACATGGTCAGCATCCCGCCCAACGGGATCGCGAAGATCATCAGCCGCACCGATCGCTGACGCCTTTCCAATCGACGGGATGCCGCCGCTTCTCTAAGAGAGCGGCGGCATCTGTCAGGATTTGCGCGTTGACCACTCCATCCCCCGAAAGCGAAGCCATCCGCCTCCTGCTGGTGGAGGATGACGAGCCCCTGCGCACAATGCTCGCCGACCAGCTCGAGGCGCGCGATTACGACGTGCATTCTGTGGCCGACGGGCGCGCGGCGATCGGGGCAGTCGGGGCCACGCCGTTCGACGTGATCATCCTCGATCGCATGCTGCCCTTTGTCGACGGGGTCGATGTGCTGCGCTGGCTGCGCGAGCAGGAGGTGAAGACCCCGGTGATCCTGCTCACCGCGCTCGGCCGCCTGCCCGAGCGGGTCGAGGGGCTGGAGGCGGGGGCCGACGACTATGTCGTCAAGCCGTTCGAGATCGACGAGCTCCACGCCCGTATTCGCGCGGTGCTTCGCCGGCGTACCGCCGCCAACGCCGACAGCGCCACGGTCACCGCCGGGGACATCACGGTCAGCGTCGCCCGCCACCGCGTCACCCGCGCCGGCAAACCGGTCGAGATGCACAAGACCGAGATCAAGCTGCTTGCCGAGCTGGTGCGCGAGGCCGGCACGGTGCTCACCCGCCCGCTGCTGCTCGAGCGGGTCTGGGGCTATGATTTCGTGCCGACCACCAACATCGTCGATGCCCATATCCGTCGCCTGCGCCAGCGGCTGGAGGCGACCGGACTGCCCGATCCGATCGTGACCGTCCGGGGCGTCGGCTACATGTTCCGCAGCTAGCGGATGGGGCCGCTCCGTTCGCTGCGGGCGATTGCCTTCGCCTTCATTGCGGCGATCACGCTGGCGACCCTGCTCACCTTCGCGGCGGTCTATTTCGCGCTGCTCGGCGCGATCGACCGCCAGGTCGACAAGCGGCTGGAGCGCGAGTCCGCCGCGCTGCTCCAGGGCAATCCGGACCGCGTGCTGCTCGGCCTGCGCATCGGCGAGGAGAGCCGGCGGCGTGACAGCGGTGATATCGGCTTCCTGCTCACCGATACGAACGGCCGGCGCCTGGCCGGCAATATCGAGCCCACCGCGCCTATCCCACCCGGCGTCTCGACCATCGATCACGGCGCGGGCATTCCGGGGCTCACGCGTGGTCGCGCCCATGTCGAGCGGTTGCCGGAGGGGCTTACGCTGACCCTGCTCGCCGAGAGCGAACCGATCGAGGATCACGACGCGCACCGGCTGCTGATCCTGGCATCGGGCTTCGGGGCAATCTTGCTGCTGGTGGTGCTGGGCATATTGGCGCTCAGTCTGACGATCCGGCGCAATATCGAGGCGGTCCGCGCCGCGGCCGAGGCGATCGTCGAAGGTGACATGCGCGCCCGTGTCCCGGTCGAGGCGCCGGGCACCGCTTTCGGGCGCCAGGCCAAGGCGTTCAACCGCATGCTCGATCGGATCGAGGCGCTGATGGCCAGCCTCGCCCAGGTTTCCAACGACGTGGCGCACGACCTGCGCACGCCGCTCGCGCGGCTGCGCGGACGCCTGGCCCTGCTCGCCGAGCGGCCGGAGGCGGGCCCGGTCTCGCCTGAGCTGGAGGAAGCGGCGGCCGAGGCGGAGGATATCCTCGCCATGTTCGCAGCAATCCTGCGTATCGCCGAAATTGAGGGTGGCGAGCGCCGCGCGATGTTCGAGCGGATCGATCTCGGTGCGCTCGCCGGCGATGTCGCGGAATCGCTCGAAGCGATGGTCGAGGACAGCGGGCGGGTATTGCGGCTCGGCACGCTTGTCCCGGCGCCGGTGGAGGGCGACGTCCGCCTGCTCACCCAGCTGCTGGTCAACCTGATCGAGAACGCGGTCAATCATACGCCGCCCAAGGCAACGATCACCGTCGAAGCGACGGTGCGGGGAGGGCGGGCGGTTCTCGCTGTGGCCGATAACGGCCCTGGGATCCCCGAGGGAGCCCGCAGCCGCGCGCTACGCCGCTTCGGGCGGCTCGATGGGAGCCGGGGCAGTCCGGGGCACGGCCTGGGCCTGCCGCTGGTCCAGGCGATCGCGACGCTGCATCGGGGCGAGCTTGAACTTGCCGATGCGAAGCCTGGCCTGATCGTCAGGATAAGCCTGCCGCTGGCTGGCTGACCTTTCCCGGCGAAGGCCTGCAAGCGAAACGGCCCGGATGGTGGGTACCATCCGGGCCGCTCCTGTTCGCCTTGAAGGGCAGGATCAGAACTTGACGCTGACCTCGCCGCCAAAGGTCCGCGGCGGATTGAAGTTGGCATAGTCGCCGAGGATGCCACCATAGTTGGTCGACACCAGTGCGCCATTGGCACCGTAGTTGAGCACCGGCGACGAGTTCGCGTCCGAGCGGCGATAGATATAGGTGTGGTCGAGCAGGTTGCGCGACCAGATCGACAGCGTCACCGTGCTGCCGTTCTTCATCTCGATGTCCGCCAGCGCGATGCGGCCGTTCACGACGAAGCTCGGGTCGGTCTTGGTCGGCTCGAGCTGGAAGCTGTACTGGCTGCTCGCATAGTTGGCGTCGAGGTGGATGCGCAGGTTTGCGCCGCCCGCGACAGGCACCGGCAGGACATAGTCGATTGCGCCCGAGGCCGCGTTGGTCGGCGTGTAGACGATGTAGAGCTGCTGCGGCAGGCCGCCGGTCAGCGGGTTCACCGCCGAAGGTGCCTTCCAATAAGTATAGGCATAAGAGCCGGTCAGCGTCAGCTCGCGGGTCGGCTTCAGCGTCAGGTCCGCCTCGATGCCGCGGATCTTGGTGTCGCCGGCATTCTGGGTCTGCTCGATATGGCTGCCGTTGGTGGGGCTGGTGGCCGAGGTGTCGAACAGGTCGAAGTCGAACTGCGTGTTGCTGCGGTTCATGATGTAGCCGGCCAGGTTGAGGCGGGCGCGATGATCGAGGAAGTCCATCTTCGCGCCGATCTCGTACGACTTCACCGATTCCGGCCCGAACGCGTTGAAGCTCTGCGAGCGGTCATTGGCGCCGCCGGCGCGGAAGCCGGTCGAGTATTTCGCATAGAAGTGCATGTCCGGCGTCGCGTCGTACGCGATGTTGAACATCGGGTCGAAGCGGTTGACGCTGTTCTCGAAGGAGAAGCCCTGCACGACGTTGTTGACGACGTAGAGGTTGCCGTGGCGCTTGTCCTTGGTGAAGCGGCCGCCGGCGGTGAAGTGCAGGCCCGTGCCTTCCGGTGAGAAGGTCAGGTTGCCGAACGCCGAGTAGTTGTGATCCCAGGCCTTGCTGGCGCGGGTGATGAACTGGCAGCTGTTGGCGAACTGCGGCACCGTCGCGGCCAGCGTGTTCACGCACGAGGCATTATAGGGCTGGTAGCCCGAATTGGCGCTGGTCACCGTGCCCGACACGATCGGGCTGCGGATGGTGTAGGCAGTACCGTCCGCGTTCCACAGGTTGCTCAGCGGGGTCGCTGCATATTCGGTGGCATGCTCGGTATAGTAATAGGCGCCCAGCACGAAATCGAACTGGTCGAAGCTGCCGACGGCCTGGAATTCCTGGCTGAACTGGTGCTGGTCGAGGAACGACAGGCTGTAGCGGCTGAAGTTCGCGTTCGGCGCATAGGTGCTGCGCTCCGGACCGCCCGAATTGTCCCACTGGTCGGTGGAGACGCCGCGCCATGCGGTGATCGAGCGCAGCTCGATGTTCGGCGAGACCTTGTACTTCAGGTTCGAAGTGAAGCCGTGGGTGATGTCCACGCTCGGCTGCTGCGGCACGCCGACATCGGCGACGGTCTGGCGATCGGGATGCACGCCGACCAGCGGCGCGCGCGGGGCGACGCAGACCGGCTTGGTGCTGCCCGCCGCGATCGTGCCGCCACATGCCGTGGTGGTGCCCGGCAGATAGAGGGTGGTGCCGATCGTGCCGCTCGCCGGGGTGTAGCTTCCGACGGCATAGCCCTTCGGATTGTAGTTGATCAGCTGGCTGTACTGCGGGGTGTTCTCGTCCTTCGCGTAATCATACGAGAAGTCCGCGGTCAGGCCGTCGAACGGGGTCCAGCGCGCGGCGGCGCGGCCGCCCTTGCGATCATAATAGTTCCAGCCGGTCGAGCCCTCGAGCGGGTCTTTCACGGTCGGATCCTGGTGCTGGTAGACGCCGTCGAACTTGAGCGCGATGTTGGCGAAGGCGGGCAGGTCGATATGCGCTTCGGCGTTGCGGCTGCCGTAATTGCCCAGGCCGGCGGTCATGCGGGCGCCGAACTCTCCGGTGGGTGCGCGGGTGACGAGGCTGAGTGCGCCGCCTTCGGTGTTGCGGCCGAACAGCGTGCCCTGCGGGCCCTTCAGCACTTCGATGCGCTCGATGTCGAACAGTGCGGCATTCAGGCCCTGGGTCTTACCGAGGGCAACGCCGTCGATATAGACGCCCACGCCGGCATCGCGCGCGGTCTGGTTCTGGTCATAGGGGACGATGCCGCGGATGCCGATGGTCAGCGCCGACTGGCGCGCCTCGAAAGTGGCGACGCGCAGCGACGGCACGGTGCCGTCTGCCAGGTTGAACAGGCTCTGGACGTGGCGATCCTGCAGCGCCTCGGTGCTCAGCACCGAGATCGAGATCGGAGTCTCCTGCAGGTTGGTCTCGCGGCGCTGCGCAGTGACGACGATGTCGGTCAGGCCGGTCTGGTCGTCATCGGGCGCAGCGGTCTGGGTCGCCGGGTCGGCAGCCTGCTGCTGGGCGAGCGCCGGCGTGGCTGCCAGCGCCAGCAGGGTCGAGCCCGCCAGCAGCGACAAACGGAAGCGCGAGAAATTCTGCATTAGGTTAACCCCCAAAGGTCAGGTCTGGTTCTGACGGGGCGCCTACGCAGCGTAGTTGGCAGTTATGTTACTTCGATAGTAATGTATAAATACACGTCATGACATTTTCGTTTCATAATCGACATATTAAAATACGATCTGGAATGATTGTGATGTAATATGAAATTGGTCGATATATTATCCGTGGTTATGAAAGTTAAATAAAGTTTATTCTGAGTTATATCTTGCTGGCTGCGCTGAAGTTTATCCTTGGGCTGCGGGTTTGATTGTGTCCCGCAAACAAAAAGGGAGGCCCCTCGCGGAGCCTCCCTCGTTGTTTTCGAAAGCAGGTCGGATCAGAGGCCGACCACGCCGCCGTCATTCTTGGTGATGATCACGATCGCCGAGCGCGGGCGGATCGTGGCGCCGGCGGTGCCGGTCGCCTGGCTGTCCGGCCAGTGGCTCGACGGTGCCGCCGGGGTGCCGTTCTCACCCGGGTGCTGGATGCCGACGAACAGCGTGCGGCCGTCCGGTGTCGAGTCCACGCCGGTGATCTCGCACTCGACCGGGCCGACCAGGAAGCGCTTCAGGTTCGCGCCCGGCGCCGCGCCGATGCGGGTCGCCTGGGTCGCGGTCGCGCCGCCCGTGCCGGTGTTGGTGATCGTGCGCGCGCCGCCATCGCCGACGGTGCCCGGCTGGGCCGCGAGCATCATGCAGTTGGTGACGTCGGTATAGGCGCCGTCGTCGGTCTGCAGCCACATGATCGGCTTGACCAGGCCCGATGCGTTGGTCGCGCGGCCGAACCAGCAGCCGTCGGGCGACGAGAAGTCGTTGTCCGCGGTCAGGCCCGACAGGTTGATGTTGGTCGCATCCAGGTCCGCACCCGCGCCGAAGGCGAAGATGTCCCAGGTGAAGGTCAGCGATTCGGTGCTGGTTTCCTTGATCCGGATAACATGGCCGTTCGGGTTGCCATACTGTGCCGTGCCGGCGGTGCCGTACGGATCGTTATAGTGGCGCGGATTGGCCGCGTCGGTGCCGTTCAGCGGACGCAGCGTGGCGTTGTTGTTGGTGAGAGTGAGGTAGACTTCGCCGGTCACCGGGTTCACCGCGGTCCATTCCGGGCGGTCCATTGGGGTTGCGCCGACCACGTCCGCGGCGAGGCGGGCGTTGACGAGCACGTCCGCCTGGTCGGCGAACGGATAGACTGCGCTGGCGGCGGTGATGCCGTTCTGGCCGAACACCAGGGCGACCCAGCTGCCGGTGCCGTCTGCAGCGAACTTGGCGACATAGAGCGTGCCGGCGTCGAGATACTTGTCGCCGATCGCCAGGCGATCGGTCGCGGTCGCATCGGTTGCCACCCAGGCGGTGTTCGAGACGAACTTGTACAGATACTCGCGGCGCGAATCGTCGCCCATGTACCAGGCGGGCTTGGTGCCGGCGACGAACTTGCCCGGCCAGCAGCCTTCATGGCCCAGGCGACCCAGAGCGGTGCGCTTGCGCGGCGTCGATGTCGGCGCGTACGGATCGATCTCGACCACCCAGCCGAACTGGTTCGGCTCGTTGCGGTAATCGGCGAGCGCGCTGGCGCCGGTCGCGCGAGCGTCCCAGCGGCGGAACGTCGTGTTGGCGGTGTCGGCGGCTACGACGGTCGACCAGCCATAGCTGCCCGTGCTGCTCGTCACGCCATAGCGGCTGAGCGCGGTCAGCTCCTTGGCGGTGCGAGCGGCATTGTCACCCGAGCGGCGGAAATAGCCGGCCCAGTTCTCTTCGCAGGTCAGCAGCGTGCCCCAGGGGGTGTAGCCGTTTGCGCAGTTGTTGATCGTGCCGCGGCCCGCAACGCCGGTCGGCGAATAGGGGGTCTTGATCAGGTCCGAGCCCTTCACCGGCCCGTTGAACACCATCGGGGTGTTCGGGGTGATGCGGCGGTTGAAGGTCGAGGTCGACGAGAAGGTCCAGGCGCGGCTGGCGCCTTCCGAATATTCGACGACCGAGACGCCGTGGCACTCGATCTCCTTCAACGCTTCCGCCTCGGGGCGCACGCCGCCCGGCGAGGTGGCGCCGGCGGTGTGGAGATACTGCTGGTTGATGTTCTCGTGGTTCTGCACGATCAGGCCGCGGGTCGAGCTGGTCTCGTCGCGGGCGCCGGTGGTGCTCAGGCCGAACCAGAACAGCGCGTCGCCATGGTCGCCGATGCGGTTGGCGAAGCCGGTGTCGGTGCCGTCATTCTTGTACGCTGCGGCGCTGCCGGTGATCGGGTCGCCCAGGCGCGCGCCGATCTGCACGGTGTAGCCGGTCGGCACGGTGACGACGTCGTTCTTGTTCTTCGCGACGGCGGTGAAGCCCAGCGCGGTCGGGTTCACCGTCACTTCGACGGTCGAGATGCCCGCGGTGCCGGTGCTGTTCGCGGCGGCCAGCTGGAAGGTGAGCTTGGTCGCGGTGGCGACCGACGGAGCCAGGAAGCTGGTGGTGAGCGCGTTGGTGCTGCTCAGCGTCACGGTCGGGCCGGCAACCTGGGTCCAGGAATAGGCTTCGGCGCTGCCGGTGCCGGTCAGCGTCACGGTGCGGCCCGAAGCAGTGGTCGCGGCCGAGCCGGCGCTGATCGTCGGTGCGGTCAGTTCCTCGGTCTTGCTGTCGCAGGCCGCGAGGACCGAGCCGCCCATGGTGGCGGCGACGATCGCCGCGCCGCCGCGCTGCAGCGTCTGGCGACGCGAATAGCGCTGGTCGGCCAGCTCGTTCAGCGTCGGGCCGGTGTTGTGGATGTTCTGATCGACGTCGCCATCGGTGTAGCCGAAGCCGGTCTCGGTGAGATTGGTCATGGAAACCCCCAAGCAGCCGAGTCACTGGCGACCCGGTCGCCCGGTCCTTGGAAGCGGGACGTGACGGCAGCATGCGATTGTCGTTTCGTCGGCGTGACTTTTCTGTTGCCGCTTCATGACGCTTTGCGCGGGCGCCCGGCAGCGTCTAGGCAGGCGGCCGATGGACGCCACAGATCCCGAGCCCCAGATGCCTCCGGCGCCGGCGCATAGCCTTTCGCAGCGTCTGGCAGCTACGCTGCGCGGCCTGCCCTTGCCCGCAGGAGGCTGGCGTGTGGCGACGGCATTCGGCGCGCTGCTCGCCGCCGGGCCGCTGCTCACCCTCGCCGGCGCCTCCATGCTCGTCCAACATGAAAAGCGTGCGACAGCGAAGCTGCAGGACCAGTTGGCCCCGCGCCTCCAGGCCGAAGCCGCTGCGCGCGAGGCGCGCACCGCGCTCGCCAATGCCGCCGGCCGTGCCGCACCGGGGCAGGTTGTCGAGCTGCTCTCCGGCGTACTGCCACCCGAGGCAAAGCTTACCCGGATCGAGCGGACTCGCGACGGCGGGCTCGAGTTCGACGTGGCGGGAAGCGATCCCGACGCATTGCGCGCCGCCGTCCGCCGCGCGCCCGAATTCGCCGGCATGCGCAATACCAGCCAGCGCCATGCCGATGCGGCGATGATCGTCTCGATGCGCGAGGACGCGCAATGAAGCTTCCTCCCATCGTCATCGGCGGCTTGGCGGGCTTGGTCGTCGCGCTGCTGCTCGCCCCGGCCACCGGCACTGCGCTCGGCGAGCTTGCGGCGGCAAGGGCCGAGCGCGCAAAGTTCGCCGCCGTCGCAGCGCAACCTGCGGCGCCGCCACCTTTGCTCGCCCCGGGCCTCGGCCTGCATGTCGCTGACCCTGCCGCCGGTCGTGCAGCGATCCTGCAACGGGTCCGAGGGCTCGCGCAGTCGGGAGGCGTGCTGGTCGAGGAGGCGGGCGTTGCAGCGGCGCCGGAGGGCGTGGTCGCGCTGCGCATCCGCCTGTCCGGCGCGGAAAAGGCCGTGGTTGCGCTCAGCGACGCGTTGGAGCGCGGCAAGCCGCTGATGCGCCTGCGGACCTGGCGGATCGAACCGATCCCCGAGGGCGGCGGCGTTCGGCTGATCGGCGAGGTGGTCGCGGCATGGCGATGAAGTTTCGCCCCGAATGGGCCGCGCTGGCTGCCGCCGCGGTGCTGGCGATCGGCATGCCGGCGCTGCTCCTGCTCCCTGGCGTAACGGGCAAGGCTCCGAAGGCGCCGCCGGTACCCGCCCCGATCGGCGCAGGCTCGATACCGCCGCTCGCCCGTGCCTATGAGCGCCCGCTGTTCGGTACGTCCGAGCCCGCCGCAGCGCCCACCGATGCGCCCCAGCTGGTCGGCATCGTCGGCCGGCTCAATGTCGATGCGGTCGCGCTGGTCAGGTCGAGCGACGGTTCCACCCGCACGCTGAAGGTGGGGGAAAGCGTCGACGGCTGGAGCCTCGCCAGCCTGGCGATCGATGCGGCCTTCTTCACCCGGGGCAGCGAGCGGGTGCGGGTGCCCCTGCCGATCGAACCGAGCGGGGATGAGGCTGCGGGACGGGTTGGCTAGTAGCGCTAAGGACCCATTTGCGGGCGTGTGGCTGTCTTAATAAGGTAAAGCCTCACCCGGTGGGGGTAGATTAGTGGCGCGAAAGAATCTCGTTCAAAGGATTGCCCGTAAATGCGGTGGCCTTAAAGCGCTCGGGTTGAGGCACTTAGCAACGCTACGGAAGCAGCGGGATGACGCAAATTGGACTTATGTTCAGAGCGTTCTTGCGTCGATCGGAAGCCTTATGATGAGCTGGGGGTTGATAGAGCGTCAAATCAACACTCTTATCTGCCAATATCATCACATCGCTTCTGATAAATTGCGCACGAGAGGGTTGCCTAGTTCGCTGGGTGAAAAGATCGCCTACCTTGTAGTCATCGGAAATGATGAGCGCATGCCGAGTGTTTTGCGTTCGGCTATCAAGGAATGGGTGCCCGCTATTGGGAGGTTACGGTCTCACCGTGATTGGATTGTGCACGGAAACCTATCTCAGGTAGGCCGCACATTTCGTTGGCGAGCGCAACTTCTGACACTTCGTGGGCATGAGCCAGCGTTCGAGGACCGATATTTCACAAATGATGAATTGCAGGAAAGGATGCGTGAAATTGGAGCCCTCTCTCACGCTATGGCGATAGTGCTCACGCCGATACTCCTGGGAAATGTGAACACTGCCTCCGCCCCTCAATAAATCCCGTCGATCTCCACCGTAAGCCGCGGCGTCGGCGGGGCGAGGAGCAGGCTGCCGCGCTTGGCATTGGCGATCTCGTCGGCGCGCAGCCGGGCATAGCGGTCCTTCGCTGCCGCCGCCGCATCGGCGCCGTCGCGCAGGATCGTCGGCTTGAGGAAGATGAACAGGGTGCGCTTCTGGTGCTGCTCGCGCCGGCTCTTGAACAGCTCGCCGACGATCGGGATGTCGCCCAGGATCGGCACCTGCTGGCGCGTGTCGGTATAGTCGTCGGCGGTCAGGCCGCCGAGTACGATCGTCTGGCCATTGTCGGCGAGCACCGTGGTGGTGATCGCGCGGCGATTGGTGACCAGGTCCGATGCCGCGGCGGTCTGCGCGGCGGCGATCGACGAGGCTTCCTGGTTCACCTGCAGCCGGATTGTGTCCCCCGCATTGACCCGCGGAAGCACGCGCAGGGTGATGCCCACGTCCTTGCGCTCGATCGTCGTATAGGGGTTCACCGTCGAGCTGTCGGTCAGGATCGACCCGGTCAGGAACGGCACGTTCTGGCCCGAGACGAACTCGCCCGCGACATTGTCGAGCACGGTGATCTGCGGCGTGGAGAGCAGGTTGGCGCGGGTCGAGGTGCCCAGCGCCTGCACCAGGATCGAGAAATCGTCGCCGATCGCGAAATTGGCGTTCAGGCCATTGCCCAGCACCGATCCGGCCGGCACGCCCAGCGCCTTGAGGATCGTGCCCAGCGACGCGCCCGACTGGTCGAAAGAGGTGCCCACGCCCTTCACCTGGTCGAGCACCGCGCCGCTCGTGCCGATCTGCACGCCCAACTGCTCGGCATCGTCGCCGGTGATCTCGGCGATCGCGGCTTCGATCAGCACCTGCGGGCGGCGCACGTCGAGATCGGTGATCAGCGGCTCGATCGCGGCGATCGCGGCAGGCGTACCACGCACCACCACGGCGTTGAGCTCCGGAGCCGGCTGCACGTTGAGCTCGGGCGTCGAGAAGCCCCTCGGCGTCGGCGTCTGCACGTTCTGCATCGTCGTGCCGTTGGTCTGGGCATTCTGCATCGCGCTGCCGATCCCGCCGCTGGTCGAGGCCGAGCTGTTGGGAAGGGCGGAGATGTTCTGGTTGCTCTGGCTCAGCCGCGCGAACGGGTTCGAGCTGCCGCTACCCAGGCTCTTCGCCACGGGATTGTCGGCGCTGTCGCCCTGGCCGAGCACGCCGCGCAGCACGTCGGTCACCGTCTCGGCATCGGCATAGTTCAGGCGGAACATGCGGGTGATCGGCGTGGCGCCGCCCGGCTGGTCGAGCGAGATCAGCATCTTGCGCGCCTCGGCGACCGAAGCCGGGGTGCCGCGCACGATCACCGTGTTGCTGCGCGCATCGGCGGCCACCCGCGTGCCGTCGCCCAGCACGGCCTGAAGCGACTGCGCCACGTCGGTCGCATTGCCGTTCTTCAGCGAGAAGGTGATGAAGGTCGCGCCGCTGCCGCCGTCGAGCTGGCGGGCGATCGCCTCCACCCGGCGGACATTGTCGGCATAGTCGGTGATGACCACGGCGTTGGGCGTGCTCAGCGGCTCGACGCTGCCGAAGGTCGCGACCAGCGGGCGCACCACGCGGGCGACATCGGCGGCGGGCACGTTCTGCAGCCGCACCATCCGCGTCACCAGCTCCTGGCCCGAGGCGCCGCGGCTCGGGATGCCGCCGTCGCGCACCGCATTGGCCGCCGGCACGATCCGCCAGGCCCGGCCCGAGCGCACCGCCGCGAAGCCGTTGGCGCGCAGCACCGACTGGTACAGCTCCCACACGCCCTGCGGCGACAGCGGGGTCGAGGAGGTGACGGTCACCGTGCCCTTCACCGCCGGATCGAGGATCAGCGTCCGCCCGGTGATGCGCGAGATCTGGTCGGATACGTCCGAGATCTCGACGCCGCGCATGTTCACCACCACGTCGCCGGTGCCGGCATCCTGCGGGGCGGGTGCAGTCTGGGCGATGGCAACCGTGTCCAGGGCGATCCCGGCGAGCGCGAGTGCGGCGATGGCGGAGCGAATCTTCACAGGGGCACTTTCTAACGGAGCGGCACGGTAAGCGTGATACGCTTGCCGTCGCGAAGGATCTGGATCTGGGCGTTGCCGTTCGCCTGGGCCGCCGCGAAGGCGCCCTGGGCTGCGGCGGGGTCGGACAGCGACGTGCCGTTGACCGACTGGATCACGTCACCCGCCACCATGCCGGGCGGGCCGTTGTCGCCGATACGGTATCCGCCCGGCACGGGGGACGCATCGAAGCGCTGGAGGATGCTGCCCACGCTCGCCTGGGGCGGGCCGGCGGGGGGAGGCGGGGCGCCCGGAACGGTGCGGATCGGCGGTGCCCCTGCGGGCGCGGTCACCGGATTGGCGGGGGCAGGGACGGGCTGGCCCTGCGCCGCTGCCTGCCGCTGCTCGGGCGTCAGCGTCGGATCCGGGAAGGCGAGGAACTCGTTGCGCCCGCCATTGGCGAGGATCACCCGGTCGCGCAGGATCGACTGGATCGTCGCGCCGTTGAGATTGTCGCCTACCTTGTACGCCTTGGCCGGCTGGCCGCTGATCGAGATGAACGCGCTGGAGAGCTCGCCCGGTCCCGCGGCGATCACGCCCTTGAGTTCGAGCGGCAGGCTCGTCGCCTGGCCAGCCTCGGAGACCGAGGGCTTGCCGAACGGTGCCAGCGCCACCGCCGCGCCGATATCGGGTGCCACGGCCGGGCCGCTGGCCCCCGAAGGCACGGTGATCGCGCCGGTGCCGGCATGGCCGGCGATCCGCCAGGTCAGCCCGGCAAGCGCCACCGCCACCGAGACGACCATGGCGCCGGTGAACAGGTTGAGTCCGATGCGCGCCTGGCGCGGGGTCAGGGTAAGGCCGGTCATTACAGCTTCCGTCCGTCCACGAAGCCGTCGAGCGATGCAAGCGCGCTGTTCTCCTGCCCCGCGAACACCTGGACGCGAACGCGCTGAATCTCGGGATCGTCGGTCCGCCGCCGATCCACCGAAACCCGCCATGCCTGGCCCATCATCTCCACCTGCTCGCTCCCCGGCGCGCCCGCTTCCAGCTCGGCGAGCCGGTTCTCGGCCACCCACATGGCCGTAGTGCGGCGCTCGATCGCCCGGGTGGAATCGATATGCGATTCGACCGTGCGCATCAGGCCCACCGTAGCGATGGCGAGCACCGCGAGCGCGACAAGGGCTTCGATCAATGAAAACCCGGCGTCGTCGTGCCCGCCGTCATCCGGCGGAAAAGCTGGGCCCCGGCTTTCGCCGGGGAACAGCTTTGCGTGTTCCGCTAGGGGAGGCAGCGCAACCTTCACAACTTCAATCCCGTCGCCGGAAACGCACGCACGGTCATTCCGTCATAGACGACCGTCCACTTCCGCTGCCCGCTCTCGATCACCGCCTGCATCGGCTTGCCCGCGCCATCTACGCCGAGCACCACCGGTGGCTTGACGCTCAGCGTCATCACCATGCCGCCAGGCAGCTGATGGAAGCCGAACGCCTTGTCCGTCCTTGGCACGATTCCGCCGTCGCGGTTCATCACCGCGAAGCCATAGCCGTCCTTGCGCACGGTGAAGGCGACGGTCCGGTCGCCGAGCATCGCATCGTCCGCCGCCGACTGGAGCATGGTCGCCAGCCGCCGCGCCTCGGTCTCCACGCTCGGCGCGCGGGTAACCGAGCCCATGCCGAGCGCCACCGCGCCCGCCATCACGCCGATGATGGCCAGCACCACGAGCATCTCGACGAGCGTCATGCCCGTCTCGGAGGGGCGTCCAGTGATGTCGGCCCCCCGCATGGGGATCAGCCCTTGCCTTCGATGTCGGCGTCCACGCCTTCGCCGCCCACCTTGCCGTCCTTGCCGAGCGAGCGAATCGTGAAGGCGCCGCCTTCCGAGCTGTACTCATAGGGCTTGCCCCAGGCATCGAGCGCGGGGGCGGAGAGATAGCCGCCCTGCGGGAAGGTCGCCGGCAGCGGCGGCGTCGTGGTCTTCTCGACCAGCGCCTTCAGCCCCTGCTGGGTGGTGGGATAGTCGCCATTGTCGAGCCGGTACATCTTGAGCGCGCCGGATATGGCGGCGATGTTGCTCTTGGTGGCGGTCGCCTTTGCTTCGTCCGGGCGGCCCATCACGTTCATCGCGACAAGCCCCGCCACGATCGCAATAATCACCAGCACGATCATCATTTCGATGAGTGTCAAACCGGCCTCGCCGTCGGGCACGGCGTGCTTGCGGTCCTGCACCTTAGGTGCAATGTGAGTACGCACCCCAGGTGCGATGTCATGGAACTGTTTCAAAACTATGCGCATCCCCGCCCCATGCGTCCTGCCCATGAAGCAAATGTGACAATGAGCCCAAACGCCACGGGTGCGCCCGACCCAAATATTCCCTCCGCCGCAGGTGTGTGGACGCTGGCGGGTGACCGCCTGATAATAACCGTGCGCGATTGGCCCGCAACCATTCTCGTCCCCACCGGCCAGGTGCGCCTGCTCGCGGTGGACCTGCCGCTGCCCAGCCATGCCCGCCGCGTCGCGGCGCTGCCCTTCGCAATCGAGGACCGAATCGCCGAGCCGGTCGATTCGGTGCACATCGCGCTCGGCGAGCAGATCGCGCCCGGCCGCTATCTGGTCGGGATCGTCCGCCATGACGTGATGGCCCGCTGGGTCGCCCAGGCCGAGGAAGCCGGGATCGGCCATGCCGCGATGGTGCCCGACGTGCTAACCCTGCCGCGCCCGGCCGAGGGCTGGGCGGTTTCGCAGTCCGGCGGCCGTGCCGCGGTGCGCGATGCCGATGGCACCGGTTTCGAAGTCCCCGCGCCGCTGCTGCGCCCAGCCTGGGAAGCCGCCGATCGCCCGGGCATCATCAGCTATGGCGAGCCGCTGCCCGACGACATGCAGAAGGGCTCGGCTGCGCTCGACGTCGCTGCCTTCGGCCCCGCGGCCGGTGCCGCGGTCGCCGCGCTCAACCTGCGCCAGGGCGCCTATGCGGTCCGCAAGGTCGCCGGATCGAGCCTCTGGCGGAAATTCGCCTGGGTCGCCGCGATCGGTGCCGCCGCGCATGTCGTGATTGCGCTCGGTGACGTGATAATGCTGCGCAGTATCGCCGATCGGCGCGAGGCGGAGACCCGAGCAGCCGCGCTGGTCGCGGCGCCTGGCATCGCACTGGGCGACGATCTCGCCAATTCGATCACCGGCCTGCTGCCCACCGGCGGCGGCCAGGTGCCGCAGCTCTTCCTGCCGCTGGTCAACCGCGTCTCGGGTGCGCTCGGTCCGCTCTCCGGCGCTCTCACCGTCCGCGCTATGACATTCGAGGGCAGGCTGCTCACCCTCGATCTCGAAGCTTCGCCCGATATCGGCTTGCAGGGTCAGATCGAGTCCGCGCTCAAGGGCGCCGGGGTAGGGGCCCAGGTCGTGCGCTCGCCCGAAGGCGCGATCCGTATTACGGCGAGTGCCGCATGAGACTGATTCTCGCCCGCATGCCGGTGCTCGACGCCGTGCTGATCCGCTTCGATGGCTGGTGGAGCGGCCGCAGTCGCCGCGAGCAGGTCATGCTCACCGGCCTCGCGCTGTTCCTCGCCGCGCTGGTGCTGGTCTTCGGCATCATCAAGCCGCTCCAGTCCGCCCGCGCCTCGGCGCTGCAGGATATCCGCACCTATGAGACGCTCACCGCGCGCATCCGCGCCGCGGGCACGCTCTCCTCGGGCCAACCCCAGCGCCGCCAGGGCTCGCCGGCAGACGTGATCAACGGTTCGACCGGCAGCTTCGGCCTTACCGCCACGGTCGCACCCGTCACCGGCGGCGCCCGTGCAACGATCGCCGATGGCAGCTATGACAGTGTCATGGCCTGGCTCGCCGATCTCTCGGCAACCTCCAGCCTGCGGATCAAGCGGGTGGACATCCAGCGCACTGCTACCCCTGGTCGGGTCAGCGCCACCGTGGATTTCGGCGCATGAACGAGATGCTGATCCTGACCGACGACGCGCCCGCCTCGCTGCCCTACAGTTTCGCGCGCCGCAACGGCGTGCTCCTGCGCGTCACCGATGCCGGGCTGGAATGCGCCCACAAGGCGTCCGCCGCATTGGACGGCCTGCTCGAGGTCCAGCGCCTCGCGCCCGCCGCGCGCTTCGTCACCTTGCCCGACGAGGCGTTCGACGCCGCGCTCAGCGCCGCCTATTCGGGTGCCGGTGCCGCCGCCGATATCGATCTGGGCGACATGGACCTTGCCGCACTCGCCGACAGTGCTGCCTCCGTCGACGACCTGCTCGACACTCGCGACGACGCCCCCGTCATCCGCCTGATCAATGCGCTGCTGCTCGAGGCCGTGCGCGAAGGCGCCTCGGACGTGCATATTGAGACGCAGGAAAAGCGCCTCGTCGTCCGCTTCCGCATCGATGGCGTGCTGCGCGACATGATCGAGCCGCCGCGCGCGCTCGCGCCGCTGCTGGTCAGCCGCATCAAGGTGATGGCCAAGCTCGACATCGCCGAGCGCCGAATCCCGCAGGACGGTCGCGTGACGCTGCGCATCGGCGGCCATGACGTGGACGCCCGCGTCTCGACCATCCCAACCCAGCATGGCGAGCGCGTGGTGATGCGTCTGCTCGAAAAGGGCTCGCTGCGCCTCGACATGGAAGTGCTCGGCATGAGCGAGCGCGATCGGGGTGTCTTTACCCGCCTGCTCGAGCGCCCGCACGGCATGCTGCTCGTCACCGGCCCCACCGGCTCGGGCAAGACGACCACGCTCTACGCAGCGCTCAACAAGCTCAACGACCGCAAGCGCAACATCATGACGGTCGAGGATCCGATTGAATATGAGCTGGCCGGCATCGGCCAGACCCAGGTCAATCCGCGCACCGACATGACCTTCGCGCGGGGATTGCGCGCGATCCTGCGCCAGGATCCCGACGTCATCATGGTCGGCGAGATCCGCGATCAGGAGACCGCCCAGGTCGCCGTCCGCTCGTCGATGACCGGCCATTTCGTGCTCTCGACGCTCCACACCAACAGCGCGGTCGGCTCGGTCACCCGCCTGATCGACATGGGCGTCGAGCGCTATCTGCTTGCCCCGATGGTTGTCGGCCTCTGCGCCCAGCGCCTCGTCCGCAAGCTCTGCCAGAGCTGCGCTCGGCTCGACGAAGCGACCGAAGCGGATTCGCTCCTGCTCGGCGGCGCACTCAAGCCCGGCAAGAAGGTCTGGCGCGCGGTCGGCTGCGCTGAGTGTCATGACGAGGGCTATCGCGGCCGCGCCGGCCTCTACGAAGTCGTCGCCGTGGACGAGAAGTTCCAGAAGCTCATCCACGACGGCGCCTCCGAAGCCGAACTCGAAGCCCATGCCCGCAAGGAGAACCCCAGCCTGCTCGACGACGGCATCGCCAAGGTGAAGGCCGGCGTGACCACCGTCGAGGAAGTCGCCCGGGTGGTGAGGGACGAAGGGTGACCACGGTCCCCGCAAATATCTGTTCCCCGGCGCAAGCCGGGGCCCAGGGTTGCACGCGACACGCTGCTTCGCTCTGCGCTTCGGCTTTCGCCGTGGAACTGCGTAATTCGAGGCAGCGCTAGTGCCCGCCTACGCCTATCGCGCGGCTGACAAGACCGGCGCCGCCCGGAAGGGCATCATCGAAGCCTCCAGTCCCTCCGCCGCACGCGCAATGCTTCGCGAGCAGGCGCTGCTGCCGCTCTCGGTCGAGGTCGCAGCGGAGAAGGGCGCCAGCCTCGGCAGCATCCAGCTTCCCCGTTTCCGCCGCGCCGGTCTGTCGTCCAAGGCGCTGGCTACCGTCACCCGCCAGATCGCGACTTTGGTAGGCTCTGACATCGCGATCGAGGAATCACTACGCCTCGTCGCCACCCAGTCCGAACAGGCCGCGACCAGTTCGCTCCTGCTCGACGTCCGCGCCGCGATCCTCGACGGCCGCAGCTTCGCCGCCGCGCTGGCCCAGCATCCCAAGGCCTTCCCCGAATTCTACCGCGCCTCGGTCGCGGCGGGCGAGGCCTCGGGCAAGCTGCCCGACGTGCTCAACCACCTCGCCGAGTTCGTCGAGAACCGCCAGGCGAACGGCCAGAAGCTCCAGCTCGCCCTGATGTACCCCGCGCTGCTGGCGCTGGTGTCGATCGGCATGATGGCGCTGTTGCTCGTCTATATCGTCCCGGACATCGTGAAGGTGTTCGTCTCGCGCGGCGCCGAACTGCCCTTCCTCACCCGGGCGTTGATCGCGGTCAGCTGGTTCCTCCAGAATTTCGGGCTCTACCTGCTGCTCGGCATCGCCTTGGCGGCGCTGGTCTTCTTCCGTTGGGCCCGCGTGCCTGCCAACCGCCTGCGCATCGATCGCTTCTTCTCGGAGAAGCGCCCGTTCCGCCGGTTCAGCCGCCAGCTTAGTGCCGCCCGCTTCGCCGGCAGCCTCGCCACGCTGGTCGGCAGCGCCGTGCCGCTGGTCGATGCGCTCCATGCCGCCGCCGCGGTCACGCCCAATCGCTGGGTCCGCGAAAAGGCGATCGACGTCGCTACCCGGGTGCGGGAAGGCATCAGCCTGCGCGCCGCGATGAGCGAGGCGGGGGTCTTCCCCTCGATGCTCGTCGCGATCGTCGCCTCGGGCGAAAGCTCGGGCAAGCTCGCCCCCGCGCTCGGCCGCGCCTCGGACGAGCTTCAGCGCGAGCTCGACGCCCTCGTCTCCACCCTGGTCGCGCTGGTCGAGCCGCTGGTGCTGCTGGTGATGGGCGGGCTGGTGCTGATGATGGTGCTGGCGATCCTGTTGCCGATCATCAACCTCAATAACCTGGTTGGGCTCTAAGCCAGTTGCTTAGCTGTTCCCCCGGCTTTCGCCGGGGAGCAGTAGAGTCACATCTGCCCCTGCACCGTAACCCCGGCAGGCAGCCCGACGAACGGCAGCACCGCCGCACCGTCCGCAGTCATCGAGATCTCCAGCGCGCCGCTCTCGCTGAGCACCGCGGTCATCAGCGTCTTCATCCGCTGGGCCGAGGGTGCGACGCGGATCGTCGTGCGGTCGCCTACATGCTCGGCGGTGATCAGCAGGGCAGGGACCGCAACCGGTCCGCCGCCATTCTTCGCCCGGCAGCTGCCCGGATCGGTGGTGATCTTGCCATCCGCCATCCGCGCCCCGCCACCGCTCGCGATCCGCTGCATCTCCACCTGCATCGTCAGGCTGCAGGTGAAGGGCAGGTTGGGCTGCAGCGCCTTGAACAGGCTGGCATCTGCCGATCCGCTGACATGGTCGAGCACCGTCCGTCCGCCGAGATGCTGGAGCATCTGCCCGCCCAGGTCGGTGTCCGGCCCCGTCGCCTTCCAGTCGGCGGCAAAGGCCAGGCTGGTCAGCGAGCGTAGTGGCGCCATGTGCCAGGCGAAGGTCGCGCCGCCCGCGACACCCACTTCGCCGTTCCACACCGTGCCCGCCACGCCGGTACGCCACGGCGCGTTCCGGAAGATCACGCTCGCCGGCATCGTCACGAGCAAAGCGAGCAGATACGCCCCTATGCCGATCAGGGCGAAGAGGATAATAGACCGGCGTGACCCGCTTTCCCCTCCCAGAGTCGGCAATGGATCGACGGTCCCTGCTGAAGTCGCTGCAATCAGGACTGGTCGCGTCAGCGGCATCGGTCGTGCTTCCCTCTGTCGTCTTCGCAGCGGAGAAGAAGGACAAGCGTCCGATCGCCCTGCTGCTGCCGCTCACGGGGCCGCGAGCGCGGCTGGGCCTTAGCATGCGGCAGGCGGCGTTGCTCGCGGAAAACAATGCCTATGTGCAGAGCTTCGACACCGGCGGCACCGCGGCCGGCGCAGCTGCCGCGGCCGCCAAGGCGATCAAGCTCAAGCCCGCGCTGATCCTCGGCCCGCTCAGCGCGGAGGAAGTCCCCGCCGTCTCCAGCGCGATCGCCGGCCGCATCCCCGTGATCTCGTTCAGCAACGACTCCGTGCTGCGCGCGCCCGGCACCTGGATCTTCGGGATCACCGCCGGGCAGGTGACCACCGCGATCCTGCGCTATGCCCGCACCCGCGGCGTCAAGACCGTCACGATGATTGATGACGGCTCGCCCTGGAGCGCTGCCGCTGCGCTCGCTGCCGGCAAGGCCGAAGGCGAGCTCGGCATCACCGTCACCGTGCTTCAGGTGAAGCCCGGCCAGCCGCTGCCCAGCCCGGGCGAAGCGCCCGACGCGGTGCTGCTTCCCGGCTCGGGCGAGACCGTCCTCGCCGCCGCCCGCGCGCTCAAGGATACCGGCATCCAGCTGCTCGGCACCTTCCAGGGGCTCGACAACCGCCCGGCCGCGCTCGCCGCGCTCGAGGGCGCCTGGCTCGCCAGCCCGGATCCCAACGCCTTCGGCACCTTCGCCAGCGCCTTCCAGGCCCGCAACGGCGGCGATCCCGGCACGATCGCCGCACTCGCCTATGACGCCGCCGGCATCGCCAACACGCTGCGCGCCGACAATCGCCTCGGCATCGAGGGGCTGATGGACGCCAAGGGCTTCCACGGCGTCACCGGCCCGGTACGCTTCCGCACCGATGGCTCGGTCGCCCGCGACTTCGCGATCGTCGTCGCCGGCCCGACCGGCTACACCCCGGTGGCGTCGAGCTCGGGTTCCTAGGATTGTCGTGGCCAGCACCATCCTCCTCCAGCACCCCGGCGAAAGCCGGGGGCCAGGGTCAAGCAGGGCGTCGCCCGTGACTCTGGATCCCTGCCTGCGCGGGGATGAAGAAGGGGAGGGCGAAACCGGCTTCACCCTGATCGAGCTGATGATCTCGCTCGGCCTGTTCGCGCTGATCGCCGTCGCCGGCCTCGCGCTGGTCGACGGCATCATCAAGGTCCAGGGGCGCACCGAGAAGCGCCTCGATCGCCTTGCCGACCTCCAGCGCGCGATGTTCGTCGTGTCGAGCGATATCGACCAGATCTCGGTCGGCCGCGTCGAGGGCGGGGGCGAGAAGCTCAACTTCACCCGCGCCGCGCCCGGTTTCGGCGGGCCGGCGGTGCCGCTCCAATATTCGGTCGCCAACGGCAATCTCGTCCGCGGCTCGGGCGCGATGGTGCAGACCGTGGTCGGCGGCGTCGCCAATGTCCGCTGGCGCTTCTTCGACGGCACCGCCTGGAGCCCGCGCTGGCCGATGCGCGAGGAAGACAAGGACAAATGGCCCCGCGCGATCGAGATCGCCCTCCAGGCGACCGGTCCGGGCGGCACGCCGGGCGCGCTGCGCCGCGTCGTCACGCTGCCCGATCAGGCGGAGTATCCCAAGCCATGAGACGCCGCGAAGACGAAGCGGGGATGATCCTCGTCAACGTGCTGATGTTCGTCGCGATCGCGTCCGGACTTGTGCTATTGCTAATCAATCGCGAAGAAATCGCGCTCGATCGCGCCCTGCGGACCCGCGAGGCGGCCCGTGCCCTGGCCGTTGTCCGCGGCGGCGAACTCTCCGCCGTGGTCGCCCTCCGCCGCGACATGGTCGCCGCGCCCAATGAGGACAACCAGACCGAGCCCTGGGCGAAACTCTCCGAAAGCGCCGCCCCGATCGAGGGCGGCACCTTCGATCTCGCGATCGCCGATGCCGAGGGGCGCTTCAACCTTAACATGCTGCGCGGCGGCGATGCCGGCGCGATCGTGCTGTTCCAGACGATTGCCAAGGATGTCGGCCTGTCGGCGGAGGATGTGGTCAAGGCGGTCACCTATGTCCGCCTCTACGGGCCCGTCACCGATATCCGCCCGCTGCGCATGGCCGGGCTCGAGCCCCAGGCGACCGCCCGGCTCGAGCAACTGGTGACGGCGCTGCCCGGCACCACCGCGATCAACCTCAACGCAGCCGGTCCCGAGATGCTACAGGTCCTGTTCCGCGACCCGCTCGCCGCCCAGCGCCTCGCCGAGATCCGCGCCCGCAACGGCAAGCTCACCCTCAAGGATTTGGGCGACCTCAACCTCTCGCTCCCCTGGGGCACCGGCTTCCGCTCCAACACCTTCTGGGTCCGCACCCGCGCGACGATCGGCAGCACCAGCCAGCAGGCCGCGGTGCTGATCCAGCGCGTGCTGCGGCAGGACGGCAAGATCGCGGTGGGTGTGGTGGAGAGGTGGCGCGGCGCCAGCGTGCCGCCGGATGCGCCGGGGTTTGGGGCGGGGCGGTAGGAGAGTGCCGATTATCGCGACAGGTGCGCTTTCGCTTCCCAACAGATATTGTCCATCTCAAGTGTCGGAAGAGCTGCAGAGGTCAGGACAATGAAAACGCCCCCGCAGCCCAGCCTGACATCTTCGACTTTGCCGGTTAGTCGCTTCATGACCTGCTTCGCCGAAAGGCCAAAGCCGCGCTTGCAAAGGCTGTCCGAGAAGTAGGAGATAGGATCGATCCGGTAAATTGAACTTCGCGCATCCATCTTGAGGCGCCTTCTCTCCTCAAAATCCATGTAAATGAATTCATCGTCGGAGATGGTGGCCATATAGCCGCCAAATGCTTCCACATAATGTGGAAAGAAATCATACGCGAGCGCTCTATAGTCGATCTTCGATGGATTGAAGGTGAGGTCTATCCAGTCGTCATATGCGGCCTCGTCGCGGAAATACCTGCGATACTGGTAGACAACGTGGCCCTTGATGCCTTTCCCCAGAAACTTGGAAGCGGACAGAATGGCGACAAGTTCCGCTTCCGGGTCAGGCGCGAGCACGATGCCCGCCGCGCCCCATGGAGAGGGAAGGTTGGCGATGCCTTTCAGGAAACGATCGTGTTTCCGTTCGATCGGTTCATTCGTAAGCGCCACCGAGCGTACCTCAAGTCGATATTTCATTCGTCACCGGTTGCATGTCGCTCGATGTGTTGGTGGCAAAATTGCCGATGACGTTCGCATTGACAAGCAGTGCGCTTGCGTAAGGGCATCCGGGTGAAGTCGCTGTGCGGGCCAGGCTCGGCCAACGGCAGGGCGAGGCAGCGCTCTCTATTGGCGGCTCTGCCCGTTACAAATGCCGCCCAGCATCCATCCGCTGATGCAGGATACGAATGATCGCGATCCCATAAGCGGTCACCGTGAAATAGATGACATGCTGCTCCACGCCGCGCCGTCGATAGCCGGGCCGGATATGCGCACAGTCCTGCGCCTGTCGCGGCGCCTCGGCGAGCGCGGCGCAGGCGGCTTCGATAAGATCGGTATAGCGTAGCGCCTGCGGCAAGTCCCAACGATCGGCGGTATAATCGAACACTTCCTCGAGATCGCGCTGCGCTCCCGGGCTGAGCCGATATTCAGCCATATTGCTCGGCCTTGCGTCGCTTGAATGCCGCGAAGTCGAAAGGCTCGGGCTCTCCGCTGCGCTCGCCTTCGATCAGCGCCAGGCGGACGCTCTCCATCTCGAACCTGCGTTCCTGCTCGCGGCGAATGAGATCGCGGATTGCCTCGCTGTCGTTGGTATAATGGCCGGCATCGATCTGGGCACCGATCCAGGCGTCCTGCTGCTCGGTCAGGGTGATCGTCTTTCGCACGGTTGCCATGGCAACCTCCATAATCATACTATTGGTGTAATTTAGCACATCTGGGAGGCTTTAAAAGGGGGCGTCGCCCCTACAACAATATCCGGAACACCGCCCCGCCACCTACGGCATCGCCCACGTCAATACTCCCGCCATGCGCCACCACGATCTGCCGCGCCAGGTTCAGCCCCACGCCCGTCCCCGTCGCGCGGGTGGTGAAGAAGGGCAGGAACACGTCCTGCCGCAGCCCCGCGGGCACGCCGGGGCCATTGTCCTCCACTTCGATCACCAGCGCGTCATGCTCGGCGAACAGGCGCAGCGCCAGCCGGGGCGGGTGGTCCTGGCCGGCCATCGCCTGCGCCGCGTTCTGCAGCAGGTTGATCAGCACCTGGGCGAGCAGATCGGGATCGGCCTCCAGCGCCAGCCGTGCCGGGGTCACCTCGATCGTCAGCGGCACCTCGGGCTCGCGTGCCGCGAAGATGCGGCCCAGTTCCTCGGCCCAGGGCTGGGCGGCGAAGGTCTGGCGCTGCAGCTCCGGCGTGTGCGCCACCGCGCGATAGGCTTCGATGAAATGCCCCAGCCCATGCGCGCGCCGGGCGAGGGTGGAGACCGCCGCCCGCGCATCGCCAATCCGCGGGTTGCCTGCCAGTTCGGGATCGTCGAGCAGGTCCGCCGCCGTCGCCGCCAGCGAGGTCACCGGGGTCAGCGAGTTGAGGATCTCATGCGTCAGCACGCGCACCAGGTCGGTCTGCGCCGCCATTTCCACGGCATCCAGCGTCCCCTGGATCGGCTGTACCGTCACCGCGCGGATGCTGCGGCCGAGCCGCTCCAGCGTACCCGAGCGGACCAGCACGCGCTGCGTCCGCCCCTCGATCGCCAGCAGCAGGATCTCCTCGGCCGCATCGCCGCCCGCCAGCCGCTTTGCCAGGGTCGCGCCATAGACGGCATAATCCTCCGCCCGCGTGCCCGGCGCGCCGCGGAACAGCCGCCGCGCCGCCTTGTTGGCCGGGTCGACATGGCCTTCGCCGTCGATGGTCAGCAGCGCCACCGGCATGTCGTCGACCAGCGCCTCGAGGAAGCGCATCTCCGCCGCGCTCGCCATCTGGCGCTCGCGCAGCCGGTCCATCGCCCCGTCCAGCGCCGCGCCCAGCGCCTCGAATCCGCCGCCATGGGTGCCGCCGAAGCGGGCCGAGGTGTCGTCGAAGCGCAGCGCCTCGACGAAGCGGGCGAGCGCGACATTGGTGCGCGACACCAGCCGCCACATCCCCCAGAGCGCGCCCGCGACCAGCAGCAGCGCGACGATCCGCGCGGCGCCCAGCCCGGGGGTGAGGAAGCTCAGCACGGCCGCCGTCACCGCCGCGGCCAGCGCGGCGATCCAGGCGATCAGGCCCAGGGTGAAGCGCCGGTCAAAGCCCATGCTTCTCCATCCGGCGATAGAGCGCGGCGCGCGACAGGCCGAGCTCGTTGGCGGCCAGCGAGATATTATAGCCGTGCTTCTTCAGCGCCTCCTCGACCAACCGGCGTTCGACGCGCTCGAGGTTGAGGTCGTCGCTCGGCCCGGGCGGGCGGGGCGGGGTGATCGCGGTGGCGGGCACGACGCGCGGCATCGCGCGGACCAGCGCGAAGTCCTCGGGCTCCAGCGCCTCTTCGCGCGCCAGGATCACAGCGCGCTCCAGCGCGTGGCGCAGCGCGCGGACATTGCCCGGCCAGTCATGGTCGAGCAGCGCCATCCGCGCCGCCGGGCTGAGCTGCGGCACCGGCCGGCCATAGCGCCTGGCGTAGTGCTGGAGATAATGCTCGATCAGCTGCGGCACGTCCTCGCGGCGGTCGCGCAGCGGCGGAAGGTCGATCTCCACCGTGTTGAGGCGGAACAGCAGGTCCTGCCGGAAATGGCTCTCGTCGCGCAGCTTCTCGGGTGGGAGGTTGGTCGCGGCGATCACACGGATATTGACCGGCACCGGCTTGTTGGCGCCCACCGGTGTCACCTGGCGCTGCTCGAGCACGGTGAGCAGCTTGGGCTGCAGCCGCAGCGGCAGATTGCCGATCTCGTCGAGGAACAGCGTGCCCCCGTCCGCCGCCTGGATACGGCCGACCCGGTCGGTCCGCGCGTCGGTGAAGGCGCCCTTCACATGGCCGAAGAGTTCGCTGTCGATCAGCTCCTCGCTCACCGCGCCCAGGTCGACGGTGAGCATCACCTGGTTCGCCCGCAGTGACTGGCGGTGCAGCTCGCGCGCGACCAGTTCCTTGCCGGTGCCGTTCTCGCCGAGCACCAGCACATTGGCGTCGGTCGGCGCGGCGCGGCTGATCAGCGAATGCACCCGCGCCATCGCGGGCGAACCGCCGAGCAGGGGCGAGGCGCCCGCCTGCGCCGCCGGGGCGGGGGCTGCGCTCCCGCCGCCCACGGCCTTGCGCGAGCGGCGCAGCGAAGCGGCGGTGCGCACGGTCGCCAGCAATTTCTCGTTCGACCAGGGCTTGGAGACGAAGTCGGTCGCCCCGCGCTTCATCGCCGAGACCGCGACCTGCACCCCGCCATGCGCGGTGATCATCACCACTACCATCTCGGGATCGACCGCGAGCAGCTTGTCGAGAAAGGCCAGTCCCTCGCTCGCGTCCGTAGCGCCGCGCGCGAAGTTCGCGTCGAGCAGCACCGCGTCGGGCGTGCGCGCCTGTACCAGCGGCAGCGCCTCGTCGGGGCTGCGCACCGCCTCGACATCCTTGAACAGCCGCCGCAGCAACAGCCGCGACGCCATCAGGATATCGTCGTCGTCGTCGATCACGACGCAGAAATCGAATTCCGGATCGCCCATGCTGCCCACTCCCGTACAGTTACTGTGCGGAACCGGACAATCAAATTGCGTGCCAAGCCACGGTCCCCCCGAAAGCGCAATTGGCACGGGACATGCTGACACTGGGATGAACGGCGCATCCGCCGGCGGAGGAAAATCGTGCAGCGGTCGGCAGGGGGAATGCGCAAGGGAGTGGTGATCGCGGTGGCGATCCTCCTCCTGTGCCTGCCCCGCGCACCCCTGGGGATCGATCTCCGCATGGACGGCGCCGGCGGCCATGCCGTGCTTCGGCTCGGCATCACATCGTTACGGATAGCGTTCGATTCCGGACGCGCCTGTCCGAAATCGAACACTTGCCACGCCGCCGCCGATCCTCGGCCCGAGGGAGCGGGGCTGGCACGGCACTTGCGAGGATTGGGGGCATGACAGTGCTACGGATGCAGAAGGAAAAGGCGGGCGCCGTCTCGGGCAGCGGGATGGACCAGGTGGTCGAGAAGCGCGCGCTCTCCACGCGCCTCAAGGTCGCGCTCGGCGTGGTCGCCGCCGCGCTGGCCGTCGCCGCCTTCTGGTGGTTCGCCCCGTCGGGCGCTAGCCAGACCGTGACGATGGACCGCGTGACCATCTCCAATGTCACGCGCGGCACCTTCGACGATTTCATGCCGCTGCGTGCCCGCGTTACGCCGCTGCTGACCGTCTATATCGACGCGGTCGAGGGCGGCCGGGTCGAGAAGATGCTGGTCGAGGACGGCGCCACCGTCGCCGCCGGCCAGCCGATCGCGCTGCTGTCGAACGCCGAGCTCCAGCTCTCCACGCTCGCCCGCCAGACCGAAGTCGAGCAGCAGATCAACAACATGCGCAGCCAGGAGCTGTCGCTGGCCCAGACCCAGCTTTCCAACGAGCGCGCCGTGCTCGCCGCACAGACCGCCTATGAGAAGGCCCGCCGCCAATATGAGCGCGAAAAGCCGCTCGCCGACAAGGGCTTCGTCTCGGGCAAGCAGTTCGCCGATACCGAGGCCGATTACGAACTGAGCCAGCGCAACCTGGCGGCCCTCAAGCGCAGCCAGAGCACCGATGCCCGCCTCCAGGGCAGCCAGCTCACCCAGCAGCAACAGGCGGCAAAGTCGATGCAGTCCGGCCTCGCCATCGCCCGCGCCAATCTCGATGCGCTCCAGCTGCGCGCGCCGGTCGCCGGCCAGCTCTCGGGCTTCTCGGTCCAGGTCGGCCAGTCGCTCGGCCGTGGCGAGCGCGTCGGCCAGATCGACAGCCCCGGCCGCAACAAGCTGATCGCCGGCGTCGACGAATTCTATCTCGGTCGCGTCCAGATCGGCCAGAAGGCGGCGCTCGACTGGAACGGCAAGCGCTACGGCGCGAAGGTCACCAAGATCTATCCCCAGGTGCAGAACGGCCAGTTCCAGGTCGATCTCCAGTTCACCGACGGCGAACCGCCCCAGCTCCAGCGCGGCCAGACGATGCAGGCCCGCCTCACGCTCGGCGATTCCGCCCCGGCGCTGCTGATCCCCAACGGGGCCTTCTACAGCGATACCGGCGGCGCCTGGGTGTTCGTGGTCGCCCCCGGCGGCGGCAGCGCGGAGAAGCGCAACGTCCGCCTCGGCCGCCGCAACAGCGATTTCATCGAGGTGCTCGACGGCCTCGAACCCGGCGAGCGGGTGATCACCTCGCCCTATACCGGCCTCACCGACAAGACGCGCCTGGACCTCACCAAATGACGAACCAGAAAGGGAATCCGATGCTGCAGATGCGCGAACTCTCCAAGGTCTACCGCACCGACACGGTGCAGACGACGGCGCTCGACGCGATCGACCTCGAAATCGCCCAGGGCGAGTTCGTCGCGATCATGGGCCCCTCGGGCTGCGGCAAGTCGACCCTGCTCAACATGATCGGCATGCTCGATAGCCCGTCCTCGGGATCCTATCTGTTCAACGGCCAGGAAGTCGCGGGGCTCTCCGAGAGCAAGCTCGCCGATGTCCGCAAGGAGAATATCGGCTTCATCTTCCAGAGCTTCAATCTGGTCGACGAGCTGAGCGTCCGCGACAATGTCGAGCTCGCCCTGCTCTATCACAATGTCCCCGCCGCCGAGCGCAAGCGCCGCGTGGACGAGGTGATGGACCGCACCGGCATCGCCCACCGCGCCAAGCATCGCCCCAGCCAGCTCTCGGGCGGCCAGCAGCAGCGCGTCGCCGTCGCCCGCGCGCTCGTCGCCAGCCCGAAGCTGATCCTGGCGGACGAGCCGACCGGCAATCTCGACACCCAGCATGGCGAGGAAGTGATGCACATGCTGCAGACGCTGAATGCCGAGGGCTCGACGATCGTGATGGTCACCCACTCGCCCGCGCATGCCGATTATGCCGGCCGCATCGTCTCGATGCTCGACGGCCGCGTCCTCCAGGAACGCCGCCGCGCGGCCTGATCGAAAAGGGGGAGAAAGCCCATGTGGCGCAATTATCTGACGGTCGGCCTGCGCGCGCTCGCGAAGAACCGCACCTATGCCTTCATCAACCTGTTCGGGCTGGCGATCGGCCTGGCCGCCTGCCTGCTGATCCTGCTCTACGTCCAGTATGAGCGCAGCTATGACGACTGGCTGCCCGATGCGAAGCGCACCTATCAGCTCCAGGTCTATTATGAGAGCAAGACCAACGGCGACAAGTTCCAGAACCAGGGCGCGCCCTATGTGACCAAGGCGGCGCTGCTCAAGGATTTCCCGCAGATCGAGAGCGCCACCTATATGGGCGGCCCGCCGCTCACCCTGATCAAGGATGGCCAGGCAACGGTCGTCGATGACGGGCGACTGGTCGACAGCGCCTTCCTCGACACGATCGCGCTGCCGATGGCCCAGGGCGACAGCAAGGCGCTCTCGCGCCCGGGCACCGTGGTGATGAGCGAGTCGGAAGCGGTCCGCATCTTCGGCTCGAAGAACGTCGTCGGCCGCACGGTGACGCTGCTCACCGCCGGGCGGAAGGACGATTATCGTATCACCGGCGTGTTCAAGGACGTCCCGAAGAAGTCGCACCTGACCGGCAAGATGTTCGCCCGTGCCGACTTCCCCAGCATGTTCCCGGAAGACAATGGCTATCTCACCAGCTGGGGTTGGACCTCGGGCTGGGTCTATGTGAAGCTGCGCCCGGGCACCGATGTCGCCACGCTCAACAACCAGATGGACGCCTGGGAAAAGCGCAACATCCCGGACGAGACCTTCAACGGCAAGAAGGTAAATGCCGGTGACGAGCGCACCTTTGCCCTGGTCGCGGCACCCGATGTGCATCTCGGCCGTGCCACCGGTTCCGGGATGGCGCCGGGCAACGACGTGCAGACTATCGCCACCTTCGCGGTGATCGCGCTGCTGATCCTTGCCATGGCCTGCATCAACTTCACCAACCTCGCCACTGCCCGCGCCAGCCAGCGCGCCCGCGAAGTGGCGCTGCGCAAGGTCCTCGGCGCCACGCGCCGGCAGCTGATGGCCCAGTTCCTCGGTGAATCGGTGCTGCTCGCCACGATCGCGATGCTGCTCGCGCTGGCGGTGGTCGAGATCGCGCTGCCCTGGTTCGGCAACTTCCTCGATGCCGATCTCGAGCTGCATTATTTCGGTCATGGCGGGCTGATCCTGCCGATGATCGGCCTAGTGCTGCTCGTCGGCGCGGCGGGTGGCCTCTATCCGGCCTTCTATCTCTCCCGCTTCCAGCCGGCCCGTGTGCTCAAGGCGAACAAGTCGGCGTCCGACGCGGAAGGCTCCGGCCGGCTGCGCAGCGCGCTGGTGGTGATCCAGTTCGCCGTCTCAATCGGCCTGATCATCTGCACCGCGGTGATCTATGCCCAGAATGTCTACGCGCGCTCGCTCGATCCGGGATACAAGCGTGCTGGCCTGATCCAGCTCGCCGGTGTCGGCTCCCGCATCCTCGAGCCCCAGGCCGATGCGCTCACCCGCGCGATCGCGCAGGTCCCCGGCGTGGAATCCAGTGGCCGCACGATGATCGGCGTCATCACTGGCCAGTCCTCCACCACCGGCGTGGTCGTGCCGGGGCGCGAGGATCCCGTGGATATGGGCATCTACGGCGTCGATGCCGGCTTCTTCCCCACCATGCAGATCCGCACCATTGCGGGCCGGGTGTTCGACGAGCGGCCCGCCGACGACATGACCACCCCGGTGCCGGAGGATCCGGCGGCCGAGCGGGCGCTGGTCGCGCGCGGCGGGCATATCGTCATCAACGAGAGCGGCGTGAAGCGCCTCGGCTTCAAGACCGCTCAGGACGCGATCGGCAAGACGATCCGCTACGGCGTGAAGGACGAATATGGGGGGATGATGAACCTCACCATCATCGGTGTCGTCGCCGATGTCCGCTTCCGCACCGTCCGTGCCGCGATCGAGCCGACCATGTACCTGCTCGACAAGCATAATGTGAACTGGCTGGTCGCGCGCTTCCACGGCGATCCGCGCACGGTCCGCGCGGGCATCGAGCAGGTCTGGCGCCGCTACGCCCCCGATCTGCCCTTCGATGCCACGCTGGCCGACGACATCATCGCCCGTGCCTATGAGAAGCTCGATGCCCGGGCGCAGATGTTCGGCATGTTCGCGATCCTCGCGGTGGTGATCGGCTGTCTCGGCCTGTTCGGTCTGGCTGCCTTCACGGCGGAGCGGCGGACCAAGGAGATCGGCATCCGCAAGGTGCTGGGCGCGCGCACCAGCGACATCGCCCGGCTGCTCGTCTGGCAGTTCACCCGCCCGGTGGTGATCGCCAACATCATCGCCTGGCCGGTGGCTTGGTGGCTGATGCGCGAGTTCCTCAACGCCTTCGATGCCCGCATTTCGCTCACTCCGGTGCCGTTCATCGGCGCCAGCCTGCTCGCGCTGGCGATCGCGGTGCTCACCATCGGTGCCCACGCCATCCGCGTGGCGCGCACCAATCCGGTTCATGCCCTGCGCTACGAGTAGGCGCGTCAGTTCGGGGTCATGAAGGGCGGGCGAGGGGGCAACCCCTCGCCCGTTTTTCGTTGGACTCCGTCCCCGGACACCACCCAGGCGTCATCCCGGCGAAAGCCGGGATCTCAGGCGAAGGCGCAAGGAAGGAGCCGCACGAGATCCCGGCTTTCGCCGGGATGACGGAGGGGGATTTACCCAAACCCACAGCGCGCTATCCTCCGCCCAATACCAAAATCGGGAGGGGACATGATTCGTATCGCAAAGATCGCTCTGTTCGCAGCTGCAGCGATGACACCGGTGGCATATGCCGCGGTCGAAGTAATCGGCAAGATGACGCCGGCCGAGCCGATCACGCATGCGCGGATCGCGACGCTGCCGATCGGCCAGCAGCGCGCCTGGAACGTCTATCTCGACAAGTCGGTCGGGCTGATGGAGGCCGATAAGGCCGCGCTCGCAGCCGAGCGCGCCGACGGCACCTTGCCCACGCCCGTATCGCCGCCCACCGGTCCTTCGGGCGGCAGCGGCATGCCGCTCGACAAGCCGGCCGGCTGGTATGCGGGTGCCGATGCGCGCCATGTCGCCGACAATATCGTCAGCTTCCAGACGCCTGCCGGCGGCTGGGGCAAGAATGTCGATCGCACCGGCCCGGTCCGCGCGCGCGGCGAGCATTATGTGCCGATCGAGAAGCTGCCGGCCAATGCGAAGTCCGACATGTCGGACGAGAATTGGAGCTATGTCGGCACGATCGACAACAACGCCACCACCACCGAGCTGCGCTTCCTCGCCCGCGCCCAGGCCGCCGCGCCGGGTGCCGAGGGCAATGCCTATCGCGAGAGCTTCCTCAAGGGCATCCGCTATCTGCTGAACGCCCAGTTCCCCAATGGCGGCTGGCCCCAGGTCTATCCGCTCCAGGGCGGATATCATGATGCGCTCACTTTCAACGACGATGCGCTCTCGTCGGTGGTGGGCGTGCTGGCCGAGGTGGCGCGCCACCAGGGCGATTACGCCTTTGTATCGGACCAGCTCGCTCTGGAAGCCAAAGCTGCCTGCAACAAGGCGATCCAGCTGATTCTCAAGACTCAGGTGGTTATCGACGGCAAGCGCACGGTGTGGGGTCAGCAGCATGACGCGCTCACCCTGGCGCCGGCGGGCGCCCGGAACTTCGAACCAGTCGCACTGTCCTCGGATGAGAGCGCCGACCTCCTGGTCTTCCTGATGAAGCAGGCGGGGCGCTCGCCCTCGGTCGACGCGGCGGTGGCGGACGGGGTCAACTGGCTGAAGGCGCACGCGATTCAGGGCTTCGTGTTCGAAAAGGGGCCGGACGGCCGCAAGCTCGTCGCCAGGCCCGGCGCCGGCCCGATCTGGTCGCGCTACTATGACATCCAGACCGGCAAGCCCATCTTCGGCGACCGGGACCGTACGATCCATACGGACGTGAACGAACTCAGCGCCGAGCGCCGCAACGGCTATAGCTGGTACAATAACGGCCCGGCCAAGGCCCTGGCGACCTACGACAAATGGGTGGCGAAGAAGTAACGGGGACGATCCGTCACCCCGGCTTTCGCCGGGGTGACGAATTACCTGTCCTACACGCGCGTGTTCCGCTAATGTTCCAGCGTCCCGCAAGGGCCGCTCTTTGAACCGTCAGGGAACCCGCGCAAACATTCGCGCATGGAAGCGTATGCAGATGCACCGCCTCCGCGCACCGCGAACCATATCGAAAACCGCGCGCGCAACACCGCGAGGCGCGCAACTTACGCCAACATCGGCGACTGGAAGCGTCTAGTTCGCCGATTCCAGCGTCTCGGTTGCCCGCAGCCAGGTCGCCTCGGCCTCTTCCAGCTGCGCCTCGACCTCGCCGCGCCGCTTCATCAGGTCGCCCATCGACAGCGTCTTGAGCCATTTGGGCGGCTTGCCGGCCAGTGCCGCGTCGATTTCCGCCAGCGATTTCTGTGCCTTGGCGATGGCATCCTCGGCGTCGCTCACCGCCTTGCGCAGCCCGGTCGAGGACTCGCGCGCCTGGGCGGCGGCGCGGCGCTCTTCCTTCTTGTCGCCCGATGCGCCGGGGCTGCCGGGCACCGGCTTGCCCGAGACGACGAAGGCCGCATAGTCCTCGATCGTCCCGTCATATTCGCGGGCGGTGCCGCCATCGACTAGGAACAGCCGGTCGGCGACCAGCTCGAGCATGTGCCGGTCGTGGCTGACCAGCACCACGGCGCCCTTGAACTCGGCGAGCGCCTGGACCAGCGCCTCGCGGGTGTCGACGTCCAGGTGGTTGGTCGGTTCGTCGAGGATCAGCAGGTGCGGGGCGTTATGGGTGACCAGCGCCAGCGCCAGTCGCGCGCGCTCGCCGCCCGAAAGCTTGCCGACCTTGGTCAGCGCCTTGTCGCCCGAAAAACCGAAGCGGCCCAGCTGGTTGCGCACTTGCACCGGCGTCGCGGCCTTCATCACCCGGCCCATCGTCTCCACCGGCGTGGCGTCGGGATCGAGCTCCTCGACCTGGTACTGGGTGAAATAGCCGACCGTCAGCTTGGTGGCGGTGGTCATCTCGCCGGCCATCACCGGCAGCTCGCCGGCGATCATCCGGGCGAGCGTGGTCTTGCCGTTGCCGTTGCGGCCGAGCAGCGCGATCCGGTCGTCGGGATCGAGCCGCAGCCCCAGCCGCGACAGGATCGGCTTGCCTTCCTCATAGCCGACCGCGGCATGGTCGAGCGTCAGCAGCGGCGGGCGCAGGCCCTGTGGATTGGGGAAGTCGAAGCGCATGCTCGGATCCTCGGCCACCGCCGCGATCGGCTGCATCCGCTCCAGCGCCTTGACGCGGCTCTGCGCCTGCTTGGCCTTGCTCGCCTTGGCCCGCCAGCGATCGACGAACGCCTGCAGCTTCTCGCGCTCGGCGACCTGCTTCTCGCGCGCCGCCGCCTGCTGCGCCATCCGCTCGGCCCGCTGCCGCTCGAACGCGTCATAGCCGCCGACATAGAGCGTGGTCTGGCCGCGATCGAGGTGGAGGATATGGTCGGCGACATTGTTGAGCAGGTCGCGCTCATGGCTGATCAGCAGGATCGTGCCGCGATAGGCGCGCAGGAAGCCCTCGAGCCACATCACCGCTTCGAGGTCGAGGTGGTTGCTAGGCTCGTCGAGCAGCAGGATGTCGGGGTTGAGGAACAGCAGCGAGGCGAGCGCCACGCGCATCCGCCAGCCGCCCGAGAAGCTGTCCATCGGCCGCGCCTGCATCGCGTCGTCGAAGCCCAGGCCCTTCAGGATCCGTCCGGCGCGGGCAGGGGCCTCATAGGCGTCGATCTGGTCGAGCCGTTCGTAGATATGCCCCAGCCGGTCGGGATCGTCCTGCGTCTCGGCCTCGAGCAGCAGCGCGGCACGTTCGACATCGGCTTCGAGCACGGTGTCGAAGGCGCTGGTCTGGCCGCTCGGCGCGTCCTGGCGAAGATAGCCGAACCGGGCCTGGCGCGGGATGTCGACCGAGCCGTTGTCGGTCTCGATCATCCCGGCGATCGCCTTCATCAGCGTCGATTTGCCGGCGCCGTTGCGGCCGATGAAACCGACGCGGGCACGGGGCGGGATCGCCGCAGAAGCGTTCTCGATGATCGCACGGCCGCCAAGCCGGATGGTGATGTCGCGGAAGGAAAGCATGCGCGGGCGCCTAGCAGCAGATGAAGGCGCACCCAAGCGCTCCGTGACCCCTGGTGGTCACTTCGCTTAAAGTGCTGATTTAGCGGGAATTAAAATGGTCGGGGAAAGAGGATTCGAACCTCCGGCCCCTGCCTCCCGAAGACAGTGCTCTACCAGGCTGAGCTATTCCCCGACCGGCGCCTCCGGGGCGAACCCCGACTGCGAGGGGGCGCCTATAACCACGCTATTTGAGTCACGCAAGCCACTGAATCAGCTTTTCCGCGCGTCCATCATCGCATCGACCGAAACGAACTTCTCGCGGGGGGCCCCAATGCGGGCCGCGGCGATCTCCGCGGCGTCGATCTTCAGCCAGTCGCGGAAGGTCACCGGCTCCACCGTGCGCGCCTCCAGCAGGGCATCCAGGCCGGGGCGGCCGGGCTTGCCCGCACCCTCGCCAATGTCCTCGGCGATCTTCTCGGCGATGTGGAAGCCGTCCGGGCGGTTGGTGCCGATCGTCCCCGTCGGGCCGCGCCGCGCCCAGCCCACCGCATAGAGGCCGGGCAGCACCCGCCCGTCGATATTCGCGAATCGCCCGGACTTGTCGTCATAGGGCACGCCCTCGATCGGCGGGGTGCGATAGCCGATGCAGCTCACCACCAGGCTGGCGGGGATGGCATAGGTCTCGCCCGTGCCGTGCGCGCTGCCGTCCAGGCCCAGCGCGGTGCGTTCGACGATCACCCGCTCGACCTTGCCGTCGCCCTCGATCGCGATCGGCATGGCGAAGAAATCGAAGACGATGCGAATCGGCTTGTCTGGCATGCCCAGCGCGAATCGGCGCAGATGGCCGACCGACTTGCGCTGGCCGGGATCGAGTGCGCCGTCCTCCTCCACCGGCGGGAAATCGGCCGGGTCGACCACCGGCGTGGCGTGGCCCAGTTCGCCCAGCTCGCCCAGTTCCTTGGGGGTCATCGCGATCTGGTGCGGCCCGCGGCGGCCGAGCAGGGTGATGCTGTGCACCTTGGAGCCGTGCAGCGAATCGAGCGCATGGGCGACGACGTCCGACGCCTCCAGCTCGTCCTCGGCCTTGGCGAGCACGCGGGCGACATCGAGCGCGACATTGCCGTTGCCGATCACCACGGCTGGCCCGTCGAGCGGCGGATTGAGGCCCGCATAGTCGGGATGGCCGTTATACCAGCCGACGAACGCCGCCGATCCGGTCACGCCCGGCAGCTCCGCTCCCGGTATCTCCAGCTTGCGGTCGTGCGGCGCGCCGGTGGCGAGGACGACCGCGTCGTACAGCTCGCGCAGCTCGTCGATCGACACGTCCTTGCCGATGGTGACATTGCCGACGAAGCGCACATTGTCGGTTAGCGCCACCGCCTCGTACCGGCGGGAGACGCCCTTGATCGACTGGTGATCGGGGGCAACGCCGGTGCGGATCAGCCCGAAGGGCACCGGCATGCGATCGAGGATGTCGACCCGAACCTGGTCGCCAAATACCTTCTGGCAGGCTTCGGCAGTGTAATAGCCTGCCGGCCCGGAACCGATCACCGCGACATGACGCATGGGCCTCTCCTCCCGCGATCTAGGCGCTTACCGTAGCGGCAAGCGGGGGGAGGGCAAGCCTCTCGACGTCGGGCGCAACTTGTTGCTAGGCCGTAACCGTGAGCCCGATCGAAGCGACTGCCAGCCTGCTGGGCCTGATCAACATCGTGCTGGTCGTCCGGCGCAGCATCTGGAACTACCCGTTCGCGCTGGCGATGGTCGCGCTCTATGCGTGGATCTTCTTCCACGAGAAGCTTTACAGCGACGCGCTGCTCCAGCTCTTCTTCTTCGCGGTCAATCTCTATGGCTGGCGGAACTGGGCCCGTTCGCGCGGGGAAAGCGGCGAAGTCGTGGTCGAGACCTTGGGCTGGCCGGCGCGCGGCGGCTGGGCGATCGGCGCGGCCGTTGTGATCGCGCTCTGGGGCGCCATGATGCACCGGCTGACCGACGCGGCCTGGCCCTGGTGGGACGGCAGCATCGCGGTGCTCAGCATCGCCGCGCAGATCCTCCAGTCGCGGCGCAACTGGGAATGCTGGGTCCTCTGGATCCTTGTAGATTTACTGGCTGTCCCTTTGTTCGCCGTGAAGGGACTGTGGCTCACCGCCGGGCTCTATGGCGTGTTCCTGGTTCTGTCCGGGTGGGGGTTGGTCGATTGGCTGAGGGCAAGAAAATGAAGCTGCGCACCATCTGTCTCCACGGGCCCGAGAGCACCGGCAAGTCGACGCTGGCGCCGCGCATCGCCGAGTATCTCGGCGGCGAGGTGGTGGACGAATATGGCCGCGAATATGCCGAGGCGCGCGGTATCGCGTTCACGATGCGCGACCTGCTCGAGATCGCCAAGACGCACGACGCCGGCACCCGCACCCTCCTCGCGGCCGGGATGACGCCGCTGATCCTCGACACCGATCCGCTGATGACGGCGGTGTGGGCGGACATGCTGTTCGGCGAGCGGGATCCCTGGTTCGACGAGTGGCAGGGCACCGCCGATTTCTACCTGTTGTTCGATATCGACATGCCCTGGCGCCCCGACGGCACCCGCATGTTCGGCACCGAGGAGCTGCGGCGGAAATTCTTCGAGCTGAGCAAGGCCGAGCTGGAGCGGCGCGGGGTGCGCTGGGCGCTGGTCTCGGGTCAGGACGAGGAGCGCTACGCCAAGGCCATCGCCGCGATCGAGGCCGTTCAGGCAGGCTGATTTCCCGGCGTATCTGCGATTGCGTTGCACGAATGCTGCAGTTGCGAAAAATCGTAGATGATTGTCACAGTTCGTACACAATCCAATCCTAACCGCCGCCTCGGAAGGGGCAGGCAAGCCCCTCGATAACGAGAAATGTCCGGCGCGACGACGGCACGACTCCGATCGGGGACGTGGCCGCTGCTGCGCGTTGGACGCACAGCAGGGAACAATCTCATGAAGACTGGCATCACCAAGTCTGCTCTTTTCCTGGGCGCGGCATTCGGCGCGCTCGTCCTTGGCGGCACCGCCCAGGCGCAGGACGCCACGGCTCCCGCCGCCGCCGTCGAAGACGAAGCGACCACCGAGATCGTCGTCACCGCCGAGCGCCGCCCGGAAACGCTGCAGAACACCCCGGTCTCGGTCGCGGTGATCGGCGGCCAGGACGCGCGTGACTTCACCGCCGCCGGCGACGACACGCTGCTCTCGCTTTCGGGCAAGGTGCCGAGCTTCTATGCCGAGACGACCACCGGCCGCATCTTCCCGCGCTTCTACATCCGTGGCCTCGGCAATATCGACTTCTACCTGGGCGCCTCGCAGCCCGTGTCGATCATCCAGGACGATGTGGTGCTCGAGCATGTCGTGCTCAAGTCGAACCCGGTCTATGACCTCGATCACGTCGAAGTGCTGCGTGGCCCGCAGGGTTCGCTGTTCGGCCGCAACACCACTGCCGGTATCGTCAAGTTCGACACCGTCCGCCCGACGCTCGATCGCTTCGATGCGCGCGGCACGGCGAGCTATGGCAGCTATGGCAGCGTGAGCCTCGACGCCGGCATCGGCGGCCCGCTGGCCGACAATGTCGCGATCCGCGTGTCGGGCCTGTTCCAGCACCGCGACGACTATGTCGACAATGCCTATGCCGGGCCGAGCGCCGACGGCACGAAGACCCCGCGCAAGAACGCGATGGGCGGCTTCGACGAGCGCGACGTGCGCGTGCAGCTGCTGGTCGAGCCGACCGCCGACTGGACCTCGCTCTTCTCGGCGCACATGCGCAACTATAACGGCACCTCGACCCTGTTCCTGCGCCAGGCGCTGAAGAAGGGATCGAACGACGTCAGCAACGTCTCGCGCACGACGGTCCGCTTCGACGAGGCGATGGACAATCCGCAGGACTATGACACCTACGGCATGTCGTGGAACAACAGCTTCGATCTGGGCGGCGTCACGCTGACCTCGATCACTGCCTATGAGACCTCGTCGGGCTACAGCCGCGGCGACACCGATGGTGGCGCGGCGGCGGACTTCCCGGTCGGCGGCGTTGCGAACGGCTATGGCCAGTCGATGGGCCGCCTCGCGGACCTCGACCAGTGGACCCAGGAAGTGCGCCTCGCCAGCAACGGCGACGGTCCGTTCAAGTGGCAGATCGGCGGCATGTACTTCGATAGCCGCGACATCACCGAGTTCTACCAGCGCGCCTGGTTCCTCAACACCGCGGCCCGCAACCCCAACAACTGGGTGCGCCTGCACGACGTCAACACCAGCTGGGCGCTGTTCGGCCAGGCCAGCTACCAGGTGACCCCGAAGTTCCGCCTCACCGCCGGCGTGCGCGTGACCGAGGACACCAAGACCACCGACCTGCTCAAGACCGCCGACACCGCGGCCGGGGCCGTGACCTATCCGGGTCGCCGCCACGTCCGCATGTCGGACACCCAGCCCAGCTGGGACGTGAGCGCGCTCTATGAGGTCAGCGACGATCTGAGCCTCTATGCCCGTGTCGCCCGCGGCTTCCGCGGCCCGACCATCCAGGGTCGCTCGGCGGTTTTCAACTCGGACTTCACCACCGCGAACTCCGAAACGATCGTGTCGTATGAGGGCGGCTTCAAGTCGAGCCTGTTCGACAACCGGGTGCGGTTCAACCTGACCGGCTTCTACTACACCGTCGACGACATCCAGCTGAACGGCAATGACTCGAACGGCAACGGCGTCCTGTTCAACGCCGACAAGGCCGAAGCCTATGGCGTCGAAGCCGATCTGACGCTGCGCCCGGTGCGCAACTTCACGCTGACCGCCGGCGCAAGCTGGCTGCACAGCGAGATCAAGGACAAGCGCGTCTATGCCCAGGCCTGCGCCCTCAACGGCGTGCTGGTCTGCACGGTCAAGGATCCGTACGTGACCCGCACCGTGTTCGGCGCCAACGCCTATTTCGCGCAGATCGACGGCAACCCGCTGCCGAACGCGCCGGAGTATAACCTGAACCTCACCGCCCGCTACGACGTGCCGGTGAGCGACAGCGGCAAGTTCTTCATCTCGACCGACTGGAACCTGCAGGGCTACACCAACTACGTCCTCTACAAGACCGACGAGTTCTACTCGGACGGCAACTTCGAGGGCGGCCTGAAGCTCGGCTACCAGGGCGGCAACGGCACCTGGGAAATCGCTGCCTTCGCCCGCAACATCACGAACGAGAAGAACCTCAAGGGCGTGATCGAGAACTACATGGCCGCCGTGCTCAACGAGCCGCGCGTCATCGGCATCTCGCTGACCGGCCGGACCCGCTAAGCCCCCTTTGCTTTCGGCCAGTCAGTCGGGCCCGGTGGCGTCCTTCGCCACCGGGCCCTTCTATTTTGTATTTCGCGCGGGACTTCCGGCACTGGCCCGCGCCTGCTAACGCGCGCAACATCATGGCAACCGAACTTTCCAAGATCCGCAACTTTTCGATCATCGCGCATATCGACCACGGCAAGTCGACCCTGGCCGATCGTCTGATCCAGCGCACCGGCGGGCTCTCCGAGCGCGAGATGTCCGCGCAGGTCCTCGACAACATGGACATCGAGAAGGAGCGGGGCATCACGATCAAGGCGCAGACCGTGCGCCTGGAGTGGAAGGGCCATGTCCTCAACCTGATGGACACGCCGGGTCACGTCGACTTCGCCTATGAAGTGAGCCGCAGCCTGGCCGCCTGCGAAGGCGCGCTGCTGGTGGTGGACGCGGCGCAGGGCGTGGAAGCGCAGACGCTCGCGAACGTCTACCAGTCGATCGAGCATGATCACGAGATCATCCCGGTCATCAACAAGATCGATCTCCCCTCGGCCGAGCCCGAGAAGGTGAAGAACGAGATCGAGGAGATCATCGGCCTCGACGCGTCGAACGCGGTGCTCGCCAGCGCCAAGGCCGGCATCGGCATCGACGAGATCCTCGACGCCGTTGTCGAGCGCATCCCGGCGCCGAAGGGCGATCCGAATGCGCCGCTCAAGGCGATGCTGGTCGATAGCTGGTACGATCCGTATCTCGGCGTCGTCATCCTCGTCCGCGTGATCGACGGCACGCTGAAGAAGGGCCAGCAGGTCAAGTTCATGCAGACCGGCACGATGCACCTTATCGACCGCGTCGGCTGCTTCCGCCCGAAGATCGAGAACCTGCCGGATCTCGGCCCGGGCGAGATCGGCTTCATCACCGCGCAGATCAAGGAAGTCGCCCAGGCGCGCGTCGGCGACACGCTGACCGACGCCAAGAAGCCCGCCGCCGAAGCGCTGCCGGGCTTCAAGGAAGTCCAGCCGGTGGTGTTCTGCGGCCTGTTCCCGGTCGATGCCAACGACTTCGAGAAACTGCGCGAGAGCATCTCCAAGCTGCGCCTGAACGACGCTTCGTTCAGCTTCGAGATGGAGACCTCGGCGGCGCTCGGCTTCGGTTTCCGCTGCGGCTTCCTCGGCCTGCTCCACCTGGAGATCATCCAGGAGCGCCTGAGCCGCGAGTACGACCTCGACCTGATCACCACCGCCCCGTCGGTGGTCTACAAGCTCAAGCTGACCAAGGCGGCGGGCGAGGCGGAAGCGCGCGAGATCGAGCTGCACAACCCGGCCGACATGCCCGATCCCAACCGGATCGCTGAGATCGAGGAGCCGTGGATCAACGCGGTGATCTACGTGCCCGACGAGTATCTCGGCCCGATCCTCAAGCTCTGCCAGGATCGCCGCGGCATCCAGAAGAACCTCACCTATGTCGGCGGCCGCGCCCAGGTGACCTATGAACTGCCGCTCAACGAAGTGGTGTTCGATTTCTACGACCGCCTCAAGTCGATCAGCCGCGGCTATGCGAGCTTCGACTATGAGCAGATCGGCCACCGCGCCGGCGACCTCGTCAAGATGAGCATCCTCGTCAACAACGAGCCGGTCGATGCGCTGAGCATGATCGTCCACCGCTCGACCGCCGAGACGCGCGGCCGCGGCATGTGCGAGCGGCTCAAGGACCTGATCCCGCGCCATCTGTTCAAGATCCCGATCCAGGCGGCGATCGGCGGCAAGGTGGTCGCCCGCGAGACGATCGCGGCGCTGCGCAAGGACGTTACCGCCAAATGCTATGGTGGCGACATCACGCGTAAGCGCAAGCTTCTGGAAAAGCAGAAGGAAGGCAAGAAGCGGATGCGCGAGTACGGCTCGGTGCAGATCCCGCAGGAAGCCTTTATCGCCGCGCTGCGGATGGGCGAGGAATAACCCTCGCCCATTTACAGCGTGCGCAACAGCTTGCCGACCTTGTCGTCGGGCTCTGCCAGCACGGTCTGCATGAAGGCGATGCGCCCGTTGCATTGCTGCGCGTTGCTGCCCTGGTACCGCATCGCCTGGCCAAGCTGCTCGCGCGTCATCCCCGCGCGGGTGGATGCCTTCTCCATGATGAAGCCCGGGACGTTGAACGTCTTGGTCTGGCCGGCTGAGGGCTCCGGCGACGGCGTCGATTTGCCGTCGGGCCCGGCACGGGTGGCGAGGAGTATCCGCGCCATGATCGCACGGTTGCGTTCCGCCAGGTTCTTGGGAAGCTTGCTGCCGTCATAGTCCTTGCCGGCGAAATAATTGGCGCAGACGTCGGGGCTGACGGCGCGCAGCGCCAGGGCGCGGTCGAGCGCGAGGCGGTGATAGTCGCGCAGCAGCGGCAGGGGCGCGCCGGGAATGCCCGCCTGGACGCGCGCGTTCAGCAACGGGATCATGCCGTTGGTGAAGTTGACCCAGCTGTCCTTCCGCAGGAACGAATCCTTCCAGTACGTCATCAGCGCGACATAGAGTTCGGGGTTCTTGTCCTCGATCGTCGCAATGTCGAGATTGCGTTCGTACAGCGCCTCGAGTACGCGATCGATATCGACCCGCTCGTTGCCCAGCGTCTCGGGAATCACCGGCGCCTCGACGCCGGGGATCGGGGCGAAGCGGTTCTGTTCCTTGCACTGGCTGTTGGCGAAGTGGAGCAGCGAGATCAGGATCCAGACGACGATCATGCCGGTCCAGTTCCAGCCGCCGCTGCGGGATGTCGGCTCCCACATTTCGACGCGATAGGAGTCGAAATTGGCCTCCAGCTCTGGATAATGGGTGCGGACCGTGGCGAGCAGTTCGCGGACCCTCTTTCCGCGCACCCAGCCCCGACGGGACTTCTCGTGGGCTGGCCTGGTCAGTTCGCGCCATGCCGCGTGGAGTGGATGCGATGGCGCGCGGACCGCCTCGAAGAAGTCGAGCGACTGGCGGCGGCGCACGACATAGGCGATCGCGGGCGACTGGCTGATCTCGCCGGCGGCACTCATCCAGCCGAAATGGTCGGCCACCGATGCAACGAGCGGATCCGAGAAGGGGACGGCGCGGGCGATCAGGTCGGCGAACCAGTTCTCCGCGTCGGCATAGAAGGACATTTCCTGCATGCGCGGGTCGCGGGTGATGCGCTGCCAGTGGGCGAGCATCGCCTCGGTCTCTTCCGGGCTCGGCCATTGCTCCGCATGCTCGCCGAGCAACAGCCCGGCCAGAGCGCGGGCATGATCGTCATAGTCCTCCGGTGTAGGTGGCGCCCAGGGATTGGGCGCCGGTGGAGCGAAGGCGATCTCGGCGGCGAGTGGATCGCGTTCCCACGCGTCGAAGTTGATCTCGATGCCGGGCTCATCGTCCCATTCGTCGGGATCCTCTTCCGGCTCGGATAGCGCTTGGTCGGGACGACTGGCTTCGGCCTGGGCAGTTTCGGCCTCGGCCTCTTCGTCCTCCTCCTGCTCATATCGTAGCCACTGCGCTTCGCTCTGCGCCTGCTCGAACGCTTCGCGCAGCGCGATGAAGGCCTGAGGGTCACGATCGACATCGATCGCCTTGAGCTTCGCCGCATAGGCGCGGCGGATCGCGCGAGTGTCGTCCGTCGGCTCGATGCCGAGCGTGCGCCATGCCGGTCCGCCGCGGTTCACAGGAAGCGCTCGCCCTCGATCTCGTCCAGCGCCTCTACCAGCCGGGCGCGCGCTTCCTTGATGGTGCGCGGATCCTGGGTGGCCAGCGCATTCTCGAACACGCCGATCCAATGGCCAACGGCGTCGCGGCGGTCGCCGATAAAGCCCTCGTAGCAGCGGGCGGCGCGGGCAAGCACGGCCATGTTCTCGCTCTCGTCGCGCGGGTGCTGCTTGAGCGCTGCGAGCGCATCGCGGCGGGTGGCAAGCTGGGAGTCGGTCAGTGGATCGGCGTCGTCCATGATGACCAGGTTGCGGCTGGTGCTGGTGCCGGGGACGTTGACATCCACTTCCAGCAGACCGCTGGTATCATAGCTGAAGCGGCACTCGACGACGACCTCGCCCGCAGGTCTGGGCGGGATAGGCACGCGGACTTCGCCGAGCTTGACGTTGCCGGAGACCTCGCGGGCCTCTCCCTGATAGATGCCGAAGCGCAGCTCGCGCTGATTGTCCGAGACGGTGTTGTAGTAGTTCACCCGGCTCGCCGGGATCGCGGTGTTGCGATCGATGATCGGCGAGAACAGCCCGGTGCGCCAGCCGCCGCGCCCGTCCGGCTCGGCATGGTCGACGCCCAGGGTGAAGGGGCAGACGTCGGTGAGGCGCACTTCCTCCAGCGCTTCCGAGCGGGCGAGCAGCCCGGCCTGGACCGCGGCGCCTAGGGCCACGGCGTGATCCGGATGCACCGTCGCATTCGGGAAGCGGCCGAACATGCGGGTGATCGCGCGGCGGACCACCGGCATGCGAGTGGAGCCGCCGACCAGGACGATCTCGCTCAGCGCCTCGACCCGGATGCTGGAATCGCGCAGCGAGCGCAGCACCGGATCGCGCAGTCGCTTGAGCAGCGGCTCGGCGGCGGTTTCGAAATCGGCGGAGGTGACGTTGGTCGCGAACTGCTCGCCCTGCCAGACGATGGCGAACTCGGCCTCGTCGCCTTCGCTGAGCTTGCGGCGGGTGCGCTCGGCGGCGGCGCGGAGCAGTTCCTGCAACACCACCGGATCGGCGCCGGCGAGCTTGCCCGCCGGATCGAGCTTCGGGCGGACATGCTGGACGAGCAGCTCGTTGAAATCCTCGCCGCCCAGCCGGTTGTCGCCCGAAGATGCGCGGACCTCGACCACGCCCTCGAACACTTCGACGATCGATACGTCGAACGTGCCGCCGCCGAGGTCGAAGACCAGGAACGGCTCCTGCTCGCGCGTCTGGATGCCGAAGGCGAGCGCGGCCGCAGTCGGCTCGTTGACCAGCCGCTCGACCTTGAGTCCCGCCAGCTCGCCGGCGCGGCGGGTGGCCTTGCGCTGGCGATCGTTGAAATAGGCGGGGACGGTGACGACCGCGCCGGTCACCTTCTCGCCGGTAAAGGCTTCCGCATCGGCCTTGAGCTGGCGCAGGACGAGGGCCGACAGCTCCTCCGAATCGAACTTGCGCTTGCCCAGAGTCACCGTTTGCTGAGTGCCCATATAGCGCTTGAAGGCGGTGACGGTGTCGCGAGGATGGGTGGACTGGCGCTCGCGCGCGGCCATGCCGACCATCACCGCGCCGCTCTCGTCAACCGATACGGCGGAAGGAGTCAGCAGGTCACCGATCGCATTGGGAATGAGCACGGATTCCCCGTCGCGCCAAATCGCGACGGCACTGTTGGTGGTGCCAAGATCGATGCCGATGATCACGTGATTCGTTCCCCCTGACGTCGCAGCCTATCGAGGGGGCCGGGCGGGCGCCAGTCGCAACACCCTGGTCACGAAGTGTAACCCAAGCGTCTCAATCGCTTCATAAAGGCCCGAGCGGACTTGAAGGGGGATACCATGTTGCTTGCCACGCTGATGCTGCTTCAGACTGCGCCTGCCGCGCAGAACGTGCCGACCGCGCAGGTTCATGCGGTTGGCGAGACGGTGGCGGTGGCGAGCCTTGAGGATGCCGCGGACGATCCTGCGATCTGGCGCAATGCCCGCGATCCGCGGCAAAGCCTGATCGTCGCGACCGACAAGAAGGCGGGGCTCAACGTCTATGACCTGTCCGGCAAGCTCCGTTCGACCCTGCCGGCTGGCCGGGTCAACAATGTCGACCTGCGCAGCTGGCGCGGGCAGGTGATCGTCGCGGCCAGCGACCGCAACGACAAGGCGAACGCGAAGCTGGCGCTCTATACGCTCGATACCAAGGCGGCGAAGCTCACCGAGATCGGCCGTTTCGATGCCGGTGCCGGCGAAGCCTATGGCCTGTGCATGTACGCGCCGCGCGGCGGCAAGCTGTACGCCTTTGTCGTCCACAAGGCCGGCACGATCGTGCAGATGGAGATCCTGCCCGAGGGCGGGGCGATCAAGGCGGACCGGGTGCGCACGATGAAGCTTGCAACCCAGTCCGAAGGCTGTGTCGCGGACGATCGTACCGGCCTGCTCTACGTCGGCGAGGAGGATGTCGGCGTCTGGCGCTTCGGCGCGAACTCCCGTGATGCCCTTGGCGGCGAGAAGGTGATCGCAGCCGACGGCAAGACGCTGGTTGCCGATGTCGAAGGCGTGGCGATTGCCGTCCAGGGCACGCGGGGCGGCTATCTGGTCGTCTCGAGCCAAGGTGACAGCGCGTATGGCCTATGGCGGCTGCCTGACCTGGCCTATGCCGGGCGTTTCCGGATCACCGCCGGCAAATTCGGTGCGACCAGCGAGACCGATGGCATCGAAGTCTCCACCGCCGGCTTCGGTTCGGGTCTCCAGGGCGGGCTGATGCTTGCGCAGGACGGCGACAACGCCCCCGCCGCGCAGAATTTCAAGCTGGTACGCTGGGCCGATGTCCGCAAGGCGCTGCGTCTCAAGTGAGGGCCTTGCCTCCCCGCCCGGCGACTGTCAGGCAGGGGGCATGACGACCAACCCAGGGATCGACCGGCGGGCGCTGCTCGCCGGTATCGGAGCGGTGACGCTGGCCGGGCCGCCTACCGCACGGGCTGCGCAGGCGCCGTTGGTGCTGGCCGCCGCCAGCCTGCAGGAATCGATGACCGCCGCGGCCGATGCTTGGGCGCGCAAGGGCCATGTCCGGCCGGTCTGCTCCTTCGCGGCAAGCTCGGCGCTGGCCCGGCAGATCGCGGCCGGCGCCGCCGCCGATCTGTTCGCATCGGCCGACGAACCCTGGATGGACGATATCGAGAAGAGCGGGCTGATCGTGCCGGGCACCCGCACGCCGTTCCTCGGCAACCGGCTGGTGATCGTCGCCCCGGCCGGCGCGCCGCTCGCCCGGCCCCAGGACGAGCTGCGCGCGCTGGGCAAGACCCGCGTGGCGATTGCCGATCCCGATGCCGTGCCGGCAGGGCGCTATGCCAAGGCGGCGCTCGAGAGCGGCGGGCGCTGGGCGGCGGTCGAGCCCAATATCGTGCGTGCCGAGAGCGTGCGCGCCGCACTCGCGCTGGTCGAGAGGGGTGTCGTGCCGCGCGGGATCGTCTACGCGACCGACGCCCAGGCATCTGGCAAGGTCCGGATCGCCGCGATCTTCACCGAGCGTAGCCATCCGCCGATCCGCTACCCGCTGGCGCGGCTCAAGGCCTCGACCAGCCCGGACGCCGAGCCGTTCCGCCGCTTCCTGCTGAGCGGCGAGGGCAAGGCGATCTTCCGTCGCTTCGGGTTCCGGCCGCTTTAGAGGAAGGTCGCTCGGTTGACCCGGGGCCCTGGCTTCGCCTTTAGTGGCCCATTCGCGGCATGGAGCCGATCGCGGGGGCATTTGATGAGCAGAAACGGTTCGATCGGGTTCGCCGCGGGCGTGTTTGGCGGCATCATCCTGGGCGCGCTCATCGACAATATGGCGATCGGGCTGCTGATAGGGTTCGCCGTCGGCTTCGGCATCCTGAAGTTCCCGGTGAAGCGCGGGGATGCCTGATTCCCCGGCCCCAGGCGAGTTTACCCGATGACCCCCGAGCTCTGGGGCATTGTCTGGCTATCGCTGAAGGTGGGCGGGGTGGCGGTGCTCGCATGCCTGCCGGTGGCGTTCGCGCTGGCCTGGCTGCTGGCGCGTGGGCGGTTTCCGGGCAAGCTGCTGCTCGACGGGCTGGTACACCTGCCTCTGGTGGTGCCGCCTGTCGTCACAGGCTGGCTGCTGCTGCTCGCCTTCGCCCCCGCCGGGCCGATCGGGAGCTGGCTGGAGAGCTGGTTTGGTGTCTCGGTGCTGTTCCGATGGACCGGGGCGGCAATTGCGAGCGCGGTGATGGCGCTGCCGCTGATGGTGCGGGCGATGCGGCTGTCGATCGAGGCGGTCGACCGGCGGTTGGAGCAGGCCGCGGCGACGCTGGGTGCCGGGCGCTGGCGGGTGTTCACCAGCGTGACCCTGCCGCTCAGCCTGCCGGGCGTGCTGGCCGGCACGGTATTGGGCTTTGCGCGGGCGCTGGGCGAGTTCGGCGCGACGATCACCTTCGTGTCGAACGTGCCGGGGGAGACACAGACCCTTCCGCTCGCCATCTATGCCGCGCTCCAGGTGCCGGGCGGAGAGGCGATGGTGCTGCGGCTGGCGGGCATCTCGGTACTGCTCTCGCTGGCGGCCTTGCTTGCCTCGGAGCTGATCGCGCGGCGCGCGGGCAGGGGGCTGCATGTCCTTTGACATCGCGCTGACCAAGCGGATCGGCGAGGCCGAGATCGCCTGCCGGATCGAGGCGGGCGACGGGCTCACCGTGCTGTTCGGCCCCTCCGGCGCGGGCAAGACCAGCGTGCTCAACATGGTTGCCGGGCTGATCGAGCCTGATGCCGGGCATGTGCGGGTGGCGGGCGAAACGCTGTTCGATGCGACGGCTGCAATCGACGTACCGGTAGCCGAGCGCCGCGCCGGCTATGTCTTCCAGGAACCGCGGCTGTTCCCGCACCTGCGGGTACGGGCGAACCTGCTCTATGGCCGGCGCGACGAGGCCGGGCTGGACGTGGAAGAGACGATTGCGCTGCTCGGCATCGCCCACCTGCTCGACCGCTGGCCGCGTACGCTTTCGGGCGGCGAGGCGCGGCGTGTGGCGATCGGGCGGGCGCTGCTCTCCGATCCGCGCTTCCTGCTGCTCGACGAGCCCCTGTCCTCGCTCGATAGGGCGCGGCGCGAGGAGATCATGACGCTGATCGAGCGCCTGCGCGACGAAGTGCGGCTGCCGATCCTGATGGTGACGCACGACCGGGACGAGGCGGTGCGGCTGGGGACGCGGATCGTGGAGCTCTGAGAAGCCGGGCGCCGGCAGCAGGGTTCAGTTGCTCGAGGCGGTTCGGTTGATCTCGTCTATCCACCCGATCAGTTCGGACAGCTTCGAAAGCTGCCTGAAGCGGCCTTGCTCGCTCGGTCGATCCGCAACTTCATGGGCCCACGCACCCTCCTGGGGAATATAGGCGGCCCAGGCGCCAGCGTTCAGCGGTGCCAGAACATCGGATCGCATAGAGTCGCCCGCCATGATGCATTCGCCGGGCGCGACATCATATTTCGCGAAGAGCCTCTGGAAGGTCTGCTCGGTTTTGTCGCTGACGATCTCAACCCCGGTGAAAAGGTCGCCGAGGCCGGACGCGGCCAGTTTCGTTTCCTGGTGCAGCAGGTCGCCCTTGGTCACCAGGATCAGATCCCCGCGTTCCTTCAGCGCGCGCAATGTATGGTCGATGCCGTCGAACAACTCGACGGGATGGGTCAGCAGCATCCGCCCGGCGTCAAGGATATGGGCTACGAGGTCCCGGGAGAAAGCATCGCCCGCAACTTCCATCGCCGTCTCGATCATCGCCAGCGTGAAGCCTTTCGCGCCATAGCCATAGGCGTGGCGATTCCGGTTCTCCGCTTCATCCAGGGCGGCCTGCGTCACGGACGCTTCGGCGAATGGCAGGAGTAATGCCTGAAACGCCTGCAGCGCGGCGTTGAAGTGACGCATATTGTGCCACAGCGTGTCATCGGCATCGACGCAGATGATTCTGATCATGGGCGCAGCTCCATCGTTGCTGGCTGGCCCCTATCGCGCTTCGGCCAGCAAGTTCAACGGGCTGGGCAAGACTGCCCGGGCTGGAGCTATGGCTACGCCTCGAGCTCCGGCCCGTAGACCCGCCAGGGCACGCCTTCGCTGCGCTTGGCGGCGTAGAGGGCAAGGTCGGCGCGGCGGGTCAGTTCCGCCGGGCCGAGCTTCTCGGCGCGCGACAGGGCGATGCCGATGCCGGTGCCGACATGCAGCGTGCGCCCTTCGACGAAGACCGGGCGGGCAATGCTCTCCGCGAGCCGGCCCGCGATGACCCTGGCGATCTCGGGATTGGCGAGGCCGGGGGTGATGACCGCGAACTCGTCGCCGCCCAGCCGCGCGGCGGTGTCGCCCTCGCGTACCGCGCCGGCGATGCGATCGGCGACGACGCGCAGCAGGGCGTCACCGGCGCCGTGGCCATGGGTGTCGTTGATCGCCTTGAACCCGTTGAGGTCGAGCATCAGCACGGCATGGAGCCCGCTCGGCGTGAGCTTGCCGAGCGCTTCGTCGAAGGCGCGGCGATTGGGCATGCCGGTGAGCGCGTCGTGATAGCCTAGGTCGCGCGCGCTGCGCTCCGCCGCGATGCGGCGGTCTCGCTCGCGCCCACGCGCGCGGTGCTGGTTCAGTCCATAGCTGAAGAGCAACAGGATGAGTGCCGATGCGAAGAGCAGGAACTCGTCCAGCTCGATCCGCAGCTTGCGGTCGGTGACCGACGAGGTCTCGTCGCGGAAGATGTCGAACGCAAAGATGCCATACAGCCCGGCCATCGCCAGCAGGACGACGAACCAGACGCTCCGGTTAAGCAACAAGGCGCGAACTCCGGCTTCCATGGCCGGGTTCTGCCCCCGAAACGGTTAAGGACGGGTGGAAGCGGCGATCAGTATTGATGCGAGCGCCCGGTTCATCGGCGCGTCGATGCCGTGCTTCGCGCCGAGGCGGACGATGACCTGGTTGCGGGCATCGACTTCGGTCTGGCGGCCGGCTTCGAAATCGGCGTGGAGCGAGTTGACCGATTGCGGGTGGGCGAGCGTGGTCCACTTCACCACCTGGTCGGCGAGCTTGTCGGGCAGGTCGGCACCCTCGGCCCGGCCGACCGCGATGCACTCACGGACCAGCGCCCGCATCACTTCCGCCGCGCCTTCGTCATTGGCGACTTCGGCGGGGCGGTGGGTGATGGCACTGACGATGCCCGAGCAGTTGATCGCGAGCTTGCGCCAGGCGGCGGTGAGGAAGTCCGGCGTGGTCTGGGCGTCGATCGGCGTGTCGGTGAACAGCGCGACCAGCGCCTCGCCGGCTTCGCCCTCGGGCACATGGATGGTGCCCTCACGGCGCTGGATGATGCGGCCCGGCGCAGTGCGCTCGGCGGGCAGGTCGATGATGACCGGCACGGTGCGCTGGGCGGGGACCTGGGGGAAGCGCTCGCGCTGCTCGACGCCGTTCTGGATCACCGCCAGGCGGGTGGTGGGGCCCATCAGCCCGGGCAGCCAGGCGGCCGCGGCGGGGCAGTCATAGGTCTTTGTGGTGCAGAGCACCCAGTCGACTTGGGTCGCCTCCGCGGGATCGGTGAGGATGCGCGGGGTAGCCTGTATCACGCCTTCGAGCGTCTCGACCTCCAGGTCGGCGAGCGGCGAGCGGGCGCAGACCGTCACGTCATGGCTCTGGGCGAGCCAGGCGGCGAGGGTGCCGCCGATGGCGCCCGCGCCGATCACCGCGATCCGGACCATCAGATGCCGCCCAGGAAGTCCATCTTGCCGAGCGGCGCCCCCTTGTGGCGCAGGATCGCGTAGGCGGTGGTGATGTGGAAGTAGAAGTTCGGCAGCGCGAAGGTGGTGACGTAGGGCAGGCCCTTGAAGTGGAAGCTGCGGTTCGGCGTCTTCACTTCGATATCAGCGTCCTCGCGCCCGTCGACCGCTTCGCGCGGGACCGACTTGAGGAAGGCCACGGTCGCGGCGATGCGGGCCTGCAGCTCATCGAAGCTGGTCTCGGTATCCGCCATCGCCGGTGCCTCGAGCTGGCCGAGCCGGGCGAGGGCGAACTTGGCGCCGTCGCTGACGCGCTGGATCTGCGAGCTCAGCGGCGCCATGTCGTCGGCAAGGCGCGCTTCGAGCAGCTCGGCATGCGGGATGCTGTTCTCGTCCGCCCAGATGCGTGCCTTTTCGAGGAACGCCGACATGGCCTTGAAGCCACGCAGGAAGACGGGGACGGTGAGGTCGTAGAGTTCGGTCGACATGCGCGCGGAGATAAGGGGAGCGGGGCGGCTGTGCAACGGGCGTGACGCCGGCGAAATGTTTCCGGATCGCCTGATACTGTTGCGCCGCAACATTTCGCACAGGGGCGGGTGACGAAAAGAGTCTATGGAAATCAGATAGCTGGCCCTCATGTCATTGAAGTGTCGCCGAGACGCAATGTACCGTTCATGATCGGTTGCAACGCGGCCCCCGCATTCCTGATGGGGGTTGAATTCCGATGTCTCGCAAACCGTCCTTCCGCACGCGCCTGATGTTTGGCGCGGTGCTCTTCGCCGTGCCGGTATCCGCTTATGCCAATGACGTGACCGGCAACGTCTCGGAAGCGAGCGGAACCCGCAACCTCCAGGGTGCGCGCGTCACCATCGTCGAGCTGGGCCGGACCACCGAGGCTGACGCTTCGGGCAGCTTTCGCTTCTCCGATGTGCCGGCCGGCACCTATACGCTGCGCGCCGAGTTCGCCGGCGTGCCGGCCCGCGACGAGAAGATCGTCGTGCCCGAGAACGGCGTGGCCCAGCAGAATCTGGTGCTCGGCACCGACGGCAGCCAGATCCTCGTCATGGGCCAGCGCGCCAACCTGCTCGGTTCGCTATCGCGCCAGCGCGCCGCGGACGGCGTGGAGAGCGTGATCACCCGGGACTCGGTCGGCCAGTTCCCGGACCAGAATGTCGCGGAATCGCTGCGCCGCCTGCCCGGCGTCAACATCCTCAACGATCAGGGCGAGGGGCGCTTCGTCTCCGTTCGCGGCCTCGATCCGGAGCTTAACGCCACCTCCGTGAACGGTACCCGTCTGCCCTCGCCCGAATCCGACATCCGTTCGGTCGCGCTCGACGTGATCTCGAGCGACACGATCGAGTCGATCGAGGTCAAGAAGTCGCTGACGCCGGACATGGACGCCGATAGGATCGGTGCGTCGATCGAGATCAACACGGTGAGCGCCTTCGCTCGCAAGAAGGACCTGCTGACCGTCTCGGTCGAGGGCAGCTACAACAATCTGCGCGAGGCGGTGACGCCCAAGGTCGGTCTCGATTTCTCGACGCGGATCACCGACAATTTCGGTATCGCCGGCGGTGTCTCCTATTATCAGCGCAAGTTCGCGACGAACAACGAGGAAATGGATGGCTGGGACGAGGATGGTGGCAAGGCCTATGCCGACACCATGGAGTATCGCGACTATGACGTGGAGCGGCAGCGCTTCAGCTCGTCGCTGTCGCTCGACTTCAAGCCCAGCGACACCACGACGCTCTATGCCCGAGGCCTCTACTCGCGCTTCGACGATCAGGAATATCGCCGCCGCCTGACCTTCGAGATGGACGAGTCGCCGACCAGCGCGACCGCCACCGGCGCGACCTTCGACTCGCAGGATGGCGAAATCACCGTCACCCGCGACCTGAAGGACCGGTTCGAGCGCCAGGAGATCAAGTCGATCACGCTGGGCGGCGAGACCAAGGCCAATGGCTGGAAGCTCAACTATTCGGGCAGCTGGGCGCGTTCGAGCGAGCGCGAGAACGGCTCGATCGATCCGGCCGCGTTCGAGCGCAAGTTCGACGACGGTGACAATTTCATCGTGGCATTCGACTATGCCAACCCGATGAAGACCCGCTACAACATCCTGGCGGGCGCCAACGCCTTCTACAACGCCAGCGAATATGAGTTCGACAAGCTCGAGCGCACCACGCTGAGCGACTCGGTCGATACCGAATGGTCGGCCAAGGCGGACGTCGCCAGGACCTTCGCAACCGGCGGAGGCGAGTTCACCGTGCAGGGCGGCGCCAAGTTCCGCTGGCGCACCAAGCGCTACAACGCGAACATCGACGTCTATGAATATGACGGCCCGGGCGACCTGACGATGAAGGATCTGCTCGGTCCGCAGGACTATGACCTGGCGAACATCGAGCCGGCGTTGTCGAAGACCGCGTTCCGCAATTATTTCAAGAACAATAGCGGCCTGTTCGAGCTGGATGACGGCGACACGTTCGAAAGCTCGAACGACAGTGACTACAAGGTGAAGGAAGACGTCTCGGCCGGCTATCTGCTCGCACGCTGGGACAGTTCGAAGATCCGTCTGATCGCCGGCGTGCGTATGGAGCACACCTATAACGACATCCAGGGCCAGGAACTGAACCTGGATGACGAGACGGTCACGCCGATCCGCGTCACCCGCAGCTATACCGACTGGCTGCCCAGCCTGACCGCGCGTTTCGAGCCGACCAATGGCCTCGTCCTGCGCGCTGCCGGCTATCGCAGCCTGGTGCGCCCGAAATTCTCGAAGCTCGCCCCGCGCGTGGTGATCGAGGACAATGAGGGCGAGTTCGGAAACCCGAACCTCAAGCCTTATGAAGCCTGGAACTTCGATGCCGCGGCCGAATATTATTTCGGCAAGGGCGGCGGCATCTCGCTTGGCTATTTCCACAAGGATATCAAGAACTACATCGTCGATCGCGTGTATGAGGACTATGCCTATAACGGCGGCGTGCTCGACGAGGCGCAGGTGCCATACAACGGGCCGAGCGCACGTATCGACGGCATCGAGTTCAGCTACAGCCAGGTCTACAGCTTCCTGCCGGGCGTACTCAGCGGGCTGCTGACCCAGATCAACTACACCTTCACCGATGCCAAGGGCACGGTGCTGGAGGATGGCGATATCGGCGATCCGCGCCGAATCTCGCTGCCTTCGTCTTCGCGCAATACGTTCAACGTGGTGCTCGGCTATGAGAAGGGGGCGGTCTCGTTCCGCGTCGCCGGCACCTATCGCGACAAGTATCTGGACGAGCTGGGCGACGATGCGAGCGAGGACCGCTATGTCGACAACCACTTCCAGCTCGACATCAGCGCCAAATACTGGGTGACCAAGAACGTCCAGGTGTTCGGCGACCTGATCAACCTGACCAACGAGCCCTATTTCGCCTATCGCAACTTCCAGGGTGGCCAGCGGCTGCTGCAGTATGAAGACTACAGCTTCACCGGAAAGTTCGGCGTGAAGGTGAAGTTCTGATCGCCCGCTGAGCGCTGAAACGAAGAGAGCCGGCGTGGTGGATACCGCGCCGGCTCTTCTCATTTTCCGGTATGGCCTGAACCTAGTGCACGGTGGTGCCGTTCACGACCTGGCGCTGCGGCGCGGCGCGGTGGCCGTGCGGGGCGTCGATCGTGAAGTTCGCGGCACTGTCCGCCAGCGAGTCCACTTCCTGGGTGAGGTTGCGCGCGGCTGCCGAGGTTTCCTCGACCATCGCGGCGTTCTGCTGGGTGCCGCGATCCATGTCGCCGATCGCTTCGCTGACCTGGCTGATCGCATGGCTCTGGGCGTTGTTGTCCTCCGCCATCGTGCCGATCAGGGCATGGACCTGGCCGACATCGCCCGAGATATCGGCAAGCGCGCCATCGACCTTCATCACGGCGTCGACCGCGGTGACGACTTCGGCCTGGGTATGGGTGAGTTGGTCGCGGGCGCGGCCGGCTTCTTCCTCGGCGCGCATGGCGAGCGCGGAGACGAGATCGGCGACCACTGCGAAGCCGCGGCCTGCCTCACCGGCGCGGCCGGCTTCGACGGCGGCGTTCATCGCGAGAACGCGGGTCTGGAAGGCGATCTTGTCCAGCCCCTCGATAACCGAGTCGATGCCCTTGGCGCTTTCGCTGACCCGGGTCATCGCCTGCACCGCTTCGTCGGCGATCGCGCGGCCGGTACCGACCACGGCGATGGCGCCATCGGCGCGCGACAGCGTCTCGTTGGCCGAGAGCGCGATCGACTTGAGGCGGTGATCGATCGCATTGACCGCGGCATTGGTCTCTTCGAGCGTTGCGGCATTGCGTTCGGTACGGCGGGCGAGATCCTCGGAAGCGGAGGCGATCTCATTGGCGCCGGTGCGGATATTCTCGGTGCCGGTGACAACCGTGCCGATCAGCGATCGGAGGCCGTGCGCGGCATCGTTGAAGCTGCGCTTGAGCGCGGCGAACGGACCGGTGAGCTCGGCATCGATCTCGACGCTGAGGTCGCCCCGTGCCATCGCGTCGAGGCTGGTGCCGATCGTTTCGACGATCAGCTTGGTCTGTGCTTCCTTGGCTTCCTCGGCGGCCTTGAGCTTGTCGCGGAAGGCATCGATCGCCTGGGCCATGCCGCCCAGTTCGTCTTCGCGTGCGGCGTGCGGCACCTTGACCGACAGGTCTCCGCTGTCGAGCGCGCGCATGGTGTCGGCAAGGTCGAGCAGCGGGCGGACGAGCAAGCGGCGTGCGGCCTGGGCCAGCAGGAATGCGGCGGCCATGCCCGCCAGCAGCGTGAGGAACAGGACGATCATCGCCACCGTGCCGAGCGTGGCCGAGCTGGAGGCGACTTCCTTTGCATGGCCCTCGATCGCTTCCGAAGCGCTTTCCATCGATTTCTCGAGCGCGCGGAACTGGTCCATGAAGCCGGGCATCTGCGCGCGGGCGGCGAGGGGATCGCTGGCGGCGGTATCGACGATCTTCTGCGCGGCGGCGGCATAGGCGTCCATCGGCGCCTTGAGCTTGCTCGTCGCAGCTACGATGCTGTCGATGCCCTGGAAGGCGGCATCCTCGTTGATCGTCCGGGAAAGCGTGCCGAGATGATCCTTGAGATCATCGAGCGTCTGCTTGCGCGCGGCGTCGTCGCCGCCGACCAGCGCGGCGAGCACGTCCGCGCGGACCGCGTCGTGCATCATGTCCGCTTCCATATGGTTCTGGAGCAGGCCCGCGGCGGCCGCCTGCTGGGCGATCGCGTTGTTTTCCTTTGCAACGATGAACAGCCCGGTGCCGCCCGAAAGCGCGGTGATGCCGATAAGAACGGCGGCAGCCTGGGTCGTTGCCTTGTTGAGCGACGTGATCTTCACGAAAGTCTCCCGCGCGGTGCCTGTCGCGGCATCCGGTTTCAGCACGAATTATAGGTGGAAAGTCCGCTGCGGGTTCGAGCCCTCTACAAATGTTTCCGAGGGATGTCGGTAACTGGGGCTTGCTAAATGCGTGCGAATTTCGGTGCGGCGGTGTCCGTACTTTCTCTGCTGGTCATTCCTTCGGCATTTGCGCAGGACGCGCAGGAGCCGGCACTCGATATCGGTGCCACCTATCGCGCCGATCTCTCGGGCGTGGCGGCGGACCGGCGCAAGCTGCGCAGTTTCGGGCTGGACGACCTGAACATCGAAGCGAATGGCGATCTGGAGCGCCTGGTCGGCTGGAACGGCGCGAGCTTCCATGTCGACGTGCTCAACAATCTGGGCGGCCGCCCCAATGACGCGGCGGGTACGCTGCAGGGCGTCGATAATATCGAAGTCGCCAGTGCGAAGCTGCGCCTGTTCGAGATCTGGGTGGAGCAGAAGCTCGGCGCCGCAACCTCGCTGCGCGCCGGCCTGTATGACCTCAACAGCGAATTCTACGCCAATGATGCCGCCGGCCTGCTGATCGCCCCGGCCTTCGGCGTGGGCTCGGAAATCGCCTCGACCGGGCCCAACGGCCCTTCGATCTTCCCGACGACGGCGCTGGCCGTGCGGCTTGAGCAGCGTTTCGGCGGCGCGGGCTTCGCACGGGTCGCGCTGCTCAATGCCACCGCCGGCGCGCTCGGCGACGATCGCGGCCACGCATTCGACTTCCACCACGGTGTGCTGCTGATCGGCGAGGCGGGCGTGGAGAAGGATGGCAACAAGTTCGCGCTGGGTGCCTGGGGCTATAGCGAGCGCCAGGACGACATCGCCGAGACCGACAGCGCTGGGGATCCGATCCGCCGCCATGCGCGCGGCGCCTATGTGATCGCGCAGAAGGCGATTGGTGACCAGGACGGCCCCTTCGCCACCAGCCTGTTCGTCCGCGCCGGCATCTCGGACGGCAAGACCAGCCCGTTCAAGGGCGGCTGGCAGGCGGGCGTGCTCGCCACCCATGTCCTGCCCGGTCGCGACGATAGCCAGGTCTCCTTCGGCGTGAACCAGGCCTATCTTTCGAGGGGGTATCGCGACCTGTTGCGCGGCGACGGCGTGCATACCGCGCAGGCCGAGAATGCGGTGGAATTCACCTTCTCCGACAAGCTTACCGATTTCCTGACGCTGCAGCCCGACGTGCAGTTCATCTGGAATCGCGGCGGCGATGTCGATGCGGCACGGGTGACCGTGCTCACGCTCCGGGCGACATTGGAATTCTGACCGGGCGTTGCGCGTCGATTTTGGTAAATCGATGTGCAAAGTCCTGATAGTCAACGGTAATTCTCGTTTCAATTGTTTCAGGGAGTTACTGCAGTTTTACGGTATAGCACCGGGCTATAGCGCTCGTTTATCTTGATAACACTTGGCGTGATTTGAAAATTGACGCTGGTGTGTTGCAAGAATAAATCACTGGTCGCACCCCCTGAAGGACTGACGAGATGCCCGTGACCTTTGCGCCGGCTGCGAAGCCGGCGGCGTATCCGCGTAAGCTGCGTGAGCTGCACAACCACCATTTCGATTCGACCGTGTGGAACGACCTGTCGTTTCGCGCCGATGACGTGGTCGTCTCGACCTATGCCAAGGCCGGCACCACCTGGACGCAGCAGATCGTCGCCCAACTGATCTTCGGTGGCGATCCCGAGGTTTCGGTGGCCGAGATCTCGCCCTGGGTAGACCTGCGCGTGCCGCCGGTGCTGGTGAAGCTCGCCGCGCTCGAGGAGCAGGAGCATCGCCGGATCCTGAAGACACATCTGCCGGTGGACGCGCTGCGCTTCAGCCCCAGAGCCAAATATCTCTATGTCGCGCGTGACGGCCGCGACGTGGCGTGGAGCCTGCACAACCATCACTTCCACGCGACCGACGCCTGGTACGAGATCCTCAACAACACGCCCGGCCGGGTTGGCCCGCCGATCCCGCGCGCCAATCCCGATGTCGCCGAATATTTCCGCGAATGGCTCGACGGCGATGGCGCCCCGTTCTGGTCCTTCTGGGAGAATGTGCGCAGCTGGTGGGCGGTGCGCGACCTGCCCAACGTCCATCTCGTCCATTTCGAGGCGCTGAAGCGCGACCTGGCGGGCGAGATCCGCAAGATCGCGGCCTTCCTCGACATCGAGATCGAGGCGGAGAGCTTCCCGCGTATCCTGCGCCATTGCAGCTTCGACTGGATGAAGGCCAATGCCGCCAGGTCGGCGCCGCTGGGCGGCGTGTTCTGGGACGGCGGGGCGGAGACCTTCATCAACAAGGGCACCAATGGCCGCTGGCGCGAGGTGCTCACCGCTCAGGATGTCGCCAATTACGAGGCGATGGCGCTGGCCGAGCTCGGCCCGGAATGCGCCGCATGGCTTGCGAGCGGCGAAGCGGCGTAATTGCCCCGCTTGCAGATCGGGGTCCGTGCGCCGAAGTAGGGCACATGGACCTCGACGCACTGCTACTCCACTATTTCGACACCGACGAACCCGAGGCGCTCAGCGAAGCCGAGCGCGCGCGGGGCGAGGAACGGCTGCGCATCGATTTCGGTGTCGAGCAGGAGCCCTCGCGCAAGTTCGCCTTGTGGGTGGTGATGGAAGGGCTTGGCATCGCGCCTCTGCCGGCCGAAGCCTTTGACGAGGAGCCGGCGCTCAGGGTGGCGGCGGAGAAATATCTCGACGCCGCCTGGAAGCTCGAGCGCGACTAGCGCGCGGCGGTGGCGCTGCCGCCGGTGAACAGCGCCTGGGCAGCGCGCTTCTCGGGTGTGTCGTCGGCGCCGTAGAGCAGCGGCCAGACGACCTGGCGGGCGAGATCGGCATGGTTCTGCCGCACCAGCTCCTGCGCCATGTAAAGCCGCGGGGCAGGGGCTGCCGGCACCGCGCGGATCGCGATGGCCAGGCCACGCATCGCCGTATCGGACACGCGCTCGCCGAGGCGGGCATAGCTCTGGAAATAGGCGATCAGCGGCAGCGGCGCTTCGCCGTCGAGCTGGATCGTGCGCTCCAGCGTCTTGCGGGCGGCGGCGAGCAGGGCGGCGCGTTCCGCGGCCGGCGCCGCAACCGCCTGCGTCGTCAGCGCGACGCCCTTCCAGCTCAGCGCACGGATATCGTCCGGCGATTTCTCCAGCACGCGCTCGGCCATGGTGAGGCAGGTATCGGCGTGGCCGGCGCGGCATTCGGCCTCGGCCTCGACCAGCATCGCCTCGGGTTCATAGGGCAGGGTGGCGAGCCTGCCGCGCAACTGGCTGAGCCAGGGCTCCGCGGCGGCGGTATCGGTGGGGAAGGGGGCAAGGCGCGCGCCCAGCTGGAGACGGGCCTCGACCATCGCGCCACCGGTTAGCGACAGGCGGGTGACCAGCGGCTCCTCCTCGCGCGCCAGCGGCTTGGCGGTCCGGGCATAGGCGAGCACACTGCCGCGATAGGTGGTCAGATCGGCGCGCAGCTTGCCCAGATCGCCGAACACCTGCGCCGCCTCGGCCATCGGCCTGCCCCGGCCGATCGCGGCCAGATAGGCGCGGAACTGCTTGGATCGTTCGGCCTTCAGGTTCGAGAACAGGAAATAATGGGCGATCGCCCAGGCCTGATAGGGATTCCACTGGTTCTTCGGCGCATCGAGATAGCGGCCGGTCACCACATCTCCCACGTCGATCGGCTGATAGGCGCGGTAGAAGGCGCGATAGCCGTCAGGCGCGCGGGCATAGTCGATCACGCCGTTCTCGCGCACCAGCAATGTCGAGAAGATCGCGCCGACGCCGTCGATGTACCAGCGGGGGAACACGTCCGGCGTATGGGTGCGCAGGAAGTGCTGGGCGAAGGCCGAGTAGAGCACAGCATCCCAGCGCCGGACCAGCGGCGGGAAATAGGGAGGCGGGAAGGGGCAGTCCCACGCGCCTTCGGCCAGCGCGTCGGCGCAGTCGAGGTCCTCGGCCCGCTTGGTGTTCATGTCGAGCAGCTGGTCCTTGCGCGCGATGGCGATCACGTCGCCTTCCTCGCGCATGTCGTAATAGCGCTGCTCGGCGAAGCTGCCGGCATAGGGGCCTTCGATCCCGCGGACGTTGCGCAGACCCAGCTTGTCCTGGAAATTGCCGTCGCCGAATAGCGTGACCTGCAGCTTGGCGGTCTCGTCCGTCTTCGCCCCGCCACGATAGATGCGCGAAAGCAGACCGTGCAGCCGCTCAAGATTGGTGATGACGCGCTTGAGCTCGCTTTCGCTGCCGTCGCTGTAGACGATCAGGTGCGCGGTCTCGGCGCGGCGCCAGTCGCTCTTCTTCTCCTCGCCATTGCCCTGCACGACGATGTCGGACGAACCCGTCTGCGCCTGAGCCAGGGCCGGGGTGAGCAGGCAGAGCAGAAGCGCGCAGCAGCGACCGATCGACATGGCATCGTTCCCGGATTTCAACACGTTCGAAGACGAAGTGCGTCCATCATCCCCCGGAAGGCCCTAGGGATCAATCCCGCCTCGATCCCATGGCAGCGTAACGGCCCTGTGAAGCGAAATGGGATTGATCCATTCCGGTGCTTGTCGATCGTGGCGGTCAGCGGTTCTCGGTCTGCTCGCGCAGCCGGGCCTCGCGCTCGGCGATCTCGGGCGTGAGCTCCGCGCCGAAATCAGCCATCTCGTAAAAGGGCCGGATCTCGAGTTCGCTCGGGCCGGGCATCGGATTGGGGCAGCGCTTCGCCCAGGCGATCGCTTCGTCCATGTCCTTGACTTCCCACAGCCAATAGCCGGCGACCAGCTCGCGGGTTGCGGCAAAGGGGCCATCGATCACGGTGCGCCCCGCTCCGTCGAATGCGATCCGCACGCCTGCGGAGGAAGGCTTGAGCCCGTCGCCGCCGGTCATGATCCCGGCCTGCACCAGCTCCTCATTATACTTCATCATCGCGTCGAGCAGCTCGGTCGAGGGCATCAGGCCCGCTTCGCTGTCCTCGGTTGCCTTCACCAGCACCATTACCCGCATCGTTCCTCTCCTTCTGGTCCGCCGGAAGCGCCCTGTATTTCCCAAGTCTGACGACGAACGGGGTTCGGGGAAATCGCCTGCGCCGGATTATTTTCCGCCTGCGTCAGTCCTTGCAGACCTGCACCAGCGCCAATCGCATTGGCTCGCCGCCAAAGCCGGGGAATACCTGGTTCTCCACCGTGATGTTGCGGCACGGCTTGCCCTGTTTGTTGAGGATCACTTTTTTGCCGGCCGTGCGCGCGGGGGCGGGGCCCCTTGCGGCCTGGCGTGGCGCGGTGGCGCGGGTGGCCGGGCAGGAGCCTTGCGCCACGAGCTGCTGGTAGGTGGATTCCTCCTGCGACTTCGCCCAGGCATCGGCGCCGGCGCGGCCCTGGGTCTTGAGTCGCAGCTTGTAGCCCTCGATCAGCCGCCGCTTCTCCGGCTCTGGCAGGGAGTTCATCGAGCATTGCCCGGCGCGCTGGGCGGCGGGTGCGGGGTCGGCCCCGGCCATCGGGACCGGGCCGAGGATCAGCAGGAAGGCAGGCACGTGTCGAAGCATGTGTTTCTCCAACGTCCCGCCCGCGCGCATTCTCGCCGGAGCATGGTGACACAGGCAATCGCGCCACACCCGGACGGCCGCGCAAACTGCTCGGCTCGCCCCAAAAGAAAACCGCCGTCCGGTTGCCCGGACGGCGGTGTTTCTTGCGTCAGTTCCTAACGTCGCGAGGAGATCACTCCTCGGTCAGATAGTCCCCGGCGTCGGCATCGGTGCCATGGCCCGAGGGCACGACCGAGGCGAGCGGATCGCTGCCGGTGCCCTCGGCGTCGCGTGCCGAGCGCGCATGCTCGGCTTCACGCTCTTCCGCGGCCGAATTCGGCGCCACCAGCGCGGTCTGCAGCGCACGCTGCTGGACGCGGAGGGCGGCGTCGCGGCTCGTAGCGGCGACACGCAGACGGTTCATGCCCGCGCCGGTGCCGGCGGGGATGAGACGGCCGACGATCACGTTCTCCTTGAGGCCGATCAGCGTGTCCTGCTTGCCCTGGACCGCAGCCTCGGTGAGGACGCGGGTGGTCTCCTGGAACGACGCCGCCGAGATGAAGCTGCGGGTCTGCAGCGACGCCTTGGTGATGCCGAGCAGGATCGGCTTGCCCTGTGCGGGAGCCTGACCCGGAGCCAGCTTCTCGTTGGTCTCGTCCATCTCGGTACGATCCACCTGCTCGCCGGGGAGCAGGGTGGTGTCGCCGGCTTCGGTGATCTCAACCTTCTGCAGCATCTGGCGAACGATCACCTCGATGTGCTTGTCGTTGATCTTCACGCCCTGCAGTCGATAGACTTCCTGGATTTCCGACACGAGATATTCCGCCAGGGGCTCGATGCCGAGCACCTCGAGAATGTCGTGCGGATCGGGCGAGCCGCCGATCAGGTTGTCGCCACGCTTGACGTAGTCGCCTTCCTGAACGTCGATCACCTTCGACTTCGGAACCAGATACTCCACGACCTCGCCGCCGTCCTCGGGCTGGATGCCGATCTTGCGCTTGGCCTTGTAGTCCTTGCCGAACACGACACGGCCCGAGACCTTCGCGATGATCGCATTTTCCTTCGGCTTGCGGGCCTCGAAGAGCTCGGCGACGCGCGGCAGACCGCCGGTGATGTCGCGGGTCTTCGCGGATTCGCGAGCGACACGGGCGAGAACGTCACCGGCCTGCACGGTCGCACCATCCTCGACCGAGAGCACCGCGCCCGGCGCCAGCATGTAGCGGGCGGCTTCGGCGGCACCTTCGCCGGTCAGGGTCAGGCGAGGACGGAGGTCCTCCTTCGACTTGCTGGCCGCGCGATACTCGGTGACGACGCGCTGGGCGATGCCCGTCGCTTCGTCGACCTGCTCGGTCAGCGTCTTGTTGTCGAGCAGGTCCTGGTACTTCACGACACCGCCGGTTTCCGTGATCACCGGCATGGTGAACGGATCCCACTCGGCCATGCGATCACCCTTCGAGATGATATGGCCGTCGTCGAACATGACATACGCACCGTAGGGGATGCGATCGACCGCGAGCTCGCGGCCTTCCATGTCGAGGATGGCGATCTCACCCGAACGGCTCAGCACCACGCGGCGGCCGCGCTGATCCTCGATCAGGCGCAGGTCGCGGAACTCGACAGTGCCGTCGACAGCCGCCTCGAGGTTCGAGGTTTCGTTCAGCTGCGCCGCACCGCCGATGTGGAAGGTACGCATGGTCAGCTGCGTGCCCGGTTCACCGATCGACTGCGCCGCGATGACGCCGACGGCCTCGCCGATGTTCACCGGGGTACCGCGGGCGAGGTCACGCCCGTAGCACTTGCCGCAGACACCGATCTTGGCTTCGCAGACCAGCGGCGAGCGGATCTTCATGCCCGGAATGTTCAGGGCCTCGATCTTCGCCACGGCCGGCTCGTCGAGCAGGGTGCCGGTCGGGATGACCACGTTGCCGTCCTTGTCGACCACGTCTTCCGCGGTCGTGCGACCGAGGATGCGCTCGCCAAGCGAAGCGATGGTCGAGCCGCCCTGCACGATCGCGCGCATTTCCAGCGCACGCTCGGTGCCGCAGTCCAGCTCCATGATCACGCAGTCCTGCGACACGTCGACCAGACGGCGGGTCAGGTAACCCGAGTTCGCCGTCTTGAGCGCGGTGTCCGCCAGGCCCTTACGGGCGCCGTGGGTGGAGTTGAAGTACTCAAGGACGGTCAGGCCTTCCTTGAAGTTCGAGATGATCGGCGTCTCGATGATCTCGCCCGACGGCTTGGCCATCAGGCCGCGCATGCCGGCAAGCTGCTTGATCTGCGCCTGCGAACCACGCGCACCCGAGTGGGCCATCATGTAGATCGCGTTGATCGGCTTCTCACGACCCTTGTTGGGGCCGTCCTCGAAGCGCTTCACCGCCTTGATCTCGTCCATCATGGCGCCCGCCACCTGGTCGCCGCAACGGCTCCAGGCGTCGATCACCTTGTTGTACTTCTCCTGCTGCGTGATCAGGCCGTCCTGATACTGCTGCTCATAGTCCTTCACGAGGGCGCGGGTCTCGTCGACCATCGCTTCCTTGCTCGCCGGGATGATCATGTCGTCCTTGCCGAACGAGATGCCCGCGCGGAACGCGTGACGGAAGCCGAGCGCCATGATCGCGTCCGCGAACAGCACGGTCTCCTTCTGGCCGGTGTGGCGATACACCTCGTCGATCACGTCGCCCACGTCCTTCTTGGTGAGGAGGCGGTTGACGGTGTCGAACGGCACCTTGTGGCTCTTCGGGAGGCACTCGCCGAGCAGCATGCGGCCCGGGGTGGTCTCGAAGCGCTTGAGGTAGGTGTTGCCTTCCTCGTCGGTCTGCGGAACGCGGCTGATCACCTTGGTGTGCAGGGTGACGGCGCCGGCCTCGAGGGCCTGGTGCACTTCGGCCATGTCGCCGAGCAGCATGCCCTCGCCGGGCTCGCCTTCCTTGAGCATCGACAGGTAATAGAGACCCAGCACCATGTCCTGCGACGGCACGATGATCGGCTTGCCGTTCGCCGGCGACAGGATGTTGTTGGTCGACATCATCAGGACGCGCGCTTCCAGCTGGGCCTCGAGGCTCAGCGGAACGTGCACGGCCATCTGGTCGCCGTCGAAGTCGGCGTTGAAGGCCGAGCAGACCAGCGGGTGGAGCTGGATCGCCTTGCCCTCGATCAGCACCGGCTCGAACGCCTGGATGCCCAGACGGTGGAGCGTCGGAGCGCGGTTCAGCAGAACCGGGTGCTCGCGGATCACTTCGTCCAGGATGTCCCAGACTTCCTTGCGCTCCTTCTCGACCCACTTCTTCGCCTGCTTCAGGGTCATCGAGAGACCCTTGGCGTCCAGGCGGGCGTAGATGAAGGGCTTGAACAGCTCGAGCGCCATCTTCTTCGGCAGGCCGCACTGGTGCAGCTTGAGTTCCGGACCGGTCACGATGACCGAACGGCCCGAATAGTCGACGCGCTTGCCGAGCAGGTTCTGACGGAAGCGGCCCTGCTTGCCCTTGAGCATGTCGGACAGCGACTTGAGCGGACGCTTGTTGGCACCGGTGATCGTGCGGCCGCGGCGGCCGTTGTCGAACAGCGCGTCAACGGCTTCCTGCAGCATGCGCTTTTCGTTGCGGACGATGATGTCCGGCGCGCGCAGCTCCATCAGGCGCTTCAGGCGGTTGTTGCGGTTGATCACGCGGCGATACAGATCGTTGAGATCCGAGGTCGCGAAGCGGCCGCCGTCCAGCGGCACCAGCGGGCGCAGCTCGGGCGGGATGACCGGCACGACGTCGAGGATCATCCACTCGGGGCGGTTGCCCGAGTCGATGAAGCTCTCGACGACCTTCAGGCGCTTGATGATCTTCTTCGGCTTCAGTTCCGACTTGGTGACCGCCAGCTCCTCGAGGAGCTCCTTGCGCTCGCCTTCCAGGTCGAGATCCATGAGCATGATCTTGACCGCCTCGGCGCCGATGCCGGCCGAGAACGCGTCCTCGCCATATTCATCCTGCGCGTCGAGCAGTTCGTCCTCGGTGAGGAGCTGGAACTTCTCGAGCGGGGTGAGGCCCGGCTCGGTGACGATGTAGCTCTCGAAATAGAGCACGCGCTCGAGCTGCTTGAGCTGCATGTCGAGCAGCAGGCCGATGCGCGACGGCAGCGACTTGAGGAACCAGATGTGCGCGACCGGGGCGGCGAGCTCGATATGGCCCATGCGCTCGCGGCGGACCTTCGAAACGGTCACTTCCACGCCGCACTTTTCGCAGACGATGCCCTTGTACTTCATGCGCTTGTACTTGCCGCACAGGCACTCGTAATCCTTGATCGGACCGAAGATGCGCGCGCAGAACAGGCCGTCACGCTCGGGCTTGAACGTGCGATAGTTGATGGTTTCCGGCTTCTTGATCTCGCCGAACGACCACGAACGGATCCGATCCGGCGATGCGATGCCGATCTGGATCTGGTCGAAGGTTTCCGGCTTGGCGAGCGGGTTCGCGAAGTTGGTAAGTTCGTTCATTTTTCAGTCCCTCTGGAGGGTCAAATCTTCTGGGCGGGGAGGGGAAGGGCGACCCGCGGTTTCCTGAACCGCGGGCCGCCTTTCCTATTACTCCGCCGCCTCGGCCAGGCCGGCGTCGTCCTCGGTGCCGTCTTCCAGCGCCTTGAGTTCGACGTTGAGGCCCAGCGAGCGCATTTCCTTGACGAGCACGTTGAAGCTCTCGGGGATGCCGGCCTCGAAGGTGTCGTCGCCCTTGACGATCGCTTCGTAGACCTTGGTGCGGCCGACCACGTCGTCCGACTTCACCGTCAGCATTTCCTGCAGCGTGTAGGCAGCGCCGTACGCCTGCAGGGCCCAGACCTCCATTTCGCCGAAGCGCTGGCCACCGAACTGTGCCTTGCCGCCCAGCGGCTGCTGGGTGACGAGCGAGTACGGGCCGATCGAACGCGCGTGGATCTTGTCGTCCACAAGGTGGTGGAGCTTCAGCATGTAGATGATGCCCACGGTCACCTGGCGGTCGAACTTGTCGCCCGTGCGTCCGTCGAACAGGTCCGACTGGCCCGAGGTGTTGAGACCCGCGAGCTCCAGCATGTCCGAAACATCGGCCTCACGCGCACCGTCGAACACCGGAGTGCCCATCGGGATGCCCGTGCGGATGTTGTGGATCAGCTCGTTGACCTGCTCGGGGCTGCGCGCCTCGATCTCTTCGGCATAGTGGCCGCCATAGACGGTCTTGAGCCGGTCCTTGACGGCGTCGGGCATCTCGCCTGCAACCGCGTCCGGATTCTGCTCGCGCCACTCTTCGAGCTGCTTGGCGACCTGCATGCCCAGGTTGCGGGCAGCCCAGCCAAGATGCGTTTCGAAGATCTGACCGACGTTCATGCGCGAAGGCACGCCGAGCGGGTTCAGCACCAGGTCGACCGGGGTACCGTCCTCGAGGAACGGCATGTCTTCCTGCGGCAGGATCCGCGAGATGACGCCCTTGTTGCCGTGACGGCCGGCCATCTTGTCGCCCGGCTGCAGCTTGCGCTTCACCGCGACGAAGACCTTGACCATCTTGAGCACGCCCGGCGGCAGCTCGTCACCGCGCTCGAGCTTCTCGCGGCGGTCCTCGAACTTGTCCTTGATGCGCTTCACGGCCTCGTCATACTGGCCCTTCACCGCCTCGAGGTCGCCCTGGACCTTGTCGTCAGCGACGGCGAACTTCCACCATTCGTGACGATCCACGCTGTCGAGCAGATCGGCGTCGATCTCGGCGCCCTTCTTCAGGCCCTTCGGCGTCGCGGTCGCGACCTGGCCGAGCAGCATCTCGCGCAGACGCGACCAGGTCGCGCGGTTGAGGATGTTGCGCTCGTCGTCGCTGTCCTTCTTCAGGCGCTCGATTTCCTCGCGCTCGATCGCCAGGGCACGCTCGTCCTTGTCGATGCCGTGACGGTTGAACACGCGGACGTCGACGATGGTGCCGGCCACGCCCGGGGGCAGGCGGAGCGAGGTGTCGCGCACGTCGCTGGCCTTCTCGCCGAAGATGGCGCGGAGGAGCTTCTCTTCCGGCGTCATCGGCGATTCACCCTTCGGGGTGATCTTGCCGACCAGGATGTCGCCCGGCTCCACTTCGGCGCCGACATAGACGATGCCGGCCTCGTCGAGGTTGCGCAGCGCTTCCTCGCCGACGTTCGGGATGTCGCGGGTGATGTCCTCCGGCCCGAGCTTGGTGTCGCGGGCCATCACTTCGAACTCGTCGATATGGATCGACGTGAACACGTCGTCCTTCACGATCCGCTCGGAGATCAGGATCGAGTCCTCGTAGTTGTAGCCGTTCCAGGGCATGAACGCGACGAGCGCGTTGCGGCCCAGGGCCAGCTCGCCGAACTCGGTCGACGGGCCGTCGGCGATGATGTCGCCGGCGTTGACCGTCTCGCCCACCTTCACCAGCGGACGCTGGTTGATGCAGGTCGACTGGTTCGAGCGCTCGAACTTCATCAGCGTGTAGATGTCGACGCCGCTCTCTTCCGCCGAGACCTCGCCGGTCGCGCGGATGACGATACGGGTCGCGTCGACCTGATCGACGACGCCGCCGCGGCGAGCCGCGATCGCGGCGCCCGAGTCACGGGCGACGGTCTCTTCCATGCCGGTGCCGACGAAGGGCGCTTCCGCCTTCACCAGCGGCACGGCCTGACGCTGCATGTTCGAGCCCATCAGTGCGCGGTTCGCGTCGTCGTTTTCCAGGAACGGAATGAGCGACGCTGCGACCGAGACGAGCTGCTTCGGCGACACGTCCATCAGCGTCACCGTCTCCGGCAGCGCCATCAGGAATTCGCCGGCCTGGCGGGCCGAGATCAGCTCTTCGGTGAAGCGGTGATCGGCATCGACCTCGGCCGAGGCCTGCGCGATCGTGTGCTTCGCCTCTTCCATTGCCGACAGATAGACGACCTCGTTGGTCACCACGCCGTCGATCACCTTGCGGTACGGGGTCTCGATGAAGCCATACTTGTTGACGCGCGAGAAGCTCGCCAGCGAGTTGATCAGACCGATGTTCGGGCCTTCCGGCGTTTCGATCGGGCAGATACGGCCATAGTGGGTCGGGTGAACGTCGCGGACTTCGAAGCCTGCGCGCTCACGGGTGAGACCGCCCGGCCCGAGCGCCGAGACGCGACGCTTGTGCGTCACTTCGGAGAGCGGGTTGGTCTGGTCCATGAACTGCGAGAGCTGCGACGAGCCGAAGAACTCGCGAACCGCGGCAACCGCCGGCTTCGCGTTGATCAGGTCGTTCGGCATCACGGTCGACACGTCGACCGAGCTCATGCGCTCCTTCACGGCGCGCTCCATGCGGAGCAGGCCGACGCGGTACTGGTTCTCGAGCAGCTCGCCCACCGAACGCACGCGACGGTTGCCGAGGTTGTCGATGTCGTCGACTTCGCCCTTGCCGTCCTTCAGGTCGACGAGCGTCTTGACGACAGCGAGGATGTCCTCGGTGCGCAGCGTGGTGACGGTGTCCTCGGCGTCGAGGTCGAGGCGCATGTTGAGCTTCACGCGGCCGACGGCCGAGAGGTCATAGCGCTCCGGATCGAAGAACAGGCCGGCGAACAGCGACTCTGCCGTCTCGAGCGTCGGCGGTTCGCCGGGGCGCATGACGCGGTAGATGTCGGCAAGCGCCTGCTGACGCTCCTCGGCCTTGTCGGCGGCGAGGGTGTTGCGGATCCACGGACCGGTCGAGATGTGATCGATGTCGAGCAGCTCGACGCGATCGATGCCGGCCTTGTCCAGCTTCTCCAGGTTCTCGGCCGAGACTTCGTCGCCGGCTTCGATATAGATCTCGCCGGTCGCCTCGTTGATGAGGTCATAGGCCGAATAGCGGCCGAAGATCTCGTCGGTCGGGATCAGCAGGGTCTCGAGACCGTCCTTCTGCGCCTTGTTGGCGGCGCGCGGGCTGATCTTTTGGCCGGCCGGGAAGATCACTTCGCCCGACTTGGCGTCGACGATGTCGAACGACGGCTTGGCGCCGCGCCAGTTGGTCGGGTCGAACGGAATCTGCCAGCCGTTCGGGCCGCGGACGAAGGTCACGCGGTTGTAGAAATAGTTGAGGATGTCCTCGCCGCTCAGGCCCAGGGCATAGAGCAGCGACGTCACCGGCAGCTTGCGCTTGCGGTCGATGCGGACGTTGACGATGTCCTTGGCGTCGAACTCGAAGTCCAGCCACGAGCCGCGATACGGGATCACGCGCGCCGCGAAGAGATACTTGCCCGAGGCATGGGTCTTGCCGCGGTCATGGTCGAACAGAACGCCCGGCGAACGGTGCATCTGCGACACGATCACGCGCTCGGTGCCGTTGATGAAGAAGGTGCCGTTCTCGGTCATGAGCGGCATGTCGCCCATGTAGACGTCCTGCTCCTTGATATCGAGGACCGAACGGGCTTCCGTATCGGGATCGACCTCGAACACGATCAGGCGCAGCGTGACGCGCATCGGAGCGGCATAGGTGATGCCGCGCTGGCGGCACTCTTCCACGTCGAACTTCGGATTCTCGAGCTCGTAGTTCACGAAGTCGAGTTCGGCGGTGCCGGCGAAGTCGCGGATCGGGAAGACCGAGCGCAGGGTCTTCTCGAGGCCGGAGACGTAGCCGATCGAGGGATTGGACCGCAGGAACTGCTCGTAGGATTCGCGCTGAACCTCGATCAGGTTCGGCATCTGCACCACTTCGTGGATGTCGCCGAACACCTTGCGGATGCGGCGCTTGAACGTGCCGCCCTCGATTGCCTTGGTTGCCATGGGTGTTTTTGCCTCGTCAGCCGTAATTTCGGTGCCCCTGTCCGGGGCCGGGACGTGCGGAAAGACGCAGAAAAAGCCGCGCGACTCCCATTTCGGGTTTCGGCAGCTTTCAGCGTCTTATGAGACCGCGACCCCAATTCGCCCGATGCGTTGCGCGACGACGCATCATTTCCCGGAGCCGTGGTAGGAAGCGCGATATAGGTAGCGTGTTGGATTCTGTCAAACCGGTGCAAGCCGGGTTTGGCGGAAACGCTGCATCCGGCTAGCCTCATGGCGAAAGGAAGCGTGATGACGGAGCGCAGCTACAAGACGCCCGGCGTCTACGTCGATGAGATTCCTTCGCCGGTGCCGGAAGTGCAGGGCGTGATTACCGCGATGCCCGTCTTTATCGGCTTTACGGAGTTCGCGGCGTTCGGCGCCTATGGCGAGCCGGTGCGGATATCGTCGGCGCGGGAATTTGCGTTCCGGTTCGGCGGCATGCCGCCCGCGGGCGCCGCGTTCCAGCTCGCCGTCCAGATCGGGCTGTTCTTCGCCAATGGCGGTGCGAGCTGCCTGGTGATCTCCGCCGGAAGCTATTGGGAGGGGCGGGCGCCCGAGGCGGCGCCTGAAGCGACTGGGGACTGGCGGCTCGCCGCGCCTGCGGCGGACGCGCTGCTGGCCGCGCTCGCAGTGGCCGGGGAGGTTGCGGAGATCACGATGCTGGTCGTGCCCGAGGCCTGTCTGCTCTCCACGCCCGATCATGCGCGCCTGATCCAGGCGATGCTCCGCCAGGCCGGCACCTTGCGGAACCGGATGGCGATCCTCGATCTGCCCGGCTGCATTCAGGCAACCGACCTGCCGGCGCTCCGCCAGGGGCGAGCCGATCTCGCTGCCGCGCTGGCGGCGGTTGCGGAATTTGCAAGCTATGGCGCGGCCTATGCCCCGGCGCTGAAGCTGCAATATCCGGGCGGGCCGGGTGCCGACCTGGTCACCCCGCCCAGCGGCGCGGTTGCCGGGGTCTGGGCGCGGAGCGATCTTGCGAAAGGCGTCTGGGTCCCGCCCGCCGGCGTTCAGTTCGAGGTCGTCGCGGATCCGCAGTCCGGCGGCGTCGCGGATCTGGCTTTTCGAATGGGCAGCGACGAACAGGGGGATTTCAACGCGCCGCTGGACGGCGTGGCCGTCGACATCCTCCGTTTCATCCCCGGCTACAATCTCGTGGTCTGGGGTGCGCGCACGCTCGACGGGAACAGCGACGATTGGCGCTATCTCGCGGTCCGCCGTGCCTGCATCTATGTCGAGCAGTCGATTGGCCGGGCGATGCAGGCCTTCGCCTTCGAGCCCAACAACAGTTCGACCTGGGGCAGGGTGAAGGCCATGGTCGAGAACTTCCTTGTCACCTTGTGGCAAGCGGGCGCCTTGCAGGGTGCCAAGCCCTCCGACGCCTATTTCGTATCGGTCGGGCTGGGCACGACGATGACGGCGCAGGACGTGGTGGCGGGCAGGCTGCGTCTCGAGATCGGGGTGGCGATAGCGCATCCCGCCGAGTTCGTCCTTTTGGGGATCGAGCAGGAAATGCAGCCGGCCTGATCCTGCGTGAACGTTGAATTAACAGCGTTATTCATCGCTTCCCTCCCACTGTTCATCGCAGTTTCGAGCCTCCTTCGCGACGGAATCCGGGTTCCATTCATTGAACCTGCGACATGAAGGAGAGACCTGTAATGCGTACCACCCGTGCCGCGCTGTTTCTCGGCGCCGCTTTCCTCGCCGTTCCTGCGTTCGCGCAGGACGCTCCCCAGCAGGTGACGCCGCCGCCGATCATGACGACGCCGGCCCCGACGCCCGCCCCCGCGCCGGCGGCCCAGCCGCAGGTGGTCATCCAGCCCTCTGCCCCGGTCGTCCAGCAGGTGCCCTCGGTCGAGGAGCAGCAGCGCGGCGCCGCTGCCGCCGATGCGCCGGCCCCGGCCGAGCGCCGTGCGACCGCTACCCGCACCACTACGACGCGGACCACCACCACCACGCGCACCGCTCCGGCCCCCGCGCGCCAGGCCGCCCCGGCCCCGACCGCCGAGACCCCGGTCGCCCCGCCGTCGCCGCCGGTGCAGACCGCGCCCGAGCCGCTGCCGCCCCAGGTCGAGCCCGCGCCCGCGCCTGAAGCCGCTGCGCCGGTGACGGCGGACACCGCCACCACCACCGAGCAGACCAGCAGCACCAGCATCGCCTGGCCGTGGCTGCTCGGCGGCGTCGCGCTGCTGGTTGCCGGCCTCGCCGTGTTCCTGCTCGCCCGTCGCCGTCGCAACGACGAGACGACCACCACCGATCCGGTCTATGTCGAGCCGACCCCCGTCGCCGCCGCGCCGGTCGTGACCCGTGAGCCGATCGTCGAGCCGGTCGCAGCGCCCGACGCCGCCGTGATCGTCCCGCCGGCCGACGAGCGCATCGATCCGCGCATCGATCCGCGCGTCGTCCCGCCCGCGATCGAGCCGGTCGTCGCCGAGCAGGAGGCGGAACTCGCCGATGCCAGTAAGGACGACCTCGCCGGTGTCGCCGACGCCACCGCCCCGGTCGCGCACCGTCCCTGGATCGAGCTCGGCCTGCGCCCGGTGAGCGCCGGCACCACCGAGGAAGAGGCGATGGTCGATTTCGAGCTGACCGTCGGCAATTCGGGCGACACCGAGGCCCGCAACGTCCGCATCTCGAGCTTCATGCTCGCCGATGAGGCCGAGGGCAGCGAGATGGAGCGGATGCTCACCGAGCGCCGCGCCGACACGATCGTCCCGCCGGTCTCGATCGAGCCGGGCGACGGCACCCGCGTCGACGCGCACCTCGCGGTGCCGAAGGGCGACCTGGGCCGCGTCTTCAACCCGGTCGTCGTCGCCGAGGCCCGCTACACGCTCCCGGACGGCAGCGAAGCGCGCACCGCCGCCGCGTTCCGGATCGGCCGCCCGGCCTATGAAGGCGGCATCGGAGCGATCGGCGCGTCGCGCCCGCACGTGACCGACGACCTTGCCGCCGAGCTGTACGGCCAGCCCGAGCACGCCTGATCCCTGACATATCGGGGACACAAGAGCCCGCTTCTTCCGAAAGGGAGGAGCGGGCTCTTTCCTTGCGGATGGATTTGGGCCTACGAGAAGCCATTCCTCAGGGAGATAACATCACATGAACAAGAAGTCGTTGCTCGCACTGGCCGCGGGGACCGCGATCCTCACCGCCACGGCCGTCCAGGCCCAGGAAAGCCCCGCGCCGGCCCAGGCGCCCGCCGCGTTCAACGATATCCCGCCCAACTTCCAGCCGCCCGCGCTCCCGGCCGATTACATCAAGCGCGAAGTGATGATCCCGATGCGCGACGGGGTGAAGCTCTACACGGTGATGATCATCCCGAAGGGCGCGAAGAACGCCCCGATCCTGTTCACCCGCACGCCCTACAACGCCGCTGGCCGCGTCGTCCGCACCGAGAGCGGCAAGATGATCAACACGCTGCCCGAGGGCGACGAGGTGTTCGTCAAGGCGGGCTATATCCGCGTGTTCCAGGACATTCGCGGCAAGTACAAGTCGGAGGGCGATTACGTCATCACCCGCCCGCCGGTCGGTCCGCTCAACCCGACCAAGGTCGATCACATCACCGACGCCTATGATTCGATCGACTGGATGGTGAAGAACGTCCCGGAGACCAACGGCAAGGTCGGCATGCTCGGCTCGTCCTATGAGGGCTTCACCGTGGTGATGGCGCTGATGGGCCCGCACCCTGCGCTCAAGGTCGCCGCCCCCGAGAGCCCGATGATCGACGGCTGGATGGGCGATGACTGGTTCCACCACGGCGCCTTCCGCCTGGCGAACATCGGCTGGATCGGCGCGCAGACCGGCTACAAGGGCGCCGGCAAGGCCCCGCCGCGCCCCGATTGGGACGATTACGAGACCTTCCGCAAGGTCGGCTCCGCCGGCGACTGGGCCAAGCAGTTCGGCTATGACCAGCTGCCCGCCTGGAACAAGATGAGCCAGCACGTCTCCTACGACAAGTTCTGGCAGGGTCAGGCGCTCGACAAGCTGCTCGCCGCCAACCCCTCGAACATCCCGACGCTCTGGGAGCAGGGCATCTGGGATCACGAGGACATGTACGGCGCGATCCACGCCTGGGAGGAACTGCAGAAGACCCCGCAGGCCGACAAGAACTTCCTGCTGATGGGCCCGTGGCGCCATTCGGGCTTCAACTATAACGGCTCGACGCTCGGCCAGCTCAACTTCGAGGGCGACACCGCGCTCCAGGCGCGCCGCGACATCCTGCTGCCCTTCTTCAACGCCTATCTGAAGGATGGCGCGCCGCCCTTCACCCCGGCCAAGGCGAGCTTCTACAACACCGGCGAGAACCGCTGGGACTATCTCAACAAGTGGCCGCTCGCCTGCGAGGCCAATTGCGACGCCAAGCTGACTCCGATCTACCTCAAGCCGACCGAGGGGCTGGGCTTCGACAAGCCGGCCGCCGGATCGGACAGCTACGTCTCCGATCCCGCCAAGCCGGTGCCGCACCTGCCGCGCCCGGTGAACTTCCAGGACGGTCGCTGGTCGACCTATCTCGTCACCGACCAGCGCTTCGTCGATGGCCGGCCCGACGTGATGACCTATGTCACCGATCCGCTGACCGCCCCGGTCCGCGTCTCGGGCGCGCCGCTCGCGGACATCTTCGCCAAGACCACCGGCACCGACGGTGACTTCGTGGTCAAGGTGATCGACGTCTATCCGGACGACTATGTCACCAAGAAGGAGATGGGCGGGTTCCAGCTGCCGATCTCGATGGACATCTTCCGCGGCCGCTATCGCAACTCGTTCGAGCACCCGACCGCCATTCCGGCGAACAAGGTCCAGGAATACAAGTTCCGCCTGCCGACGGTGAACCACGTCTTCCAGCCGGGCCACCGGATCATGGTCCAGGTCCAGTCGAGCCTGTTCCCGGTCTATGACCGCAACCCGCAGAAGTTCGTGCCGAACATCTTCTTCGCCAAGCCCGAGGACTATCAGAAGGCGACGGTGACGCTGATGTATGGCGGCGCGAACTCCAGCAGCGTGCTGCTGCCGGTGGTGCCGCTCGACCAGTCGGCGAACGCGCAGAAGTAAGGCGAAACGGGGGAGGGGCCGTCACTGCATCCTCCCCCGCATCCCGCGTCATCTCATCGGCGCACTCTCTGGCCATCCCCATTCGTCATCCCGGCGAAAGCCGGGATCTCATGCGGCGGGGTTTCGGGTATCAACCATTCAGCTCTCTGTTCCCCGGCTTTCGCCGGGGAACCGCTGCACCAGCCGCTGAGCGTGAACGTGGAGACGCTCCGTGGAGCGACCCCCCTAAACCCCTTCCCATCGCGGTGTGCCGATGGAATAACTCACCTTCGACTCATCCTTCGGGGAGGAATTGATGCCTAAATGGAGCCTCGCGCTTGCCTTGGCCGCGACTGCGCTTCCCGCGCTCGCGCATGCCCAGGCGGCGCAGCCCGCCGCGGCGAGCAAGCTGCATGTCGACACGCAATATTTCACGCTGCCCAACGGCCTGCGCGTCGTCCTGACCAGGGATACGATCGCGCCGACGGTGACGGTCGGCGTCTATTACGGCATCGGCTTCCGCGTGGAGCCGCGGGACCGCACCGGCTTCGCCCATCTGTTCGAGCATCTGATGTTCCAGGGATCGAAGCACGCGCCCAAGGGCGTGTTCGACACCACGATCACCAATTCGGGCGGGGTCAACAACGGCTCCACCCGGTTCGATTTCACCAACTATTACGAGATCGTCCCCTCGGGTGCGCTCGAGCGGATGCTGTGGCTCGAGGCGGACCGGATGGAGAATCCGGTGATTGACGATGTCGTGCTCAAGAACCAGCAGGGCGTGGTCGGCAACGAGGTCAAGGTCAACGTCCTCAACCAGCCCTACAGCACCTGGCCGTGGATCGACCTGCCGATGCTGGCCAACACCAACTGGTACAACAGCCACAATTTCTACGGTGACCTGAAGGAGATCGAGGCGGCGACGGTTCCCGACGCCCAGGCCTTCTCCAAGGAGTTCTACCGGCCGAGCAATGCCGTGCTCGTGATCGCCGGCGACCTCGATTATGCCGCGACCCGCGCGATGGTGGAGAAATATTTCACCCCGATCCCCTCGGCCGCCCCGGTCAAGCAGCCCGACATTTCCGAGCCGCGCCAGACCGCCGAGAAGTTCAAGAGCCGTGTCGATGCGCTGGCGCCCAAGCCGGGCTATGCTGCGGGCTATCACGTGCCCGATCGCGGCACGCCCGAATGGTATGCGATGGGGCTGATCGACCAGATCCTGCTCCAGGGCGATGACAGCCGGCTGTTCCGCAAGCTGGTGACCGATACAGGTATCGCCGGCGAGCTTTCGGGCGGGATCAATGGCGATCTCGGCAACATGTTCAACTATCGCGGGCCGATGCTGTGGAGCTTCAGCTTCACCCACGACACGACCCACAGCACCGCGCAGATCACCAAGGCAGTGGACGAGGTGATCGAGGAGCTTCGTGCGAAGCCGGTCAGCGCGGCGGAGCTGCAGCGCGCCCGCACCAAGATGCGCTCGGACCTGTACGGCACGATCGATGGGGGCGGCCGGGTCGGCCTGGTCGATCTGCTCGCGGTCTATGCGCTGTTCGACAATGATCCCACCGCGGTGAACCGGATCGAGCAGGGCTTCGCGCAGGTGACGCCCGAGCTGATCCGGAAGACCGCCCAGGAATATCTCCGAAAGACCAACCGCTCGGTCTACGTCGTCGAGCCGGGCGCCCAGCCCAAGGGAGGCAAGTGATGAAGCGCATGCTCCTCGCATCGGTGGCGTTGCTCGCCGCCACGCCGGCCCTGGCCCAGGACAAGTTCCCGCCCGCGCCGCCGATCGCCGATCCCAAGCCGTTCAAGCTGCCGGCGACCGAGACCTACACGCTGCCCAACGGGCTTCAGGTCACGCTGATCCCCTATGGCATCGCGCCCAAGACCGTCGTGTCGCTGCGCGTGCGCGCCGGTGCGGTCAATGAAGGCGATGCGGTGTGGCTCTCCGAAGTCACCGGCGCGCTGATGAAGGAAGGCGCGGCGGGCAAGACCGCCTCCGATCTCGCCGCCGCTGCGGCGGGGATGGGCGGCCAGCTCAACGTCAGCGCCGGCATGCAGTCGACCACGGTGAGCACCAATGTGCTCTCCGAATATGCGCCGGATGCGATCCAGCTGCTCAGCGACGTGGCGGTCCGCCCGACGCTGCCGGCGAGCGAGCTCGCCCGGGTGAAGGCCAATCTCGGCCGCCAGCTCTCGGTCGCGCTGTCGCAGCCGGGCACGCTGGCGGACGTGGCGCTGGGCCGCACCGTCTACGGCACCAGCCATCCCTATGGCCGGATCATCCCGAGCGCGGCGCAGCTCCAGGGCTATACGATCGACCAGGTGAAGGCCTTCCATGCCGGCCAGTTCGGCGCGAAGCGCGCGCGGCTCTATGTTGCCGGCCGGTTCGACACGGCGACGGTGAAGGCGGCGATCGAGAAGGCGTTCGCCGGCTGGCAGGCCGGTCCCGATCCGGTGGTGCTGCAGAGCCCGCACCAGCCGGGCCCGAAGATCGTGCTGGTCGATCGCCCCGGTGCGCCGCAGGCGACCTTGCGCCTCGCCTTCGACGCCAGCCGTGCGGGGACCGATGCCGACATTCCCCAGCGCGTCACCAATGCGCTGCTCGGCGGCGCGTTCAGCTCGCGGATCACGACCAACATCCGCGAGGACAAGGGTTATACCTATTCGCCCTATTCGGACGTCGAGTTCACCCCCGAGCAGGCGCTCTGGGGCTTCCAGGCGGACGTGACCACCGAGCATACCGGCGATTCGCTGCACGAGGTGTTCAAGGAGATCCGCCGGATGCAGACCGAGCCGGTCCCGGCCGAGGAAGCCAGGGGCATCCGCACCTATATGGCCGGGCTGTTCGCGATCTCGAACTCGACCTCGGGCTCGGTGGTCGGCACCTTGGCGACGCGCGACATCCTCGGCCTGCCGGGCGACTGGACCGAGCGCTATGTGCCCGCGGTGCTGGCGGTGACCCCGGAGCAGATGCAGGCCTCGGCCAACGCTTCCTATCCGCTCGGCAAGCTCATCCTGGTCGTGGTCGGCGACCTCAAGACCGTGGTGCCCCAGCTCAAGGCCCAGCCCGAGCTGGCGAACGTCCCGATGACCACGGTGACGGTGCCGTAATACATCTTCCCCTCCCTGGAAGGGAGGGGATCGAGGGGTGGGTGTAGGCCTGGCGATACGGAACCATATCGTCAGGCCTCTCCGTACCGTCGAGACGGGACCCACCCCCAGCCCCTCCCTTCCAGGGAGGGGCGCGTCTTTACCGAACCCCCAGCACCGTCCGCTTGAGATCCGCATAGATCAGGTCGTTGCCCAGGCCGCTCGGATGGTCGCCGTCGAAGAACAGCGGCCGTCCGCCGGGCAGCGCCTCGCAGGTCTGGCCGGGGCAGAGCAGGGGCAGGGGGTCCCACAGGATCGTCGGCTTCTCGCTGGCGACCAGCGCGCTCATCGCGCGCATCACGTGGCGGCGGCGCTCGAGCATCCGCTCGCGTTCGATCGTCAGCCCGTGGCACGACGGGTTGGCGCGGTTGAACCAGTCGGCGCAGCGGAAGACGGGGCTGGGGAAGACCGGCTTGGGCGCTTCGAGCACCAGCCGGGCGCCGCCGGCGGCGAGCCTCTGGGTGATGCCCCGGGCCTCGACAAGCGCGGCGTCAGACACCACATCCTCGCGGGCGCCGATCAGGTCGCGGTCATTCTCGAACTGGTTGGCGAGGCGGGTGACGCGCAGCCCGGGGAGGAACACCACGTCGCCGGGTTTCGAGCGGGCGGCGATCTCCTTCTCCACCGCATCGTACCAGGCCGTGCAGCGCGGGCGCGAGGCATGGGTCTGGATGAGCTTGAGATAGGGGCAGCCGGGCTTGAAATAGAGCCGAACGCTCGCGCCCGTCTCTGCGGCGAGCCGTCGCAAAGCGGGCGAATAAGCCAGCCCATGCGAGTCGGCTGGGACGAACAGTGTGAATCCCTCCCCCCGCGCGCACCGGGCAGTCCAGGTCGCGATTCTACCCCCGCCAAGCCACTCCCCACCATCGACCGGCACGCACCCGGTAAGATCCAGCGGCAACGCCCGTCCGGGCTCGGCATACCAGGCGAAGCGATCCCGGGTGACGCTCAGCGTGATCCGGTTATGCGCGGCGATGAGCAGCTGCCCGCCCAGCGCTGCCACCAGCACCCCCGCCACCGCCACCGCGACTACTCGGCCACGCGGCCAGCGGACGAGCAGGGGGCTCATCCGAAGCGGCTTCTCGACAAGGAGATAGGAGAAGATCGCCAGTGCAATCGCGATCACCAGCGCGGCGAGCTGGTGCTTGAGCGTGTGCAGCCCCACGGTCCAGCGGAACAGCACGAACACCGGCCAGTGCCAGAGATAGAGCGAGTAGGAGAGCAGTCCCACCGCCACCATCGGTCGCCCGCCCAGCGCACGCGGCGCGGTGCCGCCCAGGATCGCCATGATCGCCAGCGACGTGCCCGCCACCGGCAAGAGCGCGCCGGGGAAGGGGAAGAGCGGTCCTTCGGGGATCGCGAAGCCCGCCGCGATCAGCAGAATTCCCAATGGCGCGAGCCAGCGCCGGCCTGCCGCCCAGGGCTGCCACCGCTCGCGGGTCAGGCAGAGCAGCATGCCGGCGCCCAGTTCCCAGAAGCGCGGAAAGATCAGGTAGAAGGCGAATTTCTGGGCGAAGATGCCCAGCACCGCGCAGAGCAGCAGCGACAGGGCGGAGAGGATCGCCACCAGCCGCACGGCTTTGGCGCCCGAATGCAGGCGGTGGTGCCACCACAGGATGAAGGGGAAGAACAGGTAGAACTGCTCCTCCACGCCCAGCGACCAGGTGTGGGTAAAGGGATTATACGCCGCCTGGGGACCGAAATAGCTGTCCGTATCGGTGGCCAGCACCACATTGCTGAGCCCGAAAAAGGCGAAACGGGCGACCTGGGACAGGCTGTTGCTCAGCCAGGCGTCGGGGATGAACAATTGCGACGCCAGCAGCGAGACCAGCAGCATCACCACCAGCGCCGGCATGATCCGCATCAGGCGGCGGGCATAGAAATATGCCGCAAGCTGCCTGAAACTGGTGAACTCGCGGCCGACCAGCGAACCCGTCACCACGAAGCCCGAGATGACGAAGAAGATGTCCACGCCGGTGAAGCCGCCGGGCAGCGACCAGGGCCAGAGGTGGAAGAGGATCACCGAAGTGACGGCAATGGCGCGCAGCCCGTCGATCGCCGGTATATAGCCGGGGCCGGGCCCCGATCGCTCGCCAGTCACCAATGTCTCCCCAGTGTTTCATCGCTGTAAGGGACGGAGACGGCAGGGACAATCCGCCCTCGACATGCGGCGAATGACGCGCGATGTGCAGCCGTGGTTCATCTTCGGAAGGCCAGGAAATGATGGTGAACGCTGGGAGGCTCAGAACTGTTTGGCTGTGTGGCCTGGCCGCGGCATCGATCGCCGCGCCGCTGGCGCATGCCCAGGATGCACCGGCGCCGGGCTCCGGCTCCGCGCCGATCATCACCCCGCCGCCAAGCGTCCGTCCGCAGCCGCAACAATTGCCGGGCGTGATCCCCGAGCGGTTCAGCATCGCGCCGGCACCCAGCCCGACACCCGCGCCGGTGCCGACACCCACGCCAACGCCGGCAGCCCGTACCGCCACGCCGCAACCGCAGCCCCAACGCGCAGCGCCTGTCGCCCGCGCGACCCCCGCGCCGCGCGAGGCTGCGCCGGTTGCCGCTTCGCCGACGCCGTCCGCGACTCCGGCGCCGACGGCGATGCCGAGCCCGGTCGCTCAGCCCATTCCTGCCCCCCAGCCGGTGCAGACCGCCGTGCCAGTGCCCGAGCCGGCATCCGCGTCTTCGCCATGGCTCTGGGCCGCCGCTGGTGCCGGGGGCACGGCGCTGCTTGGGCTGGGCGGCTGGTTGCTGCTCGGCCGCCGCCGCCGGGAAGAAGACGAAGCGGAGGCTTACGAGGCCGAGCCGATGGCCGTTGCCGCCCCGCCGCTCCAGCCGCCGCCGGGCCTTGGCCGCGCGACGCCTGCGCCCGTACCCGCACCCGCCCAGCCTGCCATTCCAGCACCTGCGCTGGTTGGCACCGAGCCGTTCGAGCTTGGTATCAACCCGCATCGGATCGTGTTTGGCGAGAATGAAGTGCTGGTCGAATTCGAGCTGCTGATCGCCAACGGCACGGGCGCTGCGGCCGACAGCATCCGCGTCGCCTATGCAGCGATGAGCGCGCATGCCCGGCAGGACGAAGTGATCGCCGGCTTCCATGGCGGCCCGCCGGGCGAGCCGGGTGGACCGCCCTTCGACCTGCCCGCCGGCGGCGGCGGGCGCATGCCGGTACGCCTCGCGATCCCGCGTTCGGGCGTGAACGTGGTCGATGTCGGCGGGCGGCCGATGTTCGTGCCGATCGTGCTGATCGACCTGCGCTGGCGCGGCGGGCTCAGCATCCGGCGCTTCGGCGCGGACTTCATCCTGGGCACGGCGGGGCAGGGCGACAAGCTCGGCCCGATCTGGCTCGATCGCCCGGCGCCGACCGGGCAGCTGGCGGCGAACCGCTATCTTGCGAAGCAGATGGCGGCGGCCTGATCCATCCAACAGCGGATCGGTGCCGACTCGCGAAAGTACACAAAGTACAGGCCAAGAGCGGGTTTTCGCGGCGCCTATTTCCCCAGTTTCCCCGGGAACACGTCGCATCTCGCAACATCGTTGCGCGCGCGTGATCCTATTTCTCCAACGGCGACAAAGAGCGGCCGGGTCGAGGCCGGCCGGGCGAGCCCAGCAGGCGAAATCCTACATTGCAAGGAGGCGGAGGGCTGTTGGCCAATTAACCGTAATCCCGGCCTTGTGCCGGGATCCACCGTGCCTCGGGGGGGCGGCATCGAGCCGTGGGGCCAGCGCTTGCCTCCCGGTGGACGCCGGCACAAGGCCGGGGTGACGAAGAAGGAGGACGCTTTCGCGGCGGTCCCTCCACCCCGAGGCGAGCCGGGGAGGAGGTGATGCGCAGGCAAAAGAAAAGGGCGGCCCGTTGCCGGACCGCCCTGATCTGGTTCGCTGAAAAGCGAGAAGCTAGGAAGCTTACTTGACCTCGACGGTCGCGCCGGCTTCTTCGAGCTGCTTCTTGATCTTCTCGGCTTCGTCCTTGTTGACGCCTTCCTTGACAGCCTTCGGAGCCGACTCAACGAGAGTCTTGGCTTCGGTCAGGCCCAGGCCGGTGATGGCGCGGACTTCCTTGATGACGTTGATCTTCTTGCCACCGTCGCCGGTGAGGATCACGTCGAACTCGGTCTTCTCTTCAGCAGCCGGAGCAGCGGTGCCAGCGCCACCCGGGGCGGCAACGGCGACGGCAGCGGCGGCCGAAACGCCCCACTTCTCTTCGAGAAGCTTCGAGAGCTCAGCGGCCTCGAGGACGGTCAGTTCCGAAAGCTGGTCAACAAGTGCGTTAAGGTCAGCCATGATAAACTCCAATCAATTCAGGTGTTTAGGGATAAATAAGCTAGCAAGATCCGCTTATGCGGCGTCCTTGGCCGCATAGGCGCCGAAAACGCGCGCGAGCTGCGCGGCCGGTGCCTGCGTGACGGTCGCGAGCTTCGTTGCCGGAGCAACGATGAGGCCCACGAGCTTGCCGCGAAGCTCGTCCAGCGACGGCAGCGAGGCGAGTGCCTTGATGCCTTCCTGGTCGAGAACCTGCGTGCCCATTGCGCCGCCGACGATTTCGAGCTTGTCGTTCGTCTTGGCGAACTCGACCGCCACCTTGGCCGCAGCCACGGGGTCGATCGAGGTGGCGAGCGCCGTCGGACCCGTAAGCAGGTCGGCGATCGCCGCGTAATCGGTGCCGTCGGCAGCGATCTTGGCAAGCTTGTTCTTCGAGACCTTGTAGCTCGCGCCGGCCTCACGCATCTTGTTACGGAGGTCCGTCGACTGCTTGACGGTCATCCCGAGGTTGCGGGTGACAACCACCACGCCAACCTCGCCAAAGGTGCGGTTCAGCTCGGCAACGGCATCAGCCTTCTGGGAACGATCCATGCCGGTCTCCTCGTTATGAGCAACTCCCTTGCGGGAAATGCCCGGTTACAAAATGTCCGAGGGGAAGGATCGTCGTGCCCAGATCCCTGGGCATGACCCGCGCGCTCCGCTCAGGGAGCCGCCGGTGAAAATCTGTCCCCGTCTAGGCGAGAGATTAAGCAGGGCAAATTCCCTGCACTCGCTGTCTCGGACGGTCACCTCCCGAAGGAGGAAGGCGCGCCAATAGCGATATTTGTGGATAAGTCAATTGCGGCGGCGGCGGGCGCTCCGACGTGTCTCGGATCGGTCTTATTCGTTTCGCCAATGTGTCTCACAACCGGAACGAGACTGCCACATCCCCCGCCTAGGGGCCGATGCTGCGGCGCAACGAAGCCGCGATTCCCAGGGGGATATATGACGGCTCGCCACGTTCTTCGTGCCACTGTTTGCGCAGCGGCTCTTTCCTTCACCGCCATCGCCGCGCCGGCCTATGCCCAGCAGGACCAGGCAGCGCCGTCCGACGAGGCGAGCGCACCGGAGAATGCCGGCGACCAGGCGATCCTCGTGACGGCGAAGCAGACCCGCTCGGCGACCGCGATCCCGGCCAGCGAGATCCAGAAGATCCTGCCGGGCGTCTCGCCGCTCAAGGCGATCCAGACGCTGCCCGGCGTGCTCTATGTCACCGCCGATCCCTGGGGCAACAACGAGCAGAACGCCCAGATCTTCATCCATGGCTTTGCCGGCAACCAGCTCGGCTACACGATGGACGGCATCCCGCTCGGCGACCAGAGCTACGGCAACTATAATGGCCTGTCGCCGCAGCGCGCGGTGATCTCCGAGAACGTCGCCCGCGTCGTCGTGTCGGCCGGCGCCGGCGATCTCGCCACCCCATCGAACAGCAACCTGGGCGGCACGATCGAGACCTTCTCGTCCGATCCGACCCCGAGCTTCGGCGTGACCGCCAACCAGACGGTGGGCAGCTACAACACCTCGCGCACCTTCCTGCGTCTCGATACCGGCCTGGGCAAGGCGGGCACCGACTCCGCTTATTTCGCGATCACGCGCCACAAGGCCAAGGCATGGGACTTCAACGGCTGGCAGGGCGGCTGGCAGGGCAATGCCAAGTATGTGCACGACGATTCGGTCGGCAAGTTCACGCTGTACTTCGACTATAACGACATGAAGCAGCCGAACGAGGACGCCACCGTCTTCTTCAAGCCCTCGGCCGGCGGCACCGCCACCCCGGTGCAGCTCTACACGCCCTATACCAAGCCCTTCTCCTATCCGGACCTGGGCGGCTATCGCAGCTATATCAACGCGCTGGGCAACTCGCCCGCCGCGGTGGGCAGCAACTACCGCAACTATTATTCGGACGCGCAGCGCACCGACCACCTGACCTATGCGCGGTACGAGGCGAAGATCGCCGACAATATCCGGCTGACCAACACCATCTATTATCACCACAATGACGGTGTCGGCGTCGTCGCCGGCCCGCTCGGCCAGTCGATCACCACGGCGCAGCCCTATCTCGATGCCGGCTATGCCGCGCTGCCGACCAACTGTCGCTTCACCGCCAACGGCAACGGCGTGCGCCCCGCCGCCTGCACCGCGCGCACCGACGCGCAGCTGGCAGCGGTGGGTGCGGCGATGGTCGCGGCGACCGGCGGCTCGGGCCTGATCACCCGCACCACCGAATATCGCATCGATCGCGGCGGCGCGATCAGCTCGCTCAACGTCGAGCTGGGCAATCACAAGATCGAGCTGGGTGGCTGGTTCGAGCATAACAGCACCACCCAGTGGCGCCGCTGGTATGCCGTGCCCGTCGGCAGCCCGGAACTCAGCACCCCGTACATCCGCCCGATCCGGGTGATGCAGCCGCTGTTCACCCAGTATCAGGGCGAGGCGCGGATCAACGAACTGCAGCTCCACGTCCAGGACACCTGGCAGGTGTTCGAGCCGCTGCTCGTCCAGTTCGGCTTCAAGACCAGCGCGCAATGGGCCAATGGCTGGTATCCGGTGCAGCCCAAGCTCGGCTCGCTCTCCGGCCTGACCGGCGGCCTGCCCGAGGGCAAGATCAACACGCTCAAGTGGTTCCTTCCGGCCGTGGGCGCGACCTATGACGTCAACGGGCACGAGCAAGTCTATTTCAACGTCCAGAAGAACCTGCGCCAGTATCAGGCATATCTGGCCGGTGGCGGCGGCCCGTGGTTCACCGGCAGCCAGGCGGCGTTCAACGCCTTCGCCAATGACGGCAAGCCCGAGAGCAGCTGGACCTATGAAGCCGGCCTGCGCACCCACCGCAACTTCGGCGGCGGCATCGGCCTCGAGGCGCAGATCAACTATTATCATGTCGACTTCAGCGACCGCCTGCTGGCGATCTCGACCAATCCGGGCGGTATCGCGGGCGGCCAGATCGCCGGCGGCACCTCGATCCTGGTGAACGTGGGCGACGTGAAGACCAACGGCGTCGATGCGGCGTTCACGCTGCGCTTCGGCCGCATCTTCTCGTTCTACAACGCCACGTCGTACAACCTGTCCAAGTACCAGAGCGACTATAGCTCGACCGCGACCGGCATCGGTGGCGCGACCAGCAGCTGCATCGGCGGCTATCTGGTGGTGGGCGGCGTCGTACCGACTTGCGGCAAGCAGCTGCCGGGCACGCCGAAGTGGATGAACAAGAGCGTCGCGACGCTCAATGTCGGCCCGATCGAGGCGCAGCTGGTGGGCGACTATGTCGGCCGCCGCTACGCCACCTATTCGAACGACGCGAGCATCGGCTCCTATTTCCTCACCTCGCTCAGCGTCGGTGTCGACCTGCCGGCCGACATGGTCGGGATGAAGAAGGCGAAGCTCAGCCTGAACGTCACCAACCTGGGCGACATCAAGGGCTGGTCAACGATCTCGGCGGGTTCGGCGACCAACAGCTACTCGGCGTATCCGATTGCGCCGCGCCAGTGGTTCCTGACCTATTCGTCGCAGTTCTGATCCTCGGATCGGCTGAAAAGGAAGGGCCGGGGGCGCATCGCCTCCGGCCCTTTTCTATTTCAGCGTGGCGAGCAGCGCGCGGGCGGGAAGCGCCTCGGGCGAGCCATAGGGGCCGTTGGCCACCGGCAGCAGCGCGCCGCGCGCCGCAACGGTGCTGCCCCGCGCGGCGAGTGCCTCGCCGAGCAGCAATCGCGGGGCAGGGGCGGCGGGAACGGTGTCCGCGGCCTTCATCAGCCCCTCGATCGCGACATCGGGCACGGCTTCGCCCGCATCGGCGAAGCTGCGATAATAAGCGAGCAGCGGCAGCGGGTTCTCGCTGTCGGCGCGATTGGCGCGGGCGATGGTGACACGGGCGCTCTTCAGCATCGCCTGCCTGTCCGCCGCCGGCGCCGCCAGCGCGATCCGCGTCTGGGCTACGCCCCGCCAGGCAAGCGCGTCGCCGTTGCCGGGGGCGATCGCCAGCGCCTTGCCGGCGGCGGTGGCGCATTCGGTGCCGTTGCCGCTGCGGCATTCGGCTTCGGCAAGCAGCAGCTGCGCGTCGAGGTTCGCCGGATAGCGGGCGGCGTCGCGGCGCAGGCTGCGCAACCAGTCGTCGCGGTGCGCGATCGCGTCCCGCCGCGCCTTGTCCAGCTTCGGGTCCGTGGAAGCGGGCGGCCGCTCGACCCGCGAGCCGAGCTCGAGCCGTCCTTTCACAAAGGCCGCCTCGCCTTCGGTCAGCCGCCGCACGATCGGCTCGCCGGCGCGATCGGCGGGATAGGACATCTGCTCGAACGGCAGCTTGCCATTGTCATAGGCGGCAAGTTCGGCCTGCAGCTTGCCGAGGTCGCCGAATGCCGCCGCCGCGCGCGCCATCGACTCGCCCGCGGCGATCGATGCGAGATAGGCGTGGAGCTGGTCCCGGCGGGTGTTCGAGAAGAACAGCATGTGCGTGAGCGCCCAGGCGTGGAGCGGGGTCCATCGCTCGGCAGCCTTGCGGTCGCTCAGATAGCGGCCGGTCAGGACATCCGCGATCGGCGTGCGGGCATAGCGATCGAGCACCTTGCGCAGCCCGTCCGGCGCGCGGCCATATTCGATCTTCGCATCACCCTCGGCTGCCATCGTCGCGAACAGCTCGCCAAAGCCGTCAACATACCAGCGGGGATAGGCATGCGGGAAATAGGTGACCAGGAAATGGCGCGCATAGCCGGCATAGATGCGGCCCTCCGCCGAGATCGGCACCGCCAGCTCGTTCACCGAAAGGGCGAGCGGGTCCTCCCGTCCGAATCGCGCGATCGATCCGGCCTGGCCGGCGGCGAGCGCGGCCGCCGTGCCGGGGTTCTCGCCCGATGCCCCGGCGGCGGGATCGGCCGCCGGTGTCGTCGCGCGGACCAGGTCGGGAAGGATATTGGCGAGCGACTGGCCGGGCTCGAGCACTGCCTTCTGGTCGAAGCGACTCGCGGCGAACACCGCACCGTCCTCGCGCGGATCATAATAGGCCGGCTCGGGGAAGACGCGGGCATAGGGGCCGGGCGAATAGCGCAGGTTCGCCAGGTCCATCGCATCGAACTCGGCGCCGTTGCCGACCAGGGTGATGCGCAGCTTGCGGGTGTTGTCCGGCCGGTCGACTCGGTTGAGCAGAACCGAAAGCAGGAAATGGAGTCGCTCCAGATTATGGGCGATCCGGGTCAGCTCCTTCTCGCTGCCGTCGCTGATCACCACGACGTGATCGGTCTCGGCCTGGCGCCAGTTGCTCGGCCGGTCGCGCTGGCCCTGCACCACGATCGCGGCATCCTGGCCGGGCGGATTCGCCTCCTGTGCCACGGCATTTCCAGCCGTGCCGATCAGGCCCAGTGCCAAAATCGCGCGCATGCCCCGCATATCGCCTCTCCCGCTATATCGTTAGTGCGTTACTATGCGCGTTACGTCGGGGGGAAGGAAGCGCACGATGGCGGTTCGGCCAGGCCCGGATACGCAGGTGTTTCTAGCGGGAGGAGGAAGGCCGTTTCGGCTGGATTCCCATTTGCATGCGATCCGTTTTTCCCAACGCGATTTTGCGCGGAAACTCACACTCTTTCACACCAACTCGGTTGGATTTCCACGCGCGATGGCTAAAAGCTGGCAGCGATGGTGACCGGGACGATCGAGCAACTCACTGCACGTGAACGTGACTGCCTGCGGCTTGTCGCGCGCGGCATGTCGTCCAAGGAAATCGCCCTCGCGCTTGGCCTGTCGCCGCTCACGGTCGATGGGTACCTGAAGGAAGCAGCCCGCACGCTCGGCGTATCCAGCCGGCGCGAGGCCGCGCGCATCCTCACCGCGCACGAGGATGCCTCTCTGCAGCCCCCGGAAACACCCCCCCAAAATTTGGGGGCCGAGCCGGTGGACCTTGCCGAAACGGTGCATTCGGGAGTTCCATTGCCACCGAAACGGTCCGAAGCCGAACCGCGCTTTCGGGTTCCGTTTCTGAGGCAAGGGAGGCAAACCAATGATCTGGACCCGCTCAACCGCCTGATGTGGATATTCGGTCTCTCGATCCTGATGCTGATCGCGGTGGCCAACTTCCTCAATGGGCTGGGCGCGCTCTGGCGCATTACCAGCTGAACTAGGTCTCTTCCAAAGCCGGACCATCAACCACGTCGCAGCATTGTGGCTGCGCGAAGGAGGACTCATGCCTTCTGCAAAGAAGATCGCTTCTGTGCGCATCGCCCGTTCGCTCCAGCCCGCGGAACTCGCGGTGAACCAGGCTGCGCTCAAGGTTCTCGCCATGGGCACTGCCGTGCTCACTGCGCGGGCCGACGGTACTTTCCACCCGCTCGAGGCGCAGGATGCCGTCGACTATGTCGGTGCCGCCACCGCCAAGGTCTTCGGTGCGCTTTCCGACATCAAGAAAGCGCATGGCGAGCTGCGCAGCGTCGGCATTCGCCACCAGGTAATCGGCGAGGGCGACATCTATGAAACGCCCGGGCACGAAGCAATCGAGCCGGCGATCATCAAAATCGCGGCTGCAGCGTGATGGAGGCGTTGACTTGGGCCAGCTTCACTGGTGCGATCATGTCGCATGAGCAAGTTCCTCTATCTCGCCCTGCTGGTAAGCTGCTGCCTCTACGCGCTCGCGCGGGGCGGCACGCCGGAACGTGCGGCCGTCGGGATCCTGGTCTCCGCCGTCGCGGCCTCGGCCTTCACGCCCTCCACCGGCGCGCATCGCTTCTTCCAACTCGAGATGGGCATGCTCACGGTCGATACGTGCCTGTTCCTGGCGATGACCGTGCTGGCGCTGAAGGCGCAGCGTTACTGGCCGATGTGGCTCGCCGCGGTGAAGCTCAACACGGTGATCACGCATCTGCTGATCCTTTCGCCTTCGCTGATGCCATGGTCCTATGCCGTGGCGAACGCGGCGTGGAGCTATCCCAGCCCGTTGCTGATCGCGATCGGCGCGGTGCGGCATCGCCAGCGGCTGAAGCTCTATGGAGCGGATCCCGCCTGGTCCTGACCGGGGAGGCCTATCATGGCTGAGGCGGACAATGCCCTGTATCGCCTGCATGAGCGCCCTGCGGTGCCCAGCAAGGCGGCGGCGGGCGGTGTCGGGTTCACCGGCAAGGCAGCGGACCTGGTGGAGGGCATCTACCGTGCCCGCCGGCTGCGCGACGACGCCTTTGGGCCGATCGCCGGGCAGTTCCGCGAGCCGACCTGGGACATATTGCTCGATCTCTACCTGGCGGCCGCCAAGGGGCGCCCTGTATCGGTGAGCAGTGCCTGTATCGGCAGCGGTGCGCCCCAGACCACGGCGATCCGCCACCTTGCCCTGCTCGAGAGCGCCGGGCTGGTCGTTCGCTCGCCCAATCCGATGGACAATCGGGCGGGCATCGTGACGCTCACCGAGGAAGCGATCCGCCGGGTCGATGACTGGGCACGGCGCGTGCGCGGTACCTGGAAGGCGGAAACGGCGTTGCCGGGCGAAGCGGTGGCCTGAACCATCCGGTGCTTTGTGGGGCGAAGAGGGCCGGGGCGATGTCCCGGCCCTTTTTCTGTCTGGGCGCGCGGCCTGGCGGGTGCTCCCGCGTATCTCTCTCGGTTCCCCGGCGAAGGCCGAGCCACAGTTGCCGAACTCGCGGACGCCCGGATATCGAGATGCCGTGCCAGGGCGGGCGGACGCAAAAAGGGCCGGGAAGATCGCTCTTCCCAGCCCCTTTTTGTTTCAGCGGTGCGCTGAGATCAGACGGCCGCGACTTCGGCGACGTCGACCTTCACGCCCGGGCCCATCGACGAGCTCAGGGCGACCTTGCGCAGGTACTTGCCCTTGGCGCCCGACGGCTTGGCCTTGACCACTGCGTCGACCAGCGCGTCGAAGTTCGCGCGCAGGTCTTCCGCCGGGAACGACGCCTTGCCGATGCCCGAGTGGATGATGCCGGCCTTCTCGACGCGGTACTCGACCTGACCGCCCTTGGCAGCCTTGACGGCCTCGGCGACGTTCATGGTCACGGTGCCGAGCTTCGGGTTCGGCATCAGGCCCTTCGGGCCCAGAACCTTGCCGAGACGACCGACCAGGCCCATCATGTCCGGGGTCGCGATGCAGCGATCGAACTCGATCTTGCCGCCCTGGACGATCTCGAGCAGGTCCTCGGCGCCAACGACGTCCGCACCAGCTTCGCGAGCCTCGTCAGCCTTCGCGCCCTTGGCGAACACGCCGACGCGCACGGTCTTGCCGGTGCCCTTGGGCAGGGTCACCACGCCGCGGACCATCTGGTCGGCGTGACGCGGATCGACGCCCAGGTTCAGCGCGACTTCGATCGACTCGTCGAACTTGGCGGTGGCATTGGCCTTCACGATCGCAATCGCTTCGTCCACGCCGTGCAGCTTCTCGCTGTCGACGGTCCACGCCTTCTGCTTCTTGGTCAGCTTTGCCATGTCCTTAGCCCTCCACAACCTGGAGGCCCATCGCGCGGGCCGAGCCCTCGATGATGCGGGTGGCCGCCTCGATATCGTTAGCGTTGAGATCCTTCATCTTGATCTCGGCGATCTTGGTCAGCTCGGCGCGAGCGATCTTTCCTGCCGAAACCTTGCCCGGCTCCTTCGAGCCCGACTTCAGGTTCGCGGCCTTCTTGATCAGATAGGTCGCCGGCGGGGTCTTGGTCTCGAACGAGAACGAGCGGTCCGCATAGACGGTGATGACGGTGGGGAGGGGCGTGCCCTTCTCCATGTCGCCGGTCTGGGCGTTGAACGCCTTGCAGAATTCCATGATGTTCACGCCGCGCTGACCCAGGGCAGGGCCGATCGGCGGCGAGGGGTTGGCGGCGCCCGCAGGCACCTGCAGCTTGATATAGCCGGTAATCTTCTTTGCCATGTCACTCTCTTTCGCGGGCCCTTCGCGCGAAGCTCGGGGCCCTGATCAAGTCGAGCGGTTAAGCGGCCGTGCGAACACGGCCTCCCGCGGATTTCCGTAGCTGTTGCTTTGGAAGGGCGCGCGCCTAGCGCATCCCGGGGGGAAAGGCAAGGCGCATGGCGCCGCCGCGCCGGTGCAATCGGGCCTTGCCAACTGGCCTGACAATTCGCAGGGTGCCGTCACCGGCGACACGGGCACCAGCTCGCACAGAAGCGCCGGGCAATCCAGGAGGCGCCTGGAGAAGATGCAATGTTCAAGCATAATCGCACCGCCCTGCTGGCGGCCACCGGCCTGATCCTCGCCACCGCCGGCGTCGCCTGGGCCTATACCACCGACACCGATTCGGGCGGCAGCATCACCAACATCAGCGGCGGCAAGCGCTTCACCATCCAGCAGCGCACCGACAGCACGCCGGGCAGGGCGGAGCTGCGCGGCACGTCCAGCACCACCGGCGTCTCGGCGAGCGGGCGGTTCAAGCTGGTGAGCGGCGGCAAATATGTGAGCGTGATGCAGGTGCTCAACGTCGTCGCGGCCGGCGCTACCTCGGGCCCGTCCGAGCCGATCACCCAGCTCGCCGTAAGGCCCAAGTCGGGCGGCAATTTCGAGTTCTACGTGGTGCAGGGCGGCCAGCTGTGCAGCGGCGCGCCGACCGTGGTGATCGGCAGCTCCTACGATGTCAGCGTGTCGGTGAGCACCGGCCAGAGCCCGGAATACCGGATCAACGGCGTGGTCTGCAAAAAATCGAATCCGGACGGCGACAAGGCCGGCACCGTCTATGACGGCAGCCTCAAGAGCGGGCGCTATTTCTACCCGAAGATGGGCGCCTACAACACGAGCAGCAACCAGACGAACAATGGCGGCGGCTCGACGATCGAGTGGACGGAGATCTCGATCTGAGGAGGGGAATAGGGGGATCGGCCCTGCCTAGTTGGCCGATCCCCCGCAGGGCGCCGGTCTCCCTAGTGACCGGCGCCCATATCCGGCATCGGCATCATGTTCAGGTTCAGGTGGTACATCACCCAGATCGAACCGCCGATGGTGAGGATCACGATCACCGCCGTGAACAGGAAGGCGAGCAGGGTCCATCCGCCCTCGGACCGCGTGTCGAGGTGCAGGAAGAAGGCGACGTGCACGATGATCTGGACGATCGCGAAGGCGAAGATCACCGCCGCGGTCCAGGCCGGGGAAAGGGGGGATCCGCTCATCACCAGCCAGAACGGGATCACCGTCAGGACGATGGCGAGCAGCGAGCCGATGCGGTGGCCATTGCCGTGCCCGTGGGTGCCGGGCGTTTCGTGCGGGGTGCTCAACGGATCACTCCATACAGATAGACGAAGGTGAAGACGCCGATCCAGATGATGTCCAGGAAGTGCCAGAACATCGACAGGCAGATCAGGCGCCGCCTGGTCGCGGGGTTGAGGCCGTGCTGGCCGAGCTGGATCAGCATGGTGACGATCCACACCAGGCCGATCGTCACGTGCGCGCCGTGGGTGCCGACCAGGGTGAAGAAGGCCGAGAGGAAGGCACTGCGATCCGGTCCGGCATTCTCGGCGATCAGGTGCGCGAACTCATAGAGCTCGATGGCGACGAAGCCCGCGCCGAGCAGGCCGGTAAGCGCCAGCCAGAAGCGGACGGGGCCGACCCGGCCGCCTTCCATGTGCGGCATAGCTTCCCCAAAGGTGATCGACGAGGCGAGCAGCAGGCCGGTGTTGATCGCGACCAGCTTGAGGTCGAAGATCTCACGCGGCACCGGGCCGCCGGCATAGGCGCTCGCCACCACTCCGAACATCGCGAAGAGCGAGGCGAAGATGAGCGCGTCGCTCATCAGGTAGATCCAGAAGCCCAGGACCGTCGGGCTGCCGCCCGAATGGTCGTGATGCTCCTCTTCCTCGGTGAGGTGCCAGACCGGAGCGGCCTGGGGGTCGATTGCGTGGTCGGTCATGTCAGGCCCCCTGCGCAAGCTGCATGGTGCGCTTGTCCTCGATTGCGGCGACTTCCTCGGCGGGGATGTAATAGTCGCGCTTGAAGTTGAACGTGTGGCCCACGGCGACCGCGAACAGGCCGGCGAAGCTGAGCGCGGCGAGCCACCAGATGTACCAGACCATCGCGAAGCCCATCACCAGCGCCAGGGCGGAGAGGATGAAGCCCGCGCCGGTGTTCCTGGGCATGTGGATCGCCCGGAAGCCAGTGGTCGGGCGTTCGTACCCGCGGCTCTTCATGTCGTACCAGGCGTCCAGGTCGTGGATGACCGGGGTGAACGCGAAGTTGTAGGCCGGGGGCGGCGAGGAGGTCGACCATTCCAGCGTGCGGCCGTCCCAGGGATCGCCGGTCGCGTCCTTGAGCTGGTCGCGCTTCAGCCAGCCGACCAGGATGCTCATCACGAAGCCGAGGATGCCGATCAGGATGATCACGGCGCCGATCGCGGCGATGATGAAATAGGGCTGGAAGCTGGGGTCGTCGAAATGGTTCACGCGGCGCGTGGTGCCCATCAGGCCGACGATGTAGATCGGCGTCCAGGCGATCCAGTAGCCGGCGACCCAGCCCCAGAAGGCGACCTTGCCCCAGAACTCGTCCAGCTTGAAGCCGAAGGCCTTGGGGAACCAGTAGACCATCGCCGCGAACAGGCCGAACACCACGCCGCCGATGATCGTGTTGTGGAAATGGGCGACCAGGAACAGCGAGTTGTGCAGCACGAAGTCGGCCGGCGGGATGGCGAGGAGGACGCCGGTCATGCCGCCCACCGTGAAGGTGAGCATGAAGGCGACCACCCACATCATCGGCAGCTCGAAGCGGATGTTGCCGCGGTACATCGTGAACAGCCAGTTGAAGATCTTCGCGCCCGTCGGGATCGAGATCACCATGGTGGCGATGCCGAAGAAGCTGTTGACCGTCGGGCCGGCACCCATGGTGAAGAAGTGGTGCAGCCAGACGAGGTAGCTGAGGATGGTGATGACCACCGTGGCGTAGACCATCGACGAATAGCCGAAGAGCTTCTTGCCGGTGAAGGTGGAGGTGATCTCGGAATAGATGCCGAAGGCCGGGAGCACGAGCACATAGACCTCGGGGTGGCCCCAGATCCACACCATGTTCCAGTACATCATCGGCGCGCCGCCGAGCTCGTTGGTGAAGAAATGCGTGCCCGCATAGCGATCGAGCATCAGCAGGAAGAAGGCGGCGGTCAGCGCGGGGAAGATGGCGATGGCGAGGATGTTCGAGCAGAAGGCGGTCCAGGTGAACACCGGCATCTTCATCATCGTCATGCCGGGGGCACGCATCTTGATGACGGTGGCGACCATGTTGATCGCCGACAGGGTGGTGCCGACGCCGGCTATCTGCAGGGACCAGAGATAATAGTCCACGCCGGTATCCGGGCTGTACTGCAGCCCGGCGAGCGGGGCGTAGGACAGCCAGCCGGTCCGCGCGAACTCGCCGACGAACAGCGAGACCATGGTCAGTAGCGCGCCCGCGACCGTCAGCCAGAAGCTGAGGTTGTTGAGGAACGGGAAGGCCACGTCGCGCGCGCCGATCTGCAGTGGCATCACGAAGTTGACGATGCCCACCACCAGCGGGATCGCCACGAAGAAGATCATGATCGTCCCGTGCGCGGTGAAGATCTGGTCATAATGTTCGGGCGGCAGGTAGCCGGGATTGCTCCCGAAGGCGATCGCCTGCTGGGCGCGCATCATCAGCGCATCGGAGAAGCCGCGCAGCAGCATCACGATGGCCAGGATGATGTACATGATGCCGATCTTCTTGTGATCGACGCTGGTGAACCACTCCTTCCAGAGATAGCCCCAGAGCTTGTACTTCGTCACCACGCCGAGCAGGCCGAGGCCCAGCAGCGCGACGACGATGAAGGTGCCGAGCAGGATCGGCTCGTGCAGGAAGGGCAAGGACTCCAGGGACAGGCGTCCGAACACCGTCTTTAGCAAATGGTCTGTCATGGCGGTTCCGTTGGCTCAGGCCTGGGCGACGCGCGCGGCGCCGGGCATGCGGAAGGGGGCGAGGGCGGACATGCCCGGATGCTTCGGCGCATCCTGGTGCGTGCCCGCCGGCGGCGTATGGGCGGCGGGTGCCTTGGCCGGGCCATGGTCCGGATCGTGCGGCTTGCCGGCGGCGCGCATCATGTCGCTGCGCATCACATCGACCATGCAGGGCGTGCCGGGGGCGACGCACTGGTTGACGATCTTGTCGAACAGGCCCGGCATCGGCGCCGAGAAGCGCATCACCGGCACCTTGGCGCTCGGCCTGGCGAGCGTGAGGTAAGTGGCGGTGTCCAGCGCCTTGCCGCTGGCCTTGGCCTCGGCGACCCATTTCTCGAACCCGGCCTTGTCGATGCCGCGCAGCTTGAAGCGCATGTCCGAATAGCCGGCGCCGGTATAGTTGCCCGAATAGCCCCAGCTGTCGCCGGTCTTGTTGAGCACCGCGTGCAGCTCCGACTTCATCGTCGGCATCGCGTAGATCATGCCCGCCAGGGTGGGCGCGAAGAAGGTGTTGAACTGGTCGGTCGAGGTGATCGAGAAATGCACCGGCTGGTCCACCGGCAGCGCCAGCTCGTTGACCGTGGCGATCCCCAGGTCGGGATAGATGAACAGCCACTTCCAATCCATGCCGATCGCCTGGACCTCCAGCGGCCTGGTGCCGGCCGGCACCGGCTTGCCCGGCGCGATCCGTTCCAGCGGGCGGAAGGGATCGAGCAGATGGGTGCTCGTCCAGGTCACCGCGCTCAGCGCGATGATGATGAGCAGCGGGCAGGTCCAGATCACCAGCTCGAGCGTGGTCGAGTGGTCGAAGTTCGGATCATAGGTCTTGTTCGGGTTGCTGCGGCGATACTTCCAGGCGAACCAGATCGTCAGCGCCAGCACCGGCACGATGATCAGCAGCATGACGCCTGTCGAGAACAGGATCAGGTTGCGCTGCTGCACCGCGATGTCGCCGGTCGGGTTCATGACGACCATGTCGCCGCAACTGCCGAGGAGCAGGGGCAAGGTGAGTAGGGGCAGGCTGGCGAGAGCCCGGCGAGCTGGTCTGGATCCTGGTATCCGCATGCATCCCGGCTAACCGGACGTTGCGGGTCTGCCTTTGATCCGAGTCAAAGGGCTGCGAATGCCGCTCGGCTAGGGTGCGCCCGCACTCAGGAAGGACGAAATGGGGATGATGGCCACGCCGAGCACGACGAATTCGGGCACGCTCGAACGCGATGCCCGCCTTATCGATGCGCGCGACCATGCGGTGCGCCCCGCCGATATCGCGGTGGGCGTGATCATCGGCCGCGCCTCCGAATTCTTCGATTTCTTCGTCTATGCGATCGCTTCGGTGCTCGTCTTCCCGGCGGTGATCTTCTCGTTCGCCGATGCTCTGACCGGCACGCTCTATTCCTTCGCGGTGTTCGCGCTCGCCTTCGTCGCGCGGCCGTTCGGGGCGCTGCTCTTCATCTGGCTCGATCGCACGCACGGGCGCGGGGTGAAGCTGACCATCGCGATGTTCCTGCTCGGCGGATCGACCGCGGCGATGGCCTTCCTGCCCGGCTATGCCCAGGCGGGAGGCGTGGCGGTGGCGCTGCTCGCGCTGTTCCGCCTCGGTCAGGGCTTTGCCCAGGGCGGCACCTGGGACGGGCTGCCCGCCTTGCTCTCGCTCAACGCGCCGAAGGAGAAGCGCGGTTTCTACGCGATGATCCCGCAGCTCGGGGCGCCGATCGGCCTGTTCGTGGCCGCCGCCGTCTTCGCCTTCCTGCTCACGGCGCTCAGCCCGGCCGACTTCCTCGACTGGGGCTGGCGCTATCCCTTCTTCGTCGCCTTCGTGATCAACGTCGTCGCGCTGTTCGCCCGGCTGCGCCTGATCTCCACGTCGGAGTTCGAGCGGCTCTACGAGAGCCAGGAGCTGCAGCCGACCCCGGTGGGCGAGTTGTTCCGCGAGGAGGGGCGCACCGTGATCCTCGGTGCCTTCGCGCCGCTCGCCAGCTTCGCGCTGTTCCACCTCGTCACCGTCTTCCCGCTTTCCTGGGTGGTGCTGAAGGGCGAGCCGCCGGTGCACTTCCTGGTGATCGAGCTGGTCGGTGCCGTATTCGGCATGCTCGCCATGGTGCTCTCGGGCTATATCGCCGATCGGATCGGCCGCCGGACGCTGCTCGGCGTCTCGGCCGCCTTCATCGCCGCCTATAGCGGCTTCGCTCCGCAGCTGCTCGGCACCGGGTCGGCCGGCGAATGGACCTACATGATCCTGGGCTTCGTCCTGCTCGGCCTGTCGTTCGGCCAGTCCTCGGGCGCGGTGAACAGCAGCTTCTCCGCCAGGCGCCGCTATACCGGCGCGGGCACCACCGCCACCGCCTCCTGGTTCATCGGCGCCGGCTTCGCCCCGCTGGCGGCGCTGCTGCTCGCCAGCAATTTCGGGCTGCTCTCGGTCGGTGCCTACCTCCTCTCGGGTGCCGCCTGCACGCTGGCGGCGCTGGGGCTCAACCGCGAATGGGGCGGCAGGGAAGCCTGATCGCCCGCTTGTCCCAGGAACCCAAAGGCCGGGGCGGCATCGCTCCGGCCTTTTTCGTGCGGGGCGGGAATCGCCCGGTGCTTCGCTTCGTGTCTGCCACGATATGGAACGGGCAGGGATGCCTCGCCGCGGGGCGCCGCAGTGAATCCGCCGCGAACCTTCCGCCACGGAATTTCAAGAAAAACCGTCGGGAAGTCATTGTTACAGGCTTGTTTCATGACTGATTGACAATATTGCTGTTTCACGTAGCTTTTGTTTCAGGACGGGGTGCCTCGAAAGGCGATTCAACATCGCAATCGAGGGGGCATCCAATGGGCGTTACCTGTTCATCAGTTCGTCGGCGTATCCTGTTTGCGTCTTCCGCCATTGTAACATCGCTGCTGTTGACTGATGTCGCGGCGGCTCAGGAAGCGACAACTACGTCCGAGCCGGCCGGCGAGATCGTCGTCATCGGCACGCGACGTACCGATCGCACGCTCACAACCTCCGCGTCTCCGGTAGACGTGATCAGTGCCGCCGAGCTTACCGCACAGCCCGCCGCGAACATGATCGATGCGGTGAAGAACGTCGTGCCGTCCTTCTATGCCGGCCAGAACTCGATTTCGGACGCGTCCACCTTCGTGCGCTCGCCGTCACTGCGCGGCCTGCCGGGCGACCAGGTGCTCGTGATGCTCAACGGCAAGCGCTACAATCGCTCGGCGCTGGTCCAGGTCTATGCCGGCAGCGACACCGGCCTCGGGCGCGGCTCGCAGGGGCCGGACATCTCCGCCATCCCGTCGCTGGCGATCAGCAACCTCCAGGTGCTGCGCGAGGGTGCGACGGCGCAATATGGTTCAGACGCGATTGCTGGCGTGCTCAACTATGGCCTGAAGGAGGGAAGCGGCTTCGAGGTCGTGGCGCGGGCCGGCCAATATTATGCAGGCGATGGAGAGAGTTACCAGATCGCCGGCAATATCGGCCTTGCCGGGGCAATCGGTTTCATCAACCTGACCGGCGAATATGACGACGATGCGCAGACCAGCCGCGGCGTCACCCGGCCATCCGCCGCGAACTTTGCGATCAACTTCCCTTCACTGGCGTCGCAATTGCCCAACTATCCGCTGCCCGCGCAGATCTGGGGCACCTCGCCATCCCATGGTTACAAGCTCTTGCTCAATTCGGCGCTGAACGTGACCGATGAGAGCAAGCTCTACTTCTTCGCCAACTTTGCAAAGATCCACGCAAACCAGAGTTTCAACTACCGCCCCTCGGTTACCAGCACCGCCGTCGATTCCGCCGGCGTGGTCCGCACCCAGGGCGCCAACGCGCTGTTCAACAACACTTTCTACCTTACGCCATGCCCCACCGGCAACGCGACCTGCCCGGCGGGCAGCTTCGTGGTCGACAGCAATGTCTTCCGGTTCAGCCAGCTCTATCCGGCCGGTTTCACCCCGCGCTTCGTCGGCGAGACCGAGGAGATCTACGGCACGCTCGGCTACAAGGGCGAGACCGAGAGCGGCTTCCGCTATGACCTGTCCGGCTCCTGGGCCCGCAACACGCTGACCCTGTCGATGTACAGCTCGCTCAACGCCTCCTACGGCCCCAGGACCCAGACCAGCTTCGCCTTCGGCAAGCTGATCCAGGAGGAGGCCAATCTCAACGCGGACTTCAGCTATCCGGTGGATATCGGCCTGGCGAGCCCGCTGACCTTCTCCGCCGGCGGCGAATTCCGCAAGGAGACCTATGAGCAGACCGCCGGCGACGTGCAGTCCTATGGCGCTGGTCCCTATGCGGTGGCGCAGCGGCTCTACACCCAGACCGCGCCCGGCGTGTATACCTTCACCGGCACCAGCAACGCCCAGGGCGTCGGCGCGAGCGGCTATGCCGGCACCAGCCCGGCGGCGGCCGGACGGTTCAGCCAGAAAAGCTATGGCGCCTATATCGATCTCGAGACCGACATCACCGACGCGCTGAGCGTCGGCGCCGCCGGCCGCTACGAGCATTACGACACGTTCGGCGATGCCTGGGTGTGGAAGATCAACGGCATCTACAAGTTCGCCGATGCCTTCTCGGTGCGCGGCAGCATCGGCACCGGCTTCCACGCGCCGTCGCCAGGCCAGTCGAACGATGCGATCATCACCACCTCGTTCGTCGCGGGCACCGCGGTGCAGGTCGGCACCTATCCGGTGAACACCGCGATCGCCCAATATTATGGCGCGACGACGCTCGATCCGGAGAAGTCGACCAACTACGGCGTGGGTTTCATCCTGACGCCGGACAAGGACTTGTCGTTCACCGTCGATGCCTATCAGATCGACGTGAAGAACCGGATCGGCATCACCCAGAACTACACCGTCACCGCGGCCGACGTGGCGGCGCAGCCATCGCTGATCGCGGTGGGCGTGGGCGGCCAGGTCAACTTCTTCACCAACGGCTTCGACACCCGCACCCGCGGCATCGACGTGGTCGGCACCTGGAAGACCGTGCTCAGCGAGGCGGAGCTCAATTTCTCGCTCGCCTACAACTACAACAAGAGCGAGATCACCAAGTACAATCCCAAGGTGATCGGCCCGAACCAGATCATCGACGCCGAGCATCTCGCACCCAACCACCGCGTGGTGTTCGTCGCCAGCTGGTCGCTCGACGGGCTGAGCTTCAACGTGCGCGAGAATTATTACGGCAGCTGGAAGAGCGCCCAGGACTATGGCCCGGGCCAGACCTTCGGCGACAAGTTCGTCACCGATCTCGACGTCAGCTACACCTTCGCCGAGCACTACACGATCACCATCGGCGCGCAGAACTTCACCGATGAGCGCCCGGACCGGCTGACCGCGGCATCGGTGCCGATCTACCCGATCACCGGCGGAACGTCCGACGGCCAGGTCTATCCGCGCAACGGCGGCCCCTTCGGCTTCAATGGCGGCTTCTACTACGCCCGGCTGCGCATCAAATACTGACGCATGGTGCCCTCTGACTTCCCCGGGGGCATCCGCCTCCGGGGTCCCTTTCGTAGTGCTTGAACCCTGTACGCGCCGGCCGCTATCGCCGTCCCATGGCTGAACTGACGCATCGCATCGCCCGCATCGAGGACCTGCCCGCATTGCATGCGCTGATGGGCCGCGCGATCGAGGCGCTGCAGCAGGGTTTCCTCACCCCCGAACAGGTCCGTGCCAGCCACAAGGTGATGGGCCTCGACAGCCAGCTCGTTCGCGACGGCACCTATTTCCTGGTCGAGCGCGACGGCGAAATCGCGGGTTGCGGCGGCTGGAGCTGGCGGGCGACCCTGTTCGGTGGCGATGACAGCGTGATCGAGCGCGAGCCGGCCCCGCTCGACCCGGCGACGGACGCCGCGCGGATCCGCGCCATGTACACCGATCCCGGCTTCGTGCGGCAGGGGGTAGGGCGGATGATCCTCGCGCTGTGCGAGCGGGCCGCCGCCGATCACGGCTTCCGCCGCGCGGAGATGATGGCGACGCTCTCCGGCGTGCCGCTCTACCGCGCCTGCGGCTATGCGCCGATCGAGCAGGTCTCGGCCGGCCCGATCGAAGGCGTGATGGTGCCGCTGGTACGGATGGGCAAGGTGCTGGGCGCCTAGCCCCGAACGGAAAAGGCCGGAGCGTTTCCGCCCCGGCCCTTCGGATTCGCTTGTCGCGCGTCTCTTACTTGATGCGCTCGACGTCCTCGAAGCCCAGCTCCAGCGGCGTCGCGCGGCCGAAGATCGAGATCGAGACCTTCACGCGGCTCTTGTCGTAGTCGAGCTCCTCGACCACGCCCGAGAAGGTCGCGAAGTTGCCGCTGATGACCTTGACGGTGTCGCCGATGTCGTAGTCGACCTTGACCTTCGCCTTGGGCGCTGCGGTGGCCGCCTCGTCCTTGGTGTTGAGGATGCGCGCGGCCTCGGCCTCGCTGATCGGCTGGGGCTTGCCCGACGAGCCGAGGAAGCCCGTCACCTTCGGCGTGTTCTTCACGAGGTGATAGACGTCGTCGTTCATCTCGAGCTTGGCGAGGACATAGCCCGGGAAGAACTTCCGCTCGGACTGGATCTTCTTGCCGCGGCGGACCTCGGTGACGGTCTCGGTCGGAACCTCGACGGCCTCGACCAGCTGCTCGAGGCCCATGCGGGTCGCGTCGGCCAGGATCTGGTCGCGAACCTTGCCCTCGAAGCCCGAATAGGCGTGGATGATGTACCAGCGCGCCATGCGTTCGTTTTCCCTTTGGTGTTCTGCGGTGCGGCTTACTGCGCGAGGCGCAGCAGCGAATTGACGATGAAATCGAAGATCGAGTCGATGCCCAGGAAGAACACGCCGAGCAGCGTGGTCATGATCATCACCATCACGCCGGTCATGATCGTTTCGCGGCTCGACGGCCACACGATCTTGCGCGCCTCGGTCTGCACCTGCTTCACGAATTCGGTCGGACTGGTCTTCGCCACTGGGGCATCCTCGCTTCAAAGTTCGCCGGCTGCGGGGCACGGGTCCGCTGCCCGGTCCTCTCTGGAGGAACCGGTGCTACCCACCACGCTGTCGGATTGGGGGCTGTATCTAGCGAGTCGCGAGCGCAGGTGCAAGCTGGCGCAAGCGCGAAAAGAAACCGGCCCCGATCAGAGCACCGCGACGGCGACGAAACCCAGCACGATCAGGCCGAGAAAGGCCCAGGCGAAGAGGTCCAGCCGCTTCTCGATGAACTGCTGCACCGGGGCGCCGTAGCGCTTGAGCAGCAGGGCGACGAGGAAGAAGCGGGCGCCGCGGGTGATGCAGCAGAGCAGCACGAACAGCGGGAAGTTGAAGCTGGCCGCGCCGCTCGCGATCGTCACCAGCTTGAACGGGATCGGGGTCAGACCCTTGAGCAGGATGATCCAGGTGCCATATTCGCTCTGATAGGCATGGATCGCCTCTGCGAGCTTGGCCTCCAGATGATAGGTGTGGACGATCCATTCGCCCACCGTCTGCATCAGGCCATAGCCGATATAATAGCCGAGCATGCCGCCCAGCACCGAGGCGATGGTGCAGACCAGCGCGATGCGGAATGCCTGCTCGCGGCGGGCGATCACCATCGGGATCAGCATCGCGTCGGGCGGGATCGGGAAGAAGCTGCTCTCCGCGAAGGAAACCAGGCCGAGGAGCCAGATCGCATGGCGGTGGTGCGCCATGCGCAGCACCCAGTCATACAGGGGTCGGAACATCGGTGCCGGGCAACTTTCCAAGCGGAGAAGGGAGGGCCTGTCCTTTATGGGCGGCGCCCGCGCTTGTCCATGGCGACGAGGGGCCGTTCGGGCGATCTGCCCGGACGACCGGCTTGTTCTGCGGGCAACATGTCGCGGGCCATGGCAGGCTGCGCCAAGCAAAGAACCCGCGCAGTTTCCCGCGCGGGCTCTCGGCCTCCCCCAAAAAGAGGCCGCAGCAATGTCCGGTAAGAAGCGGGTCGGCCCCTCAAACCGTGGCTTCGCTGGTTCTCGGTATTGCGCCAGGGCAATTGTCGGCCTTCCCCTAGGGCAGGTCCGGCGATTCCGTGTTGAACCATGGTGTCACGCGCTTGAACGGATGTTGCGCGAGGGGCGCGGTCAGGGCCGGGCGAGCTGGTCGCGCTCGGCGTCGGTGAACACACGGCCTCGGGTGAGGAAGCGGCGCTCGCGGCCATTGTCGAGGCTGAACATGCCGCCGCGCCCGGGCACGACGTCGAGGATCAGCTGGGTGTGTGCCCATGCCTCGCCCTGGGCGCGGCCGATATAGACCGGGGTACCGTCGACTTCGCCGAGCAATATGTCCCCGTCGCCGATGCGGAACTCGCCGATGGGGTAGCACATCGGCGAGGATCCGTCGCAGCAGCCGCCGGACTGGTGGAACAGCAAGGGGCCGTGTTCGGCCCGGATCTCGGCGATGAGTTCGAGCGCCGCCGGGGTGGCGACGACCCGTTCGATCCTGGCCACCCCGTCGGTCATCTCGTGTCTCCTACGAGGCCATGTCGAGGACGATGCGGCCCTCGATCTGACCCTTGTGCATGCGATCGAACACCTTGTTGATGTCCTCGATCCTGGCGGTCTCGATCGTTGCCTTGACCTTGCCCTGCGCGGCGAAATCGATCGACTCCTGAAGGTCGAGCCGGGTTCCGACGATCGATCCGCGCACGGTGATGCCGTTGAGCACGAGTCCGAAGATGTTGAGCGGAAAATCACCCGGCGGCAGCCCGTTTAACACCACGGTACCCCCGCGAGCGGTAACCCCTATCGCCTGTTCGAATGCCTTCTCGCTCACAGCAGTGACCAGTACGCCGTTCACGCCGCCGCTGGTCTCGCGCTTGATGACGGTGGCCGGATCTTCGTTGCGGGCGTTGACCGTCACCGTCGCGCCGAGGCGGCGGGCGAGATCGAGCTTGGCATCGTCGATGTCGATCGCCGCGACGTTGAGCCCCATTGCGACGGCATATTGCACGGCCATGTGCCCCAGCCCGCCGATGCCGCTGATCGCGACGAAATCGCCCGGCTTGGTGTCGGTCATCTTCAGCCCCTTATAGACCGTGACGCCGGCGCAGAGCACGGGCGCGATCTCGTTGAAGCCGATGTTGGCGGGCAGGTGGCCGACATAGTTCGGGTCCGCCACGACATAGTCGGCAAAGCCGCCATTGACCGAATAGCCGGTGTTGAGCTGGCTCTCGCACAGGGTCTCCCAGCCGCCCAGGCAATGCACGCAGTGGCCGCAGGCGGTGTAGAGCCATGGCACGCCGACGCGGTCGCCTTCCTTGACGTTCTTCACGCCTGCGCCGACCTGGCTGACATAGCCGACGCCTTCATGCCCCGGGATGAAGGGCGGGTTGGGCTTGACCGGCCAGTCACCCTCGGCGGCGTGGAGATCGGTGTGGCAGACGCCCGACGCCTGGATCGCCACCTGGATCATGCCAGGGCCGGCTTCGGGGACGGGGACTTCGTCGATCGTCAGGGGCTTGCCGAATTCGCGCACGACGGCGGCCTTCATGGTCTTGGCCATGGAATTCTCCTTTCCTGGGGAGGGTGCGCCCGGCCGGGGGTGTCCTTGGGCAAGGGCGGCCGGGCGCGGGGGAACAATCAGAAGAAGCCGAGCTTCTTCGGACTGTAACTGACCAGCATGTTCTTGGTCTGCTGATAGTGATCGAGCATCATCCGGTGCGTCTCGCGCCCGATGCCGGACTGCTTGTAGCCGCCGAAAGCCGCATGGGCAGGATAGGCGTGGTAGCAGTTGGTCCACACGCGTCCGGCCTGAATCGCGCGGCCGAAGCGGTAGCAGGTGTTCGCCTCGCGGCTCCACACGCCGGCACCGAGGCCGTAGAGCGTGTCGTTGGCGATCGCGAGCGCCTCTTCCTCGTCCCTGAAGGTGGTTACCGATACGACGGGGCCGAAGATCTCCTCCTGGAAGATCCGCATCCTGTTGTGACCCTTGAACACAGTCGGCTGAACGTAATAGCCGTCCGCCAGCTCGCCGCCGAGATCGGCGGTGTTTCCGCCGATCAGCAGTTCTGCGCCTTCCTGCTTGCCGATATCGACATAGGACAGGATCTTGTCCCGCTGCTCGGACGAGGCCTGGGCGCCGATCATCGTGCCCATGTCGAGCGGATCGCCCTGGACGATCGCGGCGACGCGCTTGAGCGCGCGTTCCATGAAGCGGTCGTAGATCTTCTCATGGATCAGCGCGCGGCTGGGGCAGGTGCAGACCTCGCCCTGGTTGAGCGCGAACATGGTGAAGCCCTCGATCGCCTTGTCGAGGAAATCGTCATCCTCGCGCGCGACATCCTCGAAGAAGATGTTGGGCGACTTCCCACCCAGCTCAAGCGTGACCGGGATCAGGTTCTCGCTGGCATATTGCATGATCAGGCGGCCGGTCGTCGTCTCGCCGGTGAAGGCGATCTTCGAGATGCGCGGCGAAGTGGCGAGCGGCTTGCCGGCCTCCAGCCCGAAGCCGTTGACGATGTTGAGCACGCCCGGGGGCAGCAGGTCGCCGACCAGGTCGATCCACACCATGATCGATGCCGGGGTCTGCTCGGCGGGCTTGAGCACGATGCAGTTACCGGCGGCGAGGGCGGGGGCCATCTTCCACGCGGCCATCAGCAGCGGGAAGTTCCACGGGATGATCTGGCCGACCACGCCGAGTGGCTCGTGGAAATGATAGGCGACCATGTCATGGTCGATCTCGCCGATCGTGCCTTCCTGCGCGCGGATCACCCCGGCGAAATAGCGGAAATGATCGATGGCGAGGGGGATGTCGGCGGCAGTCGTCTCGCGCAGCGGCTTGCCATTGTCCCAGGTCTCGGCCGTGGCGAGCAGCTCGAGATTCTCCTCCATCCGATCGGCGATGCGATTGAGGATGCGGGCACGCTCGGCAACCGAGGTGCGACCCCAGGCGTCCTTCGCCTTGTGCGCGGCGTCGAGTGCGGCATCGACATCCTCGGCCTGTGAACGTGCGATCTGGCCGACCACCTGGCCGTTGATCGGGGAGATGTTGTCGAAATAGCGCCCGGCCTTGGGGGCGAGCCAGGTGCCGCCGATGAAATTGTCGTAGCGGGGAGCGAAAGGCGCCTTGAGACGGGTTCCCGGGCGATCCTGAACGATGGCATCCATGTGCCTGATCCTCTTCCTTGCGGTTACGGGCGCCACTTGGTCTGGCGTCTGTCCGTGATCCTAAATCGGGGATCGCCGGGGCAGGAAGGGGCCGGGAAACGCGGCCCGGGCCATGTGTCTCGCTATCGAGACAGGTGGCGGCGGAAAAGGATCAGAGCTTCAATCCGGCGCGTCCCATGCGCCGGTAGAGCGTCGCACGGCCGATGCCGAGCAGGCGTGCGGCCTGGCTGGCATTGCCGCCGGCCCGGGCCAGCGCCTGGCGCAGCACGGCGCGATCGGCATCCTCGAAAGAAGGCGAGGATTGCTCGCCGAGCAGCTGGTCGAGTGCCTGGGGCGCGGCGAGGGCGGTGTCGTCCATGCCGAAGCGCAGGCGGGCGGCGCGGCTGGCGCCGATCACCAGGTCATCGCGGTCCACCGCCAGCAGCGCCGTGCCGGTCACTGCGTCGTCGGAGAGGAAGACGATCCGGCTGCCTTCGAAATAGCGGCAGAAATAGTCGCGCTCGATCTTGCGGGCGGCGTCGCGGACCAGCGCCGCGACCATCTCGGCCATGGCGGGGCCATGATCGTCCCGGCAGCTCGACACGTCGAGCGCCGCGACGAGGCGCCCCTGCGGATCATGGACCGGCGCGTCCATGCAGCTGATGTCGACATTGCGGCTGGCGAAATGCTGGTCGCGGTGGATGATCACCGGCTTTCCCTCGAACAGGCAGGTGCCGATGCCGTTGGTGCCTTCCTCCGCCTCGCCCCAGCGCGCGCCCTCGACCAGACCGACCGAGGTGAAGCCCTCCGCATCACCGTCGCCGGCGCGGCGATCGAGGATCACACCGCGTGCGTCGCTGAGGATCACTGCGCAGCCCGAGCGGCCGACCGAGCGGAACATATGATCGAGGACGGGGCCGGCGACGGCGAGCATCACCTCGTGCTCGGCACGCAAGGCACGCAGCGAAGTACCGTCGAATCGCTCGCGGGCGCCCCCTGCATCCGGATCGAGGCCGTGGTTGAGCACCGAGCGGCACCAGGACGCGGCGATCGCGGAAACCCCGGCGCGGCTGGGCGACCGGACTGCCTCGAAAACGGCTTCGCCATGACGGGCGCCTGCCTGCTTCATACGCGACTCTCCTGCCAGCGAGGGTCGCAGCAAAGCCCGGGGCGAGTCAACGCAAGCAAGTCCCCGAACCTGCGGAATTAGGCATTTCTCACTCGCATGGGGGCGGTGGCTCACTCCCCCGGGTGTGGGCAGCTTTTCGATTTAGTGGAACAGTTGGAACGATCTTATCCGGCTGCATCGCAGTTCTTCGGCCGCCTAGACCCTGTGCATCCGGAACGCTCCGGGCCGCCGACACTACCAAAAGAGGGAAATCACCATGACCATCACCGCCACCCCGACCCCCGGCAAGACCCTGCTGAACCCGACCGATCACGCGCTCGTGCTGATCGATTTCCAGTCGCAGATGGCCTTCGCCACCAAGTCGATCGCCCCGGAGCTGCTGCGCAACAATGCCGCGCTGGTCGCCAATGCCGCCGCCGGCTTCAACGTCCCCACCATCCTCACCACCGTCGCCGAGAAGAGCTTCTCGGGTCCGATGTTCAGCGAAGTCACCGATCCGTTCCCGGGCCAGAAGCTGCTCGACCGCACGTCGATGAACACCTGGGAAGACGCCGCCGTGATCGACGAGGTCAACCGCATCGGCAAGCAGCGGCTGGTGTTCGCAGGGCTCTGGACCTCGGTCTGCATCGTTGGCCCCGTTCTTTCGGCGATCGACCAGGGCTTCGAGACCTATGTCATCACCGACGCCAGCGGCGACATCTCGGAGGAAGCGCATGAGCGTGCGGTCGCCCGGATGATCCAGGCCGGTGCCCGCCCGATCACCTCGCTCCAGTACCTTCTCGAGCTGCAGCGCGACTGGGCGCGGACCGAGACCTACGACATGACCACCGGCATCGCCCGCAAGCTGGGCGGCGCCTACGGCATCGGCATCACCTACGCCAAGACCATGTTCGGCGCTTCCGAAGGCGGTCACTGATCCCCGCGCGGCCGGGCCGTGCCCCCCTGGCCCGGCCGCACCCCAGCCTTTCCCAATCCCACGAAATCCCAAGGAAATTCCCATGAGCACCATCACCACCCAGGACGGCACCGAGATCTTCTTCAAGGACTGGGGGGCCAAGGACGCCCAGCCGATCATGTTCCACCACGGTTGGCCGCTGTCTTCGGACGACTGGGACGCGCAGATGCTGTTCTTCCTGTCCAAGGGGTTCCGCGTGATCGCGCATGACCGCCGCGGGCATGGCCGTTCCGCTCAGGTGGGCAGCGGCCATGACATGGCCCACTACGCCGCCGATGCCGCCGCGGTCGCCGAGCATCTCGACCTGCGCAACGCCGTCCATATCGGCCACTCGACCGGCGGTGCCGAAGTCGCGGCCTATGTCGCCCGCCATGGCCAGCCCGCGGGCCGCGTCGCTAAGGCCATCCTCGTCAGCGCCGTGCCGCCGATCATGCTCAAGACCGAGCGCTATCCGAACGGCCTACCGATCGAGGTGTTCGACGGCTTCCGCGCAGGCGTCGCCGCCAACCGCGCCCAGTTCTTCCGCGATGTCGCATCCGGCCCATTCTACGGCTTCAACCGCCCCGGCGCGGACGTGAAGCCCGGTGTGATCGACAACTGGTGGCGCCAGGGCATGATGGGCAGCGCGCAGGCCCATTATGAAGGCATCAAGGCCTTCTCCGAGACCGACCAGACCGACGACCTCAAGGCGATCACCGTGCCGACGCTGGTGCTGCACGGCGAGGACGACCAGGTCGTACCGTACAAGAATGCCGGCGTGCTCCAGGCCGAGATCCTGCCGAACGCGACGCTGAAGACTTATCCGGGCTTCTCGCACGGCATGCTGACGGTCAATGCCGACGTGCTGAACGCCGACATCCTCGCCTTCATCCAGGCCTGATCCCCAAAAGTCGGAAGGACGAACCCCATGAAAGCCTATCTTCTCTCGCTGGGTGCCGGTCTGCTGGTCGGCGTCGTGTACAGCCTGCTTGGGGTTCGTTCTCCCGCCCCGCCGGTGATCGCCCTGCTCGGGCTGGCGGGGATCCTGCTTGGCGAGCAGCTGGTGCCGATCGCCAAGCGCATCCTGGATCGCAAGGAAGTGGTCGCCTTCGTCACCAGCGACTGCGCCGATCATGTCCTTGGCCGGCTGCCGGCCAACCGAAAGGACGAGGCGTGATCTCCCGCCGCCAGGCGCTTGTCGGCGCCGCCGCCTCCACCGCCCTGCTGCCCATTTCCGAGAGTTTCGCCATGACCCCGCCCCAAGACCTGATCCTCGTCAACGCCAAGGTGACCACGCTCGATCGCGAGAACCCGGTCGCCGATGCCGTCGCCATCCGAGACGGCAAGTTCCTCGCGGTCGGCACCGAGGGGGAGGTTCGCGCCGCCGCCGCGCCGAATGCCCAGGTGATCGACGCCAGGGGACGGCGCCTGATCCCGGGCCTGATCGACAGCCATATCCACGTGATCCGCGGCGGGCTGAACTATAATATGGAGCTGCGCTGGGAAGGCGTGCCGACGCTGGCCGACGCGATGGCGATGCTGAAGAAGCAGGCCGAGAACACGCCGCCGCCGCAATGGGTGCGCGTGGTCGGGGGCTTTACCGAGCACCAGTTCGCCGAGAAGCGCCTGCCGACGCTCGACGAGATCAACGCCGCGGCGCCCGAGACGCCGGTCTTCATCCTCCACCTCTATGATCGTGCGCTGCTCAACGCCGCGGCGCTGAGGGCGGTGGGCTATGACAAGAACACCCCGAACCCGCCGGGCGGCGAGATCCTGCGCGATGCGCAGGGCAACCCGACCGGCCTGCTGCTCGCCCAGCCCAACGCCACGATCCTTTATGCGACTTTGGCCAAGGGGCCGAAGCTGCCGCCCGAATATCAGCTCAACAGCACCAAGCATTTCATGCGCGAGCTCAATTCGCTCGGCGTGACCAGCGTGATCGACGCGGGCGGCGGCTCGCAGAATTATCCGGACGATTATGAGATCGTCGAGAAGCTCCACAAGGATGGCGAGCTGACGCTGCGTATCGCCTATAACCTGTTCACCCAGAAGCCGAAGGAAGAGCTGAAGGACTTTGCCAGCTGGTCGACCCAGATCAAGCCGGGCGACGGCGACGACAGCTATCGCCACAATGGCGCGGGCGAGATGCTGGTCTATTCGGCGGCGGACTTCGAGGATTTCCGTGTCGCCCGGCCGGACATGCCGCCCGAGATGGAAGGCGATCTCGAGCCGGTGATCCGCCTGCTCGCCGAGCGCCGCTGGCCGTGGCGGATGCACGCCACCTATGACCAGACGATCAGCCGCGCCCTCGACGTGTTCGAGAAGGTCAATCGCGACATTCCGCTCAAGGGCCTCAACTGGTTCTTCGACCATGCCGAGACGATCAGCGAGCGCAACATTGATCGCATCGCGGCACTCGGCGGCGGCATCGCCGTGCAGCACCGCATGGCCTTCCAGGGCGAGTATTTCGTCGAGCGCTACGGTGCCAAGGCGGCCGAAGCGACGCCGCCGATCCGCCGGATGCTCGATGCCGGCGTGCCGGTGGGGGCGGGGACCGACGCCACCCGCGTCGCCAGCTACAATCCCTGGGTGTCGCTGAGCTGGCTGGTCACCTCGAAGACTGTCGGCGGCATGGCGCTCTACCCGGTGCGCAACCGGCTCGACCGCGAGACCGCACTGCGGCTGTGGACCGAGCGGAATACCTGGTTCTCGAACGAGGTCGGCAAGAAGGGGCAGATCAAGGCGGGCCAGCTCGCCGATCTCGCCTTGCTCTCGGACGACTATTTCCATGTCGCCGAGGATGACATCGCGCATCTCCGCTCGGTGCTGACCGTGCTGGGTGGCAAGGTGGTCTATGGCGAGGGCGATTTCGCGCCGCTCGGCCCCAAGGCGCCCAAGGCGATGCCCGACTGGTCGCCGGTCGCGACCTTCGGTGGCCATTATCGCCGTGACGACGCGAAGAAGCTCGCCGCTGCGTGCGCCTGCCACTCGGCCTGCGGGGTGCATGGCCATGATCATGCTGCCGCGCTCGGCGCCAAGGTGCCGGCCGCCGATGTCCAGAGCTTCTGGGGCGCGCTCGGCTGCGGGTGCTGGGCGGTCTGATCCTTCCAAAAAGTCGAACGGTCCCGATGATTTTATTCGGATCGTTCGACTTTCAGGCGGCGCCTAAACCCGTCCGCAGAGGCAGTGCATATCCCATCGGAGTAGCTGAAATGACCCGCCACACCTTCCTGCTTGCGACCGCGCTAGTCGTGCTTTCCCCCGCCGTTTCCTTCGCCCAGCAGGCGCCCAAGGCCCGCGCCGATCACGCGATCGGGCCGGAATATGATTCGACCCATGTCTATGTCGCGCCGGAGGATTTCGATCGCTTCGTTACCAGCGTGACTGCGACCTTCGGTGGCACCACCACCAAGAAGGGCGTGTTCCAGGTCACGCCGACAGCGAGCCAGACCAACTCGCAGCTGGTGCTGACGCCCGTCGGCATCCTCTCGGTGTTCGGCTTCGTCACTCCGGTGCCCTATCCGTTCGGGGACGAGCGGACTGGCTATCTGGTCGATAATATCGATGCGGCGGTGACCTCCGCTCTTAGCCATGGCGCGAGCCGGCTGGTCACCAGCTTCCCCGATCCGATTGGCCGCGATGTGGTCGTGCAATGGCCGGGCGGGGTGAACATGCAGCTCTACTGGCACACCACCAAGCCCCATTATGCGCCGCTGGCAACGGTGCCCGAGAACCGCGTCTACCTTACCGCGGACTCGGCGAACGCTTTCCTTAAGAGCTGGACCGGCTATGCCCATGCCAAGATCGTCTCTGACGACAAGGCGGCGCCGGGCGTCGAGATCGGCCAGCCGGGCAAGACCTATCGCCGCGTCCGCCTGACTTCGGGCTATGGCAAGATGACGGCGCTGGTGTCGGACGGGCAGCTGCCCTGGCCTTATGGCCGCGAGCTGACCGGCTATGAGGTATCGAGCCTCACCGTGACGCTCGACAAGGCCAAGGCGGCGGGTGTCGAGACTTTGGTGCCGGCGCACCGCGAGGGCGACCGCGATGCCGCGATCGTCCGCTTCCCCGGCGGCTATATCGCCGAGATCCACGCTCCCGTGGCGAAGAACTGAGCGATGGACACGCCCCGCTTCGTGGATGCCGTGCTCGACTGGCGTCCGACCTGGTTCCTTGCCCGGCTGGCGCTCAGCGGCGCCTATCTGCTCGGCGGGGTGGTCAAGCTGACCGACTGGCACGGCGCCGTCGCCGAGCAGGCGCATTTCGGCATGCAGCCCGCGGCGCTCTGGGCGGCGCTGACCATCGCGGTCGAGCTGATCGGCCCGGTGCTGATCCTGAGCGGGCGGCTGGTCTGGCTGGGCGCGGGGATGCTGGGCGTGTTCACTTTCTTCGCCGCGATCACCGCCAACGCCTTCTGGACGATGGCGCCGGGGAGCGCCGAGCGGTTCGGCGCGACCAATGCGTTCTTCGAGCATCTCGGGCTGATCGGCGGCTTCGTGCTGGTGGCGCTGGTCGCCGAGTGGGAGCGGCGGCGTGGGTAGGCTTGGGGTTGCTTTTTTCAGTTCCCCGGCGAAAGCCGGGGCCCAGGGTTTCTCTTCCGGCTCGCTCGCTACCCTGGGCCCCGGCCTTCGCCGGGCAGCAGCTACGCTCCTGTTGCCGGCCCTCTTCCTCACCACCATCCCCGCCGCCGCTCAGGATCACGAACCCTGGCAAGCCCCAACCCTCAGCATCACGCGCTATGACGAGGACTGGTCCGACCTGAGCGACGCGGAGAAGCGCGCACATCACTGGACCGGGCCGCTCAAGTACATCCCGCTCGGCGAAGACGCCTGGCTCTCCACCGGCATCGAACTGCGTGCCCGCAACGAGAACTACCACGACAATCTCTGGGGCGGGGCCGATGCGCCGGACGACGGCTATCTGTGGCTGCGCGCCATGCCCTATGCCGATCTCCATGTCGGCCGGGTGCGCGCCTTCGTCCAGCCGATTGCCGCCTATGCGGCAGGCGTGGCACCGGCAGCGGGGCCGGTCGACCAGACCCGGGTGGACCTGCTCCAGGGGTTCGGCGAAGTCGATCTCGGCCCGGTGACCTTGCGCGCCGGGCGCCAGATGCTGTCGCTCGGCACCGAGCGGCTCATCGGCACCCGCTATGGCCCCAATGTCCCGCTCGCCTTTGACGGGGCGCGGGCGGATGTGGCGATCGGCAAGGCGAAGGTCAGCCTGTTTGCGGTGCGCCCGGTCCAGCCGCGACCGGGGACGTTCGACGACCGGACTTCGGATACCAGGACGCTATGGGGCGCGTACGGCGTGCTGCCGGGGATCGACCTCTATTATCTCGGCTATCGCAACGACGTCGCGCGCTTCGGCGGAGTGGCCGGACGCGAGACGCGGCACAGCTTCGGGCTGCGCTCGCACGGGACGCGCGGTGACTGGCACTGGAATGTCGAGGGTGTCGCCCAGTTCGGCAGCTTCGGGCGCGAGCGTATCGCGGCCTGGACGCTGGGCACCGAAGTCGGCCGCAGCTTTCCCGTCGCGCCGCTGGCGCCCGATGCGACACTGCGCTTCAATATTGTCAGCGGCGACGGCAAGCCCGGTAACGGCACGCTCGGCACCTTCAATGCGCTGTTTCCCAAGGGGAAATATTTCGGCGAGCTGTCGCCGGTCGGGCCGACCAACATCGTCAGCCTCAATCCCCGGGTCAGCGCCACACTGGCCAGGGACATCTCCGCCAGCCTCGCCGCCATGGCCTATTGGCGATACAGCCGCACCGACGGGGTCTATGACATCCCCGGCAATCTGATCCGCGCGGCGGGGAACAGCCGTGCCCGCTTCATCGGCAAGGAAGCCGAGGCGACGATCGCCTGGCAGGCGACGGCCGAGCTCGAGCTGTCCGCTTCGCTCTCCGCCTTCGTACCCGGCGCCTTCATCCGCGAGACGGGACCGGCGAAGACGATCGCCATGCTGGGGCTGGAGGCCAATTTCCGGTTCTGACCTTTCGAAAATATCGAATGATAGGGCTGATTTTATTCGGATGTTTGCGAGATCGGGGGCGCCCTAGGACCCAATCGTTCCCCGGCGAAAGCCAGATCAAACAGCCAGATTAGAAAAAGGGAGTTCCCGTCATGTCCGCCGCCAAATCCTCGACCCCGCTCCCCTGGCTGTTGCTGCTGCTCTCGGTCACTACCGGCCTGGTGGACGCGATCAGCGTGCTCGGGCTGGGCAAGGTGTTCACCGCCAACATGACCGGCAACATCGTCTTTCTCGGTTTCGCCGCCGCCGGTACGCCGGGCTTCCGGGTGGCGCCGTTCGTCGCCGCGATCGCGGCCTTCCTGCTCGGAGCGCTGATTGCGGGGCGGATCGGCAAGCATCATGCGGGACGACCGCTGCACCATTGGCTGATCGTCGCGGCGCTGGTCGAGGCGGCGCTGCTGTGGATCGCTGCCGGCGTTTCGATCGGCTTCGACATTCCCAGCCAGTCGCCGACCGCCAGCGTGTTCGCGATCATCGCGCTCACGGGCGTAGCGATGGGCTTCCGCAACGCGACGATCCGCCAGCTCAAGGTGCCCGACCTGACGACGACGGTGCTGACGCTGACGCTCACCGGCCTGGCGGCGGACTCGCACTTCGCCGGCGGCAGCAACCCCAACTGGGCGCGGCGGATTGGCGGCGTCCTGGCGATCTTCCTCGGCGCGATGCTGGGCGCGGTGCTGGTCAACCGCTACGGGCTCACCCCGCCGCTGATCCTTGCCGGCGCGATGGTGCTGGTCGGCACCGCCGCCTGCGCGCTGCACCCGGCAGCGCGGGAGCCGCTGGCAAAGTAACGCCTTCCCGCTCCCCGGCGAAAGCCGGGGCCCGGGGTAACAGAGCGATACGGTAGAGAAACCCTGGGCCCCGGCTTCCGCCGGGTAGCAGCTAAATTCTAGACATCCGTCATCCCCGCCAGCTCCGCATCATGCGCGCCGAGCTGGACGAACTGGTCGAGCAGCCACGCCGCCGCCGGCCCCGGCGGGGTGTCGCGGCGCCAGATGCCCGAGAAGCGATAGGTGCCGCCGACATGGTCGGGCATCCCCAGCCGGATCAGCGTGCCCGCCACCAGGTCGGCCTCGATCATCGGCAGCGGCATGTTGCCCCAGCCGATGCCCTCGCGCAGCAGCGCGTGCTTCGCTCCCAGATCGGCCAGCCGCCAGGTCTTGGGGCTGGTGACCGAAAAGTCCTGCCCCTCGGTGAAGCGCGAACGGTCGGTCAGCACGAGCTGGGTATAGTCGCGCCCGGCGCCCGGCGGGATCACTTCCATCCGTCCGAGCGGGTGATCGGGCGCAGCCACCGGCACCATCGGCACCGATCCCGCGGTCATGCTCTCGATCCCCTCGACGCCGGACGAGAGCGGCCCCGAAATGCCGATCACCGCTTCGTGATCGAGCACCATCGCCGTGATCGCGCCGAGCGCCTCGACATGCAGGCGCAGCTGCACCGTGGGATATTCGCGGGCAAAGGCGCGCAGCACTTTGCCGAGCCGCTCGGCCGGCAGCATCACATCCACCGCCAGGCTCACTTCCGCCTCCAGCCCGTCGAGCAGCCCCTTCACCTTGGCGCGCAGCCCGTCCATGCCGTGCGCGATGCTGCGCGCCTCGGCGAGCAGGGCGCGGCCGGCGACGGTGAGCTGCGGCTTGCGCGTGCCTTCGCGCTCGAACAGCAGGATGCCGAGCTGTGCCTCGAGATTGGCGATGCCGTAGCTGATGACCGAAACCGCCCGGTTGAGCTTGCGCCCGGCGCCCGCGAAGCTGCCGGTATCGACGATCGTCAGGAAGATGCGCAGCTGGTCATAGGTCGGCGTGCCCGGCGTATTCACTATTCAACTTCCTCGAACGTTTCGAAGGATTTTATCCCTCTGATCAATAAAGCGGGCAAGTCCTAAATCCAGTCTCACAAGGGGCGGCCAGCGCTACCCCACAGGAGATGCAAGATGATCGAACTTCGCCCTTACGACAGCCTCGGCGGCGCCAATCACGGCTGGCTCGACGCCAAGCACCATTTCTCGTTCGCCGGCTATCATGATCCCGCCCGCATGCACTGGGGCAACCTGCGCGTGTGGAACGACGACACGATCGCGCCGCAGACCGGCTTCCCGCCGCATCCGCACCGCGACATGGAGATCATCACCTATGTCCGCGAGGGCGCGATCACCCACCAGGACAATCTGGGCAACAAGGGCCGCACCGAGGCGGGCGACGTCCAGGTGATGAGCGCCGGCACCGGGATCCGCCACTCGGAATACAACCTCGAAGACGTGACCACCCGGATCTTCCAGATCTGGATCGTGCCGACCCGTGACGGCGAAGCGCCGAGCTGGGGCGCCAAGCCCTTCCCCAAGGGCGATCGCTCGGGCCATTTCGTCACGCTCGCATCGGGCTATGAGAACGACAATGACGCCCTGCCGATCCGCACCGATGCGCGAGTGATCGGCGCCACGCTCAAGGCCGGCGAGACCGCCGAATATGCGCTGGGCGCGGACCGAAAGGCCTATCTCGTCCCCGCTACCGGCGCGATCGAGATCGACGGCGTCCGGGTCAACGCCCGGGACGGCGCCGCGATCAGCGACCTTGCCGTGCTCAAGGTCACCGCGATCGAGGACAGCGAGATCGTGATGGTCGACGCTGCCTGAACGACCAGCTGAACGAAGGGCGCGCGGTGTTCCGGCACCGCGCGCCTTTTCGCGTGCCTCACCCGCGGTGGCGGGCCTCGGCGAGGTCGAGTTCGCGGGTGAGCTTGCGGGCGATCTCGCTGCCGATCGCACGCCCCCTGGCAAGCTCCAGCAGCTGAGCGCGCTCGGCCTGGATGCCGACCAGGCGCAATTCGCTGGCCAGCCGTTCCTGCAGGCGCAGCTCGTCGGCGCCGCCGTCGCTCAGCCCGTCGATCCGCTCCTGGTAGAAGTCCATCACCCGGGCGCCGGCCGCCGCATAAAGGCCGGGATCGTCATGCGCCTCGCCCTGTTCATGCTGGTGCCGCTCGACCGCGCGGATCGCCGCTTCCGCCGTGGCGACGCGCGCGGAATCCTCTTCCGCCTGGCGGGAGGGCTCGGGTGGCAGCTTCAGGTCCTTGAGCAGGATCGGCAGCCCGACGCTGGCGAGGACCAGCGACACGATGATCACGCCGGCGGCAAGGAAGATCGCCAGGTCGCGCGCAGGGAAGGGCGTGCCGTCGCGCAGCGCGAGCGGCAGGGTGAGCACACCGGCCAGGGTGATCGCGCCACGCACGCCGGCGAAGGAAGTCGCCGCGACCAGTCGCCAGTTCGGGCTCTGCATCTCGGCGGTGCCCTCGCGCTTGCGCAGGATGGTCAGGCGCAGCGACGTCCACACCCAGGCGAAGCGCAGCGCGGCGAGGCCGGCGACGATCGCCACGACATAGATGCCTAGCCACCAGGGCGAATGGTGCCCGGTCAGCAGCACGGTTTCCTTGGCGCCGGCGACGATGCCGGGCAGCTGCTCGCCGAGCAGCACGAAGATCACGCCGTTCAGGGTGAACTGCAGCGTGTCCCACACCGAGTTGCGGCGCATGCGGGTGACGGCCATCGCCTGACGGGAGATCTCGGCGAAGGTCATCGTCACGCCCGCCGCCACCGCGGCAAGGATGCCCGATGCGTGGAAATGCTCGGCCAGCAGGTACGAGCCGAAGGGGATCAACAGGCTGACCAGGATCTGCGAGCCGGTATCCTCGCCCCAGCGCCGGGTCACCCAGGTCTTGGCAGCCGAGACCGCCAGGGTGACGAGCACGCCGATCGCCAGACCGCCGCCGGCGACCCAGAGGAAGGTGAGCGCCGCTTCGCCTGCCGAGAAGCTGCCGGTCAGCGCGGCGGCCACGGCGAAGCGCAGGCAGACCAGGCCCGATGCGTCGTTGAGCAGCGATTCGCCTTCGAGGATGTGCATCATGCGCTTCGGGATCGGCACGCGCGCGGCGATCGCCGAAACCGCGATCGGATCGGTCGGCGAGACCACGGCGGCAAGCGCGAAGGCAACGGCGAGCGGCATCGCCGGGATCATCCAGTTGATCAGCAGCCCCATGCCGATCACGGTGAGCAGCACCAGCCCGAGCGCGAGCTCGACCACGGTCGACAGATCCTTGAACAGCTCGTCCTTGGGGATGCGCCAGCCGTCGAGGAACAGGAGCGGCGGCAGGAACAGGAAGAGGAACAGTTCGGGATCCAGCACGACCCGGTGCGAGGTGGACAGCCCGATCACCGCGCCGAGCAGGATCTGCACCAGCGGCACCGGGACGCCGAAGGGCAGCATCCGGGCGAACGCGCCGCTGACCACCACGGCAAGCAGCAGGAACAGGATGATCGATACGGTTTCCAAGGCTTTGTCCCGTTTCTGGCGCCGCCGGATCGCGGCTGCCCTGTTGAATGTCCGGACCCCGCTGCGAGGTTCCGTTATGGATCAGTTGGCGCTGGCGAGGCGGTAGCCGACGCCCGGCTCGGTCACCAGCAAGCGGGGATCGCTCGGGTCTTCCTCGATCTTCTGGCGAAGCAGGCCGATATAGACGCGCAGATACTGGCTGTCGGCGCCGTCGCTGCCCCAGCCGACGGCGAGCAGCCTTTTGTGGGTAACCACCTGGCCTGCACTCAGCGCCAGCGTGCGCAGCAGGTCATATTCCTTGGGGGAAAGCTTCACCGCATCACCGGCCAGCGACACCCGCCGCGTCTGGAAATCGATTTCCAGTGGGCCGCTGCGATAGGTGCTGGGGGCGTTCTCCAGGCTGGAGCTGCGCCGGATCGCCGCGCGGATGCGGGCCATCAGCTCACCGATCTCGAAGGGCTTGTTCACATAGTCGTCGGCGCCATTGTCGAGGGCGGCGATCTTCTCGCCTTCCTGGTGGCGGGCGGAGATGACGATGATCGGCACGGCACTGGTCGCGCGAAGCGCGCGGATCACGTCCTTGCCGTCGATATCGGGCAGGCCGAGGTCGAGCAGCACGACTTCGGGCTTGATGTCCTCGGCCATGCGCAGCGCCGCCGCGCCGCCCGATGCGGTGGCGACGCTATAGCCCTCGGCGCCGAGTACCGGTTTCAGCACCGCGATCAGCGCGGGTTCGTCATCGACGAGGAGGATGTTGGTCATGCTTGGGCTGCCTCGGCGAGCGGGAGACGAATGGTGATGCGGGTGCCCCGGCCGTCCAGGCCGGGAAGCGTGGCTTCGATCGTGCCGCCCAGCGCTTCGACAAAGCCCTTGGCGATGGCGAGCCCGAGGCCGTTGCCGCGCCCGGCCGCCTCGCTGCGGCCCGCACGATAGAAACGCTCGAACACGCGGCGCAGTGCCGCCTCGGGAATGCCCTGGCCGCTGTCGGCGATGTCGATCCGGCAGGCGCCCTGCTCGGCGGTGATGGCGATCTCCACCCGGGCATCGTCGTCGCTGTAGAGGATCGCATTGTCGAGGATGTTGATAAGCACCAGCTCGAACAGGGCGGCATTGGCGGCGACGAGCAGATCGGGGGCGGGGGCCTGGAGCGACATCTGCCGCCCGCCGGCGCGCGGGCGGACCCGGTGGAGCGCGGCGGCGGCCATCTCGGCAGCGCCCAGGATCTGCAGCGGCTGCGCGACACCCCCCGCTTCCAGCCGGCTCATCTCGAGCAGGTTGGCGGTGTAGCGATTTAGCCGCTCGCATTCCTCGACAATCCCCCGCAACAGCCCCGCCGAGGTCTCGGGATCGAATCTCTCGCCATAGGCGATCAGGCTCGATGCCGAGGCGCTGATCGCGGTGAGCGGGGTGCGGAAATCATGGCTCACCGAAGCGAGCAACGCGGTCTTGAGCTGTTCGGCGCGCGCGACCGCCTGGCGCTCGGTGATCTGCTCGGACAGGGCGGCGCGTTCGAGCGCGAGCGTGACCAGATTGGCGACCGCATCGATGAAGGCCGGCGTGATCTTTCCCGGACGCAGCGGCTCGATCACCAGCACGGCATCGGAAGCGTTGGCGGGCTTGAGCAGCCTGCCCAACAACGTGCCTTCACCCTGGGGCTCGGCGCGGGCCGCGATTCGTTCGGCGAATGCATGCCAGTCGGCCTCGGCCGGCGCCGCGGCAAGGCTGCGCAGTTCTCCGTCCTCGAAGCGGAACAGGGCGGCACGCGCGCCAAGGATGTCATGGACGGCGCGCTCCACCGTGGCGACGACGTCGGGCAGGCGGATCGCGGACTGGAGCTGGCGGCTCAGCGCCAGCAGGCTGTGGAGCTGCAGGTTGCTCGATCGCGCCGCCTGGGCATGATCCTTGAGCTGGCCGGCCAGCACGCCGGAGACTAAAGCGCACAGGTTGAAGACGATCAGCGGTGCAAGATCGCCCCCGGTCGCGATCCGAAAGGTGAGGGCGGGCTCGGTGAGGTAGAAATTGTAGATCAGGAATGCGGCGAGCGCGGCGATGAGCGCCGATGCCAGACCGCTCAGCGCACCCGCAACGGTGATGCCGAGCACGAATACCAGCGCCGAAGCGACTTCACCCAGTGGATAGACGGTAAAGGCGATGACGGCCGAAAGCGCGAGCACGATCGCGGTGCGCAGCATGTCGTCGCGGTCCAGGTGCAGACGCGCGAGAAGCAGGCGGGCGATCGCGTTCGGGCGTCGGGACGTCATCAAGCTCGTTGCGTTGCCTCTGGCTGGTCCGGGCGGCGGGCTTGGCCGGGGACGACCTTGCTGCCCGCCGCCGCGGTGGGAACACGCGCCTCTTTTGGGGGGAGGCCTGCGAGAGGGGAATGCAGAAAAGCGCGCTCTCGACGAAAAGGGCTATGGCGCCTGTGCATGCGGGTCCATGCATAAAAAACCTATAGTAACGCCTACCGCCAAAGCCTCTCTAGGGATGTTTCCGAAACATTTCCTGGGAGAGGGTATGCGTAAGGAACTGATGCTGGCGGTGATGATCGGTGCGGTGGCGCTTGGCGGCTGCACCAAGCGGCAGGCGCCGGGCAATGCCTCCGACGTCACCGGCGGTGGCACCGGTGGCGAGGGCTATGCCGAGAATGGCGAGGATCCGGCTCTGGCTCGTCTCCAGGCCGATCTGGCAGCAACCGCGGGGGACCGCGTGTTCTTCACCTTCGACGCCTATACGTTGTCGCCGGAAGCGCGCGCCACGCTCACCCGCCAAGCGCAGTGGCTGCGCCAGCATCCGCGCGTCGCCTTCCTGGTCGAGGGGCATGCCGACGAGCGCGGCACGCGCGAATATAACCTCGCGCTGGGGGATCGCCGGGCGCGGGCCGCAGCCGAGTTCCTGACCATGCAGGGCATCGCACCGGCGCGGATCACGACCATCTCCTATGGCAAGGAGCGGCCCGAGGCGCTGGGTTCCGACGAGGCCTCGCACGCGCAGAACCGCCGCGCCGTGTCAGTCGTCATTCAGCTTCCGTAACGAATAGTGCGTGCGAGGCAGCATCGCCTCGCGCATGATCTGCATTGCCATGAAGATTTCGCCCGCCGAATTTCCCCGTGCCGACGTCTCCGCCCGCAGGCCGGGCCCGCCGCCACAGGTCCGCCCGATCGGAGCGCCCGATCTGGCAGCGCCCGCGCGTACCGACCGCCCCGCCGATGACGGTGCACCGGCGAAGCGGATGCGGGTCGCGCTGTTCTCGGGCAACTATAACTGCGTACGGGACGGAGCCAATCGGGCGCTCAATCGCCTTGTCGACCACCTGCTCGATCGTGGCGCCGAGGTGCGGGTCTATTCCCCGACCATAGCGGAGCCCGCCTTCGCGCCGGCGGGGGACCTGGTGTCGGTGCCGTCGGTGCCGATACCCGGGCGCAGCGAGTTCCGCATCGCGCTGGGTGTGCCGCGATCGGTGCGCGCCGATATCGAGCGTTTCGCGCCCAACATCATCCATGTCTCCGCGCCGGACCTGCTCGGCAGGGGCGCCCAGAAGCTGGCGCGTCGGCTTGATGTGCCGGTGGTGGCCAGCCTGCACACCCGGTTCGAAACCTATTTCGACTATTACGGGCTGGGCGCGCTGCGAGGGCTGGGCGAATGGCACCTGCGGCGCTTCTACCAGGCGAGCGACCGGGTGCTGGCACCTAATGCCGCCTCGGCCGACAGCCTGGTGGCAATGGGTGTGGCGCGCGAGGATATCGCGATCTGGGGGCGGGGCATCGACCCCGCCGCATTCTCGCCCATGCTGCGCGACCTGGGTTGGCGCCGCGCGCTGGGCTACCGCGACGACGAGATCGTCCCGCTGTTCTTCGGCCGGCTGGTGATCGAGAAGGGCATCGCCGTATTCGCGGACACGATCCGGCTGCTGCGCGAGCGCGGCTATCCGCTGCGCCCGCTGATCGTCGGCACCGGCCCAGCCGAGGCGCGGTTCCGCACCTTGCTGCCCGACGCAGTCTTCACGGGTCATCTCGACGGCAAGGCGCTGGGCCGCGCGGTGGCGAGCGCGGACGTCCTGATCAACCCAAGCACGACCGAGGCCTTTGGCAACGTCAATCTCGAGGCGATGGCCTCCGGCCTTGCGGTGGTCAGCGCCGATGTCGGGAGCGCCCAGGCACTGATCGCGCCGGGACGATCCGGCATGCTCACACCGGCCTCGGCACCGGAACTGGCCGAAGCGGCAGAGCAGCTGATCGAGCGGCCTGACCTGCGCTTCTCGCTCGCCCGCGAGGCGCATGTCGCGGCGAGTGGGTATCGCTGGCCGGGCATATTGGACCAGGTCCTCCAGTCCTATTCCGGGCTGATCGCGCGCTGACAAAGGCAGCCAAGCCCTGGGTTTGCTTGCGAAATTTAATTACCGATAGCTCCCCTAAGTGGACATAAAGGGTAACTATCTCGCCAATTCCCACCATTTCGGTAGGTTTTTAGCCGTAAGCAAAACAAAGGTGGGTTGCGCGTTTCTGCAATGATTCCCGGAAGGGATGATAATTCCATGCGATGAAGCTTTTTAACTGGCTTCACGAACGGGAAGTTGTGCTGAAATAATGTGGGTCAACCCGCCTGATGTCCATCAGGGGGATAGCATAGTCATGCGTTATAAGAACTATGGTGCTCCAGCGGCGAGCGCTGGTATCGGCAGGATTGACCTTCGATTGTTCGGTGGCGTTGCCGCCGCTGCGATAGCGGCGCCTCTCGCGCTGATCGCCCCCGCCCAGGCGCAATCCGGCGCGACCGGAGACGAGCAGGACGCCATCGTTGTGGTCGGCTCGCGCAGCGGCAACAAGGCGCTGGAAAGCTCCGCTCCGGTCCAGCTCGTCAGCGGCGAGGATCTGCAGGCAACTGGCGCCCGCACCCTGTCCGAAGCGCTGCAGCGCCTCGTGCCCTCCTTCAATTTCCCCACATCGGTACCGTCTTCGAATGCGGCCAGCTTCGTGAAGGGCGTGTCGCTGCGTGGCCTGGCGGCGGACGAGACGCTGGTGCTGATCAACGGCAAGCGCCGCCACGCGACCGCCCAGCTCAACGCCGGCAGCGGTGTTGCCAAGGGCGCGCAGACGGTCGACCTCAACAGCATCCCGCTGAGCGCGATCGAGCGCGTCGAGGTGCTGCTCGACGGCGCCTCGGCCCAATATGGTTCGGATGCGATCGCGGGCGTGGTCAACATCGTGCTCAAGAAGCAGGCCGGGCACGGCAATCTCGCGGTCCAGTACGGCGTCAACGACAAGGGCGACGGCGAGACCAAGAGCATCGAGGGTTCGATAGGCGCGAAGCTGCCGGGCGACGGCTCGGTCACCCTGGCGTTCGACGTCTGGGACATCGGCCGTACGCGGCTTTCGGGCCGGGACAACCGGACGATGTACTTCGCCGGAGATCCGCGCGAAGCGAGCTTCCCCAACCGCAACTGGTTCTATGGCAGCGGCGCCACCAAGCGGGAGAACCTGCTGCTCAACGCCGAGAGCACCGTCGGCGGCGTGACGCTTTACCTCACCGGAAGCTATGGCTGGCGCAAGGATGAGGGCTTTGGCAATCTCCGCCAGCCCAATGCGGACCAGACGGTTCGCGCGCTTTTCCCGGATGGTTTCCAGCCCTTCCTGCGCGTCCATTCGCGCGACGCCTCGATCGGCGGCGGTGCGCGCTGGTCGGGCAAGGCCGGCGACTTCGACCTGGGGGCGAACTATGGCCGCAACCGGGTGGAGAGCCTGGTCTACAACACCAACAATGCCAGCCTCGGCACGGCCAGTCCGACATCGTTCAACACCGGCGACCTGCTCAACGAGCAGGCCAATGTCACCTTCGACTGGAAGCGTCCGTTCGAGACCGGCTTGCTGCGCGGGCCGCTTAATGTCGCGGCGGGCCTCGCCTATCGCCATGAGGCCTATCAGGTGTTCCAGGGCGATTATGGTTCCTGGGCCAATGGCGGCGTGCCGATCCTCGACGGCCCCAATGCCGGCAAGGTGGCGACGCCGGCTTCGCAGGGCTTTGGCGGCTTCTCGCCCGACGATGCCGGACGCACCACCCGCGACGTGGTCGGCGGCTATCTCGAGCTCGAGACCGAACTTGCCAAGGGCCTGCGCGTCACCGCGTCCGGCCGCGTCGAGCATTATTCGGACTTCGGCACGACCGCGAACGCACGCCTGGCGCTGCGCTATGAAGTGACGCCGAAGCTTGCCTGGCGGGGCAGCGCCGGCACCGGCTACCGCGCGCCGTCGCTCGGCCAGTCGGCCTATTCGCGCACGATCCCGAACATCACCAATGGCGTGCTGGCGACCAACAAGCTGGCGCGGGTGGACAGCGCGGTTGCCCGGGCGCTCGGCGCGACGCCGCTCAAGCCGGAAAAGGCAACCAACCTTTCGACCGGCCTGGTCTGGACGCCGAGCGGCGACCTGTCGGTGACGGTGGATTTCTACCAGACGACGATCGACGATCGCATCGCCTTGTCCGAGACGCTAACCGGCACGCTGGTCCGCCAGGTGCTGACCGGTGCCGGCTTCCCGACCTATTCGGGCGCGCAATATTTCACCAATGCCGTCGACACCCGGACCCGCGGCATCGATGCGACCGCGCGCTATCGCTGGCGGCTGGGCCAGGACCAGCGGCTCGACCTGAGCGCGGGCTTCAACCTGAGCGACACCAGGATCACCCATATCAAGGCAACTCCGGCGGTGCTGGCCGGCAGCGGCCTGTCGCTTATCGGGCATGAGGCGCGCGGGCTGATCGAGGAATGGAACCCCGATACGTTCGTCCGCCTGGCCGCCGACTACACCAATGGCGGCTTCGACGCGCACCTCTCGGGCACACGCTACGGCATCTATTGGGCGCGCAACGCCGTGGTCGCCTATGACCAGCGCTTCGGGCCGCAGGAAGTGGTGAACTTCTCGGCCGGCTATCGCCTGTTCGCCAATGCGCGTGTCTCGGCCGGCATCAACAACCTGCTCGACAGCCGTCCTGATCAGGTGCTCCCGGCCGCCCGCAATCCCGTGGTCGCGCTCTATTCCGGCCTGTCGCCCGAGGGTGGCGCCGGCCGCACCTATTTCGCTCGCCTCGACCTGTCCTTCTAAGGAGCCAGTCCCCATGAAATCCCGATATCTTAGCGCGCTGCTGATCGCCGCGGCCGGCCTTTCCGGTGCCGTCAGCCTGTCGTCCATGCCCGTCTTCGCGCAGGAGCATGCGGCGGTCGAGGAGCGAGGCCCCGCCGCGACCCGCACTGCCGTGATCGCTGCGATCGATGCCTATCGCACGGCGGTGGTGAAGGCTGACCGCTCGGGACTGGACGCCGCCTTCCATCCCGACCTTTCCTATGGCCACACCGATGGTGCGGTACTCGGCAAGAATGAGCAGATCGACCGGACGCTGGCGCCCGGCAAGCGCTTCACCGCAGTCGACATCGCCGATGCCAGCGTCCGCAGCTACGGCAATGTCGCCTATGTCACCGCCAGCTGGACCTTCCACCTGAGCAAGGACGACGGCACCACCAGCACCGCACGGCTTTCGGGCCTCGACGTGTGGACCAAGGGATCGCGCGGCTGGCAGCTCATCGCCCGCCAGCTGACCCGCCCCGCGCAATAATCCCCCTTTTCCAAGCGAGACATTCCATGGCCCGATTTGCCCTTCGTTCGAAACTGCTCCTGCTGCTAGCAGGCGCTGCGCTGCCCTTCGCCGGCGCGCATGCCCAGAGCTTCACGCCGGAACAGCTCCAGACGGCGACCGCGCTGCAGGAGCGCATCCCCAATCTCGACAACCATCTCGATATTCCGTTCGACTTCGGCACCGGCGCGCATGACCCCGGCCAGGACGGGCCCGACCAGTTCGACTTCGTCAAGGCGAAGCGCGGCCGGTTGAAGGGCGCAGTGCTGGCGATCTTCGTGCCGCAGAACGCGCGCACCCCCGCCGGCTATGCCGAAGCCGCGGCCAAGGGGCAGCAGAAGCTGGATGCGATCCAAGCCGTGGTCCGCCGTTATCCGCAGCAAACCGAGATCGCGCGTTCGCCCGAGGAGCTGCAGGCGATCGAAGGCTCGGGCCGTGTCGCGATCATCCTGTCGATCCTCAACGGCAATCTGATCGGCAAGGACCTGAGCCAGCTCGACGCATGGCACGCCAAGGGCGTGTCGATCTTCGGCTTCACCCATGCCGGCAACAACGACCTGGCGGATTCCGCCCGGCCCAATCTGCTGCGCGGCGACAAGCTGAACGAGCATGGTGGGCTGTCGCCACTGGGCCGTGAGGCGGTGGCGCGGCTCAACGATCTCGGCGTGGTGATCGATGTGTCGCAGATCACCGCCCAGGGCGTCCGCCAGGTGCTCGAGCTGAGTCGCGCGCCGGTGATCGCTTCGCATTCCAACGCGCGTGCGGTGATCGACCATCCGCGCAACCTCGACGACGCGACGCTGCAGGCGATCGCGAGCAAGGGCGGCGTGGTCGCGATCAACGCGTACAGCTCCTGGGTGAAGGCCTTCCCGCCGGAAGCGCTGGCCAAACTCAACGAGATCCGCCGCCGTTACGGCATTCCCCAGGACAAGACTCCGGCGGGCATCCAGCCGCTTTCGGACAAGGGCGTGAAGGTGCTCCCGCCCGAGGTCTTCGCGAAGTACAGCGAGGAATTCCACGAAATCACCGGCAGCCCGGACTATCGCGCGTCGCTCAAGGATTATGTCGACCAGATCGACTATGTCGTGAAGAAGATCGGCATCGACCATGTCGGCATCTCGTCCGACTTCAACCATGGCGGCGGGGTGATCGGCTGGAATGATGTCGGCGAGTCCGTCAACATCACCGCCGAGCTGCAACGTCGCGGCTATAGCGAGGGTGATATCGCCAAGCTGTGGGGCGGAAACTTCCTGCGCGTCTGGGGCCAGGTGCAGGCGCTCGCCAAGCCGAAGGCCGGTCAGTGAGGATCGACCGCCGCGCCACGTTGGGGCTGCTGGCAGCCGCCCCGCTGCTTCCCGGGGCGGTACGCGCTCGTCCGGTTGCACCCGGCAGCCGCACCGCGATCGTGATTGGTGCAGGGATCGTGGGTGCCGCGATCGCCTATGAACTGGCCAAGCACGGTGTGGCGGTCACCATCCTTGAGAAGTTCAAGCCCGCGGCGGGTGCGACGGGCGATTCCTTCGCCTATCTCAACGCCTCGACCAAGACCGGCTCGCGGCCCTATTTCCAGCTGAACTGGCTGGGCATGGCCGGCTGGCGGATCTGGCAGCAGGAGGCCGGCCCCGCGCTCCCCCTGCAATGGGGCGGCGCCACTTATTGGCGCGACAGCGAGGTCGAGGCGGCCAGGCTGGGGGCCAGCCTCAGGATCGCGCAGGCATGGGGCTATGCCGGGCGCAGTGTGGATGCGGGAGCGCTCAAGACCCTGCTGCCGGGGCTCGGCATCGGCCCGGTCTCGGCGGCGGCCTTCTTCCCGGAGGAAGGGGCGGTGGATCCCGCCGGCGCGGTGGCCGCATTGCTCGAGCGTGCGCGGAAACTCGGTGCGAAATTGCGGGCGCCGGTCGAAGTGCGCTCGCTGCTCGTCCGCGACGGCAAGGTTGCCGGCGTGCAGACGGCGGATGGCGTGATCGAAGCCGATACCGTGGTGCTCGCGGCGGGCCTGGGCAGCGAGGCGCTGGCCGGTCAGGCGGGCATAGGGCTGCCGCTCACCGCCTCGCCGGGCGTGCTGCTCCACACCCGTCCGCAAAGGCCGGTGCTCGATCGAGTGGTCTTCGCGCCGCGCAGTACCTTCAAGCAGATGCCGGACGGCCGCTTCGTCGCCAGCATCAGCGGGCATGAGGGCGGCGCACCGGAAGGGGCAGGGGTGGAAGCCTTCGGACAGGCAATCCAGCGCGCGGCGGCCACCTATCTGCCGGGCATCGCAAATGCCGGGATCGAGCGCGTCAGCGTCGGCCAGCGCGTGGTGCCGGCGGATTCCTTCCCCGTTATCGGGTTCGCGCCGAAGCTGGGCGGGCTCTACGTCGCCGTCACCCATAGCGGCGTCACGCTCGCGCCCGCATTGGGGCGGCTGGCGGCGCAGGAGATCGTGGATGGCGTAACCGCCGAACCGCTGGCCGCCTTCCGGCCGGATCGCTTCGCTTAGCCGGCGCTCCCCGCGGCGCTGCCCCAGCTGGTGAAGGCCGACCGGAGCATCTCCGCCGTCTCCGCGAGCAGCAGCTCCTCGGGCACGTCCTGCTCGCTGTGCAGCAGCTCGCCGGTGACATAGCCGAACTCGACCGCGATCCGCATCCGCCGCCAGATCGCCTCGCGCGGAATTGCCGGCAGCAGCGGCGCGAAGGCGTCGGCCAGCTTGTCCGCGACGAAACGGTGGGACTCGATGCGGATATGCTCGAGGCGCGGTGTCGCGTGGAGCGCGCGCTCGACCCAGACCCCGCCGGGCTCGTTCTGGGTCACCAGCGCGGTTTCGCGCAGCAGATCCCCGGCATGCGCGGCCGCTACCTCGATCCCGCGATGGGCATAGCGCTCGATCCAGTCCGCGAGCACGGCGTTCTGGCGTTCCATCAGCCGCATGCCCAGTGCTTCCACCACGGCGAACTTGTCGTCGAAATAGCGATAGAAGGTCGGCGGGGTCATGCCCGCGCGCTGGGCTATCATGTTGGTCGAGATGCGCTCGATGCCCACTTCGGCGAGCAGCTCGGCGGTCACTTCCAGCAGCGTCTCGCGCGTCTGCAGCGCCCGGGCCTGCTTCGGCTCAACGGTGGAGGAGGGCCGGGAGATATTCAGCTTCGCCATCGGGGGCGCTCTACGCGATCGGGCGGCGTCATCCAACCGCCCGTATCCGCAGCACCGTAGCCGCCGCGACCAGCGCCAGCAGCGCGCCCGCGCCATAGAGCGCGCCATAGCCGGCAAAGGCGATCAGCGCGGCCGCCAGTGCCGGGGCGGCGACCTGGGGCAGGGCATTGGCGATGTTGAAGATGCCGAGATCGCGCGCCGATTCCGTCGCCTCGGGGATAACTTCGGTGACGATGGCGACGTCCACCGCCGAATAGAGGCCGAAGCCGATCCCGGCGAAGGCAACCCCGGTGATGACCAGTCCCCAGGCCGGCTGCACCGCGAGCAGGGTCATGCCGATCGCCATCGAAGTCGATGCCGCGAGCACGAACGGCTTACGCCGCGCGATCCTGTCCGAGGCGAGGCCCGCCGGCACCAGCACGATCACCATGGCGGCGATGTGGAGCGCAGTGAGCAGCAGCACGTCGCCATCGGGCGCGGGGCGATGGATCGCGTCGCCGAGATAGTAGAGCAGATAGAGCAGGGCGAGGGCGGAGATCAGGTTGAAGCAGAAGCGGGTCAGCCAGGCCCAGACCATGTCGGCGGTGCCGGCGGGCGGGTGCGCCGTCGCTGTCGGTGGGGCGGGCAGGGGTGTCGGGCCGGGATCCTCGATCAGCAGGAAAGGCAGGGCGCAGACTAGCAGCAGGGCGGCGCAGCTGCGATAGCCGGCGCCAAGGTCGGGCGCGGTAGCATGGGCAAGCGCAACGCCGCCGACGATCCCCAGCGCCTGGGCGAAGGCGAACCAGGCGCCGGCCGCACCCCGCTCCGCCACCGGCACACGGTCGGCGATGGTCGCGACCAAAGCGGTCATCATCGCATTGAGCGATGCCTGGACCAGGCACCAGCCGAGCGTCAGCATCGCGACGCTTTGCGCGCCGGACAGGAGCAACAGGCTCCCCGCGCCGGCCAGCGCGCCCAGCGCCACCCAGGGACGGCGGCGGCCGAAGCGCGAACGGGTGCGGTCCGACAGCGCGCCGAATATCGGGTTGGTCAGCATCGCCGCCGCGCCCCCGGCGGCGCTGACCATGCCGAGCACGGCGACCTTGCCGTCCGGCGCCAGCAGGCTCGAATGCTGGGCGAGCAGCAGTTCGATCGGGCCGAACAGCGCGGCCCATAGCCCGGCATTGGCCAGCGACAGTGCGGCGAGCCCGGCAGCGGAAAGGGGATCGCTCCGCGGCGCCGGCGAGGCGGAGGCGATCCCGGTCATCTCAGCTCCGCTGGCCCCGGATGAAGTCGCGATACCAGGCGAAGCTCGCCTTGGGCGTGCGCTTCAGCGTCTCGTAATCGACATGCACCAGCCCGAAGCGCTGCGACAGGCCGACCGCCCATTCGAAATTGTCGAGGATCGACCAGATGAAATAGCCGCGCACGTCCGCGCCGTCCGCGATCGCCGCGGCGAGCACCTCCAGATGCGCGGCGTGATAGTCGATCCGCCTGCTGTCCCGCACCACGCCGTCCGGGCCGGGTTCGTCGCCAAAGGCCGCGCCATTCTCGGTGATATGGATCGGGGGCAGCGCCGCGCCATAGCGGGCGCGCAGCTCGGCAAGTATCTCGCCCAGCCCCTCAGGAGTGACCGGCCAGCCGAAATCGGTGGTTGCGCGGCCCTCGATCGGCACCAGGTCGAAGGGCAGGTCGGACGGCATTGCATGCCCATCGACCACCCGCACGGTCTCGCTCGGCGCGCCGACCTTCTCGGCATTGTAGTAGTTGAGCCCGTACCAGTCGATCGGCGCGGAGATCTCGGCGAGGTCGGCTTCGACCGGCCCGGGCATCACCGCGCCGATCGCCTCGGGATAGCGGCCGAGCAGCACCGGGTCGGAGTAGAGCCAGCAGGTGAGGATGCGGTAGAGATTGGCCGCCGCCACGTCGGCCGGATCGTCGCTGGCCGGCCATACCGGCATCTGGTTGTTGACGATCCCGATGCCCGACGCCCCGGCAGCGCGCAGCGCGGCGACCGCGCGACCGTGTCCAAGCAGCTGGTGATGCGCCACCGGCAGAGCGCCGAGCCCGAGCGTCCTGCCGGGTGCATGGCCGCCGACTGCATAGCCCATGTTGGTCAGCACCATCGGTTCGTTGAGCGTCGCCCATCGCGCCACGCGGTCGGCAAGCCGCGCGCCGACGATCCCTGCATAATCGGCGAACCAGCCGGCCATGTCGCGGTTGGTCCAGCCGCCCTGGTCCTCCAGCGCCTGGGGCGTGTCCCAATGGTAGAGCGTCACCATCGGCGCGATGCCGGCCTCGCCCAGCGCGTCGACCAGCCGCTCGTAGAAGTCGAGCCCGGGCTGGTTCACCGTGCCGCGACCCTCGGGCAGGATACGCGGCCAGGCAATCGACAGGCGATAGTCGGTCACCCCCAGGTCGCGCATCAGCGCGATGTCCTCGGCGAAGCGATGATAATGATCGGCGGCCACCGCGCCGCTGCTGCCGTCGGTGATCCGCCCGGGCTCGGCGCAGAACCGGTCCCAGGTGGAAGGGCCGCGGCCGCCCTCGGCGACCGCGCCCTCGATCTGATAGGCGGAGGCCGACACGCCCCAGCGGAAGCCGGGCGGGAAGGCCGGGCGGCCCGGCTCAGAACCGCCCATTCAACTCCACTCCCCAGAAACGCGGCCGGTCCATGCGGACATAGGGCGTGCCCAGCGTCTGCGCGCTGATCGGGTTGAGCGTGCGCGGCGTGCGCACGTCGAACAGGTTCTCGGCGAAGACCGACAGCGAGAAGGCATTCCCCGGCAGACGCCAGCCGATCCGCGCATTGACGATCTCGCGGCTGCCGCGCAGGCGCTTGAGCTTCGAGAAATCGACCATGTCGCCGTAGATCGGGCTGTTCTCCAGCGCTGCATCCGATGCGCGGATCGCATCGTTGAGCCGCCGCTTCGAGGTGTAGCTGTAGCTGGCATCGGCGAAGATGCCGCCGGCGCCGCCGCCAAGGTCTTGGTCCAGATGCGCGTTCAGCACGCCGCGGAAGCTGGGCTCGCCGGTCGGTTGGCCGTCAATGTCCACGCCCTGCTCGGTGCGGCTGACCCAGACCGAGTCGATATAGCCGGCCACCGCGCCGATCGAGATACCCGGCGCGATCGCGAAACGGGTGTCGAGGTCGATGCCCCATGCCCTGGAGTCGCCGCTCAGCGTCACATATTGCGGCACGCCCGAACCGCTGATCGATTCCAGGCTCAGCTGCTGCCGGTCGCGATAGACATAGTGATATGCGGAGAGGTTGAACTGCAGCCGGCGCTCGAACAGGTTCGACTTGAGGCCGCCTTCGAAGTTCCACACCGTCTCGGGCTTGAAGAACGAGTTGAGCTCGACGCTGTTGTATCCGCCCGCCTTGTAGCCGCGCGCGGCCGAGGCATAGGCCATCACGTCCGGGGTGAAGTGATAGTCGATCACGAAACGCGGGCTGACGTCGGAGAAGCTTTCCTTGCGGGTGAAGCGGGTGCCGTTCAGCGCGCCAGCCTCGAAGATGATGTTGGTGCCGACCACCGCGTTGTAGAAATCGGCGACGCTGATCGTTGCGGTGTCCGGGAAGACGCTGGCTCCCAGGATCGCGTTGTAGAGCGCGCCCGGCGCGCCGATCTGCGTCAGGCCCGGCGCGCTGTACGGATTGACCTGCCAGGAGAATTTCTTCTCGTCCCGCGTGTAGCGCAGGCCGACGGTGAGGTTCAGCTTCGGCGTGGCCGACCAGGTGAGGTCGCCGAACGCCGCGTAGGAATCATTGTCGGCGTGGTTGTCGATCGATTCCACCCAGGGGATGCCGAATACCGGCAGGCCGACACTGTCGAGTACGGTGAACAGCGGCAGGCCGGCGACATTGGCGAGCACCGTGTCGATCGAATCGGTCAGCGCGATCGTCCGGGTCTTCTGCGTGGCGCTCTCGTGGAAATAGCTGGCACCGAGCACCCAGGTGAACGCGCTGGTCGATTGGGCGAGGCGCAGTTCCTGGTAGTAGCTCCGGTTGCGCTCGTTATTCTCGGTGTCGAGGTGATGCGCGGCCAGGTTGGTGCCGTCCTCGTCCTCGCGGTTGAGCGTCTTGAACCAGCGATAGGAAGACAGGCTGGTCAGCTTGAGCTTGCCGCCCAGGTCCTGGTCGATGGTCAGCGTGAACGCATCGAGCAGCCGGGATTCGCGCGATCCGCCGAGCGTGTCGTTGGCGAAGGGCCCCTCGGGGTCCTGGCTGAGCGCGAGCGGGCCGATGCCGATCGCGGCGGGGCCGTCCTTGTGGGTGTTGTCATGGTCATAGGCGAGCAGGATGTCGGTGCCCGCACCGGGGCGGAAGCGCAGCGCGGCGCGGCCCGACCAATTGTCCTCGCGCTCATAGTCGCGCCCGGTCACGGCATCGGTCAGATAGCCGTTGCGCTTGTTGTAGACACCGTTCACCCGCAGCGCGAGCGTGTCGCCCAGCGGAACGTTGACCATGCCCTCGGCACGCTTCCGCCCGTAATTGCCGAAGCGCAGCTGGGCATTGCCCTCGAACGCGTCGACCGGCTTCTTGGTGATGATCGAGATCGCGCCCGCCGAGGTGTTGCGCCCGAACAGCGTGCCCTGCGGGCCTTTCAGCACCTCGACCCGGTCGACATCGTTGAAGAAGATCAGCGCCGAGCCGGAGCGCCCGGTATAGACGCCGTCGAGGAACACGCCGACCGCGGGCTCGGTGCCGATGCCGAAATCGTCCGAGGAGACGCCGCGGATCGCATAATGGGGCTGGGTGACCGAGGTGTCGTCGATCGTCAGGCCCGGCGTGAAGGTGTCGATGTCTCCGGCGCTCTGCGCGCCCAGCGCGTCGAGCGTCGCGGCGCTGAACACGTTGACGCTGATCGGCACGTCCTGGAGCGATTGCTCGCGCCGCTGCGCGGTGACGACGATTTCCTCGACCCCCGCTGCCTGGCCGTTCCCTCCACCGGCGCCGGTCTCGGCCGAAGTCGTCGTCGATTGCGCCCATGCCTGGCCGCTCCACAGCAATGCCGCTGCGCAGATTGCCGTCCCCCTTTGCACGTCCCTCATGTCGCCTCCCTCTGGCGTGTGCCGTTTTGCTTTTTGCTAGAAGTCCTTTCGGCCCGTTGCCGGGCAGCGCGGTTCCCGCGCGATGACGCGCCGGGTCGGATCGAAATGCATGTGGGGCGGGGCGCCGCGTGGCGCCCTTCGGGTATCGGACAATGCTTGGTTCGCTTGGTCGGCCACCCAGTCCCCCTCGCGTACGGCTCTTGACCGGATTAGCGATGACTATTAGTTAGCCATGACTAATTTATAGTGTCAATGGGGGTGCGCATGGCCTTGCCGCGGGGGGAATTGCGTGGGGCTTCTGGCTGGAGGGTAGGGGCGCGAAGCCTGGCCGTGGCGAGCCTGGTTGCGCTGTCCGCCTGTGGCGGTTCCAACGGAACGCCCGCTGCCCGCCCGTCGCCGATCACCGAGGCGCAGAGCGCGGCGATGCAGCCCGGCGATACGCACCTCGCCCAACTCTACGAGACCTCGTGCAAGGCCTGCCACACTGTGCGCGACACCGGCGCGCCGCTGACCGGCGACCGCAATGCCTGGGATCCGCGCTGGGCCAAGGGCGAGCAGGAACTCACCCGCAACGCCGTGGCCGGGCTGAACGGCATGCCGCCGGGCGGGCAATGCTTCGCCTGCAAGCCCGAGGATTATGCCGCGCTGATCCGCTTCATGGCGGGGCGCTGAGCGATGGCCCGGATTTCGCGCCGCGCGCTGCTGGTCGGTGGGGGTGTGGTCGGTGCGGGGGCGCTGACCGCAGGGGGGCTTGCCGGTCGCCGGCTCTGGCTCGACCGCGAGCCCCCCGAACCGCCGCTCGCCGACAAGGCGGGCAACCTGCTGTGGCGCAACTGGGCGGGCACCGCGCAATCCTATCCCGCCAGGCGCGCCGCGCCCGCCAGCGAGGACGAGCTGGTCGCGCTGCTCAAGTCCGGCCCGGCGCCGGTGCGCCCGGTCGGCTCGGGCCATTCCTTCTCGCAGCTGGTGCCGACCGAGGGCACCTTGCTCACGCTCGACGGGCTGACCGGCCTGGTCAGCCATGATGCTGCGAAGCATCAGGCGACGGTCTGGGCCGGCACCCGCCTGCGCGAGCTGGGCAGCGCGCTTGCCGCGATCGGGCAGGAAATGCCCAATCTGCCGGACATCAACAAACAGTCGCTCGCCGGCGCGCTGGCGACCGGCACGCACGGCACCGGAAAGGGGCTGAAGGCGCTGCACGGCGAAGTGATCGCGATGCGGCTGGCGACGCCCGCGGGCGAGATCCTCGACTGCGACGCCACCCGCAATGCCGACATCTTCAACGCCGCCCGGGTCAATCTCGGCGCTTTCGGGGTGGTGACCCAGGTCACGCTGCAGAACCGGCCGCTCACCCGCGTGCGCAAGCGCGTCGAGATCCGGCCTACCCGCGAAGTGCTCGAGGACTGGCCCGCCTTGCGCGCCCGGCACCGCAATGCCGAGTTCCTCGTGCTGCCTTTCACCAATCGCTGCGCGGTCATCACCCATGACGTGACCAGCGACCCGGTCCAGCCGCGCGGCCCCGATGCGGACGCCGAGACGCTGATGAGCCTCAAGACGCTGCGCGACGTGTTCGAGTTCGCCCCCGGCATGCGCCGCACCATCGCCGCGCGCGAGCTCGACCGCATCGCGCCGGAGATCGCGGTCGATGAAGGCTGGAAGCTGCTCTCCAACGAGCGCCCGGTGCGCTTCAAGGAGATCGAATATCATGTGCCGATCGAGGCGCATGTCGCCGCGCTGCGCGAGGTGATCGATGCGGTCGAGACGCATCGCCGTGACGTGTTCTTCCCGTTCGAGGCGCGGATCGTCGCCGCGGACGATGCCTGGCTCTCGCCCTTCTACCAGCGCGAGAGCGGATCGGTCGCGGTCCATGCCTATTACAAGGAGGACCACGACTTCTTCTTCGCCCTGATCGAGCCGATTCTGCGCCGCCATGGCGGGCGGCCGCACTGGGGCAAGATGAACTCGCTGGGCGCACAGGACTTCGCCGCGCTCTATCCGCGCTGGCGCGAGGCGATGGAGATCCGCCGCGCGCTCGATCCGCAGGGGCGGATGCTCAACCCCTATCTGAAGGCCATTCTGGGAAATGGCTGACGCACCCGCAAGACCGGGCCGCTTCGGCCGCCGGGCAATGATCGTCGGCGGCGCGGCGGTGGTCGCCGGCGGGATCGGCGTCGCGGCGCTGCGCAAGGGCGACCAGGGCGGCGCCCACGACGCCTATTTCCTCCGGCTGAGCAAGGCGCTGCACGACGCCGGCATCGCGCATCCCGTCCTAGTGGTCGATCGCCAGCGGCTGGATCACAATATCGCCGCCGCGAAGAAGGTGCTGGCGCCGTCGCGCCTGCCGCTGCGCGTGGTGGTCAAGTCGCTGCCCGCGCCGGGACTGATCGGCCATGTCATGGCCGGCATGGGCACCAACCGGCTGATGGTGTTCAACAGTGCGATGCTGGCCGACATGGCGCGGCTGCATCCCGATGCCGACCTGCTGCTCGGCAAGCCGCTGCCGGCGATCGAAGCCGCGGCGTTCCTGCGCACTCATAGCCCCGAGGCCGGCTCCAAAGTGCAATGGCTGGTCGATACCCCCGAGCGGCTGGCCCAATATGCCGAGATCGCGCGCGGTATCGCCCGCCCGGTCCGTGTCGCGCTCGAGATCGATGTCGGCCTCCACCGCGGAGGCTTCCCCGATCCCGAGAGCTTGGCAAAGGCCGTGGCGCAGGCGCGAGCCAACCCGCTGCTCAGCCTCTCCGGGCTGATGGGCTATGACCCGCATGTCATGAAGATGCTCGATCCCGACGCCGCCTATGCCGAGGCGCAGGAACGCTATCGCAAATCAATAGCAGCGATGAGGTCTGCCGGAATCGACCTCGCGGGGCTCACCCTCAACGGTGCCGGCAGCCCCACCTATGCGCTCCATGCCGGCAAGGGCACGGTGGCGAACGAAGTCTCGGTCGGCTCGGCCTTCGTGAAGCCGGTGGACTTCGACGTGTCCACGCTCGAGCCGCATCTGCCCGCCGCCTTCATCGCCACGCCGGTGATCAAGGCACAGCAGCGCTTCCGCCTGCCGGGCTATGAATGGCTGTCCGGGCCGATCAACTTCTTCGATCCGAACACCGAGAAGGGCTTCTTCGTCTATGGCGGCCACTGGCTCGCCACGCCGGTCTCGCCGCCGGGGCTCGAATATAATGGCTTGTTCGGCCGGTCGAGCAACCAGGAGCTGCTCACCGGCTCGGCAAGGGTCGCGCTGCACCCGGACGACTATGTCTTCCTGCGCCCGAACCAGAGCGAGGCGCTGTTCCTCCAGTTCGGCGACATCGCGCTGTTCGATGGGCAGCGCATCGTCGATCGCTGGCCGACGCTCCCGGTCTCGGCCTGACGTTACCCGTCCGGGTAACGTCTGGCGCCCGCACTGGCATTGAGACGGGCAGGCGGGCCGGACACTCTCCTCGCGAAAACCGGATCCCAGGCTCGAGGAAGTCCCAATGCTCAAATCCCTTCTCATGGCGACGGCACTTTGTGTCGCCGCGCCCGCCGTCGCGCAGGTCGCGCCGTTCCCGGCCGCCTTCAAGACGCAGGAAATCGCCACGAACGGCACCACCATCCATGTCCGCGTCGGCGGGCACGGCCCCGCCGTGCTGCTGCTCCATGGCTATGGCGAGACCGGCGACATGTGGTCGCCGCTCGCCGCCGCGCTCGACGACGATCACACCGTGATCGTGCCCGATCTTCGCGGCATGGGCTTGTCCGCCCATCCCGCCGGCGGGTTCGACAAGATGAACCAGGGACGCGACATGCAGGGTGTGCTCGCCGCGCTCGGCATCCAGAAGTTCGATCTCGTCACGCACGATATCGGCAACATGGTCGGTTTCGCCCTTGCCACCCAGCAGCCCGACCGGGTCGGCCGCTTCGTGCTGATCGACGCGCCGGTGCCGGGTGTCGGTCCCTGGGAAGAGATCCTCAAGAACCCGCTGCTCTGGCATTTCCGCTTCGGCGGACCGGACATGGAGCGCCTCGTCGCCGGGCGCGAGCGGATCTATCTCGATCGCTTCTGGAACGAGTTCTCCGCAAATCCGGCGCGGTTCGACGAGAAGTCGCGCCAGCACTATGCCGCGCTCTACGCACGACCCGGCGGCATGCATTCCGGCTTCGCCCAGTTCGCGGCCTTCGACCAGGACGCGGTCGACAACCGCGCCTGGCTCGCCACCGGTGCGAAGCTGAACATGCCGATCCTCGCACTCGGCGGCGAGAAGTCGTTCGGGCTGACCATGGCCGCCGTGATGCGTGCCGGCGCCACCAATGTGACCGAAGGGGTCGTCCCCGATTCCGGCCACTGGATCATGGAGGAAAACCCCGCCGCCACGGTCAAGCTGGTGAAGGCCTTCCTGGAGTCCGGCCGATGAGGATGCCCCTGCTCGCCGCCGGTATCGCGCCGTTCGCGCTGCTGACCAGCCTCTCCGCCCACGCCCAGCAGGTGCGGCTGACGCCGGTGGAGATCGAGGCGCTGGCAAAGGGCGGGGCAGGGCCGGGTACCTCCGGTGTCGCCGGCATCCGCACCACCGTGCTGCTCGGCGATCCCGCCAAGGCCGGCCCCTACACGATCGAGATCCGGGTGCCCGCGCATACCCGGATCCAGGCGCACACCCACCGCGACGAACGCAGCGCGGTGGTCGTCAGCGGTACCTGGTATTTCGGCTATGGCGCCACCGCCGACGAAGCGAAGGTGAAGGCCTTGCCGCCGGGCAGCTTCTATACCGAAGGCGCGAACGATGCGCATTTCGCCCTGACGCGGGACGAACCGGCGATCGTCTATATCAGCGGCTGGGGGCCGACCGACACGGTTTACACCGCCAAGCCCTGAGCCATCGAGGGTGCAGCCGTTACTCTACGGTTCCCCGGCGAACGCCGGGGCCCAGGGTTTCTCTGCCGGCTCGCCCGTGACCCTGGAACCCGGCGTTCGCCGGGGAACAGGAAGCGCTAAACCTCGATACGCCCTAGCGATCGATATAGCCCCGCCGCGTCGCCACCGTCACGGCGTGGGTGCGATCATGGACGCCCAGCTTCTCGAAAATGGTCTTGAGCTGCGCCTTGATGGTGTCGACCGACAGGGTCAGCCGCCAGGCGATCTGCTTGTTGGGATGGCCCTCGGCAACAAGGCGCAGGATCGCCGCTTCCCGTTCCGTCAGCGGCTCGTCCAGCGCATGTTCGGCCAGCGCATGGGCGATGTCGGAACAGACCACCCGGCGCCCGGCATGCACCGAACGGATCGCGTCGATCAGCTCGCTTCGGACGCAGTTCTTCAGCAGATAGCCGGATGCCCCTGCCCGGATCGCGCGGATCGCGTTCGCATCGCCGGGATAGGTGGTGAGCACCAGGATGCGCGCGTCGCCGGACAGCGCCCGGATCTTCTCGATCGCCTCGATGCCGCTCATGCCCTGCATCTGGACGTCCATCAGCGTGACGTCCGGCGCGAGGTCGCGGAACTTCGCGATCGCGTCCGGGCCGTCGCATGCCTCGCCGATGGCCTCCATATCGTCCTGCCGCGCCAGCAATCCGGTCACGCCTTCGCGCACCACGGGATGATCGTCCACCACCAGGACGCGGATCGGCGAGGCACTAAGCGAGGCAACGGTCATCCACGGCTCCACAGGCGTGCTAGCAGGCTGCGCTTCTCGGCCTTGTACGCGATTCCGCCAGGCACCGTGAGCAGCAGTTCGGTACCCTGATCCGCCGAGGGGCGGATGACAAGGCTTCCGCGCAGCCTCCGCGCCCGTTCGCGCATGCCCGCCAGCCCGTAATGCCCGGTGCGGCCTCGCGCCGCGAGCTCGGGGTCGATGCCCACGCCGTCGTCGGCGATGCGCAGCGCGAAGCTCGCGCCATAGTCGATCTCCACCTCGACGCGCCGGGCGCAGGCGTGCCGCCAGATGTTGAACAGCGCTTCGCCCGCGATGCGGCCGGTCTCCTCCAGCGCCAGCGTGTCCAGCGCGCGGGGCGTGCCGTTGATGGCGACGCATATCTCGACGTCGGGGCCGAAGCCCTGTCGGGCGATCAGCTCCCGGATGACCTGCTCGATATCCGCCGCCTGGCGGGAGCGCAGGTCGAGCACCCGGTCGCGTCCCTCGGCGATCACCCGGTCGGCGGTGTCGATCGCCTGCAGCAGCGCCGGGCGGCCGGGCTGCTTCGCCGGCAGATCGTCGACCGCGAGCTGGAATCGCAGGGTCAGCGACTGGATCGCCTGCAGCAGTGTGTCGTGCAGCTCGCGGGCGATGCGCTCACGCTCCTCGAAGCGCTCCGCCATGCGCAGCCGGATGCGGCTGGCGACCACGCGCATCCGCATCGAATAGGCGAGCCAGAGCAGCGCAAGCAAAGCGGCGGCGCACAGCAGCCGGAACGGCCAACTCTGCACGAAGGTGGGGCGGATCTCGAAGCCGATCTCGGCACCGCTACGGTTCCACACACCGTCATTGTTCGCGGCGATCACATGGAAGCGATAGCTGCCCGGGCCGAGATTGGCATAGGAGGCCACGCGCCGGGTGCCGGCGTCCACCCAGCCATCGTCCACGCCGTCCAGCCGATAGCGGAAGTGCACGCGCTGCGGCACCGCAAGGCTGAGACCGGCATAGGCGATATCGAGCGCGCGGGTGCCGGGCGGCAGGGTCAGGCTGCCCGGATCGCGCCAGCTTCGTCCGCCGCTGGTCAGCGAACGGATCGTGACGGGCGGGGGGAGAGCGTTCTGCTTGAGCGTCGCCGGATCGAAATAGCCCGCGCCCTGGCGGTTGAGGAACCAGACGCGGCCGTCGCCGGCGACCGTGCTCTGCAGGCCCGCAAAGCCCGCATGCTGGGCCGCGCTGACCAGCCCGTCCTGCGAGTTGAACAGCGTGCGCGGCAACGGTGCATCCGGGTCCTGGAAGGCGCGGTCCAGGTCGGCGGTGGCCACCCGGGAGATGCCGGTGCGGGCGACCAGCCAGGTCTCGCCGCGCGCGGTCTGCACCAGGCTTCGCAGCCAGATCAGCCAGGGAAAGCGGCTCTGGTCGAGCCGGGTCAGCTTGCCGTCGCGCAGGCGCACCAGGCCCCGATCGTCGCTCAGGAAGATGTCACGCGTGCCGGCAGCGAGCATCGTGGCGGTGCCGAAGCCCTTTCTCAGGGTGAGGCGATCGCCCTCGAGCGTGGTGAAGTCGGGACGGCCGGTAAAGGCGATGCCGCCCGCGGGCGTGGCGATCATATCCCACACACGCTGCTGCGCGAGCGCTCCGGTGGCATGGTGCCAGCCCCCCACGTCGCGCCAGACCAGCGGCTCACCGAAGATGGCGACCCACAGCCGGCCCTGGCCATCCTCGGCGCAATAGGTCGATGTGCCCTGACCGGGAAAGCCTGGTGCGGTCTCGATATGCTCGCCCACAATATGGAGTGTGCGGGCGTTCTGGACGATCCAGATGCCGCCGGCACGGGCGCGGCACATCGACAGGTTGCTGCCGTCCAGCTTCAGGATCGGCCGGGGCGCTCCCCCCGGCGCGATCCGGAACAGCGTGTCGTTCGATTCGATATAGACGCTGCCGTCGCTGGCGCCGGCAAGCGCCAGGCCGTGGACCGGGTCGGCCGGAATGGCCAGTTCCTGCGTCGCACTGGCGCGGCGGAACTGGTCGATGCCAGTCTCGGTGGCGATCCAGACGCTGCCCTCGCGATCGACGAATGATTCATAGCTGAAGTCCGAGGTCAGCCCGTTCGCCGCGTCGAACGGGTAGGCGGTTGCCCTCGCGCCGGCGGCCGACGGAATGTACGAGATGCCGATGGCCGCGGTCGTGCGCCACAGCCCGCCCTGCCGGTCGAAGCTCAGCGTGGCGGAGCGGACATTGGGGGCGGAGGGGAACTGGATGGCGCGCGCGGGCGCCCGGCCATGTCCGTCGCGCACCATGCGCGTGCCCGTCCCGTCGGAGACCCACAGCGCGCCGGACGGATCCAGCGCGATCCTCGGCCTGCCCGAGACGCGGTCGGGCAGCAGCTGGAAGCGGGTCGTGCCCGGTGCGAGATAGGCGAGGGCGCCGCTGTTCCCGCCCTGGTGGGTGAGCGCGATCCACACGCCGCTATCCGGCGCGATCACCAGCCCCATGACCGCGCCTTCGGGCCGCCCCAGCTTTTCCCCGATCGACTCCCATTTTCCACCGCGCAGGCGCCTGAGCTGCGTGTCGAACCGTCCGGAGGCGACCCAGATCGAGCCGTCCGGCGCCTGTGCCATCGGGCCGATCGAGGCGGGCGGGGCGGGCAGGTGCATGTCGACGAGCCGCCCGCCGCGGTACATCGCCACGCCGCCATTGCCGCCCAGCCCCACCCAGAGCGTGCCGTCGCGGCCGGCCAGCAGCCCGGTCGGCTCCACGCGTCTCCGCGCCGCGTCGGCGGGCCAGTCGATCCGCTCGAAGCTGATTCCGTCGAACCGGTAGAGCGCGTCGCCCGCCAGCCAGATATAGCCGTCGCGGGTCTGGGTGATCCTGAAGACACCGTTCGGCGCGCCTTCATCGGGACCCCAGCGGACATGCTTCAGCCCGCCGAACCCCGGCGGCGAGACCTGCGCCTGGAGCGGTATCGGCGCGAGCAGGCAGGCGGCGAGCAGCGCCCGGGCACTACCCGCCAAACGTCCCCGCCAGCCGACGATCCCCCGCCAAATCATCCAGCCCCGCGCCCAGTTCGTCCCCGTTCTGGTAGCGATAGCAAAGCCGCGGGCCCTTCTCCAGCCCGCGGCGGTGCGGGTCAGAGGCGCACGGCATAGAGCGCGTGATGCGCGAGGATGAACAGGGTGCGCCCGTCCGCCCCGCCGATCACCAGTTGCAGCGGCCGCTCGGGCACGTCGATGCGGCGGACCGGCTTGCCGGCGGCGTCATAGACGAACACCTGCCCGTTCGCGACATAGAGCGTGCCGTCCTTGTCGCGAGCCACGCTCTCGCCGCCGCGATCCGCGACGATGCGCAGGTCGGTCACCGTCCCGTTCGCGCCCACCAGCCCGCTATAGGTGCGGTTCTCCGAGCCGTTGGTCAGCGTCACCCGCTCGCCCGGCCGCGCCGCGACCAGTCCGTGCGCGTCCAGCGTGTCCGACCAGCGCCAGCCATTGTGATCGTCCGGCCCCTGGTTCCACACCCGGAATGCCGGCAGCACCAGCGACCCGTCGGGCGAGACATATTCGCGCATCTTGGGCGTGGCCATCGCCCGGGTGAAGAAGTCGGCGATCGGCGGGAACTGGTAGGTCTCCGGATCGATCCGGTCGGCGAACTCGCCGTTGGCCCACATGTTGACCGGCAGCAGCGTCGCCGCGCCGTCCCGCACCCTGGCGGCGGTCGGGTCGATCACCCGCACCGCGCCGGGCCTGGCCGGATCGATGCTGTAGACCGTGGCGTCATGCCCGGCCGAGGACAGCACCAGCAGATGGCCCGAAGCGTCCACCGCCAGGCTCACCGGATCGAGCGGCGCATCTGCGACGATGGTCAGGCCTTCCTTCTCCGACCAGCCATGGATCCGCTGGAACTGCCGGTCGATGAAGTAGAGCTTGCCCTTCGCATCCGTCGCAGCGCCCGCGATCGAATAGAAGCCGTCGGCCAGCTTGCGCACCTCCGGCGATACCGGCACCGGCGTCCTGCCTGGTGCGACCGCGCCGACATCGAGCCGGGCGAACTCGCGCTCGCGCACTTCCTGCCCGCCGGTCACGTCCTTTATCGCATTCTCGAACGGATATTTGCTCGCCCGCAAATAGGTGCCGCAGCCCTTGTCGTCGCAACTGGCAAAGCCGCTCTCGGCGTTCACATGGACGTTGCGGAAGCGGATGTCGCTCGAGTTGGTGAGCTTCACCGCCGCATCCATCGGCTTGATCGAGCGCGTGACCCGGTAGCCGTGATAATTGGCGAACAGGATGTTGCGCGAGTTGCGGAACTCCGTCGAGATCGCGTTCACCCCGTCGCGCACTTCCTGCTCGGTCTGCGGCGCATGGAACTCCCAGTTCTCGACATGGTCGAGCACGATCTCGGCCCGGTAGTGGTGCTCGGCCGACAGCTCATAGACATAGCCGGGCGTCGTGGTGTCCGAGACATAGAAGCCCGCCGAGGCCAGCGTGTTGGGCGACCAGACCGCCGCGAAGGTGCCGCCGCCGCCATCGGTCACCCAGATGCTCGGATGCTGGCCGTCGAAGCGCGCCTTGGGGTCGCCGAAGCCGATCGGGCTGCCCTTGGTGAGCACGGTGCCGCCGCCGCCCTGGATCTTGACGTCGTTGACCATCGAGGCCGCGCCCGCCTTCCACAGCAGTGCCGTGGCGCGCGGATTGACCCCGCCGGTCCACAACCCGATGCCCGAGACGATCGCGTCGCCGCCCTTGGCGCTCGCCAGCAATGCCTTGGCGCTGCCCACCCCGGCATAGGCCGGTGTCTCGTCGGGCAGGTAGAGATGGGTGAGGCTGGGGTGCAGCGAGATCAGCACGCTGTCCGGCCGCAGCCGCAGCGTGTCGGTCACCCGGTAGCGGCCCATCGGCAGATAGACCACGCGGTGGGTATCGATCGCCTTCTGCAACGCCGCGGTATCGTCAGTCTCGTCATCGCCCTTCACGCCCAGGTCGCGGGCATTGGCCCATTCGCTGACCGGGGGCAGGGCGCGGATCGCCGGCGCGGGGCGCTTGGGCATCTTCGCCAGCGGTGCCATCGACAGGTCGGTGGCGAAGGCGCCCATCGCGCCCAGCCCGGGCAGCTTGAGCCCATAGGAGAAGTCGCTCACCCGGTAGGCGCGGCCCTGGCCCGCCACCGTCCGGCCGCTGTCGCGGAAGCGGGCGAAGACCGGCGTGTCCTGCGCCACCGCGTTCATGAAGCCCACCTGGGTGAACACGCTGTCCTCGTTCGAGATCAGCACCCCGGCCTGGGCGACATTCTCGAAGCGCACGTCCTTGCCCCACAGCGAATCCGAATAGCCGCGGTCGATCTCGATCCCCACCGGGGTGTTGCGGATCGCGACATTGACCAGGGTCAGGTCTACCTCATGCTCGCGGATCGCCGCGTCGCGCTGCCCCTCGAACTCGGAATCGATCAGCGTGAACTGCCAGGCGGGCGAGGTCTTCTCGGTCAGGATGCCGTAGCGCCCGCCATAGAAGCGCAGATTCTCGCACTCGTTGCCGGCCTGGTAGATGCCGGCCAGCCCTGATCCGAGATGGAAGTCGACATGGCGCAGGAAGCCGTGCTGCGCGACGCGAAAACGCACCGCGACCGCGCCTCCATTGCCCTTGCCGATCTCGAAATCGACATTGGACAGCGCTGAATAGAAGGTGCTCGACGTCGCGTCATAGATGTCCGGATTGGCCGGCACGCTGGTGGGCGGCGGCACCGGCACCTTGCCGACGCGGTACTGGTCCTCGCCGGTGAAGCTGACCATGGCCGCCACGCCCTTGCCATAGCCCGGCGTATCGTCGCCCAGCACGATCACCGGCCTGGTGGCGCCGACGCCGAACACGCGCACGGCCGAGCGCACGAAGATGGTGCGGCTGATCCGGTAGCGGCCGGAGGGCAGGAAGACGACGCCGCCCTTGCCCCCCACGGCCGCCGCGTCGATCGCCTGCTGCAGCGCGGCGCTGTCGTCGGCGCGGCCGTCGCCCACGCCCTTCACGGTGATCGCGCGCGGATCGTTCGGCTGGGTCCGGTAGACCGAGGTCGATTGGGCAAGCGCGGGAAGCGGGCACAGCAACAGGGCCGCGCAAAGCAGGCGGAAGGCCTTCATGAACCTCTCCCGGAATGGGCTGATGGAAAGACAATGGGGCGCGGGCAGGGCCGCGCCCGGGAAATCAGGCCTGGCTGAGCGCCAGGCTCTGCGCCGCGATCGCCACCTGGGTGCGGTTGCGCACGTTGAGCTTGCGCATCAGCGCGGTCATGTGCGCCTTCACCGTCGCCTCGGCGATGCCGAGCTCATAGGCGATCTGCTTGTTGAGCTGCCCCGAATGCACGCCCCGCATCACCTTGAGCTGGGTCGGCGTGAGATGCACGGGCCGGCCCGCGCCATCAATCAGATGGGGCATCGCGGCCGAAACTGCCGCCTTCTGGCTCGCTTCCTGAACGGTCACCTTCATCGATCCTCTCCCCGAGGCGCATGGCGTCATGCTCGCGGATCGGCGGTTCTGCACGATCCCTGTCCATGTTCCGTTTTATGGAATCGGTTGGACAGGTTTTAATATGTTCCCCAATTGGTAACGGTAGCAAGCCTTTTTCGTTGCCGATTTGCAAAAACTTGTCATACAACTCCGTGCGTCCAACGAGCTTGTGATAAAAAGCCGAGGACTTCCGGGGAGGACAACGATGTCAGGATTCGCGTTCGATTGCGCCCAGGGGATCGCCGAATGAACGGCGAGGATATCCGGCTGGTAATCGCCGCGGTCGCCGGCATCGTCCTTGCGATCCTGCTGATCGTCCGCTGGCGCCTCCATCCCTTTATCGGCCTGCTCGTCGGCGCCTTCGCCGTCGGCCTGTTCGCTGGCCTGCCGCTCGGCGACACGGCCAAGGCGGTGCAGAAGGGCGTGGGCGATATCGTCGGCGGCACCGGCCTGGTCGTGGCGCTCGGCCTGTCGCTCGGCGCGATGCTCCACCTCTCCGGCGCGGCGGCCTCGCTCGCCACCGGCGCGCTGCGCCTGACCGGGCCAAAGGCCGCGCCCTGGGCGACGCTCGGCATCGCGATCGTCATCGGCCTGCCGCTGTTCTTCGAGACCGGCCTCGTGCTGCTCCTCCCGATCGTCGTCGCCGCCGCCAAGGCGATGCCCGACAATGGCGATCCCGACGGCACCAAGCTGCGGCTCATCATGCCCGCGCTGGCCGGCCTCGGCGTCGTCCACGCGCTGGTGCCGCCGCATCCCGGTCCTCTGCTCGCGGTCGAGGCGCTCAAGGCGAATCTGGGCCTCACCATGCTTTACGGCGTGATCATCGCCATCCCCATCGCGATCCTCGCCGGACCCGTCCTCGCGAAGTTCGTCACTCCCGGCGTCAAGCTCACCGAACCGGTGCTCAGCGACCCGGTGCACGACCTGCAGCCGCCGCACCGCGCGGTCTCGCTGTTCATCGTGCTGCTGCCGATCGTGCTGATCGCCACCGGCGAGCTCGCCAAGCTGGTGCCGGCGCTGGCCAATTCGCCCCTGCTCGCCGCCGCGGCCAATCCGGTGCTCGCGCTGCTCATCACCAACCTCCTCGCGCTGCCGCTGCTGTTCGGCCGGCGGCTGGGCGAGGAAAGCATCCAGGATGCTATCTGGTTCGAGACGATGGGCGCGGCGGGCGCGATCCTGCTGGCGATCGGCGCGGGCGGCGCGCTCAAGCAGGTGCTGGTCACCGCCGGCCTGTCGGACCTGCTGGCGCGGCTGGTGATGATGTACTCGATCTCGCCGCTGCTGCTCGGCTGGCTGGTCGCGGTCGGCATCCGCCTGGCGGCCGGATCGGCGACGGTGGCGACGATCACCGCGGTCGGCATCATGCCGGGCGTGGTCGCCGCCTCGGGCGCTTCGCCCGAGCTGGTCGTGCTCGCCATCGGCGCGGGCTCGGTGTTCTTCAGCCACGTCAACGATCCCGGCTTCTGGCTGGTCAAAGGCTATATGGGCACGACCACGGCGGACACCTTCCGCACCTGGTCGCTGCTCGAGACGGTGATCTCGGTCGCCGGTCTGGTCATGGTGGTGGGGCTCAGCTACCTTGTCTGAGACGCGCCCTGGAGAAAATCGAGGCGCGAAGAAGAGAGGCGCCGTGCAGGAGGGCAGGCTCGCCGATCGCGCCTATACGGCGATCGTCGGGATCATCAACGAAGACGATCTGGCGGTCGGCGACCGGCTGCCGTCCGAGGCGCGGCTGGCCGAGCTGTTCGGCATGTCGCGCACGATCGTGCGCGAGGCGCTGGTCCGCCTCGCCGCCGACGGGATCACCGAGGCGCGGCGCGGTGCCGGCTCCTATGTGAAGCGCCGGCCTTCCGCCCGGCTCGGCTCGCACGTGCCGATGGACGGGCTGGCGGCGACGCTCGGCACCTATGAGGTGCGCTTCGTGCTGGAAGCCGAGGCCGCGCGCCTCGCGGCGCAGCGCCGCTCGCAGGAGCAGATGGAAGAGATCGACGCGGCGCTCGAGGCGCTGCGCACCGCCTTGCTCTCCAGCGCGCCCGCGCATGACGAGGACTGGCGGCTCCACCGCGCCATCGCCGAGGCGACGGGCAACAGCGCCTTCATCTCCACCTTCGATCATCTCCAGCATGACGTGATGGGCATATTGCGCGCCGGCGTCGACATCTCGCGCTCGCGCCCGCCCGAAGTGATCGGCTCGATGATGGAGGAGCACGATGCCGTGGTCGATGCGATCCGCGCCCAGGACGGCGATGGCGCCGCGCTGGCGATGCGCTGGCACCTGTCCCAGGGCCGCAAGCGGCTGATGCCCTGACGCTCCAACCGTCGTCCAATACCCCCAAACCGTCATGCTGAACTCGTTTCAGCATCCAACCTGCAACAACGGATGTCTTCGCGGGTGGAGGGTTGGGCCCTGAAACGGGTTCAGGGTGACGATATCCAGCCTCTACGACCCAAGCTCCGTCCGCAGCCACGCGAACACTTCGCCGCAAAGCGCATCGACCGGCCGATAGCAGTGCAGCGCCAGCGCGCGCTCGTCGCCGTCCGGGCGCTCCAGCGTTGCGAACTGGCTGTCGAGCAGGCTCGGCGCCATGTAATGCCCGGCGCGCGCGGCCAGTCGCGGCGCGATCTCCGCTGGCTCGCCGTCGAGCAGGATGAAGGCGATCGGCACGCCCGCCGCACGTTCCAGCCGTTCCCGATAGCTGCGCTTGAGCGCAGAGCAGGCGGCGACCGCGATGCCGCGCTCGCGCACCGCGCCGCCGATCGCCGCGCCCAGCCGGTCGAGCCAGGGCCAGCGGTCGGCATCGTCGAGCGGCTGGCCGCCGCGCATCTTGGCGACGCTTTCGCTCGAATGGAAATCATCGCCCTCGAATGCCGGGGCGGCGAGATAGGTGGCGAGATGGCTGGCCAGCGTTGATTTGCCGCAGCCGCTCACGCCCATCACGACGACCGCGCAGGGGAGCAATCCGGTCATTTTTGGCTGCGCTTTCACGTCGTTCCCCGGCTTCGGACAGGACGCTAGATGTTCGCATGCGGGCGCTTTGACCATTGCGACCTTTGTCGCGGTCGTCCGGGTCTGGGCGCGCGCGTATCCGCGTGTCAGGATTGGCCATAACAAAAGAGGGGACCGGCATGATCGGCGGGATTCGATGGGGCGCCGCGGCGTCGGTGATCGCAGTGGCGGTGTCCGCGATGCCCGCCCAGGCGCAGCGGGCCCGGTCGGTCTCGGTCTATGCGACGGCGCCGAACGATCCCGCCGCGGTCCTGGTCAAGGCGAAGGGCGATGGCGTCGCCGACGACAGCGCCGCGATCCAGTCCGCGATCGATGTGGCGGCGGCGAAGCCCGGCGGCGGCATCGTCTTCCTGCCCTCGGGCCGGCACCGCATTACCCGCACCATCTATATCTGGCCGGGCGTCCGCCTGTTCGGGGTGGGCAGGACGCGGCCGGTCTTCGTGCTGGCACCGAATACGCCGGGCTTCCAGCAGGGCGTCGGCAGCATGGTCTTCTTCACCGGCAACCAGCCGAACGGCGCGGCGCCGGGGGCAGGCGGGGTGCCGCTGCGCGGCAAGGTCCCAGTGCCGCCGCCGACCAGCGTGCCGTTCAATCCCGACATTGCCGACGCCAATTCGGGCACCTTCTATTCCGCGCTGGCCAATGTCGATTTCGAGATCGGCGCGGGCAATCCGGCGGCGACGGCGGTGCGCCAGCATACCGCGCAGCACAGCTATCTCGCGCATATCGACTTCCATCTCGGCTCGGGCCTCGCCGGCATCTACCAGGTCGGCAATCTCGGCATGAACCTGCGCTTCCATGGCGGGCGCTACGGCATCCTTGCGGAGAAGACCTCGCCCGCCTGGCAGTACACGCTGCTCGATTCGAGCTTCGACGGGCAGCGTGATGCGGCGATCCGCGAGCATGAGGCGGGGCTGACCCTGGTCAACACCGTCATCCGCAACACGCCCGTCGGCATCGATATCGACCGCGGCTATGGCGACTGGCTGTGGGGCAAGGACGTCCGCTTCGAGAATGTCTCGAAGGCCGGCGTAATCATCAGCAACGAAGGCAATGCCTATACTCAGATCGGCTTCGACAATGCGCTGGCCAGCGGTACCCCGGTTTTCGCAAGCTTCCGCGACAGCGGCAAGACGGTGGCGGGCTCGGGGCCGAACTATCGGGTCAAGGAATTCACCTATGGCCTGACGCTTGCCGGCCTGAACCAGCCGGGCCGCTACGAAACCCGCATCGCCGCAGCAGCGCTGCCCAAGCTCCCAGCCCGCCGCGACCCCGCCATCCGCGCCTTCCCGGCAGTCACCAGCTGGACCAGTGTCCGCGACCTCGGCGTCAAGGGCGACAACGCCACCGACGACACCGCCGCCCTTCAGAAGGCGATCGATACGCACCGAGTCCTCTACTTTCCGGCAGGCTTCTACCGCGTCACCGACACGCTGAAGCTGCGTGCCGACAGCGTGCTGATCGGCCTCCACCCCAGCCTCACCCAGATCGTCCTCGCCGAGGACAGCCCTGCCTATCGCGGCGTGGGCCCGGCCAGGGCGCTGATCGAGAGCGCGAAGGGCGGCGACGCGCTCGTCTCCGGCCTCGGCTTGTTCACCGGTGGGCAGAACCCGCGCGCCACCGCCTTGCTCTGGCGCGCCGGCGCGAAGTCGCTGGTCGATGACGTCAAGTTCCAGGGCGGCCACGGCACCAACCTCGCCGACGGCAGCCGCTTCGATCCGTACAACGCCAACCACACGGCGGACGCCGACCCGAAGAAGCGCTGGGACGGCCAATATTCCAGCCTCTGGGTCACCGATGGCGGCGGCGGCACCTTCAACGGGCTGTGGACCCCCAACACCTATGCCCATGCCGGCCTCTACGTCTCCGACACCGACACCCCCGGCTTCGTCTACGAGATGTCCGCCGAGCATCATGTCCGTGCCGAGATCGTGCTCGACCGCGTCCGCAACTGGGAGTTCCTCGCCCCCCAGACCGAGGAGGAAGCCGGCGAGAGCCGCAACACCGTCGCGCTCGAGGTGCGCAACTCGGGCGACATCCTGTTCGCCAATTTCCACGGCTACCGCGTCACCCGCTCGCTCCAGCCGGCCCCGGCGGCGGTCAAGCTCACCAACTCGACCAACATCCGCTTCCGCAACGTCCATGTGAACGCCGAGAGCGGCTTCTCGACCTGCGACGCGAATGGCTGCGGCACCTATCTGCGCGCCAGCAAATATCCCTATTCGAACGCGATCGTCGACGTCACCCGCGGCGGCGAGGTGCGCGAGCGCGAATTCGCGGTGCTCGACGTGACCGACGCACCCACGCCCGCCGCCACGCCTTCGCTCGCCCCGGTAACCCGCCTCGCCACCGGCTTCGGCGCACTTGGCGGCGGCGCGGTGGACGGCACGGGCAAGCTCTACTTCGTCGACCGCCCGTTCCAGCGCATCCATGGCTGGTCCGAGAAGGAAGGGCTGACCATCGCCGCCGACGCCCCGCTCGACGCGATCAACCTCGCGGTCGATCGCTCGGGCCACCTGCTCGTCCTTTCCTCGATGGGCCCGGCCGCCACCGTCTACAGCGTCGATCCGGCCAGGCCCGCCGAGGTCCGCCTGATCGAGCCGACAGCCGTTAAGGAAGGGAAGGGCGCCCAGGTCGCGCTCCCCGGCAGCTTCTGGAACAATGGCGAGTTCCGCGACCAGTATGACGCGAGGACCGACCATTTCACCACCCTCGCCGAGATGTTTGCGCGCGACATGGCCGTGCCCAAGCCGCGCGAATATGTCTCGCCCGATGGCAGCCTGCGCCTGCCGGCCTTCCGCGTGTGGCAGCAGGGGCCGTCCGACCATCTCGGCTGGCGCTTCTCCGATACGCTCGACACCTATGGCTGGGTCACCGGCAAGCCCGGCGAGCGCGTCCACCTCGCCAACGGCTCGGAGAACCGCACCTATACCGGCCTGCTCGGCGCGGGCGGCGCGGTTACCGATCTCAAGCCCTTGGCCCCGCGCGGCGGCGAGAGCGTCGCCGTCGGGCCGGACGGGCGCGTCTACATCGCGAACGGCGATGTGTTCGTCTACGCGGCCGACGGCAGCGAGCTCGGCCGCATCACCGTGCCCGAGCGTCCGCTGCAGCTCCTCTTCGGCGGCACGGACGGCAGGACCCTGCTCATCCTCGCGCATCACGGCCTCTATTCGGCCCGTCCCTGAACCGGCCCGGCGGCGTCTGCGACCATGGTCGTAGATGCCGCGCCCACCCCGATCAGATAAGGTTCGGACACAATGGCACAGACCATGTGACGATAACGATCAGGGGATGGATGATGGGGAATAGCTTCACCCGCGGTGCGTTGCTCCGTGATAGCGCTACCAGTCTTGCCGCGCTCGCCGCGGCGCTGTGCTGCACGCCGGCCTTCGCGCAGACCGCGCCGGCACCGGCACCGGCACCGGCACCGGCACCGCAAAGCCAGGAGGCGCCCGCCGCCGCGCCGCAGGACGACAGCGCGGCCAGCGACAATGGCCAGATCATCGTCACCGGCACCCGCATCATCGCGAGCGGCTTCAACGCGCCCACGCCGACCACGGTGATCGGCGAGGAGCAGATCGCCAGCAACGCCCAGCCCAACATCTTCAACACGATCGCCCAGCTGCCCTCGCTCCAGGGCTCGACCGGCGCTTCCACCGGCACGTTCAGCACCTCGAGCGGCCAGCAGGGCCTCAGCTCCTTCTCGCTGCGCGGCCTGCAGGCGATCCGCACGCTGACCCTGCTCGACGGCCAGCGCGTCGTCGGCGCCAACGTCACCGGCGTGCCCGACATCAGCATGTTCCCGCAGCTGCTGGTCAAGCGCGTCGACGTGGTCAATGGCGGCGCCTCGGCCTCCTATGGCTCGGACGCGGTCGGCGGTGTCGTCAACTTCATCACCGACACCCACTTCACCGGGTTCAAGGCCAACATCCTCGGCAGCATCACCCGCTACAACGACGACAAGACCGGGCTGGCCCAGGCGGCCTTCGGCACCTCGCTGTTCGACGATCGCGTGCACCTCGTGGTCAGCGGCGAATATGACAATGAAGGCGGCGTCGGGCCGGGCAATTTCGGCACCGACCTTGCCGGCGACCGCGACTGGTTCCGCGCCTCGACCTTGCTCGACAGCCGGGTCACCACCGGCGGCGCGCCGCAATATACCTATAGCGACTACGCCCAGTCCTATCAGTATGCGAAATACGGCCTGATCACCAACGGGCCGCTCCAGGGCATCGCGTTCGACCAGAACGGCGTCCCCTACAACTTCAACTATGGCTCGAACGGCGTGCCCCAGGGCAACGGCACCGTGTCGAACTGCTATCCGGGCAACAGCTTCTGCGTCGGCGGCGATCTTTCGGGCGGCGTCGGCTCGGGCGCCTCGCTCAAGTCCTCGCTCGAGCGCATCAACGGCTATGGCCGGATCGGCTTCGATTTCGCCGAGGGCCAGGAATTCTACATCACCGCCAATGTCGCGCAGGTGCTGACCAGCAACCAGCCGAGCCCCGGCTATAACCGCGTCAACCTCACCATCTCCTGCGCCAACGCCTTCCTGCCGCAGTCGATCAAGGATCGCTGCGGCACCGCCAACATCACCTCCTTCGCCTTCGGATCGAGCAACGGTTCGTTCCCCAGCCCGAAGGTCAGCACCGACCGGCGGCAATATCGCTTCGTCGCCGGCGTGAAGGGCTCGCTCGGCAGCAAGTGGCACTATGACGCCTATTATGAGCGCGGCACCACCAAGTCGTACATCGATGTCGATCACATCGTGCTGCAGAACCGCTATGCCGCGGCGGTCGACGCGGTCATGCTCAACGGCGCGGTCGTCTGTGCCAACGCCCAGGCGCGCGCGCTCGGCTGCCAGCCGATCAACGTCTTCGGCGGCGCGGCGCCGTCCGCCGCGGCGCTCGCCTATGTCCAGCCGGAGAACGGGCCGTTCCAGCACACCACGCTGACCCAGGATGTCGCCAGCGTGAACTTCTCGGGCGAGGCGTTCGACCTTTGGGCGGGGCCGCTCACGGTCGCGTTCGGCGGCGAATATCGCCACGAATATTACCGGGTGAATGCCGATCCCTATGGCGCCGGCGTCTCGGCGATCAGCCCGAACTCAGCCGCCTATCCCGCCGATCCGCTGCTCAATTCGGCGCAGGGCAGCAACTATGCGGCGGGCAACTACAAGAACGGCAACGGCGCCTACAGCGTCTATGAAGGCTTTCTCGAGCTCAACCTGCCGCTGTTCGACGGGCCGATGGGCAAGGCGAACCTCAACCCCGCCGCCCGCATGACCCATTACAGCACCTCGGGAACCGTCTGGGCGTGGAAGATCGGCGGCACCTGGGATACGCCGCTCGACGGGCTCCGCTTCCGCGCGGTGACCTCGCGCGACGTCCGCGCGCCGAACCTTTCCGAACTCTACGCCGCGCCCACCGTCACCACGGTGCCGAGCTTCGCCAATCCCTATGGCCCGACGGTGCAGATCTTCCAGAACACGGTCGGCAACCCCGATCTGAAGCCGGAAATCGCCCGCAACACCGAACTGGGCGTGGTCTATTCGAACCCGTCCTGGCTGCCCGGGCTCAGCCTCTCGTTCGACTATTACAGCATCAAGCTGAAGGGCGTGATCTCGACGCTTTCGGCGGCGCAGATCGTCCAGTTCTGCCATGACGGCCTTACCCAGTTCTGCGGCGGCTTCGTGCTCAACAGCCCGACCCAGGGCGGCAACTTCGTCAACGTCCAGCCGTTCAACCTCGCCTCGTGGAAGACCAGCGGGTTCGATATCGAAGCGAGCTACCAGTGGAAGCGGCCGCTGGGCCTGCCCGGTTCCTTCACGGTCCGCGCGCTCGGCACGCATGTCCGCGAGTTCCTCGTCGATGCCGGCGTGAAGGGTGTGGACGTCGTCGATCAGGCGGGCGCCAACACCGGCAACACGCCGCACTGGAAGTGGCTCGCCGTCCAGTCCTATGACGGCCCCGGCTTCACGCTGATGGCGCAGCAGCGCTGGTTCTCCGACGGCGTGTACGGCAACCAATATGTCGTCTGCCAGTCGGGCTGCCCGGTCTCGACCACCAACCACCCGACGATCAATACCAACACGATGAAGGGCGCCTTCTACTTCGACGTCGGCGGCTCGGTGAACCTGACGGGCAACATCACCTCCTATTTCAAGGTCGACAATCTCTTCGATCACGATCCCGCACCGTCGCCGCAGACCAACACCGGCCTCGACGTGAACCCGGCGCTCTACGACACGCTCGGCCGCACCTATCGCGTGGGTGTCCGCCTGAAGTTCTGATCGCTTTCCGAACTCCCCTCTGGCTTGGCGCAGGGCCGGTCCCTCCGCCAAGCCTGCTCTGTTTGGGGAAGGGGAGGGCGCTGCGGGACAGCGGCAAATTCCCCTCCCTGGAAGGGAGGGGCTAGGGGTGGGTGGAGGCCTGGCGATATGTCAGGGCAAGCCCGGCGTCACCATATCGACATCCAGCCCTTCCAGTTCCCCGGCGAAGGCCGGGGCCCAGGGCTTCTCTGCCGGATCGCCTGTGACCCTGGACCCCGCCTTCGCCGGGGAACTGCCAGGTCGCGAACGCCTAAACGACCGCTTCTGGCACGAGGGTGGAACGTCCGAGATTGGGTGGCTAGCCGCCACGGCCAGATTTGCTGGACGTTTTATGGGTCATTCGTCCATGCGGGCGAGGCTTGGCTTCATCGGGAATTTGGGGCGGGCCAGCCATTTTTATTTCCGCGCCGCCGCTTCTAATGTGGCAATTTATAGTTGTTCGCCGCCGCCACTGCTACGGTATCGATATCCACGCCCGAGAATGACGAATAAATTACAATATCCGAAGGCGCAGAACTAGCTGCGTCGCACTTTAGGGCAGTCTTAATGCCCTCTTTTTGAATTTTTTCCTTTCTGATCCAAACTTTCGCGGCTGCCATAAATGCAACCTTGCACCCCGTCGTAATATTCCTCAGCGCACCTACAGAGATGCTCTCTGGATCACCTTCGTCTCGATATAGTTCAATTGATTTCGGCGAATGGGCGTCGCTTGGGGGCGTGCCTTTAGACAAAGTGTCTATAAATCTGCCAACGGTTGACTTGTATTGAGCAAACAGGTGTTCATCGAACTGCCGCCACGCAGGTCCGCTTGGGGGCGGCGGCTGCCAACCCATAGGACTGCCTTCGATAGCCTTCACGGAGACGATGTTGCCGTCGTTCTGCCTTGCCCGAACGATGACATACATCACCCTAACCTCGCCCGCGATGACGCACTCCAAAAATTGATGGCGGCTAAATTCAGGGACTTTATCCTCCCAGAGCAGAGCGGTTCCGCCTCCCCGACAATTCGATAGCATAGCGCGCAATTGAGTAATGGGGATCAATCGACTGTCGACCAACGTTTCCCATTCCGCCGCTGAAATAATCTTAGGCCCTGCCGGCCGTTCAGAAAATCGACGAATTGTCGCCTCGATCGGTCCATTGGATGTCGATGCGCCACCTGTCAGATACGCGATATAGTTATCGGAGAGCTTCTGCAGGCGCGGGCCATCCTGAGCATGGACTGGGGCCCCAAAGAGAACGAACCCTATCCACCCGAAGGAAAGGAATCGCCACATCGCTCTCACTGGTCACACTCCCCGAACACGATATCCAATGCCCAAGCTCCAAATCGAGGTTCATAATCTAAGCGCCGCAAAGTAGACTATAGCCTTCGCGGGCATGGCTGCAATTCGGGCGTTTGCAGCCCGGCAGCTTTTGGATCGGCCGTCTCCGCTGAGCGGCCGCTATTGGGCGGAAAGCGGTCGTTGTGCTTGCCTAGGAAATGGTCGATCGTTCTCACGAACGAGCGATAGCGGGAAGCGGGCTTCGACATGGCTCACAATAGAAAGTTGGTAATAGGCTGTGTCGCGCTTACGATGGCTAGAGTGCGGCCCACAAAGGCCGTGGCATCGGCCGGTAATCGGGTACGCGAGGAATTGGAACAGGAAATAATCCAGTCAGAGTATCTCGAAAATACGCCATTCAGGTGGGTCGGGCTCATCATTAGAGAGGGGTTGGTCGATGAGGAAAAGCCGCATTTTGGCAGGATAGACCCCAAAGATGGTGAACTGCCACTGGCGATAGAAATCGATGTTCATCGGCTATTGGGCGCAACCGAAGATGAGATGGCTCGGGTATATCGGAAGGCAACGCTTACTGCACTGGTCCACGCTGGCAAGAAATACAATTTTCCCATCGATAGGTTTAAAGAACTTCTTGATGCGACTTGAGGCCGGCAAATCCCACGTCCGCTATTGGGGCGTTAGCCGACAAGCTGCTCTTATGAGCCCACGGCCTAAACCGCTGCATCTGAATATCGATACGCACCCCTCCCTCTAAGGCAGGGGTGTAACCCGCACGCCGTTGCCTTTCACGGAACCTTTGCAGCATAGAAAAGCTCTAAGTGATTACGGCGCCGCAACCGGACGGCCGCTGGTGAGCTGGAGCGGGTGTGAGCGGCAGGGAGGAAGAGACGGACGCAGGGAGTGTGCAACCCGCTGCCCCCCGCGGGATGTCGCGCCGGCGCCGCATTGCCATTGTCCTGTCCATCGTTCTGGTGGTGGCGCTCGCCGCGGTCTGGCTGCAGCGGCGCACGATCGCGCGCGGCTTTGTCGATCGCGAGCTGGCCGCGCGCGGCGTTGCCGCCCGCTACGAGATCGAGCAGCTGTCGCCCTGGCGGCAGCGGCTGACCAATGTGTCGATCGGCGATCCGCGCGATCCCGATCTGGCCGCGGACTGGATCGAGCTGCGCACCGCGCTCTCTCCCTGGCGTGCCGAAGTGCTGGTGGTGAAGGCCGGCGCGATCCGGGCGAAGGGGCGCATCGTCAATGGGGCGCTCTCGCTGGGATCGCTCGACCGGCTGATGCCGCCGCCCTCGGGCAAGCCTTTCTCGCTCCCCCGCATGATCGTCGATCTCGCCGATGCCCGGCTCCGGCTCGACAGCGATGCCGGCCGCGTCCTGCTGCAGTTCAGCGGTAAGGGGATGCTGAGCGACGGGTTCGCCGGCAATGTGCGCGCCACCGCGCCGCGCCTGCGCCTTGCCGAGTGCACGCTCGACGGCACCACCGCCCGGATGCAGCTGCGCATCCGCAAGGGAGCGCCCAGCCTCGAAGGGCCGGCCCAGGCGGCGCGGCTGGCCTGTGCGGATGTCCGCGCCGCGCAGCCGCGCATCGATCTCCGCGCCGCGCTCGACGCGTCGCTGGCACGCTGGCAGGGCAGTGCCGGCCTCGCCGCGCCGGCCGTCGCGTCCTCGCTCGGCAGCCTGCGCCTGTTCAGCGGCACGATCGATTTCGCCGGTACCGCTGCCCGCACCGGGGGCAAGGTCGCGCTGCGCTCCGGCGCGCTCGCGTCTCCGGATATCAGCGCCGGCGCGGCCGCGATCTCGGGCAGCTACACGCTGGGTGATGCGGCGGCGTTCCAGGGCGAAGTCGCGGTCGAGCGCGCGGCGCTGCCGCCGGCGATGCTCGGGCGCCTGGCCGGCTATGGCGATCTCGGCCAGGGCAGCCCGGTCGCGCCGCTGGTCCGCAAGTTCGCCGGCGCGGTGCGCGACGCCGGCCGGAATTTCAGCGGTACCGCCGTGGTGGCGGTCACCCCGGCCGAGCTTCGCCTGCGCAACCTGGCGGTCGCGGCGGCATCGGGCGCGCGGCTGCATTTCGGCCAGGGGTCGGGCGCCGGGCTGGCCTTGCCGGGCGGCGCGATCGATCTGGCGGGCCAGCTGTCGCTCGGCGGCGGCGGGTTGCCCGATGCCGTGGTCCGCCTGTCGCGCCGGCCGGGAAGCGCTGAGCTGCGCGGCACCGGTTTCGTCCGGCCCTATGTGGCGGGCGATGCGCGGCTCGCCTTTTCGAACCTCGATTTCCGCCTGCGTGGCACCGCTGGCGAAGTGCGGACCTCGGCCACTTTGTCCGGTCCGGTGCGTGGCGGGCGGGTCGAGGGACTGGCGATGCCGCTGCTCGCCCGCTGGGACGCGCGCGCGTTCGAGCTGAACCCGGGCTGCGCCACGCTCGGCTTCGCGCGGATCTCGGCGGGCAGCGTGGTGCTGGACGGCGATCGGCTGCCGCTTTGCCCGGTCGGCCCGGCGATGGTCCGGTGGAGCCCCCGGGGCCTTGCGGGCGGGGTCCGTAGCACTAGATTGAACCTGCGCGGCAAGGTCGGCGACAGTCCGCTGGATCTTGCCGTGGACGCGGCGCAGCTCGATCTGGGGGCGAGCGGCTTCCGCCTCGCCGGCGCGGCGCTGCGCCTGGGTGCGGACCAGCCGACGCGGCTCGATATCGCCCACCTGGATGGCGGTTTTGGTTCGGGGCTGGCCGGCGATTTCCTGGGGTTGGGCGGCCGGATCGGCGCGGTGCCGCTGGTGGTGTCGGAAGGGAAGGGGCGCTGGAAATTCGAGGACGGGAACCTCGCGCTGCTGGGCGGTTTCACCCTGTCGGACGCCGAAGCCCCTGCGCGTTTCGAATCCCTCGCCGCTCCCGCCGCGACCCTGAATTTTCGCGACGGCAGGATCGAAGCCCATGCCGATCTGGTCGGCACCAAGCGCCAGGTCGCGGTCGGCAAGGTGGAAGTCGCGCATGATCTGGCGAAGGGCGAGGGCCAGGCTCTGCTCGACATCCCGGGTATCCGCTTCAAGGCCGACGGCCTCCAGCCGACGGATCTTACCGCGCTCACCTATGGCGTGATCGCGGATGTCGAGGGCCTGGTAGCCGGCACCGGCCGCTTCGCCTGGTCGGGCGACACGGTGACCAGCACGGGCCGCTTCACCGCGACCGACATCGCCCTGGCGGCGGCATTCGGTCCGGTCTCGGGGCTGACGACGCAGCTCGATTTCGTCGACCTGCTCAACATGCGCACCGCGCCGGGCCAGGCCGCCCGCGTCGCCGAGATCAACCCCGGCGTCCCGGTCCGCGACGGCGCCCTGCGCTACCAGCTGCTCGACAGCCGCCGCGTCCAGGTGGAGGGCGCCCGCTGGCCCTTCGCGGGCGGCGAGCTCGTCCTCGACCCGACCACCCTCGACTTCAACGAAAAGGGCGAGCGGCGGCTGACCTTCCACGTCAAGGGCGCGGATGCGGCGCTGTTCCTGAAGGAAATGGCGTTCGACAATCTCGACGCCACCGGCACGTTCGATGGCACGCTGCCGATGATCTTCGATGCGAATGGCGGGCGCATCGAGGGCGGCGAGCTCCGCGCCCGGGAGGGAGGACACATCGCCTATGTCGGCGAGGTCTCCCGGCAGGATGTCGGCCTGTGGGGGAACATGGCTTTCCAGGCGCTGAAGTCGCTGAACTACCGGAACCTCACGATCCGCATGAACGGCCCGCTGGCCGGCGAGATGATCACCGACATCAACTTCTCCGGCATCAGCCAGGGCAAGGGCACGAAATCGAACTTCCTGATCCGCCGGCTGGCGCGGCTGCCCTTCGTGTTCAACGTGCGGATCAGCGCACCCTTCCGCCAGCTGCTCGACTCAGTGCAGTCCTGGTACGATCCCCGCCGCCTGATCGAGCGGAACCTGCCCGCATTGATCGAGGAGCAGAATCGTGCACAGGAGGCGGCGAAACCAGCCGTTCAGCCTCGCGAAAGCGCCCCTGTTCCATGAAAGGCAAGAAGATGCAGTTTCGACGCATGACACAGGTGCAACCATGCTGGCGCAGATATCTTGCAGTAGCTCCGATCCTGCTCGCGGGCGGCTGCATCAACGTGACCGCGCCCGACAAGCCGATCGTCATCAACCTCAATATTTCGATCACCCAGGAAGTAGTCTATCGTCTCGACAACAAGGCGAAGGAACTCATTCAGGACAATCCGGGAATTTTCTGATGCGCAACATGCTCTCCACTCTCGGCCTGTCGGCGGCGCTCGCAGCCGGCCTGATCGCTCCCGCCTTCGCCCAGCGCGACCCGGCCTATCAGGCCGCGCGCGAGGACGGGCTCGTGGGCGAGCAGCCCGACGGCTATATCGGCATCGTCGGCGCGGCCACGCCCGCGCTTCAGGCGATCGTGAACAACATCAACATCCAGCGGAAGAGCCAATACACCAAGCAGGCTGCCGCGAGCTCGACCGTGGAGCAGATGGCTTTCGTCACCGGTTGCAACCTGATCCTGCGCACCGTGCCGGGCGAAAAGTACCGCGCCCCCGACGGCCGCTGGCTGACCCGTGGCAACGACGCTCCGGTGCGCGACCCGCGCTGCCTCTGACGCGATCGCGTCGGAATTGCAGGAACAGGGTGTGGCCGGGCGGTGAGGGAACCGCCCGGCCATCCTTCTTCAGAACTTGATCGTGGAACCGAAGAAGAAGCCCATTCCCATTGCGTCATAGGTGGTGGGATAGGTGTTCGCGCGCGGATTGTTGACGATCGGCGGCTTGTGATCGAGCAGGTTGTTGATCCCGCCGAACAGCCGGACATTGTCCATCTTGTAGGCGAAGGACAGGTCGAAATATTGCTGCGGGCGAATCCGCGGATTGACCAGGTTCGCCAGGTCCGGCGTGGTCGTGCTGCCCCGGCGCCTGGGCAGCAGATAGGTGTCGATCGTCACCGCATCGATGAAGCGACCGCGCACGCTCAGGTCGAGTGGGCCGTTGCGCCAGGTGACGCGGGTCACGCCCCGGAATTCGGGGATCGGCTCGCCGCAAGTGGTGCCGAACGCGCCGACGCATTCGTTCTTGATCGCAGGCAGCGCCGCGACGGGAACCGAAGTGAACTCGCGCGTCCAGGTCCAATTGGTGCCCAGCTCCAGCGCGCTGTGCCCGTCGCCCAGCCCCGGCAGCGCAAAGCCCAGGTCGAAGGCATAGCGTGCGCCGAAGTCGATGCCCGAGGTCTTGAGCGAACCGGTGTTCGCCTGGAGGATCTGCGCGGTGTATTGCCCGCTGATCTCGCCGGTCGCCGGGTTGCGGCTGATCGCGCGGCAGAACTCGCTCGTGGCGTCCTGCACCGTGTTGTAGCAGAGGCTCAGCGTGTTGTTCAGCCCGCCGCCCAGCGGCGCGATCGCGCCGTCGAGCGTGATGTTGAAATAGTCGACGCTCAGCACCAGTCGCGGGATCGCGCGCGGCGTGATCACCGCACCCAGCGTATAGGTGTTCGAGCGCTCCTCACCGACACTGGGGTTGCCGCCATAGGTGGCGGTGACGGTGTTGTTCGGCTGCACCGGCGCGGTGAACACCATCGATGCCGGCACGCCGGTGGCGATGCAGAGATCGCGCACCGCCGCAGTCTGCTGCGCGGTCGGCTGGCGGCTCGAACAGGGGTCGATCGCCGCTTCGCTGCTCTGGCGCAGGCCGCCGAACAGCTCGCTGATACTGGCCACGAAGCGCGATATTGTCGTCGACGCGCCATTCAATGCCACCGAGATAGGTCCAGACGCCGCCGACACCCTTCAGGTCATAGTCGGAGTAGCGGAACGCGCCATTGGCGGTGAGCTTCTGGATCAGTGGCAGGTCGTGGAGCAGCGGCAGCTTGACCTCGCCGAAGATCTCGCGCGCGGTGATGCTGCCCTTGGTCGGCTGGCTTGCCGGAAAGCCGACCGCGTCGCCCGAGGACAGGAAGGTATCGGGCGTGTAGCGCGCCGAGGACTTGCGCCACTCGGCACCCAGCGAGAAGCCCGCCGGGCCGGCCGGCAGCTTGAACAATGTGCCCGAAAGCGTGGCCTGCGCGACCTGCTGCTTTGCAACGCTGCGATTGGTCGCGTCGCCGATGATCGAGTCGACTGCCGCTTGGGACATGTTCTGGCCGAAGATGTTGATCAGCGGCGCCGCGCCGTTCTGCGAGAGCAGCCCGGTCTGGTAGCGGCTGCGCGAGATATTGCCGTCCTGGCTGTCGCGCTGCTTCGTCTCGGCATAGCTGTAATAGACGTCGTAGTTGAGGTCGCTCAGGAAGCTGCTCGACACGCTGCCGATCTCGCCGCGCAGGCCGAACACGCCGCGCACCACGTCGCGCTGGCTGTGGTTGACGCGCTGGCCGACCTCGACCAGCCGCCGTGCCGCGGTGAGTGCGACGATGCCGTCGCCGGGCCGGTTGGTCGCGCTTGAGGTGCGCTCGGCCAGGTCGAGCTGCTGCAGCACATTCTGCATCGCCGGGGTGAGATAGGGATTGTTGGTGTTGAACAGGAAGGTGCCGCTGATGCTCGCCGGCGCCAGCTGCTGGTCGACCTTGTTCTGGCTGTAGTGGAACTCGCCATAGGCGGTCGCCGCGTCGCTGAAGTCGTAATGGCCGAACGCGTTCACCATCCAGCGCTTCTGCGGCACGATCAGATAATTGTCGGGCTGGAGGTTGTAATTGTCCTGCGGATCGAGCGCCGGGCGCGCGGCCGTGCCGGCATCGTTGAAGGTGAAGCCGCGCGAGCCGAGCCCGCCCAGGCCGGCGGCGACCAGCGCCGCATCGAGCCCCGGGGTCGAGGTCGAGGAGCCGACCAGCGGCACGCCGGTGAAGCGGCCATTGGGGATGTCGCCGCTGCCGCTGGCGATCAGCCCGGGCACGCCGCCCGCCGCGCGGCAGGTCGAGCCCGAGGGCACCGCGATCGGCTTGCCCGCGCCGCGCTTGTCATAGCTTTCGGGCGTCACGCAGCCATCGACCAGCCATTGCGGCGCGAAGTCGCCGCGCTGGCGCCGGGTCACCGCGCCGCGATCGAGATAGTTGCCCGACACGGTGAGGTTGCCGCGCCCGCCGCCGAAGTTCTTACCCAGCGTCAGGTCGATGCTGTAGGTCGGCGTTGCGGTTGGGCTGTCTAGATTGAGCTGGCTGCCGAGCTCGATCCCCTCGAAATCGTCACGCAGGATGAAGTTGATCACGCCGGTGATCGCGTCCGAGCCATAGACCGCCGACGAGCCGCCGGTGACGATCTCGGTGCGCTTGATCAGCGCGGTTGGGATCGAGTTGAGATCGGTAACCTGCTCGGGGCCCGAGATGGTGAAGCGCCGGCCATTGACCAGCACCAGGTTCCGCGTCGCGCCGAAGCCGCGCAAATTCGCATCCGCCGTGCCGCCGGGCACGACATTGCCGTACGCGCCGCCATTGGTGGAGGGCACGAACTGCGGCATGTCGTTGAACAAATCCTCGACATTGATCGTGCCGGAGAGCTGGATGTCCTCCTGGGTCACCACCGCGACTGGGGTGGCGGTATCGCGGACGCGCTGGGCGATGCGCGAACCGGTGACGGTGATTTCCTGGCCCTCGTCCTCAGCGACGGCGGGTTCCGGCTGGGGGCGGGGATCCTCCGGCCCCTGGCCAAGGCTGATCGTCGCGCCGCTGCGCGCAACCACGCGCAGCCCGGTGCCGCGCAGCAGCTGGTCGAGCGCGGCGTCGATCGACATGCGGCCGCTCACCGCCTTGGTCGTCTTGCCCGCAAGGCGCCCGGCGGGCGCAACCACCTGGATGCCGGCCTGGCGGCTGAACTCCGGAATGCCCTTTACCGCGGCCTGCTCGCGCAGGTTGAACTGGCGCACCTGCGCCTGGGCCGGCTGCGAGACGCACGCCATCACCACGGCAATCGCCGTGCCACACACCATCCTGGACTGCATTGAGTATCCCCGTTGGGCCGGCAAACGCCGGCGTCACCCGGTAGATGGCCGGGGCGCGATCTTCCCCCACCGGTGCGCGAAAATTATTTCGCTGGCGGTTGCCGGCTCAGGCGGATCGTGTCGCCTTCGATCGCGACCCGCGCGCCAAGGCTGGCGGCGATCGCCCGGGCGAAGCCACGCGGATCATTGGCGGCGAAGCTGCCGGTGATCGGTTCGCGCGCCAGCACCGGATCGGCAATCACGATCCGCGCCGCGCCGTAGCGATCGAACTGCTTGGCGACGCTGGCCAGCATGTCGCCTTCGAACGCCAGCATCCCCTCGCGCCAGGCGAGCGAGCGCTGCAACGCATCGGGCTCGAGCCGGGTCACCCGCGCCGTGGCGCCGGGCGCGCTGGCGTCGAGCCGCATATTGGACTCCAGCACCCGTTCGACGCCGCCGGCGCCCACCCTGACCTTGCCGGTCGAGACGATCACCGCCAGCGGCACGCCTTCGATCGCGCGCACCCCAAAGGCGCTTTCGAGCGCACGCATCGTGAGCTGCCCGGCGAGGACGACGAAGGGCCTGCGCGCATCCTGCGCGACTTCGAAGAATGCTTCTCCGGAGACCAGCTCGATCAGTCGGCGCGCCGTGTCGAAGCTCTGCCGCAACCGGGTGCCCGGCCCGAGAGTAACCGCCGAGCCATCCTCCAGCGTCACCCGGCGCGTCTCGCCGATCCCGCTCGCAAGTTCGCCGCTGTCTCCCAGCAGGCGCGGCACGACCAGCACGCCGGCCAGCGTCGCGGCGAGCGCCGTGGCGCCTCCGGCCAGCAGCCGGCGACGGCCCAGCAGGCCCGCAGGTGGATCGGGAAGGGTGGGCGGCGCGGCCACTGCCTGGTCGGCGTGGACCCATAGCGCGCGTGCCCGTGCAAGTGCGCCGATCCGCCGCGTATCGACTGCCAGCCAGGCGTCGAGCGCCTGTTGCTCGGGTTCGCTCAGCCCACGATCGATCCGCGCCGCCCATTCGGACGCCGCATCATCGATAGTTTCGGCTGTCTCGCGATCGTGCATCCGGCGTGGCGTTCTTCTGGCTGGTTTCGTTCGGCTCCGGCGTGCCCGGCACCCTTTCCCCGGATGTAGATGCACGGGGCACCGCTTTTCCGCCACGTCCAAATTGCGCCATCAATATTCTGATGCCGCGGCCGATATGTTTTTCGACCGTACTCTCGGAAAGCCGGGTCGCGGCGGCGACTTCGCGCTGCGACAATCCCTCGACCCGGCGCAGCTGGAAGGCGCGCCGCGTCTGGGGCGGCATCGCCTCGATCGCGGCGGCGAGCCGGCGCAGGTCCTCGCGCCCGGCGGCCTGATCGAAGGGGGAGGGCGCGTCGTCCGCCGTGTCGAGCTCGGCCAGGTCGGCGACGGCCTGGATCGAGACGATCTTGGCGCGCCGCACCCCCTGGAGGAACAGCGAGCGCGCGACCTGGAAGGCATAGGCGCGCGGATCGGCGATCTCGGCGACCGAGGCGCGGGTGGCGAGCACCGCATAGGTTTCCTGCACCAGGTCATCGACATCCGCGTCGTCGAGCGCGCTCAGCCCGTGCAGCCAGCGCCGCAGCGCCGGCTCGTGCGGCAGGATGCGCGTGGCGAGCCATTGGCTGCGATCGTCGGACGGAACACTCATCTCGGCGCCCCCTGCCACGCCATTGTGACAAGTCGGATGCGGTGGCGCCCGATCACTTCAATCCAAGCGCGTCCCGGATGATGTAGTGCAGGTCGGTCTGGTCGAGCAGGCCGCTGACGTTGACCGCGCGCGGGCCATAGGCCGCGATGCGCAGCTGGGTGCCGGTATGCCCCTGCGAGCCCTCCTCGGCGGTGCCGTAGCTGACCGTCATCACCCCGCCCTCGAGCGTGTTGAGCGCCGCGGTCAGGCCCGGTGCCCGGGTGCCGTTGCCGACGATCTGGCTGGTATGGGCATGATCGGCCGTGGCGATCACCAGCGTGTGGCCGTCCTTGCGGGCGAATTCGAGCGCGACCTGCACCGCCTCGTCGAGATCGACCGTCTCGCCGATCTGCCCGCACGGATTGGCGGCATGATCCTGCTTGTCGATCGAGGCGCCTTCGACCTGGAGGAAGAAGCCCCTGGGGTTGCCCTGGAGCAGCGCGATCGCCTTGCGCGTCATCCCCGCCAGCGTCGGGATGCCGGCATCGCGCGCGGCATTGGGCTGGCAGGTGATCGCCGGCTGGTCGATATTGCCGTGATAGCTCGCCTTGGGCCCGATCCAGCGCACCGGCATGTTGCCCTCCGCGAACAGGCCGATCAGCGGCTGCCTGGCATCGGCGCGGGTGACGGCGTCGAGCTCGGCGGCGTTGCGGACGATCCGGTAGCCGCGCGCCCGGGCCTGCTGCTCCAGCGTCTTGCCCTTCCACTTGCCCGCGCTCGCCGCCTCGGCGAAGCTCTTGGCGCCGCCGCCCAGCACCAGATCGGCCCGGACGTCGAGCAGCTGCTCGGTGATCGATCCGGCGCCGCCATTCTCCAGTGCGTTCTGCGGGCAGGTCTTGAGCGTCACCGCCGGCGCATAGCAGCTGCGGAAGGCGACATGAGCGATCTGCGCGCCCGGGGTCGCGTCCTGGATTTCTGCGGTCGAGACGTCGCCGGTGGCGAGGCCGGCGGCCCTGGCATATTCGAGCAGCGTGCGCTGCGCCTTGCCGTTCACATCGACGCCGATCGCGCCGTTATAGCTCTTCACACCCGATGCCCATGCCGTCGCCGAGGCGGCGCTGTCGGTCACATAGTTCGGCTTGCCGGTCTCGCGATCGAGCGAATAATGCGTGTACTGGCCGGTGAAGGGCAGGGCGTCGATGCCCTTGAAGTAGCCGCCGGCGCCTTCGGCATAGTTGCGCGCCAGGGTGATCTCGGAATCGCCCATGCCGTCGCCGATCAGCAGGATGACGTTGCGGACCTCGCCCTCCTTGCTCAGCTTCTCGTAGAGCGCGCGCATGTCGCCCGGCAGGCGGCGCGCGCCGCCCGGTTCGCGCACGTCACCGCGCGCGGTGCGCGACAGGTCGGGCGTGGTTTCCTGCGCCAGCGCGGGCTGGCTGGAAAGCGCGAGAAGCGCGGCGAGGGCGATGCGCGAGATCATGGCAATATACTCCGAAGCGGATAGCGGGCCGGCATGCCCAGGACATGCCGGCCCGGTCAGAGGGGTCAGAACTGGGCGCGGATGCCCAGCGTGATGCGGCTTCCCGAGAATTCGTAGGTGGTCGGGAAGGACGGATCCATCGTGTAGCCCGTGGTCTTGGCGTTCCCCACGTTGATGCCCTGCAGCTCCACGCGGAAGTTGCGCATCAGCTGGTAGCTCGCCGCGAAGTCGAACTGGCCATAGGCGTCGCGATAGACCGGATACATGTTCCGCTCGATCCGCTCCACATAGGCGCCCTTGCGGTTGTACGACACGCGCAGCGAGATCGGGCCCTTATCGTAGAACACCGTCGCATTGTACGTGTTGTCCGACAGGCCGATCGGCGAGGTCGGCACGCCCAGGTCGGACTGGCCGGTCAGCGAGCTGTCGAGGAAGGTGGCGTTGGCGTTGATGCCGAAGCCGTCCATCCAGCGGGCGAACATGCCGAACGGGATCACCGCGTTCAGCTCGATGCCGCTGACATTGTACGAGCCCTCGGCATTGACCGGCTGGTAGACGTCGAAATCATAGACGCCGTTGACCGAGCCGTTGGCGTTGTACACGGTCACGCCCTTCACCACCCCGGTCAGGCGGCTCTGGACCACGCCCTTGATCTTCTTCCAGAAATACGACGCCGCCAGGATGCCGCCGTCCTTGCCGAGATACTTCTCGACGCCGACTTCCCACTGGTCGGCAAAGGTCGGCTTCAGGCCCGGATTGCCGTCGGTGTAGCGATAGCTGCTGAAGCTCGCGGTGCGCTTATAGGCCAGGTCGGTCAGCGCCGGGCGGATCAGCGTCTGCGAAGCGGCGGCGCGCAGGTAGAGGCTGTCGGTCAGCTCAGCATGCGCGTTGAACGAGGGCAGGAACTTCTCGTAGCGGCCCGTGCTCGAAACCGGCGCCGGGGTCAGCCCGGTGGTGCCGTTCGGGTTCTGGACCTGGTGGAAACCCTCGGAATTGATCGTCGTGCGCACATAGCGCCCGCCCAGGTTCGCCACGATCGGGAACGAGACGTCGAACTCCATGTCGAGCATCGCATAGCCCGCGATCGTCTCTTCCTGGACCTTGTAATAGTTGGCGTTCTGGAACGGCGTCACGAAGCCGGCCGGGCGGAAGAAGCTGCGGGCATAGTCGTTCGAGATCTGCGACCAGCTCAGGTTGCGCGCCTGATAGTCCTTGCCGCCGACGATGTCGGTCACATTGGTGAGCGGGCTGTCGCCGAGCTTGCGGACGTTGACATAGGCGGTGCTGCCGCGCGTCGGGCCCTGGATCTTCTCCTCGCCATATTGGCGCTCGTTGGTCTTGCTGGTGTAGCGGCCGCCCAGCGTGAAGCGCTTGAATACCGACGAACCGAAATCATAGCCCAGGTCGATCTGGCCGGCATATTTGTCGTCGTTGATCTGCTCGCGCGTCGTCTCATATGCCTCGAACAGGTACTTGCTCGGCGCATTGTACATGTCGATCGTGTTGGGGTTGGCGCTCGGGATCGTCTCGCCGCCATTCTCGGTATAGCGGGTGCGCGACGGCGCATAGGCGACGTGCTTGAGGTTGGCATAGTCCAGCACGCGCTTGGCGCCCGAATAGCCGCCCAGCGCGTTGATCGTCAGCCGGCCGGTCTTCCAGTTCATCTCGCCGCTGAACTGGCGATAATCGGTATCGGTGATGTACTGCTTGCTCAGGAATTCGTGCTGGGTGTTGGTGTACGAAACGTCACGCAGCACCACGATGCCCGCGCTCGACAGCGTGGTCGCGTCGAAGCCGTGGATCGTCTCCAGCGTCGAGTTGCTCGAAGCCGAATAGCCCGCCGCGTCATACTCGTCCTCGGTCGTGTCGTACGAGCCGAGGAACGCGTCGAAGGCGAGGCTGAAATTGTTGTGCGGCTTGTACTGGAGCGAGCCCGAGATGCCGAGCCGGTCCTGGTCGTTTTGGTAGACGCGGTCGCCCACCTTGTCGAGGAAGACGATCTTGTTCTTCATCGCGTCGGTGAAGGTGATGCCGGCGTCGCGCTGCAGCACCGCGATCGCCTGGTTGCGATAGGTGGTGCCGGCACGGTCGGTCCAGCGCGCGATCGGGCGGAAGTTGATGCCCGAATTGGAATCGGTGCGGTTGGTGCGCTGCTGCTTGGCGACCGAGATCAGCGCGCCGAAATCGCCGAAGGTGTTGCTGGCGAGGAACGAGAAGCTCGGGTCGATCTTCTCGGAGATCGAGTTGTAGGCGCCTTCGGCGCTGCCGACCAGGCGCAGGCCAGGATTGTCGAACGGGCGCGCGGTGCGGATCGCGACCGAGCCGGCGATGCCGCCTTCCTCGTCCGCCGCGGTCGGCGACTTCTGCACGGTGACCGACTGGATCAGTTCGGAGGCGAAGATGTCGAACTCGACGTCGCGGCCGCCCGAGCCCGAGGCGGTGGCGAGCTTGTTGATCGAGACGAAGGTGAACTCGCTCGGCAGGCCGCGCACATTGACGCGGGTGCCCAGGCCCTTTTCGCGCTCGATGGTCACGCCGGGCACGCGCTGCAGCGCTTCGGACAGGTTCTGCTCGGGGAAGTCGGCGATGTCGGTGGCGACGATCGAATCCGAGAAGCCGATCGTGTTGCGCTTCATGTCGATCGCGTCTTCGAGGCTGCGGCGATAGCCGGAGACGACGATCGCGCCGCTGTCTTCCTCGGCGACCGGCTCGGCGGCCGGCGCGGTCTGCGCGGCGGCGGGGGCGACGCAGAGCGCCGCGAACGCCGCGCCCAGCAGAAGCTGCGCGGCATGGGTACGATGACTCGACTTGATAAGCATATCTATCCCCCTCTGGATATGGATCCCGCCATGTTGCGCGGGCGAACGCCGGCGTTTCCCGGCCTGCGAGAGACCGGGATGGCGGCGTTGTTCGAACTTCTTCTGTCGGCGATTCAGGGGCCCGTCGGCCCCTTCACGCCTGCCTCTCCGCTCCTCCAGGTCTGACGACGGCCCTGACGCGTCTCGACCTGAAACTTTTCTTTCGCGGGGTCCGGTGGGGAACAGATATTACGTGGCTGTGACGCGGGGCGAATATATCCGCGCCGCGCGGGCATCCCCCGCGCGGCGATCCGCGTGCAATGCCCGCAGGCCGTAGGGGAAAACACGCCGCCGGCCGGATATCAGACAAAATGTTGCTGGGGTGTTGGCTGGCGGTTGCCGATACTGCCTAGCGCCGCGCGGCCCAGCGGATCGCCCCCGAGATCAGCGTCTGGTGCAGCGGCTCGGCATAGGTCTCGGCCTTGTGCCCCAGCGCCGAGAAGAAGACCCGCCCCTTGCCGACGCACCGGGTCCAGATCAGCGGATGCGTCTTGCCCATCCGGGTGCGCTCCGGGAACGGCTCGTAGCTGGTCTCGTCCAGTGTCGCGAGAATGCGGGTGCAGTTGCCGCTCGGCACCTTGTCGAACGAATACCATTCCTCGGTCCGAACCCATTTGGCGGGCAGGTCGCGGGTGGCGGGGTTGCTGCGGTCGATCACGTCGATGCTGCCCTGCTGGAACTGCTTGGGCCGTCCGGTATGGCCGATGAACTGCGCGCCGATCAGCGTCTCGGGATACCACTTCCAGTCATAGGTCGGATCGCCGCCGGCGCCGTGGAGCAGTACCACGCCGCCACCTTTCTCCACCCAGGCCTTGAACGCTGCGCGCTGGCTGTCGTCGAAGATGTTGCCCGAAGTGCTGTTGAGCACGATCGTCGAGAATTTGGCGAGGTCGCGCGGGTTGATGACCGCGGCATTCTCGGTCTCGAACACGTCGCGGCCCTGCTTGCGGATGATCCCGGCGAGCACGGCCTTGGCGGCGTCGATCTGCTCGGGATCGCGGAAGCCGTTGGTCTTCGACAGGACGAGCACCGCGCCGCGCCGCAGCGGCGGCAGCTTGGGGGCGGCCGTGTCCATCACTGGTGTCGGCCAGTTGCGCGGGTCGCGTGGCGGCGGCGTCGCCGATTGCTGCGTGGCGGGGGCGGTCTGGGCGAGCAGGGCGAGGGCAAGCAGGCTCAGCGACATCAACTCTCTCCGATCAATCCTGGTCGAGGCCGAATTCGGCGACGATCGCGTCATCATGTTCGCCCACCCGGGGGCGCCGGCCGGGCTGCCGGCCCGCGCGCCATCGATGCGGACGGGGCTGCGGGTAGTCGTCACGCCGCGCCCGACCTGCTGGAGCATGTCGAGCCGCTGGAAGGCGTCTTCGGCAAGCAGGCGGGGCCAGTCGTTCACCGGCGCGCACCAGATGTCGTGCGGGCGCAGCCGGTCGAGCCAGTGCCGGGTGGTTGCCCCGACAAGTCGCACGGCGATCAGCGCCTTGATCGCGTCGCGTTCGGCAAAGGGATCGCGGCCGGCAAGCGGCAGGTCGAGCAGCGGCGCCAGCGTCTCGAGCGGGGTCATCGCCAGCGCAAGCCAGCCGTCCTGCGTTCGATAGGTGCCATAGGGCGCGGCGAGATAGGCATGGGCATTGTCCACCGCCGCGCGGCGGGGCGGGCGGCCGCCGTCGTTCAGATGGGTGGTCAGCACTTCGAACTGCAGGTCGATCAGTGCCTCGAGCAGGCTGGTCTCGACATGCGCGCCTTCGCTCGAGATGCCGCGTCGGACCAGCGCGGCGAGGATGCCCTCGACCAGCACATGTCCGGCGAGCATGTCCGCCACCGACAGGCCGAAGGGTACCGGGCCGTCCTGCGCGTCGCCGCTCAGCCACATCGCGCCGGACAGTGCCTGGGCCAGCAGGTCCTGGCCGGGCAGGTCGGCCCAGGGGCCGTCCTCGCCATAGCCGGAGATGCTGCCGACGATCAGGCGCGGGTTCCGCGCGCGCAGTGCCGCCGGTCCGAAGCCGAGCCGCTCGGCGACGCCGGGCCGGAAGTTCTGGATCACCACATCGGCCTGCGCGATCAGCCGGTGGACGCGCGCCGCGTCGCGCGGGTCCTTCAGGTCGGCGGCGAGGCTCTGCTTGTTGCGGTTGATCGCGTGGAACAGTGTGGAGTCGCCGGCGATGTCGGTGTCGCTCAGGTAGAGCGAGCGGCAGATGTCGCCGCTCCCCGGCCGCTCGACCTTGATCACCCGCGCGCCGAGGTCGCCGAGCCGCAGCGCGGCGGAGGGCCCCGACAGGAACTGCGCCATGTCGATGATGAGCAGCCCCTCTAGCATTGCGAGTCCGCGTAGAGCCGGTTGAGCGCCGCGATGACGGAGGCGCCGTCCTCGCCCGCGCGCAGCCCCTGGTTGAGCCGTTCCGAGGCGGCATGCTGGAACGCCATGTACCCGGCATGCCGCGGGCGGACCCAGGCATTGTCCAGGGTGTTCCGGGTCGCGCGGTAGAAGTCGCCGCTGGCCGCATTGGCGGCATCGTCGTCCCACGCATCGGCATGCCCCGGCTGGCCGCCATTCGGAGCGATGATCCCGCGCTGCACCGCCCCGCTCGCCACCCAGGCCGCGAAAGCAACTGCAGCCGCCCGATCCTGCGCATAGGCGGAGACGGCGATGCCCGTACCCCCCAGCGCCGATCCGCGCGGGCCGTGGTCGAGCACCGGGATATCGGCGAAGCGGATGCGCGTGTCGCGGTAGCCGGGCAGGGCGTAGTTCACATAGCCATAGATCAGCGGCACCACCGCCAGCCGGCTGTCCGGCGCCGCCATCGCCTCGAACATCGCGATCGGGTCCATCGCGAACGCCGCCGGATCCGCCACCGCCGCGAGCAGCTCATAGGCCCGCACCGCCTCCGCCGGGAAGAACGCCTCGCCGCCCAGTTCAACGCCGGCGAGCCCGCACAGGGTGAACAGGCTCATCAGGCTGTGCGGCGGCCGCAGCGGCAGCGATGCGCGGCCCTCGGTTACCAGCGCGGCCAGTTCCTCCCACCGCGCCACCGGCCCCGCGATCCGCCCGGGCGCCCAGGCCTGGACCTGCGCCGCCGCGTCGATCGGCAAGGCCCATTGATGCCCGCCCCACGCATAGCTCTCATACGAGCCGCCGACCGAACCGCCCGCGATCTCCGCCAGGTCCACCAAGCCATCGAGCGCCACCAGGCATCCGCTCTCCGCGACCTGGCCGACATGCGGGTGATCGATCACGATCAGGTCATAGCGCCGCGCCAGCTCCTCGACCGGCCAGCTCTCGAAATCCTGCAGCGAGCGCCGGTCCCAGGCGATCGCCTGCCCGGTCCGCGCCTCCCATGCCGAAGCCGCCGCCACCAGCGGATCATAGCCACGCGAATGGTCCCAGGTCATGCCGCGCACGGCCTTCTCTCCCGTTTCTCCCGCTTCCCGGGAAATCATTTGACTCGGCATAGCCGCGACAATAGCGTCAGGGCAATAATCATATTAGAATATTAATTGGAGTGGATTGTGGGAGAGGGTGACCACAGCACAGGCATGGGCGCATCAGCGCCGCTGGCCGGCGTGACGGTGCTGGATTTCAGCCAGTTCCTCGCCGGCCCGTCCTGCGCGCTGCGTCTCGCCGACCTCGGTGCGCGCGTCATCAAGGTCGAGCGGCGCGAGGGCGGCGATTCGAGTCGCGGCCTGTTTCTCGCGGACATGGCGTTCGACCAGGACAGCGCGCTGTTCCACGCGATCAACCGCGGCAAGCAGAGCTACGCCGCCGACCTCAAGCACCCCGAAGACCTCGACGCCGTTCGCCGCCTCGTCGCCCGCGCCGATGTGCTGATCCACAATTTCCGCCCCGGCATCATGGAGCGGCTCGGCCTCGGCTGGGCCGACGTCTCGGCGCTCAACCCGCGCCTGATCTATGCCGGCGTCAGCGGCTATGGCCCCGACGGCCCGTGGCGCGACAAGCCGGGACAGGACCTGCTCGTCCAGTCGCTCTCCGGCATCGCCTGGCTCTCGGGCGACCAGAACGGCCCGCCAGTCCCCGCCGGCCTGTCGATCACCGACATGATGGCCGGCGCCCAGCTCGCCCAGGGCATCCTCGCGCTGCTCGTCCGCCGCGGCACCACAGGGCAGGGCGGCCGCGTCGATGTCAGCCTGATCGAGACCGCGATCGACCTCCAGTTCGAGCATCTCTCGGTCCATCTCAACCGCGACGAGACGATGCCCCCGCGCAGTGCTGTCGCGAACGGCAATGTCTATCTCGCCGCCCCCTATGGCATCTACCAGACCGCGGACGGCTGGCTCGCGCTCGCCATGGCCCCGGTCGACAGGCTCGGCACCATAATCGGCCTCGAAACCCTGGCCGGCTTCCCGCCCGCCAGCTGGTTCGCCGAGCGTGACGCGATCAAGGCGCTGCTCCGCGACCACCTGCTTACCCGAGCCACCGCCGACTGGCTCGCCCTGCTCGAGCCTGCCGGCATCTGGGCGGCGCCGGTGCTCGACTGGCCGGCGCTCCGGGCCGAACCCGCCTTCGCCGCGCTCCACGCCACCCAGACCGTGCGCTCCCCCGACGGCGCCGAACTCACGCTCACCCGCTGCCCGATCCGCATCGACGGCAGCATCCTCACCTCGCCGCGCGCCGCGCCCCGTCTCGGCGCCGACCGCACCGCAATCGACCGGGAGTTCGCCGCATGATCGTCGAGCAATATTTCGAGCAGTACGAAATCGGCAGCACCCGCACGAGCTTTGGCCGCACGATCACCGAGACCGATTTCGTCGTCCACGCCGGCCATACCGGCGATTTCTTCCCGCATCACATGGATGCCGAGTGGTGCAGCACGCAGGAGATCGGCCAGCGCATCGCGCACGGCACGATGATCTTCGCGATCGGCATCGGGCTCACCGCCACGGTGATCAATCCGCACGCCATGTCCTATGGCTATGATCGGCTGCGCTTCATCCGCCCGGTCCATATCGGCGACACGATCACGACGATCACCCGCATCGCCGACAAGCGCGACCACCCCAAGCGCACCAGCCACGGCGTCGTCACCGAGGCGGTCGATATCCGCAACCAGCGCGGCGAGACCGTGCTGGCCTGCGAGCATCTCTATCTCGTCGCCCGGCGCGATCTGGCCTGAACCCGATGCGGTTGCGCCCGATCCCCCTGGTCCTCGCGCTCTGCGTCGTCGCCATCTCGGCGGCATCGCTCGCCGGCGTGCGCAATGCCGCGCGCGCGGCCAATGGCGCGGTGGCCAGCCAGGCGGGCAACGGCCCGCGCTACGGCCTGTCCACCGTCGGGCTCAGCTATCCCTTCGCCGCCGCCATCGCCAAGGGCTTCAGCGACGCCGCCGCCAAGGCCGGTGCCCGCGCCGTGGTGCTCGATGCCAAGGGCGACGTCCAGAAACAGGCCAACGACATTGACGACCTGATCGCCCAGAAGGTCGCCGGCGTCGCGGTGATGCCGATCGACTCCGTCGTCGCCCAGGGCTGGGTCCGCCGCGCCAATAGCCAGAATGTTCCGATCGCGGCGGTGGCGGCGCTGGTCGGCGATCCGCGCACCCGCGCGATCGACAACGTCTATCCCGGCCTCGTCGCGCTCGCTTCGCAGGACGAAGTCGCCGCCGGCCGCGCGGCGGGCTCGCTCGCCGCGACCTGGCTGCCGCGCGACCGCACCGCCCGCATCGCGATCATCGAAGGTGCTGCCGGCTTCCCCGAAGTCGAGCAGCGCGCCCGCGGCTTCCGCCTCGCGCTCGATGCCGCCGGGCTGCGCTACCGGATCGTCGCTTCGCAGCCGGGCAACTGGACCAGCCAGGGCGGGGAGGCGGCCTGTCAGAACATCCTGGCCGCCCAGCCCGATATCGACCTGTTCTATAACGAGGCCGACGACATGGTGATCGGCTGCGCCCGCGCCGTGCGCGCGGCGGGCGCAAAGGCCCGGCTGATCGGCGTCGGCGGCTCGAAGCTCGCCATCGCCTCGATCAAGGCCGGCGCGGTCGACGGCACCGTCTGCTTCAAGCCCGAGGCGCTGGGCGCGCTCGCCTTCGAAGCGCTGCACGACAAGGCCCAGGGCGCCTCGCGCTTCCGCACCTATCCGATCCCGGCGGTGACCCGGGCGACCGTCAGCGAATGTGTCGGCCAATGGTAGGCGCGCCGCTCCTCAGCCTCGCCGGCGTCGAGAAGATCTGGCCGAACGGCACCGCCGCGCTGCGCGGGGTCGATCTCACTTTGCATGCCGGCCGCGTCCACGGGCTGCTCGGCGCCAACGGCGCGGGCAAGTCGACGCTGATCAAGGTGCTTGCCGGCGCGATCCCGGCGAGCGGCGGCACGATCCACTGGCGGGGCGAACCCGTGCACTGGACCAGCCCGCGCGCGGCACGGGCGGCAGGCGTGGCGACGATCTACCAGCATATCCCGCTGGTGCCGACGCTGTCGGTGGTCGAGAACATGCTGCTCGAGCGTGCCGGCGGCTGGCGCGCCGATCGGGCAGGGCGCGCCCGCGCCGCCGAAGTCGCTGGGCTGCTCGGCAATCCCTTCGATCTCGATGCGCTGGTCGGCGATCTGCCGATCGGCACGCGCCAGATGGTCGCGATCGCCCAGGGGCTGATGGCCGATCCGGCGCTGCTCATCATGGACGAACCGACCGCCTCGCTCGCCGAACATGAGCGCGAACGCGTCTATGCCGTGGTCCGCCTGCTCGCCGCACAGGGCCATGCGGTGCTGTTCGTCTCGCATTTCCTCGACGAGATCCTGTCGCTCACCGACGAAGTCACCGTGCTGCGCGATGGCCGCGCAGTGCTGCACGCCCAGACCGCGACGCTGGACGAAGCGGCGATTGCGGAAGCGATTGCGGGCCGTTCGGTTCAGGCGCTCGAACGTAGGTCGCGGGCCAGGCCGTTGGGCGCAATCGTGCCCACGGCACTTTCTGTTCCCCGGCGAACGCCGGGGCCCAGGGTAACAGAGCAAGACGGCAGAGAAACTCTGGGCCCCGGCGTTCGCCGGGGAACAGCTGGGGTGACGATCCCGCCTGAAGGTCGATACGACCTGACCCCGTCAGATCCACCCGCTCTCGAACTCCGCGACCTAGCTTCCCCCGGCAAGCTCGCCCCCACCAGCCTCACCGTCGCAGCCGGCGAGATCGTCGGCATCGCCGGCATGCTCGGTTCGGGCCGCAGCGAGCTGCTCCATGCGATCTTCGGCGCCGATCCCGCCGCGTGCGGTACGGTGCTGCTCCACGGCAAGCGGGTGGGTCCCACGCCCGAGGAAGCCGTGGCGGCCGGCATCGCGCTGGTGCCCGAAGATCGGGCGACCCAGGGGTTCGTCGCGGGCATGAGCGTCGCCGAGAATATCGCGCTACCGCGCACCGGCCTGTTCCAGTCGCCGGGGCAGGAGCGCGAAGCCGCATTGGCGGCGATCGAGCGGCTGGCGATCAAGGTGCAGGGCCCCGATGCCCCGGTCGGCGAGCTTTCGGGCGGCAATGCCCAGAAGGTGGTGATCGCCAAATGGCTCACCCCCGATACGCGGCTGTTGCTGCTCGACGAGCCGACCGCCGGCATCGACATTGGCGCGCGCACCGACATCCTCCGGCTGATCCGCGGGCTCGCCGATGCAGGCCTGCCGGTGCTGCTGGTCAGCTCCGAGTTCGAGGAACTGATCGGCATCTGCGATCGCATCCTGGTGATGCGCGACGGTCTGGTGATCGCCGAAGTCGATCCCGAAACCACCGACGAGGCGGCGCTGATCCAGCGCGCCAGTGGCAATTTTCCAAGCACAGGAATGGCTGCATGATGCAGACGACAGACTGGCGCGCCGGCCTCGGGCTGCGCAAGGCCGGCATTTACTACGCGCTGCTGATCCTGCTCGCGCTGCTTGCCGGCATCGCCCAATCGCGCGGGCTACCGGCCTATCTCTCGGCGCAGAATCTCGGCAACATCGCCTATCAGGCCTCGCTCGTCGGGATCATGGGCGTGGCGATGACGGTGATGCTGATCACCGGCGCCTTCGATCTCTCGGTCGCCTCGGTCGCGGCGCTGGCGGCGGCGGTGCTGGTCGGGCTGGCGCCGAGCATCGGCTTTCCGCTGGCGGCACTCGCCGCGATCGTCACCGCGGTGTCGGTCGGCCTGTTTAACGGCGTGATCGTCCAGTTCGTCGGCATCAACGCCTTCATCGTGACCCTGGGCACGCTCACGGCGGTGCGCGGGCTGGTGCTGGTGCTCACCGATGGCCGCTCGCTGATGGTCGAACAGCCCGAAGTGCTCCAGCAGATGCTGGCCTTCGAAAGCACGCGGGTGCCGCTGTTCTGGCCGCTGCTCGCGCTGGCCGTCGCGCTGTTCGCCTACGCCGCCTTCCGCCGCCGGATCGCGCTGGGGCTGGGTGGTGTCGTCGTCGCGGGCCTGGCCTTGCTGGCCGGGCGCGATTTCGCAGTGGCGGCGCCGGTGGTCTATCTCGCCTTGTTCACGGCTTTGGTCTGGGCGGTGCTGCGCTTCACCGTGGTCGGCCGCCGTATCTACGCCGTGGGCGGCAACGCCGAGGCAGCGCGGCTGTCGGGCGTCAACGTCCATGCCTACAAGCTCGGCGCCTTCATCCTGTCGAGCGCGGCAGCCGGCTTTGCCGGGGTGCTGTTCGGCTGCCGGCTCGGCGCGATCAACCCCACCGCGCTGCAGGGTGCCGAGCTCACCGTCATCGCCTCGGCGATCCTGGGCGGCACCTCGCTGTTCGGCGGGGCGGGGAGCGTGCTCAAGACAGTGGCCGGCGCGCTGCTGCTGTTCACGCTCACCAACGGCTTCAACGTGCTCGATCTGGGCGCCAGCTATCAGGGGCTGATCGAGGGCGTGGTCGTGATCGCCGCGGCTGCGATCTACACGGTTGGTGGCGATCGCCGCCGCAAGGAGGCGGCGCGATGAGCCGGCTGCGCATCGCCGTCCGCCGCTTCGGCCCGTTCGAGAGCGCGATCCGCAAGCAGTTCGACGATTTCCTGCGCGTGACCGGCCGTGACGCGACGCTGGAAGCCGTGGCGATGGACCTCAATCCGCTGCACGAAAGCGCGATTGCCGGGCGCGGGCTGGCCAGCGGCGAATGGGACATCGCCTTTCTCAACACCGATTGGCTGGCCGAGGCGGTGGCCGACGGGTTGCTCGAGGATCTGGCGCCGCATCAGGCGCGCGCGCCGATCCCCGACTGGCCCGATGCCTGGAGCCCGTCGCTCACCGGCCTCCAGCAGTTCGGCCGCGGGTTGTGGGCGATGCCCTATCATGACGGGCCCGAATGCCTCGTCTATCGCAAGGACCTGATCGCCGAGCCGCCCGCGACCTGGGCGGAATTCCATGCGCTGGCGCGGGCGCATCATGCGCCGGCGGAGGATCGCTACGGCACGGTGCTCGCGCTCTATCCGGACGGGCACAACAGCTTCTACGATTTCTGCATCCATGTCTGGTCGCGCGGCGGCGAGGTTTTCGACAGTCTCGGACGGCCCGATCTCGCTTCGCCTCAGGCGCATGAAGCGCTCGATTTCCTGCGCATGCTGGCGCGCGATACCAGTGCGATCGCCCCCGATTGCCGGTCGCTCGACAGTGTCGCCTCGGGCGGGCTGTTTGCCGAGGGCAAGGTCGCGCTGATGGCCAATTGGTTCGGCTTCGCGGCCTATGCCGATACCGCGCCGGAGAGCCGAGTGCGCGGGCTGGTCGATGTCGCGCCGCTGCCCGGAAACGTGTCGCTCAACGTCTTCTGGGTGCTGGCGATCGGGTCTGGCTCGGGCAACAAGCCGCTGGCCTGGGATTTCCTGCGCCACTGCGCGACCGCACCGATGGACCGGCTGACCACGAGCGAGGGCGCGATCGGCGTGCGGCGCTCGACCTGGCTGGATGCGGAGATCAACGCGCGTCTGCCCTATTATCACCGGCTCGAATGGCTGCACGCGCATGCCCGTTCGATGCCGATCACGCCCGATCTCGCGCGGATCAGCCATATCGTCGACGATCTGATGACCGCAGCGGTCACCGGCGATCGCCCGACGGCCGAGCTGCTCGCCGAAGCGCAGAGCCGCGCAATCCGATGAATGCTCCCATGAACCACAAGCTCCAGCAAAGCTGGCCGATGCCCTCGGCCCCGCGTCCGATCGTCATCCTCGGCACCGGGGGGATCGTTGCGGACGCGCATCTCCCTGCCTATCTCAAGGCCGGTTTCCCGGTGGCCGGGCTCTACGATGTGGATCGCGGGCGTGCCGAGGCGCTGGCGGCCGAGTGGGGCGTGCCCCGCGTGTTCGCCTCGCTGGAAGAGGCGGCAAAGGCGGATGCGGTCTTCGATATAGCCGCCCCGCCGGTGGCGCACGGAGAGATTCTCGAATCCCTCCCCTATGGCGCGACGGTACTTCTGCAAAAGCCGATGGGCCTCGATTTGCAGGCCGCAACGGCAATCCGGGACACCTGCCGCAAGCGCGGCCTGGTCGCCTCGGTAAATTTCCAGCTCCGCTATTCGGCGATGATGCTGGCGATACGGGATGCGGTACGACAGGGCCGGCTGGGCACGCTGACGGAAATCGAAGTCCGCATAAACCTCGCCACCCCCTGGCACCTGTTCCCGCATCTGCGGAGCAACAAGCGGGTCGAGATCGTCAGCCACTCGATCCACTATCTCGACGCGATCCGCGCGCTCGTCGGCGAGCCGGAAAGCGTGTTCGCGCGCAGCTTCGATCATCCCTCGGGCGAGCTTGCCGATACGCGGACCTCGATGATCCTCGATTACGGCCCGACATTGCGCTGCCTGTTGTCGATCAACCACCAGCATGATTTCGGCCGCCGCTTCCAGGATGCGAGCTTCCGGGTGGAGGGCCTGGAAGGCGCGGCGATCGCCACGCTGGGCGTGCTGCTCGACTATCCGGCCGGCGAACCTGACGCGCTCTGGTTGACCGATCGGCGGCGGGACTGGGAGCAGGTGCCGCTGACCGGCGCCTGGTTCCCCGACGCATTCATCGGCCCGATGGCCAATCTCCAGCGCTTCGCCGCGGGAGAGGACACGGTGCTTTCCACCCATGTCGAAGACGCGTGGCGCACCATGGCGCTCGTCGAGGCCGCTTATCGCTCGGGCGACCAGTCCGGCATGTCCATTCCCAGACCCTGAAGGACCCTATTGTGACCGACCTTACCGGAAAGACCGCACTCGTGACCGCCGCCGCCCAGGGCATCGGTCGCGCCTCGGTGCTCGCCCTTGCCGCTGCTGGCGCGCGGGTGATCGCGACCGATATCGACGAAGTGCGGCTGGAAGGACTTGCCAGCGACCGCGTCGAGACGCGGCGGCTCGACGTGCTCGATCCTGCCGCGGTGGCTGCGCTGGCTGATGAGACGATCGATATCCTGTTCAACTGCGCCGGCGTCGTCCACGGCGGCACGGTGCTCGAGACCAGCGACGCCGATCTCGACTTCGCCTGGCGGCTCAACGTGATGGCGATGGTGCACACCTGCAAGGCGGTCATCCCCGGCATGGCTGCGCGCGGGGGCGGGGCGATCATCAACATGTCGTCGGTAGCCTCGAGCGTGAAGGGCGTGCCGAACCGCTTTGCCTATTCGGTCACCAAGGCGGCGGTGGTCGGGCTCACCCGCTCGATTGCCGCCGATTTCGTCGGCCAGAACATCCGCGTCACCGCGATCTGCCCTGGTACGGTCGATACCCCGTCGCTGCAGGAGCGCCTGGGCGCGGGCGGCGACTATGAAGGCACACGCGCCGCCTTCGTCGCGCGCCAGCCGATCGGGCGGATCGGCACGCCGGAGGAGATCGCCGACCTCGTCGTCTATCTGGCGGGCGCGACCTACACGAGCGGGCAGGTGCAGATCATCGATGGCGGCTGGACGATCTGAGCGGAGGCAGGGTGATGACGATCGATCGACGGAGTGTGCTGGGCGCCGGGGCAGGTGCGGTGGGGACGATGCTGCTGCCGGGATCCGCGAGCGCGGCGCCCGATCGTCTGGCGCCCTATCGGACGTCCTACAAATATCCCAAGCTGATCCTCGGCGGGTCGGGCATTCCCGGCAGCTTCGACGAGAAGGCGGTCGATTGCCCGTTCGTCTTTTCCGCCAACGGCAAATTCTACCTGACCTATGTCGGCTTCGACGGCACCGGCTACCAGACCGGCATCTGTGAATCGACCAACCTGGTCGACTGGACCCGCAAGGGGGTGATCCTGGCCCGCGACCCGAGCGATCCGATCACCCGGTTCAACATCGCCTGCGCCTCGATCCTGCGGGAGAACGAGCTGCAATCGCCAGCGCGGCTGGTCAAGGTGGGTGGGCGTTATGTCGCTGCGTGGCATGCCTATCCCAATGCGGGCTATGAGGAAGGGGCGGCCGTGATCGGGCTCGCCTGGAGCGACGACCTGTTCCACTGGGAGCGCGGGCCCGTGATCCTGCGTGCCGAGGACGGTGCGGAATGGGAGCGCGGCGGGCTCTACAAGCCCTATCTGGTCAAGATCGGCGACACCTTTCACCTCTATTACAACGCCAAGACCACCGGTCGCCCCTGGAAGGAGCAGACGGGCCTTGCGATCTCGAAGGATCTCAAGAGCTGGGCACGGCATCCCGCCAGTCCCTTGATCCGCAACGGGGCTGAGGGCGCGCCCGACTTCCGCTTCGCGAGCGACCCCGTCGTCGTCTCGCACCGCGGGCAATGGGGCATGTTCTATTTCGGCCTCGCCAAGGACGGCTATGCGCGCGACCTGTTCGCGTTCGGCGACAGCCCGACCCGGTTCACCAAGGCGGACGAGGTGCTGATCGATGTCGGGCCCCCCGGCTCGATCGACGAGAAATTCGCGCACAAGCCGGCGGTGATCCACCACGACGGCGCGCTCTACCATTTCTACTGCGCGGTGAGCGGAAAATGGCCGAACGACGTGCGCGGGCTCGCAGTGGCGCGCTCGAAGCCCTGGTGAGCGATCAAAATATTTGACTCGGCAAAACTGCAGAAATAGCTTCGCTGAATAATCATATTAGAATATTATTGATGCGGTTGCGTAGGAGCCGGCGCCCAGTGAAGAGCGGGTGCCGAGGAGCGCTCTGACGCGGGGTTGCCGCGCAAACAGGGAGAGGGATGATGGCACACGCCCAACGGTGGTGGAGGCCGCTGCTTGTCTGCTTGAAACTCGTCGCCGTGCTGGTCGGCATTGGCGGCGGTGTTGCAGCTTCGGCGGCGACGATCGAGGGCAAGCTCCAGCAATGGCGCGATGTCCAGCTCAGCTTCAACGGACCGAAGACGAGCGAGACCGCCGATCCCAACCCCTTCAGCGACTATCGGCTGAACGTCACCTTCACCAACGGCAGCAAGACCTATGTCGTGCCCGGCTATTTCGCCGCGGACGGCAATGCCGCCGAAACCAGCGCGAGCGAAGGCAGCATCTGGCGCGTCCATTTCGTGCCCGACGAGGCCGGTACCTGGAGCTATCGGGTGTCGTTCCGCACCGGCAAGGACGTGGCGGCGAGCCTCGATCCGGGTGCCGGTTCCGCGATCTCCGTCGATGGCGAGAAGGGCACGCTCCAGATTGCGGCGGCGGACAAGTCTGGCCGCAACAAGCTCGATAACGGCATGCTGCACTATGTCAGCCAGCACTTCCTACGCTATTCGGGCAGCGGGAAATACTTCGTGATGGCGGGATCGCAGAGCCCCGAGAATTTCCTCGCTTACTACCAGTTCGACAACACCAAGGATTTCCGCGGGGCCAAGGGCTTCGCGACCGAGGACCAGCTCCACCATTACGACCCGCACGTCCGCGACTGGAAGGCCGGCGACCCGACCTGGCAGGGCGGCAAGGGCAAGGGCATCATCGGCGCGCTCAACTATCTCGCGTCGAAGGGGATGAACTCCTTCTACACGCTGACGATGAACAACTACGGCGACGCCATGGATATCAATCCATGGATCTCCTACGACGCGCATACCCGCTATGACGTGTCGAAGCTGGCCCAGTGGGAGATCGTGTTCTCGCACATGGACCGGCTGGGCATGCAGGTCATGCTCATCACCCAGGAAGAGGAAGGCGAGCAGACGCTCGGCAAGCTCGGGGTGGAGCGGCGGATCTATTATCGCGAGCTGATCGCGCGCTTCGCGCATCATCGCGGGGTGATCTGGGATCTCGATGAGGAGATGGACCGGTTCCGCTATTTCACGACGCGGGACATCGAGGAAATCTCCAACTACATCAAGGCGATCGATCCCTGGAAGCACCCGATCCAGTATGTCCAGTGGAAGGCGGAGATGATCGCCGACGACAAGACCTATGGTCGGCTGCTCGGCTTCAAGAACTTCGATGCGACCGCGCTCCAGCACGATCCCGAGAACACCCATGCCGAGACGATCAAGTGGCTCGACAAGTCGGCGGCTGCCGGACATCCGTGGCTGGTCCAGCTGATCGAGATGAACCCGGGCGTGCGCACCGACATCGAGGATCCGGGCCACGACAAGGTCCGCAAGCTGGCGATCTGGGGCCATTACATGGCCGGCGGCACCGGGACGATGTTCTTCTTCACCGATCCGATCGGTGATCTGAACATGGAGGACTTCCGCAGCCGCGATCAGCTGTTCGACCTGATCCGCCACGCGCATGATTTCGTCAGCAACTATCTGCCGGTGACCGAGATGAAGCATGCCGATGCGCTGACCCCGGCGACCGACGACTATGTCCTGGCCAAGCCGGGCGCGGTCTATGCGGTCTATCTGCCAGAGGGCGGCACGACCACGCTGGATCTGTCGGCGGCGACGGGGCCGTTCGAAGTCAAATGGTACAATCCGCGGACCGGCGGCGCGTTGCAGAACGGCAGCGTGCGGACCGTCCTAGGTGGGGCCGCCGTCACGCTCGGCACCGCACCGAAAGGTGCCGCCGGCGACTGGACCGTGCTCGTCCGCAAGACTGGCACGCGCTGAGCGCAGAGAGGATCAAGCCATGAACAAGCTTCTACTCACGCTCGTAGCCCTGCTGCTCTCGCCCGCTGCCCTCGCGCAGGAAGGCGGCGGCGCGGAGGTCGTGTCGCCGATGAACAGCAGCATGCTCGTCAAGATGAACACCTCCATCAGCAGCACCGCCAGCAAGCCCGGCGACCCGATCACCGGTATGCTGATCGATCCGCGCGAGCTGCGCGGGGCGGTGATCGAGGGCAAGGTGGTGCGCGCCGATCACGCCATCCTCGACTTCGCGTTCGACCGGATCATCGTCGGCGGGAAGGTGATCCCGATTCAGTCGCGGATCGTTTCGCTGACCAGCTCCAAGGGCAATGAAGGCCGCGACGACCTCGACAACCGGGTGCGTATCGAAGGCGTCGGCATCATCGCCTTCGGTACCGCCACAGCAGTCGACGAAGGCGCGGAAGTTCGCATCACCGCGTGGAAGCGGTGAGCACCAGGATCATGGAGAAGACCAGGATGATATCGGGCAAGCGCATTTTTGGCGCGTCGGTGGCGATGGCCGCGCTGGCGCTGGCCGTACCGGCGGCGGCACAGGTGCCGGGCTATGAAGCCAAGGTCGATGCCAAGCTGAAGCAGGTCAAGGCGGGGATCGCGAAGGGGCCGTTCAAGTCGGACTGGGACGCGCTGCGCGGCAAGTATCGCACGCCCGAATGGTTCCGCGATGCCAAGTTCGGCATCTTCATCCATTGGGGGCCGTACTCGGTCCCGGCGTTCGCCAATGAATGGTATTCGCGCAACATGTATGTGCCCGGCAACGCTGCGTACAAGCATCATGTCGAGACCTACGGCCCCCAGTCCAGGTTCGGCTACAAGGACTTCATTCCGCAGTTCAAGGCGGAGAAGTTCGACCCCACCGCCTGGATGAAGCTCTTCCAGGACGCCGGAGCCAGATATGTCGTGCCGGTCGCCGAGCATTGCGACGGCTTCGCGATGTATGCGTCGGACTTCACCGAATGGGATGCCTCCAAGATGGGGCCGAAGCGCGACACCACCGGCGAGATTGCCAAGGCCGCGCGTGCGGCGGGCCTGCATTTCGGCCTGTCCTCGCATCGCGCCGAGCATTGGTGGTGGTACTATATGGGCCGCACCTTCGATTCCGACGTGAACGATCCGAAGAATGACGGCCTGTACGGGCCGGCGGCGCCGATGGGCCTGCCGGCCGACAGGCCCGAGAGTTGGCCCGATGGTGGCCAGCTGCAGACCTGGATGCCGCCCAACAAGGCGTTCCTCAATGACTGGATGGCGCGCACCTCGGAGCTGGTCGACAAGTACAAGCCGGAGCTGATCTATTTTGACTGGTGGACCGCGGCGCCCAGCTTCGAACCGCTGATGCGCGATACCGCAGCCTATTATTACAACCGCTCGGCGGGCTGGGGTCAGCAGGGCATCATCGCGTACAAGGGCGGGCAGTTCGCCGAGGGCAGCGCGCTGTTCGACATGGAGCGCGGCAAGACCGACGCGCTCAAGCTGACGCCCTGGCAGTCCGATACCTCGGTGAGCGTCCATAGCTGGGGCTATGCCAGGAACGACAGTTACCGCACGGCGCAGTCGCTGATCTCCGACCTGATCGACATCGTCAGCAAGAACGGCAATCTGCTGCTCAATGTCGGCCCCAAGGCCGATGGGACGATCCCCGACGAGATCGCCCAGGTGCTACAGGGCATGGGCGGCTGGCTCAAGGTGAACGGCGAAGCGATCTACGGCACGCGCCCGTTCCAGTTCTTCGGTGAGGGGCCGACCAAGTCGGGTCAGGTGCGCGTGGGCGGCCAGGTCGAGGAATCGGCGGTGAAGGGCTACACGCCCGCCGACATCCGCTTCACCACCAAGGGCGACAATCTCTACGCGCTGGGGCTCGAGCGGCCGAAGGACGGCGCGGTGCTGATCAAGACGCTCTATGCCGGCACGCCCTATCTGACGGCGCCGATCAAGAGCATCGCGCTGCTCGACGGCGGCAAGGTCGAATGGGAGCAGACCCCCAAGGGGCTGCGCATCACGCTGCCGGCGGTTGGCGACGGGGCCTATCCCTACGCCCTCCGCATCCGCACGCGCTGAATCAACGAAAAGGCACGGCCGGGCCAGGTGCACCGGCCGGCCGACACTCAGGGGAAGATATCATGAAGCGGTTCGCTTGCCTGTTCACCGCCGCCGCGCTTGCGGGGACGGCGCTCTCTGCACCTGCCTCGGCGCAGGACATTCCGATGCAGCCCTTCCCGGTGGACCATGAGGCCCGGGTCGATTCCGGTGCCGATGCCCGTTTCCTGCTCGATGGGCCGGCGGGCAAATACGGCTTCATCCAGGCGCGCGACGGCCACCTCTATCGCGGCGACGGCAAGCGCTTCCGCTGCTGGGGCGTTAACCTGACCGGCTGGACGATCGGCGGCGAGGAGATCCCGTCGCACAAGGATGCCGAAACCTATGCCAATGCGCTGGCGCGGCTGGGGGTGAACTGCGTCCGCATGCACTTCCTCGACCGGCCCGACACGCCGGACCAGATGCGCAACGAGGGTACGAACGGGCCGGTCACGCACGGCCCGCGCGGCCTGATCCGCGGCGATGTGAACAACAGCCGCGAGATCAATCCCGAGCGGATGGAGCGGCTCGATTACTGGTTCGCGCAGCTCAAGAAGAACGGCATCTACGTCAACTTCAACCTGAATGTCGGCCGCGTCTTCAAGCCCGGTGACGGGGTGCCCGATGTCGATCTGATCAACAACGCCAAGGCCTTCACCTATTTCGGGCCCGAGCTGGTCGCGCTGCAGAAGGAATATGCGAAGCAGCTGCTCGGCCACACCAACCAATATACCGGGCTGCGCTATGCCGATGATCCGGCGGTGATGACCGTCGAAGTGGTCAACGAGAATTCGGTGCTCGAATTCTGGATGCGCAACTGGCTGCGCGGCGAGCGGGTGAAGGGCGGGGCCAACTACCAGCTCGACATGACGCCGCATTACCAGGCGCTGCTGGTCGACAAGTACAATGCGTGGCTGGCGAAGAACCGCACGCCGGCGCAGGTCGCCGAGCTGCACCGCATGGCGGGCGTGATGGCGGACAAGCCGGTGCCGTTCATGCGGCGCGGTGACCATCCGGATGCGCCGCGCCTGCGCCTCGACGCCGAGCTGGCCTTCCTGACCCAGGTCGAGATCGACTTCCACGCCGACATGAAGCACTTCCTGAAGGACGAGCTGGGCGTGAAGTCGCCGGTCGTGCCGATGGCGGACCATACCTATTTCATTGCCAACCAGCCGCTGATGCGCACCGCGCTCAAGGGCGATATCGTCGATGCGCATGTCTATTGGCAGCATCCGGCGATCTATGGCCGGCGCAACGAGCCGATGGTGAACAGTCCGGAATTGTCGATCATCCAGAAGCTGGCGCGCAGCACCGCTGTCGGCAAGCCGTTCACGGTCAGCGAGGTCAATCACCCGTTCCCGAGCGAATATGGATCGGAGATGATCCCGATCCTCGCCTCCTATGCGGCGCTGCAGGACTGGGATGGCATCTTCTTCTACACCTTCGAGACCAAGATCAGCGGCGAGTGGAAGCCGGCGATCGCCGACCATTTCGACATGACGCTGGACCCGGTGAAGATGGCGCAGATGCCGGCGGGGGCGATGATCTTCCTGCGCGGCGACGTCTCGGCGGCGAAGACGGTGCTGACGCGCTCCTATTCGACCGACCAGATCAGCGAGGCCTCGCGCCTGCCGCGGGCCGAGATGCCATATTACACGCCGGGCTTCGACAAGATGATCCCGCTGGTGCACGGCTCGCGCGTCTCGTGCCTTGATTGCAAGCCGAGCCTGCCCGCGCCGCTGCCGCCTGCGAACCCGATCGTCTCGGATACGAAGGAGCTCTGCTGGAAGACCTCGGACGGCAAGGACGGCATCGTCAGTGTCGATACGGCGCGCAGCCAGGCGCTGGTCGGCTTCGTGCGCGAGAACCCGAAGGTGCAGACGCGCAACCTCTCGGCCGAGATCGCCAACCGCTTCGCGACGATCACCCTGTCGTCGCTCGACGGCAAGCCGATCAACCTGTCGAACCGGCTGCTGCTCACCACGACGAGCACGACCCAGAACACCGGCGCCACCTGGGATGAGCGCCGGGCGATGCTGACCAACTGGGGTACCGCGCCTACGCTGATCGAGCCGGTGACCGGCTGGATCCAGCTCAAGGATCTGGAAGGCGCGATTGGTGTCTTTGCCCAGCCGCTGGACGGGGCGGCGCGTCCGATCGGCAAGGAGATCTCCGGCAAGATGATCGAGCCGGGTTGGGAGATCCGCGTGGGCGCGCCGGCAACGACCAGTTATCTGATCCGCGTCGAGCGCTAGGCATCGGTATTATGTAGTTTCGGCACCCTTTAGCTCCCCGGCGAAAGCCGGGGAACCTAAGTGTTGAATATCGATACACCCCAGTTACCGGCAGCCCTGCTTCAGGATCTGGGGCAGGGCGGTCTTCGCCATGCGGGTATAACCCGCATCGTTGGGGTGGAGATGATCGCCGATCTGCTCGGCGAGGCGCATCGTGCCCGGCTGGCCGGGCTGGTCTATCGCCTTGTCGAAGTCGATCAGGCCGTCGAAACGCCCTGCATTGGCGCGGATCCAGGCATTGGCCGCTTGGCGGCGCTGCTCGCCCGCCGCATCGGCATAGGCGGCGCCCTGATAGGGCAGCAGGGTGCCGAAGATCACCTTGAGGCCCCGTGCCTTGGCTCGCGTCAGCAACTGCTCATAGGCGGCGATCAGGCTGGCGGCGGGGGGCTGCCAGTCCTTGCCCGGGTTCCTGACCGTGCCGATGTCGTTGATCCCCTCGAGGATCACGACATGGGTGGCGCCCGGCACCGACAGCACATCGCGATCGAAGCGGGCGAGCGCGCCGGGGCCGCGACCCTGGCTCAGCAGGCGATTGCCGCTGATCCCGGCATTGGCGACCGCCCAGCAGCGGCCCTGCGGATTGGCGGGCAGCATCCGGCCGAGCTGGTCGGGCCAGCTCATCGCCTTGGAGGCGCCGGCGCCTTCGGTGATCGAATCGCCGAAGGTTACCAGCACCTTGGTTGCCGCAGTGCCGGACAGCTCCAGCGCGCTGACCACGCCCGAGGCGCGGGCGCGGCGGGGGCTGGGAAGCGTGAGTTCGGCGCTGGCGTCGCCGCTGGCGATGTCGACCATCTGGGCATGGGTGGGCGGCGCCACTTCGTCGGGGAAGTAGAGCGAGACCGCCAGCCGCTCGCCGGCGGCCACCGGATAGGCGAGCGGATCGGAGAGCATCGGGGCACGGGCGGGGATGCGAACATCCCGCGCGGTGCCAAAAGTCAGCGTGCGCAGGCTGTCGGGCACCGGTTTGCCCTCGGCGTCGAGACGGAGGATCGAGGCGCCACCGATGCGGAGCGCCTCGTCGGCAAGCTCGTTGCTGAGGCGGACACGCAGCGTCTTGCCGGCAATGCCTGCGCGCAGCTCCTGACGGACCGTCTCGGCCTTGAACGCGCGGCCGAGCGCCTTGCCGTCGCGCGTGTCGGGCTCATAGCCGATCGGCGGGCCGGACCAGGCGGGTACCCAGCGATCGGGGCCGCTTGCCGCGCCGGCGAGGAGCAGGGCGGCGAGCGAGAGCGTCAGCGGCTTGATCATTTGGCCTCTCCCAGCGTGAACCAGGCGATGCCGTGCGCGGCAACCTGGCCGTTCGTCCAGTCGCCGCCCACGGGCTTCGCACCGGCGGGTAGGGTGAGCGGACGGGCCTGCTTGCCGTGGTTGATCGCGATCAGCACGCGCTTGCCGCCACCGGCGCGGACGGCGATCTCGAGATCGGGGTCGGCGCCGGGGATTACCGGCGCTACGTTCGCATCGGCGAGCAGGCTGGTGGCGAGCTGCTGCATCGTCGCCGGATCAAGCCAGGCGCCGACATAGGTGATGCTGCCCTTGCCGACCTTGCGGGTGACGATTGCGGGCTTGCCGTCGAGCCAGCCGCCCTTGTCGGCATAGGTGGCACGGACCTGCACGTCCCTGGCGAGCGGCTTGATATCCTCGGCCCAGATCGTCGCCTTGCCCGCGACAGCACCGGTCACGCCGACGCTTTCGTCCAGCGCATAATATTGGGCGATTTCAGCGCCAAGCAGCCCGGCGAGCGGCCCCGGCTGCTTTTGCGGCCACAGCGCATTGGCATCGTCGCGCATGCCCGAGCGCGGGCCGAGTACGAGATGGCCGCCACCGCGGACATAGCGCTCCAGCGCCTTGGCCTGGGCCTCGGTGAGGACCATCAAATTGGGCGCGACCACCAGCTTGTAGCGGGCGAGATTCGCTTCGGGCGTTACGACATGGACGCCCTGCGCCTGGGTGCGTAGCGGGCGGTAGAAGTCGGTGAACGCCTTTATCGCGTCGAAGTCCTTGTGATGGCGCTGGATGTCGATCGCCCAGCGGCTGTCATAGGAGAAGAGCATCGCGACATCGGCGCTGGGTGCCGTGTCGGCGAGCAGGGGCGCGGCGGCGACGAGATCGGTGGCGGTGTGGGCGATCTCGGGCTGGATCGGGTTGGGCTTGCCGTCCTGGCCGAGCACCGCGCCGTGATAGGTCTCCTGGCCGTTGGCGGCCGGTCGCCACTGCCAGTAGAGGACGGCATCGGCGCCGTGCGCTACCGCCTGCCATGCCATTTCGCGGACCTGGCCGGGGTCGAGGGCGCGGTTGACCGGCGCCCAGTCGACGCGGCCGGGCTGGGTTTCCATCAGCCAGAAATTGCGCTGCTTGTAGCCGCGGACGAGATCGTGATTGGCGCCGTTCGCCACCCAATCGGGGCGGCCCTCCTGGATGTAATTGTCCCAGGAGGCGATATCGAGATCGCGGTGCATCGCGAAGTGATCGAAGCCCGCATTCCAGAACATCGTGTTGGTGGTGACGAAGGCGCGGGGATCGATCAGCGGGCGGATCGCACGGACCTGGTTCTGGACATAGTCGGTCCAGGTCGCGGTGGTGAAGTGCTTGAAATCGAGCAGCAAACCCGGGTTCTGCTGGCCGGTGGCGCGCAGCGGGACCTGGCCGAAGTCATTGTAATGCTGGCTCCAATATTCGGTAGTCCAGCGGCGGTTGAGCTCGTCGATGCTGCCGTAGCGCTGCTGCAGGAAGGCATGCCAGGCGGCGACCGATTCGGGGTCGAACGAGGGCGGGCCGACTTCATTGTCGATCTGCCAGCCGACCACCGCCGGATCCTTGCCGTAGCGACGTGCCATCTCGACCGCGATACGGCGGGAGAAGTCGCGGTAGCGGGCGCTGGCGAAGGAGAAGTGGCGGCGGCCGCCATGGCCGGCGCGGGTGCCGTTCTCATCGACCCGCAGCACCTCGGGATATTTCTGGGTGAGCCAGGCGGGCGGGGCGGCGGTGGGGGTGCCGATCACCACCATCATGCCGTGCTTCTTCGCCGCCGCGATCGCGCGGTCGAGCCAGGCGAAATCGAACTTGCCTTCCTCGGGCTCCATCCGGCTCCAGGCGAACTCGCCGACGCGTACCGTGTTGAATCCAGTGGCTTTCATCAGCGCGAGATCGACATCCCAGCGCGCTTCCGGCCATTGCTCGGGATACCAGGCGACGCCGACCGCGATGGCCGGCTTGTCGGCAAAGGCAGTGGCGCGGTCGAGGCTGCCTGCCTGCGCCAAAGCCGCCGGGGCGGTGGTGCTCAGGGCCAATGCCAGCACTGCCCATCCTGCCCAACGGGCCATCCTCTCTCTCCCTTGTCGTTTCATACGCTTTTGGTTGCAAAGGTGATGCCGCGAGATGACCCGGAGGCCAAGCCTTATTTATCGTTTTATATGATGTTTTGACCTGCTAGGTTGCGGCAAAAGAATAGCCGAAGAGGGAGAGATATGGCGGGCATCGGACGGTGGCTGGCGGGGTGCGCGCTGGTGATTCCGGCGGCGGGGGCGATGGCGCAGGAGGTGCCGCAACCGGCGGCCGACCGGCCCAGCCCCGAGGCGTTCCGCGATCCGCCGGCCGAGGTGCGGCCCGGGACTTTCTATCACTGGATGAATGGGAACGTCTCAGCAGACGGTCTGGACGCCGATCTTGGCGCGATGCGGGAAATCGGCATCGGCAGCGTGATGGCGTTCGACGGGAGCAGCGATGTGCCCAAGGGGCCGGTCGACTATCTCAGTCCACAGTGGCTGGGACTGATGACGCACATGATGGCGAAAGCCGAGCAGCTTGGCATGAAGGTGGGGCTGCACAACGCGCCGGGCTGGTCGTCCTCGGGCGGGCCCTGGATCACCCCCGAGCGATCGATGCAGCAGCTCGTCTGGACCGAGACGACCGTGGCGGGCGGCAAACCGATCACGGCGAAGCTTGCCCAACCCTATACGAAGCTTGGCTATTATCGCGACGCCGCGCTGATCGCCTTTCCGGCGAGCGCGGGCGACGACAGCGTGTACCGCGATGCAGTCGCCGAGATGCGGACGGCGAGCCCGGTCCCCTCGGCCGTGCTGACCGACCGGGACTTGAACACGGGCACGGATGCAACCCCCGATGCGCCGCTGACCATAAGGATGAAGTCGCCCTTCACCGCGCAGGCGGTGACTCTGTACAGCGACGCGCATGCCGGGCCGTTCAGTGCAAGCATCGAAGTCTCAAGTGACGGGAAGAGCTGGACGCGCATCGGCCAGGTCAGCGCGCCGGCGCAGCATGAGCGCGGGATCGAGGCGCCCGGCACGATCAACTTCGCACCGGTCACTGCCAGCTGGTTCCGCGTCACGCCGAAGGGGCGGCTGAAGCTCACCGAGGCGCTGTTCCATGCGACGCCGCGCATCGATGGCTGGGATTTGAAGGGCGAGCATCTGTTCCGTGCCTCGCCCGCCGTGGAGCCGCACCCGAGCGATCTGCGCAAGGCCGATGCGATCGATCCGGCCAGGGTGATCGACCTGACCGGCAAGCTGGATGCCAGCGGCACGCTGCGCTGGACGCCGCCGGCGGGGCGCTGGACGGTGCTGCGGCTGGGGCACACCAGCACCGCGCACCTGAACGTCGCGGCATCGGATGCCGGGCGGGGCCTCGAGGTCGACAAGCTCGATCCCGATGCGGTGGATTTCCAGTTCCAGAGCAGCGTCGGCAAGCTGGCCGAGGCTTCGGGCGGGTATCTCGGCAAGACCTTCGACATGCTGATGATCGACAGCTACGAAGCCGGGCTGCAGAACTGGACGGCGAAGCTGCCGCAGTTCTTCGCCAGGCAGAAGGGCTATGCGATCACGCCCTGGCTGCCGGCGCTGACCGGGCGGATCGTCGGCGATGCCGACCAGTCCGACCGCTTCCTGTTCGATTTCCGCGACACGCTCTCGGACCTGATGGCGGACAATTATTACGGCCGGATGCAGAGCCATGCCAACGCGATCGGCCTGCATTTCTATGCCGAGCCCTATGGTCCCGGCGCGTTCGACACGCTGCAGGTGTCGGGGCGGACGGAGGTGCCGAGCAGCGAGTTCTGGACGCGCACGCCCTGGACCGACAACCGATCGATGAAGATGGTGACCTCCGCCGCGCATGTGTACGGCAAGCCGGTGATCGCGGCGGAGAGCTTCACCGGCGAGGCGCAGACCAGCCGCTGGCAGGATTATCCCTATGCGATGAAGGCGCTTGGCGACCAGATGTTCGCGCTGGGGCTCAACCAGATCATCTTCCATCGCTATGCGCATCAGCCCAATCCCAAGGCGGCGCCGGGGATGGTGATGGGGCCGTGGGGGATCAACCTCGACCGGTCGAACACCTGGTTCGCCCAGGCCAAGCCGTGGATGCAGTATCTGGCGCGCAGCCAGTATCTGCTGCGCCAGGGCAATTACGTTGCCGATGTGCTGTTCTTAACCGGGGAGGAAACGCCCTATCAGGCCGAATATGCGCGGCCCGATGTGTCGCCGGACAGCAACCCGAAGATCGGGCAGTATTTCGAGCCGCATATCCCGCCGGGCTATCAATATGACCTGGTCAATGCCGAGGTGCTGCTGACCCGGGCGCGCGTGAAGAACGGGCGGATCGTGCTGGCGAACGGCGCGGAGTATCGGCTGCTGGTGCTGCCCGCGACGCTTTCGAGCATGACGCCGCAGCTGGCGAGCAAGCTGCATGCGCTGGTCGAGCAGGGTGCGGTGATCCTCGGGCCGCGGCCGGTCCATTCGATGACGATGACGGGCGACGCGGATTTCCGCGCGGCGACCGAGGCGCTGTGGGGCGGCGGGGATGCGCCGCATAAGGTCGGCGCGGGAATGGTGTTCCCCAAGGGCAGCGTGCTCGAGGCGATGGACGCGCTCAAGGTCGGGCCTGACGCCCGGTGCGAGACGCGGACGCCCGACGGGCAGGTGGTGTGGCTGCACCGCAAGCTGGCGGGCAGCGAGATGTATTTCGTCGCCAATCGCCAGCGCCGCGCCGAGACGGTGACGTGCAGCTTCCGGGTCGGCAGTGCCGTGCCGTCGCTTTGGGATGCCGAGACGGGGACGGTCTCGCGGCCGGTGCTGTTCGCGAGCGATGCGGCGGAGACGAAGGTGACGTTCGACCTGTCGCCGGCCGGATCGACCTTTGTGATGCTCGACCCCGACAAGGGCGAGGCGCGGGCCGGCTGGATCGCGCGGGACGGCAAGCGGGTGGCGGAACTCGATCCGCCGGTCGCGGTGCGGGCGGTGGCGCCGGAGGGCAGCTTCACGCTGTCGCTCTGGGCCAAGCCGGACATCGACCTGCGCGTGCTGCCCGACGAGAAGACCGAGGGGCGGATCAACGAGACCGGCAAGAACTACCTCATCAACGCGCGATCGGGGCGTGACCTGCACGGCGAGGGCAGTGCGATTGCCGGGCTGGCGATCGGCCGCAACGGCGCGATGGTGATCGAGCGGGCGAGCCCGGACAGCGTGCCGGCGGTGCTGGTAAGCCGGGTGCCGGTTTCGGGCTGGACGCATGTCGCTTTGGTCTATGACCGGGGCACACCGAGCCTCTATCTGAACGGCAAGCTGGTGCGCACCGGGCTGCGCAGCGGGCGGCGGGTGTTCGCGGGCGGCAGCGACGCGCCGCAGCCGCTGGGCGTGAGCTATTTCTTCGAGGGCAATTCGACGCCGCTCAAGACGGTGGCGCGGGCGCTGAGCGCGGACGAGATCGCTGCCGAAGCGGCGGGCGATCCGCCGGTGGCGCCGATCGCGGCGACGCCGGTGACGGTGGAGCGCGACGACACGGGCGGGCTGCGTGGCCTCGCCTGGGCGAGCGGGCGCTATACGCTGGAGGGTGGCAGCGGCTTCACCGCCAAGGTGCCCGAGCCGGTGACGGTGGCGGGGCCGTGGACGGTGCGCTTCCAGCCCGGGCGCGGGGCGCCCGAGAGCGTGGTTTTGCCGAAGCTGGAATCGCTTAGCCATCATGCCGATGACGGGGTGCGCCACTTTTCGGGCACCGCGACCTATCAGCGCAATATCGACGTACCGGCGAGCGCGCTGGGCAAGGGGCGGCGGGTCTATCTCGATCTGGGCCGGGTCGAGGTGCTGTCGGGCGTGACCGTGAACGGCAAGGATCTGGGCGTGGTGTGGAAGGAGCCGTACCGCGTCGACATCACCGATGTGGTGAAGCCGGGGGCGAACAGCGTCTCGTTCGCCGTGACCAATCTCTGGGCCAACCGGATGATCGCCGATGCGGCGCTGCCCGAGGAAGGCAAGTTCGTCGATGGCGAATGGCAGATCGGCGAGAAGGTGGCGGCGGACGGCAAGAAGGTGCCGGTGATGGCGCGCAAGATCACTGCGCTTCCCGACTGGTACAAGGCCGGCGAAGCCAAGCCGGCGGGTGGACGGGTGAGTTTCACGCCCTGGACCTTCTATTCGGCGGACGAGCCGCTGCTCGATTCCGGGCTGCTCGGGCCGGTGCGGCTGGTGTTCGCCCAGGAAGTTTCGGTGAAGCGGGAGCGCTAGGTGGCATCAACCTTGGGTGTGGCAGCTGGGCCCCGGCGTTCGCCGGGGAAGCGAAGGAGCGGGATGACGATGGATGCCTGAGGCCATGCAATACGCCCTGCTCGGCAATAGCGGGCTGGTCGTCTCGCGGCTTGCGTTCGGCGCGCTGACGCTGACCCGGGACGATCCGATGCAGGGCCTTGCCAAGGTGCGCGGGGCGGATGCCGATGCGCTGGTCGGCCAGGCGCTCGATGCCGGGATCAACTTCTTCGACACCGCCGACATCTATGCGGGCGGCCAGTCCGAGGAAGTGCTGGGCAAGGCGCTGGCGCCGCATCGCGACGGCGTGGTGATCGCGACCAAGGTGATGGGGCGGATGGGCGCGCCGCTGGTGCAGGCGGGGCTGACCCGGCGGCACATCGGCTGGGCGATCGACCAGAGCCTGAGGCGGCTCGGGACGGACTGGGTGGACGTCTATATCGCGCACAACGAGGATGTGCGCACACCGCTGGAGGAGACGCTGGAGGCGCTCGACGCGGTCGTCCGCGCGGGCAAGGCGCGCTATCTCGGCTTCTCCAACTGGTCGGCCTGGAAGGTCGCCGCCGCGCTCGAGCTGCAGCGGGCCAATGGCTGGGCGCCGTTCACGCACGGGCAGATGTATTATTCGCTGCTCGGCCGCGACATCGAGCGCGACCTGATGATGATGCGGGGGCGCTACGGGATCGGGGTTACCGCGTGGAGCCCGCTGGCGGGCGGCTTCCTGTCGGGGAAATATGATCGCGACCGGCCGGGCGGGGCGGAGGATCGGCTGGCGGCGACCGGATACATGCCGTTCGACCGGGAGCTGGGCTTCGCGCTGGTCGACGAACTGCGCGCGATCGCGGGGGAGCTGGGGGCGAGCGTGGCGCAGGTGTCGCTGGCCTGGTTGCTCGCCAAGTCGGTGGACAGCGTGATCCTGGGGGCGTCGCGGCCCGAGCAGCTGGCCGACAATCTGGGAGCGGCGCAACTGGTGCTGCCCGATGACGTTGTGGCGCGGCTCGATGCGCTGACCGCGCCGGCCGAGCTCTACCCGCACTGGCATTGGCGCAACGCCGCCGACGGACCGCTGGAGGCGGCGCTTTCCGGGCGGGGGAGATAGCACCGGAACCGCGACGAGGGGCTGGCCACAAATACTATTATAACTGTAAGGAAGTGGACTGGCCGGCTATTCCGGTCCCCTGGAGAACCTTGAAAATGCTGGCCCGCCCGAACTTCAGCCGTTTTGCAGAGACAGCGCTGTCGAGCCACGATCAGGTGGCGCGGGCGCTGGGGGGCGAGATCCTGGCCGGCGTCTATCCGCCCGGCGCGAAGCTGCCCTCCGAGGCCGAGATGCTGGCGCGCTTCGGCGTGTCGCGCACCGTGCTGCGCGAGGCGTTCAAGACGCTGACCGCCAAGGGGCTGATCGTGTCGCGGACGCGGGTTGGCACCACCGTGCTCGACAGCGCGCACTGGAATTTCTTCGACGCCGATGTGCTGACCTGGAAGGTGTCGCAGGGCTTCGACATGGCGTTCGTGCGCGATCTCGCCGCGATCCGGCTGGCGATCGAGCCGGCGGCGGCGCAGGCGGCGGCCGAGCAGGCGACCGAGGCGGACATCGCACTGATGCGCGACTGTGTGGCGCGGATGGGCGATGCGCCGGGCGATGCGGGCGAGTTCGCCACCGCCGATCTCGAGTTCCACAAGGCAGTGGGCCATGCTTCGGGCAATGTGCTGATGCGCTCGCTCTCCGCGGTGATCGAGACCGCGCTGCTCGCTTCGTTCCGGATGAGCTCGCCGGTGCGCGAGGCGGAAGTGCATGAGGAGAGCGTGAAGGGGCACAGCCGGATCGTCGATGCGATCGAGGCACGCGACGGCGAGGGCGCGGCGCAGGCGATGCGGGATATCATCGGGCACGGCTTCGCGCGGCTTGAGCGGGCGGGCAGCGGTGGGGCGCGGAAGAAGCGCGGCAAGGATTGATTCCGCAATCCTTCCCCCTGGCGGAGGATTTGCGTTACAAAGTTTGTCCGGCCTTGCGCCTCTGATTAGTATTATTATAAGCCTAGCGATAACGATCGGCGCGCCGCGTAAGGGTAGCCGATTCCATGTGAGAGGATCGCTATGAAGGGCTTCGAAAAGGCCGGAATTTCGCGTCGCGAGTTCGTCCATTGCGCTGCGTGCGCGACTGCCGCTGCCGGCACGACGATCGCGAGCCCCGCAGCGCTGGCGGCCGCCGCCGCGGTGGCGGGCGGCAAGGAAGCCGTGCACGAGTTCGCCTATGGCAAGGTCCGGCTGACCGGCGGGCGGATCAAGCAGCAATACGACCATATCCAGTCGCATTACCTGGCGCTCGACAATGACCGGGTGCTCAAGGTGTTCCGCGAGAATGCCGGGCTGCCCGCGCCGGGCCCGAACATGGGCGGCTGGTACGACAAGGACGGCTTCGTCCCCGGGCTGACGATCGGCCAGTATATCTCGGGCCTCGCCCGGCTTGGCGCCACCACCGGCGACAAGGACATCCACGCCAAGGTCGCAGCCCTCGTTCAGGGGTTCGGCGAGGCGTTCGTCAAGGGCAGCAACCCCTATGCCGGTCCCAAGGCGCAGGACCAGTGGGCCGCCTATGTGATGGACAAGTACGTCGTCGGCATGATCGACGCGTACCGGCTGTCGGGCGTCGAGCAGGCGAAGAAGCTGCTGCCGATCATCATCGAGAAGTGCCGGCCCTATATCTCGCCGGTCTCGCGCGATCGCATCGGCAAGGTGAACCCGCCGTATGACGAAACCTATATCATGTCGGAGAACCTGTTCCATGTCGCCGACATCACCGGCGACCAGAAGTATCGCGACATGGCGGTGCACTATCTGCTCGACAAGGAATGGTTCGATCCGCTCGCGGCCGGGCAGGACGTGCTGCCGGAGAAGCATGCCTATAGCCACACGATCGCGCTGAGCTCGGGCGCGCAGGCCTATCTGCACCTCGGCGACGACAAGTATCGCAAGGCGCTGGAAAATGCCTGGAAGTTCATGGAGCCGCAGCGCTTCGCCTCGGGCGGCTGGGGGCCGGAGGAGCAGTTCGTGCACCTCCACCAGGGCAAGCTCGCCGCGAGCCTGAAGAGCTCCAAGGCGCATTTCGAGACGCCGTGCGGCGCCTTTGCCGACCTCAAGCTGGCGCGCTACCTGATGCGCTTCACCGGCGATGCGCGCTATGGCGACGGGCTGGAGCGGACGCTGTACAACACGATGCTGGCCGTCCGCCTGCCCGACAGCGACGGCGGCTATCCCTATTATTCGGATTACGGCGCGGCGGGCGAGAAGCGCTATTACCATCAGAAATGGCCGTGCTGCTCGGGCACGCTGGTGCAGGGCGTGGCGGACTATGTCCTCAACCTCTATTTCCATGACGACGACAGCCTGCTGGTCAACATGTACGCGCCGTCCGAAGTCAGCTGGGATCGTGCCGGCGGCACGGTCGAGGTGGTGCAGGAGACCGACTATCCGGCGCGCGACACGGTGAAGCTCAAGGTGCGCAAGGCCGGCAATGGCCGTTTCGCGATGAAGCTGCGCATTCCGGCCTGGACCAAGGGCGCGACGCTCAAGGTCAATGGCGTGGCCCAGGCCGCGACGCCGGGCTCGCTCGCGGTGGTCAAGCGGACCTGGAAGGTCGGCGATGTGGTCGAGCTGACCATCCCGCAGCCGCTGCGCACGCTGCCGATCGACGACCAGAACCCCAACCTCGCCGCCGTGATGCGCGGCGCGGTGATGTATGCGGGCATCAATCCGTGGGACGGCATCGACCAGCAGGCAATCGCGCTGCCCGGCGCGCTGGAGGCGATGCCCGACCAGGACCAGGCCTACCGCGTGAAGGTGGACGGCCGGAACCTCGTCTTCATCCCCTATTTCAACGTCGATACCGAGCGTTCGACCACTTACTTCAAGACGGCCTGATCGGATGGAACCGCGGATCTACGCTACCTACTGGATCGAAACCGCTTTCCCGCTCGCGCAGGCGGCGGCGACGATGGCCGGCGAGCAATCGACCGGCACCTTCGTCCGCGTGCCGGGCGAGACCGATGAGCTGCGCGAGGCCCATGCGGCCCGTGTCGAGGAACTGACCGAGCTGGGCGAAGTCGCGGTGCCGTCGCTGCCGGGATCGGGGCTGCCCAAATCGGGCGACGCCACAAGGCGGGCGGCACGCGTGGTGCTGTCCTGGCCGGTGTCGAACATGGGGCTGTCGCTTCCCAATTTGCTGGCGACGGTCAACGGCAACCTCAGCGAGCTCAAGGCCTTTTCCGGCTTGCGGCTGCTCGACCTGAAGCTGCCGCCCGAATTCCTTACCCGCTACCAGGGGCCGCAGTTCGGCGTGGAGGGCACGCGCAAGCTTGCCGGGGTGCATGGCCGGCCGATTATCGGCACGATCATCAAACCGAGCGTCGGGCTCGGGCCCGAGGCGACCGCCGAGCAGGTGCGCGGGCTGGTCGAGGCCGGGATCGACTTCATCAAGGACGACGAACTCCAGGCCGATGGGCCGCATTGCCCGTTCAACGAGCGGGTGAGCGCGGTCATGCGCGTCATCAACGATCATGCGCAGCGCACCGGCAAGAAGGTGATGTACGCCGCGAACCTGACCGGCGAGATCGACGAGATGCTGGCGCGGCACGACCATGTTCTGGCCGAGGGCGGCACCTGCATCATGGCGAGCATGAACTCGATCGGCCTGCCGGCGATGAAGGTGCTGCGCGCCCATTCGCAGCTGCCGATCCACGGCCACCGCAACGGCTGGGGCATGCTCGGCCGCTCGCCGGCGATCGGGATGAGCTATATCGCCTTCCAGAAGCTGTGGCGGCTTGCGGGCATCGACCACACGCATGTCAACGGCATCGACAACAAGTTCTGCGAGACCAATGAGAGCGTGATCGCATCGGCCCGCGAATGCCTGACGCCGATGTTCGACGCGCCGAACAAGGGCTGCGAGATCATGCCAGTCTTCTCCTCCGGCCAGTCGGCCAAGCAGGCGGCGCCGACCTATGCCGCGCTGGGATCGGTGGACTGCATGTTCGCCGCCGGCGGCGGGATCATGGCGCATCCGGGCGGCCCGGCGGCAGGCGTGCGCGCGCTGCGCCAGGCCTGGGATGCGGCGGTTGCCGGGGTGCCGGCCGAGCAGGCGGCGAAGGACGCGCCCGAGCTGGCGGCGGCGCTGGGGGCGTTTGGGGGATGATCCGCCACCGTCGTCATCCCGGCGAAAGCCGGGATCTCGTGCGGCTCCTGTCCCGTGCCTTCGCCTGAGATCCCGGCTTTCGCCGGGATGAGGATGAGAGTGAAATGACCGACCTTCTCTACGGCTTTTACGGCGACGATTTCACCGGCTCCACCGATGTGCTCGAGCAGCTTGCCGAGGGTGGGGTGCCGGCGGTGCTGTTCCTGCGTGCGCCCGATGCGGCGCTGCGGGCGCGTTTCGCAGAGGTACGGGCGATCGGCATTGCCGGGGACAGCCGCAGCCAGTCGCCCGACTGGATGGACGCGCATCTTCCCCCCGCCTTCGCGGCGCTGGGGGAGGGAGCGACGGTCCATTACAAGACCTGCTCAACCTTCGATTCCAGCCCGACCACCGGATCGATCGGCCGCGCGATCGAGCTGGGCCGGGCGGCGTTTCCGGGCAAGGCGGCGATCCTGGTCGGCGCGCCGCACCTGCGCCGCTATGTCGCGTTCGGCAATCTGTTCGCGGCGGCGGGCGCCGAGGTGTTCCGCATCGATCGCCACCCGACCATGGCGCGCCACCCGGTCACGCCGATGCACGAGGCCGACCTGATCCGTCACCTTGCCGGGCAGAGCGATGCCCGGGTGGCTTTGGTGTCGCTGGAAGCGATCCGGGCCGGGCAGGCGAGCGCGGGGTTCGACGCGGCCGATGCCGATACAGTGCTGTTCGACGGCGTCGCGATGGAGGATCTGGCGGCGGCGGGCGAGGTGCTGCTGTCGCGCGGCGTGCGCTTCGCGGCGGGCAGCTCAGGCGTGACCCGGGCGCTGGTGCTGGCTTGGCAGGCGGCCGGGCTGATCGACGGGCGACCGGCGGAGGTGCGCGCCGGGGCGGTCGACCGGTTGCTGGTAGTGAGCGGGAGCTGCTCGCCGGCGACGGCGCGGCAGATCGGGCGGAGTGCGGCGGATGGCTTCGCCGCGACGCTGGCAGATGTCGGCGCGCTGCTGGAGGGGTCTTCGGCGGAAGAGGCGCGGCTGGCCGATGCGGCGCTGGCGGCGCTGGCCGGGCAGGGCAAGGCGCTGATCCATTCGGCCGAGGGGCCACTGGACGCGACGGCACCGGCGGCGGGCGAGAAGCTGGGTCAGGCATTGGGCCGGGTTGCCGCGCAGGTGGTGCGCCGGGCCGGATTGCAGCGGCTGCTGTTCGCGGGCGGCGACACGTCGAGCCACGGCGTCGCGCAGCTCGGCATCGACGCGCTGACCTGGGCCGCACCGATCGAACGCGGCGCGCCGCTGGTGCGGGCGCATGCTGCCGATCCTGCCGTGGATGGGCTCGAGCTGGTGCTCAAGGGCGGGCAGATGGGCGGGGACGGGTTCTTCGAGACGGTTCGGCTGGGGGGATAGGTGGATATCGAGCCTTTCCAGGATATCGCGTCACCTTGGCCTTGTGCTGGAATCGCCAGTCGCGCGCACTGAAGCACTGCTATCGAGCGGTCTCCGGTAGAATGTGGACGCCAGCAGCGTTAGGCTCGGGCAATGAGAGTGACCAAGGACGGCGATTTTTTCCGGGGCAGCCATATTCCCGGTCCGACGCATAATTTGTTGAGGATGCGCGTTCAGTCCGCACCCAATGCGAGTTTCAATGTCAGGGTGCTGCCGGCGGTTGGTGGGTGCTCGCATGGCGCTCCTATCGAGGCTGAGGAAAGCCGGGATTGGATCAGCGTGGGCGTTGAGCGCGCTAACGCAGAGCTTGGAACCGGCTACGGCATCGTCGAAGCGGAAGTCGTCGCAAACGACAGCCGGAGGCCTGAGGTTTATGCCGAGTTGGCTCGCCGAATTGTGTTGGCGGCGCATCAGGATGACGGGAGCAATTGATGGCATTGGTCGGGACAGAGTATCTCGCCTATGTCCCAACGGAGGCGTTTCGAGAGGCGACGAGGCATGTCTCCGATGTCGATGCGTACGGCGCGCTCTATGCAGTGACCGTCAATAGTCATGCGCGTGACAAAACCAGCCCATCCCGCAGCGATCTGGACGCGGCGCATTGGGCCATGTTCCTGGCCGTTGCCGACCCGGAACTGAAATCTCTTTGCGAAGGGCGAGGCTTTGATGATTGCTGGAGGGTCCTGCGGCTTGACCTGGAATCCGGGCAGGACGCGGTTGAGGATGCGCGCTCGCTGAAGCGCTGATGTCTGCATCCGGGGCGCTTGCCACGTCGTCGGACTGCTGCCCGACATTCAGGATGCGGCGTTTCGCCATTTCCGTTCCCCCGGCGAAGGTCGGGGTCCAGTTGCGACGTTGTTCGCGAGGTTCCTGCGCCATCGATACTGCGCCGAAACTGGGCCCCGACCTTCGCCGGGGAAGGGGTGGGCGTGTGCTGCGCAGGCCTCAAACAACCCCGTCATCCCCGCGCAGGCGGGGATCCATTGTCGCTGAATGCGGTGGGACTCATTTCGGCCAGCCGTAATGGATCCCCGCCTGCGCGGGGATGACGGTCATGGGGCAGTTGGAGCAGTTCAGCGCTGCAGCACCGCCACGCCTTCGCGGCCCAGCGTCACCTTGCTGACCTTCCCGCCCGCCAGCAGGTCGGTCATCGCCGCCGGCAGGACCAACTCGCGCGGCTCCCGGCTATGGTTGACCAGGATGACGATGCGCTTGCCCTGGCCCTCGCGGGTCATCAGCTCGACATCCTCGGGCACGGCGAAATCGCGCGATACCCTGGCGTCGGCGAGGGCGGTGTCGATAAGGGTCTTCATCACGCCGTCATCGACCAGCGCGCCGACATAGGTGATGCTGCCCTTGCCGACCTTGCGCGAGATCGCGGCGGGCTTGCCGTCGAGCCAGCCGTTTGCCTTGCCGTAGCGCAGGACGACCTGGGTATCCGGTGCACTGGTCGAGAGCATTTCGGCCCAGATCGTTGCCTTGCCGGTGCCAACCTCGATCGGCTCGTCGAGCGCGTAGAATTGCTCGACCTGGCCGCCGAGCAGTTCGGCGAGCGGGCCGGGCTGGCGGACGGTGTCTAGGCGGTTGTACTCGTCCTTCATGCCCGAGCGGGGCCCAAGGATCAGGTGCCCGCCGCCGCGGACATAGTCGGTCAGGCGCTTGGCAGTCGCGTCCGTGATGACGTTGAGGCTGGGGGCGACGACCAGTTTGTAGCCGGCCAGCGGGGCTTCCGCTGCCTCGACGACATCGACGGCGCCCAGCGCGTTCTTGAGCGGCTGGTAATAGTCGAGCAGCGTCTCGATCTGGTCGTAATCCTTGTGGTGGAGCTGGAAGTCGATCGCCCAGCGGCTCGGATAGTCCTGGAGGATCGCGACCGGGGAGACCGGGGTGGTGCCGGCCAGCGCCGGCGAGGCGGCCTTCATCTCGCGGCCGATCTGCTGGATCTCGGGATAGACGGGCAGCGGCTTGCCGTCGGGGCCGACGATCGAGCCGTGCATCGTCTCCTGGCCGTTCAGCGCGTTGCGCCATTGCCAGTAGAGCACCGCGTCGGCGCCGTGGCCGACTGCCTGCCAGGCGACTGCGCGGGTCTCGCCGGGATAGAGCATGTTGCTTACGGGTGCCCAGTTCACGAAGCCGGGCTGGGTTTCCATCACCCAGAAATTCTTGCGCTTCCAGCCGCGGACGAGGTCATGGGTGGCGCCCATGCGATAGGGCTTCACATGGCCCATGCCGACATATTCGTCCCAGGAGGCGAAATCGAGGTCGCGGTTCATCTCGTAGCGATCGAAGCGATTGGCCCAGCCGAGGCCGCCGAAGTTGATCGTGATGAACTGCTTGTCGCCGACCACGGCGCGGACCGCGTCGATCTGGTTGCGGTGGAAGGCGCGCCACTGCGAGGTGATGAAGCGCTTGAGCTCGAGCATCCAGCCGGGATTGGCCTTGTCGCTGTTGAACGGCACCTGCTCCCAGGCGGTGTAGGTCTGCGACCAGTACTCGGTGGTCCAGGCGGCGTTGAGCTTGTCGAGCGTGCCGTAGCGCTGCTTGAGCCACGCCACCCAGGCGGCGCGGGCTTCGGGGTCATAGCTCTCGTCGGTCGGCTCGTTGCCGATCTGCCAACCGATGACATTGGGCTCGTCCTTGAGCGCCTGGGCCATGCGGGTGACGATGTCGCGGGCGAACGTCCGATAGCGGCTTGAGGAGATCGAGAATTGCCGGCGGCCGCCATGGCCGATCTGCTTGCCGGTGCCGTCGATCTGCAGCGTGTCCGGGTATTTCTGGGTCATCCAGGCCGGGGGCGTGTCGGTCGGCGTGCCGATGACGACCTTCATGCCGTATTTGTTGGCCATGCGGACGGCGCGGACCAGCCAGTCCATGTCGTACTTGCCTTCCTCCGGCTCCATCTTGCTCCAGGCATATTCGCCGATGCGGACGACATTGGCGCCGTGGCCCTGCATCAGGCGGAGATCCTCGGCCCAGGCGCTTTCGGGCCATTGCTCGGGATACCATGCCGAACCGATATAGAGGCGTTCGTGCGCGACCTTGGCGGCGGCGGGGGAGGCCTTTTGCGCTTCCTGCTGCGCAAGCGCGGGCAGCGGGGCGGCGGCGCCGGCGAGCAGGAGGGCGGTGGCGAGGGCGAAGGTCTTCACTGGTTATTCCCCTTGGCGTCGTCGAGCACGAGCGCCCAGTCATTGCCCGGTGCGGTCTTGCCGGGCGGCGTGAACAGGCGGACGCCCGTGTTGGCGAAAGTGCCGATCGGCGTGCTTGCCCCGGTGCGCGGATCGAACCAGGCGGCGCGGACGCGGGTGCCGCTGATCTTGCCCATCCGGACATGGAAGGGGCGGCCGGTATAGGTATAGGCGATGGCGTAGTTCTTGCCGCGGGTGGCGGCGACGCGCTCGTAGCGCGGGCCGCTGTCGGGGATCAGCGACTGATCGGGCACGCGCTCGAAGAAGGGGCGCGAGAGGATCAGGTCCTTGAGGTGGTGCATCTGGCTGCCGCCGGGGGCGTCTAGCCCTTCCTGCCAGGAGAGCTTGGGCCAATAGGCATTGGCCTTCTTGCCCGGCGTGAAGAACTGCATGACGCTGTTCTCGCCATAGGTGTGGCCGAACGCGCCGGCGAGGACCGACCACCAGGCATAGCGGCGGGCATCGGCGGCGCCCCAGCGCGGCTCGGGTGCACGGTCGAGGCCGTGGGGGATGTTCTCGTAGCTCGGCTCGGCGTCGATCGTCGGCTTGGCCGGGCTGCGCGAGAGATCGTCGGTGGTGTAGACCCAGTTATCCTCGCCGCGCGCGTTGAGCTGGTGGTCCTGCGCGTAGCTCTGGTGGCCCGACTGGTACATGTTGAAATCGAGCCAGGGCGCGTCGTGGAACATCCAGGACGAGCTGGCGCGGCCGGCCGGATGATAGGTCATCAGATGGTTGGGATCGATCGCGCGGATCGTCTTGCCGAGGATGTCCCAGGCGAGCGGGGAAAGCTCGGGATAGCGATCGCCGCCATTCACCCAGATCAGGTTGGGCTTGTTCCTGTAGCGCTCGGCGGCGAAGCGGCCGATCACCGGGGCGGTATCGGCGTTGAGCAGGCGGAAATCGGCGAAGTCGCCCCACACCGGCACCAGCGCGATATAGAGACCGTGCGCGGCGGCACGATCGAACACCCAGTCGAGATGATCCCAATAGTCATATTCGCCGGGCTTGGCGGGATCGTTGCCGGGGGTGACGCGCGGGCGGGTGAGGTCGCCGTCCACCAGGGCCGGGCCGGCGACGGGGTTCTCCATCTTCGGCCCGTGCAGCATCATCACCTGGATGACGTTGTAGCCCTGCGCCTCGCGCTTGGCGAAATAGGCTTCGGTCTCCTCGCGGTTGAGCTTGCCGAGCAGCAGCCAGCCGGTGTCGCCGAGCCAGAAGAAGGGCTTGCCGTTCGATTCCAGATAGCGGCCGTTCGCCGATACCTTGAGCGGCGGTGTGCGGTCCTGCGCGGACGCGGCGGATGCGGCGAGCGCGCATCCGGCGGCGGCGGCGATCAGCCAGCGCATGTCTTCCCTCCTCAGATCGACTTCTTGTGGTCGAAGCCCTTGGTGCAATCGATGGTCGCGAAGATCACGGCCGCCAGGACCACCATCAGCGCGATGCCCTGCAGCGGCAGGTTGTAGTTGCCGGTGGCGGCGACGACGTAGCCGAACGCCACCGAGCATACGAAGCCGCCGAGATTGCCGGCGGTGTTCATCACGCCCGAGGCGGTGCCGCCGAAGCGACCGCCGATCGCCATGCACATCGCCCAGGCGGCGGGGAGCATCAGGTCCATCACCATGAAGGCCGCGCCGGCCAGCGCGACGATCGCGAACTTGCTGGTCGCCAGGCTCATCGCGACGAGCAAAGCGGCGGTGCCGACCAGGCAGGTCGAGGCGATCAGGCGATAGGCGTTGCGGCTGCCGATCCGCGCAGCCAGCCGGTCGCACAACGCGCCGCCGACGAGGTTGCCGACCACGCCGAGCAGGAACGGGATCGAGCCGTACAGGCCCATCTCGTCGACGGTGAAGCCCGCGCCCTTGACCATCCAGGTCGGGAACCAGCCGAAGAAGAACCAGCTGCCGAACGCGTAGAACAGATAGGCGATGGAGATCAGCCAGAGCTGAGGCAGGGCGAACAGCTGCTTCCACGGCGTGCCGCTATGGCCGGCATGCTCGTCGCTGCCGATCTCGGCGACTTCGGCGGCTGTGATTCCGGGCTGCTCGGCGGGCTTGTCGTGGAACCATTTCCACCAGGCGAGCGCCCAGACCGCGCCGATCACACCGAGGATGACGAAGACTGCCTGCCAGCCGAGATGCTTGTTGGCGGGGACCAGCAGCAGCGGGGCGAGGGCGCCGCCGAAGCGGCTGGCGGCCCAGATCACGCCCTGGCCGCGCGCACGCTCGCGGGCCGGCAGCCAGCGATAGAGCACGCCGGTCATGTTGGGATAGGCACCGGCAGCGCCGAGGCCGAACAGGAAGCGCGCGGCGGCGAGCTGCCAGAAGTTGCGGCACACTGCGGTGATCGCGGTGAAGAAGGACCACCAGACCGTGATCCGGGTCAGCTCCTTGCGATAGCCATGCTTGTCGCCCATCGCGCCCGAGGGGATCTCGAACACCGCATAGGCGATGACATAGGCGCTCAGCACCCAGCCCCATTCGGCGGGGGTGATGCCGAGATCCTTCTGGATCGACGGGCCGGTGACCGCGATCGCCAGCCGGTCGATAAAGGTGATGATCGATAGGGTGGCGAGGAAGCCGAGGACCAGCCGCCGCTTCTTCACTTCCCCGAGCCTTGGCCGAGGCCCGCCAGCACGGCGCGGGCATGCTCCATGCCGAGTTCGGGGCTGGCATAGACCGGCGCCGACACTGCTCCCTCCGGCAGGCTGGCGACGACGCGCGCCATCGATGCCTGGGCGAGGACGATGGCGTCAACGCCCTTCATGCCCTCGGTCAGGCCCTCGCTCACGATGCGGTCATGCGTGGCGCCGTCGCCGGCCATCACGGCCTGGAACGCGCCTTCGCAGAGATGCTCGACGATCTCGATCTGCTTGCCCTGCTCGGCGGCGACGCGGCGGACGAGGTCGGCGGTCGGCTGGAGGGTGGTGGAGAGGGTGGCGACCACGCCGATGCGGGTGCCGCTGGCGACGGCCTTCTCGGCCATGGCGCGATCGACGCGGAGTACGGGCTGGTCGTAAAGCTCGGCCGCCATCTCGACTGCCTTGCCGATCGACGAGCAGGTGACCATCGCGACGTCGCAGCCGGCATCGAAGGCCGAGCCGACCAGCCGGACGACCTGACGCATCGTCGACTTCTGGAGATGGCCGGCGGCGATCGTGTTCTTGATCGTGCTCTCGTCTACGAAGTGGAGCAGCTTGACGTCGGCCGGCATCACCCGCGCCGCGATCTCGGTGAAGATCGGCACGAGGGTTGCCGAATTATGGATCAGGCCGAGGGTAGGCATCGTCACTCTCCGGATTTCATGAATGCATGGGTGCCGGCGCCGACTTCCGTACGGCTGTCGACCGGCGTGTCGCCGAGGCGCCAGCCGCTTCCGGGCAGGTCGATTTCGGCGATGGTGTTGGCGGGGATGGTGAGCGTGAAGCGGGTGAGGCCGCTTGCATCGCCATCGGTTTCGGCGGCGATAAGGCCGACCACGGACTCGTAGCGCGCCGAGACCCGGCCGATCGCCGGATACCAGAGCGGCCGCGCGGCGATCCGGCGGAAGCCGGGCGCGGCGGGCGCGATGCCCGCCAGTCGCCGGTAGAAGAAGCCGACGATCGCGCCGAAGGCATAGTGGTTGTAGCTGTTCATCGACAGGTCGCCGGTGTCGCCGTTCCAGCGTTCCCACATCGTCGTAGCGCCTTGGGCAGGCATATAGCCCCAGCTCGGATAGCCGGTCTGGAGCAGCAGCCCCGCGACTTCGTCATGCCGGCCGGCATCGGCGAGCACGTCAAGGATATAGGGCGTGCCGAGGAAGCCGGTGGAGAGCCTCATGCCGCGTGCGCGGATGTCCTTGGCCAGCACTTCGGCAGCGGCGGCGCGGCTATCCTCGGGCACCAGACCCATGAACAGCGCGAGCACCTGGCTCGCCTGGCTGCCATTGCCGGCGGTGCCGTCAGCGGCGACGAACTCGGCGGCGAAGGCGGCGGCGATTTTTGCGTGCAGGGTGCGCCATTCGCCGGCGTCGCGGCCGGTGGCCTCGGCCATCTCGGCCATCAGCTCGGCGCACCAGGCCCAATAGGCAGTGGCGCACAGCACGCGCGGAGTGGTCTCGTCATCGGGCTTGATCGCATCGACCGAGAGCCAGTCGCCGAGATCGAGCCCGCGATCGTTGCGCCAGATGCCGTCGGGATTGGTGCGTGCGACAAAGGCCATCCAGCCTGCCATCGCGTCCCAATTCTCGTCGATCACGGCGGTGTCGCCGTAACGCCGCCAGAGCTGCCAGGGCAGGATGATCCCGGCCTCGCTCCAGCCCGCCGTCACCACATCGGGGAAGGAGAGCGGCTGCGGCACCACGATCGGATAGGCGCCGTCGGGCCGCTGCGCCGCGCGCGCTTCGAGCAGGAAGCGGCGGATGAAGGGATCGACCTCCATGTTGAACGCGGCGGCGTCCGCGAACACCTGGATGTCGCCCATCCAGCCCATGCGCTCGTCGCGCTGCGGGCAATCGGTGGGCACCGCGAAGAAGTTCGAGCGCTGGCTCCACAATGCGTTGTCGAAGATGGTCTGGAGCAGCGGCGCGTCGTGGAAGGTCACGCCGCCGGTTTCGCGGCAGGCGCTGTGGACGACCACGCCCTCGATGTCGTCGAGGGTCGGCACGCCGGGATAGCCGGCGATCTCGACATAGCGGAAGCCGTGATAGGTGAAGCTCGGCTCGAAGGTCTCCTCGCCGGTGCCGGCGAGCGTGAAGCTGTCGGTCGCCCTGGCGAGACGGAGGTTGGACAGGTCAGCGGTGCCGTTCGGGTTGAGCAGCTCGGCGAACTTCGCCGTGATCGTGGTGCCTGCCGGACCTGTGGCGCGGATGCGGACCCAGCCGGGGAAGTTCTGGCCGAAGTCGAACACGTAGCGGCCGGGCAGCGGCTCGCTGACACTGCGTGCCCTCAGGCTGCCGGTGCGTTCGAGCAGGGGCGAGGTCTGGGCGATCAGGCGGGTGTCGGGCTCCGCGCCGCGCTTGGCTTGCGTCCATGCCGAGGCGTCGAAGCCGGGCAGGTCCCAGCCAGGCTGCTCGTCGCGGGCATCGCGGGTCTCGCCGTCATAGATTTCGGACTTGCTGATCGCCGAGGGGGCGAGGCGCCAGTCGGGGCGGGTCTCGATCCATTGGCTGGTGCCGTCGGCGTAATCGAGGCGCAGCTGGGCGCGGAAGCGGCGTGGGGCGGGGCCGAAGCCATAGCGCTCGATCCGCCAACCGAACGGGCTGGCATAGAAGCCGTCGCCGACCGTGGCGCCGAACGCGTTGGCGCCAGGGCGGATCAGGTCGGTGACGTCGTACGCCTGGTAGAGGACATGGTCGGCCGCGACGCTGATCTCAGGGGCGAGGATCGCGCCGGAGACGGCCTGGCCGTTGATCCGCGCGTCATAGGCGCCGAGCGCGGTGGCATAGAGCCGTGCCGCGACGACCGGCTGGTCGGCGGTGAACTCCGTGCGCAGCAGCATCGCCGGTTCGCTGGGACGCGGATCGTTATGGACATTGGCGCCGCTGGGGACGGGCGCGGCCCAGTCGCTCGCGTCGAAGCCGGACTCCGTCCAACCCTCGGGCGGGGACGGAATCAGGCGGAATGCGCTGCTGACGATCCGATCGACGCTGCCATCGGCGCGGTACAGCCGGATCAGCGCGGCGAAGGCGCCGCCATCCACGGGGAAGAAGCCGGTGGTGTCGGCTTCGACCAGCGCGCAGACGCTGTTGCGGCCTGGCTTCACTTCGCCGGCATAGGGGGCGAGCGTGCCCCAGAAGGGGAGATAGGTGTCCCAGTCGAAATGCCAGTCGAGCGGCGACTTCTCGCCATTGACCCAGACGCCGCGGAGGTGGTCCTTGCCGGCGACCAGCACCTCGGCGCGGACGAGATCGGCGGGGGCGTCGAAATCGAGGCGGAAGGCGTGGGGTCGGTCGTCGAGCGCGGTTTCGCTCCACACCCAGGTGACCCCGGCGGCGCGTTCGGCTGCGGCGAATGCGTCTTCGGCTTCGATCCAGTCGGCGCGCCAGTCAGCGGGCGCGAGCAGGCCGGTCTCGAACCAGGACGGGTCAGAATGGGCGACGCGCCCGGCATCGTCATGGGCCTCGACCGACCACCAGATGCGCTGCATCGAAGCGAGAGGCGGGCCTGCATAGGCGATGTCGAAGCTGGCATCGCTGGCCACCGCGCCGCTGTCCCAGAGCAGACCGGCGCCGGCGAGTGCGTCTGCGGTGGCGGCGGCGCGGATGCGGTACTGTGCCTGCACCGTGCCCGGCGTGTCGCTTTCGATCCGCCAGGAAAGGCGAGGCCGCTCGGCCTCGGTGCCGAGAAGCTCGACAGTGTTCTCGGTACGCAGATCGACGACGCGCAGGGTCATAGGGTCAGGCCCAGACGATAGAGACGGTTGGCATTGCCGGCGAATAGGGCAAGGCGCTCGTCCGCCGAGAAATCGAAGGTGATCGCGTCATAGGCACCGAGATGCCGGTCGAAGCTGCCGAACAGCCTGTCCGTGGGGAAGTTGCTGGCGAACATCGCGCGGTCCGCGCCGAACAGGTCGATCGTCTCGAGCACGTAGGGCCGGGCCTGATCGACGGTCCAGGGGCGCCAGGTGAAGCCCATGCCCGAGATCTTGACCGCGACATTGGGCAGCGCGGCGAGCGCCGCCATGCCGTTCCGCCAGACCGCCCAGCCCTCTTCATCGCCGGGGATCGCCATTCCGGCATGATCGATTATGACCTGAATGTCCGGGTGCCTCGCGATCAGTCCGGCGAGATGCGCGAACTGGCCGGGATAGGCCTGGAGATCGAAGCTCAGGCCGTACTTCGCGAGCAGCCCGAAACCCCGCATCCACGCGTCCGAGGTGGTGATGTCCGCCGGGGAATAGCTGCGCTGCGGGTCGGCATGCCAGTTCACGATATGGCGGATGCCGCGCACATTGGGGTGCGCGACATGGGCGCCGAGCAGGCCCTCCAGCGTCGGGCTTTCGAGTGCAGCAAAGGCGACGATGCCGTTCGGCAGGCCGCGCGCGTCGGCCATGGCCTGCAGCCACTCGGTTTCGCGGAGCGCATCGTCGGGATGCGCGCCCGCATCGATATGGACGATCCCACGCACGTCCCAATCGCCCGCATCGACCAGATAGTCGTCGAGCCCGTAATCGCTGGCGATGGGCTCGACACTGCCATTGGGCCCCTCATCGCTGAACGGCGGCATCAGCCACGGATAGCGGATGTGCGACAGGTTCCAGAGATGGACGTGCGGATCGATGAAGGGCGGGCGCGTGGGCATCAGAAGGTGGTTCGGCCGCCCGAGGTGTCGAAGGTGGATGCAGTGGTGAAGCTGCACTCCTCCGAGGCCATGAAGCACACCATCGCCGCCGATTCTTCGACTTCGCCGAGGCGACCCATCGGGATCTTCGAGCGCATGTAATCGACCTGGCTCTGCGGCAGCTGGGCGAGGATCGGGCTCTCGAAGGTGGCGGGGGTGAGCGCGTTGGCGATCACGCCCTTGCCGGCGAGTTCCTTGCCGAGCGACTTGGTGAAGCCGATCACGCCGGCCTTGGACGCCGAATAGGCGCTGGCGTTCGGATTGCCTTCCTTGCCGGCGACCGAGGCGATGTTGACGATGCGGCCATAGCCGTTCTCGAGCATCAGCGGCACGATCGCGCGGTTGCAGTAGAACAGGCCGTTCAGGTTGATGTCCATCACCCGCAGCCAGCTGTCGAGCGGGAATTCATGGACCGGCACGGTCGCGCCGGTGATCCCGGCCGAGCAGACCAGCACGTCGATCTTGCCGAGGATTTCGGCACTGGCTTTCGCAGCGGCTTCGACCGCGGCGGCATCGGACACGTCGAGCGCCTGCACGCCGGCAGCGCCGACTTCCGCCTGGGCGGCGGCGAGGGCGTCTGCGTTGAGATCCCAGAGGACGACCTTGCCGCCCTCCGCGACGATCCGCGTCGCCACGGCCTTGCCGAGGCCCGAGGCGCCGCCGGTGACGACGGCGCAGCGGCCGGCATAGCGTCCCGCGAACACGCTCACTTGGCGGCCCGCCAGGCGACGAATTCCTGGCGCTGCTCGCCGAGCTTCTCGATGCCCAGCTCGACCACGTCGCCGGCCTTCAGATACCAGGGCTCGGGCTTCTGGCCGAGGCCGACGCCCGGCGGGGTGCCGGTGGTGATGACGTCGCCGGGGAGCAGCGTCATGAACTGCGAGCAATAGGCGACGATCTGCGCGACGGTGAAGATCATCGTCTTGCTGTTGCCGTTCTGCATCTTCTTGCCGTTGACCGACAGCCACATGCCGAGATCCTGCGGATCGCCGACTTCGTCCTTGGTCACCATCCACGGGCCGATCGGGCCGAAGGTCGGGAAGCCCTTGCCCTTGTCCCAGGTCAGGCCGCGCTCGACCTGCCAGTGGCGCTCGGACACGTCGTTGATGACGCAATAGCCGGCGACATAGTCGAGGGCTTCCTCCTCGGTGACGTAGGAAGCGGCGGTGCCGATGACGACGCCGAGCTCGACTTCCCAATCGGTCTTCTTCGAGTCCTTCGGGATGGTGACGGGATCGTTCGGGCCCTGGATGCAGCTCACCCACTTCTGGAAGACCACGGGCTCCTCGGGCACCGGCAGGTTCGATTCCGCGGCGTGATCGGCGAAGTTGGTGCCGATCGCGATGAACTGGCGGGTGCCGCCGACGCACGCGCCGTAGCGGACATCGCCCTCGACCAAGGGCAGGCTGGCGGGATCGATCGCGGCGAGGCGGGCGAGGGCATCCTTGCCGAGCGCGTCGGGGCCGATGTCGGCGACATGCGCGGAGAGGTCACGGATGCGGCCATCGCTGTCGATCAGGCCGGGCTTCTCGGCGCCCGGGGCGCCATAACGGCAAAGCTTCATGAGGTACTATCCTTAGCGGGAATAGGGGCGGTGAAGGGCGATATCGCGGTTGAGCTCGACGCCGAAGCCCGGCCTGTCGAGTTCGCTCGCGCGGATCCTGCCGTTTACGGGCACCGGCTCGCCGAGCAGCTGCGGCGCGAACATCGGCACCACCTCGGTCGGCCCCGGATGCATCATCAGGAACTCGGCGAAGGGCGAATTGTGGCGGGTGATGACGAAGTGGTAGCTGTAGACCGACGAGCCGTGCGGGACCATCATCACGCCCTTTGAATCGGCATAGTTGGCGATCTTGATCAGCTCGGTCACGCCGCCGCACCAGCCCACATCGGGCTGGATGATGTCGCAGCATTCCATGTCCATCAGCATGCGGAAGCCCCAGCGGGTCGCCTCATGCTCGCCAGTGGTGACGAGCAGGCCCTTGGGGGCATTCTTCTTGAGCTGAGCATAGGCCCAATAGTCGTCGGGGCTCAGCGCCTCCTCGATCCACTTGAGCCCGCATTCGTTCCAGGCACGGTGGGCAAGGCGGGTGGCATAGTCGAGGTCGAGCGACATCCAGCAATCATACATCAGCCAGAAATCGTCGCCGCACTTGGCGCGCATGTCGGCGAGCAGGGCGATGTTCTTCTCCAGCCCCTCAAAGCCTTCGGCCGGGCCGTGGTGGAGCGGAAGCTTGCCGCCGATGAAGCCGAGTTCCTTGGCGATGTCCGGCCGCGCGCCGGTCGCGTAGAATTGCAGCTCGTCGCGCACCGCACCGCCGAGCATGTGATAGACCGGCTCGCCGCGCAGCTTGCCGAGCAGGTCCCAAAGCGCGAGATCGACGCCCGAGATCGCGTTGATCACCAGGCCCTTGCGGCCATAATATTGGGTCGAGAAATACATCTGGTCCCAGATCTTCTCGAACTCGTACGGGCTGCGCCCTTCGAGGAAGCGGGCGAGATGCTTCTCGACGATATAGGCGGCGGGCTCGCCGCCGGTGGTGACCGCGAAGCCGACCGTGCCGTCCTCGGCCTCCAGCTCGACCACCAAAGTGCCGAGCACGTTGATGCCGAAGCTCTGCCGCGAGGCGCGATATTCGGGATAGCGCGCCATCGGCGTGGCGATGTGATCGTCGATCCAATGGCCTTCGCCCTGGTCGTGATAATCGGCGCCGCCACCGCCGCGCACGACGAAGGCGCGGACATGTTTGATCTTCGGCAGGCTCATGCGCATTCCCTTATTGACCGGCGCGCGGCGTGCGCGCGTCGTCGAGCACCAGCACCCAGTCATTGCCCGGCGCGGTTTCCCCCGGCGGATCGAAGCGGTGCTGGCCTGTGTTGTTGAAAGTCCCGATTTCCACCGACTGGCCGTCGCGCGGCGAATACCAGTGCGCGCTGACCTGCTTGCCCGTGGTCGTGCCGAGCCGCAGCGTGAACGGGCGACCGGTATATGTATAGACAAATACATAGCCCTTGCCGCGGCTCGCCAGCACACGGTCATAGCGGGTGCCATTGTCGGTGATCAGCGACGGATCGGGCACGCGCTCGAGCATCGGTCGCGATTCGATCAGGCGACGCAGATACTGCATCTGGTTGGCGCCGGGCGCCTCGATCGCCTGCTGCCACGGCGTGACCGGCTCGAAATTGGCCGTGTCCGCACCGGGCGTGAAGAACTGCATGACGTGGTTTTCGCCATAGGTGTGGCCGAACGCGCCGGCCATCACCGCCCACCAGGCATAGCGGCGCGCGTCGGGCGCCAGCCAGCGCGGCTGGTTCGCCTCGTGCAGGCCGTGGGGGATGCCCTCATAGGAAGGCTCGCCGTCGATCACCGGCTTGGTGGGCAGGCGGATCCAGTCGGTGGCGACATAGCGCCAATTGTCCTCACCAATCGCGCTCGCGCCTTCCTGGGCATAGGAGCGGTGGCCTGACTGGAACATGTTGAAATCGAGCCAGGGCGCGTCGTGATATTGCCAGGAGGAGTCGGTGCGGCCGATCGGGTGGAAGGTCATCAGATGGCCGGGATCGTAGAGCTTGATTGTCGATCCCAGCGCGTCCCACACTGCGGTGCGCATCTCGGAACGGGTGTCGCCGCCGTTGAGCCAGATGATGTTGGGCTGGTTCCTGTAGCGCTCGGCGAGGAAGCGGCCATAGGCGGGTGCGTTTTGCAGGTTCAGCTTGCCGCCGTCTGCGATCGAGCCCCAGCAGGGCACCAGCGCGAGATAGATGCCGAGTTCCTCGGCGCGCTTCGCGACCCAGTCGAGATGGTCCCAATAGTCATATTCGCCGGCCCTGGCCGGATCATTGCCCGGCGTCGTGCGCGGGCGGCCGGGGTCGCCATCGACCAGCGCGGGGCCGGTAGCCGGGTTGGTCATCTTCTCGGTGTGGAGCACCATGATCTGGACGACGTTGAAGCCCTGGCGCTTGCGGGTGAGGAGGTACTGTTCTGCCTCGGCGCGGCTGGTGCGGCTGAGCAGCAGCCAGCCGGTGTCGCCCATCCAGAAGAAGGGCTTGCCGCCGGCAAGCAGATAATGGCCGTTCGGCGCGACCGAGAGGGGGGGAGTCTGCGCGGCGGCCGGCGTGGCGACTGCCGCAGCGGCCGCAAGCGCGGCCAGCAGAAACGAGCCGGCGTGCATCAGACTTCCCTCTCCCGAAGCGCGGGAATCGTGGCCCCCGCTGTCTGACGTTCATTGTATAATAGTATTATTTAAGTCAACCGCCGTCGCGCACTTCTGCCGTTAATTGCGGTGGATACGCGCCGGCGCCGGCACGCGGCGTGCGCAGTCGAGCGCATCACGCGGAGCATGATGCGCTGTCCGGCGATCCCTCCGGCCCCAAACGGGGCGGCGGGCTTATTGGAGGTTCACGAACATGCCGCCGTCGACCAGCAGCGCGGCGCCGGTGACATAGGCTGCCATGTCCGAAGCAAGGAAGACGATCGGCCCGACGAGATCCTCGGGCATGCCGAGGCGGCCGAGCGGGGTGCGCTCTTCCATGTAATGGCGCTTCGCTTCGTCGGCGAGATCGTCCTTGTTGATCTCGGTGAGGATGGTGCCAGGCAGAACGCTGTTGCAGCGGATGCCGTGCTTGCCGAGCGCAATCGCAGCCGACTGCATCAGCGAATGCACGCCGGCCTTGGTGGGCGTGTAGTGCGTCTGGAACTCGCCGCCGACCAGCGCCGAGATCGAGGAGACCGCGACGATCGCGCCGCCATGCCCTTGCTTGACCATCTGGTTGGCCGCACCCTGCACCATGTAATAGGCGCCGTGGAGATTGACCCGGAAGGTGCGGTCGACCGTCTCGACCGGCATGTCGAGGAAGGCGTGGAACGGGCAGATGCCCGCGTTGGAGACCATCACGTCGACCTTGCCGAATGCCTCGACCGCCTTGGCCACGAAATCGGTCGCGGTCTCGGGCAGTGCGACGTCGCCCTTCACCGCAATGCCCCGGCGGCCCAGCGCCTCGATCTCGGCGAGACAGGACTGGGCCTTCTCGTCGCTCGCCACATAGTTGATCGCGACATCGGCGCCGTGCTGCGCGGCGCCGATCGCGGCTGCGCGGCCGATGCCGGTGGATCCGCCGGTGACCAGCACGGTCTTTCCTTCAAGAAGCTTCATCTTACATCCTCTGCCAGGATCGAGCGATCGATCGCTTCGATCCGATTGACCCCGGTCAGCGTCATCGCGACCGTCATTTCCTTGGCGATCAGCTCGAGCAGCTTCGTCACGCCTGCTTCGCCCTGCGCGGCGAGGGCATAGACCCAAGCCCGGCCGAGCAGCACCGAGTGCGCGCCGAGCGCGAGCATCCGCACCACATCGAGCCCGTTGCGCACGCCGCCATCCGCCAGGATAGTCAGTCTATCGCGGACGGCATCGGCGATCGCGGGCAGCGCCCGGGCGCTCGACAGCACGCCGTCGAGCTGACGGCCGCCATGGTTCGAGACGACGATGCCGTCGGCGCCGATCGCGGCGGCCTCGCGCGCGTCCTCGGGATCGAGGATGCCCTTGATGATCAGCGGGCCATCCCAGGCGGCGCGGATCCATTCGAGATCGCGCCACTGGATCGACGGATCGAAATTGGCGCCGAGCCAGCCCATATAGTCGTTGAGGCCGCTGTCCTTGCCGAGCACCGGAAGAAGGTTGCCCAGCGTGTGCGGGCGGCCGCGCAGGCCGACATCCCAGGACCAGTGCGGCTTGCCCATTGCCTGGAGCACGCGGCGCAGCGGCGCATTGGGGCCGGACATGCCCGAATGCGCGTCACGGTAGCGCGCGCCGGGCACCGGCATATCGACGGTGAATACCAGCGCCTTCGCTCCGGCCGCCTTCGCGCGGGCGATGAGGTCCTTCATGAAGGCGCGGTCGCGGATCACATAGAGCTGGAACCAGAAGGGATCGGCCTTTTGCGCGACGTCCTCGATCGGGCAGATCGACACGGTGGACAGGCACATCGGCACGCCGGCTGCGCGGGCGGCGCTTGCCGCCTGGAGCTCGCCGCGCCGGGCGTACATGCCACTGATCCCGACCGGACCGAGCCCCACCGGCAGCGCGATCTCGCGGCCGAACAGGGTGGTGGAAAGGTCGATCGTGGCGACATCCTTCAGCACGCGCTGGCGCAGGGCGATGCCCGACAGGTCGCTCACGTTGCGGCGGAGCGTCTCCTCTGCATAGGCTCCGCCATCGGCATAGTCGAACAGGAAGCGCGGCAGGCGGCGGCGGGCGGCCTCGCGGAAATCAGTGGCTGAAGCGATGATCATGGAAATGCCTTATGGCGTTCGGCGCGGCCGCGGGAAACGGATTGTGCAATCATCGTCGCCACATTTTTCCTGGCGATGAGGGCTGCTCCGAAGGGAGCGCGCCGGCGTTTTCCCGACCGGCGCGAGTCGCGTGCTTTCATCATCCCGATCCTAAAATTCGCCCCTCTGGCAGCGTCTTGGGGGTGCTGCGCCGGTCTAACGGCCCGGTTTTGATATTGTCAATTTCTTCGCTAAATGACGGAAAACAAAAAAGTCGTAAGCCGGATACCCGGGATATTGAAGATATTATAGTACTAATCGTTGCAATTGCCCCTTTCCCCGGCTAACGAGCGGAAAGGAGAGATAGATGCATAAGCTGGAAAGGCCGGAGGTGGCGGGCGACCGCTCCACGCGCTTGGAAATTCGTGCAAACCACGTGCGTGAGCGCGCCAATTGGATGCGCAGGCGTCTCTTGAAGATGATCTTCGTTGCCGGCCAGGGGCACCCGGGCGGCGACCTCTCAGCCGCTGACATCGTGGCATCGCTCTATTTCGATATCCTTCGGATCGATCCGAAATCGCCCGATGCGCCGGAGCGCGATCGCTTCATCCTCAGCAAGGGCCATTGCACCGGCGCGCTTTATAGCGCGCTGGCGGGGGCGGGTTTCTTTCCCGAGGCCGAGCTCGACACCTATCTGCAGCCGGGCTCGCGGCTGAACGGCCACCCGAATCGCAACTATCTGCCTGGCGTCGAGACCAACACCGGACCACTCGGGCACGGTTTCCCGGTGGGCGTGGGCGTCGCGGTGGCCGGGCAGATTGACGGCGCGGACTACCGCGTGTTCGTGCTCACCGGCGACGGCGAGCTGCAGGAAGGCAGCATGTGGGAAGCGGCGATGTTCGCCGGCCATCGCGGCCTCGGCAACCTCACCGTGATCGTGGACCGCAACCGGCTGCAGCAGGGCGCCCGCACCGAGGACACCAATTCGCTCGAACCGCTGGCCAACAAGTGGCGCGCGTTCGGCTGGGACGTGGTCGAAGTCGATGGCCATGACCATGAAGCGCTGCTCGCGGCGTTCGATGAAGCTGCCGAGCCGCGCGACAAGCCGCGCGTGCTGATCGCGAACACCTTCAAGGGGCAGGGCGTCAGCTACATGCGCGACCAGGCAGGCTGGCACCACGGCGTGCCGGACGCCGAGCAATATGCCCAGGCGATCGCCGAGCTGGAAGCGGAGCTGCGCGCGTGAAGGACGTGGTCGCACCCGACATGTTCGATTGCCGCGACGCCTATGTCGGCGCGCTCGAGGAACTGGCCGCGGCGGATGCGCGCATCGTCGCCGTGGTCAATGATTCGGTGGGCTCGTCCAAGCTCGGCAAGTTTCGCGATCGCTTTCCGGCGCGGCTGATCAATGTCGGCATCGCCGAGCAGAACATGGTCGGCGTCGGCGCCGGTCTCGCCAATGGTGGCAAGATCCCCTTCGTCAGCGGGGCGGCCTGCTTCCTGACCGCCCGCGCGATGGAGCAGATCAAGGTCGATTGCGCCTATAGCCAGGCCAATGTGAAGCTGTGCGGCATCTCGAGCGGCGTCGCCTATGGCGAGCTCGGCGCGACGCATCACAGCATCGAGGACGTCGCCTGGCTGCGCGCGATCGACAAGCTGACCGTGATCGTCCCGTCGGATCCCTGGGAAACCGCAGAAGCGATCAAGGCGGCAGCGGCGCACGCCGGGCCAGTGTTCGTCCGGATCAGCCGGATGCCGGTGCCGGCGCTCGCGCGCGGCGAGGATGCGGTCTTCACGATCGGCAAGGCAGAGCTGCTGCGCGACGGCGGCGACGTTGCGATCCTCGCCAATGGCACGCTGGTGCACCGCGCGCTGGCCGCTGCCGCGCTGCTGGCCGGCGAGGGAATCGAGGCGCGCGTGGTCAACATGGCGACGGTGTCGCCGCTCGACGGCGATGCGGTGCTTGCTGCGGCTGGAACCGGTGCGATTGTGACGGCCGAGGAAGGGCTGGTGACCGGCGGGCTTGGCGGCGCGGTTGCCGAGCATTGCGCGCGCCACCGCCCGGTACCGATGCGGATGCTGGGCTTCCCCGGCTTCCTGCCGACCGGGTCGGCGAGCTGGCTGATGGAGCATTTCGGACTCACCGCGGAAGGCATCGCCGATGCCGCCCGCGAACTGGTGGCGGGGAAAGGCTGATGGCAGCGCCGTCGGCATCGACCGGTCGCAACATGGCGGAGCGCTCCGCGCTGCCGCCGGGGGGAACGTGACGGGGCGGCGGTGGGGCCGCAACGAATGACGTGAGGTGCTTCGGCACGAGAACATAAGAATTGGGAAGGGAGTGGAAATGAATAAGTCGTTCAAGACAGTGCGTCCCGCGCCGCTGCTGCGCGGAATGCTGCTGACCGGGGTCAGCGCCATGACGCTCGTCGTCGCGCCTGCCGCATTCGCGCAGCAGACCGCGCCGGCGCCGGACACCGTGGCCGAGACGCCGCAGGAGCCAGTGACGCAGAATGATGCGATCGTCGTCACCGGCAGCCGCATCAAAAGCCCGACGCTGACTTCGCCGTCGCCGCTGCAGGCCGTTACTGCCGAGACGATCCAGAATATCGGCGCGACCAACGTCCAGGAAGCACTGGCCCAGATCCCGGCGGTCGGCGTGCCCGGCCAGACCCGCGTCAGCAACGCCGGCGATACCAATCCGGGTCTCGCCACCGTCAACCTGCGCAACCTTGGCGACAACCGCACCCTGGTGCTGATCGACGGCCGCCGCTCGGTCGCCGGCATTCCGGGCACCTCGACCGTCGACCTGTCGATGATCCCGACCTCGTTCGTCGAGCGTGTCGACGTGCTGACCGGTGGCGCCTCGGCCGTCTATGGCTCGGACGCGATCGCGGGCGTGGTCAACTTCGTCTACAAGAAGAATTTCCAGGGCTTCCAGGCCAATGCACAGGCCGGCATCTCGGAACTCGGCGACGACAAGCGCTATTCGATCAACGGTACCTTCGGCCAGAATTTCGCCGACGGCCGTGGCAACGTGATGATCTATGCCGGGTACAACCACGAAGGTGACGTGCCCAACTACAAGCGCGAGCGGACCGCTGCCGGTTATAGCAGCCTGGGCAACACGCAGCGCGTTGGCGGCAACAGCGACGCGAACCTGACCGCCGCGCAGAACCTGTTCACGCGCTTCTACCAGCCGTCGAACGTCGGTCCGGGCGGCGTGTTCAACTTCGGTGGCGTCGGCAGCCGGCTGATCCTGGCGGACGGCACGCTCGACACCTATCCGGCGGTGAACGGCACGAACTACAACGACCCCACGGTCGTCGCGAAGATCAACAAGTACGGCTATAACGCGGCCGCGCTGGGCCAGCAGGCCTCGCCGTCGAACCAGATCACGGTCGCCACGCGCGCGAACTTCGACGTGAGCGACAAGCTGAACCTGTTCGTTGAATCGACCTTCTCGAACTACAAGACCAAGGGCCGTCGCGAAGCCTCGCCGATGCGCACGGACAGCGCGCTGGGCGCGTTCAACGGCACGAACGGGTATTTCCCGATCCAGTTCCAGGTCGTGAACCCGAGCAACCCGGCTGATGTCCGCATCGTCAACAACCCGTTTGTGCCGACCGCGGTGTTCAACGCGGCGGACAATCGCGCCGTCAACGACGCGATCGCTTCGAAGGACGTCAGCTTTCTGCTCCGCACGACGATGTTCGGCGACGGCACGCGCAGTACCCCGACCGAGCGTGACAATTTCCGCGCGGTGATCGGCGGCACCTACAAGATCGGCGGCGACTGGACCGCCGACTTCTACTATCAGTACGGCTTCACCAAGCAGCGCCAGAGCATGACCGGCCTCGCCGACCTCAACCGCCTTGCCCAGGCGGTGCAGGTGATGCCCGACGTGTTCGACTACAACAAGAACGGCAACACCACCGAAGCCGTGTGCGTCGACGCGACCGCGCGTGCGAATGGCTGCGTGCCGATCAACGTCTTCGGCCTGAACGCGGACGGTACTTCGAAGGTCTCGAAGGAAGCCGCTGCGTGGCTGATGACCGAGATGAGCCGCTATTCGAAGCAGGAGCTGCAGACGGCGGCGGTGAACGTCGGCGGTACGCTGTTCAACCTGCCGGCCGGCCCGGTGCAGGTCTCGGTCGGCGCCGAGTGGCGTTCCGAGTACAGCATGGACGACTTCGATCCGCTGACCAACACCGCGCGTAACGGCTATGTCCAACTGCTCGACACCAAGGGCAAGTTCAACGTCAAGGAAGCGTATGGCGAACTCGTCGTGCCGATCCTGCGCGACACGCCCTTCTTCCAGAACCTGACGCTGCGCGGCGCTGCGCGCCTGTCCGACTACTCCACCGTCGGCAGCTTCTGGGCCTGGAACGTCGGCGGCGAATGGGCGCCGGTCGAGGATATCCGCTTCCGTGCGGTCTATGCCCATGCCGTCCGCGCGCCGAACATCGGCGAGCTCTATGCGGCGGCCGCGGCCGGCATCATCACCATCACCGATCCGTGCCAGGGCGTGACGCTGGCGCAGACCTCGGCGGTGGCAGTGAACTGCCGCAAGGATCCGGGCGTGCTCGCGAACATCAACGCGAACGGATCGATGACGCTGACTTCGTCGGACACGGCGGGCGTCGGCAGCATCACGGCTAGCAACCCCGGCATCCAGCAGGAAACCGGCAAGACCAAGACGTTCGGCGTGGTGATCAACCCGCGCTCGATCCACGCGCTGCGCGGCCTGACGATCACCGCCGACTACTACGACATCAAGCTCGAGAACGCGATCAACCGCCTCGCTGCGGCGACCGTGCTCAACAAATGCTATGTCAGTGGCCTGGCGGATTTCTGCCAGTTCGTGACCCGCCGCCAGCAGCCTTCGGGCGCGTTCAGCGTCGGCTCGGTCGAGCAGGTGGTGCGCGGTCTCGTCAACAGCGGTGGCCAGTTCACCCGCGGCATCGACATGACGCTGAGCTACAGCCACAAGATCCTGGGCGGCACGGCGACCTGGTCGGGCAGCTGGACCCACCTGCTCAAGCAGGGCATCGTTCCGCTGACCGGCGACGCCTATGACAACACCATGGGCGAGATCGGCACGCCGCGCGACTCGTTCAACTACGGCCTGAACTGGGACAATGACTCGTTCGGGTTCACCATCACGGGTGAAGTCACCGGCTCCCAGATGTTCGACTATGAGAACTACCAGACGACGTTCCGTCTGGCCAACGGTTCGCTTCCGGACAAGAAGTACTTCACGATCGGCGCGAAGAACTACAACAACGCCCAAATCCGCTATAAGGGCATCGAGAATTTCGAGCTCTATGCGGGTGTGAACAATCTGTTCAACGTCCAGGCGCCGCCGCTCTGGACCGGCACGCCCAACGGCAGCCCGAACGCGATCTGGGATATCATCGGTCGCCGTTACTATGCGGGTATCCGTCTCAAGTTCTGAAGGCCCCCCAAGTTGCCTCCTGTCGGGGCGGTGCATTGCACCGCCCCTTTTTTTGTGCGCGACAGGGGCGCCCAAATCGACTGGATTGCCAGCGGGGAGCGCGAGGATATGCTGGCCCGATGTGGCAACCGGCTATCCTTGCTCTGATGTCTGCTTCGCCCGCGGGGCAGGGCGTGACTTTCGAAGGCGTGGCCTTCGGCCCACAGCGCACCCTTAGCTGCACCTGGTTCACCAATTTCGAAAATAGCCGATTCGAGCAATGCCGGGACGCGACAGGACCGCTGCTGGGGGAAGGCGACGGGGCATCGATCAAATGCCGTGGAGACACGTGCAGGCAACTGGATGCCGCAGCCCGGGAGGCATCGGGCTGGCGAAAAGCCGAGCCGCCCTGGGGCAACTTCACGGTCCAGCTGGTGGGGCGGGTGAGCCTTGCGCAGCACAAGAAGCGCTATCTGGGCGATGCCAGCAGGGACGTTCTCATCGAACGTCTCGTCAGCGTTCGCGTCTTGAAATAGGCCGGTATGGGCGAATGAAGAAGGGCGGCCTCCTTGCGGAGACCGCCCGTGCGAGGTGCCGGCGGGTCGAAGAACCGGCGGCCCGCAGTTCGTTCAGGCCTTCAGCTTGGCCTCCAGCTCCTCGAGCGACTTGCCCTCGTTGCGCGGGGCGCCGAGCATGCCGATGATGCCGCTCGCCGCGAGGAAGCCGGTGAGGATCCAGGCGAGGGTAGTGAAGCCCGTGGCGGTCAGCACCGGCACGAAGAAGCTCCAGATGCCCAGGCCGATGCGCACCACCGCGAACATCAGGCCCTGCGCGGTCGAGCGCAGAAGCGTCGGGAACATCTCCGAGCTCCACAGCTGGAAGAACGACTGGGCACCGAAGCCCTGGCCGAACGCCATCAGGAAGACGTGGAGAATCGCCAGCGGCAGGGTGAGCGGGAACAGCGCGAGCAGCGACATGCCGACCACCTGGATCACTGCCGAGACGAGGAACATCGTCCGCTGGTTCAGCCGGTCGGAGAACTGCATGAATACCCCCCAGATCGACAGCATGCCGATCAGGAAGCTGAGCGTCTGGATCGCCACCGCGGTCGCCTGGCTGGCATCGCCGACGGTGCGCAAGATATAGGGGAAGAAGAAGCCGTTGGTGCCAGCCCACAGGTTCCACATGCCGTACATGCCGATCAGGAACGCCATCGAGCCGAGATAGCGCGGCTTGAACAGCGCGCTGATCCTGGCCGGCTCGATCTGCTTGTGCTCGTCTGCGGCCTGGGCTTCGAGCCAGCGCGGCGATTCCTGCATGCGCGAGCGCAGGAAGGTGAGGCCGATTGCCAGCAGCGCGAGATGCGCGAAGACGATGCGCGCGCCAAGCAACCCGAGCGGGGTGAGCACCAGGAACAGCAGCAGCACGACGACCGGACCCAGATACCAAAGCACCTGCGCCACGCCGCTATGCTTGCCGCGTTTACCCTTGGGCGCCATCTCGGCGATGATCGACCAGGAAGCGGGAATGTCCGCGCCGACCGCGAGGCCGACCAGGAAGAAGCCGAGCACGACCATCCAGGCGTTCATCGCGAACACCAGCCACAGCATGCCGAACGCGTAGAACAGCATGTCGTACTGGTAGATCTTCTTGCGCCCGAACAGGTCGCACAGCCTCCCGCCGATCAACGCGCCGATACCGGCGGAGATCGCGTTCGGCCCGAAAGCGCCGATCAGCCCGACCGTATTGTTGTTGAGATGATAGGCTTCCTGCCACAGCGCGAGCGCTGCCGATCCGGCGACGATCGACCCGGCGTCGATATAGTTCGCAAGGCCGGCGAGGATCGTGTTCCGCCAATCGTCCTTGTCCTGCGCATTCGTGCTGGCCATCGCCTGGCACCCCTCCTTTACAACATATGATAGTATTATTTGTGGCGCAGCCTAGCGGTGCCCGAGGGCCGGGGCAAGCGCTTGCAGCGCCTCGCCGACCCCTTAATCATGGTTGTGCGGGCAGTGATTTCTAGTACGATAATATTATTATAAAGCGCGACGCCCTTCCGGGGCGGATGCGGCAGATCGGGAGAGGGTTGGAATGAAGATCACGCGACGGAACATGCTCGCCCAGACCATGGCGATCGGTGCCGCGACTTCCACTCCCGCCATGGCCGCCGCAGCCCCTCGAACGGTCGAGCGCTGGGGTGTGTTCGAGATCGAACTGGCCGGCCCGAGAGGGGGCAATCCGTTCGTCAACGTGACGCTTGCCGCGGTTTTCGAAGGGGCGGGAAAGCGGGTCCGCGTGCCCGGCTTCTATGACGGCAATGGCACCTACCGCATCCGCTTCAGCCCGCCCGAGCTGGGCGCGTGGCGTTGGCGCAGCGAGAGCAATGCCGGTGCGCTTGCTGGCAAGTCGGGCGAGTTCACCGTAGTCGCGCCGGGCAAGGGCAGTCGCGGACCGGTCCGTGTGTCGAAGGACGGCTATCACTTCGCTTATGCCGATGGCACGCCGTTCCGCCAGATCGGCACGACCTGCTACAGCTGGGCGCTCCAGTCCGACGCGAAATGCGCCGAGACGCTGAAGACGCTCGCCGGCGCGCCGTTCAACAAGATGCGGATGCTGGTGTTCCCCAATGTCCCGTCGGTGGCGACCAACCCGTTCGCGCGCACCGGCGACGGGCCAAGGGATTGGGATCCGGCGCGGTTCGATCCCGCCTATTTCCGCCGCTACGAGGATCGCATCCAGAAGCTCGGCGCGCTGGGGATCGAAGCGGACGTGATCCTCTACCACCCCTATGACGAGAAGCGCGGCTATTCGGACATGCAGCGTGCCGATGACGAGCGCTATCTGCGCTACGTCGCCGCGCGCTTTGGCGCGTACCGCAACGTCTGGTGGTCGATGGCCAACGAATACGACAATATCGAAACCAAGACGATCGCGGACTGGGACCATCTCTTCGAGGTGCTGGTCGCCGCCGATCCGCATGATCGGCTGCGCTCGATCCACCAGATCAACACCTATTACGACCATCGCAAGCCGTGGATCACCCATGCCAGCGTGCAGAATGGCGCGGCCGTGCTCGACGATCTGCGCGCCGAGCTGCACCGCGCGATGACGCTCAAGCCGGTGGTCTTCGACGAGGTCGTCTATGAGGGGAACATCGCCAAGCGCTGGGGCAATCTGAGCGCCGAGGATATGGTCCAGCGTTTCTGGTACGGGCTGATCGGCGGCTGCTATGTCGGGCATAGCGAGACCTTCGCGGCGGATCGCAATGCCGACAGTTCCTGGCTGGGTCAGGGTGGCAGCCTGGCCGGGCACAGCGCGCCGCGGCTCGCCTTCCTGCGCAAGATTATGGAGGAAGGGCCGGTGCCGGGCGTCGAGCCGATCCAGGCCTGGTGGAACTATCATCTCGGTGGCCAGCAGAACGCGTATTACCTCCGCTATTTCGGCGCCGAGCAGCCGACCGAATGGCCGGTGGTATTGCCCGGCAAGGGGCCGGAGTCGCTGCAGAGCTATCGGATCGACGTCATCGACACCTGGAACATGACAGTCACTCCGGTCGAGGGGCTGTTCCGGATGGCGAAGAAGAATGACTATGACGTCCAGGATCCCGCGCGGCCGACCGTGGAGCTGCCGGGCAAGCCCTGGATCGCGCTGCGGATGGTCAAGGTGCAGGCATAGGGATGCGGTACGCGGGCTTCTTCGCAGCGGCGATGCTGTTCGCCTTGCCTGCCGCCGCGCAGGGTAGTCGAGAGGTGTGGATCGACGCCTATCAGTCGAGCCCGGCCGACTACGACTTCGTCATTCCCAAGGAGATGAAGCTCCCGCCCGAGACCCGCCAGCGTCTGCGTGATCGTCCGCCGGTGACCGGCACGCTGCGGATGCGCTTCGCGGTTGCGGCGGGCGGGCGGCAGGTCCGTATCCGCCTGTCCAATGAGGATGGCACAACGCCGCTCACCGTGGTTGCAGCCAGCGCCGGCATCGCCGCGACCGGCTTCGATGCGAAGCCCGGCACGCTGCGCCGGCTCAGCTTCGGTGGCGCGGCGCAGGTGACGATCGCACCGGGTGCGCCTGTGCTGAGCGATCCTGTCGCCCTGTCCGTTCCGGCAATGGGCGAGCTGGTGGTGAGCGTGCATATTCCCGCGGGGCTTAAGCTCAAGGGATTCGGGAATGCGGTGATGGCGATGGGGGAGGGCGACCAAATCCTCGCTGAAAAGATCGCAAATGCCGATACGATCATCGGCCGGCCGCCGGTGAGCGGTGTCATGGTGCGCAGCGCCAGCCCCCCGCGCGTTATCGTCGCGCTTGGCGATTCGATCACCGACGGCAACCGGCCCGCGCTCGACCAGCTGCATGGCTGGCCGGAACGGCTGAACCAGCGCATCGCCGCCGCGCCCGTCCGCCCGGCGCTGGCGGTGATCAATGCCGGTATCGGCGGCAACCGGGTGCTCTCGACCAGCTGGGGCAAGGCGGCGCTGGCCCGGTTCGATCGCGATGTCGCCCGCGTGCAGGGCGTGTCCCACGTCATCCTGTTCGAAGGCATCAACGATATCGGCAATGGCGGATCGAGCACCATGTTCGGCAACAACCCGCCGCTCGACGTGGACGAGCTGATCGCCGGCTACCGCCAGATCATCGCCCGGGCGCATGCCGCCAATATCAAGGTGGTGATGGGGACGCTGACGCCGTTCCGGGGCGCGACTTCGTACAATGAGGCGCGGGAAGCGCAGCGCCAGGCGGTCAATCGCTGGATCCGCACCTCGGGCGAGCCCGACGGCGTGATCGATTTCGACAAGGCCGTCCGCGATCCCGCCGCGCCGCTGCAGCTTCTGCCCGCCTATGATTCCGGCGACCATATCCATCCGGGTGAGGCGGGATACCGAGCGATGGGTGATAGTGTCGATATCGCTTTGTTTCGAAGGGCGGGGTGACGCTCGCACCCTGAAAGCTCCCCGGCGAAAGCCGGGGCCCAGGGTTTCTCTGCCATCCCGCTTGTGACCCTGGGCCCCGGCTTTCGCCGGGGAACAGAATAGTTTGAAAGAATTACCCCGCGAACAGCGCCTCGCGCGCCAGGCGCAGCGTCTCGACCGCATCCTGCTTCGCCTGCGCTGCCTTCATCGCGTCGAAGTCGAGCCGGTCGAGCGCCTTCTCGATATGCTTGAGGAAGCCGATCGCGCTCTTGGCGGCGCCGACGCAATCCTCGCGGAACGGGAACTGGTCGAGCTGCCACACGCCTTCCCACTTGTTCTTGCGCAGCGTGTAGAAGAACTCGAACAGCTCGATCGGGTGGACCGAGCCGGCGATCATGTCGTCGTCCCAGCCGCGCAGATTGTCGTTCACGTCCATGCCGAACAGCCGGCCATGATCGATCGCGAGCTGGGCCGAATCCGCCGGGCTCTCGCCGCCGTACAGCGCGTGGCCGAAATCGAGCAGGATGCCGATATTGGGCAGCCCGATCTTCTCGATGCCGAGCAGCGTGCGCGCGACGCTGTCGAAGCTCATGTGATTGCGCGGCTCGCGCGGCTTGTATTCGATCACGAACTGGAGATCGGGATTCTCGGAGGCGAGCTGGCCGACGCCGTCCATGCTCATCCGCCACAGATCGCCATGATCGACCTGGAAGGGATAGTCCCATCCATCCTGGCCCGGCCACAGCTTCACATATTTGGCGCCGAAGCGGCGGACGACGCCGGCGGCCTCGGTGATCATCGCATGCGCTTCGCGGCGGATGCCTGGATCGGGATTGGTGAAGGCGCCCTTGGCGAACTTGCGGGTGTAGATCTCCGGCGTGATGCCGATGACCGACAGGTTGTTGCGGGCGAGCGCCGCCTCGACCGCGGCGAAATCGGTCTCGCCGCCCGGGAAGGGGTAATTGATGTCGACGACCGACAGGTCACCGACCTCGCCGGCCAGGTCGATCATCTCGATCAGCGAGCGCGCCGGGCCATAGCCATCGGTCGCATAGCGATCCACATAGGTGGCGAAGTGCCAGATCCCCGCGCCGTACTTCTGCTCGCTCGCCATCATCAGTCCTCTCGAAGTGCCGCCCGGCTTCGTGCCGGACGTGAAATCATGGGGCCGTCGCGTTTTCGCGCCTGGCCGTGCGCCTGCCGGTCAGGCGATGAGTAGCTTCACCCCGGCGGCCTCGAAGCCCGCACGGTCCTCGTCCCGGATGCCGTCGTCGGTCACCAGCGTGTGGATCAGCTCGATGCCGCCGAGCGACGAGAAGGAGCGCTGCCCGATCTTGCTGCTGTCGGCGACCAGGATCACCTCGGCCGCGGATTCGATCATCGCGCGCTTCACCGTGATGTCCGAAAGCGACGGGAAGGTGAGGCCGGCATCGAGCGACACCGCTGCCGTCGCCAGGAACAGCTTCTGCGCGAACAGCCCGCGGAAATAGTCGCCTGAGCGCTCGCCGCTGAGTGACAGGGTCGGTGCCTTGAAATGGCCGCCCGGCATATGGACGTCGAACCCTGGCAGGCCGCCGAGCGCCAGCGCGATGTTGAGCGCGTTGGTGATCACCGTCAGCCCGCTGCGGGTGGCGAGGTGGGACGAGATCTCGGTGGTGGTCGATCCGGAATCGAGGATGATCGTCTCGCCATCCTGCACCAGCGTCGCCGCCGCGCGGCCGATCCGGCGCTTGGCTTCCATGTGCACCATGTGGTGCAGCGCCATCGCGCGCACCTGCTGGGTGACCGACTTGAGGAATGCCCCGCCATGCTCGCGCACGACATGGCCTTCCGCCTCGAGCTTCTCCAGGTCCTGGCGCACCGTTACTTCGGACACGCCGAAAGCATCCGCAAGCGTGCGGACGCGGGCGGCGCCTTCTTCCTGCATCCATTCCAGGATCTTCATCCGGCGGGCTTCGCCAAGCAGCCCGGGCGTTCCGGTTCGAGTGTTCATGCCTGTCTCCAATCCCCGCCTGCGATGCGGAGCTGCAGTGGCTCTAGCATGCGGGCGCGTGCGGCATAGATGCGGCGGACTTCCGAGGCTGCGGCAAGGGCAGGAGGCGCGCCCGCCTGCTCACCATTTTCCATGCCGAAACGCCGCACAGCCCATCCTCTTCCGTATCGCAGCTCTGATCGCCGGATTTTGCGCAACGCTAAGCGGTAACGCAGCGAAGTGTCAACGAACGAACCGAGATTCGTTGCGAAATGGAGGTAAACGAAAATAATCGTAAGAAGCCGGTTGCCGTTCATATCCGTCCTCGGTTAAGGCCCGGCCATGGGTAAGGCAGTAGCAACCGAGGAATTCGTTGATGCGCGGGTGGCGGACATTCGCCGTCGTGCGGACTGGATACGGCGCCAGGCGTTGACGATGGCGCACCGCGCGAAGCAGGGGCATCCGGGCGGCGACATGTCGTGCGCCGATATCCTGGCGACGCTCTATTCCGCCGTGCTCCGCTTCGATCCCGCCAATCCGCAGGACCCGGCGCGCGATCGTTTCGTGATGAGCAAGGGCCACTGCACCGGCGCCTTCTATTCGGCGCTTGCAGGCGCGGGCTATTTTCCGGTCGCCGATCTGGAGACCTATCTCCAGCCCGGCTCGCGGCTGAACGGCCACCCGAACCGCAATTACCTGCCGGGCGTCGAGACCAATACCGGCCCGCTCGGGCACGGCCTGCCCGTCGCGGTAGGCATGGCGGTGGCGGGTCAGATCGACGCGGCGGACTTCCGGGTCTTTGCGCTCACCGGGGACGGCGAGCTGCAGGAGGGCAGCATGTGGGAAGCGGCGATGTTCGCCGGGCATCGCAGGCTCGGCAACCTCACCGTGATCATCGATCGCAACCGCCTGCAGCAGGGCGCGCCGACCGAGGACACCAATTCGCTCGAGCCGCTGGCCGACAAATGGGCGGCCTTTGGCTGGGATGTGGCTGGTGTCGATGGCCATGATCCGGCTGCGCTGCTCGCGCTGCTCTCCGCACCACGCGCCGCCGACGGCAAACCGCTCTGCATTATTGCCCACACGATCAAGGGACGTGGCGTGAGCTATATGGAAAATCAGGCGGGCTGGCATCATGGCACGCCCAATGACGCGCAGCTGGCCCAGGCTTTCGCCGAACTCGACGCGGAGCTTGCGGCATGAGTGCGGCGCCGCAGGGCAAGGGCTTCGATTGCCGCAATGCCTATGTCGAGACTTTGGAGGCTCTGGCGGCCGAGGATCCCCGGATCGTCGCGGTGGTCAATGACTCGGTCGGTTCGTCGAAGCTCAACAAGTTTCGCGACCAGTTTCCCGAGCGGCTGGTCAATGTCGGCATCGCCGAGCAGAACATGGTCGGCGTCGGTGCGGGCCTGGCCAATGGCGGCAAGGTGCCGTTCGTCAGCGGCGCCTCGTGCTTCCTCACCGGCCGCGCGCTCGAGCAGATCAAGGCGGACATCGCGTACAGCAACGTCAATGTGAAGCTGTGCGGCATCTCGAGCGGCGTCGCCTATGGTGAGCTTGGCGCGACGCACCACAGCATCGAGGACCTGGCCTGGCTGCGCGCGATGAAGGGGCTGACGGTGATCGTGCCGTCCGATCCCTGGGAAACCGCCGAGGCGATCCGCTGGGCCGCCGGCTATGACGGTCCGGTCTTCATCCGGGTGAGCCGCATGGCAGTGCCCGCACTGGCCCGTCCGGAAGGCGCGCGCTTCGAGGCCGGCAAGGCCGAAGTGCTGCGCGAAGGCGATGACGTCGCAATCATCGCCTGCGGCACGCTGGTGCACCGTGCGCTCGACGCCGCCGACGCGCTGGCGGCGGAAGGCATCTCGGCCTGCGTGCTCAACATGGCGACGATCTCGCCGATCGACCGCGAGGCGATCGTTGCCGCGGCCGGCACGGGTGCTATCGTCACCGCTGAAGAACATGTCGTGCGCGGTGGCCTGGGCGGCGCCGTGGCCGAAGTCGTGGTGGAGGAGAGGCCGGTTCCGATGCGCGTCCTGGGTTTCCCCGGCTTCCTGGAGACTGGCTCTGCCGAATGGCTGTTCGAGCGGCACGGGCTGACACCGGCAGGCATCGCTGCCGCGGCGCGCGAGCTGGTCGAGAAGCTCGGCTGATGGCGCGCCCGGCGATCCTGGCGGTCGACCAGGGCACGACCAACACCAAGGCGCTGCTGTTCGCGGCGGACACCGGCGAAGTACTGGGCCGTGCCTCGCACCCGCTGGGCGTGGTCCATCCGCGTCCCGGCTGGGCCGAGCAATCGGCCGAAGCGATCTGGGGCAGCGTCGCCGGCGCGATCGGCGAAGTCATCGCCACGACGCCGGGCGCCGAAGTCGCCTCGCTCGCCATCGCCAACCAGCGCGAGACGATCGTGCTGTGGGACGCCGAGAGCGGCGAGGCGGTGGCACCCGCGATCAGCTGGCAATGCCGGCGCACCGCCGATCGCTGTGCCGCGCTGGCGCCGCGTGCGCAGGAAATCATTGCGGCGACCGGGCTCGGCATCGATCCGCTGGCGCCCAGCACCAAGCTTGCCTGGCTGCTCGACGAGACGCCGGGCGCGCGCGCCAGGGCCGAGGCCGGGCTGCTCCGCGCCGGCACGATCGACAGCTGGCTGTTATGGAAGCTCACCAACGGCGCGCAGCACGCGACCGATGTGAGCAACGCCTCGCGTACCCAGCTGATGTCGCTCGACGCGCTCGACTGGGACCGCTCGATGCTCGCGCTGTTCGGGGTGCCCCGGCTGGTGCTGCCGACGATCCGCCCGTCCGACGCCCAGTTTGGCTTCACCGCCGCGAGCGGCGTGCCCTCGGGCCTGCCGATCGAAGTGCTGCTCGGCGATTCACACGCGGCCCTGCTCGGCCACGGCTTTGCGGCGCCCGGACAGGCCAAGGTCACCTGCGGCACCGGTTCCTCGCTGATGGCGGTGACGCCGGCGCGCGTCACCTCCGCGCACGGCCTGTGGAGCACGATCGCCTGGGCACGCGGGCATGACGTCTTTCATGCGCTCGAAGGCAATGTCGCGGTGTCGGGCCATGCCGCGGCCTTTGCGGTGCGCCTGCTCAACCTGCGCGACGAGGGCGAGCTGACCCGGCTCGCCGCCGAAGTGCCCGACAGCCAGGGCGTGACCTTCGTACCCGCGCTGGCCGGGCTCGGCGCGCCGCACTGGCGCTCGGAAGCGCGGGGGCTGCTCAGCGGCATGTCGCTCGGCACCAGCCCGGCGCACGTCGCCCGCGCCGTGCTGGAGGGCATCGCGCTGCAGATCGCCGATATCGTCTTCGCGATGGACGCCGATCTCGGCGCGCCGCTTGATGTGTTGTCCGTCGATGGGGGTGCTGCGGCGAATGACCTGCTCGTCCAGATCCTCGCCGACGTGATCGATCGCCCGGTCCTGCGCCCGCGCCAGCTCGAGCTGGGCGCGCGCGGGGTGGCGCAGCTGGCTGCCGGGAAGCTGGGTGGCAAGGCCTGGGCAATAGTGGATCAGGACCGCTTCGAGCCGGGCATCGCCGGTGCCGATCGCGCGCACCTGATGGCGCGCTGGCGCCAGGCGGTTGCCGCGTCCGCCGCGGCGCATCCCTAGCCGGTGCATGCCCGGCGGAGTCACCCGTAGAACATCGAAATCCGAGGTCGTCAGCAGGAAATCGCTCGGCTAAACACTCGTGAAACTACGAGTGAGAAATCGATTCCATGAGCCTGTCCGATACCCCTTCGCGGCGCGTGCGTTCTGTCGTCATCCTGGGTGGTGGAACGGCCGGCTGGATGACCGCGACGGCGCTGGCGCGCCAATTCGGCCGGACGCTGGATATCACCCTGCTCGAGTCCGAGGAGATCGGCACGGTCGGCGTCGGTGAAGCGACGATCCCGACGATCCACTGGTTCAACCAGCTGATCGGGCTCGACGAGGCGGCGTTCCTCCGCGAGACCAAGGCGAGCTTCAAGCTGGGCATCGAGTTCGTCGACTGGGTGCGGCCGGGGCATCGCTATTTCCACCCGTTCGGCGACTATGGCGTGCGCTTCCCGGGCGTGGCCTTCCACCATCGCTGGATGAAGGCGCGGGCCGAGGGGCTCGACCTGCCGCTCTCCGCCTTTTCGCTGGCGACCGAGCTGGCCGGGCAGGGGCGCTTCGCCATGCCGACGGGTGACGCGCGCTCGATCCTGTCGACGCTCGGCTACGCCTATCATTTCGACGCCAGCCTCTATGCCCGCCACCTGCGCGGCATTGCCGAGGCGGCGGGCGTCACCCGCATCGAGGGCAAGCTGCAGGACGTCGCGTGCGACGGCGAGAGCGGGCTGGTCACCGCGCTCACCACCCAGCGCGGCGAGCGGATCGAGGGCGACCTGTTCATCGACTGTTCGGGCTTCCGCGCGCTGCTGATCGACGGAACGATGGGCGGTGGGTTCGAGGACTGGTCGCACTGGCTGCCCTGCGACCGTGCCGTGGCGGTGCCCTGCGCGCGGACCGAGCATACCACGCCTTTCACCCGCTCCACCGCGCGCCCCGCGGGCTGGCAGTGGCGCATTCCGCTCCAGCACCGGATCGGCAATGGGCATGTCTTCTCCAGCCGCTTCATGAGCGAGGACGAGGCGACGGGGATGCTGCTGGCGAACCTCGACGGCGAGGCGCTGGCCGAGCCGCGCACGCTGCGCTTCACCGCGGGCACGCGGCGCAAGGCCTGGATCGGCAATGTTATCGCGATCGGCTTGTCCTCGGGCTTCCTCGAACCGCTGGAATCGACGTCGATCCACCTGATCCAGAGCGGCATCGCCAAGCTGCTGACGCTATTCCCGGACCGCGACATGGATCCGGCGCTGGCCGAGCGGTACAATGCGCTCCTCAATGCCGATATGGACAATATCAAGGACTTCCTGATCCTCCACTACCACGCCAATCCCGGCAGGACCGATCCGTTCTGGGTCGAGCGTCGCAAGATGGCGTTGCCCGAGACGCTGGTGGCGCGCGAGGAGCAATATCGCCGCTCCGGGCGGCTGATGCTCGGCCCCGAGGAGCTGTTCCGCGACGCGAGCTGGCTGGCGGTGCTCAACGGGCAGGAGATCGTGGCGGAGGACTATAACCCGCTCGCCGACGTGCTCGACAGCGCGGCCAACAGCGCGCAGGTCCGTCAGGTCGCCGAAGTCATCCAGCGCGCCGCGCCGACGCTACCGCTGCACGACGCGGCGCTTGCGGCGGCGATGGGGCAGGGGTGATCCGTCCGGACATCGTCGCGCGGCGGATCGGCAGCGAAAGCCAGCCGATCGCGATCGTCGACGGCTTCCATCCCGACCCGGATGCGCTGCGCGCGGCGGCGCTGGCGGCGACGTTCGAGCCGGGACGGCATCACTATCCAGGCATCCGCGCGCCGCTGCCGGCCGAGTATTTCGCCCAGGTGCGCCCGGCGCTGGTGCCGGTGCTGCGCGAGGTGCTGGGGGCTGCGAGCGTGGAGCTGCTCGATGCCAGCTTCTCGATGGTGACCACCCCGCCCGCCGAACTCGGCGTGGAGCAGCGGCTGCCGCATATCGATGCGGTGCAACCCGGGCGGATCGCGCTGGTCCATTATCTGTCGGAAGGCGACGGCACGGCGTTCTTCCGACACCGGGCGACGCGGTTCGAGACGATCGATGCGGCGCGCTCGGCCGGCTATCTCGCCACGCTCAACGCCGAGCTGCGCGCTGATCCGCCGGAAGCGGCCTATCCCTTTGGCGATACGAAGCTTTTCGAGCGGATCGCGCATGTCGAGGCACGCTATAATCGCGCGGTGATCTACCGCAGCGCGCTGCTCCATAGCGGCGCGATCTCGCCGGATGCGGTGCTGGACGGCGATCCGGCGACCGGGCGGCTGACGGTGACGGCGTTCCTCTCCGCCACATAAAAATCACCCGCCATCCCTGGGGAGGGATGACGGGCCGAGGTGGGGTGTAGGGTTAGCGCAGCTCAGCGCTTCTTCTTCGCCGGTGCGACCTTGGGCGGCTGGACCGCGAGATAGACCGTGCTCCACAGCTGCGCGGCGTTGGACTCATCGACGTCCGCCTTGCCGGCGCCGAAGGCGACGACCTTGTAGCGGCCATTCTCGAACGCCCAGGACCAGAGCTCCGAGCTCTGCGTCGCCCGGGTTGCCTGGATCGCGCGCCACAGCCTGGCCTGCGCATCCTTCAGCACCGCGCGAGTGGCGGGGGGCAGGTCGGTACGGGCGAGCTGGCGCTCGAGGCCGGCGGCGAACAGGGCCTGCTGCCACGACCACACCACCGCACCGTGATAGGCGGCCGGGGTGAAGCGGTCCTGCACCTCGGTGCCGGCCAGCGCCGGATTGGCGACGAGCAGGCCGATATCGGTCATCAGCCCGGCCGGGAACGGCCGTGCCAGCGCGCCGACATAGGCCTGGAGATCGGCCGGGTCGGGATGGCCGAACAGCAGGCTAAAGCCTTCATCCGAATTGATAATCGGCACCGGCTTGCCATGATCGTCGAGCGCGATCGCGTGGTAGCGCAGGGGCTGGCCCTTGAGCGAGGCGAGGGCCGGGGCGGCGGGGACGCCGACGCGGGCGGCATAGGCGCGGACCTGGGCTGCGGCCTCGGGGCCGGGGGTCTCGACGGCGAACAGGCCGGGGGCCTTGCTCCGCCAGGTCGCCGCCATGGCGTGGGCGCGCTCCAGCGCGGCGCGGTCGTCCGGGGTGAGGAAGCGATCGAGCAGGCCGGCGCGGAGCAGCTTGTCGGCGGCCTCGAGCGCGGCGGGGACAAAAACCGCATTCACATCATAGGGATAGCGGCCACGGCCCAAACCTTCCTCACTATCGCGCCACTGGCCGGTCAGGCGGCCCTTGTGGATCGCGACGAGGTTGTTCCAGCGCGGATCCTCGGCGAATGGACGCACTTGATCGATAACGTAGCGAAGGTTGCGCACCAGGAGGGTTCCTGCCGACGCCGCACTGCCCGGATTCGCTTCGCTCTGTACCGTTCTGGCCAGGAAAGTTTGCGCGGCGGCCCGGGTTGCCGAGCCGAGCAGATAATCGGCGGAGACGGGACCGAGCATGTAATCGTCGTCGATCATACCATAATCGAGAGTCGCAGCGGCACCGCCCGGCTGCTTGTGCTGGGCATGGTCGATCAGCGCGAATTCGGAGAGTCCCTCCTCATGCGCGACTTCGCCGTCCCGATCGAGCCGGGCGAGCACCGCGCCCAGGCCCGCTTCCACCGCAGCGCCCTTGAGCGCAGGCATCAGCAGGCGAACCGACATCAGCGTGTCGCGGCCGAAATAGGTGTCGAAGCGCCACGAGCCGGCCAGAAACTTCTCGCGGTAGCTGAGGAAAGCGAGCGCGTTGCGCGCTGCCGGATCGGAGGCTGCTTTGCTATTGAGCAGCTCTGCCTTGCTGAGGCCGGTCAGCGGCGTATCGCCGGTCGCTGCAACGATCCGCAACTGAATGCGTCCATTCGCGCCGGCGACGATCTCGCCCTTCTCGATCCGGCCGCTCAGCACCTGAATCTCCAGGCTGTAGCCCGGCGCACCGTCAACACGGTCACGGGCGTAGAGGATGCGATTACCCTCGATGCGGACCGGTGCCGCCACTTCGGCGGGAAAGCGGCTGACCGACTGGTAATCGCGCAGGAAGCGGACATTGGAGAGCACGGCCTGCTTGGGGGCGAGGCGCGGGGTGTCGATCGTGGCGATGCTCTCGATGCCGTGGAGCGGGCGGCCCCTGGCGTCGGCGAAGGTCACCGGGCGCGGCGCCTGGTCGAGCCGCCAGGTGGCGGGGCGGGCAAGTGGCTGGAACCACAGGCCGACGCCGCTGTTGCCGGCCGGGAAGGCGACCAGGATGCGCGGATCGCTGCCGTTGCGCAGCAGCAGGTGCGCCGCGACCTTGCCCTCGCGCACGAACGCGTTGAGGTTCTGGCCCTCGGTCAGGCTGTAGGCCAGCTCCGGCGCCCTGGCCGCCTTCTGCGCCATCGCCACCGTGCTGGTGCCCGCGAGCAGCAGCCCGCCCGCCAGCAGCAACCGCATCGAACCTCGCATCCGTCTCTCTCCTCTTAATCCAGAAATGGAAAGGCGCGGCGAACCTTTCAGTTGCCGCGCCCTCCCTTTTGCGACCCTTGCGGGGTTTATCAGAACTTGAACGTGATCGTGCCGCCATAGGTGGCGCCGACGATGCCGCGGGCATAGAAATAGCCGTCGGTGATCGCCTGCGTCTGGCCCTGGCGGGGATTACCCTCGGTCAGGCCGATGACGTTGAAGATGTTGTCCGCGTTCACGCTCAGCTGCAGCTGCTTGCTGAGGTTGAACGAGGCACCCACGCTGGTCACGCCGTAGCTCGGCAGCGCCACGCCGTTGCCGGCATCGGCGTAGATCTTGCCGATATACTTGTAGCGGCCATAGATCTCACCGAGACCGTTCGGCAGCTTGTAGCTCGGCGTGATCGTGAACAGGCGTGCCGGCGTGCGCTCGGGGCGATTGCCCTCGAAGCCCTGCTGGTTGGCGCCGTTGATCGCCAGGTTGACGAGCTTCGGATCCTGGAACACGCCCTGGAAGTCGATGCTGAAGGCATCGACCGGACGGACGTTGAGGTTGAGCTCGACGCCGTTGGTACGCAGATCGGCGTTGATGTTGCTCTGCTGCGACGGGTTCACGGGATCGGCGAAGTTGTAGTTCTGGTTGCGGAAGTTGGTGCGGAACACCGTCGCCGAAGCCGAGACCAGGCGGCCCATCTGGTAGCGGACGCCGGCTTCGTACAGCTCGATCCCGGTGATGGGATCGACATTGTTCATCTGGAAGCCGTTGGCGTAGCGGGCATAGATCGAGAAGTTCGGCGTGATCAGGTAGTTCGCGCCGACGGTGTAGGCCACCGCCTTCTTGTTCGCCTTGCGCACCGCATAGGTGCCGTCCCAGGTCGAGCCGACCGTGGTCAGCACGCCGGCCGTGCCCGGCTGCACCGCCTGGTTCACCGCCGCGGTGTTGCCGTCCCATGCCGTCGCGCTGTCATGCTCCCAGCGCACGCCGGCGTCGATGTGCAGGTCGCCGATCGAGAACTCGTCGTTCACATAGAGCGACAGGCTCGAATCCTGGCGGCTGCGGATGCCCGCGCCCCAGTCGCCGTACGAGACCAGGCCGTTGTCGGACAGGGTGCCGATCACCTGGTTGTTCGCGTTGAGCGCGACGATGTCATAGACATCGCTGTTGGTGCGCACATCGCTGACCACGCTCGCCGTCGCCGACTGGTCCTGGTTGCGCTTGGTCTTGTAGTACATCACGCCCGCGGTGAGCGAGTTCTTGAAGCTGCCGCTCTCGAAGTTCCAGCGGCCGCCGACGTTGAAGCCCAGGTCATAGGCGTCGATCGCGTCGTGGTTGAGCGTGGTACGCTGCAGGAAGCCGTTGCCGTTCAGCGCGTTGAGCAGCGCCGTCTGGTTCGAGCCGATCACCTGGCCGGTGCGCAGGTTCTTGATGCCATAGCGCACGGTGGTCGGGAAGGCGGCCTGGCCGAGCGTCAGCAGGTCGTTGATCGGCGAGCTGCTGCCCGGGGTCAGATAGTTCACCGCGCTGGTCAGGCCGGCATTGCCGGTGCCCGAGCCGGGGAACAGGCCGTTGAAGTCGTAGCTGTAGTCGAGATAGCGGCCATGGCCGAACAGCGTGAACGAGTCCGAGATCGGCTTCTCGAAGTCGAGGCGGACCTGCCAGGTCTTCGAGACGATGCCGTCGTCATAGTTGAATTCGCGATAGCCGCTCGAATGCGCGTTGGTCGAAACCGGCACCGCGATGTTCGAGAAGGCGCGGCCGCCGACATTGCCGAACTGGGTGTCGAGGCTCGGCACGCCGCCCGGCTCGCCATCCGTGAACTTGTACGGCTGGTCGGCGTAATAGGCGTTCTTCATGTCGCCGCCCTTGGCCGACAGGCGGACATAGCCACCGTCGTCGAACTTGTATTCGAGCGCGCCCTTGATGCGCCAGCCGGTATAGTCGTTGGTGTTCTTGCGAACGCCCGGGCTCGACTGGAAATAGCCGCCGACGCTGAAGGCCAGCTTGTCGGTGATCGGCTGCGAGTAATAGCCGTCGGCGCGCTTCAGGCCGTAATTATAGCCGGTGAAGCGGACCGCGCCCTCGGGGCGCTCATGGTTCACGGCCTTGGAGATGAAGTTGATCGTCGCGCCCGCGCCGTTGACGGTGAGCACGCCCGACGAACCGCCCTTGACCGCTTCGAGGCGATCGATGGTCAGGTCCTGATCGAAGAAGAAGTCGGCGCCGCCGCCGCCGTACAGGATCGGCATGCCGTCTTCCTGCAGCTGGACGAAGCGTTGGCCGCCGCCCTGGAGGCCGCGGACCGAATAGTTGTTCGAAACCGCGCCGGCGGTCGCCTCGACGAAGATGCCCGGGACCATTTCGAGCAGGTCGGCGGTCGAGCGCGGGGCCTTCTGGTCGATCAGCTCGCGATTGGCGAGCGTGATGTCGGCCGACGAGGTGATCAGCGGGCGGTTCGGCGTGGTCTGGCCGGTGACGACGATCTGGCCTTCATCGGCGGCGTCATCCTGCGCGGCGGGAGCAGCCGCATCAGTGGTGGCCGTCTGGGCCTGGGCGGCGAGCGGCGCGAGCGCGGCACTGGCCAACAGCGCGGCGCGAACGCCAGCGCGAACGGAAAGCAACATATATCCTCCCCAACCGAGTTTATGCCGGACAGTCCGGCGGGTTGATCCCGCTCGATTAATCACGACGCCCGCATAATGAAATCGTTTTCTGCAACTGTCACGCGGAATTTGCCAAGCACTGGTGCGCTGGTGCAACAGGTGCCGAAACCAACGGATTTCGGCGGGCTTCGTTGCAATGCTACGCCACGCGGGAGAGAGATTTTGACACAGAAAAGCGCGGGTGGCGCAGGGGGCCTGCGAATCAACCGGCGCGCCTTGATGGCGGGATCGGCGCAGGCGGCGCTGCTCGGTTTGCTGCCGGTCCGGGCGCGCGCGGCATCGGCGCGGATCGAGGGGCTGATCGCGCGGATGACGATCGCGGAGAAGGCGGGACAGCTCAGCTGCTTCAACGACGAGATCCGTCCGGTCGGCGCGGTGTTCAATCCGGTGGTCGATCCGCGCGGCGCCGATGCGATGCTCGCCGATATCACCGCCGGTCGGGTGGGGATGTTGTTCAACGGCTATGGCGTGGCTGGCGCGCGCAAGGCGCAGGCCGCGGCGCTACGGAGCCGGCTCGGCATCCCGCTGATCTTCGCGGCCGACGTGATCCATGGCTGTCGCACCGTCTTCCCGATCCCGTTGGCCGAGGCGGCGGCGTTCGATCCCGCGCTGTCCGAGCGCGCGGCACGGGCGGTGGCGGAGGAGGCCAGCGCCGGCGGACTGCACTGGACCTTCGCGCCGGTGGTCGATGTCGCGCGCGACCAGCGCTGGGGGCGGGTGGCCGAGGGGGCGGGCGAGGACGTGCTGCTCAACCGCCAGCTTGCCGCCGCGCGAGTGCGCGGTTTCCAGGGGAAGGATCTGCGCCGGGCGGACAGCCTGCTCGCGACGCCCAAGCATTTCGCCGGCTATTCGGCGGTGCGCGGCGGCATGGAATATGCTGCGGTCGACATGAGCCTGGCCGAGCTGCGTGAGACCTATCTCCCGCCCTTTGCCGCCGGGTTCGGCGCGGGTGCGCTGGCGACGATCGCGTCGTTCACCGACTTCAATGGCGTGCCGGCAACCGCCAATCGCTGGCTGCTCACGGATGTGCTGCGTGGCGAGCTGGGTTTCGCGGGCGTCTGCGTCTCCGACTATGACGCCGATCGCGAACTGATCGCGCACGGCGTTGCCGCGGACGAGGCGGATGCGGCGCGGCTGGCGATCCTGGCGGGCGTCGATGTCTCGATGCAGAGCGGGCTCTACAACAAATATCTCCCGGCGCTGGTCGAGAACGGCAAGGTGCCGATGGCGCGGGTGGACGAGGCGGTGCGGCGGGTGCTGGCGCTCAAGGAAGCGCTGGGCCTGTTCGACGATCCCTTCCGCTCGCTCGATGCCGTCGCCGAGAAGAAGCGGACTGCGACGCCTGCGATCAAGGCGATTGCGCGGGAAGTGGCGACGCGCTCGATCGTGCTGTTGCGGAACGCGGGAGATCTGCTGCCGCTGCCGGTGAAGGGGAAGAAGATCGCGCTGATCGGCCCGTTCGGGGCGGACAAGGCGAACCTCAATGGACCCTGGTCCTTTGCTGGCGATGCTGGGGACGGGATCGACCTGGCGACCGGCATCCGCGCGATGCTCGCCGATCCCGCAGCGCTGGCGGTGGAGGCGGGGAGCGGGATCCACGAACCGCTCGCCGGAGGTGTCGCGCGGGCGGTGGCGGCGGCCAAGGCGGCGGATGTGGTGTTGCTCGCGATCGGCGAGGCGGGCGACATGTCGGGTGAGGGCAATAGCCGGGTTGAGATCACTGTGCCGGCGGCGCAGCAGGCGTTGGCCGAAGCGGTTTCGAACACGGGCAAGCCGGTGGTGGTGCTGCTGCGCCACGGGCGTGCGCTGGCGCTGGAAGGGGCGGTGCGCGATGCGCCGGCGATCCTCTGCACCTGGTTCCTCGGCGAGCAGGCCGGGCCGGCAGTGGCGGATGTCCTGTTCGGGGTGCGTGAGCCGACCGGGCGGCTGCCGGTCAGCTTCCCGCTCGCCACCGGGCAGCAGCCCTGGTCCTATGATCGGCGCAGCACCGGGCGGCCGGCGGGAGACGCTGATCCGATGGAGCCGGCCCGCAGCCATTGGCGCGATGCGCCGGACCGGGCGCTGTTCCCGTTCGGCAGCGGGCAGGGTTATACGCGCTTCGCTTTGGCCGAGCTGCAGGCCCCGGCACGGGTGGCGAAGGGCGAGGCGGTGCAGGTCCGCGTTGCCGTCACCAATGCCGGGCTCCGGCGCGGCGCGGCGTTCGTGCGGGCTGATGTGCATGATCGTGTCGCCAGCCGGACCCGGCCGGTGCGGCAGATGAAGGCCTATGCCCGCATCACCCTCGATCCCGGCGAACGCCGCATCGTGACGCTGACCATCCCCTATGCCGAGCTCGCGCTGGTCGTCGCCGACAATCAGTGGCGAGTCGAGCCGGGGCGTTTCGACCTGTGGGTCGGCGCCGGCGGCGAGGAACTCCACAGCCAATTCGAGGCCCTGTGAAGCAGGCGTTGAAATGCATTGCATGATCTGCTTGGCTGCGCCGGACAAAGAGACGAGAGAGGATCATCCATGAAGCGCGCAGCCTGGGCGGTACCCGCCCTGATCACCAGCTACGCCCTGCTCGGGCTGCTGATGAACAGCGTCGGCACCGTGATCCTCCAGTCGATCGCGCATTACGGCGTCACCAAGACCCATGCCGCGACGCTCGAGGCGTGCAAGGACCTGTCGGTGGTGGTCGCCTCCTTCCTGTTCGCGACCACGCTCCCGCGCTTCGGTTTCCGCCGCGCACAGATCGGGGTGATGCTGGCGGTGGCGGCCGGGGCGGTGGCGATCAGCTTCGCCAACAGCTTCTGGGCGATGCAGCTGTTCTTCGTGCTGGTCGGCCTGTGCTTCGGCATCGGCAAGGTGGCGACCTACAGCTCGATCGGGCTGGTTCGTCCGGATCCCGCCCGCCACGCCAGCCTGACCTCGCTGATCGAAGGCGTGTTCATGGTCGGCATCCTCGCCGGCATCTGGCTGTTCGGCTGGTTCATCGGCCAGGACACGACCGGGCAGGGCTGGCTGGGCGTCTACCGGGTGGTCGCGGTGCTGGCGGTGCTGGCAGCGATCCTGTGGTGGTTCGCCGATCTCGACGAGAGCGGCGCCCGCGCCGTCGAAGGCCAGGCGGCCGGCGGCTACCGCGATGTGCTGGCGCTGCTGGTGTTGCCCTCGACGATCGCCTTCCTCACCGCGATCTTCCTCTATGTGCTGATCGAGCAGGGCGTCGGCACCTGGCTGCCGACCTTCAACAACCAGGTGCTCCACCTGCCCGGCGCGATGAGCGTGCAGGCGTCGAGCATCTTCATCGCCGCGCTTGCAGTGGGGCGGCTGAGCGCGAGCGGGCTGGTCGCCCGGCTCGGCTGGCTCAGGCTGCTGCTCGGCTGCCTGGGCCTGATCGCGGCCTTGGTGCTGCTAACCCTGCCGACCACCCAGGGGCTGCAGCCGCGCGCGGAGATGGGCTGGTTCGACGCGCCGATCGCCGCGTACATCTTCCCGTTGATCGGCGTGTTCATGGCGCCGATCTACCCGATCGTCTCCTCGGTGGTGCTGAGCGCGCTGCCGCGTGAAAGGCACGCCGCGATGGTCGGGCTGATGGTGATCTTCTCGGCGCTGGGCGGCACGATCGGATCGTTCATCACCGGCTTCACCTTCGACCGCTTCTCGGGCCAGACCGCCTTCTACCTGGTGCTGGTGCCGCTGGTGCTGATTGCGCTCGCACTGGTGCGGCTCGAGCGCCTGACGCGGAAGATTTAGGCGCTACCTGCTCCCCGGCGGAAGCCGGGAACAGGGTTGGAATGCTTCTGGAAAAGATGGTTCCCCGGAGAAGGCCGGGCCTGGCAAGCGGCGCGCTACTGGGCCCTCGCCGGGGAACTAGGTCCGCCATCCCCGGGGTGTGGGGGAAGGGATGGCGGGAGGGAGCCGTCAGGCCGAGTAGGCGGCCAGATCGAAGTCGGCGATCGCCGGGATGATCCAGTCGGCTTTGGGGAGCGCGGCCGGGGTGCCGACCCCGACGGCCTTCATGCCGGCGGCATGGATCGCCTCGACCCCCGCGGGAGCATCCTCGACGCCGAGCATCTCGGCGGGAGCGGCGCCCAGCGCCCGGGCGGCGGCAAGGAAGATGTCTGGCGCGGGCTTGCCGGCGGCGAGACTGGCGGGGTCGATGATCGTGTCGAACAGGTCGGCCACCTGCATCCGTGCGACCAGCAACGGCGCGTTGCGGCTGGCCGAGGCGAGGGCGATGCGCAGTCCGGCGGCGCGGCACTGCTCCAGCGCCTCGCGGGCGCCGGGGAACAGGTCCGCAGGCCCGAAATGGGCGATCTCCTGGAGATACCAGTCGTTCTTCTGCGCAGCGAGGCGGAGGCGCTTGGTCTCGCCATAGCCGGGACGGTCGCCGAGGATCAGCGCCAGGCTGCCCATCCGGTCTACCCCCTTTAGCGCTTCGTTCGCTTCCTCGTCGAAGCGGATGCCAAGACTGTCGGCAAGCTTCTTCCAGGCGCGGTAATGCGCACGGGCGGTGTCGGTCAGCACCCCGTCCAGGTCGAAGGCGACACCCTTGAGGTTCATGCCAGCGGGCCCGTCCAGCTCTCGCCGGGAGCGAGGGCGATCTCGGCATCGTGGTGGCCGATCACGATCGCGGGCCCCGAGACGGCGCCATAGGTGATCTGCTCGCCCGCCACTTCGACGCGCACCAGCGTGCCGCGCCAGTTGAGGCCGAAGCTGTAGCCGGGCCAGGCGGCCGGACGGGTCGGGCGGAAGCGGAGCTGCGGGCCATAGGGGCGGAAACCCGCGAACCCCCAGACCAGTGCCAGCCACGAGCCGGCAAGCGCGGCCATATGGACGCCGTGCCCGGTATTGCCGTGACGATCGTCGATATCGACCAGGCTGGTCTCGGCGAAGAAATCGAGCGCCTGGGCCTCGTGCCCGACCTCACTGGCGAGGATCGCGAAGGTGGAAGCGGAGAGGGTGGAATCGTGCGTGGTGATCGGCTCGTAATGGTCGAACACCCGGCGCTTGCGCTCCGCCGAGACCTCCTCGCCGCCCAGCACCATGGCGAGGACGATATCCGCCTGCTTCGAGACCTGATGCCGGTAGAGCGTCATCGGGTGGTAGTTGAGCAGCAGCGGGAAGTCCGATGCGGGCGTGCCGGCAACGTCCCAGCGCGGCTTGTCGAGGAAGCTCGCATCCTGCGCATCGAGGTTGCGTTCGGCATCGAACGGCAAATGCATCGCATCGGCGACGCGCGTGAACTCCGCCAGTTCCTCGGCGCCGAGCTGCATCTCGGCGGCGAGCCAACCCCAGGCTTCCGGATCGAGCGCGGAGACCCGCTCGGCGGCCGAGATGGCGAGGCGCAGATGCTTCTGGGCCATCCGGTTGGTGTACCAGTTATCGTCAATCAGCGCGGTATATTCGTCCGGGCCGGTGACGCCGCGCAGGTGGAACTTGCCATCCGCCCAGTCGCCCAGCGCCAGCCAGATCCGTGCGGTCTCGACGAGCATGCGCACGCCGTGCTCGACCAGGAAAGCATCGTCGCCGGTCGCATCGACATAGGCGCCGATCGCGAAGGCGATGGCCGAATTGATGTGGTATTGCGCGGAGCCGCTCGGATAATGGGCCGAGCATTCGCGGCCCTCGATCGTCCGCCAGGCGTATAGCGCGCCCTGCTTGTGGTCGAGCGCGCGGGCATTGGCGAAGGCCGCATCGAGCGTGCCGGCGCGGTAGACCAGCATCGCCCGGGCGATCTCCGGCGCCAGTACCGAGAGCACCGGCAGCATGAACGCTTCGGTGTCCCAGAAATAATGGCCCTCATAGCCTTCGCCGGTCAGGCCCTTGGCGGCGGCGCTCGAGCGGCCGTCGCGGCCTGCGGAGGCGAAGAGGTGGAACAGGTTGGCGCGCAGCGTCGCGGCAAGGCGCGGCTCTCCGGCGATGGAAAGGTCGGCGGCGGCCCAGAAGCGGTCGAGCAAGGCGGCCTGGGTAGCGGCGGCGGCGACGAAGCCGTCGGCCAGCGCGGTGCCGGCCAGCGCGCCGGCATCGGCGACCAGCGTCTCGGAAGCGTCGCGGCCTGCCGCGAAGCCGGTGGCGACCAGCAGCCAGCCATCTTCCTCGCCAATCCGCTGAACCGCGGCGACACCGATGCCGCTGCCGGGCAGCCGCTCGACGATCTGTTCATCGGTTGCCTGTTCGGTCTCGAACCCGCGCGAGGCAAGGTTCACGCCGATGCGCGGGTCGTCCGACTGCGCGGCGCCGCTGGGAGCGGGCGCGAGGCGGGGGTGGAGAGTGACGCCGGCCTCGCCGTCGATCTCGGCCTGGAAACGGCGGAGCAGCAGGGTGCTGCCATCGAGCGGCACGATCCGCTCGCTGCGGATGCGCAGCAGCCGTCCATCGGGAAAGGACCAGCGCGTCTCGCGGCGGAGCATGCCGGCGCGCAGGTCGAGCGTGCGGCGGGTGGCCGAGCGGAGGGCGCTGAAATCGATTGCTTCGCCGTCCAGCCGGACCTCGAGGCCGAGCGCCTCGGCAACGGGGACGCGCGAATCGGAGGTGGCGGCAAAGCCCTTCAGCTTTTCGTGATAATGGATCGGCGCCTGTTCATAGGCATGGGCAAGGAAGGTCGTCGCTTCGGCGCGCTCCTCGATGGCGCCGCGCACACCCAGCGCGCCGTTCGAGAGCGCGAGAATCGTCGCGGCCCAGCCTTCGCGGGCGGGGTCGTCGCCGATCACATCGAGCGACCAGCCGTCCTCCGCGAAGAGCACACCATCGTCCGCGCCGTTCAATACTCGAGCCAACACCCGCTCCCCAACTCTTATCGAGTGGTGCGATACAGGGTCTTTGATATCGTTTTCAAGGATAAAGGACCGGTTGGTGTTTCCAGTTTCGGATGACGAGGGAGAGTTGGGCCGCCGTCGGTCAGGTATCCCGAACCACGATCTCCGTCGGCAGCGTGGTCGAGCGCGCGCGGCCGCCATCGACTTGCTGCATCAGCTTCTCGACGAGCAGTGCGCCTGCCACGTCGGTCTTCTGGTTGATCGTGGTGATCGCAGGGCTGAAATGCGCTGCAGGCGGGATGTTGTTGTAGCCGACCAGCGAATAATCGCTGGGGGCGGCGAGGCCGCGTTCCTTGAACGCACCGATCACCGCCATCGCGGCGGTGTCCGAAAAGGCGAACACCGCATCGGGCAGGCGGCCCGCGGCGAGATAGGCAGTCACCGTATCGGCGGTGGCGTGGAAGGCCATCGAGGCGATCGGCAGGAAATCGACGGTGACGTCGTCCTGCTCCTTCGCCGCCGCGCACAGGCCCTCATAGCGGAGGCGCAGCTCCTCATGCCGGATGTCGCCGACGAACAGCCAGTGCTTGCGCTTCTTCGCCAGGAAATGCTGCCCGGCCAGCTCGCCGCCCAGGAAATTGTCGCTGCCGATCGCGCAATAGCCGGCATCGGGGGCGACCGCGCCCCAGACGACCAGCGGCACATCGGCGCGGCCCAGCTCGCGCAGCATCGCGTCCCGCGTGCCCTGGCCGAGCACGATGAACCCGTCGGCGCCGCGTGCCTGGTAGAAATCGCGAAAGGCGCGGACGTCCTCGAGCCCGGGCGGGGAAAGGAGGAGATCCTGGTTGCGGATCGACAGCGCCTCGGACACCCCGGCGAGCAGCTCGAAGATGAAGGGATCGCCGATCGCGCCATGCCGGTGCGAGCCGAAATCAAGCATCACCGCCACGGTATTGGTGCGGGTGTGGCGCAGCTTGGCGGCGTTGCGGTTGACCGCATAGCCATGCGCCTGCGCCACTGCCATCACGCGCTCGCGCGTCTCCTCGGTCACCAGCGGGCTGCCGTTCAGCACGCGCGAGACGGTGGGCGTGGAGACCTGCGCCAGCCGCGCGATGTCCTGCATCGTCAGGCGGGCACCGGGCTTGGGGCGCTGTTCGTTCTTGCTTGCCGATTTCTTCGTCATTGCCGCCACTATGGCGTGGAATCGACAGGCATCAACTGCTCAAGCGCAACATGCGGACCGGATTGCGGAAGAACCTGGCGCGTGCCTCGTTTTGACGAAGGGGCGGAGCATTCACAAGATAACGGCGTGCACCGCAGGCAGGTGAATGCGCCCGTCCGGCCCGCGATGCTTGGAGAAATTGGGCGTCAGGAAATATACCTAAGCTATCTCGTGGAAGTGACGAGGGTGGATTGCGAAGTATTTCCCTGTATGGTCCAGGTTAAGATCGGTTCTAGGGAAGATATGTCTGTATCTGCTCTTTCGTGGTCTGGTGCTTTGTGACCGGACCGGACGTGCCTCAAGTGGCAGTGGATGCCGACTTTCTTGTCTGAGCGGGCATGGCGTCACCGCCGCGGGAGGCGGTCAGGCGGGGATCGATGCCATGCAGCACGCATCGCGGAAGGGCGAGGGTTTCGATGTCATCATCACCGACCTGGGCATGCCGCATGTCGACGGCAACCAGGTCGCGCGTACGGCCAAGGCGATATTCCCCGACACCCCGGTGATCCTGCTGACGGGATGGGGGCGCCGGATGGTGACGGACGACCAGGCGCCCGCCCATGTCGATTTCGTCCTGTCCAAGCCGGTCGACCTGGACCAGCTCCGGGGGATATTCGCCGGGCTCGATTGAGCAGTTCTCCAAACTCAGACTGTCACATTCGCCGCCTAACGGAATGCCGACTCGCCGCCCGGCGGGATCGAGTTGCACCCAGCAGGGATGGCCGATGCACGCGATTGACCGCGAACGGACGCGATGGTTCCTGCGCAACATCCTGCCGCATGAACCGGCGCTGCGCAGCTGGCTTGCCCGGCGCCAGCCGATCGGCCTCGATGTCGACGACATCATCCAGGAATCCTATGCGATCCTGGCCGATCTCGACGGGATCGACGGCATCCGCAATCCGCGCGCCTATCTGTTCCAGGTCGCCCGTTCAGTAATCACCCGCCATGTCCGCCGCGCCCGGGTCGTGTCGATCCACACCGTGGAGGATCTCGGCGAGCTGGATATGGTGGATGATCGCCCATCCCCCGAACAGGTTTCGATCGATCGCGACGAACTGGGGCGGCTGGCCCAGGCGATCGGGGCGATGCCGGCGAAGACGCAGCAGGCCTTCATGCTGCGCCGGGTGGACGGACTGTCCCAGCGCGAGATCGCCGCGCGCATGGCGATTTCGGAGAATACGGTCGAGAAGCATATCTCGCGGGGGCTTCGTTTCCTGATCGATTGGTTTGGCCATGGCGGAAAAGCTCTGGCAAAAGCCTCTAGGGAAAGGGAAATGGAGAGTAGCGCTTTTGACGATCGAGCGAGAAACCAGTCGATCCATTGACGAGCAAGCCGCCGACTGGATCGCCAGGCTCGATCGGGGGCTATCGGAAGCGGAATCACAGGCACTGAACGACTGGCTGGCCGGCGATCCCCGCCGGCGCGGCGCGATGCTGCGCGCCAATGCCCTGGGGATGCTGAGCGAGTCCGCCCGAGCATTGGGCCCGCAGTTCGACCCGAAGCAGTTTGCCGTGCCCGAACCCGCACCGCAGCCGCGCACTCGGCGCGTCACCCGACGATCGATGCTCGCGATGATCGGTACGGGAGGCGCGATCGCGGCGTCGGTCGTGGCACTGGGGATCAGCCTGCCAGCCGCCGCGATCACCACCGGACTGGGGGAGGTCCGCCTCGTCACGCTCGAGGATGGATCGACGATGATGCTCAACACGCAGACCAGCGTGAAGGTGCACTACGGGCCCCGCGAGCGCAGCGTCGAGCTGCTCTACGGCGAAGCCTTCTTCACCGTTCTCGCCGACCCGGGCCGCCCCTTTTTCGTCGAGCTGCCCGGCAAAAGGGTTCGCGCTACGCGCGGCACCTTCCGCGTGCGCAAGCTCGAGGGCAAGCCGGTCGATATCCTGGCCGATCAGGGCGGGCTCGCGTTGGTGGCGGCAAGCGCCTCTGCGCCGTTGCAGCTTCCCCAGGGCAGCCGGCTGGTATTCCCGTTGGAAAGTCCGATCGGGCAGCTGCCCATCCCGCAAGCGATCGCGCCGGACCTCGTCTCGCGCGAGCTTGTCTGGCGTGAAGGCAAGATCGCCTTTGAGGGGGAGGCGCTGATCGACGCCGCCGCCGAGTTCGCGCGCTACAGCAAGGTCCGCATCGAGATCCGCGATCCTTCGCTGGCGCGCGAACCCGTTGCCGGACTGTTCGCAGCCAGCGATCCGATCGGCTTCAGCCGCGCGGTTGCCAGCCTGTTCGGAGCGCGGATCGAGCAGAGCGGCAACACGGTGGTGCTCAGCCGAACCCAGGGACGTCCCTAAATTTAGCGCCGGAATGGCGGAACTTTCTCCGCCAGGTCTCTCAGCCACCAAAGGGTGCGGCGCCCGCCGCACGGATTGGGGGTCCCAGAACCATGTTTTCCCGGAATGCCATTCTCTCGACCACGGCGATCCTTGCCGCATGCACGGCAACGGCGCCGGCTTTCGCGCAGGTCCGCAGCTTCGACATTCCCGCACAGACCGCGGTCAAGGCCATTCCGGAATTCGCCCGCCAGGCGCAGATCCAGGTCATCGCGTCGGCCCGTGACCTGGCCGGTGTGCGCACGCCGGCGATCAAGGGGGCCATGGATGTGCGGCAGGCCCTGCATCGCCTGATTGCCGGCACCGCGCTGGAGATCGCCAGCGACGATGGCCAGGTCATCACGCTGCGCTCGCGCCGGGCGCCCGGCCACAATGCCGCCCAGGTGAGCGGGCGGGGTACGGTTGCCGGCCAGGTCGCCAACACGACGAGCGGCGACTATCTGCGCGCCGCGATCGTCGAGCTGGTCGCTGCCAACGGGGAACGCCGTTCGGCCACCTCGGGCGAAGGCGGCGCCTATCGCTTCAACGACGTGCCGGCCGGGCCGGCCAGGGTGTCGGTCCATTTCACCGGCTATGCGACCGAGGAAGCGGACGTGCAGGTCCAGCCGCGCAAGACCGCGAAGCTCGACTTCAGCCTGAGCGAGAGCGGGGCGGACGGCGAGCAGGCGAGCAACCGCATCGTCGTGAACGGCGCGCGCGAGGACTATGCGCAGGAGATCATGCAGCAGCGCAAGTCGATGAACATCGTCGATGTGCTGTCGACCGATGCCTATGGCGACATCGCCGGCGGCAATCCGGCCGAGTTCCTGAAATTCATGCCGGGCATCGATGTGGACGGCACCAATGGCAGCTCGCTCTACGCCTTCCTGCGCGGCCTGCCGGCGGAATATACCCGCACCCAGCTGAACGGCATGGACGTGGTGTCGGCCAATGCCAATGCGCCGTCGGGCTATGCCAATTCGGCGGCCGCTGCGCGGATCTTCAGCTATGAATCGATCTCGATGTCGGCGATCGATTCCGTGACGGTCTACAAGACTGTCAGCGCCGACAACAATGCCGATGCCCCGGCCGGCATCATCGATCTGCGTACCAAGCATGCCTATGACCGGAAGAAGCAGGCGCTGGTAATCTCGGTCGGCGGCTTCAGCCACGAGAACATGCTCGACGGCACCATCCACACCGGCCCCGATCCGCGCGGCTATGGGAAGGATCGCTTCCTGCCCGAGGCATCGTTCTTCTACGCCAACAGCTTCTTCAACCGGCGGCTCGGCGTGATGCTCTCGCTGGGCTACAACAACAGCTATATCGAGCGCGAGCAGCTCACCATGAGCCGCAACTATGTGCCGACCGCCAAGAGCCCTGATCCGCTCGCCTTCACGTCGATGGAGTTCGAGACCTCGGCGCGCCAGACGACGCGGCGCACCGCCTCGACGGTGATCGACTTCAAGGTGGACGACCGGCTGACCGTGTCGCTGCTCGGCATCGCCTATCGCGGCAATGTCTATCAGAACCAGTCCGACGCGACCTTCACCACCGGCGCCCGCACCAATGGCGTGAGCGGCGATATCCTCAGCGACTATACGACGCTGAACCCGGCCACGACCAAGACCTTCCAGGCGGCGAACTCCACCCAGTACAAGGTCAACAAGGGCAATATCATCGCGCCGAGCTTCGAGTGGAACCGCGGCAACCTGCATCTCGACGGCTATTTCGCCTATTCGGATTCCAGGTCCTATTATGACTCGCCGCACATGGGGCAGGTCACCTCGTTCATCCCGACGGTGACCTCGACCGGCAATTTCTCGGCGGTGAAGGGCAGCTCGAGCCTGGCCTATACCGATTGGGACATCACCCAGGTGAGCGGGCCGGACTGGAGCAAGACGGGCTCCTATACTCTCTCCGCCGCGCCGCAGATCCGCACCACCAGCGGCGCCAATGCCTTTATCTACGAGAAGTCGGGCGGGCTGAACGCCAGCTATGACGCGCAGTTCGGCAATGTGCCGATCACCTTCAAGGCGGGCTTCAAGGTCACCGACACGGTCTATCGCTTCGGCGATACCTCGGGCGACAATCTCTACACCTATACCGGCGGCCTCTCGAACGCGGCGTTCCTCGCGGCGGTGACCGGCCCCTACACCCGCACCTCGTGGGACAAGAGCAACGCCAGCTTCACCTCGATCTCGGGCTCGTCCTATGTGCCGATGATCGACATGAGCAAGCTCTACGAGATGTACGCCACCGATCCGGACGAGTGGACGCACACGCTCACCGCCGCGAACTACGCCGCGGCCAATTATTCGAACAACACGCGGTTCCAGGAGAACATCAAGGCCGCCTATGGCATGGCGACCGCGCAGATCGGCAAGCTCAAGCTGCGCGCCGGCCTGCGTGCCGAATGGACGGCCAACACCAGCTGGGGCTGGTCGCCGCTCTCGGCCACCGACGTTAAGGCAGCGACGGTGAACGGCGTGAAGTGCGCGGTCACCGCCTCGACCGGGATCGCCACGACCATTCCCTGTGTCGACTATCAGTTCCGGACCAATGGCTATCAGGCGATCAAGGGCGACTATTTCAAGCTCTATCCGAGCGCCTCGGCCAAGTTCACCTTCGCCCGCAGCACCGATGCCGAAGTGGGGTATAGCCGCACCATCCTGCGCCCGGGCCTCAACGCGATCGCCGGCAGCGCCAGCGTGGACGATGCCGACAAGGTGATCTCGGTGCCCAATCCCGGCCTGACCCCGGCGATGTCGGACAATATCTCGGTCCGGCTCTCGCACTATTTCAAGTCGGTCGGCCTGTTCACCGCGGGCTTCTACTACAACCGCATCGACGGCCTGGCCGACCTGCAGGAGGGGCTGAGCGCCGCGGAGGTGGGCAGCGCGGCCGGCGGCTACGCCGACGACCCGTCCTATGCCGACTATACCTACACCACCTATCGCCAGCTCGGCGTGGTGAGCATCAAGGGGATCGAGGTCTCGTTCCAGCATTCGCTGAGCTGGCTGCCCGCGCCGTTCGACGGGCTGTCGGTACGCGGCGGCTTCATGCACAACGAGCCGAGCGAGCCGATCACCCGTGTCGGCAAGAACATCGGATCGGCGGCGCTGATGTACGAGAAGGGGCCGGTAAAGCTCTTCGTCAACATGCTGTGGAACGACGACAAATACCGCTCCACCACGCCGAGCTGGTTCCAGGCGCGCACCGATCTGAGCGTGTCGGGCCGGATCAAGCTGGTGAAGCATTGGGAGGCCTATTTCTCGGTGAACAACCTGCTCAGCCAGCCCTACAACGTGATCGTGCCGGGCACGCTTGCCACCAGCGCGAGCAGCTTCCCGAACCACAGCGCCATCTTCGTCCAGAACGGCCGCACCGGCACGTTCGGCATCCGCGCACGCTTCTAGGGCGCGCGGTCTCCTTTCATCGCAACCAGCGGAACCTTCCCATGGCAGATACCCCGATCTTAACCCGCCGCCGCCTGATCGCCGATGCAGCGCAGCTCGCCTCGCTCGCCGCCGCCACCACGCTGATGCCGCCAAACGTGCAGAAGGCGCTGGCGCAGGCGCCGAACCGCGCCGGATCGATCAAGGACATCAAGCATGTGGTGATGCTGATGCAGGAGAACCGCTCCTTCGATCACTATTTCGGCACGCTCTCCGGCGTGCGCGGCTTCGGCGATCCCGATGCGCTGAAGCTGCCGGACGGCAGGAGCGTGTTCCACCAGCCGGACGCCGAGAACCCGGCCGGCTACCTGCTGCCCTTCCACCTCGATACCGCGACCACCAACGCGCAGAAGCTGCCCTCGACCAGCCATGCCTGGAAGGTGCAGCACCAGGCATGGAACGGAGGCAGGATGGACCAGTGGCTGCCGGCGCACCGCGCGGCGGACGGCACCGACGGGCCCTACACCATGGGCTATTTCAAGCGCGAGGACATCCCGTTCCACTATGCGCTGGCCGAGGCGTTCACGATCTGCGACGCCTATCACTGCTCGGTGATGGGGCCGACCTGGCCGAACCGGCTCTACTGGATGACCGGCATGATCGACACCGAGGCGACCGGTGGCGGCCCGGTGATCAGCAACAAGGCCCCGCCCGAGGGCTTTCGCTGGATCACCTATGCCGAGCGGCTCGAGGCGGTGGGCGTGCCGTGGCGGGTCTATCAATATGGCGAGCAGGGCAAGCGCGCGCACAATCTGTTCAAGTATTTCGCCCAGTTCCGGGAAGCGCCGGCGGGCTCGCCGCTGGCGGTGAAGGGCATGCCCGACACCGACGAGGGCGCCTTCGCGCAGGACGTGCTGCACGACCGCTTGCCCGCCGTCTCCTGGATCATGCCAAGCGCCGAGGCGAACGAGCACCCCGAACACATGCCGGCGGCCGGCGCCAAGTTCATCGCCGACCGGCTGAACGAGCTCGCCGCCAATCCAGAAGTCTGGGCCAAGACCGTCTTCATCCTCAACTATGACGAGAATGACGGGCTGTTCGATCACGTGGCGCCGCCGGTGCCCGCGCCGGGCACGCCGCAGGAGTTCGTCAACGGCCTGCCGATCGGCGGCGGCTTCCGCGTGCCTTGCATCCTGATCTCGCCCTGGACGGCGGGTGGCTGGGTGTGCAGCCAGCCCTTCGACCATACCTCGGTGCTCCAGTTCTGCGAGCAGGTGACCGGCGTGCGCGAGCCCAATATCAGCGCATGGCGCCGCCAGGCATTCGGCGACCTGACCGCGGCATTCCGCTTCCAGCAGTCCGCGACCAGATTTCCGCCGCTGCCCGGCACCCAGGCGATGCTTGACCGCGCGACCTATGCGGCGGCCAACCTGCCCAATCCGCCGGTGCCGGGCGCGGAACAGCAGCTACCGGTGCAGGAGAAGGGCACGCGCAAGCGAATCAAGTGAGGCGCCTGCATTTGCACCTGCTGCTTCCGGGCGTGGTGGCGTTGCTGTCAGCGGCGGCGCTGCCCCGGCCTGCCGTCGGAGAGCGCGGGCGCGCGGTCTATCTCGCCCGCTGCGCCGATTGCCACGGCCGCAGCTTCGAAGGCGTCGAGGAAGCCCCGGCGCTGACCGGGGCGCGGTTCGAAGCGAAGTGGCGCGGCCAGACGGTGAGGCTCTACGAGAAGATCCGGCGCTCGATGCCACAGGACGACCCCGGATCGCTTTCACAGGCCGACGCTGCGGACCTCGTCGCGCTAGTCTCCGCGGCCAACCATGGCCGGCTCGCGACGACCGGGGCGGGCAACTAGCTGCAGAACGAACTCACTTTGACTCGGATATTGCTGTTGTAAAATCTTGTAATGTAAAACGAATTTTACATTGCGGGGCTGTTCTTCGGTAAAGCTTTTGGCGGATACGGTGGGTGCGCTGATCCCGGATGGCTCAGCGATCTGTATCGGGTTTGCGAAGAGCTTGGGTGGGGCGTGATCAATTATTGCCGGTATCGGCCGGAACTGAACGGGGAAGGGCGCGCGATCCCGTGCGCGCGGCGCAGGGCCTGATGGGCGCGCATCCCCTGGAGATCGTGCCGGACGTGCCGGCGATGGGCGCGGACAGCCTCCGCATCCTGATCGAAGGTTCGCCGGACGGTTTCCTGGTGCATGACATGACCGGGCGCATCCTCGACGTGAACGACCGCTTCTGCCGCGACCTGGGCTATAGCCGGGCGGAGCTGACCGGGCTGACGGTCGACGAGATATCCTGCGGCAGGGCGCCGGCTGCGAACGCAAGGCTGTGGGCCGCCGCGGTTCCGGGGGCCGCCGCCACCTTGTCGCAGATCGTCGTCCGCAAGGATCGCACCACCTATCCGGCCGAGGTTCGCCTTGCCTGCCAGATGGTCGCCGGCCGCAAGTTGTTCATGGCGTTCGTGCGCAATCTGGGCCTTCCCGCACCGCCCCGTATCGCATCGCCCGGGATCTCCACCCGCGACAGGGCGCGAGAGGCCCAGTCGGTCCATGGAAAGCTGCGCGCGGTTATGGACAGCGCCGACGACGTCATCGCTTTCCAGGATCGGCTGGGCCGTTGCCTGATGCTCAATCGCAGCGCGGAGGCGCTGGCGGGGTTGCCGCGCGGGGAAATCCTCGGCCGGAACGCGATCGAGATCTTCGGCGACGCGATCGGCATGCGCCTTCGCGCGGGGGAGGAGCAGGTCCTGTCGACTGGCATCTGCTCCGTCACCGAGGAAGTCTTCCGGGTGGATGGCGGGGAACGGATCTTCCTCATCACCCGGAGTCCGCATCGCAACGAACGGGGCGAGATCGACGGCCTGGTGAGTATCGCCCGCGACGTCACCGATCTTCGCGAGCGCGCCCGCCTGGTCGAGGCACGGTTGACGCAGGCGAATCTCTCGCTGGAAGAGGAGAAGCTGGCGCTTTCCCTGCGCACCGCCGAGCTGGGGCGGCAGGCCGGCGAGGATGCGCTGACCGGTATCGCCAACCGCCGCCGCTTCGACGAAGCGTTGAAACGGGCCTGCCTGCATGCCGCGCGCACGGGCCAGCCGCTTGCCCTGGCGATGGTCGATGTCGATTTCTTCAAGCTCTACAATGATTGCTACGGCCATGTGCGGGGCGATGCCGCGCTGAAGCGGATCGCCGATATCCTCGCCGACGCGGCCCGGCGGCCTTATGACCTTGCCGCGCGCTATGGCGGTGAGGAGTTCATGCTGTTGCTGCCCGGCACGGACCAGCCCCGACAGCTGCTCGAGGATATCGCGACCGAACTGGCGCGGGCGCGGCTCCCGCATGCCGCGTCGCCCATTTCGCCCTTCGTGACGATGAGCTGCGGCTGTGTTGTGGTGACCGATCCCGGCGCGATCGCGCCTGCAGACATCATCGGGGAGAGCGACAAGGCATTGTACCGGGCGAAGAAGGAAGGGCGAGACAGGGTCGTCGTTACCCGCTTCTGATCGGGCTTTGTAAAACCTTGTAAAGCGGGCGAAATGGCGCGCGACTTCCTATGATCTAACCGGTTACACGCATGGTTGCGAACCTCCCATCGGTCGCAGTCGCCGCCGAGTTGAGGCTCGGCGGCGGCATCTCTATGGTTCTCCCCGGTGGACCATGAGGGGGAACGAATTGCGTTGTGCTTTCTGGATCACGGCTGCCTTCTGCGCCCTTCTGGCCGGTTGCGTCGCGCCGATCGAGCGGAGCGACCTGATCGTCGGCGAGCCTTCGGTGCCGCCAGCGACGCGCTTCACCATCGCCGGTACGGACACCAGTACGCCGATCGGCATCGAGGCGCGCGAGGAAGTGCGCCGCGCCTTGGTCGCAGCCGGCCTACAGGAGGATCCTGCCGCGTCGGTCCGCGTCGATGTGGGGTTCGCGGTCGCGCGCAAGGCGCTCCAGGTGGCGCTTCCGGGCGTCAGGCCGGTTCCCGACGATCCCGAAGGCATCGCCACCTGCCGTCGTAGCCAATATGTCCTGTCGGTCGCGATGATCGCGCGGGACGGCGGTCGGGTGCTCTTCCGGAGCGCGGCGACCGCGCATCGCTGCCCGCGCTCGGTCCGGAAGGTGCTGCCGCTGCTGGCCCGCGCCGCCCTGTCAGGCAGCCCCTGGACTGGCGGGAAGGACTAGGGTGAAGCAGGCGCCGCCGCCTGGTGCGGCGCGATAGACCAGGACGCCGTTGTGGCGCTCCGCCACGGTGCGGGCATAGGCGAGGCCCAGGCCGGCGCTTAGGCCCTTCTTCTCCTTCGATGTCGGGCCGAAGCGCTCGAACAGCCAGGGCAGCTGTTCGGCGGGCACGCCGGATCCGGCGTCCCGCACCTCGACGCGCTGCCAGCGTGCGCCTTCCTCCGTCACCGCTTCCAGGGTGCAATGAACCTCTCCCCCTTCTGGGCTGAATTTCACGGCATTGTCGAGCAGGTTGAGCAGCGTGCGCGTCAATGCCTGGTGCTCGCCCTGGATGCAGTGCGGTTCCAAGCCGGCATCGACGACGACGCGCACGCCCTTGGCGTTGGCGAGCGGCCAGACCGCGTCGCTCGCTTCGGCCAGGCAATCCGCCACGTCGATTTCCTCGGGCTGGAAGGCAGCGGTCTCCAGCCGGGCAAACTGTACGAAATCCTCGGCCAGGCGCAGCGTTCGGCGGGCATGGCCGGTGAGCCGGCGCGCGAGACTATCGGGAATATCCTTGCCCGGTTCGCCCTCGACCAGCGCCACGATCGCGGCCTGGGGGGAGCGCATGTCGTGGCTGAGGAACTCGATCGCGACCTCGCGGTCGCGCTCCGCGGCGCGGATCGCGCTGATGTCGGCGAGCAGCAGAATCCAGCCGCGCTGCTCGGCAGTCGCACCGGTGAGGGCGGTCTTGCGCGGCGAGAAGCTGCGTCCGTCGGAAAGGCGCAAGTCCTCCGCCGGCGGTTCCTGGATCAGCCGCGCCACTTCCGACAGGTCGAGCGGGCCGTCGAGCAGCAGCTGTGCGGGCTGGTTGGCCAGGAGCACCTCGCCTGACAGGGTCGTCACGATCAATGGATCGGCAACCCCCTCGATCGTGTCCGCGACGAACTGCTTGAGATCGCGCAGGCGCGCAATCGAGCTGCTCAGCGCCAGCGCATTGCTGCCCGTCGGATCGAGCCCCACGGGCGCGGAAGGGGCGATGGCGCTGTCCGCCCCGAAGCGGGTCAGCTCATCGGACATCGCGCGGTGGATGGCGCTCAACCGGCGCCATCCCCAGAGCGGATAGACCAGCGCGAGCGCCAGCAGTGCCGATACCGGCGGGATCCAGATGCCGGCGAGCAGGAGCAGGATGATGGGCAGCGTCGCCGTCACCGCGAAGATCGCCAGCGCTGCGAGCAGGGACTGGGTCGGCCGCAACCGCAGGAAGAGCAGCAGCAGGATGATGCTGGGCAATCCGGCGAAGAGCAGGCGCCACGGCGTCGATGCGAGCTGGACGAAGCGGTCGGCGAGCAGCGCGTTCAGCAGATTGGCCTGCACCTCCACGCCGGGCAGGGTGCCCGCGCCCGCGACGAAATGCCGGTCGCCAAGGCCCGCCGCGGTGGCGCCGACCAGGATCAGCTTGTTCTCGAGGAAGCCATGGGGAACGTCGCCCGCGAGCACGTCCTTGAACGGCACGGTGCGGAAGCTGCCCGCTGCGGCATAGGGCACGAACACCCGGTAGTCGCCCTGCGCGGCGGCGTGGGCAAAGGCCGGCGAGGGCGCGCGGTTGGCCAGCCGATAGGCCGTCTCGGCGAGATGCGGGAAGGGGTGGCCGTCGATGTCGAGGGCGAGCAGCGCGGCGCGGGCGCTGCCGTCCGGATCGTGCGGCAGCGCGACGTGGCCGAGCGCCGCCGCCGCCTCGCGCTCGGGCGAGATCGGAAGGGTCGCGTCGAATTCCCTGCCGGCGGTGCCGGGTGCCTCTAGCAGGATGGGCAGGGCGATCGGCGCGCGGCGCATCGACCCGGCCAGTGCCCGATCCTCGGCGGGGCGCGCGGCGGGCTCGGTAAAGAGCACGTCATAGGCGATCGCGGCGGGCCGGGCCGCCGTCATGCGCGCGAGCGCCTGGGCATGGATGTCGCGGCGCCAAGGCCAATGGCCGAGCGCGGCAACGCTGGCATCGTCGATCGCGACGATCAGTATCCGGTCGGAGGGCGGCGCGGCACGGAAGCGGACCAGGCCGTCATAGAGCGCACTGTCCAGCCGGGAGACGCCGCCACCCAGCACCAGGCCGCTGGAAACGGCCAGTGCCAGCAGGGCGATCGCCGTCCACTCCAGCAGCAGCCGGGTGCGGGCCAAGGTCAGCGATCCGCCTTGCGCCTGGCGGACGGGCCGGCGATCGTCAGCTTCTCCGGATTGGTCCAGGTCTCGACGGTATCGTCCGCCTCGATCTGCAACAGGCCGACGCGCCAGTGATAGACGCCGGGCGTGAGCCGGTGGAGCGTGAGCGAGTCCTGCTCGAGCCCGACTCGATCGACGATCGGAGGGGCCTCGGGCGTGTCGCTCAGCAGCTGGAAGCGATAGCGGCGAGTGCCATTGCCCGAGCCCCACCAGCGGAAGCGATAACCATCGTCCGCCGTGTCGACCGAGGCATGGAGCGAGGCGAGGCGGCGCTTGAAGCCATAGCTCTGGGCAAAGCCTTCGACACCGCTCGGCGCGATCGCCGAGATGCGCGCGAACTGGTTGCCATTGGGAATGTCGGTGAAGGTGAAACGGCCATCCTCGGAGATCTGCTCGACATTATTGTCGATGAAGCCCGCATCGCTGGCGATGACCAGCCGATAGCGCGCGGCGCCCGGCGTCGGCGCGGCGCGGAACGCGACATTGTCGTCGAGCTGCACGGCGCCCGGATCCTCGAGCGCGGGGGCAGGGAGCAGCGGCTCGGTACGCACCGCGCCGTCGCCGTCGCGGGCCGCGCCGATGCCGGGATCGAGCGCCAGCGCGCGCGTCTGCCCGTCGCTGTCGGTGACGAGCACATGGCCGCTCAGCACTTCGGTGATCGCCGTTCCCGCCGCGAACGACACGCGGAACTCGGTGCCGCGCACGGCTGTCATGCTCACCGGCGTCTCGATCCGGTACCTGCCGGACGGTCCCTCCAGCGGCTGGACCTTGGTCTCCAGCCGGCCGCTGGTGATTTCCAGGCGATAGTCGATCGCGTTCGTGAGCAGGATGCGGCGCAATTCACGGACCCGCACACGGCTTTGCGAGGGCAAAACGATCCGCGACTGGTCGGCAAGGATCAGCGTGGCGAAGCTGTTGGCGGCAGTGGCGATGAACATGCCCTCGTCGATGCTCGCGCCGATCACCGCGGAGGCTTCGCGCCCGTTGGCGGTAATCGCCACCTTGCCGCGATAGCTGGCCAGCCGGGCGGGCTCGATCCGGTAGCGCAGCCAGCTTCGCGGGATCAGGAGCTGCCGACCCGTCGGCAAGCGGCGCGGGTTCTGCACCCGGGCGAGCTTGAGCAGCGCGCGCCAGTCGCGTCCCTCGACCAGATATTTGCGGCTCAGCTGGTCGGACGTATCGCCGCGCCGGATGACATAGGCGATGGCATTGGCATGCGGCGCGGGCCGCGTGACGGGTGGGGGCGTGTCGAGGATCATTGCAACTCCTCCGCGCCGAACTGCTCCATGCGATAGCCGAAGCCGGAGATCGCCACGATGCGGTAGCCATTGGCGGGGGTCAGGTTGAGTTTGGCGCGGATGCGCGAGACGTGCATGTCGAGCGTGCGGGTAGGGAGGTCGCCCGCGCTCTGCCAGATCTTCTCGAGCAGATAGCTGCGCGACAGCGGCCGGTGCATGTTCTCGAAGAGCAGCAGCGCGAGCCCGAACTCCTTGGCGCTGAGCGGGATATCGGCGCCCTCGAAGCGCACATGGCCGGTCAGCCGGTCGAAGCCGTATTTGCCGAAGATCGAGACGCGCTGCTGCGCGGCATCGGGCAACGAGCGGCGGAGCACCGCGCCAACGCGCGCGGCGATCACGATCGAGCTTTCGGGCTTGACCACATAGTCATCGGCTCCGGTCTGCAGGGCGACGGCGATGTCGTCCTTGTCCGAGCGGCTGGTCAGCATGATGATCGCGGTCGAATGCGCTCCTGTGCCGCGGATCGAGCGGAGCAGGTCGATGCCCAGGCTGTCGGGCAGGTTCCAGTCGAGCAGGATGAGGTCGAAGGTCTGGCGGCGCAGCGCGGCGAGCAGGGCGGCGCCGGTCCGGAACGGGGTGCAGACATATCCGGCTGCGGTCAGCGCGGCACTGACGAAGTCGATGATCTCCTCGTCATCGTCGACCACGGCGATGTGCATCGCACCGTTCTGGTCCGGGAACCCCGGCTTAACAGCGACCATCGCGGCTGAAACCGTTACGCAAGTACGTCTCGTCCTTTGTCATTGAGAGCGAGCACTTATTCCCGAACTCCAGATGTCGGTGTCGCGTGCGTTTCCTCCAGATCGATCGCGCCGAATGGACGCGGGGCTTTCCTGGGCTGCTACCAACTCGCCTCATGGTGAGGTGCTAGCAAAGCGCTGCCCACGGGGACAGTCATTGCCGGTGTAAACTGTTGTAACGGGAAGGTGCGGTTCGAGCCCTCCTGTCCGCGCGCTGGCGCAATCGTCGCGGAGTGCGATTGTAAACTGTTGTAACCGAAGCTCATTTGATCGGGCTTTGCCCAGGCGGATGGGATATTGGCGGGCCGTCTCGGGACGCGTGGCTCAGGGGTGCGCGCGTTCGTGCAGACGATATTCGCCCCCCTCCGGACAGCACGCCCCACGTGCTCCCGGAGTCCCGGCCGGTCCGACTCTCCCTCGATTGTCGGGCCGTGCTGCCCCGCCGGGTCCCCCGGCCCGGCGGGGCTAGGCGCATGGCCGACAGGGGAGCGCCCCATCCCGATGTAAAATCTTGTCAGGCAGGCGGGCTTCCGATTGTCCGGGCCAAGGCCCTGATTTACCTGGGGAAGACCGGCGGAGTGCCGGGATCCGAACGGCGGCGAGGCGCGGGGACCGCGTCGCATGTCAGTAACGGAAACCATATGACGCTTGATTTGCCCACCGCGATCCTGGGCGCGCTCCTCGAAAATGGCGAGAAGACCCTGGCAGGTATCGCCCATGACCCCATGCCCGTCGTCAAGCTGCACTGCCCCGATACCGGGGGCATCTGGCTCCTGACGGAACTCGACCCGAGGGATCCCGACCGGGCCTTTGGGCTGTGCGATCCGCTTCCCGGCGCCCCACGCGTGTGCACGGTTTCGCTTGCCGAACTCGGCAAGTTTCGCGGGCCGCTGGGCCTGGCGATCGAACGGGACCTGCTCTTCCAGGCGGACCGGTCGCTGCGCGCCTATGGCGAGGGGGCGCTGGCCGCGGGACGGATCATCGCCTGAGCGGGACCTGATCCGCAGCGACCGATCTTCGCTGGTTGTTGCGAGTCATTCGCAAAATTACTAGAGCCGCGACATGCGGACGAACGCACTCGTCATATCCCGGCTCGTAGTTTCGGAGAGGCCGTCCCTGTTGCGGCTGATCGGGCGGATTGTCGGCAATCCGGCGGCGGCCGAGGATGTGACGCAGAGCCTGTGGCTGCGGGCGCAGCGCATCGCGGACGATCCGCCGATCACCAATCAACGCGCCTATCTCTATCGCCTCGCCACCAATCTCGCGATCGATCACCTCAAGGGCGAGGCGCGCCGATCCGACATCGAGGTCGAGGCGCAGGCGCTGCTCTGGGGATGCGACGAAGCGCTTGCGGCCGAGCGGGTGGCGATCGCCAACGACACGCTCGCCCGGGTGGAGGCGGCGGCGCGGGCGCTGCCCGAGCAGACGCGGCGGGTGTTCGAGCTGCATCGCTATGAAGGGCTGTCGCAGCGTGCGGTCGCCGAGCGGCTGGGGGTTTCGACCACCACGGTCGAGAAGCATATGCGGCGCGCGATGCAACTGCTGGCCAGGGCGCGCGACGGCGAATGAGGAAATCGCGGTATCGGGGGTTGGGTGTTTGGCGCGACCGACAGTCCTATGCGCGGAGGGGCTCTTGCGCGAACGGATGACGGGATCGATGGACAGGTCCGGCGAGATTGCCGAGCGCGCGCGCGAATGGGTGCGGCTGCTCGCCTCGGGTGAGATGCGCGGCGGGGCGCTGGCGGAACTCCGGCAGTGGCTGGCGGCGGACCCTGCGCATGCCCGTGCCTTCGAGCGCGAGCGGGCCTTCTGGCAGGAACTGGAGGTGCATCGCGGCCTGTTCGCCCAGCCCGAGCTGTCGCCGGTGACCGCGCGGCGGGATCGCCGGAGTGGAGGCGGATGGCGCGCGCTGCCGCGGCCGGTGCGGCGCGGGCTGGTGGGGGCGGGAATGGCGGCCTGCCTGGCCGTGCTGGTCGCCGCACCTGAGCTGAACGTCCGGCTGCGGGCTGATCACCTGACCGGCACCGGCGAGATCCGTTCGGTCGCGCTGGCGGACGGCTCCGCCGCCATGCTCGACAGCGGATCGGCGATTGCCGTCGAGTATGCCCAGGGCGAGCGCCGGGTGCGGCTGCTGCGCGGGCGAGCCTGGTTCAACGTCGCGCATGGCGACCGGCGGCCGTTCCGCGTCGATGCGGCGGGCGGCACCACCGAGGATGTCGGCACCGCCTTCGAAGTCTCGACCGGCAATGGCGAGGGCGCCGATGTCGCGGTTAGCCAGGGCGCGGTACGGGTGATCGCGGCGCGCGGGGCGACGCCGCTGACTGCCGGGCAGCGCGCACATTATGTCGATGGGGCTGTTGCGCGGCTGGCGGACGTGCGGCCCGATCGGATTGCGGCCTGGCGTCAGGGCGAGCTGCTTATCGATCGGCAGCCCGCCGCTGCCGCAATCGCCGAGATCCGCCGCTATCGTGCCGCGCCGGTGATACTGATGGCCGATCTTGGTCGGGCAAAGCCGGTCAGCGGCGTGTTCCGGATCGATCGTCCCGACGATGCGCTGGCCGCGATTGCCGCCGCCGCGGGGCTGCGGATGACCCGCCTGCCGGGCGGGATTCTGCTGATCCGATAAAAATCACCGAAAGGGGGTTGGGTGTTTCTCTCCGGCGCCAGTCTCTCAGATGTATAACTGATAATGATTAGCATATGCATTTGAAGGGGCCGCGCGGGGCGGCGCTCATCGAACCGGGGGCTCCATGCTTCGTTCCAACTTCGCCATGTCCGTTGCCATTCGCTGCCTGCGCAGCGCGAGCGTGATCGCGCTCGCCATGGGCGCGACCGTCGCGCACGCCCAGAGCGGCAATGGTGCGGTGGTGCAGGGATTCGATATTCCGGCGGCGACGCTCGAGGAAGCGCTGCGTATCTATATGCGGCAATCGGGCGTGCAGGTATCCTGGAGCGGGATCGACGGCACCGCGATCCGGGTGAACGCAGTTAAGGGCAATCTCTCCGCCGCAGCCGCGCTGAGCCGGCTGCTCGAGGGGACGGGGCTGACCTATCGCTTCACCGCCGCGACCTCGGCGATCCTGGAAGCCGCGCCGCGTGCCGATGCCGGCACGGTCCAGCTCGGCACGCTGCGCGTCGAGGGTGCGAATGACGGTGCGGGTGGCGGCGCCCGGGGTGCGGGCGGCACGGTCGCCGGCAATGCGGGCGAGGGACGGACCTTCACCGGCGCCCAGTCCACCGCCTATTTCAGCCGGGAGCGGATCGAGCGCTTCCGCGGCACCTCGCCGGGCGACTTCCTGAGCGGCACGCCGGGCGTGCTCAACGGCGACAACCGCAATTCGGGCGCGCTCGACGTCAACATCCGCGGCATGCAGGGGATGGACCGCGTGCCGGTGGTTATCGACGGATCGCTCCAGCAATCGACCGTCTATCGCGGCTATTCCGGCGTGGCGGGGCGCACCTATCTCGATCCCGACCTGGTCGGCAGCGTGACGATCGAGAAGGGGCCGAGCGCCGCTGCCGACGGCGTCGGCGCGACCGGCGGCCTGGTGCGTGTCGATACGATCGGCGCGAAGGACCTGATCGCCGAGGGTAACGACTTCGGCATCCGCTTCCGCGGCGGACTGTCCGGCAACAATGTCGCGCCGCCGCCGACGGCGACGCCGGGCACCGGCACGGGCAGCGCCGAGCGGTTCGACCGGCCGGGGGCGCTCGACCTGGGTGGCTGGAACTTCAGCGTCGCTGCCGCCGGGCGTGTCGGCGATATCGAGCTGGTCGGCGCGGTCGCGCGGCGCAAGCTCGGCAACTATTTCGGCGGCGAGCACGGCACCGTGCCGCCGGGCGGCACCGGCACGCTCGGCAATGTCCTCCAGCGCTACAATCTGGGCGAGGAAGTGCTCAGCACCTCGCAGGACAACAGCTCCTACCTGCTGCGCGGCACCTGGCGCTTCGGCGACGGGCATGGGATCGACCTGTCCTATGTCCGCTACGAAAGCGATTTCGGCGAGATGATGCCCTCGCAGATCATCCGCTTCGGCGGGGCGCTGCAGGCGCCGCTCAGCCGCGCCGAGGTCAACACCTATACCGCGCGCTATCGCTGGGATCCGGACAGCACCGACCTGATCAACCTGAAGATCGACGCCTGGAAGACCGACAGCTTCACCAGCATCGAGACGCTGTACCGATACGTCTTCCCCAACGGCAATGTCAGCGTGACCGACGCGGCCTATCAGAGCCAGTCGACCCGCTGGGGCGTCAACCTCTCGAACCGCTCGACGTTGCACACGCCGCTCGGCCGGCTCGATCTAGACTATGGCGGCAGCTATGCGCGCGAGGACATGACTCCTCCGCGCGGCTGGGACACCTACAAGGGCAATTCGGGCTACACTTCGTTCGTCGAGCCGCGGCATGGCTGGCGCGACGAGTTCAGCGGCTTCATCGCCGGCGAGCTGAAGCCGAACGACTGGGTGACCTTCAACGCCGCGCTGCGCTACACCAACACCGTCTCGCAGGATCTGACCGAGACGCATACCTGGGCCGGCACGCCGCAGGTCGAGGTCACCGGCTATAACCGCGAAAGCAATGCCGGCTTCGCGCCGATCGCGTCCTTCCTGATCGAGCCCGTGAAGGGCCTGCAATTCTACGCCCGCTATGCCGAGGCGATCCGCAACCCCAGCCTGTTCGAATCCACCACGGGTTTTTCCTTCTACCCCGATCCGCGCAACCCGATCCGGCCGGAGCATGCCCGCAACAGCGAAGTCGGCGCGAACCTGCAACTGGCGAACCTGGCGAAGGCCGGCGACCTGCTCCAGGCCAAGCTTGCCTATTTCAGCAACGATATCGACGACTACCTGACCCGCGGCATCAGCGAGGGCATGACCTCGATCGTCAATATCGAGAAGGCGCGGCTGCAGGGCGTGGAGGCATCGTTCCAATATGATGCCGGCGTGGTCTTCGCCGATTTCGGCGGCACCTATTACACCTTCAAGCAGTTCTGCGGGACCAACCACACCTGCCGCGAGGGGGGCACGGCGGACAGCTATGTCCCGGCGCATTTGCCGCCCAAGCTGAGCCTGAACGTCAACGCGGGCGTCCGCCTGCTCGACGAGCGGCTCACCCTGGGCGGGCGCTATCGCCATGTCGGCGGGCGCGACACGCCGATCATCACCTTTGGCGGCTCGATGACCAGCATCGACTGGTCGCCGTACGACCTGTTCGACGCCTATGGCACCTTCGACATCAGCGACGATCTGCGGCTCGACGTGGCGATCGATAACCTGACCGATCGCTATTACATGGACGCGCTGACGCTGGGGCTGATGCCTTCGCCGGGGCGGACGGTCCGGATCGGGATGACCGCCGGCTTTGGCGGCCCCGCGCGCAACCGGTCGCGCGATGCCCGCCAGCGGGCGATCGAGGCGCTGAACGGGCGCCCGGCGCCGGCCGCTTTCGACGGCGACTGGTCCGGCCCCTATATCGGGCTCGCGGCGGGGCACGACTTCGTCAAAAGCCGCCGCACCCGCTCGACCGCCGGCAACGGCGCGACCGGCGGGATTCCCGCCACCGAAGTCGGCGAGGCCGAGGGCAATGGCAGCCGGATCGGGCTGCTCGGCGGCTACACCTGGCAGCTGGCGCGGCACTGGGTGGTCGGCATCGAAGGCGATTTCGGCCTGAGCCGGGCGCGGTCGCGGCTCTACACCAACTCGACCGAGCTGCTGGTCAACACGTCGATCATCACGCCGCAGGACATGCGAAACCAGGCCGATACCGAGTTCGCTTCGGACTGGACCGGCGGGCTGCGCGCGCGGCTGGGCTATGCGACGGGGCCGGTGCTGGTGTTCGGCAGCGCGGGTCTTGCGCTGATGCAGGAAGTGCAGACGCGCACCCAGTATCTGGACAATGCGGCAGCGTCCTATTTCAACGCCAATCGCCGTTTCAGCCAGAATTCTGCGCCGATGTTCTCGGAGAAGGACCGGCGGCTGGCGACCGGCTGGAGCGTGGGAGGCGGTGTCGAGTGGGCGCTCGGCAACAACTGGTCGGTGCGCGGCGACTATGGCTATGCGCGCTATGGCAGCGGCGCCTTCCGGTTCGACGATGCCCGCGCGGGCGTGGGGCGGAACTTCACCGTAGCCGGCGCGGTTCTCCGCGATCCGGTGACCAACGCCATCCTGCGCGATCCGGTGACCGGCGCGATCCTGCGCGAGATGACCAGCTACACCGGCACGTCGAGCACGGTGAACGGGCGGCGCACGCGCAGCAATGCCGATGCGCACAGCATCCGTCTCGGCGTGAACTTCCGGTTCTGAAGGAGCATGTGGATGACCGATGTGACGAACCTGCCGCGATCGCAGCGGCTCAAGCAGGCGACGCGGGAGGTGCATGACGGGCTCGATCGCTCGATCATGGACGCCGGGCTGTTCGAGAGCCTGGCCGGCTATGTCCGCTTCGTCGCGATGCAGCGGCGCTTCCACCGCGACGTCGACGCGCTCTACGCCGATCCCGCGATGCGCGCGCTGCTGCCCGGGCTTGCCGACCGGCGCCGGCTGCCGCTGATCGAAGCCGACCTGGCCGATCTCGGACTGGGCGAGGCGGAGGCCGATGCGCCGGCGTTCGCGGCCGGCCAGGTCGACCCCGCCACGGCGCTCGGCTGGCTCTATGTCGCGGAAGGATCGAACATGGGGGCGGCGCTGCTGCGCAAGGCGGCGGCGAAGCTTGGCCTGTCCGATACGCATGGCGCGCGACACCTGGCGCCAGCGCCGGAAGGGCCGGCCGCGCAGTGGCGCAGCTTCACCGCCGCGCTCGACGCGATACCGCTCGACGAGGCAGCGGAGGCGCGTGCCGTCGAAGGGGCGAAGGCGGCCTTTGCCCGGGTGCAGCGCCATGCCGACAGCGTCCTTGCCTGACGCCGAACCGGCAGCGCCGCACGGCGGGCGCGGGGCCCGGGCGGCGTGGCTGGTCGCCGGGCTCGTCTGTCTGGGCCTGGGCGGTGTCGGCATCGTCGTGCCGCTGATGCCGACGACGATCTTCGTCATCCTCGCCGCCGGGTGTTTCGCCCGATCCTCGCCGCGGCTCGATGCCTGGTTGCGCACCCACCCGCGCTTCGGCCCCCCGATCCGCGCCTGGCAGGCCGAGCGGGCGATCCCGGCGCGGGCGAAGCGGGCGGCCTGCATGGGGATCGCGCTCGGCTATGGCCTGTTCTGGCTCGGCGCGCGGCCGCATTGGCCCCTGGCGCTCACCGTTGCCGTGATGACGGGCGGCTGTGCGCTGTGGATTGTCACCCGACCGCTGCCTAGCGGGGCGGGGCTGCCGTGAAGCTGATGCTCCCGGAGGATGTTGTCGCGTCGCCTTTGCTCCTGCCGGTGCAGCGGCATGGCTATCGTGCGCAGGATTGGCGGACGCGGTCGATCGGGCTGGGTGGTGCGCTTGCCGTGCCGGCGGCGATGCTCGCGCTTGCCGTGCTGCGCTGGGCGACACCTGCGACGATCCCGGCGCGGCCGGCACCGATGATGGTGGAGCTGCTGCCGCTCGCCGCGCCGCCCGAACCGGTTCGCGAAGTGCCGGAAGGGCGGGTGCAGGAGGAACGCAAGGCGCGCAGGATGGCCGAGCCCGTGCGCCCCGAGCCGCCCAAGGTGATCGTGCCCCACCTGCTCACCCAGCCGACCGCGCCGGCGCCGCCGGTCGAGCCCGCGCCCAATGCCGATCCGGTGCCCGAGACGACCGCGCCCAAATCGACGCCCGCGCCGCCGGCCCCGCGCATGTCCAGCGATGCGCCGGCGAGCTGGGAGGCGCGGCTGCTCGCGCATCTCGAGAAATATCGCCGCTATCCGGCATCGGCCCGGGCGCGGCGCGAGCAGGGCGTCGCCTATGTGCGCTTCCGGATGAACCGGGCAGGGCGGGTGCTCGACGCGGCGCTGCTCCGTTCGTCGGGCAATGCCGCGCTCGATCGCGCCGCGATGGAGACGATCCGCCGCGCCCAGCCGCTGCCGGCGATCCCCGAGGACCGGGCGGACGAGCTGCAGCTCTCGGTTCCCGTGGAGTTCACCGTCCGCTGATCGGGCGATGCCGGATAGGAGCGCGAGCGGGCAGGGCGAAGACGATCAGACCGCACCGCACCCGACCAGGGCAAGCCGCCCGGCAGGTGACGATCCGCCTGCCCGAGGGCCGCACGCTCCGTATTCTTCGTGCCGGGGCAGGCGAAACGAAGATGACCCGATTGGCGAGCTCAGGGTGCCACCGGCGCATCCAGCGGCAAGCCGGCATGTTCGTAGCCGCGGCGGAAATCGGCCATATGCCGCTCCATCCATAGCCGGGCGGTAGCCAGGTCGCGCGCCCTGAGCGCGGCGACGATCTCGCGATGCGCCTCGAGGATGCGCCAGGGCGAGCGATCGCGCGTCCTCGGATGCGTGAACAGCCGGTCGAGCGAGGGGTAGAAAAGCAGCGACACCGGTTCGCGGGACATCAGCAGCACGCGGTTGCCGGTGGCCTGGGCGATCAGCGCATGGAACTCGACGTCGAGCGCCGAGATAGATTCGCCGCGCTCCAGCGCCTCGCTCATGGCCGCGGCATTGGCTTCCAGCGCCTCGACCAGTGTATCGTCGATCCGCCCCTCGAGCAGGTCCATCGCCAGCAGTTCGAGCTGCATCGCGACTTCCCAGATCTCGCGGAACGAGACCTGCTGCATCATCAGCGCGCGCGAGCTTTGCGAGGCGAGCGCGTCATGCTTCGGCCGCGTGACGTGCAGCCGCCGCCCGGCATCGCGCTTCACCAGGCCGCTTTGCTCGAGCGCACGCATGCCCTCGCGCACCGTGTGGCGCGTCACGCCGAACTTCTCCGCCAGTTCGGTTTCGGTCGGCAGCGGCTGGCCCGGTGCCAGTTCGCCGCTGAGGATCGCCTCCTCCAGCGCCTGCTGCACCGCCTGATAGGCACGCGCGATCGTGAGCTTGCCAAGTGCCATCAGAATCCCTTTGTCCAACAATCCAACATTTGATAGGTCGCAGCCCAACGCTGCCAATGGGAGGGGTGCTTTGCAAGTCGAGGTCGAACGGCGGGACAAGGTTGCGCTGCTGCGCTTCTCCAATCCGCCGGTGAACACCCAGTCGGTTGCCGGGGTGGGGGTGATCGCCGCGGCGTTTGCCGCGCTGGTGACGGACCCGGCAGTGGCCGCGATCGTCGTCAGCGGCGGGCCGAAGATCTTCAGTGCGGGCGCGCAGATCACCGAGTTCGATGGCGATCCGTCGAAGATCGACGCCAATCGCGCGATGATCGAGGCGATCGAGGCCTCGCCCAAGCCCGTGGTCGCGGCGATCAACGGCGTCTGCATGGGCGGCGGGCTCGAACTGGCGCTGGCCTGCCACTATCGGGTCAGCGCCGGAAACGCCCGGATCGGGCTGACCGAAGTGACGCTCGGTGTGCTGCCCGGCGGCGGCGGTACCCAGCGGCTGCCGCGCCTGATCGGGGCGAAGGCAGGGCTCGAGCTGATGCTGAGCGGGCGTGTGCTCGACGGTGCCCAGGCCAAGGCGGCAGGCGTGGTCGATGATGTGGTGACGGGAGATGCCGAGGCGGCGGCGCTCGCCCTGGCGGAGCTGGTGCCGGCGGTGCGCCGCACCGGCGAGATGCCGGCACCGGGTGACCTTGCCGAGGCACTGGCCGCTGCCAGGCCGCGCTCGCTGGCCCAGCGGCGGATCGTCGAATGCGTAGCTGCGATCGGGACGCATGATTTCGTCGCCGGACTGCGGGTCGAGGCGGATCTGTTCAGCGAGCTGCTGGGCTCGGAGGAGTCACGCGGATTGCGGCACGCCTTCTTTGGCCGCCGGATTGCCGCGCGCGTGCCCGGGCTGGGTGAGGCGAAACCGGGGAAGATCGGGCAGGTCGCGGTGATCGGCGGCGGGTTGATGGGCACCGGCATCGCGTTGGCACTGCTCAATGCGGGGCTGAAGATAGTGCTGGTCGAGCCGCGTGCCGAGGCGCTCGACAGGGCTCGCGCAACGATCGCCAAAGCCATCCTGCGCGAGGTCGAGAAGGGGCGGATCGGGGCGGATGTCGCCGATGCCCGTCTGGCTGCCCTCACCGCCGCATCGGAGATCGATGCGGCTGCCGGTGCCGACCTGCTGATCGAGGCGGTGTTCGAGGACATGGAGGTGAAGCGCCAGGTGTTCGAGGGCATGGAGCGGGTTGCCCGGACGGACGCGATCCTTGCGAGCAACACCTCGACGCTCGACCTCGATGCAATCGCCGGCTTCACGGCCACGCCGGAGCGGGTGGTGGGGCTGCACTTCTTCTCGCCCGCCAATGTGATGAAGCTGCTGGAAGTGGTGCGCGGCGCGAAAACCGCGCCCGAGACGCTGGCGACGGCAATGGCGTTCGGCAAGGCTATCGGCAAGAGCCCGGTGGCGGTCGGCGTTTGCGACGGGTTCGTCGGCAACCGGATGTTCGAGGAATATCTCCGCCAGGCCTGGTACCTGCTCGAGGAAGGTGCGCTGCCGGGCCAGCTGGACGGTGCGCTCAAGCGCTGGGGCATGGCGATGGGGCCGGTCGCGGTGATGGACCTGGCCGGGCAGGATATCGGCTGGAGCATCCGCAAGCGCCGCGCGGTGGACCAGCCCGACCGGCCCTATTCGAAGATCCCCGATCTGGTCTGTGAACTCGGGCGGTTCGGGCAGAAGACCGGGGCGGGCTTCTATCGCTATCCGGATGGACGCACCGCCGAGCCAGACCCGGAGATCGACGCGCTGATCCTTGCTGAATCCGCGCGGCTGGGCATCGAGCGGCGCGAGATCGGCGACGAAGAGATCGTCGAGCGCTGCATCTATGCCCTGGTCAATGAAGGCGCGAAAATCCTCGGCGAGAGGATAGCCTGGCGCGCGGTCGATATCGATGTCGTCTATCTCGACGGCTATGGCTTCCCCGGCGAGCGCGGCGGGCCGATGTATCTCGCCGACCGGATCGGCTTGCCCCGGGTGCTGGAACGCATCGAACAATTCGCCGCCGGTCCGCAGGGCTGGGCCTGGGCGCCGGCGCCTCTGCTTGTCGAACTCGCGGCTTCGGGGCGCACCTTCGCGTCGCTCGATGCGGCCACTCTCTGAAAGGAAAATAGGATGGGGATCGATCTCTCGACCCGGGTGGCGATCGTCACCGGTGCCGGCGGCGGGCTGGGCGCGGCGCATGCGATCGCATTGGCGAAGCGCGGCGCGAAGGTGGTCGTTGCCGACATGAACGGCGATGCGGCCCGCGCCGTCTGCGCGCGGATCGAGGCTGAGGGAGGCGAGGAGATGGCGGTGGCGGTGAGCGTCACCGATTTCGTCGGCGTCCAGGCTATGTGCGAGGATACGCTGGCGCGCTGGGGCCGGATCGATATCCTCGTCAACAATGCCGGCATCCTGCGCGACAAGAGCTTCGCCAAGATGGATCTGGACGATTTCCGGCTGGTGCTCGACGTCCACCTGATGGGCTCGGTCCACTGCACCAAGGCGGTGTGGGACACGATGCGCGCCCAGAATTACGGGCGGATCATCTTCACCACCTCGTCCTCGGGCCTCTACGGTAATTTCGGCCAGGCGAATTACGGCGCCGCCAAGATGGCACTGGTCGGGCTGATGCAGACCCTGGCAATCGAGGGCGAGCGCTACGGTATCCGGGTCAACAGCCTGGCGCCGAGCGCGGCGACGGGGATGACCAACGGGCTCTATTCGGAAGAGATGCTGGCGGGGCTCGACGCATCGCTGGTGAGCCCGGCGGTAGTGGCGCTGGCGGCCGAGGACGCCCCCAACCGCGCGATCCTGCTGGCCGGCGCCGGCAGCTTCGAGCAGGCGCATGTCAGCATGACGCGGGGGCTGTTCCTCGGCGATGGCGCGGGGGTGGCCGACACGCTGCTCGATCGGCTGGAAGCCGTCGGCGACCGGGCAGGGGAAGTGATCCCGGCCCGCGGCGAGGAACAATATCAGTATGAGATGTCGGCGCGCGCCGCCAGCATGGAGCGCGCATGACTGCCGAGGTCTTCATCGTCGCTGCGCGGCGCACCGCGATCGGCACCTTTGGCGGGGCGCTCGGGGCCGAGACGCCTGGCAATCTCGCTGCCACGGTCACGCGGGCGGCGCTCGATGCTGCGGGCGTGGCACCGGAGGCGGTGGGCCATGTCGTGTTCGGCCAGGTGATCCCGACCGCGCCGCGTGACGCCTATCTGGCCCGCGTGGCCGGTATCGAGGCGGGTATCCCCAAGGAAGTGCCGGCGCTTACCGTCAACCGGCTATGCGGTTCGGGCGTGCAGGCGATCGTGTCGGCGGCGCAGATGCTGATGCTCGGGGATGCCGAGATCGCGGTGGCCGGCGGTGCCGAGGTGATGAGCCGCGCGCCTTATTATGCACCGGCCACCCGCTGGGGGCAGAAGATGGGCGATGCTACTCTGGTCGATGGCCTCAACGGCGCGCTGACCGATCCGTTCGGCGGCGGGCTGATGGGCGTGACCGCCGAGAATGTCGCCGAGCGCCACGGCATCGATCGGGCCCGCCAGGACGCCTATGCTGCGGAGAGCCATGCCCGTGCAGTACGAGCGATCGCGGAAGGGCGGTTCGACGGACAGATCGTGCCGATCGAGGTGAAGGCGGGGCGCGCAACCAGGGTCTTTGATGTCGACGAGCATGTCCGGGCGGACGCCAATGCGGCCGATCTCGCGAAGCTGCGCACGATCTTCAAGGCGGGCGGCAGCGTGACCGCCGGCAACGCCTCTGGGATCAACGACGGTGCCGCTGCCGTCGTGCTGGCGAGCGAGAAGGCCGTGGCCGAGCACGGACTGACGCCGATGGCGCGGATCGTCGCCTATGGCCATGCCGGGGTCGATCCGGATTACATGGGCATGGGCCCGGTGCCGGCGACCCGGGCGGCGCTGGCCCGGGCAGGGCTGTCGGTCGCGGACATGGACGTGATCGAATCGAATGAGGCGTTCGCGGCACAGGCCTGTGCGGTTTCCGATGCGCTCGGTTTCGACCCCGCCAAGGTGAACCCCAATGGCAGCGGCATTTCGCTCGGCCATCCCGTGGGAGCAACGGGTGCGATCATCGTGACCAAGCTGGTCCATGAACTGGCGCGTGTGGGCGGGCGCTATGGCCTCGCGACGATGTGCATCGGCGGCGGTCAGGGCATCGCGCTGGTGGTGGAGCGGGTCTGAGGTAGCCGTCATCCCGGCGAAAGCCGGGATGACGTATCGGTTCTAGCAGCCGCTATACGCAGCCCGCAGCTGCAGCTTGTCGATCTTCCCGGTCGAGCCGCGCGGCATGCTCGGTACCCGCACCACTGCGTCGGGAATCCACCAAGAAGCGACCTGGCCGCGCAGGGCGCCGAGCAGGTCCTGGTCGCTGATCTCCTGGTCCTCGCGCAGCTCGACGAGCAGCAGCGGCCGCTCGCCCCATTTGACGTCGCTGCGGCCGATCACCGCCGCCAGGCTGACCTGGGGCAGGGCGCAGACCACGGCTTCGATCTCGGCCGGGTTGATCCATTCGCCGCCCGACTTGATCAGGTCCTTGGCGCGGCCGGTGATGATCAGGTTGCCGGCGCGATCGATCTTCGCCAGGTCGCCGGTATCGAACCAGCCCTCGGCGGTGGTGGCCGGCCTGTCCTGGCCGAAATAGCGTTCGATCACTGCGGCACCGCGCACGTGCAGGCGTCCCTCGACATCGCGCTGTTCGGGGAGCGGGCTGCCGGCCTCGTCCATAAGCAGCAGGTCCATGCCCAGCGCCGGGCGACCAGAGATCAGCGCATCTCGCGTGGGGGCGCTGAGCACGCCGAACGTGCCGACCGGTGACAGCTCGGTCATGCCCCAGCTGGTCTGAACGGGGATGCCGAGCTGACCCTCGATCCGCTCCATCAGCGCGGGCGGCATCGGCGCGCCGCCGACAAGGATGCGCTTGAGCGAGGGCAGGCTGGTGCCGGTCGCGTCGAGATGATCGCACAGGCCGAGCCAGACGGTGGGCACGCCGACCGCGATGGTGACTTCCTCGGCGGCGATCAGCCGGGCCAGGCTGGCGCCGTCGAGATGACGGCCGGGCAGCACCAGCCTGGCGCCCGCTGCCGGCACCGCAAAGGGCAGGCCCCAGGCATTGGCGTGGAACATCGGCACCACCGGCATCACCACGTCCTGGCTGGTGATGCCAGAGACATCGGCCTGGAGCAGGCGCAGCGTGTGCATGAAGCTGGAGCGGTGGGTGTAGGTCACGCCCTTGGGGGCGCCGGTCGAGCCGGAGGTGAAGCAGAGGCCGCTCGGCGCCTTCTCCTCGAAATCGCCCCAGGCAAAGCCCTCGCCGGCGGTGTCGAGCAGCGGCTCGAGCTGGGCGATCGCCGCGCTGCCATGGATCTGGGGCGTGAACTCGCCATCGATCACGAAGACCTGCCCGACACCGGGCGCTTCGTCGAGGATTCTGAGCGCCAGGGGCATCAGGTCGGCGCTGACGATCAGGATGCGCGCCCCCGACTGGCCGAGCATCCAGGCGAGCTGCGGGGCGGTGAGGCGCGGGTTGAGCGTGTGGCACACCGCGCCCATGCCCATGATCGCGAACCAGCTCTCGACATGCGACTGGCTGTTCCAGGCCAACGTGGCGACGCGCTCCCCCTTTCGCACGCCGAGGCCGGCGAGCAGCGACGAGATCTTGCGGGCGCGCCGGTCGAGCTCGGCATAGCTGGCATGGGTGATCGCACCACCCTCGCCGGCGGTGGCGACCTGCACATCGGGGTGCCATTTCGCTGCGTGCTCGACGATCCGGTCGAGGGTCAGCGGGAAGTCCTGCATGCTGCCGTCGATCACTTGCAGGCCTCCGCGGCCGGGGCAAGCGGCGGGGCGATCACCCCGACATTCCAGTTCCAGGGCTGGGTCCCCGCGGCCCGGCGGCGGCAGAAGACCTGATCGTGCAGCGCATATTCGGCCGGCTTTAGGTCGGCGGCGACCTCCGGCTTGTCGGTGAAGTGCATATAGGCGGCTCGTGCATTGTGGGATGGCCAGGCAGGATGGCCCGAAGCGGTGGGAGCGCCGGTACGGGCGAAGCTCGCCCAGTAATCGACCATCGCGTCGGAAAGCGCGCGCTCGGCCGGCATATCGGGGATCTTGGGCCAGAGCGCAGTCACCCGGTCGATCGTGCCGAACATGAAAGGCACTTCGCTGGCGTGGAAGGCGTGGATGCCGGCAGCGTCCGAGGACGGCATGTGGTGGTCGAAATAGTAGAGATAGGCCGGCTGGCCGGCCCGCGCCTGCTCGCGGACCAGCTTCTGCGAGTTCCAGGCGAAGAAGCCGTCGCGCGCGGCGGCGAGCATGTTCGCGCCGATCGCGTCCGAGGGGTAGAGGCGGAGGAACGCGTCGGCGAGTGGGCCATAGCCGGCGCGGATCTTCGCTTCGTAGGTCGCGGGCGTGAAGGTCGATGCCTCGGGCAGGCCCGGCAGGATCGATTTCATCGTGCTGATCTCGCCGGCGGTGAAGCCGGTCATCAGCGGCACCTTCGCCTGTTCGCCGCGCTCGAAGCTGTCGAGGAGCTGCCGGGTGATGACCGTGCCGTCGACGATCGCTGTCGAGGCGAAGCCGGCCTTCACGGCGCGGGCGGCGAGATCGGGGGCGGGGATCGCCCGCAGCTCCGCCACCGTCCTTGCGCCGATCGCGCCGGCATAATGCTCGCCAAGCGTCTCGGCGGAGGGAACGCCGTGCGCCATCGTCTTCAGTTCGGGGATGTTCATCAGCGACGCGCTCTGGACGATCGCCTTGCCGAACAGCCCTTGCGCCTGGGGCGATACCAGCAGGTGCAGGATGGCGAGGCCGCCCGCCGATTCCCCGGCGATGGTGACATTGCCGGGATCGCCGCCGAACGCGCCGATATTGGCCCTCACCCATTTCAGCGCGGCGATCTGGTCCATCACGCCGTAATTGCCCGAGCTGCCGTCGGGCGATTCCGCGCTCAGCCCCGGGTGCGCGAAATAGCCGAAGATGCCGAGCCGGTAGTTGATCGAGACGACGATCACCCCGCGTTTCGCCAGCCGGGCGCCATCGAACATCGCCTGTTGCGACGAACCGCGCACCAGGTTGCCGCCATGGATCCACACGAATACCGGCGCCTTCTTCGCGCGTGCCGGTGCCCAGATGTTGAGCGAGAGGCAATCCTCGCTCATCGCCGGATAGACCTCGGCATAGATGCTGCTGGGCGGCGCGGGCGGCTGCTGACAGGCCGCGCCGAACGCCGTGGCGTTGCGCACCCCGGTCCAGGCGGGCACTGCCACCGGCGGCTTCCAGCGCCGCTCGCCCACCGGCGCCAGCGCATAGGGTATGCCCTTGAAGACCTTCTGCCCGTCGACCTCGATGCCGCGGACGCTGCCCGCGGGTGCCTTGACGATCGACTGGGCGTCAGCCTGACCGGCGCCGACAAGCGCCAGGCCCAGCGCCGCAAAGCGGTGCGCTATCCCCATCTCACTCTCCTGAAATGCGTGTGTGCAGGGTCGGCGTTCAGCCGATCACCTTGTTCAGCCGCAGCCAGAGCTGCTGGTCGAAATCCTTGTCGCCCGCGGCGGCGCCGGTGCGCACCACCACGAGCTTCCTGCTTGGCACGACGAACAAGCGGCGGTTGAAGGCGCCGAGGGCGGCGACCGTGTCGGCAGGGGCGGCGGCGATCAGCGGGCCGTCCTTCCGGTTGCCCATCGCCCCCATCACGTAGTCGCCGCCGTTCAGCCACCAGAGACGACCATAGGCGGGGTTGGTCGGTGAGCGCTCGAACATCCGTTTCAGGCTCGCCTCGGAGACGACACGCTTGCCGTCGTTCGACACGCCGTTGTGCAGGATCATCAGCCCGAACAATGCGGTATCGCGCGGGGTGGTGACCAGACCGGTATCGTTGCCGATGCTGGCCAGCGCCGCGGGGCGCTTGCGCCAGGCGGTGTTTGCCATGCCGGCGGGCCCTGCCAGCCAGTCCCGCGTGATCGTCTCAAGCGGTTGCCGGGCCGCCGCCGCGACGATGCGCTTGGAGACCGCGTAGACCGGGGTGTTGTAGAAGAACTTCGTGCCGGCCGGAGCCTCGTAGCCGAACTTCTCGTCCAGGCCCGAGGCCATGTGCAGCACGTCGATCACGCGGATCTTCGCTTCCTGCTCGGGCGTCGCTCTGGACCAGCCGGCACCGATATAGTCGGCGACGGGCTTCTCGACGTCGATCAACCCCTTGTCGATCGCCACCGCGATCAGCACCGAGACGAAGCTCTTCTGCTGCGAGGCGACATCCTCGAGCAGCGCGCCGTCGCCGGCCTTGCCATAGACGAAGAGCGGGAACTGGCGATCGCCTTCGGGCGCCGGGAAGTTCTTCTCCACCAGCACCTTGCCATCCTGGATTACCAGGAAGCCGGTGGTGTTCTGATTGCGGAGATAGTCGAGCAGGCTGGTCATCGCCGCGTTGCCCGCACTTGCCGGAACGACAGGGCCGGGGCGGGCGGGGGCGGCGGCGGGCGCGATCGTCACACCGGCCATGGCCGCCGCGAGCAACATCAGCTTGGCGTGCGATCGTGCCTTCATCGTCATCTCCTGTTCGCGGCTGCGCGCTTCTTCTTTATCGGGGGAGCAGGGGCGGTCAGCGGCGTGACCTCGCGGACCCGGGGCCCGCGCGCGAGCATTATCCGGGCGACTTCGCCCTGCATGAAATAGAGGATGTCGCGGGCTGCCTGGCTCGCCTTGTCGGCGTCGCGCGCGATCAGCGCGGCGCGCACCTGGCGCCAATACTCATACGGGCCGGGGCCATTGGCGTTGATCGCCAGCGCGACATAGGAAAAGTGGAAGCGCGTCTTGCGCCGTACCATGTCGATCATCTTCTGCGCATCGGCGCTCGCCGATTCCGCCATCTCGCTGAAGATTGCTTCCGAGATCTCGATGATCTGCTCGCCCGGCGTCCCGGCGGCGGCGTCGCTCAGCAACCGGTCGATATTGACCAGCATGTGGCGGATCGCGGTATCGGAGGCACGCAGGCAGGCGAAGCGCGCGGCAAGGCCGTAGAGCGCGGCGCGGATCTCATAGAGATCAAACACTTCCTCCACCGTGGTGGCGGAAACACGGGCTCCGCGATTCTCCTCGATCTCGAGCAGCCCGTCGTCGGCAAGGGTGCGTAGCGCACGGCGAACGATCGAGCGGCCGACGCCGAACTCGCTGCACAGCGGCGCTTCGCGCAGCCATTCGCCCGGGGCAAGCTCGCTCCGCTGTATCCGAAGCCGCAGCGCTTGTGCCAGATCGTCGGCGGTCGAAATGGAACGCGCTTCCGCTGCGTCCGTCGACTCCGGCAATGCTGCTGATTCGTGATTGTCGGTCAAAGACTTGCCCTCTCGCGGGTTGGTTGCGCCATCGCAGTGCTTACCAATCCCGCACGGTCATTTCTATTGCGGCTGCCGGACTGTAGCAAGAGATTTGTCGAACCATAAATCAAAGATTGTCGTACAATCCTGTTGACTCGGTCTCACGATCGACGGATGAAAAGCTCGCAGCAAAAATGCGCGCCATGGGAGGATGCATGCGAGATTTCCTTGCCACCACGGCAACCCTTGCGCTCGTCGTGGCCACGCCGGCCCTGGCGCAGACCACGACCGCCACCGCCACCACCACTGACGCCAGCCAGGAAGCTTCCGCGCCGCAGGACGCGCCCGCCGCGAGCGAAGAGAAGCGCAATGACGACATCATCGTCACGGCGCGCCGCCGCGAGGAAAGCATCCGCGACGTGCCGGGCACGATCAACGCGGTGACCGGCGACCAGCTTGATGCCAAGGGCCCGATCGCGGGCAGCGGCGATCTGCTCAGCACCACGCCGGGTGTCCGCTTCAACGATGTCGCCAGCGAGAACCTTGCCGAAGTCTCGATCCGCGGTTCGGGCACTGCGCGCGCCACCGGCGCGGATTCGGGCGTCGGCCTGTTCGTCAACGGCGCCTATGTCGGCAGCTCGACGCTGGGCGGCCGCAATTTCAAGGCGCTCGACTATTTCGACATCGAACGGGTGGAATCGCTGCAGGGCCCGCAAGGCGCGCTCTATGGCCGCAATTCCGAATTCGGCGTGGTCAATATCGTCCTGGCCAAGCCCAAGTTCGAAAGCTCGGGCTGGGCGCGTGGCATGTACACCTTCGGGCTCGACCAGAAGCGCGTCGCCGCGGTGATGAACGAAGCGCTGAGCGACACGGTCGCGGTCCGCGTCGGCGGGGAGATCTACGGCCAGACCGGGGGCTTCTACTACGATCCCAACCACAAGAAATATTATGACAGCACCCGCGGCTGGAACGGCCGCGCCCAGCTGCGCTATCGCTCGGGCAATCTCGACGTGAACCTGATGGTCGACGGGCAGGACCTGAAGCTGCCGAGCTTCGTCAACAGCCTGGTCATCGCGCCCGGCACCAACACCGCGGTGCCGCTCGGCTATTATCAGTCGCGCTACACTCTGCCGCACGACGGCAAGGACGGGCTGATGCAGAAGGTCGGCCGGGTGATGCTCAACGCCAGCTATGATTTCGGCTGGGCCAAGCTCGAATCGACGACGATGGCGACGCGGTGGCGCTCGAGCCAATATTATGGCGCCGCGATCGACTATGCGACGCTGGTTGCAATGCGCCAGCAGGGCCAGCTGGGCATCTATCCCTTTACCCAGGTCCACACCAATGTCGTCGATCGCACGCTCTATCAGGATCTCCACCTCACCGGCTCCGGTGCGGGCGGCAAGCTGACCTGGATCGTTGGCGCCGAGGGCTTGTACCAGAACGATGATTACCGCCTGGCGATCAACAGCTCGCCCTGCGCGTTCAATACCGTCACCCAGGGTATCTGCACCGGCACGCCGACCGCGAAAGTCTGCCTGAAGCCGCTGCCGAACTCGGCCAATTGCCCGGCCAATTATCCGCTGGTGTTCGGCACCGACAGCAACACGCAGCAGCGCATCTACTCGTTCGCGGCCTATGCCTCGCTTGGCTATCAGTTCGGCAATTTCTCGCTGAACGGCGAAGCGCGCATCTCGCACGACTACAAGACCGCGACGCAATATATCTACGCGCTCTACACCACCAACTATACGCGCCTGCCGACCACCTTCGTCTACAAGGCGGAGCAGCCGGCCTTCACGGCGACGGCGAGCTACAAGATTCCGGGGCCGACCAGCACCCTGATCTATGCCAAGGTCGGTTCGGGCTATCGCGCGGGCGGCGTCAACAACGGCACCTATAATGCCGCGGCGCCCAATCCCTTCCAGTATACCTATGGCAACGAGACGACGATCGGCTACGAAGCCGGGGTCAAGTCGACGATCACGCGCGGCGTGTTCGTCCGCGTCGCCGCCTATCTGCAGCGGACCAAGGATGCGATCACCAGCATCAACGATGGCTGCACGCTGACCAATGCCTGCCTCCAGGGTGGCCAGCAGTTCAACGTCAATGGCGGCACGATCGAGGCCAGGGGCCTGGAAGCGGCGCTCGACGGGCGCTGGCGCCTGGCCGGCGGCATGTTCTCGCTCGGGCTGAACGCCGCGACCCAGCACGCCACCTTCGTCAAGGTTCCGGCCGGGGTCACTGGCCTGCCGACGCTGGACAGCTCGGTGGCGCAGATCCCCGATTGGACGATGTCGGCGAGCGTCGACTATCGCCACCCGATCAGCGACAAGTCGAACGTGTTCGTCAATTTCAACTATCAGGGCCAGCGCGGCGGCATCCAGGATACGGTGACAGCGACCACGCCTGCCATCTACATGACCGATTTCGACCTGTTCGGCGCCCGGGCGGGCTTCAACTTCAACAAGGTCCAGTTCGCGGCGTTCGTCCGCAACATCACCGATCGCCAGATCCAGGTGCTCAAGTTCATGTCGGCGGGCTATCCGCTCTCGGTGCGCTACAACAAGCCGCGCACCATCGGCGTGAGCATGTCCACCCGCTGGTAAGGATCCGGGGGGCGGCTCCTTTTTCCATCTCCGCCTTCTTCCTGCCGCCGGCTTCGCTTCCTCTTTCGCGAAGCCGGCGGCCCTCTGTTTCAAGCGCCAGCCGGGAGAGCCGATTTGGCAACACAGCAAGATACCGCCGCGAAGCCCAGCCTGCGCATCGCCGCGATGGCGTCCGCCGGCGCCGCGATCGAATGGTATGATTTCTTCATCTACGGCACCGCGGCCGCGCTGGTCTTTCCCAAGCTGTTCTTCCCGGCGGATCTGCCGCCCTTCATCGCCCAGATCGCGGCCTTCTCGACCTTCGCGGTGGGTTTCCTCGCCCGGCCGCTCGGCGGCATGGTCTTCGGCCATTTCGGCGATCTCTACGGCCGCAAGCGCGCGCTGGTCGCCGCGATGTTCATCATGGGCCTGGCGACCACGCTGATCGGCCTGCTCCCCAGCTATGCGAGCTGGGGCGTGGCCGCGCCGCTGCTGCTGGTCGCGCTGCGCTTCGTCCAGGGGCTCGCGGTCGGCGGCCAGTGGGGCGGGGCGGCGCTGATGGCGATCGAGAATGCGCCGGCGCACCGGCAGGGCTTCTACTCCAGCTTCGTCCAGGTCGGCGTGCCGCTGGGGGTGGTCCTCGCCAACACCGTGTTCCTGATCGCCAGCACGCTGATCGACCCTGCCAGCTTCGCGTCCTGGGGCTGGCGGATCGGCTTCCTGCTCAGCATCTCGCTGATCTTCGTCGGCATCGCCATGCATCACACCGTCGCCGAGCCGGAGGAGGTGGTGTCGCGGGAAGATTCTCCGGTATCGCCGCTCTGGACGGTGCTGCGCGAGCACGGCCTCACCGTGCTGATCGCCGGCGGCGCGTTCATCGCCAACAATGTCTGCTTCTACATCGCGATCACCTATGCGGTGGCATATGGCACCGCGACTGTCGGCGTCTCCCGCGAGACGATGCTGCTCGCGGTGATGGTCGGCAGCCTGGTGATGATGCCCGCGCTGATCGCCTGCGGCGCGCTGTCCGATCGCTTCGGGCGCAAGGGCATCTTCGTGTGCGGCGCGCTGCTCTCGGGCATCTGGGCCTTTGCCGTCTTCCCGCTGATCGAGAGCGGCTCGCCGCTCGGCATCGTGGCGGCGATCACGGTCGCGCTGATCTTCGTCAGCATGATGTACGGTCCCCAGGCCGCCCTGTTCGCCGAACTTTTCCCGAAGGAGGTGCGCTATTCGGGCGCCTCGCTCGGCTACCAGATCGGCACGGTGGCCGGCGGCGGCTTCGCGCCGATCATCGCCACGGCCTTGCTCGCCCATTACGGGACGAGCATGCCGATCTCGATCTATCTGGCCGCGACCTGCGCGATCTCGCTGGTCTGCGTGCTGATGCTGGGAAGGAAACGCCATGCCTAGTCGTCGAGGATTCCTGGCCGCCGGTGCCGCATTGCCGGCCGGTGCCGCACTCGCCAGGGGAAGCCAGGACCCGAGTGCCCGGGTAGCTGCCGACCTCGACAAATATATCGGTTTCGGGAGCAAGCAGGCCGGCGGCCCGGGCGACAACGCCTGCGGCGCCTGGCTGAGCGGCGAGATCGCGCAGCTCGGGTTCGCGGTCGAGCAGCAGCCGGTATCGGTGCCCTGGTTCGAGCCCGTGCGCAGCGAATTGCTGTGCGGAGATGCCAGGGCGGGCGTCTGGCCGCAGCCGATCGTGGTGCCGACCGGGCCGGAGGGGGCGAGCGGTCCGCTGGTGCGGATCGACGGGGCAGGGCGGCCGGCGGGTTCGCTTGCCGGTGCGATCGCGCTGCTCGACCTGCCCTTCGCCCGCTATTCCACCGCCGTCGCCAAGCCGATCCGCGTGCCCATCGAGGCTGCATTCGCGGCTGGAGCCGTGGCGGTGGTGGTGATCACCAATGGGCCGACCGGCAAGGTGATCGCGCTCAATGCCGATGGTCGCAAGCCGATGTTCGCCGGACCGGTGGCGCTGCTCGCGCCCGCCGACGCAGGGCCGTTTCTCGCCGCGGCGATCCGGGAGGACAGGGCGACCCTGATCGTCACCGGCAGGGGCGGGCGCCGCCAGGCCGGCAATTTCATCGGCAGGCTGGATCGGGGCAGGAAGCGCTGGATCGTCGTCTCCACGCCGCGTTCGGGCTGGTATGGCTGTGCCGGCGAGCGGGGCGGGGGCGTCGCCGCGTGGCTGTGGCTGGCGCGCTGGGCGAGCAAGGCGGTGGCCAACCACAACCTCGCCTTCATCTGCAACAGCGGTCATGAATATGAGAATCTCGGCGCCGCCGAAGCGCTCAAGGCGACTGCGCCCAGGCCCGAGGACACGCATTTCTGGCTGCATCTCGGCGCCAATGTCGCCTCGCAGGACTGGCACGACCTGACCGGCCAGGTGCTGCCGGGCATCGACACCCAGCGCTATCTCTCGGTCACCCCGGGGCTGTTGCCGCTCGCGCGCGAGATATTCGCCGGGCATGTCGGTCTGGAAGCGCCCTATTCGAGCGAGACGATCTCGGCGGGCGAGCAGATCGAGATCCTCGCCGCGGGGTATCGCAATGTCGCGGCCGTGTTCGGCCTCCATCGCTACCACCATGTCGCCGGCGACGACCGCCGCTGCATCTCGCCCGCGAATGTCGCCACGACCGCGCAGGCGTTCCAGCGTCTTCTGGAACGGGCCGCAGCGCGCAGCGGAGGCTAGAGGAGTCGGCGGCAAGAGGCATGCCGTCGTCCTTGCCGGGCACGCGAACGCGTGCGCTCACGACGCCGATCGGATCGGCACCTGAAACAAAGCCTGGGATGAAGAATGGCAGGGGCGCTCGGATTCGAACCGAGGGCCTTCGGTTTTGGAGACCGACGCTCTAACCAGCTGAGCTACGCCCCTGTGCGGACCGCGCATCTAGCGCGCGAAAGGGAAGGGAGCAAGGGCTAGCTTGGATTTGTTGCAAGCGGCGGGAAAGTTTGGGGAAAACCGGAATTCCCGAAGCGTCCGGTGCGCGATCCCGGTGCCGAAGGCCCGGCTTTCGCGGGATCGCGCACCGCGGAGTAGCCATGGGAAGCGCGACGACGGCGGCGCGCATCCGCCGGCCGTCGCCGCATCCTTGCTGCAGGGCAGGGGGCTAGTGATTGTCGCGCGGCAGCCCCATGGTCTGGGCGATGCGCTGGAACTGCTCCGACCCTTCCAGGATCGCGCCGGTATCCAGCTGGCCCACCAGCGTGCGCTGGATCTGCTGCCAGGGCGTCTGCGCCGCGGGATAGGGATAGCCGCCCTCCGCCCCGAGCGCGGCGCGGCGCTCCGCCAGTTCCTCCGGCGGTACCAGCATCTCGGCGGTGCAGCGGCCCAGGTCGATGCGCACCCGGTCCCCGGTCCGCAGCAGCGCGAGGCCACCCATCGCCGCCGCTTCGGGCGCGGCATTGAGGATCGAGGGCGAGGCGGACGTGCCCGACTGGCGGCCGTCGCCGATGCAGGGCAGGGCATGGATGCCGGCGCGGATCAGATAGGCCGGCGGGCGCATGTTCACCACCTCGGCCGCGCCCGGATAGCCGATCGGCCCGGCCCCGCGCATCACCAGCAGGCTGTGTTCGGTGATGCCCAGCGCGGGATCGTCGATCCGGGCATGATAGTCTTCCGGCCCGTCGAACACGACGACCGGCCCCTCGAACGCATTGGGGTCCTGCGGGTTCGAGAGATAGCGCCCGCGGAATTCCTCGCCGATCACGCTGGTCTTCATGATCGCGGCGTCGAACAGGTTGCCGCGCAGCACCAGGAAGCCCGAGGCTTCGGAAAGCGGACGGTCGAACGGCCGGATCACCGCCTCGTCCTCGATCTCGGCGGCGCGGCAATTCTCGCCGATTGTCTTGCCGTTGACGGTAAGCGCGCTCTCCGTGATCAGGCCGCGGCTGATGAGCTGCGCCACCACGGCGGGAACGCCGCCGGCGCGATAATAGTCCTCGCCCAGATATTCGCCGGCCGGCTGCAGGTTCACCAGCAGCGGCACGTCATGGCCATGTTCCTGCCAGTCGGCGATATCGAGCGAGACGCCGATATGGCGGGCGATCGCGTTGAGATGGATCGGCGCGTTGGTCGATCCGCCGATCGCCGAATTGACCACGATCGCGTTGAGGAACGCCTCGCGGGTCAGGATGTCGGAGGGCTTCAGGTCCTCGGCGACCATCTCCACGATGCGCTTGCCGGTGTGGTAGGCGGCTTCCTGCCGGTCGCGATAGGGGGCGGGGATGGCGGCGCTGCCCGGCAGCATCATGCCCAGCGCCTCGGCCAGGCTGTTCATCGTCGTCGCCGTGCCCATCGTGTTGCAATAGCCGGTCGAGGGCGCCGACGAGCTCACCAGCTTGATGAAGCCTTCATCGTCGATCTCGCCGGCGGCCAGCATCTCGCGCGCCTTCCACACGATCGTGCCCGATCCGGTGCGCTCGCCGCGATGCCAGCCATTCAGCATCGGCCCGACCGATAGCGCGATCGCCGGGATGTTCACCGTCGCCGCCGCCATCAGGCAGGCAGGCGTGGTCTTGTCGCATCCGGTGGTGAGCACCACGCCGTCGATCGGATAGCCATAGAGCAGCTCGACCAGGCCCAGATAGGCCAGGTTGCGGTCCAGCCCCGCGGTCGGTCGCTTGCCGGTCTCCTGGATCGGGTGCACCGGGAATTCGAGCGCGATGCCGCCCGCCTCGCGGATGCCTTCGCGGATGCGCTCCGCCAGCACCAGATGGTGGCGGTTGCACGGGCTCAGGTCCGATCCGGTCTGGGCGATGCCGATCACCGGCTTGCTCGAGCGCAGTTCCTTCAGGCTCAGTCCGAAGTTGAGATAGCGCTCGAGGTAGAGCGCGGTCATGTCGATATTCTCGGAATTGTCGAACCAGGCGCGGCTGCGCAGCTTGGGGAACGCGGAATCGGTCATCGGTAAGCCTTGTGTGCGTGCTCAATCCCGGCCCGAAGGCGCGGGGGTCGAGAAACGATAGAGGATCGGGTTGCGATAGGTCTGGCCGGGATCGAGCCGGGCGGAGCCGAATGCCGGCGGGTTCGGCGTGTCGGGAAACAGCTGCGGCGCGAGCGCGATTCCATGGGCGTTAGGCAGAGTTATTGCCTCGACCGCGCGCCCGTCCGACAGGGTGCCCAAGGCCTTTCGCTCCGCGGTGGCGGCATGCGCCACGCCCGGCATGGCCAGGGGAAGCGCCAGTGCGAGCGCGATGATCGGCTTCATTGCTCTCTCCGTCGGGCATATTCGCGATATGCGGCGCCATCGGTTGTTGACGCCCGATTGGCTAATCAATACTCCGACTAGAAAGCAAAGAGCAACCCGCGCCGGACAGGGCGGCATGAGAGGAATGAGAGCCATGGCATTGCCGCCGGGATCAACCGCGACCGTTGCGCATAACGACGTGGCGGGTGCGCCGCGCTACGGCCCGGCGCTTACGCTGCTCGCCTCGCTCTTCTTCATGTGGGGCTTCATCAGCGTCATCAACGGCACGCTGCTGCCGCACCTGCGCAGTGTGTTCGCGCTCAGCTATTTCGAGACCGGCCTGATCGAATCGGTATGGTTCATCGGCTATCTCCTGGCCTCGATCCCCGCGGCCAGGCTGATCGAGCGGATCGGCTATCAGCGCGCGCTCACCACGGGTCTCGCGGTGATGACGATCGGCTCGCTGGGCATGATCCTCGCCGCCTGGCAGGTCTCCTACTGGATCACCATTGCCTCGCTGTTCATCGTGTCGTGCGGGATCGCGTTGCTGCAGGTCGCGGCGAACCCCTATGTCGCGGTGATCGGCCCGCCCGAGAGTGCTGAATCCCGTCTCACCCTGGTGCAGGCGTTCAACACCACCGGTGACGTTCTGGCGATCCTGTTCGGCAAGTATCTGATCCTCGCGCGCACCACCGGCGGCACCACCGCGCAGGGCACCGAGCTCACCCACGCCCAGCGCATGGCCGACGCGCAGGCGACGGAATTGCCCTATCTGATCGTGGCGATCGTGCTCGCGATCCTCGCCTTCCTGATCGCGCGGGCAAAGCTCCCTGCGCTCGGCGCCGCCACCCGGCGTGTCTCGGCCGAGGAGCGCCGCAGCCTGTCGCTCTTCCGCCACCGCAACCTCATTCTCGGTTGTGTCGGCATCGCGCTCTGCGTGCTCGCCGAGATCGGCGTCGGCAGCTATTTCATCAACTTCGTGTCGCAGCCCAGCGTCGCAAACCTCACCCAGGAGCATGCCGCCACCTATCTCACCCTGTTCTGGGGCGGGATGATGGTCGGCCGCTTCCTCGGCGCCGGGCTGATGCGCAAGATCGCGCCGGAGCGCGTGCTGGCGCTGTTCGCGCTGATCGCGATGGGCGGCTCGCTGGTCGCCGTGTTCGTGCCGGGGCCGGTGGCGATGTATGGTCTGATCACGGTCGGGCTGGGCATTTCGATCATGTTCCCGGCGATCTTCGCGCTGGCGATCCGCGGGCTCGGGCCGCTGACGGAGGAGGGCTCCGGGCTCCTCATCATGTCGATCGCGGGCGGCGCGCTGGCCTCGATCCAGGGCAAGATCGCCGACGGCTATGGCCTGCACTGGGGCTTTCTCGTCACCGCCGCGTGCAGCCTTTATGTGCTCTTCTACGCGCTATGGGGCTCGCGCCCCACGCCGAGGACCTGAGCCGGGCGCGGGCTTACATCGCCGAGCGTGTATCCTCGAGCGCCAGGTCGACCAGGGTGCGCATCGCCTGGCTGGCCGCATCCGCATCGCCCGCGACGATCGCGTCGAACACGCGGGCATGGTCGGGCAGCGGGTCGCGGGGCAGGGCGCGGGCGCGCTGCTTGAACTGGGTCGTCCAGTTCACCGCCGCGCCGATGCTCGCGCTCAGCGCGATCAGGGTGCTGTTGTGCGTCGCCTGGAGCAGCGCGTCGTGGAAGTCGCGGTCGGCGGCGCGGCCGGCTTCGGTCGCCAGCGTGTAGCGGCGCATCTTGGTCAGCGCGTCCTTCATCGCCTTGATGTCGGCCTTGTCGCGGCGCTCGGCCGCCAGGCGCGCGGCATTGGGCTCCACGATCGCGCGGAGCTCGAACAGGTCGCGGACGAAGTCGAGATCGGGCTCGCCCGAAAAGGCCCAGGCCAGCACGGCGGGGTCGAGCATGTTCCAGCGGCTGCGCGGCAGGACGCGCGTCCCGGCCTTGGGGCGGCTTTCGACCAGGCCCTTGGCCGTGAGCACCTGCACCGCTTCGCGATAGGCGCTGCGCGACACGTCGAGCGCCTCGGCGTTGGCGACTTCGCCGGTCAGCCTTTCGCCGGGGGCGATCCGTCCGGAGACGATCGCGGTGCCGAGATAATGGGCGACTGCACCCCGCAGGCGGCGGCCGGAACCCTTGGGAGACGGCGTCAATTGCACCGCGGAACCCGCCGCGGGCGCTTGGGCCTCCTCCTCCTTCGATGCCATCCGGCGCATGCTCCCTTGTGACTGGCCGGTCTTATCCGCGCACATTCCGGCGCATGCAAGTTGCCTTTGGTGCGCGCCAATAATATGTCGGACTAATTATTGCCGCCCGCAGCGGTTGAAAGGGAGAGGACATGGCATTGCGACTGTTGCAGCATCGGGACCAGGACGGCACCCGGCGGGTGATCGCGGCGCGGCAGGACGGGGCCGGGTTCGTCGCCGGCGTCGCCGATGTCCGCGCGCTGGCGCTGCAGGCGATCGAGAGCGGCCGGTCGCTGGCGGAGGTGGTCGATGCGCTCGGCATTTCCGGCCAGGTCGATCTCGCGGCCGAGCTGGCGGCGGGTCGGCTGGTGGCGCCGATCGACCATCCCGATCCCGCGCACCTCGTCCTGACCGGCACCGGCCTCACCCATCTCGGCTCGGCCGAGGGGCGCGACAAGATGCACCGCGATGCCGCCGCGGCCACCCACAAGACCGACAGCATGCGGATGTTCCTCGAGGGCGTCGAGGGCGGCAAGCCCGCCGCCGGCGCGGTCGGCCAGCAGCCGGAATGGTTCTACAAGGGCAACGGCACGCATCTCGCCGGCCCCGGCGAGGCGCTCGACATGCCCGGCTTCGCGCAGGACGGCGGCGAGGAGCCCGAGCTCGCCGGCATCTACCTGATCGGCCCGGACGGCACTCCCTGGCGGCTCGGCATCTGCCTCGCCAACGAGTTCAGCGACCATGTGACCGAGCGGCACAATTATCTCTGGCTCGCCCATTCGAAGCTGCGTCAGGCCGCGCTTGGCCCGGAGCTGCTCGTCGGCGCGGTGCCCGGGGATGTGCGCGGCACCAGCCGGATCCTGCGCGACGGCGCGACGCTCTGGGAGAAGCCCTTCCTCTCGGGCGAGGCGAACATGTCGCACACGCTCGCCAATCTCGAGCATCACCACTTCAAATACCCGCTGTTCCGCACCCCCGGCGACGTCCACGTCCATTTCTTCGGCACCGCCACCCTCTCGTTCAGCGACGGCATCCGCACCGCGCCGGGCGACGTGTTCGAGATCGAGGCGGCGCCCTTCACCTTGCCGCTGCGCAACCCGCTGTCCCGCAGCGCCGATGCCGGCCATGTCGCGGTGCGGACGCTCTGAGCGCGGCGGCGCCTCAGCCCTCGATCCGCACCACCACCACCGACTTGCCCGGCAGGTCGAGCAGCACGCCGCCCTTGTCCGCCTTGCCGGCAAAGGGCCTGGGCACCACCACTTCCGGCGCGTCGAAGCTGTTGACCGAGTCCACCCGCGGCGCGGTCAGCACTTCGCCGCGGGCGGCGCGCACCTGCAGGCCCGGGAAGCGCGCCGCGATCCGCGCCGGCCTGGCCGGATCGAGATTGGTCACCGCCAGCCACAGCCGGCCCGCCGTGTCGCGCACCGCGACCGCGTCGATCCGCGGCAGCTTGATGTCACCCTGGCTGTAGACGCCCGCGTCGAACGCCACCGGCACGAAGGTCGCGTCCTGGAAGGGCAGGTACATCCTGTAGAGATGGTAGGTCGGGGTAAGGACCATCTTCTCCTTGTCGGTGAGGATCATCGACTGGAGCACGTTCACCATCTGCGCGATGTTGGTCAGGCGGACGCGGTCCGCGTGCCGCGCGAAGATGTTGAGGTTGAGCGCGGCCAGGATCGCGTCGCGCATCGAGTTCTGCTGGCGCAGGAAGCCGGGATTGGTGCCCGGATCGGGCGCGAGCCAGGCGCCCCATTCGTCGACCGCGATCGCCACCTTCTTCGCGGGATCGTACTTGTCCATGATCGCGGCGTTCTTCGCGATCGTCTCCTCCATGCCCAGCGTTTCCTTGAGCATCAGCGCGTAGCGGCCCTCGTCGAAGCCGGTGCTCGGCTGCGTGGTCGGCCAGCCGCCGCCGGTGGTGTAGCGGTGCAGCGAGAGCCCCTCGATGCTCCACGCCCAGTCATGCGCCTTCCACGCCTTCATCACGCTTTCGGTATAGGCGAGATTGTCGTCGCCCGGCCCCACCGCGATGCGCTGCATAGCCCCGGGGCCGTCCGCCGCCTGGGCGGGGTTGTAGTTGCGCACGAAGCGGGCGAACGGCTTCATCACATCGACATAATGGTCGGGGCTCATCGCGCCGCCGCACGACCAGCTTTCGTTGCCGATGCCCAGATACTTCACCTTGTAGGGCGCGGCATGCCCGTTCGCGGCGCGCTCCTTGCCCGCCGTGGTCGCGGGATCGGCGGTCATGTACTCGATCCATTCGGCGGCTTCCGCCACCGTGCCGGAGCCGAGGTTGACCGAGATATAGGCGTCGCTGCCGATCTGGTCGGCAAAGTCCATGAACTCGTCGGTGCCGAAGCTGTTGGGCTCGGTGGCGCCGCCCCAGTTCGAGTTGATCGTGACGCGCCGGTCCTTCGCCGGGCCGATGCCGTGGCGCCAGTGATATTCGTCGGCGAAGCAGCCGCCCGGCCAGCGCACGTTCGGTACCCGGATCGCGCGCAGCGCGGCGACCACGTCCTTGCGGATGCCGCGCACATTGGGGATCGGCGAGTCCTTGCCCACCCATACGCCGCCATAGATGCCGGTGCCGAGATGCTCTGCGAACTGGCCGAAGATGTTGCGGTCGATCTTGCTGCCCGGCCTGGCGCTGTCCACCGTCACTTCGATCGGGGCCGATGCATCCTTCTGCGCCAGCGCCGGCGACGCGGATGCAAGCAGCAGGGCGAGCGCGCCCGGACGGACAAGATCGAACATCGTGCCTCCCTCTCGTGATCTCTTCTTCCGGAAGGTGGTCCTTCTCGGCGACGATCAGGTTTTAGTCAGACAAAATATCAGGTCAAGCGGCCGGTTCGGGCAGCGCTCTGGTAGGGATTTGGGAAGATCCAGCCACGAGCCGTGGCGGGCGCGTGGCCATAATAGCCGGACTAAAGGGCTGTGGCGCGAACCGGGAGGTGCAATCGGGTGTCGCCGCCCGGGTCGCCAGTGGCTCAGGCCGCCGCCGTCTCGCCGCTGCTGGCCCGGGTCGCCAGCGCGCGTGCTTCCTGCACGGGCAGCGGGCGGCCGAAATAATAGCCCTGCACCTTGGTGCAGCCGAGCCGCTGGACCATGTGGTGCTCCTCCTCGGTCTCCACGCCCTCGGCCGTGGTCGCCATGCCCAGGCTGTCGGCCAGCGCCACCACCGCGCGGATGATCGCGATCGCTTCCTTGGTGCCCTTGGACGCGCCCTGCACGAAGCTGCGGTCGATCTTGATCGTGCTGAACCGGGTGTGCGCCAGATAGCCGAGCGAGGAATAGCCGGTGCCGAAATCGTCCAGGCTCAGCTTCACGCCCAGCTCCAGCACCTTCTCGAGCACATGGATCGCCTGGGTGCCCTCGCGCATGAACACGCTTTCGGTCACTTCGAGCTCCAGCCGCTCGGCCGGCAGGCCCGATTGGGCCAGCGCCTGCGCCACCATCGTGGCGAAGGCCGGCGAGTGGAGCTGCTCGGGGCTGACGTTCACCGCCACGCGGATATCCGAATCCCACTTGGCCGCTTCCTGGCAGGCGGTACGCAGCACCCATTCGCCGATCGCCGGGATCAGCCGGGCATCCTCGGCCAGCGGCACGAACTTGGCGGGAGAGACCACGCCGAACTCGGGATGCGTCCAGCGCAGCAGCGCCTCGAAGCCGCGCAGCGTGCCGTTGTCGGCCAGCACCACCGGCTGGTAGTTGAGGTGCATCTCGCCATTCTCGACCGCGCTGCGCAGCGCGATCTCGAGCACGCGGCGCTCCTCGGCGGCCATGTGCAGCTGCGGCTCATAGCTGTGATAGGCGCCGCCGCCGCTGTCCTTGGAGCGATAGAGCGCCAGATCGGCCGAGCGGATCAGCATCTCGGCGGTGCGCCCGTCGCGCGGGCCGACCGCGAGGCCGACCGAGGCGCCGATGAACAGCGTGTTCTGGTCGATCTCATAGGGGCGCGAGACCGTGTCGATGATCGCCTGGGCCAGCCGCTCGATGCCCGCCGTATCGGTCGCGTCGCGCACCACCACGGCGAACTCGTCGCCGCCCAGCCGCCCGACCATCTCGTTGTCGCTCATCAGCTGCTTGAGCCGTTCGGAAACGCGCATCAGCAGCCGGTCGCCCACCGGGTGGCCCAGCGTGTCGTTCACCGCCTTGAAGCGATCGAGGTCGATCATCATGAAGGCGCAGCGCGATCCCCATTTCTCGGCCTCGGCCATCGCCCGCGCCAGCGTTTCGTTGAGCAGCAGGCGATTGGGCAGCCCGGTCAGCGTGTCGAAGCGCGCCATCTTGCTGATCTGGTCGGCCGACTTGCGCGCCTCGGTAACGTCCGAGCCGACGCCGCGGAAGCCGATGAAGCTGCCGCTTTCGTCGAAGCGCGGGCTGGCGGACATTTCCCACCAGCGCTCCTCGCCGCTCACCAGCACCGGCAGCAGCAGGTCATGGAACGGCTCGCGGGTCTTCAGCCGCTCGGCGAGCTCGCGCAGGCCGGGTGCGAAATTGCCGTCTTCCCAGCTCGGGCCCGCCAACACCTGCAGGAAGGGCATGCCGTTGATCGCCTTGGGATCGACCCCCAGCGACTTGGAGAAGCGCGGATTGGCGCGCGCCACGCGGCGCTGCGCATCGATCTCCCACAGCCAGTCGGCCTCGCCCTCGCGCTCGGTCTCGCGCAGCAGCAGGCTCAGCGTCTCGTCGCGGTCGGCGATCGCGATCTCGCCGGCGCGGATCACCACCAGCGCCTTGCCGCGCGCGAAGGTGGCCATCACCAGCAGCACGGTGAACAGCGCGGAAGCGGCGGCCAGCATCGGCGAGGCGATCAGCGACAGCGTCGTCACCAGCGCGGCGCCGGTGATCGAGACGAAGGTGATCGTGGCCATCGGCAGCGCGGCCATTGCCACGGCGCTGGCGGTCATCAGCAGCGACAGCACGATCCACAGGCCCAGCGCGGCGCTGGCATCGACCAGATGGCCGAAGGCGAGCGGCGGGATCGACCAGACCGCGCCCAGCGCGATCCCGTCGAACAGCGTGTCGCGCACATCGCCCAACGATGCGGTCACCGCCTCGCGGTGGCGGCGGGCCAGCCGGCGGAAGGCGACGGCGGCACCGGCGGCGGCGACCAGCGCGCTCCACCCGGCAAGCTGCCACAGCGGCACCAGCGGCGCCAGGATCATGGTGACCAGCGACGCGCCGATCACATTCGCAGCGAGCATGAACAGCGCCAGCTGGCTGCCCGCATGGAGCTGGGCGGCACGGATCGGCCCCCAGTCGGTCGTGTCCGCCGGGTCGTACAGGCCCAGAAGCGCACGCGCATCGATGCGCGGCCGGGCGAATTGGGAGGTCGTCTGGCTAGTCACCCGGCCACGGTAACCCGGCGTTGGTTGACGAGTGGTTAGGGTGGGGCGGGGGAAGGGGAATTTCCTGCGGCCAATCCAATTCTTCCGCCGGTTCCCCGGCGAAGGCCGGGGCCCAGTCGCAACGAACCCTCGAAGGCGCGGGAAACCTCACGAACGCCATCGCCACAAACCGTCACGAGCCTGGATTCCCCTCCCTGCAAGGGAGGGGCTAGGGGTGGGTTAGAAGAGGGCGGGCTCGATGCCCGGCCTTTTCTTCTTTCCGCACCGTCGCGCCGAGCTCGCTCCGCTCGCCACCCACCCCCAACCCCTCCCTTGCAGGGAGGGGAGTGAGAAGGGGGCTTGGCCAATCACCACATGGTCCATATACGATACATATACGAATCATATACGGACTTCCAAATGGGCATCGTGAACATCGAGGAAGACCTGCACGACCAGCTCCGCCGCGCGAGCAAGGTCGGCTGCCGGTCGATCAACGCGCAGGCGGCCTTCTGGATAAAGATCGGCATGCTGTGCGAGACCAACCCGACGCTGAGCTTCAACGAGATCGTCGAGCGCGAGCTGCGTGCCGCGGGGGTCTCCGCGCAACCTCTGGCAGTGGTGCGGCATGACGAAGCAGCCTGAGGAGCTCGCGCTGATGGCCGAATCCGGCCGTCTGCTGGCCTCGGTGTTCGAGATGCTCGATCGCACCGTGCTCGCCGGCATGTCGACGCTGGAGATCGACGCGCTGGTCGAGCGGTTCATCACCGAGGACCTCCAGGCCCGGCCGGCGAGCAAGGGCCAGTACGGCTATGGCTATGTGCTCAACAGCTCGGTCAACCAGGTGGTCTGCCACGGCGTGCCGTCGGAGGCCGACGTCCTGCGCGACGGCGATATCGTCAATCTCGACATCACGCTGGAGAAGAACGGGTTCATCGCCGATTCGAGCAAGACCTATCTGATCGGCGAGGTCGCGCCGGCCGCCCGGCGGCTGGTCCAGGCGACCTATGAGGCGATGTGGCACGGCATCCGCACCGTGCGCCCCGGCGCGCGGTTGGGCGATATCGGCTGGGCGATCGAGCGCCATGCCAAGCGGAACGGCTATTCGGTGGTCCGCGAATATTGCGGCCACGGCATCGGCCGCGAGATGCATGAGGAGCCGCAGATCCTCCATTTCGGCAAGCCGGGCACCGGCATGATGCTGCGCGAGGGCATGGTGTTCACGATCGAGCCGATGCTCAACCGCGGCCGTCGCGGGGTGCGGACGGAGGCCGATGGCTGGACCGTGGTGACCCAGGACGGCTCGCTCTCCGCCCAGTTCGAGCACACCGTCGCGGTGACCGCGACCGGCGTCCAGGTCCTAACCCTGCGCCCGGACGAGCGGGGCGTGTTCGAACGGATGCGGCGCGCGGCGTAGGGGAAGGGGCGACTCTATCCCCGTCATCCCCGCGAAGGCGGGGATCCATTGCCGCTGAACGCAGTGAGACTCATCTCAACCAGCCAGAATGGATCCCCGCCTTCGCGGGGATGACGCGCTGTGTGCCGCGTGCTGCCTTGCAATGTAGGATTTCGCCTGCTTGGCTCACGCAGCCGGGCGAACCACCCGGCCGCTCCTTGACCCCGTCAACCGGCTATTCCGCGGAAACCGCCCGGAAGCGGCTTCCCGAACCCTGATTCCACCAGCCGCCGGTCGAGGGTTCGAATCCCTCGCCCTGCGCGGCCCGTGTCGTCATTTGCAAAATCAGGCGGCGAGCGCGTAGGGCTTGATCTCGCCGTTGAGGTAGAGGTTGCGGGCCTTGGCGCGGCTGAGCTTGCCCGAGCTGGTGCGCGGCAGCGTGCGCGGCGGCACGAGTTCGATCACGCAGTTCATGCCCGTCACCGAGCGGACGCGCTCGCGGATCTCGTCGCGCAGGCGCAGGCGCTCGGCTTCGTCCGAGGTGCGGCACTGGACCAGCACCGCCGGCGTCTCTTCGCCGCCCGGGGTGGTGATCGCGAAGGCGGCCACGTCGCCCTGCTTGAACGCCGGCAGCTGCTCCACGGCCCATTCGATATCCTGGGGCCAGTGGTTCTTGCCGTTGATGATGATCATGTCCTTGGCGCGGCCGACGATATAGATATAGCCGTCCGACATGTAGCCCATGTCGCCGGTATCCAGCCAGCCGTCCTTGAGGCAGGCATCGGTCGCTTCCTGGTCGCGGAAATAGCCGACCATGACCGACGGGCCCTTGCACCAGACCTTGCCGATCGCCTTCTCGGGCAACGGCGTACCGTCCTCCTCGCGGATTTCGATCGTCATGTCGCGCGCCGGAACGCCGCAATTGACGATGGCGCGGAAACGCTGCGGGCGGTCGCCGCGAGCGACTTCGCCACCCGAAAGCTGGGTCTCTTCGACCAGCTCGACCATGATGCCTTCGCCTGGCGGCATGATCGACACGGCGAGGGTGGCTTCCGCCAGGCCGTAGCTCGGCAGGAAGGCGGTCGCCTTGAAGCCCGCATCGGCGAACGCGTCGACGAACGACTGCATCACGTCGGGGCGGATCATGTCGGCGCCGTTCCCGGCGACGCGCCAGCGGCTCAGGTCGAAGCGCTCGCTCGCCTTGGTCTGGCTCGACATGCGGCGGGCGCAGATGTCATAGCCGAAGGTCGGCGAATAGCTGAGCGTGTTGCCCGGGTTGCGGCTGATGAGGTCGAGCCAGGCGAGCGGGCGCCGGGCGAAGTCCTCGGTCTTGAGATAGTCGGTCGAAACCTGGTTGGCGACGACCGAGAGCAGGCAGCCGACCAGGCCCATGTCATGGTACCAGGGCAGCCACGAGACGCAGCGGTCGCCATCGGTCACGTTCATGCCGTGGCTGTGCGCCGCCAGGTTGTTGAGCAGCGCATGGTGGGTGATGACCACACCGTGCGGGAAGCGGGTCGAACCGCTCGAATATTGGAGATAGGCGATGTCGCTGGTCTTCGCCTCGGGCAGTTCCACCGGCACCGCGTCGCGCTGGACGAACTCGGACCAGTCGACGCCCGGCACGTTGCGGCCGCGCGCCGCCTCGGCGCACATCGCGCCGATCTCGGGCGGGTAGAGCAGCATCGAGGGATCGCAGCTCTGCAGCTGGACGGTCAGCTGGTCGATGTAAGACTGGGCGCCGCCGAAGCTGGTCGGCAGCGGCAGCGGCACCGGCCAGGCGCCGGCATAGACCACGCCGAAGAAGAGCGAGGCGAATTCGGCGCCCGTCTCCGCGATCAGCGCGATGCGATCCTCGGGCTTCACGCCTGCGGCGATCAGGCGATGGGCCTGCTTCAGCGCATCCTCGCGAAGCTCCGCGAAGGGATAGGGGCGCACGAGGTTGCCGCGCGCATCGTGGAAGTTGAGCCCACGTACGCCCTGAGCAGCGTAATCGAGCGCATCGCCCAGCGTATCGAAATCCGCAAGGCGACGCGGCAGGCTGTCATCGGTAGGCGTAGGCGCGAGCGTTCCCGCTTCCTTTTCTGCCTCTAGCGATCCCGTAACGTCCAATACCATTCTTTATTCCGTGCCCCTGCGTGGTAGCCAACGTCGTGCCCCCACGACATTTTTTTGAGGCTAGCCTCTGCTACGCACTATCGTTCAAAATCGGTTGCCACTGTGGCACAATCATGGCGCATGCCTGACCCGAGACGCCCCCTGCCACCGCTGAATAGCGCCGATCTGGAGCGTTTCGCGCTCCGCTATGTCGAACGTTACGCTACGACAAGAGCTAAACTGACGGCGTACCTGTCCCGAAAGCTGCGTGAGCGGGGCTGGGACGGAGAAAAATCGCCCGATCCGGAAGGGCTGGCAGAGCGGATGGCCGAACTCGGTTATGTCAATGACAGGCTCTATGCCGAATCGAAGGCGGGATCGATGGCGCGGCGCGGCCTGGGCGCGCGCAGGGTGCGGGAGGCGCTGCGCTTTGCCGGGGTGGAGGCCGAGGATGCCGAGGCGCTGGCGCCCGCGATAGAGGCGGACGGAGTCTCGAGCGCGATCACGTTCGCGCGGCGCAAGCGGATTGGTCCCTATGGCCGGGAACTCGCCGATCGGCCGCTCCAGGAAAAGCAGATGGCGGCGATGATCCGGGCCGGCCATTCGCCCGGGCTGGCTCGCGCGATCGTCCGCATGGCCCCGGGGGATGACCCGGAAGACACACTCCGGAAATGAATCGCACAAAGGCAATTCCATTTATGGAAAATACTATGTTAATGACGTCCTTCGGGGGACAGGAAAATGCGTGCTGACCAACAGGTTGCGCAGAAGGACTATACTGACACGCCGGACGAAAACGGGGGAATTGGCGGGGACCGGATGGACGAAGGTCAGGTCTTTGCCGGTGTCGTGAAATGGTTCGACGTTACGCGGGGGTTCGGCTTTCTAGTGGCCGATGATGCCGCCGTGGGCGACATTCTTATCCATTTCACCGTGCTTCAGGAACATGGCCGGCGCTCGCTGCCCGAGGGGGCTCGGGTCGAGTGCACTGCCGTGAAGCGCCAGCGGGGGCTGCAGGCGCGCGAGATCATTTCCATCGACCTGAGCGAAGCGGTCGAGGCGCCCAAGCGCCCGGCCGAGCGCACCGACCGGGTGAAGCTGATCGAGACCGCCGGGCCGTTCGAGCCGGTGGAGGTGAAGTGGTTCAATCGCCTCAAGGGCTATGGATTCCTGGTGCGCGGGTCCGACTCGGCCGATATATTCGTCCATATGGAGACGCTGCGCCGTGCTGATATCGAGGAGGTCGAACCCGGCCAGCCGCTCAGCGCACGCATCGTCGATGGCGAAAAAGGGCCGCTTGCCGTGGCGGTCGAAAGGACCAGCTAGTCAGATGAAGTGCATGCGTGGGTTGGGAGCGGCGCTCGCCGCTTCGGTGTTGCTTGTCTCGGGTGCCTGCCAGGGAGCGGCGGAGACCGGCCCCGCGGCAGTTCAGGCGGCGAAGAAGATCGACGTCATCGTCGAGAGCGCCAATGGCCCGCATGTCTTCCATGTCGAAGTGGCGAGAACTTCGGCCGAGCAGGAGCGGGGGCTGATGTTCCGCACCAACATCCCGCAGGACGGCGGGATGATCTTCACGCCCTATCCGGCCGAGGGCGAGCCGCGCGAGGCGAGCTTCTGGATGAAGAACACGCCGACCGCGCTCGACATCATCTTCATCCGCGCCGACGGCAGCATCGCCCGGATCGGCGAGAATGCGGTGCCCTTCTCCGAGGACAATGTGAAATCGGGCGAGCCGGTGGCCGCCGTGCTCGAGATCAATGCCGGCGTTTCGGCGAAACTGGGCATCAAGGCGGGCGACAAGGTGCATTGGGCGAAGCAGTAAGCATTGCCTCGCCCCGCGCTCCTCGCTAATCCGCGCCCATGGGCCTCAATCTCAATCCCTTCACCTGGTGGAACGGCGCCACCTTCGGCACCTGGATCGCTCTGCGCAGCAAGACGCAGGTCGGCGAAGACCATATGGGCAACCTCTATTATGAGGGCGGCAAGGACCCCAACGGCATCACGCGCCGCTGGGTGATCTATAACGGCTCGAACGATGCGAGCCGCGTGCCGCCGGAATGGTTCAGCTGGCTCCACCACCAGATCGATTCGGTGCCCGACCAGGCACTGCCGGCACCCAAGGCATGGGAAATTCCCGGCGAAGTGAACCTGACCGGTTCGCAGCTCGCCTATCGCCCGAGCGGCGCGCTGGAAAAGGGCGGCCATCGTGCCCGCGCCACCGGCGACTACGAGGCCTGGACCCCCGGCGCATGATGCGTCGCCCCGCTGGAGCCGTCGCGGCCGGGCTGCTGCTCGCCCTCGGCGCATGCTCGGGCGGGAGCGGCAAGGATGCCACCAAGAACACCGCCTCCGACGAGATCGTCACGACTGGCGGTCGCGACTCGGGCGGCCAGCCTGCGGACGTGATCACGGTCGATCGTGACGGCAAGGCGATAGAGGATGCCTCGGCGACGCCGATGAAGGACCGCGTCGCGGTGCTCGGCATCCTCAACAAGCGCAATGGCGAAGCGCGCGAGTTCAAGCTCAAGCCCGGCCAGGCCGTGCGCATCGGCGATGTGATCGTCCGCCTCAGGGCCTGCGACAAGACCGCGCCCTGGGAAGCGGACCAGCTCACCGGCGCGTTCGTCCAGGTGGATGTGCTCGAAGTCGACAAGAAATGGCACCGCGTCCATTCGGGCTGGCTGTTCGCCGAGCGCCCGGCGCTCAACGTCGTCCAGCACCCGATCTACGATGTCTGGCCCAAGAGCTGCGCGATGACTTTCCGCGATAGCGGGCCGGACACGGTGCCGGCTCCGGCCGCGGGCGGCAGCGGATCGGGCAACGCATCGAGCGCGAAGAAGTCGCCATCGACCGAAGGCGCGCCCGTTGAGAGCCCCGCGGCCGAATCGCCGAGCGCTGCGCCCAGCAACGCGACATAATCGTCACGCGGGATCTCGATCGCGCCGAGCGTCGAGAGATGCTCGGTGATGAACTGGCAATCCAACAGGGTGAACCCGCCGGCCCCCAGCCGGGCGACAAGGTGCGCGAAGGCGACCTTGGATGCGTTGGGTACGCGCGTGACCATCGATTCGCCGAAGAAGGCCCGGCCGAGCGCCAGGCCGTAGAGGCCTCCGGCGAGCGTGTCGCCGTCCCAGCATTCCACCGAATGGGCGAAGCCGCGACGGTGCAGCTCGAGGAAGACGCGCTCGATCGGGCCGTTGATCCAGGTATCGGGCCGATCGGCGGCGCTTTCGGCGCAGAGCCGGATGATTCGCTCGAACGCGGTGTCCACGGTCAGCCGGAAGCGGCCCGACTGGATGACCTTGCGGAGCGAGCGCGAGAAGTGGAAGCCGTCGAGCGGCAGCACCCCGCGCTGCTTGGGTTCGACCCAATAGACGGTGGCGGCGGTGCGGTGATCGGCCATCGGGAACACGCCCATGGCATAGGCGCGCAGCACCAGGTCGGGGTCGAGTTCCTGTTGTGGCGGCTGGGCGCGGCTCAACGCTTCTTGCCCGTGAGCCGGCGCTCGATCGCTTGCCACAGCGCGGTAAAGGCCTGGGCGCCCGGACTGCGCGGCGCGAAGCTGCCCACCGCGGCGCGGTGCACGCTCATCGATTCGACGATGCTCGCCATCGGGATCACCGGCCAGTCGGGATGCGCCGCCACTGCCTCGACATGCAGCTTGCGCCGGCGATCGACCATCGAATGCACCGGCATCAGCGACACCTTGCCGCCCTTGCGCGCGAGGTGCGCCGAGACTTCCTCGAAGGCGCGGGTGGAAAGCGGGGAGGGGATCACCGGCACGACGATCAGGTCGGCGGCGCGCATCACCTGCTCGCTGGTCTCGGTCAGCCCCGGCGGGCAATCGAGCAGCACCCGGTCATAGGCCTTGTCCAGCTCGCCCAGCAGCTTGGCCAGCCGCTTCTTCTTGTCGAGCTCGTGGAAGGTGAGGTCGAGGCCGCGCAGCGAAGTGTCGGCGCCGATCAGGTCGAGCCGCTCGATGCCGGTATGCTGGACCAGCTTGGTGGGGGCGATATCCTTGGTGAAGATCGCCTGCGCCTGGTCGCGGGTCTTGCCCTCGGGCTCGACGAGATAGGTCGAGGCGGCCTGCGGATCGAGATCCCAGAGCAGCGTGCGCCGGGCCGACAATGTGGCCGATGCCCAGGCCAGGTTCACGGCAAGCGTCGTTTTCCCGACGCCGCCCTTCAGGCTGTAGATCGCCACCGTCGCCAATGCGCTCTCCTCTTGCGGCTAGCCTTGCATGAAAAAGGGCCGGCGGGAATGCCCGCCGGCCCTTGATGAAACACTGGATGCCGCGATCAGGCGTGGCAGGCGCGCGAGCCCTTGCCGGGAACTTCGATCGTGGCGTTCTTCGAGGTACCGGTGACCTTGTAGCCGCCGTCGGCGACGAAGGGCTGGCCGGCTTCCGGCGCCTTGAGCAGGGTGCCCGGGCCGTCCTTGGTTTCCTTGATCAGGACCATCTTGGCGCCCTGATAGAAGTCGGCGAACACGACGCTGTTGTCCTTGCAGCGCATCGAGACCGAGGCCTCGATCGACGGCGGCAGCTCGACCTTGGGGGCGTTCTTCAGGGCTTCAGCCTGGGGATCCGGAGCGGTGCCAGAGACTTCCTCGGGCTTGTTCTCACAGGCAGCGAGCGAAAGGAGCACTGCGGCGGCGGCAAAAAAGGGGGCTTTCTTCATAACGGACTGGAGCTTTCGTTCACCATGCAAGAATCGTCAAGCGATTCGTGATATAGAGTTACATATCGATTGTGCGCTGCGACATGACATCCGTAATGTTGCGAAGTCATGGCAGACACCGATGTCATTCATGGAATTCACTCATTTCCGGAATACGTCCAAAAGCGATCTTTGTGCCTGTACGGTCGATTCTGCCGCCATGCAGCGCATTGGCGGGCAAGTATCGCAGCCGATTTCTGGTTAATAGGGGCCGTCGAGTCGACCCGGATGCGGCAACCAAGACCAAGACCTGGCGGCGCTCCATGGCTTGACCACCGCAGGCGCCCTGCGCAGGGTCGCGGCGAGGGAGAATGATCAATGCGCGCACTCGCCATTGCCGCGCTGCTCATGCTGGCGGCCTGCGGATCGACGGAAAAGGCGGAGGAGCCCAACGCTGCGCCGAGCCCAAGGGGAGCGCATCTTGGCGATGTGTCCCTCAACAAGCCGCTGCGCGCGACCGACAATGCCTTGACCTGGTCGCTGGAAGTCGCCCCGGGGTCGATCACCCTCACGCGCTTTGCCGGGCGCGGGAGCGAAGGCGATGTCTCGCAATTCTATCCGGTCTCGCCACAGGTGCGCGATGACAAGGCCGTATGGCAGACCAAGGATACGCTCGGCCAGCCGGTAACGATCACCTTCACCAATGCGCGCTGCACCGAGGGTGGGGAGCCGGTGATCGAGCGCCCGCTGACCGCGGAGCTGAAGATCGCCGACAAGGTCTTCCACGGCTGCGCGGGCGTGCGGCCGGTGGACGGGCTGAATTCGGCATCCGATGCCGGGAACGCGTCGGCGGACAAGGCCGCGGACGATGCGGGGAATGCACACTGAGCCTTTGAGCGACCCATCAGGCGAGCAGAGGCCTCAGCGCCTCCCAATGCGGGAGCTTCTTTTCGAAGCCGATCGTGTGGAGCGGGCTCGACGAGGGCAGGGCGACGATCGTGTAGCATGCGGCCACGGCGCCAAGCTGCTTCGATCCGGTGCGGAATGCGGTCCCGCCGTTGAACGCGATGGCGCGCAGATCGGGCAGGGTGGCGGCGAGGGCGGCGATGTCATGCCCTTCGACATCGCGCAGTGCGGCATCGGTGCTGCCGGTGCGCCGCGCGCTGGCAACCACGTCCCACAGGCCGATATGCGCGTCGAGCAGCGCGGTGAGGCGGTCGGGATAGTCCAGCGCAGCCAGGTCGCGCCCCGCCGCGGGGGAGATCAGGCGCCAGAACTGGTTCTGCGGATGGGCATAATAACGCTGTTCGGCCAGCGAGCGCTCCCCGGGGAGCGAGCCGAGGACGAGCAGGCGGGTACAGGCGTCGACCACGGGCGGGAAGCTGTGCTTGCGCGGATCCATCAAGCCGCGTTAGCCTGACGTCATGGCAGGCACCATCACCACCTATCGCGAATTCTGGCCCTTCTATCTGCGCGAGCATGGGAAGCCGTGGACGCGCGGCATGCACTATGTCGGCACGATCCTGACCCTGTGGTTCCTGCTGCTCGCGCTGGGCGGCGCGGGCTGGTGGTGGTGGCTGGCGATCCCGCTGGCGGGCTATGGCTTTGCCTGGGCGGCACATTTCGGCGTCGAGAAGAACCGGCCGGCGACCTTCACCTATCCGCTCTGGTCGCTGGTCTCGGACTATCGGATGTTCTTCCTGTGGTTCGGCGGCCGGCTCGACGCGCATCTCGCCCGGGCGGGCGTGGCGATGGCCTAGCCCTCCGCCAGCACCCTGCCGCCAAGACGCGCCAGCGCACCGCCCAGAGGGCTGCACGGATAGGGCATCGGTTCGGACAGGAAGATCAGGTCGGCGGCGCCGTCATGCTCGGAGGCGAGCGCGGCGATGGGCTCGGCGATCTCGAAATGCAGCTCGGTGGAGGGGTGGGCGTCGGTCTCGGCCTGCCAGCGGGCGTGGCGAATGCCGGCGGTCCAGAGCGACACGCCGCGGCCTTCGATCGAGACGAAACCCAGTTCGCGCGCCTTGGTAGCGGCGCGAAGGAGGCGGCCGCCATCGGCGCAGTCGAGGTCGAGCATGCGGACCGAGCGGTGGCCATGGTTGCGGAATTCGAGCAGCGCTTTCGCGATCCGCGCGTCGCAGGGGCCGTGTCGCGATCCTCCAGGTTCGGTCGACAGGCCGGCGCGGCGCAGCAGCCCGCCGAGCGAGAATTGGGTGGCAGTCATTGTTTCTTCTCCTGGGAATTCATGGGGGTCCTCAGCGACAGGGATCCCTGAATCCGGCGGTGGGATGGGGCGTGTCGTTCACCGGAAGCCGGACGAGCAGCGCGCAGGCGAGCGCGAGCAAGGCGGTCATGCATCAGTGCGACAGGATCGAGTGAAGCGGGGTGGTGGCGAGCACCATGCGGGCGCCGGGAAAGGCGCGGCACTCTGACAGGGCGAAGCGGATCGCCGCGTCGCGGGAGCGGAACAGCCCTTCGAGCTGGCCTTCCTCCTCCTGCACGACCCAGTGGCCTTCGGTATCCTGGCCGACGCGCAGGACATGTTCGGAACGCGAAACCATATGCACTCCTCAAGTGAACGGAGCACGAGATAGGGTGGGGGTGCGTTAAGCTTCGAGACGAATTTCGCGTGGGCGCATAAGCGTTTCGTAAAGGCGTAAAAGCGGGACTTGGCGGCGATGTGCCAGCGCTTGCTTGCGGTATCGGCCAATCCCCTCCATCTAGCCGCCATGCATGCTACATCCGACACGCTGGCGCTCATCGGCAACACGCCGCTGGTGCGCCTGAAGGGGCCGAGCGAGGCCACTGGCTGCGACATCTACGGCAAGTGCGAATTCGCCAATCCCGGCGCCTCGGTGAAGGATCGCGCGGCGCTGTTCATCGTCAACGATGCCGAGGAGCGCGGGCTGATCCAGCCGGGCGGGTGCATCGTCGAGGGTACGGCCGGCAACACCGGCATCGGGCTGGCGCTGGTAGCCAATGCCAAGGGCTATCGCACGATCATCGTTATGCCCGAGACGCAGAGCCGCGAGAAGATGGACACGCTGCGCGCGCTCGGTGCCGAGCTCGTCCTGGTGCCGGCGGCGCCCTATTCGAACCCCGGCCATTTCGTCCACACCTCGCGGCGCATCGCCGAGGAGACGGCCAACGCGATCTGGGCCAACCAGTTCGACAACACCGCCAATCGCAAGGCCCATATCCACGGCACCGCCGAGGAGATCTGGGCTCAGATGGATGGCCGGATCGACGGTTTCACCTGCTCGGCAGGTACCGGCGGCACGATCGCCGGCGTGGGCCTGGGCCTCAAGGCGAAGGACGAGAAGGTGTGCATCGCGTTGAGCGACCCGCATGGCGCCGCGCTGTACAACTACTACCAATGCGGCGAGCTTCGGGCCGAGGGCAGTTCGGTCGCCGAGGGCATCGGCCAGGGGCGGATCACCGGCAACCTGGAAGGCGCGCCGATCGATGCGCAGTTCCGCATTTCCGACGAGGAAGGCCTGGAATGGGTCGAGCGGTTGCTCAAGGAGGAGGGGCTGTGCCTTGGCCTGTCCTCGGGCATCAACGTGGCCGGCGCCGTCCGGCTGGCCAGGGAGCTTGGCCCGGGCAAGCGGATCGCGACGATCCTGTGCGATACCGGATTCCGTTACCTTTCAACGCTGTACAACGCCGAATGGTTAACCGCCAAGGGATTGCCGGTGCCGGAGTGGCTCGCCGAGGCGTGAACGACCTGTCTTGGCAACGGGGCAGTTCGGCGTTACATTTATGCAACAGATATGAGCGTGGGTTCGCCTGATACCGCCCATACGATCCAGCGCGTACGCGTTGGTCTTACGGGGCTCGCCATTGTGGCGGTGATGATTGCGCTCGCCAGCGCGATCGGTAACTGGCGCACGCGGGACACGGCTGTTTCCGCGATCGGCGGCGCCAATGTGAGCGTCGTGGCCAACATGACCGCCGTCGGCAACTCGCTCGGCGAGAAGATCAAGGACGAGCCGCTCGCCGAACTGGGTGCCGCTCCCAGCACCACCACGACCGAGAAGACCGACCCAGCCGAGGCTGCGCCGCAGCAGAATGGCGAGTCGCGCTAGCGTTTTTGCATTTCACGACACGGCGCGCGCAGGGGGAGGGATTCGAACTTCCCGGCGACGGCGCGTGCAATCCCGCTTTCGCGGAACCGGTTTTGGCGGTTCCCGCGCGTGTTTCCCTCTCGACGGTTTAAAGGTGCGGCGGGGTGTCGCCCCGGCGGTGTGAGGCAAGCAGGCGGAATCCTACATTGCAAGAGCTTTGCCCCTTGGAGGTTCGAGAGGTTCTCGCGCCTGGCCTGATGCGCCGAGACTGGGCCCCGGCCTTCGCCGGAGAGCTGGTGGAGTGGAGACGGGCGCGCGTCCGCTATCCACAATTTCCTTGCCTCGTCCGCGCAAAACGCCTTGAATCCTGCCGAAACTGGTTAAGCGGCGCAGGTTTTCGTGGCGACTCGCAGGATTTCTGCGGTTTCCGGAAGATGTGCGCCCGACCGCTCCTTGGGAGCCCCATGCCAGGCGGATGCGGGAAAAACGGGGAAATCGCGCCACTTGGGCGGTTTTCCCGGGATCCGGCGGGATTGGGCCCCACTTTCAGGAATATCCCCTAGCGGATGTGGATTATGCGTAGCGACCTACCGGAACAGAAGCGAACAAAAGACGATTCTAAGCAAAACATGGCTTGAAATTGGCGCTGAGTGGGGCAAATTCCCGCTCAATCCCCAATTCTCCCGTTGAATCCCCGAGCATTTCTGCTAAAAAGAATGCTTAAGAGGGGGCACGCCCTTTTTCCGTCAGTTCAAAAGCGCCGGAGCGGCCGTGGGGGTTGATTCCGGAGGCGGGAAAGTCGTGCCCATTGGGGTAATGGCGTGGCGGACAGGGAGCTCTTCGAGGGATTTGCGCTCCAGGCGGTCGACCAGAAGGGTCGCGTCGCCATCCCCGCAGACCTGCGCGCCGCCGCCGAGCGCAATTCCGACATCCGCCAGATCGTCGTCGGCCTGCATCCTTACGATCCGTGCCTGTCGGCGCATGACCTCTCCTGGTCCAAGGAGAAGTATGATCGCCTCGACCGCAAGGAGCAGCAGGCAGCCGATCGTGGCGAGGACGCCGACCCGCGCGCCAAGCGCCGCGCCTTCGGCCAGGTCGAAAAGGCCCCGTTCGACGATTCCGGCCGCTTCGTGATCCCGCCCTTCTTCAAGATGAAGGCCGGCATCCAGAAATGGGCGCTGTTCTACGGCAGCGGCGAAACCTTCGACATCTGGGCGCCCGAGCGCCTGATGAACGATCCCGACGCGGACCCCACGCTGCGCGAGATCTGCGAATATCTGTGCCAGGCCAAGGGAGTGACGCTGTGAGCTCCCCGACCGAGCCCCACATTCCCGTGCTGATGACCGAAGTGGTCGACGGCCTCGCCCCCGTGCCCGGCGAGCGCCATGTCGACTGCACCTTCGGCGCAGGCGGCTACACCAACGCCATCCTCGAGCGGGGTGCCGAGGTGGCCGCCTTCGATCGCGACCCCCGTGCGATCGAAGGCGGCCAAACCCTCGTCGCGGCGTCGGGCGGGCGGCTGGTGCTGATCGAGGCGCCGTTCAGCCAGCTCGAGGGCGAGCTGGAGCGGCGCGGGCTGGTGCCCGTCGACGGCGTGACCATGGATATCGGCGTATCGTCGATGCAGCTCGACCAGGCCGAGCGCGGCTTCTCCTTCCAGCAGGAAGGGCCGCTCGACATGCGCATGGCCGGCGAGGGGATGACCGCGGCGGAATGGCTGAACTCGGCCGACGAGGGCGAGATCGCCGACGTGATCTATCAATATGGCGAGGAGCCGCGCTCGCGCCGCGTCGCCAGCGCGATCGTCCGCGCGCGCCCGCTGACCACGACGACCGAGCTGGCCAATGTCGTCCGCAAGGCGCTGGGCCACAAGCCGCACGACAAGAAGGACCCGTCGACCCGGACCTTCCAGGCGGTGCGCATCTTCATCAACCGCGAGCTCGACGAGCTGGCGGAAGGCCTGGCCGCGGCCGAGCGCGTGCTCAAGCCCGGCGGCCGGCTGGCGGTGGTGACCTTCCACAGCCTGGAAGACCGGGTGGTGAAGCGGTTCCTGCGCGAGCGCAGCGGCAGCGAGCCCGCCGGCTCGCGCCATCGCCCGGCAATGGCCCCGGTGGCCGCGCCCAGTTTCGAACCTCCCGCCAAGGCCGTGCGCCCGAGCGACGAGGAGGTTGCCCGTAATCCGCGTGCCCGTTCGGCGACGCTGCGCGTGGCGCGGCGGACCGCCGCGGCACCGTGGTCCAGTGAAGGAGTAGCGTAAGATGGCCGTTCAGAGCTTCAAGGGACTGGGGTGGCTCCTCTGCGCCGTTGTGGTGGCGCCGGCGTGCTACATGGTCAATTCGCACGGTGCGGCCGAGCAGGCCCGGCTCAACGCGATGAAGATCGCGATCCTGCAGGCGCAGAAGGACATTCGCGGGCTGGAAACCGAGTTCCAGACGCGGGCCAACCTGGCGCAGATCGAGCGCTGGAACGGCGACGTGCTGGCGCTTGCCGCGCCGACGTCCGGCCAGTATCTGGCGAGCGAGACGGCGCTGGCCAGCCTCGACCAGCCCGCCCAGATGCAGAACGCCGCGCTGATCGTTCCGACCGGCGCGCCTTCGGCTCAGCCTGCCGCAGCAGTGGCGACGGCAGCGGCGGCTCCGGTGCAGGCGACGCCTGCGCCGGCCCAGGCCGTTTCGGGCAAGAGCGTGGCGCAGCAGGACCGGGAACTTCACGACCTCATGAAGAAGGCTGACAAGCGCGCAGTGGCGATGGTGGACAAGGGCGTGCTCAGCACCTCTACCATCGACGACCTGAAGAAGCTTGCGCAGCGCGAGAAGCTGGCACTCCGTTGATCGTCGTCGTCGCCCCGCCGGCCCGCAAGGGCCGTACGGGCGATGCCCGTCAGGCGCTTGTCGCCACCGCCCAGGTGCGGTTGATGATCCTGTCGATCCTGTTCGGCTTCGGCATGCTGGTGGTGATCGGCAAGCTGGCCTTCCTGGCGGTATGGGCCGAGCCGGCGACGGCGCGCGAGATCGCGACCAGCCTGGTGCCGCCGCGCGGCGACATCACCGACCGCAGGGGCGCGCCGCTGGCCCGCTCGATCGACAGCTGGACGATCGCGATCCACCCGAACCAGGTGATCGGCGACAAGGCCGAGCTTGCCAAGAAGCTGGCCGAGCTGATCCCCGAGCAGAGCGCCGAGAAGTATTTCGCGATCCTCAAATCGGGCAGCAGCTTCGCGTTCCTGAAGCGCCGGGCGATGCCCGAGCTGGTTGCCCAGGTGAACGAGCTGGGCCAGCCGGCGATCGAGTTCCAGCGCGAGAACGACCGGCTCTATCCGCAATCGACCCTGGCGGCGCACGTGCTCGGCTATATCGATAGCACCGGCCATGGCCGATACGGCATGGAGCGGGTGCTCGATGCGCAGCTGAGCGATCCGGCGCGGCGCGGCCAGCCGGTGGCGCTCTCGCTCGACCTGCGCGTGCAGGCGGCGCTGGAGAATGAACTCGGCACGGCGATGACGCAGCTGCAGGCGCGCGGCGCCGCCGGCGTGATCCTGGACGTGCAGACCGGCGAAGTGATTGCAATGACTTCGCTGCCGGCCTTCAATCCCAATGCGATCGATGGGCCGCCGCCGCGCAACAATGTGACGCAGAGCGTCTATGAGCTGGGATCGACCTTCAAGCCGATCGCAGTGGCGGCCGCGATCGACACCGGCACGATCACCTCGATGGCGCGCCGCTTCGATGCGACGGTGCCGCTGCAGGTGGGCCGCTTCAAGATCCATGACGATCCGGGCGACGAGCAGTTCCGCTGGCTCAACATCCCCGAGACGCTGATCTATTCGTCGAACATCGCCACCGCGCGCATCGCCGACGAGCTGGGCGCGGCGAAGATGCAGGAGATCTTCCGCCGCTTCGAATTCGACCAGCGGCCGAAGATCGAGCTCGACGCGAGCGCCAAGCCGCTCTGGCCGGCGAGCTGGGGGCGGATCACGGTGATGACCACCGCCTATGGCCATGGCATCGCGGTGACGCCGCTGCATCTCGCCACGGCCTATGCGGCGATGGTGAATGGCGGGATCCTGTATCCGGCGACGCTGCGCAAGGTGGATGCGGCGCATCCGCCCCAGGGCAAGCGCGTGCTCAAGCAGGAGACCAGCGACCGGATGCGCCAGCTGCTGCGGCTGATCGTGCTCAAGGGCACCGGCCGCAAGGGCGAGGCCCCGGGCTTCCGCATCGGCGGCAAGACCGGCACGGCGGAGGCGGCCGCCGGCGGTGGTTATGACAAGAGTCGCAACGTTTCGACGTTTGCGGCGGCTTTCCCGATCGACGCGCCGCGCTATGTCATGATCGCAATGCTCGATTCGCCCAAGTCCAACCCCTCGATCGGCGTGTACCGCACGACCGCTGCCTGGACCGTGGCGCCCGTCGTCGCGCGGGTGGTGGGGCGCACCGGCTCGCTGCTGGGCGTGGTGCCGGATGCGAACCGCGATATTGACGAGCGCGAGCTGTTGCCGCTGATCTGGGCGGGGCCGGACGCCGACAAGAAGGATCCCGAATGAAACTGGGCGCGCTGACGGGAGGCGGGGAAGACGCCGTCGTCACCGGATTTGCCATCGACCATCGCAAGGTCGCCCCCGGAACCATATTCGGCGCGTTCGAAGGGGCGCGCTTCAACGGTGAGGACTTCATCGCCGATGCCGTGAAGGCCGGTGCCGTCGCCATCGTCGCCCGGCCGGGCGCGAAGGTGGAAGGCGTGTTGCATATCGCCGACGACAATCCGCGCGAGAAGTTCGCCCGGCTGGCGGCGGCGTTCTTCGCGCCGTTCCCGGGGACCGCGGTGGCGGTGACCGGGACCAACGGCAAGACCTCGACCGTCGAGATGACCCGGCAGCTGTGGCGGATGCGCGGCTTCCATGCCGCCTCGATCGGCACGCTGGGGGTGACCACGGCGGACGATACGGTTTCGACGGGCCTGACCACGCCGGATATCGTGACCTTCCTCTCCAACGTCGCCGGGCTGGCGCGCGAGGGCGTGAGCCATGTCGCGTTCGAGGCTTCGTCGCACGGGCTCTCGCAATACCGGACCGAGGGGCTGCCGGTGAAGGCGGCGGCGTTCACCAACCTCAGCCGCGACCACCTCGACTATCACGGCGACATGGAAACCTATTTCCACGCCAAGATGCGGCTGTTCGCCGATGTGCTCGACCTGGACGGCGGCACCGCGGTGGTGTGGGCGGACGATCCCAATGCGCCGCGGATCGAGGACCTGGCGCGGCAGCGGGGCAACAAGCTGGTCACGGTGGGCGAGCATGGCTCGACGCTGCGGCTGGTGGGTCGCGAGCCGACCCTGCTCGGCCAGGGACTGACGATCGAGGCCGAGGGCCAGACCTACAAGGTGAATTTGCCGCTGATCGGCGCGTACCAAGCAGCCAATGCGCTGGTCGCGGCCGGGCTGGTGGTGGCGACTGGCGGGGACGTGGCGCAGACGCTGAGCGATCTCAGCCGGCTGCAGCCGGTGCGCGGGCGGCTCGAGCGCGCGGTGATCACCAAGGTCGGCGCGCCGGTCTATGTCGATTACGCGCATACCCCGGATGCGCTGGAGGCGGCGATCGCGGCGCTCAAGCCGCATACCAGGGGCAGGCTGATCATCGTGTTCGGCGCGGGCGGCGACCGCGATACCGGCAAGCGCGCCCCGATGGGGCAGGCGGCGACGGCGGGTGCCGACGTGGTGATCGTCACCGACGACAATCCGCGCTCCGAGGATCCGGCGGCGATCCGCGCCCAGGTGCTCGAAGGGGCGCCGGGGGCGATCGAGATCGGCGGGCGCCGCGAAGCGATCAAGGCGGCGATCGACATGGCGGGCAGCGAGGACATCGTGCTGGTCGCCGGCAAGGGACATGAGCAGGGCCAGATCGTCGGCGACATGGTGCTGCCGTTCGACGATGTCAGCGTGGCGCGGGAGAGCGCGGCGTGAGGCTGTGGACCGCAGACGAGATCGCCGGGGCGACCGGCGGCACGGCTTCGGCGGACTTCGAAGTCTCGGGCGTTGCCTTTGACTCGCGCGAAGTGGGGCAGGGGGATCTGTTCCTCGCGCTCAAGGGCGAGACCACCGACGGGCACAAATTCCTCGACCAGACCTTTGCCCAGGGCGCGGCGGGGGCGGTGGTGTCGCAGGCGACTGCGTTCCCGCACGTGCTGGTGGCGGACACGGTCGCGGCGCTCGATGCGCTGGGTACGGCGGCGCGGGCGCGGATGCAGGGCAAGGTGATCGGCGTCACCGGCTCGGTCGGCAAGACCGGGACCAAGGAGGCGCTGTTCGCGGCGCTCGAGCGCAATGCCCCGGGCGAGGCGCATCGCTCGGTCAAGAGCTACAACAACCATACCGGCGTGCCGCTGAGCCTGGCGCGGATGCCGCGGAACACGCGCTATGGCGTGTTCGAGATGGGGATGAACCATGCCGGCGAGCTGGCGGCGCTGACCCGGCTGGTGCGGCCGCATGTCGCCATCGTCACCACGATCGCGCCGGCGCATATGGGCTTCTTCGCCAGCGAGGAAGCGATCGCCGACGCCAAGGGCGAGATCTTCCAGGGGCTGGAGCCGGGCGGCACCGCGATCGTGCCGTTCGACAGCCCGCACCGCGAGCGGCTGATCGAGGCTGCCAGGCCCTACGCGGCGAAGATCGTCACCTTCGGGCTGGGCGAGGGCGCGGATTACCGCGCGGTCGAGACGATGCGGACGCGGACGGGGGGCACCTTCGTCACCGCGCGCTTCGGGCAGCGCGAGCTGAGTTTCACGCTGTCGCAGCCGGGCGCGCACTGGGTCTCCAATGCGATGGCGATCCTCGCCGCGGTCGATGCGGTGGGCGCCGATCTGGAGCTGGCCGGGCTGGCGCTCGCTGAGCTGGGCGGGCTGGCCGGGCGCGGGGCGCGGCTCAATGTGCCGGTGCGCGGCGGCACCGCGCTGGTGATCGACGAGAGCTACAACGCCAACCCCGCCTCGATGCGCGCGACGCTGGCGGTGCTGGCGCAGGAGCCGGGCCGCAAGCTGGCGGTGCTCGGCGAGATGCGCGAGCTGGGCGAGCATTCGGATGCCTTCCACGCCGAATTGTCGGGCCCGATCGAGGCGGCGGGCGTCGAATCCGTCATTCTGGTCGGTGAAGCGATGGCGCCGCTCGCACAGGCGCTTGAGGGCGCGGTCGATTTCGTCCATGTGCCCGACGCGGCGACCGCGCTGGGCAGGCTCGATGACATGCTCCAGGCCGGGGACGCCGTTCTCATAAAAGGCTCTAACGGCGTGCGGCTCGGGTCGGTCGTTGCGGCGTTGGCGGAAAGGGCACCTGCCTGATGTTGTACTGGATCGCAGAGCTGCTCGGCTTCCCCGGCGTGTTCAACCTGTTCCGTTATTTGTCGTTCCGCACCGGCGGCGCGGTGGCGACGGCGCTGCTGATCGGCCTTGTCATCGGCCCGAAGTTCATCGGCTGGCTGCGCGTCCGCCAGGGCAAGGGGCAGCCGATCCGCGACGACGGCCCGCAGAGCCACCTCGCCAAGCGCGGCACGCCGACCATGGGCGGCCTGATGATCCTGACCAGCCTGATGCTGTCGCTGCTGCTGTGGATGGACCTGAAGAACCCCTATGTCTGGGCCTGCATGTTCGTCACCTTCGGCTTCGGCATGATCGGCTTCCTCGACGACTATGACAAGGTGCGGAAGCAGAAGACCGCGGGCGTATCGGGCAAGGTGCGGCTGATCGGCGAGTTCGCGATCGCGGGCATCGCCGCGGCGATCATCTGCTCGCAGAACGGCACCCAGCTCTACGTGCCCTTCTTCAGCAGCTTCCACCCCGACATCAGCTACTTCTACATCGCCTTCGCCGCCTTCGTGATCGTCGCGTTCGGCAATGCGGTGAACCTGACCGACGGGCTCGACGGTCTGGCGACGATGCCGGTGGTGATCGCCAGCATGGCGTTCATGCTGATCGCCTACCTGGCGGGCAACAAGATCTACGCCGTCTATCTCGGCATCCCGCACGTGCCCGGCGCCGGCGACCTGGCGATCTTCTGCGGCGCGATGGTCGGCGCAGGGCTCGCCTTCCTGTGGTTCAACGCGCCCCCGGCGGCGGTGTTCATGGGCGATACCGGCAGCCTCGCGCTCGGCGGCGCGCTCGGCACGATCGCCGTGACCACGCACCACGAGCTGGTGCTCGGCATCATCGGCGGCCTGTTCGTGATGGAGGCGCTCAGCGTCATCATCCAGGTGTTCTTCTACAAGCGCACCGGCAAGCGCATCTTCCGGATGGCGCCGATCCACCACCATTTCGAGCAGCTCGGCTGGTCGGAGCCGACGGTCGTGATCCGCTTCTGGATCATCGCCTTCGTGCTGGCGCTGGCGGGCCTCGCGACGCTCAAGCTGCGGTGATCACCAGCACGTCCTGGCGCGGCAAACGCTATGCGGTGCTCGGGCTTGCGCGCTCGGGCGCGGCGACGGCGCATGCCTTGCTGGCGAGCGGGGCGGAAGTTGTGGCCTGGGACAGCAATGAGGCGGCGCGGGCCAAATTGGCTTCCGGTCTCGGTGAGACGCTGCCCCACCCCAACCCCTCCCCCGAAGGGGAGGGGCTTGAGATTGCTGATCCGCTGGAGATTGATCTCGCGGGCTTTGCCGGCGTCGCCGTTTCTCCGGGCGTGCCGCTGAATACGCATCCGATCGCGGCGAAGGCGGCGGAAGCCGGCGTCCCCATCATCGGCGACATCGAGCTGTTCGCCGAAGCCCGTGCCGAGATGCCGGCGCACCGCGTGGTCGGGATCACCGGGACCAACGGCAAGTCGACCACCACGGCGCTGATCCACCATATCATCGAGACCGCCGGCATCCCGACGCGGATGGGCGGCAATATCGGGCTGCCGATCCTGGGGCAGGACCCGCTTCCCGAAGGCGGCATCTATGTGCTGGAGCTTTCGAGCTACCAGATCGACCTGACCCACAGCCTCGACTGCGACGTCGCGGTGCTGCTCAACATCACCCCCGACCATCTCGACCGCTATGACGGGTTTCTGGCCTATGCGGCATCGAAGGCGCGGCTGTTCGCGATGCAGGCCAAGGGGCATGCCGCGATCATCGGCATCGGTGACGAGCCCTCGGCGGCCATTGCGCAGCAGGTTGCCGCCGCGGGCCGCAGCGAGGACCTGACCCGGATCGCGCCGGGCATCTGCATGGACCAGTCGCGCTGGCCGGCCCTGCAGGGCCCGCACAACGCCCAGAACGCGCTCGCCGCCATCGCTGCCTGCCAGGCGCTCGGCATCGAGCAGGCCGCGATCGACAAGGGGCTGGAGAGCTTCCCCGGCCTGCCGCACCGCATGGAGCGGGTGAAGACCGTGAACGGCGTGCTGTTCGTCAACGACAGCAAGGCGACCAACGCGGATTCCACCGCGCCGGCGCTCTCGGCCTATCCGAAGATCCACTGGATCCTGGGCGGCAAGGCGAAGACCGACGATCTCGATGCCTGCCGGACGGGCTTCAGCCATGTAGTGAAGGCGTACACGATCGGCGATGCGGGCGAGATGTTCGCGAAGCTGCTCGAAGGCGAGATGCCGGTCGAGCGATCGGGCACGCTCGATGTCGCGGTGAAGGCCGCCGCTGCCAATGCCCAGCCGGGCGAAGTGGTGCTGCTGTCGCCCGCCTGCGCGTCGTTCGACCAGTTCAAGGACTATGAAGCCCGGGGCCAGGCCTTCCGCGACGCGGTGGAGGCACTGGGATGAACGACACGATGCCGCAGGAAGCGGAGCCCGAGGCCCGCCGCCGCGGCTCGCCACAACTCGGCCGCGCGAGCAAGACGCGCGCCGGCATGTGGTTCTGGGAAGTCGACCGCGTGCTGCTCACGCTGGCGCTGCTGCTGATCGCGATCGGTCTGGTCGCAGTCGCCGCGGCCTCGCCCGCGACCGCGCGCCGCTATTCGGACGCCAGCCATGTGATGGCGCCGATGTATTATTTCTGGCGACAGCTGGTGTGGGTGTGCATCTGCGTGCCGGTGCTCGTCACCGTGTCGATGCTGCCGGTCACGCTTGCCAGGCGGCTTGCGCTGATCGGGGCGGCGATATTCCTCGCCTGCCTCGCGCTGGTGCCGATCATCGGGCACGAGGTGAACGGCGCCAAGCGCTGGATCGGCGTCGGCATCTCCGAATTCCAGCCTTCCGAGTTCCTCAAGCCGCTGTTCATCGTTGCGACCGCCTGGATGCTGAGCTTCCGCGCCAAGGATCCGCAGCTGCCGGTGCTGTTCGTCACCGGCGGGCTGACCGCGCTGATCGGCGTGCTGCTGATGCTGCAGCCGGACTTCGGCCAGACGATCGTGTTCGCCAGCGTGTGGATCATCCTGCTGATGATCTCGGGCATTTCCCCGGCGGCGATTGCTGGGCTGTTCGGCACGGCGGTGGCGGGAGTGATCGCGGCCTATCTGTTCTACGGCACGGCGCGCACCCGCATCGACAACTTCCTGTTCCCCACCAAGGACGCCGCACTTGCCGAGCGCTATCAGGTGGAGATGGCGCATGACACGCTGACCGCCGGCGGGCTGCTCGGGCGCGGGCCCGGCAACGGCATCATGAAGTTCAAGCTGCCGGAAGGGCATACCGACTATATCTTCTCGGTGATCGGCGAGGAGTTCGGGCTGATCGCCTGCATCGTCATCGCCTTGCTCTATCTCGCCATCGTGATCCGCGTGCTGATGAAGCTGCTCGACGAGGAAGACGCCTTCCGCCTGCTCGCCGCGGCGGGGCTGGCGGCCCAGTTCGGCGTGCAATCGCTGATCAACATGGCGGTGAACACCGGCATCGCCCCGTCCAAGGGCATGACGCTGCCCTTCATTTCCTATGGCGGATCGTCGATGATCGCGCTGGCGATCGGCTATGGGTTGCTTCTCGCCTTCACGCGGCGAAACCCGTATCTGAAGCGCTCGCCCTATACCGGCCGCTGGAGCACCAACGCATGAGTCAGTCCCGAAGCTATGTCCTCGCAGCCGGCGGCACCGGTGGGCATATGGTGCCCGCTGCCGCCCTGGCAGCGGAACTGGCCGAGCGGGGCCATCATGTGGCGCTGGTGAGCGACGACCGTGGCGTGCGCTTCCCGGGCCTGTTCGACGGCGTCGAGACACATGTGCTGCCGGCCGGACGGCTGGGCGGCGGGCCGCTCGGCTATATCCGCGCGGCGGGCAAGATCATGGCCGGGCGCTCGATGGCGCTGCGGCTCTACAAGGAAATCCAGCCTTCGGCGGTGATCGGGTTCGGCGGCTATCCGGCGCTGCCCTCACTGCTCGCGGCGTTCCGGGGCGGCGTGCCGACGATCATCCATGAGCAGAATGCGGTGCTCGGTCGGGTGAACCGTTTCGTTGCGGGACGCGTCGATGCGATCGCGACGTCGTACGAGCAGGTCGATCGGATGAAGCCGGGCTGGCAAGCCAAGGCGCATCTCGTCGGCAATCCGGTGCGCGAGGCGGTGCTCAACCTGCGCAACCGGCCCTATCCGCTGCTCGAGGAGGACGGCATCTTCCGCGTGCTCGTCACCGGCGGCAGCCAGGGCGCGACCGTGCTGAGCCAGGTGGTGCCGGATGGCCTGGCGCTGCTGCCCGTCCATTTCCGCCGCCGTCTGCAGGTGACCCACCAGGCGCGCGTCGAGGATATCGAGACGGTGCGCGCCAAGTATCAGGCGCATGGCATCCCGGCCGACGTCTCCACCTATATCACCGACATGCCCGAGGCGCTGGCCTGGGCGCATATCGTGATCGCGCGGGCAGGGGCCTCGACCATTGCCGAGCTGACCGCGGCGGGCCGCCCGGCGATCCTGGTGCCGCTGCCCAGCGCGACCGACGATCACCAGACCGCCAATGCGCGCGAGATCACCGCCGCCGGCGGCGCGCGGACAATCTCGCAAAAGGGCTTCACCGCCGCCGAGCTCGCCAAGCAGATCCAGAAGCTCGGGCTCGACACGGTGGGCCTTGAGAATGCAGCGGCGCGGGCGCGCAGCGTGGGCCGTCCCAACGCCACGCGCGACCTTGCCGATCTCGTCGAATCCATCGATGCGCCCGAGGCCCCGATCAAGGGCCAGCGCATCTCCATGCAGGGAAGGCCAGCGTTCGCATGAAGGGTGTCGCGAAGGACATCGGTACCATCCATTTCGTCGGTATCGGCGGCATCGGCATGTCGGGCATTGCCGAGGTGATGCACAATCTCGGCTATTCGGTGCAGGGATCGGACGTGGCCGAAGGCTATGTCGTGCAGGGGCTGCGCAGCCGCGGCATTCCGGTGACCATCGGCCACAAGGCGGAGAATCTGGGCGATGCTTCGGTGGTGGTCGTCTCCACCGCGATCGTGCGCACCAATCCCGAGGTGGAAGCCGCCTATCAGCGCCGCATCCCCGTGGTGCGCCGCGCCGAGATGCTGGCCGAGCTGATGCGGCTGAAGTCCACCGTCGCGGTGGCCGGCACGCACGGCAAGACGACGACGACCTCGATGGTCGCGGCGCTGCTCGATGCCGGCGGGGTGGACCCGACCGTGATCAATGGCGGCATCATCAACCAGTACGGCTCGAACGCCCGCCTGGGCGACAGCGAGTGGATGGTGGTCGAGGCCGATGAGAGCGACGGCAGCTTCCTGCGGCTCGACGGCACCTATGCGATCGTAACCAATATCGATCCCGAGCATCTCGACCATTATGGCTCGTTCGATGCGGTGAAGGATGCGTTCGTCGAGTTCGTCGAGAATGTGCCCTTCTACGGCGCGGCGCTGCTGTGCCTCGATCATCCCGAAGTGCAGGCGATCATCCCGCGCGTGCGCGACCGGCGGATCGTGACCTATGGTTTCGCGGCTTCGGCCGATGTGCGCGGCGTCAATGTGGTGCCGCATCATGGCGGCAACCGCTTCGAGGCGATCATCCGCAACCGCGACGGCACCACCCGCTCGATCGAGGGGATCGAGCTGCCGATGCCGGGCCGCCACAACGTCCAGAACGCGCTGGCCGCGATCGGCGTGGCGCTCGAGCTGGGCATTCCCGATGCGACGATCCAGCAGGGCTTCGCCAAGTTCGGCGGGGTGAAGCGGCGCTTCACCAAGGTCGGCGAAGTGAACGGGGCGACGATCATCGACGATTACGGCCATCATCCGGTGGAGATCCGCGCGGTGCTGGCGGCAGCGCGCGAGAGCGCCGAGGGCAGGGTGATCGCGGTGGTGCAGCCGCACCGCTTCACGCGCCTCAAGAACCTGATGGACGAGTTCGCCCAGGCCTTCAACGACGCCGACATGGTCTATGTCACGCCGGTCTATGCGGCGGGCGAGCTACCGCTCGAGGGCGTGAGCGCCGAGGCGCTGGTCGAGAATGTCCAGCGGCGCGGGCATCGCTCGGTCGCGGCGGTGGAGAATGAGGACGGGCTGGCGCGGGCGCTTGCGGGCGTGGTGCAGCCCAAGGACATGGTGATCTGCCTGGGCGCGGGCGACATCACCAAATGGGCGGCGAACCTGGCCGGCGCGATCGAGGAAGCGCGGGCGTGAACCAGGCGGCTGCCGCGCTCCCTCCCGTGCGCGGAAAACTGACTGCGGATGCGCCGCTGGCGCCGCTCGTCTGGTTCAAGAGCGGCGGCGCGGCCGAGTGGCTGTTCGAGCCGGCCGATGCCGAGGATCTGGCCGATTTCCTCGCCGGGCTCGATTCCGACGTGTCGGTGATGGGGCTCGGGCTGGGCTCGAACATGATCGTGCGCGACGGCGGCGTGCCGGGCGTGGTCGTGCGGCTGGGCAAGGCCTTTGCCGGGGTCGAACAGCTTGATGCGACGACCCTGCGCTGCGGCGGCGGGGCTTCGGGCATTCTGGTTTCTTCGAAGGCGCGCGATGCCGGGATCGGCGGGGTGGAGTTCCTGCGCTCGATCCCCGGCACGGTCGGCGGGTTCGTGCGGATGAACGGCGGCGCCTATGGCCGCGAGGTCAAGGACGTGCTGGTCGAATGCGAGGTCGTGCTGCGATCGGGCGAGCGGCGCGTGCTGGCGCTGGCCGAGCTCGGCTATACCTATCGGCACAGCGCGCTGCCCGAGGGCGCGATCGTGATCTCGGCGACGTTCCGCGGGCATGCCGAGGAACCGGCGGTGATCCAGGCGGAGATGGACCGCATCGCGGCGGCGCGCGAGGAATCGCAGCCGCTGCGCTCGAAGACCGGCGGCTCGACCTTCAAGAACCCGGACGGGCACAAGGCCTGGGCGCTGATCGACGCGGCCGGTTGCCGGGGCCTGATGCGCGGCGATGCGCAGGTCAGCGAAAAACACTGCAATTTCCTGCTCAATCTGGGCAATGCTTCGTCGGCCGACATCGAGGCGCTGGGCGAGGACGTCCGCGCCAGGGTGAAGGCGCAGTCGGGGGTTGAGCTGGAGTGGGAAATCCAGCGGATAGGGAGGGCGGAGTGATCTTCGACAAGCTGCGCCGCCTCACCGACTATGAGCGCAGGATCATCGCGAACGTGCGCGATCATGGGTGCCATAACACTTCGGTTTTCTCGCCTGCGAATGAGGTGTGGGAGCCGCCGTTCACCTATTCGACGGGCTTCATCGAGACCGTGAACCAGCCCGAGGTGATCGTGTTCGGCCTCGGCGGAGACCTGTGTCACCCGATGATCAACATCCTGCTTGACCTGTGTCGTCGGGGTCTGGTGCTGAGTGATGGCGCCGCGATCGAGGGGGTGCTGGCGGGGCATCGCGTGATTGCCCGTGAGGTTCTCCCGGATCGCATCACCCGCGAACATTTCAATTCGGCGATATGGTATGAGAAGCGCCGGAGCGGCCGCATGCTCGATCGCGCCGTGCAGATCGTCTGGCCGGGCGCGCAGGACGGACTCTTCCCCTGGGATGAAGGTTGCAGCCAGGAGACGCGCGACCTGCAGCCTGCACTTTACGAACGGAGCATGAATTCGTGACCACCCTTCACATTGCCGTATTGATGGGGGGCTGGTCGGCCGAGCGCGAGGTGTCGCTGATGTCCGGCGCGGGCATCGCCGACGCGCTGGAGGGGCTGGGCCACAAGGTCACGCGGATCGACATGGATCGCGACGTCGCCCTGAAGATCGCCGAGGCGAAGCCCGATGTGGTGTTCAACGCGCTGCATGGCACCCCGGGCGAGGACGGCACGGTGCAGGGCATGCTCGACCTGATGGGCGTGCGCTACACGCATTCCGGGCTGGTCACCTCGGTGATCGCGATCGACAAGCAGCTTACCAAGCAGGCGCTGGTGCCGCACGGCATCCCGATGCCCGGCGGACGGATGGTCAAGACCGAGGACCTCCACCGCGAGGACCCGCTGCCGCGCCCCTATGTGCTGAAGCCGGTGAACGAGGGTTCGTCGGTGGGCGTGGCGATCGTCACCAAGGAAGGCAATTACGGCAACCCGATCGCGCCGGACGCGCGGGGGCCGTGGCAGGAGTTCGACGAGCTGCTCGCCGAGCCGTTCATCCGCGGGCGCGAGCTGACCACGGCGGTGCTCGCGGGCGAGGCGCTGGGCGTGACCGAGCTCAAGCCCAAGAGCGGCTTCTATGATTACGACGCCAAGTACACCGACGGGCTGACCGAGCATGTCTATCCGGCGCAGATCCCCGACGAGATCACCGAGGCGTGCAAGCGCATCGCGCTCGAGGCGCACAAGCTGCTCGGCTGCAAGGGCACCTCGCGCTCGGATTTCCGCTGGGACGACAGCATGGGGATCGAGGGGCTGTTCCTGCTCGAGGTGAATACCCAGCCGGGCATGACGCCGCTGAGCCTGGTGCCCGAGCAGGCGCGCCACCTGGGCATCTCCTATCCCGAGCTGTGCCAGCGCATCGTCGACGAGGCCTTGAGCGGATGAGCCGGCAGCCCGCCAAGCGGACGGCCACCCGTCGCGGGGCGAAGCCGGTAGCGAAACGCAAGCAGCAGCCGCGCAAGAAGCAGCCGGGCCTGATGGACCAGGCGCTGGCCGCGCTGCCGTTCGACCAGGCGACGCTCACGCGCATGGCGACCTGGGGGATTGTCGGCATCTTCGGGATCGGCGCGATCACCGTCGCGACCTGGTTCGGCATCCCGCAGATCATCGGCACGGGGGCCGCGCAGGCGGTGGGCGATGCCGGGCTGCGGGTGGACACGATCCAGATCAACGGGCTCAAGCGGATGAACCGCATGACCGTGTACCAGCAGGTGCTCGACCAGAATTCGCGCGCGATGCCGCTGGTCGACCTTGGCCAGGTCCGTGCCAAGCTGCTTGCCTATCCCTGGATCAAGGATGCTCGTGTTTCACGTCGGCTGCCCGACAAGCTGCTGATCGACATCGTCGAGCGCGAGCCCGCGGCGATCTGGCAGAACCATGGCCAGCTGATGCTGATCGATCCGACCGGCGTGCCGCTGGAGCCGGTGCCGCGCGAAGCGATGCCGGACCTGCCGCTGCTGATCGGCGACGGCGCCAACAACCAGGAGCCCGCGCGCCGCGACCTGATGGACAGCGCGCCGGCGCTCAAGCCGCTGGTCCGCGCCGCCACCTGGGTGGGCAATCGCCGCTGGGATATCATCTTCGATACCGGCGAGAAGCTCCAGCTGCCCGAGGGCGACAAGGAAGCGAAGGACGCGCTCAAGACCTTCGCCGAGAAGGATGGAGCGTATCGGCTGCTCGGCCGCGGAAACCTGGGGTTCGACATGCGCGACCCCGATAATCTGGTCGTCCGCCGGCCCGCCGCGATCGGCGCGCCGCCCGCGACGGGATTATGAGTAACACCGTAGTTGTAATCAGGGCAAAATCCTGATTCATATGGTGAATTGAGTATTAAGCGTTTTTTCGAATGAGGGGCAGATGGCGAAGGTAGCACCGGAAGGGCTGATCACGGCATTGGACGTGGGGTCGTCCAAGGTCTCGGCGCTGATCGCGCAGCGGTCCGACGACGGCACTTTGGTGGTGCTCGGCACCGGCCAGCGCGAGAGCCGAGGCGTCAAGCGCGGCTATGTCGCCGACATGCACGCGACCGAACTCGCCATCCGCGAAGCGGTGGAGCAGGCCGAGCGCATCGCCGGCCAGAACATCGAAGACGTGTGGGTGAGCTTCTCCGCCGGTGGCCTGATCTCGGACATCGTCCGGCTTGAATCGGATCTCGGCGGCCACCGCATCGAGCAGAACGACATCGACGAGCTGCTCCGCGCCGGCCGCGACGCGATCGACCCGCAGGGCAAGATGGTGCTCCACGCCCAGCCGACCCGCTACACGGTCGACGGCCTTGCCGGCGTGCGCCGTCCCCTCGGGCTGCATGCCGAGCGCCTGGGCGTCGACATCCATGTCGTCGCGACCGACGGCGCGCCGGTGCGCAATCTCGATCACTGCGTCCGCTCGGCGCATCTCGAAGTCCGCTCGATCATCGCCGCGCCGGTGGCGACGGGGCTGGCCTGCCTGACCGACGAGGAGCGCGAGCTCGGTGTCGCGCTGGTCGAGATCGGCGCGGGCGTGACCAATGTCTCGGTCTTCTCGCAGGGCGTGCTTTCGGGCCTCGCCTCGATCCCGATGGGCTCGGCCGACATCACCGACGATATCGCCTCGTCCTTCGGCACCGCGCGTGCCTGGGCCGAGCGTACCAAGTGCTTCCACGGCTCGGCGAACCTGAGCCCGCGCGACAATCACGAGATGATCGATGTCGTGCCGGCGATCCCCGATGACGGCACCGAAGGCCCGCGCATCACCAAGGCGCAGCTCAACGCGATCATCCGCAAGCGGCTGGAGCGGCTGATGGGCGAGATCCAGAAGGAGCTGAAGAAGCTGAGCTTCGAGGATCCGGCCGGCCGCCAGATCGTCCTGACCGGCGGCGGTGCCGAGCTGAAGGGCGTCGCCGATTACGCCCAGCAGTTCCTGGGCAGCGCGGTGCGCGTCGGCCGGCCCAAGGGGCTGGTGGCGCTGCCGGAAGCGCATGCCGGCCCGGCCTTCGCGACGCTGGCGGGCCTGGCGCGCTTCGCCGCGACCAACCCGATCGACCTGCGCACGCTGGAGCCCAGTCGGCACCAGATGGTCACCCGGACCAACCCGGGAGCCCTGTTCCAGCGGCTAATCGCGGCATTCCGGGCAAATTATTAGAAGAAATGCGTTGGTAACTTCGCGTTCCCTCTAGAGTCGCCCTCCGCGTTCGTGCAGAACGGGCGACAGATTACGCGTTCGTGACAGGCCACCCGGACGCAGGGAGACTAAGGCGATGAGTATCGATTTCCTTCCGCCCGACGTGGACGAGCTGACCCCCAAGATCACCGTAGTCGGTGTGGGCGGCGCGGGCGGCAACGCGATCGCGAACATGATCCGCGCGGACGTGCAGGGCGTCGACTTCATTGTCGCCAACACCGATGCGCAGGCGCTCAAGCAGTCGAGCGCGGGCCACCGCATCCAGCTCGGCGCCAAGATCACCCAGGGCCTGGGTGCCGGCAGCCGTCCCGAGATCGGCCGCGCCGCCGCCGAAGAGACGATCGACAACGTCCAGAAGGCGCTTGAGGGCGCCCACATGGTGTTCATCGCTGCCGGTATGGGCGGCGGCACCGGTACCGGCGCCGCGCCGGTCATCGCCAAGGCGGCCCGCGACATGGGCATCCTGACGGTGGGCGTGGTCACCCGGCCGTTCGCCTTCGAGGGCAAGCGCCGTGCGGCTTCGGCCGAGGCAGGCATCAACGAACTGCAGAAGTACGTCGATACCCTGATCGTCATCCCGAACCAGAACCTCTTCCTGATCGCCAATGCGAACACGACCTTCAAGGAAGCGTTCGAGATGGCCGACGAGGTGCTGCAGCAGGGCGTGCGCGGCATCACCGACCTGATGGTCATGCCGGGCCTCATCAACCTCGACTTCGCCGACGTCCGTTCGGTGATGCAGGAGATGGGCAAGGCGATGATGGGCACCGGCGAGGCCGAGGGCGACGACCGCGCGCTCATCGCCGCGCAGAAGGCGATCGCCAATCCGCTGCTGGACGGCGTGAGCATGAACGGCGCCAAGGGCGTGATCGTCTCGATCACCGGCGGCGAGGACATGCGCCTGCTCGAAGTCGACGAAGCCGCCAACCATATCCGCGAGCTGGTCGATCCGGACGCGAACATCATCTGGGGCTCGGCCTTCAATCCGGAGCTCGAGGGCAAGATCCGCGTCTCGGTCGTCGCGACCGGCATCGATGCGGAAGCGCAGCCGGTGGCCGCGCCGCGCGCCGCCGAGCAGCCGCGCGTCTTCTCCTTCTCGACCCCGCGCCGCACCACGGCCGACCCGGCGCCTGCCGCCGCGCCGGAGCCCGAAGCTGCGCCAGAGCCGGTAGCCGAGGAAGCACCGCTCGCACCGCCGGTTCCCGAGGCCTATGAGCCCGTCGCCGAGGAGCCCGTGTCGCTCTCGCCGCCGGTGCCCGAAGCCTATGAGCCCGAGCCGCAGCCGGCCGCGCCGGTCCAGTCGAACTGGGTCGATGACGGCAAGGACGAGGACGAACTGGTCCTCGGTGCCGACAGCCTGGTGCCCGAAGCGCCCGTCGCCCCGATCGACGAGCCTGCCGCGACGCCGACCACGCGCCGCCGCTGGCTGACCGGCGGGGACGAGGAAGAAGCCTCGCCGCTGGTCGAGAAGCCGGCGAAGAAGAGCGGCGGCACGCTGTTCGAGCGCATGGCGATGGCCTCGCGCGGTGCCTCCAAGTCGGATGACGATGCGGACAAGGATCCGCTCGACATTCCGCGCTTCCTGCGCAGCCAGAACAACCAGTAAGCCATTCGTCGCCGGCCGGTCTCGCTTCGGCGAACCGTGCCGGCGCCGTCATTGGCGGTTCAGCGCAATTGCGCGCAGGTGGCGGGGACATGAACCGGAATCGCTTTATCGGCATCGCTGTGCTGGCCCTTGCAGCCGCGCAGGCCATGCCCGCCTTCGCCCAGACCGAAGTCGTCGCCCAGGCCAATCCCGATGCGGACCGGCTGGCCAACGACATCCGCATGCTCGCGAGCGATCCGCGCGACCTGGCGACCCTGGTCGATGCCGGCATGACCAGCGCGCGGCTGGGCGATACCTCCGCCGCGCTTGCCTTTTTCCAGCGCGCCGAGACGATCAATGCCAGCGATCCGCGCATTGCCGCGGGGCGGGCGATGGTGCTGGTGCGGCTCGAGCGGCCGGGCGAGGCGCTGCGCCTGTTCCAGACGGCCGAGGCGGGCGGGCTGGCGCCGCGCACCTATGCCGCCGATCGCGGCTTTGCCTATGACCTGCTCGGCCAGCCCGGGCTTGCCCAGCGCGACTACAAGCTCGCGCTCGCCGGCGACCGAGACGATGCCGAGACGATTCGCCGCTATGCGCTGTCGCTGGGTATCACCGGCGACAAGGACGAGGCGATGCGCGTGCTCGATCCGCTGCTCCGCCGCAGCGATCGTGCCGCCTGGCGTGCGCGCGCCTTCATCCTGGCGATGAACGGCGACACGGCGGGGGCGGAGAAGATCGCCTCGAGCATGATGCCGGGCACCATGGGCCAGTCGCTGATTCCGTTCTTCCGCCGGCTTGGCGGGCTGAACCCGGCGGACCGCGCCTTTGCGGTACATTTCGGCGAGCTGTCGCCGACCCAGGCGCGGCTTGCCGATGCGCGGATGGCGCCCGATCTGCCGCGCTATGTGCCGGCGCCGCGCCCGGTGCAGATGGCCGCGGTCGCCCAGCCGGTGGCGTCCGCGCCCGAGCCCAAGGGCAGGGACCGCCGCTCGCGCAGGGATCGCGAGCGTGATGAGAAGCTTGCCGCCGTCGCCGCGGCGCGTCCGGTGCCCGCGCCGGTGCAGCAGCCGGTGGCGGACGAGAATCTGCCGCCGCCGCCGCGCTTCGTGGCGCCGCCGGCCGAGATCGTGCAGCCGATCCCGCAGCCGAAGCGCGAGGAGGAGCCGAGCGAGACCAGCGAGCGGCCGGTGCCGGCGCCGGTTCGTCCCACGCCCACGCCCACGCCTGCGCCGGTGCGGATGGCTGCTGCCTCGCCGGCGCCTGTCCGCCCGGCGCCTGCGCCGACCCCCGCGGTGCCCACGCCGACACCGGCGCCCGCCCCGGTCACGCTCGCCAAAGCCGAGCCGGTGGTGCAGCCCGTGCGGCAGCCGCCGCGCCCCGAGCCCACGCCGCCGGGCCCGGCCAAGGTGGGGCAGGAGGATTCGGTGCTCGCCGCGATCGTCGGCGGGATCACCATTCCGGCCGAGGAACTCGCGACCGTCACCGCGACGCCGACCGATCCGGTGCCCGCCGCCGCGCCCGAACCCGCTCCGGTGCGCGTTGCCGAGGCGAAGCCGGTGCCGCCGGTGAAGCCCAAGCCCGAGCCGGTCGTTGCCAAGCCCGATCCGAAGAAGCCGGACCCCAAGGCCAAGCCCGATCCCAAGGCCAAGCCGGTGCCCGAGGATGCGAAGAAGGGCGGCAAGCCCGATCCCAAGGACGCCAAGGCGAAGAAGCCCGATCCCAAGAAGCCGGATCCGGCCAAGACCGATCCGAGCCGCATCTGGGTGCAGGTCGCCGGCGGCGCCAACCCGGATACGCTGGCCAAGGCCTGGAAGGGCGTGGTCGCCAAGGCGCCGGCGCTGATGAAGGGCAAGGGCGCCTGGACGACGCCGCTGCGCGCCACCAACCGCGTGCTCGCCGGCCCGTTCAAGACCAGCGCCGAGGCACAGGCCTTTGTCAACGCGCTGGGCAAGGAAGGCGTCTCGGGCTTCGTCTTCACCAGCGAGGCCGGGCAGAAGGTGACGAAATTGGCGCTGTGATCGGACGTTCGGCTTGCTCCAATACTTCGTCACCCTGAACTTGTTTCAGGGTCCAACGTGCCTCAAGCGGTATCGCGCGGGGAGATTTGGATGCTGAAACAAGTTCAGCATGACGGGAGAGATCTGGACTGTTAGGGCACCCGCGTGAAAGCGATTTCCTCCTGGGCCTCCACGCCTGAAGCCAGCCGCGGCCGTCTCCATCCCGAGCCCGGCGGCACCGCCCGGGGCCCGCGCGACGCCTTTCAGCGCGACCGCGACAGGATCATCCACTCGATCAGCTTCCGGCGTCTGCGCCACAAGACCCAGGTGTTCATGGCGCCCGACGGCGACCATTTCCGGGTGCGGCTCACCCATAGCCTGGAGGTCGCGCAGATCGGCCGGGCGATCGCGCGGACGCTTGGGCTCAACGAGGACCTGACCGAGGCTTTGTGCCTGGCGCACGACATCGGCCATCCGCCCTTCGGCCATGCCGGCGAGAAGGCGCTGGGCGAGGCGCTGGCCGGACAGGGCGGGTTCGACCATAACGGCAACACGCTGCGCACCCTGACCACGATCGAACGGCCCTATCCGGCCTGGGACGGGCTCAACCTGACCTGGGACACGCTGGAGGGGCTGGCCAAGCATAACGGCCCGATCGCGCACCCGGAGTGGGCGCTGGCAGAGGCGGATGCGGCGTTCCCGCTCGAGCTGGAGAGCTGGGCCTCGCTCGAGGCGCAGGTCGCCGCGATCGCCGACGATATCGCCTATGACAATCACGACATCGATGACGGGCTGCGGGCCGGGCTGCTCCAGCTCGACCAGCTGTTCGAGCTGCCGATGGTCGCCGAGGGCTGGCGGCAGGTGGAAGCCAAGTTCCCCGGCTGCGAGCGGCGGCGGCTGATCAGCGAGCTGATCCGCGCGCAGATCGGGCTGATGGTCAACGACCTGATCGACGCGACCCGCAAGCGCATCGCCGAGAGCGGTGTCGAGACGGTGGCGGACGTGCGCGCGGCGGGGCGGGTGCTCGCCCATTTCTCCGACGGGATGCGAGAGGCGGAGCGCGGGCTGAAGCGCTTCATGTACGCCAATCTCTACCACCATCCGAGCCAGCTCGCCGCGGCGGACGCGGCGCATAAAGTGGTGGCAGGGCTGTTCGCCACCTATCGCGACGATCCCGCGCTGATGCCGGCCGAATGGGCCGGGGCGCTGCCCCAGGCGGAACCCGCGCGCAGCCGCCACATCGCTGACTTCATCGCCGGCATGACCGATCGCTACGCCATCGCCCGCTACAAGCAGCTGGTCGGCACGATCGACCTGCCCGAAGGGTTCTGAACACAAGAAAAGGCCGGAGCGTTGCCGCCCCGGCCTTTCTTCAGCCCCAGAGGGAGGGGGCTAGCTCAGCGTGCGGCCAGGACCGCGCCGCTCTTGTCCTTCGGCGCGCGGAACGAGACGCGGGTGTCGTTGACGTAACCGTCGACCCAGCCGTTCTTCACGTTCAGGCGGAATTCGCCACCCTTGTTGGTGCGGCCTTCGAGCACCTGGACCTTGTCCTTGCTGGTGACCGAATAGGTATAGGTCACGCCTTCATGGGTGAAACTGCGCTCGCCGGCGATCGCGGCGGGGGCGGTGAAGGCGAGAGTGGCGGCGGCAGCCGCGAAAAGGAACTTCGTCACGATCTTTCTCCTTATTGATAAAGAAGCCAGATCAGCATCCAATATGTTCTGTTCTTGCGCCGAGTTATGTTGCGACGCAGCAAAAGCATCAATCGCAAAGGAAGTTGGGCCCAGTTGCAGAAAACGCAACCGATGAAACGGTGCATGCAGGCGACGAGCCGAAAGCCTGGCAAACTTCTGCGACACTTGGGACGTATTCCGGAGAAATACCGTTACAGGGGAGTCGCATGTCGGACGCCAGTATCGCGCGAAACCGCTTCGGGCTCGGCGCCAGGCCGGGCGAGGATGTAGGGAGCGATCCCCGCAAATGGCTCGCCGGGCAGATCGCAGCCTTCGACCCGCGACCCCAGGCGATCGCCGCCCAGGCTTCCAGCGCGCAGGTCGGAAGCGAGCTTGCCGATTTCTATGAGCGCCAGCGGCTCCTCCGGCTGGAAAACCCCAAGCCGAGACCCGCTGCCGCGGCGCCCGCCAAACCAGCCGGCGCGCAGCCGGCGATGGCCGAGGGCATGGCGATGCAGGACATGCGGGCCGCGGCACCGGTGATGCAGGGCGCCCCGGCAGCTAAGCCCGTCTATCAGGGCGAGGATGCCGCGATGATCGCCCGGCGCGAAGCGCGGCGGGTGCAGCAACAGGCCTATGTCGGCATGGTCTCGGCCCGGGCGCTGACCGCAATCACCTCGCCGACGCCCTTCGCCGAGCGGCTCGTCCATTTCTGGGCGAACCATTTCGCCGTCTCCGCCGACAAGCTCGAGCTGGTCGGTCTTTCGGGCACGATGGAGTTCGAGGCGATCCGCCCGCATGTGATGGGCAAGTTCGGCGACATGCTGAACGCGGTCGAGCGCCACCCGGCGATGCTGCTCTATCTCGACCAGGCGGTGTCGGTCGGCCCCAACAGCGCAGTGGCGCAGCGCCAGCGCGGGCGGCGCAGCGGCCTCAACGAGAATCTGGCGCGGGAGATCATGGAGCTCCACACGCTCGGCGTGCGCAGCGTCTACACCCAGGCGGACGTCACCGAATTCGCCCGGGCGATGACCGGCTTCACCGTGGCGGGTATCGGGCGTGGGCCCGGCGCGCGCTATGTCGGTGCCGTAGATGGCCAGCCGGGCAGCTTCCTGTTCGCCGACCGGATGCACGAGCCGGGGACCCGCACGATCCTGGGCAGGCAATGGAGCGCGCAAGGCGAAGAGCAGGCGAGCGAAGTGCTCGACTATCTCGCCACCCATCCGGCGACGGCGAAGCATATCGCCACCAAGCTCGCCCGCCATTTCGCCAGCGACGATCCGCCTGCGCCGCTGGTCGCGCGGCTGCAAAAGGCTTTCCTGTCCTCGGGCGGCGACCTGCCGACCGTGTACCGCGCGCTGATCGCCTCGCCGGAGTGCTGGTCGCCGACGCCGGCCAAGTTCAAGTCGCCCTGGGAATGGTCGATTTCGGCGATGCGCGCGCTCGGCACGCAGCAGGTCCAGCCCCAGGCGGTGAACGGCCTGATGGGCCAGCTCGGCCAGCCGACCTGGAAGCCGGGATCGCCGGCGGGCTGGGACGATGTCGCCGGTGCCTGGGCCGGGCCGGACGCGGTGATGCGCCGGGTCGAGGCGGCCGAGCGCATGGCCGCCCGCGCCAAGGATACGATCGACGCCCGCGCCCGCGCCGCCGAACTGTTCCCCGGCACGCTTACCCCCTCGACCACGCAGTCGATCGCGCGTGCCGAGAGCCCGGGCCAGGGCCTCGCCCTGATGCTCGTCTCGCCCGAATTCATGCGGAGGTGATCCGATGACCGCACTTTCCCGTCGCAACTTCGTGGGCCTGGGCGCTTCCGCCATGCTCGCCACCGCCTTCGGCTCGCGCATCGCCTTTGCCCGCGCGGCGACCGACCGGCGCTTCGTCTTCATCATCCAGCGCGGTGCGGCGGATGGCCTGCATACCGTCGCGCCGGTGGGCGATCCTGCCTATGCCGGGCAGCGTGGGGCGCTGGCGGAGGAGTTCGCGGCGGCGCCGAAGCTCAACGACATGTTCGCGCTGCATCCGGCGATGAAGAATGTGATGGGCCTGTACGGCGCCAAGCAGGCGCTGTTCCTCCATGCCGTCGCCTCGCCCTATCGCGACCGCTCGCATTTCGATGGGCAGAACGTGCTCGAGACCGGCGGTACCTCGGCCTATCAGCTCAAGGACGGCTGGCTGAACCGGCTGCTGACCATGCTGCCCGCCGACGACAAGGCGATCGCGTTGGCCGCGACCGTGCCGATGGCGCTGCGCGGGCCGGTGGAGGTGGCGAGCTATGCGCCCTCGTCACTGCCCGACGCTTCGGACGATCTGCTCGCCCGGGTGAGCCAGATGTACCAGGGCGACGCCCAGCTTCACGGCATCTGGGAGCAGGCGACCGCCACTCGCATGCTGACCGGCGACCTTGCCTCGAACAACGGCAAGAACGCTGCCGACACCGGCACGCTCACCGCGAAGATGCTCGCGGCGCCGGGCGGGTCGCGCATCGCGATGATCGAGACCGGTGGCTGGGACACCCATGCCGGGCAGAAGGGGCGGCTGCAGGGCCAGCTCAACGGGCTCGACCAGATGATCGGCGCGCTCAGGACGGGGCTGGGGCCGCTGTGGAGCAACACGGTGGTGCTGGTCGCCACCGAGTTCGGCCGCACGGTGAAGGTCAACGGCACCCAGGGTACCGATCACGGCACCGGTTCGGTCGCGATGCTGATGGGCGGCGCGGTCAACGGGGGCAGGGTGCTTGCCGACTGGCCGGGCCTGGCGGATGCGGCGCTCTATGAAAGCCGCGACCTCAAGCCGACGCTGGGGCTAGACGCGGTGATCGGCTCGACGCTGGCCACCCATTTCGACCTGTCGCCGCAGACCGCGGCGCGCAAGCTGTTTCCCGATGTGCAGATGGCCAGGCCGTTGCAGGACCTGCTGCGCGCCTGAACCGGCGGCTCGCCGGAGATCCGGCGGGCGCTCTTCTCTCGCATGAAGTGCTTTGGGTTCGGTCGGCTACGGCCGAGCGGGCTAACGGCTGTCTGGCAGCGCTGTAACTTACATACATTCTTGATTGCATGTAAATGTGCGGCTAGCCTTTGGTCACCGGCGGAGACCGGGGATCGGGAGAGGATATCACTGCATCGAAGCCCAGGGGGCCGGTGCGCCATACGCCAAAACCAGCTTCTGCTCGCCACTCCGCGCGGCCGAACCCTTCGGCCCGGCACCAATTCGCCGCCACCGATACGGTTCGAAGGAGAAAACGATAAACGCAAGGAGAGGCAGATGAAGCGACTATCCCGAGCGATATGCATCACGCTGGTTTCGGCCACCGCATTGGCGGCGGCCATGCCCGCGGCCGCGCAGTCCGTCCCCAACGCGCCGACCGGTCCGGTCGAGACGCAATATTACGCCAATGGCGCCTATGCGACGACCCAGACGCGCTCCACCGTCGCCTGCGATTCCAAGGGCAACCAGTGCGATGTCTTCTATCCGACCAACATCGCCTCGCTGAACACCCGCCTGCCGCTGGTGCTGTGGGCCAACGGCACCGGCTCCACCGCGGACAATTATCCCAACTGGCTGAAGCATCTCGCGAGTTGGGGCTTCGTCGTGGTGGCGACGCGCGACCAGCAGACCGGCTATGGCAACACCGTCCTGGATTCGCTCGCCTATATGCAGGCGCAGGATGCCAACCCGGCCAGCCCCTTCTACCAGCGCATCGATTTCGCGCATGTCGGCGCGGCGGGGCATTCGCAGGGGGCGTCCGGCGCCGCCAATGCGATGTTCCACTCGGGCGGCGTGATCAAGACCACGGTGACGTTCGAGCTGCCGAACCAGAACTGGTGCAATCCGGCGGACAATTGCCTGCTGACACCGACGCTGACCGGCGGATCGGGATCGATCTTCTATGTCAGCGGCACCGCCGACAGCCTGATCGCGCCGGATACGCAGAGCGGCGGCACCCAGCTCAACTCGCAGACCGCCTGGTACAACGCCACGCCTTCCACGATGCTCAAGGCCAAGGGGCTGCTGAAGGGCGCCAACCATAACGACATCACCGGCACGCCGGGCTGTGGCCTGCTCGGCTTCCTGAAGGCCTGCGCCAATGGCGTGTACGGCTATCTGGGCTATCCGACGGCCTGGCTTGCCTGGCAGCTGAAGGGGGATGCCGTGGCGGGGGCCGCGTTCAAGACCGGGACGGGTGAGTTCTTCACCGCGAACGCCTGGCAGGGACGGGTCTCCAACATTCCCTGATCGCCCTGGTCGCGCGCCGCCGTCCGGGCGGCGCGCGACCGACCCGCATATCCACGCAAGGGCAGGGACATGGCTCGGATATCCTTGATCGTCGCGTTTCTGATCCTGGCTGCCGTGGCGGCGGCGGCTTTCTTCGCCTGGCTGGGAAGCGCGCCCAGGGCGCCGGATGCCGGCGCGGTCGTGATCCGGCCGGTCGCGCCGCGCGAGGCCGCGCCCGTCCCCACGCCCGCGCCTTCCGCATCCCCGACGCGATCGGCGATGGAGGCGGCGATCCTCGACTCCATGGCCGATCCGCGTGCCGAGCTGCGCGATGTCGTCACGCGCCGGGATGCGCCGCAGATCGCCTGCGGCGAGAAGCGCACCTCGCGCGACCCGGTGTTCCGGCGCTTCGTCTGGCTCGGGCATCTGAAGATGCTAGCGACCGACGATGGCTCGCGGGATTTCGGCAATATCCTCGCGGTCTGCCGGGAAGGGCAGCCGGTGCCCTGATCGCTCAGCCCGGGAGCGGGCGGCCGCGGGAATCGATCGTGCCGGCGCTGATCGCGCCGTCGATCAGCCGCTTGAGGAAATCGATCGAGCTGCGCATCTCCTCCGGGTTGGGCGCCAGCACCTGCGCGATCGACAGCCCGCGCACGGCCCAGACGAACAGGCGGATCCCGGCGAGCATCCCGGCATCGTCGCCGTTGCCGAATTGCTGCTTGATCGTTTCGAGCGACATCTGCTCGACCCTGGCCTGCATCGGCGTGACCAGCGCGGCCAATTCCGCATCGCTGCGCGAGGCCTGGAGAATCTCGAGCACGGCAAGGCCCGAGGGACGGCTCAGCACTTCCCAGAGCATCTCCGGCCAGTCGGAGATATGCGCGCCGCGGCCGGTATCCGCCGCAATCTCTTCATAGGCCCGGCGTTCGCGCTCGTAGACGGTGCCGATCACATCGGCCATCAGCTGGGCGCGCGTGCCGAAATGATGGTGCAGCGCGCCGCGCGTCACCCCGGCTTCCTCGGAGATCGCCTCGGTCGATGTGCCGCTATAGCCCTTGCGGTAGAGCAGCCGGATCGCGGCATCGAGCAGCGCCTCCCGCGTCTCCGCCGTGCGCTCCGCCTGTGTCCGCCGCTTCCTGGCCGGGGCTGCTTCCGCCACGTTCTTCCAAACCATGTTCCGGCGACGGGAAGCGCCGCCTCGATCCATTTGGCGGGTCGGAAGAAGGTCCGTCAACTCGCGGGCGTGCAAACTTCCGTGGCGCACCCCATCTCACCACAGTGGCGTCGTGGCTCCGCATCCGCTAAGAGCCCGCGCTTCCGCAACCACTGGAACCGTGAATGACGCTTTACGCACGCTTCGCCGCGCATCTGAACCTTGCCCTTGATGCGCTTGTCCTCGCCGGCGACCTGCCTGCGGGGCTGGAGCGACGTGCGATCACCGTCGAGCCGCCGCGCGATGCCAGCCATGGTGACCTGGCGACCAACGCCGCGATGGTCCTCGCCAAGCCGGCGGGCACCAATCCGCGCGCGCTGGCCGAGAAGATCGGCGCCGAGCTGGAGAAGCTCGATGAAGTGTCCGCGGTCTCGATCGCGGGCCCGGGCTTCATCAACCTGACGCTGACCGACGTCACCTGGCGTGGCGAGCTGAACGCGATCCTCGAGGCGGGCGACGATTATGGCCGCTCGCATGTGGGTGCCGGCACCACCGTCAATGTCGAATATGTCTCGGCCAACCCGACCGGCCCGATGCACATGGGCCATTGCCGCGGCGCGGTCGTGGGCGATGCGCTTGCCAGCCTGCTCGAATTCGCCGGGCACAAGGTGATCCGCGAATATTATGTCAACGATGCCGGCGGCCAGGTCGACGTGCTCGCCCGCTCGGCGCACCTGCGCTACCGCGAGGCGCTGGGCGAGACGATCGAGATCCCCGAAGGCCTCTATCCGGGCGAGTATCTGAAGCCGGTCGGCGCGAAGCTCGCCGCCGATTATGGCGACAAATATGTCTCCGCGCCCGAGAGCGAGTGGCTGGTGCTGTTCCGCCAGATCGCCGTCGCCGCGATGATGGACATGATCCGCGCCGATCTCGCGCTGCTCGGCATCCATCACGATCTCTTCTCGTCGGAAGCCGAGCTGCAGGCCGCGGGCAAGCCCGAGCAGGCCGAAGCCTGGCTGCGCGAGCGCGGGCTGATCTATGACGGCGTGCTCGAGGCCCCCAAGGGCGAGACGCCCGAGGATTGGGAGCCGGTAGAGCTGCCGCTGTTCCGCTCGACGCAGTTCGGCGATGATCAGGATCGCCCGATCAAGAAGTCGAACGGCGCCTGGACCTATTTCGGCGCGGATCTCGCCTATCACTTCCAGAAGGCGCAGTCGGCCGACCAGCTGATCGACATCTGGGGCGCGGATCATGCGGGTACGGTCAAGCGCATCGTCGCCGCGGTGCAGGCGCTGACCGGCGGCGAGACCAAGTTCGACGTCAAGCTGGTCCAGATGGTCCGGCTGCTGCGCGACGGCGAGCCGGTGAAGATGTCGAAGCGCGCCGGCAATTTCGTGACCCTCGCCGATGTGGTCAACGAAGTCGGCAAGGACGTGGTCCGCTTCACCATGCTGACCCGCAAGGCCGATGCCCAGATGGACTTCGATTTCGCCAAGGTGGTCGAGGCGTCGAAGGACAATCCGGTGTTCTACGTCCAGTATGCGCATGCCCGCGTGGCGTCGCTCGGTCGCCGCACCGCGGAGGCCGGGATCACCTGCGGCACCGTCGACCTGTCTCTGCTTGATACAAATGAGTTGAAGCTGGTTAAGGCCGCCGCGCAGTTCCCGCGTATCGTCGAGGCTGCCGCCTCGGCGCGCGAGCCGCATCGAATTGCGTTCTATCTCTACGACTTGGCCGCCGAACTCCATTCGCTGTGGAATCTCGGCAAGGACGATGCGAGCCGTCGCTTCCTTCTCGTCGATCAGGTAGAGCTGACGTGCGCGCGGCTTTATCTGGCGCGCTCGATCGGGCAGATTATCCGAAATGGCCTCCGCATCATGGGCGTAGAGGCCGTCCAGGAGATGTGAGGGAATGAACATGCGTGGGGGGGAGGCCGGATTCGGCGAGGATGACCGTCTCCCCTGGCTGGAGACGGTCGAGGAAGACTATCGCGAAGGCGTTTCCTTCGGCCGTATTCTTTTGCTGGTCTTGCTGCTTCTCGCCGTGCTCGGCGCGGGGGCGTTCGGCTATTACTGGTATCAGAAGCAGAAGAGCCTGGTCGGCAATGGCGAGCTGATCGCCGCGCCCGCGGGCGACTACAAGGTCAAGCCCGACGAGCCCGGCGGCATGAAGGTGGATGGCGAGGGCGATACCGTCTTCGCCACCAGCCAGGGCAATAGCGGCAATTCGAGCATCGACGTGAGCGCGCTGCCCGAGGCGCCGGTCGACGGCAAGAAGGTCGCCGAGAAGGCACCGACGCTTGCCGGCGAGCGGAATGCCAAGGTGGCGATCCCGTCGAGCGCGACGGCGGCCGACGCCCAGCCGAAGCGCGTGCCGGTGATCGCGCCCCAGGCCACGGGCTCGGGCGCGCTGATCCAGCTCGGCGCCTTTCCGGACGAAGCGGGGGCCAATGTCGCCTGGGCGCGGCTTTCCAAGCGCTTCTCCTATCTCGCGCCGCTCGGCAAATCGGTCGAGCGCGGTGAGAAGGACGGCAAGGCGCTGTTCCGCCTGCGGGTGAACGCCGGTTCGAACAGCCAGGCCAAGGAGCTGTGCGGCAAACTCAAGGTGGCGGGCGAGAGCTGCTACGTGGCGAATTGATTCCTGGGGGCGGAGTAAGGACTTCGTTGCTTTAGCTGCTCCCCGGCGAAAGCCGGGGCCCAGGGTAACAAAGTGAGTTGGCAGAGAAACCCTGGGCCCCGGCTTTCGCCGGGGAACGAGGAAGCTGAATCACTAAGTCCCAGCCATGCCGCGCAGGCATGGCCGATCGCCGCACAGGGGGTTATCCGGCGCGCCGCGCTTCGCTAAGACGGGGGCATGAAGCCAGTAATCTTCGGTGTCTCCGGCCTGTCGCTCACGGCCGAGGAGCGCGATTTCTTCCGTGATGCCGATCCGCTCGGCTACATCTTCTTCAAGCGCAATTGCGAGAGCCGCGCGCAGATGCGCGCGCTCACCGAGGAGCTGCGCGAACTGAGCGGCCGCGCCGATCTGCCGATCCTGATCGACCAGGAAGGCGGCCGGGTCAGCCGGATGGTGCCGCCCGAATGGCCGGCCTTCCCGGCGGGCGAGGTGTTCGGCAAGCTCTACGATATCGCGCCGATCTCCGCGATCGAGGCGGCACGGGCCAATTATCACGCGCTGGGCATGATGCTCGCCGATGTCGGCGTCACCGTCGATTGCGCGCCGTTGCTCGACGTCGTGACGCCGGAAGTGACCAAGGCGATCGGCGACCGCGCGTTCGGCGGCGAGCCGATGCGCGTCGCCGCGCTCGGCCAGGCCTGTGTCGAGGGGCTGCGCCGGGGCGGCGTTGTCGGCGTCGTCAAGCACATGCCGGGGCACGGCCGCGCGCTGGTCGACAGCCATCTCGAGCTGCCGCGGGTCAAGGTGGGCGCCGAGGCGCTGGAACAGGACATCGCGCCTTTCCACGCGCTCAAGGATGCGCCGATGGGCATGACCTGCCATGTCGTGTTCGAAGCCTGGGATGCCGAGCGCCCGGCCACGCTCTCGCCGACGGTGATCCGCGACATCATCCGCGGCCGCATCGGGTTCGACGGGCTGCTGATGACCGACGATATCGACATGAAGGCGCTGAGCGGCACGCCGGGCGAGAAGGCCACCCAGGCGCTCGCGGCGGGTTGCGATGTGGTGCTCGATTGCTGGGCGCGGATGGACGAGATGGTCGAGATCATCGGCCTGCTCCCCGACGCGACGCCCGAGTGCATCGAACGGCTCGACCGTGCGATGGCGACGACGGGTGCGGATGAGCCGGAAGCGGACTTCGCCGAGCTTATCGCGAAGCGGGACGAACTGCTGGCGCTTGTGCCTGCCTGAGGAGGATTGGGCAGCACCGAGGCATGGCTTTTTCCGTTCCCCGGCGAAGGCCGGGATCCAGTCTCGGCGCACTATCGATGGCGCAGGAGCCTCACGAACGAGATTGCGACTGGGCCCCGGCCTTCGCCGGGGAACAGCTAGAGTATCGTTCCGAACGTCTTCACCACCTCAGAGCATCTTGAGATATTCGAGCAGCGCCGCCTTATCCTCGGCGCTGAACTTGGTGCCGAATTCGTGGCCGCACCGGCTGTTGCCCGAGTTGAGCTGGTCGCAGCCGGTGGTGGTGACCACATGGCTGCCGGTCTGGTCGGCGGCGATGCCGACGCGCTTGATGTCATAGGCGCGGCCCATCTTGAAGCTCGCCGGCCGCTCGGCCGCGGGCTTGAGCAGGTCCTCCAGCGTCGGGACCGATCCGTTATGGAGATAGGGCGCGGCGGCCCAGATCCCGTACATCACCCGCGATTCATACGAACCAGGCTTCACCGCCGTCGCAGCCGCGGGCGACGCCGCCATCGGCTTCTCGCCGAACGCGCCGGCGAGGTCCTGCAGCGACTTGGGGAGCTTCCCGCTCGTCTTCAGCGCGCCCGTTTCGGCCAGGCTCGCCTTGAACGGATCGGCATTCTGCAGGATCGAGCCGACCACCGAGAAGCCGAGCAGGCTGAACGAAGTGGTCTTTTGCGGGATCGCGGTGCCGAAGGGCGGCACCAGCTTGCCGCCAGCCAGAGAGCCTGAGTCGGCGGTGCGGGCCAGGATATCCCATTCGCGGGTATCGGTGCCGACATTCTGGATCGGCGTTGCCCAGGTTTCCGAGAAGGTGAAGCGGAACTGGCCCTTCTTCTGATCGTGGCAGCTGCCGCAGCTCGGGCTGTCCGGGGTCGACATCGCCCAGACCTGCTGCCCGCGCGCCGCCAGCTTCTGGTCGACCGGCCAGGGCCAGACGGGCGCGCCGATCAGCTTGATCGATCCCTCCAGCTTGCCCAGGCCGTTGAAGTTGGCCGAATTGTTGGCGAGGAAATCGATCCGGCCTCTGCCCTTGTTGACCGGGTGGAAGGTGCCGAACACGCCGTAGACTTCGCCCAGGTTGCGGGCGAGGCCGAGCAGGTCGTTGCCATTGTCGGCGAAACCCGGCCACTGCGTCATGTCCTGCTTCGCGGCGTTCCACAGGAAAGGATAGCGTACCGGCGCATCCGCGGGCTGGATATTGCCGGGGATCAGATAGGTCGGCGCCTTGCCGATATCGAGCCCGGTCAGCCGGTTGAAGATCATGCTGACCGCGTCGAGCCGGCCCAGGCCCCAGATATCGGGGGTGCCATAGGCGCGGTCTCGCAGTGTGTCCTCGCGCGTGTACCAGAGCTGCACCGTCGCCTTGAGCTCGCTGACCAGCGCGGGATCGGGATCGGGGCCAAGCACGCTGACCGCAAAGGGCCGGAAGGTCGCGTCGCTTTCCAGCACGCGGCCGACCGCATCGATCATGTCGGTCAGCAGGCCCTGGAAGTCGCTGAGCGCCGGGCCGCCATCGACGCGGTAGCTGGTGCCGGACACGTCGATTTCGCGCGTGTGGCAGGCGGCGCAGTTCATCCCGACCACTTCGTTGCCGGTGGTGCCGGTGAGGGTGAAGCCGATCGGCAGGTTGCCGGGCGTGCCGGAGCGATCGGCGAGATAGCCATAGCGCTGCAGCTTGTCGGCGAGGAACGGCTTGCCGTCGGGCGTGGTGAGGCCTTGGAGCCAGCTATAGGGGATCAGCTGCGATCCCTGGTCCTGCCAGTAGAAGTCCTCGCGGGTGGAGGCGTTCCAGCTGGTGCCCTGGTTGAGATAGACCAGCGGCGACGGATCGAGCGCCTGGCTGTTCACCGTGGAGGCGGGCAGCGCGACGGCGGACAGGCACAGCAGCACCTTCACGGCGCGCGAGAAGCGGACGTGCGACATCAGATTTCCCCCAAACCAAGGCGTGAAACGCCGTGCCGGACAAACGAGGGCGACCCTGTGCGATTATCTTTCTTGAATGCCGCGAACCTGATCGGCGCGGCAGCGCCCGTCAATCGGAACAGGGTCCGAAACGGCGCGTATCCGGCTTCGGCCATCGGGAAGTGACTTTCCCGCGGCGCTCTGCTTAGCTCGGGACATGTCCGAGGAAGCGCCCGAGACCCTCAAGATCGATATCGACGGCTGGGAAGGGCCGCTCGACCTGCTGCTGGCGCTGGCCCGCACGCAGAAGGTCGATCTGCGCCAGATCTCGATCCTCCAGCTCGTCGAGCAATATCTCGGCTTCGTGAACGAGGCGCGCGAGCTCCGGCTGGAGCTGGCCGCCGACTATCTCGTGATGGCCGCCTGGCTGGCCTACCTCAAGTCGGCGCTGCTGCTTCCCCGCAACCCGGAGGAGACCCCGAGCCCCGAGGACCTGGCGCTGCGCCTGCAGCTGCGCCTCGAGCGGCTCAACGCTATGCGCGAGGCCGGCGCCCGGCTGATGGCGCGCGACCGCACCGGCCGCGACAATTTCTTCCGCGGCGCCCCCGAAGGGCTGCGCGTGCTGCGCAAGGCCCGTTACGAAGCCGAGATCTACGACCTGATCGCCGCCTATGGCCGGATCAGCGCGCGCACCCGCCCGGTGATGCACGTCGTCCAGCAGCGCGACGTGATGACGCTGGAAGCGGCGATCGCGCGCGTCTCCTCGCTGATCGGCACGCGGATCGAATGGAGCACGCTCCAGTCCTTCCTGCCCGAGGGCGCGAGCGGCGCCTATGCCAAGTCGGCGCTGGCCTCGTCCTTCGTCGCCGCGCTCGAGCTCGCCAAGCAGGGCAGGGTGGAACTCAAGCAGAAATCGGCCTTCGCGCCGCTCTATCTCAAGGCGACCGCATGACCCCTGAAGATGCCGCCACGCGCGCGGTGGAGGCCGTGCTGTTCGCCTCCGAGAACCCGATGAACCTCGACGAGATCCGCGCTCATGTCGGCACCGAGATGGACGTGCGCGCCGCGCTCGCGGCCCTCGAGGCGCTCTATGCCGGGCGCGGGGTCGAGCTGGTTCGCCGCGGCGACCGCTGGCATTTCCAGACCGCGGCCGATCTCGCCCATCTGCTCCGCCGCAACCGCGAGGAGAGCCGCAAGCTCAGCCGCGCCGGCATCGAGACGCTGGCGATCATCGCCTATCACGAGCCGGTCACCCGCGCCGAGATCGAGGCGATCCGCGGCGTGCAGATTTCCAAGGGCACGATCGACGTGCTGATGGAAGCGAACTGGGTGCGCCCGGCCGGCCGCCGCGAAGTGCCGGGGCGGCCGCTGATGTACGCCACCACCCAGGGCTTCCTCACCCATTTCGGCCTTGCCAGCCGGCGTGACCTGCCCGGAATCGACGATCTCAAGGCCGCCGGTCTGCTCGATCCGGTCGACCTCGCCTTCGAGGCGCTTGGCGAAAGCGAGGGCGCCGACGAGCCCGAAAGTGAAACTGTCACAGACGACGAATAGGGGCGACCCCGCGTAGGCCATTGCCGCTCGTGCGTGCGAGGCCTAGATAGGGCCTGAATCAAGGAGATTTGTTATGGGTATGGGTAGCATCTGGCACTGGCTCGTGCTGGGCTTGATCGCGATCCTGCTGCTCGGTGGCGGTCGTTTCTCGAACATGATGGGCGACGTGGCCAAGGGCATCAAGCAGTTCAAGAAGGGCATGAGCGAGGACGACGCCGACGACAAGCCGGCGACCCGCATCGAAGGCAAGGCGGCTCCCGAGCCGACCGTGCAGCGCGAGGCCGAGACGGCGCGCGAAGAGAAGCTCTGACCCTATCGTCCCCGGCTCAGGGCGCCGGGGACCGCTTCTGGCGAATTGATCGATGCTAGATTTCAACGCGCCCGAGTTTGTCGTGGTCGCCATCGTGGCCCTGATCTTCATCGGGCCCAAGGACTTGCCGAAGGCGATGCGCTTTGTGGGCAAATGGGTCGGCAAGGCCCGTGCGGTCGCGCGCCAGTTCCGCTCGGGCTTCGACAACATGGTCCGCGAGGCGGAGCTTGCCGAACTCGAGAAGCAATGGGCCGAGGAGAATGCCCGGATCATGTCCGAGCATCCGCCCGCCGCGCTGCCCGCGCCTGAGGCTCCGGAAGTGCATCACGCCGCGGAGGATGCCGCGCCAGTGATGGTCGAGCAGCCTGCGTTCGTCGAGGAAACGCCCGCCGTCTCGGCGCCCGCGCCCAAGCCGAAGCGCGCCCGCAAGCCGGCCGCTGCCGCTGCCGCTGCACCCGAGGTTGCGGACGAAGCCGCCGCCAAGCCCGCTCCCAAGCCCCGTGCGCCTCGCAAGAAGGCCGCGCCGCCTGCCGAGGCCGCCGAATGAAGGACATCGACGACACCCAGCAGCCGCTGCTCGAGCATCTGATCGAGCTGCGCCGCCGCCTGTTCTACTGTGTCGCCTCGCTGCTGGTGACCTTCTTCGTCTCCTTCTATTTCTCGAAGGAGATCTATGGCTTCCTCGTCCATCCGCTCGCGGTGGCGGGGCAGGACCAGGTGATCTTCACCCAGATCTTCGGGGCGTTCTTCGTCCAGCTCAAGGTCGCCTTCTTCGCGGCGATGATGCTGTCCTTCCCGGTGATCGCTTCCCAGCTCTGGCAGTTCGTCGCGCCGGGCCTGTACCGGCAGGAGAAGAGGGCGCTGTTGCCCTTCCTGCTCGCCACCCCGGTGCTGTTCATCGCCGGCGCGGCGCTGGCCTATTTCATCGCGATCCCCACCGCTTTGCACTTCCTGCTCGGCTATCAGGGCGAGCTGGGCGACAGCGGCGTGCGGCAGACCGCGATGCCCGACGCCGAGAAATACCTCGATTTCGTCATGCAGTTCCTGTTCGCCTTCGGCATCACCTTCCTGCTGCCGGTGCTGCTGATGCTGCTCGAGCGCTCGGGGATCGTCTCCTATGAGCAGCTCAAGAGCGCCTGGCGCTACGCCGTGGTCGCAGCCTTCGCGATCGCCGCGGTGCTGACCCCGCCGGACGTCGGCTCGCAGCTGCTGCTCGCGATCCCGCTGGTCGGCCTCTATTTCCTCTCGCTGATCGCGATCTGGTTCACCCGCCGCCGTCGCCCCGCCGCGACGGAGGATGAGGACAAGGCCGAAGCGGCCGAAGCCTGACGCAAAAAAAAAGGCCCTCCCGATCGGATCGGGAGGGGCCTTTTCTTTTCCTGCCGGATTACTTGGCGTCGTCCGCCGTCTTGGCGACGGTGTCGCCGGCGGACGAAACGTCGCGGCCAACGCCTTCGATCGTGTTGCAGGCTGAAACCAGCACCGCGCCCGCAAGGGCGAGGCAGGTGATGATCTTACGCATCCTAACTCTCCAGATACCGAACCCGTTGGGGTCGGAAGGGAAATGCTTATCCGCACGCAAACGTTCCGTTCGCGAAGCAACGCGTTGAAGATGCTGAAAAAAAGGGAAGGGCCCCGAAAAGTTTTAGGCCCGGAAGCGTCACCGGGGGGGGGAGGGTTGACGCTTCCGGGCCCATGTCTTGGATAGCGAGAGCGGGGGGGCAAAAGGTCACTATCCGAAGTACAAAACGGACCAGGCGGTCAGCGGTTCCACGGCCCTCGATCTTTTTTGAAAAAATTTATCGAGATCAAGATTGGGGCTGAGATGCCCTCCAATATCCCCGTCATCCCCGCGAAGGCGGAGATCCAGAGTCAGGAGCGATGCGCGTGGAGGGCGAGCGGATCAGGGCCGCTCCCTAGCCCTGAGCAGTTCCCCGGCGAAGGCCGGGGCCCAGTTGCAATGCCATTTCTTGAGGCTCCGACGCCATCGAGGGTGCGTCGAGACTGGGCCCCGGCCTTCGCCGGGAAACTTGAAGAAATGGATGTTGAGCGCGGTTTCCCGCCCGTATCCCGAGCTACCCTGGATCGCCGCCTGCGCGGGGGATGACGATGAAGAGCAGGGTCTCGCCCCAATCCCTCAAGGCTTCCCGGTAATCGCGATCGCCGCCTCATAGGCGCCGGTCAGCGGATCATGGTGCAGCTTGGTGCGCAGCTGGCGGGCCAGGCCGCCGATGATCCGGCCATAGCGGCTCTCCACGAGCGTCTCGAGCGCCGTGCTCTCGACCAGGGCCGGGGACGAAACCCGGAGCAGCGCCCGGTGCTCGTCATCGGGGATCGGCTTGATCGAGATGCGGATCTGCGCGGCGGGATGGCAGTTCATCGCCAGCTCGACGATCTCGGTGAGCAGGAAGGCGACCGCGATCGCCACGTCCTGGTTGACCAGCACCGGGGAGATGTCGAGCGTCACGCCCAGGCCCTGGGCCCGTTCCGGCGCGGTCGCGCGGATATTCGCCGCCAGTTCGCCGATCACCGATCGCACGTCGAGCCCGCGATTCTCCTCGAGCTCGGCATAATGGTGGCGATGGACCACCGCGAGCGCATCGACCCTGCGCTGGATCGAGGCATAGGCCTCGGTCGCTTCGTCGCTCTTCGCGCTGCGGGCGTGGAAGTTGATCAGGCTGGCGATCACCTGGAGGTTGTTCTTGACGCGGTGATGGACTTCGCGGGTGAGCTTGGTCTGGCGCACCAGGCCCTCGGCCAGGCCCGCCTCATGCTCCTTCACCGTGCGGCTGATCTCGCGGAACGTGTCGCCCAGCTCGCGGATCTCGGCGGCGGGCATCTCGCCGAAGCGCTTGATGTCGAGCACTTCGCCCGGCTGATAGGTGCCCACGCTGGCGCGCAGCCGCCGCAGCGGGCGGATCAGCAGGATATCGACCACCAGCCAGCTGATCGCGGCCGCCGCCAGCCACATCAGCACCAGCACCACCGTGTTGATGATCATCGGCGAGGTGATCGGGGTGCCGAGCATCGACATCTGGAGCTCGACCCCGTCCAGCCCGAGGTCGTTGGCCACCGTCTCGCGCCGGTCGAGCGGTCCGGCGCCTTCGAGCTTGCGCAGCACCAGCCGGTCGCCGTGCCGGAGCAGCGCGGCGCCATATTCGGGGACGAAGCCGCTCGGCTGGGCGATCGAGGCGAGCGCCGCGGCGGGATAATATGCAATGGCGCTGCCACCGCGCCGGCCGCCGATGCGCAGCGTCAGCCCGTCCTCGGTCAGTCCGGTGCGAACCTGGCGTGGCTGGAGCTGGTTCTGCGCGGCGGAAACGAAATTCTGGCCGCAGATCACGCGGTCCTCGCCGTCCCGGATCGCGAATCGCGCGCCGGAAGTGGTGGCGAAGGTGCCGGCCAGGCGGGTGCAGGCGGGAGCGTCGTGCGGATCCGCCTCCAGCGTTTCCAGCGCATTGGAGAGCTGGCCGACATGGTTGACCAGCAGGTCGCGCAGCACGTCCGAGCCTTCGCTGGCGGCGATGCGCAGCCGGGCGCGGGTGTCGGTATCGGCGCTACGGGTGCTCTGCAGGGTCGTGAACAGCGCGATCAGCGCGAGCGGCAACAGGCTGAGGATCAGGTAGAGGAACACCTTGGCGCCGGTCGGCATAGCCCCCAGCGCCGCGGCCGGGCGAAGCCTGGCGCGCGGTTCTTCGTCCGAAATCTCCATGCTTGCGGACTAGTCGAGCTTCTTCAGAAGGTCGAGCAGATCGTCGGGCACGGCTTCGCCCAAGGCCTCGTCATAGGCCTGGCGCAACGCCACGCCTACATTGCGACCGGGGCGACCGGTTTCCTTTCCGCCATCATTTTTGGGCGGCTTTTTCATCTTCTCATCCGCGGAATGCACCAATTCCCCCCTGCGCCGTGACGCATGTCACGGCTCGGACTAAAAGCGACCTGTTCCGGATGCAACGTCCGGACCTGAACGAATGCCACCGGTCGCATCGACACGGTGGACCTGCAACGACACTACGCAGCATCTGCCATGAAACCAATTCCCCCGTCGTTTGTTCCACAGGCGATGCAATATCCGGGGAGGGGCTCCTTCGGGTGGCACGAATTGAGATTGCAATAGCTCGGAACGGAGCCGAAACAAGCCGTTCCGCACCGTAGGAGAATAGTTCGACCATGTCGCTTGGACAGCAACTCGCGCCGCACCTTCCGCTGCTTCGCCGTTATGCGCGCGCGCTCACCGGCAGCCAGGTTGAAGGCGATCGCTATGTGCGCGCGGCGCTCGAGGCGATCGTCGCCGCGCCGGACCAGTTCCCCCGCGAAGTCGATCCGCGGCTCGGCCTGTATCGCACGTTCCAGGCGATCTGGCAGTCGACGCACCTCGAGGAAGAGGATGTGATCGAGGATACCACCAATGAGAATGAAGCGATCGCCCGCAAGCGGCTCGCCCGTCTCACTCCCTTGTCGCGCCAGGCGCTGCTGCTCACCACCGTTGAGGGATTCAGCATCGAGGACGCCGGCTATCTGATCGAAGAGGAAGCAGGACAGGTGCAGAAACTCGTTGCGGAAGCCGTGGCCGAGATCGAGCGCCAGACGCGCACCCGCGTGATGATCATCGAGGACGAGCCGCTGATCGCGATGGATCTCGAGCAGATCGTCCGCGACCTTGGCCATGACGTTACCGGTGTCGCGGTCACGCGCGATGAAGCCGTCGCGCTGGCCATGGAGGATCGTCCGGGCCTGGTGCTCGCCGATATCCAGCTGGCCGATGACAGCTCGGGCATCGATGCGGTGAAGGACATCCTCGCCGAATTCTCGGTGCCGGTGATCTTCATCACCGCCTTCCCCGAGCGGCTGCTCACCGGCGAGCGTCCGGAGCCGACCTTCCTGATCACCAAGCCGTTCCAGCGGGAAACCGTGAAGACGACGATCAGCCAGGCACTGTTCTTCGACCAGGCGACCGTTCCGGCCTGAGCCGTCCCACGAAAAATCCGGTGCGGGTTCCATATGGTACGGACCCAAAACGGCTTTCGTTGGTTTTAGGTGCATGGCTGAGAACGACGACTCTGTGCACCTCAGTACCGAGGAAGCCCGCGCCGGCACGACGCCGCACATGACGCGCTATGTACTGGGCATCAGCCTGGTGCTGGTTATCGTCGCGTTCGCGATTATCCTTCTTCTCTGACGGAAAGATCGGCGCGAATATGCTGGCAATCGCGGACACCAAGCCTATCTCTGGAAACGGTCGCCTGGCGACCAACGCAAACAAGCGGGAACGAATGAGCCAGTCCGAACAGCCCGAGGACAAGGGGACCGAGGCGCCGCAGGAGCATGTCTCGCTCTCCGATCCCGAGTTCAAGAAACAGCTCGCCGTGGTCATCCCGCACCTGCGCGCCTTTGGCCGCTCGCTGTCGGGCAGCCGCGATCTCGCGGACGATCTGGTCCAGGAGACGCTGCTCAAGGCATGGGCCGCGCGCAAGCGCTTCCAGGCCGGGACCAACATGCGCGCCTGGACCTTCATCATCCTGCGCAACCTCTATTTGAGCCAGATGCGGCGCGCGCGGTTCAAGGGTGAGTGGGATGATCTGGTCGCGGATCGAATCCTTGCGGCACCGGCCAGTCAGGATCGCCATGTCGAACTTTCGGACATGCAGCGCGCCCTGCTCCATCTGCCGCAGCCCCAGCGCGAGGCGTTGATCCTGGTCGGCGCGGGCGGCTTCGCCTATGAGGAAGCGGCCGAGATCTGCCAGGTCGCGGTCGGCACCATCAAGAGCCGCGTCGCGCGCGGCCGCGTCGCGCTCGAGCATCTGCTGAGCGAGGGCCAGCTGCCCTCGCGGCGGATCGAGCCGGGCACCGCCGAGGGCAAGACCGCGCTCGATACGATCATGGGCGAGGTCGAGGACCTCAGCCGCGAACGTGAGCCGCGGTCGGAATAGCAGTATCTAGTTCGGCCCTCCGTTCCCCGGCGAATCCGGGAACGGTCAGGCGCCGGGATAGCACAACGAAAAGGCCACGTTCCCCTGAGGAGCGCGGCCTTTTCGGTATGCCAAGAGGAAAGGGGCGATGGCTAGCGCTGGTCGTCCCGGCTGAGCTGGCGGAGCATGGCCGCCATGTCATCGGGCAGGCCCAGATCGCGCGCATAGGCATCGCGAAGCGCAAGCCCGATCGCGTCGCTGGCGCGCGGCGCCTCGACCCGATATGCGGGCTGGCGGGCGTCGCCGGCCGTGGCTGAAGTCGTCTGGTTCATGTTGCTAGAACAATTCAGTTCTCTTTTTGTTGCTTGACTTTTCGCAACGCACCGTTTCGCAGGTGACCGATTTCGTGACTGACACGCATCTTCCTCCCGATCTTCTTTGCGCCATCTCGAGAGCCCGGGCGCATGCGCCGTTCCTCGATCATCTGCTCACGCGTGAGGCCGCGCTGGTGGCTGGCCTCGAGTCCGCGCTCGCGGATCCCCGCGCCGCCGCGGCCGCCATCGCCGATGAGATGGGCGAGGGCGCACGGCTGCGCATCGAGCGTCGTCGGCTGGCCCTTATCGTCGCGCTGGGCGATCTCTCGGGCCGGTTCGACCTCACCCGTGTCACCCATTTGCTCAGCGATTTCGCCGATGATGCGCTGGACCGTGCGATCCGCGCGGCCATCCTCGAACGCACGCCGGACGCCGAACCGCGTGGCTTCGCGGCGATCGCGCTGGGCAAGCAAGGTAGCCGCGAGCTCAACTATTCGTCGGACATCGATCCGATCCTGATCTTTGACCCCGAGACCTTGCCCTGCCGCCCGCGCGAGGACGTGCAGGAAGCCGCGGTGCGGATCGGCCGCCGGGTGGTCGAGCTGCTCCAGGTCCGCGACGAGCATGGCTATGTGCTGCGCGTCGATCTGCGCCTGCGCCCGTCGCCCGAAGTCACCCCGATCGTGCTGCCGGTCGAGGCAGCGATCTCCTATTATGAGAGCCAGGCGCTGCCCTGGGAGCGTGCCGCCTTCATCCGCGCGCGCGCCTGCGCCGGCGACCTGTCGCTCGGCGGTTATTTCCTCGACGCGATCCGCCCGTTCGTGTGGCGCCGCGCGCTCGATTTCGGCACGATCCGCGAGATCCGCGACATCAGCCGCCGCATCCGCGATCATTACTCGCAGGCCCAGGCGTTCGGCCCCGGCTATGACCTCAAGCGGGGCAGGGGCGGAATCCGCGAAGTCGAGTTCTTCGCCCAGATCCACCAACTCATCCATGGCGGCCGCGAGCCGGCGCTGCGCGCGCCCGCCACTCGCGATGCGCTTGCCGCACTGGCCGAGGCCGGGCGGATCGGCGCGGACGAGGCGGCCGACCTCACTGCAGCCTATGTCCAGCTGCGCACGATCGAGCATCGCTTGCAGATGGTCGATGATCGCCAGACACACGAGCTGCCCGATAGCCTGACCTCGCTCGACAACGTCGCCCGGCTCCACGGCCTGGAAGATGGCGGCGCGCTGACGACGCTGCTCAAACCCTATGTCACGCGCGTCGGCACGATCTATGACAGCCTGGCAGGCGAAGAGGAGCAGCGCCTGCCCAGCGAAGCCGCGCCGCTGGAGGCGCAGCTCACCGCCGCCGGCTTCGAGCGCCCTGACGGCGCCACGCGGATCGTCCAGGGCTGGCGCGCCGGCACCTATCCGGCGCTGCGTACCCCCGCCGCGCGCGAGGCGCTGGAATCGGTGCTGCCCGGCCTGATCCAGGCCTTCTCGCGCGCGCCCGACACCGTCCATGCGATCACCCGCTTCGACGCGATGCTCTCGCGCCTGCCCAGCGCGATCAACTTCTTCCGCCTGCTCGAAGCCCAGCCCGGCATGACTCAGCTGCTCGGCCAGATCCTTTCGCTGGCGCCGACGCTGGCCGAGCAGCTTGGCCGCCGCGCGGAGCTGCTCGACGGCCTGATCGACGCCACCGCGCTCGAGCCCGTGCCGGACATCGAGGCGCTCGCCGCCGGCATGCGCGGCTGGGAGCCGGGTTCGGACTATCAGTACCAGCTCGAATTCGTCCGCCGCTTCGTCAACGAGAAGCGCTTCGCCCTGGGCGCGCAGATCGTCGCGGGGGCCAGCGATCCGCTCGAAGTCTCGGCCGGCTATGCCCGCGTCGCGGAGGCGGCGATCGGGACGCTGGCTGCCGCGACGGTCGAGGAATTCGCGCGCAATCACGGCGCGGTACCGGAGAGCGAGCTGGTGATCCTCGCGCTCGGCCGGATGGGCGGGCAGGCGCTCACCCATGCCTCGGACCTCGACCTCGTCTATCTCTTCACCGGCGACTATGCGGCCGAGAGCGACGGCGCCAAGCCGCTCGGCGCGGTGATGTACTACAACCGGCTCGGCCAGCGCGTGACGGCCGCGCTCTCGGTGCCGACGCCTGCGGGCCCGCTCTACGAAGTCGACACCCGCCTGCGCCCCTCGGGTGCGCAGGGCCCGCTTGTCGTGTCGCTCGAAGGTTTCGAGAAGTACCAGCGCGGGGACGCCTGGACCTGGGAGCATATGGCGCTCACCCGCGCCCGGCCGGTCTATGGTTCACCCCAGGCCAGGGCGAAGGTCCAGGCGATCATCGACGAAGTGCTCGGCGGTGCCCGGCCGGAGCGCGACATTCCCGCCGAAGCCGCGAAGATGCGGGCCGACATGGCCGGCCACAAGCCGCCCCAGGGCCCGCTCGACGCCAAGCTGCTGCCCGGCGGGCTGGTCGACCTCGAGTTCGCGGTCCATGTCACCCAACTCGTCCACCGCGCCGGCTTCGAGCCGCGTCTAGGCCCGGCGATCGACGAACTGGCGGGGCAGGGGCTGCTGCCGCCCTCGATGCGGGCCGCGCATGATTTCCTCACCCGATTGCTGGTGACGATGCGCCTCGTCGCGCCCGACGCGCAGGAGCCGCGCGCACCCACCCAGGCGCTGATCGCCCGCGCGCTCCGCCTCGAGAGCTGGGACGAGGTGGTTGCGAAGCTGGAGCAGACCCGGCAGGAGGTCCGCCATTGCTGGGCTGCGGTCAGCGGCGCGGCCTGAGGAGATTCACATGGCACTGGAAGAAGGCGACAAGATCCCCGCGGTCAGCCTCGATGGCACCGAAGGCGAAGCGATCGCTCTGGCGGACAAGATCGGAAAGCCCTTCGTCCTCTATTTCTATCCCAAGGACGATACTTCGGGCTGCACGCGCGAGGCGCAGGACTTCTCGGCGCTGATCCCGGAATTCACCGCGCTCGGCGCCGAGGTGCTGGGCGTGTCGAAGGATCCGCCGATCAAGCACCAGAAGTTCATCAACAAGTACGACCTCACCGTGCCGCTCGCCACCGACACTTCGGGCGCGGCGATGGAATCGTTCGGCGTGTGGGTGGAGAAGCAGCTCTACGGCAAGCGCTACATGGGCATCGATCGTTCGACTTTCCTGTTCGACGAGGAAGGCAAGCTGTTCCGCGCCTGGCGCCGGGTGCGCGTGCCTGGCCATGCCGTGGACGTGCTCGAATCGATCAAGGAAATGCAGGCCCGCTGATGCGCTGGCTGCTCGCCCTGCTGGCGGCGCTGGCGTTCGCGCCCACCGCCGCCCAGGCACAGGACCTGCCGGCGGTGCCGCGCGCGCTGCTCAACACGGCGGCGCTCGTCTGCGTGAGGATCGACCGCGAGGGCAAGGTGGACGCCTTCCTGCTCGATTCGAAGGGCGATGCGGCGCGCGACAAGGCGGTGCTCGACTGGGTGCGCGGGCTCAAATGGCCGGCCGGCGATGGGGAGGGGCGCAACCGCTGGTTCCCGATGCCGGTGCAGTTCGGCGACGTTCCCGCGCCGGAGATGCCGCAGGGTTGTGCCCCCGGATCGGACCGCGCCTGACATGACCCGCAGCGTTGCCGAAGCCTGCCGCGCGGTGCTCACCGCAGCGGCGCCGACCGCCAAGGTCAAGGCCGCCCGCGCCGCCGCGCGCGACTGGCGGCTCGGCCGGCTCGCCTTCGCCTTCGATGTGGCGATGCCCGACCGCCCGGCGCGCCCGGACCGGCCTGAGTTGCTCCCGCCCAACCGCATGCCCAAGCGCGGCAAGGGCGGTTCCGAACGCGGCCGCATCGCGCTGATCCACGCGCTCGCCCATATCGAGTTCTCCGCGATCGACCTGGCGTTCGACGCGGTAGGCCGCTTCGGCGGCGAATATCCGCGCGGCTTCACCGATGACTGGATGGGGGTGGGCGCCGACGAGGCGATGCACTTCGTCCTGCTCGATCGGCGGCTGAAAAGCCTCGGCAGCTTCTACGGCGCCATGCCCGCGCATGACGGGCTGTGGGATGCCGCCGCCGAGACCGCGCATGATTCGCTCGCCCGCCTCGCCGTGGTGCCGATGGTGCTGGAAGCGCGCGGGCTAGACGTCACGCCGGCCACGATCGAGCGATTTTCCGCCGCGGATGATGCAGTTACCACCCGCATCCTCACACGGATCGTCAACGATGAAATTCGCCATGTCCGGGCGGGAACCACCTGGTTCGAATCGCGTTGTCGCGAATTGGGCCGTGTCCCGCATGCAACATGGCATGCGCTGGTTGCACGTCACTTTCGCGGAGCAATTAAGCCTCCGTTCAACGACTCGGCGCGCGACTCAGCCGGTTTGTCCCGGGAATATTACCAACCTCTTGCGACGACCTGATCCATCTGGCCAAAAGCCATCCGTCCAGAAGGCGGAGGGGCTGCTTGCTGCGACAGTGGATAAATGAAGTACGGTCGCCGGGTCGCTTTTCGGTGCTGACTTCCATGAACTTGCCGGGGAATCATGGCCAAGGCGTCGAACACCAAAACCGCTACTGCTGCTCAGCGGTTCCGTGCTTTCTTCACTACCCGCGATTTTATTTTCCATGACGGCCGCGACCTGAAGCGCTTCAGCATCGCCGGACGCACCCAGGCGCTGCTCGCAGGCGTGGGCACCGTCACCGTGCTGTTCTCCGCCTATGGCGTGGCCCAGGCCGCCGTCGGCGCGATCGCGATCAGCGGCGTGACCGGCACGCCCTCGTCGCCCGAGGCGCAGGTTGCCCAGATGCGCGATCAGGTCGAGAAGATGCAGGCCGATGTCGCCGCCGCCAAGGAGGCCGCCCGCCTCCAGGCCGCGCGCGTCGAGCAGCACCAGGCCCTGATCAGCGCCACGCTCACCGGCAAGGGCGACCGCGCCGTGATCGAGCAGCCGCTCCCCAATGCTTCGGCCCGCACCAGCGCCGTCGCCAGCGAAGTCCTCGCGCCGCTCAAGCAGGTCGAGGCCCGCCAGGTCGCGATGGCCGGCAAGGCCCGCGCCGCCGGCGAAGCCCGCTACCAGCGCACCGCCGGCGAACTCCGCCGCCTCGGCCTGTCGCCCGAGCGCTACGTCAAGGTCCCCGCGATGGGCGGCCCGTACGAGCCGATCGACAATGACGGCGCCAATGGCAGCGACGCTTCGGCCGAAGCCGCCGACGCCCAGTTCCGCGCGCTGTTCGTCACCTGGAAGAAGCTCGACGTGCTCGAGCAGACGGTGATCTCGGTCCCGTCGATGCAGCCGGTCGACAAGCTCACCTTCACCTCGAACTATGGCGTCCGCTCGGATCCGTTCCGCGGCACCGCGGCGATGCACGCCGGCGTCGACATCCCCGGCGCGATTGGTACCCCGATCTACGCGACCGCCGACGGCGTCATCAGCCATGCCGGCCGCCAGGGCGGTTACGGCAACCTCGTCCAGATCAACCACGGCCGCGGCATCGAAACGCGCTATGGCCACCTCTCGAAGATCCTCGTCGCCGACAACACCCGCGTGAAGCGCGGCCAGCTGATCGGCCTGATGGGCTCGACCGGCCGCTCGACCGGCAGCCACCTCCATTATGAGGTGCGCGTCGATGGCAAGGCCGTGAACCCGATCCCCTTCCTGCAGACCGGCGAGTATCTCGCCTCGGTGCAGGACCGCGTCCAGGGCGGCGTCGGCGGCCCGGCGAAGAACAAGTAAGCCTGATTTCAGGAGAGGAAGAGGGGCTGCCCGCGAAGGCGGCCCCCTTTTCTTTTGGGGGGCGGTCGACCTGCTTGTCCTCCCCATCGTCATCCTCGCCCTTCTTATCGTCATCCCCGCGAAGGCGGGGATCCATTGCCGCTGGTGGCAACGAGACTCACTGTTGCTCGCCAGAATGGATTCCCGCCTTCGCGGGAATGACGAAAGGATAGGGAATGGCATCCCCCGGGGGGCATGCCTCCCCCGCATTGTGAGGAAGTGTTTCCTCCGCACCGCGCCGGTTGCGCCCGCCCCAAGCCTTGTCCATCCGCCTGACAGACGCCGGCCGCCAAGAGCCGGTGCGCCGCAGGAGATGAACCCATGAGCATCGTTCTCGCGCTCGGGCTGGCGCTTGCAGCCACGGAACCTGTCCATTCCACCCTCGAGCATCGCGCCCGCTTCGATCATGCCGGCGAAAGCATCGACACGCATTACCGCGCGCGCGTCGTGCTGGTTCGTCGCCAGCTCGGCTCGGTCGCCAAGGCGGGCGTTCCGTCGACACTGCGTTGCAGCTGGCGGGCGCATCTGCGCATCGATCGCGAGGCACGTTTCGGCGAGGCACAGCGCTTGAGCCGGAGTATCGATCGCAAGGCGATCCTCGCAGGCAGCCGTCCCGGCTGGTGCGGCGCCAGTGACACCGCGGTGAACCGCGAAGTCGCCCGCCGCGCCGAGGAGATCCGCACGCATCTGCTGGCGGTCGCCGGGGAGGACCGGGACGTGCTGAAGGCGGCGATCGAGCCGAGGGGCGCGGGCCGCTGAAGAGGATGATGGTGAAGCGTATCAAGTTCATATCGCTGGTCGCGCTGCTTCCGGCCCTGGTCGGCGGTGCGGCGCATGCCCAGGACCTGTCCGGCGGCGTCGAGCTCGCGACCGACGAGAGCCGTCGCGGCCTCACCTGGAGCGAGGGCCGCGTGGCGGCATCGGCGGATGCGCTGGTCGCGCTCGGCGCGCTCGACGCCTCCGCGCGCATCGTCAGCACCCGCGATTCGACCCGGCATGCCGGCGCCGATGCGGCGGCGGACCTCGAACTGGGCGCGGCAACCGATGCCGGCCCGTTTCGGCTGCGGGGCCATGTGACCGCCCATGTCTTCACCGGCGCGCGCGAGCGGATGGACTATGTCGAGCTCGGCGGTCGCGCCAGCTACACGCTGGGGCCGCTCCAGCTCGGTGCCGGCGCCGTCTATGCGCCCGACCAGCGCGCGATCGGCGGCGACAATCTCTATGTATTCGCCTCGGCCAATGCCGGTGTCCCGGCGACGCCGCTTTCCGCCTCGGCCTCGATCGGCCGCAGCTCGGGTACCACCGACGATCCGCTCCGCGCCGCTCGCCTGCGTCCGCTCGGCACCTATACCGACTGGCGGCTGGGGCTGGAGTTCAACAAGTTCCCCTTCACGCTCGGTATCGACTATGTCGGCACCGACTTCGCCCGCCGGACGACCAGCTCGCCCTTTGCCGATCTCGGCAATAGCGGAGACCGGGTGATGGGGCGGGTGCGGCTGTCGTTCTGAGGCGGCCGGGGAATCTCAGTGTCCCTCGATCGTCCCCCAGGTTCGGCTGAAATCGCGGCGCGCCAGGTCCTGGGGCGTGATCCAGAAGGTGCATTCGCCGACATCACCGAACATCCAGCCGAGCCCGCCGTCCGTCGACAGGCTCAACAGGCAGACGGTCGGATCGTTCACGGATAGCGCTTCCTGGGCGGAAGGCGCATGGCCGAGCATCTGCGAGAACTGGACGCCGAACACGGATCCCCCGCAGAACAGCGGCGCCATGATGTCATAGGTCGACCGGGAAATCAGCGACGCGCGCTCGGGATTGCCGGCGAAGGCGCGGATGACGGAGGCGCTCGCCTCGGTGATGGAATTCGAGACGATACCATTGAACGGAAAGCTTGGGTGCCTGGGCAGCGATGCGATCCAGGCACGGAAATCGGCACGGTCCGCGCCGGCCACCGTATCGCTCGCCGGCTTGCCGCGAGCCCGTGCGATCCAGTCCTGCGCAGCTGAGGTCGTAGCGGCTGGGTCGTCGAAACCGGTCCGGCCATCCGCGATCTGCGTGGTGAGCGCCCGGCAGAAGAAATCGACATGCGACCAGAGCTGCGGAAAGGCATCGGGCGCAGCGTCGTCGCCGTAGAGCTGCAGCGCGACCGCGGTCGAATGCCCGTTCCATTCCTGCTCGGGCCGGGGCTCCTGCGTCGCGCGGTAATATTCGGCGTCCCGCCTGCGCTCCAGCACCTCGTCATATTCCTCGACAATCTCCTCGATTTCGCCGGCACGCTCCACCCATGCCGGAAAGCCTGGCTTCCCGAACAGTCGCGCCGGGTTGAGCCGTCCCCAGTCGAAGGGAGGCGAGATCGCCTCGTGTACCGCACTGCCGTCCGGCCAGCTGTCGAACCGGAGCGGCTGGATCGGCCATTCGACATAGAGATTGGGGCCGGGTTCGCCGTCCCGGAGAAAGGGCCGGGCGAAGGGCGGCGGATAGAAGCCGCCGATGGGCGGAAGATCGTCCGGGGCCGCACGCGGCGGCGTCAGCGCGAACGCATCCTGGACATAGAGCACCCGGCAGGCTTCGTGCGGCCGATCCGCATACCAGACCTGCTCGTCATCGCTTCGACCGAAGAAGAACAGCACGCCGCGCTCCGGAAGCGGCGATGGATGGCCGATGTCCGCGCAATCGATCTGGGCGAGGAAATGGAGCGGCACGCCCGATGGCATGCGCGGCCATTCATGATGCTCGGGCAGCCTGGGCAGTCCGCCGAACTTGCTGTTGGTCCGCGGCGCGGTGTGCGGCGGATAGGGGCGGTGGAGCAGCACGGCGTCCCGGCGATAGCGGGCCAGCAACTTGTCTATGATCCGCTCGGCTGCCTCGCTCATCAACGCTCCCCCTTTTGCGGCCGATTGCGGATCGGCGCCCCCCAGGTTGGAAGGCTAGCTTGAGCAGGGCGAGGCGACAATGCGGAGGGGCAGCTTCGCGCCATAGCGGTTCCGATTATCTGTTATTGACTAATCGTTCCACAATTCTTAAGTCGCGACCATGGCGAGACCACGCGAATTCGATCGGGATGCGGCTCTGGAGAAGGCGATGCGCGTCTTCTGGGCCAAGGGCTTTGCGGCAACCTCCACCGACGATCTGATCCAGGCGATGGGGATCGGGCGTCAGAGCCTCTACAACGCCTTTGGCGGCAAGCAGGACCTCTATCGCGAGGCGCTGGCCGCCTATCAGCGCGGCACGATAAGCGGGCACCTGAGGCGGCTGGATTCCCGGGCATCGCCGATCGAGGGCCTGTACGAGTTGCTGCACGGCCTCACGCCCCAGGACGATGCCAAGCGTGCGCTTGGCTGCATGGGCGTCGGCTCGGTGAGCGAGTTCGGCACCGGCGATCCGGCGCTGGTCGAGCAGCGCGGCAAGGCCGGCTCCCTGCTCGGCACGCGCATCGCCGACCGTATCCGCGAGGGGCAGGGGGCGGGGGAGATCGATCCCGGTCTCGATTCTGTCCAGACCGCGGCCTTCATCCAGATGACCATGACCGGGCTCCAGCTCGCCGCGCGCGGTGGCGCCGGTTCGGAGGATCTCGCCGCCATGGCCCGCTTCGCCGTCGATCGCCTGCGCAAGGGCTGAGGCAGGGGCGCGTCGCCCGGGGAATATCTTCATTTGCCTAATTATTGACTGATCTATCAAGAAAGGAAATCCAGATGAACGTTCAAGCAGGTGCAGCGCGCAAGGTCGCGCTGGTGTTCGGCGGCTCGCGCGGGATCGGCGCGGCCGCGGTCGAGCGGCTGGCGCAGGAGGGGCATGCCGTCGCCTTCACCTATGTCTCGCGGCCCGATGCGGCCGAGGCGCTGGTCGGCAAGATCGGGGAAGCGGGCGGCGCGGCGCTGGCGATCCAGGCCGACAGCGCCGATCCCGCCGCGATCCGTTCGGCGGTGGAGCAGGCGGTGGCGCATTTCGGCGGTCTCGATACCGTCGTGGTCAATGCCGGCATATTGCGGCTCGGCCCGGTCGATACGGTCAGCCTGGAAGAGCTCGACCAGATGATCGCGATCAACATCCGCGGCGTCTTCCTCGCGATCCAGGCTGCCGCGGCGCATCTGCCCGAGGGCGGGCGGATCATCACGATCGGCAGCAACACCGCGGTGCGCACCGGTTTCCCTGGCTCGAGCGTCTATCAGTTCACCAAGGCAGCGGTCGCGGCGATGGTGAAGGGGATCGCGCTCGATCTCGCGCCGCGCGGGATCAGCGTCAACAATGTCCAGCCGGGGCCGACGGCGACCGACATGACCGCCGATGCGCTCGACATGCTCGTCGAGAAGAGCCCGATGCGGCGGGTGGGGCGCCCGGCCGAGATTGCCGGGCTGATCGCCTGGCTGGCCCGGCCGGATGCCGGCTACATGACCGGCGAGAGTCTTACCATCGATGGCGGCTGGGTGCTCTAGGCCGGGCAGGGCGGTGCCCCTCCGGTTGCCGCCCGCATGCATTGCTTCGCGGGCCTCGCTACCCTATCTCGGCGCCATGGCAACGCTTACCCAGCCCGAGATCGGCCTGACCCCGTCCGCCGCCGCCCGTGTCGCGGCGATTGCGACGAAGCAGGGCAAGCCGGCGATCCTGCGCCTTTCGGTCGAGGGGGGCGGCTGTTCGGGCTTCCAGTACAAGTTCGGCTTCGCCGATGCGGTGGAAGGCGATGACAGCGTGGCGGAGCTCGACGGGGTGAAGCTGGTCGTCGATTCGATCAGCCTCGATCTGGTGCGCGGGTCGAGCGTCGATTTCGTCGACAATCTCGGCGGCGCGCATTTCACCGTGATCAATCCCAATGCCGCGTCCGGTTGCGGCTGCGGCACCAGCTTCTCGGTCTGAGGCGGAAGAGACCTTGCCCAAGATCGTCACCTACAATGTCAACGGCATCAAGGCGCGCCTGGAACGCCTGACCGAGTATCTGCGCGAGCAGCAGCCCGATGTGGTCTGCCTGCAGGAGCTCAAGAGCTCCGACGAAACGCTCCCGGTGGGGGATTTCGAATCCCTCGGCTACGGCGCGGTCTGGCATGGCCAGAAAGGGTTCAACGGCGTCGCGGTGCTGGCCAAGGGGCAGCAGCCGGTCGAGCGCCAGCGCGGGCTCGAGGGCGATCCCGAGGATGTCCATAGCCGCTATATCGAAGTCGAGATCGGCGAGTTGGTCGTCGCCTCGATCTACTTGCCCAACGGCAATCCCCAGCCGGGTCCCAAGTTCGACTACAAGCTCAAGTGGATGGAGCGGCTGGCCGATCGTGCCCGCGCGCTGCTCGCCGAGGAGCGACCGGTGGTGCTGGCGGGGGACTATAACGTCATCCCCAATGACGACGACACCTTCTCGGTGCGCGCCATGCAGGAGGATGCGCTGATGCAGCCCGAGAGCCGCGAGCGCTACCGCGCCCTGCTCGCCCATGGCTGGACCGATTCGCTGCGCACCCGGTATCCGAGCGGCGGCATCTGGACCTTTTGGGACTATCAGGCGGGCGCCTGGCAGCGTGATGCGGGCTTCCGCATCGATCACCTGTTGCTCAGCCCGATCGCCGCCGATCGCTTCCTGGGCGCCGGTGTCGACAAGGAATATCGCGGCCGGGAAAAGGCCAGCGACCACGCGCCGACCTGGGTCTCGCTCCGCTAGTTCCAACACGCGCTCGGCTCCGACTCGCGAAAGTACACGAAGTACAGGCCAGGAAGCGTTTCTGGCCGGCTCCAGGCCGGCCGGATACATTGGATTACGGCGCGCTACGCAACCTTGTTACGTGCGCGGGATCCTATTCGTCCAACAGCGTCAAAGAGCGGCCGATACTGCGCCCGGCCGCATGAGCCAAACAGGCGAAATCCTACATTGCAAGCGGCTCCGGACGACGCCGGTCTGTCCGCCGCGTCCGCTTCCGGACGGTGCCATTGTCCGTTTCCGGACGGCGGGTCAGCGAAAATCCCAATATTTGGCGTGTATTACCGTGCTATAGCACGTCATCACTTAGTCATAATGGGCTAAGTCATTGAATTTCCGAAACTCTCAAAACTGGCACGCCGATTGCGAAGCATGGGGCACAGGCGGGAAGGAGCGCCTGTCATGTCTGCAAGTAGAGGAGTTGAGGATATGATCAGCAAGCCCATCCAGTCCGCCTGCCTGGCCTTCGCGGCCACCGTTACCCTGGTCGCCGGCGCGGTTTCGCCCGCCATGGCGCGCAGCAATGATCCGGCCAAGGAAGCCCCGAAGAAGTCCGACGATCAGTCCGACAAGGCGATGCAGAAGAAGTACTGCGTCCAGGGCCCGTCGACCGGCACGATGTTCCCGAAGCGCGAGTGCCACACCCGCGCCGACTGGATCGCGCTGACCGGTAAGGATCCCCTCAAGAAGGACTGAGCGGCCCCCGCCGTCCCCGTGCGGCGAACGGTTCGCGACGCCCCCTCGCATTCAACCGTTCGCCCGCTCGTGCCCCCCGATCCCAAGGAATCCCCATCATGACCCGCAAGTCCATTTTCTCCGCCGCAGCCGCCCTGCTGGCTGGTGCAACTCTCGTCGCCGGTGCCGTCTCCCCCGCCGCCGCTGCCGTGAATGATCCGGTCAAGTCAAAGCAGGAGGTTGCTGCGGCGAAGGCCGACAGCCGCAAATACTGCATCTATCTTGAAGCTGCGACCGGAACGCGCATCCAGAAGCAGGAATGCCGTACCCGGGCCGACTGGCTCGACCAGGGTGTCGACCCGCTCGAGCTGAAGAAGCAGGCGCGCTGAAGCCCAGGGAGGGCGCCCGCGGCGGCTTTGTAAGCGTTCGCCGCCGCGGGTAGCGCTCTTCCGGTCCCCAGGCCGGCACCGGCCTGTTCCCATTGCAACCGGGAACAGGCCGGTCGTGGCCGTGCAGGACCAGCGCCGTCAGAGCGGCTTCTGGTAAATGACGTACTCGCGGTTGATGCGGGAATCGATCGCGCTGGCGATCGCATTCATCCCCTGGTTGTCGTCCAGGATCCAGCCGATCTCGCCCCGGCTCGCGCCATAGGTCTCCACCGCGGCGCGGCGGATATATTCGATCATCATGAAGGCCAGCTGGCTCGCCATGCGCGAGCTCTGCAGCCGCTTGACCACGCCCATCAGCGGCACGCGTGCGGTACGCGCCTTGGGGCGCCGCAGCCACAGCAGCAGCTTGGCCCAGCCGAACGGGAACAGCGAACCCTTGAGCGGTTTCAGCGGCTCGTTGAGATCGGGCAGGGTGACCATGAACGCCACCGGCTCGCCGTCATATTCGGCGATGCGGATCAGGTCGTTGAACACCAGCGGCTTCAGCTTCTTGCCCACATCGGCGATTTCGGGCGGCGTCAGCGGCACGAAGCCCCAATTGTCCGACCATGCATCGTTGAGGATGGCGAGGATGATCTCGGCTTCCTGGTCGAACTTCGACTTGTCGACCATGCGCACGTTGATGCGCTCGTTCTTCTCGCCGGCCGCGACGATGCGCTGGACGAGCGGCGGGAACTGCTGAGTGACGTCGAGCTCATAGGTGAGCAGCTTCTTGGCTTCCTTGTAGCCTGCCGCCTCGATCCAGGCCTGATAATGCGCCGGATGATGGCCCATCAGCACGGTAGGGGAGTGGTCATGCCCCTTCACCAGCAGGCCGGGCTCCTCCCAGATCGACAGGCTGACCGGGCCGAGCGCCTTGGTCATGCCCTTACCGCGCAGCCAGTCCTCGGCGGCGTTGATCAGTGCCTTGGCGGCGTTCTGGTCTTCCGCCTCGAACAGGCCCCAGAAGCCGGTGCCCGGGCCAAAGCCCTGTTCGGGCGGCATTTCCAGCGCCAGGAAGTCGATGTGCGCCGAGATGCGGCCCACCGTCTCCCCGTCGCGCTCGGCGAGGAAATATTGCGCCTCGGCATGGCTGAACCAGCCATTCTTCTTCGGGCTGATCGTCGCTGCCACTTCGTCGCGCAGCGGCGGCACCCAGTGCGGGTCGTTGCCGTTGAGGCGATAGGCGATCTCGATGAACTGCTTGGTGTCGCGCTTGGAAGAGACGGGACGGATGCTGAGCGGGCCGCTGGGCAAGGGAAAAGCCCTTCTGTTGGTTTGATTCAGCGCAATGCAGTCTTCCGCCACGGGGCCAGTGTCAAGCGCGGCGTTTCGGGGCGGGGGATGCCTCCACCTGACCCCTGGAATGCCACCATAAAGCCACTATCTCCCGCCAAATGGCAGACATCATGACGAAATCGCTTGCCCTGAAGATCGACGATGCGGAGCTGGAAACGGCCCCGGCATCGGCGCGTATCAAGCTTTCCGGCGTGCCCGACGATCGCGCGATGCTGCGCGCGGCGGCCGAGCTGACGCGCGACCTGCACACGCCCAACAAGCGCATCTACTGGACGGACATGCTCGTCTCGGCCGGCATCGGCTATGCCGCGTTCGCCGCGACGATCCTGGCGCCGACCTGGCCGCTGGCGCTGGTCGCCGGCGTGGTGGCGGTGCTCGCGCTCTATCGCGCCAGCCTGTTCATCCACGAGATCACGCACCTCAAGCATTCGCTGCTGCCGAACTTCCGGCTGGTGTGGAACCTTATCCTCGGCGTGCCGCTGCTCGTGCCTTCGTTCATGTACGAAGGCGTGCACACCATGCACCATGCGCGTACCCGCTATGGCACGGTCGAGGATCCCGAATATCTGCCGCTCGCGCTGATGAAGCCGTGGACGCTGCCGATGTTCCTGCTCGTCTCGATGCTGCTGCCGGTGGCGATGCTGATCCGCTTCGGCGTGCTCACCCCGCTGTCGCTGGTGATCCCGCCGCTGCGCCGCCTCGTCGTCGCGAAATATTCGGGCCTGCAGATCAACCCCAGATTCTCGCGCCGTGCGCCCGAGGGCGAGTTCCGCACCCAGTGGTACTGGCAGGAAGCCGGCGCGTGCATCTTCTCGATCGCGCTGATCACCGCGGTGGCGACGGGTGTTGTCTCGCTGCACGCCTTCGGCGTCTACCTTGCGGTGGTCGCCGGCGTGGCGGTGATCAACCAGGTCCGCACCCTCGTGGCGCATCTCTGGGAGAATGACGGCGAGCCGCTCACCGTGACGGCCCAGTATCTCGACAGCGTCAACGTGCCGACGCCGGGTTTCCTGGCCTATCTCTGGGCGCCGGTCGGCCTGCGCTACCACGCGCTGCACCATCTGCTGCCGAGCCTGCCCTATCACGCGCTGGACGAGGCGCACCGCCGCATCTCGACCGCGCTGGAAGAGGCGTCCGCCTATCACAAGGCCAACTACCCCACGCTGCGCGGGCTGATGCATCGCCTCGCCGCCAGCACGATGGGCGCCCGCTGAGCCAGCGGACGGGCTGAAACAGAAAAGGCCGGGCAGCGATGCCCGGCCTTTTTGCGTTTTTGGATTCATTCCAATTTCACTCCGGCTCAAGGCCGGGGTGACGAGGGTTTCGGCGTCAGAACCTCAAATCGGCGACCATTCGATCGCTTCCTCGCCCTCGTCGTCTTCGGCGACCTTGTCATGCTCGCCGCCGATTTCCTCGAGCAGCTTGTCGAGCACCCAGTCGACTCCGACGCCGCTGGCGCCGGAGATCGGGATCACCGTGCTCCCGCTGGCTTCTTCCAGCTCGGCGGAAAGCGCCGCGATCAGCTCGTCGTCAAGCGTGTCGATCTTGTTGAGCGCGACGATCACCGGCTTGTCGACCAGCCCCGCGCCATAGGCTTCGAGTTCGCCGCGCACGATCCGGTAGCTCTCGGCGACATCGGGGTCATTGGCATCGACCAGGTGGAGCAGCACGCGGCAGCGCTCGATATGGCCGAGGAACCGGTCGCCGATGCCGGCGCCTTCCGCCGCGCCTTCGATCAGGCCGGGAATGTCGGCGACAACGAATTCCTGCATCTTGTGGCGCACCACGCCCAGCTGGGGGCGGGTGGTGGTGAAGGCATAGGCGCCCACCTTGGCCTGGGCGTTGGTCACCTGATTGATGAAGGTCGACTTGCCGGCATTGGGCAGCCCGACCAGACCCGCATCGGCGAGCAGCTTCAGGCGCAGCCAGACATAGGCTTCCTCGCTCGGCCAGCCGGTGCCGTGCTGGCGCGGGGCGCGGTTGGTCGAGGTCTTGTAGCTCGCATTGCCGCGGCCGCCGTCGCCGCCGCGCAGGAAGACGACGCGCTGGCCCTCCTCGGTCAGGTCGAGCAGCAGCGAGCGCTCCTCGTCATCGGCGAGGATCTGGGTGCCGATCGGCACCTTGATGACAAGGTCGTCGCCGCCCGCGCCGGTGCGGTTCGAGCCCGCGCCGCCATGGCCGCGCGGCGCACGGAAATGCTGGGTGTAGCGGAAGTCGATCAGCGTATTGAGGCCGGCAACGGCCTCGAACACGATGTCGCCGCCCTTGCCGCCATTGCCGCCGTCGGGGCCGCCATATTCGATGAACTTCTCGCGCCGGAAGCTGACGGCGCCCGGGCCGCCCGCGCCGGAGCGGACGAAGATCTTTGCCTGGTCCAGGAAATGCATCGCAGGCCCATAGGCGAATGTCGCAAATTCGTCACCCCATGGTGACGGACTATTTACGCTGGCGCGGGACAATCGCCGCCGAAACAGGCCGGGGATTGGGGCAAATGATCCGTGAGGCGTTGATCGGGTGCGCGCTGCTGGGCGGCGGAGGCTATTATGCGGTGTCTGCCTATCAGGCGCCGGACATCGTCCGCACGGTGAATGCGACGCCGCACGATACCTGGCGCGGCTTCGACCTGGTGCTGAACGGCGCGAAGGAGAGCTGGACCGGCTATGGCCCCGGCGGCGCGACGCCGGAAAAGGGCGTGAGCTGGCCCAAGGTGACGAGCGTCGATTCGAAGGAGATCGATTATCGCGTCAGCAATGACGGGGCGGAGGCGATCCACCTCAGGCTGCGCTTCGAGCCGCTGGAGGACGGCCGCAAGACGAAGCTTTCCTTCGATGCGGACTTCAAGGGCAGGGCCGCCATGGCCAATTACAACCCGCAGGTCCGCGCGGCGATGGAGAAGGTGCTCGACGAGTTCATCGTCCAGATCGAGAATGGCAGGGCAGTGAGCTCGGTCGAGCGTTTCCTCGATTTCGATCGCCAGCTGCGTGCCCGGCCGGGCTATGCGGAAGGGCAGCGCCAGGTCGAGCAGATGCGCCAGCGCCAGGCCCAGTCGGCGGCGGCCGCACCGATGATCGATCCCGACAGGGGCAAGCTCGATCCGAAAGGTGCCGATGTGACGCCCAGGAATCCGTCCTCGCGCTATTGACGCGCAACTTTCCTGCTGGCGCTGCCGGGAACCGGAGGTATAGGCTTTCGGTTCATGGAGGCGGCGCTCGCATGCGCCGGCGAGAAGAAACCAAGGCAACCGTCGCGCGCAGATGAACTCGATCGATCGGTACATGGCGCGGCTGATCGCGGTGCCCCTGATCTCGACATTGCTGATCTCGGCAATGCTGCTGGTGCTCGACCGCATGCTGCGGCTGTTCGAGTTCGTCGCAACCGAGGGCGGCCCGGTCAGCGTCGTCTGGCGGATGCTCGCCAACCTGCTTCCCGAATATCTCGGACTCGGCATCCCGATCGGCCTGATGCTGGGCTGTCTGCTCGCCTTCCGCCGCCTTGCCACCTCGTCGGAGCTCGACGTGTTGCGCGCGGTGGGGATCAGCTATACCCGCCTGCTCAAGGTGCCTTTCATGTATGCGCTGGCGCTGGCGGCGCTGAACCTGGCGATCGTCGGCTTCGTCCAGCCCTGGTCGCGCTACAATTACGAGCAGCTCCGCTTCGAGCTGCGCTCGGGCGCGCTCGGTGCCTCGATCAAGGTGGGCGAGTTCACCAGCTTCGGCGCCAAGATGACCATGCGCATCGAGGAGAGCAAGGACGAGGGCCGCAAGCTCTCGGGCATCTTCGTGCAGATGATGACGAAGGACGGCACGCCGGTCGCGGTCACCGCGCAGAGCGGCCAGTTCCTGCGCTCGGATGATCCCGACGTCATCATCTTCCGCCTGCAGAACGGTACGCTGGTCCATCAGGACAAGGGCTCGCCGGTGCCGCGCGTGCTGACCTTCACCACGCACAACCTGCCGATTCCGCTGCCCAAGTACGAGCAGTTCCGCACCCGTGGCGGCAAGAATATAGAGCGGACCCTGCCCGAGCTCGCGGTGATCGGCCGCAATCCGCAGTCGAGCGAGGAGGATCGCGAGACCAGCCGCGCCGCCTTCCACTTCCGCCTGGCGGAAGTCGTGTCGATGTTCCTGCTGCCGTTCCTCGCGGTGGCGCTCGGCGTGCCCCCCAAGCGCTCGACCTCGGCGCTCGGCGTGTTCCTGTCGATCGTGATGATCGTGACCTATCACAAGATCAACGAGTTCGGGCAGTCGTTCGGGGCCAGCGGCGCCGTCGATCCGATCATCGCGCTGTGGGGCCCGTTCTCGCTGTTCTGCGCGCTGGTGATGTGGATGTACTATCAGATCGCCTATGTGCCGGGCGGCCAGCCGATCGGCGGGCTCGAAAAGATGTTCTCCAAGCTCACCAAGTTCGTCCTGCGCTACATGCCCGGGCGGCGGCGCAAGCTGCGCAGGGATGAGGCCGCGGCATGATCCTGAGCCTTTTCCCGTCCCGGACCATGTCCACCTACATGGCGAAGATGTTCCTCACGCGCACCTTCGCCATCCTCGGTGCGCTGGTGCTGATCCTCCAGTCGCTCGACCTGCTGACCGAGAGCAACACGATCCTGGCCTATGCCGGCAACGGCGATGCCGAGATCTGGCGCTATGTCAGCCTGCGCGTGCCGCAGATCGCCGCGACCTTCCTGCCCTATTCGGTGCTGCTCGGCTCGATCCTGACGCTCAGCCAGCTCAACCAGAACAGCGAAGTGATCGCGATGAAGGCCTCGGGGCTTTCGGCGCATCAGGTGCTGGCGCCGCTGCTGCTCACCGGCATGGTGGTGGCGGCGATCTCCTTCGCCTTCAACGACCGGATCGTCACGCGCGCCACCTCCACGCTCGAGCAGTGGAAGAAGGTCAACTACGCCCCGCTGCCGATCGATCGCGGTGATCGCAGCAATGTCTGGGTGAAGGGTGACAACAACCTGATCCAGGTCCAGCAGATCCGCGGGCGCGGCGACGGCGCGCAGCTCTATGGCATCACCGTCTATGAGCGGCAGGACCGTTCGCTGACCGGGATTCTCACCGCGCCGCACGGCGTGCGCGATGGCGATGGCTGGCGCGTCGAAAATGCCGAGCGCTTCACCATCGCGACCGGGCAGAAGGCCAAGGTCGGCAGCGTGGTGATCGGCCATAATATCCGCCCGGACCAGTTCACCCTGGCGCATGTCGATGCAGACAGCATGTCGTTCGGCACGCTCTACCAGGCGATCGGGGACCTGCAGGTCGCCGGCCGCCAGACCGAGGCGCTGGAAGGCGCGTTGTGGCACAAGCTCTCGGGCCCGCTCTCGGCGATCCTGATGCCGCTGCTCGGCGCCGTCGCGGGCTTCGGCCTGGCGCGCTCTGGCAAGCTGTTCGTCCGCGCGGTGATCGGCATGGCGCTCGGCTTCCTCTATTTCGTCGCCGACAATTTCGCGCTCGCGATGGGCAATCTCGGCGCCTATCCGCCGTTCCTCGCCGCCTGGGCACCGTTCCTGCTGTTCCTGATGATCGGCGAGGCGGTCCTCCTGCGCACCGAGGAATAGCTGGCGGGGCGGATGCCCCAAGCGTTCCTGTCTGGTCGTGGCGGATCGGGGGCCATATAGCGGCGCCCATGTCGCTCTTCCCGCCTGCTTCCTGCCCGCGCATCGTCGTCAAGATCGGTTCGGCCCTGCTGGTCGATCCGGATGGCAGCGTGCGCCGGGAATGGCTGGAGGGCATCGCCGCCGACATCGCCGCCCGCGTGCGCGAAGGGCAGCAGGTCGCGGTGGTCTCCTCGGGCGCGATCGCGCTCGGCGCCCGGCGCCTCAAGCTTGCCCGGGGCGGGCGCGCCAGCCTCGAGGATGCGCAGGCCGCCGCGGCGACCGGCCAGATCGAGCTGAGCCGCGTCTGGGCGGATGTGCTGGGCGCGAACGGCCTCACCGCCGCGCAGATGCTCGTCACCCTGGGCGACCTCGAGGATCGGCGCCGCTATCTCAATGCCGCCGCCACGCTTGACCGGCTGCTCGGCCTGGGCGTCGTGCCGGTGCTCAACGAGAATGACAGCGTCGCCACCGAGGAGATCCGCTTCGGCGACAATGACCGGCTCGCCGCCCGCGTCGCCCAGGCGGCCGGGGCAGGGGGCGTGGTGCTCCTCTCCGACATCGATGGCCTGTACGACCGCAATCCCGCGCTGCCCGGCGCCGTCCACATCCCGCGCGTCGAGCGGATCGACGGTGCGATCGAGAACATGGCCGACAGGGGCTCGGCCTCGGGCATGGGATCGGGCGGCATGGTCTCGAAGATCGCCGCCGCGCGCATCGCCAATGCCGCCGGTGCGCATCTCGCCATCGCCTCTGGCCGGATCGCGCATCCGCTCTCGGCCGAGGCCAGGCACACGCTGTTCGTCGCCGAGAAGGCTGCCCCCGCCCGCAAGGCCTGGCTGGCCGGCGGCATCACTGCGCACGGCACCATCCATGTCGATGCCGGCGCGGCCAGGGCATTGGGGCAGGGCCGCAGCCTGCTCGCCGCCGGCGCTACCCGCGTCGAGGGCGATTTCGCGCGGGGCGACCTGGTCGTGATCGCCGGGCCCGATGGCAGGCCGCTCGCCCGCGGTCTCGCCGAATATCCGAGCGACGACGCCACCCGCATCCTCGGCCGCCGCAACGAGGATCAGGCCGAGCTGCTCGGCTATGCCCCGCGCTCGACACTCGTCCACCGCAGCCATATGGCGCTGCTGTGAGCACCATCGCCCTTACCGGCGGCACCGGCTTTGTCGGCACCCGCCTGATCGCCCTTGCCCTTGAAGCCGGCCACCAGGTCCGCGCCCTCACGCGCCGCCCGCAGACCGAGTGCGCCGGCATCGCCTGGGTGCAGGGCGACCTGAACAACACCCCCGCCCTCGCCGAGCTGTGCGAAGGCGCCGACGCGGTCATCCATGTCGCCGGCGTGGTCAATGCGCCCGACAAGGCCGGCTTCGCCGCCGGCAATATCGACGGCACCCGCAACATGCTGGAGGCGGCCAAGGCCAGGGGCGTCCGCCGCTTCGTCCATGTCTCCTCGCTCGCCGCGCGCGAGCCCGAGCTCTCCGCCTATGGCTGGTCCAAGGCGGAAGGCGACAAGCTCGTCATGGAGTCCGGCCTCGACTGGGCGATGGTCCGCCCGCCCGCCATCTACGGCCCCGGCGACCTCGAGATGCTCGAGCTGTTCAAGCTGGCGAAACAGGGCCTTGCCGTCATGCCGCGCGGCGGCCGCATCTCGCTGATCGAGGTCGGTGATCTCGGCCGGTTGCTGCTCGCGCTCGCCACCACCGATGGCTGCAACCAGATCCTCGACGCGGATGACGGCACGCCCACCGGCTGGAGCCACAAGCAATTCTCGCAGGCGATCGGCACCGCGCTCGGCAAGCGCGTCGCCAGCTTCGCCCTGCCGCGTCCGCTGCTGATGGCCGGCGCGCATCTGGACCGGTTGCTGCGCGGCAAGAACGCCAAGCTCACCCCCGACCGCGTCGCCTATTTCTGCCACCAGGACTGGGTGATCGATTCGAGCCGCCGCCCGCCCGCCAATCTCTGGATGCCGCAGGTCGAAACCCCCGCCGGCCTCGCCGCCACCGCAGCCTGGTATCGCGAGCAGGGGCTGCTGTGACCCGCTGAGCCTCCGAGCATCCTAAAATGAAGGATGCTCAAGCTCATCATCTGGGACCTCGACGACACGCTCTGGTCCGGCACGCTGGCCGACGGCGACGCCGTACAGCTGCACCGGCACCGTGCCGAGCTGGTCCGCGCCTTCAACGCGCGGGGCGTCGTCTCCTCGATCTGCTCGAAGAACGACCACGCCACCGCCGAGGCGAAACTGCGCGAGCTCGGCCTGTGGGACGAGTTCGTCTTCCCCCATATCGCCTTCACCCCCAAGCCGGAGGCGATCCGCGCGATCATCGCCGACATGCAGCTGCGCCCCGCCGATGTGCTGTTCGTCGACGACAACCCGGCGAACCTGCGCGAAGTCGCCCATGCGATCCCCGAGATCCAGCTGCTCGAGATCACGCTATCGGATGCCGATGATCACCTCGCCGGCCTGCTCGCGCTCACGCCGCCTTCCAAGAGCCGCGTCGAGCGTTACCGGATGATGGAGCGCCGCAAGGCCGATCGCGCCGCGGTGCCCGCGCTCTCCAACCATGAGTTCCTGCGCAGCTGCGGCCTCCAGGCGAGCGCGCCCTATCTCATGGACAATCTCGATTTCGCGCTCCGCATCGCCGACCTGATCAACCGCTCGAACCAGCTCAACTATACCGGCTCGCGCGTCGAGCAGGCGCGGCTGGAGGCGGACATCATCGATGTCGTCCGCTTCGACAGCTGGTCGATCTTCGCCTGGGATGCCTATGGCCGCCACGGGCTGGTCGGCTTCGTCATGGTCGATCGCGCCGCGGAGAAGCTCGCCCATTTCACATTCTCGTGCCGGATCATGCATATGGGCCTGGAAGCTTATGCGCTGTCCAAGGTCCGCGAGAAATGGCCGGCGATCGACACCAGCGCCTGGGACGGCCGCTTCGACCGTACCGAGCCGGACTGGATCGCCGATGCCGACTTCCACGATCCGCAGGTCCGCGCCGCGATCCTCGCCGAACAGGCGCCGCAATTGCTGGCCGAGCCGGCGGTGCGGGTCATGTTCGATTGCCAGTCCGGCGGTATCGCGCATTACAGCCGCTTCCGTCCGGCGATCGAGTTCGATCACCACCCGCGCGTCTTCGCGATGGCGATGATGGACGACGGCAGTTGGCGCGACCAGGATTTCCCGCCCTTCCTCGTCTATGGCGCCGCGGTCGACTATCTGGGCGGCCGTTGGGGCGATCGCTGGCCGCTGGTCGATATCGGCCTGTACGAGACCTGCCTCGTCCGGATGCTGATCATGCTGATCGAGCAAGAGCGCCGGATGCTGGTCGTCCTGCCGCCCGAGGACGCGCCCGAGGGCAAGTATCGTCTCACCCACAATCTCAGCCCTGAGCGCTGCCGCCGCCTCAACGCGCTGTGGCGAAAGGCCGCGCGCGAGAATCCGGAGCATCTCTGGGTGCTCGATGTCGCCGACATCGCCGGACCGGACGAGATGGCCGACGTCACCCACCTCCATGCCGGCCTGCTCCGGAAGATCGCCGGCCAGGTCGATTGCTGGATCGAGGCGGTCGCGCTGGGCGGCGGGGAAGGCCAGGCCGAGGCGGCGTGAAGCCTGCTTGTTCCCGGCTTTCGTTGGGGAACAGCCCAGGAAATCACGGAATGATGATGCTCGTATCCGCCTTCACCCGGTCGAGCGCGATCAGCGAGCGATAGCTGGCGATGAATTCATTCTCCGCGAACAGCCTTTTGGTCAGCGCCGAATAGGCGCGCATGTCCGACGTCACGATCACCAGCATGAAGCTCACCCCGCCGGTGACGTAATAGCATTGCTGCACCTCGGGCGTGTCGAGGAACATCCGCCGCGCCAGTTCCACCGTCGGCGCATGCTCGTTGATCAGCTGCACCTCGACGATCGAGGTGATGGTGAGCGGCACCGCGTCGGGATCGACGATCGCCACGTTGCGCGCGATCACGCCCGACGTCTCCATCGCCGCGATCCGCCGCTGCACCGCCGCCGCCGACAGATTCACCGCCTCGCCGATCCTGCGCTGCGGCATCTTGTTGTCCGCCTGCACGAGTCGAAGGATCGCCCGATCGAACGAGTCGAGTGCTCGCGGGGATTTTTCCTGTTCGCCTGCCATGTGGCGAGTTTTTGTTGCATCCCGACGGCAAATCAAGAGCGCTCGGCCCGCTGCAATGATGATATTCCCCGTCCTGGAAGGGAATGCGCATGCCGAATGAAAGCGGATCACTGGTGCTGGGCGTGCTGTGCGGAGCCGCTGCCGGCGCGCTCTGGGGGCTGGTGTTCCTCGCGCCGGAACTGGCCCGTGCCTTCGGTCCGCTCGAGCTGACCATCGGCCGCTACCTTGCCTATGGCCTGATCTCCGCCGTGCTGATCGCCCCGCGCTGGCGCGGCCTTGCCGCCACGCTGGGGGCAGGGGAGTGGCGCGCGCTCGCCTGGCTCGCGCTCTCCGGCAACACGCTCTACTATATCCTCCTTGCCAGCTCGGTGCAGCTCGGCGGTGCGGCGATCACCGCGCTGGTGATCGGCTTCCTTCCTGTCGTCGTGACCATCGTCGGCAGCCGGGCGAAGGACGCGGTGCCGCTCGCCCGGCTCGCCCCTTCGCTGCTGCTTTGCGCCGCCGGCGCGGTCTGCATCGGCTGGCAGGCGCTGTTCCTGCCCTCGACCCGCCCGGTCAGCGCCCAGCTCGCCGGCCTGCTCTGCGCGATCGGCGCGCTCGCGTCCTGGGGCGCCTATGCAGTGTACAACAACCATATGCTGGCCCGGGTGAAGACCGTGTCCTCGCACGACTGGAGCCTGCTGATCGGCATCGCCACCGGCGTGCAGAGCCTGGCGTTGATCCCGCTCGCACTGCTGCTGGGCGTGCGCGGCCATGGCGCGGGTGACTGGGCACTGTTCGTCGCGGTATCGGCCGGTGTGGCGGTGTTCGCCTCGATCGTCGGCAATGCGCTGTGGAACCGGATGAGCCGGTTGCTGCCCCTCACGCTTTCCGGGCAGATGATCACCTTCGAGACGCTGTTCGCCTTGCTCTATGCCTTCGCCTGGGAGCATCGCGGGCCGACTGCGCTGGAGGCTGCGGCGTTCGTGCTGGTCGTTGCGAGCGTGGTGAGTTGCATCGCGGCGCATCGGCGGAAAGAGCCGTTTGTGGGCCCAATTCCCCAACCGTCATCCTGAACTCGTTTCAGGGTCCAACGCGCCCCGGAGGATATCGCTGGTGGAGCGTTGGATGCTGAAACAAGTTCAGCATGACGAGGGAGTCAGGCCCCCATCATGCTCCGCGCCACCGCTTCGGCCGTCTTGATCCCGTCGATAGCGGCGGACAGGATCCCCCCCGCATAGCCCGCGCCTTCGCCCGCCGGGAACAGCTGCGCCACGTTCAGGCTCTGGTGGTCCTTGCCCCGCGTGATCCGCACCGGCGAAGAGGTTCGCGTCTCGACGCCGGTCATGATCGCATCATGATGGTCGTAGTTCGCGATCTGGCGGCCGAACACCGGCAGCGCCTCGCGGAACGCCTCGATCACGAAGCCCGGCAGGCACTCCGACAGGTCGGTCATCTTCACCCCCGGCTTGTACGAGGGGATGACTTCGCCGAGCGCGGTCGAGGCGCGGCCGGCAATCAGGTCGCCGACCAGCTGCCCCGGCGCATGATAGTTGGAGCCGCCGGCGATGAAGGCCATGTCCTCCCAGTGCCGTTGCAGCTCGATGCCCGCCAGCGGCCCGCCCGGAAAGTCCTTGGCCGGATCGATCGCGACGACCAGGCCCGAGTTCGCATTGAACTCGGCCCGCGAATACTGGCTCATCCCGTTGGTGACGACGCGGCCTTCCTCGGAAGTCGCCGCCACCACGCGCCCGCCCGGGCACATGCAGAAGCTGTAGACGCTGCGCCCGTTCGAGGCGTGATGCACCAGGCTGTACGCCGCCGCGCCCAGGTCCGGATGCCCGGCGCACTGGCCGAAGCGCGCCCGGTCGATCCAGCTCTGCGGATGCTCGATCCGCACGCCGATCGCAAAGGGCTTGGCCTCGATATGCACGCCGCGTCGGTGGAGCATCTCGAAGGTCGGGCGGGCGCTGTGCCCCACCGCGAGCACGACATGATCGGCCTCGAGGAAGCTGCCCGCACCCGTTGCAAGATCGTGCAGGTGGAGCCCGCGCACCTTCTGGTTGCCGTCGGGCGTGCGCTCCAGCTCGATATCGTCGACCCGGGTCTCCCAGCGATATTCGCCGCCCAGTTCCTCGATCGTGCGGCGCATGCTCTCGACCATGGTGACGAGCCGGAAGGTGCCGATATGCGGATGCGCTTCCCACAGGATGTCGTCGGGCGCGCCCGCCTTGACGAACTCCTCCAGCACCTTGCGGCCGAGGAAGCGCGGGTCCTTCACCCGGCAATAGAGCTTGCCGTCGGAGAAGGTGCCGGCGCCGCCCTCGCCGAACTGGACGTTCGAGTCCGGGTTGAGCTCGCCCCGGCGCCACAGGCCCCAGGTATCCTTGGTCCGCTGGCGCACCACCTTGCCGCGATCGAGGATAATCGGACGGAAGCCCATCTGCGCCAGGATCAGCCCGGCGAACAGCCCGCACGGCCCCGCGCCGATGACGACCGGTCGCAGCCCGCTCCAGCCGGCAGGCGCCATCACCGGGAAGGTGTAGGTCATGTCCGGGGTAGGGCGCAGGTCCTTGTCGCCCGGGAAGCGCGCCAGCACCGCGGCTTCGTCGGCCAGCTCGACATCCACCGTATAGACCAGCTGGATCGCATTGCGCCGGCGCGCGTCATTGCCGCGGCGATAGACTGCGTGGCTTTTCAGCTCGGCGGGCGCGATGCCCAGCCGTTTGACGATCGCCTCGGGCAGGGCCTCAGGCGAATGGTCGAGCGGCAGATAGAGTCCGGAGAGGCGAAGCATCGCGAGCCTCTAGCGGCTTATCGTCCGCGCCTCAAATCCCCGCCGCCTCCGGTGACGGGGGGCTGGTGGTTCAGAGCCTCGTCTTCAGCCAGGCATAGGCCTGTTCGCGGACGCCGGGCGGGAAGTCGTGGTTGCCGCCTCCGGTGACGGGGGGCTGGTGGTTCAGAGCCTCGTCTTCAGCCAGGCATAGGCCTGTTCGCGGACGCCGGGCGGGAAGTCGTGGTTGCCGCCGGCCTCGTCGAAATAGATGGCATCCAGCGTTTTGCCCGATCCCTTGGCGCGGGCATGCGCGACCATGTCCTCGGTCTCGGCGACATGGCGCAGGCTCGCTTCGCGCCACTCGCCCCTGGTGCCCCATTCCCAGCGTCCGCGGGTGAGCAATATGTTCCGCGGCGCGATCATCGCCAGATAGTCGGCCGAGCGACCCAGCGTCGCCAGCCCGGGCAGCGCGATCGCGGCCGAGCGGCGCTTGATGGCGTCCTCGCGGTAGAAATTGATCAGTTCGAAGAAGCCGCAGGACGAGATGCCGGCCTTGGCGCGCCTGTCGGCGGCCATCCAGTAGGTCATCGCCATGCCGCCCGCCGAGTGGCCGATCCCGCCGATCCGTCCGGAATCGACATAGGGCAGGCTGGCGAGCAGGTCGGTGGCGACCATCGCGTCGAACACGTCCTTGCCGATCGAGTTGCGCCCGCGCAGCAGCAGCTGGCCGACGCGGTGGTCGTAGAGCTTGCTGTCGCGCGCATTGTCGGCCGGGGCGGCGGGGTCGAGGCTGCGGCGGCGCTCGGCGTGGTAGAAGCGATCCGGGCAGAGCACGACATGGCCGCGGCGGAACAGGTCGAGCCCGTAGAACAGGTTGGCATCCCCGGCGAGGCCGGCGGGCTCGGCCTTGCCGATATGATATTGCGGCCCGTCCTGGTGGAAGGCGAGGATCGCCGGCAGCTTCTGCCCGGCGGTGTGCGCCGGCACCAGCAGGTAGGCGCGCACCCGGTCCTCGGGTTCGCCGAGCGGCGGATAGGCGGCTTCCGCGAGATATTCGATCTTGAGCCGCTGCCCGCCTTCGATCCCGGTGGTCTCCAGGACAGTGAATTGCGGCTTGGGACGAGGCGGCATCGGGCCGAACAGCGCGAGCAGGGCGGAATCGCGTGCCTTCGGCGCCGGTGCGGCGGCCCGGGCCGGGGAGGGCAGCATGGCAGGCGCGAGCGCGGCGGCGACGCCCGCGGTCATCGCAGAACGGCGCGAAAGCGTGTGATCCCTCATGAAATCCCCTCATGGCTACATTTGTAGCGTGATCGCCCGTGTTAGTGCTTTAGTCAAGTGCCACGCCGTGCCGCCCAAAGCGTCGCCGCCTGGCCGGGAGTCTTGCTTGCAATGTAAGTTTCGTCTGGTTCCCTCCTCCCCATGCAGGGCGCGCATGGCATCATCGACAGGGTCGCAGGCCGGGCGACCAGGGGAGCGGAAAACCGGCGCCCCTCAGCCCATGCTTCGTAAACTTCCGCGCCGCGCGCGCCCTCCCATCGGCCCGTTTCCGCCGCAATCGCTTGGCAGTGCATCGCGATACCACTAGAGGGACCCCATGACCGACCGCGCTTCCGTCTTCGAGACCGTCACCGCCCAGATCGAGCCCTTCAACAAGAAGGGCGTCGCGCTGACCGACAGCACCACCTTCGCCGGCGACCTGGAGTGGGACAGCCTCACGGTGATGGATTTCGTCGCGGCGATCGAGGACGAGTTCGACATCATCATCACGATGAACATGCAGGCCGAGATCGAGAATATCGGCCAGCTGGTCGACGCCGTGCAGAAGCTCAAGGGCTGAGCCACGTGACCGACAGCCTGAACACCGCCGACGCGCTCCCCGCCAACCCGGCCGCCGTCGCGCCCGAAACCGACCTGATGTCGAAGTTCGATGCGCTGATCAACGAGCGCGAGCGGCTGCTCGCCAGCGGCGTCACCGACCCCTATGCGGTGGTGATGGAGCAGGTGAAGTCGCCCACCGAGGCGGTGATCAAGGGCAAGGACACGATCCTGCTCGGCACCTACAATTACATGGGCATGACGTTCGATCCGGACGTGATCCAGGCCGGCAAGGACGCGCTCGACAAGTTCGGCTCGGGCACCAATGGCAGCCGCATGCTCAACGGCACCTTCCACGACCATATGGACGTGGAACAGGCGCTGCGCGAATTCTACGGCGTCTCCGGCGCGATCGTCTTCTCGACCGGCTACATGGCCAATCTCGGCATGATCTCCACGCTCGTCGGCAAGGGCGAGTATGTCATCCTCGACGCCGACAGCCACGCCTCGATCTATGACGGTTGCAAGCAGGGCAATGCCGAGATCATCCGCTTCCGCCACAACAGCGTCGAGGATCTCGACAAGCGCCTCGGCCGCCTGCCCAAGGGGGCCGGCAAGCTGGTCGTGCTCGAGGGCGTCTACTCGATGCTCGGCGACATCGCTCCGCTGAAGGAAATGGTCGAAGTCGCCAAGAAGCACGGCGCGATGGTGCTCTCGGACGAGGCCCATTCGATGGGGTTCTTCGGCCCGAACGGCCGCGGCGTCTATGAGGACCAGGGCCTGGAAGGCCAGGTCGACTTCGTCGTCGGCACCTTCTCCAAGTCGGTCGGCACCGTCGGCGGCTTCTGCGTGTCGAACCACCCGAAGTTCGAGGCGATCCGCCTCGCCTGCCGCCCGTACATCTTCACCGCCTCGCTGCCGCCGAGCGTGGTCGCCACCGCGGCGACTTCGATCCGCAAGCTGATGCACGCGCACAACAAGCGCGCGCATCTGTGGGAGAATGCCCGCACGCTGCACGCCGGCCTCAAGGAAATGGGCTTCAAGCTCGGCACCGAGAACCCCGATTCGGCGATCATCGCGGTGATCCTCGAGGACCAGGTCCAGGGCGCGATGATGTGGCAGGCGCTGCTTGAGGGCGGCCTCTATGTGAACCTCGCCCGCCCGCCGGCGACCCCGGCCGGCACCTTCCTGCTGCGCTGCTCGCTCTGCGCCGAGCACACCGCCGAGCAGATCCAGCGCGTGCTGGGCATGTTCAAGGCGGCGGGCCAGGCCGTGGGCGTCATCGCCTGATATCGGGCATCCCTGGTTCCCCGGCGAAAGCCGGGGCCCGGGGTTTCTCTGCCGGGCCGCCTGTGGCCCTGGGCTCCGGCTTTCGCCGGGCAATAGCCAGGCCAAAGCGGGCACCGCGAGTAACGATCCGTCCCAAGGACGCTTTCCTACGCCGTCAGGGTCGATTAAAACCGAGCCCGTAATGAGTGAGAGTAACACCGCTCTGGAGCGTGCCGTCCGGGCGACGAACTGGCGGATGGCATTGCTCGGCGCGCTGGCGCTGCTCGGGATCGTCGTGCTTGCCGCCGTGGCGGTGATCCAGGCACGTACCGATGCCGAGCGCGATCGGGCGATCGCGCGCCAGCAGCATACGTTCGAAGTCATCATGCGGGTCAGCCAGCTGTCGGGCGCGATCCTGGGGGCGGAGGCGGCGCTCGGCCGCTATGTCGTCAGCGCCGACAAGAATCTCGGCCAGCAATATAGCGCGCGATGGGGCCGCGCCTCGGAACAGCTCAACCGGCTCCGCCAGCTGCTCGCCGACAATCCCGCCCAGCAGGCCCGCATCGTCCGGCTCAAGCAGGCGTTCGATGCCCGCGGCAAGGAACTCGATACCACCGCGCTCTACTCCTCCTACAAGCGGCACAGCGATGCCTGGGGCAGCTATTACCAGGTCCGTGCCAGCCCGGCGCGCAGCCAGCTCGAATCGGTGCTCACCGAGATGGTCGATGCCGAGCGGGTGACGCTGCGCCAGCGCAGCCAGGCCGCTGCCGATCTCGTCGCCAATTCGGGCTTTGCATCCCGCCTGCTCACCGGCTTCGGCATATTGATCGTGCTGGGCGCGGTGCTGCTCGGCTGGATGGCGATCGAGGCGCAGGGCGAGCGCGCCGTCGCCGATGCCAATGCCGATGCCGAGCGCGAACGGGCGGAGGAACTGCAGGAAGCGGTAGCCGAAGCGACCGAGCAGCTCCGTGCCGAGGCCAGCGAGCGCGAAGCCGCGCAGGACCAGCTCCGCCAGGCGCAGAAGATGGAGGCGGTTGGCCAGCTCACTGGTGGAATCGCGCATGATTTCAACAATATGCTGGCGGTCGTGCTGGGCGGATTGGAACTGGCCAAGCGCCATCTCCACAATCGCGGCCCCGATGCGCAGAAGCATATCGAGAATGCGATGGAAGGCGCCAACCGTGCCGCCGCGCTCACCCGCCGCCTGCTCGCCTTCTCGCGCGCCGAGCCCCTGCTGCCCGAAGCGGTGGAGGCCGGCACGCTGATCGAGGGCATGACGGATCTGCTCGATCGCACGCTGGGCGACGGGATCGCGGTCACCACTGCCGATGCCGGCAGGCACTGGCGCATCTGGGTCGATCGCCACCAGCTCGAGAACGCGCTGCTCAATCTCGCGGTCAATGCCCGCGATGCGATGGAGGGGCAGGGTACCCTCAGCATCAACACCGGCGGTATCCGCCTGGCCGATCACCAGGTCGGCGAATGCCTGGCCGGCGATTATGTCTCGATCGAAGTGGGCGATACCGGTCAGGGGATGACGCCCGAGGTGCTCGCGCGCGTGTTCGAGCCCTTCTTCACCACCAAGCCGGTCGGCAAGGGCACGGGCCTCGGGCTCAGCCAGATCTTCGGCTTCGTCCGCCAGTCGGGCGGCGAGATCGGCATCGATACCGCGCCGGGCAGGGGCACCCGCGTGACGCTCTATCTGCCGCGCCATATCGGCGAGGGCGAAGCGGCCGAGGCTTCCGCCGAATCGGGAGACGCGCCCGCGCATATCGGCCGTCCGCTCGAGATACTGGTGGTCGAGGACGATCCGCGCGTGCTGGCGGCGACGCTCGGCGCGCTCAAGGAGCTCGGCCACAGCGCCACCGGCTGCGATGATCCGCAGGCGGCGCCGGGCGCGCTCGCGCTGGTGCCCGGGCTCGATCTGATCGTGTCCGACGTGCTGATGCCCGGCCAGACCGGCCCGGAGATGATCGCCGCGCTCGGCGATCGGATCGAAGGGGTCGCGGTGCTGTTCGTCACCGGCTTCGCGGGCGAGGCCGATGCCGGCATCTTCAAGGGCCGCACCGTGCTGCGCAAGCCCTTCACCATCGCCGGGCTCGAAGCGGCGGTGAACGAAGCCATGGCCCATGAATCGCGCCGCGCCGGCAGGGCGGCGGCGGAGTAGCGCTGTCATGCTGAACTTGTTTCAGCATCCAACGTGCAACAGGGGAGGCGCTTGAGCCTCCTGCCCATCGCTCGTCGATAGTTGGACCCTGAGACAAGTTCAGGGTGACGAAGGAAGAAGGCTAGTCCGCCTTCGCGACCACCGGCTTGTAGTTCACCACGCACCAGTCCGGCGCGCAATTGGCCGCGGCCTCGATGATCGCGGCATAGCGTTCCACCACCGCGCAATCGGTGCCGGCGGCCTGGAGGAGGATCGGCCGGCGCGGCGTCTCGCGCGCGGCGCCGCTGGCGAAGTCCTCCAGCGAAGTGTCGCTGGCGCGCAGGACGCCCCACAGCGCCTCGCCGCCATTGTCGCGCACCTCATGGGCATTGGCGCTCTTCTTCGGCAGCTTCGTGCCCCATTGCGCCGACAGGTTGCAGCCCTTGTCCGGCACGGTCAGCGACAACAACGCGATCGAAAACAGGATCATGGCGGTTACTCCTCGCCGGGATGGCTATGCCCGTGATGCTCCCCCATCGTCCGCGAAAGCTGCGCGGCGGCGATCTCGCGGGCCTTGTCGCGCGGCAGGCCGAGTGCCCGGGCCATTGGTGCGCCGAGCAGCGCGTCGCCCACGGCCATCAGCACCAGCTGCAGCGTCTCCTCATGCAGCGAATGCGTCTTGTCGTCATGCCCCTCGGCCAGCTCGTCGACCAGCCGGTGGATCGCCTCCAGGATCGGGTCGAGCGCATCCTGGTTGCCGGTCAGGATCATCCAGCTCGCCAGCGCGCCGGCTCCGCCCTTGTCGAACGCGTCGAAGGTCATGTTGACCACTTCGCGGTCGTCATGGTCCGCCCCGGCACGCGCGCGCATCACCGCGGCGCCGATCTTGCCGGTCACGCTATCGGCGATATTGGCGGCCAGCGCCTTTTGCAGCCCCGATGCCGAGCCGAAATGGTGGAGCAGATTGGCGTGCGTCCGCCCGATCTTCGCCGCCACCGCCTTCAGCGTCACTGCGCCGGGTCCGGCCTCGAGCAGGAGTTCGCGCGCGGCCTCGAGTGCGGCGTCGCGGGATTCTTCGGGTGAAAGGCGTTTGCGTGGTGCGACGGTCATGTTCAGCGGTAAGCCCCCAAAGACACCGCTTACGGCATGATTTCCAAGGGGGAAAGCCGGTAGATCATACAATTCGGCCCGCAAGCTGCTCCCGCGAAAGGGACTCACCGCGGGCCCGACATGGAAGATTTGCGCCGCTATCGGCTCATTCGGTTCCCCGGCGAAGGCCGGGGCCCATTTTCGGCGCAGTTGGTTGGGGTGGTCAAACCTCTCGAACACCATGGCAACTGGACCCCGGCCTTCGCCGGGGAACAGCTGGATCAATGATGTTGTGACGGCCTCACGCTGCCATTCGGTGGTCCTCGTCCCCGCCGCCGCTGCAATCGCCCTCGCACAGGTCGATCTCGTAGCGGGTGGTGGGGGCTTCGCAGCCGCGGCCCCGCGAATAGATCGAGACGAGCTGGCCGGTCGGGCGGAAGCCCAGCTTGCGCAGCACCCGGCCCGATGCGGGGTTGTCGATGAAATGGCCGGCGGTCACCCGGCGGATGCCGCGTGCCCGCGCTGCCTGCAGCACCGCGCGCCCGGCCTCGGTCGCGATGCCGCGGCCCCAGGCGTCCGGCGTGTACCAATAGCCGAATTCATTGGGCTCGTCCTTCCACACGCTCAGGCCGGTGCCGCCGATCAGGCGCGTGGCGCCGTCCCGGTGCTCGAACACCAGGAACTTGGGATCGACGGGATCCTCGAAGCTCGAGAGGAAGGTCTCGGCCGCTTCCATGGGGTAGGGCCATGGCGCGCGCGACAGGTTGCGCACGACATTCTCATGGCCGATCGCCTGCATCAGGGCGGTGGCGTCCTCGGGCCAGCCGGGGCGCAATGTCAGTCTCTGCGTTCGCACGAACATGACCGTCTCCTTGGTCCTGCGACGCCCCACGCCACGTTTGTGTGACGAGGTTGTTGCGCCGTGGTGTCAGGGAGGAAATAAAAAAGGGAGCCGGGGCGACCCGTCTCCCTTTTCAGCTGGTTCGTTCGTCGAACCCGGGTCACCCTGGTGGGCAACCCGGTCGGTCACCCGATGTTATTCGGCAGCTTCCGCAATCATGTCTACCGAGCAGAACTTGCGGCCAAGCTTGCCTTCCTTGAACGACACGCGGCCGTCGACGAGCGCGAAAAGGGTATGGTCCTTGCCCATGCCCACGTTCACGCCCGGATAAATCTTGGTGCCGCGCTGGCGCACGATGATGTTGCCGGCGACGACTGCTTCGCTGCCGAACTTCTTCACGCCAAGACGACGACCGGCCGAATCACGACCGTTACGCGAAGAACCGCCTGCCTTCTTATGTGCCATGGTCTATACTCCTCGTATCTTCGCTTACGCTTCCGCGGCCGGGGCTTCAGCCTCGGCGGGAGCGGCGGCCTTCTTCGCCTTCGGCGCGGCCTTCTTGGCTTCCTGGGCACCGATCGCGGTGATCTTCAGGATGGTGTGGTTCTGGCGGTGGCCGTTCTTGCGACGATAGTTGTGGCGACGGCGCTTCTTGAAGACGATAACCTTCTCGCCCTTCGCCTGCGCAATGATCTCGGCCGAAACGGTCAGACCGTCGGTCGACTTCAGCTCACCACCTTCGCCGGCGAGCAGAACGTCGCCGAGCGTGACCGTCGAACCGGCCTCGCCGTCGAGCTTCTCGACAACGATCTTGTCTCCTGCGGCAACGCGATACTGCTTGCCGCCCGTGCGCACGATAGCGAACATCGGGTCTCTTCTCTGGTTCAAATGCTTGTGCCCGCCAAGGTTGCACCCCGGCAGGAGGAAGGGCGCAGCTAAGGGAGAGAGTCGCCGAAGTCAACCGGTAACTACCCATAAAGGGCAGTTTAGTGACGGTGCGTGCGCTTCAAAGTGTAGCGGCCGCCGGTATAGCCGTCGAAAAGCCCGTTGATCGCGGGGTGGTCGACCGGTTCCTCGCTGTCGTCGGCCACCAGGTTCTGCTGGCTGACATAGGCGACATAGCTCGATTCGTCGTTCTCGGCGAGCAGGTGGTAGAAGGGCTGGTCCTTGCGGGGGCGCACGTCCTCGGGAATCGCCTCGTACCATTCCTCGCTGTTGGCGAAGACGGGGTCGACGTCGAAGATCACGCCGCGGAACTCGAACTGGCGGTGGCGCACCACGTCGCCGATGGCGAAGCGCGCGGTCGCGACGGCGGGCATCGGAACTCCGGGCTCAAGGGGGGAAGGGGAGGCGCCGGGGGCTTGAGTCATGGACTTAATCTAATATCTCTTCGTTTAGGTACAAGGATGCGCTTGCAGTATCCGAAACGCTGCGCTAGGGGCCGCCCCTCACAGCGACCGACGCGGAGTTTTCCGCGCAGTAATCGCCTCGCGGAGAGGTGGCAGAGTGGTCGAATGCGCCGCACTCGAAATGCGGTTTACGGGTAACCGTAACGAGGGTTCGAATCCCTCCCTCTCCGCCATTTACGCCTTCTCATAGCGTCTCAGCTTGTCCCAAGTCGTCTCAAAAAATGAGCGATTTCAGATACTTGCTGAAAATCATTGTCTCGGTTAGTCTCAAGCAGGATCGGGGCAGCGCGCCGCAATTGGTGGTACCTTGTAGGGTACTGAATTGCGGCTCGGCCTTTTCGGGGACGATCCAACGACCAGCTGACCCATGGCGGGTACGGGTCTTGAACGGGAGTTCGAGACTATGACCGGCCGCACGCTCAATCGACTCACTGCCACCAAGGTCGCGGCGCTAAAGGAGCCCGGCAAGTACGCGGATGGGGGTGGTCTGTACCTCCATGTGGACGCATCAAGGCGCCGCTGGCTCTTCCGCTACTCCTGGCGAGGGTCTCGCTGCGAATTCGGCCTGGGTAGCGCCCGGTCGCTCTCGCTCGCGAAGGCGCGTGAGCAGGCAGCGGAGTGCCGTGAGCTCATTCTGGAAGGGCGAAACCCGAAGCTCGCTCGGGGCCGGGGCCATGATGCGATTACCTTCGGGGAGTTCGCCGACCAGTATATCGAGACGATGGCCCCCGCCTGGCGGAATCCGAAGCACGTGGCCCAGTGGAAGATGACGCTTACAAAATATGCTGCACCGCTTCGAAGACTAGCGATTGCGGACATCGGTACCGACGAGGTGATGCGGACGCTTCGACCGCACTGGTCCCGCGTTCCGGAAACGGCGGACCGGCTTCGCGGGAGGATCGAGAATATCCTAGACGCAGCTAAGGTTGCGGGCTTCAGAGATGGCGAAAACCCGGCCAGGTGGCGAGGGCACCTTAACCAGTTGCTCCCCAAGCGTCCTGGATGTCGCGGTCATCATGCGGCGCTGGCTTTCCAGAAGATCAGGCCGTTCATGAAGAAGCTCCGGACTCGTCCGGCTAATGCGGCTCGAGCGCTTGAGTTCCTCATCCTGACCGCAGCGCGGACCAAGGAAGTGCTGCTGGCAGACTGGAGCGAGATCGACCTCAGGCAGAAGCTCTGGATCGTACCTGCCGAGCACATGAAGGCTGGGCGCGTGCACCGAGTTCCCCTGTCAGATCCCGCGCTGGAAATTCTGCTTGCGACCCCCGAGGACAAAAGAAGTGGTTTCATCTTCAAGGGCGAGGGATTGGAAAAGCCGCTCACCATTATGGCAATGCCGATGCTGTTGAGGCGGATGAAAGTGGACGCGACCGTGCATGGTTTCCGTTCTACCTTCAGGGATTGGTCATCTGAGGAGACAAATTATCCCAATGAGGTGTGCGAAATGGCGCTCGCGCATAGCATTCCAGGAAAAGCGGAAGCCGCCTATCGCCGAGGGGATCTCCTCAAGAAGCGAAAGGCCCTGATGGACAGCTGGGCGAAGTATTGTGGGCCGCACCCCATGCCGAAGGTGAAACCGGCCTGAGCCAGGTCGGGCATCGCGGCGGGCGGAGCTGCGGTGCCCGACTATCTGGAAGACATGAGCAGGCTGGCCACGCGGTATCGCTCTTAGCCAAGGGATTATTGCATTATTCCGCTGGAGGCATTGTCCACGGCATTCCTGGCATGTCTAGATCCAATCGGCCGAAGGCGAGGGGACGACCGTCCGCCTGCTCCTCGGCCGCGAGTCCAGGCAGCTGGGCGCCGACGAATATGGGCTCGTGTCTTCGATGGAAGCTGAAGGCGGATCGGAGACGGTCCTCGTCGTCGAGGATGACGGCGAAGTTCGCGCCTACACCGTCGGCATCCTCCGCGAACTGGGCTATCGCGTGGTCGAGGCGCATGATGGGACACTCCGCGGTGCGCCTGCTCGAGCGCGACGATTTTTCGATCGATCTGCTGCTTACCGATGTGGTGATGCCCCAAATGTCGGGCGAGGAGCTCGCGCATACCGCGCGCTCCATGCATCCAGACCTGAAGGTCCTGTTCGCCTCGGGCTACACTCGCGACGCGATCATGCGGGACGATCGGCTCGAATCTGGCGTCGATCTGATCACCAAGCCATTCACCTACGCCACGCTTGCCGCCAAGGCGCGCGAAGTGCTTGGACGCTAGGGCGCCGGCGCGCGATTACATCGTCGCCAGTGTGTCCCCGGCGACCTTCCGCACCAGCTCGACAACGGAGGTGGCGGCGAAGCGCTGCATGATCCGCGCGCGGTGAAATTCGACCGTTCGCGGGCTGATGGCCAGGCGCAACGCGATCGCCTTGTTGCTGGCGCCTTCCTGCAACGCGAGCACCACTTCGCGCTCGCGCGCCGTGAGCTTGCCGGACAGGGCGATAAGCTGGGGGTCGGTGAGCGAAACGGGTGCGGCGCGCGCGCCGTACCTGTGCGCAGTGATCAGCCAGCCGGCCGCGTTGTTTGCGCCATCGAACGGCTCGGCCGTGACATACAGCTCGACGGCGCCGAGTGTGTCGCCTTCGATCACCCCGGTCCAGCGGCCCTGCGATGCGATCTCCGACATCGCCGCGTCCACATCAACGCCAAGCACACCCAGAATCGCCAGCCCATGGATGGCGTCTGCCCCGCCACCGAGAAGCTGGTTAATCGCGGGGTTGCGGAAATGTGCGGTAAAGTCGCGGTCGCAAACGGCGACACCAATGGACGAATGATCAATCGCTGCGAGGACAAAGTCGCACGAAGAAAACCCGAATTCGCGTCCCGGAGAAAGTTGCAAAACTCCCGAAATAAAGATTTCCTCCCGATGCAGAACTATCTGTCTAAAACAATTTTTTCATAAGATCAGTTATTTGGCCTAGTAGTCATACGAGTATCTACCTTGAAAGGTTGCGGCTAAGCGAAAACTAATCCGGGGGGACCTGATTCCAGGAGACCGGTTTAGATGTTCGTTTCGCACGTGATGGCGTCCGCCACCCCTGCAACCAAGTTGCGCCTCGCGCTTCTCGGTAGCGTATCCACCGCCGCAGCAATGCTGCTTCTGCCCACCAGCGCATCCGCGCAGGCGACCACCTGCTCGCAGACCGGCACCACGATCACCTGCGTCGATGGCGCGGCCACCGTGCTGACGGGCACCACCACCGCCGGCAATACGACGATTGCAGGCCCCGGCCTGGTGACTGTCGATGCGACCAGCCCGGCAACGACGACCTATACCGCCACCGGCCCGATTTCGACGACGGGCGTGACCGCGGTCAACCTGACTTCCACCGGCGGTGCGCTCAGCCTCACCCCTGCTGGCGCCGGCGCGCCGGTGAATATCAACGTCACCGGCGGTGTCGCTGCCAATGGCGTCACGCTCAATACGCTCGCTCAGCCTGCCACCTTCACGGTCGGCAACATCGCAACCAGCGGCGCCAATTCGTTTGGCGTGCTGTCGACGGCCGGCGGCGACCTTACGCTGCGGACCGGCAACATCAACGTCACCGGTGCGAACAGCACCGCGATCGACGCCGGCGCCCAGACCGGCGCCATCTCGACCACTGCGGGCAACATCACCGCGACCGGCCGCGGCATCCGCACGGTCTCGGCGACCAACGGCGCGAACACCGTTGTCGTGGGCAATGTCGTAACGGGCGATCGCGCGATCCTCGCCAATGGAGGCACCGTGTCGGTCACCGCCGGCAACGTCACCACCTCGACCAACGGCGCCACCACCCCCGGCGGCTACGGCGTCGCGGCGCAGGGCTTCACCGGTAACGTCACGGTCCGCACGGGCTCGGTCAGCACGGTCAACGGTGCTGGCATTATCGCCAACGCGTTCAGCGCGACCGGGGCGATCGACATTGGTGGCTGCCCGAGCGTGACCACGACTGGCGACAACGCAACTGCGGTCTCGGCACAGGCCGCTGGCACCGGATCGGTGACGGTTAATTGCGGCGCGCTCTCTACGACCGGCCTCAACAGCAATGGCGTGTTCGCGACATCGGTCGGCGGCAACATGGCGGTCAACATCGCCTCGGCGACCACCTCGGGCATCGGCTCCTATGGCGTCACCGCCAACACCATCGGCGCCGGCACGGTCACCACCAATGCGGGGGTGATCACCACCACCGGCAATGGCGGCACGGGCCTGTACATCCGCGCGGCCACCGGCGCGATCGATGCCGGCTACGGCAACATCACCACGTCGGGCATCGCGGCCGGCGTTAACAGCGCCAGTGCTCTAGATCTTGCCTCAACCGGCACGATCAACCTGCGCGGTAACGGCTCGACGCTTCGCACCAATGGAGCCGGCGTGACCGCCGCGCTCGTCACCGGCGCGGGCGTCACGGGCAATCTCGGCAACGTCACCACCACGGGTCTCGGCGCGCAGGGTGCGATCATCACCTCGACCGCGCCGATCAACCTGACCGTCGGCACCGTGGCGACGACCGGCAATGGTCTGATCGTCAACGCCGGCACCAACGCCGTCACGCTTACCACCGGTGCTGTAACCGCGACCGAGGCGGGCGCGACCGGCACGGCCGTCAATAGCACCGGCGCGGTGACCTTCACCGGCGGCAGGCATGCGGCCAATGGCGCGAACGCGCTTCGCATCACCGGTGGTGCTGGGGCGATCAACGCTTCTGTCGCCGGCGCCGGGACTACCGGCACCGGAACTGCGGTCGTCATCACCGGCACCGGCCCGGTGACGTTCGTCAACAGCGGTACGATCACCACCACCGGCGCCACGTCTGACGGCATCAACATCGTTACGCCGGGCACCATCGCCATCACCGGCGGACAGGTTGCCACCACCGGCGCCAACAGCCGAGGCATTGTCGCCAATGGCGGCGGGGCAGTCACCATTTCGGCGACCGGCGTCACCACCACGGGCGCGACGTCGAATGCGATCGTGGCGAACAGCACGGCAGGCTCGGTTGGCGTCTCGCTCAGCGGCACAAACAACTCGGCCAGCCTTGACGGCGTGAGCATCGCGGCGGCGACCACCGCCAATCTCGCCCTGACCTCAGGCACCCTCACCGGCCTCAACAACGGCGCAACGATCACGTCGGGCACGGGCACCACGGTGACCAACGCCGGTACGCTCGGCGGCGGCAACTATGCCCTCGCGGTCACCGGCGGCGCGGCGACGGTCAACAATAGCGGCACGATCAACGGCCGCATCCTGCTGACCGCCAATGGCGATACGGTGAACAACACCGGCACCTTCAATGCGAACAGCAACAGCGACTTCGGCGCGGGCGCGGACGTGTTCAACAACAGCGCCACGCTCCGCGTACTCGGCCTGGCGACGACCGCCGGAACGGTCACGCTCACCGGACTGGAGACGTTCAACAACAGCGGCCTGGTCGATCTGCGTAACGGCCATGTCGGCGATGTGCTGGTTCTGCCGGGCAGTTATGCCGGCAACGGCGCGGCGCAGCTCGGCGTCGATGTCGATCTTATTGCTTTCACCGCCGACCAACTGCGCATCGGCGGCGCGGCGACGGGAACAACGATCGTCTCGGTCGCCGCGCTCAATAATGTGCCGGCGGTGCTCAGCACCAGCGCAGGCGCAGTGGTGGCGCAGGCCGGCGCGGCCTCGTCCGCAACGGCGTTCACGCTCGACGGCGGCAGCGTCGATCAGGGCCTGATCCAGTATGGCATCGTCTACAACCCGACGACCTTCGCCTACAGCCTAGTCGCCACGCCCGGCGTCGGGGTCTATCGCGCATCGCTGTTCGCCGAAGGGGTGCGCAACCTCTGGCTGCAGTCGGGCGACAGCTGGTCGGGGCATATGCGCGAGTTGCGCGACAATGTCGCCGCCAATGGCCCCGGTGGTGCCGGCGGTCGCGTCTGGGCCCAGGTGCTTGGTCAGGTCGAGCAACGCGGCAGCAACCGCAGCTTCGCCTTCAACGGCGTCACTACCCCGGTCGATCTGAGCTACAAGCAGGACTATTTTGGCGGCCAGATGGGCGTGGATCTGGGCGCTCCGGTGGGTGAGGGCGGATTCGCCTTCGGCCTGACCGGCGGCTATCTCAATTCCAACCTGAACTTCGCCAACTCGCCTGACCGGATCAACTTCGATGCGGTCAATGGCGGTGTCTATGCCAGCCTCAACGCCGGCAGCTTCTTCGTCAACGCGCTCGCCAAGTACGACTATTATTGGGGCGACAATGTCAGCATCTCGGGTCGCTACACCCAGAAGCTGAAGGGCTCGATCTATGGCGGCAAAGCGGAGGTAGGCGTCCGCTTCGGCAGCAAGCTCTGGTTCGAGCCGGCGGCAAGCGTTTCCTACACGCATTCCGATTTCGACAATTTCGGCAATGCGTCAGGCAATTTCGCTTTCAACGACCAGGACGGCGTGCGCGGCCGTGGTGGCGCGCGGATCGGCTTCACCAGCGATATCGGTCCCGCCAAGATGACGCTCTATGGGGGCGGCAACTATGTCCATGAGTTCAAGGGCCAGGACCAGGTCACCTTCACCAGCGGCGGACAGACGGTGCGCTTCGGCAACCAGCGGCTGAGCGACTATGGCGAAGGGCTGCTGGGTCTGAACATCGGCTCACAGCGCGGAGCGATCAGCGGCTTCTTCGAGGGCCGCTATGCCGATGGTGGCGATTATGAAGGCTATGGCGGCCGCGCCGGGGTTCGTTTCCGCTTCTGATCTTGCGAGGGGTGTTCATGGGTCGTCTCGCAAGAGACGGCCCATGCGCATTTGGACGTGTGTCGTTATGCCAACGCTGAAGCAGGGAAACCGCATCGGTCGCCCGGCTTCCATCTCAGTGGGGCCGAAACTTGAGCGCGCGGTGCCATGCCATGCACGGTGAACGCGTCGCCCCCCAGGCGAAAAAGCTTTGCCATTGTGGCTTGCGACGATCGCGCCTTCGCGGCGAGCCTTCGAGTCAATCCACAAGCGCCGGCAGATCAGTATACGGCATCACGGAGATTGCCGAACATGGTAGCGATCCTTCGATCGCCGATGCGGTCCTGCAGAAGCCAGATTTCGCGGCCTGATCGAGGCTGAGGCGAACGCGGAGCCGACGGGCTGCGGCGCTACGCATTCCCGGGTCAAGCGCGGCGTGCCTCGACGCGGCGTGCAGGTCGCGGGAGCCGCGGCCCTTGAGGCGCGTTCAATTGCGATGCCGCGCAAACTCAAGGTCTTCCGAACTGCAATCGGCTTTCACGATGCCTATGTTGCCGCCGCCAGCCAAAAGGCGGCGCTTGAGGCCTGGGGTGCTGCGGCAAACTTGTTCGCGCGCGGTGCCGCCGAGCTGGTGAGCGATGCCGAGTTGTCGAAGGAGCCGCTTGCCCATCCAGGCAAGGTCATCAAGCGCCTCCGCGGTAGCGAAGCCGAGCATTTCGCTGCCCTCGAACGGGCGAGTGCGGCAGATAGCCGGCGAGAACCCCAAGCATCGGCTGCGCCAAAGAGAAAGCCTCGCCCCCGGCCCGATCGTAAGCCGCTCGACGATGCCGAGGAAACCCTGGATGGCGCGCAGCGTGCGGCCGAGCAGCTAGAGCGGGACTTCCGCGAACGGGAGCGAAGGCTTGCACACGAGCGCCAGGCGGCCGAGCGCGCGGCAGGCGAGCTCGTGCGAAAAGCCCGATCGGCGCGCGATGCCGAGAAGCTGCGCTACGAAGAGATGCTGGCGCGCTGGCGAGCGTAACCTCCTACGCGAGAAGCGCTAGGCGGCCCACCAAGGCGGGGAGGGAGGTTGTGATCCTTGCGATCAGGCGTCTCTGCCGAGACGCAGATCAACGGCGTCGCAGAATTTCACAGTCGACAGCTTGAGGCCGTCCGCCGCTTCGATATCCACATGCCCTCGCAAGTCGAGCAAACCCTTGCTCGTCACTTCGTCCGCAAGGATGGCCCGGACGCTCGCGATGGCAACGCGTTCCGCCTCTGCGAGGCTGCCGCAATCCTGGCCTTCTTCATCGAGGGCGGTTCCGAAGCCGTTGTGCACATGCAGGTGATACCTTGGCATGCTGCCAAAACTTACCGGATCTCGAACAGTTTCCGGCGCTCTAGTGGTTGAGGTGTACCTTGGGCCACAATGAGTCCCATAGGCACATGAGCATCCTGACCTGCGGACAGCGCTCATCCCCCCAATTCCGCTGCGCGCCACGTGGTGCGGAAGGAAGTGCGGGTTACCCGCCGCGCGTTGCAGGCAGCTTCGATGTCGAGAATGAACGACAGGGGCCGATCGCGCGCATCATGCTCACGGACCGGGCTCGGCAACTATTCTGGATAGCGCAGGCCGGCGCGGCAGTCCGGGCGTAAACCACGCCACTAACTATGTTGGCCGCATACCGATGCCCGGACGGTTACCCGGCACAACAGCGGGCATGCGGCCGTTCGACACTCGGGCGCGGTTCTGGCTGTTCTGCGTCAGGAACACCGCAAAGAAGGGAGGCATTGTGGCCGCGGTGCATGATGGGGAAGGGCTGCCGAAGCTGAAATCGGTGGGGCGGAAGCGTTGCAGCCGCGGAACAAAGCCGACCAGTATGGATTGCTCTGTCAGGTCTTCAGACAGGGAGAATTGAAGTGGGTTGGATCATCGCACTGATAGTGGGCGGCATTGCCGGCTGGCTGGCCAGCATGGTGATGGGTCGCAACGCCTCTATGGGCATCGTCCTCAACATCATCGTAGGCTGTGTGGGCTCGATCATCGGCAATTGGCTTTCCGGTCCGCTCTTCGGCGTCCGCGGCAGCGTGCAGGAATTCTCGCTGACCGGACTGATCATCGCATTTATCGGCGCCGTCGTGTTGCTCGGGATCTTCAATCTGGTGCAGCGCAGCCGCGTTCGGTGAGGTTTGACGTACCGTCTGCTGCACTGAGCAGCAGGCGGTACGCACCATCCAGGTAAGGGGCATTTGATGCGGACCAATATTCCTGACCTACGACCCGGGTCTTAGAGACGGCATCACGGAATGCCGGATCAGTTGATCTCCCGCTCGCGTGCTACAAGCCCATCCTCTTCAGCTTTGCTTCGATCTCTCCGGCCACGGCTTTGTTGCGGCTGACCTTGTTCAGAAGCGTCCAAAGCCGGGATGCAGCGTTGCGATAGGCTTGCCGCCTCGTGCGCCGCGCTGTGCGCGTGACATAAGGGGCGGGCAAATCGAGCTTGCATTCTTCCGCTTCCAGGAGTGCCTCTACGACCGCCAAGGCGGCGCGAACGCCTTCGGCCCGACCGGCCCGAAACTCTGTGCTTTCCATCCTGCCCTTTCACATCGATCCGCGAGAGACTCGCTTCAGCCCCCGCCTCGCCATGCCGGTTGGGGAAGCTTTCCGCCAGCGCCGCCCTGCGAGACGGCGAGGTCAAACGCATGCGCCGATGATATGATGAGGCGCTGTCAGCTGGCCTCGTCGCGGGCTTCCGGAGGTCAGGGAGGAAGGTAGATTGGGCTGCGGCAGTGCCGCGGCCCCGGGAAAGCGCTTTGATGGCTTTGCCCCCGGGTGGGTTCGGCGCTAGAGCCGGCGGAATTCGGCAAGCGCCGCACCAGTTGGAAGCCAACCAAGCATGCAGATCATCGTTCGCGACAACAATGTCGATCAAGCGCTCCGCGCGTTGAAGAAGAATCTGCAGCGGGAAGGCGTCTATCGTGAGATGAAGCTGCGCCGGCATTATGAGAAGCCTTCTGAAAAGCGGGCGCGTGAGCGCGCCGCGGCGATCAGCCGCGCGCGAAAGGCCGATCGCAAGCGGGCAGAGCGCGACAAGTAACAAGGGACGACACGCGCTGTCGTCTTCGACAAGAGGGTAGGGCACTGAATTGTCCGCTCTTCCCAGCGAAAGGATTTCCGTGTCGCTTGACGGCCCCCGCCTCGCTCCTCTCTCCGGTGCAAAACCGGATGCACTTGTCATTCTGATCCACGGATATGGGTCGAATGGGGACGACCTCATCTCCCTGGCTCGGATGATCCAGCCAGCGCTCCCCCACGCCGCCTTCGTGGCGCCCAACGCGCCAGCGCGGATGCCAGGGCTCGCCGAGGCCTATCAATGGTGGCCGATCGACACCTTTTCGATGGCGGAACGCGCTGCGGGGGCCGACGCGGCCGCGCCGGGGCTCGATGCCTTCATCACGCAGGAGTTGAAAGATGCCGGCCTGCCGAGCGGTCGGGTCCTCCTCATTGGTTTCAGCCAAGGGACAATGATGGCCTTGCATGTAGGGTTGCGTCGATCGGAGGCGCTGGCGGGGATCATCGGAATCTCGGGCATGCTCGTCGCGCCGGAGCGGCTTCCGTCGGACATTGCAAGCCGTCCGCCCGTGCTTCTCATTCACGGTACCGAGGATGACGTCGTACCGTTCCGCTCGATGAGCCTGGCATCAACGGCTCTTGCTGAGGCTAGCGTCCCGGTAGAGGCCCATGTTTCCCCAGGCGTGGCGCACAGCGTAGCGCAGGATGGCCTCGCGGCCGCAGCGGCATTCGCTAGCCGCCTCCTAGGCTAATGTCCCTGCGCGACGGGATCAATCCGGCCTGCGAACCATCGAGCCAAGTAGGCCGGGTGCGCCAATGTGAAACGCGTGCGCATGTCAGATGAAGCCACTGATATAAAGGAAAGCGGGTCAACTATGCTCGCCAACTATGGCGACACGGATCTTGGTCGTCGCTCGAGCATGGCACCTTGAAGGAAGCGGCACGTCCAACGACGTCACTATGAGCTTGAGCTACTCGCCCTCAAGCCAGATCGTCAGTCAGGTCCGCACCAACGACGCCTATGCGCGGGGTGGAGCATCTCAACGTCAATCGCCGCTATACGTCGAACGGCTTCAACCGGCTTGCCGCTTCCGGTGGCGTGGGCTTCAGCCGTGACTTGCGTGGCCATCTGACGTTCTCCCGGACTGATAGCTCGGATATTCCTCGGAGAATCTGCTGCTTATGCTTTGTAGCCGCCCCGACGCGAATTGCTGTCCGTGGCCGGGGCGGCCCCTCACCGGTGTCGTCCGGGTGAGGACTTGCACCGGCATAGATGGAACCACCGGGCGCGCTCATCGTTCCCTCCGCGTTCCGAAAGGGGCGCTGGGGCGCGCGCTGCTCTCGTCAAGTTTCTCGCGTCCCGGCTCTACCTTGACACGAATATGAGCTGCTTCCTGCACCTGTCAGCGAGATCGGCCGAGTTTCTGCGGTTGTGGCCGCCCGGTCCGCTATTATGGCTGGTCACTGCGGGCACCGGCGGACTCCTCATCTTATTTCCACGATAGGGAGACGGCACCGCAACTGGCCCGCCGTTGCCGAGCGCCCTCGGCGCCCAGCAGACAGCTTGCGGCGACGTTCCGGGCTCTACAGCGACTAGAGTGCTGCACGGCTCGCGGCTGCCAGGATCGCCGGCGCTGCCACGATCCTGCGCTGATGATAGCGAGTGAGCTGTCTGACGAGCAGGGCGGGCGGCTCAAGGCTGGGCGCGGCACGAGGAGCCGTTAGCCTCCGCTTGATCGGCTACTTGCCGAAGGCGTCACAGCGAGACTGCCATCGACAGCAATAGGCCTATCTCAACGCCTTCCTGGTAGTGATTTTGGGACCCCCGCAAATCGTGCAGACATCGCTGAGTCGTTCAAAGTGGTCGCTCCCGACCCGCTCGCGCGCAGCCTGGTTTGCTTGGGATTTCCAAGAAAGGCTCAGCTTCTCGGAGATGCACTCGTCGCAGATCGGGGCCGGCGCCAGCCTCTCGATCAGGCTTCGGACGCGCTCCAAAATCGTGGGTGTTCCCTGCATTCCTCCCCCTATGAAGGGGATCCGACGCACGAGCAACGGACGCTCCGGAATGGACACACACAACCCGGAACCTGCGACGTCGCCGACCCGAGTAGGCTGACGTCGTTTGGTTTCAGCTCCAGGTCAGAATCAGGCGGCCGTTCGCCGGCACGCGATAGTCGATGCGGTCGGCGGAGCTGGAGTGAGGGCGTAAGGCATCTCCGCCCACCGTGACGAGCCTGACGCTCGGGAGCTTCCGCCGCTTCCGGCGTACGAGACTAAACCCGGCCGTGCAGGTCTCTCCGCCATCCAAGGTCAGAGTCAGAGCATTGTCGCCCGTGCGTTCGCGCGCGCGAACGAAATGATCGCAGTGGACAAGGAAGGGCGCACCTTCGACCTGGTGAAAGGCACGCGTCGCGAAGACCATCGCCGCGCCCGCCCCATAGACCTCCTGGCCGACCTGGCCGGCAAGCTGCCCGTCGGGATAGAGATCCTCGAGCGGGAAGGAGAGCTTGCGATCGACATGCCCATTGGTCTCGCGCTGCTTCGGCGAGATCGCCTCGGGCGGCAGTGCGTCGGGATAATAGTACCAGGCGCGGTCAAGCGCATATTTGCAATATTCAGCGATCAGCATGCGCGCGGCCGGCTCAAGGTCGGGGCCGCTATCGTCGAGATACTTCTCGAAGGCCGTGTAGGCATCGAAGCATTCGTAGATCGCCATGTACGGCGCATCTTGCAGGCATGTCGCGCCAAGGAAGTTACGGTAGTGGACGGCGAGCTCGAGCTCGCTCTCCCAGATTTCGCAATTGTGGAAGAAGCTGGCGAGATAGACGTAGCTCTGCTCCAGATACACATCTTGCGAGGTGATCCGCCACAATCGCATGCACGCTGCGGCGCCCCACGCGGTCAGGTTCGCCTGATAGTTGATGCTGAATCGCAGCCCCACCGCGGCGTCGATCGCCCCACGCGCCTCGTCGAGGAAGCGCTTCTCGTCAGTGAGCTCGAATGCCTGGAGCATCACCCAGGCATAGACTCCGCCGACATCCGTCTGGCCGCGGCCATCCGCCCCAGCGATCTCGGTGATCACCGAGAAATCGGTGACGTTATACTGGACCGGCCATTTGTACTCGAAGTGCTGGGCTGCCTTAACTCCATAGTCGATCGATTTCAGAAACAGTGCGCGCGCCTCACCGTCGCCATCCAAGGCGAGGCGTCCCAGGTTCAGCATCGGATGATAGAGGTACCAGCTGTCCACGGCATTTGCGTCCTTGTCGTCGCCGACATTGGGCAAATAGCGCCGCATCGCCTTGAGCTTCGGATCGTAGAATTTGCCCAGGCCAGCCTTGAGTTCCGCTTCGAGCGGATGGGGTTCTCCCTGCCACTTGCTCCAGTCGTGGATCGCCGCAACGATCGACATCTGAACCATGCTGTCGGGATATTCGGCCGCGGTGTAGGGATGAATGTAGCGGTGCCCATAGTGCCGGATGCTCGCCTCGGGCGCTTCGTCCAGATCGCATAGCGTACGTTCGGCACGGTCGATCCAGTCGCGAAAGTCGGTACGCGGCTGGTCGATCATCCTGTAGGCGACGCCGAGCATCTGAAGGAATTGCCGGGCTGATTCACGTTCCCCGGAATCGGTTTGGTGCCGGAAGACCAGGATCGCGTCGGAGAGAGTGACTTCGGCTCCGGCAGGCAGCGGCTCGGTTGGCGGGGTGCCGCTCTGTGTTGGCGTCGGCGGCAGATAGCCGAGTTCGGGCCAAACGCCGCCCACAGCGCCGTCGGGGCTCGTCTTGGTTGCGCGATAGAACGGATTCATCGCGGTGAGGTTCTGGAAGTATAGGACATTGCCGAACGCAGGCTCATCGAGGCGGAAATAGAGCAAGCCCGAATTGAGTCCGCGTTGCCCCGCTTCGACCGTGCCGGACGAACCTAGGGGATCGTCATTAGCGTCGAGCGGATACAGGTCGCGCGGCAGGAACGGTACAAGCAGGGATTCTGAAGGGGTGAGCGTCACCGTAAGGCGCAGGTGCTCGAGTGCGTCTTCGCCGACGCGGACAACAATGAGATGTTCCCCGAGTATGCTCGTCACCCGAAGCCGCACGGACTCGCCCGCTTCCGGTTTCAGCTTGGTCACCTCGAACTCATCTGGGAGATAGGCGGCACGTAACGCGAGACCGCCTTGCTCCTGACGTCGGATCAGCGCCCAGACGGAATCGCGGCTGCGGACCATTTCAACGTCCAGCGCGCCGACCGCGCAATCCGCAATTTTCTTGGTCGCGCCTTCCGCAAGCGCCCGGCGTAGCGCCAGGACGAAAGGAGTGGCACTCGATGTCTTCGATTTGAGCGCGGTTGTCGCCATGCCTTCTCCGCTGATCTGGGTAGAACAGGCACGCAAACCGGCCGTCCCGATCTCCGGTTCCGGCACCACCTCCGTTCCTTGACCCAGGTTATGAAGATTCCCTCGGTATCAACTTACGGTCGGAACGACGCCTTCGGCCGGAGGTTGGTGTGGGCAACCACTAGGAGACGGAACATGGCCGACAAGCAGCCGATGCAATCGGATGGCGGCGCAAGCAAGCGCGCGCCAGACGGTGTCGAAGATCCCGCATCGAATGGTGAGAGCAAGGGCGGCGCCTACCCCAATCCGCATACGGACGGCGACGGAGGCCATTTCGATGGCGGCCAGAGCGACAAGGGCTATGAAGGGCCTGAAAATCCGAACGCCACCACCGGCTCGGATCGGTAACGGACACGAAGCTTCGCGGGGTTCTCCTGCATTTATCCTCTTGCGCGCGCTTTGTTCGGAACTCCCCCTGCCACATGGGGTTCGAGCGGCGAGGAGATGTCCATGTCAGACTTAGCCGCCCCCCCCGCCCGAAACCTGTCCGACGCGCATACTGCAATGCCAAGCCTTGATGGGCGCAAAGCGATCATCACCGGCGGCACCACCGGGATCGGGCGAGCCATCGCCACTCTGCTTGCCTCGGAGGGCGTCGACGTGTTCGTCTGCGGTCGGGACCCGCAACATCTCCAGGACGGGCTCGAGCGCATCCGCGAAGTCGGGAAGGGCGACGGTATCGCGATCGACCTAGCCGAACCGGAAAGCGTCGACCGCTTCGTTCAGGCAGCCAAGGGCTACTTCGGGGATTTCGATATCGCGATCGTCAACGCAGCCATCCCAGCCCAAGGCGTGACCAAGATGAGCGCTGACGAGCTGCGCTACGCGATCGCGACCGACTTCACCGCCTATCTCACGACTGCCCATGCGGCGGCGGAAGTGATGAAGGACAAGGGCGACATCGTGTTCATCGGATCGGTTTCCGCCCATATCTTGGGGGCGGGATCCAGCGTTTATGCCGGCATGAAGGCTGGCGTTGCCGGTTTTGCCGAGGCACTACGCAAGGAGCTCGCGCCGAAAGGCATCAAGGTCTGCAATGTCGAGCCTGCAAAGACCGGCGCTGATTTCCAGTATCAAAGTTTTACTGCAGAAGAGCAGGCAGAGCAGAATCGCAACGAGACGATGCTCCGCGCGGAAGATATCGCTGTCGCGGTGCACTTTGTCCTCACTCAGGCGCGCCGCGCGAACGTGCAGCAGGTTGTTATCGCGCCGCGTGCACGAGGTGAAGAATGAGCGGCTTTCCGATTGATCGCCTGATCCTTGGCCCGGACGACATCGACCTGACCCGCTCGCCGCTGGCGGGGCAATTCGAGGCTGAGACCTATGTGCTCGGCGCCTTCAACCCCGCGCTTACCAGGCTTCCCAACGGCAACCTTGCTATCTTCGTGCGGGTGGCGGAAGCGCTTCGCCGGCCGGTCTTCGATGGCTATATCCACGCGATCCGCTGGGAGGAGGGCAAGTATGTCCTCGATGCCTGGTCGCTCGAACTCGTTGACACCGCAGATCCCCGCAAATTCCTTCTTCGCGGCGGGCGGTGGAAGGTCATGGCGCTGACCTCACTGTCCTGGATCCTGCCGGTCGAACTCACCCCCGACGGCCTCGAGATCGTTGAGATCCATTACGACAAGGCAATTGCGCCGCAGGGCAGCTTCCAGTGCTACGGCATCGAGGATGCCCGGGTCTCGAAAGTCGGCGACCGCTGGCTGATGACGACCTGCTCGGTAAGCCCGGAGCGGCATTCGACCACACTCTACAGCTCGGACAACGGTCTGGACTTCCGTTTCGAAGACATCGTCCTCGATCACCAGAACAAGGACATGCTGATCTTCGAAGGCCTGGTTGACGGCAAGTACTGGGCACAGACCCGGCCGCTCGGAGATTTGTATTTCACCTATCCTCCAGGGAGCGAATGGCGCGGCGGTCCGTCGATCAATCTGGCGACCTCGCCGGATGCGCTGCATTGGAAGCCACACCGCGAGCCCGGCATCCGTCCGCACGCGGCGACGGTCGCGACCGCACGGATGGGCGGCGGCACGCCCCCGATTCTGACCGATGAGGGTTGGCTGACCCTGTGGCATGGCGTCGAACCCAAGGAGATCGTCGGCATCTACCGGACCTATTGGTCGGTCCTAGACCGGGACGATCCCGCGAAGGTCATCCGGACCAAGCACAGCGCGCTGCTCGAAGCAGCCCCCGATCTCACCAAGCCGCTCGAAGACAAGATGTATGTCCGCGACGTGGTATTCACGACCGGGATCGTCGATGCGGGCGACCATTATGTCGTAGCTTCGGGCGAGGCGGATCTGGCCTGCCGCATCACGCATATCCCCAAGACCGTCTTCCAGGCGGAACGGGTAGGGGTGGCCGCCTAGCCTGCGGCCATCAATCTCGGAATTTCGCCAGGCAGCTCTCGGGCAAGGAAGCCGATCTTGCCCGAGACCGTCGCACGGTTGCGCCCGGCCTCGCCGTGCAGCCAAACTGCCCAGGCGGCGGCAATGCGGGGCGCCGCCCCGCGCGAAAGAAGACCGCCCATGATGCCGGCGAGCACATCGCCGGAGCCGCCGGTCGCGAGACCGGGCCCGCCGCCCTCATAGCAAAGCACATCCTCGCCGGGCGCGGCGATCCATGTCTCGGAGCGCTTGAGGACGACAGTCGCGCCGAACCGCTCCGCCGCCGATCGAGCAAGGGCCTCCGGCCTGTCTCTCACCTCGTCCTCGTCGCATCCCATCAACTGCATCATCTCGCCGGGATGCGGCGTCAGTACGACACGGCCACCATGACCGCGCACGGCATCCGCGCAGCCGCTCGCGCCGCCGATCGCTGCTGCGTCGAGCAGGATGCTGCGCTCTCCAAGGGGTTTGGCCAGCAGCCGGCGCACGATCGAGGATGCAGCTGAGTCGGGTCCCATGCCCGGGCCCAACACCAAGGTGTCGCACGCTTCCAGAAGGTCGAGCAGTCTGGCGACTGCGCTCGCGGCGATCTCTCCGGTCCCGTTTACCGGCAGACCGAACACCGCAGCCTCGGGCATTGCGATCCCCAGCGGAAGAGCGGCCTGCTCGACCGTGGCCAATTGGACCTTGCCGGCCCCGGCACGAAGAGCCGCTTCGCCGGTCAGCGCGAGGGCGCCGGGAACGGTGAGCGAGCCGCCCGCCACCAGCACGCGGCCGCGCGCATTCTTGTCGGTCTCCGCGTCGACCCGTGGAAGCGGATGGACGGTTAGCCATTCGGCACGTAACGCGATCATCCGCGCGCCGCCACGGCCCGGTCCGGCTCGCTCGTCACCTCGGCAACCGGATCCTGTTCGATCGAGGCAATTTCATTGTAGCGCACCAGCTCAAGGCCGCCATCTTTCCCCTTCGAAGCGTTGAAGCGATATTCCGTGACGGAGCAATTTGCGACATCGCCCTTCCTGTCGATCGAGAGTATCTCTTCCTCGCTCAGATTCTCGATGATGTAGCGCAGGCAGAGCACCACCACTTGGTGGCCGACGATCATCACATGTCGTCCGCCGTAGTGAAGCGACACGGTGTCGAGCAGGCTACGCAGGCGCAGGATCACGTCGCACCAGCTCTCGCCACCGGGCGGACGGTGATAGAATTTGCCGAGCAGACGGCGAAATTCCGCCTGTTGCGGTAGCTGCGCCGCGACGCCGGCGGTGGTGAGCCCGTCGAGAATTCCGAACTCTTTCTCGCGCAGCCGCTCGTCGACGCAAACGGGTTCGTCCGGCGCGGCCCCGCCGGCGTCGCGGAAGCGGCGGGCGGTCTCGCGCGAGCGGACATAGGGGCTGGAAAGGATGACGTCCGGCTGACCGTTGCCCTGACCGTCGGCAAACCAGCGGCCAAGGGCGTCGGCCTGCTGTTCGCCCAACTGCGACAGCGGTACGTCAACGTCACGCATGTCGATCGGAATGCGCTCGAGGCCCGCGGCATGAGCTGCGTCGCGCGCGACATTGCCGGCGCTCTGGCCATGGCGGACCAGCCAGAGGCGCGCTGGCCAGCTGGACGTTTCGGCCCCGCTCACGCGCTACCGCGCCGACGCCGGGTCTCCCAACCCTTCTTCGCGGCGGCGGAGCGTTTCTCCGCGCTTTGGCTGGAGCCGCCTTTTTGGCCGCCTTTGCGGGCGCTATCGTGATTCTGTTTTTTACCGCGTCCCGAGCCGGACTTCTTGCCGCCGCCTGACTCCTTGTTCACGGTCGCCCAGGCGCGGCGCTCAGCTTCCTTCTTGGGCGTGCCTCGATCCTCGTAACCCTCCTCGATATGCTCGGCCTTACGCTTCTGCTTGTCGGTATAGGCGCTCTTGTCACCCTGCGGCATGGTCCTCTCCATCGACAGACGCGCTTTTCAACGACGCTGGCGGGAGAATGATCCGGTCGCGCGCAGGAGGGAATTTGGCATGGCGCCGCGCCGCAATGGGACGTTGCCGACGACCTAGGCGCGTCGGTTCGATCGCGATCGTCACAAGGCACTTGGCGCCTATATCCGGCAGGGTGCCGTTCAAAAAGAGCAGGCGAGCCACCCTATCGTCAACTGACTCTGCGTGGTGCCAGCTAGAGGAGCAGGGAGGAATCGACCCCGGGCGGAGCGCCATGGACTTGGCGGACCTTCAGGCTGCCGGGTGGGAGGATGCGGAGTATATCGGCTGCCGGTATCGCGGGATCCAGCCAAGCCGACCATTGGTCGCGAGCCAGAGGAATTATCTGGCGATGGTGATAGGGCGCGACGTCTGAGCCGGCGTCAAGAGTCAGCATCGTAAAGGCTTCGCCGACCTCCGGATGCTTGCGCCAGATGCCGGCAATAGCGAACCAGTCATGCTCCTCGAGCGTGAACAGCCATTTGTTCTGCCGCTTCTGTTTGGGGTCTTTCGCCTTGGTGAATTTGTAGAAGCCGTCCGTCAGGATCAGGCATCGGTTGGACTGGAATTCCCGGCTTTCCGCGCGATAATTATAGACGGGCTTTCCCGTCGGCCCCGGCCAGCTCCATCTGCGATTGAGGAGAGCTCCACGCGCGCGGGCCCCCGCCACACTGGCGACGATCGGCGCGATATCGGTGATCTTGATGTCTTCGCGGGCTGCGACATTCGGCGTGCCCTCGGGCGTGTCGATCGCGATCTCGAGCTCGTCGAAATCCTCCATGATCGAGGCGATATCGACCTCGTGGCGATAGTCATTGCACATGGCGAGCTCCCGATTTGCACCTCGAGCATGTTCGCATTATGTTCTCACCATGCAAGCAAGGCCCTTCGAGTCGGATGCACCCTTTGGCAGCCGCAAGATCATCATCCGGCGCAATCCGCGCACGGGCAAGCCTCAGGCGATCGAAGCGAGCTGGGGTCTCGAGCCGTGGGAGCCGGAGGGCAAGCCGTTCCGCTTCATCCGTTCCGAGGGACGCAGCTTTCCGCATCAGCGCTGTCTCGTGCCAGCGAGCGAGTTCCAGGTAACCAATGGCGACCGCAAGTTCCGGGTCACGCTCGACGACGGCAACTTCTTCTATCTCGCCGGCATCTGGCGGCCTTCCTCGGGTGAGCGCGACGTCAGCTACGCGATCATCACGATCGAGGCCGGACCGGATATCTTTTTCTATCAGGAGCGGCAGGGCGCGGTGTTGCTGCGGCGGCAGAATATTGCCTGGCTCGACCTCGCTCAGCCCGAGTCCGAGCTGCTGCGCGCGCTGCCGAAACATAGTTTTCATATCGAGGAAGTGGGCCCGAAAGGGCTCGCCGATCGCCAGCGCATGCTGGCCTTCTGAAAGGGCTTACCCATGTTCGCGCAAACATCGCCGGTTGCAGCCCCAACGTCTTTCGGCAGCGCCACCGAGCGCCTGAACGCGGTGCCCCTTGTCGGCGGGCAGATCTCGGCAGCGCTCGAAGTGCTGCGCTGCCGGCGGCGCATCGCCAGGATCCGCGGTCTCAGGCAGCGGTGCTGCAACCCTATGCGCGCGATGCAGGGTTCGCCGATGACGCGCTCGCAGGTGCGGCGCTCCACGCGCGCGTCACTGCGCTGGCGAAATGGACGGCGGCCCATGACCCGCTCCGCCAGTCCGACGCCGAGGCCATCGTCGAGGCGGCAGCACGGCATCCTCTGGTGGAAGGCGAAGCCGGAATCGGGTTCGAGGCACCGGCCTTTCAGGAGATGATCCTCTTTATCGAGGAGCTGCCCTGGTAGGCTGGCACCTATCGCTTCAACCGATTGGCCCGGCGCTACCGCGCAAGATAGGCCCGGACTGCGTCGGCGCTGTTGCCGACGGCATCGACCGCTTCCTGCAAGCGCTCCCGGCTGACGCCGAACTTTTCCGTCCAGTAGGAAACTTCATAATCCTCGCCCATCGCGACGCGCGAGCTGTCTTGCGGTCCACGTAACGTCTTGTCGTCTGCCATGCTCAAGCTCCTCTTGTCTGATCTTCCAACCTTCCGGATTCTCAAGAGTTTCCCAATGCTTGGCGTGACACGGAACGAACCCGCCTTGAATTGAGTCTAGGGACGATGAAAACGTCCGCTTCTACCGCACGTCGCGCGCGCCCAAAATCGGATCGGGTAAAGGTGCCGCCGCCGTTTAGGCCGGTACAGCTTGCCCAGCTTGTCGATGCCGTTCCTTCGGGCGACCGCTGGCTGCACGAAATGAAGTATGATGGGTACCGGGCTTTGATCGCGGTCGGCGGGGGCGAGGCGCGCGCCTATACGCGCTCCGGTCTGGACTGGTCGGACCGTTTCTCGGCCATTCTAAAAGAGGTTGCCGGGCTCAAGGTCGATTCCGCTTTGATCGACGGCGAGTCTGTCGTGCTGGACGCGAACGGCAAGTCGAGCTTCCAGGCGTTGCAGGGCGCGCTCAAGGGCGCGCCCGGGACGATCGACTATTTTGCCTTCGATCTGCTCGAGCTGGACGGCGAGGATCTGACCGGACTGCCGCTGCTCGAGCGCAAGGAAAAGCTGCGTGCCATCCTGCCGGAGGATAACCCGCACCTGCGCTACTCCGAACATATTCGCGGCAACGGTGAGAAGCTGCTCGCGAATTTCTGCAGCGCCAATCTCGAAGGCGTCATCTCCAAGCTCGCCACCGCAAAATATGTCGGCTCGCGCAGCGGCACCTGGGTCAAGACCAAGTGCATCAAGCGCCAGGAATTCGTGATCATCGGCTGGACGCCCTCGGACAAGTCGCGGACCTTCCGCTCGCTGATCCTGGGTATCCATGAGGATGGCGCGCTGCGCTATGCCGGCAAGGTCGGAACGGGGTTCAATACCGCCGAGCTGCTGCGTCTGATGGAGATCATGGCGCCGATCGAGCAGAAGGAGCCGACGGTGAAGGCGCCGCGCGCCGAGGTACGCGGCGCACATTGGTTGAAGCCCAAATTGGTCGCCGAGATCGCCTATACCGAGATGACCAACGAGGGCACGCTGCGGCATCCCAGCTATCTGGGGCTGCGCGAGGACAAGAAGCCCGAAGCGGTCGTGCTCGAGGTCGAGGCGCACGTCGAATCGGCTGCTGTGCCGGCAGCGTCCAGCGTCAAGATCAGCAACCGCGACCGCGTCATCTTTCCGGAATCGAGCATCACCAAGGGCGCGCTCGCCGACTATTATGCCGCGGTGGCGCCGATCATGCTTCCGTGGTGTGGGAGCCGGCCGATCAGCCTGGTGCGCTGTCCGCAGGGCCGTGCGAAGAAGTGCTTTTTCCAAAAGCACGATGCCGGCAGCTTCGGCGACACGGTCAAGCATGTCGGCATTCTCGAGAAGGACGGGCATGAGGAGCCTTATCTGTTCGTCGACACGGCCGACGGGCTGCTGACCTGCGTGCAGATGGGGACGATCGAATTCCATGGCTGGGGTGCCAGGATCGAGGATGTCGAGAAGGCCGACCGGCTGGTCTTCGATCTCGACCCTGACGAGGGGCTGGACTTCGAAGCAGTGCGAAAGGCCGCCTTCCATTTCCGCGACATCCTGAAGTCAATCGGACTCGAGACGTTCCCGATGGCGACCGGCGGCAAGGGCATCCACGTCATCGCGCCACTCGTGCCCAAGGCGGAGTGGGCCGAGGTGAAGGACTTCGCCCATCGCCTTGCCCAGGCGGTGGCGCAGAGCGATCCGGAGAATTTCACTGCCGCCTTGCCCAAGGTGCAGCGTAAGGGCCGCATCTTCGTCGACTATCTGCGTAACCAGCGCGGCGCGACCGCGGTGATGCCTTACGCGGTACGCGCGCGTCCCGAGGCGCCGGTGGCCGCGCCGATCACCTGGAAGGAAATGGAGACGATCGAGAAGCCGTCGCATTTCCATATCGGCGATGCTGCGGAGTTGGTGAAAAGGGCTGCATCCAAGGCGCTGTCTGGATGGGGACGCGCGGATCAAGTGCTGCCCGACCTGTAAAGTTCAGGAATACCAGCATACCACTCGGCATAGGGGGTGTTGCGCGCCATGCGGCGGTTATAGTCCTCGGAGCCATCGCCCCACCATACTGGCCCGCGTTCGCCGAGCGCGCGCTTTGCTCGATCGACTGCAGCACGCCCACTGTTCTGGGCATCCGCGTCGGCAGCGCGGCGAGCCATTCGGACCGCCCGCCGCGCCGTCATCAATTCGTGAACCAGTTTTTCCCGCTCGTGCGCGGGAAGGGATGGGTCTGACATGCGCCAGAGCCGCCCGCGGACCACGAAATAACGCCCATCGGGCGTAACGGGATTTTTGCCTGCCAGGCGCATGTCTTCAAGGATCCCCAACCTTCGCCGCGGCGATCTCGCGTGCGGTACTGCAGACTGCCAGCCATCGGGCGCGGTCGGCCTGCGCATCGGGCAGTGCGCGGTGGGCGGGCGCTTCGCCCGACGCGCCATTTTCGTTCCGCGTCAGGATCGCTTCGATCGCCGCTGCGAGATCTTCGTCCGCCAGCTTCGGCGTCAAGATCGACAAAGCGCATTCGCGCAGCGCCTCGGCGGTGCGTCGCAGCCTCAGGCTATGGCGGGGATAGCCGGCGGCGCGCAGCAGGGCGCTGAGCCACTTGCCATCCCAGGACGGCGCGCTCGCCAGCAGATCGTGCCCGGTAAGTTGATTGATCATGCGCTGGCTGACGAGATCGTGCGGCGTGCCATGCAGGGCGAGCGTCTCGCACGTAATCCCATGGATTGCTTGGGCCTCCTCGTCCCAATCGATCCAGGCGGGCGCCGGACGGATCAGATGGGTCTCCGAACGCCCGTCGGCGAATATCCAGGCGACCTCGATCGGATAGCTATGCTTGCCGAGCGACGAGGCTTCGAAGTCGAGAAAGACCAGCATTGGACCGGAACGACTGCAGCACGACAAGGCTGCATATGCGAAGGGCCGCCCCTTTCGAGACGGCCCTTCCATTGTCATCCGAACGCGGACAGCTCAGCCGAGCCGGACCCCCGCGGTGGAGGTCATGCTCGAAGATCCTGCCGCGCGCGGCATGTGACAATGAGACATCTGACCACCTCCTTTCCGTTGTTGAACGATCAACTTGATGTGGGAGCCCGGATCGGATTTTCAATCGGTCAAGACATTGGAGCGGCAGGAATTTCGGCGATTCCTCATGATCGGATCGCCTCGACTTCAAGCGCCCTCGGCCGGAATCGCAACCCCGCTTGGCGGCGGCTCCTCGCCAAACACGCTGCGCCCGCCATAGCTGTGCGAATTGTGGCGTTCCTCCGCAATCAATGCTTCTACCGACGGACCGGTCGCGCTGGATTCCAACCGGCGCGCCTGGGCATCGAGTCGCCGGATCGCGTCGAGTTCCTCGCTGTGGCCGAGCCGGGCATGGCGGACCGCGGCCTTCATCACCGAGATCGTATGGTCGTAGACCTTGATCGGCACGGGATAGGGATGCCGGTCCTTGCCGCCGTGCGCGAGCGAGAAGCGCGCCGGATCGCTGAACCGGCAGGGTGCGCCGTGCACCACCTCCGCGACCATCGCCAGCGCGCGCACCGTCCGGGCGCCGACGCCCGGCACGAGCAGCAGGTCGGCGAAATCCTTTGGCCCTTGCTCGGCGGCTGCGGCAAGCGCGCCGTGCAATCGGCGGCCGATGATATTCTCGGGGCGGACATCGTGGTGATCGGGCAGCACGAGATGCGGCAGCAACGCCTGGGCATCGGGCGGGGCGGGCGCCTCGAAGCGCGCGAGCTCGCGGGCGATGCCGTCGGGACCGATCGAGCCGAGCAATTCGAGCTGTCCTTGCCGCGATGCCTCCGCCCGCCGGTCGGCGAGATTGACGATGACGCCCTGGTCGCGCCCGTCGATCGCGGTATGCGGCGCGTCGACGAAGCTTTCCAATCCCTCGCTCAGCCAATGATAGCGTCGCGCCTGGCGGCGATCGCCGTTCATGCCCTGCTGGACGATGACCCAGCGGCCCTCGTCGGTGACGATGAAGCCGTGGAGATACAGTTCGAAGCCATCCTGGACGGCGGCGCTGTCGACCTTGGCGACGAGGCGGCTGGCATGGCCTAGAGCCGTGCCGTCGAGCCCGGTGCGCGCGCCGACGGTGAGCAGTTCGGCGGGCGTCGCGCGGCTATGCTTGCCGCGTCCGCCGCAGACATGGATGCCGAGTTCGTGCGCGCGGGGCGCCAGGCCACGCTTGAGCGACCCGAGCACGCTCGTCGTGATGCCGGACGAGTGCCAGTCCATGCCCATCACCGCGCCGAAACACTGGAACCAGAAGGGATGGGCGAGGCGGCGCAGCAATTCGTCGCGGCCATATTCGAGGACGATTGCCTCGACGAGGATCGTGCCGAGCTTGGTCATGCGCTCGCCGAGCCAGGCCGGTACGCGTCCCCCATGGAGGGGCAGGTCGGCGCTGCCGCCCCGGCGGCTCATGCCGGAAGCATCCCGCGACGCTCAACCCGCGGCCAGGCGATGATCTTAGAGGGCGGCTGCGCGTTCATGGCAATGCACATAGCAGATCGGGAACAGATTGTGAACAACGGGTCGAGCCAAGAAGGGAATGATGAGGCAATGGAGATCATCCGGTTGCCGCAAGGCGAGGCGGCTCCGGTCGACAGCGACTGCATCAGTGTCGACACGGTCGAGGGTGGATTCCGGTTGACCGGTTCGCTGCTCACCTCCGAGGAGGGCTTGCCGACCGAGAGCAGCCGGGTCAGCCGGCCATAGGCCATGCGGTCGGTCGAATAGACGAGCAGCCCGGTCTCGTCCGCCAGGTCGAGCCGGCAGCCGGCGATCGAGCGCACGCCGGTGGCGCGCTGCGCATCCCACGCACGGACGATTCCGGCGACCGAGTTGCGGTCGGCAATCCCGAGCGCAGGCATCTCGAGCATCGCCGCGGCGGCGAACAGCTCCTCGGGTGAAGAAGCCCCGCGCAGGAAGCTGAAATGCGTCGTGACCTGGAGTTCGACGTAGCGGGAAGCGGACATCGGGCTTCGCTTTCGGCAAAACATCGTTCCCTATATGTTCTTGTTCCGCGTGTCGATTCCAATCGCGCCGGCCCTGCCGCGCTTTCTCTACCGGCGATGCATCGGGCTGACCCATGGATTGGCAAGACTCGGAAACGAGGTGATTCGTTCCTTTTTTGTTCCTAATGGGATGAAAGAGTCAAGCGAGCGGCCGCCGGACGCTCGAAATCGGGCCTTGCAAGACGGGACGGTCAGGGGCCTTCGTGCAGCGGGTCGGTGCGGGGCTCGGGCGCTTCTACCGGGCTCGCGCGCAGATCGTCGACGGGCTCGCCGAGCGCGGCCGCGATCATCCGCTGCCAGACCGCGATGTCGCCGGCGAGCTCCATCTCCGCATCGGGCTCGCGCAGCGTCTTGAGCACCGCGATCGCATCGCCCTCGAATTCGTGCCACCGGTCGACGACCGCGCCTGCCGCATGGGCATCGTCGCCGTCGGCATTGGCGCTGAGACGCTGTCCGGCCAGCACCCGCGCGATCCGTTCGACCGCGCCCGTCGTTGCAATGTCCATATCCTGCTCCTCCACCGCGTTCCAACGATCGCCGCGCCCGGCGTTGCGGAGAGCCGGGCGCGCAAGCACGGGCCGCGATCTAGTCGCCGCCGCCCTGGCCGCGCAGATAGGTCTGGACCGCATGCGCGTCGCTGCCGACCGCACTAACTGCTTCCTCGAGTTGCGCGCGCGTCACCGAGTAACGGTCGGCCCAACGCTGCGCGGCTGCGGAGTCGTTCAGGTCGATCGTGGTAGCCTTGCGGTCGGCGATGCCCGGATCGCCCGCGGTGCCCGCGCCGATCGCCGGATTGCGCGCCGCGGTGCCGCCCGTGCCGTTCTTGTCGCCACTTTCGTTCGCGCCGCCGGCGGCGTCGCGTTCGATCGCGTTGCTATAGGCAGCGCCCTCGTCGGCGACGCCGGCCTGCTCGCTCTCCTGGGCGGCCCGTTCGGGCGTGGCTGGTCCGCCATGGGCTGGGTTGCGGTCCGACATCTGCATTTCTCCTCGGCACGACCAACCTATGGCCGGGGCCCGGGGTTCCTGCACCTTACGCTACCGGACCTTTCTCGACGCGTTGGGGGAAGGGGAGGGCTCAGCCGCTGGGTCCGGGCCCGGTCTCGCCGGCAACCTTGATGTCTTCGGCCGTGCCCGGGATGCGCGAGGGCTCGATGCTGTCGTCATCGCCGCCCGATTGGTTGGCAGCGTCCTTCTCGGCTTCGGGTCGGGAGAAATCGGCTGCGCTGCGACTATCGTCGGGCCCGGCGCTGACCTCGGCCAGCGGATCCTCTTCGCCGGTCTGGGGAATGCCCTGATCGTCCTTGACGGGCGAACCGGGCCGCGGCGCGGAAGGTGCGCCGGAACCATCGACATTCGCGTCGTTCGTCCAGCGGCCATCCGGCGTCGATGCGGTGCCGGTGACGTTGCGTGAATCCGCAGGTTCGAGTTCGCCGCCATGGCCTGGCGCCGGTGCGTCGCCGCTCCAGCGTCCGTCCGGCGTATGGGCAGTCCCGGTCACGTTTCGCGAGTCCCTGGGCTCCAGTTCGCTTCCTCCGGCCATCGTCGCTCTCCATCAAACGCCGCATCGAGGCGGCCTGGTTTCAAAGCGCGCCGACAGCGCCGGGAGTTCCGGCGATCGCGTCGATCGGCGCGCGGCGAAGCGAAAGCGGAACGCGGGGCCGCTTCGAAACGTCTGTCCCGCGTGAAGATCGCGACCTACAATGTGAACGGCGTCAACGGACGCCTGCCGGTGCTGTTGCGCTGGCTGGAAGAACGCCAGCCCGACATCGTCGTGCTGCAGGAGCTGAAGGCGCCGCAGGAGAAGTTCCCCGAAACGGCGATCCGCGACCTCGGCTATGATGCAATCTGGCATGGCCAGAAGAGCTGGAACGGCGTCGCGATGCTCAGCCGGGTCGGCGAGATCCACGAGACGCGCCGCGGCCTTCCCGACGATCCCGACGGCAGCCAGAGCCGCTATATCGAGGCGGCGGTCAACGGGCTGCTCATCGGCGGGCTCTATCTCCCGAACGGCAATCCGCGGCCGGGCCCCAAGTTCGACTATAAATTGCGTTGGTTCGACAAGCTCATCGAGCACGCCGCGGGGCTGCTGGAATCGGGCCTGCCGGTGATGCTCGCCGGCGACTTCAACGTCATGCCGACCGAGCGCGACGTCTATAAGCCGGAGCGCTGGCTCGACGATGCGCTGTTCGCGCCCGAGGTGCGCGAGGCCTTTTTCCGGCTGACCGGGCAGGGCTGGACCGATGCGCTGCGGACGATCCACCCCGACGAGATCATCTACACCTTCTGGGATTATTTCCGGAACGCCTATGGCCGTAATGCCGGCCTCAGGATCGATCACCTGCTGCTCAGCCCGATGCTGGCCGACCGGCTCATCGACGCCCAGGTCGACAGGCATGTCCGCGGCTGGGAAAAGACCAGCGATCATGCGCCGGTCTGGGTCGAGCTTTCCGACAAGCCCAAGCGCAAGCGGCGCCCATGACCGACAAGTCGCATCCGCTCGCCGACACGGTGCCGATGGAGGCGAAGCTGGTCGAGGCGTTACCCGCGCAGGGCGCGTGGCAGTTCGAGCCCAAATGGGACGGCTTTCGCGCGATCGCCTCGCGCCTGGGCGGCCATGTCGAGCTGCGCTCAAAATCGGGCAAGTCGCTGGCACGCTATTTTCCCGAGATCGTCGCTTCGCTGCTGGCGACCCGGTCCGACGATTATGTCCTCGACGGCGAGCTGATCCTGCCGATGGACGGCATCCTGTCCTTCGACGCTCTCCAGGCGCGGCTGCATCCGGCCGAAAGCCGGATACTCCGCTTGTCGCACGAGACGCCGGCGCAATTAATGCTGTTCGACTGTCTCGCGCTGGGCGGCACCGGACTGGCCGACCGGCCGCTCGCCGAACGCCGCGCGGCACTTGAGCGCTTCCATGCGCGTGACGGCAGCGCGATGCTGCTGCTATCGCCCCACGCCTCCGACCTGGCGGGCGCGCAGGCTTGGCTCGCCGCCAGCGGCGAGGCTCTCGACGGGGTCATCGCCAAGCCGCTCGACCAGCCCTATCGGCCCGGCGAGCGCGCGATGCTCAAGGTCAAACAGCACCGCACCGCGGACTGCGTCGTCGGCGGCTTCCGCCGTGCCAAGGACAGCCAATCCGTCGTTTCGCTGCTGCTCGGGCTCTATGATAAGGCTGGGCTGCTCAACCATGTCGGCTTCACCTCCGCGCTTGCGAAGCAGGACCGTGCCGCGCTGACCGAGCGGCTGGACGCGCTGATCGCGCCGCCTGGCTTCACCGGCAAGGCACCGGGCGGGCCGAGCCGGTGGAACGACGGCAAGGAAAGTGAGTGGCTGCCGCTCAAGCCCGAGCTGGTCGTCGAGGTGAGCTTCGACCAGGTCACCGGCGACCGCTTTCGCCACGGAACCGGCCTTGTGCGCTGGCGGCCCGATAAGGCGCCCCGGCAATGCCGCATGGAGCAGCTCGACTATGCGCTGCGGCCTTCGGAACTGGCGGATGTCAGCGGACCGCGCGGGTGATCCGTGCTTCGTCGATATCTTGCGCGAGCCGCTCCACAGACAATTGTGGCCTCGCTCACTTTTTGCCGTCGCGAACGGCGCGTGCCTGCTTGTCGAGCTTGTCCGCCTCGATATCGGCATTCCCGCGAATCTGATCGCCCCGGCTCTCGAGCGCCGCAGCATCCGCGTTCCGCGCCCTGCGATCGGCCGCTTCCACTTGGTCCTGCGCTTGGCCCTGACGCTGGTTCGGTCCATCGCCTGAGACATTTTGCCCGTTTGCCAGCGCCTCTGCCTGGTCCTTTTCGCGGCCCGCGCGCTCGTTAGGTCCCTGGCATGCGCCGAGCGCCAGCGATGCCAGGATCATTGCCGCCAGCGCCGCGCTCCGCATCAGCGTCCGGCCTGGGGTGACGCGCCGGAGCGCCCGTCCAGAGGCGGCTCTCCGGCGACCGCCTGCCATGCCTTGCCGATGCCGTACTGGACGGCCCAGCCAAGCGCATAGGTGGCGAGGACCGGTGCCAGGAAGCGAATCGCACTTTCGGCGACCGTCCCGACGATCGCACCCTTGATCCCGCTGTCGCCATCCTGACGGTCGATCGCGGCGCCGATCAGCGCGCCCAATAAATTGCTCATCGCCATACTCCTTTTCTGCAAAGCGCATGCGGGACGGGCAACGTTCCGCGCGGCGCGAAGCCCCGGCGAAGGTTTCCGGACTGGGCAGGGCCAGATCGTCCGCTTCGGCGCTAGGCTGGCGTTAGGGGAGGCCTGAGCGCGCGGCGATTTATTTCGGAGCGCATGCGCCCGCGTTCGATTCCAACGGGTTATAGCTTCACAATCCGCCGCACGAGGGAATGCGTCCTGTCGATCTCGCATCGACAGATGGCGTGCGCCTGCACGACGCGCGGCGTCACCGAGAGGAAAATTCATGAAGCTCTATATTCTTGCCGCGCTGGCGACCATCGCCAGCACCGGCGCGATCGCCCAGGACCGCCAGTCCTCGCCACACAACCCGGCCATGAAGGACAGCCGCGTCCATGCAGTCGCCCGTCCGGCGCGCGGGCATAGCTCGTTCACCCAGAGCCAGGCCCGGGGACGCATCGCCAAGGCCGGCTTCACGAAAATCAGCGGCCTTCGCAAGAACAATGACGGTGTCTGGCAAGGCCGCGCGATGAAGCACCGCCGCCCGGTGACGGTGATGCTCGACTTCAAGGGCAACGTCACTTCGCGCTGATTCATTGCATTTCAGGAGTATTGAATATGACCAGGACCATCACACGCCTGTTCGACGACTATTCGGACGCCAAGACCGCGGTGACCGAGCTCGAGCGCATCGGCGTTCCCCATGACGATCTCAGCATTGTCGCCAACGACGCGCACGGCAGGCACAGTGCCGACCGAGGCGACAATGACGGTATCAATGAAGATGGCGACGTCACCCGCGGCGCCTCTGCCGGCGCCGCCATCGGCGGCGTGGGCGGCCTGCTCGCCGGCCTTGGGCTTCTCGCGATTCCCGGCCTCGGCCCGATCGTGGCTGCCGGCTGGCTGGCATCGACCGCAGTCGGTGCGGCGATTGGTGGCGCCGGCGGCGCGGCCACCGGTGGTATCGTCGGCGCGCTGAAGAATGCGGGCCACACCGATGAGGAAGCCGGCGTCTATGCCGAGGGCGTCCGCCGCGGCGGAACGCTCGTCAGCGCGCGCGTCGAGGACAACCTCGTCGGCGAGACCGAGGCGGTGCTCGACGGCAATCGCGGTGTCAGCGCCGGCGCCCGCGGATCGGACTATAGGCAGTCCGGCTGGACCGGCTTCGATCCGGACGCGGCGCCGTATAGCACCGGCGAGATCGACAGCCATCGCGCTGCCTATCGCCGCGAGCCGACCGTGATGTAATCGATGGGGAGGCCGGCCATCGCGCCGGCCTCCTTACGCCACGCATTGCCGCGAACGCGGGCCGGCGCGCCGCATCGGCGCCTCCAGCCTGGGTCAACCGACCTGACCGCCGTCAGCTGACGAGGTTTGCACGGTCGCCGATTTGGATATGCCGTGCGGCGCGCCGGTGCAGCGAATTCGGGAGGTGCTCCGGCGTGATGAACGTCGCGGCGATTGATCGGTTAGCACCTGATGTCGGACATATTCTACTGGCCTCCGGAGCCCTATATCTCGGCGCTGGTCGGGATCGGCGTGCTGATCGCGCTCGTCGCGTGGCTGCCGCTTGCCTTGAAAAGGCTGCCACTGTCGCTTCCGATCGTCTGCATCGCGATCGGTGCTGCCCTGGGCCATTATGCGCCGACACCGGTGGTGCCCTTGCCCAGCGCGCATCCGGTCTTCGTCGAGCACTTCACCGAGCTCGTCGTCATCATCGCGCTGATGGGGGCCGGGTTGAAGATCGATCGGGTGTTCGGCTGGAAACGCTGGGCTGTCACCTGGCGCCTCCTGGGGCCCACGATGCTTCTGACGATAGGCGGGGTTACCTTGATCGGCGTTTGGGTGCTTGGCCTGCCGCTCCCGCTCGCCATCCTGCTCGGTGGGGTCATGGCGCCGACCGACCCGGTCCTTGCGGCCGATGTCCAGGTCGGCCCACCAAAGTCGGGCGAGGACGACGAGGTGCGTTTCGGGCTCACCTCCGAGGCGGGCCTGAACGATGGACTGGCCTTTCCGTTCGTGAATCTCGCGATAGCGCTGGCGGCAGCGAGCATGACCGGCGAAGCCTGGGCCACGAAATGGGTCCTTCATAGCGTGATCTGCGAAATCGTGGCCGGGGCCGGCATCGGCTGGCTGGTCGGCCAATTGTTCGGATGGATCACGTTCCACATTCCGGCCGAGAGCAAGCTGGCGCAGACCGGCGACGGCGTGATCGCGATCGCGGCGACGCTGATCACCTACGGGCTCTGCGAGATGGCGCAGAGCTATGGTTTCCTCGGCGTCTTTGTTGCCGCCATGGCCATTCGGCATGCGCATCGCAGCCATGAATTCCAGCGCGAAATGCACGACTTCACTGAGCAGATCGAGCGGATTGCAATGATGGCGGGTCTGCTGCTGTTCGGTGGCGCCCTGGTGAGCGGCCTCCTGGCACCCCTCGGCTGGCCGGAGATACTTGCCGCCGGTATCATCTTGCTCTTGGTGCGGCCGGTGGCCGGCGCGATAGGCCTTCTAGGCTTCAAGGCCGGACGCAGCGAGAAGATGACCCTGGCCTTTTTCGGGATCCGCGGCGTCGGCTCCTTCTACTATCTCGCTTACGGTCTGAACCATATGGAAGGGGGAGATCAGAGCCGGCTCTGGGCATTGTTGAGCCTCGTGGTCCTGGTCTCGATCCTGCTGCACGGGCTTACGGTCACGCCGGTAATGCGGTCGCTCGACCGTCATCACGGGCGCGATCCGGATGCGGACGAAAGCTCCCCTGGCCACGCCGCTTAGCCCAACTTGCTTCCGTCATGCGCCCCTCTCGCGGGGCTGAACGATGGCGCGATGTCGCTGTGCCCTGCGGTCGCGCGTTGCGGACATCGCGCGAGCGCGATGGCGTTTTCTGTCCGCGTCCGCGGACTGGCGCGGTGGGCGTCGCATCCCTGTGGTCCCGCCGCGGCGCGCCGCAAGCCGGGCGTTGCCCGGCTCCTCCACTGCGTTGCGGCCCTGCGGGTGCGGCCCGCCTCGTCCGGCGGGACCGGCGGTCCTGCTCCTGCCGCCCACCCCGCCATTCCGGCCCGGGTCGCGGTGTTTTTAGCAGGAGGAGGGCAGGGCGATGCGCCTGAACCGCAAGGGCCGTGTCCGCTTGGCGCGGTTGGAGGCTGCTGTGGCGACGATGGAGGACACCACGCGCGAGATATTCCTGATGCTCCGGGTGGACGGTCTGGCCTATCCCGAGATCGGCGCGCGGCTCGGGCTGTCTGTCGCCGAGGTCGAGCGAGGCTTCGTCGAGGCCATGGTGCATCTGACTCGCTTCATGGACGAAGCGGAGCGCGGGGAGGGCGACTGAACGCCTTTGGACCCGATGGGTCTTGCCATCTCGGCTTTGCCTGCCACAGGTTGCGGAAACACCATGCGAACCGGCCTCGATCATCTTCCCCAGTCCAAGCAGCGCGAGCTCGGCCATGTCGTGCGCGTGCTGATCGAGGAATTCGAGGCTGCTCATGCGATGGGCACGCTGAAGTGGAAGAAGGCAGGGCGCGTCTTCAAGATCGTGCTCTACGGCTCCTATGCGCGTGGCGACTGGGTCGACGATCCGGTCGGCGGCTACCAGTCCGACTATGACATCCTGATCGTCGTCAACGACGAGCGGCTGACCGAATTCGAATTCTGGTCGGCGGCCGAGGACCGGCTGATGCGCGATGCGACCATCACCAACGTGCTGAGCGCGCCGGTCAACTTCATCGTCCATTCGCTGGCCGATGTGAACCATCAGCTCGAGCGCGGCCGGCCGTTCTTCATCGACATCGTCGGGCAGGGGATCGCGCTCTACGAGGCGGAAGGCTTCCCGTTCGTGCAGCCGCGCGATTTGCCGCCCGAGGAGGCGCGCGCCGAGGCGCAGAAGTATTTCGATGAGTGGTTTCCGAGTGCGGAGCGCCGCTTGGACCTCGCCATGACAGCATTGTCGAGGGGCTACTTAAAGGAAGCCGCATTTGACTTTCATCAGGCGACTGAGCGGTTCTACCACTGCGTGTTGCTGGTCTTCCGGCTCTACAGCCCGAAATCGCATAGGCTCAAATTCTTGCGCTCCCACGCTGAGGAGGTGGCGCCCGAACTGGTCGCTGCCTAGCCGCGCGGAGACAAATTCAGCCGCCGCTGTTTCGAGTTGATCCGGCAGGCCTATGTGAACGCCCGCTATTCGCCGCACTACGAGATCACCGATGAGGAACTCCGCTGGATCGGGGAACGGGTAGCCGCGCTCCAGGCATTGGTTCTCGAAGTTTGTGAGCGTCGATTGGCAGCGAACGGCTAGTTTTGGGCCGGTTACGGAAAGTCCGGTTTTGGGCTGCCACCACGCGATAGCTGCCGTTGGCGAGAGGTATCCTCGAACGACAGGCGGCGCCCCACTAAACGCCGTTCGCCGATCCCTAAAGCGATCGTCGCTGTGGTGCCTACGATGTGAATTTTGCCGCCGTGATGGCCGCCCGTTTTCCTAGCTCTAATCTACGCTGTCGGCGACCGTCCGAATAATAGCAAGGTTTGCCCTGGGCATGTGCTATGATGCCAGCAAGGCCGAGTCCGCCATCACTCATGCGTGCGGCCGTGTGCTCTACATAGGACTTCATTCCGGAGAAACCTGGGGGCCGAAAGGACTCCACGTGCCCGACACAGCATCCGAAGCTCCCGAGCTGAGCCTCAATCTTGCCATGGCCGTAGTCGCATCGTCGCATGCGCCGGTGTTGCTCCTCGACGAGAATCGCGTTGTGGTCGGGGCCAGCGAAGCCTTTTGCGACGCCTTCGGCATCGATGCCGACACCATCGCAGGCCGTGAGTTCGCCAAGCTGGGTGCCGGCGAATGGGCTGTCGCACAGCTCCAATCGCTGCTGAAGGCGACCGCGTCGGGCTTGGCCGAAGTCAAGAACTATGAGTTCGACCTGAAGCGCGAGGGACGCGCGTCGCGCTGCCTGGTTCTAAATGCCCACAAGCTCAATTATGGCAGGGGCGAACCAGTCAGGCTTTTGCTCGCCATTGCCGACGTAACCGATGCCCGGATCGCGGAAAAGATGACCGAGGATCTGATCCGCGACAAAGGGATGCTCCTTCAGGAGCTCCAGCATCGCGTCGCCAACAGCCTTCAGATCATAGCCAGCGTGTTGATGCAGAGCGCTAAGCGGGTGCAGTCCGAGGAGGCGCGCGCACATCTGCACGAGGCCCATCACCGCGTGATGTCGGTGGCCGCCATCCAGAGGCAGCTCGCCGTGTCCTCGATCGACCGCGTCAGGCTCGGGCCATACTTGACCCAGCTGTGCGAAAGCATTGGCGCATCGATGATCCACGATCCCGGTCAGATCAGCCTCAACGTCACCAGCGACGAGAGCAGCGTGAATGCCGAGGTGTCGGTCAGCGTCGGTCTGATTGTCACCGAACTCGTCATCAATGCGTTAAAGCATGCCTTCCCCGAAGGGCGGCGGGGCAAGATCATGGTGAACTATGGTAGCCAGGGGCCCGTCTGGAGCCTGTCGGTGGTGGACGATGGCGTCGGCATGCCGAAGCAGCAGTCCGGGGCGTCTAAGGCGGGCTTGGGCACCAACATCGTCCAGGCACTCGCCAAACAACTCGAGGCGCATATCACGATCTTCGACGCGACACCCGGAACGGCGGTATTGTTGGAGCATGGCGAGGGCGGTCCTGGCATAGAGCCCGTCGCCGCTGTCTAAGCATGGCCACCGCCTCCAGCGGGAACTACGGCGGACTTATTGGTCAAAGGGCGGCTCGTCCTCGGCGACGCGAAGCGCGCATTCGGCGAGCGCTGAAGGATGTATCCTAACATTCTCGAATAGAGCCAATAATAATTATTGGCGATCATAAAATAAGATCTACAAATTATATTTGATTTTATTTTGGACTTTTGCGCGGGCCGAGCTGTTCTGTACATGACAACATCCGTAGTTAGGAACATAGATCATGAAGAACATATATCTTGCGGTCGCCATATTGGTCGTCGCGGCTCCCTCCTGGCCCGCGCTGGCACAGCCCAATCAACCTCGAAACGAACAGCGCGGGGACCTCCGCGCGGCCGACCAGGAATATCATGGGGACCGCGATGCCGACAATTCACGCGAGGGTCGCAAGGCCCAGCGTGCGTATGCGCGCAACCTCGCGGAAGCCAATCGCAACGCGCGACAGGCCAATCGCGGCTGGCGCAGATACGCCAATTATGACTGGGATCGCCGCGAACCCGGAATGAACCGCTATGACGCTGGGCGCTACTATCGCAGCGGCAACTACTATCGTACCCGGACGCTTGCCGCGAACGACCGCATCTATCGCGGCCAGAACGGGCGCTATTATTGCCGTCGCTCGGATGGCACGACGGGGCTGATCATCGGCGCCGCCGCCGGCGGACTGCTCGGCAATACCCTCGTGCGCGGCGACAGTCAGGTCCTGGGAACATTGGTCGGCGCTGCCGGCGGTGCGTTTGCAGGTCGAGCGATCGAGCGGAACGGCGTTCGCTGCCGATAAAGCTAGGCATCACAGGGAGGATGGCGGGAAACCGCCACCTTCTTCGAGAGGCCGGTGCCGGTATCGGGTGATCTGAATCGCCCTTGCCAGACCGAGTGCAAGAACTCCAGGCGCTGGAATTACCTATCGAACTGTACCTTTTCATTACCTGCATTCTGGCCGCAGTAATCGCACTGCTTGTCAGCGTGTGTGTCTGGACGCTGTGGAATGACGCGCGCCAGCGCCGGATCGCTCGGCGAAGTGAGCTATGATGGCTGGTGATTGGACAGTCTCCTCAACATGCTCGGTGTTCGCGGGGCCACGGCCTCCGAGGCTGAACGCAATCTCGGGCAATTCTCGCCTCCTGCGGCTTCCGCAGGATTTCCGACGCCATTGCCGCCGGATCCCGGAACTCCGCTAAACGACCGCTTCCGCCGGACCGCTTGCCGATAGCGGCCAGGAAGAATCACCCCTTCTCCGCCGTTCAGGCATCGCCGGGTTGATTTAGAAGCCGCCGGGCGGCTTCCGCCCCCCCCCAAGCAGCCTGTCGCCAATCCACCCGTCCTCCGCCGTTACAGTCCAAATGTGCCCAGCCATTGATCGCGGTCCCAGTGAGACCGGTTGTGCAGGGTCATCGCCCTAACAGCACGAGAAGCGGACGCGCTCCGCCTGTGCGACGAACGCTGGTGTTCGGCAGGCTTTTGGCGCGCGAGGCTGACGCGTTGGGTCGACCGAGCGGAATCATTACTAGAAATAAAAGGCATGAAAATCTCCGCGTCAGAGCGGAATCATGGATAATAAGCAGTCGTGTTCAAGCTATGAAATCACGGCACGATGCAAGGTATATGCTAACGGCATTTCACCTATAACAGTCCGACATTTGAAATCGGCAAATAGTTTAACTGCGCCCTTGCGATCCATCCTCGCACGCATGACATAGTTTAAGCGATCCTGAAGCTGATGCGTCGGCCCTTCGAACCGCCCGAGACAGCAAGTAGGATGAAAAGCCGATGTTTCTAGACGACCGCGACGCGCTGGCAGGCAACGAATTGCCCCTGCCCTGGAACACACCGCCCTCCAACCAAGGATCGAGCGAATGCCGCTGGTGTTGGCGCTTCATCTACGCGCCAGCGCTCCCATGCTCGGTCGAAGTGCTCCCCGGGCTCGCCGATATGTTGACATCGTCCGGGTTCGGAGACCGATGCAAATGGGAACTCGCTACTCGCATGCCTGCAAACGGCGCGCTCGCGGGAATACCCCTGTGACCAGCAAGCACCAGCGCTGGACCCAAACCGCAATCAACGACCTGAGAAGTGGGATTGCAAACGGGCTGGAAGTTGAGACCATAGCCGACACATTAGGGCGCACCGTGGAGGACACTAGAGCGATGGCTTTGCGGCTCCGTCTGCTCGTGGCGAGATAGCCGGCCATTGAACCGTTAACCTGACTCCGCCCCCTGCCGGCGGTAGGCCAGGCTGATCCGGTCATGTACCAATCACACCGTTGGTCAGCGCAAATGCGACCATATGCGACCGGTTCCGCGTTCGAGTCTTGAGACGTATATGGTCGATATGGCGCTCCACCGTCCGCGGAGCAATCAGGAGCTTCTTGGCGATCTCCTTTGCGGAAAGACCAAGCGCGACAGATTGTAAAACTTGAAGTTCTCTCGCCGTCAACCACTCGTTGGGCGCGTCGCGTTCGTCCATGGCTTGTCCAGTTCTGAGCGGAGAAGTGTCAGAAAACGCTTCGGCAACATCGGGAAAGCAAAAGGCCTCGATGAAAGTATATTTAGCGTAGGTTATAATATATTCTTAGTAAAGCGCTGAATTAATTTTTCTCCGCAGCGAGCTGATTTGCATCAAGTTGGGTGGAACAGAACTCGCTCAAACCGGCGCCGCTCATGCGCCACCGGAGCTGCAACCGAGCTTAATCGTGGAAGAGATTAGGCTACGACTGCACTGCAGGCGGTCATTACGAAAGAGAATGACAGAGCTCGGGCTCGAGCCCTCATCCACTCGCATTCCATCGCGACCAGCGGCTTTTGGGATCGCTCCCATATGACGACTATTGGAACGCAAGGCGGGCGATGGTGAGGAGGCCCGCGCCGACCGCTTTCCACCCACTAGCCGTCCACCCACCGCTTGAGTGAACGACGGCTTTGGTGATGGCTCGCGGATCGTTCGAACGGCCGAGATTGGGGCGCGTAGCTGACCGGCGGATCACGCGGGAGCCGTCCAGCGGCGTGCCCGGTAACAGATTTAATAATTGCGTGGTCAATATCCGCCGAAGCCTTCCGGCATAAGCACCCCTGCTCTGACAATCCGGACTAGATGGCCCAGTGCGCCAACCTCGCGCTGTGCCTTCCAGGCAGCGCCGATGCTCCATGCCGCTTCCTTCCCCTCCACAGCCAGAAGCCTCAATCGACCGGGAAGCAATGCTTCGGAACTGGCTGGTACGATGGCGCAGCCCAGCCCTGCTGAAACCAGTGCGAGGACTGTCTGTATGTCATCGGCTTCCTGCACCACCTTCGGATCAAAAGCGGCGGAGCGACACCAGGTTCGAACTTGGGCGGCGAGCCCAGGTCCCCGTGCCTCCCGCAGCGCAATGAAGTCCTGTGCTGTGAGCCACCCCAACAATCTCGCTCCCGAAGGGATGTCCAGATGCTGCGGAACTGCGATCGCAAGACGGTCGGATGCCAGCGGACACGACGTTAGGTCCGGTGGTGCGGGCATACGAATGAAACCGAGATCGAGTTCGTCCCGTCTAAGTCTGTTGACCTGCTCATGCGAAGAGTAGTCATTCATTGATACGGACACGCCGGGATGCGCGGCACGGAAGCGAGCGACGAGCCATGGCGCGACCGCGATCGTCGACAGCCCGAAACCAATATTCAAATGGCCGATCTGACCATCGACGGCACCACGCGCATCGTGCAGCAAGGCATCCGCATCCCGGACAAGCCGCCGAACCTGAGGAAGTAGAAGGGTCCCGAGCGGAGTCAGACGCACCGGCTGCCTGTCACGATCGAAAAGTTGACCACCAATTTGCTCCTCGAGCGCTCGGATCCGTTTCGTCAGCCCAGGCTGGGTAATGTGCAGTCGCTCGGCGGCATGGCCAAAATGACCCTGATCCGCAACCGCCAGAAATGCGCGTAGTCGTTCGACGTCCATTCCAATCAGCTATCACAGGCAGCCATATGTTTCATTGGAGTTTTGCAGCGCGAAGCTGGCATCGGTGTCTCAGGAGGACCCTATGACCAGAAATCTTTGCGTTGCGACTGTCCAGTTCCAGCACCAGGCGGGAAACAAGGACCATAATCTTTCTCGCATCGAACATTTTGCCCGACAGGCGGCGGCCTCGGGTGCCCAACTCGTCTGCATGCCGGAGATGTGCATTTCCGGCTATTGGCATGTGCCTTTCCTCGACGAAGCAGGACTGCATGCAATCGCGGAGCCGGTGGACGGCCCGAGTGTCCTGCGTGTGGCCTCACTCGCACGACATCTCGATCTCGCAATTGGCGTCGGCTGGCTCGAACTCGGCGAAGACGGGCGTCTCTACAATGCCTATCGGGTGTGCTTCCCGGATGGCAGCGGCCATACGCACCGCAAGCTCCACGCCTTCGAGCATCCGCTGATCGCGTCCGGCGAGCGCTACACGGTTTTCGACACCCCTTGGGGCGTGAAGCTGGGCATTCTGATCTGTTGGGACAACAATCTCGTCGAGAACGCACGCGCTTGTGCCTTGCTCGGAACCGAAGTCCTGCTGGCACCGCACCAGACAGGAGGAACCAACTCACTCAGCCCGCGAGGCATGAAACCCATCCCCGTCGAATATTGGGAGGAGCGCCATCTCGAACCCGAACGATGCAAGCAGGCATTCGCGGGCCCAAGCGGCCGAGCCTGGCTTATGCGATGGCTCCCTTCGCGTGCGCATGACAACGGGCTTTTCATCGTTTTCAGCAATGGCATAGGCCGCGACCAGGACGAGGTTCGCACGGGACACGCGATGGTCCTCGACCCCTATGGAGACATTGTCGAGGAGTCAGCTTCGCTGGACGACGACATGGTCGTGGCCCAACTTGACCTGAGCCTCATTGCTACGAGCAGCGGGCGGCGATGGATGCGCGGACGCCGACCAGAGCTCTATGCGAGACTGACCGAACGGGACGGAACCGAGTTGTCGCCCCATGCGACCCGGTTCGGGGGCAACGGCCGCGCCAGGGTATCGGCATGCTCAAGCGAGTAGAAGCGCGAATTGGCCGGGCAGATCGCATCCGCCCGGCCTAGATCTCTCTCAGGCAAAAAGCGGCCTGAGATCTGCGTTCCGAAGAGCTGTCGCGCCAGAAACCACTCAACAGCGGACACCGTTACCGAATGAACGAACGGCCGCTATCGGGACTTGCGACAGTCAGGCCGAAAGGCAGCAACTAGGGCGCATTTCTGCCCGGCGGCTTCCGCCAGCAGCAGCTAGTCGGCTCTTGGGCCGGTTGCAGACCGGCAGGTTTGGGACCGGCAGCTGGCTAAAGCGGCCGTTGCGCGTTCACCCTTTCAGGACCGAAGCCGCTGGACCGAGATATCCAGCAGCCCCGTCCAAATCCCCCGATAGCCGGTCGGATCTTTCACTGATCGGGCCAACCGTTCCGGACCGACTCAGGCCTTCGCCTTAACGGGCAGCCGAAACGGTGCGCCAAGGCGATTGAAAGCATTCATCGCTGCAATTGCGATGGTGAGATCCACTAGATCCTTCGGTTCAAATGCTGCCGATGCGGCCGCATAGGCTTCGTCCGAAGCATGGGTTTCGCTTACGAGTGTAACCTCCTCGGCCCAGGCCAGTGCAGCACGATATTGCTCAGGGAAAAGATGCGGCACTTCCGCCCAGACCGGGACCAAGGCGACCTTGTCGACCGACATCGTCTTCAGCAGGTCGCGCGTGTGGAGGTCTATGCAATGCGCGCAGCCATTGATTTGTGACACCCGTAGGAACACGAGATGTATCAGCTCCTCCGGTAGGTTGGTGCCGGTTGTGATGTAGTGGTGGATACCGAAGAGAGCCTTAGCGCCCTGTGGCGCGACCTCGTGCCAGATCAACCTTTTCGTCTCGCTCATGATCATGTCCTTAGCCTGTGGCGCCACTCAGCGGCGCTCCCGCAATTGACGAAACAGGATGGACCAGTGTGACATCTCCGGCGAAATTTTTCCGTGCGGGGCGGAGTGCATGTCACTACCGGGCACGCTGCTTCGTCTTGTGGGCATGATTATGAAGGAGACATTGGTGCCGACGGGCATCAGCGGAAATGCCGCCGATCGACGGAAGGAGCGACGTGAACAGCGCACCTCCATATTCGAGGCCGAACGCAGCCGCTTGAACCGGCTCGCTTACCGAATGCTCGGCTCGCTCAGCGATGCCGAGGATGTCATCCAAGATGCCTGGCTGCGATGGGATGCGGTCGAAGATGATATCGGCTTCCCTGCGACCTATTTGACCCGGATCGTTACCCGCTTGTGCCTTGACCGCAAGAAATCGGCGCACGCAAAGCGTGAAACCTACATCGGGCCGTGGCTGCCCGATCCGCTGATCGACTTCATCTGGCAGGACGAGACATTCGCCGACGACATCACTTTCACGCTTATGCTGGCGATGGAGCGCCTGTCACCTCTTGAGCGGGCGGCATTCCTTCTTCACGACGTGTTCGACGTTTCCCTGCCCGAGGTAGCCGTGACCTTGGAACGAGAGCCTGCCGCCGTGCGTCAGCTCGCGTCACGAGCCCGCAAACATGTTCAGGCGGCTCGGCCGAGATTCATTATCAAGGCAGCCGAGGCGGACAGGCTTGCACGCGCCTTCTTCACCGCCGCGCGGGATGGAGACACGGCCCGACTTTCGGAAATCCTGGCGCAGGACGTCCAGATCCATACCGATGGCGGTGGCAAGGTGCTCGCCTTCCGGAATGTCGTACGAGGCATGGAGTTTGCACTTCGTGTTTTCGCCGCGGTGCGTCGCAAGAATGCGCCACCGCCAACGCTGGTTCGCACCGTGATAATCGATGGTTTGCCCGGCTACATCAGTGCCGATCAGGGTCGCGCATTGCAAACAACGGCGCTCGAGATGCAGGACGGTAAGATCGTTGCGATTTACATAGTCAAAAATCCCGACAAACTTGCTCATATTTGGCCCTCAATCTCGGAGGACGACCGTTGACAGACGGGTCTAACTGGTCCCATTTTTTGCCGGTATGGACAACGCCGAGCTGAATGAACGCTCGGCAGCTTTCGCGGACCTACCGCTTCAAACGGAATGACCGGGATTGGGGCGCATTTTTGCCCGGCGGCTTCCGCCAGCAGCAGCTAGTCGGCTCTTGGGCCGCTTCCCGCCTATCCCCTATTGAGCAATCGCGCAGGGAAAGCCGACCTTCGTTCATCTCTCTGCTTAAGCCGCAAGATTCACAACCGGTCGTTCGCAAGCGCCCCTAGCCGCACTTTCGAACAGGCTGAGAATGTCGCTCAAACTTTAAATGCTTGAGGGAAGGCACGACGCGCGGCTGACACGCTTGACCAAAAGTAATGTTCCATGTTTGTTCTATTCGCTGCATCCAGCGAGCAGATTCAGGGATAGGTCATGCCGGCGTCCGCCCAACCGACATTATCCGATATGCTTGACAGCTGCGACGCCGGCATGGGATGCGCGACTCTTCTTCGATTCCGCGACCGATCCGTCCGTGCTGGCATGCGACATTGTCGGCGACGATCCCGAGGGGTTCGACCTTGCGAGAGTGGGCTGCTTCTCCGCAGTGCTACGGGGCGACGACCCCGTCGAGCATGTGCTGCTGAGCGATGGTCTGCATCGTCTTCGACTGGATGTGCGGGGTGGGACGGTTACGCATGCCCCGGTTTGCTTTCGCTTTGTCTTCGACGGACTGCGCAAGATCGACGCTCCGCTGCTGACATTGCAGCGTTTGGTCGCCGTCGGTCGGCGGGGCGTCTTGCCGCTTGGGCTGTTCGCCGCCGAGCGCCGGGCGGAACGTTGGATCGCCGCATTGCGGGCCCTCGACGCCCGAGAGGCCGGTGCCAGCCAGCGCGATGTGGCCGAGACCCTGTTTGGGGCAGACCGGGTGCGCGCGGACTGGGCGGGATCGTCCGACTATCTGCGTTCGCAGGTCAGACGCATGCTTGCCTTCGGAACGCGGATGCGCAGCGGTGGCTGGCGCGCCTTGCTTGCAGGCACCGGGTAAGTGATGCCGGTGGGCGGGCGTGCCGGCACCGCCGGCACGCCCGCCGATCAGACCTGGACCGCGGTGAGCGTCGTGGTCTCGGGTTTTGCCAGACCGCCCGCCTTGTAGCCGGCGATGAGCTCCTGCTTGCGGGCGCGCAGCTGGTCGCCGAGCGCGTCCATATCGAGCCCGGCCTTGCGCGCCTGGGCGAACATGCCCTCCATGCGCTGCTCTTCTTCGCCGATATGGTGCTCGATCTGCTCGGAAAGCACCGAGACCTTGGCGTCGTAGAACTCGTCGGACGGCGCGCCCGCCTCGATCTCGGCGATCAGCACCTTGGCGCCGTCATGCTCGACATAGGCTTCCTTGAGCAGGTCCTCGTCGATCTTGCCTTCGCAGGCCGGATAGAAGATCTCTTCCTCGATCTGCGCATGGACGGTCAGCTCGAGGCAGATCTGCAGCGCGATCTTCTGCTTTTTGCCGTCGCCGGTTGCCTTCTCGAATTGCTCGAACAGATCTTCCACCGTGCGGTGGTCGGCCTTGAGAAGGGCGATCGCGTCCTGTTTGGTATCGGCCATGGGAATGCTCCTTTCGGACACAACAAGAGGCGGAGATACTCGTTCCGCTTCCGTGCCCATTGCGAGTCGTTCGCAGGCTTGGCGTCAGGACCAAAGCGCGCGTCGATAGGCTTCGAAGCAGCGCGCGCCGCATTTGAGCCGGATCAGGGCGCCTTCGGCCATAGCCGTGGCACGCGCCGGATCCTCCTCGACCGCCGGACGGATCGCTTCCTTGTTCCATTCGATGCTGTGCTTGATGTCGAGCACGGCATGGACCGAGAAATAGCGGCGCTCCTTGCCCGACAGGCCGATCCGGCCCAGGCCATCGGCGACCATCGCCGAGCGACCCGGCGCGGTCAGTTCGATCACGCCGAGCGCACCCACCGAGTGCCAGGCGTAGCGCCGGTTCGTCGCCATCGCGGTCATCGCGTTGGCGAGCGCGAGGCTTTCCCAGACCGTGCGCTCGATCGACGGCGACACCTGCAGCGTCTCGACGAGCGCGTCGAGCATAGGGCCGTGCATGCCCTTGGCGGTGCCGTGGCCCATCTCGTCCCAATAGTTGCGCGCGAGTTCTAGCTTGGGGCGCGTCGGCAGCTTGACCTGCGTCATCGCGACGAGGTCGTCGAACCCCGCCTCGCCGGCGGCTTCCTGTTCGAAGAACCAGCGCAGCTGGTCGCGGTCGGCCGTTTTGGCCAGCCAGGGGAAAAGCGGATCATTTTGGCCCGAGCCGGTGGCCTTGAGGGCCTCGAACCAGGCGATGAAGCCGTCAGCATCGGTCGGGGCGGACGCCGCCTCGTCCGTCACCTCGGCGCGCAGCTCCTCGAGAAACGCGCCTTCGAGGCGTTGCATGCGGATGTCGCGCTCGAAGGTCTTCTGCCAGTCGAGGCTCGGGAAACCGGGTTCGAGGCGTTCGCGGTTCCAATGCGCGAGGCCGCGCTGGAAGCTGTCGGTGAGGAATTGCGATCGTCGTTCGGTTTCGAATTCAGCGGCTCTGGTCGCCATGGGATATGCTCTCCTGTTGCGCGCCAGAACCAAGCAAGAGGATGGCATGTTCCCGCTTCGCCGCCAAACATAACCCAGGTTATCGAACTAGTTGCGGGAACTCGGCGGTCCGGCGCGCCGCGCGGAACGATCGCTTCGCGATGCGTTGTGTTGGGTAAGGAGCATTGCCATGACACGTCCGAACGAACCCGATGCCGACCTTCGCCCCAAGGCCGGCAAGCGCCCCGTCCTCGCCAGACCCGTGGATCCCGGGGCAGGGGCCAAGATCGGCACTGGCGGCGGCTATTCGTGCCAGGAATATGAATGCGCGGGCCAGACGGAATGGCGTGCCGAACAACAACGCCGTGCGCTACCCGCCGACGGCGCCGTGCACGGCAGCGGCGCAGGCACGGGCGGCGGCAATCCCGGCGAGGATTACGATCCCGACAGTCAGAACGGCTCGGGCTATCCGCGCACCGGCGCCGAAGGCGAAGCGCAAATCGAGGCTGCCGAGGATCAACCCTAACCTGCTTAGTGTACCCTTATCCGATTGAGACCCAAGACTCTCCCGGCACGCGCGATGTGGCGCGAGCGGCGAGGGAGAGACGGATGAGCACCTTGATCCTGTTCGGCATCGGCATCGTGGCCGGCCTGATCGCGGCCTTTCGGCGCGGTCCCGGCAGGCGGTTCGTCTTCCTGCATGTCCTGGTCGGGATAGTCGGCGCGATGGTAGGCGGCGTGCTCGTCGCGCGCTTGCTCGGCGACAAGGCCTATCACCCCGATCATTTCGATGCCGGGGCCAGCGCGTGGGCTGCGGGCGGCGCGTTGCTGTTCCTCGCCCTTGCCAAGCTGATCGGCGCCGCACTGGCGCGCCGGGCCGGCTAGGGGCGCGACAGGAACGGCGCGTCGGCAAGGCCGTCGAAGAGGAACTGGACCGCCAGCGCCGCGAGCAGGATGCCCGAGACGCGGCCGATCACGTCGGCGCCGGTGCGTCCGAGCTTGGCGACCAGCCATTCCGAAGCGCGCATCGCGGCGTAGGTGAGCGCCAGGCACAAGCCGAGCATCGCGAGCACGCCTGTGCTTTCGAGCGTCGTGCCGGTGCGCCCCATCAGCAGGACGACTGCCGAGAGCGCGCCCGGGCCGGCGATCAACGGAAAGGCGAGCGGGAATACCGCGATGTCGCCCGGGCGGCGCGCATCGCGCTTCTCGGGCTCGCTGATCGAGGAGAGGCCTGGACTCGAAAACACCAGGGTGAGGGCCTGGAGAAGCAGCAGGATGCCCCCGGCCACACGGAATGCCGGCATCGAGATATGGAGGAGCGACAGCAGCAACTGTCCGGCGACGGCGAACAGCAGCAGCACCAGCCCGGCAATGCCGATGGAGCGCGCCGCCAGTTTCAGCCGGTCCGGGCGATGCACCTCGGCGGTCAGGGAAGCGAAGATGGCGGCGGTCTCTACGGGTCCGATCGTGACGAACAGCGTCACGAAGGCGGAAAGGATGGACGGCGCGACATGCATAATCGGGCTCCACGACTCCTTGTGCAAAATCGCGCAGTTAGGTTCGCTTCGCGGGTACGCAAGGTCCTGGAATAAAGAGGAAAAGACGGTTGCGGGTCCGTGCGAATTTTTTGCGCGCGCGATCTTGAAGCCCGTTCTGCCATTCCTAATTCTGCCCTCGCCGGTGCGCGATGGCGGCCGGCTCTGAGGGCGCTGGCTCTCTCCGGCGTGCCTTGTGACCAAGTTGCTCTATGGAGGATTTGCACATGAGGACCAATTTCGACTTCTCGCCTTATCGCCGCTCCACCGTCGGGTTCGACCGGTTGTTCGACCTGCTCGAATCGAGCGCGCGCGCCGACACTGGCGACGGCTTCCCGCCCTTCGATATCGAGGCGATGGGCGAGGACAGCTACCAGATCACGCTTGCGGTGGCCGGTTTCCGCCCGGACGAGATCGAGATCGTCGCGCAGAACAACCAGCTGACGGTCAGTGGCCGCAAGGGCGAGGACGGCGACAGCGGCCGCTATCTGCACCGCGGCATCGCGACGCGCGCGTTCGAGCGGCGATTCCAGCTCGCCGACTTCGTCGAGGTGCGCAGCGCCGATTTCGACAATGGCCTTTTGCGGATTTCGCTGAAGCGCGAAATCCCCGAGGCGATGAAGCCGCGCCGCATCGCCATCGGTTCGGCGGCGCCGGCGAACGACCGGCTCGAAGGTCCGCGTTCCGAGCAGGATGCAGCCTGAGCATGGTGGCCCGCCGCCTGTGCGGCGGGCCTTTCCCGGGCTAGCCCGCCTTGCTGACGGTAGCGGCAACGAGCGCGATCCGGTCGACGTTGCGGTACGCCGGGCGCTCCAGTTCCTCGCCGAAGACGTCGGGATCGAGCTCGCGGTAGCGCAGCGTACATTCCCCCGTTTCCGCTGCTCGAATCAGCGCCGAGCGCAGGGCATCCTCGCCGGCGACGATCGCGCTGCCGGTATAGAGGATCAGCCGCCCGCCCGGCGCCAGCCGGGCGATCGCGGCCTGCGCCATGCCGAGCGCGACTTCTGCTCCGTGCATGCCGCCGCCATCGCGGTAGCGCCGCTTGTCGTCGTCGATGATGTAGGGCGGATTGGCGAGCGCCAGATCGATCGGGCGCCCGACGCCGCAGAGATCGTCGCTCTGGACCCCATGCAGCGCGACGTCCGCGGCGCGCGCGTTGATCGCCGCCAGCCTGAGGGCCTGGGGATTGACGTCCGTGCCGGTGGCGGCGCCCAGTCCCGACAGCTTGGCAGCAACGATGGCGCCCACGCCGGCGCCCGTGCCGATGTCGACGATATGGCCGTGCTCAGGCACCGGCTCGGCGGCCAGCTCGGCTTCGATCAGCGCCGCGAACCGGTAGCTGTCGGGCCCGAAGAACACCGCGTCGCGTCCATCGGTCGGATAGGCGGAATGCAGATACAGCGCGTCCCGCAGCGACGACGCGCGCAAATGGCTGCGGAGCAGGCCGCGGCTCACCGGCTCGACCATGCAGGCGAGCTCGAGCAGGCCGAGCAGCTCTGGCTCGAGCGTATCGCGGGCGAAGGGCAGGCTCCAGCCGAAGATATCGGTGAGCGAGCATGCCCGGTCGCGCCCTGGCCGAGCCACCACGCGAGCGTGCGAGGCCGGGGTAGGGGTGACGAAACGATAGCCGCGCTCGCGCAAGCTATCGACCAGCTGGAGCAGCGCCACGTCCTCGCGGCCGAAGACGAAGCGCTTGCCCAGGCCGCCAGAGGTCTCGCGCCGCATCCGTTCAAGCGTGCTAATCGGCTCTCTCCTCACGGCTCGCGGCGGCTTCGCCGGGCACCCTGCGCTCAAGGTCGAAGCGGTCGCCTGCGCTCAGCACGTGCAGACGCACATCGTGCATCGACAGCGTACGCTCGGGCCGGGCCTCGGCGATATTGGAATGGGTGACGCTGGAGCCGTCGACGATATAGACCGCACCGGCGCCGATCGCGCCGAAGCAGCAGCCTTCTACGACGATCGCGGTGTCCTCGTCGATACCGATGCCGAGCACGCGCGGGTTCTGCGCGACCGCGCCGAGCAGCCGGCCGATCCGGCCGCGTTCGGCGAAATGCTGGTCGATGATGACGTCGGGGACGAGGCCGAGGCCGGGGGCCATGTGCAGGTCGCCGACCCGGTGCGATTCCGAGCTCGTCCCTTTGACCAGCATCGTCTCGCTCATCACCGCGGCGCCCGCCGAGGTTCCGGCGATCAGTCCGCCGCGTTCGTGCAGCTCGCGGACCATCCGCTCGATCGGCGTGTCGCCGATCTGGCTCGATATCCGCAATTGGTCGCCGCCGGTGAAGAAGACGCCGGCGGCACCCTCCAACAACTCGGCGAACCGCGCCTCCCGCGTCTCCCCGCGCTCATGGACATACAGCTCGACTAGGTCGGTGACGCCAAGGGCGCCAAAGGCTTCCTTATAGGCGTCAAAATACCCTTCGGGCTCGTGGCTCGCGACCGTAGCGATGACGAGCTTGCCGTCGCGCACGCGGTCCGCGACTTCCTTTAGGATGACGCGGTCGTGCTTCTTGTCCTCGTGCCCCCCGATGATAATGATGGGCCCTGCTTGATCAGTCATGGTCGAGGACGTCCTTGAGTTCGGAGGAATGGAGCGCGGCCCGCGGCTCGGGCAGCCAGCTCGCATGCAGCGCGAGCGCGAAATGCTCGCTGTTATGGGCCACGCCGAAACGGCCCGCCCGATCGATCACGATCGCCCCGGCTTCGCCGCCGACACGCGCAAGCCTGGCGATCGCGGCCTCGGCCGCGGGCGTCGCCTCCATGGTCTCCAGCGCCTGCATCACGCGGGCGGCGAGCATGGTCCGCAGGATGCTCTCGCCGTCGCCCGAAAAGGCGACGCCGCCGAGCTGGTCGTCCGCGTAGAGGCCGGCGCCCGGGATCGGCGCGTCGCCGATCCGTCCGGGATGTTGGCCGGTCAGCCCGCCGGTCGAAGCGGCCGCAGCGATATGCCCGGCGGCATCGATCGCAACGCAGCCGACCGTGTCGTGTTCGGGGCTGCCGGCAGCGGCTGGGGGAGCCGCCAGCGCCTCGGGCTCGCAAAGCGCGATGCCATGGTCGCGTGCGAAACGCTCGGCGCCTTCGCCGACGAGCAGCACCGGCAAGGCGTCCAGCATCTTGGCCGCGGCGCCGATCGGATTGCGGATCCTGCGCACCGCGGCGACGGCGCCGATCGCGAGCATGGTCCCGTCCATGATCGCCGCATCCATCTCGATCTCGCCATCGGCGTTGGGCACCGAGCTGATCCCGGCGTTGAAGGTGTCGTCGTCCTCGAGATGGCGTACCGCCGCTTCGGCCGCTGCCACGGCGCTGCCGCCACCACCCAGGATTTCCGCGCCGATCCGCGCGGCGGCGAAGCAGCCGGCGCGGTTGGCCTCCGCCTTCTCCGGCGCGATCGACTTCGCCCCGCCATGCACGATGAGGGCCCAGCACCCATTCGCATCATGCATGCGCGGCGGCCTTGGGCTCGGCGGCTTCCGCCGCCGGCTCGAAATCGAGGACGAGGCGCCAGACGCGCTCGACCGCGGTCGGCATCAGCACGACCAGGTCTCCGGGCGCCGCCATCCGCAGGCATGCCTCGGCCGCCCGATGTTCGTCGACGATGCGGCGGATGCGCTCGGGCGCGAGGCCCGAGCCAAGGGCTGCGTCGGACATCAACGAGGTCACCTCGCCTTCCTGCCGCCCGCGTCCGTCGGGCGCTTCGCGGAAGACAATCTCGTCGAAGATCGCGCCGGCGAGGCGGCCCATCTCGGCGATATCGGCGTCGCGCCGGTCGCCGGGGATGCTGACCATGCCGATCACTCGCCCGAAGCGCTCGCGCATCTTGCCGATGACCTGGCCGAGCGCGGTGAGGCTGGCCGGATTATGGGCATAGTCGACGATGACGCGGAAGCCGTTACTGTCGTCGATGTTGAGCCGCCCGGGGCTTTCTTCGAAGGACGAGGTGAAGCCTGCCAGCGCGCGCCGCACCGTCTCGACCGGCACGCCGTGCGCGAGCGTCATCGCGGCGGCAGCGAGCGCGTTCTCGATGTTGAACTCGGCGATCCCGCCGATGGTCGCCGGAATTTCCGCGGCGGGCATCACGGCGATACGCTCGCCATCCCGGTGCAGGACGATCGTGCCGCCATAGGACCCGGTCTCGCGTACCACCGCCATGCCGCCGGCCTGGACGTGATCGCGCAGCCGGGCCGGCATCAGCGTGTCGCCGAACATCGAGAACCAGACAGGCGTGCCGCGCGCGCGCCGGGCGATCCTTTCGCACATCGGATCGTCGGCATTGAGGATCGAATGGCCGCGCCGGGCGACGCTCTCGACGACCACCGACTTGACGTCGGCGAGGTCCTCGAGCGTGTTGATGCCCTTGATCCCGAGATGGTCGGGGGTGACGTTCAGCACCGCGCCGACATCGCAGCGGTCGAACCCCAAGCCTTCGCGCAGGATGCCGCCCCTGGCGGTCTCGAGGATCGCGGCGTCGACCTTGGGATGGCGCAGAATGGCGCGCGCGCTCTTGGGGCCGCTCGCATCGGCCTCCTGGGTCAGGCGGCCGTCGATATAGATGCCACTGGTCGTGCTCATGCCGGTGGTGAGGCCGTGCTCGCACAGTATGCGCGACACCATGCGGACCGTGGTCGACTTGCCGTTGGTGCCGGTGATCGCGAAGATCGGGATGCGGCTGCGCGAGGGCCGCGGAAACAGCGCGTCGATCACCGGTCCCGCCACATCGCGCGGGGTGCCGCTCGACGGTTCGAGATGCATGCGGAAGCCCGGGGCTGCATTGACCTCGACGATTCCGCCGCCGGTCTCGGCGATCGGGCGGGCGATGTCGCTTGTCAGGAAGTCGATGCCGCACACGTCGAGGCCGACAACCGCCGCCACCTGCTCGGCAATCGCGACCGTGTCGGGATGGATGGCGTCGGTGCGGTCCACCGCGGTTCCGCCGGTCGAGAGATTGGCGGTCTCGCGCAGCACCACTTCCTCGCCCGCCATCGGGACGCTTTTGAGCGTCCTGCCGCTCTTCGCGAGCAATGCCTCCATCGCCGCGTCAGGGACGATCCGGGTGAGGACATTCTCATGCCCCACGCCGCGGCGCGGATCGGCGTTCACATCGGCGATCAGCTGCTCAATGCGGTGCAGGCCGTCGCCAATCACGCGGGCGGGCACGCGCTCGGCGACCGCGACGACCTTGCCGCCGACGACGAGGATGCGATGGTCGTTGCCCGCCACCTGTTGCTCGACGATCACCCGCCGCGAATGCGCGGCAGCGCGGTCGAAAGCCGAGCGGACGGCGTCTTCAGAATGAAGATCGGAGCTGACGCCGCGGCCGTGATTGCCGTCGAGCGGCTTGACCACGATCGGATAGCCGAACCGCGCCGCTTCTTCCGCGGCAGCGTCGGCGGTGCGCACCACCGTGCCGCGCGGCACCGGCAGGCCGGCCTCGCTCAGGAGGCGCTTGGTCAGGCTCTTGTCGGCGGCGATCTCCACCGCGATGTGCGCGGTCGCGCCGGTGATGCTGGCGCGCAGGCGCCGTTGGCGGCTGCCATAGCCGAGCTGGACGAGACTAAAGTCATCGAGGCGTAGCACCGGGATGCCGCGCGCGCGGGCCGCCTCCACAAGGGCGCGCGTGGTGGGGCCGAGCGCGGTCTTGCGCAGCAGTGCCTCCAGCGCCGCGATCATCGCGGGCACGTCGCGGACGTCCTCGATTGCCGGCGCGTCCAGCATGCGCAGGCCGGCGATCGTGTCGAGCCCTTCGGGCAACAGCGCGGCGATGAGCCGGATCGCGAACGCGCCGGCGGCGAGCGCGGTGGCTTCGTCGCGATATTCGTAGAGGATGTTGTAGACGCCGGGCCGGTCCTTGACCGAGCGGGTTTTGCCGCGCGTGACCGCACTGCCGGCCAGCGTCTGCAGCTCGAGCGCGACATGCTCGATGATATGCCCGAGCCAGGTGCCGTCATGGAGGCGGCGCAGAAATCCGCCGGGCTCGCGGTAGCTGCAGCCATGGTTGGCAAGGCCCGGCAGGAGTTCGGTCAGCTGTTCCGCGAAACAAGGCAGCCGGTCGCTCGGCCAGCTTTCGAGCTCGCCCAGGTCGATCTGGATGCGCACCATCGGCCGCACGGAATAGAGGTGCGGGCCGCGATAGACGCTCCGCTCCAGCACCCTCATCCCGCGCGCGCCGGCTTGTCGCGTACGGGTCGCACCCGTGCGCCGCTCTAACGCCGTCATAACTGCCCCGTGGTATCGGCCCGGACTGGGGCCGTCAGATCATGCCGAAACAAAAAGGCGGGCAGGGCAGTTCCGCCAAAACACCGCAACCTTAACCCTTGTTATCAAGAAAGAATCGCCGCGCCTGTGGGGCGGGCCGGCCTGCAGCAACCGGCCGGATCGCCCTAGGCGTCGGCGCCCATGTAGCGGGCATATTCCTCAGCATAGCGCTGGGCGATGCGCGCCTGGTCGTCCGCACCGGCGGACTCGGCCAGTTCGGTGAACCAGGTGCCTTCCTCGGAATAGATATGGTGGGCAACCGCGCCCTCGATATGCCCGAGCTTGTCGAGATAGTCCTGGCTCATCGGGTCAAGCCGCTCGAGCAGGCCCATTTCCATCTTGGCGGCCGACTGCTCCTGATAGGCGAGCTCGGCATGGCCGACCTGCTTGTTGGCGGCGAGCGCCGGATAGATCGCGGCTTCTTCCGCGATAGAATGTCCGGTGAGAAGAATGCCGAGCTTCTTCTGCTCGGATCGGCGGGATGCCGCGTCGGTCGCGGCCTTGACCACAGCGAACTGCGCCTCGATCCCGCGATGATGGTCGAGGATCTGCGATAGCCAGTCGCCAGGCCTCGCCGCTGCCTGTGCCTTGGCTCGCGCCTTGGCGCGCGCCGCGTCGCTCTCGGGCGGCGTGATCGCTGCTATCGCCTTGTCCAGTATCGACATTTTCACTCTCCAGCCTGGTTTCGTGGCGCCTGAACCCGTCGGGCAGTCCGGTGTTCCGCAAGGTGCTGGGCGACCTCGATATTTGCTTGCCGCTGCCCTGGCCTCACTCCTGGCCCATGGCCTTGACGCCGACCTCACCCGAAAGACGGTCGAGCGCGCCTGCAGCGCGGCGTTACGCCGCTTCTCGCCCTCGAGGAGCACCAGCGCGAGCGACAGCGCGGCCCCCGACAGGAGGAGGGCAAGCACCTGCAGCGCGCCGCCGGCGAAGATCCAAAGGCCCGAGGCCGCCATCAGCAGCAATTGCACCGCCGGCCCCTTGATGCGCGGCGTCGCGCGCCGCGCCGGTCGTGAAATTCCTGTTCAAACCGCAAATGCTTGCATGGGGGATGGGCGACCGGCGCCGCCCCTAATGTAGGCTGCGCTCCTGCCCGGGGGCTGACCAGGACTGCGCCGCGAGCACCGGCCCGGTAGCCGTACCCATTGCGCGCCGCTCATATTCGGCTGCCATTGCCAGATGCGTGACCGCTGCCGCCTTGTCGGTGTGACCTCGGCGCGCGCGCGTTCGGTCTGTGCGCGCCACGCATAATAAAGCCTGTCCCTGTCGCTTTCCATCGCTAGCCTTACCGTAGCCCCAGCTCGGGATCGGGTCGAACCTAGCGGCTCCGTGATCGGCGATCCTTATACTGGATTACGATTGATCATGGATTGTCGCGCGGGCGCACCTTGCGGCCGCCCTTCGGTCGCTGCCGGTATCGGATTCAGGCGCCATCGTACGAGCGGGCAGGCGACACGCCCGGCTCGACGGCATGCCGCCTCTCCGTCAGCGCGGCTCGCTCTCCAGATAAAGATATTGCGGGTTGAACTCGGCGATCGCGTGAAGCCGCGCCAGATCCAGGATGCGGACGCGCCCGCGCTGCATGTCGACCGCGCCTTCCTCGCGCAGCAGCTTGAGCGTGCGGTTGACGTGCACGGGCGTCAGTCCCACGCACTCGGCGAGGTCGACCTGCGTCAGCGGCAACCGGAACTCGAGTCCGTGCGTCAGGCCGACCAGGCCGAGGCGGACATGCATTTCGGCGAGGAGATGGGCGATCCGCGCGATCGCCGAGCGCCTGCCCAGCGAGAGTTCCCATTCACGGTGCACCGCGGCATCCATGTTCGTCGTGAACCAGTAAAGCCGGGTCAGATGCGGATGCTCGTGCGATAGCGCCAGCAACCGCTCGTGCGGCACGACCGCGATCTTGCATGCCGAGAGCGCCATGAGGTTGTGGTCGAGCCGCTTGAGCGTGAAACTGTGCAGATCGACGAAATCGCCGGCGACGTGCAGTTCGCTGATCTGGCGCTGCCCGTCGCTCAGGTCCTTGTAGCGACACATCAGGCCCTCGAGGAGCAGGGTCGAGGTGGTGAGGCGCTGGCCCGCACGGATGAAGGTCGTCTTGGCCGGTATCTCGCGCACTTCCGAGACGAGCGCGCGCAAGACCTGCTCTTCCTCGGCCGAAACCTCGTCGCGCGCCCGGAGCTTGGCGAGATGCTTCTCGATCATGGTTCGTCCCCATCCGGTATCCGCAGCTCGATCGCTTCTCTGAACGGGACCGAAAGGAGGACGGTTCCTTCGCGGTCGCAAATGTCGAGACGGCCGTTGAGATCGACCAGGCCCGATTCGAGCTCCTCGCCGAGCAGCGACCGGATCCCGGCCAGGGCGACTTTTCGTGCCGCCGCGAGATCGGTCAGCTCCTGGCCTTCCCGGTCCTTGGTCAGTCCGGTACCGTTATACACGTGGAAGAAATACCGCCGCATCGGATCTACCTGTTGGTCGGAGGATGAAGGTTTCGACGCCGGCATCGAGTGCACACCTACAGCTTGATGAGAAGCCAACTGTCTGAAGTAGCCGCAGGTTGCGTAAGACGCCCCGGACTTAATGTCGGTTATGAAGAATTGCCGGCAAGCGGGTCGGGGGCGGGGGCCGGCGCGTGCGCCCCCCCAGATTCGCGCTGCGGGCGCCGTGCCGCCCGTAGCGCGACCTCATGCCGGGCCGAGCTCGGCGGCTTCGCGCAGGGCCGAGAGCATCTCGTCGTAGCGGTGCGCCATTTGCTGCGAAACTGGATGCCGTGCCCTGGCCGCCGACCGGAATGGCGCCGCGCTGAACCCCGGCACGGCCGGGACCGGGCATCACCCCGAGCCCGTGCGCCGTGCGAGCAGCTCGTCGACCGACATCGGCGGATTCGGCATCAGCGTCGCCAGTACCAGCCTTCCGTTCGAGCGCATCGCGGATCGCGCAGATCTCCTTGTCGGTCAGATGCTCGATGCCGATGCATTCCGGACGCGCCTTGTTGACCGCGCGGAGCAGCTCGTCGAGCTTTGCCTGGATCGCCGACCCGTCGCGGTTCTGACTGTTCTGGATCAGGAACACCGCCAGGAAGGTGAGGACTGTGGTCGCGGTGTTGATCACCAGCTGCCAAGTGTCGGAATAATGAAAAACCGGGCCGCTCACCGCCCAGACGATACAGGACAAGGTGGCAAAGATGAACGCCATCGGATGCCCCATTACGGCGGCGCTGCGCGACGCGAGCGCGGTAAAGAAGCGGTTCAATGGCGATCATATTCTCGCTTGATCCCCGGCGAACGTTTCGCAGCCTTTATGGTGCCGCCGTGCAAGGGGCGCGCCCGGATAAGCTCAGTCCCTGCCGCGCAGCGCTATTGCCGCGCGCGGGCGCCACCGCCAGATCGCGCAGGCGCCCGCGATCGCGGCGGTCGATAGCAGCGCGGCGGTGAGCCTTGGGCGCATCGCGACCTGCGTGTAGGGGCTGGCCTTGAGCCCCACCTCATGGGGAGAGCGTTCTTCCCCGTCCGGGCCTGGCTCGAACAGGTTGCTCCCTTCCCGCTTCGGGATGGCGCGGTTCTGCAGGAAGGGGATCACCAGCGGTGCGAGGCGCTCGAACAGGGCCGGGAAGTGCTCGGCGAACAGCACCTGGGCACGGCCGGCGCCGCCGACCGTGATCTCGCGGCGCGGCCGTTCCGCGCAGCGCAGGATCGCCTCCGCCACGAGTTTCGGGTCGTAGGGCGGCGGTGGGATCATCGCCGCGCCGTCGAGATGGTTCGCGGCGTGCAGTCCGATCGGCGTCGCTATGCCGGAGGGCTTGATGAGCGAGACGGAAACGGGCGAGGCCGCCGCCTTCAGCTCGATACGCAGCGATTCCACGAACGCCCGCACCGCATGTTTCGATGCGGCATAGGCGCCCATGATCGGCGTGCTCATATCCGCCGCGATCGACGCGACGGTGATGAGGTTTCCGCCTGCTGCGCCGAAGTGTTCGAGCGCGACATGCGACCCGTTGACCACGCCGAAATAATTGGTGCGGAACAGGCGCTGGTGCTCGTCGCCCGGGGTGGCGGCCAGCGTCGCGTAGATTGCTACCCCGGCATTGTTGACCCAGGTATCGATGCGGCCGAACCGCGCCACGCCTTTCGCGGCCGCTTCGCTGAGGGCGGCCCGATCTCCGACGTCGGCAACCGCGAAGCAGGCCGCTCCGCCGTCTGCTTCGATGCCGCGCACGATCTCGGCAAGCGCAGCTTCGTTGCGCGACACCAGGATCACACCTGCGCCGCGCGCCGCGGCAAGCCGAGCGGTGACGAGCCCGATCCCCGAGCTCGCCCCGGTGATCAGGATCACCTGGTCGCCGATCGGGCGACATGCGCCGCTCAACTGCGCGGCCGGGACGCGGCGGTGGCGACGGAGACGAAGGGGTGCGCAGCGCGCCGCACCCCGGTCTCCGCTTTGTCGATTGGGGAGCCGCGCCGCTTCACTCTGCTGCGAGCGCCACGCCGGGCTTGAGCACGACCTTCGTCACTTCATTCTGGTTGTCGTGGAATATCTTGTACCCTTCGGGCGCCTGCTCGAGCGGCAGGGTGTGGCTGATCAGGAAGGTCGTATCGATCTTCCCCTCCATGATCGCGTTGAGCAGCGCCGGCATGTAATGCTGGACGTGCGTCTGGCCGGTCTTGAGCGTCAGGCCCTTTTCCATGAAGGCGCCCAAGGGGAACTTGTCGACGAAGCCGCCATAGACCGCCGGCATCGAGACGCGCCCGCCCTTGCGGCAGGCATGGATCGCCTGGCGGATCGAGTGGATGCGGTCGGTGCCGAGGAAGGTCGACTTCTTGATCTGGTCGATGACGTTGTCGACGAAGAAGCCGTGCGCTTCGAGCCCGACCGAGTCGATCACCGCGTCGGGACCGATCCCGCCGGTCATCAGCATCAGCGCCTCATAGGTCGCGGTTTCCTCGAAATTGATCGTCTCGGCGCCGAAGCGCTTGGCGAGCTCAAGCCGGTGCGGGAAATGGTCGATCGCGATGACGCGCTCGGCGCCCATCAGGAAGGCCGACTGGACCGCGAACAGCCCGACCGGGCCGCAGCCCCAGACCGCCACCGTGTCGCCCGGCTCGATCCCGGCATTCTCCGCCGCCATCCAGCCGGTGGGCAGGATGTCCGACAAGAACAGCACCTTCTCGTCCTCGATCCCGTCGGGAATGACGATCGGGCCGACGTCGGAGAATGGCACACGGACATATTCTGCCTGACCACCGGCATAGCCGCCGGTCAGATGGCTGTAGCCGAATAGCCCGCTCATCGGCGTGCCGTACATCTCCTGGCCGATATCCTGGTTGTCGGCGGGCAAGCCGTTGTCGCAGGCGGAATATTGGTGCTTGCCGCAATGATAGCAGCTGCCGCAGGCGATGGTGAAGGGCACGACGACGCGCTGGCCCTTCTGGAGCGTCGACTTGGCGCCGACCTCGACGACTTCGCCCATGAACTCATGGCCGAGGATGTCGCCGGCCTGCATCGTCGGGATATAACCGTCATAGAGATGGAGGTCCGAGCCGCAGATCGCGGTCGAGGTGATCTTGATGATCGCGTCGCGCGGATTGAGGATCTCGGGATCGTCGACCGTGTCGACGCGCACGTCGTGCTTGCCGTGCCAGGTGAGCGCGCGCATCAGCGTGCTCCCTTTTCAAAGAAATTTCCGCGCATCAGTTCTTTTCCTCTTCGAGCTGCGCGCGGGTGCGCGAGCTGGTGGCGATCTCGCCGGTTTCCATGAGCTGCTTGAAGCGCCGGAGATCACGCCGCGCCTGGATGGCGGGCTCGCGCTGGAACATCTTGGCGATCACCTTGCCGATAACGCCGGCGGGCGGATCGTAGAGGATGGTCGCGGCGACGACCGTGCCGCGGGCGCCGGCGTCGCGGAACTCGATGCGCCCGCTATTGGGCACTTCGGCGCCTTCGTCCGAGGACCAGGCGATCAGCGCGTCCTCGATCTCCTCGGTGACGGTCGCATCCCATTCGACGGTCTTGCCGCCGGGCGCCTTGACCACCCAGTGCGAGCGGGTCGGCGACAGGATTTCGATGCGCTCGACATTGTCCATGAAAGTCGCGAGGTTCGCGAAGTCGCGCCAATAAGCGAAAAGCTCCTTGCGCGGACGATTGATCGTGACGGCCCGCCCGATCAGCGTGTCGCCGCGTGGCTCAACGAGCTGGTCGGAAGCGATGTCGACTGCGGCGGAGGCGTGCTTGGACGTTGCCAGCGGCGCGTCGTCGGCTCGGGCTGGCTCCAGGATCTCGGACATGAACGGCTCTCCTATGGGTCCGTCTCAAACCCGGCCCGACCGCCGCCGTTCCCGACGGGCGCAACATAGAGTAAGATTTCGTCTTTATTATCAGCAGTTAATTGGCGGCGGGCGCCGCGGCAGGCTTAGCGGAGCTGGCTGTCCTTGCTCCCGCGACGATTGAACGCCGAGAAAGCGGGCTTGCGGTCGCGCGTCGACTGGCATTGCACGCAGGTCCGCGCGCTCGGAAGCGCCTTGCGGCGCGCCTCCGGAATCTCCTCGCCGCATTCCACGCAATGCGTTTCGCCTTCGCCCGAGGCCATGCGGGCGCGCGCGAACTGGACCGCGTCCGCGACCGTGTCGTCGATCTGGTCCTGCACCGCGCCGTCACGCGTCCAACCTCCGGCCATGTCCGCCACCTTCCCGAATTTTATCTGCTGGACCAACGCTTTGAATGCTTTGGCGATCCGATGCGGCGAAGCTGCAGGGCAGGGGCCGTTCGGCCCTGCCGCGATGCGGACGCGGGCGGTATCGAGCGCACACTGGCGGACTTCTGCGAAGCCGCCAGGGTTCGCGCGCTTTCTTGGGCCCGCGCGCACACTCGGGAGCGCCTTGGGGGCGGGGTGGCGGCTGGCGCACGGTCGCGCGCGCACGCCGCCCCGCCTTTGGCGGCGTCCCGAGAGTGCGGTTCCTGAGGTCGGGCCGAGGCCCGTCCAGGATCGGGCTCAGGATATCTGCAGCATCAGCTCTCGCAGATAGATGCGGGCGACCGGTTGACGGTTGGCGTCCTGGATATCGAGCGTGCCGCGCACCTCATCCGGCCCGCAGCGTATATGGCGGCGCAGCACTGCGCGCGCGCGGCTATTCGCCTTTTGCATCGCTGCGGTCAGGTCGGGCAGGTCGTAGCTCTCGTCACGGAACGGAACGTCCCGGCCCGGGCGATTGAGATGGAAGATGTAGTGCGGCACGCAGCGACAATGCACAGCGGCCCGACTGGTTGCTCGGCAGTCTTTTTCCGTCCGACTTATGTCCGGGCGGGGAGTCCTCCGACCTCGGGCATGGGGGTCAGCCCCGCGCGAGTGGCATGGTGAGGCAATGGAGTCCGCCGCCGCATGCCGCAAATTCGGAAATGTCGACCGGAAGCGGCTTGAACCCCGCCTGCAGCAGCATCGCGTGGAGGCGGTGCTGTCCCTCGGCGATCAGGATCGTGGAGCCGTCCAGCGAGAGGATGTTGCACCCGAGCTTGCGCGACTCCGCCTCCAGCGCCGGTAGAACCCGGATGCCGCGTGCCGCGAGCGCGGACAGGAACGCCTCCGGGAGCGCGTCGATGCATGCAAGCGCGAAATGCGCGTCGAGCATGCAGAAGATCGTATCGAGATGGAGGTGGTAGGCGTCGAACGGGCACAACAAGACTTCCCAGCCATGGCCGCGAAACAACTCGCCCAGTATCTGTGCGCCAGCAAGGCTGGTCCGCTCCCCGGACCATCCGATGATCGCGAGCCCGTCGCGCGCGACGCAGACGTCGCCACCCTCGACGGTGCCGCCTTCGATCCGCAGCAGCGGCCCGCCGCCCCGATTTCCGAGATAGCGCGCGACATGGTCCACCTCGCGCCGCCGATGCGCCACCGCCGGATTGAGCAGCACCGGTCCCCACGGGGTAGCGACCGCGCAGTCGCGCGTGAAGCATAGGTCGGGAAGGTCCGGGAGCGGGTCGAGCACATGGCAACGCGTCCCGAGCTGCTCCAGCAACGCCTGCAACTGCCGGTGCTGCGCGAGCGCCTTGGCGGTATCGGTTTGATGGCCATCGCCCAGGCTGTCGCGCGTGACCGAGCAGCATGGCACCGGAGCGAGATAGGCGGGTCCGCACAGCAACACCTCGGATAGCGGATCGCTTTCGCTGCGGACCGACCAGCGCTGGGGATCGCGACGCGTGATCGCATGGGTGGGGATGGTCAGGAATTCGGGTTTCATAGGTCCTCGTCGAAGGCCCTTGCGGGTGCCTGCGCGCGCCGAAGCCAACGCGCGCCTGCGACCGGGGCCACCGTTCATAGGGCAGGCACCCGCGCGCGATCGGGATCGTACGTGTCCGGCTACCCAACGTTCTGGTCACCGCCCAACCCACAGGATCGCGCGAGGTTGCGGCCAAGCTCTGCAGTTTAACGTGCGTTAGGACGATTGGCTCGACGGAGCGGCATGGCAGTATCATTTGCTTCGATCGTGAAGAGCCCGAAGGCCGACTGTCATTTCGCCGATACGTCTTAGTAGCGCAAATATTCTCTGAGCTGGTGAGCAATATTACATGCGCGCGCCTCGTTTAAATTTGGTAGAATTGCCTCATTATCATTGAATGGCTTAATAATATTTGTCAGGTGACAGTGGTTCGCGCCTGAGTTGGCGCTAGCGCGAGTATAGAGGCGCGGGATCGATTAAGGAGGTTCGATTGATCGAACAGGCTCGCGAATGTAACCAGCGGGAACTCGCAGAGCTTCGCCGTCAGGCGCGCGTGCTGACGAGCGGCGTGTTTGGCATGAGCGGTGACGCCGAGCTCTCCCAAATCGTTGAGTGGGTCGCCGCAGAGACCGGTTTTCCCTTTTCCGCAGTGTCTATCGTCGACCGCTCCACATTGTGGCTAGCCGTCGCCTACGGCTTCGATCCTAGGGAGTTCGCCAGGCCGGACAGCTTCTGCGACGCCGCGATTGGAGTTCGCAATTACGCGCCTTTGTGTGTCCCCGATGCTTGGCACGAGCCACGCTTCAAGTTCGCTCCCGCCGTGCTTGAGATGAACGTGCGTGCCTATTTCGCCGCACCTCTCGTAACCAGCGATGGCTTTGCGCTGGGTACGTTATGCCTTCTGGACCAGAAACCCCGGACCGTGGACGCGAACGGCCTTGAGTTCCTGAAGGCCCTCGCAAGCCAAGCGACAGAGGTGATCGAGCGCGAAGCAAATGCGCTGGCATACGCCAAATATGCCATGGCCGAGCTCAGTACCCGCATCCGCTTCGCAGTTGCGGACCAGAACGATGCTGAGGTGGCCGTGCTTGATGAGGAACTTCGTCGGATGGAGGCGAAATTTGGGGCTCATTGGAAATAGAGGCTCCGGGGCTGGTCGCATGCAGCGCAAGATGTGCCCTTGGAACGGCTAGGGAAGCGCTGATATCGGTCGGGCGGCAGTCCACCGCTTGTCGGTCGCTCAGCCGGGCAGCCGCCCGTCCAGAAGCGGACAGGAGGCCAAAAGCCCCAATTCCGGACCGTCGTCGTTATGGCGATGCCGCACGTTGCGCGACGCTTCATCGGAGGCACGAACCAGTGAACACAAGTTTAGAGGCGATACCTCCAGGTTGATCTGAGTTAGCGCGCGCGCCGCTCGAATGGTTCACATCCCGGCGCGGCTGGAAAGGTGGCCTGCAGAATATGTCGGACGCCCCGAGAGCTCCATCAATCGAAAACCTAGTGGTCCGGCTTCTCCCGAACCGAGGGCATGGCACCGCAGTGCGATATGGGACCAGCGCTCTTATCATCCTTTCAGCGACGGGCCTTCGTTACGCGCTCGAGGGGCCGCTACAGCATTTTCCCCTGCTGCTATTCATTCCCGCGGTATTTCTCTGCGCACTGCTGTTTGACCGGGGGTCTGGATTCTTTGCGACTATCCTCAGCGCGGCGATCGCTGCCTATCTCTTCATAGAACCGAGATTCACACTCAACGTCGGGATGCAGGCGTGGCTGGCCTTGGCGATATTCGTCCTGATCGGATTTACGATGTCGGCCGTCACGGAGTTGTTGCGCAAGACGATCACGAAACTCAACGAAAGCGAGGCCGCTAAGGCATTGCTTCTGGAGGAACTCGCGCACCGCACAAAAAACGATCTCTCAATCATTTCTGCCGCCATGAATCTGCAAAGCCGCGCATCCAATAATCCCGAGGTCCGCGCGGCGCTCGACGCAGCCAACGCGCGGGTGCTCGTCGTGGCCCAAGCGCAGGAGCGGCTGCGCGAGAGCAGAAACTACCGACGGGTGAATCTTGCGGACTATGTCGGCGGATTGTGCCACGGGCTGGGAGATCTTTTGCGCGACGTGCGCCCCATTGCGGTGCGGGTGAAGTGCGACCCCATTGACGTGGCTGGACCCGTTGCAGTCCAACTCGGCCTGATCGTGAACGAACTGGTGACCAACAGTTTCAAATATGCGTATCCCGGCGAGAGCGGTGGGATCGTGAGGGTTGAGATCACCCAGAGGGACAGCGGCTTGGAGATCATCGTTTCGGATGATGGCATCGGTTGTGACAGCGAGAGCAAGCCCGGCCTCGGGTCCAAGCTTGTTCGACTCCTCGCGAAGCAACTCGGAGGCAAGGTGGAGCGGCGACACAGCGCTTCAGGGTTTACGACAGCCGTATTTATTCCGGATGTCGAGGGGGGGTGATCTAAGGTGCACGCCTGGACCCAGGATGGGATTGCTCACCTCCGTCTCTGTCCGGTCGACTAATCTCCCAAGTCTCGCAAGGCCGATCCTCGCAGAAGCCGCCCGTCCGCTTTCCACCCTTTGTTGGCCGCCCGGGTAGCAACGCGCCTGATGACGGGCGTGGGTAAAACCCATGGCTTGACGAAGGGACGATATGCGCGGAACATAATGGGAACGAACGAGTCGTTATTCCCTTATGCAAACCGCCGCTCCCTTTCCCGAGAATGATCGCGCACGCCTGCTCGCCGAGCTGAAGGCGCGTATCGCCGTGCCGGTGACGAGCGGTGCCCCATTGTTACCATTCGGGATCGAGGCGATCGACTCGCGGCTTGCCCATGGCGGGTTGGACGGTGGCGGCCTGCACGAGATCGCGGCTGCATCTCCCACCTTGGGCGACGATGCAGCGGCGACCCTGTTCGCTGCCGGTGTGGCCGCGCGTTTTGCCCGTGAAGCCACTGCGACCAGTGTCTGGGCTCTGACGAGCTTCGATCTCTACGCGCCGGGCCTTGAGCAGGCGGGGCTCCCGCCGACGAAGCTGATCTATTGCCAGGGCAGGGACGAGGTCATGGCACTCGCCCTTGCCGAGGATTGCCTGCGCGACGGGAGCTTTGCCGCGGTAGTTGCCGAGGTGAAGGCGGCCGACCAGACCGCAACCCGCCGGCTTCAGCTCGCTGCCGCGGATGGGCGCACGCCGATGCTGCTGCTGCGGCGCTGGGCGCGAAAGGCGCGCGATCCGCTCGAGATCCCGTCCGCAGCATGTACGCGCTGGCGGATCGGCTGCGCGCCGTCGGTGCCGTTGGCGCATCCTGGGGTCGGGCGGAGTTGCTGGTCGGTCGATCTTGTTCGCCAGCGCGGCGGCAATCCCTTTTCTCTTCTGGTCGAGGCTTGCGATGCCAAGGGTCGCCTCGCTCTACCTGCCCCAGTTCGCAATCGAGCGGCTGCGGCGGCTGGAGCGGCCAGTCGCGCCGCCTGAGCGGTTCTGGTCCACAGCATCCGTCCTGCCGCCGGCGGTCGACGATGACCCCGGGGCATGCTCGGTCCCGCGCGGCGGTGGCTGGCGACCCGGCTCCCGCTGGGCGCAGGACGCTGCGCATAGCCGGCAAGGGGAAGCGGAGCGGATTGCCAGGCTGCCGGCGCATCAGCGCCCGCCCATGCGGGAGCTTGGCCGGCGTTCTGAGCCGGCGCAGCATCCGTTTCGTGCCATGCCGCCAGATGAGGGGGCGCCCCCGCAGCCTGCAATGCCGAGGCCGACCCTGGAGCTTTGGGAACGCCCGACCGTCCTGATCGAGCGTGTTGGGCAGCGTGAAGTGGTGACGGCGGCCTGTCCGATTGCCTTGGCGCGGGATCTGGCGCCCGGCATGGCTGCGGCACACGCCCGCGCGCTGGTAGCGGATCTCGATGTGCGCGAAGCCGACCCGGAGGGCGATCAGGTCTGGCTTGAGCGTCTGGCGCTCCATGCCGTTGGCAGGTGGACGCCAATTGCCTCTCCCTCCGGTCCCGATGGGATCTGGCTCGACCTGACAGGGGCCACCCATCTGTTCGGGGGCGAGGCACGCTTTTGCCGGCGGGTGCTGCGATTCCTTGCGCGCCTCGGCTTCACGGCACGGATCGCAATCGCGGGTACCGCCGGAGCCGCCCATGCGTTCGCTCGCTTTGGGGGAGAACCAGTGACGATCCTGCCGTCCGGGCAGGAGGTCTCAGCGCTGGCGCATTTGCCGGTGGCCGCGCTTCGGCTCGAGGGCGAGGCGTTGGCATCGGCGGCACGTTTCGGGCTCGAGCGCATCCAGGATTTGCTGCCGATGCCGCGCGGACCATTGGCACGGCGTCTCGGCCTGGCGGCGCTTGCCCGGCTCGATCAGGCGCTGGGGCGCGCTGCCGAGCCCATCGTGCCGGTCATCGCGTTCGAGGCGCCGGAAGTATCCCGGCGGCTGCTCGAGCCTATTGGCACGCCCGAGGCAATCGCACAGGTAATCGCGGATCTTGTGGGAGACCTTGTCCTCGTGCTCGAGCGGCGGGGGCTGGGCGTGCGTACCGCCATGATCACGGCCGAGCGGGTTGATGGAGCCGACCAGCACCTCTCGATCGGGGCCGCACGGGCCACGCGGGATGGGCGGCATCTCAAGCGAATGTTCGGCCTGCGGATCGACCGGCTCGAGCCCGGTCTCGGCATCGAGGCAATGCGGCTGACAGTGCCGCATAGCGAGCCGCTCGGCGCGCGTTCGGGCGCGGCCCTGCTGGCGGATGAGAACGTGCCTGCTGACCTGGCCCCGGCCGTTGACCAGCTTACCGGCAGGGCCGGGGAGGGCGCGGTGTTTCGCCTGGGGCTGGAGCAGAGCGACGTCCCCGAACGCGCCGTCCGGCGGTTGGCGCCTCTTGTCGATCCGGAAGGCTGGCCGGTCTGGAAGCGGCCGGTACGAATCCTGCGCCAGCCCGAACTGCTAACCCATGTGGTGGCGCTGCTGCCTGACCATCCGCCGCGCCGCTTCACTTGGCGGGGCAAGGCGTATCGCGTCATGGCCGGCGACGGGCCTGAGCGCATCCATGGCGAATGGTGGCGGACCGACCGGGAGCTTTGGGCGATCCGCGACTATTTCCGGGTCGAGGTCGAGGGCGGCCAGCGCTTCTGGCTGTTCCGCCGGGGCGACGGCGTCGAGGCCGAGACCGGCGACCTAAGCTGGCACCTGCATGGCTTTTTCGGCTGATGGCACAGGTTCAGCGAACGGTGCCTCAATCGCCCGGGTCAGGTGGCCAGTCAATCGCCTCCAGCTTCTCCAGGACATCTGCAAAGCTTTCGCCATCCTCGACCGGGATCGCCCGGGTAAAGCTGCTTCCCAGCCTCTCCAGGTCGAACGCGGTCAGAAGCCCGACGGCGACGATGTTTTTTCGATTGTCCATGGCGCACCAACAAAGGAGCTATGCTGTCGATCCATGGACTTGCCGGCAGCGTCCATCGATGGGGCGGGGAGCGGCCCCGGGATGACAACCTATGTAGAACTCCAGGTGACAAGCCACTTCTCGTTCTTGCGCGGCGTGAGCGCACCCGAGGAACTGTTTTCGGCCGCGGCGCTGCAGGGCCACAAGGCATTGGGCCTGGCGGACTGGAACAGCGTCGCCGGGGTCGTTCGTGGTTGGGACGGGCAGAAGGCGACCGGCGTTCGCATGATTCCCGGCGCGCGAGTCGACCTGACGGATGGCAGGGCGCTGCTGCTCTATTCGACCGATCGGCCGGCCTGGTCCCGGCTGACCCGGCTGCTATCGCTCGGCAAAGCGCGAGGCGGCAAGGGGCGGTGCATCCTTGATTGGAGTGATATTGCTAATCATTCTGAGGGATTGGTCGCGATCCTGGTGCCGGACTTGGCCGACGAGGCGACCGCTGGCCACCTGGCTGAGCTGGCGGACCTGTTCGGGACCCGCAGCTATAGCGCGATGAGTTTTCGCCGCCGTCCGGACGATATGGCCCGGCTGCATGCGCTGGATGCGATGGCCCGGGCCGCCGGGGTGCGGCCGGTCGCTACCGGGGACATTCTCTATCACAGTCAGGACGCGCGGCCGCTCCAGGATTTGGTGACCGCTATCCGACTGGGAACGACGGTCGAGGCGCTGGGCTATCGGCGCGAGCGCTTCATGGACCGGCATCTCAAATCGCCGGCTGAAATGGAGCGGCGCTTTGCTGCCTTCCCGGATGCGATCGAAGCGAGCGCGGATATTGCGCGGAGATGCACCTTCGATCTCGGCGAGATCCAGTATCAATATCCCTATGAGCAGGTGATGGCGGGCCGGACCGCGCAGGAGGCCCTGGCAATCCTCACCCAGGCGGCTGCCGATGCGAAGTTCCCGGACGGCGTGCCTGCCGCTTACGCTGACCAGATCGCACATGAGCTCAAGCTGATCGGCGAGCTTGGCTATGCGCCCTATTTCCTGACGGTTCGCTCGATCGTCGAGGAAAGCCGCCGGCGGGGCATTCTCTGCCAGGGGCGGGGGTCTGCCGCGAACAGCTGTGTCTGCTTCCTGCTCGGCATCACTTCGATCGACCCGATCCAGCATGAGCTGCTCTTCGAACGCTTCGTCTCCGGCGAGCGCAAGGAGCCGCCCGATATCGATGTCGACTTCGAGCATGAACGGCGCGAGGAGATAATCCAGTGGATCTATGAGACCTATGGCCGACATCGCTCAGCACTGACCGCGGTGGTGACACGCTACCGGACGCGCGGTGCCGTGGCAGAGGTCGGCAAGGCACTGGGGCTGCCGCGCGATCTTACCAAGATGCTCACGGGCCTGGTCTGGGGCTGGTCGATGGATGGCATCTCGGACGAGCAGATCGAAAGCCTCAACCTCAATTCGAACGACCACCGCTTGAAGCTGACCCTGCGCCTGGCCCGCCAGCTGATCGGCACCCCGCGGCATCTGTCCCAGCATCCCGGCGGCTTCGTGCTGACCCAGGACCGGTTGGACGACCTGGTGCCCATCGAGCCGGCGCGGATGGAAGACCGCCAGATCATCGAGTGGGACAAGGACGATATCGACGCCCTGAAGTTCATGAAGGTCGATGTGCTGGGCCTCGGCATGCTCGGCTGCATGAACCGCGCCTTCAACCTGCTCGAAGAGCATAAGGGTGTGCGCGTCGGCATGGCCGACCTGCAGGACGACGACCCGCAAGTCTATGCGATGATCCAGAAGGCCGACACGCTCGGTGTCTTCCAGATCGAGAGCCGCGCGCAGATGTCGATGCTGCCGCGGATGAAGCCGACGCGCTTCTACGACCTCGTCATCGAAGTTGCGATCGTGCGACCTGGCCCCATCCAGGGCGACATGGTCCACCCTTATCTGCGCAGGCGCGAGGGCAAGGAGAAGCCCGAATACCCCAGGCCCGAGCTGCGCGCCGTGCTCGAGAAGACCCTGGGCGTGCCGCTCTTCCAGGAACAGGCGATGAAGGTCGCGATCGTTGGTGCCGGCTTCACCGCGGTCGAGGCTGACCAGCTGCGCCGCGCCATGGCGACCTTCAAGCTTACCGGGGGCGTCAGCCATTTCTACGACAAGCTGGTCGGTGGGATGATCGCGCGCGGCTATCCCAAGGACTTTGCCGAGCGCACTTTCAAGCAGATCGAAGGCTTTGGCAGCTATGGCTTTCCCGAGAGCCACGCCGCCTCCTTCGCCAAGATCGCCTATGCCTCGTGCTGGATGAAGCATCATCATCCGGACGTCTTCTGCACTGCCCTGCTCAACGCCCAGCCCATGGGCTTCTACGCGCCGGCCCAGATCGTGGCGGATGCGCGAAAGCACGGCGTCGAGGTCCGACCGGTCTCGATCAACCACAGCCATTGGGACTGCACGCTGGAGCCGGGCAGGGGCCGCTATCTCGCCGTCCGCCTGGGTTTCCGTCAGGTGCGCGGCCTCGCCAATGTCCACGGGGCCGCGATCGCGGTAGCGCGTGGAGACGAAGTCTATGAGAGCGTCGAGCAAGTCTGGCGCCGCGCCGGCGTGCCACGCGCCGCGATCGAACGGCTGGCGGAGGCCGACGCCTTTCACTGCCTCGCCGAGGACCGCCGCCAGGGGCTTTGGAAGGTGAAGGGGCTGGGCGAGGCGCCCTTGCCCTTGTTCGCAGCGGCTGACGCTCGTGAGGGCGGCTTCTCCCCCGAAGGCCGGGAGCCTGATGTGGCCTTGGCGCCGCTCACCGACGGGCGCGAGGTGGTCGAGGATTATCGAACGCTGCAGCTGTCGCTGCGCGCGCATCCGCTTTCTTTCCTGCGCGAGCAGCTCTCCGCCGAGCGGATCGTGAAATGCGCGGATCTCGCCGGCATCCGCGACGGCCGGCATGTCGAGGTTGCGGGCGTGATCCTGGTGCGCCAGCGCCCGGGATCGGCGCGGGGCGTGCTGTTCATCACGATCGAGGACGAGACCGGCGTCGCCAACGGCATTCTCTGGCCCGACCGGTTCGAGAGGCAGCGTCGCGTGGTGATGTCGGCCTCGATGGTTTCACTACGGGGGCGGCTGCAGAAGGAGGGAGAGGTGATCCATGTCATCGTCGACCGGGTGGTCCCGCGCGACGATATGCTGCGCTCCATCGGCCGGATGGATTTCCCGCTGACGCAGGGCAGGGGAGATGGTGCGTCCCACCCCGGTAGTCCCGATCGCGGGGACCCGGGCTGGAAGCCGCGCGATCTTTATTCGCCGCCCTTTCCGAACGGTGTCGATCCCGAGGACCTGATCAAGGTCCGTAGCCACGACTTCCATTAGGCGTTGTCACGGAGACGGTCAGGGCTTGACCTCTTCTAATGGCTGGCCACGATAACCAGGCGATATCTGGCCAGGGCGGCGGGGCGTGCCGGTCGTCCAGGGCCTTCGAGTGTCGCCTTACGGCATGCCGTTTCGACGGAATGGGTAGCAGGGAGCAGCAATGAAGCAGATTGGCGGTGGCGGATCGGCCCTTTTCTCGCTGACGGCGGCAGAGCTGGAGAAACTGCGGGAAGCGATCGAAAGTAATCGACTATCATCCCCCATATCGATCCACCCCGAAGGGCCAGCAGGCGGCCTCGTCCGCTTTCGCTCGATTGACGATGCCAAGCTCGCAATGGCCGCGATCGCCTGAGGGTCACACAAGCTGCCGTCATATTCCGCATCAGGCGGCAGGCCGCACCCCGGAGCCGTTCTGCCGTCTGCGCCTCGAAACGTCGCGCCTGGACTGGAACTCGATAGGGGCCATGTAGTTTAGCACGGACCGGGCCGATGCGGGGCGCTTTCCCACGCATCGGCGCGGACCAAAGCTCTCTGTAATGGGCCGAAATGGCGTGGGCGGAACGAACACGCGTCGCCGGAATTCTACGCGAATGGCTCAGTCAATCGCGCGAAGCATTCAACCAGCTCCCGACCTGTCCCGCGCCGCGGTGCTCGTCCTCGCTATCGCCCAGGTCGCGGCCGCAGCGATGCAGGCTGTCGGCCTGGGAACGCCTATCGGAGAGCAATCCGACGCCGTCCGCACCTTGATAACGCCCGCCGGCTGGGCGTTTTCGATCTGGGGTGCGCTGTACACGGGATCGTTCGTCTTCGCGATCTATCAGGCTCTGCCCTCACAGCGCGATAACGCCTATGTCAGCGGTCTGCGCTGGCCGGCGGCCTTGGCATTTCTCGGCAACACGCTCTGGGCACTCTACGTCCAGCTGGTCGATCTCAGCGCAATTTCCGTCGCGATCATCTTCCTCTCGCTCGGTTCGCTCCTGGCAGCCCTCAAGCATATGACAAGCTGGAGCGGTCCGCTGTCTGCAGGGGATCGCTGGTGCGTTCGCCTTCCGCTAAGCGCCCTTGCCGCCTGGTTGACCGCGGCGACGATCGTCAACATTGCAGCTTCCCTGCGCTTTCACGGTATAGAGGCCGATGCGTCCGCGGCACCCGTGATTGCGGCGGGGGTCCTCGCGCTCGGCGGCGCGATCGCCGGTACGGCATTGGCGCGCAGTCGAGGAAACCTGCCCTTCGCTCTGGTATTTCTATGGGCGCTTGCGGCCATCTATGCGGCCGGCGGACAGCTGTCCTCCTGGGTCGCTTTCGCCACGATCTTCGCTGCTCTCGAAACGCTGGTCGGGACGATGGTCGGTCAATGGCTCGAACGCTCGCGCAGGGCCCGCAAGGGTAATTAAGGTCCGTCGCGCCTCCCCGGCACTGATCCATGCCGGTTGTGGATCGCCCGCATGATGATAGCATCCACACCCAAGGGGAGGGCGGGAATGGTCAGAGTCATCATGGTAACGACAGCCTTGCTGGCGAGTGGCACCGCTGCGGCGCAGGAGCGCCTGTCAGACTATGTCCGCGGCATCTATGAGGAGCGCTGCCTCAAGGAGGACGTCTCGGCCTGCAGCGACCTGATCAATGCGGGCGGCGTTCCAGATGCCACGCGGGCGCGCGCCCTGGCCATTCGAGGAACCGACCGGCTGCGCAAGGATGCCGTCGATAGGGCCCTGCCGGACCTCAAGGGGGCGCTCGAGATCGCCGAGGCGACGCAGGACCCGGCAATGGCCAAGCTCGACGCGATGCGCGGGGTGGCCGGCTTCACGCCGGCCTGGCGCAGCTCAGTCCATGCAAGATTGTCGGACGCCTTGATGCGCAGCGGGGACAAGCCGGCGGCTCGGACCGCGGCGGAAAAGGCGATCGTGCTCGATCCGCGAAACGGGCTTGCCTATTCGATGCGTGCACGGCTCGCCGGCAGCGAGGAGAAATGGCCATTGGCCATGGCCGATTTCGACAAGGCAATTCGGATCGGCATGGACGACAAGGCCGAGCTTGGACGGACCTATTATCTCCGCGCCCTGGTGCGCGGTGCGCTGGAACAGCCGGAACAGGCGCAGCTTGTCGACTTCTCCAGCGCAATCGCCACTGATCCCGGCTTCGCTCTGGCCTATGAGCGACGCGGGGACCTGTACAATCGCCTGGGCCTATATGAAGAGGCGCTTCGCGATTATGACGCGCTGACCGTTCGCGCGCCTGATTATGGAGCGGGCTTCAATTCCGCGTGCTGGACGCGGGCCGCCTATCTCAGGCGCGAGTTCGACAAGGCACGGTCCCAGTGCGATCGGGCCGTTGCCCTGGCGCCCGAGCCGAACAACTATGACAGCGCGGGGCTGGTCGCGCTTCAGCAGCAGCGTTGGCAGGATGCCTGGACCTTTTACGACAAGGCAGTGAAGGGCGATGCGAAGATGGCGTCGGCGCTTTATGGTCGCGCTATTGCCGCAAAGAGCCTCGGCCGCACAGCCGAGGCGACCGCTGATCTAGCCGCCGCTCAGAAGCTCGACGCGAAGGTGGCTTCGGCTTTTATGCGCTACGGACAGACGCCCTAGCGCCGGTGGCGGGTGACGCGGCTTTCCCTAGCGGGCGGCGCTGCATATGGCGGTGAGCCGGCCGCCATTATCCCAGTTCGGCTTGTAGATCGCCTGGCGCCGCTTGAGCTGCCAGCAGGAAAGGTCGCCCCTGGATCCGGACACCAGGGCAAGTGTGCGTCCATAGCGGTCGTAGCCGACGCGCCGGATGTTCAGAGGAGGGGTCAGCGCTTCACTGAGGCTGCGCATCGAGGCGAAGCCGTTTCCCGGCGCACAGTTACGACCCTGCGCGCAGTGGCCCGGGAGCTCCGGCGCATCTATCCCGAGTAACCGGATGCGTTCATCGCCGCAGCGCAAAGTGTCGCCGTCCACGACCCTGCAGCCTGAGAAAGTCGAGGTCGCTTGGGTCCTGCCGGGGAGGGCGGTAAACAGAGAAGTGGCGATGCCGGCAGCGACGAGCCAAGCCAAAGCGAAACGCGAGAACATCCGACGCTCTTGCGTCGGGCCGCTGTCCATGTGCAAGGCCGATCGCGACGACGTGCGATGCGACTTAGCCGCTCGGACCGGGGCCGGTCACACCCTCGACGTCGATTTCCTGCGCCGAGCCTGGAATGCGTGATGGTTCGATGCTGTCGTCATTCGGACCGGCGTCCGATTCCGACAGATCGGCGACGGCATCGGGGTCCTGTTCGGTCGTGCTTACCTCGGCGAGGGTATCCTCCTCGCCCGTCGGGGGGATACCCTGATCGTCCTGCGTGAGCGTCTGTCGGCCCGCAGGCGGGACATAGGCTGTATTCTCGTCGGCGATGTTCGCGTTCGTGGCGCGCTCTGCGGCGTCGCGATCGGTGTCCGGCTGGTTCGTGGCGTGATCGGTCATGGCTTTTCTCCCGCCGGCAACAGCGCGCTGCTTTTCCCGGCGTTCCCGAACTTCATCCCGTCCGGAGCTGATCGGCCCCAGTTACCCGGCGGTTCGCATTATCTCCTGATGTCAGTGATTTGCTTCTTGAAAATGTGCCGGAGCGCTCACGATCTTCTTTACCATCGTCGACAAACGCAAGGAGATGGTCTGATGTCTCATTGTCCAATGCCGCATCTGGCGGACCTGGGCCTGGCCTCCGCCCCGAAGGCGTGGCCCGTCTAAGCCGTCCGCGTTCTGCGAGACGATGCAAAGCGCCGCTTTCTAGGACGACCCTTTGCATTCGGGCCGACATCCCGGCGACAGAGTTATGTTTTCGGGCTTGTGATCCCGAGCGCGAAGCGCCGCCAATATCTCTGACCGCAAGCTGTCGCCATGCAGCACCCGGTGTTTCACGTAACTGGGATACCCGGAGGCGGATTTCAGCGGGACAGAAGCGCCAGGGCCTGGACCTGGGCATGATTGAACCCAAGAGCCATCAGTTCGGGCACCAGGTCATCCGCTTCATCGCTACGGCGCTTCTTCATGCACACGAACTGCCGGACTGCCTCGAGGCGCGGATTAGCGAGGGGCGGGGCTGGGTGCCGTCCGGTCATCATCATGCCAATTCGAGCGAACCGAGCGCGCAGCGAGCCGGGCGCCGGTGGCGGCGCACAATCCAGCTCGGCCGCATCGCTCAGCGCTACAGACACGGCCATCCATTCCGCGTGATCGAGATCCAGTGAATGGGGTTGCTGCACGATAGTCTCCGGTTAACTTCTTCCCCGGTCATGTTTCTATTCTTACCGACAAGCCATTATACGTGAGTATCTGCGGAGCAACGCTTTCGATCAGTCGGTGCCGGGTGAACGATTAGCTCGATCGTCCAGGATAGGTCAGTGTCCCCATTTCCCGGGATCGGTGTTGCAGGTAATTGGCAGCGAGCCGGGGCATGGACGAGGCCGTTCAATCTCTGGCGCTTGAGGCGGGCACGCTTGAAACGCCGCGATCGCCCAGCCATCTCACGCGCTGCCTGACATTGGAGAACTACAGGAAGATTGCATGACGACTACTGAAGCCACGCCCGAAACCCGCTCCTTTGAAGCCGACGTCGCCAAGCTGCTTCACCTCATGGTGCACTCGGTCTACTCGGACAAGGAAGTCTTCCTGCGCGAGCTGGTCTCTAACGCAGCCGATGCGTGCGAGAAGCTGCGCTATGAGGGGCTTGGCAATCCCGCGCTGCTCGGAGACGATAGTGAACCGCGCATAACCGTGACGCTCGATCCCGAGGCGCGTCGGCTGATCGTCGAAGACAACGGTATCGGCATGAGCGAAGCTGAGCTCGCGGATGCGCTCGGCACAATCGCCCGCTCCGGTACCAAGGCCTTCATGGAAAAGATCGCGGGCGCCAAGGATGGTGCCAATAGCCACCTCATCGGGCAATTCGGCGTCGGCTTCTATTCCGCGTTCATGGTTGCGGACCAGGTCGAGGTCATCTCGCGCCGGGCTGGCGCAGACAGCGCAGCCTCCTGGTCGTCGGACGGGCTGGGCACCTATACGATCCAGTCCGTCGAGACGTCGGATGCGCCGGTCCGGGGTACCCGTGTGCTGTTGCATCTGAAGGAAGACGCGGCGAGCTACGCGCAAGTCTTCACGGTGGAGAGGATCATCAAGGCACAGTCCGGCCACGTGCCCGTCCCGATCTTCCTCAAGGAGAAGCCCGATTCCGAGCCCAGGCAGATTGCCGATGGTGGTGCGCTCTGGCTCCGACCGAAAAGCGAAATCACGTCCGAGGAATATAAGGACTTCTATCGAAGTGTTGCTGGCCCATTCGATGAGCCTGCCTTGACCTTGCACTACCGTGCGGAGGGTCTGCACGAATATAGCGTGCTCGCCTTTGTGCCACAGACCAGGCCATTCGACCTGTTCGAACCCGACCGAGCGGGCCGGATGAAGCTCTATGTCCGTCGCGTCTTCATAACCGACGACGCCGAGATCCTGCCGCGCTACCTGCGATTTGTGCGTGGCCTGGTGGACTCGAATGACCTGCCGCTCAACGTCTCGCGCGAGATGATCCAGGAGAGCCCGATCCTCGCGGCGATCCAGAAAGGCGTCTCAAATCGCGTGTTGTCCGAACTCGAAAAGCTCTCGACCAATGACAGCGACCGCTACCTGGCCCTCTGGGACAATTTTGGCCCGGTCCTCAAAGAGGGGCTTTACGAGGATTATGCGCGCCGCGAGACCCTCCTTGGCCTTGCTCGCTTCAAGACGACTGCGTCCGGCGGCGAATGGCGCTCGCTCAAGGACTATGTTGACGGGCTCAAGGAAAATCAGACCGCGATCTACTATGTGACCGGCACCGATCTCGATCGCCTTGCGACGTCCCCGCAACTGGAGGGCTTCCGCGCCCGAGGTATAGAGGTTCTGCTCCTAGCGGACCACGTCGATAGTTTTTGGGCAGCTTCTGGGCTTGATTATGGAGGCAAGCCTTTCAAATCCGTCACACAAGGTCTTGCCGACCTGGCGCTGATCCCGCTCGCCGATGGCGAGCAACCGGCCCCGGCCACTTCGCAGGCCGTCAGCGGCTTTATTGCATTCATGAAGGACATACTGGGTGATGCGGTGTCTGAAGTGCGGATCTCCGACCGCCTTACCGAGAGCGCCGTCTGCCTGGTAGCTCCCGATCATGGCATGGATCGCCAGCTTGAGAAGCTCCTCGCGGGAGCGGGGCGCCTCGATGCGAAGGCGAAGCCAGTGCTGGAGGTCAATCCACGGCATGCGCTTGTCGAGAAGCTCAGTGCGCTTGAAGGCGGGGATGAGAATGTCCGCGCCGATGCTGCGCATCTCCTGCTCGACGAAGCCCGTATCGCCGACGGTGAGCTGCCGGAAGATCCCCGGGCTTTCTCCGCGCGTCTGATGCGCCTGATGGAGCGTGGCATCGGCTGACCGGACAGTCAGCGCGGACTTTGGCATAGCTCCGCGCTGACTCTGCTTACGCGCTGGGTGCTTACGTCGGTGGAAGCATCACAAGCGTGTTTCCGAGCTCGCTGATCTTCGCTGTCCTGGGGCTTTCAACTGCCGGCAAACACGATGGGCCTCGGCTCACGTCCCGGACTTGTCTGCTTCCTTAAGCGCATTTGCAATCATCGCTGCCAGCGCTTCCTCGGCGCGTTCGCGCGTCGCGTGATCCTTTGTGGCCATCTCTTGGCGTATCCATTCCGGTGCACGCGCAATTATGTCTGCGATGGCGGATTGAAGGGGATCGCTCATGCCACGGTCTAGTGCCGCGAACGAGCGGCCTGAACAAGGACTTTGGCAGGAGTCCTGCTTTCTGCAGAACGGGCCGCGATCATTCTCTATGGCTTATCGCGGACGAGGGCGCATATCCGATCGGAGCCTGACGCTCGAAGAGCGACATCCCCCGTGCCCGTCCCCACGACGATTTCAATGAATCACCGCGACAAGAATGAAGTTTCCAGATGTTAATCATGATCAAAGCCTGGTCTTGGATGATCCTCGACCTGCTGCGTAATCATTCGCGCACATTCATGGCTCTCGACTGCGGAGAAGAGGTTCAGCAGTTCCTCGATTCCGACATCGTGGTCATCGGCGCCGGCTTTTATAACTTCAGTATCCCAAGCCAGCTCAAGGCCTGGATCGACCGCATCGCCGTACGCGGCAAGACGTTCGGCTACGGCGAAAACGGCCCTGTGGGTCTGGCGAAGGGGAAGCGGGTGATCATCGCGCTGGCTCGGGGCAATGTTTACAGCGACGGCTCGCCGTTTGCCCCATACGAACATGCCGAAACACTCCTTCGCTCGGTCTTCGGCTTTGTTGGCGCGGAGGTGGAGGTGATCGTCGCTGAGGGTGTCGGTCGAGGCGACGAAGCGCGTCGCGACGCGATCGATACCGCGCTTGCACAAGCAAGCGGGCTCGATCGGGCGCCCGTCGTGCAGGCTGCATAGCTTTACTCCGCTGCGGCCTCGGTCCGGCCAGAGTCGGACCGGGCTGCCGGAGCTATGTGCGACCGGTGCTTTATCAAGGATGTCGCCTTGCCCGGTGCGTGAAACCTCGGCCGGCCGAACGGCGATGGGCAGGGCCGGCAGGCAGCGGCGGGCCCTAGTTGCTGGCGCCCGGCATTGCCCAGCGAGCGCCGAGAAGCGGACCGTCATTCGGCTCGTGCGCCAATCTCCTCCACGACCTGGATGCCGGCCGAACATGCTGCCGTGAATTCCGCCGAAAGCGAACATCACCCGCCCATGGCGCTTGCGCCGCGACAACCGGCTTCCGGTCTGATCGAACAGAATCAGCCGCAAAGGCCGTTGCTCCTTCAAATTGGCGAGCCGGCGGACGACTTCATTTGACCAGGGCGCATGGAAACGGCAACTAACCCGCAAGGTTTTGCGGGCATCGCCGGATAGAACTTTGGAGGACCTGGAAATGGCGGACGAAAATCGGCTCAACGCGGTGGAGCTCGCAGCCGAGCTAACGATCGCCTGGCTTGGCAACCAGAACAATCGCGTGAATGCCGACGAAGTGCCTGCATTCCTCCGCACGATGCATGCGACGATCAACGAACTTTCTGCCGACAAGGATGCGGTTGAACCATCTGAGCCGGCAGCTGCACCAGCGGAGGCGTTCACGCCGGCAGTATCCGTGCGCAAGTCGCTTGGGTCGAAGGACTTCCTGATCTCCATGATCGACGGCAAGCCCTACAAGACGTTGCGCCGTCATCTTTCGACCCATGGCCTGACGCCGGAGCAATATCGCGAGCGCTACAATCTCAAGCCGGACTATCCGATGGTTGCCGAGAATTATTCGGCGCAGCGCCGCGAGATGGCCGTGAAGATCGGCCTGGGTGCCAGGGGGCGCGGCGCAAAGGCCGCCGCTGCGGCGGCACCCGCGCCTGCGGCCAAGCCGGCGCCGCGTCGCGCAAAGCGTGCCGGCTAGGCTTGAGGCGTTTGGCCCGGCGGAGATAGCTACGCGCCGGACATCCTGTTCGGGATCCATGTTGTCTGCTCTGGCCAAACGGCGGGCTTTGCTGCTGCAATCCTGTCTCCTCCCCGTGCCGCGCTCGTTTGGGTTGCCCGCCTGCTTGGCAGGCGACGGCTTTAGCGGTGCTGGGCGCCGGTCGCGCTCCAGCTGCGCTTGAGCTTGGGCCTGACAGGATCCGCTGGCGGAAGGAGAAGGGCGCGGAAGGGGCGGGCAGTGCGTCAGAGCAAGGCGGCGATGGGGGGCTTGAGGTCGAGGCGGCGCTCCGCGACTTCGCCGAAGCGCCGGCGTGGCAGTGCGGTTGGCCAGAGATCGCTGCTCGCGCCGATCCGGCAACTCGACCAGGATGGCATCCTCTTCTGCGGTCCAGGGGAGGGAAGGGGGACGGACCCATTTTCGGCGGCGAGGCATCGGCGCGCGTTAGCCAGTGCGGGAGTCGGTCGTCCAGTCGTTCTGATTGCGCGCGGGAGAGGGAGGGCGCCCCGCCCCGGACTTACTAGGTCGTGAACTCATAAATCGGTGGGCCGTTGACGACGCTGGCGCTAGACTGACGCGATGACGAACCGAGTTGAACCGACCAATGATGAAGTGGAGCGCGAGCGTGGGCGTGTCGCGCTATGGTTGGACCCGTCCGACGTAGATTGGTTGTCGCGTAGGTGCGATTGCCCAGAGGGCGCGAGCGAAGAGCAGCACGAACGTTGCGCGCGTGTCCGTTTTCGCGCTCGGGCAGCACTCCATAAAGCCGGCCTAACAGAAGGCTGACTTTGCTGCCTGTTTGTGATTCAGGCTCTGCATGAGCCGATATGACCTGACCGACTTCGAGTGGCGCGTGATTGAGCCGCTCTTACCCAACAAGCCGCGAGGCGTTCCACGCGTCGATGATCGTCGCGTGCTAAACGGTATCTTCTGGGTGCTGCGATCCGGTGCGCCATGGCGCGATCTGCCGGAGCGCTACGGTCCACGCACCACCTGCTACAACCGCTTCGTGCGATGGCGGAAGGCCGGTGTCTGGGATCGGATGATGGATGCCATCACCGCCGCGCACGATGGCGACATCCAGATGATCGACAGCACCTCCGTTCGCGCCCATCAGCAGGCCGCGACGGCAAAAGGGGGATCGAGATCATTGTCTCGGTCGCTCCCGAGGCGGCCTCACGACCAAAATCCACGCGGTCGTCGATGCGCAAGGGCTCCCGATCCGGCTGAGCCTGACTGTTGGACAGGCGCATGACGGACAAGTCGCTGACACGCTGCTCGACCATCTCGGCCCTCACACGATCCTGCTAGCCGACAAAGCCTATGACGCTGATCGCATCCGCTCACTGATCGAGGAACAGGGCGCTACGCCCAACATCCCGCCTAAAAGCAACCGACGCTGGAAGCCCTGCTTCAGCAAGCGCCTCTATCGTGAGCGCAATCTGATCGAGCGCTTCTTCTCCAAGCTGAAGCACTTCCGCCGCGTGGCCACCCGCTATGACAAGCTCGCCGCCAACTTCCTCGCTATGGTCCAACTCGCATCAATGCGGCTATGGCTCCGCGCTTATGAGTCTACGGCCTAGCTGTTAAGCGAATTTCCGCAAATGGGGCGATTGCTGCCCGAGCGGTTTCGGCGTCGCAAATTTGTACCGAAACGACCGAGATTGGGTGGTTAGAGGAGATAATTTAGATTCATTGCACTGCTCCGTCATGTGCAGGGAGGTTCAGGGGCGCCCGGCCTTGCGCGATGTGAAGCGCACCCAGTCGACCAGCGCATCGAGGACGCGGCGATCGACCGAATAGCCGGGCAGTTTCGTATAATCGGTCACGCCGGCGGGATTGGGCGTCAGGAGATGGCCGACCCCTTCGAGCGCGCGGTACCGGACCAGCCGGTTGCCATTTTCGTGGATCGCCTCTGCGAGCTGGCGCCCCTGGGGCGGCCGTACCTGCCAGTCCTCCAATGCCTCCAGGACAAGGGCAGGTCGCCTGACACCGGCAGCGGTCGCGCGCCCGTCATAGTCGAGCAGATCGGCGAGCGAGGGGCGCGACTGCTGGAAGCGGATCTCCTCGTCATATTTCCCGCGCAGCCAGATTTCGAAATCGGCATCGCGCATGCCAACGGGGCGCGGCGTCTCGATCCGGATCTGGTCCCAGGTCATTTCCCGGCCCGATTTCCAAGGTGCGCCGGCGAGCGCGATCCCCGCGACCAGCGGATCCTGGGCGGCAAGCTGCATGGCGAAGATCGCCCCCTCGCTATGGCCGAACAGGAACATGCGCCGGGTATCGACACCCGGCACGTGCGCCGCGCGATCGAAGATCATACGGACGTCCATTTGCAGATCGGCGGAGCGCGCTGTCTTGTGATCCCCGGTCGAGGCGCCGGTGTTGCGCTCATCAAAACGGATCACGCCGATCCCGGCCGCGAGCAATGCCCGTGCGATGTCGCGATGCGGATGGTAGCGGCCATCAAAGGCCTCGAAGTCCCGTGACTGACGGCCCGTGCCGCTGACCAGCATCATTACCGGCACGCGTTTGCCCTTGCCGGGCAGCAGCACTTCACCTGCCATCACATGGCCATCCGCCGCCGTGACGCGCAACTCGGTCTGCCGGCACGCCAGATCGGCGAGCGGGGCGGGGCAGGCGGCTTGGGCCGATCCCATGCCCGCGATCAGCATGACGGAAGCCGCGACTTTCAGGCCGATGGTGCCAGCGTTCAAGATCATGCCGATATTCCCTTCGCGACGGCGCCAATTATGCGTTCCGGCGCATAGGGCCGGGCGGTGCGGAAGGGCTGCCCCGGTCGTGAAAGCGCCGTGAAAATGGCGATCCGCAGGTGTCTCGCCCGATCTTCGCGTGCGCATTTCCTACCGAACCGGAGGCCGAGCCGCGAATTCACGGGCATTTCACGACGGCGCGGCCCGGCATCGGCAGCGGGCTTCCTATCCGGCACGCCAGCGCACGCTTTGGTGCGGCTTGTGAAGGAACGCACGAGAATGAAGACCCTACCCATCGCCGCCGGCGTTGCGAGCCTTTTGCTCGTTGCGCCGCTCACTCCCGCTTCGGGCCAGACCAGCCCCGCTCCCGGCGCCCGCCCCGGCGACAAGGAAATGAGCTGCGAAGCCGTGGCCAAGGAACAGGAGCAGATCAACAAGGACATCGAGAAGCGCTTCAAGCGCAAGCAATCCGGCAAGAAGCTGGGCGGCGGCTTGCTCGGCTTTGCGAAGAACCTGGCATCATCGACGATCGTGCCGAAGGTGGGCGGCCTTGCCGGTGACGGCGTGGTCGGCGGTGCAGTGGGCCGCGCGGCCACGCAGAGCATCGACGGGGCCATTTATGATGCGGGCCGGCAGACCGGCAATTCGCAGCCCCAAGGTCCGCAGGCATCGCCCGAGCAGCAGGCGCGGCTCGACCGGCTGGCCAAGATCTCCGCCTATCGCCAGTGCGCGGCCGGCTGAGCGCCGGAGCGCACCGCTTACATGCCGCTCTGGCGGCAAATGGGCGCCTCGCCGGAGCGGAGGGGCGCCCTTATTGAGACTTTACCAGACAGGAATTCAACATGCGTATTCTGGTTGCAGTGCCAGCACTGCTCCTGCTCTCCGGCTGCGGAACTTCCGGCGGAGACGGTCCCGGCAAAGTGGAAAACGGCACGGCGGCGATCGCTGCATCCGAGGCGCCGGCATCGGCAAAACTGCGGCCGGGCCTATGGAAGACTAAGGTTCTTACCGCGTCCGCCGGCGTCGATACCGAACCGGAGGAACATTGCGTCGATGCAGCGACCGACATCATCGACAATTTCGGCGGCAAGAATGAAGGCGAGTGCTCCAAGCGCGAGCTCCGGCGCGAGGGCGGCCATTACGTGATCGACGTTCAATGTTCGAGCAAGGAGCTCAACTCGTCGATCAAGGGAACGCTGGGTGGCGATTTCACCACGGTCGTCACCGCGGACCTGACGATCGGCCTCGGCGTCCCCGGTGGCGGCACGGACATCAGCCGGGTGACCTATGAAAGCCGTTATGCCGGCAGCTGCACGCCCGATCAGGGCTGACACGTTCAAGCCAAGCGAAGATTTGGCCGACTATACGAGATCTGGCCGGCATGCGAGGCGGGAACCGCGTTCGCATGCCGGCCAAAGCCGTTACCACTCCGGTTCGGAGGCCGGTGTGGGTTGGAGCGTTGCGGTGACGGACCCGTCCGAGACCTTGAACGGCCCCGCCACCGGCTGATCGAACAACACGCGCAGGCGCGCGATTGCACCGGGCTGGATCGGTGCAGACCCGGTGGGCGTGACCGGTGTGCCGCGGATCGAGAAAGTCTCGCGCTGGATGGTCACTTGCTGATCCCCCGATCCGATCGCCGAGAAGTTCAGGTTGCTGCCGCCGAGATACTGGACAGACGTGCTGCGGTTGCGCGCGGTAAACACCAGCTCGAACCGGCGGCCCGGATAAGGCGCGGCCCTGTCCAGACGAACCTCGAGATTGCGCAACGGCGAGAATGGACCATTCCCCGCTGGCGCGCCTTCCGTGACGTTCGGCCGGGTTGCCAGGGCTGGGAGGCCGAAGCTGATTGGCGGCGCGCCATTCTGCTGCACGGAGAGCGTGACGAGCCTGGCGTGAACCGTCTCCGGCTTGAGCAGGAAGCGGATTTCCCGCGTGGCGCCGGGTGCGACATTCGGCATGATGTGGAACGGCTGGGGCGTGCCGGTGCCGGGCATCCACAGCGCACGCGTGGGGACGCCAAGACCATCCTCGTCGGTGACGGTCACCGTCCAGTCGCCATTGGCCACCAGCTTTGCCGCGCGCGTCGCGTTGCGCAGGTTGAGCAGCACATCGACCTGGCCACTCGCATCGACGGTCGCCCGGACGATTCGGACATCGAAATCACGCGTGCGGCGATAGCCTTCCGGTGCCGGCGTCGGCGCGGCGATCCCGCCATTGCCGGGGGTGGAGGCGCCCGTGCCGGGAGCGGAGCCTCCTCCAGTGCCGGACTTTGCTCCGCCAGCTGCGCCGCCCGGCGCGCCGGATGGCCCCGTCGCGGGGCCGGGGCCGCCACCGTTGCCTGGCGGCTTTCCTCCCGGGCCCGGGCCCGAGCCGGAACCGGAAGGCGGACGTCCGCCCGATCCGGACGGCGGGCGGCCCTTCAGCGTGTCGTCGGACTGGTCATCCTCATCCTTGTCGTTATCGATCGGGCCGCGATTCTTGCCTAGGCTGTCAGCCGGCACGAGCTCGTAGGATTTGATCTCCCGGTTGCGACAGGTCTTCCGTCCACCCCAGCTCACTTCGAAGATGCCGCAGGGATCGGCGCGGATACGCTGGATGAGGACCATGCCGTCCGGCCGTTCCTCAAGGACGATCTCGTCGACATGGGTCATGCGGCCGGGTTTTCGCGGCTTTGGCATTTTGGGTGGGACCAGCGGCGCGATCAGGTCGGCATCGGGATCGACCAGGGGCGCGATCAGATCGGCATCCGGATCGACGAGGGGCGCGATCAGGTCCGCATCCGGATCGGCGAGCGGCGCCAGCTCCTGGGCATGGGCGGGAGGCGCCCCGATACCAAGGAACAGGGCGCTCGCACCGGCCAGGTAACGGCGCTTGCCATGGCGAAGAGGGTGCATGTTGATTTCCATTGAAGCGTTCGAAAGGCTGCCTCGTGCATGTCGTTCCGAGGATGGCGGAGACATGCGCCGTGAAAATCGAGTGAATTGGGTCCGGGGCCTAGAGCCTAGAGCCTAGAGCCTAGAGCCTCGAGCCTAGAGCGTGCAGAGCCCGCCGAGCCTGCGCCCCTGGGTGGTGACGCGCATCTCTCGGGGCGATCCACCGGCGCTGCCCAGCGTTCGGGTCCGGATCTCGAACGTCCTTTCGGTATAGGCGCCCGTGATCTCGGTGAGCGAATGGCCGTGATCGGCGGGGCCACAGCGCATGACGATCTCGATCCGGCCGCCAGACACCAAATCCTTCTCCATGCGGCATCCGGCGGCGGGCAGCGGCCGCGCAAAGGCGCCCTGCGCACGCTTCGCCGAGATGCACGCTCGCGTGCTGGAGGACAGGGCAGTATTGGCGCCGGTGGTGGTCAGCTCATACAGGCCGGGTATCAGGCCGGGTGCCTGCACCGGTGCGGCAAGCGTGCCGAGGACAAGCGGAAACAGGATGCGGGCCATGCCGCCTGACAGGCTCATGCGAGCGCTCCTCATGGAACTCGGCAATATCGCCGATCACCCGGAGCGGACTAGGGACGCCTGCCGCCTATGGTGACGCAGGATGCGTGAAACGGCGGTGAAATCGGCGGGCAGAGCGCGTCAGTGCAGATCCGAGCCATAGATGTCGATCTGCAGATCGCGCCGGGTCAGAAGGAGGCCGCCATCGCGGCGCAGCCCGAAGCTGGCGCTCCAGTATAGCGGCCCGGCGTCGGTCAGATCGGTTTCCTTTCCGGTTGCCAGATCGTGCCTGCGGATCATCCCGGCGGAAGTGCCGCCCTCGCGCGCCACATAAAGGATCGCGTCGCGCGTGACGTACCAATTGCGCCAATCGCGCGGATGGAGATCGACCACCAGCTGCTCCGGCCCCGTGACCCGGCCGTTCGGGCCGATCTGGCGTTTGCGAATGCCGCGTTCGCCATCGACCACATAAAACAATGCCTTGCCGTCTGACGAGGGAATGGCACGCCAAGGCCCCTCGCCGGTTACCGGCTGCGCCGAATTGGCGCGCGAGGGATCCATCCGCCAGATTCGCCAGCCACCGCCACGGCGAGATCCGAAATAGATATACTGCCCGTCGGGCGACCAGAAAGGATGCTCTTCCTCAACAGCATCCGCCGTAAGCCGGATCGGCTCGCCGCCGTCGCGCCGGATCATGTAGAGGTCCGAGCTTCCTCCGCGAATGCCACTGAAGGCGATCCATGTGCCGTCCGGCGACCAGCTGGGTCCATGAATGATCCAGCTACCCAGTCGCGTACGCTGCCGCGCCGGCTGACCCGGGGTTGCGATCCAGACTTCATCCCTGCCGCCGCGGCGGGAGACAAAGGCGATGTCGCCCAGGGCCGACTGCGTGGGGAAGCGGTCGAACAGGCCGGGCCGCAGCCCGGGCACGACCTGCGGAGGTGTTCCGGCCCGGGCGTCCGGCGCAAGCTCCAGCAATGTGCGGCGATCCTGCATCGCCTCGAACGCGAGCCGCTTTGCCTTGCGCGAATAGGCCAGTTGGCGGAATTCGGAAACGCCGACGGAGAGGCGTCTCGGCTCCGCGCCATTCCGCAGGTCAAGCCACCACAGCCCGGCGTCGCCTCCCCGATCGGCGGAGAACAGGATGCTGTCGCGTCCGTACCAGACCACGCTCCAGATGTGCCCGGCGTCCCTGGTGAGCCGGCGCTCAGCGCGTGTGGCCAGGTCGAGCAACATCACATCGGTGGCGTCGTGTCCGAACATCCGCACGAACACGGCGCGGCGCCCGTCGGCGGATACCTTCGGATAAAGGTCGCCGATCGTTTCCGCAGGCGGCGCCGTGACGACCCGAACGGCACCGGTATCGACACGCAGCAAATAGAGCTGGTTCACTGCGCCCGCCTTGGGGCTGTCGCTGAACAGGATCTGCTTGCCGTCCGGCGTCCAGTCCAGGTCGGTGACATGGGTGGTGGCGCAGCGGCCGACGACACGCTCGTCACCCGCCGGCATCATCTTGACCACGATTTCGCAAGGGCGATCGCCGGCGGCGGGGACACGGACAAAGGCGATCGCCAGGCCGTCAGGCCGCCAGGCTGCGCCCTCATCGGCGGCAGGATCGCTGGTCAGCCGCAGCGGCGTACCCTCACCCTTTGCCGGCAACAGATAGAGATCGGTGTTGCCATCCTTCATCATCTTGAAGACGAGCTGCTCGCCATCGGGCGACAAAGCGGGCTCCGCCTCGATGTCGTCCGCCTTGGTGATGGGGTAGACCGTGCCAATCGTCGGGGGCTGTTCGCCCGGCCATGCGAGGAAGCCGATAGCTGCGGCCGCCGCTCCTGCAATCCCGATCCCGGCCACCCATGCCAGGCGGCGCCGGTGACGCGGCTCCCGGGCGGGAGGGGCGGACCTGTCGGGTTCCTCCGATCCCTGGGCCGGCGGTACGGGGATTACGGTCGGCGGAAGCTCAAGCGCACTGGCTGCCGGGGTTTCGGGCAGCTTGCGCCTGCCTGCTGATAGTTCCTGGTACAGGACAGTGGTCGCCTGTTCCGGGGCGACGCCCAGTTCGCGCCGCAGCAGATCCGACAGGGCACGATATTGCGCCAATGCCAGCGAGGCGCGCCCCTGCCGCGCATAGAGCGCCATCAGCCCGCGATGGCCCATTTCGTTGAAGGGATCGATCGACAGGAGGTGGAGGCTGTCGGCGATGCCGGCGTTGAGGTCGCCTTCTGGCCGCTGTGCTTCTTCGATCAGGCTCACCAGGGCGCCGACCACGCGTTGGCGCAGTCTTGCCTGTTCGACGCCCAGCCATTCGTTGAACGCAACCGAATCGCGCAGCGAGAAGCCGTGCAACAGATCCGTGCGGTAGAGCGCCACTGCCTCGCGGCGCTCAGGGGGAGTGCCCTTGGCGAGCTGCTCGAAGTTGCGGACATCGATTTCGACATCTGGGGTGAGCTTCAGGAAGTCGCCTTCGCTCACTAGGATCGGCGGGCCGTCGCCCTCGATCCTGCGGATGGCGGCGGCGGCCTGGCGCAGACTCACCCGGGCCTGTGCCGGGTCCGCATTCTCCCAGAGCAGGGTGGCAAGCACCTCGCGGCGAGCCATACGGTCCGGCTGGAGCGCGAGATAGGCGAGCAACGCGATGGCCTTGCGCGCGCTGAGTGCAGCCTCGCCATCAGGGCCCGTCAGCCGGAAATTGTCGAGCAGGCGCAGCCGCCAGCCGGATTGCGCTCCCACTCCAAAACCCCGGATTAGTGCGATTCCGGCGGCCTATAGCTCGCTCCACGCGTGCGGCAAAGATGATCGGCAACCGGTTTCACGCGGATTTTACGCCGCTCCGCCCCGCGATGACGAGGGCTGCTGCGAAACGGGAACCGAAAGCGATCCCGAAGACAAGGACCCATCCTCATGCACGAACTCCTTCCCATGCTGACCAGCCCGAACCAGACCGTGGCACGGACGGATTTCTGGATCGCGGGCGCGGTCCTGTTCGTGGTGGGCTTGGTGCTGTCGATCATTCCACTGCTCGGCATGATCGTCCCGCTGGTCCTGCTCTATCCCTGGACCTGCCTGGCGATGGGCCGGCTGCGCGACATGGACCGCACGCCGTGGATCGCGTTCGGCCCGGCGGCGCTGTGCGCGCTTTGCGGGGGCCTGGGCTTCGCCACGGCGGTGAGCGCGATGACCCCGGCCGGGCTCGCCCTCGCGATCGTGCTCGGTGGGGCGACGCTCACCGTCGCTACGCTCGCCTTGCCGCTGACACTGGGCTTCCTGCTCTGGATCGGTCTTACCGATGGCGAGGAACCGGCGCGCCTGTCCGCCCCGACCCGTCGCTGACGGAGCGGCGCCATGAAGGTTGCGGCGGGTGTTCTGTTCACCGCGGGCATGGGCCTCAGCCTATCGGCATGCGAAGGAGGAGAAGGCGCTCCCGCCGCTTCTGCCGCACAGGAGGGGGAGGCGGTGCGCCTGCCCCGGCTCCGTCCCGGACGCTGGCTGTCGGTCGCGATGACCGACGGTGGCATCGACGATCCGGAAGAGACCTGTGTCGGTCCCGACTATGATCTGGCCGAGCGCTTCGGCATCGAACGGAGCCGCGCCTGCAAACGACAATTGCGTCGCGAGGGCGATCATTATGCGATCGCCGCCACCTGCTCCAACCCGCTCGCCACGGTAGCGCTCAACGGAACGATCGACGGCGACTTCCGCAATGTCCTGACAGCGGTGCTGCGCCTGGAGGTCACGCCCGCCGGCCAGCCCGGCGAGGTGACCGAGATCGCGCTGGAGAGCCGGTACCAGGGCCCATGCACCCGGCGCATCGGGATCCTGCCCTGAGATTTTCAACCCGGCCCACCGCTCACGCGAACCCCTGCAGGCCGAACCATTCGGAGGACGATCATGAAGAAGACCCTTTCGCTGGCTGCGCTTTCCGCCGCCGGGCTGCTTACAGCCTTCGCGCTGACCGGCACCGCGGCGCCCGCATCCTCGCCGATCGGGCACTGGACGCAGTCGAGCAGCGGGCTCGAACTAGTGCTCGCGCCCAGGTTCAAGCTGCAGCCCAATTATGGTCTCAGCACCGGCACCAACCTTGGTGGATCGGTCGGGCAATATTCGGCCACCCGCACCACCATTGTTACCGAGCCGGTGCCGATGCAGGTCAGCCGCTCGATGGCGCTCGACATCCAGCCGAACGGCCAGTTCAGCTGGAGCATCGAGAAGCGCCATCCCGAAACGCCGAACGGCACCTGCCTCAAGACGACCCGGACCCGGAAGACCGGGCAGATCGAGCAGGCGGGCGGCCGCATCCTGTTCAAGGTGACTGGCGGCACCGAGAGCTGGAGCAAGAGCTGTGGCGGCGAGGGCAGTGCCGCGCTGGCCGGCTCCAGCGAAACCTATGCGGTCACACTCGAGCCGACGCGGATGCGTCTGGTCGATGGACCGGTGAATTGGGTCTTCCGCCGCGCAGGCTGAAGACCCCGGGGCGGCGCCACCCCCGACCCCCGGCGCCGCCCCATACCGACGCTCCCTTCAGCCAGTCTCAAGCAGGAGAAATCCGATGCACCCTGTTTCGCTTCCCGTCGGCCATTTTCATCGCGGCCGCGCGTTGACCCTGATGCTCTTGGCCACTGCGCTTGGCACCCAGCCCGCCATGGCGAGACAGGATGTGCCCAAGGCGCAGGAAGGATCGCAGCAGGGGACCATCGTCCGCGCCGAGGATCAGGCGCTGAGCTGCCCGCAGCTCCAGGCGGAAATCGATAGGCTGATGGTTCGGCTCGGCGAGGATGCTGTCCGGATGCAGGATAATGCCGAGGCGGTTCAGCGGCTCAATTCGGAGACCACGGCGCGGACCGGGGAGATCGTAAAGAACGCGCAGTCAGGCCAGGCCATGAGCTCGATAGCCTCGGGCATCGCCGGCGTGGTGCCGGGCGGCGGGTTGCTGTCCGGCCTGATCGGTGCCGCGGCCAGCGCGGCGACCGGCCAAGCGGGCAAGTCGAAGAAGCTCGTCGCGCAGCAACAGGCGGCGGCCCGCGAGATGCAGGAGAAGATGCAGCGCATGTGGGAGCAGGCGAGCACGCCGATGCCGGCCGCGCTGCGCCTTCAGCACCTACAGACGCTGCAGGGCCAGAAGCGCTGCGGCGGCTGACGCAGGCGGCGACGGAGACGCGCAGTGTTCACGGTCCTGAACGCCGAGAAACTGCGCGTCCTGCATGCCGGCGGATCTGAGGGTCGGCCAGAGCAGGTCCTCCCGCTCGGCATCGATGTCCAAGCGCTCGTGCCTGGCAGCGCCGGCTATATGGGGTCCTCACCCTATGCTGTGCACTATCGCGATCTTGTGCAGACAACCCTCGCAACGGCGCACGAAAGCGGAGGCGTCAGCCCGGAGTGCCTCGGTGAGAGTATCGCCGAGGCACTGTTTCGGCGGTTTGCGCGGATTGAGGAACTGGAAATCCGGATTTCCCGGCTGGGAGCCGGGAAGGACAGCCGTCTCCTGCTTCGGCTCCATCGAACCAATCCCAAGCGCTGCGGCTGACCGCATGAATTGCCGGGAAGGCGTTGCCGCCTGGTAACTTCGGCAGCTACCAGCTACCCCAGCGGGCAGGCTTCTCCGCGCGTATGGGAGCCTTGCCGAGCGGCGGCGCTTTCAGACGTATCCGAACGAAGGGCCCCAATGGCAGCGATTCGGCGCATAGGTCCTTTTCGACCGTGACATTGTGACGCAGCTCGAAGGTCGTGCCTGCGACGAAGTCGCTACGCGTGTATAGGATGCGGGCAAGGCGATCGCCCGGCAGCCGGCTGAAGCCGTTGGCGCCATAGAAGCTCTCCATTTCCTGCATCTTCCTGGCCATCACGCGCTTTCCCGTCTGATCGGCCCAGCTGTAGAGACCCGTGATCCCGATCGAGCCGACCCGCGAATAGCTGTCCCGAGGCTGCGCGAACTTCTGGTCATATTCCGCAGACACCGAGAGGCCGGACGTGAAGATGAGATCTCCCAACCGGTTCATGCACCGTACCGGCCTGAAGCCGGGCGGGACCGGCAAGGGACCGTAGAACTTTTCCACGAACGCGAAGGGGTCCAGCACACCCTCTCTCGCCTCGCTTGTGGCCCTTGTCCAAGCCTGACCATCGATGCTCTTGACGCCGATCCAGTGTGACGGAAGCGCGCCGGCAGGCGCGATGCTTGAGCTTGCCGCGCCTCGCGAGCCAAGTCTGGACGAGGGGGAGGGTACAGGTCTTGTCCTCGGCACCGGGGTCTTGCCGAGCGCCGCCTCGAACTCGTCGGAACCTGTCGGCGCGGTCTGCGCCGTGGATGGCGCGGTGATCATCAGCGCCAGCAACGCTGCGCCTCCCTTAAGTCCCCATGCTTCGATCTTCACTTCCCACTCCTACGCGTTGCAACCGCCACCAGCGATCGCTGCATGGGTTGCACCGTGAACCGATCCAGGGCGCTGCTTCGGAGCGTGAAGCCGACGTGAAAGCCGGAATCTCCCTTGTCTTCCCAGCCCAGGGCAGCGGGCGTTGCAGGGTGCAATGCCCCGCGCCACGCCGGGCGTAGGGTGCTGACGGTGCCCGGATTGGGGCGCTGATCGGTGCTGGCCAATCGTTCATGGGACCGGTCACGCCGGTGGTGCATGAGCAGGTTGTAGAGCGCGACCGTCTCGCTTTCCGGCGCCACCTGCAATTCGCTGCGGAGCAGGGCGACCAGGCTACGGAACTGCTGGATGGCAAGCGCCGTGCGCCCCTGCCGGTGATAGATCCGCATCAGTCCGCGGTGTGCGGGTTCGTTGAACGGATCGATCCGGAGCAGTCGGAGGGCCGCGGTGACGGCCATGTTATGGTCCGAGAGTTCGGCGACTCCCTGCTCCGTGATGCCGGCCAGGAGCGCGACGCAGCGATTGCGCAGGCGCGCCTGCTCGATGGCGAGCCATTCGTGAAACGCATCGCCATCGCGCAGATGGAAGTTCGCGAGCAGATCGCCGCCGTAGAGCCCGCATGCCGTCAGCCGGGCCGCGAGATCTCCGTCGCAGAGTGTCTCGAACCGGACGCAGTCGATCTCGACTGCGTCGGACAGCGCGATCATGTCGCCTTCGAAGATCAGCAGGGGAGGCACGCCGTCCTGCAGCTTCCGCAGCGAGGCTATCGCCTGGCGCAGGCTGACCAGCCCTTGCGAGCGATCCACATATTCCCACAGCATCGCGACAATGGTTTCGCGGCTGGCCGCGCGTCGGTTCTGGAGCGCGAGGAAGGCGAGCAGCGCCGCCGCCTTGCGAACGGTCAGTCGAGCCGGCGCGCCATCGTGCAGCAGCTGGAATCCATCGAGCAGGCGCAGTTCCCACGTCCCAGGCACGTCAGCCTCCTTTTGAAGGCCCGATGCATGGACCCTTGCGGCGCGGTAGGCGGGGCTGCGGGGGAGGGCAGCCGGATATCGATCACGCGACGGGCGCGCGTTCAAAGGCAGATCCGCGGCGACGAATTGCCGGCGGGCAGCGGCCGCTGCCCTTAGCTGTCTTCACGACCTGCTTTTAGTCGGGCCAGATCTGCCTTTCGTCGGGTATCCGACGACTGATCGCCAATCGGTGGATAGGGAAAGATTGACGGGGCCATGGAGTGGCACATGGTATCGAACACCTGCAACATCCCGCTCCGCCCGACCGGTTCTACGGAAATTGCCCAATGACGCATGCGCAAACTCCCAATGCCGGCTCCGGGCTCTCCCATGAGGGGTTTCTCGGCACGCTACGCGACCGGCTGCGCAACGAAGTCGATTGCGACGTCATCCTGCACCAGACCTCGCGGCGTCTTGGCGAACATTTCGGCGCCAGCCGGGTCGGCTATATGGAGCTCGACGATTCGACGGTTGATATGCTCGCGCGCGGTCACTGGACCGATGGCAGTGTGCCCGAGATCGCCGGCCGCATGCCGTTCGAGTCCTTTGGGAAGGCAATTACCAGCTCCCATCGCCGGGGCGAGATCTGGATGCACAACGGTCTGGACAGCCCACAGCTCGACGAAGTCGGCCGCGCGGCCTGTACCGCCTATGGCATCGTCTCCGCGATCACCGTCCCCCTCATCAAGAACGATCGGCTGGTGTCGATATTGTCTGTCCAGCAGAGCAGCCTGCGCAGTTGGTCGAGCGAGGATGTCGAGCTGGTGGCAGAGGTGGCCGAACGCACCTGGGCGACGCTGGAGCGGGCCCGTGCCGAGGCCGCCCGGCGCGAGAGCGACGCCTTGCTCTACACGATCATGACGCATGCCCCGATCGGCATTTATCTAAAGGACGCCGCGGGCCGCTATCTCGTCGCCAACCCGGAAATCGCACGCAGGCTGGGCCGGCCGGCCACGGAAATCGTCGGCAGGACGGCTCCCGACCTGCTCGCAAAACCGCTCGCCTGCCAGATCGAGCAGCTGGAGAAGGAAGCGTTGCGGCGGGACACGCTGCAAGTTAGCGAACAGCAGTTCGGCGCGGGAGATGAGACAGTGCTGGCGATGCGCTTTCCCGTGCGCCCCGATCCCGACATGCCGGCGCGGGTGGCGGGGTTTGATGTGGACATCACGGCGCTCAAGCGCGCCGAACGGGAGCTGGAGCGTTCCCGCGAGGCACTCTATCAGTCGGAGAAGCTGAACGCCCTGGGCTCGTTGCTGGCCGGCGTGAGCCATGAGCTCAACAATCCGCTGGCGATCATTCTCGCCCAGGCCGAGCTGCTCGAACATCAGCTGGCGGGCAGTCCGGAAGCAGATCGCGTCGGCAAGATCCGTCGCGCCGCCGAACGGTCCGCCCGCATCGTCCAGACCTTCCTTGCCATGGCGCGGCAACGCAGCCCCAGGCATGCGCCGGTTTCGATCAACGAGGTTGTGACGGCGGCGCTCGACCTGACCGAATATGGCCTGCGTTCCTCGGGCGTGTTGCTCGATCGCCGACTGAGCGCCGATCTGCCCGCGCTGATGGCGGACTCCGATCAGCTGCATCAGGTGTTCATGAACCTGATCGTCAATGCGCAACAGGCGATGGAAGGGCATGCCGGCAAGCGGAAACTTAGCGTAACCACGGCAGCGGGGCAGGAGCCCGGCACCGTCGTTGTGGAAGTGGCCGATACCGGCCCGGGCGTGCCGGCGGAGCTGCAGCGCCGCATCTTCGAACCCTTTTTCACGACCAAACCCCAGGAGAAGGGCACGGGCGTCGGCCTGTCCTTCTCGCTCGGCCTGGTCGAGGCGCATGGCGGGCGGCTCGAGGTGCTCGATCGGCCCGGCGGCGGTGCCTGCTTCCGGGTGTCGCTGCCGATCGGCGCCGTCGCTGCGCCGCAGAGCGAAAGCAAGCCCGACGTCCAGGCGATGCAAAACGGGCGAACCGCGCTCATCGTCGACGACGAACGTGACATCGCCGAAGCCCTGGCCGATCTGCTTGGTCTCGAAGGGTTTCGCTGCACCATCGTCGGCGGCGGCATCGAGGCGCAGGGGCATCTACGCGATGGCGAGTTCGACCTGATTATCTCCGATCTGCGCATGCCGGACATGGATGGCACCGCGCTGTTCGGGTGGCTGCAGCGCGCGCGCCCCGAGTTGCTGCGCGGCTTCGCCTTCTCCACCGGCGACACGCTGAGCCCAAGCGCCGCCCGGTTCCTGGCGCGTGCCGGGCGCCCGTGCCTTGACAAGCCTTTCACCCGGGCGGCCTTGCGCGCTCTGCTCGCGCAAGTTGCCGATGCGAGCGCGCGGGCATGAGGCGCGCGCCGCATATCATCGTCGTCGATGACGAACCGGATCTGCGCGATTCCGTCGCGTCCTATCTGCGCATCCACGGCTTCCACACCTCGGAAGCGGATGGCGCCGCAGCGCTGGACGCTCTGCTGCTCGAACGGCGGGCGGATGCAATCCTCCTCGATGTGAACATGCCTGGCGAGGATGGGTTCAGTATCGCCCGGCGGCTTCGCGACAAGCATGATGCTGCGATCATCATGCTGACGGCACGCACCGACCTGATCGACCGCGTGGTAGGGCTGGAACTGGGTGCGGACGATTATGTCGGAAAGCCGTTCGAACTGCGTGAGCTGCTGGCCCGTGTCCGTGCCGTGCTGCGACGTAGTGAGAGGCTTGCTGCGCCAGGCACTGCGGCGGTGGAGCAGAGCAGCTATCGCACCGACTTGTGGGTCCAGGAGCGCGGAATGATGGTCCGCGTGCCGGTGGAGTCGATCGAGATGATCCGCGCCGACCGCGACTATGTCACGCTGCATGGCCCGCAACGCTCCTATATGCTCCGCTCCACCATGGATGCACTGGAGGCCGTGCTCGACCCGGCGCAGCTGCCGCGCGTGCACCGGTCGGCGTTCGTCCGGCTCGAGCTGGTCAGGGATTTCCGGAAGACGCCGCGGGGAGGCCGCATCATCCTGGCGAATGGCCTCGCTCTTTCCGTGGGACCTCGATATCTGGCCGGTGTGATCGAACGTCTTGGGCTGCACCAGGGTTAGAACGGGCCGGGTCCGAGTGCGGAGATCCCCGCCCGCGTCACCGCGAGCGGGGATAGGATGCATCTGTTAGAAGCGCATGCCGGCGCCGAGACGAACCTGCGCGCGATGTGCACCCAGGGCGTAACGATAATCCCCATAATGGGCGCCGCGATAGGCGAGTGAGACATAGGTGCTGCCGCCCAGCTTCTGCTCGACGCCGCCACCCCAGAGGAAGCCGCCCTTGGTGCCGTTGATCTGATAGCGATCCGGACCCGAGTGGTAGACGACGTTCAGGCCGGCATTGGAATAGCCCGCCGATGCGAACAGGAGCGTGCTGCGGGTTACCGGCGTGCCGATCCGCGCTGCGGCATAGAGTTCGCGGCCGGGCTTCGCCGTGAGGGAGTCGCTACCCAGATGTGCGATCTGCTTGTCGCCGAGCGGCTTGCCGAAGCCGAGTTCGGCGCCGACCAGCAGGCCCTTCGTGACCATATGATCATAGCCGGCGGAAATGCCGATGGTGGCCGTGTTGAAGTGGCGCGGCAGATCCACATAGTCATCGGACGCATCGAGCTGATCATAGGCGATGTCGAGCTGAACGCGCGGTCCGCTGAACCCTGTGTCCTGCGCGTTCGCCTGCGCGGGCAGGGAAAGGGCGACGAGACCGGTCGCCGCGATAAGGGTCTTCATGATCGTTTCTTCCTAACCTTGATATGGTGGAAGCGTGCATGCCGCCCGGCTTGGCGATCCCGTCGCTCGGCGGCGTGAAAGTGGGGTGAAAGCCGGATCGCAATGAGCACTTGCGGGCTAGGCTGAGCCGGCTCCGCCAAATCAAGCAGGATCGAAGCGAATTCACGCCGGATTGACGTTCCGTCGCGGCGTCGCCGCGCGCGGATGGAGACGGACTACACCTGACCTATCCGGAGAGAAACATGGCCACCGACTTTGCTTCCGATCGCCGTGCGCTGCTGAAGGCAGCGGCGATCACCACCATGATGCCAACCCCATTGCTGGCGGCCTCGGCAACACCTCCCGTCGCCGATTCCTTCATTCGCGCGATCAACGGTTCCGCGGAAGATCGCCGTGCCTGGCTCGCGCTTCACATGTCACCGGCGGGCTTGAAGCGCCAGCCGCTCGAAGAAGCCGCCCGGCTTCTTGACGGGATCAGCCTGCGCTCTGGCGGATTGTCGCTTCTCGACGTCGCCGCAGAACCGGGCCGGCTGCTGCTCAAGGTCAAATCGAGTAAGGGAGGCAAGGTCAGGACTGCACAATTGCGGCCTGACCGAGATGATGCCTCCAAACTCTATGGGCTTCCGGACATGGCGACGCCCATGTCCTATGCGCGGCGGCTCATCGAGGTACCGGTTTCCCGCTCGAAGCTGCGTGAGGCCATCCTGCATCGGATCCGGTTCGCTGCGATCCATGACGAGTTTTCCGGCGCCGTTCGCGTTGTCGCGCCAGACGGCGAAACCCTGGTCGATGCCGCCTTCGGTTTCGCGGATCAGGAGGCTGGCGAACGCAACAGCATCGAGCATCGCTTCAACCTTGGATCCGCCGACAAGAGCTTTACCGCAATCCTGGTGGGACGACTCGTCGAGCAAGGGCGGCTGAGCTTCGACGCGCGTGTGATCGACATCCTTCCCGAATACGCAAATCGCGCCGCCGCCGAGAAGGTCACTGTCCGTCACCTGCTCACCCATTCTGCGGGACTGGGGGATTTGTGGAGCCGTCCGGGCTTTTCGCGCGACACGGACTATGCCCGCGTCTCGGATATCGTGCCCAGCTTCTGGGATGCGGCACCGTTTTTCGAACCCGGTTCGCGCTATGCCTATTCGAATGAGGGCTATGTCCTGCTCGGCGCGATCATCGAGAAGGTGACCGGTCGCGACTGGTGGAGCGAGCTGGCCGAACACATTTATGCCCCGGCCGGCATGCGGCGCAGCGCGCATTTCCTGAACACGGATTCCGCGCCGTTGCGTGCGATCGGCTACAAGCTGCAGCTCGGCGACGTACTCGCGCTTGAGGATCGCGTTGCCGACCGCTCGCGGGTTGCCGGGCACAGCGGCAATTCGTGCGGCGGCGGTTATTCCACGGTTGCCGACATGACCGCCTATCTGCGCGCCTTGCGCGAGGGCGCCTGATGTCACGTGAGATGACCAAGCAGATGACGATGGCGGTTCCACACGGGCTCGAGGTCACCGGTCTTGGTGTGCGCGAAAAATATGGCATGGGCTTCACGTTCAACCGCTTCCACGACAGGACCATTCGTGGGCATGGCGGCGGCGGCCCCTTTTTCCGGAATCGACGGACGTTCGGGCATCGTCTGGGAAACCGGCTGGGCCTATTCGATCCTCGGCAATTATGACTCGCCCTATGCTGCTGCAGTTGCCCTCGAGATCGCCTATATGCTGGCGTCCCAGGACTAACCCACAAGGACGGGCAAGGAAATATGGAGGCGAGCCGTCCTCGCCTCCATATTATTTAGACAACAGTCTGATCCTGGGTCGTCCGTAGCCGACTGACAGGACGATGCTATTTGTCGAATGTCTGTGAAGGGGCCATGATGATTAGTACCCGCCAGGCGCCGCCCTGGGAGAGTTGGGCGAAGCTCAAAAGCATGTCGGCGGTACCCGTCGTCTACTTGCGCGAGCCGAAGGAGCCAGGCGACCGGTCGCCTGTGCGCCGGGCCGAACCGGATAACTAGGGCCTGCTCCACCGCCGCCTGCTCTGTCGTTCCGCTGACAACGCCGGAGACAGTGCATGCTGTTGCCTCCATGCCGCTCTTTCCGGTCCGGATCTGGGCGCTGCCGGGCCCTTGGTGAAATGGAAATACTGCTCCGACGGACCAAGAGTGGTCGTCCAACCCAAGGCGTGTATAGCGGACGGCGCGATCGGCCCTGTGCACACGACTTTCAGGCAGGCGAGGGTGGCGTCCCGCACGGCTTGAGGCGTCACTTTCACAATTCCAGTGAGCATGGGCATTGCACGCGACATTGCCGGGAGACCGGTTGGCAGTTGCGGATCGGCATCCCCGTGACCTGCCGGCTCCATACGGTTGGCTTGCGGGGGAGATGTAGGCGGGGTCGGTGTGCCGATGGTCGGCTTGCGCGGCGCAGGCCGAGCCAACTTTCCACGTGACAGCGCCTGCTCGAAGGCATCGTCGTCACCCGGCCGCTCCCGCGCGACTGCGGAATTGCAGATACCGCATACCGCGAATACCGCCCTTGGCTTCGGGTCGCGCAAACGATCGATCAGTTAGCCTGGAAGCCGCCCGTTGGGTTTGCAGAGGCCTTGGAACACGCGGTGTCGCTATCGCCTGAAGTCGTGCATCCCCGCCGCGGACCCCGATCCCGCTGTGAAAGCCATTATTCCCTGGCAGTGCGCTTTTTCCGCACTCTCGGGTTTCCGGCCCAGAACCTTGGCGAATTCCTGGCGAAGGTAGGGTTTCACGGCGTTTTGACGCCACGCCCATGCCGAACACGGGACGCGACCGCCATCGCGGATCGATCTGAAATCCGTTGGCGCCGGCGTAACCGCTCGTGCGCCGCAACGCTGCGATAAGGGTATGGGAACAATGACGCATGGCAACACCCGAGCGACGCCGTATCGGCTCGCGGCTGTGACGATTGGATGCCTGGGCTTGATCTCATCCGTGCCGGCGTTCGCGCAGGAGCAGGGCGGCAGCACGATCGACGGCATTGAATTGGCACCGCTGGTTCCAGAGCCCGATCCGGAACTCGCGCCTCTGGTTCAAGAGCCAGACCCAGACCTCGCACCGTTGGTTCCCGAGCCCGACCCCGATCTCGCGCCGCTGGTGCCGGAGCCAGACCCGGATTTGGCGCCACTGGTTCCGGAACCAGATCCGGAACTCGCGCCACTGGTGAGACCCGATATCCACCCGGGACAGAAGCAGCTTAGCGAGGAGGAACTGATCGAGCGCGGCGCCGCCACCCTGCGCGATCCCGATGCGGCAAGGAAATCGATCGCCCGCTCGATCGAATGGGCAGGCCGTGAGTTCAATGCAGCGATGAAGAAGGGCAAGGTCTCCGACGAAGATATGCGCAAAGCGATCAAGGCGGTTGAGGAAATGAGCCGCCTGGACAAGGCCGGTGCATCGGGAGCCGGCACCGGATCCCGCCAACCGGCCGGCAAGCCGATCCCGCTTGAGATCAATGTCGCCGAGCAATTGGAATGGCAGCGCCGCGCGGAAGCCAGCAATGGTACGATGACATTGGTGGAAAAGCCGCTCCGCGTCACCACCTGCCGAGGAGGCAATTGCACGACGAAAATGGTGATGCACTACGAACTCCGGCCGGTGGCGCCACTTGAGTGAACATGGCCGGCTGGGAACGGCTCATTGCAGCTTCTGGATGCCTGCGTCGCTGGCTGACGGCGCCATTTTCACGCTGGCGCTACGCTTCGCTCGCAGCCGCCATCACCAGGCGGTGGCACTGCCATTCGACGTGGGAATCAAGCCTTGGCCCCCAAAGGTGATTCCGGAGAAATATTGCATGTCCATTCCAAGCTCTGGGGATCCGATCCTGTCGAAACCTCACTACGCGCGATCTAGGAACGGCGCTCTCGCTCAGGCGCCGGCTTCCAGGCGTAAACCCGGTGCGCAATCGGGCGCCGGCACTAGGGGCGTGACGTTCGGGCGACCAGGTCGAAATCTCCGATGCCGCAAAAGCCGCGTTCGAGGCCTCGGCGTCCGCAGACGCCGAGACGCAGACGGTCAAGCAGCGGGTGATGGCGCAATACCAGCAGTTCAACAGGCCGGCTCCTTCATATCCTTTGACCTGTCGAACGGAAGGCAATTCCTCGATCTGTTGAGCTTCAGCGACAACGAAGTGGCGCAGATCGCAGTCGATCGAAACGGCGAATTCTCGGGAGAAGAATCCAGCCGCGGCGTCGCCTCGCTTCGTTTTCACTCGCTTTTCACGCCGACCAACCGCTCCGCCGAGCAGTGGCCTGCCAGGGCCTTGGTATCGAGACGCGGAGTAAAGAGAACGGGGATGAAAAAGTTCATATCGGCGGCAAGTGTCGTCGCCTGCGGATTGGCAGTGCAGGCTAACGCGCAAACTGCGAGCTTCACCGGGCCGCGAGTTCAGCTAGATGCCGGGTACGATCAGCTCGACGCGAGCGACGAGTATCCCGACCTGCCGCGGCACTTCGATAATGCGTATCTCGCAGCGACCCTGGGCTATGATGTGGTGATGGCGGGGGGTATTGTCGGGGGTGCCGAAATCGGCCTCGGCAAGCCGCTCGGCGGAAGCAAGCGTGCGTCGCTCGGAAGTGACGCGCTGACCGTCAAGCCGAGCCGCGAATGGATCGACGCCATTCGCCTCGGCACAAAGGTCACGCCCTCGACCTTGCTGTTCAGGACCGCGAGCTACTCGAACGCCCGGATCTCCGCCGCATACCAGTCGCCCGCTCTCCGGAGGGCGATCGCATTCGGATCGAAGGCACCAAGGGGCCATTCTTTGGGGAGGCGGCGTCGAACAGGCGATCTCGGGCAATGCTTGCGCTTCGCCGTGCGCATTATGGCAGCTATGATTATCAGTGCGGTGTGAAGTGTACGCAGATCCGGGTGGGGCTCGGCGCTCGGTTCTGAGGGCCGGCACCTTGTCGCCCAATGCTCGAACCGGCCCGCGCCGTTCGCCATTCAAGCCGCGAAACCGTCCGACGGTCTCCAAAGTGAAAGGATGTCTTTTGATCACTTCCATCGCGTTAGCCCTCGTCTCGCCGCCGGCCTCGGCGACGGCGCTTCAGTCTCGTCCAAGTGCCGACGCAGCCGATCAGGCGAGCATAGTCCGCATCCCGCTCATGGAGCGCCAGCTGTCGCCGGAAAAGCAGGTCGAAACCGTCAAGGTGGCGCGGATCGACTTCCGACCCGGTCAACGGACGCACAGGCATGTCCATCCAGTCCCGACCATGGGAATCGTCCTCAAAGGGGCGATCAGGCTACAGGTCGAGGGCGAGCCGGCTAGGATCCTGAAGGCGGGTGAGAGCTTTTTCGAACCGGCAAATACCGTGGTGCTGCACTTCGAAAACGCCTCCACTCACTCCGCGGCGAGCTTCGCCACCTTCTATCTGCTCGGACCAGACGACGACGAGATCATCCGCGAGGTCCGTTGAGCGATTGCTCACGCCGCCGAGGCGATCCGCGCGGAAGTAGCGGAAGAAACCGGTTTCGAGATAGCGAACCCGCAGCCGGTCTTCGAAGCCTTCATGAGCCCAGGATCGATAGCCAAGAAGCTTTTCTTCTTCGTTGCGAAATATGCCCCCCCCGACCGAAAAGGGTTGGGCGGCGACAAGCTGGAAGAGGGCGAGGATATCGAGGTAGCGGAGGTCACTATCGAGCAGGCGCTCGACATGATCAGCCGCTGACAGATCTGCGACGGCAAGACGATCATGCTCGTCCAGTTTGCTGCGCTGCACCGCTATAAGAAATAATCCCCTAAGGTAGCACGAGGGCGGTCGTCGCTTCGCCGACATGGTGGCGCGCATACCTGGGAAACCATCCGGATGGCTTTGAAAGAGGTTACGTCGAGAATGCGCCAGTCTGTATTCCGGCTTATGTTGAACCGGCTCAGCATGGAGTGCCATCGCCCGCTTTCTGGCCAAGACCGCCAATAGCCGCCAGTCTGCTACCGGCCCAAGAGCCGACTGGCTGCTGCCGGCGAAAGCTGCGGGGCAGAAATGCGCCCCATTGCCGCCGTTCCGCGGGCCGCCTGCTGATTCCAAAAGCCGCCGTTCGTTCATTCGGGAACCAGTGTCCGCTATTGGGGGGAAAGCGGGCTGACAGCTTTGTGCCAGAGCGATAGGAATTGAGGGTCACCGATGCGTTGAATTCGAACCAATGGTAAAGCCGGGTCCCGTGTACATACGTTTCGTTTGCTATCAGTTGGTGGAGTCGCAGCGCCAGCGTCTGGGCCTGTTTCAGGCATTGGACGAGGCCCGCGGTTGTGATTTCGCGCCGTCATGGGCCTTGGAGCAGATCGAAGAGATATACGGCTGGTTCAAGAAGAACTTGGCAGCGCCAGCGCTATTTTCACGCGGTGGGTGGAAAGGCTGGGGGCAACCAGGACTCTCTTGGTTCAAGCCTGTCGCTGTCGAGCACATACGCCAGATGCACCAACTAAAGCTCGCTCTGGAGGCGTGCGGTGTTCACGTGGATGTTCTTACGACACGCGACCCCGGATACATTATCTGGCAAGATCAGCACCAACTTGTGGCCGAGCCGGGAGCACGAAAATTCTGAGAACGAATGTCCGTAAGTTGGTACTCCTATCGAGCCGCTTTCGCCCTCGGCTTGCAAGCGCCGGAAAACAGAAATTGGGCGGTTAGCCGACAGTCCGCTTTCCACACTGAAGCCAGAATATAGTGGCAAAACTAACTGCGCCTCCGACCGCCGCCGCGCTTATCGGTATCCCGAGGCTTTCGAGAATGCATAGAGCGGCAATCATGATGAGCAGGCCGACCGAATAGCGAAGCATCGCAATCATCCGTCAGTTTGAGGTGGGTGTCCCTGGCAGCTTACTCAGACAGGTGAAGGGAAGGCGCTTGGGCGCGGCGCCGATATCTGCCGGAGCCACCATCTGGTTGGCCGACAGCAATTGGGCCCGGCGCCGATATCTGCCGGGGCCACCATCTGGTTGGCCGACAGCAATGACGACATCTGGTGGTCAGCTACCGTTAAATACCGAGGCGAAGCGCGTTCGCCTGCCGCTCAGCGCTCTCGAACCTTCGCCAACAGCCTCGCCGATATCGTCCAGTAGACGGCGAAATCGCTCAGTTCCAGATTGCCCACCTCATCCGCGCCACCGAGGAAAAGCGGCTGCCGATAGCCAATACATTGATCGTAGGCCGGACGGCTCCCACCGGTGGACAGCCACTGCTCGAAGAACGAATAAGCTACTGCAGCGTCAGGCTCCTCTATCAGTTCCTGCTCATGGAATGCGATGCGATCCAGCGGTATCTCAAGAGCCTCGCCGGTGCCTGGCTCAAGCAAAAGGACCAGTGGTTTGTCTGCCACGATGCGTCCTTCGTCCGTAGCAAACTGCCGGCCCAGCCAGTCGACGCCGAAGCAGCTGATCTGCCCGGCGAAAGCCGGAAGGCCTCCGTCGCAAGGGCGGTGAAACGTGCGATATCTTGCGGACGATGCAGGCGATATGCTCCTTGCAGGTAGGTGTCACCGTCCCGCGTTTGGGCATCCACACCGGGTTTTGCCTTTTTCCCCCAACCGAACATCAACGAACCTCCCTGCGGCACGTCTCAAACCAACTTGGCCCTCCCGGCCCAGCGTCGGCCCTCACTTGGCATATGAGCCGCCCAAATTGAAAGACGCAGTAGGCGTCGGATTAACACTTCAGCGGGCGGGGCTTTTTGCCGGCAATAGCCGCCGGTCGCCTTTTCGAGCGCAGCTGCCGGGCGCTCTGGCCGGTCGCTCAGCGGGGAAGCAGGCGCGCGCGTCGCTGGCTTCCACGATAGGATCTGCGATATGGTTGCAGCCACGGCGTTCATGGAACGATGAGGGATGGCTTTGACGAGGTGGACCAGTCCCACGCAGGAGATCATTGGCTCGATCCGGCTATCGCCCATTGCTTCTATCGTGACCGATCCCAGGGCCGACGATAACCCGATCATCGCGGCGAACCGCGCGTTCGAGCGTCTTACCGGATATTGCGAAAACGAGCTCGTCGGGCGCAATTGCCGCATTCTCGCCGGCCCTGATACCGACCCCGTCAAGAGGGCGGCTCTGCGCGAAGCGATTGCGAGCGCGACGCCAACCATGATCGAGCTCGTGAACTACCGGAAGGACGGCAGCAATTTCCTCAACGGGCTCATGATCGCGCCCGTTCTGGACGACGACCGAAGGCTGGTCTGCTTCGTGGGAAGTCAGATGGAAATCGATCGCGCGCCGCGCCAGGGGATACCGTCGTCGGCTGCGGAGCGACTAAGCGTGCTTACACCGCAGCAGCAAACAGTTCTTCGGCTGGTGGCGCGAGGCTGGCGCAACCGGCAGATCGCGGAGGAACTGGGGCTGACCGAGAAGACCGTCAAAATATATCGCAGCGCCCTCGTAAAACGCCTTGGTCTCGCCACCAGCGGCGAGGCGATGCGTCTGGCGATAGAAGCCGGTTTCTAGACTCCCCGCCGACGCCCGCGGGGCGAATCCTGTTGCGCATAACTCCATGTTCAGTATGGACTTTGGTCTATAGTAGAGCCGGGGGGGTCGACACAGGATCAGCCCATTGCATTTGTCGGACTCACGCACGCAGCCCTCTCCGGAAACGTTTCAGCTGCTCGTTGACGCAGTCAGCGACTACGCGCTCTACATGCTGGATCCGGCTGGCCGCATCGTTACCTGGAATAGTGGTGCTGAGCGGTTCAAAGGCTATTCCGCCGAGGAGATCATCGGCGAGCATTTCTCCCGCTTTTTCTTGCCGCAGGATCGTGAGGCCGGCGTCCCGGCGCTGGCCTTGGAAACTGCTGCCCGGGACGGCCGCTTCGAAGCAGAGGGTTGGCGAATCCGCAAGGACGGCAGCCGCTTTTGGGCGCATGCTATCCTCGATGCCATCCGCGGCGACGATGGCTCGCTTGTGGGGTTCGCCAAGATCACCCGCGACATCACCGAAAAGCGACGCCTCGAACAGGCGACCTATGAGAGCGCGCTGCAACTGAAGATGCTCGTCAAGGGCGTGCGTGACTACGCCATCTACATGCTGGACAGGGATGGCAGGATCACGAGCTGGAACGCCGGCGCGCAAGCCATCAAAGGCTATGCCGAGGAAGAGGTGCTCGGGAAGCACTTCTCTCTCTTCTATACTGCGGAAGATCGCGCCGGCAGCACGCCGGAGAGGGCACTCCAGGCCGCCTTGGAGGAAGGCAAGTTCGAGGCAGAAGCGCAGCGGGTACGCAAGGACGGTTCACTCTTCTGGGCGCATGTGGTGATCGATCCGATCTACAACGACGCCGGCGAGCATGTCGGCTTCGCCAAGATCACGCGCGATGTCAGCGAGAGGAAGCAGGCGGAGCATGAACTGCGCCAAACCCAGGAAGCCTTGCTTCAGTCGCAAAAGCTTCAGGCGCTTGGAGAGCTCGCCGGCGGGATCGCGCACGACTTCAACAACCTGATGACCGTCATGCGGGGCTCGGCTGACTTCCTGTTGCGCCAGCCGGACATGGATGTCGAGAAACGCAACCGTTATCTCAGCGTCATGCTGGACACGGCAGAGCGGGCGACCGGGCTCACCTCGCAGCTGCTAGCCTTTGCACGTCGCCAACCGCTAGAGCCCGAGGTTATCGACCTTAGCGTCCGGCTCGATGCCATGGGTGAGATGCTGGGGCGCACCTTGGGGAGCCTCTATGAGCTCGAGCTCAATCTCGCGCCGGCGCTTTGGCCGGTCGAGATCGATCCGAATGGCCTTGAGGCGGCGTTACTCAATGCGGTCGTCAACGCCCGGGATGCGATGCCCCATGGCGGAAAGATCACCCTGTCAACCGCCAATGACAAGCGGTCGGAAGGCGACGGGGTCCTTCTGTCGATCCGGGATACCGGCGAGGGAATTCCACCTGAGACGCTGAAGCGCGTTTTCGAGCCGTTTTTCACGACCAAACCGATCGGCAAGGGCACGGGCCTAGGCCTCTCGCAGATCCATGGCTACGCGCTCCAATCTGGCGGCTCGGCCAGGATTGAATCCGAAGTGGGTAAAGGCACCCTGGTGGAGCTCTGGCTGCCGCGAACGAACAAACATCCGCTCAGGGAAGCTGTTTCACAGCTTCACGCGATGATTCCGGCCGGGCTCCGAGTCCTCGTCGTCGAGGACAGCGAACATGTCCGCTACTTCGCGCGGCAACTGCTCGATGATCTCGGCTGCAAGGTGATCGAAGCATCGAATGGCAGCGAAGCGCTCGAGCTTCTGAAGGAACATGACGTCGATCTCGTCTTTTCGGATATCGTCATGCCGGGAATGAGCGGTTTGGAACTGGCAACCCAGATAAGGGATACCTATACCGACATCCCGGTATTGCTCGCGAGTGGGTATAGCAGCAAGCAATTCATTCCCCGAGACGAGCGGGAGTTCCCGATACTGCGAAAGCCATACAACCTCGCGACGCTCGCCGCCGGGATCAATCAGCTCGTGAATGCCGCCGATGGTAGGGACCGGGGCAAGGAGTCGTAAACGCGGATAGGAGCGGCAGTACCTTGGCCCGTCCTTTCTGCGGCCGCTTTCTGCTTCTGGTCGCCGAAATCCGACGGACCGTTTCCGGCCCAAGAGCCGCTTGGCAGGTTTTGGGGAAAGCAGGCGGTCGGCAAAGCGCCCTATTGCCGCCGCTCCCGTAGCCATCCCCGAGTCCTATAAGCGGACGGTCCGCTTTGGACGAAGGCTCGCGCCAGGATGTCTGCAATTGGGTGGCTTGCCGACAGGCAGCTTTGCGGAAGATGTCCTCTAAAGCGGACATTGTCATGGATCCGTGCAGCCGCTTATGTTTTTGCTTTCGACCGGGAACCAACATGCACCAGCCTCTTGTCGCAAAGCTCATCGCCTGCCTTGCTCTCCTCTCCTCCGCAGCAGCTGCTACCAGTGACGACAAGGGGATCGACGGCCGTTTCGACGTGGGCGGGCGCTCCATACGCCTCGCCTGCAAAGGCACAGGCGGCCCCGCCGTGGTGATCGATGCGGGAATGGGAACGGCGCCTGTCGAAGACCCGGGCTGGCAGGCCATCGCTGACCAGGTGGCCACGGTTACGCGAGTTTGCCTATACGATCGGGCCGGTCTCGGCGGGAGCGATCCGGCACCGTCAGGGCCACGCTCCAGCCTCGATTCCGCTGCCGACCTGCACGCCGCGCTCTCGGCCGCGGGGATAAAGGGGCCCTATCTTCTGGTCGGCCACTCGGTAGGCGGACTCCATGCGCAGGTGTTCGCAGCCAGATTTCCATCCGACACCGCCGGGCTCGTGCTGGTGTCGACGACGCATCCCGATCAATTTTCGAAATGGCTCGCGCTGTTGCCCGCGCCCGCCCAAGGGGAGGAAAAGACCGTCACCGACGCACGCTCCTTCCTCATCACCATGCAGACAGACCCCAGCAAGAACGAAGAACGCCTGGATATGCGGACAAGCGCGAGGCAGGCACATCTCCTAACCTCGCTCGGCAGCAAGCCGGTCATTATCGCTACGCACAGCCCCCGCTTCCGGATGGTGCCGGGATTGTCGGAGCCGCTCGCCGTCAAGCTGGAAGACGCGACGCAACGCATGCAGCGCGGATATCTGTCGCTGTCGACCAATGCGCATCAGAACGTTGCCGAACGCGCAGGCCATGGCCTGCCGCACGAAGCACCGAAGTTCGTAGTCGACAATATCCTTCAAGGTGTCGTGGCGGTCCGGGAACAGGCGGTTCATTAATTGGCCGCGTGGCCGTCGCTCCCCGAGCCCGGCGCGAAAGCGTGTTTGCCTGGTCCTCTTTGAAGAACGCATTTCGTTTCATCTAACGGCCGGGATTGGGTGAAAGCGGAACGGCCGGTTTTGGAAAGCGCCGCCGGAGAGCGCCGCGGCGCTCACGGCGACGCATCGAGTTTCATCTGTCGAACGATAGCGTCGTGATCGCCGACCACGGAATAACAATGATGTGGAAATCCCCGGCAGCAGGTTCGGCTGAAATACCGAACTCATCAGCTGCCTTGACGATTAAGTTCAGACATTCGGATTGGCCGACGAGTTGGACCACGGCTTTCGCAGCTCCGGCCTTGCGCACGATAGCCTGTTGCGCCGCCACTAGCATCGAGTTCACCCTCCTTCTTCAAGTAGAGCTATGCAGTCTCTGCGACGCGGAAATATGGTAAGCGGTGGCCCTGCTCGCAACTTCACCTCGCGGTGGCAGCGATCTCGCGCACGCGCCTGATCAGGGCTTCTCGCGGTTGCCCGCCGTGAGCCAGGCGATGATCTGATACGCGTGCCGGCGGAGGCAATTGGGCTCCTGGATCAGCAGCGTGCACGCACCATGCGGATCTCGCTCAGCAAAGGAGGCGAGCTCGTGCAGGTCGCCTCGATAGTTGCGCAGGATCCGGATCGCCGCCAAGCCCATCCCGGCTGCCTCTTCCGCCTGGATCTCCAACGCCCGTTGATAGATGACGTTCGCCCGGCTGGCGCTAACGTGCAGCGCGTCGCCGATCGCCTGGAATGTTGCGCCCTCCTCGCGCATGCGCAGAGCCGTCTGGTGCCGTTCCCTCATGTGAGGGAGATAGCATCCGCTGTACCGATGTCACCAGCGCTGGCGACGAGCGCCTGCAGGGCAACCCTGCCGCCACGTCGACAGCTAAGCGGCGCCAATGACGATTTCGTGCCGGACCCAGATCCCGGGATGTGGGGCGCGTGATCCGGGCCCGAACCCATAGACGGCAGCTTTTGAGGCGAGCGTCCGAGATTGGGTGGAAAGCGGTCTGGCAGCTGTCGGGCGGCTGGGGCTGGAAAGCGGCCTTCGGGCGCCCTGAACGTTTCTGCGCTGGACGAAGGTCCGGTAAGGCGCGGGGAACCCTGGGGGCGATACGGTCCCGCGCTCCAGTGCTATGGCAGAGTACGGGTGGTTAATTCTCGATCTGCTTTCAAGGACGATAACCGCCGAAGCCGCCACTGGGGCGTGACAGGACAGTTCGGTCCTGACGGCCAACCTCACCGGATACGTCGGGCGACGGATGTGATCAGCCACCCGCCCCCTGTCCGCGCAAGCTCGAGGCGGTCAAAAACAATCCTGGGCTTTTCGGCGCGGCTCTTGCCGTTGACGTCAAGATAGTAAACGGTCGAGCGTGTCCTCGCATCAACGATCGCGCGATTGGAGGATATCCGTGCGATCGTCATGCGTAGCAAACGCGGTTCAGAAACAACGCCGGAGCCTGGCACATTCCTCCAGAGCCGCTTTCTATCCCGGTCCGAGCGAGGCACGTCCAACAGCTCCAGTGTAGCATCGGGTGCTATTCCGGATTTTTCCCCAGATTCCTCGAAAATGCGCACCATCCTGAATATGTCAGCGTATGCGCTTTTGTTCGTAACCGCTCGCTTATCAGATCGCACGAGTGGCTTAGCGAGCGAGGCCGCTTGCGGCATGGCCAACGTAATCAGAATGCCCAAGAACATAAGGCAGACTAACGACAGAGCTTAAGAACTCAACTGGCGTATGTGTCATAACCGGTCGATTCTGACACTCTCGCCCGGCTGGCGCAGGTTCGCCAATTCCGCAGTCAGAACCCCGCGTTACGATGTCGGCTTTCGGGATTGGCGCACCGCCTCGGCTATGACCGGCTCTGGGGCGTTTGCAGCCAAACCGCTTCTAGATCAGCTGCTCCGCCGCCAAACGTCCGAGAATGGGTGGGAAGCGGTCGTCAGGACATTGACTGAGCCTCGATGATCCATTCGGTGAGCTTGTCCAGATAATGTTGCCCGCGCGGCTCGATCCCTTCGACCAATGATAGCGCCGCGTAGGTCGCCTCGCTCTCGCCCAGGTCCGGATTGTTCGTCAGTCTTAAGATTGATCCCGACAAGCGGTGGATGAACTCACTCGACCGATAGAGCCTAACCGCGTCACCGGGATAATCTAGATGCGCAGCTCGCACATGGATTGTCTCCATGTGAATGGCCCGAGCAAGAACTGCGGTTTTCCCTCTCGACGAGAGGGAAAGGAATGTTGCGACGATGCCTTGCTGCATGGTGCGAAGATCGCGCGACCACTACCTCCCGTCAACGTCCGCTTGTGGGGCGTGAGCTGCCCGACCGCTTTTGGATCGGCCGCCTCCCCGCCGAACGGCCGACTATGGGTGGAAAGCGGGCGTTAGACGGTTGGACATTGGTGGGTTCCGTCGGAGGGAAGGGGTTGGCAAACCATATGCGCTAAGCCGGATTATCACTACACCCGTCACGGCGAGCAGCGGGATTTGAGGAGAGTGTGATGCGTTATTGGAGGTGGTCGGCGGCGATCGGAACTGCCGTCATGATGTCCAGCTCAGGTGCAGCGAGCCCGGCGCAAAATGTGGTTTCAGGCATCTATGACCGCGCCCCAGAAGGGAGCGACGCCGCCTTTCAAGCGATCGAGAGCGCTATTGCTGGCCTTCCCAACGCCAACCGCCCTCTCGCTCGCATGAGGCTGCGCAAGTCCATTGCTGTATCAAGAATCAGAATCTCGAGTTCAGGAGATCGTCTCTCGATCGCGTATGATGCCAAAACACCTATCGTGGTTCGGATAGGCGGAGAGCCGATCAAGTGGAAGCTCGTGGAAGGGCTTGTTTTCGATGTGTCGGCAAAAGCGAATGGTGAAGCCATATCGCTAACATTCCGTGGGAACGACAGCGAGCGGACCACAGTTTATCGTAGCGTTGGACAGCAGTTGGTGGAGGAGACTATCATCATCAGCCCACTGCTCTCTACACCAATTAGCTACAAGCTCGTCTATAATCGAGCGAACTGACAGGATCGACGAGTCGGACTTTCTGGTGAGAAGCCGTCGAACCTTTTCTCAAAGATGTGGATGCCGGTCCAGATGATCTCTCCAGCGTCTGCTTTGAGGCACTCTACGAGCGTGAAGGAACGGCAATAACTGGGGCGTGAGCTGCCATTGGGGCGGCTTCGCACCGGAGAGGCCGCTATCCGATGGTCGTCGCCCGAAAGCGGACAGTCTACTGACTGGCCATCAGCGGGCGTTGATGTTCGAAGTCGTGCGTTCGGAGATCGCTCCGATTAGATCGCGTGATGCACCCTTGCTCGTTCAAAGTTCGCCGAACGGGTTCTCGTCCTCGGGGAACACGCGTCTCGCAATGAAGATGCCGCTGATCGGCACCTGCGGATAGCGTGCCGACAGCACGCGGTGCATTGCCTTGAAATGGGTGCCGTTGGTCAGCACGTCATCGACGATCGCAATCGCGGTCGGCGCGGGGAGGGTCAGGTTCTCTGCGATCCTGTAATTCTGGACCAGATCGTCGATCCGCGGCCGCTGGCCCTGGCCGAGCTCGTGCGCGGCCGTGGTCGAGTTGACCTGCTGCACAATGGATCGGACATCGATGTTGCCACTGACCAGCCGGCAGATGCGCTCGACCCGGTCGTCATAATCGGGATGGCCGATTGCCTTGGACGGCGGCGCCGGCACCAGCGTCGCGGTGGCGAGCCAGTCGGGGTGGATCGCGCCGCGCAAATGGACCGCGCATTGTGCGATTGCCTGGCCCTTATAGTGATAGCCCGGCCGATTGCTCTCGCTCGGCTTCTTCTTGAGGTTGCTGATCAGGTTGTTCGTCGCGCTGAAGCTGTAGCCACGGTGCGAGGTATATTCGAAGAGGAAATAGCAGCTGTCATCGGCCGACAGGTACGAATGGTCCCCGACGTTCGTCTCATCGATTTCGGTTAGACGAACCGGCTCAGCCAAGCGTGCCCCAGATATCGTCGATCTCGCGAACCCGGATCGCGCCGAGCGCTGCATATTTGGCGGGCCAGGTGATGTCCGAGCGCTGGAAGCAGGAATCGAGGATGAAGAGCTTGCGGCCCTGGTGCAGCGCCGCGCGCGCCTGGGTCAGCGTGCCCGAGGTCTCGCCTGCTTCGACAATCACCGTCGCTTCGGTCAACGCGCTCATCGTGATATTGCGCTCCGGGAAGAATAGCCGGTTCTGCGGGACCTTCTGCGCGCGGTAGCGCAGAACGGGCACCTGCGAGATCAGCAGGTGCTCAGCCGCGATGAATGCCTGCATTTCGGCATGGGGGCGTGGATAGACGGTGCCCAGCGGCGTGCCGATCACGGCAATCGTCCGGCCACCGCGCTCGATCGCGGCACGGTGCGCCGCGATGTCGATCCCTTCGGCCAGCCCCGACACGACGGCATAGCCACGGTCGACGAATGCGCGCGCGAGTCGCTGCGCGCGCCGAACCCCGTCGTCGCTCGCCTTGCGGCTCCCTACGATCGCGATCGAGGGCAGCTCGCTCAACTCCCATTCGCCCTGATAGTAGAGGAGTTCGACCGGATGCCGCGCAGCCCGCAGCCTGGCCGGATAATCGCCGGCGTGATTGATGCGCACCCCGAAGCGGTTGACGCCGGCCGCGTGCAGAATCGTCGTGACTTCCCGCGCCTTTTCCTCGGCAAGGCCGGATGGGACGAAATCCGACGGTAGCGCAGTGGGATCGCTGGCAAAGCGTTCGGCGAGTGTCTTGAAGCTTGCGCCTTGCTCGAGCCAAAGCGCTTCATAGGCGCCGAGTTCGCGGAATGGCGAGATTGGCGCGAGCGCAGGCCCGGAGCTCGCAGGCGCGAGCTTGCCCATCATGTTCAACGCGCTATCCCTTGCGCCATAAAGTCTCCGTGCCCTTTTCCACGGCGGTATCGCGGTGGATGCAGCGATTTGACCAACGACGCAATACGCCATTTCGACCCTCCGATCGTCGACCGATCGGCTCGGATCGGACCGGGATATCAAAGTCGTTCACTATATGTTCTGTTGGCGCTTAGCAATGGCAGACGCATCGTCGGTGGTGCAGCGCGATGAATGAATGGGTGCTCGAGCGCATGGTTGAGCGGATAGGGAGGGAGCATGGGACAACGAATGGATAGCGTGGTTCGATAATTCAGGATGGCTTGCAGGGGAGGGCGGCTGCCCTCTGCGCGGGCACCGCGGCTCTACCGGCGCTGCGCGCCGCCCGAGCGCCAGCTGCGCTGGCTCTCGGCCCTCGCGGGTGACGATCCGCTGCCGGCAGGGGAAGGGCGCGGAAGGACGGGTGGGCGAGCGTCAGGGCAGGGCGGCGATGGGTGGCCTGCGGCCGAGCAGCGCTGCGCGGCTTTGCCGAGGCGCCGGGGTGTCAAAGCCGTCACAGGCGGCTCAAGCCCTCTGTTGGCGAAACCTGCCAGTCGGCAATGCGCCCCAATCCCGGTCATTCCACGTCGCACTGGTCGATCCCGAAAGCCGCCATTCATTCAGGCGACGCGGGAACGGCAATGATTGGGACTTTGCCGCCATTCCCGACAATATGTCGATAGGCCAGCTACATGGCCGAAACCTGCCATGGCGCAAACGACCTGATACCCGCGCATTTGTGACGACAAACGGGTTTCCCTACATTCCGCCTTTTTAAAGCCTTGTGATGGGGTAAACTCGTCATTCGCAATTTCATCCCGCTGAGCCTACGAAGGCAGCGCTCTCTTGCCAACCTGACTTGAGAACAGTTCGAAGCACTTTTGTGGTATCTTCGCCAGCTGTCCTATCACCACCCGCCCAAGCGATCGCAAGGGCACCGAGGAACAGATCGCGTCCGGTTACATGAGTACGCGCGAGACCTTTTCTCTGCGCCGCTTTGAGAAGCCGTTCAGTCGTTGCAATCACCGCCTGACATGTCCGGGTCAGCGGGGACTCGCTTCGGCACGCTGCCCGCAGGGGTTCCGGTAAGCCTTCATAGGCAAGCATCCAGTCGCCGAGCGCCTCGATCCAGCGCTCCAGCGCTCGCGCCTCATCCTCCTCTGCAGCTTCGATTTCGAGGCGGCGTTCTTCCAACCCCTCGTAGTGACGGTCCAACAGGGCGGCCAACAGGGCGTCTTTGTTCTCAAAATTGCGATAAAGAGTGCCGGCGCCAAACCCCGCCATCTTGGCGATGGCATCCATGGATACATCGATACCATCGCGATCGAACGCGGCTCTCGCCACGTCGAGAATGTGGGCGCGGTTATGCTGTGCATCTCGTCTTGAGGCTCCCCTGACCGGCGAGTTGGACATATTTTTCCCTACCTCTTGAATATCGGAGATGCTCTCCGTATCTGCAAATTATGAAACGGAGATATTCTCCATATAGTGTGTTGCCGGCAATAGAACAGCCCCAACACCGTCAGCAAACGATGGTGCCATGGCCAAGCAAATGATGATCGGCATGCATCTGGGGAACGGTTACGGCAACGTGCCAGGTGCCTGGCGTGAGCCTTCGGTCGATCCCCGCAGCTATACGGATTTCAATGCGAAAGTCCGCTACGCGCAGGCCGCCGAGCGCGGAAAACTGCAATTCTTGTTTCTGCCCGACGGCCCCACGCATGTCGGTGACATCGCGAACGAACCCCCAAACTTCAATCTGGATGTCATGGTCACGCTTGCCGCAGTCGCTCGCGAGACGAGACGGATCGGACTGGTCGCGACCGGCTCCACCACCTTCAACGAACCGTTCAATCTCGCACGGCAATTCAAGGCGCTCGACATTCTGAGCCATGGCCGTACGGGATGGAATGCTGTCACCTCGAGCGGTGAGGATGTCGCTGCTAACTATGGCGCACGCCTGCCGTCCAGCGCCGATCGCTACGGCCGCGCGCATGAGACGATCCAGCTCGTGCAATCCTTGTGGGGCAGTTGGGGTCAAGACGCTTGGGTGCACGACCAGACAGTCGGGCGGTTCGCGGACGCCGAGGGGATCGCGCCGATCAATCTTGGCGGCACCTACGTTGCGTCGCGCGGCCCTCTCTACATCCCGCCTTCCGAACAGGGTCAGCCCGTCGTTTTTCACGCCGGCGGCAGCCCCAATGCGTATGAGCTTGCCGGCCGCTACGCCAATGCGGTGATCGGCGCGGCATTCACTATCGACGATGCCCATGCACAGCGCGCCGCGTTCCGGGGCGCGGCGGAACGTGCAGGTCGGGACCCGGACGAACTTAAATTCTTCGCTGGCCTTATGACCACGATCGCCCCGGATCGTCGTCAGGCGCTCGATCGGCGGATTTCCTTGAGCGGTCGCATTTTTCCACAGCGCGCGGCCTATCTGGGCCAGATGCTCGGTTTGCGGATCGATCCCGCCAATCTCGATGCACCGTTGTCGCCGGAACAACTTGCTGTCGCCCGTCCCTGGTCGGGTGATCCTCGCTCGGCAAACGCGCTTAGGATTGCGCGCGAAGGATGGACCGTGCGTGACGTGCTCGCTCACGGCGTTATCGACTACCATCCCGTTATTGCCGGCCCCGCTATTGAGGCTGCGGACCACATGCAGGCCTGGTTCGATGCCGGGGCGGTCGATGGCTTCTGGGTATCGCCCGACATCTACGAGGATGGGGTAGATGCCTTCGTAGATGGGGTCGTGCCGCTGCTACAGGAGCGCGGCCTTTTTCACCGGGGTTATGAGGGCGCCACCCTGCGCGACCATCTTGGGGCTCCGCCACAATATGGCATCGACCCGCGACTGACGCGGTGATCATCATCACAGGCACAGGAAAGGAAGCGAACATGAATATTGGTATTATCGGCGCGGGAAACATCGGCGGCACTATCGCCCGCAAGTTGGCGGCGGCCGGACATGCGGTCAAGCTGGCGGGGGCGGATAGCCCTGAGAAGATCCGCGGCAAGGCAGAGCAGATCGGTGCGACAGCGGTTCATGCGCGCGAAGCGGTCAAGGACGTGGAGGTTATCATCCTCTCCATTCCTTTCGCTGAGATATCGAACGTTGCATCGCATTTCGCAGGCGTTCCGGACGATGTAGTAGTGATCGACACCGGCAACTATTATCCTTTCCGCGACGGCAATATTGCTGAGATCGACAACGGCAAGCCTGAGAGTGTGTGGTCAAGCGAGCAGATTGGTCGGCCCGTCGTCAAGGCGTTCAACGCGGTGCTCGCCGAAACCTTGGCAAACGGCGGCTCGGTAGAACAAACAAGCGGCAGGATCGCAGTGCCTGTCGCAGGCGATGACGCCCGGACCAAAGCCATAGCCTCCGGCCTTGTCAACGAAACCGGCTTCGATGCTCTCGATGCAGGCGTGCTGGCCGACTCGTGGCAGCAACAACCGGGCACCCCGGCCTATTGCACCGAGCTTACGCTGCCTGAACTGCGCGATGCGCTTTCCGCAGCGGACAAGGCCCGTGCTTCAATGGATCGCGACGCGCTGATCAAGAGCTTCATGGAAGAAGAAACCGCGCTGACCCACGAGCAAACGGTCGCCCGCAATCGCGAAGTGACCGCGCCGCGCCGTGCCTGAGCGGCTGCAAGACATCTGAACGTGGCTGGACGCGCGAGCCCCCCGAGCGTCCAGAAGTTGCCAGATGGGTGATAACATCAAGGAGGCTTGAATATGGTTGGAATTCTAAGCGGCAAGGTTGCCATCATTACCGGCGCCGGCTCCGGCATCGCTGCGGCCGCAGCGCGGCTCTTTCACAAGGAGGGCGCCCGCATCCTGCTGGCAGATGTGAGCGGGAAGGAGGCCGAACTGGCGGCCGAACTTGGCGACGGCGTGGCGTTCTGCCGAGCCGATGTCAGTAGCGGCGCCGAGGTGCAGTCGATGGTCGAGAGGGCGATCGCCGAGTTTGGCCAACTCGACATCCTGTGCAATGTGGCCGGGATCACGGGACCGCAAGGGTCGGTCGAGGATGCAGACGAAGAGAACATCGATCGCGTGATTGCGGTCAATGTCCGCGGGCTACTGCTTACCATGAAACATGCCCTGCCGCATCTGGTGGTCGGCGGCGGCGTCATCGTCAACATCTCGTCGGCGACGGCGCTAGTCGGCATGCCTGGGCTAACAGTCTATTCCGCGACCAAAGGGGCCATCATCGCCGCGACCCGCGTCGTTGCCGCGGAATATGCGAGTAAGGGCGTGCGCGCCAACGTCATTTGCCCCGGCGGGATCGAAACGCCGATCTACCTAGAGCACCTGGCACGCGACCCTGAGGCGGTGAACAAGACCGTCAGCCTGATACCCGCCGGTCGCGTGGGCAAGCCCGAAGAGATAGCGCAAGCGATGCTGTTCCTCGCCTCTGACGCTTCCTCGTACATGACAGGCGCGGTCGTTCCTGTCGATGGCGGGCAGACGGCCGTCTGATCTAACTTCGGACATAGGGAAAAGGACCATGAAGATAGGAATTATCGGAACTGGCTTGATCGGCGCCAATCTTGCCCGAAAATGGTCCGCCGCGGGACATACCCTACGTATCGCCAACGATTTCGATGTCGCTACGCGCGACAAACTTGCGGCGGAGATCGCCGGCACGCCAGTGGCATTGGTGGATGTTGTGGCCGACCTCGATGCGGTTGTGATTACCATTCCGCTCAACGCTATCCCGTCGCTGCCGAATGGCCTGTTCGACGCATTGCCGAGCGACGCAATTCTGATCGATACCTCCAACTACTTCCCCGCGCGCGACCAGACCATTCCGGCGATCGAGGGTGGCATGGTGGAGAGCCTCTGGGTGGAGCGGCAGATTGGCAGGCCCATTATCAAAGCGTTCAATAACCTGCTGGCCTACACCCAGGCGCATGAGGGCCAGCCAGCGGGCACACCCGGACGCATTGCCATGTCTGTTTATGGCGATGATACCGAGGCGAAGAATAGGGTGATCGGCCTCATTGACGATCTTGGTTTCGATGGCATCGATGCAGGTCCGCTAGAGGAATCGTGGCGGCAGCAACCGGGGACACCGGCCTATTGCACTGAGTTGACCGCTCCGGAATTGCGCAAAGCGCTCGACAGGGCCGTCAAGGAGAGATCGCCCAAACTGCGGGATCTTTCTCTCAAGCGGCTCGAGGCTTTTGGTGATGGCTTTCTAGCGTCGTTGGGGATTGGCGAATACACGCTTGGCCATACCAGCAAGGACGTCGTGCAAATGTATCGATCGCTAGAGTCCAAACCAGACATCTAATTGCAGTCCGCTCTTACTAGGATCGTGCGCGAAATAGCAGAATGGGAGATGTCGCTGGGACTTCAATTGCGGTCGCGCCGCGCTTTCTTGGCGTGCGAGACAAGAATCCGTTGATCACGCGCCCTGCGACTCTAGCAAAACGCGTGCTGCGTCGCGACTGGCGCTGCCAACGCCTTCGCCGTAGGTCGCTTGCGCCATCACGATCGCACCTTGGATCAGCGACAGTATCTGTAGCACCGCCTGACGCGAATCGGCGAGGTTCAAAGGCTCGATGAGGCCGGTGATCAACCTGTCCAGATCTTCGAAATACGTATTGATCATCGCCTGTATCTGGGGCGTATCCCCGTCGGGGCCGAATTCGGCCAGCCCCTTTACGAAGGGGCACCCGCGGAACGGCCGCTCCTGAAACGACGCATTGAGTGCATCAAAGATCGCCAGGATACGCTCGAGAGGGGTCAAGCCCGGCCGCTCGGTCGCGCTGACCAACATGTACATCCAGGCGGCGGCCTGACTGCGCAGATAGTCGGTGATGAGGCACGCCTTTGACGGGAAGTGCTTGTAAAAGGTCATCTTGGCGACCCCGCTCTCGGCGATGATGCGGTCGATTCCAACTGTATGAATGCTTCGCCGATGGAACAGGTCGGATGCCGTCCTCCGGATGCGCTCGCGGGGCGGGAGGGCGGCGAGTGGCTGGCGGTCTAGATCAGTCGTTTGGTGCAGATTCATGGCTTTCATCCTGTCAATATAGCGCGGAAGCAGAAAATGGACAGACCGGTCTATCTTGGCTCTTGAATAAACAGACAGGTCTGTCTATTCAGCGAGTCATTCAGGCAAAACGGGATTTTGATATGAGCAGTAAAATTGTGGTCGTAACAGGCGCGAGCAGCGGGTTTGGAAAGCTCACCGTCCTGGAACTTGCACGGCAGGGGCACACCGTGATCGCGACCATGCGTGACGTCGACAGGCGCAACAGTCCGGTTCGTGCGGAACTCATCGAGATGGCGAGGAAAGACGGAAACTCGTTGCAGGTCCTTGAAATGGACGTGGCCAACGACGCTTCGGTCGAAGCGGCCGTCGACAGGGTGGTCGCGGATTATGGCCGCATCGACGTACTGGTCAACAACGCGGGCTTGATGCCGATCGGGGTAACGGAGGCCTATACGGCGACAGATGTGGAGCGCTTGTTCGCTGTCAACGTCTTCGGTGCGGTCCGCACCAACCGTGCCGTCCTTCCCCATATGCGGGCCGCCGGAAGCGGGCTGCTTGTGCAGGTCACGTCCCTGATGGGCCGATTCACAATCCCGTTCTTCGGTGTCTATGCCGCCAGCAAGTTCGCGCTGGAGGCGTTGGCCGAAACCTATCGCTACGAACTTGGCAGCTTCGGTATCGATTCTGTCATTGTGGAGCCTGGTCCGTTCCCTAGCAACCTGATCGCATCCAGTCCGCAGCCTTCCGACGCAGTGGTGTTGGAGGCTTATGGGGAGGTTGCAGCGATCCCCGGTCAGATTAAGGCCCATTCCGATGAGCAATTCGATCCTGCCAACCCGCCGCGCCCGCAACTAGTAGCTGACGCGATCGCCAAGCTGGTCGCAACGACGGAACGGCGTCCCCTTCGAACGGTGGTAATGCCCGACGGCCTCGATTTCGGCGTGCAGCAAATCAACGATGCGGTAGCGCCGATTCAGAACAGTGTCCTGAAGGCGATGGGAATGGAAGCCATGATCTGATGATGGTTTGACCGGGTGCGCGACAACGCCGAGAGTTGGAAGGACGTATCTATCTCGCTTGATGTGGAAGACTAAGGTTCCCTTGCGGTCGATCGCAAGGGAAGGCTGCATCGCGAGCGGCCGCTTTCATTTGATTCAGACGTTCAAGACGAAAGAAGGGAACGTCGTAACCTGGTCGGAAGCCGACATGCGCCATCTTTGCCCGGCTACAACGGCTTTCGTGAGTGGATCACCTGAAAGCTGCCGCTCACCTTACTGTCGTTCCGCAATGCCGGCAGACAACCGCCTGATGTCGGCCCCCGACAAGGATCGCCGTTGAACCATCCTTTTCGATGGTTGCAAAGTCCCACTTTTGGCCTTTCACTACAGCGCCGGGTGTCGAGCATGTTTACCGAGAGGAACCGATGTCTTCAGTTGGGGATTGCGAAGCCCCCGACGGATGTCACCGGATGGGCCTTTTGTTGCAAAGACTTCGAAAAAAACATCTGCTTTCGAGACGTGGTTGCCGAGAGCCGAAGGTCCGCAACCCGCCCAATGCCGCCATTTGCCCGCGAATCTAACGGCGGTTAAGCGGGATGGTCGCGTCGCCGACTCCGACAGTGCCGGTCTGATCATTTCGACCATCCGGATGTGGCTATTCTTGCCCCTCATGAATCGCGCAAGGCTTGCGGACGCCATTCAGCCGGCTGTCACACCACCGACTGCGGCGATTGATCATATCCCGGTCGCCTCCTGATTGCCTGCCGCGTGCGCACGCTTCCGTCGTCTTACTTCTATGGGCTGAAGTCGATCGAACGCTGCATCAACGCGAGATCGTCCCGCTCTACGCGCAGCGTTCCTGTCAGGCACTCGATGCTCGTTGACATGCCGTCGCTCGCGAAGAGCGACGCCGAATATACGCGGCGGCCGCCATTGACGAAGATTTCGACCAGCGAGCCGTCAACAAGGATCTGCAGGTCGATCCGGGCGGGCAATGGCAACCGGGTGGTCGTCTTCCGCTCGAAGAAATCCACCGGACCGAACGCGGACGCATGACGTTCGAACGAGATTTGTTCGCCGCCGAAAGCGACAGTGATGGTAAGCAGCGTTTCGTGTCCGTCGCTCAGGGACACGGTTCCTGTTGTTCCAGCGTCACCGCCGAGGCTGATGTCCTGCCAGAAGGATTTCTCGCGCGCGAACGAGACCTGCGAGGCGGCTGCCGCGAGGGAGCCGGTTACTCCGCGCCTCTCGGCGCTGCGCAGGCCCGTAAGGGCCTTTAGCGGGCGCTGCCCGAGCTTCAGCTTTTCGCCTTCCGGAAACAGGTAGAGTTCCCGGGGCAGCGACATCGCGCCCCGCCACGGATAGGTCGGGTAGGCCTTGCCCGACTGATGATTGGACTGCCATCCGATCCAGACCGGGCTCGCCTGTTCCGCCGGGAGATCGGACCACGTCACCGCGGCGTAAAAATCCGGTCCCTGGTCGACAAGTGCCCCGGACAGGCCGCTAAGCTCAGGATCCATCGTGAAGCGATGTCCGTCAAACTGCCCGACGAAATATTGCGCCCCTGAACCGCCATCGACGAGCCCGACGTCGACATCGACTTTCAGAACCCAATGAGCATTTGCCGGATCTTCGTCCATGGAAAGGCGAATAAGGTCGGGGCACTCCCATTGGCCGCTCGTCGAACCCATCGGGCCGAAGCTGCCCGCTAGCGTCCAGTCGAGCAGATTCTGCGAGCGATAGAATTGGATATAGTGATCGCGCGCGAGCGCCACGAGCATGATCCAGGCGCCGCTTTCCGCATGATAGAAGACCTTCGGATCACGGAAATCGGCGAGGTCGAGATCGATGATCGGATTGCCGGCATAATGGACGAAGGTGCGACCGCGGTCATGGCTGACCGCGAGATGCTGCGATTGGATCGAGCGCGCTTCGTCAAAAGCCGTGAAGAAAGCCAGCAGCGGCGGAGCTTTGCCCTCGCCCAGGCCGGAGACATTTTCCCAGTCTACCACCACGCTTCCCGAGAAGATCATCTGGTCGGTTTCCGGGATGGCGACGGGCAGTTCGCGCCAGCTGACCAGGTCCGCGCTGACCGCATGGCCCCAGCTCATATGGCCCCAATCCATGCCGTGGGGATTATATTGGTAGAACAGATGATATTCGCCCTCGAAATAGACGAGGCCGTTGGGGTCGTTCACCCAGTTGCGCCGGGGCGTGAAGTGATATTGCGGGCGAAAGGGCTCGGTGCCGATCGCGTCGTCCATTTCGCCTTCGGGGTTTGGCTGTGTCAGCATGAGATCCATCTTGCGGCAGGAGGAAAGAGATTGGTCAGCAGGCGGTGCTGGAGAGGCTGTTGCCTTCGGCATCGAACACATGCGCCGATGCCGGATCGAAATCGAAACCGACCCGCTGGCCGGGAGAGACGCCGCGCTCCTGGGCGCCGAGCCTCACGGCAAGCGGCGTGGCGGTGCCGGGCAAGTCGACAAAGGCGAAGGTATCGGCGCCGAGGCGCTCGAGCATCAGGACGGTGCCGACCAGCGCGGCGGTATCCGGATCGCTGATGCGGCAATGTTCGGGCCGAAGACCGAGGGTGACCGGGGTTCCACTCGGGAGCGGCCCGGAGACAGGAAGGGTGACGATCGGCGGCTGCCCGGCGGCGAGCGACAAAGCGAGTCCGTCGACACCGCCATGAGCGGCTACGGTTTCGAGGAAGCCCATGGTTGGGGTCCCGATAAAGCCCGCCACGAAGCGGTTCGCTGGGCGCTCGTAGAGTTCCATCGGCGTCCCGACCTGCCGGATATAGCCGCCTTCGAAGACTACGATGCGGTCGGCCAGCGTCATTGCCTCGACCTGGTCGTGCGTGACGTAGATCACCGTGTTCTTGAGCGTCTGATGCAGCTTCCCGATTTCCATCCGCATCTGGCCGCGCAGCGAGGCGTCGAGGTTGGAAAGCGGCTCGTCGAACAGAAACACGTTGGGCTTGCGCACGATCGCCCGGCCGATGGCGACGCGCTGGCGCTGTCCGCCCGAAAGCTGGCTCGGCTTGTTATGGCGAAGCGCGGTGAGCTGGAGCACGCGCAACGCTTCCTCGACCCGCGCCTTGAGCTCTGCCGCGGGCTTCTTCGCGAGCTTCAGCCCGAAGCCGATATTTTGCTCGACCGTCATGTGCGGATAGAGCGCGTAGGATTGGAACACCATGCCGACGCGCCTCCGCGCCGGGTCAAGGTCGTTGACGATATTGCCGTCGAACAGCACTTCGCCGGACGTGATCTCCTCCAGGCCGGCGATCATCCGGAGCAAGGTCGACTTGCCGCACCCCGACGGGCCGACGAACACGACGAACTCGCCGGGCGCGACCGTGAGGCTGACGCCCTTGATGATGTCGGAGGCGCCATAGCTCTTGCGCACGTCGCGTAATTCTACGGTTGCGGGCATTGTTCTTCTCTCATCCCTTGACCCCGCTGCCGACGACGCTGCGCACGAACCAGCGTTGGAAGAATATGAAGGCGATCAGCACCGGCACCGTGATCAGCGCGGCATAGGCCATGACCTCGCCCCAGGCGGTTTTGCGTGCACCGAAGAACTGCTGCATGCCGACCATCAAGGGTCGCGCAGACTCGCCCGGAACGGTGATCAGCGGCCAGAGATACTGGTTCCACATCGCCAGCGCCTGGAGGATCGTGACCGTCGCGAACACGGGAAGCGACGACGGCACAATCACATGGCGGTAGACCTGGAACGGCGTCGCGCCGTCGATATATGCGGCTTCGTCGAAGTCCTTCGGTATGTCGCGGAAGAACTGGTAGAACAGGAAGATCGAGAAGGCGTTCGCGATGAACGGGATGATCTGCACATAGAGCGTGTCGAGCCAGGAACGCGTCCAGACGAGCGCGCCGCCGTCGAACGCAAGGCCAGGCAGCTTCGACACGAGGAGCATCAAGGGCACGCTGATCGCCTCGAACGGCACGATCAGGAGGATCACCAGCAGTGTCAGGACCGCCTGCTTGCCGCGCCATTCCATGCGCGCCAGGGCGAAGGCGGCCATGCTGTTGACGATCAGCCCGAGCCCGACCGTGATCACGGTCACCAGCACCGAATTGAACAGGTAATGGCCGATATTGCCGCGCGCGAAGGCATGGACATAATTGTCGGCCGTAAGCGTGCCGACCGGCAACAGCGCCCGGATCGATTCGAGATCCGCGAAGATTGCGTCGTTGGACTTGAACGACGACGCGACCATGAAAAGAAACGGGAACAGGAACACCAGGGCGAGCGCGGCCATCAGCGCGTAGAGCGCGAACCGCAGCGGCACCGATTTGCGCTGGCTGGGGGTCACGAGATCACCTTGGCGCGCCGGCGCCCGAGCACCTGCTGGAGCAGGATCACCAGCGTGATCAGCAAGAAATAGACGACCGAAATGGTCGCTCCGTAGGAGATATTCTCCTCGCGCACGCCGCGCTGGACCGCCTCGAACATCACCGTGGAAGTCGAGCCGCGCGGCCCGCCGCCGGTCATCACGTCCACCTGGGTGAACAGGCCGAGCGCGGCGATCGTGGTCACGATGAGCACGAAGGCGATCGTGTGGCGCAGGCTTGGCAGAGTAATGTAGCGGAACCGCTGCCAGGGGTTTGCGCCGTCGATCCGCGCCGCATCGTACAGCTCCTGTGATATTCCCTGCAGTCCGGCCAGCAGGATCAGCATCTGGAACCCCGCCCCCTGCCATGCCGACATGATGACGACCGCCGGCATCGCGGTGGTGGGATTGCCCAGCCAGTCGATCGGCTTGATCAGCCCGAAACTGATTGCGCCCAGCGCCTGGTTGAACAGCCCCAGATCCTTGTCGAACAGAAAGGCCCAGACGACCGAGACGATCACCATCGACATGACTACCGGCGAGAAATAGATCGCGCGGAAGATCGTCTGGCCCTTGAGGCCTGCATTGACCAGCAGCGCCAGCGCCAGCGCCATTGCGCATTGCAGGGGCACGACCAGAAGGGCGAACAGGAAGGTGTTTCCGAGTGCCAGGAGGAAGGCGGGATCCTTGGCAAGGATCGTCACCCGATTCTGGCCGACGTGGAACTGGGTGAGCGGGCGATAGCCGCGATAGGCCGGGTCGGTCCGCGTTATCGCGCGCAGCCTGGCATAGGTCGGCCTTCCGCCGGCGTCGGATTGCGGCGTTTGCACGATGTAGCTGACCGATAGGAGCCGCTCGTAATTGCGCAGGCCGACGATCGATCCCGGCTCGGGGGAGACCAGCCGCTGGTCGGTGAAGGTGAGCCCCAGCGCCATCAGGAAGGGCAGCACCAGAAACACGGCCAGTCCAAGCAGGGCTGGGGCGCCGAACAGGAACGGCAACAACCGCCGACGGCGCGCGCTTTGCGGGAGCGAGGCGGCGCTCATTCGCCGCCTGCCGAGGCGAGGCCGGGATTGTCCGCGATCGTGCCGTCGATATCGTCGACCGCATCGTCGAGCGCGTCCGCCACGTCCTTGCCGTCCATGATGTCGCGCGTCGCGAAGGTGAAGGCGTTCGAGACGACCGAGAAGGCCGGCGTTGCCGGGCGTCCCCTCGCGAAACGCTCCATCAGTTCGTAGAAGATCCGGCTCTTTCCGTCCGGATTGAAGTCGCGCGACCGGGCGGCGCCGGCCGCGGTGACCGGGACGTTGCCGGTGCGGTCGCTCATCGCCGCCACTTCGCTTGGCTGCAGTATGAAGTTGATGAAGCTGCCCGCGCCTTCCGGATGGGCGCAATGCTTGCTGATCGCCCATTGCCAAGAGCCGCCGCCGATCACCACGCCGGTACCGAAGTCGGGCGGGGGCAGGATGGCGAGATCGTCGCCCGCATATCGGCGATAGTCCGGCGCCCACCAACCGCCGGTATAGACCACGGCGGCGCGGCCTTTGACGAACGCGCTCTCGTCCGGCTCCTTGCGGTTCACAAGCCCTTTTGCGAACAGCGCCTGGAACCAGCTGCCGAAACGCTGCGCCGCGGCCCCGTTCAGCGCGCCTTCGGCGCTTCGCATCGAGCGGCGGTCGATGAGGTCGCCGCCGAAGCTCTGCAGCATCGGGCTGAAGGCATAGGTCCACCAGCTCGCCTTGTCGTCGCGCGTGGCGAGATCGAGCGGGTAGCGATACCGTCCGCTCGCCTTCAACCGCTCGAGGAAGGTCTGGAACTCCTGAAGCGTCCAGGGCCGCTCGAGCGTCGGGACGCGGGTGCGGGTCTCGGCAAGGATCGATTTCCTGGTGAAGATCGCCAACGCGGCGTCGAACTGGCCGACGGCATAGACCTTGCCCGCATAGCGGCCGACCGCGGCGCGGCTGACCTGGTCCAGGTTTGCGGGTGCGACATAGCCGTCGAGCGGGCGCACATGGCCCGCCCATGCATAGCTCGCGACCATCGGGCTATCGACCGCGACGATGCAGGGCATCCGGTCCGCCAGCGAAGCAGCGACGATCGACTGGTCATAGCCGCCCTGCGGCAGCGATTGCGCAACGACACGCCATTTCGACTGCGACGCATTGAAGCGGGCGACCATCTCCCTGGTCGCTTCCTCCTCGTCGAGGCCGGCCTGGTTCTTCCACAGGACGAGATCGGTCCGCCGCTCCGCCTTTCGTGCGGGTCCGCACGACCACAGCACCGTGCAGAGCGCCAAGGCCGCGATACGGGCGTGCCAGTCAGGCACCCTGGAGATCCCCTGTAACGGTTGCGCGCGCCAGTTCGATGGCGCCGACAAGGCCGGGGTCCTGCAGCACGGGAGGGCAGATGAAGGTCTCGACATCGGCGCTGTGGCGGTCGAGCGCGTAGTCGGCCGTCAACGCGCCGAACTGACGCCGGACCGCCGGGTACAGGGCTCCATGCTCCAGGACGCCGCCGCCCAGGATGATGCGTTGCGGCCGGGCGATATAGGTCAGGTTGACGCAGATCGCGGCGATGTAATGCGCCGCATAATCCCAGGCAGGGTGATCCGCGGGCAGATCCTCGGCGGAACGGCCCCAGCGCGCCTTCATCGCCGGGCCGCAGGCGAGGCCTTCGACACAGTCCTGGTGACGCGGGCATATGCCTGCGAAGTCGTCGCCGGGTGCCCTCGAAACCCGGATATGGCCGACCTCGGCATGCGCGACCGGGGCGTGGAGGGCACCGCGTTCGAAGAGGCCGACTCCGATGCCGGTTCCCACCGTCATGTAGCAGAGCCGGTCGAGCCCCTGGCCCGCCCCGTGCGTCGCCTCCGCCATCGCGGCGCAATTGACGTCGGTATCGATGCGGCTTGGCGCGCCGACGATGTCGGCGAACCGGCCCAACATGTCGACCGACGACCAGCCCGGCTTTGGCGTGCGCGTCAGATGGCCATGCGAGGCGGAAGCGGGATCGAGGTCGAGCGGCCCGAAGCTGGCGATGCCGCCCGCGCGGATCGGGCCGTGCTCCTCGCGCTGGGCACGATAAAAAGCCGCGATCGCATCGAACACCTGGTCGGGGGTCGTGGTGCCGATTCGCACCTGTGCGAGAAATTCGCCATCGGCATTGGCGACGGCACAGATCATTTTGGTGCCGCCGGCTTCCAGTGCTGCAAACAGATCCTTCGACATCGCCTCAACTACCAAAATTCTGCGCGCACCCGAAGCTAGATCGCGGGTATGCGGCGAGGGAAGCCGTCGGATGCGGATACCACGTCTTCCAGGGGGAACGGCCGGCGCTCGTCGAGCGCGCCACGAGCGTCGGCACCTCTGTCAAAATCGGTAATTGATCGTCAGGCGGCCGGTCCGGCCGAACAGGGGCCGTGCAACGCCGCGATTGCTGACGCCGTCCGGCGCCTTCAAGTCGAAGAACAGGGGATCGCCCTCGGTGAACGACAGTTGGTTCGTTAGGTTGGCGACGTGCACCTGGACCGAGAGGTTTCGTGTGAGGTCGACCAGCGCGCCGACATTGATCACGTAATAGGACGGATATAGCGTGACATTGATGTCCTGCGAGTTCGAGTAGCGCGCCGAGCGATACTCATATTGCCCGTACAGCTTCACCGGCAGCGAAGTCAGCGGCTTTAGATCCCAGCGCGGCTGGATGTTGAGCGTCGTGGTCGCTTGGCGGCCCTCGCGCCGGCCGTCCTGGCTGATCGTCCGATACTCGTAGCTGTTGCCGACCTGATTGACGACGGTGTAGCCCGAGCCGTTGACCTTGGGATCCTGGAGCGTGACGTTCGCCTTGATGTCGAAGCCCGGGACGAAGGGCGGTCGGACCACGACCTCGAGCTCGGCACCGTAATTGGTGGTGCCATAGGCATAGGCTTCGGAAATGTTTGGGCATGACGTTATAGTGGCGGTGGTCGCCGTGGTCCCGCCGGCCGTGCACAAGGAGGAATGGATGTCCTGATAGGTGTTGATCAGGGTCCGCGGCGTGAACTTGTTGTAGAAACCGGTCGCCGATGCATCGATGAAGCGCGACTGGAATCGCACGCCGCCTTCGAACTGCGTGATTTTCTCGACCGGATCCGCCAAGGGCGCGCTTTGCGCAAAGGCGATGCCGTCGTTCAGGCTGGGCAGGCGGAAGGATTGCGACGCGAGCGCATAGACAGCGAGGTTGCGCTTGACCGCGAAATTGGCGCCGACCGACCAGCCATGGCCATAGTAGCGGTCGTTGAGATATTGGGGATCGCCGAGCGTCTGGACCTGGGTGAAGGCGCGGTTACCGTTCGGTGCGTTGCCGGGGATGAAGGAGGTGCAGCAGTTCCGGTTCCGAAACCTGACGTTGAGACGTTCGGTCTCCCAGCGGAATCCCGCATCGATCCGCAGCCGGTTGTTGAACAGCTCCCAATGGTCGAGGACATAGCCGGCAAAGTTCTCGGCGTCGCCGTCCACGGCGTTGCCGTAGAAACCGGGAAGGAAGCTGCCGTTCAGCGAAAGCGATGGGCCGACCTTATTGCCCGCGGCGTCGATGATGTAGAGGTTCACCAGCTCGCTCGGTGACGCCAGCGTCGAGATAGTCAGCGCTGCCTGAAAGTCGTAATTGTCGCTGTTGGTGCTGTGATAGGCGCCGAAGGTCAGATGATGCGACCCGAACAGGTCGAAGTCCTTCTGGATCTTTAGGTTCTGCGTCGCGCTGGTCAGCTTCGACTTCACGATCCACGGGATCTCGAAGCTCAGGAAGCTGCCGGCGGGGATGGGCTTGCCGTCGCGGACGTTGAACGCCCCGATATAGCCGCCCGGCCCCGCGATCGTCTGGTTGGCGCCGTAGAGAGCGCGGATCTGGTCGAAATTGCCGAACCCGGCGGCGAGGATCGGGTTCTTGTAGTTGTTGTTGAAATCGGTCGGGCTCGCCGCGTTGAAATAGGTCGCGAGGATATTTCGGTTGTAGAAGGGCGAATTGTTCGGTGTCCCTTCGGACTGCTGCCAGTTCGCATCGAAGGCGGGCTGAAGCACGTCGCCGACCCAGCGATTGGCGAGGAAGGATTCGGCCGTGGCCGCGTCGTTGCCGGCGAAGAGCGCATTGAATCCGCTCGTGCCGTCGACATAGTTGGCCTCGAAATCGAACCGCCAGCCGGAATCGAGTTCCTTGGAGAATTTCGCGCCAAGCGTGACGAAGTTCGGATGGATCCCGTCGGCCAGATCTGCCGTGGTGATGCGGCCGCTATTGTCGATCTGGGTGACATAGCGGTTGGACGGCGAGAGCAGGGTGCCGTTCTGGAAATTGATGCCGATCGGCCGGACCGTCTTCGAATCGATCTTGATCGGATCGTCGGCCGTGCCCGGATTGCTGAAGCCCGGAACCTGGATCGGCAGGTTGTTGTACACGGCGGTCCGGTCGTTCAGCACGGTTGCGAAGAGACCGACATTGGTCGTGCCGTCGTCGCTATTATAGGTCAGATTGCCACGAATCTGGCCGCCGCGATCAGCGGTATAACCGGTATCGCGCAGGCCGTTCGAGGTGCGATAGAAGCCGCCCACCGCGAAATGGAGATTCTTGGTGATCGGGCCGGAGAGGAAGAGGTCGTTGCGGATGAAGCCGTAGGTGGCCAGCTCCAGCTTGTAGCCGCCCTCGAAATGGTCGCGGCCGGTCTTGGTGACGAAGTTGACGACGCCGCCCAGGCCGTTCGAGTACAAGGTGCCGCCAGGGCCGCCCTTGATCGCCTCCACTCGGTCGGTCATCAGATCCGCCGAGAAGAAGACGTCGCTATTGGCGAAGGGCACGTCCGAATCCTGGAATACGGGCATACCGTCGACGAGCTGCGGGGCGTAGCGATAGCCGCTGCTGGGCAGGCCGCGCACAGTGACATTGTTGCTGCGCTCGCCGGCGGTGCTGCCTTCGGCGAAGAAGCCGGGGATGTTGTTCAGCAGGTCGGCCGTGCTGATCGGGGCCAGGCGCTGAATGTCGTCGCGATTGAGCGTGTCGATGGTGAAGGTCGTGTCGAGCTTGCGTGTCGCGCGCACCACGCCGGTGACGACGATCTCGTCTTGCGTCTTCGTATCGGCGCTTTGATCCTGATGGCTGGTGCCGTCCGGATTCTGCGACGCGGGGGCCGTCTCCTGGGCATGGGCGATGGACGGAGCGGCGAGTGCCAGGGGTGACACCGTCACCGTCAATAGAGTCGCAAGCCGCGCAGTAGCCTTCATCATCTCTCTCTCCCCTCCCGTATGTGCGGTTTTTCCGCTGTCTGTCGGTTCAGTGCGGCTGGTAGAGCATGAGATTGTCGACGTCGTCAATTGAAATTGTCGACGTCGACAAAGAAAGTGCAATTGCGACCTTTGTGCTGCACAATACAGCAGGGGGCGGCAGGGGCCGCTCGCAGCGGAGCATCGGTTTGCAGACGATCAAGGACGTAGCTGAACTCGCCGGTGTCTCGGACCGCACGGTGTCGCGTGTGGTCAATGGCGAGCCGAATATCAGTCAGAAGACCCGCGTACGCGTCGAGGAGGCTATCGCACGGCTCAACTATATCCCCAATCTTGCCGCGCGCATGGTCAGGACGAACCGGTCTGGTGTGGTGGGGCTGATCACCGACGTGGTTTCGACAACGCCGAACTCGGTCGAGATCATTCGCGGGATCCAGGACAGTGTGTCGCGCGCGAGCCAGAGCCTGCTCATCGCCAACACCTCGGGCACCAAGGAGGCTGAGGCACGCATCTGGCGGACCTTCCAGGAGCACCGGATCGACGGTGTCATGTTCGCAACCATGTACCATCACGAGGTCGACTTCGATCCGGCCGCGCACAATATCCCGACGGTGCTGGTAAATTGCTTCGCGTCGGGCCGCGACGACGTCGCGGCGATCGTGCCCGACGACTTTCAGGGCGGCTATTCCGCAGCCCGCCATGCGATCGACAAGGGACACGAGCGGATCGCCTATGTCACGCTCAATCCGCTCATCCTCGCGGCCAATCTACGCGGCCAGGGGTTCGAGAAGGCGATGGGCGAGGCCGGGCTCCCCATTCGCCCCGACTGGGTCCAGCCCGGCATCCGGGGGGCGCTCGACGCCGAGGAAACCTGCGCCTTCGCCGTCGCCGCAGATATCCTTTCCGGCCCAGCGGGAGATCGGCCGACAATCCTGCTCGCCGGCAATGACGAGATCGCGATGCAGTGCCTTTTCGCGGCGGCGCACCTGAAGCTGAGGGTGCCTGAGGACGTCGCGATCATAGGCTTCGACGACTTCCGGATCATCTCCGAAAGAGTCGTCCCGCCGCTGACGACGATCGCGCTGCCCTATTACGATATCGGCGTCCGTGCGGCAGACAAGCTGTTCGCGATGCTTGGCGGCACCGACGACCAGCCGCTGGTCGAACGGCTCCCGTGCCCGCTCGTCGAGCGCGGCTCCGCCTGAGCTACCGGATCGGCGCGGCCGCCAGGCGCCACGCCTGAACCTCTGCACCGACCCGGCTGCTCGACCTTATGGCGAAGCGCGTGCTGTCGGCGCGGGTTGGATAGATCCGGAAGGAGAAGGCGGCGGCGTCGTTGACGAACACCTCGACGACCGAATGATCGATGAACACGCGGAAGTCGCGCGGCCGGCCGAAGGCGGCTTCGTCATAGGCGCCACGCAGCAATTGCGGACCTTCGCCGTCCTTGCCGAGCGTCGAGTGCTGCTTGTCGAGCACCATCTCCTTGCGCTCGGCGTCATAATATAGCCGGGTCGTCTCGCTACCGTCGGGTGACGTGGCGATGTCGAGGCCGTAGGTGCCCTGGGCGAGCGGCGGGTCGAACCGGGCCGTGATCTCCACGGCCTGGCCGAGATCGCCGACGGGAAGCTGGCCGACGCCCTCAATCCTGCGCTGGATCGCGCCGTCGGGCAGCCGGAGCTTCGTCAGCGCAGGCAGCGGCGACTGGCCGAGCGTCTTGCCGTCCGACAGTAGCCGCCACACGCGCGGTAGGCCGAAGGTATGGGCCCAGCCGGCGCGCAACTGCGCTTCGGGCGTGCGCCGCTCGTCTACGATGCCGATGCCGACGAGCTGGCCGCTCGCATCGCGCGCGACCGTCGGGCTCAGATGTCCGGGCAGCAGGTCGAGCATCTTCGCCTGCAGCGAATCCGGCCTGAAGGTGGCGCCGTCCCAGGTCCCGATCCAGTAGACGCCGCGCGTCGACGGATCTCCGTATTTGCTGACCTTCCCGCCGATGGGGTTGACCTCGAGGATGTACTTGCCGCCACCGATCGCGGCGAAGACCGGCATCTCCCAGATCTCGGAGCCGATATCCATCTGTCGGAAGGGAGCGAAGTCCGGCTGCCGCTTCCAGCAGCTCCGGCTCGCCAGATTGGCGCACCGATAATAAGCGAGCCCGCCCGAGCCGCCGAGCGCGGCACCGACGATCATGCGCGTCTCGCCTTTTTCGAACCAGACATAGGGGTCCCGGAAATCGTCGACGCCCGTGCGGTCGACGAGCGGCCCCACTTTCTTCCAGTTGAGCAGGCCGGGATCGTCGCTGATCGCCAGCGAGATGCCGGGATTGTAGAAGGTCGCGCTGTGGTTGACGCTGGTGTAGAAGGCATAGGCGAAGCCGCCAGGGCCGGTCACCACGTCGCCCGACCAAATCCCCTTCATGTCAAAGCCGAAATCGTCCTTCTGGAGCTCAGGACGCAAGGCGATCGGCAGGCTAGTCCAGTGGACTAGGTCTTCGCTGCGCAGATGGCCCCAGGTCATCATCGTCTTGTAGGGGCCGTTGGGCGTACGCTGATAGAAGAGGTGCCAGGTACTCCCGCGCAGGACGAGCCCGTGCGGCTCGTTGGTCCAGTTCGCCGGTGGCATACCGTGATAGACAGGCCGCTGCAGGTCGGCGGCAAAACGCGTCGTCGGCACGATCAGCGATTCCTGCGCATCGGGCGGGGCGACGTTCTTCGTCGCCGCCGCGATCTCGGCGGCCTCGTGCGCACGGTCGAAAACCCGCACATCGTCATAGGCGGCGTTAATGCCATTGATGTTGAACACGCCCAGCGGCGCCCCGCGCCAGCTCGCCGCGATCCGGAAGTCGCTTGCCGCAGGCTTCCAGCTTGACGGCTTGCCGGATTTTTCGCCGACCGGTGCGCCATCCAGATAGAGTCTTGCCGCGCCCGTGGCCGGATCGAACGTCGCGGCGACATTTGCCCATTTGTAGAGCGGGAAAGGCTCGCGCGCCGTGATCCGCAGCGTTCCGGACGCCGTCGAGATGCGCACCCCCCACCGGCCATAGGCGTCAACGAAAATGTCGAATCCGGCGTCCTTGCCGGCCTGCTGGATTAGCGAGCCGGGAATCTGCTCGTCGACCGGCTTCTCATAGCCCGCAGGGTAGCTTTCGAGAGCCACCCAGGCCTGGACCGTGAAACCGTGGTCCGGGGACAGCCGCAGCGGCGCAAAGACCGAGCTCGAAAAACCGTCGCTGCGCCATGCCTGCCCCGTTACGCCCGGCACGAAATCGGGTTGCGGGAACTGGGTCTTGAAGGAGGGCCCGGCCATGTCGCCATTCGCGTTCGAATCGAACGTCCAGTCGAGCACGGGGCGGTCGGTCGCGGGTTGGGCGAGCGCGGTGCCGCAGGTCAGGCTGGTGAAGGCCAGGCCGAGCGCGGAGCATCTCCGAAGTCGATCACCAACTGCCTGTATGATGACCTTGGCCATAGTTCTCTCCAACCGTGGACTGGCTTCGAACGGGCAGTCCTCGCGTCGTACGTAAGGCGACCCACCGACCGGTCAACAAAAAAATGTCGACGTCGACAACTGCGGCGTGCGAGCTTATGGAGAGTTGAAAGGCATCAACCTCAAAGCGTGGTCCGGTGAACGGCAAAGAGGATCCGGCAACGGCGGTTGTGCCTCGCGATGGAGCTGCGGCTTTAGGCGGGCAATGTCTGATCAACGAAGAATGGGCGACCCGGACCGCGCTGATGCAAGGACCTCGAGGCTTTATGGCTGCTTTCGCGGTCGGAATGCCTGGAAGCGGCCAGTCGGCAAACGGCCCAAAGGCGGGCGGACCGCTTTCGGCGTAAGCTGTCAGACAGCTATGCGCCCTAATCTAAGTCATTCGCCGCCTTTCCCAGATGCCCGGAAGCTGCCGTTCGTTCAGGCTAGGCAGCCGGGGGTAACCGCCCGACAGCACGTTTGTCACGCGGGCGTCCATAACGAGCTGAAACTCTCGTGAATCGAGTGCGTTAGGTCAGCCAGGAGGACGCAAATGGCTGACAACAGGAACGACACCGGCTCTCCCGATCGCGACCGCATCAGTCTCTCAGAAGACTTTGAAATTCGTGATTGGACGGAGAGCCTTGGCGTCTCGGAAGAACGTCTCCGCGAGGCTGTGAGCGCGGTCGGCAACAGCGCCGATAAGGTCCGCGCCTACCTCAACAAATGATCGCAAACCGTCGAGGCCTACCCTGGACGGACGAGGAGGCAGAGCAGCTCAGGGCTTTGCTTCATGTCGGAGCGTCGCTGCCAGAAATGGTGGCGGCGCTTTCGCGTTCTGGCGAAGGCATTGACCGGCAACTCGCTAAAATGGGTCTATCACGAACCGGCCGGACGCGATCCCGAAAAGAGGTCAACTAACTGCCGAGGCAGACCCCTCAAGCACGGGCGAGGTTGCGCTGAGCGCTTGCACCTTGCGCTCATACGCTTGTGCAAACTCGCTGTGAATTCGTTGCCCCGCCGTATCGCTTGCGCCCTCCGCGCGCGACCGTTCTTCTTCGGCTCTCCGAGCCCAGTACGCGATATCGGTTTCCATCGTCGGACGCTCCGTCTGCCCTGCGCTCTAGCATGGATTGTGGAGGAAGCCCGGTTTGCAGTCGACAATTTCGATCAAGATCGCACGTCGATCTGCCGCATCATCCGATAGGCGTGCTATCGACTTCCGTGAGCAAGGTGGAGATTGCAGTCACGAGTTGTGCGTCGGCGAACGGCTTCTGTAGAATGAGGCTCTTAGGTACGCCTTGAGCCGCCCAGTCAGCCGCGCTGTCACCGGTCATGTAGACGACAGCCATCCGGCCATTCATTTCGCGGGCCTTTCGCGCGACCTCCCAGCCGTCCATATCGCGGCCCAGCCGCACGTCGGTGATCAACCCGGCGAATTCCTCAGATTGCTCTGCGAGGCGAGCCATCGCCTCTTGTCCGTTCAGCGCAGTCACCACGGTATAGCCCCCGCTAACCAGCGCATCTTCAGCGTTCACGAGGATCATCGGCTCGTCTTCAACGAGCAAGAGCAAAATCGTCTTAGTCACTGAACCCCCAGCAATGGCACGAGTGAAGCGGTCGACAAGCTTCGCGGCAGAATTCTCAAAGCCGTGTGTGGTTCCGTTCACTCCCAGGAGCGGTACCGGGCGGGCGAAGAGGGATCAAACAGCCCGCCCGGTGGCCAAGTAGGTTCCCCACCCCGGCCAAATGCCACGATAGCGGATCGACCACCGGAAACTACCCGGAAACATACACTAAGGGCTGATACGGGCGGTGGCCCTTAGAAGCCTCCGCTGTCGTCCAGCACTTCTCCACGGTAAATTGGATCGACAGCCTCTCTGTCCGCTGGGCGGGCCGGTCGCGATGGCTTTGTCGGGGAGGGCGGCTGCCCGCTACGCGGGCACCGCGGCTCTAGCGGCGCTGCGCGCCGCCCGAGCTCCCGCTGCGCGGGATCTCGGCCCTGCCGGGTGACGATCCGCTGCCGGAAGCGGAAGGGCGCGGAAGGAATGGGGTGGGCGTGGGTCAGAGCAGGGCGGCCATGGGTGGCTTGCGGTCGGGCTGCGCTTTGGGGCTTCGCCCGAGCGTCGGCGTGGCATTTCGGTTCGCAAAAGGCGTCCTTACCTGAGGCAGGCGTCCTTCCGCCACACAGTCAGCCGCCGGGCGCTTGCACAGCCGGCCATCACGAGGACAAACGTCACCGCCACTGCATTCAAGTTCAGGTCGAAGCCGGACGCGGCGGCTTAGGTTCCTGGGACCGGATCTCCGAGCATAGGAGCCGGGCTCGTGCTGTACGTACCGCCGTTCCCGAAAGTCGGAATCCATTTGGGCGGCTCGGCCCGCTTGCCAGAATGATAGGCTTGCAACGCACGCGTCCACAGCACGCTGTTTTCGAATGGATCTGTGCTGAACTGCTCGGGTGTATGATGGGTGATGCCATGCGGATAGACGCTTTTCCGACAGGCCAGATGCGCCAGGCGCGCGCCGTCCGGGCCGATAGGGCACCACCCGCTAGCGCCCGGCGCAGCGGTCCACGAGACGCCTTGGGCGAAGCAGGAAAGCGCTCGGAACCGTGGAGAAATGACGCTGCGACCGGTCTCGTCCTCCAGCCCCCAAAGGCCGTCTTTCTCCACGAACCGCAAGCCCCCGGGACAGATGAGGCGTTGTGCGCGCTGCGCCAATGTCGCCTTGGGCTGTTCGATCTCTTTTCCCGAGGAGTCGATCCAGGTGTTCTTGCCGGCTTGGGAAGCGGTGTAGATATCCGGTCCACGCGGTTGCAGGGTATCGTAGCGCGGTCTCACCGTGAAGGCGCCGGACCGATCGATGACGCCCCATTTGCCGCCGAGCTGCACGGCACCGTGCTGGCCGATGAATCCATATAGGTTGTCGAACCCGTCCGGGCCGCCGAGGATGGTGCCGTCTTCGAGGACGACAAACCACCGACTTCCTTGCTTCGCCGCGATGGGTGCGCCGCAGTCCTTTTGGCGATACCAGCCGTTGTCGAAGTGGCCGATCGAGGCGCCGTCGCTTCGGCGAAACTCGACCGCCTCGCCCCGGTTGATGATACTGACACCGCCGGGGCAGGTGACGAGCGGACTGCCCTCCAGCTGGTCCGGCACGAGGCGCCCGTCGGGCGTGATGCTGTGCCAATCCTTGCCGATGCGTACGCGTGGCAGATGGCCATCCTCGCGCAAATCGACTTCGTCAAAATAGCGTTGGCCAAGCAGGCTGCCATCGCCGCGGACGAGACCCGTGCCGCTGGCCTGCGGCTTGCCTCTCGCATCATAGGGCTTGCCTTCCCGGGCAAGGCCATAGCCAGCGCGCCAATAGCTGAGAAACTGGAACTTGAGCGGCACGGCGAGTTTCCCATCGCGGTCCACTGCGCCGGAAAGGATTGCGGCCTGGCGGGCCTCTGGTGGCAAATTCGGATCCGGCGCCGATCGCACGACCGCTCGCGTGTCCGCCAGCGCCTGGACATGTCCATATCGCGGGCTGACCCGCCACGCTCCATCCGCCTGCAGCAGGCCCCAGATCTCGTCATAACGCCCGGTCTTCCGCGCCGCCCAGATCAGTCCTCGCTGTGTCCTGTCGAAATGCTGAAACGCCAGGTTCTGCTCGGTCAGCCACCCCTTGCGGAGATGATAGAGGCCGGCTGAACCGAGCCAGGGCATTGGAACGATATCGTCGAAGCTATCCAGCTGCATATCCTGATCCGGAGTCTGCTTCTCGCCGGGCTGCAGGGGCTCGGCGATGAAACTATCCCCGCTGAACGGGATGATGCGCCTGAATCTGGCGGCCACCACCAGCCGGCCGCTACGATCGATGATGCCGGAAGCGCCTTGCACGCGGACCTCGGCATAGTCGCCAAGGAATGGCCCGGCATTGATGAAGCGCGGGGCGATGACCTGCTTGCCGCTCTTGTCGACATAGCCGTAGAGCCCGTTGACGCGGACCGCGGCCAGGCCCTCGCTGAACGGGCGCGCGACTTCGAACTGCTCCGATATCAGGAGCGTGCCGCTTGCCTTGTCTGCGTAGCCGCAGGTCTGGAAATGTCCGCCGCAGCGCGGGATCGGGTCGGTGCCCTGCGCGTTAGCCGTTTCGACCGCCGACAGGGCTATGAGCGCTAGTGCGATCCACCGGCCCGACATGCGTTACCCGTTCCTTCCGTGGTGAAGCAGCCCGTGGGCTGAGCAAAGCTGATTTCGGCAGGTTGGGAAAACGATAATTGTCCCGGCGTGGTTGGAATCGGCGCGGTAACCTACGCGATATCGCCTCATTCCTTTCTATGGACTCGGCCCGCTTGGCCAATCATCTTCAGGCTATCCATGCGACATCCAGGACAACCAAAATCGCCTCCGGCCTGGTACCGGGACCGGGGACAATCCTGGATCGAAAAGCAGTTTTCAGCTGAGCTCGACGACCTGGCTGACCTGATCGAGAGTGAGCATTGGTTCGGCGACGCCGAGAAGCACGCGCGATATCGCGTCGATTTCATCCTGAAGGATGCCCGGTTGATCATCGAGCTCGATGGTCACGAATATCATTCGACCAAGGAGCAACTCGAGAAAGACGCAATCCGGCAGCGGTATCTCACGCGAGCCGGCTATTCGGTGATCCGGTTTACCGGACGGGAGATCAATCGCGATGCCGCTGCGTGCGTCCGGGAGGTGCGGGAGATGTACAGGGAGCGCATGCAACGTGCGCCGGCCAGGTATCGCGTGCTGTACATCGACTACCAGTTTCTGATCCGCCAGATGGTGAAGGCAAGGGAATTTTATCAGGAGATCCATCCTGAAAAGAATCTGCGGATCCCAAGCCTGGAAGGGTTCATCGCCCATGCTGTGGGTTGGCTGCACGAGAAATCCTTCATCACCGCCTTTGTGTTTGTCCCGACGGAGGAGGAATACAATATCAAGCCATTGGACGGGCAGACGACCGAGCACGACAGGGGCGAGGTGCGGATCAATGTCGTGGCGCATGACCTCTATGCCGCCGAGCTGGGGGATCACATGGAGAGCTACGCGCACTTGTTCGACGAGTTTTTCCTGGTCGGGGACGATCCCGGCTACGTTCTTCCGCTCCGATCGGTGCTGCCCGGTGAGGTGAGCGATCACCTTGTCGGCGATCAGAAGTTCAAGTTTCTGGCGGGGGGCAAGCTTTTGCGAAAAGGAAATGACGAGACGGCATTTGCTGGGACGGATCTCGCAAGGGTCCGCTGGCAGAATGTGTGGTATCCGATTGGCACAGCCATGGGGCTTGATACGTACGAGCTGTGATTAAGAGGGGCTTGCTGTCACAGCGGTCCTGCTCACCGGGCACGGCGGCTTCGCGTTCGCGTCACGGCTGTGACGCTCAACGGCAGGGGCTATCCGCCGAAAGCTTGTGGGACGGGAGGTCTTTCTGGCTTTGTAGGGCAAGGGCAGCTGCCCGCTGCGCGGGCACCGCGGCTCTAGCGGCGCCGGGGCGCCGCCCGAGCTCCAGCTGCGCTGGATCTCGGCCCTGCTGGGTGACGATCCGCTGCCGGGAGGGGAAGGGCGCGGGAGTGGAGGGGGAAGGGCGCACTTGCATGCAGAGATGCATTGGTTAGCATGCCTTGGGGGGTGCAAATGCCATATCGGAATGCGCAGTGGTGGTTGTTGGGTCTGTTCCCATTGATCGCCATCGCCTTTTGGCCGGGCTATTGGGGCCAGTTGTCCAGGGCACCCTTTGCTCTGCACGCGCATGGGATCACCGCCACTGCGTGGCTGATTCTGCTGACTATGCAGAGCTGGGCGATCACCGCCCGAAAATTTGCGTGGCACCGCGCTTCGGGTCTGGCGACATTTATCGTCCTGCCGCTCTTCGCCGCGGCGGGGCCGCTCGCACTGCAAGGCATGGCGGTTCTCTGGAGCACCAGGGCCGACCCGTTTCATTCGGCCTATGGTTCACGCCTCGTCATCGCCGACATGATCGCCGGGCCCTCGGTCGTGATACTGGTCGTCTACGCCTTCCTCCATCGTCGGCGCGTCGAGGCCCATGCATCGGCGATGCTGGCGACAGCACTGCTTGTTCTGCCGCCTATCATTGGGCGCCTGTTTCCGGCGGTCCCTGGCTTCCCCCATGGCGGTTGGGCCGGTTTCGCAGGCTTCCGATTGGCGTTCCAGCTCGCCGAGGCGATCACGCTGATCATCGCGCTATCGCTGGCCTCCCGATCCCGCGCGGCCCGTTTCGGGTTTGTCTTTGCGGCTGCCGCTACGGCCGCCCAGATGATCGCCTTCGAGACGATCGGGACCATTAGCATATGGGACCAGTGGGTCACCCTTCTGGTGGGCCTTCCCGCCGCTCCCATGTCGCTGGCGGCGGGGGCTGTAGCAGCGGCGCTGCTGATCTGGGCCTGGAAGAAGGTCCCGACGCGGTCGGACGACGGGCTTGAGGCGCACCCCGCCGTCTAGCTGAGAATGTAGCTGGACGGCGGAGTTTTTCGGCGGATTGCTGGCGCAGCGAAGGCTTCGACGATCGAGGGCTTTCTAAGCAGAAACTTCGTTCATGGCCCAGCTTCTGCTTTCCATGATAGGTCTGTCCCACCACGGATATGACGTGGCGGGACAGTCTCATCTTATTGGTAGCCGCCTTCCTTGCGCTCCTCGGCGGCGTCCTCCTGCACATCCTCGAGATCGGCCGTGTTCTCTTCCTCGGGGCCATCTTCGAGGGTCGTCTCGGACGTGCTGCCCTGATCCTCCGGAAGCTCGTTCTGGTCGTTCTCGAAACCGGGTTCTTCGTTCTGCGGGGTGGTCGCCATGATCATGCTCTCCTTGGACGACCTCAACGAGCCGAATTAGGCTAAGATGCAGAGGTTTAGGAATAAAAGCTTGTCTGGGGAATTTGTCGAGAATGGCTGGCGGCCCGTTGGCTGCGGTCCTGCGATGGCAGGATCGGGGATACGGTTGGGCGCGTTGCCAGATCGATTGAGCGGTGAGTTGTAGCGGGAGAGGCTGCGGCGGCTGCCCGCTGCGCGGGCACCGCGGCTCTATCGGCGCTGTGCGCCGACCGAGCTCCAGCTTTGCTGGATCTCGGCCCTGGCGGGTGACGATCCGCTGCCGGGTAGGGGAGGGCGCGGAGGTGGGGGGTAGGGCGATCCGATTGCACGAAGACGGAGGAAGCTCAGCTAGCGTCTGCCTGACCGGGGATCCGAGCTAGCACCTGCACGGCTTCTTCGGCTGATAGCGGGCGCTCCCAACCTGCTCCAACAGCACAAGGGCTCAAGCGTCGGCATGGCCGACCCGGACAATGATGGCTCCGAGGTCTACCAGATGATCAAGCAGGACGGAAAGCTTGGTATCTTCCCCGATCAACCACAGTCGCTGGGGCTACATGCTGGAGCCAGGCAGGGCAGCCGTCTCGCTGTTCGGCTCGGCTTTCGGCAGGTGCGCGGTCTCGCCAATATCCATGGCGCTGAGATCGCGGTAGCGCGGGGAGAGGCCGCCTATGAGAGCGTGGGGGCTGGGAATCCGGCATGAAGAAGCTCCGATAACTGGCTCGGGGCTGGAAAAAAGGGCTGGGTCGGCTTCGGCAACACCCTTCAGGCGATGTGCAAAGGTATAGAATTGGGCGAAGTCGTCGGCGCGCTCGGCGAGCAGATCGCCCAGCTTGGCGAGGATCGGGGTGCGGGTGTCGACCGGGTCGTTTGCCCAGGCCGACTTCGACAGCGCGTACGAAGTGGCGAGGGCCTGCTCCATCTCCGCGTCGCTATGTTCGGAATAGGTGCGGACGACATCTTCGGTGAACGGATTGATGGTCACATACGCCATGACTGCCTCGACATCTTGGTTGGAGCGATGGCCGGAAATCTATCGAGGGTGCCGGTGGCGCGGAGCCTGTCTGTTCAGCTGCGCGGGTCATGCGATGGTATGATCGGGGATATGGTTGGGCTGCGTTGCAAAGTCGCGCGGGGCGAGGGTGGGCGCCGGGAGGCGAGGGGCGGCTGCCCGCTGCGCGGGCACCGCGGCTCTATCGTCGCTGTGCGCCGACCGAGCTCCAGCTGTGCTGGATCTCGGCCCTGTCGGGTGACGATCCACTGCCGGGGAGGGTGGGCGCGGGGGTGGGCGAAATCAGAAGGAGTGTCAGGTGCCAGAATCAACGCATCTTGTGCACGGTCGGATCAGGCAAGCTCCACCGAAATGATTTATTCGGCAGGCTAGGAACTTGACAAGCAAGGGTGCTAGCGACTGTTTTAAGTTACAAGAGGGGTGTGCAGACATAATGGCGTTCAAGATTACTGCGCGCACGTTGCTGGAATTAGGGGCCGAATTGATTGGCTCCGACGCCGTGGCTCTCTACGAGCTTGCCAAAAATTCTGTGGACGCTCGATCTCCCGTTGTCCGCATACGCGTGCAGTCGGTTTTGCCCTATTCGCGCTTCAGGCACGCTATCGACCTCTTGGACGAAGGCGATATGCCGCTGGCAGAGATTCGCCAGAACATTGAGCAGTGGATTGTCTCGGATGCACCGGCAGGCGTTGCACGACCTCTTCTAACCCGTTTGACTGGTGCTAAGGACGCGAGCGATTTTCGTCGCATGTTGGTGGATGGCTATCGCGAGCTCAATTTCGTTGAGGTCTCCGACGACGGCGAAGGAATGTCACTTCGCGATCTCGAAGACATATTCCTCACGATCGGAACCCGTTCGCGGCGGGAAGAAAAAAGCAGTTGGAACGATGGTGGCGATGATCCCTCCCGGACGCTTTTGGGTGACAAAGGCGTAGGCAGGCTTTCCGTCATGCGGCTCGGCGACCATTTGTCCGTCCGAACCACGAAGGCAGGCGAATCCCGGTGGAACGATCTTACGATCGACTGGACCAGGTTCAGCCATGATTCCGACGCGCTCCTAGAAGAAATCGCGGTCGCTCCCGAGCAGGGCCCGCGGAAGGACGATCCGGGCGTCCAAGGAACTACGATTCGGGTTTCACAGCTTAAGGGCGATTGGACGCGCGCCAAGTTTGGCGAAATGCTCAATGCGGAATTCTCGAGAATGGTGGATCCATTCGATCGGAGGCGCGGCAACAAACTGTTCAGGATAACTTATAACGATCAGCAAGTTACTCTTCCACAGATCCCGCAAAGGCTGTTCGATCTAGCTCACGCGAAGGTTTCTGCGCGGTTCGAGTATCTAGATAGTCGGGAAGCGCAGCTCGTTGTGGAAATGGATTACCGGCTCAATACCCACAAAAAGCTTGTCGTCACCTTGCCGGAAGTGAAACTTGTATCCGTGACTCAATCTAGATCGACGCGGGTACTTCGTCGGCTGGGGCCGTTCAAAGTAGAATTCCTTTGGTTTAATCGCCTATTCCTGACTGCAGTGGAGGGACTAGGCACCAAGTCGGATATCCAAGGGATGGTTCGCCAGTGGGCGGGGGGGCTCATGGTTTTCCGAGACGGCTTCCGCATCAACCCGTATGGGGGCGGAGACGACGACTGGCTCCAGCTCGACAAGCGTGCATTCGGCCGAAAGGGCTACAAGCTCAATCGGCAGCAAGTCATCGGCCGGGTGAATCTCACTTGGCGCAATCGGCGCTTGGTTGAGCAGACGAACCGTGAGGGTCTTGTCGATAATGAGTACAAAGAGGCGCTCGTCAGCATCCTTCAAAAGGTCTTGGAGGATTTCAAAACGTTTAGCCAGAACATCGAAGACGAACTTAAGCAAGAGGACCTTACCTCGGTTGATGTTTTGAAAGCTCGCGTCTCTAAGTCGAAGACTGATATTCAACGACGTATCCGCGAGATCGCAGTGGATGCTCCTGAGCAGGCGGGACCGCTCAAGGAGGTTGAACGGTTGGTTTCTGCGCTCGCGTCGCAGATCGACGACGTCGACACGATTATCGACGACTACAAAGATGAGCGCAGGAAGTTTGTCCACCTCGCAGGGCTAGGTTTGATGGTTGAGCTCATCCTGCATGAACTCGGGCGAAGCAGCAGCAGCACTCTCAGTACCCTTGAGGGCGTGGATAAGTCTCAACTGGCTGGTAAGCTGCCAGCTGTCTTTCAAACTCTCGAAAGTCAGTTGCGAACCCTCCAGAAGCGAATTGAGACCTTAGATCCGCTTAGCACCTCTCGCAGGCAGACGAAGGAAGCCTTCAATGTCGAGGATCTAGTGCAGCAGGTCGTGGATGCTCGGGATGCGCAGGCGAAGCGGCACAAGGTGAACGTTACGATATCTAGTGCTTCAAAGCAGCCGTGGCGAATAAAGGCAGTTCGCGGAATGCTTATTCAGATTATCGAAAATCTGCTTTCTAATTCCTTCTACTGGCTTAAGCAGCAAGCTATAGTTCAGCCTGATTTCAAGCCTCGCATTCACATCGAGATCGATCAGGCCGGTAGATCCATTCAAATTTCCGACAACGGTCCAGGCGTCGAAGCGGCGGAGGCGGAAGAGATCTTCAAGCCATTTGTAACGGCTAAGCCGGCCGGTGAAGGCAATGGTCTGGGTCTCTACATTGCTCGCGAACTAGCCGAGTACCACGATTGGACTCTCGATTTGGTCGGCCCAACCGGCGAGAAGGTGTGGCGTCGATTCTCGCTTGGTCTGATCGGGAAGGGAAAATGAGCGATAATTTGGAGCAGGCCGCAAGGGTGGGTGGCGTCGAGCTCCTTGCCATTGTCGACGACGCCTACGATCCCCCGCGTGGTGAGGAAATCTCCGAAGACGCCTTCAATCGCTTTGTCCAATCGCTGGAAGATGACGCGCCGCGCTTGACCGCTTTGACGGCGGCGAGCGCATTCGTCGAAGATGACCTTGACGACTGGGAAACCTTCGCCGCCAAAGCTGAGCTGGTTGAGCATCTCTGGAACCTCAGTGTCGGCGTCTTGACACACGATGCCATGACCGAAGGGGTCATCCTGAGCCTAGAAATCCTGTTCTCCGACGTGAGCCAGGACCGAATAAGCAAGTTGCAGCAATTGAAGCCTCTCGAGAAGCTTTTGGCCGCAACCAAAGTCCGCGTGATGAAGCTCGGCGCCGATCCGGAGCCCAGCTTGGTGGCCAAGGCCAACGTCGTCTTTCTCGACCTTTTCCTTTCGGCGGATGTTCCACCAAACCCTGTCCCGGGCGAAACGCCGCGAACGCTCTTGGACAGGGCGAGGGAGCGGGCCACTCGCTATCTAGAAGATGTCAGACGAGAGACTGAGAACGACATCACCGCAGTGCCTCCCGCGTTTATCCTTATCTCCTCGCTCGGCACGCAGCAGGTCGCGCAGAACTTTCGTAGAAAGACGTCGCAAACGGCCTCCCGTTTCCGTTTTGTGCAGAAGCAAGCGCTGGAGCGGGAGGATCCGCAGGATCTGCTCGCTATAGCCGAGATTCTCAGGACCTGTCGGGCGAGTGCTCTGTTTGAGCCGCTGCGCAAGTCCCTTCCGACCGTCATCGCCGAGGCTGAGGATTGGGTCAGCCAGAGGCTTGTCGATCTCGACATCGCGGACTTCGCCCGGCTTTTCGAGCTAAGTCTCCAGTCCGAAGGCCAGATGATCGAGGATTACATCAAGGAGGTGGTGGCAGGCGCGGTGGCCGAGCGCATAATGTGCTCATTCACGAAGCACGCGCCGACAAAGGATCGGCCCAATCCCTTTGAGGAAGTTCCAAGCCAGTTCGTGGAAGCTCCCTCTAACGCGATGGCTGAGCTCTATAATGCCACGCGTATGACCACGGACCGCGGTTATCGCGGGCCAGACGACAGCATGCCTGTATCCGGCGACCTTTTCCTAGAGGGCGCGTTGCCGAAGCGAACCAGCACTTCGCTTGTTGGCCGCACGGTTACGGCGGTGATGACTCCTATCTGCGATCTTATGAGCCGCAAAGGAGGAGAGCCAGCTGCAACGTCCGTATTGATGCTGCAGGGGACGCTCCGCCCGACCTACCATCATCATATGCTGGACCCCCAGATCGTCATTATAAATGGGCGGTTTTACGAGGTCGATTGGGGAATGAAACATCCTCAAGCGCTTCTGCTCAAGGAGCTTAGGAAAGACGTCCGCCAGAAGAGGCGCATATGGCTGGGCAGATTGAAGGCAGAGCATTTCCTGTCGCTTCAGTCTGAGTATTTGTCCTCGTTCGCGAGAGTAGGCCTTCTCAAGGCGCCCGCATTGTTTGAGCCCCTGGCGGGGAAGTTGCTCGTGAGAGAGGGCGGCAACCTGATCGAGCTCGACGCCGGCTTCGACTTCAAGAGCGGTTTTGCGTTTCAGTCGCCGCAGCGTGGAAAGGACGCTACGAAGCAACCGGTATTTTTCACGGGAGCGTTCCTCGAGCACCTTCGCGAAGTCTTACAGCGGACTGCAGACGATGCTGCCCGGCACGCGGATACAAGGGCCAAGGCGCGAGGACTTCTTGAGCGAATGGACCAGCTCATGATGATGGTGACGCGTCGTTCGCCAGCGGCGCAGGCGATCAATGGCTATTTACGGGTCGAGCTGCTGCCACACCGAGGGGCACCGGTTCCTGAGTCGCCCAACCATGTCATCGTGGTTGCCCTTAAGACCTGAAGGGAGTGGGAAAGGTTCCTAGAGACTGCAGATAAGGCAGCCTTCCGGTTCCTCCTCCTCAATCTCCGCTCCTCCAAGGACAGCGGAAAGGGGGAGGTTCTCCCGTCGCGCAGAACGGCGTGCCATCGCGGCTTCGTGATTGCTCTCGATTTGCTCCATGCGGTCGGGTTGCTCCAGTTCGGTGAGCGATTCCCCACTGCACCAAGTAAAGCTCTCGCTGACCGCGGCGCTGCGGACCTCGTACTCCTTCGCGAGATCGAAGTACTCTGGGTGCTTGCGCTTGAGGCGAACCCACTCGATCTTCTGCTGATAGAAGCAGAAATAGCAGCCCGAACGGGACCGTCCCCATTCCATATAGGGAGGTAGGCCGAGGCCGCTGTCTTCTAGAATCCTGATGACATCGGCACGTACCAAGCCGTCTTCCTGAAACGGATAAACCGCGGTGATGTTGGGCTTGGTGCTGATATAGCCAGTACGCTTCTCGTCGGCGCGCAGGCCCACATAGTTGATGGTGGGGTCGTCGCCGATATAGGTCTCGAAGGGCTTTAGCTTGAGCATCTTCGTGCACCAGCGGCGATGGTTTGACGGCAGCATGTCACCATAGACCGCGAGCCAATGTTCGAACGGGTCGTCCGGGGTCGTGCGCGTCACCGGGCAATCGAGAATGCTCTCGAGCCGGGCCATATAGTCGTAGGTCTCTGGGAGCTCCTTGCCCGTGTCGTGGAAGATGTACTCCATCTCCGGCACACGATCGCGAAGATAGATCGCGAGGGCGGCGCTGTCCTTGCCGCCAGACAGGCTAAGAATGTGTCGGGTCATCCGTGATCCCGTTCGGCTTCCTGCTTGCCCAACGTCAAGTCCTTATCCTTGTGCATGCTTTCCAGCGACAACAGTGCAGCCACCCGGTCCAGGCTCAGGTCTGCTTCCGCCGCCATGCGCTCGATTGCGCCGAGCACCGTGGTCTGATGATCGGTGAGACCGTCGACGTCGACGATCACGGCCCGTTCCTGCCCGTCGATCCGCGTGAGGGAAACCCGCACCGCGTTGCGCTTTGCCTCGGTCTTTCCGAACGCCGTTGCCTCGACGCGCAGGAATTGCGAACCGATATCGGAAAGGCGCGAGCGCCACGTTGCCACGTCATGGTCGAGCCAGCGGACCGGCGGCTTCATCAGCACCGCACCGCCCAGTGCCTCGATCCACTTCTCTTCGGACAGCTTGGTATCGGCGAGACGCAGGGCAAAGGTCCGCAGATGTTGCTCGGTGAGCCGGAAAGAGAGGGCGGCGGCACGCTCGCCGAGCGCTTCCCGGGTGGGAGCGCCAAGCGTCTCGAGCACTTCCGCCCGCATTTGATCAAGAAGCTTGGGATAGCAGCTACGTAGCTCGGTCACCGCAGCATCGAGGGTGCGCACGAAGCTGTTCACGCGCTGCGCGTCCGGCGCTGCGTCGTGGGTGAAGGGCTCCACGCCGCAGGCCGCTGGCAACTCGTCGAACACCAGATCGACCGGGCTGCGAGCCCTCGACAATACCTGCCGGACGGCGCGCGCCTCCGCGCTTACCGACGCGGTGCTCTGCGCATGGAAGGGCAGGTCGACACCGAAGCGGATGAGTGGATCGACCACGGCCCGGATTCCCGGTTGCTCGGCGCCCCGTCCCAGCAGCTCCGCGAGTTGCCGATAAACTTCGGCGCGGATGCCCTGCAGCGACACCAGCTGAAGCGTGAAGTGCTCCGGCGATTTGAGGATGCGCATGAAGGCAGCCCCGTCGATGCGCGGGCAATAGGTGCCGCGCTCGAACAGCGCGACCCGGTGACCGGCCGCCACGAGCGTCACCGCGAGCAGGAGCGGTGCAAGGCCAGGCCGCACGCCCAAGGGTTTCGCCTCAAGAACGGCATAGATGTCCGGTATCGCAACGCGTTCGCCGGTCGCCGCCAGGCAGGAATCGATTGCCGCCAGTGCCGGCGCCACGCGCAACGGGTCCTGGTCCGGCGCGGGCGGTGTGATCGCCCAGGCGCCATCTTGCTCACGATGCAACCCGCCGCGCCGCAGGAGCGATAGATATAGTGCCCGCTCCGGCGGGGCCTTCCCAGGCGCGAAGCCCAGTTCGGGATCATGTGCGGCAGCGAACATCTTCTCGATCAGCCGCTGCCGGGCACCGGCACCCGCCGAGGTCAGCGCCTGCTTGTTGATCAACTCATTCTCGACAAGCGGGGCCTGATTATAGATCTGGTCGCACAGCGCCGATGCGAATGTGTGGATCGGGCGATCGATGAAAGCCAGCTCGCCCTTCCAGAAGGCGTCGATTTCCGAGGCAGGTGCATGGCCGCCCAGACCAAGCGTCGATTCCATCGCAGAGATCAATCGCGCTTCCAGGTCGCCGATGCTGCGCTCGATTTCGGCAGTCGCATAGGCGTCTTCCTGGAGTGCCGAGGCATTTGCCACGACCCAGCGGTGCCGCAACAGGTCCACCATCGCATGCGCGAGATCGCCCTGGCGGGGTACCGCGATCGCGATCACCGTTTCGTCCTGGCTCGTCATCTCGGCGCACCATGCGCGAGCGATTCCCAGGTCCTGCGCATTGCCGCAAAAAACCGCGACGATCCCGCCATCGGCATTTCCGTGGCCCGCATAGCCGGCGAGCGCCGAAGGATGGGTGCAGCGAACCGCAAATCGGCGGTTCGTGCCTGTGATCACGGAATGGCGGCGTGCCAGGACATGCGGTCGGATCGGCAGGCTGCAAAGGTGACGCGGGAGTTCCTCGATGACGGCTCGAGCATCGATCTCGCGTTCTGCGTCATTCCAGATCTGCGACAAGTCGACGCGGCGGCTGGTCCAGAGCCGGAGTTCTGCGCGACCCGGGCGCCGGAACAACAGGCCGCCGCCGATGAGGCGCTCGAAGGCTCCGTCGATCTCGTCCGTCGTGAAGTCGGGGGCCAACGCCTCCTGGACGCTTTCCACACTCGCGGACAGATCCGGAGCGTCGAGCAGATTCAGGAGCCCGACCGTCTTGAGTACGGCGGTCTCGACCAGATCGGCATCCGTCGCTCGATCGAGCACCGAACGGATCCGGGACCATTCACCTGCGCCAGCCTTTGAGGTGAGCCGGTGGCCGAACGAGGAGGCGACATAGTCGAAGAAATGCCGGATGCCGTAAAGGCAGGTAGCCGCCTCCGTCTCTGCGGCAAAGGCGCGCAAGCCGTTGGGCTCCTCGCTCGCGGCAAACCCGAAGAGCGAGCGCTCATTCTGACCGAAGCCGGCGAAAAACCGCGCCATGACGGGGATCGCAGCTGGATGGATGGGCCAGCATCCTCCATCTCCCTTGCCGCTGCGCGGGCCCAGCCAGCCAAGCGCGCGAACGCGCTCAAGTGCGCTGGCGTTCGCCTTGCGGGCGCCTGCGGGAATCTTTGCCTGGTTGACGCTCAGCGCCGCCGACAGGAGCGCCGCGGTGTGCGACAGGGGATGGTCGAAGACCATTTCCTCGAACCGCTCCGCCACCTTCTCCCATTCGCTGCGGCGGGCGGTTCGCCAGTCCTCGGCATAGGACTGAAACCCCTTATGCAGGATCAGGATTACGCCCAAGGGCGCATCGCCGCTGCGCGCAGCCTCTTCGGCTAGCGCCTGCAGCCGGAAGACATCAAAGCCTTCCTCCTCGCCGGCAGCCTCGAGGAATTTGCCCATCTCGTCGACGACCAGCAGCAGGCCATCGAACGCGCCGGTCTCGCGAAGCGCGTCGCGCAGGCCGGCGATCGCCTTGAACGGATCCTTGCTCTTGGCGAGCGCGGTTGCGCGCTTCGGTGCGATCAGCCCTTCGGTTCCGATCGCCCCGGCAATCGCGGCATGCAGGCTGGCCGCCAGGCCGTCGCGTGACCCGGTGACGAGCAGGGGGAACATGCGCGGCGCGCCGCCGGCGGCATCAACCAGGCTGCGCATCGGCATGTCGGGATGCGCAATCCGCGGATCCAGCGCCTGCACAATCGCCAGGGCCAGCGCGGACTTGCCGACGCCGAAATCGCCGATCATGCGCCAGGCGCGGCGCGTGCCGCCGGCCTGTAGTCCGGACAATATCTCGGTAGCCCCGCGTTCCAGCCACGGTGTCAGGACGAAGGAGCGTCCCGCGGAGGCGTCGCCTGCATCCCGTTCCAGCGCGACCGACCGGTAGAACATGCCAGGCGCGCCGAGCAGGCTCGAGATGGTTACTGCCTTGCTCACGCGTAAACCTTCTTCAGTAATAGGGACTCGTCCAGTTCGGACACGGCCGTGATGGTGCCGGCGTCGCCAGATGGCCGGTACGACCACAGGTCTGGCGATCGTTCGAGATGGTCGCGCAGATCATCGGTCTCGATGCGCAGCGTAGCGCCCGGCGACCCCTCGCCATGAGCGAGATCCCGGAACGTCACCACCGTTTCCCCGGCGCGTCGCGCATTCCAATAGCTGGCGATCGCGTAATCGATCACCGCCCCGCCGATCTCATCGATGGGAAGTCTGGCCAGGGCGAATACAGGTTCGAACCGGTCGGTTCCGCCACGACGACGGCCGAGCCGGCGCAGTATGCCCAGGTCGACCAGCGGCCCATCCAGCGCGTCTTCGGGTGATGCCGGGTTCTGCGATCCGAGATAGCTGTGAATGAAGACGTCGGCGTGCTGGAGCAGCGTCACATCGGAATGTTCATAGCCCAGGCGCTCGCCTTCGAGCCGCATTTCCGCCAACAGCTCCGAGCGCGTGAAGTCGGGGCGCATCCGTCGATACAGGATATGGCGCCAGGCGAAGAGCGGCGTTTCCACCTTCGTGCTGAGCCGCCAGTGCAACAGCCACTGCGTCTCGACGCGCTCGATGAAGGGATCAAGGCCATGCTGGCCGAACAGGGACTGGCCAAAGGGCAGCAGGGACCAGGTGCCCGCCTCGACCGACGCCACGTCGAAGGCTTCGAGCCAGAAGCGAAGGGCGCGAACCATGTTCTTGCCCAGCCCTAGCTCCAGAATGGCGCGCTCGTCGTCCGACAACGCCTTGGGGTCGCGCGCGATGAGCCGGACCGCCTTGGGCAGCCATGCAAAGCGGCAAGCAAATGTCTCGTGCCCGCTGAAGCGGGGCCGCACCGCGGCAAGTGTCATGCGTATCTCCGTGAGGGCGTGCCCGCATTCAGGGCTGCGGCGATCATCTCGCCGGCCTGCGCGATCTCATCCTCGGTGTTGAAACGGCCGATGCCGATCCGAATGGCGCCTTCCCTGGCCCAGTCCGGAATGGCCATAGCAGAAAGCACATGGGATGGGCCAGGAACTCCGGACTGGCACGCCGCACCGCTGGACAATGCTATTTTTCCCCACAGACGGCCGATTGCGGCTTCTCCGGGGAGATGCGGCGTCGACACATGCAAGCTACCGGGCAAGCGCGACGCAAGCGCGCCGTTGACCCTGAGCCCAGGAACATGCGCCATGAGTACCGATTGTAGCGCATCTCGCATGGTGGCGATACGCGCCTCGTCGGCTCGGCTTTCGGTAGCGCGGAGGGAAAAGGCAAACGCGAGCGCAAGCGCGCTTGGGGCATCGGGAGTGCCGAAGACATCGTGCGCAAGGCGGGACGCATGCCCGCTCAGCTTCCCGATCAGCACCCCGGCGCGCCTGGGACCATAGGCCTTGGCGCCACTGACCACGATCAGGTCTGCGCCAAGCGCCGCGGACATGTCGGTTCGCCCCGCTGCTTGGCTGGCGTCGACCAGATGCCTGGCACCAAATCGAACGGCGAGGGCGGAAAGCCCGCCGATATCGCTGATGGTACCGACCTCGTTGTTCGCCGCCATGGTGCAAAGCAGGTCGGCACCGTCCTTCAGGGCATTCTCCGCCAGTTCCAGTCGCGGCGCACCGTCTTCGTCGACGCCGATCAGCGAGAGGGTCAGGCGGCCATCCGCTTCAGCTCGGCGCAGCGCTGCGAGCAGGGCCGGATGCTCGACTTCGGTCGCCACGACCCGCGCCAGTCGCCCGGAAGCGCGCCCAATCGCGTCTTCGACAGCGATCCACAGCGCCGCCGAGGCGCCCGGAGTGAACAGGACATGCTCGGATTCGGCCCCAACAGCCCTGACAAGCGTTCTTCCCGCCTGATCGATCGCTTCCTGAGACTTGATGCCAAGGGCATGTTCGGAGCTGTTGGGGTTAGCCGGATTTTCTGTCATCGCCGCGCGGTGATGGTCTGCGACCCGGGGATCGACAGGCGTTGCGGCCATGTTGTCCAGATAGATCGTCAATTGGTCCCCGGCTTCGAAAATACCCTTCGATCACGCTACACGACCGGGAATCTCAGGTCATTAGGTGATTGCGCCCGTCTGGCGCATTCTGCCGGCAGCGTGGCGTCGCATGGGCGGGAGCGGAATGGACGAGCTTGGTGAGATGGCGGCAGGTTCGCGGCATGTCGGGCGGAATCCCGATTGGACGCGCGACGAGACGATCTTGCTGATGGACCTGTATCTCCTGACGCCCAGGGCGGAGAAGGGGCATCCGGAAGTCCAGGCGCTTTCGCACATCCTGCGCGCCGCCGGACGCCGGGACGGGCGCACCATGCTGGCGTCCTTTCGCAACCCGGCCGGTGTCGCGATGCGGCTGCGCAATTTCGCGAAACATGATCCTGAGGCCCCGCCGGGCCGCAATGCTGGGCTGCGTCCGGGCGGTGCGATCGATCGCCTGGTATGGGAGGAATTCACTCAGGACCGCGCCGCGCTCGCCGTGGAAGTCTCCCGAATCCGTCGCGCAATCTCGGCCGGAGACTGGGTGGCGCAGCGGAAAAGCTCTCGCGGGCCGGCGCCGGTCTTCTCGACGCGAACCGTCCAACCCGTCGATGGTCCTTGCTGGGTGTATCTACTTCTCGTCGATGGACCCGCCGCGGTACTGGCGCCTCACATCGTGCCGCGCGAAACCCACGCCGTCTTCAAGATTGGCAGGACTTCGGACGTGGACCGCCGCATGGCGGAGCTCGGCCATGGTCTGCCCCCGGGCGCGGGAATCCGCTATGTCCCGCTCTGCCTCAAACCAGCCCCTTCGGCGCAGGTTGCCCATGTCGAGGAACGCCGCCTCCTGGACCTCTGCGACCGGATGGGCTGGTCGCTGGGCGGCGAGTTCGCGTATGCGCCATTGCACGCATTGCGACTGGCGATGTCGAACGGCGATATGGCCGTGTAGCGTCGCCGACTGGCGTCGTGGCGCGGCCCCGCCTATGTTGACGGCGGAGGTTGCTGATCCAGATGCTGTCGACCGAAATTCTTCACCCCGCTGTGCAGGCATCGTCCGAAGCGAGGGGCCGGGAGGGCGAGAGGCTCAGGAGCACCCAGCTTTATTATGCTGCCAGCGCCCTGGACTATGCCGAGCTAACGGCAAGGATTGATACGTCGGAGCGGATCGATGCATTCGTTGCGCTCCTGCCTCATGCGGCACGTGTCCTGGACGCCGGATGCGGTGCCGGGCGGGACTTGGCGCAGTTTCGATCGAGAGGCCTGACCGCAGTCGGGCTGGATCTCTCACCGGAATTGGCCGAGCTCGCCCGTCAAAGGTCCGGATGCGAGGTGATCGTGGGCGACCTGGCCGCCCCGCCGGCGCTTGGAAGCTTCGATGGTATCTGGGCAATGGCCTCCCTTCTGCACATCGATCGGTCTCGCATCGGCGCCGCGCTGGAAGGGCTTCGCGCAATGCTCAATCCCGGCGGCGTGCTCTTCTCTTCGGTCAAGCGCGGGCGCGGAGACGTGTGTGACGAGACCGGCCGTTGGTTCACGCTCTACGATGAGGAGGCATGGGCCGAGCAGATGACCCAAGCGGGCTTCGATATCCTGGAAATCAACGGCGAGCCCCCGGTGTCGGGCGCATCCACCGGCACGGTTGCACCTGGTTGGATCTCCTGCATGGCACGCCTCTCGTGAGTCCGGTCCGGATCGGCCTGGCGCTGGCGTCAACGCTGGCCGCAAGCGCGCCACTGGCAATGGCTGCGCCGTCCCCGGCCAATGGTGTGGCGACGGCCCCGATCGACGACGCCCCGGCGTCCACCGCGCCCACGCCGCGGGCTGGCCCGATGGAGGCCGTCCTGACGGTCCGGGAGCCCGTTCGAGTGCAATCGGGCGGCGGACTCAACCCCTTGTGGACAGCCGCGCTGAGCGGACTCGCGGCGCTTTTGGGTGCGGCGGTCGGCTATGTCGGGACAACCAGAAACGGCCGTGCCACGATCATTCAGAAGACCAATGAGCTTGAGATCGAGTCGATCGAGAAGCGGTTGTCCGAGTTCGTCGGACCGTTTCTGCACTTGAGCGGAGAGAACAAGATTCTCGCGCTGGAGCTGAAGCGCAATCAGCCAGATGCTGCGAATTTCCGTACGCTGACCGCGCTATTGACCAAGGGGTGGCTCGCCGGGCTTGCTCCGGGCGACAAGACCCTGCTCGACGCGGTCGTCGAGAATGGCAAGGAACTGCGTAAGCTGATGTCCGAAAAGGGCAGCAGCGCGGTATCTATCCAGCTCATGCCCTATTTCAGCAAGGCCAGCGCCCATTTCCGGATGCTCGAACTGGCGGCGGCGGGAAGCCTGGAGATGGATCCGGCGCGGTATAGCGAGTATGTTTACCCCCGGCAGCTGGACGGCGTCATGCTTGCAGAGCAGAAGCGGCTTCTCGATCGCCGGGAAGCACTGCGAAGCAAGCCGAGCAAGGCGCACCCGAGTATGCCGGATCTTGTCATTCCTGGCGACCTGAAGCTTCCCGATAAGCCGGCTTCAGTCACGACCAGTCCCTAGCCAATTGTAAACAGCCAGCGATCAAAGTTGCACGGGTACCACGTAGAGAAAATGATGAACCTCTTCGCGGAAAGTTGGTGTTTCAGCATTGGCATTACGAGGTAAAGCTGCCGCTTCGGTCGTCCGCCAGATGGCGTCCCTCGAAACAATTTGGTCGTTCACGTAGCGATCTTACCGCTCAGTTCCCGGATTCTCTCGGCGCAGACGGTCTGGACGATCTGCCCGAGCTGCTCCACGCAGAGTCCAAGCCACTCAAGCTCTTCCGCCGAGACGCGATAGTGCTTCGAGTAGCGTGCCTTGACGTAAGCGTCCTTGAGTTTCGTGAATTTTGCCCGGTCGGCGCGGCTGTCCGAGGGCCAGACATTGACCAAGCGCCTGTCCAGCTTCTCCGCCTGGTTTCTGAGGAAAGCGATGTTGTGGGAGTGCGGGGTGTAGAAATTCACGACCAATAGCGCGCAGTGATAGAGCCTCTCGGTTGTTTGATGAAGGTCGAAAGCTGCGTCCTTCCAGAAGCCCTTCTCGACGCCGTACTTGAAAAGCTCATATCGCTTCATCGCCGACGGAAACCACTCCTCGAAATACTCCTTCGCGAGTTCGAGTGCTTGCTCGGGCGTCTTCGGCCGCGGCTCCAGAAGCTCGCTGTCATCGGACTGATAGAGGGCAATGCCGTCCCGAGCGATGTCCATGAAGAAGTACCGGCCGTGCGCGAGCCCATCGTTCACTTCCTGCAGGGTGTGAACGATGAAGTTGACCGGCGTCTTGAGCGTCTTCCCGATCAACCCTTCAATGAGCCGGGCCTCCGCGCCCTCCCAATATGCGACGCGGTCCGTGAGGTCCTTCTGGTTCACGATGTCGTCAACCAGAAGGAGCTGACCGACCGGGTCGACTACTGGGTGCGCGCCGAGGAGCGGCTGATCCGCGAACTCGCGATTACCAAGACCCTGCGTACCCCGGTCAATTTCATCGTTCATTCCCTACAGGAGGTGAATGACGGGCTGGCCCACGGCCGCTATTTCTTCATGGACGTCGCGAAGGACGGGATCGCGCTCTACCAGAGCGACGATACGCCGCTGCTCGATCCCAAGCCGAAGACGCCAGAGCAGGCGCTTGCGCTGGCGACGGAGTATTATGGGGAGTGGTTCTCTGCCGCGATGAGGAAGGGCAAGCTTGCGTCGGATGCGGTAGCCCAAGGCTTCTCTAAAGAGGCCGCCTTTCTGTACCATCAGACGGCTGAGAGCTTGTATCACGCCGTCCTGCTGGTGCTGACCTTCTACACGCCGCACGTCCACAATTTGGCGTTCCTGCGCTCGCAGGCCGAGCGGTTGGATCGTCGTATCCATGGCATCTGGCCTTCGAACAATCGGCGCGAACGCGCGATGTTCGAGAAGCTCAAGGATGCCTATGTGAAGGCGCGCTATTCCAAGCACTATCGGATCACCGAAGAGGAATTGCTCTGGTTGTCCGAGCGGATCGAGGAATTGGGGCGGGCCGTGCACGATGTGTGCGCGGATCGTCTGGCCCAGCTCGAAGCGGCGGTATCGGAGAAGCGCTAGCCGCTTCGGATACCTGCCTGCGCGAGCAGGAGCGTCCCCAGCTTCTCGGATGCGGTCGATAACGCGCCATCGGCAAGATGCGCATATCTGGCGGTCATCTGGACGCGGCTATGCCCCAGCAACCGAGACGTGCAGAACAGGGTTTCACCCGACATTATCGCATGGCTGGCGAAGCTGTGCCGCAGGTCATGGATGCGGAGCTTGGCCGGTAGCTGCGCCTGTTGGCGAATAGCAAGCCACGCCGAGCGAACGGACTCATAGCGTTGTCCGGCCTCCAGCGGGAACACGAAGGAGTGCGCGGAGCGGGCGCGCAGGGGAAGGCCGATGCGGTGCTTTTTCAGGAAGCGTATCGCGCTCGCACCGAGGATCACCTCGCGGGGGCCGGTCTTGCTGTCTCTCAGCTTTAGCCTGTCCGTCAGGACGTCGCGCCATTCGAGGGTGATCGCCTCGCTTACCCGGCATCCGGTGAGCGTCAGGAACCGGAGGAGTGCGGACGCGGTGCACTTCTCGGCCTCGCGCTGGTCGAGGATTTCGCCGAACCGCGCCATTTCGTCTTCGCTCAGGAAGGTGCCGACGATCCTGCGCCGGTTCATCCGGACGCCCGTAGTCGGGTTGCGCCAATCAGGGGGCAGATATCCCCACGCGGTGGCACAGCTGAGCAGGTGGCGCAGGATGCCGAGCGCGCGGTTGGCGCCACCTGGACGGGTGACGCTATAGCCCTCGAACCAGCGCACGACATCTTGTCGCGTGATCGCATCGAGCCGCATGCCGCCGAACGCCGGGATCAACCGGCGGGACACATAGGATTGATAGGTGCGCAGCCCTTCAGGCTTGTAGAAGGCACCGGCCCGGCGCTCATGCTCGGCCTGAAACACCTCGAACAATGGCGCGGCAGGGTTGGCCGCCGGCGCCGGTGTGTCTCCCGCCATCAGGGCCGCAGCGATCCGCCGGGCCGTGCTTACGTCGGTATCGGGGAAGGAACCAAGCACCTGACGCACGGACCTGCCGTCCTTGCGTGTGCGCATGATCCAGCTCTTCGCGCCGCAGGGCTGCACTCTCAGGGCAAGGCCCGGCTGGCGGATATCGCGCAGTGCATATTCCCGCGCTTCGGGACGGGTGCGGGCGCAGGCCCGGTCGGTGAGCGAGAGGGCGAGATTAGCCATGACGCGCCTCCCGAGCGGGGGTGGCAGGCTGAGGCCCGCGCCCTCGCATCGAGCGGTCGATCAGACCCGATACCCGGGTCGCCGACCTCTTGAGCGCGTCGGTTGCGATGTGCGCGTAGCCTAGCGTGCTGTCGATATCGTGGTGCCCGAGCAGCTGGCCGACAAGGCGCAGATCGATGCCGTTCGAGACGGCCAGCGAGGCGAAGTGGTGGCGCAGATCATGGAGCCTCAGTGCGCCGAGATCGGCTTCCTTCCGGATCGTGTGCCATTGCCGGTCGATCACGCCGATCGGGCCGTCACTCCTTTGCGCGGGGAAGACGAAGCGGCTTTTGCGCGCATCCCTGCGCGTGTCGAGAATGGCGCGCGCCGGGGCGTTGAGCCAGATCGTGCGCGGGCCGCTTTTGGAGTCCTCCAGCACCGCCCGCGAGCCTATGATCCGGTCCCATTCCAGCGACAGTATTTCGCTGCGCCGCGCGCCTGTCAGGAGCAGCAGCCGCACCGCGTCACAGGCATCGGGCATGTTGCCTTGCAGGCGCTCCAGCGCCTGCCACAGGCGCTTTACGGTTGTGGCCGGGAGCAGTTGGCCGCGATGGCCTTTCTGCTTCTTACGCATGCCCCGGCACGGATTTGTGCCTGCATCCCTCAGCCCGTGGTCCTCGGCATAGAGCATCAGGCCCGACAGCGTCGAAAGCGCCATGCGCACCGCTGTGCTTCGCGCGGCGATGTCCAGCCGCCATCGCGCGACTTCCTCGGCCGAGACTTCCCGGACCTTCCGGCGGCCCAGCAGGGGCAGAATATGGGCGTCTGCGACGGCCCGCATATTCCGCAGCGTGCCCGCCTTCCAGCGACCGCTTTCCCCCGATTTGAGGAAGTGCGGCATCACATCCATGATGCGTGCATCCGGCCCGAACAGGGGCGCGCGGGTGGTGGTGGTAGGTGGTGGGGGCGCTGCGCTCGCCATGCGGCGAGCGGCGTCCAGAGGGATATGCGACACCTCTCCAAGGGTGTTGCGCGACGTCTTTCCAGACACGCGCCCGAACACCACCCATGTTCTGCTTCCGGAGGCTCGCAGGCGCAGGGCCAGGTTCGGTGCGAGGGTGTCGCGCAGGAGGCGTTCGCCGCTCGCGGGTAGGGCGATAGTCCCGGGATCGAGGGTGGAAAGGTCCTGTGCTTCTGCGCGTCGCATAGCGTCGTCGCTCCATAATCCCGGCCCTGAAAGGGCCGTCAGAGCGCGTCCGGAGGGATGTTCCCCAGGACACGCGGGGATTTATGGGAAGCGGTGGAAGTACGGCTCGACCGGCGCTCTGCGCCGCTCTTTGCCGACCCTTCAGGGCGTGGAATGTTTGCCCTTTGGATCAGCTATTTAGCCCTCCTCGCGGGTGTCGAATCTGGCGCATGACCAAGGTCATGCGGTTGTCTCGACGCACGCCCTGAAGGGCGAAGTTGTAATGCACCGTACGCACGGGTGCTGCGGCCCTGAAAACCGCGGGAATCCGCCCTTTTTGCGAGGTGCGAAACGTCCGCCAGCGCCGTGACATTTGTCCGCCATGTCCGACGCGTCGGACGGGCCCATTCCTAAGTGCCTGTTTCTGCTTGTCATATGCGTAGGACGGTGTCGGCGCTTCAAGATATTGAGATCATGGCGCTTCTTTGCTATTGGAAGAGCGCTTCATCACGTGCCGGCGCTGGACGGGGTCCATGCATGGCACGCTTTACACTTCGCCTCGACGACGCGCTTTTCGACTGGGCGCTCGACCAGTCGCGACGCGGCGGCATCACGCCGTCGGCCTTTATCCGGGACGTTCTCCAGCGTGCTCAGGGCGCCGACCCGGGCGAGTTTCACGATCGTCTCGACGAGATCCACGCCACCGGCATCCAGACGCTGGCGATCCTCGCCACCTCGATCGGCAAGCGGACGCCCGAGACGCTTGAGGAGGGGCTGCGCGAGGCGCGGCGCCTGCTCCGCGAAAGGGGGCTGCTCGATCCCGAGCAGGACCAGGCATGAGCATCTTCCGGCACGACACGCTGGGCAGCTGGACGCGGGGCGGCCAGGCCATCGTCCATAATGTCCGGATGACCACCCAGGTCCTCTACCAGACCACGGTCGCGGGCCTGGTCCTGTGGCTGGGCGGGGTCTTCTGGTACACGCTCGAGAAATCGAGCGTCTATGAGCGCTATGTCGCGACCAAGCTCGCGCAGGCGGTCCTGATGGGGGACGCAGTCCCGGGCAATGCGACGCCGATCCAGTTCTCCGGGCCGGACGGTCATCTGGTCTGGACAACGCCCCGGATCCTGCTCGAATCCCAAGTCGCGCAGGTCACGCTCCACGCCTTCGAGCGCTACCTGATCCAGGGGGCCTTGCTGTCGGGCGTCTTCGCCCTTGGCGTGCTGTTCTGGGCCTGGTTCTATTTCACGCGGACGGGGCGCGGGCTGGGGTCGAACCAGTTCCTCCGCGGCGCGCGGTTCGGCACGGTGCGGCAGGTCCGGCGGGCGCTGCGGCGCCAGCCCAGGGGCAGCTTCTCGATCGGCGGCGTGCGCATGCCGGCGGCCTTCGAGCCCGAGCATGTGCTGATCTGCGGGGCTCCGGGAACCGGCAAGACCAATATCATCGTCAAGATGCTGGCGGGGATGCGCAAGGCGGGCCGGCGCGCGATCGTCTATGACACCGCCGGGACCTTCGTCGAGAAATTCTATCGGCCGGGCATCGACGTGCTGCTCAACCCGCTCGATCGCCGGTCGGACCTGTGGTCCCCTTGGGTCGATGTGCCGCGCGACTATCATTACGACCAGATCGCGGAGTCCACGATCCCGGACAAGTCGGGCGATCCCTTCTGGGCCAAGGCGGCACGCGGAACACTCGTCGCGGTGCTGCGCAAGCTGGCGCGCCAGGAACGCACCCTGGTCTCGATCCTGCTCGACACGCTGTTGCGGTCCCGGCTGAAGGACCTGGCCGCCTTTGCGAGCGGCACCGACGCCGCAGCCTTCATCTCGACCGAGGGGGAGCGTACCAGCGCCGGCATCCAGGCCGAGCTGGCCTCGGTGATGCGCAGCTTCTCCTATCTCGACGATACCGAGGACGGGCTGTCGATCCGCGACTGGGTCGCCCATGAGAAGGACGACAGCTGGCTGTTCATCACCGTCAAGGCGGACCAGCTGCCCTCGCTGCGCCCCCTGATCACGGTGTGGCTCGACATCGCGATCAGTGCGATCATGAGCCTGTCGCCGGACCGGGGCCGCCGTCTCTATGTGGTGATCGATGAGCTGCCCACGCTGCAGAAACTGCCATCGCTTTCAGACTTCCTCGCCCGTGCCCGCAAATATGGCGGCTGTGGCATTCTCGGCTTCCAGTCCTATCCGCAGCTCGAGGCGACCTATGGCATCCAGGACGCCGCCGCAGTCACCGGCTATTGCTCGACCTGGGTGGCACTCCGCGCCAACGACACCCCGACAGCGAAGCACGTCAGCGAAAATCTCGGCCAGGTCGAGCAGGTCGAGGCCAATGAAGGCATGTCCTATGGTGTGAACGACATGCGCGACGGCGTGAACCTGTCCCGCATGCAAGTGACCCGTCCGCTGGTCCTGCACACTGAAGTGACCAACCTGCCGAACCTCACCGGCTATCTCCGGTTTGGGCGCGATCTTCCGGTGGTACGCTTCGAAGACCGGTACAACGACATTCCATCGGTCGCGGCGGGTTTCGAGGAGCGCGTCGACGACCCGCGCAAACTCGCCGTTAGGCCAGGGGATGGAGATCGGGAGGTGGATCCGCCGGCGGGAGATGGTCAGGCGCCGTGCCGCGCGCCGCTAAATCCGATGCCTGATCTGCCCTTGCAAGACTCCGGCCCCGACGGCCCGGAGTCTGTCGAGGGCAGTCGGGGGAGCGCGGCGCAACCTCCCGCGCGTCCAGCCCCGGAAATAGTCCTTTACGGAAAGCCGGCAGGCTTCCGGCTGCGCCAGCATGGCCGCGCGGCTGGAACGCGAGATGCGGCGAGGCCGGCATGATTCATCCCCGCCGTCTAAAGGGCACGTCCGCCAACATCGCTCGCTACTATGCGGTTGGTGATTACTACACCAAGGGCGGAGACGAACACTCCGAATGGGGCGGCAGGATAGCGGCCGAGCTGGGGCTGGAGGGCGAGCGCGTCGATGCTCGCCAGTTCCAAGCGTTACTCGAAGGCAAGGTCGGGGACGTTCAGCTAGGCCGCCGGCGAAGGGAAGGGCAGATCGTGCACCATCCCGGCTGGGACTTCGCGGTCAACGCGCCCAAATCGGTCTCGGTCATGGCACTGGTCTTGGGAGACGAGCGCATTCTGGCCATGCATGAAAGGGCCGTGGGGGTGGCGCTCTCCTATCTGGAGGAGCACGCCACGCTCCGGCACCGGGTTGATGGCGAGATCGCACACGAAACCACCGGTCGGCTGATCTTCGCGCGCTTCACCGAACATGCTTCGCGCGAGCTCGACCCGCATCTTCACACGCATGTCGTGGTGATGAACATGACCAACCGGGCCGACGGGGAGCGCATGTCGAGCCTCGAGACCCGGGCGATGTTCGCCGAGCAGATGGTCGCCGGCCAGATCTATCGCAGCGAGCTCGCCCATGGCCTGAAGGAGATCGGCTACGACATCGCCTTCGACCCTCGCTCGGGGATGTTCGAGATCGCCGGCGTCCCCAAGGGACTGCTGGCCGCCATGTCGCGGCGTGCCGAGCAGATCGACGCCCATGCCCGCGAGCATGGCCTGACCGGTCAGGCGGCGCGGCGGATTTCCTTCTACGAGACCCGCGGGGCCAAGGAGAAGGTCTCGCTCGAGGCGTTGCAGGCGCGCTGGTCCGCGCGGCTCGGCGACCACAGGCAAGCGGTGGAAGACGTACGGCTCGCAGCGGAGCGAACCGGGGAACGAGCGATCCTTCCGGGGCCCGGCCAGGCCGCGCGGGCGATGCTGTTCGGAATCCGGCAGGAGGAGGGAAGGGAAGCCGTCAACAATCTCGGGCGGCTGCTGGCGCGGGGGCTCGCCACGGATGTCGGGACCGTCCGCCTCACGGATATCCGTCCCCTCGCCGAAGCCCATTCGGCGCAGCGAAAGCTGCTGGAGACCAGGCACCACACCGGCGACGAGATCCAGGCCCGGGGCAGGACTACCCGGCGCACCGCGCGCCTGGAACTAGCGCTTTCGGATCATCTCGCCTTGGCCCTTGGCGATGCGGTGCCGGTCGCAAGCGCCGAGCGTCTCCAGGTGGTAGGCATCGCATCGGGCCTCACGCCGGCCCAGCTTGCGGCCCTGCTCCATATCGGCGCCGGCACCGACCGGGTGGTAGGCGTGCCCGGCGTCGCGGGTGCCGGCAAGTCGACTCTGATCCGGTCGCTGGGGGAAGCCGCGCCCGCGGAAATGATCCTGATCGCGCTGGCGCCGACCTCGTCCGCGGCCGCCAATCTTGGCAAGTCCGCCGGGATAGAATCTCGGACCGTCGCCAACCTCGTCGCCAGCGGCGGTAGGGGGGTGGACGCAAGCCATGTGCTGGTCGTCGACGAGGCCGGGCAGCTCGGCAACCGGCAGGCGCTGCGGGTGCTGGAGATCAGCCGGATCAGCAGGGCAAGGGTGATTTTCCTGGGTGACCATCGCCAGACCGGCGCGATCGAGCAGGGAAAGGCTTTCTGGCTGATGCAGCGCCTCGGCTTGCCCGTCGCCGAGCTGACCGAGTCCGTCCGGCAGGAAACGAGGACGATGAAGGCCGCAGTGACCCAGGCGCGGCTGAAAAACTATGCCGAATCGTTGGCCAACCTGGACCGTGTCACTTCGGGCGAGCCGGCCGATAGGCTCGCTGAGCGAATGGTCGGCGAATGGTCGAGGCTGAAGCCCGAGAGTCGCGACAGTACCAACATTCTCGTGCTCGAGAACGCGACCCGCCTCATCGTCAATGCCAAGGTGCGCGAGGCGCTCAAGACGGAGGGCGCGGTCGCTGCCGAAGAGGCGCGCCTGGAAGTGCTGGCGCCGGCCGGCATGACAGCTCAGGAAAAGCAGATCGCGCGCTTCTATTCCGGTGGGCAGGTCGTGACATTTTCGCGCGACAACCCCGATCTTGGGATCGCACGAGGGACCGAGTACCGCGTTCTCGGCACGACCGTCGGCGCCCGTGGCCGGCAGGTTGTGCGGCTGGTTGACGAGCAGGGTCGCAGTATAGAGTGGGATCCTAGGCTGCAGCGAGCGAGCCAGGTCAACGTGTTCCGAAGCGAGCGACGCGATCTCGCCGCCGGCGACCGCATTCAATGGCGCCTCGTCGATCATGCGCTTGGTATTCGCAACGCAGACCGAGGGACCGTGGAGCGGCTTTCAGGAACCGAGGCGACGATCCGGTGGGATCGGGACGGCCGCGTCCAGCAACTAGATCTCTCCAGGCACAAGAACTGGGACCATGGCTATGCCGAGACCGTCTACTCGGCCCAGTCCAAGACGTATGATAGGGTCTATATTCTGGCGCCGGTGAACTCGCCGCTGGTGACGGGACAGAATTATTACACCGCGATCACCCGGGCCCGCTTCGGGGTGAAGCTTTGGACGGAAGACCAGAAGCGGCTGGTCGACCGGCTGGAACGGCGGTCCGGTGAGAAAACCTCTGCATTGGAGGGACTGGGCCGACTGGACCGTGATGGCGTGAAGGCGCGCCTACAACGGCACGGGGATCGGCTCGACCGCCTTCGGGCGCAACAGCTTGCCGACAGAGCCGAGCGAGCGGTTTGGCCTGAACGGGAGCGCGAGCATCAGGCCCGCGGGTTGCCGGCAGCCATTGCGGGACGCGCGCAATCGGTCGCCCAGATGCTGGATCGCTGGATGCACTCTCTTGTTCAGGGCGGCCGCACTGAAACCGGGCGGGTTGAGGGGCCCCGACATGAGCCTGATCGCCCGGGACAAATTCCATCCGAAAGAGGAGGCGGCCGTGGTCGTTGACCTTGTCCGCCGCGTGACGGCACTCCTCGGGCTCGCCGCTCTGCTGTTGAGTCCGCCGGCGCTCGCCGTGAACGATCTGCACGGTGAGGTTGTCGCGAGATGCCTCTCTCGCTCCGCTGGAGGTCGTGTTTGGTTGGAGAAGACGTTATGGGCGCTTCACGATCAGGAGCGCGGATGGGTCGGTGCCGAGATCCGCAATGCCAACGGAACCCATGATCTCGGGCCGCTGCAGGTCAATAGCTGGTGGGTGCCGAAGATTGCCCGGCTGATCCGTCGCCCGGAGGGGCAGGTCCGGCTATGGTTGGTCCATGACCCCTGCTTCAATGTCGATGTAGCGCGCTGGATCTTCCTGTCGGGACTTGCAGTAACTAGGAGCTATTGGAGGGCTGTCGGGATTTATCACAGCCCGAAGTCCGGACGGCAACGCGTGTATATCACCGCAGTCGCGCGCCATCTTGCCCGGCGCTACGGAGCGGGCATTTTCCGTCGCTGACAGTATTTCTCCCGCTCCCATCCTGTCCATGCCTCCCCATCCTATAACCGCAAGATGATGCCGAGAGGAGGAGGCGATATGGCACTGATGATCGAGATGACGCATCTGCGTGCGCTGCACATGAGTATGCGGAAACTAGGTATCGACGTGCAACAGTTTCGCGTTCCGTCGGGCGCCGCCGGATTCGATTGCCTGTTTTCCGTCCGAGAGAGGCCGTTCGTTCTGTCGTTGACGTCGAGGGGCGAAAATCCGAAATTCTTCCGCTTCGATGTTCAGCACGGTTACCGGATTGAGGCCAAATTCTCCGAGCAAGATTACTACGCGCTTGCCAAGCTCTTGCGGACGCATGGGCGCAGCAGAGGCAAGCTCATCCCATCGGAATTTCTAAGCCGCCTTGATAAGGAGATTCCGACGGATGCGCGGGGAGAAGCGGTACCCACCGAACAGGAAATTGTCCGGTTGCGACGCGATCTTGAAGAAACCGACAAGCCGTATTTCGATCATTGGGGTTCGAGGGGCAGCGGCCCAAGCGACCGAAACAAGGCTAAGACACTGGCTGTGCTCGGTCCCGAGGCGCTTAAGTTCAGTATCTCGGTCAACAAGTCCGGCATCTGGAGTCCTGTGCCGCTCGTAAGGGATTGGCGTTCAGGATGATGTCGCTGGATATCTACGTCTATCCAGCTTAGTTCCGGGCACCTCGCCAGCTCCCAGAAGATCCAGCGTTCGCAAGTCAGCGCATGTCAGAGCCGGCTCGCAAGCCCTAACCTGAGTTCAATGTCGGGAGTTCCTGTTAGCAGTTTGGATGCAGGTCCAATGGAGGCGCAGATAAACGCGAACGGCGGCGGCGACCGGTCAACCCAATGTAAACTAGCTGATCGGCGACACGATTCTTTGCAGCTCCACAAGTGGCCTGTTCAGTGCTGGGTCGTTGCTAGAATAGAGACTGATCGAGAACCCCCAGAGGCCGCCTACTGTCGCGGGGAGAACCTGCTGCCGCCATTCTTCGACGGTGTCGATGATCGACCGGACGGTTTGCGCGGCGCTGTAGTGGAAGCGCGGGCGCAGCCGGACCGGGAGAAAGGTCTCCAGCGGCGGATTCCCAGCTGCGAGCGTGTAGCCATAGCGGATCGCGACGACAATCTCGCGACCGACCGGATCGTGGTCGAAGAGGGTGTCGAACAGGCCCGTGAGGGGATTGGTCGCCGGATCAGTGGTCCATCTGCCGATTGAAAGGCGGTCACTTACGGTGATCAAGGGAACCAGTGGCTCCGGGAAACCGAGCTGAGGCGTGCTGTAGACGAAGGCGGTGCACGTCTCCGCCCCGGAAGCGCCAAGGAGATGTGCATTGCGGATCACCGATATCGCCGAGGCGGCGTTCTGATAGGTGGCGATGTGAAGGCGTGGGACCGACCAGCGGAAGGCGAGCCGCGTGAATGCGGGAACGCGATCGAGGGGATCGGATCGCGGGAAGCTATAGGTGTGCGTGTCGGAATCCTCCGCGTCTGGGGCCAGCACCGGCGCCGAGAGCGGTATCACTTTGCCGTCTTCGCGGATTACTTCGATCGCTGGCCAAGCAACCACGCCATCGGCACTGAGGCGCTTGAGCGTCAGGGAAGTGTAGACGTCGCCACCCTCGATCAGCTCGGCGTTGAGGGTCGCGAGATAATGATAGAATTCGTGCGGCGCGCTCGCCGGTTCCGCATCGCCGGCCTGTGGCGCGGCGCGGCGAGTGGAGGGCACAAGCCCGACATGCGCGGCGCGCGGGCTGCCAGCCCTGGCAACGATCTCGTTGCAGCTTCCGATACCCCACCAGCCTGCCCAGGCGGCGGATACCTCTGCGGCGAGCTCTGCATAGCTGGCAAGGGCGTTGGCCAGCACCGGATCGCTGGATGGTGCTGTCGAATGCTCGAGAGCACCGAGAATATGCCAAAGCGTGTCGCTGGCCGATGCATATTCCGCCAGCTTCTGGAACAAGGTGTCGTCGGTGATCGCCAGGCGCTGGGCGACGGGGCCGCGATTGAACTCGAGCTCGATCCGCATCTGGTCCTGAGCGGCGCTCTGATGGGTATAGGTGAAGACATAAGACCAGAGCAGCGCATCTTCGGAGCTCTCCGGATTGGAAGCAGTTTCGGCGATTTGCGACACCAGCGCGGGCAGTTCGGGATAGGCGCGCAACGGTACGGGCGCCACCGGCGTGCCTAGCGGTGCCGAGAAAGCCGAAGGGGGGAAGCGATCAAAGGGGCGGACGAAACTCAGCCAATTCGACGCCGCATAGCCATCGACGACGGGCGCGATGTTGAACTCGATCTCGTTGATCGCGAAAACCGGTTCGAGCGTGACCGAACGATGTCGCGATGGCTGCGACACGTCGAGCGGGAAGGAAACGGTGGCAGTCTCGTTCGCTGCCAGCGCCACCTTCGCATTGCCAAGCTGCGAAACCTTCCACGCACCCGACTCGCCCCCTGCCGCCGTTACGCGCGTGCTCAGGCCGGCATCGAGGGGGCGAAGCTTCGCCGCGCCGACCAGCTTCGCCGCATCGGCTGTGGACGGAGAGACAACAGTTGCCGGGAATTGCAGGATCGCCGTGGTGTCATAAGCCTGGCTGAGCCGCGCGAGCAGGCGTTCGTGGAGCACTTCGCGTGCCGATTGCCAAGCCGGGCCGCCGATCGTGCCGCCGCTGGCTTCCTGTTCGGCGAAGATCGGCGACAGTCCGTCCGCGACGGCACATGCCAATAGCTTCTTAGCCGCCAGCAGATCCGCCAGCGCCGTCGGCGCGACCTTGTAGGCAGGCGCCGAATAGGGCGCCGTGCAAAGCAGATCGAGCCCCGCGAGCCAAGCTCGCGCCCAGACTTCCATGTCGATGCCCTGGTAGTCCCTGACCTCGACATTGCCCCATTGGCCGGTAGCCGGATCCAGCGTGCGGACTTCCACGCCTGCCTTCGACTCGAGCGCGTTCGACAGTGGGCGAAGCGCGAAGCTCAACGGCTGCAGGCCTTCGGCGCCCGCGACTTCGACTGCGGGCGCGATGTCCACGGTGGTAATGCCACCCGGATCGACGAAGGACACCGCCCAGATATCGGTGGGCGCCGGGTCGCGCTCGGCGGAGAGCACCCGTCCGGTGGCGAGCTTGAGGCCCGGAATCGCGGCTTCCAGCTCCGCCGCGAGCAGGTCGAGCGTATAGGCGCCGTCCTCCTGACGTTCCGGCGCTGCGCTGCGCGTGGCGGCGATAGGTGAGACTGCGCGGACCACCGGGCTCGGCATCTGAGCCGTCCCGCGAAATGCCGGATGGACGAGCGCGCTGTCGCGGCTGAGGGTGATCGAACTGCGCACCGGGAAGATAACATCGGGGAACTGCCAGCCGCCGGCGCCGAATGTGGCGGCGAGGCGCGTGTCCGCCGGTGGCAGCAGCAGCAAGGCGCCGGGCGCGAGGAACGGGATATCGAAATTGCCCTTGACCAAGTCGCCCAGCGTCACCGACGCGCCGGCGATCGCGAAACGGCGCAGGATCGCGTTGAGGCTGTCCGATGCCGCTGTGGTGACCGTCGGCGTATCGGCCAGTGGGGACGCCTTGAGCGTCATCCCTGCTAGGATCGCTCCCGCGGTGGCTGTATTGGCACTCAGCAGCAATACCGGATCCAGCCCGTAGAGAGGCACGAGCGCAGACGGCGAGATACCTTCCGATCCGTCGGCGAGTCTTGCGGGCGGGCAGAGCAGTAGCGCGCCCTGCGCCAGCGCCGTATCGTTATCGGCTAGCGCAGTGGCGAAGTCGGCGAGCGTGACCGGCGGATCGGCACGGGCAATCAGCGCGTCGAAGCTGTCACCGGCTTCGGTGTGCAGATCCTGTCCCGCGACGGTGATCATCTGGCCCGCAGCGAGCGTCCCGGGGAGCGCGCGACTCGCCTCGGTCAGCGCCTGTTCCGCAGAGATCTCCGAGCCGGCCGGCGCGGCGGACAGGAATCGCGATGCGATCGTGGTCAGGCTGAGCCCGCCCGGGATCCGATAGGGAACCCGCAACAGGCCGGGCGTGGGGGGCAGGGCGGCCAATCCGGGGATCGGAAACCCCGTGCCGGCACTTGGCGCGGCTGGGAGGAGGCCGGCATTGTGGCGAAGCAGATCGCCCGGCTCAATCGCATAGGCTCGGGCCAGCGCGCCGAAGGGCGCGGTTTCCGCCCCGGTTAGCGGAGTCGTCTCCAGAAACAGCGGTGTGCTCGCGGCGAACAGATCGACCGTATCTACATTGTCTGCCGCCAGCGTCGCCGCGGGAATGCCGGTGCCGTTCGTCGCAAGCGTCCAGCCTGGAGCGACGATCTGGCGATCGACCTTGAGTAGCGCGTCCTGCCGAAACATGCCCGGGGCGTCGCCGCTCGCCACGGCGACCATCACGGCGTCGAACGGCACGCCATTGTCACGATAGGTCCGCGCGATCGCGTCGAGAGTAGCGTCCGCCCCCGGCACGCCGAGCGGCGGGACTTCGACTTCAAGCCCCTGCGCGCTGAAGATGAAGTCCGGGGCGAGCAGCGCGGGCCGATTCTGGTTCGCACGCACCAGGCTTGCCGGTGTGACATTGAAATGTCTGGCGAGCGCGTTCAGCGAAAGCCCGGGCTCGGGCTGGGTCCGGTCGGCAATGGGGACGACGAGTTCCGTGCCCGGCAAAAGCGGCAGTGCGACATTGTCGGGATCCGCGAGCACGGTGGCGGGATCGAGCCCGGCGGGGACCAGCGCCGAGACCGTCCCACCGGCGACGAAAACTGAGAAGCTCGGGATGTTGAGCCAGGCCTCGGTCAACGCGAACAGCGACCCGCATGGCCGCTCGCCGGCGGCAAGGCCAAGCGCCTGCCAGTCCACGCCATAATGGGTAACGATCTGGGCCACCGTGCGGGTGATGCCCGGGTCGGCGACGCTAGCCCCCAGGGCTGCCGCTGCATTGCTGAACGCATAGCAGCCGGCGATATGGGCGCGCAGTCCGTCGATGCCGGCCGCCAGCACCGTGGGCGAAGCGCCCGCTGGCTGGTCGAGCGATGTGGCCAGCGATACCTGCATGTCCGGCTGCACTAGCTGGTACCAGATCGCGGCGAAGCGGGACGCGATGTCGGCGGCGGCGGCCGACGCGGCGTCGCCCGGCGCGGTCCCATTGGGCAGCAGGCCCGCGGGCTGCATCGTCACGCGGAACACCAGGCTGGCGCCGGCACCGCCGATGGCCATCTCGACGCCCCAGCCGATCGTCGTCGATGGCCATTCGGCGACGCCGACCACCGGATCGGTATAGCCGACGATCATCTCAACGGTGCCGGGAGTCGCTGCCAGGGTCGAGGATTCGCTCATTGCCTGTTTCTCGCGTCCGACGGCGCGGTGCCATCGCTGCTGTTGTTTCCGAAAATGTCGTGGAAGCCGAGCGTCACTTTCGCGACCGGCATCGCGCCGCCGCCCGAAGCGATGCCCGCATAGGGATCGAGCGCTGCGGGCGGCAGACCGGCGGCGCTCGGCACGCTCGACTTGCCGGCGTAGCGGTGGATCGGGATCACTTGCGCGATCGTCTGGTTGTTGTCGTCGACTGGCGCCGATGCCGCGCCGGCCATGCGCATCGCGCGCATGCCACGGCCGCGGTCGACTTGCGCGGCGACCGGCTGGCCGGCACCGCTCTTTAAGAAGACATCGGTCTCCACGAGCTGGTAGCCGGCGAGATTGTAGAGCCGGCGCGCGCGAAGCTCGGCGGTGTCGCCATCGTCGGGCGGGTTCGTGATGCCGACGGTGAAACCGACATTGCCCGGCGCGACCGTCGCTTGGCGAACGAGCTCGCGATCGTCCGGGGCGGCGACGAACAGGGCCGTTGCCGAAGTGTCGATCGGCACCCCGAGCAGCGCCGCATTGTTGAACGAATGCAGCTGGCGGTCGGGTGCGGCGCTGGCCTGACTTTCGAGAACCGCGACGAGCGTGACCACGGCGCCGCCTTCCTGTCCCCAGATCGCTTCGTCGAAGCCGTTGCCGGCGGCGTCGGTCAAGGCGAGCCAATAGCCGCCCCCGCCGACCACACTCGCTTCCCAAAGCAGAGTGAGAAAGCCGAACGCGTTCGACATCGGGGCGAAATAGGGGCCCGAAGGCGGCGGCGTGCCGACACCGAGCGCGCCGCGGCTAGCCGCGGCGCCCGAGCGTGTCTCTGTCGAAAGGTTGGTGCGCACCAGATAGGTGGCATCGGGGTCACCGGCCTGGGTGGCGATCCCGGCAGCGAGGCCGGCCGCGGGCGATAGCTGGAAGCCGAAGAAGAGATCGGCGGTATCCGCCGTGCCGGCCGCCTTGAGATATTGCCAAAGTTCGAGCAGCTGCTGGCGTCCTGCCGTATCGGCGCCGACCAGTTCCGCCATGTGCGGACGGCCGGGAATGCGGTTGAGCCGGATGTCGATCGTGGTCGACCAGACAAAGGCTTCGACCGGAATAGCCGGAGCGTCGGGCCCGCGCTCGGGATCGGTCCGATAGACCAGCCAGGGCTTCGTTTCGCCGCGCGCCGCGATCGCGGACAGGGCCGGCGTGAACGGCCAGAGCGACGGCATGCCGACCGCCGGCGCGTCCAAGGGGGCGCCGAGCGCCGGAAAATCGGGCCGTACCGCGGTTTGCCAGAGCACACGCTGCGGCAGGCCGTGGCGGACCGGCACATCCTCCCACAATTGCATCGCGCGTGGGGGATCGGGCAGGACCGGGGCGAGCGTGGTGGCGGGATACTGCGCCAGCATCGCCTCGGTGACTTCGATCACCAGATTTGCGGCGCCGCCGATATCGAGAATCATGCCCGGCCTCAGCCGATCCTGCGCGACTGCCGGATTGCGCGCGGCCAGCGCTGCATCCGGCGCGAGCGCCATCGCGCCGCCCCCTCCCGGCGGGACCACATGCGTATCGATGAACTCCAGCCAGGCGGCGGTCGCCGTCTTTGCCAGCGTAAGCGAAAGCCGGACCGCTTTCGGCGGGTTTTCGGAATTGGGCACGGGACCGCTGACCTGCTGGCCCACCAGCGCATACATGCCGTCCAGCTCGTCGCTGCCGGGGGCGGGCAGGCGCTGGCCCTGCAGCATGAATCGCGAGACCTGTCCGGCGACGTCGCGGATCGGGGTGCCACTCATCAGCTGCTCGATCAGCAGGGGCAGACGCACGGCAGTGAGCGTGGGCACGGTGAGCGGCAGCACGGGATCGGGGACGATCAGGCCGGCGACATCCGACGCGATCCTGCCGACAGTCTCGACCGTAATGTCGTAGGTGGTGGCGAAGCTGCGCAGCGTCTGTCCGGCTACCGTCAGCAGCGCGCAATCGGTGACGATCACACTGGCGAGCGGCGCGAGCAGCTCGGCGGGCGCGACGAGCGCCGCGAACGCGGCGCTGGGCGTGACAGCGACGGCGATGGGATCGGTGACCAGCAGCAGCCGGGCGGCAAGCGCGCGCAGCGGCTCGACGGGAAGCAACGCGGTCGCCGCGGCGGGCAGGTTCACCGCGCCGCTGACAAAGGCCGGATTGTCCGCCTGAACCTGCGCCAGCCAGGTGGCGAAGCCCGGATCGGCTGCCGGATTCTGCCAGAGCGCGGCAGCCGCCGCGATTAACGCCAGCGTGTCGCCTGCGAGCCGGGGCCATGCGACCGGATTGGTCAGCACGTCATAGGCCGACGGCACGAGGACCGTAGCCGGCAGCGTTCCGTCCGCGTCGATAGCGCCGGGGTTCAGCTGGGCGATTGCCTCGGCGTACCAGCCGGCTTCGGGCACCAGCGCGGATACGGGCGTGCCGGCATGGAACCGCACGTAGAATAGCGCCGCGACCTGAACGAGCGAGAGCTCGGTCGGATTGGGATAGGCGATGGCAGGCAAGGCGAGCGCCGCACCAGCGCGCGTGATCGCGGGATCGTCGAGAGCGGCCGGGCTGGCGAGCCACTGCGTGACGTTGGATCCAAGCCGCGCGCACAGCGTCGCGGGCGTCTCGCCTGACAGGATCTGGGTCTGGAGCGCATGCGCGGCGATGGTTTTGCCCGGTGAGATCGGTCGCTCGGGGTTCGCCGCGGCGATGCTCTCCGGCGTCACGCCCAACACCACTTGGATCGCGGATCCAGGGGTGGTGATCTGCAAGGCTCGCACGATCCCCGGATTGAGCGCGAGAAGTTCGGCGCTGCCGTAACCGAAAGCGGCGGCGACCTGCTCGACCGTGTCCCCCGCGTGGACGACATAGGGAAGCTGGACGGTCTCGAAGCGGGCCGCGATGTCCGTCAGGGTCGATTGCGTGTCTATCGCGACGGGGAATTGAGCGAACAGGTCCTGCGCCGCCTGCACCATCGACTTGGCGACGAGCAGCGCATATTCGCGGAACATCACCGCGGCGAGTGCCTCCCCCCCGGGTATCCCGCCGGAAGGCTCGTTGCCATCGCCGAGCGGCTGTGGCGAGAGCTTTCGGAAATAGGCGGCGATACGCGCCGCATAGGCGTCGTCCACAGGCTGATAGGTCGCGAAGTCGCGATTCTTTTCCGGTTCGGGCAGGTCGGCGTCGGCCCAGCCGATCACGGGCGGGATGGGGAAGCTGACCCCGCTCACCGTTTCGGGATCGGCATCGCCCCCCGGCTGTCCCGAGAGGTTGAGCATCACGTTGCTGGTCAGGAAGCCGCTCAGATTGGTGAGCGCGAAGCCTTGCGCGAAGGTTTGCGGGAAATCCATCTGCCGCGCGAGTTCGGCCAGATCCCCGGCGGTCAGCGTGGCGTTGCGCGGATCGAGGCCGATAGCGGACACCGACCAGCGGAACAGGCCCTCGGCAAACAGCGCGAACGGAGTCTCCGCTTGCGACCGCGCGCGCGCCGTGGGGGCGAAGGCACCGGTGCGGGCCTCGTCGAGCGACGCCGCAGCCGCCGGCCCAGGGCCATCCATCGCGCAGGTCAGCACCACGCGATAGGCGGGGCTGGGATTCGTCGGCACCGTTCCGCCCGGCCACGCGATCGGCATGGCCGCGATTGTCAGCGCAGGGACGACGCGCACGTCGAGCGGCTTGATCTCGCCGTCCGCATAGACTTTCGCGTTCGGGGAGAAATTGAGCCGGTAGTCGGCTTCGGCGGCACGATCGGCCGGCGCAGCGACATCGCGCATCGCGGCCTGGTCCTCGAGCGCGTGGGTGCCATAAGCGGCGATCTGGAGGCGTTGGAGCGTCGCGAGGCGCGTCACCCGAGCCATGTCGGCGGGCCGGCGCCGAGGCGCCTGCAGGGTGTGGGAGGCGGCGTGACAGGGAACCGTGCCGGGAAGCGCGATCGCCTGGACGCCGGGAGTGCGGCCCGATTGATCGGCTGACAGGATCCAGGGCGGCGTCGATTGCGATCCTACCGCGAACGAGACGTCGAGGCTCGTCTCGAACGAGAAGGAGATGCGGACGAACAGTATCTTTACCGAGGCATGCACCCGCACGCCCACGCGCATTTCGATCAGCGTCGGTCGATAGGCAGCAAGCGTGAGCGTCGCCGCCGCATAGGCTTCGAAGCTGACATCGACGGAGATGACCTTGAAATCGACCTTGCCATAGACCTTGCCGACCAGCGCTGCAGTGCCGCGCGCCCAATAGTACATCGACGTGGAGCCCGCGGCGTCCTTGGGATGGAACCAGGCGAGCACGCCCTCGAAGATGACCTCGACCTGGATGTAGGCGCCGGCCTTGAGCGGGCCCTTGTTGAACTCGCGGCCAACGCCCACCGCAAGGCCGATCCCGAGCTCGAGCACCGGGGAGAAGGTGCCGTTGGTGATCGCCGGGACGCTGGTCGAGGTGTCGCCGTTGAGATAGCCGAAATAGATACCGCCCTTGCCCATGAACGGTCCGTAGGACAGCCCGAAGCTGAGGGTGAAATCGCGGCCGTGCGGGAAGCCCAGATCGATCTTGAAATTGCCGTTGGTGAAGATATCGACGGTGATGATGCCCAGCGTTATCGACACGACCCCGAAATCGAGCTGGCGGAACATGTCAGGCACCTGGAGTCGCGCATGGAAGACGCCGATATCGTCGGTTACCTTCTTGTACAGCAACTCGAAGCTGAAGCCCGCCAGCGTGCCGGCATCGGGTCCCGCGAGCGCGACGAGCACGCCGTAGAGATCGGGGTCGTGCATCACCAGCTTGACGGTGACCGTGCGCATCAAGGTCACGTCGAGCCCGATCAGCCATTGGCTCGATTCATCGAAGTGCAGCTGGTTGCCGCTCGGCTGATCAAGTGGGTTGCGCATCGGATCGTCCATCGGCTGGAGCTGCGCGCGCATCAGCTTGACGATCTCGGAAAGCGAATCCGGCCGCGTCAATCCATTGAGCGAGACGTGCTGGCCGAAACCCAGGTAGCGCAGCTCGATCAGCCGCATGCCCTCGCCCGGGATCGCCGGCGGGCTGTCATTGAGCGCGTCCCAGGCGAGGGGCGCCATCCCCGGCTCGCGGCCATAGTCCTTGCCGAGGAAGTTGCCGGTGATCTCGATATCGACCTGTGGCTCGCCGGTGCTGCGCTGATAGCGCAGGCCAACCGTCTTGATCGTCATGAAGCCGAGCTTCAGATTGATCGCATAGTCGAGCGATACGGCCTGTTCGGTCGGGTCGATGACCAGCTTGAACCTGCCCAGGTCGATGCTGTTGAGGAAAGTCCACGGCGCCTCGAGCCGGTAGTTGGCGTTCGGGTTGGCGAGAGCGGCAAGGCTCTCGATCATCGCGCCCAGGGTGACGCCTTGCATCTCGACGGTGAGAATTTGATGGCGCTTGGCACCTTCGCCAATCCAGGCTGTCCGCCCTTCCAGCGAAAACCTGTCGAGCTGCAGTCCGAACAGCCAGGTCATTTCGCTCGACACGAAGGACAGGCCGACCGAGACGATCAGGTTGTTGATCTCGAACGAGCCCTTGACCTTGCCCTCGTAGATCATCGCGGGCGTGTCGTTGGCCGCATCGGCGAGCATGATCGCGTGGAGGTCGGGGCTGTTCGCGGCGAGCCCCGCGATCAGCACGGCGTCGCGCGCGCCTGCGATCGTGCCGGCCGCGGCCTTGGGGCGCCGCCGCACTTCGGCCTCCGCCGTCAGCGCCAGCTTGATGCCGAGCACCTCGGGGTCCCATTGCACCGCCACCGCGGCCGAGACCGAATAGGGATTGCCGGGGCCGGTTGAGTAATCGGCCCACAGGTCGCGAAGGATGAGACTGGGGAGCCAGCTCGGCGCCGTGACGCCGAGAAAGGCTTCCGCCATCCGGGTAAGATTTAGCGGGCCAAGGGCAAGCCCGCCCTGGAAGCGCCAGCTGCCGTCCCCCGGATAATAGGCGCCCGCGGTCAATTGTGCCTTGGTCTCGCCGCCGACCGTGACGCCGACCAGGCCGGAAAGCCCGCCCCACACTTCCGCGGGGCCGACCGAGAATTGGAATTTGATGCCGTCGAGCGTGAACTTGACGTTGCCGACCGGGATTTCCCACGTGCCGTGCGCCTTCAGCGTGGCGCCGAAGGTCTTTTCGGGAATCGAAGCCGAAAGGCCGATATAATCGACCATCAGGTCACCGCCCACGCTGGGGTTCGTGCCGGGATAGAAGACCTGCATCGCTTCGACGATGCCTAGCCTGAAGACACCACGCGTCTCGGCGTTGATCGAAAGGTCGGGCAGCGATACGCCGACATCGAGGAAGACCGGATCGCCATTCTGGTCGGTCGGTGCGCCGGCGACGATCGCCGGGCCGGTGCCCGCTGCCGTTTTCGCGCCGAAGCGCATCGTGCCGAACAACGTCGCGCCCCAACTTGGGCTCGGGCCGAACCAGTTCATCAGCCAGTTTACGCCCACCTCTTCGACTGTCACGAACGGAATTGGCGGGTTCCAGGCAGATGTCGAGGTGATGGTCGCGCCGGTATAGAGCGTCTGTTCCGGCACCGGCAGTGTTCCGGTGGTCTGAACGCCGTAGCGAAGCGCGGACAGGCCGAACGCGTCGAGCGCGGCAACGCCGGCAGGCAGCTGGAAGGTGGCGGGCGCGGCGCCCGGAAACAGCCGCATCAACGCCACGAGCCCGTCGCTCAGGGTGAATGCCGGATCGAAAATGCCAGCGATGTCCCAGATGTGATCGCCCTGAAGCAACGGCACCAGCACGTTGACGTTGTGATCTCGCCCGGTGTTGACCGTCAGCGTCATCTGCATTTCAACGCTGGAAACGAAGGGCTTGGGCTCGGCCAGGCTGTAGGTGTTCACCGCGCGTGTGGAGAGCAGCATCGCCAGCTGCTGAATAGGAATCTTCTCCCAGCCGCCTGTCAGCGCCGGAGCCACCGCGACCAGATCGACCTTTTCGTTGACGAGCGCGCTCGCGCGCGGGTCAATTGTACCGGCCAGCGCGAGTTCCGCCGCTCCCATCACGGACTGATATTCGCTAAGCGAGGTGCCCGGCAGCCGCAGCCACCCCGAAATGCCGGGCCTCGGGGCCGGCACGTCGGCATCGTCCAGGGCCGACGCGCCGAGCACCGTTTGTTCGGGCCCGAGGCCGGTCAGTACCGACGCGCTATCCATGAGTGCCCCAGCCGTGTCGGGTGCGGCGATGGTGGAATTAGGCAGGGCGGGAACCAAGGTGCCGAGCGCGACGAACCCCTTCGCCGTCTGGGCGGTGAGCGTGAGGGTCAGCAGGTCGCGGCCATCCTCGACCGTACCGATCAGCTTGAGAGTCCAGCGGGTGCCGCTTGGCCATTCGGTGACCCCGGTGAGCTCGGCGGCGGCAGGTAGGCGGGATGGATCGCCCTGGGTGAGCGACAGTTTCTCGACACCAAGCGCGGCAACGAGCTTGCCCATCAGCGGCAGGACAGCGGCGCTGACTTCGCCTCGCGACGCAGCCAGGGAAAAGGCGGAGTAGAGGCTGTTGATCGACATCGGCCGCTCCCCGATCAATCAGGCCGCACGCGCCGCGTGGGCGCGCGCCGGCGCGACGAGGCGGCGGCGTTTCCGGCAGAAGGGCGCGGCGCGTGAACACGCGGCTCGGGATCGGCGGCGCGAAGCTGGGGCTGGGCGGGGGACCCCAGCGGCAGCGGGGTCTCGAACCATTGTACCGGACTGCGGGGGATCGGGAAGTCGGCTTCCTGGCGGATCGCGAACATATCCTGGGTCACCATGTCGATGACGTCCTCGTCTTCCTCCTCCTCGACTGCGTCGATCTGGTCGTGAAGGTCGATTTCGCTGAGCGCCGGCGCGGATAGCAGTCCCGGAATGCCCGCTTCGAACAACTGGCGGCCGGTTCCCGCCGTGGTTGGCGTTAGGCTGAAGATCCAGTTGCAGGACTGCACGGGGGAGGTGAGGTTGAGAACCGTCGTGTATTTATTCGCCTTGACGTCCCGGCGGAGCATGAACTTGGTGGTGTAGACCACAAGCGGATGCGGCTCGAACTGCGCCACTTGTTCAGTGAATTTGCCGAACGTCGTCAGGATGATCTCATGCGGATGCTTATGGGTGTTCTCGAAACCTGCACTCGCAAAGATCTGATAGGGCTGGGTGTAGTCGGTGAACCATATGAGGTTCGACAGGCCGCCGGCGCGCTTGCCCTGATAGATGGTGCGGTATGCGCCATGGTGGGGAACCGAAGTCGCATAGCTGTACGCAAGCGGGTTCTGCGGCCAGTTGGCCATCATGTTCTTGAATGCGCCCAGCGTTTCCCAGGTTGCGTCGCCGGGTAAGGTGAACGCGTATCGACCGATCTGCAGCATCACCATTGCCGATGAGCAGTTCCGAACGATGTCCAGCTTCATCTTCTTGCCGGTGGTCTTGCTGACCTTGCCAGTGTCCTTCGAGGCGACGTTGGTTACAAGCATCAGCACTTGCATGTCGCCGACCCAGGTGACCGGCTCGATGCGGTCCGCTATCTGAAAGCTGCTGAACATCGTCTGCCACCAGCGCCAGTTTCGCGCCCGGTTGAAGAATGCCTGCACGCCCTCTTCCGAGCTTTCCAGCCATTCGGTGCCACAGGCCAGCATCCGCTCGACGAGCACGTCCAGCTTCTCCGCGATGATGCGCTCATTGAGCTCGCTGAGCAGCGACCAGTGATCATTGTCCTGATGGCTGATGAGCAGCAGTTCGATCGTTGGCCGTCGTCCGGCTTTTTGCTGCATCTTCAATTGCTCGATGATGAAATGCACCGGCGGTGTCACGCCCAGCGCCTTCTTGCTTTCGCCCAGCCCGCCGGCGCCCAGGTCGAACAGGCACAGCCAGTCGGCGGCGGTCGTAGCAGGATCGGCGGCTTCGTCCCGGAAGACCCGGACCATGTGCGCCATGCCCTGGCCGCACCACAGTGCGTCGAGGATCACCTTCATCGGCCGTCCTCCGTCGGACGCTCGCCGCGGGCCGGCCGCGCGTTCCGGAGCAGGGTGCCCAGCTGCGGCACGGCTTTCTGCTTCTCTTCCTTTCCGCTGTCATAGGCAGCGTACCAGCCGAGCTTGGTGTTCGAATTCTGGTCGGGATTGCCGAAGAGCGTGATGTCATTCTTGCCGGGCGGGAAGGACAGGCCAAGCACGTGCAGACCGAAGTCACGCAACCGCATCAGGTACTGGCGGCGGCCGTCACCATCGTCATAGGTGCTGAACTGGATTGTGCGGAAACCGATATCGAGGATGCCCTGAAGCGGCAGGGTGACACCCAGCGCCTTCTCAACCCCGGGCAGCGCAACACCGAAATAATCGGCGCGCGGCACGCCGGGGGCATTTGACGGGCTCCAGGCTGCCAGCAGCTGGACCTTGAGCCCCACCGATCCGGCAAGCGCGCCCAGCGTCCCGAGATCGACCTCATAGACGAGCCCGTACCAGGGCTGGGTGAGCTTGCCCTGCTGCAGCGGTGCCGAGATCGAGACGAAGCCGTCATCCTCCGGAGTCCGGCTGGAGGGGGCGGTGCCGGTAACCTGGGGATCGCTGGTGCCGACCAGCCCCGTCAACCGCATCGGGAAGCGCGCGATCAGCGAATTGAGCCGAGGTACACTGTTGGCGGCGTCGAGGGTGATCGCGCTCTCGGCGATCGAGAAGGCCACCGCCGTCGGATTCGAGAGCGAGAAGCGCATCGTGATCGCGTAGTTGGAATAGAGCAGCCCGGTCGACACCGGGACATCGGGCTCCGCTTCGTCCGTGGCGGGACCCCAGCAATAGGGATCGAAATTGGCCGGCTCGGCGAAGCGGAGCCTGCCGGAGAGCTGGAACGCCGCGGTGACAGTGGTGTCACCGCCGGCCGGGTCCGCGGCGCGCACGGTGACCAGGCGTGCGGTTTCGACGCCGACTTCGCGAAGGGTGCTGAGCCCCAACTCGAACGCGCCGGCGCTGCGGAGCGCGAACAGGAAGGTGTCGCGGGACTGCCCGGAGGCATCGCGCTCGGTCTGGTAGACGCCGTCGAGGATGAGGTTGTTGCCATGCTCGCTCGGCCACAGCCGCGTGCGCGCGCCGAAGAGCCGGTTGGCCATAAGCTGGGCCGAGCTCGAGAAGCTCGATAGCTTTCCGTTCTCGAAGCCGACAGTGAGCTGCTGGACGCGGAACGCGAAACTGATGTCGCTGGCGAAATACTGGTCCTCGGGGTTCTGATAGTCGATCAGCCCGAAGCTCGACGTCACGTCGAAGTCGATCGCTCCACCCTCCGACGTGAAGGAGGTGGCGGTCAGGCCGAGATGATGCGCGTAGAAATTCTTCGGATCGATGCCTGCGGCCAGCGGCTGGAGCGGTTCCGGGAGGCTGTCGAGCGGCGATTCCACCGACAGGGCGAGCACGCCCGCCCAGTCCGGATCGTCAATGACATCGATAAAGCGCGCATAGGGCGAGGCGAGGCTCTTGGCCCGCGCGACAGCATCGCCCTCTCGTGCGGATCGGATGATTGCCTGGATATCGTCGCGGGCACTCGATGCTAGGCCATCGACCGATGAGGCCTCCGGCCAACCCCAGGCCGCTGTGTCCGCGACCAGTTCGGCGAGCGAGCGTCCGTTGACAAACTTGAAGATCAGCCGGGCGTTGTTGGATACGCTGCGATCGGGCGCCAGCCAGTTGCGCGGGCTCATCCGGAACAGCCAATCGCCAATCTTGGGCGAGAGCAGCCCGGCAAAGCGCTGGAACACGCGCTTCTGCTCGGTCGTAATCGTGCTGACAGCGCCCACCAGCATCGCATCGAAATCGGTTTCGGTCGGATACACGCGGTAGCCGGCGCGTGCCGCTGCTTGGGCCACCGCGTTATAGACGTCCAGCGGCACGCCTTTGGCGGGGGGGAGCGCCTTGATTAGGCTCAGCGAGGCGCGCGTGAGCTGATAGGCGACCGAGGCGCTGGCCATCACCGCGTCCGGGTCGCCGAGCACCATGAAGAGACGATTGCTGAGCAATGCCTGGCGGAAAGCACCGTCGACGGCGGTGAAGCGCAGGTCAGGCAGGCCGTCCTCGCCCGTCCCGGTATTGCCGATGGCCAGCCAGGACCAGGGCACGCCGTCTCCCGCATAGCCGAGCGCGAGGCCCATCGGTGCCACGGCTGGAGTGACCGCGCCGTTCGCGGTCAACTCGGCCACGCTCGCCGCGAGGGCTTCGGGCGGCGCGGGAGCCCATTGCGTCCGCGTAGAAATCCCGATCTGTCTTCGCCGCTCCGGAGCAATGCCTCGCGCCTCGATCTCGGCGGCGAAATCGCTCTCCGCCGGATCGAGACCGGCATACCCAACCATCGGAAAGGCGGGGGAGGGGTCCGGGCTGGTCAGCGCCGCCGTCGCCATTTCGAGAAAGTTGAGAAAGCCGGCATCGCCGCCGGCATAGAAAGGGGCCTCCTCCGGCTGCGCATAATAGCGTGCCGCGGCGTGTCCGCCGACCCAGCACCAGGCGGTCGTGCCGAGCGCCGTGAGCGCGGGAGGCGCCGCCTCCTCCTCCTCCTCCTCCCGGGCGGCGAGGCGTGCGACCCTGGTCTGGTCGGTGGCCGGCGGCGCATAAGCCGGCTTGCCGCCGCGGAAGCTCAATATCGATCCGGTCGCGGCGGCGAGCCCGATATAGTCGAGCCCGCTGGTGCCGCACAAAAGCCGCTCCGCAGGCCCCGCGACGGCCTCGTCGCGGGTATTCGCGACCACCAGCGCCCCGTCCGTATTGGTCAGGACGATCTCGAAATCGCCATCGGGCGTCAGATAGAAGATGCTCGGCACGTCAGCCGGCATGCCTCCGGGCGCGCCCGTCACCAGCGGTTGCACCGCGAAGACGAACCCCGGAGGGGTCGCCGAGGCGAGGTTGCGCGTGGCCAGCGAAACGCCATAGCCCCGCGCGCTGATATAGCCGGTTCCGAAGGTTGGCGGTGCGCCGAGCGTGGCGTTGAACGGCAGCAGCGCCAGCCGGGTCCGGGCAGAATCCAGCGGCGCGAGAGGGTCGAGGCAGCAATAGAGCGTCAGTGCCTCGCGCTGGCGCAGCGCCTCGATCCTGAGGACATGGACGGCGCCGGGATCTGTGGCATCGGGGCCGAAGAAGCGCAGGCCCGCGCCAAGTGCGGAGAGGCCGGCCCCGGTACCCCCTTCCGCCGGCCCCCCCAGCGCGAGCCTCCAGGCCAGGCATCCGACCTGGCCGGTGCCATAGCCAAAGCCCGCGCGGCCGCCCGCTGCGCTCGTCAGCGCGTCGGGGGTGGCGAACACGAGGCAAGGATCGCCCTGCACCTGGAATCCCCAGCCGCTAAAGCCTTCGTCATATTCGCCGATCGTGACGCGTCCGCCCGCGGCGATCTGCGTGCGGACCCCGCCGGCAACGAAGGCAGCGCCCGCGGCGATCAGCGTTTCGTCGCCGCGCCGGTCCATGTCCATCGCGGTGCCTCGCCACGCGCTGACGTCAGCAGCCGCTGTGCCGGCGATCCAGAGCGCCCGCGGCCCGCGCGGCGTCGGCAGCAGCGAGAGATACGCGGCTAGTGCCGCCGCGAAGGCGATATCGTCCTCTGGCGCGGCATCGAGCCAGAACCAGAGGCCGCGCATGTCGGTCCAGCTCTGCGTCAACGTCACGCTGTTGCCGAAGGCCACGGCGCCCGAGGGCTGGAAACCCGCATGCCGGTCGCCATTCTCCAGCCAATAGATCGCTGGAGCCGAGCCGGATTGGGCAAAGCCAGGCTCGGGCGTGCCGGTCACGCCGCGCGGCCGCCGAGGCGGACGCGGTCGCCCCCGAGTAGCGGCAGCGCGAGCAGCGCCGTGTTGCCCGCAGGGGCCCAATCGACCCGGAGCGGCATGCCGCTGCCCGCATCATAGCTGCTGGGCGACCCTACCAGCGCCGCGCCGATTCCCCGCGTTACCTCGATTCCGGTGAGCGGCAGCCCGACCGGCGACGGTTCCATCGCCCGCCCCGCGAGCATGTCGCCCAGCGTGCTGCCCAACGGCACCAGCTGCTCGATATCGTTTAGGAACACCCGTAGCTCGGGAACCAGCGTGGTGCGGCCGCGGAAATAGAGCGTGCCGACTCTTGGCCCGGCCGGATTGCCGGCCCGCAGGTTACGCGTCGCGGCCTCAAGATCGGACAGCTTCGATGCGGCGAGCAGCACCGCATTGAACTCGGGATAGGGGGTGCCGATCTCGTTGGTGCCGGGGAAGGTCGGGGGATAGACGAGGCGGAGGAAGGGCCGCTGCAGGTTCGCATAGCCGCTGTCGATCAGGCCGCCGGCCCCGGCCTGCTTCCGGTTGGTGATCACCGGCTCCGACACGCTCGTGCCGCCCGTTGCCATGAGCCGGGCGATAAAGGCATCAAGCCCCGTCAGCGTGGTGGCCCCGCCCGCGGAGCGAACGATCGGATAGCGGGCGACCGCGGTGGTGATGAAGCCGTTGAGCTCAGCCTGGTTGGGCGTCGCGGCGCCCATCGTCTGATAGCTCTCATATTCGACGCGCAGGACCATGCCCGGTGTGAGATCGGCATACCCGCTCGCGCCAGTGAAACCATAGCCGTAGAGCATCGTCTCCGCGAAGCTCTGCGGCATCGCGCGGGAGATCGCCTGCTGGACCGTCTGCAGGCCGAGCGCAGTGGCACTCGCGTCGGAAAGCTGTGTGAGGAATGCCGTATAGGCTTGGAGCAGATCGGCGCGGATCGGGTCCGCGGTGAAAGTCCAGGGCAGCGCATCGGCTACGCCGTCGATCGTCAGCACATAGCTGTACGGCGCCGTCCCGGCCGTCAGCGCGAAAGGCGCGGTGGCAGGCAGGGTGCCTTGCGGAGCTGTAGTGAAGATTTGCGGCAGCCCGATCGCAATCGGATGTGCAGCCATCCCCGGCGCGATCGCCGGAAGCAGCGCGGCGGTGTTGCCCGTGACGAAGCTGGGATAGAGACCCGCGCCGAAGATCGGTGCGCTGGCTGCGGGGCCGGTCGCGCCGCCGGCCAGCGCCTGCACGGCGAGGCTATAGGCTTTGGCCGGATCATAGCCGAGCGCGAGCGACGCCGAAGCCTCGGCGCTGAACCAGGGCTGGCCGCTCTCGGCACCGTCGAGCAACAGGACGGCGCGATAGCCGGTGGCACCTGCGACAGGCGCCCAGTGCGCCGCGAGGCGAGCGCCGTCATAGCCGATTGTGAGCGCGGCGGGCGCTGCCGTGACGATCTCCGCCAACGCACTCGACGGCCCGGTGAGCACCGGCGGGCCGCTGACCGTCGCCAGTACCTGAAAGCGGTAAAGCGCGCCGGGGCCGAGTACTCCCGCCGGCACGGTGTAGCTTGGGGCTGCCGAGTCGGCTTGGTGGATGAGCGTGGCGCCGTCGTAAATGGCAATCTTGTAGCCGGTGGGAGACGGGCCGCTGGCAGGCGCTTGCCAGCTCAGAACGCATTGCGTTCCGGTCGAGGTCCATGCTGCCTTAGGCTGGCCAGGTGCGATCGTGATCGGGGTGACGGCGGCGCTGGCAGGGCCTGTCACCGGCCCGGCGACGCCCGATACCGCGAAGCTCGATCCGGCGACGGCGGGCAGCGATCCGCTGGTGCCGCCAGCCAGCGTGCTCGTGACTTCGGCACCGCCTGACATGGCGCTCAATCGATAGCCAGTTAGCCCCGCGTCCGGGATCGCGCCCCAGCCGAGCGTGGCCATCCCGGCCTGATCGACCGTCACCGAAGCGATCACCGGAAGGCTCGTCACCAGCGGCAGCCCGCCGCTTACGGGCTCGCCGGCACCCGGATACGCGCTCGCGCCGGTCCATGGGCCGATGTTCATCCCGCTGGCCTGCGCACCATATAGCAGATAAGCCGCGCCGATCCGCGCCTGCGGGATCGGCAGCCGGGTCTTGAAGCCGGCCATGAGCGGGGTGGTCACGGTTACGGTGGCACCTTCGATCGGTACGGTGGCGGCGATGCGTGAGGCAGTCGCCGCTGCCCCAGGGCCCTCGAAGGGGGTCAGGACAACGTCGATGACGCGATCGGCACCCTGTGCGGTTACCGTGGCGCTAAGGCCTTGGGGTTGCAGCAGGTTCAAGGGAGTCGCCACGCCAAGAGGGCCGGTGGCGATGCCCGCGATTGCCGACGACTGGGCCACCGCCACCTCGAAGACGGACGCGAGATTGAGCGGATAGGCCAAGCTCACATTGGCGGTGCAGGTCGTGAAGCCGTCCCTGCTTTGCCAACTGCCCGTGAAGGGCGCGGTGGTGAGGAGCGTGGTGCCGTGCGATCGCAGCGCGGCGATGAACGAAGTCTGCCCAACCTGCTCGCCGGCAAGCTGGATCGCGACCTGCAGGTCGATCGCAGTCGGCTGGGTCGCGGGACCTTTCATGCCCAGCACCGTCACGCCGGCAATCGTCGTGGTCGCGTGATAGACCGTCGCCGGGTCGCTCTGGGGCCCGCTCGAAATGTCGAACTGCGGCGTCACATAGACGGTCCAGTCGCCGCTGCCGCCTCGCAGATTGGCGCCGACGATCATGGTGCCGAACCCGCTGGTATCCGAAACCGTCGCCTGCGCGCCTGCCGGACTGAGGAGCAGGATCTGCGCCGATCCTGCGGGCGTGAGCGAGGCGGGCGGGCTCCAGCCCACTTGCAGCGTCACGCCATCGAACAAGGTGGCAACCGCCGTCACCGGAGCGAACAACAGCGGCGCCTTGTTGCTGATCACGCCGGGAAAGCCCGTCGCCTCGGCCTGGACCGAGTAGCTGTCGGTCGCGGCGTTCATGGCCTGCGTCGCCGTCCAGGTCGCGCCATTGGGTCCGGCCATGCTGGTGGTGCCCGCAATCGTCGCCCCGGCATTGTTGGTAACGACGACCGAGTAGGGACCCTGATAGTCCTGAGGCTGCCAGACGATGTCGAAGACCGGATTGGTGCCCCCGCTCTGGCACTGCACCGCGGTGATGGTCGGAGCGGCCGGCGTGGCGGCGAGGCTGGACATCTGGACTATTCCCCAATTGGCGTGGCGACAGGGTTCGCCTGGGGCGGCAGCCGGATGGCCGCCGCCGGCCGGATTCAGGCGTGCAGCTGCTCGATCGGGACGAGGCCCTCGGCGATCCGGCTGCTGTTGAGGATGTCGAGCCGCCATTCCGGCCCGTGCGTGACGAAGGGGCTGGGGCCGGCGCGCATCGCCGCGCGCTCGTTGAGGACGCCCTGCATCCGGTTATCGCCAACCAGGATGCCGCCCGCTTCGAAGGCCGTGATCGCATCGTTGTCGATATCGGCGAGGGTTTCGGCGTCATCGGGCAGCAGGTCGAGATTGATGACGGCACCGTCGTAGGAGACCCACTCCACCGCGACGAGAGGCTCGGGGCCGTGCTCGGTGGTGACCGTCATGCCGACGGCCAGATCGCTGGCCGCCACCACGCCGTCGGCGGTCGGCACCGGATGGCCTTCGGTTAGCAGCGCCTCGGCGCCTGACGCCGTCGCGATCCGGCAAAGCGGCTTGCCTTCATGGCCGCGCCACACTTCGGCGATGCGCAGACCGCGGCCGGGTCCGGCCACGCGCTCGCCGGCGCACAACGTCTCGATCGCGCGCCGCTGCCCGTCGGCCATCCGCACGAGCGTGCCGGTCGCGACGCACCCCCATACGAACTTGATCGGCGCCACGGTGCCAAGGTTCGTCGGTGGTGTGCCGATGCCCTGAGCGACGCTGGTAACGCGGAGCGTGGCCGTGCCCGTCGGCTGGACAGCGAAGCTCAAGGTGAAGTCGAGATCGACGATGTCGCCCTGATCCCAGGGCGCGCCCTGCAGCCAGTCGGGGCCGATCGCCCACGTGACCGCATTGCCGCTGCCCTTGCAGGCCTGCGGGATGTTGGCGGAGGGGAAAGCCAGCGTCGCGCCGCCGCCGGTGCCCGACCGACGCACCAGGACGCAGGATCCGCGGAACGCGGGATTGGCGGCAACGGAATAGCCCGCGATAAGCGTCGCGCTGCCGGAAACCTGCAGCCCGACGATCGGCTTCGATCCCTGATTGCCATATTGATAGTAATAGTCGCAGTCCGCCACTTGGTCGGGCGTCCGGTTCAGGCCGACCTTGACGAAATCCCGATCGGGATGGCTATTATGGTTCGGATCGGTCGGGCTCACCTTGGCGATCGGCGTGGCCAGTTCGGAGGATTGGGCGGCTTGGGCAGCATCGGACGCTCCGGCGCCGGGCGGGCCGACCAGCGGCACGGTCGCCGAAACCTGCCTCGGCTGGGTGGAGCCGGCTTCCAGATATTGGACGGTGAGCACGGCGTACACGTCTTCCGCGCGCGAAGTCTGCGGCAGGATGCCGTTCAGATTGGTGATCTGTGTGCTCAGGTTGAACTGGGTCGGCACCGTGATCAAGCCGAGCACCCCGCCTGTACCCTGATCGACAAACTTCATCGTCGAGGTCATCGATGATGCCATATAGGGGAGCGTCACCACGCCCTGGGCGACCAATCGGACGCCATCCCCCTCGAGCCCGACATAGCTGATATTGACAAGCGGATGCCAGGCGTCGGTTGCGGGATCCTCCATCTCCAGCAGCGTGGCAGGCGTGGGCCCGCCCTGCGCCTCGTGCGCCTGACGTGACAGCTCGACGAGGTTGCGGGTCGAGGGGAAATAACGCTCGAGGAATTCCTCCCCGCCGAACTGATCGAGCACAAAACCGCGATGTTCCGCACGCGACATGTCGAGGCTCAGCACGCCGTATGGCGTCGCCATGCTCTCAGCGATGACGCCGCGCATTGCCTCGGACTGCTCCGACGTAAGTGTCGGAAGCGTGCGCCCGTAGATGTCGGAAGCCGGATCGGTCGGCGTCGTGCTCATCAGAATATTCCCCCGATTGCGAATGGTCAAAAGGACACGCGTCCACGCGCCGTGTTTCACGCGGAGACTTGATCGAAATTACGAGAATCAATGAATTAGCTGACTTGTTCTCGGCCTAGGCCAGTCCGAGCCGACTGTTCAATCTGAATTAGGCGCATTTTGAATGTAATGAGGAATGCGGATCTCAGGGATGCGTGGACGCCACGACTGATTGGCACCTGCTGCCACACAATGGCACATGAAATGCAACCGTGAAATTCGTAGAAGCGGCCAAAGCTTGGACGTCCCCCAGCAGCCTGGCAAGTGAGGCGGCGTGTCACGACGGTCTACCCGCTCTCCCTCACAAGCAGACAGGCCAGATGTGCCGATTTCAGCCGCGAAGCTTAGGCTTTTGAGCGTCGCCGTTTTTCTAGTACAGCAATTTCTGAATTCTCGTTTAGAGACCTTATGCTAGTCGGTCCAAATCTTGGATTCTCTATTGTTCCGTTTTTGGCTTCAGAGCAGCGCCCAGAAGCTTATTCCCGCTTGCCGTTTACGCGGTTGGAGGCGTCGCCGAACTCCGAGGGCGAAGCCATCCAACGAAGTATCGCGGACAGTCGCCAACCGACAGCCCTTACTCCGATGCGCTCTTGAAGAGGGAAGCGACCTTCAGCCATCATTCTATAGATCGCTGCGCGGGAGCGGCCGGTTTTATCGATCACCGCTTTGATCCGCAGGAACTTGTCGTCAGCGTCATTCATGCAAACCGATCCAGTCGGCCTGCCCGCGGTCGTAATGATGCATGCCGGCGGCTTTCTTGGCAAGCCGCTCGGTCGCCAAGAGGAGTCGGAGCGGGGGGCTTTGAGCGCAGGAAAAGGGGTCGATTCGGCCTGGATCGCTTGTTAAAAATGGCGCCGCTTGGTATTTCTCTAGGTCAGAAATTCCATGCTTCGAGAGATGGTGGTCCCTTGTTGGGTACCGCCGAAAAATGGAGCCCGAATATGCCTTATTATCAAGGTGTTAAGGGCGTGATTTGGCGGACTCCCTCTCCGCCACCTACCACCAGTTTTTTGCGGAATTGCGCCCGCGAATCGCTCCATGGGGCAACCCGGCGTTTACCGCTTGCCCCTAGATCCCCGGCTCTCCCTCGCCATCCGGGCCGCTCGTGACAAACTTCGCCTTCTTCCTGCCGGTCATGTTCAGCACCTTCGCGCTGCTGTTCCTCGCCATTTCGCGCCTCGGTCCCGCCGCGGCCCCTTTATGGGCAGCGGGTTTCGGCTGTGCGGCGCTGGGATTCTGGGCTCCGGCGGTCGACCAGCTATTGCCGTCCCCGGCCTGGCCGCTCCTCGCCGATACCCTCTTCGCCTGTGCATTCCTCGCCTATAGCGAAGCTCTCCTGGTGCGTTGGCGCGCCCGCTGGCTCCTGCGTTTGCGCCTGTTCATCGCCGTCGGGGCGGTCCTGGGTTGTGGCGTCGCCATATTGCTGCAGGTGCCACTGCTGGAGCTTGCGGTTTCGGACGCGGCCTCCTTCGTCCTGATTGCGCTGCCGCTCGTGGCGGCGCTCCCGCATCTTCGCAATCGCCTGGACCAAGCGCTCGCCCTGGCCGCGCTGCTCGTCGCGTTCGACGGCCTCAGCCGTCTCGCCACCTTGCTGGTCACGCGAGGCTCCGGTGCCTTTCTCGACAGCGTCTATTTCTTCCTGATGCAGGCGTTCGCGAGTGTATTCGGGCTATTCCTGGGCCTCGCCGCGCTTGCCGGCTGCATGTCCGAACTCATCGCCCGCTATCGCCGCGAAGCCGAACTCGATCCGCTCACCCAATCGCTCAACCGGCGCGGTTTCGATCGGGCGAGCGTCGGCGCCCATGATCGCAAGGGTGCGGTGATCAGTTGTGACATCGACTGGTTCAAGGCGGTCAACGACCGTTTCGGACATCAAAGCGGCGACCAGGTGATCAGCGCATTCGCCCGTGTCATCATGGCGCATATGCCCGAGGAGGCGCGGGTCGCCAGGTTTGGCGGAGAAGAGTTTGTCATCTATCTCCCGGGCGCGGACCTGGCGAAGGCGATCGGCTGCGCGGAGACGATCCGCCAGGCGTTTGCCGCCACCGGTGCCGAGGCCGCGAGGATCGACCACGCCCTGACCGCAAGCTTCGGCGCTTCGGCGATCCTGGCCGACGATGGGAGCATTTATGATGCCCTGAACCGTGCGGATCGCGCGCTGTACGATGCCAAGAACAAGGGGCGTAACCAGGTCTGTGCGGCAAGTTTCCTCCGCCCGATCGCCGCTCGTCCGGTCGGCGATGGCCTGGCGCGTGGGATCGGCTGAGGAATAGCGGCCGCCCTTCGGCGCAGCGTCAATCCGGGCGGATCTTCAGCGTCATGTTCTGCTGCCGCCCGGTACCGTGCAGCTCCACGCGATCCTTGAAGAAGTCGAGCCGGGCATAGCTGGTCTCGGGCGTGTCGAGCATCGCCTTCATGTTCACATAATGTATGCCGGCGCGCTCGCCGTAATTGCCGTCGTGATTATGCCCGTCGAGCCAGACCTTGGCCGAGGGATGCCGCTCCAGCAGCGCGATCACCGCGGGCGCGTTCCACAGATTGTGCTTGTTCTCGGGGTAGACCGGAAAATGGCTGAAGATCATCACCTTCAGGTGGCGCTTGTCGGCACGGCCGAGCTCGGCGTCCATCCAGGCCATCTGCTCGCCGCCGATCGCGCCGTCCCATAGCGGCTTGTCGGCATAGAGCGCCGTATGCGCGGCCATGCTGCGCTTGTGCTCGGGGCTCCCGGCCGGCCAGGCATAGCTGCTCAGATCGTTGCCGTCGGTGACGAGGAACAGCCAGCCCTCGCGCTCGAAGCTGTAATAGCGCTTCTTCATGCCCAGCTTGGCCGGCACCTGCAGCTTGTACGCGTCATCGACCGAGAACTCGTGGTTGCCCAGCACATAATGGACCGGGTGGCGCAACTTGGCGGCCACCGGCAGTAGCGCGTCATAGCTCGCCCAGTCCTTGTCGATGAAGTCGCCGAGATGGACAACGAAGGCGAGCTTCTGGCGGTTGAAATCCTCCACCGCAGCGGCAAGCTTGCCCGGAGAGGTGTGATACATGCGCTGGCTGCTGTCGGGCGCGTCGGCATATTGCGCGTCGGCGATAGCGCCGATGCTGAACGCCGGCGTCTCTTCGCGCGGCGCAGGACCCGCGCCAATTGCCGCCAGCGCCAGCAGGATCGTCCACCGCATCACATTTTCCTTTCGTCCGATTCGCAGGGGCTTAGGCGCGACAGGTTGCAGTTTTAAGCAGCCGGGCCGGGGCGGTTGTCATGCGAGCTTCACGGAGCGTGCCTAGCGCTGAAGCAATGAGCGGGGCGATTCTCAGGCAGGGGAGAAGCGGCATGACGGCGCCGGCGCGGTCTTGCTTCAAGGGTGTGGCGCGGTGAACGAGTTCACTGCCATCGCCGCGCGCCGCCACGCCGCGGCCGAGGATGCCGCGCTGCGCGCCGCGCTCCACCGCTTCGTCCAGGGCCGCCTGCGCGACCGGGACGAGGGCGAGGACATCGTCCAGGAAACCTATGTCCGCCTCTACGACTATCGCCGCACCAGGGGCGTCGCCGATGTGGGCGCCTTCTGCTTCGCAGTGGCGCGCAACCTGGTGTTCGATCATTTCCGCCGCCGCCAGGCGATGCCCGCCAGCGCCGAGCTCGCAGAGGATATTGTTTGCCCGATGCCTCGCGCGGAGGAAGTGCTCGACTATCGCCAGCGCGTCGACATTCTCGTCGCGGCATTGAAGGTGATGCCGGTGCTCCGCCGCGAAGTGTTCCTCCGCCGCCGGCTCGACGGGATCGCCTGTGCGACAATCGCCCAGGATCTCGACATGAGCCTGGCCGCGGTCGAGAAGCATTGCACCCGCGCCGTCGCCGACCTGCGCGCCGCGCTCGAACGCCGCGGCCTGCCGGCGGGAGCTGCCCGGTGAGTCGCCGCGCCGCCCTGAAAGATGCCGCCCGCTGGGCGATGCGCGAGGATGACGCGGTCCTGCGCGAGGCGCCGCCGGCTGCTGCGCCCGATATCCAGGCTATGCTTGACGACCCGGCGCTTGCCGATGCCATGGGCCAGGTGCCCCGGCTGTCGGACGGCGACATCCTGGCGATGCGTGCCAATAGGCGCCGTGCGCTGGGGGCGGGTGGGGCGCTTGCGCTGGTTGCGGCGATCGGTGTCGGCGGCTGGCAGGCGGGCTGGTACCGTCCGGCCGCTCCTTCGCCGCTCCACTATGAGACCGCGCGCGGCCAGCAGCTCGATGTCGAGCTGGCCGATGGCTCGAAGCTTCATCTGAACGGCGAGACCAGCCTCGACGTGACGCTGGGCGACAAGGCGCGCAGCGTCGCGATGCAGCGGGGCGAGGCCTATTTCGACATCGCTCACCGCCCCGACAAGCCCTTTACCGTGGTGGCGGACGGCTCGGCGACGCGCGTGCTCGGCACGGCCTTCGACATCGATATCGCGAGCGGCGGCGGCGTGCGCATCGCCGTCTATCGCGGCAAGGTCCGCTTCGGCGGCGCGGCGGCGGGCAAGGACGGCGCGGTGATCGTCGAGGCCGGCTGGCGCACCCGTTTCGCCGATGGCAAGGCGCGGGCGCCGACCCGCTTCGACGCGACGCAGCAGGATTGGCGTCAGGGCTGGCTCGATGTCGATAATATGAAGCTCGGCGAACTGGTCGATGCGCTCAACCGGCGGGGTGGTCCGCCGATCGCGCCTCCGCCGGGAGCGTTGGCATCGGTCGCAGTTGCCGGGCGTTTCCGCGTCGATAATCCGCATCAACTGCTCGACGCGATGGGCGCGGCTTACGGCTTCGACGTGGTCCGCAAGGGCGAGGAACTGCACCTCGTTCCCACCGCCAGAAGTGACACAAAAACGTCAGATCAATGACGCTGCACTGCAATAAAATTCTTTTGTCCGGAAGCTGATCCACCCCCGTCTTCCCCCGAGGCGCGCATCGCGCCCGAGCGGAGGAACACATGGATCGTATCAGGGGAATCTCACTCATGGCTGTGGCTGTCACGCTCGCCATGCCGGCAATGGCCCAGGCCCACGGCGCCGAAGCATCGATGAGCGCACAGATGCGCTTTGATATCGGTGCATCGGACCTGCGCAGCGCCATCTCGCAATTCTCGCAGGCGACCGGCCTGCAGGTCGTGGTCGCGCCGAACGCGGTCGCCGGCCGCCGCACCGGGGGCGTGCGCGGTGCGCTGACCGTTCGCGCTGCGCTCGACCAACTGCTGCGCGGCACCAACCTGACCGCTTCGGTGCGTGGCGGCGTGGTCGTGCTCACCCCGTCGCGCGCAGCGCCGGCGCCGCGCCGCACCACCCGCGTTGCCGCCGCTGCCCCGGTTGCCCGCCCGCTGCCCCAGGCCGCCGCGCAGGAGCCCGAAGTTCAGGAAGAGTCGCAGATCGTCGTCTCGGGCTATCGTGAGAGTCTCAACGCCGCGCAGGACCTGAAGCGCAAGGCCGTCGGTGCCGAGGACGACATCGTCGCATCCGATATCGCTGCCTTTCCTGACCTGAACCTCGCCGAAGCGCTGCAGCGCGTGCCCGGCATCACCATCACCCGCGACAGCGGCGAAGGCCGCCAGATCGCGCTGCGCGGCCTGGGTGCGGACTTCACCCGCACCCAGCTCAACGGCATGGAAGTGATGGGCAACACGGCCTCGGGCATGGACAATCGCGGCGCGGTCAGCCGTTCGCGCTCGTTCGACTACAGCTTGTTCGCCTCGGAACTGTTCAACCGCGTCGCGGTGCAGAAGTCGTTCGCGGCCGAGCAGGACGAGGGCGGCATCGCCGGCACCGTGCAACTCTACAGCGCCAAGCCGTTCGATTATGCCGGCTCCAAGTTCGTCGTCTCGGCCAAGGGCCAGACGAACACCAACACCAGCGGCATCACCCCGCGCCTGGTCGGCCTCGCTTCGGTCCGTTCGGGTGATTTCGGCGCGCTGGTCTCGGTTGCCTACAGCCAGATCAAGAACAACGAATATGGCTATCGCAACTGGGGCTGGGGCCTGACCAAGTACGGCACCGCCAATATCGGCCCGGAAGTGGATGCCGCGACCCGCACCAAGCTGCTCGCCGGCGTCTACCAGCCGACCGCCCAGTCGCCCTCGACCTGGTATAATGACCGCCGTCGCCTCGGAATCACCTCGTCGGTCCAGTATCATCCGGGCGACAATTTCAAGCTGGACGTCGACTTCCTGTACGGCCGCCTGTGGGACTATCGCGACGATTATGCGCTGGCGACCGCGGGCAGCAATCCGCTGACCGGCTCGAGCGTCACCGGCACCCAGGTGATCCGCAGCGCGGTGATCGACGACAGTAACACGCTGCGCGCCGCCAGCTTCACCGGCATCGATCTCCGCTCGGAGCATCACATCGTCAAGAACCACACCGATTTCTATCAGGGCGTGGCGAACCTCAGCTGGAAGCTTGGCGATCGCCTGACCATCCACGCGCTCGGCGGCTATGAGGAATCGGACTTCGCCCAGCCGGTGTTCGACAAGGTGTTCATGGAGGCCAAGCAGACGGCCTTCAGCTACGACACTCGCCCGCGAATCCCGGTCAACACTTATGGCATCGACCTGACCAACCCCGATCTCTGGACCGTCCAGCGCCTGGACGTGCAGGAGAACAAGATCGTCAACCGCTATACCAACGCCAAGCTGGATGCGGCGTATGAGCTGAACGACGCGCTCACCTTCAAGGCCGGTGGCGCCTACAAGCACTTCACCAACAGCGGCTACACCTGGGTGAACAAGGTGTTCCACAACGTGCCGGCGAACATCGTCGTGCCGAACAGCGTGAAGCAGCTCGTCGGGCCGGACACGCTGCTCCAGTACATCGTCGGCAATGTCGACGGCGTCTATGCCGCGGTCGGCGACAAGCGTGACCTGACCGCCGCCAATCTCCAGGCGGGCAGCGACTTCGATGTCGACGAGAAGAGCTATAACGGCTTCGCCCAGTTCGATCTCGATACCCATCTCGGCGACATGCGCCTGCGCGCCAATGCCGGCGTGCGCTACTACTCGACCGACCTGACCTCGTCCGGGCACCTTGCCACCGGCGCAGGCTTCGTGCCGGTCGTCATCGAGACCAACAGCAAGGGCTGGCTGCCCTCGGCCAATGTCGCGCTCGACGTGACTCGCAACCTGGTGGTGCGCGTCAGTGCCAGCCGCAACGTCAATCGTCCGGGCCTGGGCGACCTGGCGGCGGCGGGATCGATCACCACGCGTCCGAACGGCGGCAGCCTCAGCCTCGGCAACCCGTTCCTCAAGCCCTACAAGGCAACTTCGGTCGAGGGCTCGATCGAATGGTATATGGACCGCTCGGGCTTCGCCTCGATCGGCTTCTTCTACAAGAACATGGACAGCTTCATCTCGCCATCGACGGTGACGATGCCCTATGGCCAGACCGGCCTGCCGCTGTCGCTGCTGATCCAGGGCCAGGATGCCAACACCCCCTATGACGTGAGCCAGCCGATCAACGGCCCGGGCGCGGACATCAAGGGTATCGAAGTCGCGTTCCAGCACGACTTCACCTTCCTGCCGGGCCCGCTCAAGCATCTCGGCGTGACGGCCAACGGCACCTGGTTCGACGGTCACCAGCAGGGCAAGGTCGGCAACACCTTCGTGCGCTTGCCGCTGTTCCAGCTCTCCAAATGGGCGGCGAACGCGACGCTCTATTATGAGGACAAGGACTTCGGCATCCGCGTGTCGGACGCCTATCGCAGCAAATACTACACCGGCCTCGGCACGGTCGGGAATGTCGGCGACTATATCGCCGCCACCCATAACATCGACTTCCAGGCCCATGTGAACCTGACCAAGGGCATCCGCCTGATCGCCGAGGGCATCAACCTCACCAACGAGCCGATCGAGCAGTTCGCCGGCGGGGAGATCGCGCGCCGCGTGGTCTACACCACCAGCGGGCGCACTTTCACCCTGGGCGTCAGCGCCGAGTTCTAAGCCGTTCCCCAAGCCTTCCGCCCCGGCGCAAGTCGGGGCGGATCTTTCCCGGCTCGTGTAAATCGCGTCAAAATGGTGACACCCGGTTTTCCATAACCAATGGTTATGTTGCAGCGCGGCTTTCCGACGTTGTGATATCGCCAGTTTCGGCAATCATGTGACTCGAACCACAGGTTGGGGTTTCCGATGATTGCCAGTCCCTATCTCCTGTACCTTGGCCACTCGCACGACGAAGTTGGCATCAAGACCTCGCGCGGCCTGGCGGTGTTCCGCCCGAACGACTGCGTGGGGGAATTCCGGTACGACGATTGCCCGCTGACGCTGGAACTGCCACGCATGGGCTTTGCCGAGGCGGTTGCCGCCGGAGCGAAGACCCTGGTGCTCGGCATCGCCAATGCCGGCGGCCGGATGGGCGCCGATCTGGTGGCCGATGCGATCGCCGCGATCGAGGCGGGGCTCGACGTCGCCTCGGGCCTGCATCACAGGCTGCGCGACGAACCTTCGATCGTCGCGGCAGCGGCGAAGCATGGCCGCAAGCTCCACGATGTCCGCGATCCCAAGCCTGGCATTCCGGTCGGCAACGGCAGGAAGCGCGCAGGCAAGCGCCTGCTCACCGTCGGCACCGATTGCTCGGTCGGCAAGATGTACGCCACGCTCTGCCTTGAGCAGGGCATGCGCGCTCGCGGCATGACCGCCGATTTCCGTGCCACCGGCCAGACCGGCATTCTCATCGCCGGCAGCGGCGTGCCGCTCGACGCGGTGATCGCGGACTTCATCTCAGGCGCGATCGAAGAGATTTCCCCGGCGCGCGACGATGACGGCTGGGACCTGATCGAGGGGCAGGGCTCACTCTTCCACCCGAGCTTCGCCGGGGTCTCGACCGGGTTGCTCCACGGCGCCCAGCCCGCGGCCCTCGTGCTCTGCCACGATCCGGTGCGCCCGCACATGCGCGGCCTGCCGCACTATCCGGTGCCGGGTCTCAAGGAGACGCTGGAGGCCAATCTCGCGGTCGCCCGGCTCACCAGCCCCGATGTCCAGGCAGTCGGCGTCGCGCTCAACACGTCCAAGCTCTCCCGCGCCGAAGCCGGGCGGCTCTGCGCCGAGACGGCCGATGCGCTCGGCCTGCCCTGTACCGACCCCTTCGCCATGGGTGTGGATCCCATCATCGACAGGATCAATGCATGCTTCGAACCCTCGCCGCGCGTAGCGACGCTTTCGCTCTAGCCACCCCCTTCCGCATCTCGCGGGGGGTGAAGACGGTCGCCGATGTGGTGACCGTCTCGGTATCGGCCGAGGGTGTTACCGGGCGCGGGGAGGGGGTTCCCTATCCGCGCTACGGGGAGTCGATCGAAGGCGCGCTGGCGGAGATCGAGGCCGTGCGCGGCGCGATCGAAGCGGGCATCTCGCGTGAGGAGCTGCTGGTCGCGATGCCGGCCGGCGCCGCCCGCAACGCCGTCGATTGCGCGCTCTGGGATCTGGAAGCCAAGCTCGCAGGGCGCAGCGTCACCGAACTGCTCGGCCTGCCGTCGCTCGGCGCCACGCCGACGGCGATGACCGTCAGCCTCGATACGCCTGATGCGATGGCAGCCGCCGCGGGCAAGCTGGCGGATGTGCCGCTCATCAAGATCAAGGTCGATCGAAGCGATCCAGAGGCGCAGATCCGCCGGGTGCGCGAGATGGCGCCGGCGCCGCGCGTGATCGTCGATCCCAATGAAAGCTGGACGATTGCCGAGATCGAGCGCCTGCAGCCGATGCTGGTCGATCTGCGCATCGATCTGCTCGAACAGCCTTTGCCGGCGGGCGAGGACGATGCGCTCGAAGGCTTCAACCCGCTGATCCCGATCGCTGCCGACGAGTCCGCGCACATCGCCGACGATGCCGCCGCGCTCGCCAGCAAATATCAGGTCATCAACATCAAGCTCGACAAGACCGGCGGCCTCACCGGCGCGCTGGCGCTTGCGGACGCGGCGGCAGCGGCGGGGCTGGGTGTGATGACCGGCAGCATGATCTCGACCTCGCTGTCGATCGCGCCGGCATTGGTGATCGCCGCGCGCTCGAGCTTCGTCGATCTCGATGGACCGTTATGGCTGGCGGAAGACCGGCCGGGCGGGGTGCTTGGCAAAGGCGGCGTGCTCTCGCCGCCGTCGCCGGGCTTCTGGGGAGCGCCATAACCGAAAGCCATAACCAAACAGGGAGTCGCGGCACATGGTTCGGGGACATAGACTGAAGATTGGAATGGCGGCGGGCATCACGCTGGTCGCCGCCGCCGGCGTCGCTCTCGCGCAGGGAGGTAGCCCGGAACCCGCCGCCGACCTGATCCTGCGCGGCGGCACCGTCTATCCGGGCAATGCCGCGCCGTTCAAAGGCGATGTCGCGATCCGCGGCGATCGCATCGTCTATGTCGGGCCCAAGGCACCGGGCACGGCGACGAAGATCATCGACGCCACCGGCATGATCGTTGCCCCCGGCTTCATCGACACGCATACCCATGTGAATGGCGCGCTCGCCTCGGGCGATCCCGCCGCGCGGCTGGTGATGCCGTTCCTCACCCAGGGCGTGACCACCGCGTTCATCGGCGTGGACGGCGGCGGCGATCCCGATGTCGCCCGCACCTTCGGGCGCGACAGCGGCGCAAAGGGCGGCGAGGGCGAAGCGGCGCTCGGCCAGTCGAGTCGCGATTATGGCATCAACTTCGCCACCTATGTCGGGCTGGGCGCCGTCCGGCTGAAGGTGATCGGCCCGGACGATCGCGCGCCGACGCCGGAAGAACTGGCGAAGATGCAGGGCCTCGTCTCCAGCGCGATGTGCCAAGGCGCGCTAGGCCTCTCCACCGGCCTGTTCTACGCGCCGCAGAGCTTCGCCAAGCGCGACGAGGTGGTCGCGCTGGCAAAGGCGGCGGCGGAGAAGGGTGGCATCTATGACAGCCATCTGCGCGACGAATCCTCCTACACGATCGGCCTCAAGGGCGCGGTTGCCGAGGCGATCGAGATCGGCCGTGAGGCCGGCATCCCGGTCCATATCGCGCACATCAAGGCGCTCGGCGTCGATGTGCAGGGCCAGGCTCAGGCGATCATCGACCAGATCGAGGCGGCGCAGAAGGCCGGGCAGATGATTCATGCCGACCAATATCCCTGGTCGGCATCGGGCACCGGACTTTCCGCCGCGCTCATCCCGCGCTGGGCGCAGAATGGTGGTCGGCGGGCGTTGCTGGAGCGATTCGAAAACCCCTCCGTGATGGCGAAGATGCGGCCCGAAATCGCCGACAACCTGCGCCGCCGCGGCGGCCCCGCATCGCTGCTCATCACTTCCGGCCCCGCAGACGCCGAAGGCAAGACGCTCGAGCAGATCGCCAAGGCCCGGGGTATCGACCCGATCGACGCGGCCATCGCGATCCTCAAGCAGCGCGAAGCCGGCGTCGCCTCGTTCAACCAGAGCGAGGCGGACATCGCCGCCTTCATGAACCGGCCCTGGGTCGTCACCAGCTCCGACGCCTCGCAGGGCCACCCGCGCTACTACGCCTCGTTCGCCCGCAAATATGCGAATTACGTCCGCGACAAACAAGTGATCGACCTGCGCGCGTTCATCGACCGCAGCACCGCCGTCACCGCCGACATGTTCAGCCTCGACGGCCGCGGGCACCTGAAAGCCGGCGCCTTTGCCGACGTGATCATGTTCGATCCCGCCCGCTTCGCGCCGCGCGCCGATTACATCCATCCCGCGCTGTTCTCCACCGGCATGCGCACGGTGGTCGTCAACGGCGTGATCGCAATCGAGAATGGCGAACCGACCGGCGCCGCCGGCGGCCGCCCGCTACCCCGCCAGCCGAAACCGGGGAGCTGTCGATAGGAGGCCAATAAGGACCGCAGGACGGGGCCGATGCGGTGCAGCCGGGGCAACCGGCGCACGGGAGGCATCAACGCTCCACCATATTGATCAAGGGGAAGAAACATGACCAGGTCACTGAGAGCCGCTTCGCTGCCCGCGCTGGCAGTCGCGCTGCTGTGGAACGCCGCGGCGTTCGCGCAGGACACCCAGACCCCGCCGGCACCGGCGCCCGAACCCGAAGCCCAATCGGCGGAGATCACCGTCACCGGCACGCGCATCCAGCGCGACGGCTACCAGGCCCCGACGCCGCTCACCGTGATCAATGCGGGCGACATCGAAGCGACCGCCCCGGCCAACGTCGCCGATTTCGTCAACGAGATCCCCTCGCTGGTCGGCAGCGTCACCCCGGCCAACTCGAACCTCAACATCTCGGCCGGCACCGCGGGCGTCAACGCGCTCAACCTGCGCTCGCTCGGCACCGCCCGCACGCTGGTGCTGCTCGACGGCCAGCGCTCGGTCGGCTCGACCGTCACCGGGCTGGTCGACGTCAACACCTTCCCGCAAGGCCTGATCAAGAGCGTCGAGATCGTCACCGGCGGCGCCTCCGCCGCCTATGGCTCGGACGCCGTCTCGGGCGTGGTCAACTTCATCCTCGACAAGGAATATTCGGGCCTGAAGGGCTCGGTCGAATACGGCATCTCGACCTATGGCGACGCGCCCAACTATCGCGCGACGCTGACCGCCGGCACCGGCTTCGCCGGCGGGCGCGGCCATATCCTGCTCAATGGCGAGATCGCGGTGAAGGAAGGCCTGCACGGCGTCCCGCGCGACTGGAACAACAAGGGCTGGTACATGATCAACAACCCCGCCTATGTGGCGGGGAACGGCCAGCCCGAGCGCCTGGTCGTGTCGGGCGCCGGCCTGAGCCAGGCGACGCGCGGCGGCGTCATCCTGAACACCGCGCTGCGCGGCACCCAGTTCGGGCTGGGCGGCGCGGTCAGCCAGTATAATTTCGGCACCAACCGCGATCCCTGGCAGATCGGCGGCGACTGGCAGGCGACCCAGGTCAACGGCTTCCAGTCGCTCGATCCGGAGGAGAACCGCAAGAGCCTGTTCGGCCGCGTCAGCTTCGAGGTCGCCGACTGGCTCAACGTTTTCGGCCAGGCATCCTATGCCAAGTCGGAGAATCTCGGCTGGCTGGGCGTGCAGCTCAACCAGAACAACGTGACGATCCGATCGGACAATGCCTATATCCCGGCTTCGGTCCGCAGCCAGCTCGGCGCGATCACCAGCTTCACGCTGGGCACCAGCAACGCCGACCTGCCGATCCGCAAGAACGACACCGAGCGCGAGCTGCAGCGCTATGTGATCGGCGCGAACGGCAGCTTCCCGCTGTTCGCCGGCACCGCGCGCTGGGACGTCTATTACCAGAAGGGCATCAGCCGCACGCGCGAGATGGCGCGCGACATTACCAACAATGCCCGGCTCGCGCTGGCGCAGGATGCGGTGTTCGCGCCCGCCGGCAACGCGATCGGCGTGCCCGCCGGCACGATCGTCTGCCGCTCGACGCTGACCGCGCCGACCAATGGCTGCGTGCCGCTCAACCGCCTGGGCATCGGCGTCGCCAGCCCCGAGGCGCTCGCCTATGTGCTGGGCAATCCCTATCGCAAGCAGAAGTTCGAGCAGGACGTGGTCGCCGCCAACCTGGCGTTCGATGCGTTCAACCTGCCGGCCGGCGCGGTCTCGGTCTCGATCGGCGGCGAGCATCGCCGCGAGAAGGTCAGCGGTTCGGTGCCCACCGAATTCCAGACCGGCTGGTTCGTCGGCAACTTCCTGCCCAGCTTCGGCAGCTACAGCGTGACCGAAGGCTATGTCGAGCTGGTGGTGCCGGTGATCAAGGGGCTCGACCTGAACGGCGCGGTGCGCGGCACCGACTATTCGACCTCGGGCTATGTCACCACCTGGAAGGCGGGCGTCACCTTCGAGCCGATCCCCGACATCCGCTTCCGCGCCAGCCGATCGCGCGACATCCGCGCGCCTAATCTGGGCGAGCTGTTCACCGCCGGATCGACCCGCATCAACGTGCTGATCGATTCCTCGCAGAACAATGCATCGGTCACCTTCGCGGGCACCACCCGCGGCAACCCGCTGCTCCAGCCGGAAAAGGCCGACCAGTGGGGTGTCGGCGTGGTGCTGCAGCCGACCTTCGTGCCCGGCTTCGCGATGTCGGTCGATTACTACAACATCAAGATCAACGGCGCGATCGGATCGGTTGCCGCCCAGACGATCGTCGATCGCTGCAACGAAGGCATCCAGGCCTTCTGCACCGCCGTGGTGCGCGGGCCGAACTCGTTCGGCAACAGCCTGCAGGTGTATGAGAGCCCGTTCAACTTCGCGGTGCAGAAGGCGCAGGGCATCGACTTCGAAGCTTCGTACCGCACCCGGATCGGCGCCGGCAACTTCACGCTGCGCGGCATGGCGACGCGCTACATCAAGAACTATTTCGACAACGGCATCGATGCGCCGACCGACACGGTGGGCCAGAACGCCCCGGGCGGCACCCCGAAATGGCTCTACCGCGCACAGGCCAGCTATGACGTCGATGATTTCAACCTCACGCTGATCGGGCGCGGGGTGAGCGACGGCGTGTACGACAACAGCTTCGTCGAATGCACCAGCGGCTGTCCGGCCTCGACGGTGACCAACCGCACGATCAACGACAACCGGATCAAGGGCGCCTTCTACATCGATGCCTCGCTGACCCAGGGCTTCAAGATGGGCGGCAAGGAAGTGCAGCTGTTCTTCAACGTCTCCAACCTGCTCGACAAGGATCCGCCGGTGGTGGCGCCGGGACCGGCCGGCAGCGCCTATGCGACGCCGGCGACCAACCAGTCGATCTACGACCTGCTCGGGCGGACCTTCCGCATCGGCGCCCGGTTCAAGATGTGAGAGGGAGGCGCAGCATGACATTCGGCACGCGCCGAGCACCCAGCTGTTCCCCGGCGGAGGCCGGGGCCCAGTTGCAACGTAGTTCGGGAGGTTTGCCCCTCCTCGCCGGGTTCGCCGAAACTGGACCCCGGCCTTCGCCGGGGAACCGGAACTCTGGATATCGGTGGGGCCTGACCGCCCTCGCGCTCCTCGCCAGCACTTCCCCGGCGCTTGCGCAGGACTATGACGTGCTGATCCGGGGCGGCACCGTCTATGACGGCAGCGGCGCGCCGGGCCGGAACGCCGATGTCGCGATCCAGGGCGATCGCATCGTCGCGGTGGGAGCGATCCCCGCTTCGGCGACCGCGAAGACCACCGTCGATGCCCGGGGCAAGATCGTAGCCCCGGGGTTTATCGATCCGCATTCGCACGCGGCGCCCAATATCCAGACGCCCGAGCTCGCGCCGGCATTGCCGATGCTCTACCAGGGCATCACCACCTTGTTCGCCAATCCGGACGGCGGCGGCCCGGCCGACCTGGCGCCGCAGATCAGGGACCTTCGCGCCAACACCCCCGGCGTCAATGTCGCGCTGATGATCGGGCACAATGCCGTGCGCGCCGCGGTGATGGGCAATGTCGATCGCCACGCCACGCCCGAAGAACAGGCGAAGATGGAGGGGCTGGTCACCGCCGCGATGAAGCTCGGTGCGTACGGCTTGTCCGACGGGCCCTTCTATATCCCGGCCAAATATTCGAACACCGCCGAGATCGTCGGGCTGGCAAAGGCCGCCAGCGCCTTCCCGCACGCCTTTTACGAAAGCCATATCCGCGACGAGGGCAATTACGATATCGGCGTGGTCGCGGCGGTCGAGGAAGTCATCACCGTTGCGCGCGAGGCGAAGATCCCCGGCGTCGTCACCCATATCAAGGTGCTCGGCCCCCAGGTCTGGGGCAAGTCGGCCGAGGTGATCGCCCATATCGACAAGGCGCGTGCGGCCGGCGTCCAGGTCTGGGCCGATCAATATCCCTATACCGCCTCGGGCTCGAGCCTGATGGCCTCGCTCGTCCCCGGCTGGGCGCAGGAGGGTGGGGCGGATGCGCTGGCCAAAAGGCTGGAGGATCCGGCGATGCGCGCGAAAATCCGCGCCGAGATGGTGCCCAATCTGGAGCGCCGCGCCGGGCCGCACGCGATCCAGATCCGTGCCTACAAGGCCGATCCCTCGCTCGACGGCAAGCGGCTCGACGAAGTCGGTGCGATCATGAAGCTCGAGCCGCTCGATGCCGCGATCGAGATGCTCAAGAAGGGCGGGGCGCCCACCGTGTCGTTCAACATGAGCGACAAGGATGTCGAGGCGTTCATGCGGCAAGGCTGGACGATGACCTCCACCGATGGCGGGCTGCCGCCCTTCGGCAAGACCGCAGAGCATCCGCGTGCGTACGGCGCCTTCCCCCGCAAGCTGCGCAACTATGTGCTCGACAAGCCGGTGATCCCGATGGCCCAGGCCATCCACGCCGCCACCGGGCTGCCGGCCCAGGTGTTCGACGTGGTCGATCGCGGGGCGCTGCGGAAGGGCGCGTTCGCCGACGTGATCGTCTTCGATCCGAAGACGGTGCGCGACACCGCCACCTATGAGAAGCCGCACGCCTATGCCCAGGGCATGGACTATGTCTTCGTCAACGGCCGGGCGGCGCTGGTGAATGGCAAGCCGGTGGCGGCGCGGTTCGGGCGGATTTTGCTGCGGGGGGAATAGGCAGCTGGATTCCGCTTTACTCCCCTCCCTGTAAGGGAGGGGTCGGGGGTGGGTTGCGACCCCGGCGAAGGCCGGGGGAGCTCAGCCAGCCGGCGGAGACAAAGAAAAGGCCGGGCATCGAGCCCGACCTTTTCTAACCCACCCCTAGCCCCTCCCTTGCAGGGAGGGGAATTTTGTCGCCTCCTACCGCCAGCCGCTTGCCTTCGCCTTCGCCTCGGCGCCGGCGTCGAGCGGGTCGCCCGCCATCATCTCCTGCGCGGCCGCCATCAGTGCGGGATCGGTGCTGCCGGCCTGGGCATAGTCGGTCTTCGCGGCGCTCGCCCCCGCCCTGGTCTGGCGCAGCGCCCAGCCCCGGGTATCGCGGCAGGCGATGCCGTCGGCGGTGGCCGAGGTGAAGACGCGGCAATAGCTGCCCTTGGCGTCGCGGAAGCTTACAGGGACCTGGACCGCGCCGGTATTGGAGGCGAGCTGCTGGTCGAGCGCACCGGCAAGCGTACCGGCGGCGTAGAGCTGGTCGCCGTGCGTCTGCACCACGCCCGGGTCCTGCAGACCGTGGCCGATGAAGAGGCCGAGCACCAGCGATGCCGCGATCGCGCCGCCCCAGCGCGTCCAGCCGGGGATGCGGCGGGCGGGCTTGCGGATCGGCAGCGCGACGACATTGCTATTGCTGCGCAATAGCGCAGCGAGCCGGTCGGGCACGGGCTCCTCCGCCACCGGGGCGAAATGGCCGCTGAGCCGGGCGCGCAGGGCCCGGTGGCGGGCGACTTCCTCGCCCAGCGCCGGGTCGGCGGCGATGGCGCGCTCGACGCGCCTGGCCTCGAGCGGGCTCAGCTCGCCATCGGCATAGGCCATCAGCATTTCGGGATCGATGCTCATGCCGCTTCTCCCAGCTGCGCCATCAATGCCTGTCGCCCGCGGACCAGCCGCGAGGTGAGCGTGCCCATCGGGATGTCGAGCACTTCGGCGGCCTCCTTATAGGCCAGCCCCTCGATCAGCACGAGCGCGACGGCCTCGCGCTGCTCGTCGGGCAGGGTGTGGAGCGCGGCGTCGATCTCGCTTAACGCGACGCGCGCCTCGGCGCCGCCGTCCGCGCCGATACCGAGCCCGGCATCGGGGTCGACAAAGGTCTGCGCGGCGCGGGCGCGGCTGCGCGTGGTGTCGATCCAGCTGTTGCGCATGATCCGGTACATCCAACTGTCCATCCGTGTGCCGGGCTGCCACGATGCGCGCCCGACCAGCGCCTTTTCGAGCGCGACCTGGCACAGATCGTCGGCATCGGCGGCGTCGCGGGCGAGCGCGCGGGCGAACCGCCGCAGACGCGGCAGCAATGCCAGCAGGTCGTCCTCGAAAGCCGCCAATCCCGGTTCCTCTTGTCCGTGGATGAAACGGACGGGGTGCCGCGTTTAATCCACATGATCTTCATTTTGTGCAAGAAGGGCGCGATGCGCGGCAGATGGCTCTGGATCGGGTGGATGGCGCTGGCGGTGCCGGCGCATGCCCAGCTGGCGCCGGGGCTGCCCGCGCTGCCGCTCCCGGCGGGGCAGGTGCTCGACCGGGTCGGGCAGGAGGTGCAGGGCGTGACCGGCGGGGTCGCGCAGCGGCTCGAGGATGTCCGGCGGACGGCGGCGGCGAAGCTGGTGCGCGACAATCCCGATCGCATCGCGCTCGATCCCGACGGTTTCCCTGCGCGTGCGGGAGAAGTGGTGGTCGACGATCCCGATGACGCGCTGATCGCGAGGGCGGTGGCCAAGGGCTATGCGGTGATCGCCCGCGAGGATGTGCTGGGGGTCGGCTATGCCCGGCTGTCGGTGCCGCGCGGGCGTTCGCTGGGCCAGGCGATCCGCGAGCTGCGCAAGCTTGGCGGCAAGGAGGTGAGCGCCGACCAGCTCCATGCGCCGAGCGGGGCGCTGCCGGGTCCCGCCGCGCCGGTCGCGGCGGGGGGCGGGACGGTGGTCGGGGTGATCGACGGCGGCGCGGCGGGAGCGGCGCTGTCCTCGGGCTTCGCGACCGGGGCGCCGCGGGCGAACGACCATGGCACCGCCGTAGCCTCGCTGATCGCCGGTGCGGGAACGGTGCGCGGCGGACTGCCGGGCGCGCGGATCGCCTCGGCCGATGTCTATGGCAGCGATCCGGCCGGCGGCAACGCCACCGCCATCGCCCGGGCGGTCGGCTGGATGGTGCAGAACCGGGTGAGCGTGGTGACGATCAGCCTGGTCGGCCCCGCCAACCCGCTGCTCGGCAAGGTGATCGCGGCGGCGCAGGCGCGCGGCACGGTGATCGTCGCGGCGGTAGGCAACAACGGGCCCGCCGCGCCGCCGGCCTATCCCGCCTCCTATCCCGGCGTGATCGCGGTCACCGGCATCGACGGCAAGGGCCGCGCGCTGATCGAGGCGGGGCGGGCGAGCCATCTCGACTATGCCGCCCCCGGCGCCGACATGCTGGCGATCGGGGCAAACGGCCGCACCATGCGGGTGCGCGGCACGTCGTTCGCCGCGCCCTTCGTCGCCGCGACGATCGCGCGCGTCTACGCAACGCCGGACCCGGGCGGACTGCGCGCCGCGATCGGCAAGGTGGACGCACAGGCACGCGACGCCGGATCGCGGGGGCCGGACAAGCTTTATGGCCGCGGTGTGCTGTGCGAGGCGTGCCGAACGCCCGCACAATGAATTGATTTCGCGCCGAAAAGCAGAAATTCCGAAAAATGTTCACGCTCTCGGGATTAAACCCGAACCGGCCACCGTTCTCCCGATGTCAGTGAATTTTTGGGAGAACGGACATGATCAAGCTTCTCGGCACCAGCGCCTTCCTCGCCATCGCACTCGCGGCGGCTCCGGCTTCGGCGCAGATCCTCGGCGGCGGTGGCGGCCTGGGCGGCGGTCTTGGCGGCGGCCTGGGTGGCGGCGGCCTCAGCGGCAATATCGGCGGCTCGGGCATGGGCACGCTCGGCAGCACGATCGACGCCCCGACGCGTCGCCTGCCCAGCACCAGCGACACCACCAGCAGCCTGCGCGGCTCGTCGCATACCGAAAAGAACGTCAACGCCCGCAAGGGCCGCGTGACGGCTTCGAACGACAGCTCGCTCGACTCCACGGTCGCGAACAGCACCCGGGTCGGCGATCGCACGATCGGCGGCAGCGGCTCGGCCTCGGGCAATGCCGGTGGCCGAGCCGACGCGCAGCTGGTCGGTACCGATGCGGTGCGCGGCACGGCAAGCAATGCCGTGGGCCGCACCCGCGACACGGTGTCCAATGTCCGTGACCGTGCCGGCACCACGACCGACCGCGTCCGCGATACCACGGGCAATGCGGTGAGCCGCACCCGCGACACGGCCGGCAACGCCGTCTCGCGTGCCCGCAATGCCGTGCCCAGCACGGATGGTGTCTCGGCAGCCGCTTCGGGTGCCGCCAATGGTGCGGCTTCGTTCGGAGGCAACACCCTGGCCCTCGCCGGCTCGGCCGCGGCCAATGGCGACGGCGCCTTCCCGGTCTCGGTCGGCATGCCGGTCACCGATGCCAAGGGCAAGCTGATCGGCACCGTCCAGTCGGTGCGCACCGCCGGGCGCGGCAAGGTCGAGCAGGTGCTGGTCAAGGTGAAGGACAAGACCGCCACGCTGCCCGCCGCCAATTTCACCGGTTCGGGCAACGCCCTGGTCTCGGCCATGGGCAAGGGTGAAGTGCAGAAGTCGGCAGACTGACGGGCGGCGGCAGCCCGCCTGGACAGCAGGACTGCTCCGCCCGCGGCGCGTCTGGCCTCCAAGCCAGGCGCGCCGCATCTGCATGTGGATCAAGCCAAGTCTTGCATCGATCCATCGCGGCTTTGGTTTGGACGCGAAGGGGATCACCCAATAGCTAACGATCGAACCCGACCCCCGTCGATGCGACGGGCGGCGATTAGGAGAAGATCGTGACGACCTGGAGCCCGGTTGAAATGGCGCGCAGCCTTGGCGGCGGCCTGTTGTCCTTTCCGGTCACGCATTTCGATGCCGACGGCGCCTTCGTCGAGGATGCGTATCGCGCGCATTGCGCCTGGATGCTCGAGCATGAGCTTACCGGCCTGTTCGCCGCCGGCGGTACCGGCGAGTTCTTCTCGCTGACCCCGGCCGAAGTCATCACCGTCGTGGCGGCTGCCGTGGCCGAGGCCAATGGCAAGCTGCCGGTGATCTCGGGCTGCGGCTATGGCACCGCCATCGCCACCGAGATCGCGCAGGGCGCGGAAAAGGCCGGCGCCGACGGCCTGTTGCTGCTGCCGCCCTATCTGGTCGGCTCGAGCCAGGAAGGCCTGGCCGCGCATATCGAGAAGGTGTGCCGCTCCACCGGGCTCGGCGTGATCGTCTACAACCGCGACAATGCGGTGGTGAACGACGAGACGCTGGCCCGCCTGTGCGAGCGCAATCCCAACCTGGTCGGCTTCAAGGACGGCGTGGGCGACATCGAGCTGATGACCCGCATCTTCGCGCGGATGGGCGACCGGCTCACCTATATCGGCGGGCTGCCTACGGCCGAGACCTTCGCCACGCCGTACCTCACCATGGGCGTCACCACCTATTCCTCGGCGATCTTCAACTTCATGCCGGAATGGGCGCTCGACTTCTATCGCGCCGTCCGCGCCGGCAACCAGGCCGAGGTAATGGCCCAGCTCAAGGCGTTCGTGCTGCCCTATATCGCGCTGCGTAACCGTGGACGCGGCTATGCGGTGTCGATCGTCAAGGCGGGCATGCGCGTCGTCGGGCGCGATGCGGGCCCGGTGCGCACCCCGCTGACCGACCTCACCGCCGCCGAGCATGACGAGCTGCGCGCGCTGGTCGAGGGTGTCTCCGCCAAGTCGGTCGCGCACGCCGCGTGACAGGGAGAAGCCAACTGCGATAGGCTGGGTCCATGTTCGAGCTAAGCCAGCTCCGCTGCTTCGTCGCCGCGGCCGAGGAACTCCATTTCGGCCGCGCGGCGCAGCGGTTGAACATGACCCAGTCGCCGCTCAGCCGGCAGATCCAGCTGCTCGAGCGCATCCTCGGCGTCACCCTGCTCGAGCGGACCAGCCGCCAGGTGAGCCTGACCCCGGCGGGGCAGGTGTTCCTGATCGAGGCGCGGCGCATCGTGCGGCTTGCCGAAAGCGCTTCGCTCTCCGCCCGTCGGGTGGCGCAGGGCGATGCCGGCAAGGTCGCGATCGGCTTCACCGCCGTCTCGGGCTATGGCCTTGTGCCGCACATCGTCGCCAATGCCCGGGCGAGCCTGCCCAATATCGATCTCGACCTGCACGAGATGGTCAGCGGCGACCAGGTCGATGCGCTGCTCACCGGGCTGATCGACATCGGCTTTGTCCGCCCGCCGATCGACCGGCACGAGTTCGAGACGCTGTGCGTGCTGCACGAGCCGCTGGTGGTGGCGCTGCCGCCGGGCGATCCGCGCCAGTCGCGGCCGAGCTTCGAGCTGGCCGACTTCGATGACGAGCCGCTGATCATGTATGCGCGGCAGGGCGCGGGCTATTTCCACAACATGCTGGTGCGGCTGTTCGACGATGCCGGCGTCTCGCCGCTTTATGTGCAGCACGTCACCCAGATCCATTCGATGCTCGGGCTGGTCCATGCCGGGCTGGCGGCGGCCTTGGTGCCGCAATCGGCATCGGGGCTGCACCTGATGGACGTCCAGTTCCGCGCGCTGCGCACCGATCCGGAGAACCCGGTCGAGCTCCACATGGCCTGGCGCCGCGACAACGCCAATCCGGCGCTCGAGCCGATGCGCCGGCTCTGCGCCCAGACGGCGGGCGCGTGATAGACCGGCGCGGCGTGGTGCTGGGCGGGGCGTTGCTGCTGCCCGCCGGCGCGGCATTGGGCAGGGCGAAGGGCGATCCGGTCGCCAGCACCCGCCATGGCCGGGTGCGCGGGACGAACGAACAGGGCGTGCTGGTGTTCAAGGGCGTGCGCTACGGTGCCGATACCAGCAGCCGCCGCTTCCAGCGCGCGCTGCAGCCGGTGGCGTGGAAGGGCGTGGCCGACGCCACGCGCTATGGCTTGTCCGCGCCGCAGACCAGGGCCGAGGAGCCGACCGGCGAAGACTGCCTGTTCCTCAATATCTGGACGCCCGCGCTCGATGCCGGGAAGCGCCCGGTTATGGTCTACCTCCATGGCGGCGCGCATGCGCACGGATCGGGATCGGACCCGCTCTATGACGGCAGCCATCTCGTCCGCCGGGGCGATGTGGTGGTGGTCACGCTCAACCACCGGCTGGCGGCATTGGGCTATGCCTATCTCGCGCAGCTCGGCGGACCGGCGGAATCGGGCAATGTCGGCAATCTCGACATCGTGCTCGCGCTGCAATGGCTGCGCGACAATATCGCGGGCTTCGGCGGCGATCCCTCGCGCGTCATGATCTTCGGCCAGTCGGGCGGCGGCGCCAAGGTGGTGACGCTGATGGCGATGCCCGAGGCGCGCCCGCTCTTCCACCGCGCCGCGACGATGAGCGGCCAGCATGTCACCGCCGCGGGGCCGATGCACGCCACCGCGCGGGCCAGGGCCTGGATGGCGAAGGCGGGCGCCGCCGATGTCGGTGCACTGGCGACGCTGCCGGTCGAAAAGCTGGTCGGGGCGATGGGCATGACCGATCCGCTGGAGGGGAAGGGCGAGATCAGCTTCACCTCCACGCTCGATCACGGCGTGCTGCCGCGCCATCCCTTCGTGCCTGATGCCCCGCGCGAGGCGGCGCATATTCCGCTGATCGTCGGTAACACGCATGACGAGACCGGCTTCTGGCTGGGCGAAGTGCTGAAGCGCGGCGATACCAGCTGGGATAATCTGACCGAGCGCGTCGCGGCGCAGATCACCAAGGACGTCGCGCCCGATTGGGTGGTGCAGCGTTACCGCGAGATCTATCCGGAGAAGACGCCCGGCCAGATCCTGCTGGCGGCAAGCACGGCGGGGCGTTCCTGGCCCGGCCATCTGATCCAGGCCGAGGAGCGCGCGAAGATCGGCGCGCCGACCTGGATGTACCAGCTCGACTTCCCGTCGCCCGAGGCGGGCGGGGTGCTCGGCGCCTTCCATACGCTCGATATCCCGCTGGTGTTCGACAATACCGGCGCCAGGGGCGCGCGCGCCGGCGACGGGCCCGAGGCGCGGCGGCTGGCGGGGCGGATGGCGGACGTCTTCATCGCCTTTGCCCGCACCGGCGATCCGAATTGCGCTGGCATCCCGGCCTGGCCGCGGTTCGAGCTGGAAAAGCGACCGACGATGGTTTTCGATGTGGATACGCGCGTGGTGGACGATCCGCGTCGCGAGGAGCGGCTGCTCTGGTCGGTCGCGCCCTATATCAAGCCGGGCGGTTAGGCTGGCTGTTCCCCGGCGAAAGCCGGGGTCCGGGGTTTCTCCATCGTCTCGCTTGTGGCCCTGGGCCCCGGCTTCCGCCGGGGAACCGGAAGTGTGTATGGATACCCTTCCGAAGGAGATCGCCATGGCCAGGCTCGTCTACGCCCTGAACCAGTCGCTCGACGGCTATGTCGATCACATGGCGTTCGCGCCCGACGAGATCGTCTTCCGGCACTTCATCGAGGATGTGCGGAGCCTGACCGGCAGCATCTATGGCCGCCGCATGTATGAAATCATGCGCTACTGGGACGACGAGCATCCCGAATGGGACGCGGCCCGGCGCGACTATGCCGAGGCGTGGCGGGCGATGCCGAAATGGGTGGCGTCGCGCTCGCTGGAATCGGTCGGGCCCAATGCCATGCTGCTTGGAGATGACCTTGCGGCGGCGGTGCGGGAATTGAAGGCGGGGCGGGACGGGGTGATCGAAGTCTCGGGCACGATCCTGGCGCAGAGCCTGACCGAGCTGGGGCTGATCGACGAGTATCGTATCTATCTGCACCCGGTCGTGCTGGGCGGCGGCAAGCCCTATTTCGCGGGGCCACGGCCCAGGCTGCGGCTGGTGGCGGACGAGCGGATCGGTCCGGATGTGATCCGGCTGACCTACGTGCCGGCGTAGCTGGGGCCGTCATTCCACTTTCGGTTCCCCGGCGGAAGCCGGGGCCCAGGGTTTCTCTGCTGTCTCGCTCGTGACCCTGGGCCCCGGCTTCCGCCGGGGAGCATCCAGCTTGTGAAACCTACCGTCCCCACGGAAACGCCAGGGTCGGCCGGTTCGCGAACCGCCGCATCGCCAGGCGCAGCCGCGTGCCGCAGCCCGGCTCCAGCCGCAGGGTGAAGTCCGGGCGGCCGATCCGCGTCTCGATGCCGTCGATCACGACGCTCTCGATCCGATGCTCGGCCCAGGCGCCGCCCTGCACGATCACATTGCGCGGCGCCTCGCCGAGATTGACCAGGGTCACCTCCGCCGAGCTTTCGCCCAGCGCATGGACCAAGGCCGCGACCTCCTCGGGCACGCCGGCGCGGCGCTTGTCCGCGTCGAAATAGCGCAGCCGGCAATGGAGCGGCACGCCGCCCTGGTTGGGCGAGGTCGGCGACCAGGGCGGGCGGCCGATGTGCAGCCCGCCGGTCATCAGCTGGATCAGGCTGGTGATGCTGGCCGGGGTGATGTCGAGCGGCCAGTCGGCCAGCCGCGTTTCGGGTGTGGTCGGGTCCTCGGCCTGCGCCTTCTCCCGCGCGGCGATCCGGTCGAGATCCGCCTGCATCGCCTTCAACGGATAGCCGGGATTGGCGCCCTCGAGGAACGAGACCCAGGGGTGCTCGCCCGCCGCCGCGCGGTCCTTCGGATCCTGGGTGAAATACCAGATCTCGAAGCCGTTGCTGCGATAGGGGCCGGGCTTCCAGCCATACCAGCCCTGCGCGCCGTACATGGTCGGCGCCTCGAACTTCCCGTCGCGTTGCCGCCCGGCCTCGTTGATCCGCGCGTTCTGGCGGCGCCACAGCTCGACATAGGAGAGGTCGCCGGTCAGCACCGTGCCGTTGAAGAAGGCGGTGATCGAGCGGGGCACGCGGTTGCGGTCCTCGCGCTTGCCGGTTTGCGGGACGACCGGCGAGAAGCCCCAGCCATAGGTGCCGCGCCACCAGTTCGCGCCGACCTTGCCGTCGAGCCCGACATGGCTGGGCAGGATGTCGTTGTTGGCCTTGGCGCGGTCGACCCAGGCGTCGAGATAGTCGAGCGCCCAGCGCCGATAGCGTTCGCCCCCGCCCAGCGCATAGGCGTTGAGCCCTAGCGTGGTCGCCTGGAGGTTGAGCGGGTTGTCGCCGACCACGTCGCCATATTCGGCATAATGGTCGAGCGTCTGCTGGTACGTCGTCTCGCCATGCTCCATGTGGAAGCGCTCGCCTGCCTCGAACGGGTCGCCGGCCCAGTCGAGCGGGGTCGCCTCGCGCAGCATCGGGCCGCGGCTGCCGTTCATCATGCTGCGTATGATCCGGCGCTCGGGATCGTAGTTCCGCACCGTCGGGTCGCGGCCGGTGTAGAAATCGGCGTAGCGCATCGTCCGCGCCAGCAGCTTGCGGTCGCGCGGGATCGACAGGCCCATCACGTTGAAGCTGGTGAGGCCCTCGCTGTTGTGCTGCCAGTCCATCTGGACCGGGAACTCGCGGTGATACATGCCCTGCCGCGCGATTGGCACCTCCAGGGTGCGGGCGGCGGTGTACTGCTTGAGGTGCCCCTCCCAGAAGCGCTGGGCGAGGGTGAGGATGCGGTCCGAACCGCCGAGCGCGTGAAGCACCAGCCAGTCATTGGTCGCCTCGGCCGCGTCGTCGGGGCCGTCATTGGCGCCCCAGCGCTCGAACACCTTCAGCCAGCCGCGCGCGTCGACATATTTGGTGTAGAAAGCCTCGCAGGCGGCGGCGTTGCGGGCTAGCAGCCTGCGCTGCAGCACCGCCCAGTCGGGTGCGGGCATCTCCGTTCTGGCGACCAGCCGGGCAGGCGCGGCATGGGCGGTGGCGGGCAGGGCGACCGCGCCGGCGGCGCCCTGAAGCAGGAACTGGCGGCGATCGACGGTCATGCGGCGATCTCCACGCGGCGGATCGGGCCGGCGATGACGAGGAAGGCGAAGATCGTCAGCAGGCAGTGCGCGCCGACGAAGACCAGCGCGAGGTCGAACGATCCGGTGCCCGCGACGATATAGCCGACCACGATCGGGGTCACGATCCCGGCGATGTTGCCGAACATGTTGAACACGCCGCCCGAGAGCCCGGCGAGCTTCTTGGGCGCGACATCGGCCATCACCGCCCAGCCGAGCGAGGCGACGCCTTTGCCGAAGAAGGCGACCGACATCAGTGTGACGACCAGCCATTCCTGCTGCACCCAGACACAGGCGATGATCGCGGTGGCGAGCAGCATGCCGATGGTCAGCGGCGCCTTGCGCGCCCAGTCGAGCGAGCCGGTGCGCTTGAGAATGCGATCGGAGATGAAGCCGCCGGCGAGCCCGCCGACAAAGCCGAACAGGGCGGGCGCGGCGGCGGCGAAGCCCGCCTCCATGATGTTCAGCCCGCGCTCCTTGACCAGGTAGATCGGGAACCAGGTGACGAAGAAATAGGTCAGCACGTTGATGCAATACTGCCCCAGATAGATGCCCAGCATCATCCGGTTGGCGATCAGCTTGCGGACATTGGCCCATTCGAACGCCGCCGAGGATCCTGCCTGGTCCTCCATATGGATCAGCCCGCCACCGGCCTCGATCTCGTCGAGCTCGGCGCGGTTGATCGAGGGGTGCTTCGCCGGGCTGTGGATGAAGCGGAGGAAGGCAAGGGTGGCGAGCAGGCCGAGCCCGCCCATCGTCCAGAATACCGAACGCCAGCCGAAGCTGTGCGCCAGCCAGCCCATCAGCGGCACGAAGGCGACGATCGAGAAATATTGCGCCGAATTGAAGATCGCGGAGGCGGTGCCGCGCTCGGCGGCGGGAAACCAGGCGGCGACCAGCCGGGCATTGCCCGGGAAGGACGGCGCCTCGGCCAGACCGACCAGGAAGCGCAGCGCGAACAGCATCACCGTGGCCGAGAGGATCGGGATCAGCCCGGCAAAGCCCTGGCTGAAGGTGAAGAGCGACCAGAGCGCGATCGCGCCGGCATAGACGCGCTTGGTGCCGAACTTGTCGAGCAGCAGCCCGCCCGGGATCTGCGACAGCGCATAGGCCCATGCGAAGGCGGAGAGGATATAGCCGGTCTGCACCGGCGTGAGGCCCAGCTCGCCGGCGGCGGCATTGCCCGCGATCGAGAAGGTTGCGCGATCGGCATAGTTGACGCTGGTGATCACGAAGATCAGCGCAATGATTGCATAGCGCACTCGCGTGGGCCGGACGGCCTGCTCGGACAAATCTCTCTCCATGGGTAGCGCGCCTGTTGCCGACGCTTCGCGATCCTTGAGGCGTACCGGGGGAAGGGGGCGCGGTCCAAGCCAAAATGGGGAATGATCCAGTCCCGCCTTGGCTGGATCGCTGGGGTTCATGGCTGGATCATTGCCGATCAGTGCAAGAAGCGCATCGATCCATGTTCGATTGAGGTTGGCTTGTCGCGGCGGTTCTTCGCTAACCAGCCTGCAATCAAATCCGCTCGGCAAAGAAGCGGACACATTATGGGAGAGACAGAAGGCATGTCCCGCACTCGAATCCTGAAATCCGTCCTTGCCCTGTCCAGCGCGGCAGCGGTGCTCGCCGCGGCGAGCGCCCATGCACAGGATGCAGCCGCTGCCGCCGATCCGGCGCCGCAGACCGCCGCGCCCGAGCAGGACGATGGTCCTTCCAACGAGATCGTCGTCAAGGGCTTCCGCGCCAGCCTCAACAACGCGCTCAACATGAAGCGCAACGAGACCGCGACGATCGACGCGATCAAGGCCGAGGACGTCGCCGAATTCCCCGACCTCAACCTGGCGGAATCGCTACAGCGCATCCCGGGCGTGGCGATCAGCCGCGTCAATGGCGAGGGCCGCAACATCTCGATCCGCGGCCTCGGCCCGGAATATAGCCGCGTCCGCATCAACGGCATGGAAGCGATCGGCACCACCGGCGGCACCGACAATTCGGGTGGCGTGAACCGCGGCCGCGGCTTCGACTTCAACATCTTCTCGTCGGACCTGTTCAACAGCCTGGCGGTGCGCAAGACCGCCACTGCCGATGTCGAGGAAGGTTCGCTCGGCGGCACCGTCGACCTGCAGACCGCGCGCCCGTTCGACTATCGCAAGCCCACCGCGGTGGTGCAGGCGGCGGCGAGCTACAATGACCTTGCCCGCAAGGCCAAGCCGCGCGTCTCGACGCTGCTCACCACCAGCACCGCCGATGGCCGCTTCGGCGTGCTGCTCTCGGTCGCCTATGAAGAGCGTGCGCTGGTCGAGGAAGGCGCCAATATCACGCGCTGGACCTATGGCGGCTTCAACGGCGGTTTCGCGCCGACCTCGACGATCGCCGGCAAGACCATCGCCCAGATCAACGACACCAATCCGGCCACCGCGCTCTATCACCCGCGTATCCCGGGCCTGGTGAGCTATGCGATCGACCAGAAGCGCCTGGGCGCCGCGCTCGGCGTGCAGTTCCGACCGACCGAGAAGACGCTGATCTCGATCGACGGCCTCTATTCGCGGCTCGACGGCACCCGCCAGGAATCGCAGTTCCAGGCGATCAGCTTCAGCCGCTCGGGCACCGGCAAGCCGCAGACGATCATCCGTTCGGGCACCGTCGATGCGAACAACAACATCATCAGCGGCACGTTCGATAACGTCGATCTGCGCAGCCAGGCCCGCTACGACAAGCTCACCACCGATTTCTACCAGCTCACTGGCACGCTCGATCAGAAGATCGGGGAGTCGCTGAAGTTCGGCGCGATCGTCGGCTATTCGAGCTCGCAGTTCCGCAACCCGATCCAGACCACGGTGACGATCGACGCGGCCAACACCAACGGCTTCTTCTACGACTTCTCGACGCGCTTCCCGACGATCCGCCCGGGCGTGGACATCGCCAACGTCGCGAACTTCGCCTTCACCAACGGCACGTCGGAAGTGCGCATCCGGCCGCAGACCGTCGACAACAGCTTCACCAACGCCAAGGGCTTCCTGGAATGGACGACCTCGCCCGAGCTCAAGCTCAAGGCGGGCGTGGACTGGCGCCGGTTCGAATACAGCTCGACCGAGCAGCGCCGCCTGTCGGGCGAGACGGTGGTGACCACGCTCACCGCGGCCCAGCTCGCGCCGCTGACCAACGTGTTCTCGGGCTTTGGCCGCGGGCTCACCATCCCCTCGGGCACGCCGACGTCGTGGGTCGTGCCGAACCTCGAAGCGTTCCAGGCCTATCTCAACACCTACAGCAACCCGACCTACGCCACCGGCGGCGTCGAGAACGCGACGGCGCGCGGCTCGTTCGTCACGGTGCGCGAGGAGGATCTGGGCGCCTGGGGCATGGCGGAGTTCAACCTCGCCAATGCCGGCCTGCCGGTCCGCGGCGATGTCGGCCTGCGCTATGTGAAGACCGACCAGTTCTCGACCGGCTATGCCAGCCAGGGCACCGCGATCAACCTGGTCAGCGCGGATCGCAGCTATGAGAACTGGCTGCCCTCGGCCAACCTCGTCTTCGACGTGACCGACAATCTGATGGTCCGCTTCGCAGCGGCCAAGACGATCGCCCGCGCCGGCATCGGTTCGCTCACCCCGGGCGGCAACCTCAACGTCTCGGGCGGCAACCGCACCTTCAGCTCGGGCAATCCGGACCTGAAGCCGACCAAGTCGACCAATCTCGACGCCTCGATCGAATGGTACCCGACGCGCGGCGCGATCTACGCGGTCTCTGCCTTCCAGAAGGACATCGGCACCTTCGTCCAGACGCTGAGCACCACCGTGCCCTATAGCAGCCTGGGCCTGCCCAACTCGCTGCTCAACGGCACCACCGCAAGCCCGACCGACGCGTTCATCGTCAGCCAGCCGGTCAATTCGAAGGGCGGCTTGCTGCGCGGCTTCGAAGTGAACGTGCAGCAACCCTTCAGCTTCCTGCCGGGCTTCCTGAGCAACTTCGGCGTGCTGGCCAACTACACCTATGTCAGCTCGGACATCGAGTATCTGACCTCGGCCAATGGCGCGACCACGGTGAAGGCGCCGCTGCTCGGCCTGTCCAAGCACGCCGCAAACGGCACGCTCTATTACGAGACCAAGAAGTTCGCGATCCGCGGCTCGGTCGCCTATCGCTCCAAGTATCTGACCGCCGTGCCGGGCACCGAAGGTAACTCGTACAACGGCACCAACTCGACCACGAACATCGACGCGCAGATCTCGTACAACGTCACCGAGAACTTCAAGCTCAGCCTCGAGGGGATCAACCTCACCGATGCGCTGAACGACCAGTTCGTGGACGTGAGCAACCGCCTGAACGTGCTCACGCACAGCGGGCGCCAGTTTGTCCTGGGTGCCCGGCTGGCCTTCTAACGCCTCCAAGTCCAGCCATCCCTCCACCCCAGGAACGGGGCCAGCCAACCCCCTTGGCTGGCCCCCTTTTTTGTCTGCCCGGCAGCACAATGTCCGCCCGGTTCGGCGACACGCCGGGGACGGGAAGGGGCAATCATCCAGCAACATTTTGCTACCTGGAACCGGTTACACGTGCTACCGCAAAGGCGATCGGTCCCGACGACTCGTCGAAATCTACGCAAAATGCGGGATTTCCGGCGAGGCTGCAGAAGCGGGCCGATCGGACAAAGGGGAGGAAATTCATGTCCGACAGGGTGAATGAACGCGCGCGCGTGCGCCGCAGCCGCGTGATGGAAGTCGCAGCAGCATTGATGCTTGGCGTGTCGCTGACCGCCGTCGCGGTAGCGCCCGCGCATGCACAGGAATCCGATGCGTCGCTGCGCGGAACGGTGACGATGCCGGCCGGCACCACCGCCACGCAGATCGTCGCGGTGGAAGTGAACACCGGCTATCGCCGCACTTCGGAGGTCCGTCCCGACGGCGGGTACGTGTTCGCTTCGCTGCGTCCCGGGCTTTATCGGCTCGAAATTGTAACCGGTTCCGGCACGCGCAACACCGATGAGTTCCGGCTCTCCGTGGCGCAGAACGCGCAGCTCGACTTCAACTTCGCGGGCGAGGATGCCGGTGCCAGCGGCGCGATCGTCGTCACCGGCAGCAAGATGCGCTCGATGGAGGGCGGCGAAGTCGGCGTGAACATCTCGACGCGCCTGATCGAGCAGCTGCCGCAGAACAACCGCAACTTCCTGGCCTTTGCCGATCTCGCGCCGGGCGTGCAGTTCGTCACCGGCGCCAATGGCGCGTCGCGTCTGCAGGGCGGCGCGCAGGACAGCCGCACGGTCAACATCTTCATCGATGGCGTCGGCCAGAAGGACTATGTCCTCAAGAACGGCGTGACCGGCCAAGATTCCAGCCAAGGCAATCCCTTCCCGCAGCTCGCGGTGGGCGAGTACCGGGTAATCAGCTCCAACTACAAGGCGGAGTTCGACCAGGTCAGCTCGGTGGCGATCACCGCGGTCACCAAGTCGGGTACCAACGAGTTCCACGGCGAGGCGTTCGTCGATTATACCGACCAGTCGCTGCGCGCGAAGACCCCGACCGAGGAGCGGAGCCCTACCGGCAAGGCCCGCACCCGCGACTTCCAGTTCGGCGGCGCGCTCGGCGGCCCGATCATCAAGGACCTGATGCACTTCTTCGTGACCTACGAAGGCAAGCGCCAGCAGGTCCCGGTCGACATCTTCCCGGGCAGCGCGAACAACACCGCCAATATTCCGGCGGCGTTCCAGAGCCAGTTCGGCTCGACCAACCGGACGTTCAACGAAGACCTGTATTTCGGCAAGATCGACCTGGTGCCGTCGACCGCCGACCTGTTCGAGCTGTCGCTCAAGGTCCGCAAGGAAACCGGCGAGGGCATCAACAGCGGCTCGAACCTGCGCAGCAACTCGATCGACACGGTGGTCAACGAGTATCGCGGCCTGGCGCGCTGGGAGCATACCGGCAGCAACTGGGTCAACGACCTCAAGCTGACCTATGAATATGCGCAATGGGCGCCGACGCCGCGCGTGTTCGAGAATTCCTTCGTCTTCCAGGACGCGAACAACGCCCAGATCTTCCGCACCGGCGGCGGCGCGAACTACCAGGACAAGGGCCAGAAGGGCTGGGGCGCGCAGAACGACTTCACCTTCACCGGCATCTCGGGCCACACCTTCAAGGCGGGCGTGAAGGCCAAGTGGGTGAGCCTCAAGTCGCTGCAGCTTAACAACTACAACCCGGTCTATTTCTACAACACCCAGTATAATGGCGCGACCTGGAACGACGCGACCCCGTACCGGGTGCAGTTCGGCTATGACTCGGGGCTGGGCGGCGATCCGACGGTGAAGTCGGACAATTTCCAGTTCGGCGCCTATATCCAGGACGATTGGGAAGTCACCTCGCGGCTGACGCTCAACCTCGGCCTGCGCTGGGATTACGACCGCACCCCGGCCTATGTGAACTTCGTCACCTCGGCCTCGTCGCTGGCAGCGGTTTCGCCGACCAACTATCCGAACCTGAACAACGCCGACTACAAGATCGCCGACTACATCTCGAACGGGAAGAACCGGAAGACCTTCAAGGGCGCCTGGCAGCCGCGCATCGGCTTCAGCTACAATTTCGATGCCGAGAAGCGCTACACGCTGTTCGGCGGGTTCGGCCGTTCCTACGACCGCAACCAGTTCGACTTCGTCCAGCAGGAAACCCAGGTCGGCTCCTATTCCACCCGTACCTTCAACTTCCTGGTGCCGGGCGACACGCGCAACAATTGCGCGCCGAGCTCGACCTGCGTGGCGTGGAACGCCAATTATCTGACGGCGCAGGGCAGGGCGCAGCTGGTCAGCTCGGTCGGCGCGCTGGGCGGCTCGGAGCTGCGCTTCCTCAAGAACGACCTGAAGGTGCCCTATTCTGACCAGTTCAGCCTCGGCCTGCGCGGCCGCGTGCTGCCGCTGTTCGAGGCGGAGTTGGGCTACAGCCATGTCGAGAGCCATGACGGCTTCGTCTGGCTGCTCGGCAACCGCCGTCCGGACGGCACCTTCTTCGCGCCCACCGGCAACCAGAGCTCGCCCTTCGGCAACGCCCCTCCGGGCCGCGGCTCGATCATCCTGGGCGACAACGGGCTCGAGACCAAGGCGGACTCGGTCTATGTGAAGCTGACCAAGAGCTATTCGGCCAGCTCGCCCTGGAGCCTCAACGCCACCTATACCTATACGGATGCGGTGGAGAACCGGCAGTTCGGCGAGACCTTCTCGCTCGATTACCCGTCGATCAAGGACTATCCGGTGCTCGCCTCGGCCGGCGTGCCGCGGCACCGCTTCGTCGCGGCCGGCAGTGTCGATGCGCCGCTGGGCTTCACCTTCTCGGGCAAGGTGACCCTGTCCTCGGCGCCGTTCGTGAAGGGCTTCTACAACGACACCGCCGGCATCCGCCACATCGCGGTGATCGAGGGCAACAACAAGCAGCCCTTCATCCTCGGCGACCTGTGGGCGCTGCGCCAGGTCGATCTGGCGGCGACCAAGTACATCAAGCTCGGCTTCCTCGGCAATTCGCGGGTCCGGCTGCGCGTCGATGTGCTCAACGTGCTCAACGAGAACAACTACACCACCTATAACAGCAACTTCACCGACACCAATCCGGCGCCGCTGTTCAACCGCGACAACAAGGTGGTCGGCGTAGTCAATGCAGCCGGCAACCCGGTCGACAATGGCCGGTTCGGCGACCTGAGCGGCTTCAGCGTCGGCGGCAATCCGCCGCGGACGTTCAAGTTCTCGGCCGGGTTCAGCTTCTGATCCTGGCTATCTGGCCGCCGCGGGGCTGTCCCGTGGCGGCCATACCTACCGACGTATAAGGACCGTCCCGCGACGCCGGGTGTTACGCCCTTGCCGATACCAGCAA
>NZ_CP114791.1:0-1445000 GCF_027359115.1 Sphingomonas sp. NIBR02145 | reverse complement strand
TAGCGAACTAGTACCGTGAGGGAAAGGTGAAAAGCACCCCGATGAGGGGAGTGAAACAGTACCTGAAACCGAATGCCTACAAGCAGTTGGAGCCTCTTTATGGGGTGACAGCGTACCTCTTGCATAATGGGTCTGTGACTTAATGTACCAAGCAAGCTTAAGCCGATAGGTGTAGGCGCAGCGAAAGCGAGTCTGAATAGGGCGAATGAGTTTGGTGTATTAGACCCGAAACCCGGCGATCTAGGCATGACCAGGATGAAGGTGCGGTAACACGCACTGGAGGTCCGAACCGATTAACGTTGAAAAGTTACCGGATGAGTTGTGTTTAGGGGTGAAAGGCCAATCAAGCCGGGAAATAGCTGGTTCTCCGCGAAAACTATTGAGGTAGTGCCTCGGATGAACACCCTAGGGGGTAGAGCACTGGATGGATGCGGGGGTCGCGAGATCTACCAATTCTAACCAAACTCCGAATACCTAGGAGTGATATCCGGGAGACAGACGGCGGGTGCTAAGGTCCGTCGTCAAAAGGGAAACAGCCCTGACCTACAGCTAAGGTCCCCAAGTCACGTCTAAGTGGGAAAGCATGTGGGAATCCCAAAACAACCAGGAGGTTGGCTTAGAAGCAGCCATCCTTTAAAGAAAGCGTAACAGCTCACTGGTCTAAATAAGGGTTCCTGCGGCGAAGATGTAACGGGGCTCAAGACGTGCACCGAAGCTTAGGGTGTGTAGTTTACTACACGCGGTAGCGGAGCGTTCCGTAAGCCTGTGAAGCGATCTGGTAATGGGTCGTGGAGGTATCGGAAGTGCGAATGCAGACATGAGTAGCGATAAAAAGGGTGAGATGCCCTTTCGCCGAAAGACCAAGGGTTCCTGCGCAAGGCTAATCCGCGCAGGGTGAGCCGGCCCCTAAGACGAGCCCGAAGGGGGTAGTCGATGGGAACCACGTTAATATTCGTGGGCCTGGTGGTGTGTGACGGATGGTGTGTGTTGTATGCTCTTAACGGATTGAGCATGCTTCGAAGCTGTCCCGGGAAATAGCCCCACCGTATAGACCGTACCCGAAACCGACACAGGTGGTCAGGTAGAGTATACCAAGGCGCTTGAGAGAAGTGTCCTGAAGGAACTCGGCAAATTGCCTCCGTACCTTCGGAAGAAGGAGGCCCTGTTATTGCGCAAGCAGTAGCAGGGGGCACAGGCCAGGGGGTAGCGACTGTTTAGCAAAAACACAGGGCTCTGCTAAGTCGGCTTCAAGACGACGTATAGGGCCTGACGCCTGCCCGGTGCCTGAAGGTTAAGTGGAGGGGTGCAAGCTCCGAAATGAAGCCCAGGTAAACGGCGGCCGTAACTATAACGGTCCTAAGGTAGCGAAATTCCTTGTCGGGTAAGTTCCGACCTGCACGAATGGCGTAACGACTTCCCCACTGTCTCCAGGACATGCTCAGCGAAATTGAATTCTCCGTGAAGATGCGGAGTACCCGCGGTTAGACGGAAAGACCCCGTGCACCTTTACTGCAGCTTCAGAGTGGCATTAGGAAAGAACTGTGTAGCATAGGTGGGAGGCTTTGAAGCATTGGCGCCAGCCGGTGTGGAGCCATAGGTGAAATACCACCCTGTTGTTTTCTGATGTCTAACCACGAACCGTTATCCGGTTCTGGGACCCTCTGTGGCGGGTAGTTTGACTGGGGCGGTCGCCTCCTAAAGAGTAACGGAGGCGCGCGAAGGTTGGCTCAGGTCGGTTGGAAACCGACTGTTAGAGTGCAATGGCATAAGCCAGCCTGACTGCGAGACTGACAAGTCGAGCAGAGACGAAAGTCGGTCATAGTGATCCGGTGGTCCCTCGTGGAAGGGCCATCGCTCAACGGATAAAAGGTACGCCGGGGATAACAGGCTGATAACCCCCAAGAGCTCATATCGACGGGGTTGTTTGGCACCTCGATGTCGGCTCATCACATCCTGGGGCTGGAGCAGGTCCCAAGGGTTTGGCTGTTCGCCAATTAAAGTGGTACGTGAGCTGGGTTCAGAACGTCGCGAGACAGTTTGGTCCCTATCTGCCGTGGGCGTCGAAATTTGAGAGGAGTTGACCCTAGTACGAGAGGACCGGGTTGAACATACCTCTGGTGTACCTGTCGTCGTGCCAACGGCGCAGCAGGGTAGCTATGTATGGACGGGATAACCGCTGAAAGCATCTAAGCGGGAAGCCTCCCTCGAGATAAGATTTCTTAGGACGGTCGAAGACCACGACCTTGATAGGCCGGATGTGGAAGCGCGGTAACGTGTGGAGCTAACCGGTCCTAATTGTCCTATTCGCACTTGATGAGTCCCACCATCAACGACAGCACTGGCCATCCATCAAACATCAGTTTGATGAGCAACCAACGCTTCGTTGGATGGATGTTCATCAGCCTTGATCAATCGCACGGTTTGAAAAACTTCCGCTGCACAAGCTTCATTGCTTGGTGGCTATAGCGTCTGTGACCCACCCGATCCCATCCCGAACTCGGCCGTGAAACCAGACAGCGCCGATGGTACTATCGCTTAAGCGATGGAAGAGTAGGTCGTCGCCAGGCATTGAAGCTTGTGCATCGGAAGAACCCATTCACCTTGTCATCCCCCGTTTGGCGCGGGATGGAGCAGCCCGGTAGCTCGTCAGGCTCATAACCTGAAGGTCGCAGGTTCAAATCCTGCTCCCGCAACCAACGTGCCAATAACAAAAACCCCGCAAGTCCAGCGACTTGGCGGGGTTTTGTTTTATCTGCTCTCAGCGGCTCGGATCGGATTTTCCGGCGGCGCCTATCGCGCGAACCAGGGCTTTCGCCATGATCGCGGACGTCCGTTCGCCTTCCTCCGCCGTGGCGTGCGCGGGATCGCCGAAATAGGCCTCGGGGCCACCTGCCTCGGTGAAGGTCCGCGCGCCCGCCGCGAAGGCCGTGACCAGGCTGGACGGGTTGTGGCGAAGGTTCCGGCAGGTCGCCGCATCGACCAGGTCGGGCCGGTCGGCGAGCACGAGGCTGGTTTCGAACTGGCCGGCATGGCAGGCACCGGACACGAATTCCGCCGTCAGCTCGGCCGCGAGCGCCCGCCGGGTGAAATCCGGAAAGGCGAGGGCCAGCCCGAGCGCTTCCACTGCGGGGACCAGGTTCCGTAGCATCGCGACATTGGCTGGATCGAAATGGCTGTTCGCCAGCGCGAGACAGGCAAAGCCCTGCGCCTTCAGGCTGGCGGCGATGTCGAGGATGATCGCGCGCGCGGTCGCCTCGCCGATCGAGATCGTGCCGGCGAACTCCTCGGCATAATGCGCCGGGGCATAGGCAAGCGCGGGCAGCACGAAGCCGTGCATGCCCTGTGCCTCGAGCAGCGCCGCGGCGCGCCGGGCCATGCCTTCGGAAATGATCACGTCGGTGCACAGCGGCAGATGCGGCCCATGCGCCTCGACCGCGCCGAGCGGCAGGATCGCGACGACCGGCTGGCCGCTTGCCAGCGCCGCCTGCACCTGCGTCCAGGGCAGATCGCCGAGCATCATCGATAAATCTCCCGCAGCTTCTTGCGATCGATCTTGTCGCGGTCGTTCCGCGGCAGCGGCACGTCGGACAGATAGACCTGGTGCGGCACCTTGTAGCGCGCCAGCCGGCTGCGGGCGAATTCCAGCACCTCTGCGCCCAGTGCGTCCCCGGCGGCCTCGCGCGGGACGATCACCACCACCGGCTTCTCCAGCCCGTTCGCATCGGCCCGGCCGAACACGCAGCATTCGAGCACTGCCGGATGCTCGCTCAGGCATCCCTCGACCTCCAGCGGGCTGACATAGATGCCGCCGCTCTTGATCATGTCGTCGCCGCGACCCTCATAATACCAATATCCCTCGGCATCGCGGCGGAACAGGTCGCCGCTGACGATCGCGCCGCCGCCCAGGTGCCGCTTCGATTTGGCATAGTCGCCGTGATAATAGAGCGCGGCGGAATCCCCGCGGATGCGCAGCACGCCGATCTCGCCGCCGGCGATCGGCATGCCGGCATCGTCGAGCAGGTCCGCCTCATAGCCGGGCACCAGCTTGCCCAGGCTCCCCGGCCTTATGTCGCCGGGCCGGTTGCTGATATAGATGTGGAAGCTCTCGGCGCTGCCGATCCCGTCGATGATCGGCACGCCGAAGCGCGCGTTCCAGCGTTCGTGCAGCTCGCGCGGCAGCGCCTCGCCCGCGCTCCACATCATCCGGATGCTCGACAGGTCGGGCGCCTGCGCCTCGGCCTCGAGCATCTTGTTGATCAGCGTCGGCACATTGGTGAGCACGGTCGGCCGATGCCGCGCGACCAGCGCGAACAGGTTCTCCGGCGTCGGCTGCTCGCGCGCCAGGATCGCGGTCGCGCCCACCGCGAAGGGGAACATCAGATTGGTACCGGTCGCATAGCCGAAATAGAGCCGCGGGCCGGACAGGGTGATGTCGTTCTCCGCCATGCCGATGAAGCGCCTGGCATAGACTTCGGTGTTGTAGGCGAAGTGGAAATGGCAGTGGACCGCGCCCTTGCTCTGCCCGGTGGTGCCGCTGGTGAACAGCCACACGGCGGGATCGTCCTTGCGCGTCGGCCAGGGCGGTGGGGCAGCGGGCTCAGTCGCGGCGATCCAGCGGTCGAACCCCGGCAGCCCGGGCGCCTCGCCGACCAGGATGACCGATCCCGGATCCTGGCAATGCCGCGCGCCCTCCCGTGCCGCCTCGAACGCCACCAGGCTGGTCTCGTCGATGAAGGCGAACTGCGGCTTCACATAGCCGAGATAGTAGGCATAGTCGCTCGCCGGCAGCATCGGGTTGATCTGGGTGACCACCGCGCCCGCCTTGATCGCGCCGAACCAGGCATAGACGAACTCGGGGCAGTCGCGCATGCACAGCAGCACCCGCTGCTCGGGCAGCAGGCCGCCGGCGAGCAGCCGCTCGGCGACGCGGGTGACGTTGGCCGCCACCTCGTCATAGCTGATCGCCCGATCCTCGAAGAGCAGCGCGGTCTTCCCCCCGCGCCCGGCCTCCACATTCGCGAACACGAAATAGTCCGCCATGTTGAAGGCATCGGGGAAAGCGGGGAGCGGTTCCGTCATGTCCGGATGATTGGAGAGCCGGGCGCTTTCGTCAATCCGGTAACGAGTGATACGATCTACCGCGCCACCGCCGACAGCGGCACATGGCGCCAGAAATTGCGGACCTCGTCGTCATAGCCGGTCAGGTCGTAGCGCAGCAGCGACACCGGCAGCCGCCCGGTGTTCATCAGATAGTCGTGATAGTCGCGGATCGAGAATTTGTCGCCGAGCTGGCGGCGGCGATCGACCAGCAGCTTCTGCAGCTGCATCGCCCCGATCGTATAGGTCATGCCATAGCCCGGCGGGCGGCGGATATAGATGCCGGCATCGGTGCGCGCGACATTGTCGTCGAGGTACGGCGTCCATTCCTTCCAGAAGGCCATGGTCTGCGGCACGGTCATCTCGTTGCGCTGCATCTTCACGTCGCCGATCGTCCGCGCCGCGCGGAACAGGCCGAAGATGTAGATCAGCTCGCGGGTGCGCGGCCGGTCGTCGAACAGGCCGAGCTGCAGCGCGCTCTCCTCCAGGTAGAAGCCCCAGCCTTCGGTGCGCCCGCTGTCGCTCACCTTGCTGCGGATCGGATCGGTCACCCGCTTGCCGGTCATCCCGTCGAAGCGGTGGCCGGGGAAGGTGGCGTGGAGATGATCGGGGGAGGCGTCGCGGAACTGGATTTGCTCCCAGAACATCGGCCCCGTCGGCCGCACGATCCACGGCGCGTTGAAGCCCACTTCCTGATAGGTGCCCGGGATATAGTCGGGGATCGTCACGATCTCCTCGTCCTTCAGCCACTTCCGGATCTTGGCGTCGGTGCCCGCGAGCTGCGCCTCATATTCCGCGCCCGATCTGGGCAGCGCCAGTTCGGGCAGCTTGCGGTTGCGGTGCCGCTCCGTGGTGTAGTCGGCCCAGAATCGGGTGAGCTCGCGCTCGGCCAGAGTCACCACCTCGTCGGAAGTGTAGGGCATCAGCCGGACATTGGTGAGGAACCAGTCATAGGCCGGCTTGCCGACCCCGGCATGCGCGGTCATCGCCGGGCGCCCGGCCGTCAGCCAGTCGCGGAACCCCCGGATCGCGGTCTCGGCCGCCTTGATGTCGCCGAGCAGCGCGGGCTGCCGCTTCTGCGCCCGCCCGTGCAGGTCCGCGAACCAGCCGATCAGCCCCTCCGGCTCGACCGCGCGATAGGGCATACCGTGCCCCACGCCGTCGCCGTGCGACAGGCTGTGCAGCGCGAGATCGGCATAGTCGGCGGCAACCGAGTCGAGATTGACCCTGGCCTGCGACAGATAGGCCGGGATCGCCTTCAGCCGCGCCTGGAAGCTCGCCAGCGCCTCCCCCTTGAGCGGCAGCTCGGTATAGGCCAGCCGCTGCAGCTCATCGACATACATGCCGGGATCGCGCGCCCAGGGCTTGAGGATGTTCAGGCTGAAATCCTGCAGGTCCATCTGCGCGCGCACCGCGAGATAATCGACCTGCTGATGCCGGTCCCAGCTCGCCACCGCGAAATCGGGAAGCCTGGCCTGGAAGTCGCGCAGCTCGGCGCGGCGCTTCTCCACCGCGGCGGGGCTGTAGTCGACCACGCCGTTCACCGCCCTGGGCTTGCTCCACGCATCGAAGGCAGTGAACAGCGCGACGAGATCGGCATGGCTGCCCTTGCCCCGGGGCGGGCCGTCGGGCTGCGGCGCTGCCTGCTGCGCGGTCGCCGGGGCGATGCCGAGCCCCGCCGGCAGGGCGCTCCCGGCCAGGAGCAGAGCGATCCCCAATGTCCTTGCGCGCATGTCAGCCTCCCTCGCGATGGTTCGCCGCGCGGCGCCCGTTCGGCCGCGCTCCGTTCATATAAAACGAAAAACACGTGATTTGTAACACGATGCTCGGCGAATGCGCACTGGTCAAGAGGCACCGAATCGGTGTTATCTCCGAGGCATGTGGGGCGCAGTCGACCGGTCCGAAGTGGTGCGAATCGGCAGAAAACTGCGGATTCCTCTCCGGTATCCGCTGCTTTCCGGGCGGTTCGATCGGTGCGGCCGGGCCAGGTCGAGCCGCTTGGATGCCAGGAAAAAACCGTGCGCAATCGCGGGCTTCGCGGCATCTTTGTTACCAGAAAGCGACACTTTTCACATTTTTTCGCTACCCCGAATTGACCCCAATCAATCGATATGCTCAAAATCACGCACTTGTTCACAGAAATGGACGCGGCAAACGACGTCCGGACGTAACGAGGCAGGCGGGCATATCCATTCGGGGAGACACGATCATGGGCAGTAAGCGGGTAGCGGTGATGCGGGCGGGATTGCGGGGCGGTTCCGCGCTGCTCGCCACGATGATGATGATGGGTACGGCGTTCGCGCAGACCGCCGAGCCGGAAGGTGAAACGAGCGAGGCGATCGTCGTCACCGGTTCGCGCATTCCGCGTCCGGACGTGGATTCGAACAGCCCGGTCAACGTCATCGGCAGCGAGGAAATCAAGCAGACCGCCACTGCCGAGACCGAGCAGCTGCTCAACGCGCTGCCCCAGGCGGTCGCCGGCTCGGGTGCCCAGTCGAACGCCGGCAACGGCTCGGCCACGGTCAACCTGCGCAATCTCGGCGCCGCGCGCACCCTGGTGCTGCAGAATGGCCGCCGCATCGTCGGCGCCAGCCAGGACGGCGTCGTCGACATCAACATGATCCCGCCCTCGATGATCGAGCGGATCGAAGTCGTCACCGGCGGCGCCTCGGCCGTGTACGGCTCGGACGCGATGGCCGGCGTGGTCAACTTCGTCACCAAGACGAATTTCGAAGGCCTCGAGGTCAGCGGCCAGTACGGCCTCACCGATCGCGGCGACGCCGATCGCTACAATATCGACTTCACCGTCGGCGGCAATTTCGACGATGGCCGCGGCAACATCGTGTTCAACGGCAGCTATTATGACCGCGGCATCGTCAAGGGCTCGGCCCGCGCGCATGCCTCGCTCTACCTGGTCGATGCGGTGCAGGGCGGGAAGGGCGTGCTCGTCCCCGGCGGCAACGGCGTCACCCCGCAGGGCACGATCTTCACCCCGGCGCTGGTCGGCAAGGTCGATCCGTACGGCAACACGATCGGCACCGCCGGCATCTTCTTCGCGCCGGAGGGCTGGCGCGCCTACAAGACCAGCGACGGTTTCAACGATCGCCCCTACACCAACCTCCAGATGCCGATGAAGCGCTGGTCGGGCGCGCTGACCGGTCACTATGACGTGACCGACAACATCACTGCCTTCTGGGAAGGCAATTACGTCCGCAGCGAGATCAACTCGACGCTGGGCGCGGTGCCGATGAGCAGCTCGGGCTTCCTGCCGAACTTCCAGTTCGACCTGCGCAATCCCTATCTGTCGTCCTCGCTGCGCGAGTTCCTGCGCACCAATCTCGATGCCGATGGCGACAATCTCGTCTCGCTCAACATCAATCGCCGCCTGCTCGATTTCGGCTCGCGTACCGATGACCAGACCCGCGAATTCTCGCGCTATGTCGTCGGCCTGCGTGGCGCGCTCACCGACAAGCTGAACTGGGAGGCCTTCTACAACCAGGGCCATGTCCGGATCACCGAAGTCCAGGGCGGCGGCGTCCTGATCGACAATTTCGCCAACGCGTTCCTGACCAACCCCAGCAATCCCTATGATTGCCTCACCACCGACACGCGCTGCGTCACGATCAACCCGTTCGGGCTGATGTCGATGACCAAGCCGATGATCGACTACATCTACACCAACCTCACCAACATCACCGTCCTCGATCAGAAGCAGGCCGGCGCCAGCATCACCGGCACGCTGTTCAAGCTGCCGGCGGGCAATGTCGGCATCTCGGTCGGCGCCGAATATCGCAAGGAAAGCTCCACCTTCACGCCCGACCAGCTCTATATCCAGGGCAAGGCGCTCTCGCGCTCGGCGGGCATCCAGGCGACCGGCGGCAGCTTCGACGTCAAGGAAGTCTATGGCGAGCTCGTCGTGCCGATCCTGGCCGACATGCCGCTGGTGCACATGCTCTCGTTCGAAGGCGGCATCCGCTATTCGGACTATTCGACCGCGGGCGGCGTGACTTCGTGGAAGGCGGGTGGCGAGTATTCGCCGGTCAAGGGCCTCAAGATCCGCGGCCTCTATCAGCGTGCCGTGCGTGCGCCGAACGTGGTCGAGCTCTATTCGGGTGCCACCAACACCGCGCCGCAGGCGACCGACTTCTGCAACGCCACCGGTGCCAACCGCACCGCGGCCGAGCGGACCTTCTGCGTCAGTTCGCTGGGCGTGCCGTCGAGCGTGATCGACGTGTTCCAGCAGGAGAATGTCCAGATCCGCGCGATCACCGGCGGCAATCCGAACCTGCAGGAGGAAACCTCGGACACCTGGTCGCTCGGTGCGGTCTTCCGTCCGGACTTCGTGCCGAACCTCCAGCTCACCGTCGACTATTACAACATCAAGATCGACGGTGCGATCGCGGCGTTCGGCGGTGGCCTCCAGTCGGTCATCACCGCCTGCCGTGCCAACCTGTCGATGAGCAACGTCTTCTGCCAGCCGCTCAACCACCGCTCGTCGGACGGCCAGCTCTATGACGTGCCGCTGCTCAACGCGAACATCGCCTCGATGGAGACGTCGGGCGTCGATTTCCGGCTCGACTACAAGTACGATACCGGCTCGTTCGGCAGCCTCAGCTATTATCTGGCCGGCAGCTACCTCATCAAGAGCGTGGTCCAGAGCAGCCCGATCGTCGCGGCGATCGATTGCGCGGGCTATATCGGCGGCGGCAGCTGCGGCAACGCCAACCCCAAGTGGCGCTTCACCCAGCGCCTGACCTGGGACGTCACCGATGCCTTCCAGGTCTCGCTGCGCCACCGCTTCATCGGTTCGGTGAAGGACGGGCGTATCGCGGCGGCCAAGGCTTCGGGCGCGGCGATGCCGCTGCTCGCGGTGCCGGAGACCGGCCAGATCAGCTATTTCGATCTGAGCGCGTCCTACGACATCGACAAGTCGCTCAGCATCTATGGCACGATCGACAATCTCGGCGATCACAACCCGCCGTTCCAGCTCTACGAGCGGGATACCTATGACGCGATCGGCCGCCGCTTCACGGTTGGTTTCCGCAAGCGGTTCTGAGGCCTAGTCCGGCGGCGGCGGGCGGGCCGTCGTCGCCGGCAACCGGCTCTTCGGGGCCGGACGCGACGACAAGTGAGTGAAGGTGCTGGGAAGATGATGAAGTTCCGCGTTTCCGTCCGTGCGATGTCGGTGGCCCTGGCGATCGCATCGCTGAGTGCGGCGCCTTCCGCATCGGCCCAGCAGTCCCAGGTCGCCGGCACCAGTCTCTCGCTCGACGAGCTCTATCGCTACAAGAGCCTCGTCGGCCTCGAGCCGCTGGGCTATAGCTGGGCAGCGGACAGCAGCGCTGTCCTCTTCCTGTGGAACGACGAAGGCTATTCGTTCCGCGATATCTGGTCGTACTCGCCCAAGACCGGCCAGAAGATCCGCCTGACCTTCCTCGGCAAGGACTCCAAGCCCGAGGCCGAGGCGAAGGGCATCGCCCAGGCGGTGTTCCTCTCGAACGGCCGCATCGCCTTCACGCTCGGCGGCCAGCTCCATATCCGCGAGGCCGACGGCACGGTGGTGAAGGCCGAAGCCGACAAGCGCGGCATCCGCAAGCTCACCGTTTCGCCCGACGGTTCCAAACTCGCCTTCCTCGCCGCGGCACCCGCCGGCACGCCCGTCGCGGGCGGCGGCCAGCTCTGGGTCCGCGACGCCGCGGCAGGCGAGGGCGCCACCGCCACGCGCCTCGCCGGCAGCGACGATCCCAAGCTCTATATCGAGGACTTCAAATGGGCCGATAGCGGCAAGGCGATCGCCTTCCAGCAGGCCGACGACCGCGCCATGCCCGAGCGCGACATCTATTACGACGCCAAGGGCAAGCTCCAGAACAACCGCGTGATCCGCGCCTTCCCGGGCGAGGAGACCAGCAAGACGACGATCGGCCTCGTCAGCCTCGCCGGCGGCCAGCCCCGCCTGTTCGAGCGCCCCGACGCCAAGCACGACGTCTGGGGCTATGGCCTGTCGCATGACGGCAAGCGGCTGTTCGTAAGCAGCGCCGACATGGAGGCCAAGGAACACACCATCTATCTCTACGACGCCGCCACCGGCGCCCGCGAGACCTTCTACCAGCTGCGCGAGCCGAAGCATCTCCGCCCCGACTGGAAGGTCGCCTGGGCGCCGGGCGATGATGGCCTGATCATCCTCACCGATCGCGACGGCTGGCTCCAGCTCTACCACCAGCGCAAGGCCGGCGAGGCCCCGCGCCAGATCACCAGCGGCAAATGGGAAATTGCCTCGTTCGAGGTCGACGACAAGAACAAGCAGCTCTATTTCACCGCCAACAAGTCCGCGCTGCAGGACCGACAGCTCTACCGCGTGGCCGTAGCGGGCGGAAAGATCGAGCAGCTCAGCGGCCCGGCGGGTGGTACCCATGAGCCGGTCTATTCCCCCGATTTCAGCCGCATCGCCGACTGGTACAGCAATGACGACCTGCCGCCCGAGCTGTTCGTCATCGACACCGCGAAGCCCGGCAAGGCAGCGCAGGTCACCAAATCGCCTCAGCCCGATTTCTACGGCCAGACCTGGGCGAAGACGCGCTACGTCCAGTTCGCCAGCCATGTCGACGGGATGAACCTGCTCGGCCGGGTGAGTGTCCCCGCCAATTTCGACCCCGCCAGGAAATACCCGGTCATCGTCGGCTCGGTCTATTCGGACGCGGTCCACAACCAGTGGGGCGGCCGCCGCGCCCACCCGACCTGGGGGCTCGACCAGTATTTCGTCGCGCAGGGCTATATCGTCCTGACCGTCAACATCCGCGGCTCCTGGGGGCAGGGGCGCGACCATAACCAGACGCAGTACGAGAGCTATGGCGAGACCGACATCAACGATCTCGAGAGCGGCGTCCGCTATCTGATCGCCCAGGGCTATGCCGATCCCAAGCGCATCGGCATCTGGGGCTCGAGCTATGGCGGGTTGATGACGATCATGTCGCTGTCGAAGAAGCCCGGCCTCTATGCCGCGGGCATCGCCGGCGCGCCGGCCACCAATGTCTGGCACGCCTTCCCGGCGCAGATGTGGATCATGGGGCCGCCCGACGGTCCCGACATGCCCAGGCGCTACGAAGTGCAGTCGGCGCTCTATCAGGCCAAGGGGATCAGGGACCCGCTGATGATCATCCACGGCACCCGCGATTCCGTCGTGCTCTATTCGGACACGATGGCGCTGGCCGAGCAGATGATCCAGCGCGAGCAGATGTTCGAGCTGGTGACGCTGCCCGGCGCCAACCACCCCTGGGACGCCGAGAACATTCCGCAGACCCGCTTCTCGTTCAAGAAGATGGTCGAGTTCTTCGATCGCAACGTGAAGAACCGGAAATAACATGCTGCGTCGGGGCATCGCGGTTCTGATCGGAGGCGCCACCCTGCTGGTTGCCCCAGTGGCTGCCGTGCCGGCGGCTGCCCAGCCGGCCGTCCAGCAGCTCGGCGCCGATTTCTGGGCGTGGCGCGGCACCACCCAGCCCGCGAGCAGCGACGACATCCCGCGCATCGTCCGCCCCGCCGGCTGGCTGCCCGACTGGTCGCCCGCCGCTATTGCCGCCCAGCGCGAGCAACTCGCCGCGTTCGAGGCGCGCTGGAAGGCGCTGGAGACGGCCCCCCAAAGCATCAGCGAGAAGGTCGATTACCGGCTGGTCGGCTCGGCGCTGGCCCGCGTCCATTGGGAAATGGACCATGTCGCCGCCTGGCGCCGCCAGCCGCATTTCTACACCGCGCAGGCGCTCAACCCGGTGTTCGAGCTGCTGCTGCCCAAGCCGCCGGTCTCGCATGCTCGGCTGGACGAAGTGATCCATCTGCTCGGCAACGCCCCGGCGATCCTCGCCGCCGGCCGCGCCAATCTGGACGACATGCGCGGCCCCTTCGTCGACGTCGCGCTCAGCCAGATCGCCGAAGTGCCGGAGAGCCTGCGCGGCATGGCCGCCGGCCTCGCCCCCTATGCCGATGCCGAGCAGAAGAAGCGGCTCAATGCCGTGGTCGAGAAGGCGATCACTGCCTTTGCGGGCTATGCCGAGTTCCTGAAATCCAAGCGCGCCGGCCTGCCCGAGCAGACCGCGGTGGGCCGCGAGTCCTATCTCTATTTCCTCGGCAATGTCGGCATCTATCCCTATTCGCCCGAGCAGCTGGTCGCGATGGGCCGCCAGGAATGGGCGCGCTCGGTGCTGTTCGAAACGCTCGAGCGCAACCGCAATGCCGGGCTCCCCGAGCTGCCGATCGGCGCCTCGATCGGTGCGGTCACCGCGCAGCTCGACGCGGACGAACTCAAGGTCCGCAAGTTCCTCACCGACAAGAACCTCCTGACCGTCCCCGACTGGGTGGGGCAATACAAGGCCCAGCCTTTCCCCGCCTATCTCGCGCCGATCGGCTGGCTGGGCCGCACCTTCGATTTCACCAGCATCGATCGGACAGGGGATGACGCGACCGTCTATCTCCCCGATCCCTCGCCCAAGCTCGGCTATTTCAACCTCTCGATCGCGCGCGATCCACGGCCGATCATCGTCCATGAAGGCGTGCCCGGCCATTTCTTCCAGCTCAGCCTCAGCTGGCGGAACCCCGATCCGCTGCGCCGCCGCTATTATGACAGTGGCGCCAATGAGGGCACCGGCTTCTATGCCGAGGAGATGATGCTCCAGGCCGGCTTCTGGGCCGATGCGCCCAAGACGCGCGAGATCATCTACAATTTCGCACGGTTGCGTGCCCTTCGGGTCGAAGTGGACGTGAAGCTGGCGCTAGGTGAATTCACCATCGCCCAGGCAGCCGAGTATCTGGAGAAGATGGTCCCGATGGATCCGGCCACCGCGCACGAGGAAGCGACCTTCTTCGCCGCCGCGCCGGGCCAGGCGATCAGCTACCAGATCGGCAAGATGCAGACGACCGAGTTCCTTGCGGAAGCCCGGGTGCGCGAAGGCAAGTCCTTCGATCTCAAGCGCTTCCACGATTATCTCTGGACCAACGGCAATGTGCCGATCGCACTCCAGAAGGAAGAATATCTGTCGATGGCGACGGGCGAATAGGGGGCATGCTTTCGATGGATCTGGTAAAGTTCACGGAGCCGAAATCGGGGCTGTCGGCGCGCTGCCGTCTGCTTCCGCAAGCGGCGCCTTTATCCTGTGAGTTCCTGCGCGATCTCGCCAATCGCCGCGCCTCGTTCGAGGCGATGCACGCGATCTGGACCGGCCCGGAGATCTCGATCCCGATGCCCTCGGCATCGCTGCCGGAAGGGATGGCCCAGCCGCCGATCCCGGCCGAGAACGCCACTTCCTATCCCGGCGCGGGCGACATCGTGCTCGCTTATCTCGCTGCCGGCAGCACCCAGGGCCTGCCGCCCGGCCCGTTCTACGACATCGGCATCTTCTATGGTGCCGGGGGCCGGCTGCTGATGCCGTTCGGCTGGATCCAGGCCAATGTCTGCGCCCGCATCCTCGACGAGGATCTGGAAAAGGCCGTGGCCGATTGCCGCACGATCCGCCGGAACGGCGCCTGCACCATCACTGTCGAACCGGCCTGAGGGGGAGCGGGACATGACCTATGCCGATCTGATGTCCTTCCTCGGGCACTGGGTGCTTCCCGGCTCGCTGATCGCGATCATGGCCTCGATGGGCCTGTCGCTCACCGCCGAGGATTTCCGCCAGGTGTTCCGCAACAAGCGCGCGCTGATTTTCGGCGTCTGCTCGATGCTGATCGTCCCGCCGGCGATCGGGCTCACCCTCGCGCTAACCGTTGCGCCCACGCCGGCGCTGGCGGTCGGCTTCGTGCTGCTCGCCACCACGCCTGGCGGCATGCTCTCCAATTTGTTCACCGACATGGCCAAGGGCGATCTCGCCCTCTCGATGTCGATGACGCTGCTGCTCAGCATGATCTACATCTTCGCCGTGCCCTTCTACGCGCATTTCGCGCTGGCCCATTTCATGGGGCTCGAAGCCGATGTGAAGGTGCCGCTGGCGTCCTTCTTCTGGGATATCTTCTCGATCACCGTGCTGCCCGCCGCCGCCGGCTTTACCCTCCGCGCGCTGCGCCCGGCCTTCGCGATCGCCTTCAAGAAGTATCTCAAGAACATCGCGATGGTCGTGCTGTTCAGCGCCTTCGGCCTGATCCTGTTCGATCAGGTGCCGGTGCTGCGCGAAAATCTCGGCGCGCTGTTCTGGATCACTGTCGCGCTCAACCTGATCATGGTCTGCGTGGTGATGACGATCGTGCGCTTCGCCGGCTTCACCCGGCGCGAGAATATCGCGATCGGGATCGAGCATCTGATGCGCCAGGAAGGCACTGCGATCTTCATCGCGGTCAGCATCGTCGGCAACAACCAGATGTCGCTCCCGATGATCATGAACACGCCGGTCGCGCTCTGCTTCGTGCTGGCCTTCGTCGCCATCGCCCGCCGCACCGAGCGGGCGGGGAGGGCCGAGCCCGCCATCGCCTGACCCGCATCCAACCAACACCGCCCCTTTGAGGGGCAGAGAGACACCGCTCCCTTGCCGGAGCGAACAGAGAGTTCAGGATTACATGCAAACGTCCCGTATCACGGACGTCGCGGGGGAGCTTTTGCCCTTCGCGCCGGCCCCCGGTTTCGCCCCTGGAAAGGCGTGGTGATGGAGCATCAGCCCATTTCCCGTCGCGAAGGCGATGGGCCGTCGCTGGCGCCGGTCTGGGTCGCCACCGCGGCGCCGGGCCCCGATCTCGCGCCGCTGGCAACCGAGGTCGAGGCCGAGGTGCTGGTCATCGGCGGCGGCATCGCCGGCATGACCACCGCGCTCCACCTGGCCGAGGCAGGCATCGACACGGTGCTGGTCGAAGCCGGCCAGCCCGGCGACCAGGCGACCGGCTGGAGCGGTGGCCTCGTCGCCCCCGATTATATCCGCCACACCCCCGAGACGATCGGCCCGGTGCTCGGCCGGCTGCGCGGCGAGCGGCTTACCCGGATGATCGGTGGCTCGGCCCGCGCGGTGTTCGATCTGATCGCCCGCCACGGCATCGACTGCGACGCCCGGCAGGACGGGTTCTACACGCCCGCCCATACCGAGCATCTCGCCCAGAACCAGCGCAGCTATGCCAATCAGTGGCAGTCGCGCGGCTATGACGTCAGCTTTGTCGAGGGGCGCGAGGCCCGGCATCGCTTCGGCGTCGATCGTTATTGCGGCGCGCTGCGCTTCGGCGAGGGCGGCAGCATCAATCCGCTCGGCTATGTCCGCGGCATTGCCCGTGCCGCGCTGAAGCAGGGCGCGCGCCTGTTCGCGCAGAGCCCGGTAGAGGCGCTGGCCTTTGAAGGCGGCCGCTGGATCGCCCGCACGCCCGGCGGCGCGGTCTCGGCCCGGCGCGTCGTGCTGGCGGCCAATGGCGGCAATGCGGCACTGCATCCCGCGCTCAAGCGCACGGTATTGCCGCTCAACGTCATCCAGTTCGCCACCGCGCCGCTGAGCGCCAGCCAGCGCGAGACGATCCTGCCCGATGGCGGCGCCTTTACCGACAAGGTGCCCTATCTCTTCACCGCGCGGCTGGATGCGCAGGGGCACCTGATCTCGGCCTTCCCGATGTCGTTCCTAGTCACCGGCGGCAAGGCGCATCTGCGCGAGGCGGAGCGCCGGCTGAAGCAGCATTTCGCCGCCATGCCCGATCCGCGGATCGACTATATCTGGCACGGCCTGGCGCAGGTGAACTCGTCCTTCCTGCCCGAGCTCTATGATCTCGGCGACGGCGCGCTGGCGATCCAGGCCGACAATGGCCGCGGCATCGGCATCAACACCCAGCTCGGCATCGAAGTCGCCACCGCGATCGCTACCAACAGCCGCGAGCAGCTCTCGGTCGTGCCGCGCACGCCGCATCCGATCCGGCTCCATGCCGGGGCGACGCTGCTGCCCAAGCTGCTGATGTCGATGGCCCGGATGTCCAACTGAACGAAGGGATTTGCAGATGATCCGGCGCGCGCTCCGACTGTTGCTCCTGCCCGTCGGCGCGATGCTGCTGATCGGCGCGGGTTCTCCCGATCTCGATGCGCTGATCGCGCGGTACGATGCGTTCACCGCGCGCTTCCCGATGGAGGCCGGCCGCTCCGATCCCTCGCACTCGCCCGAGGGCTGGCCGGACGAGACGCCCGGCGCCATGGCCGCGCGCAAGGCGGAGCTGCTGGCGATCGACAAGGCGCTCGCCGCGCTGCCGGGGGATGTGCTCGCTTCGGAGGACGGAAGGAACCGGGATTTCCTCCGCCAGATCATCGCCTGGCGCGTGCAGGGCATTGATTTCGACGAGCGCCGCTTCGCGTTCGTCGCGCATGAGGGCTTTTACAACACGCCTTACTATACCGCTCGAGGCGTCGAAGTGCGCAGCGAGGCCGATGGCCGGGCCTGGATCGCCCGGCTGCGCGGGGTGCCCGGCTATTTCGCGCAGCAGCGCGCCAATCTCGAACGCGGCATCGCCACGGGCTGGACCCAGCCGGTGCGGGTGGTCGACGTCGCCGTTTCGGTGCTCCGCAAGCAGATCGAGCGGCCGGTCGCCGAGGATCCGCTGCTTGCGCCTCTGGACGGAAGAGACGCACTGGTCGCCGAAGCGCGCACCGTCCTGGAACGCGAAATCCGCCCAGCGCAACGCGCAATTCTGGCCTATATCGACGGCCGCTACCGCGCGCATGCCCGCAAGGGCCTGGGCATCGCCAACATCCGGGGCGGAAGGGACTATTACAGCTTCCTTCTGCGCTATTACACGACCACGGACCTCACCGCCGAACAGGTCCATGCCCTTGGCCTCTCGGAGGTAAAGCGCATCCGGGCCGAGATGGACCGGGTGATCGCCGAATCCGGCTTCAAGGGCAGCTTCACGGCGTGGCTGCGCTACCTTCGCAATGATCCGCGCTTCTATGCGACCAGTCGCGAGCAGCTGATCGAGAAGTACGCCGCCGCCGCCAAGCGCATCGACGGCGTGCTTCCCCGCTGGTTCGGCACCCTGCCGCGCCAGCCCTTCACCGTGGAGCCGGTCCCCCTCGACCTGGAAGAGGGCTACACCACCGCCCGCTCGGGCGGCGGCGACTTCTCCAGGGGCTTCCCCGGCCGCTTCATCGTCAACACCTCGCACCTCGACCAGCGCCCCCTCTACGAGGTGCCCGCGCTCACCCTGCACGAGGCGGCGCCGGGCCATCACACCCATGCCGCGATCGCCCAGGAACATCCCGAATGGCCGAGCTTCCGCCGGCAGCGCGACCTGCTCGCCTTTCGCGAGGGCTGGGCGCTCTATGCCGAGCGGCTGGGGCACGAGATGGGGGTGTACCGCGATCCCTATGAGAAGTTCGGCAGCCTTTCCAACGAGATGTGGCGCGCCTGCCGGATGGTCGTGGACACCGGAATCCATGTCATGGGCTGGAGCTGGGAGCAGGCCCGGGCCTGTTTCACCGAGAATACCGCGCTGGCCGACATCAATATCGACACCGAGCTCGCCCGCTATATCGGCGCGCCCGGCGGGGCGGTGGCCTACAAGGTCGGCGAGCTCAGGATCCTCGAGTTGCGCCACCGCGCCGAAAAGGCCCTGGGCGATCGCTTCGACATCCGCGCCTTCCACGACCTGATCCTCGCCCAGGGCCAGCTGCCGATGACGCTGCTGGAGGCGGTGGTAAACGACTGGATTGCATCGAGAGAATAATGCTTATTACCGTCATCCCCGCCTTCGCGGGGATGACGAGGTAGGTGGACAAGCGCCTACGAAGCCAGAGCCTCGCCCAGCGCCACCCCATCCTCATCCGCCAGCGCCGCCTCGCGCAGCCGCCGGATACCGCCCGCATCGAGCCCACCAGCCCGATACCGATCGACGATCCGCTGATAATTGCCGAGCCCCCGCCCGAACGTCTCGCCATAGCCCTTGATCAGCCGCTGGCATCGCACCAGCTCGACCGCGGCATTGGTGTCGCTGGTGCGTACCAAAGTCAGCCATTCCTCGATCCGCGCCTGCTCGATCTGGTAGCGCAGCGTCCCCCGCCGCCAGCGCCGCCACCCGGCCAGCATGGACAGCATCAGGAACCAGCGCAGGCTGGTCGTCTCGACATGTCTTCCCCTGGCGAACAAGGGCTTGAGCCGCCGCGACCAGCCCTCGCTCGCCAGGATGCGCCGGCCGATCCCGGCGGGCAGCGTCTCGCAGACCTCCTCCAGCCGCGGGTGCATATATTCGGTCAGCCGGACGATCTGGTCGTCCTTGGCCTTCACCTCGCCCCGCACCCGGGCGAAGCGGCTGGCCCGCACCTTCAGGTCGGCCACGCGGATCGTATCCTCATACGACATCCACAGCGCCAGATGCCGCGCCGCCTCGGTCAGCAGTTCCGGGTTGCCGCCCAGGCTATCGAGCCGGTCGAGATAGAGGCCGGCATAGGCAGCGTCCTGATAGTCCATCAGGCGCCGCACGCCTTCCAGCGCGAAGAACTGTGCCGCATGGGGCAGGTCCGCCTCGATCCGCGCGGCCAGGGCACGCCCGGCCTCGGTGGTGGGCACAACGGCCTGGAATTCCTCCGCCTTCGCCTCCGCGCCACTTCGAGCGGCATCGAATCCGGCCGCAAAGCCCCGCAAATTCGCCTCCACCGCCTTGCCTCCGGCGCGGATCGCGTCTTCGAAGGCGGAGCGCGGGAAGGGCAGGGAACCGCTGCCCGCCAGCGCCCCGAACAGCACCGAGCTGATCACGCTGCCGGTGCGCTCGGCAACGTCCTCCATGTCGAAGCCGATGAAGCGCTTCGACCGTTCTCCGGCGGCAGCCAGGATCCGCTCCGTGCTCGCCCGGCCATCGCCCATCGCCGACTTCTCGGAGATCGCATAGACGCGGTGGGTGGAGCCGATCAGCTCTGTCCGCTTGGTCACGAACCCGCGCAGGATTGCCCGCCCGGCCTCCATCAGCTCGGAAGCGACGACCACATCGACATCTCCCGGCACCGGCGTCAGCGCCAGCACCGGCGCGGTCGTGCCCGCCGGAATCATCTCGATATAATAGATGGTTGCGCCCGTCCGCTGGGCCACGCCGGGCACCGAAGTCCCCTGTGCGACAAAGCCGTTCCGCTCGCCCAGCTGGACGATCCAGTCGGCCAGCACGCCGCCGCCCTGGCCGCCAAGGCCCAACACCGCGATGGTGATCCGCTTGCGATCGGGCATCAGAAGGCCCTCGCCGCGATGGCGCGGGCGCCGCGCCTTTGCAGGGCAGTGATCATCCAGCCGCGCAGGCGCTGGCGGAGGCGGTCGCGGCGGTCGGGATTGGCAATGACATGGGCCTTGTAGAAGGAAGGGCAGAGCACCGCGGCATGGCTCACCTCGCCGCACACGCCGCAGCCGACACAGCTGTTCTCGACATGGGCGACGGGATCCTGGCGCAGCGGATCGGGATTGGGCTTGATCGTCAGCGAAGGGCAACCGGAGAGCCGGATGCAGCTATGGTCACCGGTGCAGGTATCGGGATCGACCCCGAAGCGCTCGCGCACCACGCGCTGGCCCGCCTTCATCGCCTTGGCCAGCTGCGGCTTCACCCTGCGCTGGCGGTTGAGCTGGCATTCGGACTGGGCGACGAGGACCTTGGGTCCCTTCTCCTTGCTCGCCAGCGCCTCGCGGATCGCATCGCGCATGCCGGCGACGTCATAGGTCCGCGTCATCGTCCGCGCCCAGCCGATGCCGACCCCGCGCACCGCCTTCTCGATCGGGTTGTTGGTCTTGCGGCCCGGCGGCTTGGCGCGCGAGGAGAGGATGTCCTGGCCTCCGGTCGCGGCCGAATAGCCATTGTCGACGATGATCGTCAGATTGTCGTCCTGGTTGAAGACGGCATTGCCGATCCCCGAGGTCAGCCCGTTATGCCAGAAGCCGCCATCGCCCATGATCGCGATCGCCCGCTTGTCGCGTGGCTTGAAGGCGGATGCGCCCGCGGTGCCCAGGCCATAGCCCATCGTCGTGTTGCCGATATGGAAGGGCGGCAGGATCGAGAAGAGATGGCAGCCGATATCGGCGGAGACGTGGAAGGCGCCCATCTCCTTCTGCACCAGCTTCATCGCCGAGAAGATCGGCCGCTCCGGGCAGCCGGTGCAGAAGCCCGCGGGCCGCTGCGGCACCGCGCTGGGCGGCAGGGCAGGGGCAGGCTTCTCCACCTCGGCCGGTGCACGCTCCGGCGCGTGCTCGCGCAGGAACTTGGCCACTCCGTCGCGGATCACTGCCCCGCCATATTCGCCGGCGCGCGGCAGCGCGTCCTTGCCGATGATCCTTGTATCGAGCCGGGCGCGGCGGACCAGCGTATTCAGTTCATGCTCGATGAATTCGGGCTGGCCTTCCTCAACCACCAGCACCGCATGTTTCCCTGCACAAAAGTCGCGGACCTCGTCGGGAATCAGCGGATAGGTGACGTTGAGTACATAGACCGGGATCACGGCATTGCCGTACGCGTCCGACAGGCCGAGCAGCTCGAGCGCGCGGTTGAGCGAGTTGAGCAGCCCACCCTGCACGATGATGCCGATCTCGTCGCTCTCGGGGCCGAAATGCTCGTTGAGCTTGCGCTCCTGAACGAAGCGGATCGCGGCGGGCCAGCGCTGTTCGATCTTCTCGACTTCGTGGAGGAAATTGGCCGGCGGCAGCACGATCCGGTCGGTATCGCGCACCGGCGCTTCGGCCGCCTCGGCGACGGTTAGCTTCGGGCTCCGGTTGTCCTTCGCAACGAAGCTGCCCGTCACATGACAGGCCCGCACCCGCAGCTCGAGCATCACCGGCGTGTTCGAGGCCTCGGACAGCTCGAAGCCCTTCTCGACCATGTCGACGATCACGGGCAGGCTCGGCCGTGGGTCGAGCAGCCACATCTGCGACTTCATCGCGAATGCATGGGTGCGCTCCTGCATGATCGAGGAGCCTTCGCCATAATCCTCGCCCAGGATCACCAGCGCCCCACCGGTCACCCCACCCGAAGCGACGTTGGACAGCGCGTCCGAGGCGACATTGGTGCCGACCACCGATTTCCACGCCACCGCGCCACGCAGCGGATAGTTGACCGAAGCGGCCAGCATCGCCGCCGCCGTCGCCTCGCTCGCCGAGCTCTCGAAATGGACGCCGAGCTCGCCCATCAGCTCGTTGGCATCGGCGAACACGTCCATCAAATGGCTGATCGGCGATCCCTGATAGCCGCCGACATAGGCCACCCCAGCCTGGAGCAGCGCCTTGGTGACGGCGAGGATGCCTTCGCCATGGAAGGTCTCGCCGTCTCCCAGCCGCAGTTGCTCCACTTCCGCCTTGAACGAACGCTCTGCCATCCGTTCAGCCCGCGACCAGCGCGAGGACGCGAAGTGGACTGCCCGAGCCGCCCTTGATCTTGAGCGGGGTGGCGAGGATCACAGTCCCGGTCGGCGGCAGCAGGTCGAGATTCTCGAGGCACTGCAGCCCATAGCGGCCCGCCGCATGGAACAGCGTGTGCGCCGGATAGGCGGGGCTGAGCAGATGCGCCTGGCCGGCATCGGTGCCGATCGTCTCGACGCCAAGCCCATGCGCATCGCGCGCGTCGATCAGGAACTGCACCGCCTCTGCGGACGGCCCCGGCGTATGGGCGCCATCCTCGCGGCGATTGGTGTACGCATCGACGTCGCGCTTCGACCAGTCGGTGCGCAGCATGATCCAGCTGCGCGGCGGGATGCGGCCATGCTCGGCCTCCCATGCCTCGATATCCGCGACGGTGAGGAGATAGTCCGGGTTCTCCGCCGACTTGGCCGAGATGTCGATCACGACGGCGGTGGCGATGAAGTCGGCCGGCGGCACGGTATCGACGGCGTTGTTGGGCAGGTCCTTGCCGGTGATCCAGTGGATCGGCGCGTCAAAATGCGTGCCGGTATGTTCGCTCACGGTGAAGTTGTTCCAGTACCAGGCGACGCCGCGTTCATCGTAGCGGGATATCTCTTCCTGGCTGAACCCGGCGCACTGGCCGAACTCGGGCGGCAGGACGAGCGTGGGGGTGTCGGGCGACAGCGTCTGGGTCAGGTCGATCGTGCGGATCTCCCCCGATGCGATGCCCGCGGCGAAGATCTCGAGCGTCTGGCTGGTCATGGTCTGTCCTCCCTGTGGTGGGCGTGCGCGGTCATGCGGGCACGATTGCGTGCGTGCCCGGTCATGCGGGCACGATGTCGAAGGCGATGGTGGTGCGGTGGCCGGCATCCTCGAACGGCACCGTCCCGTGGTAGAAATAGGAGGGGAACAGCACGAGCAGCCCTGGCTCGGGCCGGATCATCCGGGTGATCCGCTCGCGTTCCCCGAGCCGCAGCCCGGTTTCCCCGAACTTGAGCCAGCCCTGGCGATGGCGGGTCACCGCATCGGGCAGGGCGACATAATAGCAGGCGCTGATCCAGCCCTCGGGATGGATATGGTTCTCATGGAACCCGGCGCTGCGCAGCCGCACCGACCAGGAGCCCGAAAAGGCGAAGCGCCCGGTGTTGCGGCTGAGGAACGGGTGACTGGCATCCATGGGTAGCCCGGCGATCCATTCTTGCACCCGCGCCTCGATCATCCCGCGCACGGCGGCGATCATCGGGTCCGGCAGGGCGAACAGGTCGTCGCTGGTCTGGGTGCCGCCGCGCAGCGTCTGGTCGAGCGGGTGCTGCTGGTCTCGGTGAAGGGCGGAGAGCGCGGTATCGAGCCGGGCGTTGAAGCCCGCATCGGGTGGCGCCAGCAGGCTGGCCGAGACCAGCTGCTCGGCATCATTCAGCCATGCCTCACGCGGATCGCCAGTGAAGCGCCAGCCCAGCCCCTGCAGCGCCAGCCCCTGCTGGTCGAAAGGATCGGCGGCGAGCAGCGGCTCGATCCGCTCCAGCGCCTCGGTCGGGCGATCGAGAATGATGCAGGCCCGCGCCGCTTCGCGTATCGCCGGGGCGAAATCGCCGGCCGCGTCGAACCGCGCCAGCGCGGCGTCGGCTTCTCCGAGCGACCAGCGTGCCCGGCCCAGCTGATGCTGCAGTTCCGGTCCGGCCCGGTCGGCATGGGGGGCGAGCAATGCCGCGGCACCGGCCGCATCCCCGGCCAGCAACAGGCGATCGGCAAGGTCGCAGAGCAGTCCCTTGTCGTCCGGATGCATCGCTAATGCTAGTCGATAGCTGTTCAGCCAGGCATCGCCGCGCCCCTGCCGCCAGAGCAATCCGTTGAGCGATTCATGCGCCGCGCGGTCTGTGGGACGCAGCGTGATCGCGCGCTCATAGGCGACGATCGCCGCATCGATCCGCCCGAGATCCTGCAGGCAATGGCCGAGATTATAGGCGATCTCCGGGCTTGTCGGATCGTGCTTCGCCGCGCGCGCGAGCAGGATCAGTGCCTCGTCCCGCCAGCCGGCAATCCGCAGTGCGACGCCCAGATTGTGCAGCGTCGGCACATGGTCCGGCCGCAACGCGAGCGAGGTGCGGAAGGCGGTGATCGCATGGTCGAGCTCGCCCGCCGCGCGTCGTGCCTGGCCCAGCGTCGCCCAGGCGCGGGCGTTGCGCGGATCGCGGCGGAGCAGGGGGGCGAGCGTGTCGCAGGCACCTGCCGCGTCGTCCGATCCGAGCAGCGCGATCGCGAGGTTCACCCGCGCTTCGTCATAGCCCGGCGCCAGCCGCAGCGCCTCGCGATAGGCGAGGGCTGCGCCCGCCGGATCGGCCAGGTCGAGCAGGCAGTTGCCGAGATTGTTGTGCACGTGCGGCTGGGCGGGATTGGCGGCGAGCGAACGGCGGAACAGCGTAGCGGCATCCGCATTCCGCCCGGCCTGTCGTGCGATCATGCCGAGCAATTGAAGCGCGTCGGGGTTCTCGGGCGCGAGGTCGAGCACGCGCAGCAATATCGCCTCGGCTGGCCCGGGCTGCCCGCCGCGTGCCAGTCCCATCGCATGCTGCAGCGCTTCGCCCAGCGTGCCTGCCCCAAGGCCGTGCTGCCCTGTCGGCGATGCCGGGCCTCCCTCCAGCCTTGTCTGCTTCATCCGCGCGATTCCCAGCCACGGCCCCTCCCAAGCGGAGCCGCTGAGAAGCAAGCTTGCAAATGACCCTTGCCTCGTCAAGAGAATCACGCTTTAAATCATGTGTAATTGGGAATAATAGGGGTCGCGCCATGGTTGAGACGGGGACGCTGCGGGTCACGCGCAAGCATTTGCTGCAGGGAGCGGCGCTCTCCGCCGCTTTCCTGATCGGGGCGATCGCCCCGCATGTCGCGCATGCCCAGCAGCGCCCGATCCCCGAGACCAGCGACGATGTCCGCCGCGTGCCGATCCCGCCGATCGACCGCAGCAAGGAGCCGGTGGTGGTGCTCACCGGCGGCACGCTGCTCGATGGGCGGGGCGGGGCGCCGATCGCCAATGCCGTGGTGGTGCTGCAGGGCGACCGGATCGTCGCCGCCGGCTCCGCCGGCACTCCGGTGCCCGCCAATGCGGCGCGCACGATCGATGCCACGGGCCTGTGGATCCTGCCCGGCCTGATCGACCTGCACATCCACTTCACCCAGCAGCGCGGCACCGATATGGGCCGCTATTCGGACAGCACGGCGGCCGCCGCGATCCGCGGCACGATCCTGGCGGACCAGATGGTCACTGCCGGCATCACCGCCGCGCGCGATGTCGGCACGATGGATGACGTCGCGCTGCGCATCAAGGAGGCGGTCGATCGCGGCATGATCCGCGGCCCCCGCGTGATGTGGAGCGGCAAGCTGATCGCCAGCACCGGCGGGCATGGCGACGAAGTCACCTCCACCGCCACCGGCCGCGAAAAGCCCAATCTCGGTGGTGACCCGCACGGTGTCGACGGTCCCTGGGAATGGCGCAAGGCCGTGCGCGAGCAGGTTCGCCGCCTGTCGGACTGGATCAAGATCAGCGCTCCCGCCGACAAGGAAGAACTCGCCGCCGCGATCGAGGAGGCTCATTCGCTGGGCGTCCCTGTCGCGATTGATAGCTATGGCCAGTACACCGATTGGGCGATCGAGGCGGGCGTCGATACGCTCGAGCATCCGTTGCTGCTCAGCGACAAGGCCGTGCCGCTGATGAAGAAGCACGGTACCGCCTTCGTGCCCACGATCGGCGCCTTCGACAATCTGCTGGACGGCGGCTACCCGACCGCCGGCATCCCCAGCGGCGGCTTCTATTACACCCATTCGCGCCGCTTCGTGATCAACCAGCAGGATCACCTCAAGCGGGTGAACGAGGCGTATCGCGCCGGCGTGCCGATCGGGGTGGGCACCGACATCCCGTTCGAGAATGAATGGCGCTACCCGGACGCCTATTTCCGCGAGCTCGATTATCTCCACCAGGCGGGCATGACCAATGCCGATGTCCTGGCTTCGGCCACCAGCGTCGGTGCGAGGATCCTGCGCATGGGCGACAAGCTCGGCACGATCGAGCCCGGCAAGATCGCCGATATCCTGATCGTCGGCGCCAACCCGCTTGATTCGCTGAAGAATCTCCGCGACGTCCGCTATGTCATCGCGGACGGCAAGCTGGTGGTGGAGGGCGGGTCGCGATAATCAGTTCCCCCTCTTTCGTCATCCCGGCCTTGAGCCGGGATGACGATGGAAGGGAACCATGACCCGGCTGGTTCGAGCCGGGGGCACGAGGTCACTCGATCGGCAGCTTGCTCAAATTCGCGCTGATCTTCTGCAGCGTGCGGAGCAGATGGGCGATGTCGCGGTCGCTCACCCCGTCCATCGCGCGGGTGAACTGGCGGCCGACGATCGGGGTCAGCTTGCGCAGGGTCTGCTGGCCGGCCGGGGTCAGCGTCACTTCGGTGATGCGGTTGTCCTCGGGGTTCGGCTCGGTGGTGACGAGGCCCTGCTCGACCATCCGGTCGATGATCCGGCTGATCGTCGAGCGCTTGGTCAGCGCCGCCTCGGCAATCGCGCCGATGCTGGCCGGCTGGCGCTCGCGCAGCACGGTCATCACCCGGTAGATCGGCTTGGACACGCCATGCTTGTGCAGCACGATGTCCATGTCCTCGTGATATTTGAAGTCGGCGTGCGCCATCAGGTAGAATGGCGAGTTTTCCAGGCGAAAATTGGGACTGCTCGGGTCGTAGACGGTGCGATTGTCCATCAGGTCCTCTGCCGCTCTTGTGGTTCTCTTAAGCGCACTCGTGGCCATGTTTCCCTCAATCTTTCCGCAGGATCAAGACGTTGCGCTGGGCCGGACGGTGCATGCAGACGGGTTAGTCGAAAACATATGCATTTGCACCTATCAATATGCATTCCCGCCCGAACGGGCCGGTAGCGGCTTGCCCGCCCGGCCTTGCAGGCGGGACGGCGGCAGGATTCGGTCCTGATCCTTTTCGGAGCGCCCCATGCCGATCGATCGGCAAAATATCAACGATAATCGCGTGATTATTGTTCCATTTCCGTTGTGGTCCTGTCACGTTCCCCATGAGGAAATCATGGGAGAACCACCTTGTCGTTCAAGCCTTTGCGCCGGCTGGCCCTGCTGCTCGCGATCCTGCCGCTGCTCGCCGCGCTGCCCGCACAGGGCCAGGAGGCCAAGCGCCGCTGGGATCAGATGTGCCAGATCCGCAAGGACAAGCTCGACCTGATCCTGCCCGAGGTGATGCGCGAGAACCGCATCGATATGTGGATCGTCGCCTCGCGCGAAGGGCATGACGATCCCAATGCCGGGCTGCTCGGCGGCGGCTATGTCGGCGATATCGGCTATTATGTCTTCACCGATCGCACCGGCAGCGGCCGGATCGAGCGCGCCGCGATGGGGATCGGCGGGGCAGGGTTCGATCAATGCCCGATCTATGACCTGAAAGTCTCGCCCGCCGAGCTGCGCAAGTTCGTCGAGGCGCGCGATCCGAAGCGGATCGGCATCAATGTCGCCTCCGAGATCGGCACCGCCGACGGGCTCAGCCATTCGCTGCATGGAAAGCTGGTCGAGACGCTCGGCCCGCTGCTGGCCGGGCGGCTGGTCCCGGCCGAGAAGCTGGTTTCCGACTTCCGCGCCCGTCACTCCGTCAATGAGATCGCTGCCTTCACCAGGACCGGGGAATATTCGCGCACCATCCTGGAGCGCGCGCTTTCCAACGAAGTGATCCTGCCCGGTCACACTACCACCGGCGATGTCGCCTGGTGGATGATGGAGCAACTCCACAAGGAGGGGCTGGGCAGCAGCTTCGGCTTGCCGAGCATCTATATCCTCGGCCCCGGCGAACGCGGGCCGGTCTCGGGCGATCATGTCATCCAGCCGGGCGACCTGATCACCGTCGACTGGGGCGTGAATTACCTGTTCTACTACACCGACATGAAGCGCATGGCCTATGTACTCAAGCCCGGCGAGAACGCGGCGCCGGCCGGCGTGCAGCGTGCCTATGACAAGGCGCAGGACATCCGCCGGATGATCCTCGACGTGATCCGCCCTGGCGTCACCGCGGGCGATGCGCTGGCCGCGGTCAACAAGCGGGTGGCGGAAACGCCGGGGCTGGTGCTTGGTCGCTATGATGATCCCAGCAAGGACATGAAGGTCTCCGACGTGGTGATCGGCAGCCACTCGGTGGGCGATTGGGGTCACGGCTCGGGCCCGTCGATCGCCGACTTCAACCCGCTGCGCATGACCTATCAGCTGCGGTCGAGCAATTTCCTGTCGATCGAGCTGTTCCTCTACACGCAGGTGCCCGAATGGGGCCCGCGCAAGATCAAGATCCCGCTCGAGGACAATGGCGTGGTCACCGATCGCGGCTTCGAATGGGCCTATCCGCCCAACAGCCGCATCCTGCTGGTGAAGTGAAGGGCAGGCCCGCTTGCAATGTAGGATTTCGCATGCTTGCCTTGGGCGGCTGGGCCTCTGGTCCGGCCGCTCCTTGAGGCTGCTGGCGAAATAGGATTACGCGCACGCAACATTGTTGCGAGTTGCGGCGCGCTTGCGGGAACTATGTCAACTTGAGGTGCCGAAAAACCCGCTCTTGGCCTGTACTTCGTGTACTTTGGCGAGTCAGCCGCCGGCCCGCTGTAGGAAGCGGGCCGGGCAAGATCAGAAGGCGGCGATCCCGGTGATAGCACGGCCGAGGATCAGCGCATGCACGTCGTGCGTGCCTTCATAGGTGTTGACCGTTTCCAGGTTCATCGCGTGGCGCATCACCTGGAACTCGCCCGAAATGCCGTTGCCGCCATGCATGTCGCGCGCGGCGCGGGCGATGTCGAGCGCCTTGCCGACATTGTTGCGCTTTACGATCGAGATCATCTCCGGCGCGAACCGGCCCGCGTCGATCAGCCGCCCGACGCGCAGCGAGGCCTGCAGGCCGAGGGCTATCTCGGTCTCCATGTCGGCCAGCTTCTTCTGGAAGAGCTGGGTCGCGGCAAGCGGGCGGCCGAACTGGTGGCGGTCCAGCCCATATTGGCGGGCGGCGTGGAAGCAGAACTCGGCGGCGCCAAGAGCACCCCAGCTGATCCCGTAGCGGGCGCGGTTCAGGCAGGAGAAGGGGCCCTTGAGCCCCTCGGCGTCGGGCAGCAGTGCGTCTTCCGGCACTTCGACATCGTCGAGCTGGATCATGCCGGTGATCGAGGCGCGCAGGCTCAATTTGCCTTCGATCTTCGGTGCCGAGAGGCCTTTGAGCCCCTTGTCGAGCACGAAGCCACGGATCGCCCCGCCATGTGCATCGGACTTGGCCCAGACGACGAAGACGTCGGCGATCGGGGCGTTGGAGATCCAGGTCTTGGCGCCGTTCAGCCGGTAGCCGCCGTCGATCTTCGTGGCGCGGGTGCGCATGCCGCCGGGGTCGGAGCCGGCATCGGGTTCGGTCAGGCCGAAGCAGCCGATCCACTCGCCGCTGGCGAGCTTCGGCAGGCACTTCTGCTTCTGGGCCTCGGAGCCGAAGGCGTGGATCGGGTACATGACCAGGCTCGACTGCACGCTCATCATCGAGCGGTAACCCGAGTCCACCCGCTCGACCTCGCGGGCGATCAGGCCATAGGCGACATAGGATGCGCCGACGCCGCCATAGGCTTCGGGGATGGTCGGCCCGAGCAGCCCGAGTTCGCCCATCTCGCGGAAGATGGCCGGATCGGTGACTTCCCGGTCGAACGCCTCGATTGCTCGCGGCGCGAGCCGTGCCTGGGCATAGTCACGCGCGGTGTCGCGGATCATCCGCTCCTCATCCTCCAGCTGCGCATCGAGCAGCAGGGGATCGGCCCAGTCGAATTTCTGCATTTTGGGGTTCCTCAGGCGGTGGGGACGACCGCGATCGTCTCGATCTCGATCTTGGCTTCGGCCTCGACCAGTGCCGCGACCTGAACCACGGCCATCGCCGGATAGTTGCGGCCGATCAGTTCGCGATAGGCGGCGCCGATCTCGGCGATCTGCGCGAGATATTCGTCGCGGCTGGTGACGTACCAGGTCATCCGGACGATATGCTCGGGGCCGGCTCCACCCTCGGCAAGGATCGCCAGCGTGTTGATCAGCACCTGGCGGAATTGCCCGGCGAGATCCGCCGAGACGAAGCGCTCTTCTTCGTCCCAGCCGACCACGCCGGCGGTGAACACCATCCGGCCACTGGCCGCGATGCCGTTGGCATAGCCGCGCGGGCGTTTCCAGCCGGGAGGGAGCAGGCTTTGATGGGCGGTCATTGGCATTCCGTTTCAAGGCGTTGGCGATATTCGGGAGGCCAGGGCTGCGAGGTGCCGCCGGCGAGCGCGATCAGCACCTGGGTAAGGCGGACGCTGAAGCGCGGCGCACCTTCGCAGGTCACTTCGACTTCGAGATCGATCGAGCTACGCCCGACCCGGGTGAGCTGCACGGTGAAGTCGAGCCGGTCGCCCAGTCTGCTCGGCGCGGTGAAGGTGGAGGTGAGGCTGACGGTGGGCAGGCCGAGCCCGCGGCCCATGTGCATAGCACGCCTGTCATCACCCAGCACGGCCGGGGTCCAGTCTTCCACCGCGGCGTCACACAGCTCGAGGCAGCGTGGGTAGAAGGCGATGCCCGCCGGGTCGCAGTGCGCGAAGCGCAGGGGGTAGGAGACGCGGAACATCAGCCCGCGCTCTGGGCGAGATGCTGGCGGGCGATGACGATCTTCTGCACCTCGGAGGCGCCCTCATAGATGCGCAGCGCCCGTACCTCCCGGTACAGCGCCTCGACCGGCGCGCCGACGGTGACGCCGAGGCCGCCGAAGATCTGCACGGCCTTGTCGATCACCTGCTGGGCGCTGTCGGTAGCGTGGAGCTTGGCCAGCGCCGCCTCGCGGGTGTTGCGTTGGCCCCGTACGTCGCGCAGCCAGCCGGCGCGGTAGATCAGCAGCGCCGATGTGTCGATATCGAGCACCATCTCGGCGAGCTTGGACTGGGTGACCGGATTGTCGGCCAGCGTGCCATCGCCCAGCTTGCGGGTGCGGGCCCGCGCTGTCGCTTCGTCGAGCGCGCGGCGGGCAAAGCCCAGCGCCGCCGCGCCCACGGTGGTGCGGAAGATGTCGAGCGTCGCCATCGCCGCCGCGAAACCCCGCCCGGCTTCACCGAGCAGCGCGTCGGCGGGCAGCGCCATGTCGGTGAACTCCAGCGTGGCGAGCGGGTGCGGCGCGATCACTTCGATCCGCTCGGTGACGCTGAGCCCCGGCGTCTCGGCATCGACGACAAAGGCGGAAATGCCCTTGGCGCCGGGTGCCTCGCCGGTGCGGGCGAAGAGGACGTAATAGTCCGCGATGCCGCCATTCGAGATATAGGTCTTCGCGCCGTTGACCCGCCAGCCATCGCCATGGCGCTCGGCCAGCGTCTCCATCGAGGCGACGTCGGAGCCCGAGCCCGGCTCGGTCAGCGCGAAGGCGGCGATCTTCTCGCCCCGCGCCACGGCGGGGAGATAGGTGGCCTTCTGCGCTTCGGTGCCGAACAGCGAGATCGTGCCCGATCCCAGCCCCTGCATGGCAAAGGCGAAGTCGGCCAGCCCCGAATGCCGCGCCAGCGTCTCGCGGATCAGTGCCAGCGAGCGGATGTCGATCGTGTCGTGCACGCCGCCCCAGGCAGCCGGCACGCAGTAGCGCAGCCAGCCGCCGTCGCCGAGCGCGCGGACCAGCCGGCGGCATTCGGCGTCCACCTCCGCGCCGTGATGATCGGAGAGGTTGGCGATGCACCAGGTCTCCAGCGCATCGGCCAGCTGGCGGTGCCCGTCGTCGAGGAAGGGCCAGTCGAGGAAGCTGCGGTCGGCCATCAGTCGCCCTCGAACACGGGCGTACGCTTCTCGGCAAAAGCCTCGAAAGCGCGGCGGAAGTCCTTTGTTGCCATGCAGATTGCCTGGGCTTGCGCTTCCATTTCGATCGCTGTTTCGACGCTCACGGCCCATTCGGTGTTGAGCTGGGTCTTGGTGATACCGTGCGCGAAGGTCGGGCCGGCGGCGATGCCGCGTGCCAGCGCCAGCGCTTCGTCGATCAGGCTCTCGGCCGGTACCAGCCGGTTGTGGAAGCCCCAGCGCTCGCCTTCCTCGGCGGACATCATCCGGCCGGTGTAGAGCAGGTCGGAGGCGCGGCCCTGGCCGATGATCCGCGGCAGGATCGCGCAGGCGCCCATGTCGCAGCCTGCGAGGCCGACGCGGGTGAACAGGAAGGCAGTCTTCGCCGCCGGCGTGGCGAGGCGCAGGTCCGATGCCATCGCCATGATCGCCCCGGCCCCCACGCAGATGCCGTCGATCGCCGCGACGATCGGCTGTGGGCAGGCACGCATCGCCTTGACCAGGTCGCCGGTCATCCGGGTGAAGGCGAGCAGCTCGGGCATCGCCATTTCGGTCAGCGGACCGATGATCTCATGGACGTCCCCGCCCGAGGAGAAATTGCCGCCGGCACCGGTGACCACCACTGCCTTGACCTGCGGCGTGTAGACGAGGTCGCGGAAGGTATCGCGCAGCTCGGCATAGCTTTCGAAGGTCAGCGGGTTCTTCCGTTCGGGCCGGTTGAGCGTGACCGTCGCCACACCCTCGCTAAAGGCCCAGCCGAAATGCTCCGGTGCGAAGCTGGTCGGATCCATGGTCATTCCTCTCCTTCCTCGGCGGCGAGCGAGTCCTTGAGCACGCCCAGAAGCTGGTGGAGCTGGCCGCGTTCCTCGCGGCCCAGTCCAGCCAGCATCGCTTCGATCCATTCGTGATGCGCCTCGGCCAGCCCGGCGAAGCATTCGCGCCCGAGCTGGGTCAGCCGCGCCACCGAGGAGCGGCCGTCGGTGGGCGAGGGGGCCAGGCTCACATAGCGATCGCGCACCAGCACCTGGACGACGCCGGTGACGTTGCCGTTCGAGACGAGCAGCGCCTGGGAAAGCTGGCCCATCGTCATCCCTTCCGGATGCCGGTCGAGCGCGGCCATCACGTCGAAGCGGGGCAGGGTGACGCCATATTGGTCGGCGAAGCGGCGCTTGAGGCGCTTTTCGATCACCGTGGTGCAGGTGAGCAGCCGCAGCCACAGCCGCACGCTGCCGCGATCGTCGAGCGCGCCGTCATGCTTCTCGCGGAGCGATGTGGCGCGGGTCACATCACTTCTCCGCCGGCGATCGGGATCGCCTGACCAGTCACCGATCCGCTGGCCGGCAGGCAGAGCCACACCGCCGCCGCGGCGACTTCCTCCGGCGTGATCAGCCGTTTCTGCGGATTGTGCCTGGTGAGCTCGGCAAGCGCCTCGGCTTCGCTGCGGCCGGTGCGGCTGGTGATCGTCGCGACCGCCTTCGCCACGATATCGGTATCGGTGAAGCCGGGGCAGAGCGCGTTGGCGGTGAGCGGGGTCGCGGCGAATTCGGCGGCGAGCGCGCGCATCAGCCCAATCGCGCCATGCTTCGAGGCGACATAGGGCGCGGTATAGCCATAGCCCTTGAGCCCCGCAGTCGAGGCCACGGTGACGATCCGCCCGGCAGGCGCCGCGAGCAGGTCGGGCAGGGCCGCCTGGCAGCAATCGAACAGCGCATCGAGATTGGTCGCCATCGTCTTGCGCCACGCCTCGGCACTGACCTTGGCGAAGGGCGCGCTGGGCGCGATGCCGGCATTGTTGACCAGGATGCCGATCGGGCCATGCGCCGCCCGGGCGGCCTCGAACGCGACATCGATCGATGCGCGGTCGGTCACGTCGGCGGAGACTGCGATCGCGCCGGGGATAGTCGCGGCCACGGCTTCGAGCGCGTCGAGCCGGCGACCCAGCAACGTCAGCCGGGCGCCCTCTTCGGCGAATGCGCGCGCAATCGCGGCACCGATCCCCGATCCGCCGCCGGTGACGACTGCATGAATGTCCTTGAGGCGCATCGGCGTCAGCTCCGGAGTGCCGCGCCGGTCTCGGCGGCACGTTGCAGGTTGCGGGCGAGCTGGCTCATCCCGCCAAGATATTGGGGCGGCACGCGCACCCCGCGATAGCCGTGCTGGGCGGCGGCGCGCAGCGTCCACATCGGATCGACCATATGCGGCCGCCCGATCGCGACCAGGTCGGCGCGGCCGGCGGCGAGGATCGAGTTGGCGTGGTCGGTCTCGAAGATATTGCCTACCGCCATGGTCGAGACGCGCGCCTCGTTGCGGATCTTGTCGGCAAAGGGCGTCTGGAACATGCGGCCATAGACCGGCTTGCACTCGGCCCAAGTCTGGCCGGCCGAGACGTCGATCAGATCGGCACCGGCTTCGCTGAAGGCGCGGGCGATCTCCACGGCCTCCTCGGGCGTGACGCCCTGGTCGCCCATCCAGTCGGTTGCCGAGATGCGGACCGACATCGGCCGTTCGGCGGGCCAGGCGGCGCGCATCGCCGCGAACACCTCGAGTGGATAGCGCAGCCGGTTCTCCAGGCTGCCGCCATAGTCGTCGGTGCGGGTGTTCTGCAGCGGCGTAATGAAGCTCGAGAGCAGGTATCCGTGGGCGGCGTGCAGTTCGATCATGTCGAAGCCGGCATCGACTGCCATCCGCGCCGCCGCGACGAACTGGTCGCGCACCGCGTCCATGTCGGCGCGGGTCATCGGTCGGGGCGTCGCGTTGCCCGCGCTCCACGGCACGTCCGAGGCGGCGATCAGCGGCCAGTTTCCGCTGTCGAGCGGCTGGTCCATGCCTTCCCAGCCGATCTTCGTCGAGCCCTTGGCACCCGAATGGCCGAGCTGGAGGCAGATCTTCGCACCGCTGTTCGCATGGACGAAATCGGTGACCCGCCGCCACGCCGCGACATGCTCGGGCGCGTACATGCCCGGGCAGCCCGGCGTGATCCGCCCCTCGGGCGAGACGCAGGTCATCTCGGTATAGACGAGGCCGGCACCGCCCTGGGCGCGGGTGCCGTAATGGACGAGGTGGAAGTCGTTCGGCGTACCGTCCACCGCCGAGTACATCGCCATGGGCGAGACGACGACGCGGTTGTCCAGCGCCATCTCGCGCAGCCTGTAGGGCGCGAACATCGGCGGGACCGGCTTGTCGCCCTTGCCGCCCGGCGCCTGGGCCTGAAACCAGCGCTCCACGCCTTCCAGCCATTCCGGGTCGCGCAGGCGGAGGTTCTCATGGCTCACGCGCTGCGATCGGGTGAGCAGCGAATAGGCGAACTGGATCGGCGCGAAGGGCAGATAGCGGTCGAGCGTCTCGAACCATTCGGTCGAGTTGCGCGCGCTGTTCTGCAGCTTGAGCACTTCGACGCTGCGCTCGGCCTGGTATTCGGCCAGCGCCTGTTCGCGGCCGAGCCCGGGGCGGTTGAGCACTTCGGCGAGCTTGATCGCGTCCTCTAGCGCCAGCTTGGTGCCCGATCCGATCGAGAAATGCGCGGTGTGCGCCGCGTCGCCGAGCAGGATCAGCTTGTCGTACGACCAGCGCCCGGTGACGATCCGGCGGAAGTTGAGCCAGGCCGCCGAGCCGCGCAGATGCCCGGCGTTCGACATCAGCGCGTTGCCGTCGAGATACTTGCCGAACACCCGCTCGCTGAAGGCGATTGCATCGTCCTGGCCCGCCTGGTCGAGGCCGAGCGCGTGCCAGGTCTCCGGCGCCATCTCGACGATGAAGGTCGATAGGCTGTCGTCGAAGCGATAGGCGTGCGCCCAGACCCATCCTTCCGGGAGCTGTTCGAAGGCGAAGGTGAAGGCGTCGAACACCTTGTGCGTGCCGAGCCAGATATATTTGTTGCGGCGCGGCTGGATGTCGATGTCGAAATGCTCGGCATAGCGGTCGCGGATGCGGCTGTTGGCGCCGTCGGCGACGATGACCAGGTCATAATCCGCCCAGTCGGCCAGGTCGTCGCTTGCCTCATGCTCGAAATGGAGCTGCACCCCAAGGTCGCGGGCGCGCTGCTGCAGGATCGCCAGCAGCCGCTTGCGCCCGATGCCGATGAAGCCATGGCCGGAGGAGCGGATGCACTCGCCATGGATATGGACGTCGATATCGTCCCAATGCGCGAACTCGCCGCGGATCGTCTCGCCGCTGACGGGATCGTTGGCCATCAGGTTCTCGACCGTCTGGTCGGAGAAGACCACGCCCCAGCCGAACGTGTCGTCGGCGCGGTTGCGCTCGAAGACGTGGATGTCGTGGCTGCTGTCGCGCACCTTCATCGAGATGGCGAAATAGAGCCCCGCCGGCCCGCCGCCCACGCATGCGATCTTCATCGAGCAGTACTCCCTCGCGGCGACTCTGTCCGTGTCACCTAACGCTCGCAGCGTAGATATTTCAAGCCTGAAATTTCAAGCTTGAAATATCATATATCACGCAATTATTCACGGGTAATGGAGTCGAAAAGGGGTCGAGAATGAAGTGGCCGGCACAGCGCCTCACGGGCGGATCGAAGAAGAGCTTCGGCATGTATGACGAAGCGTCCAAGCTGGATGCAGCGGGGGTGGACCTGATCCATCTCGAGTTCGGCCGGCCGCATGCGGATACGCCGCTCCACATCAAGGAGGCCGCCAAGGCTGCGCTCGATGCTGGTATCGTCCATTACGGCGATTTCCGCGGCACGCTCTCCTTCCGCCAGGCGCTGGTGAAGAAGCTTACCGAGTTCAACAGGCTCGACTACGGCGTCGACGAGGTGCTCGTGTGCAACGGGCTTACCCATGCCTCGTTCGCCGCCTTCATGGCCGCGATCGATCCGGGCGACGAAGTGATCCTGCTTGATCCCTATTACCCCCAGCATATCGGCAAGACCGAGCTGGCGGGCGGCAAGGTGGTGATCGCCGGGCTCGACAAGGCCGACAATTTCGCGATCTCGAAGGAAAAGATCGAAGCGAAGATCACCGATCGCACCCGGATGATCGTGCTGGTCAACCCGGCCAATCCGACCGGCCGCGTCTATAGTCGCGAGGAGCTGCAGCAGGTCGCCGACCTGGCGATCGCGCATGACCTGCTGGTGCTGTCGGACGAAGTCTATGAGTACATCACCTATGGCAAGGCGGAGCATGTCAGCATCGCCAGCCTGCCGGGCATGCGGGAGCGGACGATCACCTGCTTCGCCTTCACCAAGGCCTATTCGATGGACGGCTGGCGGATCGGTTACCTGACCGCGGATGCGAAGCTGATGCCCGCGATCATGCGCATCACCATGACCGACGTGACCCACGTCAACGTCTTCATCCAGGAGGGCGCGCGTGCGGCGGTCGAGGGACCGCAGGATGCGATGCTGGCGATGGTCGAGGCCGATCGCCGCAAGCGCGACATCGTCGTCCAGGCGCTGAACCAGATGCCCGGGGTCGCCTGCGCCGAGCCCGAAGGTACGATCTATGCCTTTCCGGACATCAGCGGCACCGGCCGTTCCTCGCAGGATCTCGCCATGGCGATCCTCAAGGAAGCGCATGTCGTGGTCGAATCCGGCAGCTTCTACGGGCCGGGCGGGGAAGGGCATCTGCGCGTCTGCTTCGGATCGGAGTCCGAGGCGCGGGTGACCGAAGCGATGGAGCGGCTGGCGCGGTTCTTCAACACGTTGTGATGGCACTCTCGTCATCCCGGCCTTGAGCCGGGATCCCGCTTGTTTCCGCAGCCAGAGGGAGCGGGATCCCGGCTCAAGGCCGGGGTGACGACAGGTTTCAATTCGAGGAGAAATGGGGATGAAGAAGCGTCTGGGTCTTGCCGCCGCCTTGCTGGCCTTGCCGGCGCTTCCGATCCCCCTTGCACCGCCCGCTTCTGCTCAGGCGGAAGCTCCAGCGGCACAGGGCTATGACGCCCTGCTCGCGCTCTACAAGGAATTCCGCGCCTTCGTGCCGCCGCCGATGGTCAAGGGCGTGCCCGACTATTCGCCAGCGACGATGGCGCGCCACTATGCCGAGCTCCAGCGCTTCGAGGCGCGGCTGGCGGCGATCGACGACGGCAAATGGCCGGTCCCGCAGCGCGTCGATTACATGGTCGTCCTCGCCGAGATGCGCGGGCTCGAGTTCCAGCACCGGGTGATGCAGCCATGGAAGCGTGATCCGGCCTTCTACAGCACCACCAATCTCGGCTTCGGGCCGAAGATGCACGGCGCCATAGCCATCCCGAAGCTGCCGATCGCCAGGGACAAGGCCGAGGTGCTGGCGGCGAAGCTCAACGCGGTGCCGGAAGCCCTGCGCCAGGCGCGGGCGAACCTCACCGATGCGCGGGGCGATCTCGCAAGGCTGGCGATCGTGCAGAAGCAGGTCGAGGTGAACGTCTATGGCGAGCTGGCCGCCCAGGCAGCGAAGCTTCAGCCTTCGCTCGTCGCGCCGGCGAAGCGCGCCCAGGCCGCGGCGGCCGAGTTCAAGGCCTGGCTCGAAAGCATCGAGGCCACCTTGCCTGCATATGGCGGTGTGGGGGCCGAGAACTATGCCTGGTATCTCAAGCACGTCCTCCTGCTGCCCTATACGCCTGAAGAGGTCCGGGTGATCGGCGAGCGCGAATATCAGCGCCAGCTCGCCTTCCTGAAGATCGAGGAGCATCGCAACCGCGCCATCCCGATGCCCGAGCCGGTCAAGACCCGCGCCGAGTTCGATGCCAAGCGCAAGGTAGAGGACGAGGACCTGCTCCGGTTCCTCCGCGACGGCGATTGGGTGACCATCCCGGACTATGTGAAGCATGACCCGGAGGAGGGGCCGTACCAGTTCCCCTTCGAGAAGGATCCGTCAAAGCCGGGCCTGTTCGATCCGCCCCAGCACCTCCACTTCTTCTTTCAGGCAGAGTTCCGCGATGGCCGCCCGCTGCGCGCGCACAACCTGCCCGGCCATGCCTTTGATGCACTGCAGGCGGCGCGCGACACGCGACCGGTGCGCGGCCAGCCGCGGCTGTTCTTCGTCAACGGCCTGCGCAACGAGGGCTGGGCCTTCTATCTCGAGGAGTTCCTGATCCAGTCGGGCATGCTCGAGGGCCGCCCCAAGGCGCGCGAGATCGACTATATCCTCGGCGCGAAGCGCGCCGCGCGCATCCTGCCCGAGCTGAAGATGCAGGCGAACGAATGGACCTGGCGGCAAGCCAATGCCTCGCTGGTCTCTCGCACGCCCAAATGGATGGCTCCTGGGGATGCGGTCGCCCAGTTCGATATCGAACTCTACCTGCGCCAGCCGGGCTATGGCATCGGCTATTACATGGGCAAGGTCGAGCTGGAGAAGCTGCTCGCCGATGTCGCGATGCAGGAAGGCGACAAGTTCGACATCAAGTCGTTCCATGATCGCTTCCGTGCTGCCGGTTCGATCCCGATCTCGCTGATCCGCTGGGAAATGACGGGCAAGGACGATGAGGTCCGCGCCTTGCGATGACCAGCGAATGTGCTGCCGGGATGCGGCCCGGGCGGCATTTTCGCGGCGCTGGCCCGGCGGGAGCGATTTTTGCGACCGAAGTCTGGCTTGCCGTGCGCCGGGCATCGGCGCATGGAAGCCGCACGAACGGGACGAGGCATGGATTTCAGCGCAATTGCGGGACCAGGCGCCGGGCTGGCGCAGCAGCTTGCCGACAAGGGCTATGTGCATGTCGATGCCGCGGATTTCCGCGCGATGGCGCATGCCGCCGACCCGGGGGAATTCGCGCGCTTCGCGGCGAGCTGGGATGATCTCGCCCAGGACGAGTACATGGCGGATGGCGGCCGCTATCGCCGCCGGCGCTATGCCGCGTTCACCTTCCAGGGCGCACAGGCGCTGCGCAAGGCGCACCAGCCGCATTTCCAGAGCATCGACTATAACCCGCTGAACGGCGACACCCAGCGCTGGTTCGCGCCGGCTACCGATGCGCTGGTTGACCTTCCGATCACGCGCAACCTGTTTGCGCTGTGCACGCCGCTATTCTCGGCGCTTGATGGCGATCCCGAACAGCGCTGGGACGGTGAATTCCATCAGTTCCGGATCGAAGCGCTGGGCGGAGAGGCGGGCCAGCCCACGCCCGAGGGCATGCACCGCGACGGGGTGGACTGGGTGCTCGTCATGCTGGTCGACCGGCGCAACGTCGAAGCCGGCACCACGCACATCATCGACGAGGCAGGCCGTCGCGACAGCTTTACGCTGGTTACCCCGGGCGAGGCAGTATTGCTTGATGATCGCCGGATCCGGCACGGCGTTACCGCGATCCACGCGCTGGACCCGGCCCTTTCCGCTTGCCGGGATGTGCTGGTGGTTACCTGGCGTCGGGCCCGGCGCCGGGATTAGCCGCGCCTGTCGGAAGGAATGCCCGCTGCCGGGCCGCAACAACGAGGTGAAGTGGATGCAGACGAACGATACGCTCGATGAAGCTGTCGCCACCAAGAGCGGGACGGGGCGGTTCCAGCTGGAAATATCGGCCGGTGGTGCGCATTTCATGGCGGACGAACCAGTCGAGGTAGGCGGCCTCGGCGCCGGTCCCACTCCCTACCAACTGCTCGCCGCCGCGCTTGCTGCCTGCACGACAATGACGCTCCAGCTCTACGCGGATCGCAAGGGCTGGCCCGTGCGCGTGCATTGCACTGCGGTCGGGCATCGGCGCGAGGAGGGGCAGAACCCGCCGGACGTGTTCTCTCGCCGGATCAAGTTCGAAGGCGAGATCACGCCTGAGCAGCGTAGCCGGCTGCTGGAGATCGCCGATCGCTGTCCCGTGCACCGTACGCTCACCGAAGGCGTGCGGGTGCGTACTGCCGAGGCGCTGCCCGAGGCCGCGCCCGCCATTGCCCATATGGCGGACATGGAGGCGCTGATTGCCGTCGGTCGAGGGTCGTTCGACTTCACTGAATGACCCGCGCAAAAGAAGGGCGGCCCCAATGGAGCCGCCCGCAAGTTCAGGAGAGGATGCCCGGGAGAGGGCAAGGGAGAGCTTCGCCCGGAATCATGTGCTCTCGCCATTATACGATGATATGCATCTGCCCATGTCAGGCTCGCCGCGCTGTGTAACTTGGTTGACCATCTGGATAATACCTTGGGATAATCTGAGTGTTACTCAGGGTGTCTAATACTTTTGTAGCCTGATGCTCCCGGGATTTCGTCCCTAGCTCGCCTCCATCGATCACTGGCTGATCGGATTGAAAAGGAGGCTCATATGTTCAAGAAGTTCATCGCTCCCGCCATTGTGCTGGCATCCGTCGCAGTCGCGGCGCCCGCAATGGCGCAGGAAAGCGCTCCGTTCACCGGCGCCCGCGTTGCCGTCACCGGTGGCTGGGACCGCGTCGATCACCGCGGCGAGGATGGTTCGGGTTTTGTCTATGGCGGCACTGCCGGCTACGACGTGGCGGTGGGTGATCTGCGCCTGGCGCCCGAAGCCGAAGTGACCGGCACCACCCAGAAGTCGTGCTTCACCCAGGCCAATGGCCGGCTGTGCGAGCGTGGCGACCGCGATTTCTATGTAGGCGGCCGCATCGGCTATGTCGCGGCGCCGCGGGTGCTGGTCTATGGCAAGGCGGGCTACACCAATGCCCGTTTCGGCGATCGTCTCACCAGCACCAACGCGGGTGCCGTCACTACGATCGAAAGCCATGACGATCGCTCGGGCTTCCGCCTCGGCGCCGGTGTCGAATATGATGTTACCCGGCAATTCTTCCTGACCAGCGAGTATCGCTACTCAAACTATTCCGGCGGCTTCTCGCGCAATCAGGTCCTGGGTGGCGTCGGGTTCCGTTTCTGACCCGCCGGTATCGAGGAAAGAAAAAGGGCGCGTCCGCAACCGGTCGCGCCCTTCTTTTCGCTGGCCGGCGATCGCCCATGCGGGCGAAGCCGATAGTTTCTCTTGGCTAGTTGAGCAGGGCGGTGATGACGCCCTGGCCATTGCTCTGTCCGGGCATGCCGAGGAACAGATCGAAACTGCCCTTGGTCGCGTGCGACAGCTGGTAGGTCTTCTGGCCGGCGGGTACCTGGCCAAGCGCCATCTGGAAGGTCGCGAAGAAGCCCAAGTGCCGTGCCAGATTGGTGGGACGCGATGCATCCACGATCTGCTCCAGGCTGGCGAGCGTGGCGGTAACCTTGCCGCTGGGCGTGGTGATCACGAAGGAGGAGCCGAGCAGTTTCTGCCAGTCGCTCATCTCGGATGCGGTCAGCACCGGCCCGCTCGGCGTTGCCTCCGCGACAGGCGTGACGACGCTGCCAGTGCTGGAACTGCCACCGCCACCGCTGCATCCGGCGACTCCGGCCCCCGCTGCAATCACACCCCCAACCACGAAGCTTCGACGCGAGCTGTAAGTCATTGTTTCCGCTTTTCTTGCGGCCAGGCCCGAGTGCGACGCTTTGCACGGACCTTTCCCCCGAGCGGCCTTCCTACCATTTCGGTGCGGATACTGCACTCGTGAATTATGGGGCACCGGCCCAACGCGGGATTGGCCAGACCGGCATGGCCTGCCTATAGCGGGAATGTCGCGCGCATGCGGCCTGGGAGGATTGACGACATGACGTTCGATGCCGCTTCGCCGGGGACCTCCGCGCCGCTCACGCTGGCTGATTTCGCGGACCGGGTCGGCGAGGCTTTCGTCATCGAAACCGAAGTCGGTGCGCAGCGGCTCGCACTCGCAAAGGTGCAGGAACTGCCCCAGGCGGCGCGCGAAGAGGGCGGTTTCCGTCTGGAGTTCCTCGGACCGTCCGAACCGCGACTCCCCCAGGCGATCTACGCCTTCCCGGTCGGGGATGCGATGCACGACATCTTCATCGTGCCGATCGGGTTCGATCCGGCGGGCGGCATCCGGTACGAGGCAGTCTTCTTCTAAGCCGGTTCGGAGGCACGCGGCGTGCCGAGCTCCATCAGCTCGTAAATGCCCTTGTCCTCGGTGACGACGAAGCCGAGACGCTGATAGAGGCGCCGCGCGGGATTGAATTTCTCGACATGGATCGAGACGCCCTTGCCCTGGCCGGCGGCCCATTCGATCAGGTCGCGCAATATCGCCTCGCCCAGGCCCTGACCGCGCGCCGCGGGCATCAGCGAAATGTCGACGATGCGCAGTTCGTGTGTCCACGCATCGACATAGAGCCTGCCGATCGCCGCACCATTCCGCTCGAGGATCAGCCGCTCGGCGTTGGGATAATAGGTAACGTAATGATGGTGCTGGGCGCTGTGCTGCTGGGTCAGGAACGCGCGCTTCTGTTCCGCCGGCCAGTCGCTCAGCGCCAGCTCTTCTTCCCGCGTGGAGAAGTAGAGTGCTTCGACAAAGCCGAAATCGCCCTCCACGAACGGCCGATACGACAGGTCGAAGCGCGCGGCGGCGTGGAGGGGCGGGGGCATGATCGCGCGTATACGGTCAGGAGCGGGGCGGGAACACGCCCTGCATCGCAATGCAGAAATAGAAGGTCAGATAGGGCTGCATATTGTTGTGCGGAGCGCTGCCACCGGCCGACGAGAGCGCCTGCGGCGACATGGTGGCCAGGTTGGTGTTGGTCGTGGTCTGGTAGAGCGAACCGCCGGTGCTGGTGGAAAGCGAAACGCCGTTCGCAAGCGTCCCCTGGGTGGCATCCTCAACCGAAGCGCGCAGCGTATGCGTATGGTTCGGGATTTCCGACTCGAGCAGGGTCACCGTTTCGGTGCCGCTGATCTCGCCCAGATCGTGCAAGGACAGGCCGGGGCCTTGTCCCGGATGCATCGGCGCGCGGCCCTGCATGTCCGGAAGCGCGAAAGTGCTCTTGCCGTTGCCGCCATAGGTGGTGCCCAGCAGCGAGAAAAGTGCGGTGTTCTGTGAGAGCGGCAGCAACTGCCCGTCGCACCACGCCCAACCCCTGGGCGCGAAGTTGAACGGGAAGATACGGATCTCGGCGACAAAGGGATCGGCCATGGTGCGTTCCTCTCAGTTCTGGCTCGGGAAGATGCCGAACAGCGAGATGATGTAGTTCAGGCAGAGATACGGCTGGAAATTGGTGTGCGGCTGGCTGCCGCCGATCGAGGTGATCGAAGTGGCGGACATCGCCGTGTCCGCAGCCTCACCCGAATAAAGCTTCACCAGCGTCGAGCTGGCGAGGACGTTATTCTTCGGATTGGCCTGCGTGCCGTTGCCGGATGCACCCAGCAAAGGATGGCTGTGCGCGGGAATCTGGTTGATCGATAGCGTCACTTCCTCGGCGCCGCCGGTCTCGGCCAGCGTGTAATTCGTGCCGCTGCTGCCGGTGCCCTGGTGGATCGCCAGGCGTCCGCGCAGGTCGGGCAGGGCGAAGGTGCTCTGGCCATCGCCGCCATAGGTGGTGCCGATAAGGTTGAACAGCGTCTCGTTCTCGGAGATCGGGATGAGCTGTCCTTCGCAGAACATCCATCCCGCGGGGGCGAAGTTTCCGGCGAAGATGCGAAGCTCGCCGACATAAGGCTGTGCCATGGAGCTTTCCTCAGTTCGGGGACGGGAAGATGCCCGCAAGGGCGATGCAGTAGCTCAGCGTCAGGAACGGCTGCATGTTCAGGTGCGCTTGGCTGCCGCCGTTATTGGCGACTGTGGCGGCGTTCAGCGCGACCGCACTCGGCGTGAAGCCCGTCGAATAGGCGTTGCCCGGCTCGGCCGAGAGTACATAGCCGGTGCCGCCGAAATTGGGGTTCACCGCATTGCCGTTGGCGTTCGACGCCTGGAGAAAGTGCACGTGGGTGGGTATCTCGCTGATGCTCAGCGTGTGCGCCTCCTCACCGGCGCGATCGCCCAGGAAGTGGCCGTTGCCGACATGGATCGGCACGCGCCCGCGCAGGTCGGGCAGGGCGAAGGTGGTCTGGCCGTTGCCGCCATAGGTGGTGCCCAGCAGCGAGAACAGCGCCTGGTTCTGGTTGATCGGCAGGAACTGGCCATTGCACAGCGCCCAGTTCTTGGGCGCGAAGACAAATGACATCAGCCGGATTTCCGACAAAAATGGTTCTGCCAACGCTAGTCTCCCCCGAACATCCCGGATCAAGACCTAACCGAAACGAAAGAGCCTGACCATAGGGCTTGGTGCGGCACTGCCCCGCAATGACGCGATGTCTTCCGGAACACTACGTATTAGATAGCTTGAGACCTGAAGCCTGGGGTGGTAGCCGTTAACCAGGCGTCACAATCCATCCGTCGAGTCATTGGCACGAACGCCGATGTCAGGGTTTGCACGCCGATCGGGGGAGATTGTCCGTGCAGAAGCTGAACCGTGGCCGCCTGCTGCTGTCCACTTGCCTTAGTGGTGTAGCGCTGGCCTGGGCACCTGGCGCGCAAGCGCAGGCGCAGGACAAGACCCCCAATTGGCAGCCGCGGGCGGAAGTCGATGCCCGTGCCGCTGATGGCAGCAGCCAGGTCTCGTTCGAGCTCTTCACGCCGGTTGCGCAGAACGACTCGAACCTGCTGTTCGTCGCCGGCCGGATCGGCACCGACGAGCGCTATGACCGCAACGGATCGGTCACGATCGGCGGGCGCGGCAAGATCGGCGAGGATGTGGCGATCGGCGTCAATGCCGGCGTCGACTTCTACAAGACCGACATCACTTCGCGTGACCAGACCGCGGTGTCGTTCGGGCTCGAGGGCTTCACCTCGGTGTTCGACCTGCACGTCAATTATCGCCTGCCGGTCAATCGTCGCCGTACGATCGGCTATGTCGATCCGAATGCCAGCCCGGCAGGTGTGCTCTCGATCGAGAACAATCGTCTGATCGAGCGCAAGAGCGGGTGGCGGCTCGAGGAAGTGCCGCTTGCCGGCGCCAATGCCGAGATCGGCGCGACGCTGCCGCTCGGCAAGCAGCTCAGCGTGCGCGCTTCCGGCGCCGGCTTCGACTATCGCGCCGACGCGGCGAGCAAGGCCTATCGTGGCATCCGCGGCGGGCTCGAGCTCGGCATCGAGGATCCGCTGGGAACCGGAGGCCGCTTCTCGCTGGGCGCCGAGCTGCAGAACGACAATCGCTGGGGCACCCAGGCGCGCGGCACCGTGCGCCTGTCGATCCCGCTCGGGCGCGGCTCGCGGGATCGCAGCGCCGGTAACAGCGGCCTCGATCGCCAGATGGGCGAGCGGCTGCGTCGCGACTATGTGACGCCGTCGGGTACGCGCTACACCGATCTCACCAGCACCAACTTCGCAGTCGATGCGCGCACCGGCGTGGCGTTCGGCGGCGTCTATTTCACCAGCGGCTCGGGCACGGCCGGTGCAGCGGGCACCAGCGCCGCCACCACCACGCTGAGCGACGCGGTAACGCGGGCGGGCGCGAACGGCATCGTCGTCGCGCTCGGCAATGCCGGCACGATCGCCAGCACCGGCGTCACGCTCGCGACCAACCAGTATCTCGTCGGCGGCGCCAGCAGCGTCAGCGTGCGCCATTCGGACGGCTCGGTCAGCGCCTTCAACTTCGGCGGCACCAACGGCGTGATCGTCGGCAGCAACGCCGGCGGCGCGGCGGTGACGCTCGGCCAGGGCTCGGTGGTGCGCGACGTCACCGTCCGCGGCAGCGGCTCGGGCATTCTCGCGAACGGAGTCGGCGGCTTCGCGCTCGAGCGCGTGACCATCGAGAACACCGGCGCGGCCGGCCTCACGCTAAACAACACCACCGGCGCGGTGGTGATCGACGGCATCACCATCCGTGGCGGGGCCGGGGCGGGCGTGGTCGTCAACGGCGGCAGCAACGTCACCCTGCGCAACTCGACCATCGGCGGCGGCGCGGGCGCGATCGACATCAACGACGCCGGCGGCAACCTGACGACCACCCTGTCGAGCCTGACCCTGTCCGCGACCGGCGGCACGGTGCTCGACATCGACGGCTCGGGGGCGGGCACCGTCACGGTGGCCGGGCTCTCCGGCATCAACATCGCCGGCGGCAATGGCGAGACCGGCGGCTTCGCGGCGCGCTATGTCACGTTCGATTCCAGCACCGCGGCGGGCGTCCAGGCAGTCAATGCCGGTGCCATGCAGGTGGGCACCACCACCGCGCGCGTCGGCGGCGCCGGCGTCACGCTGACCGAAGTCGACGGCGCGCTCAGCTTCACCAGCCTCAACATCGCCAACAATGGCGGGACCGGCCTGACGGTTGCCAACACCAAGTCCGGCACCTTCACGCTGACCAACGCCGCGGGCACGGTCGACACCACGGCCGGCACCGGACTCAACCTCGACCCGCTGTTCATTGACCTGACCTTCTCGTCCGTGCGCTCGATCGGCGCGGCGGGCGCGGGCATCATCCTGAGCAACGTCCAGGGCTCGGGCACCGGCGGCAACGCGCTGACCATCGGCACGCTGACCATCACCAACAGCGGCCAGCAGGGCCTCTACATCACCGGCGGCTCGACCGGCCTGGTGACGATCGGCGGCGGCACGATCACCAACAGCGGCGGCGCATCGGTGCAGGTCGGCCAGTCCGGCGTGGCCGGCAGCGGCGGCACGATCGGGCTCAACTTCGGCGCGGCCATCACCGATGCGGGCGCAGGCCCGCTCGTCTCGCTGTTCAACGTCGGCGGCGCGATCCGCTTCACCGGCGCGATCAGCGGCGCCGGACCGATCACGATCAACGGCTCGCTCGCCGGCTCCAGCGTGACCTTCACCGGCGCGACCACCATCACCGGTTCGGCTTCGCCCGCGCTTTCGCTGAACAACCTGGCCGGCAGCACGACCTTCTCGGGCCTGCTCACCATCGCCAATCCGACGGGCACCGGAATCGTGATCGGCAGCGTGCCGGGCGGGGTGACCTTCGGCGATGTCGACATCACCGGCCTCGGCGCCGCCACCGGTCTGAACCTGACCGGCACGCAGGGCAACGTCACTTTCGGCACGCTCGACATCACGGGAACCGGTGCCGCCGGCTCGACCGGCATCGACCTGACCGGCGCGACCAATGCCGGCGCGGTAACCATCACCAATCCGAGCGTGATCCAGGGCGTCGATATCGGCGTGAACCTGACCAACGCGAACATCACCGGCAGCTTCCGCTTCGGCGACGCCAATGCCGCCGATGGCCTGGAAAGCCGGATCACCGCCAACACCGTGATCGTCGTCGCGGGCATGAACGCGACGCACGGCATCTATGATTTCGCCGACGTCCAGCTCGACGGCAACACCAACAACATCACCGGCGGCAGCTTCACCGCCTATTACGTCCTAGCCGGCGCGACCGGCGCGGGCACGGCGAACGATCCGGGCAGCATTGCCGGCGCCGCGGCTTCGGGCGCGCAGTATATCGTGCTGCTCAACAACCCGAATGGCGGGCAGGACGTCATCGACACCTCGGTCCTGGTCGGTGGCGCGCTGAACCTGACGGCCGGCCAGTCGCTGGTCAGCTTCCTCAATACCGATTTCTTCGCGGTGACCGGCGCCACCGTGCCGGCGAACCTGATCGTCTCGAACCTCGGGCCGACGGGCATCGCGAACACCTATGCCGGCTCGGGCGCGGCGATCCTGACCAGCACCACCGGCACTTCGACGCTCAACCTGGCGAATGACAGCCGTGTCGACGGCGTGATCATCCATAATGACGGGCTCGGCGTGGGCATCGTCGGTTCGGGCGTTTCCAATGTCATCATCCGCAATTCGACCGTTTCGGGCAATGGCGGCGCGATCAGCCTGATCGACGGCGGTACCGCCGCCTCGGCCACGCTCACCAACCTCAACCTGTCGGCAAGCGGCGGCACGGTGCTGAACCTGAGCGGCGCGGGGGCGGGGACGCTCAACGTGTCGGGTACCGGCATCAACATCGCCGGCACGGGCTCGGCGCAGGGTCTCGTCGCCAATGACGTGACGGTCGGCACGCTCAGCGTCGGCTCGGTGAGCACCGGGGCGGCCGGCGGTCTCGCTGCAGTGCAGGTCACGCAGGTGGCTGGCGGCACGCTGAGCATCGGCAACGTTGCCGTGAGCGGCGCCACCGCGGGTGTCGGCCTTGGTGTCGCGAACAACGCGGCGACGGTGAACATCGGCGCGGTGACCGCGACGAACACCGCCGGCATCGGCGTCGTCGTGTCGGGCAACACCGGCAACGTCACGCTCGGTGCGGTCTCGGTGTCTAACACCGGCTCCGATGGCGTGCGCGTCACCGGCAACAGCGGCAATGTCTCGATCGGCGCGGTGGCGTCCAACAACGCCGGTGGTTCGGGCATCCGTGTCTCGAACACCACCGGCAACGTCAATATTGCCAGCGCGTCGATCACCGGCGCCGCTGACGGCTTCGAAGTCTCCAACCTCTCGGGCAGTCTGACGGTCGGCGCGACGAGCATCGCGAACAGCACCGGCGTCGGCATCCTGGTCAACGGGGTGGGTGGCACGCTGAACTTCGGCGCCACCACCATCGCGAACAGCACGGGCGTCGAGCTGGGTGCGGGCAGCACCGGCACGATCAGCTTCGGCGACACCGACATCACCGGGCTGGGCGCGAACCAGACCGGCGTCGACGCGCGCAGCAGCGGCGGCACCGTAACCTTCGCCACGCTCGACATCACCGGTGCGTCCACCACCGGCACGCGCGGCATCGACCTGACCGGCGCGACCTTCGCCGGCAGCTTCACCGTTACCAACAGCAGCACGATCACCGGCGTCGGCACCGGCGTGGACCTCACCAATGCCGCGATCACCGGCAGCTTCCGCTATGGCGACGGCTCCAACACCGACGCGGATGGCGCTGCCTCGACGATCAACGCGATCACGCCGATCGCGATCGGCGGCCTCAACCAGACCGTCGGCAGCTACAATTTCTCCGACGTCAATCTGGTCGGCGACATCACCAACCTGGCGATCAACCCGGTCACCGTCTTCTTCGTCGAGCAGGGCCGTACCGGCGCGGGCACCAAGACCGATCCGGGCAGCCTGGCGGCGGCCGCGGCTTCGGGCGCGAACTATATCGTGCTGCTCAACAACCCGACGGGCGGGCAGGACGTACTCGACGTCGCCGGCCTCGGCACGCTGACGCTCGGCGCCAACCAGCACCTGGTCGGCTTCCTCAACGGCGATACCCAGGCGGTGGGCGGCGGCACGCCGGCGAACCTGTTCCTCTACGGCATCACGCCGGGCATCGTCACCAATCCCTATCTGGGCTCGGGCGCAGCGCTGCTCACCAATACCGGCGCGGGCGCGACGGTCACGCTGTCCAGCGGCTCGGCGCTCGATGGCCTGCGCATTGGCGGCATGGGCATCGGCGTGTCGGGTATCGGCGCATCGAACGTCTCGATCACCAACTCGATCATTTCAGGCAACGGCGGTGCGATCAGCCTGCTTTCGGGCGGTGTTGCCGCCTCGGCAACGCTAAGCAACCTGACGCTTTCCTCGACCTCCACGACGGGCGCGGCGGTGCTCAACCTGTCCGGTGTCGGCGGCGGATCGCTGACGCTGGGGGGCTCGGGGCTGAACCTTGCCGCGACCGGCGATGCGCGCGCCCTGGCGATCGATACCGCCACGCTTGGCAGCAACCTCAGCTTCGGCACCGTCACCGTGCAGAATTCGGATGGCTCGGGCGTCGCGCTCGCCAATATCGACGGCACCGGCAATCTGGGCTTCTCGAGCATCAACATCGGCGGCACCACTGCCGGCGCGGGCGTCTCGGTGAGCGGCAACACCGCGCAGATCAGCCTGGGCTCGGTCACCACGACCAGCACCGCAGGCGACGGCATCGAGATCCTCAGCAATGCCGGCATTGTCCTTCTCGCCAACTTCAACATCACCGGCGCGACCGGTGCGGGCCTGCGCATCAATGGCCTGACGGGCGGGTTCGCGACGCTTGGCGGCACGATCGCCAACAGTGCCACGGGCATCGAACTGACCGACATCGACGGTCAGGTGATCTTCATGAACACCGCGACGATCGCCAACCCGACAGGCACCGGCATCCTGCTCGGTGCGGGCAGCAGCGGCACGATCGAGTTCGCCAATGTCGATATCACCGGCCTTGGCGCGGGCACCGGCCTCGACGCGCGCAATGTCCTGGGCGATGTCCGCTTCACCACGCTCGACATCGCGGGCACCGGTGACTCCGCATCGATCGGCATCGATCTGGCTGGCGCGACCTTCGCCAGCAACCTGCTCGTCACCGATAGCAGCGCGATCACCGGCGTCGGCACCGGCGTCAACCTGACCAACGCTGCGATTACCGGCACCTTCCGCTTCGGCGACGGCTCGAACACCGACGCGAACGGCGCGGGCTCGACGATCAGCCTCAGCAGCACCGGCGTGCCTATCGCGATCACCGGCCTGAACGCGGCGATCGGCACCTATAATTTCGCCGATGTGAACCTGACGGGCGACACCAGCACGCTCTCGACCTCGGCTACGGTCTATTGGGTTGTGGAGAATGGCACCGGCGACGGCTCGCGCAACAACCCGGGCAGCCTGCAGGGCGCAGTGACCGCGAACCGCGATGTCATCATCCTGCTCAACAACCCGAACGGCGGCAACGACGTCATCGATGCGATCGGCGTAACCGACGGCGACAATCCGGGCTATACCGGTACGCTCGTCCTCGACGCCAACCAGCAGCTGCTCGGCTTCCTCAATGGCGACACGATCTCGCTGCCGGGCGGCGCGCCGGCCAATGTCGTCCTCTACAACATTGCACAGGGCGTTGTGACCAATCCCTTCGCGGGATCGGGCGCGCCGACGCTGACCACTACCCAGGGCGGTGGCGCGGATACGGTGCGTGTCCTGGGCAACAATCTGGTCGACGGGGTACGGATCACCGGCGCGGGCACCGGCATCTATGGTACGGGCGCGGCGAACGTCACGATCCGCAACAGCATCATCTCCGGTGGTGACAGCGCGATCGAGCTGGCCGCCGGCGGCAGCACTGCCAGCGCGGCGCTGAGCAACCTCGTGCTGACCACCACCGGCAATTCGATCCCGCTGGCGCTGTACGCCGTGGGTGGCGGCAGCATGACCATTACCCAGCTTGCGAACATCACGATCACCCAGGGTGTCGGTTCGCAGGGCGCCTATCTGGACGGGGCCACGTTCGACGCCGATCTCGCGACGGCGGGCTATCAGACCGTCGATGCTTCGCTGTTCATCGGCACTGCCGGTCAGCGGCTCACCGGCAACGCAGTCAATCTATCGAACGCGCTGGGCGCGCTCAACTTCACCGATCTGGCGATCTACAACCAGAGCGGCACCGGGATTCTTACCAACGGCACCGGCCTGACGCTGACGAGCGCAGCCGGCACGATCGATACGCTCAACGGCGCAGCGCTCTCGCTGACCGGCACGAGCATCGATCTGGTGCTGGACGGCGTGACGCATGCGGGCACCGGCAACGGCATCACCGCGCTCAATGTGACCGGCGCCGGCATCGGCGGCCGCGCGCTTGACGTGGCCAACCTTACCATCACCGGCGCTGGCAACGGCATATCCATCGGCGGAACGACGACCGGCAGCTTCGCCTTCGGTGCAGCTTCGAGCATCAGCGGCACGACTGGCGCGGCGATCGCGATCGGCACCACCACCGGCCCGCTCGACTTCACCTATGCCGGCAGCGTCAGCGTCACGGGTGCGTCTGCGCTGCTCGACGTGAGCGGCCATGCCGCGGGTACGGTGACCTTCACCGGCACCAGCAATCTCAGCGCCACCAACGGCACTGGGCTGAACTTCAGCAATGCCGACGGCACCTATGCCTTCAACGGCACGACCACGCTGAACGGCGGCGATGCGGGCATCGATATCCTGGGCGGCTCGGCTGGTACCTTCACCTTTGGTGCCGGCACCACGATCACCAACCCGACTGGTGCCGCGATCAACGTCGCCAGCTCGACGGCGGGTGTGACCTATCTCGGCACGGTCAACCAGTCGGTGGGCGCGGCGCTGAACGTTGCGGCACATGCGACCGGCACGCTGAACTTCAGCGGCGCCACGCTCAATGTCAGCGGCGGCGACGGCATCCTGTTCGACAATGCCGACGGCACGTATACCTTCGGCAGCGCAACGCTGACCGGCGGCGCACAGATCGGCATCACCAACGGCTCGGCGGGCACCTTCACCTTCGGGTCGGGCACCAGCGTCACCAACGCGGCGGGGGCGGGGCTGTTCGTCAGCAATTCGGCCGCCAACCTCACCTATTCGGGCCAGATCAGCCAGTCGCTTGCCGCCCTTGCCGCAGTCGACATCGGGACGCATTCCGGCGGGACGATCGACTTCACTGGCGCGACGTTCAACATCACCGGCGGCACCGGCATCTCCTTCTTCGATGCGGACGGCACCTACAGCTTCGGCGACCTGATCCTCTCCGGCGGTGCGCGCCTGGCGATCCTGGGCGGCTCGGCCGGCACCTTCACCTTCGGCAATGTCGACATCACCGGCCTCGCGGCGAACACCACGGCGGTGAACCTGACCGGCGCGACCGGCAACGTCACCTTCGCCACGCTCGACATCACCGGTGCCTCGAACACCGGCACCCGCGGCATCGACATGACCGGCAGCACGACTGCCAGCAACGTCATCATCAGCGGCAGCAGCACGATCACCGGCGTGAACATCGGCGTCGATCTCACCAATGCGGCGATCACCGGCACCTTCCGCTACGGCGACGGCTCGAACACCGACGCCAATGGCGCGGCTTCGGCGATCACCGCGGTCACCCCGCTCGTCATTGCCGGCCTCAACGGCGGCACCGGCACCTACAATTTCGCCGACGTCAAGCTGACCGGCGACACCACCAATCTGTCCGTCTCGGCCTATTTTGTGCTCGAGGGCGCGACCGGCATCGGCACCTTGACCGACCCGGGCTCGCTGGCGGGCGCGGAGGCGTCGGGCGCGACCTATATCGTGCTGCTCAACGACCCGACCGGCGGCGGCGATACGCTCGACGCCACGGCGGGCGCAGGCGGTTCGCTCGATCTCGCGGGTGGCCAGTCGCTGCTCAGCTTCCGCGACACCGACAGCTTCATGGTTGACGGCGGCGCACCGGGCAATGTGCTGCTGTTCGACGTGCAGGCCGGCCTGATCTCGAATCCCTTCGCCGGCTCCGGCGCCCCCACGCTCACGGCGAGCGGCGCCAACGCCACCGTCACGCTGGGTGGCGGCAACACGATCGATGGCGTCATCATTACCAATTCGGGCACTGGCGCGGGCGTGCTCGGCAACGGTGCCGCGGCGCCCATTGTCATCCGCAACAGCACCATCTCGGGTGGCGCGGCGGGCGCGCTGCGCATCTACGACAACGCCGCGAACGTCACGCTGGCGCTGAGCAACCTCACGCTTGCCGCGAACGGCGGCAACATCCTGAACCTTGACGGCAGCGGCACCGGTACCTTCACGGTTACCGAGCTGGCCAATCTCAATGTCGTGCACACGACGGAGACCGGCGGCTTCATCTTCAACGACCTGACCTTCGATTCCAACACGGTTGCCGCCGGCCTCCAGGCCGTGTCCGCCGGCGCCCTGACGCTCGGCACCACGGCTTCGCGCATCACCGGCGATGGCCTCAGCCTGACCAACGTCACCGGCACGCTGAACTTCACCGATCTCAACATCGCCAACAATGCCGGCACCGGCCTGACCGTTGCCAATTCCAAGGCGAACGACTTCCTCCTCGGCACCACCGGCGGGGCGATCGACACCACCAACGGCACCGCGATCAACCTCGATCCGCTGAAGATCAACATGGTGCTCGGCTCGGTCGGCTCGACCGGCGGCGCCTATGGCATCCTGCTCGATCAGGTCGAGGGCAGCTTCACCGTCACCGGTGCGGTCAATATCAGCGGCGCGACCAACACCGCGATCGCGATCCGCGACAACACCGGCCAGACCGATCCGATGCACGCCCTTTTCCAGGGCGCGGTCACGGTCAACAACACCACCGGCGCAGGCGTCGCACTCACCAACAACACCGGCGCGACGATCGACTTCACCGGTGGCCTGGGGATCACGACCACCACCGGCAGGGGCTTCTTTGCCACGGGTGGTGGCACGCTCAGCATCACTGGCACCGGCAACACCATCACCACCGGCGACGCCACGGCGCTGGCGCTGGGCAACGTGACGGTCGCCAATGCAGGTGTTTCGTTCAGCAATATCACTGCTGCGCCCGCTGCGGTGCAAGCCGTGCTGGCGAGCGGGACCGCGCTCAACGGCGCGCTCAACATCGGCGGGCTCAACATTGGCGGCGGTAGCACCGGCGTTCTGTTGCAAAGCCTGAGCGGGACCGGCGGCGTCAACTTCACGGGCACGCTCGATCTCGATACCACGGGAGTCGGCTTCGACCTGAACGGTGCGGTCGGCACGGTCAACATCGCCAATGTGGCGGGCTCCACGCTGACGATCGACGGCGCCTCGAACGGCATCCGCCTCAACGGCATGACCAGTGGCACGGTCAACGTCGCGACCAGCGCGAGCGGCGGGACCGCTTCGATCGGTGCCAGCACCAGCTCGACCGTGGCGGCGATCGGCATCACTGGCAGCTCCGGCGGCACGCTGAACTACGGCGGCACGATCAATGCGGGCGCCGGCTCGGTGCTGTCCGTGTTCAGCAGCAGCATGCTGGCCACGCTATCGGGTGCGATCACCTCGACCACGGCCGGGGCCGCGTTCAGCTTCTCCGGCGCCGGCGGCATCTACACCATCTCCGGCGCCGTGAGCCACAACGGCGGCGCGGGCGTTAACATCAACGCGACGAGCACCGGCAATGTCAGCTTCCTGAACGCGAGCAAGACGTTCAGCACGGGCGCCAACACCGCGTTCAGCATGGTCGGCACCGGCACGCTGTCGCTGCTCGGCGGCGGGCTCGGCATCACCACCACCAGCGGCACCGGCTTCAGCGCGACCGCCGGCACGGTTTCCGTCCTCGGTTCGGGCAACACGATCACCACCGCCACGGGCCAGATCCTTGGCCTGAGCGGTGTGACCAGCGGCTCGGGCGGCATCACCTTCGATGCGCTCACCGCCACCGGCACGGTCGCCAACAACGGCATCCTGCTGAGCGGACTCAGCGGCGCGGCCTTCAACGGCGGCACGGTCAGCATCGCCAATGGCACCAGCGGCGCCGCCAATGACGGCATCAAGGTGAGCACCGGCACCGCGGCGATCACCTTCGGCAACACCACGATCGGCCTGGCGGGCAGCAACGCCATCGAACTGCTCAACAGCAATTCGGCGGTGACCTTCGGCACGATGAATCTGGCCGGTGCGAATGGCAGCACCGTAGTCATCGCCGGCTCGACCGGCCCGGTCACCCTGGGCACCGGCTCGATCACCGCCACCGGCGCGGCCAATTATGCGGTTTCGCTCACTGGCGGCACCGCGGACGTTTCGGTGGGCTCGACGCTTGTCGGCACCAATATGGTCCAGATCGTCGATCATGAGATCGGCACCGTCACCTTCAGTGGCGACATGGCATCGACCGTGGGCGGCATCTCGGTCACCAACGTCAATTCGGGCCTGATCACCTTCACCGGCCAGACGCTTGCGTTGAACGCCACCGCCTTCGGCGTCTCGATGGCCGGCAACAGCGGCGGCACGATCGACTTCAATCCGACGGCGGGCGGCAACGGCCTCGACATCGTCAGCACTGGTACGGGCTTCAGCGCCGGCTCGGGCGGCACGGTCATCGTGCGCGGCGTCGGCAACTCGATCAGCACCACCGGTACTGGCACGGCGCTCAGCTTGCAGAACGTGACCATCGGTACCAATGGCTTCACCTTCGGCAGCGTTAGCGCCAATGGCGCGACGACCGGCATCCTGCTCAACGGCGTCAGCACGGTCGCGCCGGCGATCAGCCTCGGCACGGTCAACCTGCAGGGCATCACTTCGCGCGGCATCGACGTCACCGGCATCCTCGGGACCGGTCTGTCGATCACCGATCTCGATATCGGCCTGAACAGCAACAGCGCGGTGGCGCTCGACCTCAACGGCGCCACGCTCTCGGCGCCGATCATCATCGGCGACTTCGACGTCACCAATTCCGGCGGCGCGGGCACCAGCATCGGTGTCGATCTGCGCGGCACGCTCGGTGGCGCGAGCATCCTGCTGGGCGGCCAGATGGGCGCCTCCAGCTCGATCGCGGGCGTCGGCACGGGCATCTATCTCGATGCCTCGACCAACGCGCTGCTCACCTATGGCGACGGCGAGTCGGGCATCGACACGGGCTCGACCATCTCGGCGACCACCGCGATCGACGCGACCAACGCACCGACCGTCGGCACCTACGACTTCCGCGACGTTGCCTTCTCGGGCAGCCCGGGCGCCGGTTTCGGCCTCAACAAGATCTATTTCGTCGATGCGGACGGCGCGACCGGCGGCGGCAATGGCAGCGGTGCAGACGGCAACAATCCGATGACGCTGGCTGCGGCGGAACTGATCGCGGCGGCGCAGGACATGATCGTCCTGATCAACAATGGCAGCGCGATCAGCGCGGCGGGCTCGAACGGCAATGACTCGCTCGTCCTGGCATCCAACCTCCAGGTCCGCGGCTTCGGAGACGGCGTCGGCGGGGGTGCCGGCACCGGCAGCGCGCCGATCAACATCACGCTCACCGTGCCTTCGACGATCCTGCTGTCGGGCGGCACCAGCTTCAACATTGCCGATCCCACCGGCAATGGCGCAGCGACGCTCACCAGCGCGGCGGGCAGCAACGTGATCACCCTGGGTGCCTCGAACAACCACCTGTCGGGCTTCATCCTCGACGGCCTTTCGACCGCGAACCGCGGCATCAAGGACAATGGCGCGGGTGCGACCAATACGCTGATCGACTATATGACGATCCGCAACTTCGTGACGCGCGGCATCGAGATCACGCCGTCGACCAACACCACGGTCGACCATGTCAACTTCGCGAACAATCCGTCGGATCTGTTCTTCAACGCCGCCGGCACGGTAATTACCAACGTTACCAGCAACGGTGCCACCGGCACTGCGATGACCCTGGTCAACACCACCGGCACGACGACGCTCACCAACGTGAACATCAACAGCGCTTCGGCGGGCATTCTGTTCAGTGCTTCGGGTGGCACGATCAACGCGACCAATGTCGATATCGGTGTCGCCAACGGTGCGGGCCTGACCATCGCCGGCGGTACGGGCTCGTTCAACTTCGACTCCACCAGTTCGATCAGCCAGGCAGGCGCGGACGCGGCGCTCAGCGTCAGCGGCGGCCACGCCACTGGCACGCTGGCCTATGCCGGCACGATCGTCGCTTCGAACGGCACCGGCCTGCAGTTCGACAATGCCGACGGCACCTACAACTTCACCGGCACCACGACGCTGGCCGGCGGCGATGCGGGCATCGACATCCTCAACGGCTCGGGCGGCACCTTCAGCTTCGGCGCGGGAACGTCGATCCTCAGCCCGTCGGGCACGGCGTTCAATGTCTCGGGCAGCACCGCGGCGATCACCTATAGCGGCAGCATCATCCAGACGAACAACGCGGCGCTGGTCTCGTTCCTCAATCATTCGGGCGGCACGGTTACCTTCCAGACCGGCGCGCTGGATGCCAACAACGGCATCGGCCTGCAGTTCGACAATGCCGATGCTACCTACAACTTCACCGGCACGACGACGCTGCACGGCGGCGATGCCGGGGTCGACATCCTCAACGGGTCGGGCGGCACCTTCAACTTCGGCACCGGCACCTCGATCACCAGCCCGACGGGCACGGCGTTCAACGTCTCGGGCAGCACCGCCGCCGTCACCTACAACGGCGACATCACCCAGGCGAACAACGCCGCACTGGTCAATGTGCTCAACCATTCGAGCGGCACGCTGACCTTCCAGACGGGCACGCTGAGCGCCACCAACGGCACCGGCCTGCAGTTCAACAATGCCGATGGCACCTACAACTTCACCGGCACGACGACGCTGAACGGTGGCGATGCCGGCATCGACATCGTCAACGGCGCGGACGGCACCTTCAGCTTCGGCAGCGGCACGGCGATTACCCATGCCGCTGCGGGCGACGCCTTCGTTCTCACCAGCAGCAACAGCGGCCTGACCTATGCGGGCAGCATCGATGACAGCAACGGCTATGCCGTCCGCATCGACAACCACGCTGCCGGTACGGTGACCTTCGGTAGCACCAGCACGATCGCCTCGAGCGGCGCCAATGCGCTGGGCCTGAGCGTGACCAACAATGGTGGCGGCACGGTCAGCTTCAACGGCACGACCACGCTGTCGACCCAGGCCAACAACGCGATCACGCTGACCAACAATGCGGGTAGCACCGTCGGGTTCAGCTCGGTCGGCAGCAGCCTGGGCGTCACCACGACCAGCGGCACCGCCTTCACCATCGCGAACGGCGGCACGATCAACGTGCAGGGTCCGAACAGCACCATCACCACCGGCTCGGGCACGATCCTCGACATCAGCAACACTGCGGGCGTGACGTCGACGCTGAACCTGAACTTTGCGAACGCCAGCAACACGCTGGGCACCAACGGCATCCTGGTCACCCGGACGGCGGGCACGCTCACCGGTAGCGTCACCATCAACAGCGGCGCGATCACGGCCAGCAGCCGCGGCATCGACTTCAGCGGCGGCACGCTGTCGCTCGACTATGCCGGCAGCGTTGCCACCAGCGGCACCACCGCCCGCTCGGTCGAAGTGACCAACATCACCGGCGGCGCCATCACTGTGTCGGGTAATCTCACCGACAATTCGCAGGGCATCAACATCGCCAACAATAGCGGCGGCTCGATCAACTTCTACGGCCAGAGCATCACGCTCAACACCGTGGCGAACGTCAATGCGGTCACGCTGGCCAGCAACACTGGCACCAACATCACCTTCTCCTCGGCGGCGGGCGGCAATGGCGTCGACATCACCGCGTCGGGCACCGGCAACGGTATCGACTTCACCGGCGGTGGCAGCCTGATCGTCTACAGCACCGGCAACTCGATCCAGACCGCGACCGGCCAGATCCTCAACCTGGTCAACGGCAGTGTCGGCTCGCTCGGCCTCGTCTTCGACTCGCTGACCAGCACCGGTTCGACCAACGGCAGCGCGATCAACATCAGCAATGTCGATGGCACCGGCACGCTGAACGCCACCACCGTCTCGATCGCCGGCACCACCGGCGTGACGGCCGACGGCATCTTCTACGGCGGCGGATCGACGATGAACGTCAATCTCGGCACCGTGACGATCGCCAATACCGGCGACGAAGGCATCGAGATCAACGGTGCGGGCAACGGTACCTTCACCGCGGGCAGCGTCACGATCAACAACACCGCCGGCAACGGCGTCGAGATCAACGGCTCTACCAATACCGTGAACCTGGCGGCCGGCGCGATCGGCGCCACCAACGATCCGACCGGCTTCGGCGTCTACATCCTGAACGGCACGGGCGGGATCAGCATCGCCTCGTCGATCACCAAGACCACCAGTAACAACGTGGTGTTGGTCGATAACCACGAGACCGGCAACGTCACCTTCTCGGGCGCCATCAGCGCCACCGGCGGGCTCAACAACGGCATCGTCGTCCAGAACGTCAATTCGGGCACGATCAGCTTCCTGGGCAACACGACGCTGAGCACCGGCGCGAACACCGCCTTGAACCTGCTCAACAACACCGGCGGCACGATCAGCTTCCCGAATGGCGGGATGGCGATCACCACCAACAGCGGCACCGGCTTCAACGCCACGGGCGGCGGCACCGTCACCACGGCGGGTAGCGGCAACACGATCACCTCGACCACGGGCACTGCGCTCAACGTCGTCAACACCACGATCGGCTCGTCGGGCCTGCGCTTCCAGAGCATCTCGTCGAACGGCGCCTTGAGCGGCATCATCCTCAACAACACCGGCTCGTCGGGCGGCATCAACGTCACCGGCACCGGCGCGGCAGGCTCGGGCGGCACGATCCAGAACTCGATCGGCGAGGGCATCAGCCTGACCAGCACCGAGAATGTCCGCCTCGCCTATATGAACGTCACCAACAATCTGGGTGACGGCATCGGCGGCTCGAACGTCAACGGCTTCCTGATCGACAACATGCTGATCAGCGGCAATGGCAACGATGCCGGCACCGATGAATCGGGCATCAACATCACCGAACTGACCGGCACCGCTTCGAACGGTGCGCGGCCGACCGGCATCTTCAACTCGACGATCCAGAACAACAACGAGTTCGAGGTGCAGATCACCAACTCGACCGGCACGCTGACCAACTTCCAGGTGGTCAACTCGACCTTCGCGTCGAACGGCGTCGGCATCAACGGCAACGGCACCAGCCCGCACGGCAACATCTTCAACTTCCTCGGCACGGGAACGTCGGCGATGGGGATCAGTGTCTCGGGCAGCAACTTCACCGGCAACTGGAACGCGGCGAGCCCGCCGACCACGATCGTCGGCAGCGGCCTGTTCGCCGACAGCACCGGCACCAGCATGACCGTGCAGGTGAGTGGTTCGTTCTTCACCAACACCAATAACGGCATCAACGTCTCGACCGGCCCGGGCTCGACGACGCTGACCTACAATATCGACAACAACAATTTCGTCGGCACGCGTTCGACTGCGATCAACGACTTCCAGAACGGCAACGCGCCGTTCACCCGGACGGTCAACGGCCGGATCACCAACAACATCATCGGCAACAACGCCGTGACCAATTCGGGCTCGAATGTCGGTGCGGGCATCAGCATCAGCAACGAAGGCGGCGTGAACGCCAACTATCTGATCAGCGGCAACACGATCCAGCAGATCCAGACTTCGCAGGGCATCGTGGTCAATGTCGGCCTGGTCGGTCAGGCGACGGGCAACCTCACCACCAACGTCACCATCCTCAACAACACGATCCGCAACATCAACGGCAGCCGCGGGCTCGTGATCAACAACAACCAGAATACCGGTGGCTTCCCGACGGTGAATGTCAGCGTCTCGGGCAACAGCTTCTCGGGCATCGCAGGCCAGGCGGGCAACGGCCAGTATCTGCGCCTCTCCGCCAGCGGTGGTGGCACGATCAACGTTACCCAGGGTCAGGCGACCGCCAGCGCGATCGCCAGCGAGCTCGATGACGCCAACGGCTTCAACGACACGACCAAGATCAGCATCGGCACCGGCACGTTCAACTATGGCCAGCCGGCGCCGACCCAGCCGCCGGCCTCGGTGCCGCTGCCCTGATAAGGAAAGAGCGCGGCGGGCATCCCCGTCGCGCTACTTTCTTGCCGTTCCGAATTGGGGAGGGTGCTATTTGCGCCCAAACCGCGCGCGATAGTCGGGCAGTTCAAAGCTGAAATCGTCGCGTTTCAGATATTCGGCGTCGCTGAGCTTTGCCATACCCTCATGCGCCTTGTACCAGGCGGCATAGTCGGGCAGCTCGGTGCTGAACTTCTTGTAGAAGGTCGACCAGGTGCGCACCTGCACGCTCGGCTTCGGTCCGTCGAGCCGGAAGGTCAGCAGGCGCATCCAGCCGTCGCCCAGGGTAGCGTTGGCGTTCTTCCAGCCCAGCTCCTTCGCAACCTGCCAGCGCCCCTGATAATCGGCGAGCATCTGGTGCACCTCGTGCCCGGCCAGGTTGTGGTCGACGCTATAGCCCTGGCCGCCGATATGGCCGCTCAACACCAGGAAGATCTGGTCGTTCTCGCTGATCAGCTTGTCCCACACCATCTGCGGGTTGTTGTCGCGGTGATCGAGGATGCTCTGGTCGAGCGCCGGGGTATCGGCATGCGATCCGTCGCGATCGAGGTATTTGTGGGTGCTGACGATCGTCGGCACGTCGGGGAAGCGATGCAGCACGCGCTTCGCCCAGGCTAGCGAGGCATCGGGGGCATCGAACTGCAGGCCGATATGCAGGAACCGGCACTTGCCGACGGTGAAGAGCTGCGCACTGTCCGCGCCGCCGTCATGCGCATCGACATACCAGGGCTGCCCCTTGAAGAACTCGGACTGGTCCGAAAAGGCCGAGCGGAATCCGTCCAGCCCGCCCAGGTGGCGCAGTCCGATCCTCAGCGAGTCCTTGCGCTCGGGCTGCGGCGGATAGGCGGGATCGGTCCACAGCGCGTCATAATCGTGGTTGCCGGGCACCACCGAGAAGGGAAGCTTGCCCTTGAGGATCTCGAAGCCCCTGATCGCTGCCGGAATCTCGAATGCGCGCGTTTCCTTGCGCGGCCCCTCGGCGACTTCCGAGCTTCCCGAATTGGGCATGGCCCTGAAGCCGCGCACCTCATGCTCCGGGTCGGTCCATTCCGAATAATGCTGCCAGACATCGCCGACCTGGGTGGCGAAGACGATGTCGCCGCCGGCGCTGCGCGCATTCGCGGCGATCCAGCGCATCTGCTCATAGAACAGCTCGACGCCATCGAGCGGATAGCCCGCCGCCTTCTGGTGGGTGTAGTCGGTATAGTTCTGCGTGTCGGGGATCATCGCGATCGTGAACTGGCCGCACTTGGGCTGGGCCATCGCCGTCGTGGAGGCGAGCAGGGCAAGGGCGGTGCCGGCGGCAAATCGGAAGCGCTTCATCTGGACCTCACTGGGGCTGGGCAGGCGCTGGCTATCACCACCCGCGGCGCCAGGCGAGCGCCGGTTGCGACGGGCGTCCGGAGCCTTTTGACGTCCGTCAAGTTGCGATCGCCGGCGACGGGCTAGATCGGGCCAGATGCGAAAGATCACATCATGACGGTCCCCCCTTCGCCCTTCGATGTGCCCATGAACATTTCGACGTTCGAGATACTGGAAGACGACCACGTCGTGCAGCGCAGCCTGTGCCACGAGCTGGAGATCGTCGCCGATCGCCTGCCGTCCCTGCCGGCGGCGGACGAGATATTGCGGCTGTGCAAGTCGATCCAGCGGGTGACCGCCACGCACTTCAACCGCGCCGAGCGGCTGTTCGCGGACCTGCCGCTCGCGCACCGTCCCGGGCCTGCCTTCCTCTCGGCGCTGCACGAGATGCACCAGTTTGATCGGATGCACGGCGAGGATCTGGCCAGCGAGCTGTGGCACAGTATCGAGCCGGAAGGCGAGCGTGACGTCGGCAAGCTCTCCTACATGCTGCGCTGCTTCTTCGATGGCTGCCGCCGGGCGATCGCGCTCAAGGAGAGCGGGATCGAGATCGCCCGGCGCGGGCTCATGCCGGGTTGAGGATTGCCCGTAGCCGTTCTTCGCCCAGCACCGTGCAACCGCGATCGCCCTTGGCGAAGGCGAGGATGCCCGCCGCCTTGAGCTGCGAGAGCTGGCGGCTCACCGTCTCGATCGTCAGCCCCAGATAATCCGCCATCTCGCCGCGGCTGATCGGAATCGCGATCAGCACCCCGCCATTGCCGGCCGGCTGCCCCGTGCGCTCGACCAGGTCGAGCAGGAAGCCGGCGATCCGTTCCTTCGCGTTGCGGCGGCCTAGCGCCAGCATCCGGCTGCGTGCATCGCCCAGGGCGGCCAGCGTCCGGCGGAGCAGCATCCGCTCCATGCGCGGATGATCCTCGAGCGTCCGTTCGAACGCCGCGCGGGGGTAGGTGCACAGATCGGTGTCGCACAGGGTGGAGACCGTCAGCGTCGCGTCCTCCTCGAACAGCTCGCCGACAAAATCGCCCGGGAACAGCAACCCGACGATCTGCTCGCGCCCGTCCTCGGTCGAGGCCGTCATCTTGAGCATCCCCTCTACCACCGTGGCGCAGTGATTGTTCTGGTCACCGGCCCAGTTGAACACCTGGCCCGCAGGCAGGCTGCGGCGGCGACCGATCGCATGCAGTGCCGAAATCTCGCCATCGCCCATCGCCGCGCAAAGCGAATTGCCGCGCGCCTTGCACGCCTGGCAGCGGGCAGGCGCGCAACCGGGAACGGTGGGCGTACGATCGAGGAGCAGGGCGTCGGTGAGCATGAGGGGACGCTTTCGGCTGGAGGGTCAGACGGCGCTGCTGAAGCGCGTGGTGCTGGCGGCGCGCCAGGGATCGAAGGTCGCGGCGATGCTGCGGGCATAGGGCAGCGCGCCCTGGTCGAGCAGGAGGCGCGTGCCGGCCCAGGCGATCAGCCCGTATTCCTCGAACGGCGCCAGCCGCTCGCGGATATCGGCCAGGTCGGGCAGCCCGGTGCACTCCGCCTCATTACGGCAAAGCAAAGCCTCGATGATCGCGCCGCGCCGCCGGTCGCTGGCGCTGCGGCGGATGCCGCGCGCGGTGGCAAGCTGGCCATTGCCGATGCGCAGGTGGTAGCGGCCGGCATTCTTCTCATTCTGCAGCAGCGCGCCGGGGAAGGCGCTGATCGAGGAGGCGCCCAGGCCGATCAGCACATCGGACGGGTCCTCGGTAAAGCCCTGGAAGTTGCGGCGCAGCGTCTTGTTGCGGGCGGCGCGGGCAATGGCATCGTGCGGCATCGCGAAGTGATCGAAGCCGATCGCGTCATAGCCGCCGCCGCGCAGCAAGCGATGCGCCTGTTGCGCCATCGCGAACCTGACCGCGGCGCCCGGCAGGCGGGTCGCATCGATCCGGCGCTGGCGCGGCAGCAAATGCGGCACATGCGCATAGCCGAACACCGCGAACCGCTCCGGCCGCATCGACAGCGCGATGCGCAGCGTCTCGTCGAGATCCTCGGCAAACTGCCCGGGCAGGCCATACATCAGATCGAAATTGATCGATTCAACCCGGGCGGCGCGCAGGCGGCCGACGGTGCAGGCGATCTCCTCGGTCGGCTGGATGCGGCCAATCGCGCGCTGGATATGCGGCGCGAAGGTCTGCACGCCCAGGCTGGCGCGCGTCACCTTGTTGCGCCCGAAGCAATCGGCCCAGCCCCAGTCGAAGCCGCGCGGATCGAGTTCGACCGATACGGTCGCCTCGCTGCAGGCAAAGGCAGCGCGTACCCGGTGCATTAGTGCATCGAACTGCGATGGTGCCAGCGCATTGGGGCTGCCGCCACCCCAGGCGATCCGGGCGACCTTGCCGCGCCCGTTGAGCCGTCGGGCGATCAGGTCGATCTCCTCGCCCAGCCGCTGGACATAGGCGGCGACCCGACTGGTGCGGTTGGCGGCGCCGGTGTTGCAGCCGCAATACCAGCAGATCTCATGGCAATAGGGGACGTGAAGATAGAGCGAGATCGGCTCGTCCTCGCGCACCCGCGCCAGCGCATGCTCCATGTCGGCCGGGCCGACATCGTCACCGAACTCCGCTGCGGTGGGGAAGCTGGTGTAGCGGGGCACCGGCGTGGCGAGCAGCTCGGGGTGATAGGTCCACATGCGATCCTGTCTGCGGGCACGGGCTCCGGGCGGCTTTGACACCAGTCAAATCCCCGTTTGCGTTGCTGCAATGCGGCGAGGTTTGGCGGGGGCCATTGGCAATGGGGTCAACAGTGGAGGTAACAATGAAGACCCTGATCGCTCTGGCCGCAGCTGGCCTGATGGTCGCCGTCCCCGCCAGCGCCCAGACGAGCGACGAAACCGGCATCCGCGCCGGCGACGTGCTGGTTCGCCTGCGCACGATCGTGGTGGCCCCAAACGAGAAATCGAACGGCATCAAGCCGGCTTTCCCCACCGAGAAGGTGAGCCTGGACAATGCCGTGATGCCGGAAATCGATGCGACCTACATGGTCACCGACAATATCGGCTTCGAGCTGATCGCCTCGACCACCAAGCATAATTTCGGTGGCACCACCGGCACCACCGGTTCGATCGGCAAGCTTGGCTCGACCTGGGTGCTCCCGCCCACCTTGACCGCGCAATATCACTTCAATTCGCGGGGCAAGATCCGCCCCTATGTCGGCGCCGGCGTGAACTACACGATCTTCTGGGACGAGAAGGCATCGAGCGGCCTGCAGGGGGCCGTGGGCAAGACCAGGGTGCGCATGTCGGACAGCTTCGGCTGGGCGGCGCAGGCTGGTGTCGATGTCGACCTGACCAGGAAGGTCTTCCTGAACCTCGACGTGAAATACATCGACATCACCACGGACGCCCGGCTCGATACCACCGCGATCGGCACGCAGCGCACCCATGTGAAGGTGAACCCGCTGGTGTTCGGCGTAGGACTTGGGGTCCGTCTCTGAACCCGTACCCCCGCTGACGGGGAAGGGCCGGCAGCGATGCCGGCCCTTTTTGTGCGGCCTTGCAATGTAGGATTTCGCCTGCTTGCCTCGGGCGGTCGAACTTGGGCTCAGCCGCTTTTTGAGGCTGTTGGTGAAATAGGATCAGCCGCACGTAGCAATCGTGCGAGATGCCGCGCGTTCCCATAAAGAAGGTCAAAATTGCCGAGCCAAAAACCCGTTCTTGGCCTGTACTTTGTGTACTTTCGCGAGTCGATGCCGTGAGGGCGTAGGATTAGGCCATGCCTGGAGCCCGCACTGAGCCCCGGCGAAAGCCTGGGCCCAGGGTTTTTCTGCTCTGTGGCTTGTGATTCTGGGCCCCGCTTTCGCCGGGGAGCTATAGTGGGAGCAGGAACCTAAACCGGCCGAGGCGCCAGTGCCTCGATCGCCACGCTGCTCCCGACAAGCGAAAGCGGTGCCGGCCGATGCGAGACCAGCACCAGTCCGGTCGCGGTCCCGCGCAGCCACTGGTCGAGCCGGGCGACCAGCTCGGCCTCGGTGGCGGCGTCCAGCCCTTCGGTCGGCTCGTCGAGCAGTAGCCAGGGCCGTCCGGCGAGCAGCGCCCGCGCCAGCGACAGCCGCTTGCGCTCGCCGCCCGAAAGCGTGCCGCCGGCTTCGCCCAGCCTTGTGTCGAGCCCGGCCGGCATCCTGCCGATGCGATCGTCGAGCACCACGGCCTTGAGCGCGGCCCACATCGCGGCATTATCGAGCCCGGGCCGGGCTAGTCGGAGATTGTCGCCGATCGTCCCGGCGATCAGCGCGGCGTCCTGCGGGGACAGCGCGAACTGGCTGCGCAGCAGCGCTCCGGGCTGGGCGATGGGCGGTTGCTCGCCGATCGCGGCATCGACCTCAACGGCGCGCATGCCGGCCAGCGCATCGAGCAGCAGCGTCTTGCCGGACCCCGAGCGCCCGGTGACGGCAACCCGGCTGCCGGGCTCGAGCCGCAGTGTGCCGAGCCGAAGCGGCAGCGGCGTGCCATCCGCCTGGGGGGCCGCGGGTTCGGGCAGGGTCAGCAATGCCTCGAGCCGGCGCAGGCCCTCGCCGACACTGGCCTGGCGGAAGGCGGTGCGGGCCAGCCCGGCCATCGCCTCGATCGCCCCGGCGGTGGCGAGCAGTGCCAGCGCGACCTGCGGGGCGGGGCCGCTGGAGAGCAGCAGCACGATCGCCACGGCCAGCCCGGTATAGCCGGCGAGCAGTGCCGCGATCGCCCCTTCGCCCCGGTTCAGCCGCGCCCGGGCGGTGTCGAGCGCCTCGGTGAGCGGTACCAGGTCCTGCGTCACCCGGTCGGCCAGCCCATAGGCGGCGATCTCGGCGCGGGCGGCGGCATATTCGACATAGCGGGTGCGCAGCGCGCCCAGCGCCTCGGCTGCGTCATGGGCAGGCTGCTTCGTCAGGCGACGGGCGGCACGATCGAGCAGCAAGGGTAGCGCGGCCAGCAGCAGGAGCAGTGCCAGTGCCGATGCCCAGCCGGCGAACGCGGCGAGCAGCACCCCGATGCCCGCCGCGACCAGGCTGGCGGGTCGGGTGGGCTTGCGGACGATCAGGTCCTCGAGCGCGTCGATATCGCCGATCAGCCGGGCGCTGGCGTCGCCGCCGGAAAGGTCGGGGCCGGTGCGGGCATCCTGTGCTGCGAGCCTGCCGAACAGGCTGCCGCGCATCCCGGCCATCGTGCCCAGCGCCGCCTGGTGCGAGAACAGCCGCTCGCCATAGCGTGACACGGTGCGCAGGATCGCCAGCAACCGGATGCCGGCGCTGGGGATCAGATAGTTGAAGCCGAGCGCGACGACCGGCCCGGCGGCCCCCGCCAGCGCCGCGCTGGTCAGGAACCAGCCCGACACCGCCAGCAGCAATATGCCGGCCAGCGCGGCAACGACCGCGGCGATGCTCGCGCGTCGGAGCCAGCGGCGCCCGGTCGGGTCGAGGGTGAAGACGTTCACAGCGCCACCTCCAGACGTGCCGCGGCGGCGAGGGCTGGATCATGGGTCACGACCAGGACCGCGCGGTCGCGGGCAAGCGTCTTGAGCAGGTCGATGATCTCGGCAGCGCTTTCGGCGTCGAGGTCGGCAGTGGGCTCGTCGCAGAGCAGCAATGGGCGGCCCGAAAGGATAGCCCGCGCCAGTCCGATCCGCCGCCGCTCGCCGCCCGACAGGCCGGAGCCGCGATGGTCGAGCGCCAGTCCCAGCCCGCCGCGTGCGGCGAGCAGGGTATCCAGGCCCACCAGCGAAGCGACCTGACCGATCGCCTCGATAGTCGCGTCCGGCCGGGCAAGGGCGATGTTCTCGGCAAGGGTGCCGGGAAGCAGCAACGGGGTCTGGGCCGCCCAGGCGATGTCGCCGGGATCGAGAGCCCCGCCGCCGGCGATGCGCACCGCGCCGGCGGCGGGAACGATCTGCCCGGCAACCGAGGCGAGCAGACTCGATTTGCCGCTGCCGGTCGGGCCGGTCAGCGCAACCATATCGGCCGGTGCCAGCGCGAAGCTGACCGGGCCGATATGCAGGTTCGGCCATTGGATCACGAGACCGGTAACCTGCAGCCCGTCGAAGCGCGCCGAGATGGGTGGCGCGGGCGTTTCGGCCTCGACTGCGGTCAATGCGGCGCTCGCTGCGTCGCCCAGCTGCTTCTCGTGATAGGCGGCGGCCAGGCGACGCATCGGCAGGTAGAATTCCGGTGCCATCGCCAGCGCGAAGAACGCCTGGCCGAGCGTGAGCTTTTCGGGAGCGGGGAAGGGCAGCAGGCCGAGCAGGCTGAACCCGCAATAGACCGCGACCAGCGCGACCGAGAGCGCCGCGAAGAACTCCAGGACTGCGCCGGAAAGGAAAGCGACGCGCAGTACCGCCACGGTGCGCTCGGCGACTTCGCCGGTGGCGATGCCGACCTGGCGGGTGATCCGGTCCTCGGCGCCGAAATGGCGGATGACGGGCAGGGTGCGGACGCGGTCGACGAACAGGCCGGAAAGCTGGGCGAGCGCGGCCAGCTGGCGCTCCGAGGTTCGACGCGCGGCGGTACCGGCCAGGATCATGCCGAGTGCGAAGGGGATCAGCGTGATGACCAGGATCGCGGCCGACACCCAGCTCGCGAAGGCGATTATTGCGGCAACCAGCAACGGCGTTGCGGCAGAGGCGGCGCGCGCGGGCCTGAAGCGCGACTGATAGGCTTCGATCGTCGCCATATGGTCGATCGCCAGGGCAGCACTCTCACCGGCCAGGAGTGGGCGAGCGAGGCGACCGGCGAGCAGGCGCGGGAACAGATGGGAACGCCACGCCATAACCACGCGCTGGGCGGCGCGGATCGCGGTGGCATGGACCAGCAACGCTGCCCCGCCACGGATCAGCCCGCCTGCCAGGATCATGCAGGCAGCGAGCAGGGAGATGCCGTCACCCGCAGCAAGGGCGCTCACCGCCAGCGCGATGCCCCCTGCGAAAAGCGCGGCACCGGGTACATCCAGGAGCCAGATCATATCATCCCTTAGCCGGAGTTGCGTTCGCCGCGTATTTGTTCATGGTCAAAGTCGCCTTCGGGGACCGCTTCTAGGGACAATGAGGACGCGACCAAACCCGTTGGGCGCAGACTCTTGCGTAGGGGGATTTCCTGCGATGATCAGCATGGCAGTCGTGGAGCTATCGAGGCTCCAATTCGCGCTGACTGCGCTTTACCACTTCCTGTTCGTGCCGTTGACGCTCGGCCTCTCGTTCATGCTCGTCATCATGGAGAGCGTGTACGTGATGACCAACCGCCCGATCTGGCGGGACATCACCCGTTTCTGGGCAAAGCTGTTCGGCATCAACTTCGTCCTTGGCGTCGCCACCGGCCTCACCATGGAATTCCAGTTCGGGACCAACTGGTCCTATTACTCGCACTATGTGGGCGACATCTTCGGCGCCCCGCTGGCGATCGAGGGCCTGATGGCCTTCTTCCTGGAAGCGACGTTCGTCGGGCTGATGTTCTTCGGCTGGGATCGCATGTCGAAACAGGCGCACCTGTTCACCACCTTCATGGTGGCGCTCGGCTCCAACCTGTCGGCGCTGTGGATCCTCGTCGCCAATGGCTGGATGCAGCACCCGACGGGATCGGTGTTCAACCCCGAGACGATGCGCATGGAAGTCACCGACTTCGCGGCGGTGATCTTCAATCCGGTCGCCCAGGCGAAGTTCGTCCACACGGTGAGCGCGGGCTACGTCATGGCCAGCGTGTTCGTGCTCGGCGTCTCGGCCTTCTACCTGCTCAAGGGCAAGCATCTGGAGCTGGCCAAGCGCAGCTTCACGGTGGCGGCGGCCTTCGGCCTCGCTTCGTCGCTGTCGGTCGTCGTGCTGGGCGACGAGAGCGGCTATGCGCTGACCGAGAACCAGCAGATGAAGCTCGCCGCGATCGAGGGCATGTGGCACACCGAGCCTGCGCCCGCCGGCCTCGCGATCTTCGGCGTCCCTTCGAACAGCGGTCGCGAGACCAGGTACGAGGTGAAGATCCCCTATGTGCTGGGCCTGATCTCCACGCGCAGCCTGACCGGTGAGGTCAATGGCATCTTCCCGCTGGTTGCGCGCGCCAAGGTCCGTATCGTCAATGGGCTGACTGCCTATGACGCGGTGGAGAAGCTCAAGGTCGATCGTAACAACCTGGTTGCGCGCGAGGCGTTCGAGAAGACCAAGAACGATCTGGGCTATGCGCTGCTGCTCAAGCGCTTCGTGGCCGATCCGCGCACCGCGGACGCGGCGACGATCGACAAGGCGGCGTGGAGCACCGTGCCGAACGTGCCGGCGATCTTCTGGATGTTCCGCATCATGGCCGGGATTGGTTTCGGCATGATCGCCTTCTTCGCGGTTGCCTTCTACTATTCGACCGTCCGCAAGTTCGACGCCCGCTGGTTCCTGCGGCTGGCGCTGATCGTGATGCCGCTGCCGTGGATCGCCGCGGAAGTGGGATGGGCCGTGGCCGAGGTCGGCCGCCAGCCCTGGGCGGTGGAGGGCGTGCTGCCGACCTTCCTGGCACCATCGAGCCTGACCGTGCCCGAGCTGTGGCTGACGATCGTCGGCTTCACCGCGCTCTATGGCGCGCTGGCGGTGATCGAGGTGCGGCTGATGCTCGCATCGATCAAGAAGGGGCCGGAGGAATATCGTCCGGCGACCGCGCCGGCGCCCGCGGGCCCCGATTTCCACGCCGTTCCGGCCGAATGAGCCGAACCAGGGTTTTGGAGACAGACCATGTCCATCCCTCTCGATTTTGAAACGCTACGCATCATCTGGTGGCTGTTGCTCGGTGTATTGCTGATCGGCTTCGCACTGACCGACGGCTTCGACCTGGGGACGGGAGCACTGCTCCCGTTCGTGGGGAAGACCGACGAGGAGCGTCGGATGGTGATCAACACCATCGGCGCAACCTGGGAAGGCAACCAAGTGTGGTTCATCCTCGGCGGCGGCGCCATCTTCGCGGCATGGCCCTTCGTCTATGCCGTGAGCTTCTCCGGCTTCTACCTGGCGATGTTCCTGGTGCTGTCGGCGCTGATATTGCGGCCGGTGGGCTTCAAGTACCGCTCGAAGCACCCGGACCTGAAATGGCGCTATCGCTGGGACTGGGCGCTGTTCGTCGGCGGCTTCGTGCCGGCGCTCGTCTTCGGTGTCGCGGTGGGCAATGTGCTCAAGGGCATTCCCTTCCGCCTCGATGGAGACCTGCGCGCCTTCTACGAGGGATCGCTTCTCGGCCTCTTCACCCCGTTCACGCTGGTCACTGGCCTGCTTTCGGTGGCGATGCTGGTGCTGCATGGTGCGGGCTGGCTGAGCCTCAAGTCCGAAGGCGTGGTGCTCGAGCGTGCCCGTCGCTTCGGCCAGGTAGCTGCCGTGCTGGCGATCGTGCTGTTCGCGGTCGGCGGCCTGTTCGTCGCCTATGGCGGTCTTGGCTACCGGCTGGATGGCTTGGTCGACGCAGGCGGTCCGTCCAATCCGCGCTTCTCGACCACGGTTGCGGAAGGCGGTGCCTGGCTGGCCAATTACGGCGCGCATCCCTGGATGCTGATCGCCCCCTTGCTCGGCTTTGTTGGCCCGGTGCTGGCGCTGCTCGGCATCCGCGGCCGCAATGACGTGCTGGTGTTCGCGGGCTCGTCGCTCGCCAATGTGGGGATCATCTCCACTGTTGGACTGTCGATGTTCCCGTACATTCTGCCGAGCTCGATCGATCCGCTGTCGAGCCTGACGGTGTGGAACGCCTCGTCGAGCCACGGCACGCTGTTCACCATGCTGATCGTCACTGCGATCTTCCTGCCGATCGTCCTTGCCTATACGGCCTGGGCCTACCGCATCATGTTCGGCCGGGTGACCGAGCAGGACGTGCGCACCAACCCCGACTTCTACTGAGGAGCAGTTCCCATGTGGTATTTTGCCTGGATCCTGGGTGTCGGCCTCGCCGTCGGCTTCGGCATCCTCAACGGGCTGTGGCACGAGTTCCGCTCGGAAACCGAGGACGGGGTCATCTAGGCCCGGAGAGCGTGCGGCGCGGCTTCAGATCTCGATGAAGCCGCGCCGTGCCGCGATGATCACCGCGTGGGTACGATCGGCCACGTCGAGCTTGGTGAAGATGTTCTTGAGATGCGCTTTCACCGTGTCGGTGGAGAGCGACAGGCGCCAGGCGATCTGCTTGTTGGGATGTCCTTCCGCGACCAGGCGGAGGATGTCCGTCTCGCGCTCGCTCAGCCGGTCGTCGAACGCGTGAAGGGCGATTTCCTGGGCGACATCCGCGGCGATCGCCCGGCGCCCCTCATGCACCGCGCGGATCGTATCGAGCAGGTCCTTGCGGATGCAGCTCTTCAGCAGATAGCCGGTCGCCCCGGCGCGCAGTGCCCGCAGCGCATGCGTGTCGCCCGGATAGGTGGTGAGCACCACAAACTGGGCGGCGGGGAATTCGCGGCGGATCGCCTCGATCGTCTCCACGCCGTCCATGCCCGGCATCTGGATGTCCATCAGCGTCACGTCGGGCTGGACCTCGCGATACCGCTCGACCGCCTCTGCACCGCCCTGGGCCTCCGCGACGATCTCCATGTCCGCCTGGCGCTCGACCACTGCGACGATGCCTTCGCGCAGCATCGGGTGATCGTCGACCACCATTACCCGGACGGTCTTCGCGCGCGTCGCCAATGCTGCCTCAACCAATTCGGCCTCCCGTGACCAGTGCGCGCCACTTGCGGCGCCGCGTATTCGAATAGGCGATCGTCGCGGGGACGATCAGGATGATTTCGGTACCGCCCGCGGGTGGCCTTTGCACCACAAGGCGCGACTGGATCTTGGCTGCACGCTCGCGCATGCCCGGCAGGCCGAAATGCCCGTCGCGCTTGCCGTCGCGCAATACCTCGTCGGTAATCCCCACGCCATCGTCGCGGAAGCGGACACTGAAGCAATCGGGCTGGAAACCGATGCGGATCGCAATCTGGCGCGCATGGGCGTGGCGCCAGATGTTGAAGAGCGCCTCGTTGGCGATCCGTGCCACTTCATCCCACACCAGCGGGTCGAGCGGCCGCGGCTCGCCCTCGCTTACCACCGAGATCTGGGTGGAGGGCGAGAAGACCTGCTTGCGGGCGATCTCCAGGATCATGTGCTCGATATCATCGGCGCCGCCGATCATGCGCAGGTCGCGCACCCGGTCGCGTCCCTCGGCAAGGACATTGTCGGCGCGGTCGAGCGCTTCCTCGAGCTCGCGGCGCGCCGGGTTCTCGGGCGAGATATCGTCAGCGACGAGCTGGAAGCGGAGGACCAGCGCCTGCACGCCCTGCAGCAGCGTGTCGTGCAATTCGCGCGCGATCCGCTCACGCTCGCCAAGTCGCTCGCGCATGCGATCGCGCATCTGCGCGGCCAGGGCACGGACCTTCACCTGGTAGAACAGCCAGAACAGGCCGATCGCCCCCAGTACACAGAGAAGCGTGAACCACCTGCTCTGGAAGAAGGTCGGCGGTAGCGTGAATTCCAATGTGGTCGGAGTGGGGTTCCAGATCCCGTCATTGTTCGAAGCGATCACCCGGAAGCGATAGGAGCCCGGCTCGAGATTGGTGTAGAATGCCTGGCGGCGCGTGCCGGGATCAATCCAGGTGCGGTCCACGCCCTCCAGCATGTAGCGGAAGCGGACCCGGCTCGGCACCGAGAAGCTGAGGCCGGTATATTCGATCGACAGGTTGGACTCGCCGCGGGGCAGGGTGATCCGCGATGGATCGACGAAGCGCTTGCCATCCACGACCAGCGCGCGGATTGCCACCGGCGGCACGACGGCGTTGCGGGAAAGCTTGCCCGGGTCGATCCGCATCACGCTCTGCCGGGTCAGGAACCACAACCGCCCATCGCCGCCCGCCGCGATCTGCGGGCCGTCCGCGCGCTGTGTGCGGCTGGCAAAGCCGTCCTGCTCGTCGAACAGGTCGTGGGGGATCGGCACGCGGGGGTGCGAGAAGGCGCGATCGAGATCGACGGTGTGAATCCTCAGCAGGCCGATATTGTTGACCATCCAGGTCTCGCCCGACGCCGTCTGGACCAGGCCGCGCACGCCGCGCAGCCAGGGGTGGTCGGCGATCGACAGCCGGTCGAACCGGCCGTTCCGCCATAGGGCCAGGCCTTCACCGCCCGCCACCAGCATGCCGTCGCGCCCGGCATAGACGCCGGTGAGCCCGGAAACGCCGATCTGGTCGTTGGTCCAGCCGCGCGCCGTGGTACCGACGACGCGGACGATGCCCTTGCGATCCAGGATGATCACCGGGTTGCCGTCCCGGTCGATGACGATGTCCTGCGGTCGGCCCGGCAAAGGGAGGTTGGCCTGGTGCCAGCCATTGCCGCGGCGAACGAGCACGCCGTGCTGGAAACGCGCTACCCAAAGCCGGCCCAGCCCATCTTCCGCGCAGCCATAGGTCTCGCCGGCACCGGGCAGGTCGATCGTCTCGGCTACCTGGCCGCCGCGCATCCGGACCATGCGCCGCGCGGTGCTGAGCCAGACCGAGCCGTTGCCGCCGCGGCACAGCGCCTGAATGTCGCCCGGTTGGGTGGAGAAGAGGCTGGGGTCCTGGCCGGGCAGGGCGCGATAGAGCGACGGGCCGCTCGCCAGCCAGATCGTGCCGGCGTCATCGGCAGCGACCATATAGCCCTCCGCCGCGCCGTCCGCCGGCGGCTCGACGCGGAACAGGCTGGCGGGGCGGAACTGGTCGAGCCCCAGCTCGGTGCCTACCCAGATATTGCCCTCGCGGTCCTGCAGCAGCGACACGGCCTGGTTGGAGGTCAGCCCGTTCTCGGTGCGGTAGAGCGAGATATTGCCCTCGGCGCTTGCCTTGTCCGCGGCCCGCTCGATCTGGAAGATGCCGCTGGTGAAGCTCGAACCCCAGAGATTGCCGTCCCGGTCGAACAGGATCGCGGTGCGCCGGACTGGCCCCGAAAAGGGAAAGACCACGGAGTTCTTCGGCTCGCGAGCACCGGCCGGATAATCGGGCAGCATGCGGGTGCCATGGGCGTCGGACAGCCACATATTACCCTCGGGATCGAGCGCGAGATTGGCACCGAAGCCGAGCTCCACGCCCACCGCCTCGAACCGCCGGGTGCCGTGGCGCAGCAGGTAGAGCTGCTTGTCGGTGGCGACCCAGATCGATCCGTCGCGGCCGGTCGCCAGGCTGGAGACGTAATCCTTGTCGGGCAGGCCCCAGCGCTGGTCGATCGTCTCCCAGGCGCCGTCCCGGTAGCGCTTGAGCGCCTTGCGCGTGCGCCCGCCCACGGCCCAGATCGCGCCTTCCTTGTCCTCGCGAAGCTCGGTGATCTCGCCGGCGGCATCGTGCATGTCGGTGCTGACCATGCGCCCGCCGCGATAGATCTCGACCCCGCCGCCACCGACATAGGCGGCCCAGAGTTCGCCACGCCGGGTGACGAGCAGCGCGCTGATCGGGATCGCGCCGCGGGGGTGATCGGGGGCGGGGGGGACATATTCGAAGGTCACCCCGTCGAACCGGAACAGGCCGTTGCCGGTGCCCACCCAGATATAGCCATCCGGCCCCTGGGCGAGTGCCTGGACCATGGCGGGCACGCCGTCCTTGCTCGTCCAGGTCGCATGAAGATAGCGGCCGATGCCCTGGCCGGGCGCGTCTGCGGTCGCCGTGCCCCCAAAGCACAGCGCGATGAACCCGGCGATGAGCAAGGCTAGTCGCAAGACGATCCCCTTCTCACGCGACGCTTCCGAAAGCGCGCACGGTAGCACAGAAACATCGCCGCGCGGGAGTAGCCCGAAAGAGTTAGGCGAGGCACCGGCACGAGATTTGCGGCTGCGGACACCTGTGGGACTGAGCTGGCGCAGGTTCGGCAGGAGGAAAGCATGAGCGAGCGTCTCGAAACCACGCGCCGCGAGTTCGTGGCAGGCGCCGCGGCGATCGCCGCAGCGGCGGCATTACCCATTCCCGCCCTGGCCGGGGCGGCATCCCACGCAGGAGAAAAGACCATGGCGACGATCAAGACCGCCGACGGCACGGAGATCTTCTACAAGGACTGGGGTCCCAAGACCGCCACGCCGATCGTGTTCCATCACGGCTGGCCGCTGACGGCGGACGATTGGGACAGCCAGATGATGTACTTCCTGATGCAGGGCTACCGCGTCATCGCGCATGACCGCCGGGGGCATGGCCGCTCGACCCAGACCGATACGGGCAACGAGATGGACACCTATGCCGCCGATGTCGCGGCGCTGACCGACCATCTCGACCTGAAGGGCGCGATCCATGTCGGCCATTCGACCGGTGGCGGCGAAGTGGCGCATTATGTCGCCCGCGCCAAGCCGGGCCGCGTCGCCAAGATGGTCCTGATCGGCGCGGTGCCGCCGGTGATGGTCAAGAGCGAGAGGAACCCCGGTGGCCTGCCGATCGAGGTTTTCGACGGCATCCGCGCCGGCGTGCTCGCCAACCGCGCCCAGCTCTACATCGATTTCCCGACCGGCCCGTTCTACGGCTTCAACCGGCCGGGCGCGAAGATCAGCCAGGGCATCATCGACAACTGGTATCGCCAGGGCATGATGGGCGGGATCAAGGCCCATTACGACTGCATCAAGGCGTTCAGCGAGACCGACTTCACCGAGGACCTCAAGAAGATCACCGTGCCCTCGCTGGTGATGCACGGCGATGACGACCAGGTCGTGCCCTATGCGGACTCGGGCCCGCTTTCGGCCAAGCTGCTCAAGAACGCGACGCTCAAGACCTACAAGGGCTTCCCGCACGGCATGGCGACCACCCATGCCGATGTGATCAACCCGGACCTGCTCGCCTTCATCAAGGGCTGACCGGCCAGCCCGGGTCCCAGTTCGGAGTATCGGATGGCCCCCACGGTCATGCTCATCCACGGTGCCTGGCTTACGCCAAGCTCGTGGGACCGCTTCCGCCAGCGCTTCGAGGCGGCGGGCGTGAGCGTGGTGGCGCCGCCCTGGCCCTATCTCGATCGCCCGGTGGACGAGCTCCGTCGGGCGCCCGATCCGCGGCTGGGCAAGCTCGGTCTCAGGCAGATCACCGATCATTATGCCGCGCTGATCGAAGCGATGCCGCATCCGCCGATCCTGATGGGGCACAGCTTTGGCGGCTTGATCGTCCAGCTGCTCGCCGATCGCGGGCTGGGCGCCGCGGCGGTGGCGATCGACCCGACACCGCCCTTCGGCGTGCCCGCGCATCCGCTGGCGGTATGGACCTCCCTCTGCGTGTTCACGGCGTTCAACGGCTGGAACCGGGCGTTGCGGATGAGCGAGCGCGAGTTCGCCGCCGGCTTCGCCCAGACGCTGCCGGCAGCCGAGAAGCCCTATGCCTGGGAGAAGTTCATCGTGCCCACGCCGGGGCGCGTGTTCTTCCAGGCGGTGCTGGGCATCGGCGCCCGGGTGCGCTGGGACAACCCCGACCGGCCGCCGCTGATGCTGATCGCCGGCGCGAAGGACCGCACCGTGCCCGCGCCGATGGTCCGCGCCAATTACCGCAAGCATTTGCGCTCGCCGGTCGACACCATGTTCCACGAATTCCCCGGTCGTTCGCACTGGCTGTGCAACGAGGATGGCTGGGAGGAAGTCGCCGACCGGGCACTTTCCTGGGCGCGGACGGCGGCGGGGCGCTGATCCTACAGCCGGGGCGGGGCCGACGCGCCAAAGTACACGAAGTAGAGGCCAAGAGCTGTTTTTCGGCTTCGAATTTTGACCTTCTCAACGGAAACGCGCCGCATCTCGCAACATTGTTGCGTGCGCCTGATCCTATTTCACCAACAGCCTCAAGGAGCGGCCGGGCTGCGAACCCGACCGGCTGAGACAATCATGCGAAATCCTGCATTGCAAGCCGGGTTCAGGCGAACGCGGGCATGCCCTCGAGCAACTTGTCGAGCGTGACCGGATAGTCGCGCACCCGCACGCCGGTGGCGTTGTGGATCGCATTGGCAACCGCCGCGCCGACGCCGCAGATACCGAGCTCGCCCACGCCCTTGGCCTTCATCGGCGAGGTGGTGGGGTCGGTCTCCTCGAGGAAGATAACTTCCTGGTGCGGGATGTCCGCATGGACCGGTACTTCATAGCCGGCAAGGTCGTGGTTGACGAAGAAGCCGAAGCGCTTGTCGACCACCAGTTCCTCCATCAGCGCGGCACCCGCGCCCATGGTCATCGCGCCGATCACCTGGCTGCGTGCCGAGACCGGATTGAGGATGCGGCCCGCCGCGCACACCGCGAGCATGCGGCGAATGCGGATCTCGGCGGTAGCGATATCGACGCCCACCTCGACGAAATGGGCGCCGAAGGTGGATTGCTGGAACTTGCGGCCCAGATCGCCATATTCCATCACATCCTCGACGACGATCTCGCCGGCCCTGGCGGCGTCGGCGAGCGGCACGCTGCGTTTGCCGACGCGGACCTTGCCGCCGGCGAACACCGCGTCGTCCGAATTGAAGCCGAGCTTCTGGGCAACCGCCTCGCGCAGTTTCACGCAGGCGGCATAGACGCCGGCGGTGGCGCTGTTCGCCCCCCATTGCCCGCCCGAGCCGGCCGAGACCGGGAAGCTGGAATCGCCAAGCTTCACCTTCACCTTGTCGAGCGGCACGCCCATCATCTCGGCCGCGGTCTGCGCGACGATCGTGTAAGTGCCGGTGCCGATATCGGTCATGTCGGTTTCGACCGTGACGATGCCGGAGCCGTCGAGCCGGACGCGTGCGGCCGACTTCATGTTGATGTTGTTGCGGAAGGCCGCTGCCATGCCGATGCCGACCAGCCAGCGCCCGTCACGGACCTGGCCCGGCTTCGGATTGCGTTTCGCCCAGCCGAACTTGTCGGCGCCGGTACGCATGCACTCGATCAGCTGGCGCTGCGAGAAGGGGCGTTCCGGCTTTTCCGGATCGACCTGGGTATCGTTGATCACGCGCAGTTCGATCGGGTCGATGCCGAGCTTCTCGGCGAGCTCGTCCATCGCGATCTCGAGCGCCATCAAGCCAGGCGCCTCGCCCGGCGCGCGCATCGCATTCGCCTCGGGCAGGTTGAGCACCGCGAGCTTCTGGCCGATCAGCCGGTTGGCGCCGGCATAGAGCAGGCGGGTCTGCGCGACCGAGTTCTCGCCGCCGCCGCCGGGCAGGTCGCCGCACCATTCCTCATGCGCGATCGCGCTGATCTTGCCGTCGCGCCCCGCGCCGATGCGGATCCGCTGGATCGTCGCCGGGCGGTGCGTGGTGTTGTTGAACATCAGCGGGCGGGGCAGGGCGACCTTGACCGGCCGGCCCGCCGCCTTCGCCCCCAGCGCGGCGAGGATCGCATCGGCGCGGACGAACAGCTTGCCGCCAAAGCCCCCGCCGATGAAGGGCGAGATCAGCCTGACATTTTCCTTGGGAATGCCGAGCGTCTTGGCGACGTCGCCCTTGCCCCAGGCGATCATCTGGTTGGCGGTCCAGATCTGCAGCTTGTCGCCGTCCCAGGCGGCGATCGAGGCATGCGGCTCCATCATCGCATGGGCGTGATCCGGCGTGGTGTAGCGCTGGTCGAACTGCACCGGCGATGCGGCGAAGGCGCCGTCGAAATCGCCGACCTTGGCGTTGTTGCCGCCCGCCTTCACGGCGCTGTCCACCGAGGCGGCGAGATCATAGGCGCCCTTTTCGCGGGCATAGTCGACGCGGACCAAAGCCGCGGCGGCGCGCGCCTGCTCGAAGGTCTCGGCGACAACCAGCGCGACGGCCTGGTGATAATGCTCGATCTCCGGGCCGCCGAGCAGCATTGCCGTGTTGAAGCTGCCCTTGTTCAGCTTGCCGGCATTGTCGGCGGTGATGATCGCCAGCACGCCGGGCGCGGCCTTGGCATCGCGCAGGTCGATCGCGGAGATCCGCCCCTTGGCGATCGCCGAGCCGACGACATAGCCATAAGCGGGGTTCTTGACGGCCTCGCCATGCTCATAGGCATAGCGGGCGCCGCCGCTGGTCTTGAGCGGGCCGTCGATGCGCGGAGTGGGCTTGCCGACGAACTTGCCCTGGTCGATCGGATTGGTGCCGGCGGGGGTGGTGAACTTCATGGCTCAGGCCCTCGCTTCGGCAATTGCGGCGGCGAGCGTGCGCTCGGCCAGCACCAGCTTGAACTTGTTCTGCTCGGTGGGCTTGGCACCGGCAAAGGCGAGAGCGGCGGCTGCCTTCGCACCCTGTGCCAGCGCGGCTTCCGCCGCTTCGACCCGCCAGGGCTTGTGCGCGACGCCGCCGAACGCGACCCGGCCGCTGCCGTCCTTCTGCAGGATCGCGCCGACCGAGACGAGCGCAAAGGCATAGGAAGCCCGGTCGCGGACCTTGTGGTAGATATGCGTGCCGCCGATCGGCCTGGGCAGCGTCACCGCAGTGATGAGTTCGCCGGCTGCCAGCGTGTTCTCGACGTTCGGCGTGTCGCCGGGGAGCGTGTGGAACTCGGCGATCGGGATGGCCCGGGTGGCGCCGTCCGCGCGGACCGTTTCCACCACCGCGTCGAGCGCGCGCATCGCGATCGCCATGTCGCTGGGATGGGTGGCGATGCAGGCGTCGCTGGCGCCGATCACCGCCATGCTGCGGTTGATCCCGCCGATCGCCGCGCAGCCGCTGCCGGGCTTGCGCTTGTTGCAGGGCTGGTTGGTGTCGTAGAAATAGGGGCAGCGGGTGCGCTGGAGCAGATTGCCCGCGGTTGTCGCCTTGTTGCGCAGCTGGCCCGAGGCGCCCGCGACGAGCGCGCGGGAGAGCAGGGCATAATCCTCGCGGACGCGCTTGTCGGCGGCGAGATCGGTGTTGCGGACCAGCGCGCCGATCCTGAGCCCACCCTCCGGCGTCGCCTCGATCCGATCGAGCCCGAGATGGTTGACGTCGACCAGGTGGGTGGGCGTCTCGATCTGCAGCTTCATCAGGTCGAGCAGGTTGGTGCCGCCCGCGATGAAGCGGGCGCCCTGGGTGCGGCCGACGATCGCGGCGGCCTCGGCGGGCGAGCCCGCGCGCTCATAGGTGAAAGCCTTCATGCCTTCCTCCGGGCAGCGACTTCGCTGATCGCCTCGACGATGTTCGAATAGGCGCCGCAGCGGCAGATGTTGCCGCTCATCCGCTCGCGGATCTCCTCGGCGCTCATCGCCGGCTTGCCCGCGACATCGCCGGTGACGTGGCTGGGGATGCCGGCACGGATCTCGTCGAGCACCGCCACCGCCGAGCAGATCTGGCCGGGGGTGCAATAGCCGCACTGATAGCCGTCATGCTTCACGAAGGCGGCCTGCATCGGGTGGAGCTTCTCGGCCGTGCCCAGGCCTTCGATCGTGGTGACGCTGTCGCCCTCGTGCATCACCGCCAGGCTGAGGCAGGAGTTGATCCGCCGCCCTTCGACGATCACCGTGCAGGCACCGCACTGGCCGTGGTCGCAGCCCTTCTTGGTGCCGGTGAACTGGAGATGCTCGCGCAGCGCGTCGAGCAGGGTGGTGCGGGTGTCGAGCTCGAGCGTGTGCGGCTTGCCGTTCACCTTGAGCGTGACCCTGGCCAGCACCGGCGCACCGGCGCCGGCGGATGCCGCCTCCTGCGCTTCGGCGATGGGTGGTGCGGCGGTCATCGCCACGGACGCCGCGCCGCCGACCAATATGCCGCGCCGCGACAATTCGAATTCACCCGGTCCATGCATCTTGGCCCTTGCTCCCTGCGACTGGCGATCCCGAAGCTCCCGATCCTAGACCTCCAGAACGAGGACCGCAAAGCTTTGCTCCGTTCCGGGTGGGCGCAGGTGACGAAAAGGCCGGGAGTTTCCCCCGGCCTCCTTCGTACACGATGGGACGTGACGGATTACTGCCCGGCCAGTTCTTCCTCGACCTCGAGGTTGCTGTCGTCGAGCTGGATGATGATCGCGGTGTAGCCGACGCGCAGCAGCTCGCCGAGTCGGCTGACGCTGTTGACCACCACCGGCGGGCGCTGGTTGCTCTTGCCGTCGCCGGCCGGCGCGATCAGGCCGAGGGCCAGGCCGGTCGGCAGCTGGATCTCGCCATTGGCCGCGACCCTGCCGCCCGCCGGGATCACGAAGGTATCGATGATGATCTGGCGGGCATCGGTGGTGCCGGTGCCGATCACCGGCTGGTCGTTCACGAACAGCGTGCCGGTGTTGTTGGTGTGGATCTCGCTGAACACGCCGGTCACCGTGCCGCTCGGCGCGGTCACCGTCACCACCGCGCCGTTCACCGTGACGTCGATCGGGCGGAGCGAAGTCAGCGTGATCGCGCCCGGGCTGGTGTAGCTGCCCGTGAGGTTGCCGTTGGTGGCGACCGAGACGCCGCCATTGCCGGTGACCGTGGCGCCCACCGCGCCGCTCTGCGAGGTGAGCGAGGCGCTGCCGCCGCTGGTGACGGTCGAGGCGATCGCGCCGCTGGTCGTGGCGAGCGACACCGCGCCGCCCGAGGTGATCGGGCCGGTGATGCTGCCGCTGGTCGTGCTGGCGGTGACCGCGCCGCCGGCGTTGACGCTGCCGCTGATCGCGCCGGTGGTGGTCACCAGCTCGACCGCGCCGGTTGCGGTGATCGGGCCGGTGATCGTGCCGCCGGTGCTGCTCACCGAGACGTTGCTCTGCGCGGTGATCGCGCGACTGACCGAGCTGCCATAGTCGAGGTCGACCGGGCCGCCGGCGATGATCGAGCCGCTGCCCGTGCCGCCTGCGTTGATCGTCACCGAGCCGCCGGCGCGGATCGGTCCGCTCTCATTGCCGGCCACCCGCGCGTTGACATTGCCCAGCGTGTCCAGCGTGTTGGCGCTGAACGCCTGCGAGCCGCTCAACGCCGAGGTGAAGGTGCCGGCGAGCTTCACGGTGGCACCCGTGAAGTCGTGACCGGTCACGCTCATGTTGCCGAGGCGGATCGCGTCGGTGCCGGCATTGCCGATCGTCACGTCGCCGCTGTTCGCGGTCAGGCCGTTGCCGGCGGTGAAGGTGACGTTCTGCTGCGCGTTCACCGTGCCGACGAGGTCCGGCTGGATGCTGATCGCGCCGCCGGCGCCGCCGGGCAGGGTGGTGTTGAACGTCGTGCTGCCCTGGGTCAGTCGGACGCTCGAACCGGTGAAGGCGAGGCTGTTCGCCGCATAGGTGCCGCCGTTGAGCACGGTGCTGCCGGCATTGACCGTGGTCGTGCCGAGGCGGCGGGTGGCGCCGCTATTGCCCAGCGCCACCGAGCCGGTGCCGGCGTTGAGCGCGAGGCCCTGGCTGCCGGCCACCGCCGCATCGACCGTGCCCAGCGTGATCGCGCCGTTGGCGGTGGTCACGCTGGTGTTGCCCGCCAGGTTGGTGGCGCCGCTGACGGAGAAGGCGCCGCCGCCGGTCGTGTAGGCGCCGTTGAGGCTGGTCGCGCCGGTGTAGCTCTGGGAACCGACGGTTGAGACGCCGTTGGTTGCAATGGTTGCGCCGGAAAGGGTCAGGCCGGCCAGCCCGGTGACGGCTCCGACGGAGACAGTCCCCGTACCGGCGTTCACGCCGAAGTTTGCACTGCCGCTGACATTGCCCAGCGAGACATTGCCGCCGGTGGTGGTCACGGTAGTAGCGCCGGCCAGGCTGGTGCCGCCGTTCACCGCGAAGCTGCCGGCAGCATAGGCGCCGCCCAGCACGGTGGCGCCGGTGTAGCTCTGCGCGCCGCTGGTCGAAGCGCCGGCAGTGACGATCGTGCCGCCGGTAACCGACAGCGAGGCGAGGCCCGATGCCGCGCCAAGCGTCACATTGCCCGTGCCAGCATTGACGACCAGAGCGTTCAGACCGGTGCTTACGCCGAGCACGGCGTTGCCGCCCTGGGTGGTAACCGTGGTGGCGCCGGCCAGCGTGGCGGCGCCGCTGACGATGAATCCGCCACTGCTGGCGTACACACCGTTCAGACTGGTCGAACCCGTATAGTTCTGTGCGCCGAGAGTAGCGGCTCCGGCGGTGGCGATGTTCGCGCCGGTAACCGCCAGAGAAGCAATGCCATTCACCGCGCCGAGGGTGACGTTGCCCGTACCGGCATTGACGGTGAGACCACCCGCACCGCCGATCGTGCCGAAGCTTGCACTGCCGCCCGCGGTGGCGACGCTCACGGCGTTGACCGTGCCCGCCGCGCCGTTGACCGTGAAGGCGCCGCCGCCGGTGCTGTACGCACCGTTGAGGCTGGTCGCGCCATTGTAGCTCTGCGCGCCGGTGCTGCTCACTCCCGAGGTGGCGATCGTCGTGCCGGTGGCGGCGAGCGAAGCCAGGCCCGAAGCGGCGCCGAGCGATACGCTGCCGCCGCTCACCGCCAGCGCATTGCCGCCGCCTGTGATCGTGCCGAGCGCAGTATCGCCGGTGGTGGTGATGCTGGTCGCACCGGCCAGCGTCGCTGCACCCGCGCTGAAGCTGGCGGCGTCATAGCTGCCGTTCAGCACGATATCGCCGGTGTAGCTCTGCGCGCCGCTGGTCGAGGCGCCGGCGGTGACGATCGAGCTGCCGGTCGCCGAGAGCGCGGTAAGGCCGTCCACGGCGCCCAGCGTCACATTGCCGCCCGCGCCGACCGTGAGCGCCTGGGCGCCGGTGATCGGGCCGCCGAAGCTGGCATCGCCGCCGGCCGTGACGCTGGTGTCCTCCGCCAGGTCGGTCGCGCCGTTGACGGCGAAGTCACCGCCCGCGCTGTGCTCGCCGGCCAGGCTGACCGAGCCGGTGTAGCTCTGCGACCCGCTGGTCACCGCGCCATAATTGTTCACGACCCGGCCGGTGAGCGAGAGATCGGTCACGCCGGTCACCGAGCGGACGAGCACGGTGCCGTTGCCGCCGGCATTGGCCGAGAAGCTGGTGCTGCCGTTGCCGATCACCGAACCCATGGCGATGCTGCCATCGATATTGGTGTTCATCACGGTCGAGCCGGTGAGGATCGCGTTGCCGAGCACGCTGAAGTTGCTCGCGCTGTAGGTGCCGCCGAACCGGGTCTCGCCGAAATAGGTCTGGCCACCGATTGTCGCGGCGCCGGCCGTGGTGATCGTCGCGCCGGTGACGGTGAGCGACGTGATGCCGTTGACCGCGCCGAGCGTCACATTGCCGGTGCCGGCGTTGAGGTTCAGCGCGCTGTTCGGCCCGACGATGGCGCGGAAGTTGGCATTGCCGCCCTGCGTCGTCACGTTGGTGGCGCCGAGGGCGAGAGTCGAAGTGCCGGTGACGGTGAAGGTGCCGCCATTGGTGGTGTAGTTGCCGCGCAGCAGGATCGCGCCGGTATAGCTCTGCGCGCCGGTGGTGTTGGCGCCATTGGTGACGATGCCGGCGCCGGCCACCGAGAGTGCGGTCAGGCCGTTGACCGCGCCAAGCGTGACGCTGCCGGTCGCCGCCAGGGTGAGCGCGCGCGCACCGCCGATCGTGCCGAAGACGGCATTGCCGCCTGCCGTGACACTGGTGTTGCCGCCCAGCGTCGTCGCGCCGTTGACGGTGAAGGCGCCGCCGGCCGCGTAGCTGCCGTTGAGGTTGGTCGAACCGGTGTAGCTCTGCGCGCCGGACGTGGCTGCGCCGGCGGTGGTGATCGACCCGCCCGTCGCGGTCAGCGCCCCGAGGCCCGAGACGACGCCCAGGGTCAGGCTGCCGATGCCGGTGTTGACCGAGAGGCTGTTGCCGGTACCCGTCGCGCCGACCGGGCCCAGCGTGGCGCTGCCGCCCGACGTCGCGATGCTGGTGTTGCCGCCGAGCGTGCTTGCCCCGTTCACTGCGAAGCTGCTGCCGTTGGTCGCGTAGTTGCCCGCGAGGGTGGTCGCGCCGGTGTAGCTCTGTGCCCCGATGGTGGTGGCACCGGCCGTGGCGATGTTCGCACCGGTCGCCGAGAGCGAGGCGATGCCGCTGACCGCACCGAGCGTCACATTGCCGGAGCCGGCGTTGACGCCGAGGCCGCCAGCACCGCCGACGGTGCCAAGGCTCGCATTGCCGCCCGAGGTTGCGACGCTGACCGCGTTGACCGTGGTTGCCGCGCCGGCGACGGTGAAGGCGGCGCCATTGGTCGCGTAGCTGCCGTTCAGCGTGGTCGCGCCGGTGTAGCTCTGCGCGCCGCTGGTCGAGGCGCCGGAGGTGGCGATCGTCGCGCCGGTTGCGGAAAGCGAGGCAAGGCCGGTCACAGCGCCCAGCGTGACGGCATTGGCGCCTGCATCGATCGCCAGGGTGCCCGTGCCGCCGATGGTGCCGAAGCCGGCATTGCCGCCTGCGGTGACGCTGGTGTTCGCGCCGATCGTGGCCGCGCCGTTCACGGTGAAGGCGCCGCCCGCAGTATAGGTGCCGCCCAGCGTCGTCGCACCGGTGTAGGTCTGCGCGCCGGTGCTGGTCATGCCCGCGGTGGCGATCGTCGCGCCGGTGGCGGTGAAGGTGCTGATGCCGGTAGCCGTGCCGAGGGTGATATTGCCGGTGCCCGCGTTCACGGTGAGAGGGCTGGAGAAGCCGAAGCTGGCGAAATTGCCGAAGCTGGCATTGCCGCCCGCGGTGGTGACCGTCATCGCGCTGCCGAGCATCGAGGTGCCGTTGACCGCGAAGGCGCCGCCGCCGGTGGTGTAGGTGCCGGCGAGCGTGGCCGAGCCGTTGAGCGTGAAGGCGCCGCCATTGGTGGCATAGGTGCCCGAGTAAGAACCGCCGCCATTATAGGTCTGCGCGCCATTGGTGCTGGCGCCCTGCGAGAGGATCATGCCGCCGGTGCCGGTGAGCGTGCCGACATTGGAGACGGTGCCGAAGCGCAGCTGGCCGCCATGCGCGGTGGCGACGAGATTGTGTCCGTTGCCGGCGATCGTGCCAAAGCCGACGTTGAAGCCGGTGTCGCTGCCATTGCCGTCGACATTGGCGTCGGCGGTCAGCTGCGTCGCGCCGCCGAAGGTGAGGCTGCTGCCGGCGGTGAAGTTTCCGCCCAGCGAGATGAGGCTGCCGCTGTAGAGCTGCGCGCCGCTGGTGGTGGCGCCCACGGTCGTGATGCTGGTGCCGTAGACGGACAGGTTGGCGAGGCCGCTGGCGAGGCCGATGACGACGTTGCCGCTGCCCGCGCGGAGCGTGAGGTCGGTCGCGCCGGTGATCGTGCCGAGCGCAATATTGGCATTGCCCGGGCTGGTATCGACTTGCGTGACGCTGGCGAGCGTCGTCGCACCGTTCACGGTGAAGGCACCGCCTGCGGTGTAGGTGCCGCCCAGCGTGGTCGCGCCGGTATAGCTCTGGGCACCGCTGGTCGAGGCGCCCAGGGTGGCGATGTTGGCGGCGGTTACTGCGAGCGACGACAGGCCGCTCACCGCGCCGAGCGCGGCATTGCCCGCGCCCGCGTTGATCGTGAGTCCACCGGCGCCGGTGATCGCGCCCAGCGTCGCGTTGCCGCCGCCGGTCGTGGTCACGCTGGTGGTGCCGCCCAGCGTCGAGGCGCCGGCGACGGTGAAGCCGGCGGCGGTGTAGGCGCCGTTCAGCGTCGTCGCCCCGGTATAGCTCTGCAGGCCGCTGGTGGTGGCGCCGGCGGTGACGATCGAGCCGCCGCTGACGGTCAGGCTGGCGAGGTTGGCGAGGCCGATCGACACGCTGGTCGTGCCGTTCAGCGTGAGCCCATAGGCCGAGGTGATCGCGCCGACCGAGACGGTGTCGCCGGTCAGCACGGTATCGCCGGTCAGCACCGGGCCGGTGGCGAAGCTCAGCGCGCCGGTGGCGGTGATGCTGGTGCCGATATTGGTGCCGGCGGCGCCCGCGCCGAAGCTCAGGCTGTTCACCGTGATCGGGCTGTTCATGCTCAGCACGCGCAGCGCGTCGAGCGTCACATTCTCGTTATAGGCGCCGCCGCCGATATAGACGGTGCCGCCCGAGACCACGGCGTCGAGGCCGCCCTGCAGGTTGAGCAGGGTGCGCTGGCTGCCCTGGGCGCCGGCGGTGCCACTCGTGGTGACATAGGCGCGGGTGCGGTTCGCCGCGCTATAGCCCTGGTTGTAGACGGCCATGCCGCCATTTGCGGCCGAGAGCGCGAGCAGGCGGGCCTGTTCGCTGAGCGGCGTGTTCGGGCCGAGCGCGCCGGCCGAAGGCGTGATCGTCGTGCCGTTCCAGATGCCGTTCAGATAGGTGATGATGCCCCATTCGTTGCCGAATGCGCCTTCGCTGTTGCCGGCGATGTTGAGGTTCGAGCCGTCGGTATACTGGACCGAGATCGCGCTCTTGGTGTTGTCGATGACGTTGCCGGTCAGCGATGTGCCGGTGTTGCGGCCGTCGATCAGGATGCCGTTGCGCACCCCGGTGATGGTGTTGCCGGTGACGGTGACATTGTCGGCGCCGTTGGCGATGACGATGCCGCGGGTGATCGTCGGCCAGGCATAGGTGACATAGCTCTGGTCGGCCGGGCCGAAGATCTCGAAGCCGGAGACGGTGACGCCGTCGGCGTTGATGGTGATGCCGTTGCTGCCATTGGCGCTCGCGTCGATCTTCGCGCCGGACGCGCCGATCAGCGACACGCCGTTGGTGGTGATCGACGCGTTCGCGCCATAGGTGCCGGCGGCGACGTTGATCGTGCCGCCCGTGCGGACGTCACGCGCGGCCGCGCTGATCGTCAGCCCGGGGACGACGGTGAAGATGTTGCTGAAGCCGGTGCCGGTATAGTTTTCCAGCGAGGTGCTGTAGCCGAAGCCGAGGCTGAGCCCGAACGTCGTCGCGTCCTGGAGCGTCGTGCGGAAATAGGTGAACTGGCCGCCATTGGCGCGGTGATCGGTGTTGCGCAGGGCATAGCCATAGCCGGTCAGGTTGAGCTGGCCGAAGCCCTGCGTCGTCGATTCCAGCTGCGAGAACAGCCCGTTGAATTCCTCGAAATTGTTCTGCGCGGCGTCGATGTTGATGTTGGTGGTCTGGCCGTCATAGCCGCCTGCGCGGTTGGTCTGGTAGAGCGCGACGCCGCCCCAGTTGTTGTTCAGCGTATGGACGCCGATCAGCGTCACGTTCGCGCTGTCGGTGATCTGGACGCCGGCGCCGTCGGTGTTCTGGCCGTCGGCGGTGAAGTTGGTGATCGTGACGCCCACGGCGCCGTTGATGTCGAGCTCGGCGCGGCGCGAGCCCTTCACGGTCACGTTGCTGATCGTGACGTTGCTGATGCGCTGGCTCGGCGCATAGCTGACGGGGTTGGGCTGGACCTTGATGCCGTAATTGCCACCCGAGAGCGTGCTGCCGAGCAGGGTGAAGTTGGCGAGGCTGGTGTTGTCGGCATAGACGCCGATCGTGCCGAGGCCGCCGCCATTGTTGACGGTGCGGCCGTCGAGGATCGTGCCGGCCTGCGACTGGCCGACCATGTTCACCGAGGTGGTGATCGAGAGCTGCGAGCCGAGCACATAGGTGCCGTCGAGGATGCGGACCGTGTCGCCGGCCTGGGCGCGGGCCAGCGAGGCGTCGATCGTGCTGGTGATGCGGATGTCCGGATCGCCGCCGGCGGTGGTGGTGGCGCGGGCGGTGGTGCCGCTGCCGGCATAGGTCAGCACGCCGCCGCGGACGAAGCTGTTGCCGTTGTTGCGGAACACATCGTCCCAGGCGAAGGCGCTGCTCAGCAGGCCGACGGTGCGCACGGGGATGTCGACGTCGAAGCTGTTGCCGGTCACCGTCACCGCGCCGGCGTAAAGCTGTTGCCACGGCGTGTTGGGCATATAGCCCTGGATCTGGAAGCCGCGCATGCCGGTGAGGCTGCTGCTCAGGCTGTTGTTCGCGAAGATCCGGTTCGACACGTCGGTGGTGCGGCCGGCGCCCGCGGCGACGACGACCATCGCGCTGGCATAGGTGCCGCCGAGGAACTTGTTGCCGGTGATCGTGAAGCTCTCGAGCCGGGTGCGCGAGGGATCGTTGAAGTCGTCGATATAGAGGTTGGCGGCGGTCTCGTTGCCGCTGTTGTCGATCACCGAGTTGCGCAGGGTGAAGGCGTTGCCGATCACCTCGACGGTCTTGTTGTCGCCGGCGGCGGCGGGCTTGAAGCCCAGGCCCTCGATGGTGACGCCATTGCCCGAGATGAAGTGCTGCGCGCCGAAGCCGGCCTGGTAGCGGGCGGTGACGAAGGCGGCGACATCGTCGGCGTCGGTGATCGCGTTGCCGGCGGCATCGACGCCGCGCAGGGTGATGTTGTCCTTGTAGAGGTAGAGGCCGAAGCTCTGCGCGCCGGCATCGCCGTAATAGCCGACGCCGGTGACGCCTTCGAGATAGTCGCCCGGGCGGATGGTGACGATGGCGCCGGGGGCGGCTTCGTTGACCGCCGCCTGGATGTTGCGGCTGAACGTGTGATAGCCGGTCGCCGAGCTGTTCGACCAGGCGCCGGCGCCGGTCAGCGTGTTGGTGGCGAGCAGGTCGGCGAAGCTGGCGGTGCCCAGCGCCGCGTCGCTCACATAGAGGCCGTTGGCGGTATAGGCGACGCCGGCCATGTCGAAACTGTTGCCGGTGATCGTCGCGCCCGCGCCGCGCACGCGCAGCATCGCGCCGAAGCCGCCGGTGGTGGTGGCGAAGCTGTTGCCGGTGATCGTCGAGCCGGCGGAGTCGATCGTCACGCCGGTGTTCAGACCGGAATCGCCGTTGACCACATTGTTGGTGAAGCTGATCCCGCCGCCCACGCCGCCGCCGCCGAGTGCTACGAGCTGGCGCGAGACGTTGGGCACGGTGAACTGGTCGCCGGTCGCGGGGGCCGCGCCGACATAGGTCTTGCCGGTGATGATGTTGCCGTCGACGACCAGCCCGGTGATCGCATAGCCCCATTCGGAGACGAGGCCGAGATCGCCCGCGGCGACGATGCGGTTGCCGGTGATCCGCGAGCCGGTGTTAGTCTGCTGGAGATAGACCGCCGCGGTCTCGCTGCCCGGGTTGCCGTTCTCGATGCCGTTGATCGTGAAGCCGCTGAGAATGGTGTTGCTCGAGCCCGCCGCCAGCGTCACCGTGCCGAGCGCGCCGACATTCGAGATGCCGTTGATCGTGGTCACGTCGCGGCCGGCGCCGATCAGGCTGATGCCGGTCTTGTTGATCAGGACATTCTCGGCATAGGTGCCGGCACCGACATTGATGCTGCCACCCGCGCGGACATCGCGCACCGCCGCGCCGATGCCGAGGCCGCCCGTCACGGTGAAGACGTTGGTCCCCGCGCTGCCGTTCCAGCCCTCGATCGAGCTGCTGGCCGGGGTGGCGAGCGACAGCGCATAGCCGGTCGCGTCGCTCAGGCTGGTGCGGAAGAAGGTGAACTGGTTGCCCTCGGCGCGGAACGCCGTGTTGCGGACGATATAGTCATAGCCCGCGATGCTCAGCGTGCCGACATCGTTGATGGCGGAGCTGTCCTGCAGGTACAGGCCGTTCGATTCCGAGAAGGCGTTGTTGCCCTCGATCGTGATGCCGGTGAGCTGCTGGTTGCTGCCGGTGGCGCCGTTCGCCTGGTAGAGCGCGAGGCCGCCCCAGGCATTGCCCGAGGTGCTGCTGTTCCTGACCAGCACATCGGCGCTGTCGGTGATCGAGATGCCGTTGCCGGCGAGCGCGCCCGTCACATTGACGTTGTCGATCGTCGCGCCGATCACCGAATTCAGGTCGAGCCCGGTCTTGCGCGAGCCGCTGATCGAGACGTTGCTGATCGCGAAATTGTCGATCCGGGAATTGCCATTGGCGTCGCCCGCGCCGACCTCGACCTTCATGCCATAGGTCGAGCTCGACACCGCGCTGGGGGCGAGCAGGGTGAAGTTGCTCACCGACACATTATCGGCATGGACGCGCATGCCGTAGACGCCGAGGCCCGAGGCGTTGAAGATCGTGCCCGCCTCGCTGGCGCCGAGCAGGGTCAGGCTCTTCTGGATGAACAGCGTGTTCGACAGGTTGTAGGTACCGTCGGCGACGTTGACGGTGCCACCGGTGACCACGGCGTTGACGCCGGCCTGGACGCTGGCGAGCGTGCCGAGGCGGCTGCCCTGGTTGCTGTCACTGCCGCTGGTCGAGACATAGACGGCAGTGCGGTTCGACGCCGAGTAGGCCTGGTTCTGCACTTCCATGCCACCATTGGCGGCGCGTAGCGCGAGCAGGCGCTGCTGCTCGGCGAGCGGCGTGTTGGCGCCGAGCGAACCGGCCGCGGGCAGGATGGTGACGCCGTCGGCCTGGAGGATACCGTTCAGGTGGAGGTTGATGCCCCACTCATTGCCATAGGTGCTGGCGTGATTGTCCGTCATCGTGACGTTCGATCCGTCGGTATACTGGATCGAGATCGCCGACTTGGTGTTGTCGATAATGTTGTTGAGCAAATAGGTGTTCACGTTCCGCCCATCGACGATGATGCCGGTGCGGATGTCGTGGATGTTGTTGTTCAGCAGCTGGACGTTGTCGGCATAGCGATTGACGAAGATGCCGCGCGAATTGGTGCTGCCCCAGGCATAGCTGGTATAGGCGCTGGTCGCCGGGCCCGAGATCTCCAGGTTCTGGATCCTGACATAGTCGCCCCAGATGTCGATCGCGTTCTCGATGCCGCTGGTCCAGCCGATCCTGGCGACGCCCTGGCCGTCGATCGTCACGTCGCTCGCGTCGATGCGGACGCCCGACTTGTAGACGCCGGCGCCGAGCCGGATCGTGGTGCCGAAGCCGGTGGTGCCGATCACACCCAGCGCATCGTTGATATAGTTGCCGAGGCCGGTGGTGTCGGTGCCGTTGTTGCTCAGGTTCAGCTTCAGCGCGGTGGCGGTGCTGACCTTGCCCACGCCGTAGATGTGCGGCGCGGTGATATTGACCGTGCCCGAGGCGCCGCTGAGGTTGCCCGAAATGTTCACCGCCTGATCGGAGCTGATCAGGATGTTCCGGCTGATGCTGGCGCGATCGTTCGCCGCGACCGTGCCGCGCAGGTTGGCGCTGCCGCCGACCGCTTCGAGCACGATCGTGCCATTGTCTATCGTGGCGGAATCGACGCTGAGCGTGCCGGTGTTGATGAGATTGTCGACTGCGGCGCCGGCGCTCTTCGCCGACATCTGGATGCGGCCGCCCTCGGCGAAGATCTGGCCGTTATTCTCGACCAGCGCGCTGCTCGCCGGCACGCCGATGCTGAGCAGGCCGTCGCCGGCGAGGTCGAGCGTGAAGGCGGTGCCGCCGCCCAGCTGCACGCGGCCGGCAGTGGCGGTGATCACGCCGCTGTTGCGCACCGTCGGCGCCACGAACGCGGCGAGGCCGAGATTGCCGGCGGTGATGTTGATGTTGCCGTTGACGACGATCTCGCCGCCGGTGGCGCCGGTGATGTCGAGATTGCCGCCGCCCATGAAGGCGGCCTGGTCGATATCGCCGGTCGAGGCGATCAGGCTGCCGACATTGACGTTGGCGGTGCCCGAGAACAGCACGCCGTTCGGGTTGAGGATTGCCACCCGGCCGTTGGCATTGAGCTGGCCGGCAATCTCCGACGGCGCCGCGCCGCTGATCACGCGGTTGACCGCGATCGAGGTGGAGGAAGGCTGGACGAAGGTGACGCTCGCGCCCGATCCGATGTCGAACGTGTTCCAGTTGATCACCGCGCGATCGGTGTTCTGGTTGATCGTCATGCTCGACGGGGTGGGGGTGCCGATCGTCGCCGATCCTGCGACGACGTCGCCGCCGGTGGGCAGGGCGTTGGAAGCGAGCTGGGCATGTGCCGGATTGGCAAGCATGATCGCCGCGACCGCCGCCGAGACCAGCAGGCTCGATCGTTTCAGACGGCGCGAGGCCTGGCTCGAGGCAATAGCGGCCTTGGCGCGGTGCAGCTTGCTCATATCCCTCATCCCTGTTCGGCCGCTTCGGGGTGGCCAGCCCGCAATTCTCAGTCAGGTACGCACGCGACCGGCAGGGCCGATCAGAACGACATGCTCAGCGAGAAGAATGCCCGGCCATCCTTGTCGCCGCGCGAGGCGACGGGCCGGTTGATCGGCTTGGCATATTCGACCGATCCGTTGATGCCGGGCCGCAGCCCGATACGGATGCCTCCGCCCGCCGATTCCAGCGAGGCGGTGAGCGGCTCGCCCGGCAGCGGGCGGTTCTGCGCGACCTTGCCGGCTTCGTAGAAGCCATAGGGCTGGACCGTGCCGCCCTGGAAATTGCCGGCGTAGAACATCTCGATCCGGCCGGCGGCGCCCTTGTCGCCGGTCACTTCGGACGGGTCATAGGCATGGGCGAACTGCTCGCCGCCCAGCCCGAATTCCTCGCTCGCGAGCAGGCTCTGGCCGCTATACTGGACCGCGCCGCTCGCCTGGAAATAGAGGCCGCGGCCCACGCCATAGGCAAAGGAGACTTCGGCGTTCAGCCGGGTGAACACGCCCGAGCCGGTCGCGCGCGATTTGTTCGCATCGCCGCGTACCGTCGCACCCAGCGCGTCGAACCCCTGGGTGACCGAGGCGCGCACGTTCAGAATCCCGCCCCAGGGCGCGGCATAATTGCCGTAGAGTTCGCCCTGCACGGTGCGGGTGGCATCGTCGAAGATCGGATCGATGACGATGTTGCGCGAGCTGCTGTCGCGGCCGGTGAACACCAGCCGGCCGAACAGATTGGTCTCGCGGCTGCGCACGAACGGATAGCGCAGCGCGACGCCATAGGTGGCGCTGCGGCCGCGCAGATCGAGCAGGCGGAGCTCGTCGCCCGGATGGGTGGCGGCATAGCTGCCGAACGCGGTGAGGCGCAGGCCCGAATTGCCGATCGGCTGGTCATAGCTGAGCGACAGGAAGCCCAGTTCCTTGTGGACCGGCGCGCTGACCGCGGTGATCGAGATGCGCTCGCCCGCGCCGAGCATGTCGTTGAACGACAGGCCGCCATAGATCTGGACCGGGCCCAGCCAGCGCGAGCCGCGATTGTCGGCGGCGACAAAGCCCTCGATCCCCTTGCGCTCGACGGCCAGCGTCAGGTCGGCGGCGCCGACTTCGCTGGGGGAGGGGGTGAGCACCGCGCGGACATCGACGCCCTGCAGGTCACGGGCGAGCAGCAACGCGCGAGTGAGCGCGGCGCCCGAAGTGGGCCGCTCGGCGGCGACGCTTGCCAGATAGCCGCGCAGATAGGGCGCATAGCCACCGGCCTCGCCTTCGATCCTGGTTGCGCCGATATGCCCCTCGACCACCTGGATCGTCAGCACGCCATTCTCGATGCGCTGCGGGCCGACCACCGCGCGCGACAGCACGAAGCCGCGGCGGCGATATTCGGCGGTGACTTCCTCGGCGAGCTTGAACAGCTCGGCGAGCGGCATGTCGCGGTTGAGATAGGGCGCGGCGATCGCATCGAGCGCGGCGACCGGTACGGCGGTCACCCCTTCGAAGCGCACCGCGGTCAGGCGGACCTGCACGGCGGACTCGGGTGTGCTCTGCTGGCGGGGAAGCTCGGGAACATCGACCGAGCGGGCATCGGGGACCTTGTCCGCCGGGCGCAGCCGCTCGTCGAGCCGTCCGGGATTTACGGTCTGCTGGGCGTGCGCCGCCTCGATCGGCACGATCGCGGCCGCAGCAATAATAAACAACCAGCGACGGTTAAGTCCCATAGCCCCGGTCCCCCCTCCGAGATTTGTGCAACCGGAAACGATGCCCCGAATCGGTTGCATTAGAGTCGCGTCTTACAATGGCTTTGTGGGACTCAGGAAGATGGAGTCAGCGTTAACTGGCCAATATTTGCAATAATGCACTGATCCACAACGGGACTATTTGTTTATGTCTGCTTTGTTTCTGAAAAGATCGTGAGGCATAGATTCCGTTCACTGTGCGTTCTGCGAATTAAACCAATGCGTAACCATAAATAATAACCATTCTCAGTGGCTTATACTTAGGGGTTTGTTAGCCCGGCCTTAGGGCGCCCGGGCGTATCCCAGCCTCCGTAAAACCGGGGGTTTGGGGCTTTGCGTCGCGTATCTTCATCGCGGCTGGTGCTTGCCTGTGCGGCACTGGCCTGGGGGCAGTCCGTGTCCGCCGCGATGGCGGCCGCGGGTGATTCGGCGGGCGAGGGCGTGATTGCGCTTCGCCTGGCGGATGCGCCGCGCTGGACCGATGTGCTTGCCCGCGCCGCACGCGATCCGGCCGCTCGAAACCCGCTTCATTGCATGATGCCCGCCGACGAGCTGCCGGCCGAATGCGGTCCCTCAGGCTGGCGTGCCGCCTTTGCCGGGCTGCAGGGAAAGCCGGTTGCCGATCGGGTTGCCGGCGTCCAGTCGGTGGTCAACAAGCTGCCCTATGTTCCCGATCTCGCCAATTGGGGCATGGCCGATCGCTGGGAAACGCCCGCCGAGATGTTCGCGCGGGGCGGGGACTGCGAGGATTTCGCGCTCACCAAATATTTCGCGCTGCGTGAGCTGGGGCTTGCCGAGTCCGCGATGCGGCTGGCGATCGTGTGGGACAATCGGGATGCCGAGCAGCATGCCGTGCTGTTCGTCGAGGCGGACGGGCAAAACTGGGTGCTCGACAACAAGTTCGCCGGGCCGGTGGCCGCGGCCGAGCTGGCCGGGCGCTACCGGGTGATCTGGTCGGTCAATCGCGACGGTGCGACGCTTGCGGTGTCGGATGACGCGGGGCAGGGGCCGCGCCTGCGCACCGCCCGGGGCGGCAGGATGCTGGTGCTGCGCACGCGCCCGATCCGCCGCGATCGGATCGAGCCTGCGGGCGCGCCGCGTGTCGAGGTTGCCGCTGTCCGGCCTGTTCCGGCGGGCATCGCACGGCTGGGTGCCGCCGTGCCGGCCGGGGACTCGCCGGGTCAGGCGATTGAAAGCGCTTCCAAAATTAGCGAAAAATCGGTGCGCGACGAGCTTGTTCGAGCCGGTGAAATGGCGGTCCGCTACGCCGGGAAATAGCCGTAAACCTGCCAGAATATCACGTTATTACAACGCTTTGACTATAAGCTGCCACTATGGCTGTAACAAAATTGAGAACGTTCTTGAGAACGATCTCAATTTATGCTCTAAGCACCCCATTGGAGCGCAAGACTCCGCGAACGATAGAGGGGTGTTGGAACAGGCTGCCGTGCGCGCCACGAGGCGTCGTCGGCTTAGTTTGTCGCCGAATCCGACAGCGTTGTCGGAATAGGCCTCCCCCAGGTTGGATCGGATAAACAGGCACGCCCCCGGGCGTGCGCGGCGCTGTTGCATGCGCCGAAGGGGAGAGGTGAATGTTGTTCAGCCTGCGGCACGTGGCGCGCTCCATGGCGTTGCTTGCCACCACCGCGCTTGCCGGGACGATGACCGCGCACGCGCAGGTCGCACCCGCCGCGTCGCCGGTTCAAGCCGATCCTTCCGCCCGTCCCTGGGCCGATCCCAAGCTTCCCGCGGGTGCCCGTGCGGAAATGCTGCTCGCGGCGATGACGCTCGAGGAGAAGCTGGCGCTCGTCTACACATGGTTCCCGCCCTTCGCGAAGGGGCCCGACGCGCCGACCGACCTGATCCCCTCGGCCGGCCAGCAGCCGGCGATCCCGCGCCTGGGCATCCCGGCGCTTCGCGAGACCGATGCCAGCCTCGGCGTCGCCAACCAGGTCGAGCAGCGCAAGGGCGATACCGCCACCGCGCTCCCTTCGGGCCTGGCGCTGGCGGCCAGCTTCGATCCCAAGCTCGCCTATGAAAGCGGCGCGATGATCGGCAGCGAGGCGCGGGCCAAGCGCTTCAACGTGATGCTCGCCGGGGGCATCAACCTGACCCGCGATCCCTGGGGTGGGCGCAACTTCGAATATCTGGGCGAGGATCCGCTGCTCGCCGGCACGCTTGCGGGCGAGTCGATCAAGGGCATCCAGTCGAACCGCATCATCTCGACGATCAAGCATTTCGCGCTGAACGCGCAGGAGACCGGCCGCTTCGTCAGCGATGCGAAGATCGGCGAGGCGGCGTTCCGGGAAAGCGATCTGCTCGCCTTCGAACTGGCGATCGAGCGCGGCAAGCCGGGCTCGGTGATGTGCGCCTACATGTCGGTCAATGGCGACTTCGCCTGCGAGAACGCGTTCCTGCTCAACACCGTGCTCAAGCAGGACTGGGCCTATCCGGGCTATGTCATGTCCGACTGGGGCGCGGTGCACTCGACGGTGAAGGCCGCGCGCAACGGGCTCGACCAGCAATCGGGCGGCGAGCTCGATACGCATCCCTTCTTCCGGGCCGACCTGCGCAAGGCAGTGGAAAGCGGGGCGCTGCCGATGGCGCGGCTCGACGACATGGCGCGGCGCATCCTGAACGGCATGTTCTCGGCGGGTGTGATGGACGCGCCGGTGGTCGAGACGCCGCAGCCGATCGATACCGCGAAGAATGCCGAGGTCGCCCAGCGCGCGGCCGAGGCGGGCATCGTGCTGCTCAAGAACGAGAAGAATATCCTGCCGCTGGCCAAGTCGGCGAAGCGGATCGTTCTGATCGGCGGCCATGCCGATATCGGGGTGCTCTCCGGCGGCGGCTCGTCGCAGGTCCGCTCGACCGGCGGCATTCCGCTGGAGATCCCGCTCAAGAACGGCCCGGCCGCGTCCTTCGTGCGCGTGACCTGGCATGCGTCCTCGCCGCTTGCGGCAATCCGTGCGCTGGCCCCCAAGGCGCGCGTCGATTTCGTCGATGGCAGCAACCCCGAAGCTGCCGCTGCGGCGGCGAGGAACGCGGACCTGGCGATCGTCTGGGCCACCCAGTGGACCACAGAGGCCGAGGATCCCGAGACGATCGATCTGGAGGGCAACCAGAATGCGGTGATCGCCGCGGTCGCCGCCGCCAATCCGAAGACGGCCGTGGTGCTCAATACCGGCGGCCCGGTGCTGATGCCCTGGCTCAAGCAGGTGCCGGCGGTGCTCGCCGCCTGGTATCCCGGCCAGCGTGGCGGCGAGGCCGTGGCGCGGGTGCTGTTCGGCGAGGTGAACCCCTCGGGGCGCCTGCCGATCACTTTTCCGGCGTCCATCGACCAGGCGCCGCGCCCCACGGTGCCGGGCTTCGACCAGGTCAAGGCATCCCCCGATCGCGGGCAGGATGCGCGGGCGATCAAGCCGTTCGTGATCGATTATAGGGAAGGCTCCGACGTCGGCTATCGCTGGTATGCCAAGCAGGGCCAGCGCCCGGCTTTCCCGTTCGGCTACGGGCTCAGCTACACCCAGTTCGCCTATGCCAACCTCAAGGTGGAGGGGGGCGCCGCGCTGACGGTGAGCTTCGACGTCACCAATCGCGGCAAGCGCGAAGGCGCCGACGTGCCCCAGCTTTACGTGACTCCGGCCACGGGCGCCCGCCCGCTGCGCCTCGCGGGCTTCGAGCGGGTGACGCTCAAGCCCGGTGAGACTCGCCGGATCACGCTCACCGCCGAGCCGCGCATCGTCGCGGACTACGACACCGCCCAGCCGGGCTGGCACGTCGCGGCGGGAACCTATCGCGTCGCGATCTCGCGGGATGCCGGACAACCGGTGCTCACGGGCGCGGCGGATTTGCAGGAGCGCCGTCTGGCGCCCTGACGGGACAGCACCGGGTGAGGCGCGCGTAGATGCGTCGGGGTGCAGAACAGAGTGGGAGGACGAAGGGAATGAAGGGAATATCCAGTTTGATGGCCGGCTTGCTGGCGACGACCGCGATGGTCGCGCCGGCATGGGCCCAGGATACGGCCGTGGTGCCGCAGGACACGCAGGATGCGGGTGAAGAGATCGTCGTCACCGGCATCCGCGCGTCGCAGGCCAAGTCGGTCGACATCAAGCGCAACGAGACGGCGATCGTCGATGCGATCTCGTCGGAAGACATCGGCAAGCTGCCGGACGTGACGATCGTCGATGCGCTGCAGCGCATCTCGGGAGTCCAGATCCAGCGCAGCGCCGGCGAAGGCTCGACGGTCAACATTCGCGGCCTGCCGCAGGTCATCACGCTGCTCAACGGCGAGCAGTATCTGAGCCCGGGCAACCTCGGCACCGCGCAGCCGAACCTCAACGACATCCCGGCGCAGCTGATGAACGCCGTGGTCGTCTACAAGTCGCAGGACACGCGCAACGCGCTGTCGGGCATCTCGGGCACGATCGACCTGCGCACCCGTCGCCCCTTCGACATGAAGGAAGGCTTCGTGTTCTCGGGGCAGGGCGAATATGCCCGGGGTTCGAACACCAAGCATAACGACTATCTGTTCAGCGGCCTGGCCAGCTGGCGCAGCGACCGCTTCGGCGCGATGGTCGGCGCGACCTATAGCCGCAACCGTCTGGGCAACAGCTATGCCGGCATCGGCGGCGGCGTGTTCGGCAACAATGACTGGGGCGGTTCCGGCAACAACTGGATTTCGCCGCACGGCTATGAATTCTTCAACCGCGAAGTCGAGCGCCAGCGCTTCGGCATCAACGGCGCCGTCCAGTTCAAGATCGACGACGACTGGACCGTCACCGGCGAAGTCTTCCACACCGAGCTGGTCGAGCACAACCGCGCCGCCGGCATCAACATCTCGAACCGCTGGAACGGCCTTGGCTGGACCACGCCGACCGACAGCACGCCCTCGGGCCAGACCGCCGGCAACGGCCAGCCCTGGCTGGACGTGAACCAGTATGATCTCAATGTCTGGTGGTTCAACTCGTTCTCGGTCAACCGCACCGCGCGCGAGCACTCGACCAACTACAATTTCCAGATCGACTACGACAAGGACAACTTCAAGTTCAGTGCCCGCGCGCTGAAGTCCAACGCCAACATGCGCAGCATGAACGGCCAGGTGCAGGGCGACCTGAGCAACTGGCAGTACGCGCCGGGCCGTGCCTTCACGCTGTTCCGCAACGCCGCGGACCGCACCCGTGGTCCGTTCTACCCGGCGAACATCGCGTCGCAGTATCCCGCGTCGCAGTATTCGAACGGCGTAGTCGGCTCGCGCGGCGGCCGCTACATCAACCCGAACCCGCTCGGCTATGGCCAGGACCCGCAGCTCCATCTCGATCTGCGCGGCTCGAACCCGGCGATCAGCGGCTTCGACACCGCCATCTCGGGCGGCCTGGGCGCCGGCAAGACGCTCAAGGACTATATGGCCAATCTCGACAGCTATGCTGTCGCGGCCTTCTCGTCCGAGGGCAACCAGGAGAACCATGCGAGCCTGGGCGTGTTCCGCGCCGACGGCAGCTATGATTTCGACGAAGGCGGCCTGTTCGGCCTGCTCAACCGTGTCGATGTCGGCGTGCGCCGTTCCGACCGCCAGACCCAGATCCGAAACTTCCACCTCTTCTCGAACTTCTACGGCGGCAACGGCGCAGCGGTTCCGGAAGGCTGCCTTGCGCAGTGGAAGGCGATCGACGTTGTTATGGACAACGCCCAGTGTTCGGCGGGCGAGTTCGTCTCCAACCCGGGGTACAATGCGGCACTGCCGGCGGCTACCGCGCCGTCGAACTGCACCGCGGCTACCGTGGCCAACGCACCGACCTGCTTCCAGGGCTATACGGTCAACCGCCCGACCAAGCTCAATGCCTATACCCCAGTCTATTTCCAGACCAACTGGGGCGGCGTGGTCAACGGCATGCCGGGCCTGTGGGTCGCGGATCCCAAGGCGTTCGACGATGTGAAGGCGTTCCAGGACAAGGTGTTCGGTCCGTCGACCGAGGTCACCATCCCGGGCAACACCTATGACGTCGACCTGGTCGAGGAGAGCGCGTACCTGAACACCGCCTTCTCCACGGGCGGGTTCAAGGCCAATCTCGGCCTGCGCGTCATCAACACCAAGCTGACCGTGAAGCAGAACCTCACCGGCGACACGCGTGCCTATGGTGACACCAATCTCGATACCGGCGACGTGGTTTCGCGCCGCTCGTATCTCGACTGGCTGCCCACCGTCACGCTGTCGTACGACTTCACGCGCCAGCTTCGCGTTCGTGCGGCCTTCGCCAAGACGATGATCCCGCTGGATCTGGGCAATTATGGCGGCGGCCTGACCATCTCGACCGCGGACTCGCCCTGTTCGGGCACGCCGGGGCCGACGGACGCGCCCTGCGGCGTGCGCCAGGTCACCGGCGCCAGCTCGAGCGGCAACCCGAACCTCAACCCGTGGCGTTCGAACAACTATGACGTGAGCCTGGAATATTATCTGGGCCGCGCCTCGATGTTCAACATCGGTGCGTTCAAGCTGGACATCAACAGCTTCGTCCAGAGCCGCACCACCCCGGGCGCGGGCCGCTTCGCGGACGGCGACGGCGTGATCCGTCGTGCGGTTCCGGTCACCCAGCCGGAACAGGGGACGGGTGGGTCGTTGCAGGGATTCGAAGTGGGGGCGAAGCTTGCCTTCAGCGACCTGATCGGCAGCGGTTTCTTCCGCAACTTCGGTATCGACGCCAACTACACCTATTCGGACAGCAAGCAGAACGGCCGTGCACTCGACGGTTCGCGCTTCCCGTTCCCGGATAACTCGAAGAGCCAGGTCAACCTGGTCGGCTGGTACCAGGACGATCACCTGCAGCTGCGCGTGGCGTACAACTACCGCACGCCGCGCCTGGCCTCCACCTTCGGCGGCATCGGCATCTACCAGGATACCGCGCAATATGTGGACGCCAACGTGACCTACAACATCAACGACGCCTTCGCGGTCTACGTGAACGGCTCGAACATCTTCGGCGAGCGCGAGCGCTACTACTTCCAGTTCGACGACGACTCGAAGCAGTACCACTCGCAGAACCGGTTCGAGCCGCGCTTCTCGGGCGGCGTGCGCGTCCGCTTCTAACGAGCCAACCCTCCTGGGCCGGCAGTCCCCATGGGCTGCCGGCCCATTTTTCAGGAGCGGAGGCAGGCGGTTTCGCTTGCGATACCGTTACCAAGACTATCAGATGACATCATGAAGGATGGGGGAATGGCCAGCGGCGCGATCGAGCGTGTCGTCATCGTCGGCGGGGGTACCGCGGGCTGGATGGCGGCGGCAGCCCTGGGTTCATACCTGGCGGGGACGGGCACCCGGATCACCCTGATCGAAAGCTCGGAAATCGGCACGATCGGCGTCGGCGAGGCGACGATCCCGACCATCCGGCGCTTCTACGCCAGCCTTGGCATGACCGACGCCGAAGTGATGCGCGCCTGCGAGGCGACCGCCAAGCTGGGCATCCGCTTCGTCGACTGGAAGCCCGGCACCAGTTTCGTCCACCCCTTTGGCCGCTTCGGGCAGGACCTGCGCGGCATCGACTTCCATCATTTCTGGGCGAAGGCCCGCGCCGCCGGCCAGGCCGCGCCGCTGGAGGAATATTCGCTGGGCGCGATGCTCGCGCGCGAAGGCCATGCCAGCGTGCCCTTGCCCAACCCCCCGAGCCAGCTCTCGGTGTTCGACTGGGCGCTGCATTTCGATGCCGCGCTGTTCGCCGCGCACATGCGCGACTATGCCGAGCGCAGCGGCGTCACGCGGATCGACGCGAAGATCACCGACGTGTCGCTGCATGGCGAGACCGGCTTTATCGAGAGCGTGACGCTGGGCAGCGGCGAGAAGGTCGAGGGCGACCTGTTCATCGATTGCTCGGGCTTCCGCGGCCTGCTGATCGGCGAGGCGCTGGGCATCGGCTACCAGGACTGGTCGCACTGGCTGCTCTGCGACGGCGCCTTTGCGGTGCAGAGCGAGCGGGTGGGCCTGCCGCCGAGCTGCACCACGGTCACCGCGCGCACCGCCGGCTGGCAATGGCGCATCCCGCTGCGTGCCCGCGAGGGCAATGGCATCGTCTTTTCGAGCAGTTTCCAGAGCGACGATGAAGCGCGCGCCGAGCTGCTCGCCCATGTGCCGGGCAAGCCGACGATGGAGCCGCGCCGGCTGCGCTTCACGCCGGGCCGCCGCCAAGTTGCCTGGGCCAAGAACTGTGTGTCGCTGGGCCTGGCATCGGGTTTCCTCGAGCCGCTGGAATCGACCAGCATCGCGCTGATCGAGACCGGGATCGAACGGCTCAAGCAGCTCTTCCCGGACCAGGGCTTCGATCCGGCGGTGATCGCCGAATACAATATTCAGTGCGCCGAGGAGATGGAGCGCGTTCGCGACTTCATCATCCTCCACTACACTCTCAGCACCCGCGAAGGGCCGTTCTGGCAGGCGTGCCGCGACATGACCTTGCCCGACACGCTGGCCGCCAAGATGGAGCTGTGGCGGGCGCGGGGCGCGTTCATCCGCTATCGCTGGGAGATGTTCCACCCGGCATCCTGGCTGGCCATCTATGGCGGGTTCGAGCATCTGCCCGAGCGGATCGATCCCGGCGTCGCGGCGGTGCGCGTTGCCGAACTGGCGCCGGCGCTGGAGCAGATGCGGGCCGCGGTTGCCCGTACCGTCTCCGACACGCCGACGCATGAAGAGTTTCTCGCGACGGTGGACGGCGCCGCTGCCGAGCCCCGGAACCAGTCGCTAAGGACGCCCGCATGAACAGCCCCGACGCGCTCCGCAAAGTCTGCATCGTCGGCGGCGGCACCGCCGGCTGGATCGCCGCCGCGGTGATGGCGCACCACATGAAGGGCAGGCTCTTCGAGATCGAGCTGGTCGAGAGCGACGATATCGGCACGATCGGGGTAGGGGAGAGCACGATCCCGCCGTTTCTCGAGCTGATCGCCAAGCTCGACATCAACGAGCAGGAATTCATCCGCGAGGTGCAGGCCAGCTTCAAGCTGGGGATCGAGTTCAAGGACTGGTGGAAGCAGGGCGAGACCTATTTCCACCCGTTCGGCGATGTCGGCCAGCGGATCGAGCTGAGCGACTTCTACCAGGTGTGGCGCAAGGCGAAGCTCAACGGCCATGACTTCGCGCTGCAGGATTTCGCGCCAGCCACGGTGATGGCGCATGCGGGCAAGTTCATGCTGCCGTTCAAGGCGCGGGGCACGCCGATCGCCGGCGCTTCCTATGCGCTGCATGTCGATGCCAAGCGCGTCGCCCAGTATCTGCGCGGTCATGCCGAGGCGCGCGGGGTGAAGCGGACCGAGGGCATCGTCACCGATGTCGCGCTCGACGATCGCGGCTTCGTCTCGACGCTGACGCTCAAGGACGGGCGGACCGTCGACGCGGACTTCTTCATCGATTGCTCGGGCTTCCGCGCACTGCTGATCGAGAAGGCGCTGGGCACCGGCTATACCGACTGGTCCAACTATCTGTTCTGCGACCGCGCCATCGCCGCGCAGACCGAGAATGTCGGTCCGCCCAAACCCTATACGCTGGCCGAGGCGCAGGACGCCGGCTGGCGCTGGCGCATCCCGCTGCAGCACCGCACCGGCAATGGCCATGTCTTCGCGTCCGAATTCATGAGCGACGACGAGGCGACGCGCATCCTGCTCGACAAGGTGGAGGGCGAGGTGGTCGCCGGGCCGATGGTGGTGCCGTTCAAGACGGGCGTGCGCCAGCAGATCTGGCACAAGAACGTGCTGGCGATCGGGCTCGCTTCCGGCTTCATCGAACCGCTGGAGAGCACCGCGATCCACCTGATCTATCGCGGCATGGACTTCTTCTTCCGCTTCCTGCCCGATCGCCACTGCGACCCGGCGCTGGCGGAGGAATATAACCGGCGGATGATCGCGGACTATACCGAGATCCGTGATTTCATCGTGCTCCATTATTGCACCACAGCGCGCGACGACACGCCCTTCTGGCGCAAGTGCCGCGACATGGAATGGCCGGACAGTTTGAAGGAGCGGGTAGAACTGTTCCGCGCGAACGGCACCCTGCGCGAAGGGCTGGACGAGCTGTTCCGATCGGTCAGCTGGTTCTCCGTGCTCGACGGGATGGGCGAGCTGCCGCGCACCTATCATCCGCTGGTCGACCGGATCGACGAGGCCGGGCTCTATGCGGGCTTGGCCCAGGCGCGCGACCAGCTTGCCGGCTTCGTACGCCAGTTGCCGACCCAGCAGCAGTTCATCGATGCGCATTGCCGCGCGGAGAAGGTCGATCTAGGCCGGCCGGCCCAAGCTGCCATGTCTGCCGGGGTTTGATGCAGAAGAAACGCGCGATCACGATCAAGGATGTGGCAGCCGAGGCGGGAGTCTCGCTGCAGACGGTGAGCCGCGTCATCAACAAGGGGCCGAACGTCACTGCCGGCGTGCAGGCGCGCGTGCAGGCGGCGATCGACAAGCTGGGCTATGTGCCGAGCCTGGCGGCACGGCGGCTGGGCGGATCGCGCTCCTATCTGATCCTGGCGTTCAACGACGAGCGGCCGACGCTCGAGGGCTGGCAGTCGCGGCGCGGCAATGACTGGGTCGACCAGATGCTGTTCGGCGGGATGCTCAAATGCGCCGAGCATGGCTATCGCATGCTGTTCGAGCTGGTGGATTCGCATTCGGACCAGCTCGAGGCACAGGTGCAGGCGGCACTCTCCGCGCTGCATCCCGACGGGGTGATCCTGACGCCGCCGCACAGCGACGATCCGCGGATCACCGAGCTGCTCCACCGCAACGGGCTGATCTTCGCGCGGCTCGGCTCGCACCAGGAAGGCCCCGGCTTCGCGGTCTATATGGACGACGAGGCGGCGGCGCGGCGGGCGACCGAGCATCTGCTCGACCTGGGGCACACGCGCATCGCCTATGTCCAGGGCCATCCCGAATATGCGATGAGCCCGGACCGGCTGCGCGGCTTTACCAGCGCGATCGAGGCGCGCGGGCTCAAGGTCGAGCCGGCCTATCTGCAGCCGGGCGACTTCACCTATGAGGCGGGCGTCGATGCGCTGAACACGCTCGCTTCGCTCGACGTGCCGCCGACCGCGGTGCTGGCGAGCAGCGACGAGATGGCGCTGGGCGTGCTGCACGCGGCCGGGCCGCTCGGGCTGTCTGTGCCGGGCGACCTGTCCGTGGTCAGCTTCGACGACACGCCGACGGTGCGGATGAGCGTGCCTGCGCTGACCGCGATCCGCCAGCCGATCGCGGCGATGACCGCGCGCGCGGCCGAGCTGCTGATCGAGGGCAAGGCGCGGGGCGGAGCGCTCGACTATGCGCGGCACCTGCTTCCCTTCGATTTCGTCGAACGTGTCTCGACCGCGCCGCCGCGGCGTTGACTTGGGCGCGGGGGGCGCCGATTGTCCGCCGCCCATGCCACGCTTCGTCTCGCCCGGCCGCGGCTTCATCTTCCTCTACGCGCTGGCCTATTCGGGCATGTTCGTCAGCTTCATGCCGTTCGTCATGGTGCTGCTGCCGCTCAAGGCGGCGCAGGCCGGGGGCGAGCATGCGGTGCAGCTGCTCAGTGCCGGTGCGCTGGGCGGCGCGGCGGTGGCGAGCATCACCAACATCCTGTTCGGCGCGCTGAGCGACCGCACGCGCCTGCGCCACGGCACGCGCAGGCCGTGGGTAACGGTCGGGCTGGGCGTGCTCTGCGCCGCTTATGGCGTGCTGCTGGTCTCCGCCGATCCGGTGAGCCTGCTGCTCGCGGTGTTCTGCATCCAGATCGGCATCAACATGATGTTCGCGCCGATCGCCGCGGTGATGGCGGACGAGATACCCGACGACCAGAAGGGCGTGGTGGCGGGGCTGACGGGCATCGCGCATCCGATCGGTGCGATGTCGGCGGTGCTGGTCACGCTCCCCGGGCTGGGCAGCGACCTGACCCGCTATGCCTTGCTCTGCCTGCTCTTCATCGCGTTGACCGCGCCCTTCCTGCTGCTCGCCCGCGAAGGCGCGGCGCTGCCCGCGCCTCCGCCCGCCCCGCAACGCGAGCTGCGCCGGTTCGACTTCATCCTCGCCTGGACCTCGCGCATCCTGTTCCAGGTCGCGGGCAATGGCCTGTCGACCTATGGCTTCTATTATTTCCTGTCGGTGCTCGACCGCGAGGACATCAGCAAGACCAGCGTCGAGGCCAATCCGATCGTCGCGACGATGACGGCGTCGACGATCATCGCAGTGCTGCTGACGGTGCTGGCGGGGCGCTTCTCGGACCGGATGATGCGGCGCAAGCCCTTTCTGGCGGCGGGGGCGGTGGGCATGGCGGCGGGGCTGACGGTGATGGCGTTCGCCAAGAGCTGGGGCATGGCGGCGGCGGGGCACGCGCTGGCGCTGTCCGGGCTCAGCGTGTTCCTGGCGATCCACTCGGCGATCGCGATGCAGCTGCTGCCCAACCCGGAGCATCGTGGCCGCGACCTGGGCGTGCTCAACCTGACCAATACCCTGCCGGCAATGGTCGCGCCGCTGCTCGCGCTGGCGCTGGCGCCGGAGAAGACCGGCTACATGATCTGGCTGCTGATCCTGGCGGGCGGCACGCTGGCCGGCGGCGCGGTGTCGCTCTGCATCCGGACGCAGGATTAGGCCTATCGAAAATGAGCTGCCCAGGTTCCCCGGCGAAGGCCGGGGAACTGCCAAGTCAGCTGTCACATCCTGACTGGCGACACGGGGTGGGAGCGGGCGAGTACCTGCGGTACCCGCCCGCGCTTGAACTCAATGCACCGGCTCGCCCGCGCTCGAATTGCGGTCGACCTTGGCGGTCATGCCGGTGGCGTCGGCGTCGTCCTGGGTCTGCTCGTCCGGCGCAAGGCTCGGCGCCGAGGGGGCGGTGTCCGCCGTGGTGGCGTTGGTCACCGCCGGGGTGGCGACCGGCTCGTCGATCGTGACGTTGGAGAAGCTCTCCGGCTCGCCGATGTTCGCGACGATGGTCTCGTTCGCGGTCTCGTCGGGCTTGCCGCCCGAGCAGGCGGCGAGCGCCAGGCCGGCGGTGGCGATCAGGGCGAGGGTGCGGATCTTCATCTGGTTCATTCCCCTTGTTATCAACGTGCGGAAACGGCGGCGGCGGTGATCGCCGAGCGCTTCTCGATCTTTGCCGCGAGATCCTTGTCCCAGCCATAGGGATCGCCGCGGAAGTTCATCGTGCCGTTCGCGTTGGCGAAGGCGGTCCAGTAGAGCAGATAGACCGAGACCTGATCCTGGTCCTGCAGGCTCACGCGCAGCGTGTCGCCCTTGGCGAGCGCGGCGTTGATCTGCTCGGGCTGCCAGTTCGGATCGTTGCGCAGCAGCAGCTGGGCGAGCGGGCCCGGCTTCTCCAGGCGGACGCAGCCATGCGAGGCAAGCCGGCTGAAGCTGGCGAAGGTCGACTGCGACGGCGTGTCGTGCAGGTACACGGCATAGTTGTTCGGGAAGTCGAACTTGTAGCGGCCGAGCGCGCTCTTCGGGCCGGGCTGCTGCTGCAGGCGGCGGTTCGCGCCGGTGCCGATGATCTTGTAGCCCTGCGCCTTGAGCGTGGCCTCGCCCTTGGGCCACAGCTCCTTCTGGGCGATGCCGGCCGGCACGTTCCAGGGCGGATTGAGCACGATCGAGTGGATCTTCGACTGGAGCATCGGCGTCTCGTTGCCGGGACGGCCGGTGACGGCCTTCATCGATGCGATCGGGGAGTCGCCCTCGAACACGGTGAGCACGGCGGCGGCGATGTTCACCTGGATGCGCTTGGCGGGCAGTTCGCTCGGCAGCCAGCGCCAGCGCTCCATGTTCGCCATGATCTGGCCGACGCGGTCCTCGGCCGGCACGTTGAGCGCGGCGAGCGTGCCCGACGAGACGACGCCGGTGGGGTTGAGGCCGTAGCGGCGCTGGGCGCGGACGACGGCGTCCTTGAGCTCGGCATCGAACTTGTCGCCGGTGGCGGTGACCTGGCTGTCCTCGACCGAGAGGCGCTTGCGCAGGGCGGCGACGCGGGCGCCGCTGGCGCCGGCGGCGAGGTCGGGACCGGCGGCGAGCTTCTGCCAGCCGCCCTTGGCGACGATCTGGCGATAGGTGGCGAGGCCGGCCTGCAGCGCGTCATAGCCGGCCCAGGGCGGCGGCAGGTCGCGCAGCCAGGCGCCGACGCGGTTCTGCTTCACTGCCTCGGCAAAGGCGGGCAGGGGATCATAGGCAGTAGGGCGCAGGCCCCAGTTCGGGTCGAAATCGGCCTCCGCAAGGCGGCCCGAATGGACGGCGCGGGCATAATCGAGCGCGGCGCGGACCAGCGCCTGGTTGTCCTTGAAGCTCGGCGTCGGATCGCCGGCGCGACGCAGGCCCTGGGCGAAGCCGGCCTCGGTGAGGATCGGCGCGAGCTCGGCGGCCTGCGATGCGCTCAGCACCGGCAGCACCACCGGCGCGTTCGGAACGAACGGCGGCACGGGTACGACGGGCAGCGTCTGCGAGGGGTTTGTCTGCGGCGCGGGGGCAACCTGTTGCGCGACGACAGGCGCCGCGATTCCGGCAAGTACCGCTGTCCATGCGGCACGGCGGGCCACCCGGCCCGAAAACACTTTGGTCACTCGCAATCTCCTTCGCGGCCGCCCTGAGGCCGGGCGACCTGAATCGCCACCTGCTATTAAGCCAAAGCGGGCGCGCGTGGCGAGCGTCGAATTTATACTTTGCGACGACGCGCCTTGACAGTGGCAACGTTGTCGGACCAGTTTCCCTCAAACGCCCGCCGTGGCAAGGAGCGGGCGACGTCCGCAGGGAGAGGTTTCTTGGCATCTACACGTTCAACACAGACGACGCTGGCGTTCGCCGCCGTCACAACCCTGTTCTTTGCCTGGGGGTTCATCACCTCGCTGGTCGACCCGCTGGTCGCCGCGGTGAAGGGCATCTTCACGCTCACCGATTTCCAGGCCCAGGCGAGCGCCTTCGCGTTCTTCTTCGCCTATTTCGTCGTCTCGATCCCGGCCTCGGCACTGGTTTCGCGGCTGAAGGCAGTGCCTTCGATCATCGCCGCGCTGGTCACGATGATCGCCGGCTGCCTGATCATGCTGACCGCCGCCAACGCCGCCAATTACTGGCTGGTGCTGCTCGGCCTGTTCGTGATGGCCAGCGGCATCACCGTGCTGCAGGTGGCGGCCAATCCGCTCGCCGCCGCGCTCGGTGACCCGAAGGGCAGCCATTTCCGCCTGGTGCTCAGCCAGACCTTCAACTCCTTCGGCACCTTCCTCGGCCCGCTGCTCGGCGCGCACCTGTTCCTGCAGGGCGTCGAGGTGAAGGAAGGCACGACGATCACTCCCGAGATCCGCGCCCAGGCGCTGCAGGGCATCGACTCCGCCTATTTCTGGATCTGCGGCCTGATCGCCGCGCTGGCGGTGTTCTTCTTCCTCAGCCGCCGTGTCGTCACCGAGGCAGCTCCGGCGCCGGCGACGACCAGCGACGGCCTGTTCGCGGCCTTCTCGTCGAAATGGGCGCTGTTCGGCGGCCTCGCCATCTTCCTCTATGTCGGCGCCGAAGTGTCGATCGGCACGCAGATGGCGCTGTTCCTCAACTCGAACGCGATCTGGGGCCAGTCCGACGCCGCGTTCAGCGTGCCGCTGCTCGGCTATGCGATGGGTAGCGACGGCGTGCACGGCGTTTCGCTGCAGGAAGCCGGCAAGGCCGTTGCCTTCTACTGGCTTGGCGCAATGGTCGGCCGCGCGATCGGCTCGGGCCTGCTCACCGTGGTGAAGGCCCACAAGCTGCTCGCGCTGTTCACGGCGATCGCCGCGGCGATGTGCCTCTATGTCTTCGCGGTGGGCGGCGTCACCGCCGGCTTCGTCGCGCTGGCGATCGGCCTGTTCAACTCGATCATGTTCCCGGTGATCTTCACGCTCACCCTGGAGCGTTCGACCGCGAGCGCCGAATCGACGTCGGGCCTGCTCTGCACCGCCATCGTCGGCGGCGCGATCCTGCCGCTGCTGGTGGGGCTGGTCTCGGGCTCGCACGGCTACAGCTTCGCGCTGATCGTTCCGGCGCTCTGCTATGTCGCGCTGTGCGGCTTCGCGATCGCTGCCGGCCGTGCGCCGGTGGTCAATGCCGAGGGCGAGACCGCTTCGATCCACTGATCGGAGAAGCTTCGTTCACTTGCCGCCGGACCCCGGATACTCCCCTCCGGCGGCAAGGAAACGAACTGGTGCGCGTTACGCTGTCCGACCCGACGCCGATATCCGCGCACAACACCGGGCCGATCCACTAAACGGCCCGTTTCGCCAGAACTTGCGTGCCTTTCTTCGGAGCGCCCGATCCTGCATCGGGCGCTTCCTTGCGCACCCGGCCGGCGCTACTGTTACCGGTATCTAACGATGCCGGAGAGTGCCGAGATGCCGATCGTCCGCCGTGGTTTCCTTGCCGGAGCGCTCCTGCTCCCCGCCGCTGCCCGGGCCGCCCAGGCGCAGGAGAGCTGGGAGGACAAGCATCAGCGCCAGCTCAAGGAAGACTGGCCGTGGCTCGGCCGCTACGCCGCCGACAACGCAACGCTGATCGCCTCGGGCCGGAAGGTCGATATCGTCTTCATGGGCGATTCGATCACCGAGGGCTGGCAGTCCAAGCATCCGGCCTTCTTCACGCCCGGCCGGATCTGCCGCGGGATCAGCGGGCAGACCACGCCGCAGATGGTGCTGCGGATGATGGCCGACGTGATCGCGCTCAAGCCGCGCCTGATCCACATCATGGCCGGGACCAACGATATCGCCGGCAACACCGGCAAGATGACCGTCCAGCAGAGCTGCGACAATCTCCGCATGATGACCGAGCTGGCCCAGGCCAACGGTATCAAGGTGCTGCTCGCCTCCGTGCCGCCAGCGGATCATTTCCCGTGGCGCCAAGGCCTCGAGACGGTGCAGCCCATCCGGAAGATCAACGCCTGGCTGGCGGACTATGCCCGCCGTGCTCGCGCCACCTATGTCGACTATACCGGCGTGCTGGCGACCGGGGAGGGCGCGATGAAGCCCGGCATGGCCTATGACGGGGTGCATCCGACCGAACAGGGCTATGCCGCGATGGAGACCGTGCTCGCGCCGGTGCTGAAGGCGCACAAGGCGTGATGCGGTTCCTGCGCAATTCCCCTCCCTGCAAGGGAGTGGGCAGGGGTGGGTCGCGTCATGGCGATACTGCTTCCACCGGCTTCATCGCGCCGTATCGCGTGCATCCACCCACCCCCAGCCCCTCCCTTGCAGGGAGGGGGGTACTGTTGGCGCTCGCGGCTCTCTTCTCCATCACGCCCGCTTCCGCGCAACAGCTGCTCACTGCCGTCTCGCCCGACGGCGGCAACCGCATCTCGATCCAGCTCAATGGCTCGGGCACGCCGGTCTATGCGATCTCGCGCGCCGGCAATATCGTGATCGCGCCGTCGCCGATCCTGCTCGATCTCGATGCGGATACGCTGGGCTATAATCTCGCGGTTACGGGATCGGAGACGGCCAGCGCCGATGCGCGCTATCCGATCGTGGCGGGTACCGCCTCGGAGGCGCGCGACCACTACAACCAGCTCACCGTGCACTTCCAGGAGAAGGCGGGGGCGAAGCGCAGGCTAGACATCGTGCTGCGTGCCTATGACGACGGCGTTGCGTTCCGCACGGTCGTTCCCGTCCAGCCACAGACCGCGGCGGCGATCGTCCGCTATGATCGCACCGGCTTCTATTTTCCACCCAGCTACAAATGCTGGGGCTTCAATGTCGGCAAGTTCGGATCGAGCCATGAGGGCGAGTTCGACCCCGTCGATGTCCCGCATCTGCGCGACCATAATCTCTTCGACGTCCCCTTTGCCTGCGAGACCGGCAAGGCTGCCTTTGCGATCACCGAGGCGGACCTGATCGACTTTGCCGGCATGTATCTGACCGGGCGCGGTGACGGCGGGCCGGGCCTGCAGGTGAAGCTCTCGCCTTCGCTCGACGATTACCGGATCGCGGTGCACAGCCGTGTCGGCAGCCCGATCGTCACGCCGTGGCGGGTGGTCATGCTCGCCGACCAGCTCGGCAAGCTCAACGAGAGCAATCTGGTCAGCAACCTCTCGAGCGCGAGCCGGATCGAGGACACCAGCTGGATCAAGCCGGGCCTGACGAGCTGGGACTGGTGGAGCGGGCCGGTGATCGCGTCGCTCCCCGGCCAGCGCAGCACCACTGCGGTCGCAAAGGCGCTGATCGACTTCGCTGCCGCCAATGGCCTGCCCTATACGATGATCGACGAGGGCTGGTACGCCGGGGCCGGCGGGGGCGGGGTGCGCCGCCCGGGTGTGGACATCACCAGATGGGCCGATGCGCTGAACCTCCAGGAAGTCGCCGACTATGCGAAGTCGAAGAAGGTGCGGCTGTGGCTGTGGATGCACTGGCAGGCGCTCGACGAGCAGATGGAGGATGCGCTCGCGCTCTACGAGAAGATGGGCGTTGCCGGCATCAAGGTCGATTTCATGGACCGGGACGACCAGTGGATGGTCAACTGGTACACCAAGCTGCTCGGCGCGGCGGCGCGGCATCATCTGATGGTCGATCTGCACGGCGCGTTCCCGCCGCGCGGACTGGCACGCACCTGGCCGAACTTCATGACGCAGGAAGGCGTGATGGGCGCCGAGTATAACAAGTGGAGCAGGCGGGCGACGTCGCGGCACAACGTCATGCTTGCCTTCACGCGCGGGCTAATCGGGCCGATGGACTATACGCCGGGCGGCTTCCGCAACGTGACGCCCGAGACCTTCCGCATCCGGAACGACCTGCCCTTCGTCCAGACGACGCGGGCGCATGGGCTGGCGATGTATGTGGTGTTCCTGTCCCCGTTCGCCGCGGTGGCGGACAGCCCGGATACCTATGCTGCGAGTCCCGCGGGGTTCGACTTCATCAAGGCGGTGCCGGCGAGCTGGGACGAGACACGCTATCTGGCGGGCGAGACGGGGGAGTATATCGTGCTCGCCCGCCGCAAGGGCCGGACCTGGTATCTCGGCGCGATGAACAGCGAGACCGCGCGCAAGGTCACTGTGTCGCTCGATTTTCTCGGGCCTAGGGGTGGAGTGATGCGGCTCTGGGCGGATGGCGCCCAGCCGGATGCACCGGTCCTCACCGAGAAGCGAGTGGCGGACGGAGAGACGCTGACGCTCGATCTCGCGGCACATGGCGGTGCAGTGGCCATGTTCGAAAAATAGAGTTCAAAACTCGGACAATTGCGGTTATCACTCCCTTGTCCCAAGCGGCGAACGACCGCGCGGACGAGGAGAGTGGTGATGCGAATCACGCAAAGGGATGTGTTCGTCGCAAGCGCGGCATTGCTCTGCGGATGGGGTGCCAGCGCTCTTGCCCAGCAGCATGACCTGCTTGGGCCGACGGTGTGGGACTGGAACAAGCTCACGGTCCAGAAGACCGATGTCGGCGAGATCCGCAACCTCGTCCGCCAGCCGACCGCGACGCTGTCCGAGCTGGAGATGCACGTCACCACGCTCAATCCGGGCCTGTACTCGCACCCGCCGCACACCCATCCGAACGAGGAGCTGGTGATCGTCGACACCGGCACCGTCGAGACGCTGTCGGGCGGCAAATGGGAGCGGCTTGGGCCGGGTTCGGTGATCTTCAATGCGTCGAATGCGCCACATGCGTTGCGCAATGCGGGCGGGACCCCGGCGACCTATCACGTTATCAACTGGAAGACCGCCGCGACGCCGCCGAAGTGACGCGGGGTGAAATGACAGGAGTGCGTGACATGGACCGTCGTTCGATCCTCGGCATGGCCGGCATTGCCGCGATGCTGCCCCCCGAAGTGCTCGCCCAGTCGCAGAGCTCGGGCAATGCGCCGTCCGAGAATGCCGCGCCTGCCGGGCCGGAGCCTGGGGTGAAGCACCGGGTCGATTTCGGCGTGATCGGGCTCGACCATGCGCATATCTATTCGATGACCGACGCGATGATCCGCGGCGGCGGCGTGCTCAGGGCCTTTTTCTCGGCCGATCCGAAGCAGGTCGACACCTTCCGCAAGCGCTATGGCAATGCCGTGAAGCTCGCCCGCAGCGAGGACGAGATCCTGGGCGACGAGGCGATCGGGCTCATCGTCGGCGCGCCGATCCCCGATCTGCGCGCGCCGCTGGGCATCAAGGCGATGCGCGCGGGCAAGGACTATCTGGGCGACAAGCCGGCGATCACCAGCCTCGAGCAGCTTGCCGAGGTTCGCAAGGCGATCGCGGAGACGAAGCGCAAGTTCGCGATCATGTATTCCGAGCGGCTGGAAGTTCGCGCCGCGGTCCATGCCGGCGAGCTCGTCCAGCAGGGGCGGATCGGCAAGGTGATCCAGACGGTGAACCTCGCGCCGCATCGTGTCGGGGCCGGGCGGCCGGACTGGTTCTGGGACAAGAACCGCTATGGCGGGATCCTCACCGATATCGGCAGCCATCAGGCCGAGCAGTTCCTGTTCTACACCGGTTCGAAGACCGCGCACGTCGTCGCGGCGCAGACCGGCAACCTCAAATGGCCGGACAAGCCGGGCTTCGAGGATTTCGGCGACATGATGCTGACCGGCGACGGCGGCACCGGCTATGTCCGAGTCGACTGGTACACGCCCGACGGCCTGCCGACCTGGGGCGACGGCCGGCTCTTCATCCTCGGTACCGAGGGCTATATCGAGCTGCGCAAATATGTCGACATCGCGGGGCGCCCCGGCGGCAACCACCTGCTGATCTGCGACAAGCAGGGCGTGCGCTATATCGACTGCTCGAAGATGCCGCTGCCCTTCGGCTCGCAATTCATCACCGACATCGTCGAGCGCTCTAGCGTGGCGCAGGATCAGGAACAGGCCCTGCTCGCCGCCGAGCTGGTGCTCACCGCACAGAAGAACGCGACGAGGCCCATCACGGCCTGAACCACGAAGAGGAGGAGAGGGGCATGCGGCTTTCCAGACGCCAGGCGATCGGAGCGGTAGCGGCGCCGATGATCGTGCCGTCCAGCGTGTTCGGCCGGAATGCTCCCTCCAACCGTGTTGCGGTGGGCGCGATCGGTGTCGGCCGGATCAGCCGCGTCCATGACATGAAGGAGATCCACAAGCACGCCGACGCCCAGATCGTCGCGGTGTGCGATGTCGATACCAAGCGGCTCGGCGCGGGCATGCAGCTGGTCGATGACCGTTATGCCGCCAGCACGGGGAAGAATTACTCCGGTACGCGCGGCTATACCGACTATCGCGAGTTGCTTGCCGCGACGGACATCGACGCGGTGCTGATCTCGACCCCCGACCACCAGCACGCGCCGCTCGCCGTGCATGCGGTGCAGGCGGGCAAGCATGTCTATCTGCAAAAGCCCGCCTCGCTGACCATCGCCGAGGGTCGGCGGATGGCGGACGAAGTGAAGAAGTCGGGCAGGATATTGCAGATCGGCTCGCAGCAGCGCGGGCAGGACCCCTGGCCGCAGTTCCACCGTGCCTGCGAACTGGTCCGCAACGGCCGGGTCGGCAAGCTCAGGCATGTCGAGATCGGCTTGCCGGGCGATCCTTCGGGACCCGAGGCGCCGCGGATGCCGATCCCGCCGAACCTCAACTACGACGCCTGGCTGGGGACCACGCCCGAGCAATATTATACCGAGATCCGCGTCCATCCGCAGAACAGCTTCGAGGATCGCCCGGGCTGGCTGCGCATGGAGCAGTTCGGCGCCGGGATGATCACCGGCTGGGGCGCGCATCATGTCGACATCGCCCATTGGGGCATGGACATGGAGCATTCGGGCCCGGTCGAGATCTGGGGCAGTGCCGAATTCCCCAAATCCGGCCTGTGGGACGTGCACGGTCCGTTCGAGACGCATGCCCGCTATGCCAATGGCGTGACGATGACGATCTCGGGCGCGCTGCCCAATGGCGTGAAGTTCATCGGCGACAGGGGCTGGGTGTTCGTCCAGCGCACCGGCGCGGTCTCCTCGTCAGATCCTTCCAAGCCGGCCGAGGTGCCGCTGACCGCGAGCGATGCGAAGATCCTCGACAGCGTGATCGGCCCGAACGAGGTGCAACTCTACAAGGCGCCCGAGCAGCACCGGAACTGGCTCGATGCGATCCTGAAAGGGGTACCGGTCAGCGCGCCCGCCGAGATCGGCCACCGCGCCTGTTCGACCTGCCTGCTCCATCATGTCGCGATGAAGACCGGGCGGCGCCTGAAATGGGATCCCAAGGCCGAGAAGTTCATCGGGGACGATGCGGCAAACGCGATGCTCAGCCGGCCGCAGCGGGCGAAATACGCGATCTGAACGGCTCCCCTCCGTGATCTTGCTCGGGAGTCGGGATCACGCTTTTTCTTCGTTCATGGATGCATGTCTCTCTTCGTCACCCCGGCCTTGAGCCGGGGTCCCGCTGTCTCTAATCGGCGGAAGAAGCGGGACCCCGGCTCAAGGCCGGGGTGACGTGCATGTTTCAGAGAACCCAACGGAAAGAGCAAGGAGGCGCCGCATGATCCGCACCGGAGTTATCGGCTATGGACTGGGTGGGCTCGCCTTCCACGCGCCGCTGGTCGATGCGGTGCCCGAGCTGGAGCTGGCGGCAATCGCCACTTCGCGCGCCGACCAGGTGCACGAACGCTATCCGGATGTGGCGGTCACCAATGCCGATGCACTGCTCGCCGATCCGTCGATCGAGCTTGTCGTCGTCACCACGCCCAACGACACGCATGTGCCGCTCGCGCGCCGGGCGCTGGAGGCGGGCAAGCATGTCGTGATCGACAAGCCCTTCGCCACCAACGTCGCCGATGGCGAAGCGCTGGTCGCGCTGGCCCGGGAGAAGGGTCTGATCGCCAGCGCCTTCCACAACCGCCGCTGGGACGGCGACTTCCTCACCGTGCGCAAGCTGCTCGACAGCGGTGTTCTGGGCGAGGTGATTCTGGCGGAGCTGCGCTGGGACCGGTTCCGCCCCGCACTCGCCCAGGCCTGGAAGGAAGATCCCGAGGCCGGTGCCGGCATCCTCGCCGATCTCGGCCCGCACCTGATCGACCAGGCGCTCCAGCTGTTCGGCAGGCCCGAGGCGGTCTACGGCGACATCGCGGTCCAGCGCGAAGGCGGGCGGACCGACGATTATTTCGAGATCACGCTGTTCTACGGCGAGCGCCGCGTGACGCTCTCCGCCGGGCGCCTGTTCGTCACGCCGCGCCCGCGCTTCTGGCTGCACGGCACGAAGGCGGACTTCGCCAAGCATGGCCTCGACCCGCAGGAGCCACGGGTGAAGGACGGCGCGTGTTATACCGATCCCGGCGTCGGCGATGAGGAGGCGCGGTTCCACGGCACGCTCACCCGCGCCGATGGCAGCAGCGAGATCGTGCCGACCGAGGCCGGGGACTATCGCGGTTTCTATGCCGGTATCGCGCGCGCCATTGCTACCGGCGGCCCCGCGCCGGTGCCGGGCGAGGACGCGGTGCTGGGCCTGCGCGTCGCCGAGCTCGCGCGGGAGAGTGCACGGGAAGGACGGCGGCTTAGCCTCTAACCGTCATCCCCGCTTTCGCGGGGATGACGAGGGAGAGATCAGGGCCGCCAGCCCACTGCGATCGTCCGCGGGGTCAGCGTCACCGGCACCGTCGCGACGATGTCCTTCGCCGAGGTGCCGAGCAGCACCTTGTAGCTGCCACCCGCGATCTTCCAGCTGCTGCTCGCCGCGTCCCAGGTTGCGAGCAGGCGCGGATCGACCTTGAGCGAGATCTTCTTCGCTTCACCCGGCGCCAGCTCGACCTTGTCGAACGCGCCCAGACGCTTCGGCGCTTCCCAGCCCGCGCCGGCGACATAGAGCTGCGGCACCGCCTTGCCCTTCACCTTGCCGGTGTTGCGCACGGTGAAGCTGGCGGAAACGCTGCCGTCATCGGCACGCGCACTCAGCCCCGAATAGCCGAACTCGGTATAGCTGAGCCCGTGGCCGAACGGGAAAGCCGGAGTCAGCCCCTTGGCGTCATACCATTTGTAGCCGACCGTCGCGCCTTCGCTGTAGGTCGTGTCGCCCTTGTTCGGGGTCGACGGCTTGGGCAGCTGGTCGATGCTGGCGGGGAAGGTGGCGGGCAGATGACCCGAGGGATTGACCTTGCCGAACAGCAGGTGGGCGATCGCGCCGCCGCCCTGGGTGCCCGGATACCAGGCGGCGAGGATGCCGGCGACCTGGCCACGCCACGGCGTCAGCACCGGCCCGCCGGTCTCGAGCACCACCACGGTGCGCGGATTGGCCTTGGCTACCGCTGCGATAAGCTTGTCCTGATCGTCCTCGAGCGTAAGCGATACGTCGAACGCCTCGCCCGCCCATTGCGTCGCGAAGACGATCGCCACGTCCGCGCCCTTGGCCAGCTTCGCCGCGCTGCCGACATTGCCGCCATCGGCGAACACCACTTCGGCATTGGGCGCCTGTGCCTTGATCGCGGCGAGCGGCGCGTCGGGATAATACATTACCGGCCCCGGCCAGCTGGTCGGCTTGAGCCCGGGCACCGCATTGCCCGCCACTGGATAGACCAGCGAGGAGCCGCTGCCGGCCAGCACGCCCTTGTCGGCGCGTCCGCCGATCACGACGATCTTCCGCGTCGCCGGCGAGAGCGGCAGGATCGCGCCCTTGTTCTGGAGCAGCACCGCGCCGCCCTCGGCATCCTTGCGGGTCACTTCGCCGTGATCGGCGAGCATCGCCGGCGCCAGGTCCATCGGCGCGTCGGTCACCGGCTGGTCGACCAGCCCGTTGGCGAACATCGCGTGCAGGATCGCGCCGGCCATCGCGTCGAGCCGTGCGGCCGGGACTTCGCCCTTGGCCACCGCGGCCTTTAGCGGCGCGCCGAAATAGGGCTCCTTGTCGAACGGGAAGCCGGAGTCCTGGTCGAGCCCGGCATTGGCGGCCGGCGCGGTCGAATGGGTCGCGCCCCAGTCCGACATCACATAGCCCTTGTAGCCCCAGTCGCGGCGGAGCACGTCATTCAGCAGCCACGGATTCTCGCAGGCATGGGTGCCGTTCACCCGGTTGTACGAGCACATCACCGAGCCGGGATCGCCCTTCTCGATCGCGAACTGGAAGGCGAGCAGGTCGCTGGTCCGCGCCGCTACCTGGTCGATGATCGAGTTGCCGGTATCGCGATCGGTTTCCTGATCGTTGATCGCATAATGCTTTACGGTCGAGACGATATGGTTCGACTGGATGCCGGCGATCTGCGCGCCGACCATCGTGCCCGCAAGCAGCGGATCCTCGCCGCCATATTCGAAGTTCCGCCCGTTGCGCGGCTCGCGCATCAGGTTGACGCCGCCGGCGAGCATCACGTTGAAGCCCGACGCGCGCGCCTCCGCACCGATCATCGCGCCGCCGGCATGGGCCAGGTCGACGTCCCAGCTCGCGGTCGTGGCCAGGCCCGAGGGCAGGGCAGTGCGTCCGCGCTTCTTCGCCGCGCCGCCCTGGGTGGCGACGCCGACGCCGGCATCGGTCTGCCACTGGGGCGGGATGCCCAGCCGCGGGATGCCCGGGATATAGCCGGCCGAGCCCGGCCGCGCCTCGGCAGGCGCCTTGTAGCCGTTCTTGGGCGCGAAATCGGTGCCGAAATAGCCGAAGACCAGGGTGAGCTTCTCGTCCTCGGTCATCTGGGCGAGCACTGCCTTCACCCGCTCGTCGGGCGCGCGCTTGGCGTCGAGCCAGGGCCGGGGCTGGTCCTGCGCGGCGGCGGGTGCCGCGGCGGCCAGGGCGATGCCCAGCGCGATCAACGAACCTGCAACGGCGTGGCGGCGCATCTTCATGATTCCCTCTCCCGACTTTTTGTCAGCGTTGTCGGCGAGCTTATATCCGTCAAGCTGTGGTAACGCTATCACTCAGATGGTCGTAGTCGGCAGCCAGCGTTCGCGCATCCAGCGCCGGGCCACGGCATCGATAATGGCGGCATGACCGGGATAGCCGGGCCCGATCAATGGCAGGCCCATGCGTGCGATCGTCGCCATGATCCCCGCCGCGTCGAGCGTCAGGCCGGCGGCACGGGCGTGGCGGGCGATCTCCAGTTCCTGTCCCCAGAAATAGATCGCGCCGGCCTGCACATTGGCCTGCATGCGGCGCACCTCTTCCACGCGCCCGTCACTGATCAGTGGCAGCCAGATATCGGGCATCAGCAGATCGACCGGCGTATCTGCCCGCCATTCCAGCGCGTCCCCTTGAAGGACGCGCAGCTTGGCGCGGGCGGCGTCAGGCAGCTGGCCGAAGAGGTCCAGTTCGCGGTGCAGCGCCAGCACCTCCGGGTCGCGCTCGATCACGGTCACCTGCGTCACCTTCTCGTGCAGCGCCGCCGCACCAGCGGCCCAGCCCATGCCGAGGCCCATGATCACGACATGCCCGTGGGCCAGCGCCAGCCCGATCGTCTGGCTCTCGATCTCCAGCGGCGTGATCGACATCCAGGTCTCGCCGGCGCGAAGCAGCACCGGCACTTCCGCCATGAAGCTGGTCGGGCCCCAATAGCCCTGCGCCAGGATGTTCTGGCCGATCTGGATTTCCCAGTCGCCGCTGCGGATGGGCTGGTAGCGCGGCAGGAACCACTGCGTCTCGAATGACGGGACGCCCAGCGCCTCGGCCCAGTTTCCGTGCAAAGCGATCCTCCCGACTGACGCAGGAGATCGAGCTTAGCGGCACCGGACAGGGCGTCGAGCGCCGATCGCACCGTTTAGGGCAGGTTCGCCTTCAGCTCGGCCTGCCACGCCCGCGCCACGCTGTCCGACGGTGCGCGCCAGTCGCCGCGCGGGCTCAGCGCACCACCGGCCGAGACCTTGGGTCCATTGGGCAGGGCGGAGCGCTTGAACTGGCTGGTCTGGAAGAAGCGGAACAGGAATTCCCGCAGCCACCTTGCGATCGTCTCCAGATCATAGCGGTTGCGCGCATCCTCGGGGAAGCCGATCGGCCATTGTCCCGCGTTGGCGTCCTGCCAGGCATGCCAGGCGAGGAAGGCGATCTTGCTGGGCTTCAGCCCGAAGCGGATCGTGTAGTGGAGGAAGAAGTCGTGCAGCTCGTACGGCCCGATCCGGTCCTGCGTGCTCTGCATCCTGCCGTCGGCATCGGCGGGCACGAGCTCGGGCGAGATCTCGGTGTCGAGGATGGCGGTCAGCACGTCCGCCGCTTCGCCGGTGAACTGGTCGGTCTGCACGGTCCACCGGATCAGATACTGGATCAGCGTCTTGGGTACGCCGGCGTTCACGCCGTAATGGCTCATCTGATCGCCGACGCCATAGGTGCACCAGCCGAGCGCCAGTTCGCTGAGATCCCCGGTGCCCAGCACGAAGCCCTGACGCTGGTTGGCAAGGCGGAAGAGATAGTCGGTGCGCAGGCCCGCCTGGACGTTCTCGAAGGTCACGTCATAGACCGGCTCGCCATTGGCATAGGGATGCCCGATCCCCTCGAGCATCGTCTTCGCCGCCGGGCGGATGTCGATCTCGGCACCGGTCACGCCCAATGCGTTCATCAGCGCCCAGGCGTTCGACTTGGTGCCGTCGCTGGTCGCAAAGCCCGGCATGGTGAAGCCAAGGATGTCGGTGCGCGGACGGCCGAGCCGGTCCATCGCCCTGGCAGCGACGATCAGCGCATGGGTGGAGTCGAGCCCGCCCGAGACGCCGATGACGATATGCTTCGCGCCGGTGGATTCCAGCCGCTTGCGCAGGCCCTCCACCTGGATATTGAACGCCTCGTAGCAATCCTCTTCGAGCTTCGACGGGGTGTTGGGCACGAACGGAAAGCGGCGCAGCTTCCGCAGCAGGCCCTTGTCGGCATAATCGGGCCGGTGCTGGAAGACGATGCGCCGGAAGCGCGTCTCGGGATCGCCATTGGCGGCGGCGCAGTCGTTGAACGTGCCCATCCGCATCCGCTCGAGCCGGATGCGCTCCAGGTCGATGTCCGCGCAGACGACTTCGGTGGTCAGCTCGAAACGCTCGGTGCTGGCGATCTGCTCACCCAGTTCGTGGATCATGCCCTGGCCGTCCCAGGCAAGGTCGGTGGTGCTCTCGCCGGGACCCGATGCGGAATAGACATAGGCCGCTACCGCACGTGCCGATTGCGCGGCGCAGAGTAGCGCCCGTTCGCGGGCCTTGCCGACGGTGATGTTCGAGGCGGAAAGGTTGCACAGCACCAGCGCACCGGCCAGCGCCCCCTCGGTGGAGGGGGGCAGGGGCGCCCAGTAATCCTCGCAGATCTCGGCGTGGAAGACGAAATCGGGCAGTTCCTCGGCGGCGAAGATCAGGTCGGTGCCGAAGGGCACGGTCTGGCCTGCGACATCGATCTCCAGCCCGGCAAGCCCGGCGCCGAGCGCGAACCAGCGCTTCTCATAATATTCGCGGTAATTGGGCGGGTAGCTCTTGGGCACCACGCCCAGGATGCGCCCGCGCGCGATCACCACCGCGCAATTGTAGAGCCGCCCGCTCCGCCGCAGCGCCGCGCCGACCAGCAGCACCGGCTTCAGCTCGGCGCTGGCCGTCATGATCGCGGCGATACCCGCTTCGGTCGCGTCGCAGATCACGTCCTGCAGATGCAGGTCGTCGATCGCGTAGGAAGTGATGTTGAGCTCGGGAAAGACGAGCAGGTCCGCGCCCATCGCGTCGCCCTGCCGCGCCAGCGCGATCGCCGCCTCGGCATTGGCGACGGGATCGGCCACCGTGGTGATCGGGGTGCACACGCCCGCGCGGATCATTCCCTGGCGGTGGATCGAATAAAAAGGGTGGGACTGGGCCATCGTCTCCGTCTTGCAGCGACATGTTTCGATCTGTTGCATCCCCTAGTCGCTCGGCTCCGCTTGTGCCAGTCCCGCTTAGGCTCTACCCGCAGGCGATGCTCCACTGGATCCGTCGCCAGTTCGATGCGCATCCGGTGCGCGCGGTCATGGTGGTCTTCGCTGCCTATACGGTCTTCAAGATCAACCTGAAGTTCTTCGCGCCGGCGGGGCCGTGGTGGCGCGGCTGGCACGATCAGATGCAGTATCTGAAATCGGCAAAGGCGTTCCTGCATTTCGACCTGAGCCCGGACCAGCATTGGTATCCCTTGCTCTATCCGCTCGCCGGCGCGCCCTTCGCCTGGGCGCCGACGCCGTTCGTGCCGATCAACCTGCTCTGCTATGCGGCGGCCTTCTGGGGCTTCCACCGCGTCTGCGCGCGCTTCGGGGTGGGGAGCCTCGCGGCGGGCCTGCTGTTCCTCGCCGCGACGATCGGCGACCTGCGCATCTCCAAATTCTGGCTCGAGCCCTGGACGACGACGATGTCGGCCGCCTTCATCTGGCTGGCCTTCGCCGAGGCTGCCGACATGATGTTCGGCGAGCGCCGCCGGCCCTGGCGGCTTGGCGCGCTGCTGATGGCGATCGCGCTGGTCCGCCCGGCCGATGTGGTGGTCAGCGCGGTGATCGGCGGCTTCGCGCTGTGGCGGCCGGTGCTGATCGAGAAGCGCTGGGGCGATCTGGCGAAGGGGTTGGGCGGGGCGGGGGCGGCGCTGCTGCCCTATGTGCTGCTGTACCTCGCAATCTATGGCCCGCGCCTTACCGACTATACGATCCTGTCAGGCGATTACGGCTTCGCCTTTGCCGATCTCGGCTGGAAGGCGAGCATCCTGCTCGTCGATCCCTCGCCCTGGTTCCCCGGCGAGACCGGGCTGCTGCGCGAGCTGCCCTGGCTGCTCACCGGCACGGCGGGCCTGATCCTCGGCGTGATGCGCCTCCAGGGGCCGACGCGCTGGCTGACGCTCTGCATGGTGCTGGTCGCCCTGATCTACACGACGATGATGCTCGCCTATGTCGATCTGGTTCCCAGCGGCATGTGGCGCTTCTTCAACGCGCACTACTTCAAATGGCTGTTCCCGATGGCGGCGCTGTTCACCTGGCTGCTGGTCCGTTGGCGCGATGCGCGCGGGATCGCGGTGGTGGTGGCGCTGGTGCTGCTCGCCAGCTTCCGCATCGTCCCGCGCCCGGCCGAGCCGCAGGAGCCGGCCAAGGCGATCGCCTTCGCCGCGCCGCAAGCGCCCTGGCAGGACATCTATTTCGCCCGCTCGGCGGTGGTCGATGCGAAGGGTGCACAGCGCAGCCCTGCCGATTATCACCAGCTGCCGATGGGCGACCGGGTGATGGCCATCGCCTTCAAGCGCCGGTTCGAGGGGGATGTGCTCTGGTACGGCGTCACGCCTGCCAGCGTCGCGACCTGGCCCAAGGGCAGCGGCAAGGCGGATGTGGTGCTGCCGGGTAGCTGGCCGCAAAGGCCGATCGCGCGCTACGCGACCAAGCTGACCTTCGGCTACCCATGCTGGGCGCCGCCCTTCCCATGCGGGACCGGGCCGGGGCCGGGACTGCCGAAGAACTAGGCGGTGTCGGCGTCCAACATCGGAGTTGGGACGACTCGTGAAAGTACACAAAGTACAGGCCAGGAGCGTGTTCTCGGGTGCCCTAAGTTGACATAGTTCCCGTATTGGCTGCGCATCTCGCAATATCCTTGCGTGCGCGCGATCCTATCTTTCCTACAAAGCAAGGAGCGGCCGGGACCGGGGTCCCGACCGCTCCAGCGAAACATGCGAAATCCTACATTGCAACGGGACAGGAGTGTCCCGGCAATGGGCGCTCAAACCTTGGCGGCGTAGATCATCCGGCCCGGGCCGAGGCGCTCGAACAGCTTGGCCAGCTCGTTCTCGCCTACCGCGAAGCAGCCCTGGCTGCGGCCGAGCTTGCCATGCTTGCCGATCATGTCGGCATTGGCATACCAGGCCGAGTGGACGACGATCGCACGATCGAGCGCGTTGTTGTTGGTCGGGTCGAGGCCGAGCAGGCGCTGCGAGTCGCCATGCTTGCCGACATAATAATCGGCGGTGAGGAACGCGCCTTCGCAGGTCGCTTCCGAATTCACTTCGTTCGAGAAGCGCTGGAGCATGCCGCTATGGCTCGGGTCCGAACCGATGCCGTGCGCGACGAGGAAGCGCTCGACCTGGCCGGTGCCGAGGTTGACGACATGGAAGCGCGGATTGTTCGACGAGGTGGCGAAATCGGCGATCGCGATGCGGTCATGCGAGGCGATGCGCATCGAATGGCGATTGAGCGCGGCGACCGCCTTCTTGAACAATTCGGGGCGGATGCCGTTCGGCACGCCCGGCACCTTGGCGACGGTTGCCAGTTCGGGTGCCTTGGGGATGGGCGGGACCGAGGAGGGGACCGGCACCGGCGCCGGTGCCATCGCGGTGTTGATCGTGCGCGAGGCGCAGGCCGAAACCACCGCACCGCTGGTCATCACCATCGCAGCCTTCAGCAAGGCGCGACGCGTCTGAATCGTATCGAGGCTATCCATCACTATCCAAAGAACCCGCTGCTTTACCCCTTGGGGGAATCTATATCAGACAGATGGTAAGCGGGGCGCTTAACATCTGTCCCAAGTTGCGCGGCTCGCCGCAACGCATGCCCGGTTCGCCGAAGCGGGGCGAAAATCCGGAACATTGCCAGCGATTTGCCCGCGTGAAATATCCGCGATTCGGCAGCGGAGCGAAATTAGGTTAATTTCGTTAAGGAATCGCCCTGAGCCGTCCTGGCTCACCGGATTCGGAGAGCTGTTTGATGCGTTCCGGCGCCCTTGCCGTCCTGCTGCTGGCCAGTGCCACGATCCTTCCCGCCATTCCCGCTACCGCGCAGGTCGCCGCGTCGGACACGATGCAGCTGGCCCCCGATGCGCTGCGCAACGGGCAATGGGCCTGGTACAAGGAGCCGCAGCTGATCAAGGCGAGCACCAATGACTGGGATCCCGTCTCGATCGTGGTCAGCATCCCGGACCAGCGGGCCTATGTCTATCGCGGCGGCAAGCTGGTCGGCGCCAGCACCGTCTCGACCGGATCGGACGGGCACGAGACGCCGACCGGCGCCTTCACCATCCTGCAGAAGAAGGTGTTTCACCGCTCGAACCTCTATTCGAACGCCCCGATGCCCTACATGCAGCGGCTGACCTGGGATGGGATCGCGCTCCATGCCGGCCGTCTGCCGGGCTATCCGGCCTCGCATGGCTGCATCCGCTTCCCCGCAGCCTTCGCCAAGCAGCTCTACGCGCTGACCGAGCTGGGCGGCGACGTGATGGTCACCGATGAGCCGGTGATCACGCCCGAGCGCTCCGGCCCCGCCACCCCGCTGCTGATGGCCGACGCCCGCAATCTGGGCGGCGAGGCGTTCAACATGGTGACGATGTCGGGGCCCGCGCCGCGCCCGCAGCCCGCGACCTTCGTCACCGGCCCGGCGCGCGAGATCGTCCAGCCGATCGGGCGACGAGGCTCGAAATAAATTCTGTAATGCGCGCGTAGCCTTGGATCGGCTAAGCGCGATTCCATGACGATGTCCTTCGAAGATGCCGCGACAGGCCTGGTCGAGGTCGGCCGCCGGCTCGACGCGCGCGGCTGGGCGCCCGCCACGGCCGGCAATTACTCGGTGCGGCTCGACGACGGCAGCATCGCCGTCACCGTGTCCGGCTGGCACAAGGGGCGACTGACGCCCGCGGGCGTGATGCGCGTCGATCTGGACGGCACCCCGCTCACCCCGGGCAAGCCCTCGGCCGAGACCGACCTGCATTTGGCGATCTACCGGCTGTTCCCCCATGTCGGCGCGGTGCTGCACGGGCACTCTCCCGAGGCCGTGGGCATGAGCCGGGCTGCCGCCGACGCCAGCGAATGGGTATTCGCCGGGCACGAGATGCTCAAGGTCTTCCCGGGCAACACCACGCATGAGGCCGAGATCCGCCTGCCGATCGTCGACAACAGCCAGGACATGGCGGTGATCGAGGAAGCGATCCGTCCCGCCTTGCTGGCGCCGAACGCCGCGCCTGCCTATCTTATCCGCAGCCATGGGCTCTATGCCTGGGGCAAGGACCTGGCCGAAGCCGAGCGCGTGCTGGAAGGCACCGAATGGCTGATCGCCGCCGAACTGGCCGAAAGGGCATGGAAACGATGACCCATCTCCGCATCTTCGACGAAGCGGGCGGCGCCCCGCTGACCGATACCCGCGACGCCGTTGCCATCGCCGCCGCACTCGCCCCGATCGGGGTGCGCTTCGAGCAATGGCCCTCGCGCCCGCTCGCCGCCGATGCCGGGCAGGACGAGGTGCTCGAGGCTTTCGCGCCCGAGGTCGAGCGGCTCAAGGCAGAGAATGGCTATCAGTCGGTCGACGTGATCCGCATGGTTCCCGATCACCCCGAAAAGGCGAACCTGCGCACCAAGTTCCTCTCCGAGCATCGCCATTCGGAGGATGAGGTCCGCTTCTTCGTGGAAGGCGAGGGGTTGTTCACCCTGCGCGAGGGCGAGAGGATCTACGCCGTGCTCTGCGAGGAGGGAGACCTGATCTCGGTTCCGGCCGGCACGCGCCACTGGTTCGACATGGGGCCTTCGCCTCGGTTTACCGCGATCCGCCTGTTCACCAATGCCGATGGCTGGATCGCCAACTTCACCGGCGACGCGATCGCGGACCGCTTTCCGCGGCACGAGCCGGCCTGACCTCTACACCGTCATCCCCGCGCAGGCGGGGATCCAGAGTCACGAAGGACATCGCTCTGCCACTCTGGATCCCCGCCTGCGCGGGGATGACGAAGGGAAGAGGGATGACGAGAGTATCATGAAACCCAAAGCCATTCTCCTCGACATCGAAGGCACGACGAGCAGCATCAGCTTCGTTGCCGCCGAGCTTTTCCCCTATGCACGCAAGCACTTGTCGGCATTTGTTGAAGCGAACCCCGAAGTCGCCGCACCGATCCTGGCGCAGGTGCCGGGGGACGATCCGGTCGCGACCCTGCTGCAGTGGATCGACGAGGACCGCAAGGAAACGCCGCTCAAGACGCTCCAGGGCCTGATCTGGGCGCAGGGCTATGCCGATGGCGAGCTCAAGGGCCATGTCTATCCCGACACGCCCGAGGCGCTGCGCCGCTGGACCGAGGCGGGGATCAAGGTGAACATCTATTCCTCGGGCTCGATCGCGGCGCAGAAGCTGATCTTCGGGCACTCGATCGCCGGGGACCTGACACCATTCCTGAGCGGCTATTTCGACACCACCACCGGCCCCAAGCGCGACAGCGATTCCTATACGAAGATCGTCGATGCCCTCGATCTCGCGCCGTCCGAACTGCTGTTCGTCTCCGACATGGTGGCGGAGGTCGATGCCGCGCATGAGGCGGGGCTCCAGGCATTGCTGATCGATCGCGCCGGTGGCGCGGCCGATGTCCATTCTCTCGCGGAAGTGCTCCCATGATCCTCGAAGGCCGTCCGACCCGCTCGATCCGTCGCACCGAAGACGGCAAGGGCGCGGTGATCCTCGACCAGCGCAAGCTGCCCTGGGACATCAAATGGGTCGAGCTGCGCGACGTCGATGCCGCCGCCGTGGCGATCCGCGAAATGTGGACGCGCGGCGCGCCGATGATCGGTGCGACGGCGGCCTACGGCTATGCGATGGCGCTGGCGGTCGATCCGGACGATGCGAGCCTGGCCGCTGCCTATGACAAGCTGTTCGAGACCCGCCCCACCGCGATCAACCTGCGCTGGGCGCTTGACGCGGTGCGCGCGGCGGTGGCCGATCTGCCCGAAGGCGAACGCGCCGAGGCAGCCTTCAAGCGGGCGGATGAAATCTGCGATGAGGATGCCGAACTTTGCCGCTCGATCGGTGAGCATGGGCTTGCGCTGTTCAAGCAGCTGCACGGGAAGAACCCGGATCGCCCGCTCAACATCCTGACCCATTGCAATGCCGGCTGGCTGGCGACGGTTGATTACGGCACCGCCACCGCGCCGATCTATCTCGCGCATGATGCGGGAATCCCGGTGCATGTATGGGTCGACGAGACCCGACCGCGCAATCAGGGCGCGCTGCTCACGGCGTTCGAGCTGCGCAACCACGGCGTGCCGCACACGGTGATCGCCGACAATGCCGGCGGGCTTCTGATGATGAAGGGGCAGGTGGATGCGGTGGTGGTCGGCACCGACCGCGTCACCCGCAACGGCGATGTCTGCAACAAGATCGGCACCTATCTGAAGGCGCTTGCGGCACACGACAATGACGTGCCCTTCTATGTTGCGCTGCCCTACACGACCTTCGACCCGAATACCGAAAGCGGCGCCGACATTCCGATCGAGGAGCGCAGCGCCGAGGAGTTGACCCGGCTCAGCGGGCCGCTGGCAAACGGGGAAATCGGCACTGTCCGGGTAACCGATTCCCCCGCCGCCAATCCAGCATTCGATGTAACTCCCGCACGCCTGGTGACGGGTTACATCACCGAGCGTGGGGTGCTGGACAGGATCTGACCCTGTCCCCCTTGGTATCCGCCGGACGCGCTTAGCGCGGCTCGGTCTTCACCGTCGTCGTAGTGGTCGTCGAGGCTGCCGGACGGGTGACGGTGGTGGTCGTCTTGCGGACCGGCTTCTTCACGACCTTGCGCGTCGTCGTGCGCGACGAGGAATAGGTGCGCGCCGGTTGGGTGGTCGTGGTCTCGATCGTGGTCGCTACCGGCTGGGCCGCCGCGGCACGCGCCGCTGCCGCATCCGCCGCAGCCGACTGGGCGGCTACCGCTGCCGCTTCGGCGCGCGCGTTCGCCGCGGCCGCGTCACTCTGCGCGGTCAGTGCCGCATCCTGCGCGGCTGCGCGCTGGCTGGCTTCCGCGGCGGCATCGGCCGAGGCATTGGCGGCTGCGGCCTGTGCATCGCGGCGCGCGTCCTGCTCGGCGGCGATCTGCGCGCCCTTGTTGCGTTCGGATTCGGCCAGCGCCGCATCGGCGAGACCCGAAGCGCGGCGTGCCTCGTTGATCGTCGAATCGCGGTGGTCGCGTGCCAGCTGGTCCTTGGCGGTGCGCAGCGATTCTTCGGCGCGCGCATAGGCGTCCGGGGCATATTTGTCGGCGCCGGCGGTCTGGGCGGCTTCCACCTTGGCCGTCGCTTCGGCAACGGCGGTGCGCGCGCGGTCGATCCGGCTCTGGGCCAGCGACGGCGTCGCGATCAGGATCGCGGCAACCGCAGCGCCGCGCATCAGGAACTTCATGTTACGCATGATACAACTCCACTTGTCCCGCGGCCCGGCGAACGTGCCGGAAACGCGGCGAGTTGCGCGCGTCACGGTGAAGCGGGTGCTTCCGCCGATGAAACGAAGGTGCGCCGAGTCGTCAGGCCAGCCGGTCGCGTGCCTCGGCGATGCGGGCGATGGCCGCGTCGAGCGTCGCGTCTTCCTTGACGAAACAGAAGCGCAGCACGTTGGTGACGGCATCCTCGGCATAGAAAGCCGAGACCGGGATCGAGGCGACGCCGGCCTCGTCGATCAGCTTGTTGGCGAAGCTGACATCGTCGAGCGCGATGCCCGAGGCGGTGAGATCGATCGACAGGAAATAGGTCGCGGCGCTCGGCAACACGGCGAAGCCTGCGCCCTCCAGCCCGGTGCGCAATCGGTCGCGTCCGGCCTGGAAGCGGTGGCGTGCTTCCTGCACCCAGGCATCCTGGGTGGCGAGGCCTTCGGCAACCGCCCATTGCAGGTTAGGCGGGGTGGTGAAGGTGAGGAACTGGTGCGCTTTCGAAAGCACGCGGGCGATCGCCGGCGCCGCGCACATCCAGCCGACCTTGAAGCCGGTCAGCGCGAAGATCTTGCCGGCCGAACCGATCTTCACGGTACGCTCGCGCATGCCGGGGAAGCCGATCAGCGGCAGATGGCGCGCGCCGTCGAAGGTCACATGCTCCCAGACCTCGTCGCAGATCGCGATCAGGTCATGGCTCACGCAGAAGTCCGCCAGCATCGCCAGCTCGTCGGCGCTGCACATCGTCGCGGCGGGGTTGAGCGGGTTGTTGAGGATCAGCACGCGCGTCTTGCTGGAGACGGCGGCTTCCAGCGCTGCCTTGTCGATCTTCCATTCGGGCGGGCTCAGCCGCACGAACTTCGGCACGCCGCCGGCCTGGCGGATCAGTGGGACATAGGCGTCGTAGAGCGGCTGGAAGCAGATCACCTCGTCGCCGGGCGAGACGCAGGCGAAGATCGCCGCCGCCAGCGCCTCGGTCGCGCCCGAGGTTACCACCACTTCCTCCGCCGCCAGGTTGAGCCCCTGGTGGCGCGCATAATGGTCCGCCACCGCGCCGCGCAGCTCGGGCAGGCCGATCATCGGCGGGTATTGGTTCGACTTCTCGATCACCGCCCTGGCCGCGGCTTCGAGAACCGCTTCCGGCCCGCGGCCGTCGGCAAAGCCCTGGCCCAGGTTGATCGCCCCCGTCTCACGTGCGCGAGCGGACATTGCTTCGAAGATGGTGGTGCCGAGCTGGGCGTAGAGCGGGTTCATGGCCCGAGCTTGTGGCCGCTTGCATCTTTGGGTGCAACCGCCGCATTAGCCTCGCGTTCAGCCTAGCGCCAATAAGGGAAGATCATGACTAAGACCCCGCCCAAGCCGCAGGAAGCAAAGCCGCCTTATCCGATCGAGGAGGCGCCGCACGATCATCACGACGAGGGCAGCGAGGCGCTCCAGGCGGTGAAGGACATCGTCGAGGCCAAGAAGCGCTGGAAGCCCGATGCCAAGCAGATCGGCATGGGCGCCGCGATCGGCATCGGTTCGGCCGCGATCGTCGCGGGCCTGCTCTATTGGCGTGGCGGCAAGAAATAATCTTCCGGGCGACGAACCTGATTCGTCGCCCAATCCTCCGCCTCCGTCGCACCCGGCTCGCCCGGGTGCACGCATCCGGCCACAGCCTCTGCATGCCGTTTCGACCTGAACCCGACAGTTGGGGCGGCATACATCCCTGTGCCGGTGCGGATCGACGCCCAACCCGGTGCCTGACGGACGCCTCGCTTGCGGGGCGTCCGTCCTGGATCGCTAGGAAGCCGGCGGTTGTGCCGGCACCACGTCCGCGCGGATATGGAACAGGTTGCTCTCGATCTCGTCCATATGGACCGGTCCGGGCATGCGATACCCGTCCGCCTCGACCAGCCTGGCCAGCCCGCCCAGCAGCATTTCCTGCCGCACCTTGAGGAACTCGTCGCCGGTAGGCGGCGGTATCGTCGCGGTGACGGCGCAGCCCTTCGCGTCGCAGGAGAAGTCCACCTTCTCGAGCAGCGGATAGGCCTGGCGGACATGCGCGATCACCTTGTCCGGCGGCGTCGGCAGGCTCGTCGGGGCAACAGGTGCGGGGGAGGGGCTTTCTGTTGCGGCGGGGGTAGTGACGACCACCGCGCCCGTGCTGGGCATCGGGGTGCTCTCGGCGCCCCGCTGGGTAAACCAGAAGCCGCCGATCGCGACGATCAGCGCCGTGCCGCCGAGCAGCGGCAGATATTTCGAAGCCATTTGTATCTCGCCGAAAGGTCCGCCCCATGCCGATGGCACGGGGCGGCGCAGGGTCAGCAGATGGTCGAGCCGGTCGGGCAGCCCGGCGAGTTCGCGCCCGAATCGGTGTTCGGATCGAAGCCCGGCGTGATGCTCGAGTTCACCGTCGCGGCGAGGACGCTCGAGAAGCGCGAGTCCTTCAGGTCGAAATTGCCGCTGCCGAAATTATAGTTCGAGATGGCGTTGCGGACGCTGGCCGAGGGGTAGCCGTTCCAGCTCACCAGCGGCTGGATCAGCCACTGGCCGGTGCCGTTTTCGGGCGGCTCGTCGCCATTGTCGGTCTTCGAGAAGCGCCAAAGGTGCGAGAAACCCCAGGTTTCGTAGTGATAGACCATCTTCACGTGCTGGCCGCTGGTGTCGCTCTGGAAGCGCAGCTGCCCGCCGCTGGTCGCGCGGGTTTCCCAGCCGCCGTGGTTGCCGCGGGTTACGCCGACCACGGTGCTGCTTGTGCCCTGGTCGGTGGTCCACACGATCACCGATTCCCAGTCATAGGCGTGCGAGAAATCCGACTGCCAGAAATAGCTGTAGACGCGGGCGCAATAGCCGTTGTTGCAGCGGGCGCGGACATAGACGTTGCTCGTCGTGCGGTAGCTCGCGTTGCGGCACGAGGCCGGCGGCAGCGTGGCGTAGGTCGAGGCGCCGGCGCTGATCGCGCCCGATGCATTGACCGCCGGCACGTTGAAGCAGACGTCGGTGTCGAAATCGATCGCCGGCTGGAAGCGCTTGTCGAGCGCGGTCGCCAGCTCGGGCAGCGGCGCCACCGGTGCGGGCCAACCCTGCGCCTGTGCGGCTTCGGGTAGCAGGATCGTCAGTGTGCCGAGGGCGGCAATGGCCAGTGTTTTGAATTGGCTCTTCATACAATCTCCCAATGCAAGAAAATATGGAGTGAAGTTGCGCCAAATCGCCTTCGCAATTATAGTTGCGAAGTATTTTATTCTATACTTTTAGCGAATCGCGCATGATTTAATTCGCGCGATACTGTGAAACTAATGTTTCAATATTCATATTGCGTTTCTGGTAAGGATATTATTCGTTGGTCCATTCTTTCTGGAAGACGGGTTCCGGTGGTCTGGTCGCGCAATGCCTCGATCCTTCCGCCGGGCGTCCATGGCCTCGAAGGGAAGACGGAAGGTCGGCGATATCCGGACAATTTTTTCGGCGGAGGCGCCATCGAGGCCGGGTGCGCGACGGGCAAATAAAAGGGCCCGCCTTCCGGAGAAGGCGGGCCCTGAGGTTCTAGCGAAGGGCTAGTTTTAGAAGTTGACCGTCGTGCTGAAGGCGATCTGGCGGCCGAGCGAGTCGTACCGGGCCGAGATCGTGTTCGCGCGCGACAGGCCGATGTCATACGAGTTCGGCATGACCGGCGGCGTCTTGTCGAGGATGTTGTTCGCCGCGATCCGGAACGAGAAGCTCTTCTCGACGCGGAAGTTCAGCGACAGATCGAAGTAATCATACGCGTCGATCCGGTAGAAGGTCTTGCGCACCGTGCTCGCATCCGCGCCGAGGCTGGCCTCGCCCGAGTTCGAGGTACGGGTCAGCGGACCCAGGTGGCGCCAGTTCAGCGACATGCTGAAGAACTGGTCCGGCGTGGTGTAGGTGCCACGCAGGTTGTGCGTCCACTTGGCGATGAACTGGCCGCAGCCGGCGCCGCCATAATAGCCAACGCAGTTACGCTCCGCGAGGAACGACGCGTCCTGCGCGCCAGCCAGCGTGGTCAGCGTGCCGGCGAAGTCGAAGTCCAGGCGACCGATGTTGCCACCGAGCGGCAGCGCATACTGGCCCTGGAAGTCCCAGCCATGCGACTTGCTCTTGTAGTAGTTGGTCGTGCCCTGGCGGATGAAGCCAGTGGTCGGGTTGGTCGTCGGGTTGCTCGACAGCGTGCCGTCCGCGTTACGCACGAACATGCTGCAGAAGAACGGATCGGCGGTCTGCTGGCAGCCCTGCGAGAAGTAGGCGTAGTCGTTGTAGCCGATCGACTGGTTCAGATCGATCAGGAAGCGATCGGCCGAAACCACCAGGCCCGGGAGGAAGCGCGGCTTCAGCACCACACCGAAGGTCTTGGTGTAGGCGGTTTCCGGATCCACGGTGAACCCGCCGGCGCGATAGGTGCAGCCAACATCGGTCGGGCAGAGCAGGGTGGCGCTGCCGTAGAGGTTGTCGGCCAGGCCGGTTGCGCGGCACGCTTCGCGCGATGCCGTCGGGGCGCCATAGACATTGACCGGGCGACCCGTGACCGGATCGATCGACGTGCTGACGACGGTCGGCGCGCAGATATCGTTATAGGCGGTGGTGATCCGGCCATAGCTGGTGTTCGAGCCCTGGAAGGACTCCACCACGGTCGGAGCGCGCTGGGCGCGGTTGATCGAGGCGCGGAACGTGATGTCCTCGACCGGAGCCCAGATCGCCTCGGCCTTCCAGGTCGAGAAGGTGTCCGGGTTGCTGCTGTACTTCGACAGACGATACGCACCGTTCACCTGGAGCAGGTCGGCGAAAGCCTTGTGCTGGGCGATCGGAACCTGGAGCTCGACGTTACCTTCCCAGACGTGCTGGGCGAGATAGCGGTCCGCGTCGTCGCTGACCGACTCGCGCCAGATCGCATCGGCGTGGCTCTTGAGCTGGTCTTCGCGATATTCGGCGCCGAACGCGATCGCCACGCCTTCGTCCGCCCACGGGCTCTTGATGCCGTAGGTGCCGAGATCGCCCTGGATGGTGGCGATGCCGTTGTAGAGCGTGTTGGTCGTGGTCGAGGTGCCGTAGGTGCCCGCGATCAGGTAGTTGTACAGCGCGGTGTTGTTCGTCGCCGAATTGGCGCTGAACGGATCGAAGGGCACGCAGCCGTTGGCGACGTCGTTGACGCAGCTGATCGTGCCGTTGTTGTTGACGACGTTCAGGGCGTTGTTGACGCGCGCATAGAGCGGGCCGGCCCAGCTGGTGTCCATCTGGTTGCGCGCATAGACGCCGCCGACATCGTAGCTCCAGCCCTTGGCGAACTCGCCGCGGACGCCGCCGGTGATGCGCAGGCCTTCATTGGTGTAGCGGTCCTCGAGATCGGGAACGCTGGTCATGCGGTAGCGCAGTTCGATCGGCACGAAGGTGCTGGTGCCTGCCGCGGTGCCGCAGATCGCGGTCGCCTGGGCGGCCGACATGTACGGGTTGTTGCAGCGGACCTGGTAGGGGCCGTCCGCATAGGCGGTCGAGCTGTAGACGCGGGCCGGATAGACGTTCGCCGACTTGTCGCGGAACCACATCGCGTTGGCATAGACTTCCGCCGCGTCCGAGATCTTGAACGAAGCGAAGCCGCCGGCATTCCAGCGCTCGTTCTTGCGCTGGAACGAGTAGCCGTCATACGGGTTCGCGGCCAGGGCCGACGAATAGGGCACGAAGGTGCGGGTGCCGTTCGGGTTGTTCAGATAGGCGTTGCCGGCGTTCGGGCCGCTCTGCGGCGAGACATAGCCATAGCCGGTGTAGCTCGAGATCGAGCAGCTGAGCGGGCCGTCCTTGGTGCCTTCGACGAGCTGGCAGCCCGAAGTCTCGCGCGCGCTGTAGGGAACGAGGTTCGCCTTGCGGTAATCGACATAGGCCGACACGTGCATGCGATCGTCGAAGAACTTCTTGCCGGCGGTAAGCGACAGGTCGACGCGGCCACCATCGGTGCTCAGGCCCTGGGCGGGCTGGGCGAAGCCGTAGTTCTTGGCAACCTGCGAGACGAGGCCCGGCTTGTTGTCGTGCGCGTAGAAATTGTAGTTCGCGTTCGCCTGGATGCCTTCGAAATTGTTGTCCAGGATGAAGTTGACCACGCCGGCGACGGCGTCCGAACCGTAGACGGCCGAGGCGCCGCCGGTCAGCACGTCGACGCGCGAGACGAGCGCGGTCGGGATCATGTTGGCGTCGAGGCCGTTCATCGTGCCGAGGCGCTTGCCATCGACCAGGATGAGGGTGCGCTCGAAGCCGAGGTTACGCAGCTTGATGCGCTGGCGGCCGTCCGAATCCTGATAGTTCTGCTGGCTGTCCGGCGCGACCGACGGAATGCGGTTCAGCACTTCTTCGATGTTCACGGCTGCCTGGGCGCGGATCGCTTCCGAGGTGACCGAGGTGATCGGCGACGCGGCGGCGGCGTTCGGACGCGTGATGCGGCTGCCCGTGACGACGATGGCGCCGTTGTCCTGGGCGTCGGCGGTCGAGACCGACGTGGTATCCTGCTCGGCTTCCTGCGCCATGGCAGGCGCGGCGAGCAGTACCGCAAAGCAAGTTGAACTCAGCAACAGGGCATTAAGCTTCTTCATTACATCCCCCTTGGAATCAGGAAATTGTTTCGGGTTATTTGGTGGCCGCAGGCTTTTTTAAGCTCTCAGCGGGCCGCACTTGGGTTCGTCCCTCAAGGTCGGTTACTGCGAAGGTGAAGCCGGGCTGCAGCGCGAAGGCGCCGATCTCGCCGCGGTCGTTGATCGCCAGGAAGCCGACCTGGGCGTCGCGCACCGCGTCGCCGCGGAGCTTGGCAATATGGAGCACGGCTTCGCGGCACGCCGCCTGGGGCGACATGCCGGCGCGCATCGACGCGACCACGCGTGCCGAGCCGGCGATCCGGGTGACTTCCTCGCCGACCCCGGTCGCGGTCGCGGCGCCGACGCCGGCCTCCACGAACAGACCCGAGCCGCATTGCGGCGAATCGCCGACGCGGCCACGAAGCTTGAACGCCATGCCCGAGGTGGTGCAGGCACCGGCAAGGCGGCCATCGGGACCGCAGGCGACGATGCCGATCGTGTCGTGATCCAGCGCGGTACCGCGCATGTTCTCGCTATTGGCGATCGGCTTGTACTTCGCCGTCTTGAGCCATTCGCGCCACGCAGCCTCAGCCTCGGGGGTAAGCAGCTTGGTGCGCTCGAATCCCTCCGAAATGGCGAATTGCCGTGCGCCTTCGCCGACCAGGAAAGTGTGTGGCGTCTTTTCCATCACCCGGCGCGCGACCGAGATCGGATGCATGAAATCCTCTAGCGCCGCGACGGCGCCGACATTGCCGCGATCGTCCATCAGGATCGCATCGAGCGTCACGTGACCGTCGCGATCGGGATAGCCGCTATAGCCGACCGAATGATTCTCGGGATCAGCCTCGGGAACGCGGGCGCCGGCCTCGACCGCATCAAGCAGGCTGTTGGTCTTCTTCCACTGGGCAAAGGCAGCGGCATTGGCGGCCGCGCCAAAATCCCAGGTCGAAACGATGAGGGCGCGGTTACCAGGCTTGGCGACGACGGGCGCCGCCGCGGCGAGCGTAGCGCCGCCGATACCCAATGCCATTGCTCTCCGACGCGTAGTTTCCATCGATGCCAACCCTGAATGCGAGCGCTAACATGCGACCGCGAATGGTTCGGATCGTCACCAGGACGTCCTAGCCTTGTCGTATGGTTGTCATAGGTGGAATATCACTTCAATACCAAAATCGACTTTGGTGCTATCGATCCGATAAATAGCACATCGCCGTTGCAAAATTGCGTCACTCGCCATCACGAGCCGCGGGAAATGACAGGCTAACCAGCTAATTCCGATGGGGATTTCCCTCCCGGGTGCATGGCCCGGGAGGGGATCGTTGCGCTCAGCGTGCGGGCAGGAATCCCCCGATTCCGGCGATTGCCAGCCGGCCGGCCGGAACAGCGGTCTCGACAAAGGTCAGGCGCAGATAGCGCGCGGTACGCGCACGGGCGAAATTGATGCGCTGAGTGGATAGCGCATAGGCGATGTTGGAGAACTCGCCGGATGCTGCCGGTTCCCAATTGGTACCATCGGCGCTGGTTTCCGCCACGTAACCGCGCGGCGGAGCAGCGCCGGTCATCACCTGGCGCGAAGGCGTGAGGCTGAAGCCGGCCAGGTCGGTCGATCCGCCGAGATCGACGGTGACGTGTGCCGGAGCGCCGGGCCTGGGGCTCGACTGGACCCAGATCGTGCCGGCCTCATTGTCGAGCAACCGTTCGGCATTGGGCGCGCTGGCATCGACGACGCGCCACTTGGTTACATCGAGCACCGTCGGGTCGGTCGATACGATTGCGGACACCGGGACGGGCGCGACCGAGGCGAACAGCGCGAACTCGCTGATCGCCGGGCAGGCCGGTGCCTCGAGGATGCGCAGGCGCACACGGCGCGGGGCGATCGGGGCGGGCAGGCGGATCACGCGCTGTGCCGAGATGCATTCATGCTCGGCCAGCGTCTTCCAGGTACCGTCGATCTCGGCATCGACCGCGAAGCGGGTCACGCGCACGCCGAGCGGTAGATATTCGCGCAGCCGGATCACGTCGAAGCGGGTGCCGGGCTTGAGGTCGAGCGTCAGGGTCGGCGTGGCCGCCTGGTCGGGCGTGGTCCAATAGGTCTCGCGATTGCCATCGAGTACGCGCGCGGGGGCGAAGCCCGGGCGGCTGGTGCTGGCATGCGCCACCGCGCCCTTGGCCAGATCCCTGGCGAGGGTCGCGCGGATCGCGTCGCCATAGGATTTGAGGATCTTGAAATCCTGGTCGGGAATGCGTCCGCGGCGATCAGGGGGGATGTTGAGGTTCAGATTGGTCCCACGACCCACCGACTCATCGTAGAGGCGGATCAGCCGTTCGGGGCTCTTCACCTTGGAGTCCTCGTCCGAATGGTAGAACCAGCCCGGGCGGATCGACACGTCGGTTTCCGCCGGCCACCAGATCGCGCCACCGCGCACGCCGGCATTGCCGTTCTTCTGGTCATAGGGCTCATTCGGCATGGTCGGCCAGCAGGGATCGCCGGCGACGCCGTCCTCATTGCCCACCCAGCGGATGTCCGCGCCGAGCGGATCAAAGGTGCAGGCGTTGGGCTGGAGCTTGTGGACCAAAGCGACGATCGACGGCCAGTCATAATAGCGCGGCGCATCGATCTTCCGGGCTTCGCGCGCGCCGCCATAATAGCCGTCGCCGCCATTGGCGCCGTCGAACCATACTTCGAACAGGTCGCCATAGCGGGTGCACAGCTCGGTCAGCTGGGCGCGGTAATAGGTGACATAGGCCGGGCGGCCATATTCGGCATGGTTGCGGTCCCAGGGCGACAGATAGAGGCCGAAGGGCAACTTCGCGCGCTTGCAGGCGTCGGCCATCTCGCGGACGATATCGCCCTTGCCCTCCTTGTAGGGGCTGTTGCGGATGCAATGCTCGGTGAGCAAAGTCGGCCACAGGCAGAAGCCGTCATGATGCTTGGCGGTGAGGATCAGCCCCTCGAGCCCACCGGCCTTGACCGCGGCGACGATCTGATCGGCATCGAAGTCGCTGGGATTGAACAGCTTCGGGCTCTCGTCGCCAAAGCCCCATTCCTTGTCGGTGAAGGTGTTGATCGAGAAATGGACGAAGGCGTATTGCTCGCGCCCCTGCCAGCGCCACTGGCGCGGGCTCGGCGTCGCGCCGAAGGGCTTGGGGGTGTTGGCAGGCGCTGCGCTGGCCTGCGCGGGAACGGCAGGCAGCGCGCCGGCGGCAAGGCCGGTGGCGAGCAGGGTGCGCCGGGACAGTTCGGTCATCAATCTCTCCAGGATCAGGCGGGGCTGCGGCCGAAGGACGGCGGCCGGTCAGCGCGCGCGCGGCCAAAGGCGCGGTTGGGTTTGGCGGACATGGTGAAACGAAGCGTGCCGCCAGCGGCCAGGTCGTGGTGCGAGATCCAGCTCTTGCGCCACGGGCGGCCGTTCCAGGTCACCGCGGCAACATAGGGGGTGTCGGCGCGGTTGCCCGGCGCCTCGACCACCAGCTTGCGGCCCTTGCCCAGCTGCAGCTCGGCGCGCTCGAACAGCGGCGAGCCGAAGACATAGACGGCCTCGACCGGATCGACCGGATAGAAGCCGAGCGACGACAGCACGAACCACGCGCTCATCTGGCCGCAATCGTCATTGCCGATGATGCCGTCGGGATCGTTCTTGTACATCTCGGTGCACAGGCGGCGGATCATCGCCTGCGTCTTCCAGGGCGCGCCGACATAGCTGTAGAGATAGGCGGCGTGCTGGTCCGGCTCGTTGCCATGGGCGTATTGGCCGACCAGCCCCGAAATGTCGGGCGGTGCATTGTCGGGCAGGGTCGAGGGCGCGGTGAACAGCGCGTCCAGCTTTGCCTCATACGCCGCATCGCCGCCCATATGCGCGATCATGCCGTAGATGTCGTGCTGGTTGAGGAAGGTCGCCTGCCAGCCATTCGCCTCGGTATAGTCGCGCCACCAGGGCTTGGGCATGTGGCCGAGCTGGACGGGATCATAGTCCTTCCACCACTGGCCATTCTCGAAGCGGGGGCGGGCGAAGCCGATCTTGCCGTCGATGACGTTGCGCCAGTTGCCCGAGCGCTTGTGCAGCCGCTCGGCATCGTCCGCCGCGCCGGCAACGCGCGCGAGGTGCGACGAGGCCCAGTCGTCATAAGCATATTCCTGGGTCCGGCTGACGCTCTCGAACACCTTGTCCGCCGGGACATAGCCGAGCTTGTCGTACAGGTCGCGGCCAAGGCTGTTGTCCTTGTCCGGCGCGGTGAAGTCGAAGCTGCGCTTGCGGATCGCCGGCCAGGCGGCGGCATAGTCGGCGGGAATGCCCTTGGCATGTGCCTCGGCGAGCGGGACGACGCCGTGCCAGCCGATCATTGTTCCGGTTTCCTTGCCCTGCAGCGGCCAGACCAGCGGGCCGAAGCGCGACTGGGCGGTCTGGCGGATCATGTCGTCGATCAGCAGTTTGGTCTGCTCGGGCGCGACCAAAGTGAGCAGTGGGTGCAGCGCGCGATAAGTGTCCCACAGCGAATAGGTGCTGAACGCCGCGCCGCCGGCGGGCACGGTCTGCGTCTTGCCGTCCATGCCGGGATAGCGGCCATCGACGTCCGACACGAGCGTAGGTGCGAGCTGGGCGTGGTAGAGCGCGGAGGAGAGGATCGTGCGCTGGTCCGGCGTGCCGCCCTCGACTTTCACGCTGCCGAGCGACTTGCTCCACAGCTTGGCGGCATCGCGGCGGACCCGGTCGAAATCCCAATGCTTCGCCTCGGCGACGAGATTGGCGCGGGCGCCATCGGCATCGACGGCGGAAATGCCGCAGCGGATGACAAGCGGCGCGCTGCCGGCATCGTCATAATGGAGCACGGCCTTGAGCCGCTTGCCCGCAACGCGGGTCGCGCCTGCCGGCTGGGTAGCGTCATCGTCGCCGATGAAGGTGATGCGATCGGGCTTCCGCGACAGTTGCATCGCGAAGAAGATCCGCCGCCCCTTGGCCCAGCGGAACACGCGGCGCGTGCCGCTGAGCGTGCCGTCCGCGGCAAGTTCGAGCAGCGCTTCGTCAACGAGCGGCGGCGAGTCCGACTTGTCGAGGATCAGGTGCGACAGGTCGATCAGCACATGGCCCTTGCCCGCCGGGAACCGATAGCGGTGCCAGCCGGTGCGCTCGGTAACGGTCAGCTCGGCCTGGACGCCGGTTTCCAGCGCGACCCGGTAATAGCCCGGCTCGGCATGCTCGGCCGAGAAGCGCTGACGATAGCCGGCATCGGGGTTCTCGATCGTGCCGGGCTGGAGTTGCACCGGACCTGCCGACGGCACCACGAGTACGTCGAGCATGTCGCCGATGCCGGTGCCGGAAAGGTGGGTGTGCGAGAAGCCGAGGATCGAGGTGTCGGTCTTGTAATAGCCCGAGCAGGTTTCCCAGCGCTCGACGCCGGTGTCCGGGCTCAACTGGACCATGCCAAAGGGCAGGGTGGCACCGGGATAGGTATGGCCGGTGCCACCGGTGCCGATGAACAGGTTGGGCTTGACCGGCACGGCCGGCAGGCGGGCATGTGCCGGAAGCGCGGCAGTGGCGGCGAGGCCGAGGCCGGTGGAAGCGAGGAGTTGACGACGCGTAGGGTTCACAGCGTTTCTGCCAGCAATTGAGGACGGGTATCGGCGAGGTGGACGATGAGTTCGCCGAACAGGCCATTGGCCCAGGCGAACCACTCGCGGGTGAATTTCGAGGGATCGTCCTGGTCGACTGCCTCATGGATGAAGCCGGTGCCGCCATCGCTGTCGCGGATCATGCGCAGGCACTGGCGGATCGTCGCGTCGTCCGACGAGGTCAGCGCACGCATCACCAGCGACATCGGCCAGACCTGGCCGAGGCCGACATGCGGCCCACCGATGCCTTCGACGACCTTGCCGCGCGACCAATAGGGGTTGTTGTCGCTCCACGCCGCAGCCGCGGTGCGCTGGAACAGCGGATCGTCCGCCTTCAGGCAGCCGAGATAGGCGAGCGCCGAGAGCGACGGCACATTGGCGTCGTCCATGAACAGCGTGTTGCCGAAGCCATCGACTTCGAACGGGATCACTTCGCTGCCATCGGGCAGGCGCATCCGGGCATATTTGCGCAGCGCCGCATCGACTTCGTCGGCCAGTGCGACGGCGTCGTTGGCCAGGGCTGCATCCCCGCGTGCGGCATTGGCGACCACGGCGAGCTCGCGCAGTGCTGTGACCGCGAAATAGTTGGACGGGATCAGGAACGGATAGACACAGGCATCGTCCGAGGGACGGAAACCCGAATGGATCAGTCCCACCGGTTTGGTCGGCGCGCCATAGCCATCGAGCATCAGGCTTTCTGTCGGGATCGGGCTCTTGCGCTGGAAGCGGTAGGGCCCCTTGCCGTCTTTGCGCTGCTGCTCGCGGAAAGTCGCGACGCTCAGGCGCGCCGCTTCGGCCCAGCGAGCATCGAACGGCGTCTTGTCGCCGGTCGCCTGCCAGTATCCGTGCGCGAGGCGCATCGGATAGCAGAGCGAGTCGATCTCCCACTTCCGTTCGGCGACGCCGGGCTTGAGCGGGAAGCGATCGTCGAGCGACCAGCTCAGATTGGTCATCGCCGCGGGATCTTCCATATACGCATTGGCATAGGGATCGATCAGGATCGAGCGCGACTGGCGGGCGATCAGGCCGTGATAGAGCCGGCGCAGATCCGCATCCTGCTTGGCGAGATGCAGGTACGGCTTCACCTGGGCGGAGCTGTCGCGCAGCCACAGCGCGTTGATGTCGCCGGTGCGCACGAACGCATCGGGTGCGCCGTCGATCGTGCGCATCGCCACGGTGGTATCGAGCGTGTTCGGATAGCAATTGCCGAACATCCAGCGCAGCTTGGTGTCGCCGATCTTCTTCGAGACGCGAACGATCTCGCGCTCGACCGACTTGCTGACGAATTTACGCTCGGTCGGGGCAGGGCGCTTGCTGGTGAAGCCGGTCGCCTTCTGGGCGAAGGCAGGCGTGGTGGTGAGGGCGAGCCCGGCACCGATCACGGTACGGCGGTCCATCATCACTTGGGCAGCTCCTGTGCTTCGCCGGTCAAGGTGAAGTCGGTCCATTGCCCCGGCGCAGTCCCCGGCTGGCCACCGCCGACCCACAGGCGATAGGCGCCCGGAACCACCTGGCGCGTGCCGTCGCGCGACACAGAGCTGATGCTGCGCGGATCTAGGCTGAAGCGCAGCGTTCCCGCTTTGCCCGGCTTGAGCGACACGCGCTGGAAGCCGACCAGCTCGCGCTGGAGCACCGGCGTGGTCATGCCGGTGCCGCGCGCCTTGCTCGCCGGCGGCACCAGATAGGCCTGGACCACTTCTTCGCCCGGCCGCGCGCCGCTGTTGCGCACCCGCACGGTGACTTCGACCGGGGCTGCGGTGCTGCCCGCCTTGGCGGTCAGCTGGTCATAGGCGAAGCTGGTGTAGCTCAGCCCGTGGCCGAACCCCCAGAGCGGCGTGCCGGTGAAGAAGCGATAGGTGCGCTCCTTCATGCCGTAATCGATGAACGTCGGCAGGTCGGATGCCGATTTGTAGAAGGTCACCGGCAGGCGGCCCGACGGGTTGTTGAGCCCGGCAAGCGTCTCGGCGATCGCGATTCCGCCGCTCTCGCCCGGATACCAGGCGGCGAGTATCGCATCAGCGAGCGACGGGTCGATCGAGACCGCGCTGCCGCTGGTCAGCACCACCACCACCGGCTTGCCGGTGTCGCGCAGCGCCTGGAGCAGGCGCTGCTGGGCGAAGGGCAGGGTGATCTCGGTACGGTCACCGCCGACGAAGCCGGGCACGGTTACCTGCAGCGCTTCGCCTTCCAGATCGGGCGACAGGCCGAGCACTGCGACGACGACGTCGGAGTCCTTCGCGGCGGTCACCGCCTGCGCGAGCAGCGGCTCGGCGGGCGGAAGCCACATCAGGCGCAGGCCCTCATCCTCGCCGGCATGATCGATTTCCATGCGGAACGCATGGCGCTTGCCGTCGCTGGTGAAGGGCAGTTCCACCCGACCCTTGCCGAGCAGGCCCTCGTGCAGCGGCTTGCCGTCGATCCACAGCCGCACGCTGTCATGCGTCTTGCAGTCCTTCCAGCAGGCCGGGATGTCGATCGCCAGCGTGTAGCGGCCCGGGCCCGGTGGCACGATCTCGCCCGACCAGCGGACCGCGAAGCCCTTGGGATCGAGCTGCGGCAGCGGGGCGACGCGGGTATAGTTGAAGTCGATCCGGCGATCCTGGCGCGTGGCGACGGGCGTGCCGGTCACGGTCGGGCTGGCGAAATACTCGGCCTTGAGCCCGGGCTTGCCATCGGCGGCGAACGCCGTCTCCGGCATCACGACGGGCGCGCCGTCGGCGAGCACCGAGCCCTGGGCGTAGACGACATTGGCCGCGCCGAACTGGCGGCGGATGCCGTCGAGCGGCGTCACCGGGTTCTGGGCGGTGCCGTGATAATTGCCTTCGAGCACGCCGAGATCATCGGCATCGGCGCCGATCACCGCGATGCGGCTGCCGGGCTTGAGCGGCAGGCGATCGGCATCGTTCTTGAGCAGCACGATCGCCTTGCGCGCGGCATCCAACGCCAGCGCGCGGTGGGCGGGCGTGCCGACTTCGCTCGGCTTGATCCGGCTCCACGGGCTGGTCGCGCTGAAGATCGTGCCCAGCGCCTGGCGTGCCGAAAGCGAGCGGGTGAGCGCGGTGTCGATCTCGGCTTCGGTCACCAGACCGCGCTTCACCGCCTGGGGCAGCGCGGCATAGGTGGTACCGCAATTGAAGTCGTTGCCGCCCTTGATCGCCGCGGCCGAAGCTGCCGCTGCGTCGAGCTTGTAATGGTGGAACATGTGGATGTTGGCGACGGCGTCGCAGTCCGAGACGGTGAAGCCGTTGAAGCCCCAGTCCTTGCGCAGCCGCGTGTTCATCAGGTCGGACAGCGCGCAGGCCGGGGTGCCGTGGATAGAGTTGTACGCGCACATCAGCGAGCGCGCCTTGCCCTCGGTCACGGCCAGCCGGAACGCGGGGAGATAGGTCGATTCCAGGTCCTGCGGGCTCGGGTCGACATCGAACCCGTCGCGCCCCGCTTCCGGTCCGCTATGCACCGCGAAGTGCTTCGGAGTGGCGATCACCTTGGGATATTTGGGGTCCGGACCCTGCAGACCCTGGATGAAGGCGACGCCGAGATGGCCGGTGAGATACGGGTCCTCGCCATAGGTTTCCTGGCCACGGCCCCAGCGCGGATCGCGGAAGATGTTGATGTTGGGCGACCAGATCGTCAGCCCTTCATAGATGCGCCGGTTGGCGCCCAGCGGCTTGGCGTTGAACTTGGCGCGGGCTTCGGTGGCGACGACATCGCCGACCTTGTGCATCAGGTTCACGTCCCAGGTCGCGGCAAGGCCGATCGCCTGGGGGAAGACAGTGGCATAGCCGTTGCGGGCGAGGCCGTGCAGGCCCTCGTTCCACCAGTCATAGGCTGGCAGGTCCGCCTCGGCATCGGCTGGTGCGGTGCTCTGGAGCTGGGCCGCCTTCTGCTCGACCGTCATCGTCGCGATCGCGCGGGCAACGGCATCGGCATCCGGATCGGGCTCGGCAGCGGCGAGAAGCAGGAACGGAATCATTTACTTGGTCCCCAGGGTACGCAGGGTGAGGGCGCTTTGCAGCGCTTCGGCAGAGGCATCCGATCGCACTTCGATCGTGATGCTCTCGCCGGGCAGCAGGTCGAAGCCGTCGTCGCTCGGGTGCGCGGCGACGGTGCCGAAATCGAGCATGACGGCGCGGGCGAGTGCGCCGGCGGTGATCGTCACCCGCTTGCCGTCCCAGCGGGTGCTGAGGCCGGGGGCGGGATAGGCCATGTCCTTGGGCAAGGCGCGCTCGACGATCGTCCGCGAGACTTGGCGGCCGCCGATCAGCAACTCGGCGACGGCATAGCTCGCCTCCGGCGCGGCACCGGCGAACAGGTCCGCATCTGCGATGCTGGCGGCTTCCTGCGCGCCGAGCGGGGTGAGCGAAACCTTGTCGCCGCGCTCGCCCAGCGGCTTGCCCGACATGTCGAAGGCACGGATCCGCCATTCGGCGGCGATCGGGGTGGCCGCATCCGAAACCAGCGCGACGCGGGTGGCGCCGTCCTTGTGCTCGGTCACGATCGCCTGGGGCGCGAAGAAGCGCTTGGCGGCGTACTGGAGCAGCTTCCACTGGCCGTCATAGCTGATGCTCGCCCAGGAAATGGCGGGCCAGGTGTCGTTAAGCTGCCAGTAGAGTGAGCCGAGCGTTACCGGGCGGCAGGCGCGGTGGTGGCGCGCGGCCATGTCGATCGCCTGCATCTGGTTGACCTGGGTCAGGTACACCGTATCGGCAAAGTCCTTCGCCGGGCGCAGCCGCTGGTCGAGATAGAGTTGGAGCCGGGCATTGCCTTCGCCCGAGAGGAAGCGCTGGTGCGCCTTGAGCACCGGGCTTTCCAGCGTGAACGGTCCGTCGCCCGCGAAGTCGCGGATCGTCGACAGGCCCGGCATGCTCTGGAAGCCATATTCGGACATGAAGCGCGGGCAGCTGTCGAGATAGCGCTCGACCGGCTTGGAGCCCGACCAGACGTCCCAGAAATGGCGGTCGCCATCCTTGTCGGTGTCCGTCGGCGCCTCATAATCGGTGGCCGGCGAGTTGTTCCAATAGGGCGTGCCGGGCGCGCGGGTGATCACCGCGTCGCGCAGCACGCGATCGAACAGCACGGCCATGCCGACGCCGATCCGCTCCTGCTCGTCGGCGCCGACGCGCTTCTTGAACGCCTTGCGATCGGACCAGTTCTCCCAGCCGGCCAGGATCTCGTTGCCGCCCGACCAGGCGATCACCGAAGGATGCGGCTGGAGCCGCTCGACCTGCTCCTCGGCCTCGACGCGGACATTGTCGCGGAACTCGGCATCCGGGGGCGTGACCGAGCCGCCGAACATGAAGTCCTGCCAGATCATCAGGCCGAGCTCGTCGGCGATCTCGTAGAAGGCGTCGTCGAGATAATAGCCGCCGCCCCAGACGCGGATCATGTTCATGTTCGTATCGCGCGCGCTCTGCAGCACCTGCTGCATCTGGGCGCGCGGCACGCGGCTGGGGAACATGTCGAACGGGATCAGGTTCGCGCCCTTGGCGAAGATCGGAATGCCGTTGACCTTGAAGCCGAAGCTGCCGTCCTTGCGGATCAGCTCGACGGTGCGCAGCCCGGTCTTGTGGCTGACGCTGTCCGCCTTGCCGTCACGATCGGAGAGCTGGCCCGACACATCGTACATCGTCTGCGCGCCATAGCCGACCGGCCACCAGCGGCGCGGCGAGGCGATGGTGAGCGGCACGCTGACTTCGTTGATGCCGGGCGCCACGGTGACGCTGCGCGACACCGTCTGCTTCTTGCCGTCGGGGCCGGTGAGGGTGGTGCGCAGGGTCAGCTTGGTGCTGGCGCCGGCGACGATCCGGTAGCGGGCGACCAGCCGGGCCTCGGCATCGTTCAGCGCTTCCTGATCGACGCGCATATTGTCGATCCGGGCATTGTCCCATGTCTCGATCCGTGCGGGGCGCCAGATGCCGATATTGACCAGGCGGGGACCCCAGTCCCAGCTGTAATGGTATTTGGGCTTGCGGATGTACGGCGAGGTCTGCTTGCCCTTGGGCTCGTCGCCGAACTCGGAATCATATTCGCCGGGCAGCGTATTGGCCTGGGCGAGCACCATCGGCTGGAGCGTGCGGATCGGCGAGGCGATCGCGATCACCAGCTCGTTGCGACCGAGCTTGAGCGCCGACTTCGCATCGATCCGCCAGCGGCGATGCGCATTGGCGGTGGTGAGCAGCTTCTGGCCGTTGAGCGACACGGTGGCGAAGGTATCGAGCCCGTCGAACACCAGGTCGATATGATCGCGCTTGAGCATTTCCGGGGTGACCTCGATCACCTTGCGGAACTGCCAGTTGGTGAGGCCCGCCCATTGGATCGGTGCCTGGTTGATCCCCTTGAACGGATCGGGCGCGCGACCCGAGGCGATCAGATCCTGCTGGACGCTGCCGGGCACCTTCGCGGCGAACCAGCTCGCTTCCCGGGGATGGGTCTTCGCGGCTTCGGCATCGGCGGGATCGATGCGCACTTCCCAGGCGCCGTCGAGCGACACCGTATCGCGCGGGCCGGCCCAGGCAGCGGTGCTGGCGAGGAGCAGCGGCAGGAGCAGTGCGCGCTTCACTTGGCGGCTCCCTCGGTCAGCACGACCTTCTCGACGGTATAGAAGGGGGCGGATGCCGGCGAAGTGAACTGGAAGCAAAGGTCGTCCTCTCCCTGCATCTCGGGAAACGTGCCCGAGAAGCTGAACTGGGTGGGCGCCGTCGCGGGATCGGGCAGCGCGAAGCTGCCGATCACGATCGGCTTGATGCTCTTGTCGGTGGCAGCAGCGGTGCAGCGCGCGGTGATCACCAGCTCGCCATGCATCGTTGCCGGATAGGGATCGCGACGCTTGCCGGTGTCGTGCGCCAGGCCCCAGTGCCGCGCCAGCCGCGCCACGCTGACGGTGAAGCCCCGGGCGATGTCGAGCGGCGCTGCCGGATAGGCCGTGCAGGTGTTGAACAGGTCGACATTGTAGACCGGTGTATTGGCGATCGCGTCCGGCGTGAGCGGCACGCGAAGATAGAGCGAGCCCCCCGGACATGCGGTCATCTCGGAGGTGGTGCGCGTCAGCAGCGCGGCGCGGCTGGTGTCGAAGGCGCGGGACGCGGCGGTGGCATTGCCGCTCTTGTCGAACGCGGCGGCGCGGATCGTGAGGCCCGGCTTGAGCGTCAGCGGCGCCTTGTAGGCCGGCGACTTGGCGGTGGGTTCGCGCCCGTCGAGCGTGTAACGGATCGTGCCGTACGGCGCCTGGGTGGCCAGCGCGACAGTCGCCTTGTTCGCACGCAGCGCATCGCCACGGCTGCCCTGAAGCTGGTAGCCGACCGCGAAGGCGCCGTCAGCCACTTCCATCCCCGAGCGGCGCCAGCGGGCGATCTGCGGCTGGACGCGATCGAGGAAGCCGGTGAAATCGCGGCGATCCTTGGCCGACCAGGTCATCTCGGCGATCGCCGCGGCGCGTGGGAAATAGGCGTGCTGCACCTGTTGCGGGGTGATCAGATACTCGCTCCAGGCATTGCCCTGCGCGCCGAGCACATGCTTGGCCTTCTCCGCGTCGATCCCGGCCGGAACCGGCTCGTAGCGATAGATCTTCTCGAGCGACTGCACCGCGAGCCGGCCGTTCAACTCGTCGGGAAGGTTGCTCTGCAGCTGGTCGAGATAGAGCAGGGGGGCCGGGCTCAGCACCACATCATGCCCCTGGTTGGCGGCTTCCACCGCGCCCTTCTCGCCGCGCCACGACATGACCGATGCCGAGGCGGGCAGGCCGCCCTCCAGGATCTCGTCCCAGCCGATCAGGCGGCGGCCCTTGCCGGCGAGATAGGTGCCGAACTGCTCGATCATCCAGCTCTGCAACTGGTTCTCGGTCTTGAGGCCGAGCGCCTTGATCTGCGCCTGCACCTTGGGCGAGCGCTCCCACTGGTCTTTGATCGCCTCGTCGCCGCCCAGATGGATATAGGTGCTCGGGAAGACCTCGATCAGCTCGTCGATCACGTCCTTGATGAACGCGATGCCTTCGGGCGCCGGGTTGAACAGATAGGGCATCACGCCCCAGTCGTGCCCGACGCCGGGCGCGTCGGCGAAGACGCTGAATTCGGGATAGGCGGCCGCGAGCGCCTGGGCATGGCCGGGCAGGTCGATCTCGGGGACGATCGTCACGCCACGTTCGGCGGCATAGGCGACCAGCGCCTTGAGCTGCTCCTGCGTGTAGAAGCCGCCATGCTTCGAGCCGACCGGACCGCCGCTCGACGGCGGCGTGCGCCAGCCGCCGATTTCGGTGAGCTTCGGGTAGCGCTTGACCTCGAAGCGCCAGCCCTGGTCGTCGGTAAGGTGCAGGTGCAGCGTGTTGAGCTTCACCGACGCCATCTGGTCGACGACCTTGTATACTTCCTCGATCGGCTGGAAATGGCGTGCGACGTCCATCAGCAGCCCGCGCCAGCGGAAGCGCGGCGCATCCTCGATGGTCGCGCTGCGAACCAGGACGGACTTGCCGAAGGCGCGATCGGGGCTGAGCAACTGGGAAAGCGTCATCGCGCCATAAAGCAGGCCGCGATCGCCGGAGGCTGCGATGCGGATGCTCCTGGCATCGACGGTGAGGCGATAGGCTTCCTCACCCGCCACGGCGTCGTCGCGGACCAGCTGGATCGCGGCGGTGTTCGGCTGCGGTGCGAGCGTGATGCCGCGCTCGATCTTCACATGCGCCGCGAGAAGCTTCGCGGCGGCCGCGGCGCCGGCATCCCCTTCCGGAAATCCGATCGCGGCGCCGTCGCGCACCGTGTATCCGCCGGTGCCGAGCGTGACCGACGCGGGGAGGGGCGTGATCGGCAGTTCCTGCGCAAACGATGCCGGGCTCGCCAGCAGCGCTGCCCAGGCCAGATGTCGTGCTCGCCGAACTCCAGATTTGCCCATGCATTCCTCCCGCTCATGACATTGGCTGAGGGGGGCGGTGTAACCAATATAAGTCCTGTGGCACAATAGGGTCTTGTCGCAGCTTCCCCATGCAAGGGCATTGCGCTCGCAGACAAGCGCGCGAAATATTGATATTGTAAGGGTTACCAATATAAATCCACAGCATGCCGTTGCCGAGGCAGGGCTGGTGCGTTAGCTTCATGGCTAACGGAGTGCGCAGGGGGCACGCCCGGGGAGGATTGATGGGATTTTCGGAACAGTTAGGGCGTTTTCGCGAGGACAACCCGTCCCCGCTCTACCTCCAGCTGCAGCAGCTCATTCGCGAAGGCATCGGATCGAACGTGCTCAGCCAGGGGGACGCGATCCCGCCTGAGCGGGATCTTGCCACCGAATATGACGTGTCGCGCATCACCGTGCGCAAGGCAATCGGCGGGCTGGTCGAGGAAGGGCTGCTCACCCGGCGTCGGGGCGCCGGCACTTTCGTTGCCGGGCGCGTCGAGAAGAGCTTCTCCAAGCTTTCGTCCTTTACCGAGGATATGGCGGCGCGCGGGCGCAAGGCCAGCAGCAGCTGGGTTTCGCGCGCGCCGGGTCAGGTAAATCCGGAAGAAGCGATGATGCTGGGGCTGTCTCCGGGCGCGCCGGTGCTGCGTTTCGCGCGCATCCGCTATGCCGATGACGAGCCGATGGCGCTCGAATTCTCGACGATCGCCGGCTATTGCCTGCCGTCCGTCGATGCCGTTGAGGACTCGCTCTACAGCGCGCTGGACAAGGTGGGTAACCGCCCGGTGCGCGCGCTCCAGCGGCTGCGCGCGGTGCCGTTCGGGGCCGAGCATGCCAAGATGCTGGGCGTCGATGCGGGCCATGCCGGCCTGCTTATCGAGCGCCGCGCCTTCCTGCGAGACGGTCGTCCGGCCGAGGTCACTCGCTCCTATTATCGTGGCGACGCCTATGACTTCGTGGCTGAGCTGAGCGACATCTAGCCCTTCTTTCCTTGCCATTCGGGTCGCGCGGTGCAGCGGCCTCAGTCGGAGTATCGTCATGGATCGTCGTCAACTCCTGAAAGGGAGCGTCGGCGTCGGCGCTCTGCTGGCGGTTCCCATGGCGGAAGCCGGAGCGGCGCCGGTTGCCGGGGCGAAGGGGGAAGGTGACGGTTTCCCGATGCCGCGCCCGCTGAACGGCGTGGCACCACGCCTGCCCGAGGGCGATCCCTCGCGCACTCTGCTCGAACTCGGCTGGCGCTTCCATGAAGGCGATGTCCCGACGCCCGAGCCGCAGGGGCATCACGAGACCTATCTCAGCGTCAAGGCGGGCAACGCGCTGGGCGCTGCGGCGACCGGTTATGACGACAGCGACTGGCGCGAGGTGCGGCTGCCACATGACTGGGCTGCGGCCCAGCCTTTCGTCGAGACCGCCAATGTCTCGCAGGGCTATCGCCCGCGCGGGATCGGCTGGTATCGCCGCACGCTGCGCCTCGATCCGGCGGACAAGGGCAAGACGCTCGAGCTGCATTTCGACGGCATCGCCACCAATGCGACGATCTGGATCAACGGCAGCACCGTCGCGCACAACTGGTCGAGCTACAACAGCGTCTATGTCGATCTGACGCCCTTCGCGCGCTTCGGCGAAGAGACCAATGTGATCGCGATCCGCGTCGATGCCGATGCCAAGGAAGGCTGGTGGTACGAAGGCGCCGGCCTCTATCGCCATGCCTGGCTGGTTCGGCGTCCGCCCGTGGCGATCGTCAGCGACGGCGTGCACTGCGACCCGCGCCAGATCGACGGGCGCTGGCAGGTGCCGGTGACCGTGACCCTGGCCAATGTCGCGCGCGAGGCCGCGGCTGTGGTGGTCGAAGCGGTACTGCTCGACCCCGATGGCCGCGAAGTCGCGCGTGGCGAGGTCAAGGCAAGCGTGCCGGTGCTGGATCGCGCGGAAGCGGTGCTGCTGCTCGACGCGGGAGCGCCGCGCCTGTGGTCTGTCGAGAACCCGACGCTCTACGCGGTGCGGACGCGGGTACTGCGGGACGGTGCGGCGATCGATGAGCGGCGCACCGCGATCGGCTTCCGCACGATCCGCTTCGATGCGAACCAGGGGCTGTTCGTCAACGACAAGCACGTCAAATTGAAGGGCGTGTGCCTCCACCAGGACCATGCCGGTGTCGGCGTCGCAGTGCCGGATTCGCTGCATCGCTGGCGGCTCGAGCGGCTCAAGGACATGGGCTGCAACGCGATCCGCATGTCGCACAACGCACCCACCGCCGAACTGCTCGACTGGTGTGACCGGATGGGCTTCCTCGTCATGGACGAGAACCGCCTGTTCAACCCCGCGCCCGACTATATGGCCCAGCTCGAATGGCTGGTGCGGCGCGATCGCAACCATCCGAGCGTGATCCTCTGGTCGGTGTTCAACGAGGAGCCGATGCAGGGCACCGGCGCCGGCGTCGAGATGGTCCGGCGGATGATCGCGGCGGTGAAGAAGCTAGATGGCAGCCGTCCTGTGACCGGGGCGATGAACGGGTCGTTCTACAACGAGGTCAGCGTCGCCGGCGAGTTCGACGTGATGGGCTTCAACTACTACCAGGCCGATTACGACAAATACCACAAGCTGCACCCGAACCAGCCGATCACCAGCTCGGAAGACACCAGCGCCTATGAGACGCGTGGTGCCTTTGCCAGCGATCCGGCCGGGCACGTCATCACCTCCTACGATACCGAGGCGACGAGCTGGGGGGCTACGCATCGCGATACCTGGAAGAACATCGCCGAGCGGCCCTTCGTTGCCGGCGGGTTTGTGTGGACCGGGTTTGACTATCATGGCGAGCCGACGCCCTATGCTTGGCCGACGATCGCCAGCTTCTTCGGCATCCTCGACCTGTGCGGCTTCCCCAAGACCGCGTTCGACATCCACCGCGCCCACTGGATCGACGACCAGGATGTCGTCGCCATCGCGCCGCACTGGACCTGGCCGGGCAAGGAGGGCGAGGCGATCAAGGTGTTCGTCAGCTGCAATGCCGAGACCATCGCGCTGCGGCTGAACGGGCGGGAGCTGGGGGTGCAGAAGGTCGATCGCATCATGGGCAATGAATGGAGCGTGCCCTATGCGCCCGGCCGGCTCGAGGCGATCGCCATGCGGGGGGGCAAGGTTGTTGCCCGGGCCGTCAAGGAAACCGCGGGGAAGGCCGTTGCCCTGCGGCTTACGCCTGCCCGCAGCCTGATGGCCGGGGATGACGAGGAATGCCAGGCGATCACGATCGACGCCGTGGATTCCAAAGGCCGGCATGTGCCGACCGCCAATTTCATGACCCGGTTCACCGTCCAGGGTGCCACGATCCTTGGCGTCGGCAATGGCGATCCCAACAGCCATGAGGCGGAGCAGGTTTTGCCCAACTCCGGGTCGCGATCCCTGTTCAACGGGCTGGCCCAGATCCTGATCCGGGCCAATGCCGGACCCGGAAAAATTGGTCTCCGCGCGGAAGCGGAGGGATTCGAACCTGCCTCGCTGAGTATCGCGAGAACCGACGTAAAGCCGCGCCCGCAGGTGGCTGTGGTGCGCCAGGTGCAGGACCTGCGGGAGTGGCGGCGGTCGCCGCTGCTGGCCGCGCGGCCCGAGCCCTCGCTGGCGCCGGCGGATGGGGACAATAACAGCTGGGACTTTGTCCGCAGCGGCGTGTCGACCCCGGCCGAGCAGCCGGGCTGGCGGGTCTATCGCACCCGCTTCACGCCGTGGAAGCGCGTTGCCGGCGAAGGCGGGACGATCGCGTTCGAGAACATCGGCGGCAAGGCGGAGCTCTGGGTCGACGGCAAGCTGCTGGCGACCAAGGCCGGATCCGCGCCGGGCCCGCTGAACGCGACGCTGCCGGCCGGGCAGGGCGCGCGGATCGTGGCGCTGCTGGTGGAAGGTGCCGCGAATGCGCCTTCCGGGCTGCTGGGCGCGGTGGCGATCACGCCGCGCTGAGGCTTCCGACGGAATCAAGGAGCGGCCGGTTTTGATGCCGGCCGCTCCAGGGAAGCAGGTGAAATCCTACATTTCAACTAGCTCCGGGGCATAGAAACCCTGGGCCCCGGCTTTCGCCGGGGAGCGGAGGGGTTCTACGCCGCCACCAGCGCCTTTGCGCCATCGGGCGCGAGGAGCAGATGGACCACGCCTTCCGACGGGTGCGCGACCGAGCGGACGCCGAGTGCCGCCAGCGCCGGCTCGCCGGCCTTGGCCGGTTCGCACAGCTCGACGCGCAGGCGCGAGCCGAGCAGGCGGGCGCCAAGGACATTGTCCGCGCCGCCCAGCGCCGCCAGCGCGGCCGGGGTCAGCACGGTCTGCCCGGACAGCGCCGCGACCGGCGCGGCAGCGGTAACGACACCGCCCATCGCCAGCGCATCGCGGATCTCCACCGCGACCGAGTCCGCGATCGGGCCGAGCACGACCTGCAGCGCATTGGCCGAGGGACGGATCACGCCGCGCGCACCGAGCGCCTTGAGCGCGGCCTCATCGACCTGGGCCTGGTCCTTGACCATCAGGCGCAGGCGGGTGGTGCAGGCATCGACGCTGGTGATGTTCGCGCCGCCACCCAATGCCGCGGCGAAGTCGGCACCGCGCACGCCGGTGGTGGCGACGGACGCGGACGCCACCGCAGCCTCGGGCTCGCGGCCCGGGGTCTGCAGGTTGAAGCGGCGGATCACGAAGCTGAAGATGCCGTAGTAGAGCGCGAAATAGACGATGCCGACCGGGATCAGCAGCAACGGGTTGGTCGCCTTGCCGAAGTTCAGCACGTAATCGAACAGGCCGGCCGAGAAGCCGAAGCCGAGCTTCACGTTCAGCAGGTCCATCACCACCATCGCGATGCCGGTGAGCACCGCGTGCACCGCGAACAGCGCCGGCGCGAGGAACATGAAGCTGAACTCGATCGGCTCGGTAACGCCGGTGAGCGCCGAGGTGAGCGCGAGGCTGAACAGCATGCCGCCCACGGCCTTGCGCCGCTCCGGACGCGCTGCGCGGTACATGGCGAGGCAGGCGGCGGGCAGGCCGAACATCATCACCGGGAAGAAGCCGGCCATGAACGATCCGGCAGTCGGATCCCCGGCGAAGAAGCGGCGCAGATCGCCGTTCGCGCCGTGGAAATCACCCTGCACGAACCAGAACACATTGTTGAAGATGTGGTGGAGGCCGGTGACGAGCAGCAGGCGGTTGATCAGGCCGAACAGGAACAGGCCGATCTCGCCCGCGCCCGTGATGCCGTGACCAAGCCCGTCGATCCCGGCGCTCAGCTGGGCGAAGCACAGGCCGATCAGGCCGGCGATGAGGACGCCAGCAAAGCCGCTGACGATCGGCACGAAGCGGCGACCGCCGAAAAAGGCGAGATATTCCGGTAGCTTGATCGTCGAGAAGCGGTTGTAGAAATTGCCGCCGATCAGGCCCGACAGGATGCCGATCGGCACGTCGAGCCGCGCGATCGCCTTGGCCTTCCACGTAGCGGTAGTCAGCTCGAGCAGCGGGCCGTCCATGCCGGCGGTGACGTCGGCCGGAACGGTGAGCAGCACCTTGGCGGCTTCGGTGGCGACCAGGAAGCAGGTGATGCCGGCCAGCGGCGCGGCGCCGTTGCCGTCGCGGGCATAGCCGGTGGCGACGCCGATCGCGAAAAGCAGGCCGAGGTGCGAGAAGAGCGCATCGCCGGCGGCGCTGATGAAGGCGATGTCGAGCAGGTCGGGCTGGCCGAGGCGCAGCAGCAGGCCGGCGACCGGCAGCACTGCGATCGGCAGCATCAGGGCGCGGCCCAGCGGCTGGAGGAGTTCGAGGATCGACTTCATGCGGTGAACTCCCGGGCAAGAGCGCGGACATCGGCGGCGGTTGCGCAGGCAAGCGCGGCCTGGGCATGGGCTCGGACGGCGTCGAGCTTGAGCTCGGACACCAGCGCCTTGATCTCGGGGACGATGGCGGCGGTGGCGGACAGTTCCGTCACGCCGAGGCCGATCAGGATCGGCACCGCCAGCGGGTCGGACGCGAGCCCGCCGCACACGCCGGTCCAGCGGCCCCGGCTTGCGGCACCCTTGCAGGTGTCGGCGATCAGGCGCAGCACGGCGGGATGGAGCCCGTCGATCGCGCTCGCCACGCTCGCATTGCCGCGATCCATCGCCAGGGCATATTGGGTGAGATCGTTGGTGCCGATCGAGAGGAAATCCGCCTCGGCGGCGAGCAGATCGGCGGTGACCGCCGCTGCCGGGGTCTCGACCATCACGCCCAGCTCGACCTTTTCGGTGATACCGAGCTCGGCGCGCACGCGATCGAGGATTTCGCGGACGCGGCGCAGCTCATCAACCCCGGCGATCATCGGAATCATGATCCGGCACTGGCCGATCGGCTGGACGCGCAGGATCGCGCGGATCTGGTCTTCCAGCAGCTGCGGATGGGCGAAGCCGACGCGGATGCCGCGCAGGCCGAGCGCCGGGTTCTCCTCCGCCGGGATCGGCAGATAGGGCGCGGGCTTGTCGCCGCCGACATCGAGCAGGCGGACGATCAGCGGGCAGCCGGCAAGCGTATCGGCGATCGCCTGATAGTCGGCGGCCTGTTCATCGACGCTCGGCGCGGTCTCGCGGTCGAGGAACAGGAATTCGGTGCGCAGCAGCCCCGAACCCTCGGCACCATTGGCGATGGCGATCCGGGCATCGGCCTGCGAGCCGAGATTGGCGAACACTTCGATGCGGGTGCCGTCGGCCATGTGGCAGGGCCGGGCGGCGGCGGCGAGCGCCACGGCACGGCGCGCGGCACGTTCGGCGACTTCGCGGCGGGCTTCCTCCAGCGCGGCCTCGGCAGGCGCGACCTGGAGCCGGGCGAGGCCGGCATCGAGGATCAGCGGCGTGTTCTCCGCGATCTGGCGCAGCACCGGGCCGAGCGAGACGAGCATCGGCAGGCCGATATTCGCGGCCAGGATCGCGGCATGCGAAGTCGGGCCGCCGCGCTCGACGCAGAGGCCGATCACCTGGCGCGGATCGATCGCGGTCACCTGCGACGGAAGCAGGTCATCGGCGATCAGGATGGTGTTCGGCGGGAAGGTGAGCGGGGCTTCCTCGGCGCCGGAAAGGGCGAGCAGCACGCGGCGTTCGAGATCGCGCAGATCGTCGGCACGCTCGGCGAGGCGCGCGTCGCCCGATGCGGCGAGCGCTTCGACCTGCGGCGCGATCGCGGCGCGCCAGGCGATGCTGGCGCTGGCGCCATCCTGGATGGCCTTGGCGGCGCCGGCGCGAAGGTCGGCATCGCCGAGCATCGCGCGGTGCGCTTCGATGATCGCGCGCTGCGGGCCGGCGGCATGGCCGATCTCGGCATCGAGGCGCGCGGTGAGGCTGGCGCAGGCGGCGTCGAGCCGGGCCTGTTCCTCGGCCGCGCCCTTGCTGGTCGTGTCGACCTGGATCTCGGGCAGGCGGAAGCGGCGGGCCTGGCCCACGGCGAGGCCGGGAGCGGCGGTGACGCCGGTGAGGATGCCGTCGGCGGGGAGGGTGGCCGGAGCCTGTACGACGGGAGCTGCCGGCGCGGCGACGGGGGCGGGGCCATGGCCCTTCTCGCCCATGCCGCTTTCGATCAGGGCGGCCAGCGCCGCGGCCGTGGCGGCGGCGTCCGGGCCGGTGGCGAGGATCTGGATCTCGTCGCCATAGCCGATCGCCAGCGTGAGCAGGCCGACCGGGCTGCGCGCATTGGCGCTGCGCTGCTGCTTGGTGATGGTGACATCGGCGGCATGCTCGCCGAGCAGATCGCGGATGCGCGCGGCGGGGCGGGCGTGGATGCCGTGCGCGAGCGGCACGATGATCGTGCGCTCGACGGTCTCGCCGCTAGCCTTGATGGTTTCGGCTGCAGTGCCAGCCTGGGGTTCGAGCGCGAAGATCGCGTCGCCGACCTGGACCGGGCCGTCCGCGCGGCTGCGGACCAGCGCGAAGCCGGGGGTCTCGAGCAGCAGCACCGGGGTGATCGTCGACGGGGCGGCGCAGGCGATCGCATCGAGATCGAAGCGGATCAGCGGCGCGCCGGCCGCGACATGGTCCCCGACGGCGACGCAGGGGCTGAAGCCCTCGCCCTTCAGCGCCACGGTGTCGAGGCCGATATGCATCAGGATCTCGGCACCCTGGGCGGTGCGGATCGTCACGGCATGGCCGCTGGGCTGAAGCACCGTGACTTCGCCGCCGCACGGGGCGTGGAGGCAGTCCCCGGTGGGATCGATCGCGACGCCGTCCCCCAGCATGCGCTGGGCGAAGACGGGATCGGGAACCTCGTCCAGGCCGGACAGCCAGCCGGCCAGCGGAGACACGATGGCGATGCGCCCCGCGAGAGTTTCGTCGAGCGGCGGCGGCGAGTGCGTGGGCAGGGCTTGTCTCCCGGAGATCAGGCGATGCGGTTGCCAGCGATCCAGGTGCCCGCGGGCATCAGGTCGCTGGTGAGCTGGACCCAGTCGGCGACGAGGCCAGGGGCAAGTGCCCCACGCTCGTCGCCCAGGCCCAGGAAGGCGGCAGGACTGGTCGCGGCCATCATCGCGGCATCGGCATGCGACAGGCCGATGCGGTTGACAGCATTGCGGAAGGCGCCGGCCATGTCGAGCGACGAACCGGCAAGCGTGCCGTCTTCGCCCAGGCAGCGCCCGCCTTCCACCAGGATGCGGCGGCCGTGCAGGTCGAACTCGGCCACGTCCGCGCCGACGCAAGGCATCGCGTCGGTGACCAGCAGGAACCGATCGAGCGGGCGCGCGCGCATCGCGATGCGGACGGGGGCGTCGTGCACGTGGAAGCCGTCGAGGATCAGGCCGCAATAGATGGCCTGATCCTCGATCGAGGCGCCGACCACGCCGGGGGCGCGGTGGAGCAGCGGCGACATCGCGTTGTAGAGGTGGGTGACGCCGGTCATGCCCGCGGCGATCGCCGCCCTGGCGGTGTCATAGTCCGCGTCGCTATGGCCGATGCTGAGGATCACGCCGGCCTTGTGGAGCGTGGCGATATCCTCGAGCGAGACCATCTCGGGCGCGAGCGTGAGCATCACCTTGCCGCGGCGCGGGCGGGTGAGCAAGGCGAGGAAGTCCGCGTCGAGGCGACGGAACTTGTCGGCGTCGTGGATGCCCTTGCGGGTGACGCTGATGACCGGGCCTTCGATATGGACGCCGATGACGCCGGGCACGCCGGCTTCGATCGCCGCGTCGGTCGCGTCGAGCGCGCGGGCGACGATCTCGGGCGTGTCGCTGATCAGCGTCGGCAGGAAGGCGGTGGTGCCGTAGCGCGCATGCGCCCGGCCGATCGCCGCGATGCCTTCGACATCGGGCGAATCGTTGAACAGCACGCCGGCGCCGCCATTGACCTGGGTGTCGATGAAGCCGGGGACGATCCAGCCGCCGTCGAGGTTGATGGCGGTATCGGCCGCGGCATCGGGCGTGATGCCGGCGATGCGGCCGTCGATGACCTCGATGGCTGCCTGTTCCAATATGCCGCCGGGCGTGACGATATGCCCGTTGGTGAAGGCGAACACGGTCATCGCGTCTCGGTCACCTTCTTGAGGTAGAGCGGGCGATCGGGATCATGGCCGCGTGCCAGCGAGAGCGCATTGGCCATCGGATAGAAGCTCTGGACCATCAGGATCGGCTCGATCGCGGGATGGCCGGGGATGCCGGGCAGGCTGCCGCTCGCCTTGGCGTCGGCCAGGCAGATGCGGGCGCCGCGCGACGCGAACTCGGTGGCGGCTTCGCGGACGCTGTCGCCGGCGGTGTCCGAGGTGGCGAAGGCGAGAATCGGGAAGCCCGGGCCGACGATCGCCATCGGGCCGTGGCGGACCTCGGCGGCGCTGAACGCCTCGGCATGGAGGCCGCAGGTTTCCTTGAACTTGAGCGCGGCTTCCTGGGCGATGCCGAAGCTGTAGCCGCGGCCGATGACGAACAGGTTGTTCGCGTCGCGGAAGGCCTGGACGGCGTCGCTCCAGTCGAGGTCGCGGGCGGTTTCGAGCTGGGCGGGCAGGGTGTCGAGCGCGGCGCGCAGGGCGTCGTCCTCGGCCCATTCGGCGACCAGCGCGACGAAGGCGGCGAGCGCGGTGATGTAGGACTTGGTCGCGGCGACCGAGCGCTCGGGGCCGGCCTTGAGGCCGATCAGCGTGTCGGCCATCTCGGCGAGCGGCGAGGTCTCGTCGTTGACGAAGGCGACGACATGCGCGCCGGCTGCCTGGTGGGCGCGGACGGTGGCGAGCAGGTCGGGGCTGCGGCCGCTCTGCGAGATCGCGATGCACAGCGCCGAGCCGGGCGTGACCGGTGCGGCGAACACCGAGGCCACGGAGGGCGCGGCGGAGGCGACGGGGATGCCGATCAGCGTCTCGATCAGATATTTGCCGTAGCTGGCGGCATGGTCGGACGAGCCGCGGGCGCAGGTGACGATGCGCGCGGGCGGGTTGGCCCGTAGCCGCTCGGCCAGCGCGGCGAAGCTTGCCTGGTTCGCGGCGACCAGCCGGCGCACGGCCTCGGGCGCCTCGGCCGCTTCGGACTCCATCAGCGTGACGGTCGTCGTCGTCGTCAGGTGTTCGTCAGCCGCCATCATACCCCCGCTTACTATCGAAGCGGGCAGTGATAAGTCATATATTGGTACTGTTCAAGGTTCTATAGTCGGCAAGGATGCGGCGCAGCGCGGCGACCTTTTCCGGGTCGGTGTGCAGGCCGGGGCCGGTCTGGAAGCCGAAGCGCTGCTCGGCCTCGCCGGGCGTGCCGCCGGGGCTGCGGCACGAGGCGTGGATCTCGGGCACGCCGGTGGCGAGGATGGCACGGGCATTGGTCGCGTCAATCCCGCTGCCGGCGAGGATGCGGATGCGGCCCTCGGCCTGGCGGGCGAGGGCGGCGAGCGTGTCGAGCGCATCGGCGGCGCGGGGCGCGCAGCCCGAGGTGAGGATCCGGTCGAAGCCCAGCGCGATCGCGGTCTCCAGCGCTTCGAGCGGATCGGGGACGAGATCGAAGGCGCGGTGGAGAGTGAGGCTGAGCGTGCGCCCGGCCTTCGCACCTTCGGCACGGGCATGGGCGACCCAGGATGCGAGCAGTTCGGCGTCGAGTCGGTAGTCGGCGGCGCTGGCGCCGATCACCACGCCGGCCAGCCCGGCCTCGGCGGCGAGGCGGATGTCGTCGGCGACCATCGCGGCTTCGGCCGGGCCATAGCAGAAGTCGCCGTCGCGCGGGCGGCAGAGCAGGTGCGACGGAATCGGCGCGGCGGCGGCGCGGGTGACCAGCGAGAGAGGCGGAGTGAGCCCGCCCACGGCCAGCGCGGCACAAAGCTCGAGCCGGTCCGCCCCGCCTTCGATGGCGGCGTCGATCCCGGCGAGCGTGTCGATGCAGATTTCGAGCATGAAGACTTCCGGAGGACGGGCGAAGAACAGGAAATTGGCGCGCCCGGCTGGATTCGAACCAGCGACCACGAGCTTAGAAGGCACGTGCTCTATCCAACTGAGCTACGGACGCGCGCCGGGGCTCCCTAGCGTGGATTGCGCGGCAGCGGAACCGGGATCATAAATGCCGCCATGAGCCAGGGGGAAGGGAAGCCGGCGCAGGTCGCCGCAAACACGCTGCGCGGCGGGCATTTCCGCTATTACGACTTCGTGATGGCCGCGTTCGTCGCGATCATCCTGCTGTCGAACGTGCTTGGCGCGGGCAAGGTCTCGCAGATCTGGCTGCCGGTCTACAACGACTATTGGCCGTTCGGCGCGGGCATCCTGTTCTTCCCCGTCTCCTATGTGATCGGCGACGTGCTGACCGAAGTCTATGGCTATGCCCGCGCCCGCCGGGTGATCTGGGCCGGTACCGGCGCGGTGCTGTTCATGGCGCTGATGTCGTGGGTGGTCGTGGCACTTCCGCCGGCGCCGAGCTGGGGCAACCAGGCCGCGTACGAGACGATCTTCGGCCAGGTGCCGCGCATCGTCCTCGCCTCGGTCTGCGCCTTCTGGGCCGGCGAGTTCGTCAATTCCTATGTCCTCGCCCGCATGAAGATCTGGACCGGCGGCAGGATGCTGTGGAGCCGCACGATCGGCTCGACCATCGCGGGCGAGGGGATCGACAGCCTGATCTTCTACCCGCTCGCCTTCCTGGGCGCCGAGGGCTGGACCACCGCCCTGGTCATCCAGGTGCTCTTCACCCAATGGGCGCTCAAGGTCGCCTGGGAAGTGATCCTCACGCCGGTCACCTATCTCGTCGTCGGCTTCCTCAAGCGCCGCGAGGGCGTCGACGTGTTCGACGAAGGCACCGACTTCACCCCCTTCGCCACCCGGGTGTAAGGCGATGAGCCCGCTGCAATCGACCAAGTTCTGGCTGATCCAGCATGTCGGGCTCGCCAAGGATGCACTCCACATCTATGTCGGGCTCACGCTGTTCCTGGGCGCGGCGCTGGCCTTTCGCTGGCCGTTGCGGAGCTGGAAGCCGCTGGCCGTGGTGTTTGCCGTGGCGCTGCTGGGTGAGGCCTGGGATCTGCGCGACAGCCTGATCTACCGCACCCGTATCGACCTGTGGGGCAATTGGCACGACATCTGGAACACGATGTTCTGGCCCGCGATGCTGGTGCTCCTTGCCCGCACCACCAGGATCTTCGAGACACCTGCGAATACCCGAAGGAGTAGCTGACGCAGCCCGACAACGCTGGCATCCTCCGCGCGTAATTCTCTGAGGAGGGCAGAGCATGACCGCGACCACGGAAGAAACTTTCGGCAGCACCGGCCACGTCAACATCTTCTTCCGCTCCTGGCTGCCCGAGGGCGAGCCGCGGGCGGTGGTGGTGATCTGCCACGGGGTGAACTCGCATGGCGGCCAGCATGAATGGACCGCGCAACGCTTCGTCGAGAAGGGCTATGCCGCCTATGCGCTCGACCTGCGCGGGCGCGGCCGTTCGGACGGCGAGCGCTTCTATGTCGAGAAGATCTCCGACTATGTCGACGATGTCGCCGGTACGATCGCCATCGCCAAGTCGCGCCATCCGGGGAAGAAGGTCTTCCTGCTCGGCCACAGCGCCGGCGGCGTCACGTCCTGCACCTATACGCTCGACAACCAGGAGGAACTGGCCGGCTTCATCTGCGAGAGCTTCGCCTTCCAGGTGCCCGCGCCCGGCTTCGCGCTCGCCGCGATCAAGGGGCTTAGCCATGTCGCGCCGCATCTCGGCGTGCTCAAGCTGAAGAACGAGGATTTCTCGCGCGATCCCGAATGGGTCGCGAAGCTCAACGCCGATCCGTACATCAAGGATGAGGTCCAGCCCGCCGCGACCGTGGCCGCGCTGGTCCGCGCCGATGAGCGGATGCGCAAGGAATTCGATACGATCACGATTCCGGTGATGATCCTGCACGGCACCGAGGACCATGCCACGGTCTGCCACGGCAGCGAGTTCTTCTACGAACATGCCGGATCGAGCGACAAGACGCTCAAGATCTATCAGGGCCATTACCATGACTTGCTTGCCGATCTTGGCAAGGAAAGCGTGATGGCGGACATACTCGAATGGGTCGAGGCGCGAACGTAACGATCAACTTTGCGTAATTTATGTAATTGTACGCAAAGGCAAAAATTATTGTTACGTATATTGCCGAAGCGGCGTTTCCCGTGACTGGGCTCTCTATAATGCTCCGAGGTAGCAACATTTTGTTGCAAGATCTGAGGGAGTGCCCATGCACTGGTTCGTCGCTAACGCGCCCATCCGCCGTAAGCTGCTAGTAGCGTTCGGCTCCATGACGGCGCTCGTCGCGCTCACGCCGCTGACGCTGCTGCTGTTCCCCGCGCTTGCCCTGGCCGTCGGCATCGCCACCATCGTGGCTGCCGCGGGCATGAGCGTCTGGTATCGCAAGGCGATCGCCGATCCCTATGTCACCACCGTGGTGCGCATGGAGGCGCTTGCCGCCGGCGATCTCGCCAGCGCGATCCAGTTCACCGAATATCAGGACTGCGTGGGCCGCCTGACCAAGGCGATGTTCACCTTCCGCGATGCCGCCGCGGCGCAGATCCGCCAGAATGAGGAAGCCGAGCGTCACGGCGAGATCGTGCGCGGCATGACCAGCAATCTCGAGCGGCTCGCCCAGGGCGACCTGACCGCCGACATCATCGAGGAATATCCGGCTACCTATGCGAAGCTGCGCGACAATTTCAACGCGGCGCTCGCGTCGCTGCGCGCGCTGCTCGGCACGGTGACCGAGAGCACCATTGCCATCCGCACCGGCTCGGGCGAGATCGCCCAGGCCTCGGAGAGCCTGGCCCGCCGGACCGAAGCCAATGCCGCCAGCCTGGAGCAGACCACGGCAGCGATCAGCCAGATGGATCAGCGCCTGAAGGGCACCGCCGAAGCCGCCAACCGCACCGTGGAGCGTGCCGATGGCGCGACCGCGACGGTCTCTGACGGCCGCCAGGTCGTCGACGAGGCGGTGCAGGCGATGAACCGCGTCAATGACAGCGCCAAGGGCATCGACAGCGTGATCGAGGGCCTCGACAAGATCGCCTTCCAGACCCGGGTGCTGGCGATGAACGCCGCCGTCGAAGCCGGCCGCGCCGGCGAGGCGGGCCGTGGCTTCGCGGTCGTCGCCGATCTCGTCTCCGCGCTTGCGATGCGCGCCGAGGAAGAAGCCGGCCGCGCCCGCGAACAGCTCACCGCGACCCAGGTCGACATCGTCGCCGCGGTGGCGATGGTCGAGAAGGTCGATGGGGCGCTGGCGCATATCGCCGAGGATGTCAGCGGCGTGCACGAGCTGCTCAACCAGATGGCGACCGACAATCGCGCCCAGTCGACGGTGATCAGCGAGATCAGCTCGGCGATCGGCACGATGGACCAGTCGACCCAGCAGAATGCCGCGATGGTCGAGGAAACCTCGGCCGCGGCGCGTAATCTCACCGTCGAGATCTCGGCACTGGCCGAGCAGGCTTCGCGCTTCCGCACCACCGGCGCCGCGACCACGGTCTCGGGCGGGCGCCCGATCTCCTTCCCGGCGCGGGGGCTGGCTGCGTCGTCGGACGCGCTGGCCGGGGAGCATGCGTACAACTGATTTGCGACCCCGCGATTGGGCGCGGGGCGGCATCACGGTTCGTCACGGGGTGAGGCGGTCGCGGGGGCTATCCGCGGCCGCCTCCTTCGTTGGGGCGGGCTCGCCGTCATCGCCGGCCTTGCCATGGCGGGGCTGTGCCAAGGGCACCGCAGGATCCCAGCGTCTTGAGGCAGGACTGCCCTCGGGTCACGTTGGCCGTGCAGCGGCCCCAGAGTTCCGGCATCGCGGAGCGCAAGCTCGGCTGCTGGCGGGCGAGCGGGCCCGCGACGCATGCGAATTTGCGATCGTCCATCTCCGACAGCTGGGCGCGATACCAGAGCGCATCCGCGAGCAGCGTGCGCCCTTCGGCATGGAAATGGGCGGCGAGCGGCCGGGCGAAGTAAGAAGGAAAGTCATAGGCGGCGGACTCGCCCGCTGCGAGAAAGCCGGGAGGGTCGGCGAACAGGAAGTCCCGCGTCCGCGTGAAGCAGGGCAGGGCGGTTATCTCGTTCCATTCGAGCAGGTCCTGCGGCGCGCCCTGGATGAGGGATCGCCGGAAGCCGATCCAGGCGTAGAGTTCGAAAATTCTGGTCGTCACGGAATCGTCGTCGCCGCGGAAGCGATGGGCTTCGATGGCGCAGACCGTGGTGAGATGCCGGCGGACTTCGGTTGCCGCGCGGGCCAGGGTGCCGGCGAAATCCTCGGGCGCGGCGCTGCGCAGCCTGACCACCACCTGGTTATAGGCCGAGACGGCCTCGCGAATGGGTTGCGCCTCCTCGCCATAGCCCAGGAGGGTAAGGGCGGGGAGTTCAAAGCCGCCGAGATGTTCGAGCGGGACTTTCTCGGTCCCGCACTGGCGCCGGGCTTCCGGCCCGGCCGGAACGTGGCAATTGCCCTTGGACGCGCTGGCGGCGGAGCGGGGCCTGGCGCTTGCCTCGGCCGAGCGATTGCCCTGGCTGGTCCCCTGCGGCGCGCCGCATGCCGACATCGCCAGCAGGAGGAGGCCGATGCCGGCCAGGCGCTTTCGGGGGATGCGCGGGATGCGCATTACCGCATCCGCTTGCGCAGCGCGCGATAGCGTTCCCGCGCTTCGGGGAGGCCGGGTTCCGCCGGGCCGGAATCATAGGGCATGACCTGGCCGCCCTTGGACCCGACATTCGGCGTGTAGATCCACAGCGTGCCGCCCCGCGACTGCCCGGCCTGGCGGTACAGGTACAGGGCTGTCGGCCAGTCGCGGGGCGCGACGACGCCCTCCTCGAGCAGGATGCCGAGCGTGAGTTGCGATTGCTTGTCGCCGCTGTGCGCGGCGTTGGCGAGACTGCGGACGATGGGGTTCGGTGCGGTGGTCAGCGCCTCGATGCCCTGTGGCCCGCGCGTGCAGCCGCCGGCCATCCACAAGGACAGGCCGCCGGCTATCGCCAATGCGCTGCGCCGGGCCCATGAAACCAGGATTGTCGGCTGCACCCCGTCCACCCCTTTCAATGTTCTCGTTCGCGGTCGCCAAAGAAACGACATCGATTGCCCGCCATGAGATTCGGGCGATCATTTGTCGCACTATGGTCCGCACACGCACGGGCAGCAATGGCGGGATGGGGGTTCAGTCCGCTGTTCGGTGCGTGACTTGACCGCTTCAGTGCGCGGCGCCGGAATTGCCTCCGCGGCTCCCACGCGCATCCGGCCGGGAAGACCCGGGAGCACAAGCGGCGAGGCATGGGAGCGCTGGCCCCCGGGCTTTCGCCGGGGAGCGGGGCGTCGTCCGGATTGGAGACCCGGAGGTGCGGCTTACGCCACGGCCTCGAGCAGGCCCTCGAACAGGCGGCGGCCGTCGGTGCCGCCATGCGCGGCTTCGATGCGGCGCTCGGGATGCGGCATCATGCCGAGCACATTGCCGGCCTTGTTGAGCACGCCGGCGATGTTGCGGGCCGAGCCGTTGATGTCGGCGGCATAGCGGAAGGCGACCCGGCCTTCGCCCTCGATCCGGTCGAGCGTCTCGGCATCGGCGAAATAGTTGCCGTCGTGATGCGCCACCGGGATCGTGATCTGCTCGCCCGAGCGATAGCCCGAGGTGAAGATCGACTGCGAATTGTCGACCGTCAGCGGCACGTCGCGGCAGACGAAGTTGAGGCCCGAGTTGCGCATCAGCGCGCCGGGCAGCAGCCCGGTCTCGGTGAGGACCTGGAAGCCGTTGCAGATGCCGATCACCGGCATGCCCTTGTCGGCTGCCTCGATCACGGCCTTCACCACCGGCGAGCGCGCGGCGATGGCGCCGCAGCGGAGATAGTCGCCGTACGAGAAGCCGCCGGGCAGGGCGATCAGGCCGATACCCTGGGGCAGCTCGGTCTCGCCGTGCCACACCATGGCGGGCTTCACGCCCGTCACCGCTTCCAGCGCGACTGCGATGTCGCGATCGCAGTTGGAGCCCGGAAAGACGATGACCGCGGTCTTCACAGCTTTTCCACCCGGTAGTTTTCGATGACGGTGTTGGCGAGCAGCTTGCGGCACATCTCGTCGATGGCCTCGTCGCTGGTGCCGTCTGCGAGCACGAGCTCGAAGATCTTGCCGGCGCGGACGTCTTCGACGCCGTCAAAGCCGAGGCCGCCAAGGGCGTGCTGGATGGCCTTGCCCTGGGGGTCGAGCACGCCGTTCTTCAAGGTGACGATGATGCGGAGCTTCATGGGCAGCGCCTATGGCCTCGTCCGTTCGTCGCTGCAAGGCGAAAGCGTGTCTTTTTAGACAGCTTCCCCGGCGAAAGCCGGGCCCCGGGGCCGAAGGCGACGGACATGGAAACCCTGGGCCCCGGCTTTCGCCGGGGACCAGCAGTTTCCAGTAGTGGAGGAAGGCTTACTTGCCCCGGCGCTTCCGGTGGCTTTCGAGGTCGAGCACGGCCGAGTCCTCGCCTTCCGGGAACAGGCCCAGGCGGCGTGCGACTTCCTGATAGGCTTCGACTTCGCCGCCCAGGTCGCGGCGGAAGCGATCCTTGTCGAGCTTCTCGCCGGTGGTCATGTCCCACAGGCGGCAGCCGTCCGGGCTGATCTCGTCGGCCAGGATGATGCGCGAATAGTCGTTGTCCCAGATCCGGCCGAACTCGAGCTTGAAGTCGACCAGGCGGATGCCGATGCCGGCGAACAGGCCCGAGAGGAAGTCGTTCACGCGGATGGCCATGTCGGCCATGTCGTGCAGCTCTTCCTGGCTCGCCCAGCCGAAGCAGAGGATATGCTCGTCGGTGACCAGCGGATCGCCGAGCGCATCGTCCTTGTAGTAATATTCGATGATCGTGCGCGGCAGCGGGGTGCCTTCCTCGATGCCGAGCTTCTTCGCCAGGCTGCCGGCGACGACGTTGCGCACCACGACTTCGATCGGGACGATCTCGACCTGGCGGATCAGCTGCTCGCGCATGTTGAGGCGGCGGATGAAGTGAGTCGGGATGCCGATGCCGGCGAGCAGCGTGAAGACGTGCTCGGAGATCCGGTTGTTGAGGACGCCCTTGCCGTTGATCGTGCCCTTTTTCTGGGCATTGAAGGCGGTCGCGTCGTCCTTGAAATACTGGATCAGCGTGCCGGGTTCGGGACCCTCGTAGAGGATCTTTGCCTTACCTTCGTAGATCTGCCGGCGGCGTGCCATCGGGTGCGTTTTCCCCTGGAAAGTCATTGCCCCGGCGGCGCGGGGAATCCGCGAGCCTGCCGGGGCGAGAGGCGGCCTATAACGAAACGGGGGTGCGCGCGCAATCATGCATCCTCGTTAACGGGACCCAATCCGGCATGGCGCCAGCGGCGCAGCAGCGGGCGGGCGGTGAACAGCGCCAGCGCGGCGAGCAGCGCCCAGGGCGCGAGGTAGATGACGAGCAGCAACAGGGTACGCCCGGTGCCGGTCACCGCGGCGCCGGACTGGGCGATCGCGTCGCCGACCTGGCCGAAAAAGCCCTGCCGCGTCGGCGCCGCCACCGGTGCGGTGACCGGGGCATAGCTGATCGAGAAGTCCGAATAGGCGACGCGGCGGCGCAGCGCGCCGAGCCAGCCCTTTGCCTGGTCCAGCTCCTCCTGCGCCTGGGCGACGCTGCGCTCGGCCTCGACCAGCTCGCCGACCTTGCCCTGGCGGCCGCGCAGCATGTCGGTGAGTCGCGCGACCAGGATCTCGCGCTGGCGCAGGCGCGCGTCGGTATCGACCAGATCCTTGGAGACGTCCTCCGCCGAGATCTGGGTATCGACCGCGCGGCCGCCGGCCTTGCCCACCGCGGCGGTGAGGTCGGTCGAGACCTGCTGGGCGATCACGCTGGCGACGCGCAGCTTGAGATGCGCGCTCTGGGTGCCGTCATCGCCGCTCGCGCGCTGCATCGCGACGAGCTGGCAGCGCGGGCCGAGCCGGTTGCACAGGTCGATATGCGCCTGCTGCGCACCGGCGATCGCCGCGGCGGGCAGGCGATAGCCCAGGGTGAAGCTGTACGCGATCTGCGGCACCGCGACCGGGATGGCAGCGGCGCCGACGCCGTCGCCGGTCGGTTCGACCGCCGGGGCTGGGGCGGGATAGTTGTAGCTCATGTTCATTGCCGGGGCGGGCGATCCCGAGCGATCCAGTAGTGCCGGCCGGGCCGGCGATTCCGCGACATCATAGGTATTGAGCGTCACGCGGCGCGACGTCGAGTTCAGCAATATCGCGCAGGTGATCGCCACCAGCAGCGCCGCCAATCCCCCGCTCACGACAAGGACCCGTCGCTTCGGCCTGAGCATCGCATCTCCCCTCTATTGTTAAATGATATAACATCACATAATCGGGGCAAAAACAAGCGGGGCAGTTTTCGCTGCCCCGCTTGCCTCCCTAGAAACCCTGTCGAGACCTGGTGGTTCGGTCGGGCCGTGCCGGTTGAGAACCGGCCGTTTCCGCCGGGTCGGGCCGCGTCAGGCCGCTTCGGCGGGCTTGGCGCGCTTGCGGCGAACCAGCAGCACTACCGGAATGGCGAGCAGCACCCAGGGGAGCAGATAGATCGCCAGCGTCAACAGCGCGCGGACGCCGATCAGGAAGCTGGCGAAGGAGCCCTGGCCCGCCTCGGTGAGCTGCCCGGCGACGCTGCCGGAGTTGGTTGCCGGCGCGATCGCCGAATAGCGGATCTCGAAGTCCGACATCGCGACCCGGCCCTGCAGCTCGCTCAGCCAGCCCTTGGCCTGGTCGAGCTCTTCCTGCGCCGAGGCGACGCTGCGCTCGGCCTCGACAAGTTCAGAGACCTTGCCCGAGCGGGTGCGCAGCACTTCGGTCAGCCGCGCCACGAGCAGCTCGCGCTGGGCGATCCGCGCCTTGGTATCGACGATCTGCTTGGAGACGTCGTCGGTGGCGACCTTGGTCCCCGTCGCGCGGCCGCCCGCATCGCCCGCGACCTTGCCCAGTGCGTCGGAGAAACGATGCGCTTCGCTGGTGACGACGCGCAGCTTCGTCAGGGCGTCGCCGGATTTGTCCTGGCTGTCGTCACGCTCGAAGGCGAGCAGCTGGCAGCGCGCCGGACCCATGTCCTCGCACAGCCGGCGGTGCGCATCCTGAACCGAGGCGAGCCGGTCGCCGGGCAGGAGGTAGCCGAGCGAATAGCTGTAGGCGAGCTGGGGCAGGCTGACCTTCACCTTCTCGGCCTGATCCTGCTTGCCGGCGCCCTTGGCGTCGCTCGCCGGCGCGTCCGCCGACTCGAACATCTGGGCGGCACTGTCGTCCGCGCGGGTGGTCTGGCTGTTCTCGGCAGCCGAACAAGCCGCCAGGGTGCCGGCCAGCAGAAGCACTGGAACAAGACGCTTCATAATCCCTCCTTGCCACAATCTGGCCATAATCCATCATAGGGGTGGGATTTATGTCAAGACACAATTTAGCCTTAATTTGGGCGAGATTGTGGCGAGTGGTGCGCTGGCGTGGGTTTCGGCTCTGGAGTGGGAGCGAAGGAATGCGTCCCACGTCACCCCCGCGCAGGCGGGGGCTCCAGGGTTTACGAGGGTGTCGCTTAGTGACTCTGGATCCCTGCCTGCGCGGGGATGACGGGAATAGGGGAAGGGCTTGCGCCGAGCCTTGGGGCCTGTCGGCAGTCAGGCGGAAATTCGAAGCTGTTCCCCGGCGAAGGCCGGGGCCCAGGGTCACAAGCGGAACGGCAGAGAAACCCTGGGCCCCGGCTTTCGCCGGGGAGCGTAGAGGTCTGGGAGCAGGAGGGGCGCTACCCCCTAGGCGTGATGATCCTCTTCGTCGCGGGAGAACCAGCGCTGGATCAGGTTGCGATTGTCGGCACGGGGGCGGGTGTCGTGCCCGTCATGGCCGTCATGATAGCCGTCGTCATAGCCTTCCGCGCGGCGCGGTTCGGGATCGGAGCCGATCGCGCGGCCATGGATGATCCAGCGCAGCACCAGCACCACCGCGAGCATCAGCAGGCACCACGGCCCGATGCTGGCGAGCAGCTGGACGAGCTGGGCGACCGAATTCTCGAGCGTCTGCCCCGCGGTCTGGAAATTCGCCTCGGACGAGCCGAGCCCGCTCAGCGCGCCGCTCGATTCATAGGTGAACAGCATCGGCACATTGGCGAGGGTCTGGCCCTGGCTGGCCTCGACCTCGGCGATCACCGCCAGCGCGTTCTGCAGCCGGGCCGCGCGCGCCTGGGCGTCGGGCGTGGTGCTCGACCTGGCATTCTGGAGCTGGTCCTGCAGCCGCTTGACCACCGCCACGCTGCGCGCGGTCGCGGTCGAGTCGGCGCCGGTGATCTCGGTATCGGTCAGCACGCCATAGGAAGCGGCGACATTCTTGGTGACCGCATCGCCGAACTGGCGCGCGATCGAGGGATCGATGCGTACGGTGAGCACCGCGCGGGTCTTGTTCCCGTCGTCCACCCGGTAGCGCATCGCCAGGATGCGGCAGCGCGCCGGGCCGATCCGGTCGCAGGCATCGGCATTGGACTGGAGGACGCCCTTCACCTTGGCGCCGGGCAGGCGATAGGCATAGCGATAGTCGAAGCCGGTGCCGGTGGAGGCGAATGCCTCGGCATTGGCGGACGATGCGAAGTCCGACTTGTCCTTGCCGTCCGCGGAGCGATTGATGTCATCGCAGCCCGCGAGCAGCGCGAACGCCGCCAGTGCCCAAACGAATCGCATGGGTTCCTCCCTGTTCCTTCACGAAGGAGTAACCATAATTTCGTGACAGGCCCAACCCGCCTGGATCGCGCCGGTCATCCCTTTTCGGGATCGCGCCGATCGATATCAGCAATGCTTATGGGTGGCGGGCGGCGTTGCACTGCCGCCCGCCTCTTCGTGTTCCGAGGGATCAATCAGGGAACAGCGGAGATCCGGACCGGCGCCGCGCTGCGCGCCACCGCCTGCTCGCGCGCCGTGGCGATCGCGCGCCGGGCCTCGGCCTGGCAGCGCAGCGATTCCGGCGCGGGATTGATGAAGCCGGGGCGCACCTTGCCGCAGACTTCGTCGAGCGCGCGGGCAATCCGGCGGTCGAGCGCCTTGCGATCGGCGGCACGGGAAAGGTCGAGATCGGCGTAGCTGACACGCGCGATATTGGTGCGGTCCTGCGCCTTCGCGGCCAGCGGGATCAGCGCCGGGGAAAGGATCAGGGCGAGCGGGATGAGCATCTTCAGCATGGCTTGGTTCCTTTGGATGCGCGCCATGTTCGGCACCCCCTCCATCTGCGCCCGAAGCCGCGCCGGGACCAACTAATCCTTGGCCAACAGGCATAAGCTGTGCTTGTATATGGAAATGCGCCGCCTTCCGCCTCTCGCCGCCGTTCGCGTCTTCGAAGCCGCCGCGCGCCACGGCAATTACACGCGTGCCGCCGAGGAACTGGGCATGACCCAGGCTGCAGTGAGCTATCAGATGAAGCTGCTCGAGGAGCGGCTGGGCGTGGCGCTGTTCGCACGCAGCGGCCGCGGCATCGCGCTCACCGAGGTCGGACAGCGGATCGCGCCCCAGCTCACCGGCGCGTTCGATGCGATGGGCAAGGCCTTCGCATCGATCCATGCCGAGACCGAGAGCGTGATCAGCATCACCGCGCCGCGCACGCTCGCCACCAACTGGCTGGCGAGCCGCCTGGGCTCGTTCCAGCTCGCCCGGCCCGACCTGGCGGTGCGCCTCCATGTCGGCGACGAGATGATCGACCTGCTCGCCGGCGAGGCGGATATCGCGCTGCGCGGCGCGCCCGGGCCGATGCCGGGCCATTGCTGCCACTTCCTGATGCGGATGCCGGTCACGCCGATGGCCAGCCCGGCTTTCCTGGCCAAGCATCCGCCGGTGCGCACGCCGCAGGACCTGCTCGAGCTGCCGCGGCTTACCTATCGCGACGATTGGTGGGACTTGTGGTTCGCGGCCGCGCTGGGCGAGGCGCCCGATACCAGCCAGATGCCCGGGCTGCGCTTCGATTCGCAGATCCTCGACGGCAATGCCGCGATCGCGGGGCACGGCTTCGCGATCCTCAGCCCGCCTTTATGGCAGCCGGCGATCGATGCCGGCCAGCTCGTCCAGCCGCTGCCGCAGGTGGCGCATTACCGCAATGCCTTCTGGCTGATGTATGCCGAGAGCAAGCGCAACCAGCCCAAGATCCGCGCCTTTCGCGACTGGCTGCTGGCCGAAGTGAAGCTCTCGCTGCGCGACGATCGCTGGGGGGCGGGGGTGCCGCCCGAGGGGGTGCAGGCCTGACGCTTTCAGTTCCCGGGCGAAGGCCGGGGAACCGCTTGCTGACGGAACAGGGGGACGGGGACAAGCCGTCCCCCTGCCGGCGTCACGCCTTAGAAGCGCACGCCGATGCCGGTGAGCAGCTGGTGGCGATCGTTCTTGAGGTTCCCGACATCGCTGTAGCTGGTGTAGCGATATTCGGCCTTGGCATAGACGTTCGAGGTGAGCTTCTGCTCAAGGCCTGCGCCGAGCCGCAGTCCGTCGGACTTCCTGTCGAAGGACGGGCCGGCGCTGCTCGCGATATTGTAGCTCTGGCTGGCCCAGCCGACCTTGCCGTAGATCAGCGTCTTCGGGCTCAGCGCATAACCAAGGCGGCCGGAGACATCGATGTCGCGGCCGGCGCTGACCTTGTAGCTGTTGGGGTCGCCGGGCGGGAAGGGGCCGACCTTGGTGTTGCCGGCGACCATCCAGCCGATACCGGCTTCCACGCCGAGCGTGACACGCTTGCCGACCGCTACGTCGAATCCCGCGGCGCCGCCGGCACGCATGCCGGTCAGTTCCTGGCCGGCAATAGCGTCATCGCCGCTCTGGTCGAGGCCGATCGTTGCTTCGACGCGCGGGCCGGCAAAGGCCTTGGCCGGCGCCTGTTCGGTTTCCTGAGCAAAGGCAGTGTTCGCGCCGGCGAGGCAAGTCGCGGCGGCGAGTATCAGGATCGAGTTACGCATGTTGCTCACTTTCGTTCAAATTCCCCTGTGTTTCGGGGACGGAACGACGATGATGATCCCGCAATGATCCGTGAGAATTTGTAATGCTGCGGTGAGATTTTGCGAGAAAATGCGAAATGCGGCAGGGTTCGTGTTTTAATACTGACTCTATTGTGGCGATTTCAGGATTTTATGGCGGATTTGCCTTTTTTTATTGCTGCGGCGGAGGGCGATTTATGCAGCCGCCCTCCGCCGCGCGCGCCCCGGATATCCATCCCGAGCTCTTCCTCGTTGGTCTGGTCATAGCCGATCGTGGCTTCGATGCGGGGGGCGGTGAAGGGATTCCGGCCGGTGTCCCGGGGTTCGGCGCTGTCCTGGGCGGCGGCGGTGGAGGCGCCGAAGGCAGTGAGGGCGAGGGCAGTGAGCAGGAGGGGCTTGCGCATGGAATATCCTTGTTCTGGAGCGACGTCCCGCGTCTGGCCCGAACACGGAGGTGCTTCCGGTCGCCCGCAGAAACCTGCGACCAGGGTCGACCGGCATGCGACCGGGGCCGCCCGCGCCTGGTGCATGCGGAGCGAAATAGATTGTGCCGCGGGCTGGAAAAGTTGGAAATGTTCTGCTTTGGTTCCGGAATGCCTGTCTGCTCCGAACCCTGGCTTCGATCATCGGCTTCGTTGCCGCTCCCGCGTGTGCGTGGGGATTCAAGGGATTCAACATTTTTTGGCGAGGGATTCGGCAAAAGCGTGGAAAATTCGTGGTTTAGGGATTCAACCAATCGGTTGAGCATCGAAATGCCCGACGACATGGTTGAATGTCGCCGCCACCCGGCTTGGCGCTTTGGCTTTGCTGCTGCTATCCGGGGTGGGAAATGAGCCTAGACACCGATCTCCAAGACCCCGGCGCGCCTTCCGATGTCCCCTTCGACAGCGCGCTTTCCGAGCGCTACCTGGTCTATGCGCTCTCGACGATTACTGCGCGCTCGCTGCCCGATGTCCGCGACGGGCTGAAGCCGGTCCACCGCCGCCTGCTCTGGGCGATGCGGTTGCTGCGGCTCGATCCCGCGAGTGGCTACAAGAAGTGCGCCCGCGTCGTCGGCGACGTGATCGGTAAATACCATCCGCACGGCGATCAGTCGGTCTATGACGCGATGGTCCGCCTCGCCCAGACCTTTGCTCTCAGATACCCGCTGGTCGACGGCCAGGGCAATTTCGGCAATATCGACGGCGATAACGCTGCGGCCTATCGCTACACCGAGGCACGGCTCACCCAGGTCGCCATCGACCTGATGGATGGGCTCGACGAGAATGCCGTCGATTTCCGCCCCACGTACAACGGGGAAGACGAGGAGCCGGAGCTTTTCCCGGGCCTGTTCCCGAATCTGCTCGCCAATGGCGCCGCCGGCATCGCCGTCGGCATGGCGACGAGCATCCCGCCGCACAACGCTGCCGAGCTGATGAATGCCGCGGTGGCGCTGATCGACAATCCCCAGGCGAACGTCCTCGACTATGTCCAGGGCCCGGATTTCCCGACCGGCGGCATCATCGTCGATAGCCCGGCGGCGATCGCCGAGGCCTATAATACCGGCCGCGGCGGCTTCCGGGTGCGGGCGAAGATCGAGAAGGTCACCGAGAAGGGCGGGGGCTGGCACCTTGTCGTCTCGGAGATCCCCTACGGCGTCCAGAAGGGCAAGCTGATCGAGGGGATCGCCGATCTCATCAACGAGAAGAAGCTGCCGATCCTTGGCGATGTCCGCGACGAGAGTGCCGAGGATATCCGCATCGTGCTCGAGCCGCGCAGCCGCACGGTGGTGGCCGAGGACCTGATCAACAGCCTCTACCGCCTCTCGGACCTCGAGACGCGCGTGCCGCTCAACCTCAACGTGCTCGACAAGCATCGCACCCCGCGGGTGATGAGCCTGCAGGAAGCCTTGCTCGGCTGGATCGAGCACCAGTTCGTGGTGCTGCGCCGCAAGTCCGAGCACCGCGTCGCGAAGATCACCGACCGGCTGGAGCTGGTCGGCGGCTATATCATCGCCTTCCTCAACCTCGACCGGGTGATCGAGATCATCCGCACCGAGGATGAGCCCAAGCCGGTGATGATGGCCGAGTTCGAGCTGACCGACCGCCAGGCCGAAGCGATCCTCAACATGCGTCTGCGCTCCTTGCGCAAGCTCGAGGAGATGGAGCTCAAGCGCGAGCGTGACGCGCTGGAGAAGGAAAAGGCCGATCTGGAGACGCTGCTCTCCTCCGATGCGCGCCAGCGCACCCGGATGAAGCGCGACCTTGCCAAGATGATCGAGCGCTACGGGACGGAGACGGTGCTCGGCAAGCGCCGCACCGTGGTCGAGGAAGCCGCCCCGGCGCGCGAGATCCCGCTGGAAGCAATGATCGAGCGCGAGCCGATCACGGTGATCCTGTCGGCGCGCGGCTGGATCCGCGCGATGAAGGGGCATGTCGAGGATCTGTCGGGCGAAGCGCTGAAGTTCAAGGAAGGCGATGCTGCCTATCTCGCCTTCCATGCCCAGACCACCGACAAGCTGCTCCTCGCCGCCGATAATGGCCGTTTCTACACGCTGGGCGCGGACAAGCTGCCCGGCGGGCGCGGGTTCGGCGAGCCGGTGCGGCTGATGATCGACCTGGAAGGCGAGCGGAACATCGTTGCGCTGCTGCCGTCCAGCCTCGCACCGAAGCTGCTGGTCGCCGCCGATGACGGGCGCGGCTTCGTCGTGAAGGTCGAGGATGTGATCGCCGAGACCCGCAAGGGCAAGCAGGTGGTGACGCCGCGTGCGGGTGCGCATCTCAAGCTGGTCCGGCCGATCGGGGCCGAGGACGATGCGGTGGCGGCGGTTGGCGACAATCGCAAGCTGCTGGTCTTCCCGCTCTCCGAAGTGGCGGAGCTTGGGCGCGGCCAGGGCGTTCAGTTGCAGCGCTACCGCGACGGTGGCCTGAGCGACGTGCGGACGTTCAGGATGGTCGATGGCCTGAGCTGGGCGATGGGCGGCGAGAGCGGCCGGACGCGGACGGAAAGCGACCTCTCGCCCTGGCGCGCTACACGCGGCGCGGCGGGGCGGATGGCGCCCAATGGCTTCCCGCGGGACAATCGTTTCTGACCCGCGGATAAAAGTCTGTTGTTTCAGGTGGTTTTAACCAATCGGGGCTAGGCCGGTCACGATGGTGTTCGCCAGAGCAAAGAAGAAACGAGTCGAGGCACCGCTGCCCCCGCCGCAGCCGGCGGACCCGCTTGTCTTCGGCCCGGGCGTCTCCGCGATGATGCTGGACATGCTGCCCGTGCCCGCGGCGATCATCGAATTGCAGGAAGACGGCTTCGTCTTCGACGCGGTCAACCGCCCGTTCCGCCTCGCCGGGCTCGGCACCATCGCCAGCGAGTCGCCGCTGATTCGGCTGCTCGGTCCGCGGCTCAAGAAGTTCGTCGAATCGAACGAGATGCAGTGCGAGATCGGCTGGCAGTTCGGCGACGAAGTCGATGCCCGCCACTTCCGGGTCATCATGGCCAAGCGTGCCGACCGTCGCTCCGCGCCGCGCTGCATGGTCACGCTGATCGACCACACTTCGGAACTGCGCACCGAATACAGCCTGCGCCGCGAGATGGCGACGGACAGCCTGACCGGCCTGCCCAACCGCGCCGGGTTCTCCGACGCGCTCGAGCATGCGATCACGCCGGAGAATGCCCGTGATTTCGCGGTGCTGGTGGTCAATCTCGACCGGTTCAGCCGCGTCAACGCCTGCATGGGCGGCCTGGCCGGCGACGAGCTGCTCATCACCGTGGCACGCCGGGTCAAGGGCGCGCTGCGCAGCCGCGACACGCTGGCCCGGATGGGCGGCGACGAGTTCGGCGTGCTGCTGACCCTCGACGAGGGGCCGGGCGACGCGCTCCATGTCGCCAAGCGCATCCAGGCGGCGCTGGCCAACCCGTTCCGCCTCTCCGACTTCGAGATCCGGGTCGATTGCTCGATCGGCATCGCGCTCGGCGCCGACAATGACGGCGATCCCGAGGATCTGGTGCGCAACGCCCAGTTCGCCGTGAAGCGCGCCAAGAAGAGCGGCCGCACCGAGATCTACCAGACCCACACCTTCGACATCGCCCGCGAGCAGTTCGGCATCGAGACCGAGTTGCGCCGGGCGATCGAGAACGGGCAGATGACGCTGTGCTACCAGCCGATCTGCGACCTCGCGAGCGGCCGGATCACGTCGTTCGAGGCGCTGGCCCGCTGGACGACCGAGGACGGCGTCCGCCTGTCGCCCAATGATTTCATCCCTGTCGCCGAGGAATCGGGCCTGATCATCCCGCTCGGCCGCTGGGCGATGGAAGAGGCGGCGCAGACCATCGCGGCCTGGGACCGTACCGCGGGCGGCGATTGCGGCGTCAAGGTCGCGGTCAACCTCTCGGCGATCCAGCTCCAGCGCGATCACATCCCGGCAATGGTCAAGAACGCGCTCGACCGGCACGGCGTGGACGGCAGGCGCCTGACGCTGGAGCTTACCGAGAGCGCGATCGTCACCGATCCGGACCGCATCGCCCAGACGATGAACGCGCTGAAGGACCTCGGCGCCACGCTGGCGATGGATGATTTCGGCACCGGCTATTCGAACCTCGCCTATCTCCAGAAGCTGCCGATCGACCTGCTCAAGATCGACCGCAGCTTCGTCTCCGGGATGCTGGCCGATCGCGACAAGGTCGCCATCGTCCGCGCGATCCTCAGCCTTGCCCAGGCCCTGGGCATGCAGACCACGGCCGAGGGCATCGAGACCAACGAACTGGCCCAGACGCTGGCGGCGCTGGGCTGCACCTATGGCCAGGGCTTCCTCTATTCGCGCGCGCTCGAGCGCGACGATGCCTATCAGTTGCTGACCGAACGCAACGCCTGAGCCACGGCTTCATCGGCCAGCGCCGATACGCGCTGCTCGTCCGGAAAGCCCTCGTCTATCCAGCGCCGCTCAACTTCCTTCATCAGCCGCGCCACTTCCGGCCCGGCCTTCACCCCCCGTGAGACGATCGCACCGCCGCCCAGCGGGAAACGGGGCGGCTGCCAGTCGCGGATTCCCAGCGCATCGGCGAGGGGACGATCGGACAGCAGCAACTGGTCGAGCGCCGTCACGACGCCCGTACGATAGGCCAGGGGGCGGGGCTCGTCTTCTGGCGCAATCACTGCCGCGGCCAGGCGCTTGCGCTGGACGTTGGACAGCTTGAGCCGGGCAGCGATCAGTTCGGCAAGCATGGGGTCGGCCGGGATCAGCGATGCCAGGCGTCGGATCGCGCTTGGTGCGACTCCAGCTTCGGTCTCGCGCGCGGCGAGGTGGGCGAAACGATTGGCGGACGTGATTTCCGGCAGCACCGACAGGAAGATGCCGCGCTCGATCATCAGCGCCACGACACGGACCGCGTCCCTGGCGACGAGCAGCTTGAGCAGTTCATCGGCGATGCGTTCTCGGCTGAGTGCCATCAGGTCGTTGGCGCGATCGGTGCAGGCCTCCAGCCCGGCCGGGTCGGCGATGTCGCCGAAGCGCGCGAGGAAGCGGAAGAAGCGCAGGATGCGCAGATGATCCTCGGCGATGCGCTGGAGCGGATCGCCGATGAAGCGGACATGGCGTGCCTCGAGGTCCGCCAGCCCGCCGAAATAGTCGAAGATCGCGCCGGTAGCGGGATCGGCATAGAGCGCGTTCATCGTGAAATCGCGCCGGGCGGCGTCCTCGCGCCAGTCATCGGTGAAGGCGACCGTGGCGCGGCGGCCATCGGTGGAGACGTCCCGGCGCAGCGTGGTGACTTCGACCGGACCGCTCTCCAGCACCACGGTGACGGTGCCATGGTCGATGCCGGTAGGCACGACGCGAATGCCCGCGGCCTTCAGCAGCTCGATCACGCGCTGGGGCGACAAGGGGGTCGCGACGTCGAGATCGGAGACGGGCAGGCCAAGCAGGGTGTCGCGCACCGAGCCGCCGACGAAACGGGCGTCGCCCAGCACGTCGATCAGCCGGTCCAGCCCCTCGCGGTGGCGCCATTCGGCATCGGGCAGGATCATGCCGCCCATTTCAGCCGCCTCGACAAATTTACCAGCATCGCCGCCGTTGCTCCCCAGATCCGGCGATCCTGCCAGAGTATCTCGTAATAATGCCGATCCCGGCCCTGATATTGCGTCACCTGCTGGCGTTGATTGGCGCTGTCGAGCAGGAAATCGAACGGCACCTCGAACACGCTGGCGACCTCGGCCTCGGAAGGGGTCAGGAGGAGATCGGGCGGAACGACGCCGATCACCGGGGTGACGACATAGTTGGTGACGGTGCGATAGTCGTCGGTAGTGCCGACCACTTCGACCAGGGCAGGTGGCAGCGCGATCTCTTCCTGCGCCTCGCGCAGCGCCGCGCCGATCGGGCCGTCATCGCCGGGGTCGATGCGACCGCCGGGAAAGGCGACCTGGCCCGCATGGCGGCGCAGCGTCTCGGTGCGCTGGGTGAGGATCACGCCCGGCGAAGGGCGATCCGTCACCGCGATCAGCACTGCTGCAGGATTGCCGCGCACTTCGGGATCGAAATCATAATGGTCGCCCGGCAGCAGCAGCGGCGAATGATCGGCCGCGAGCGCCAGCCGGAGACGATCGGCCAGGTTCACGCAGCTGGCTCCAGCGGGAAGAAGCTGCCATTGCTCCACACGCCCGGCGGCGCGCTGCCATTGGCGAGCGCGATCTCGGCAAGCTCGTAATAGACGGTGCGCGCGACCAGCGCCTCCAGCCCGCGACGGACATGGAGATAGGGCCGGGGGCCGTCCTCGCGTTCCTCGAAGCGCAGGCCATGCTCGGGGCCGGCGGTCACCAGGTCGCCGGTGTTGAGCCGGAAGGCGAGCTTCATCGCTTCGCCTTCGCCCTCGCGCTTCATCTCCACGGCAACAAAGGGCGCGTCCTCGACATCGATGTCGAGCTTCTCGACCGGGGTGACCAGCACGAACCGCCCGTCGGGCTCATGCCGCAGGATCGTCGAGAACAGCCGGACCATCGGCAGGCGGCCGATCGGCGAGCCCTGGTGGAACCAGGTGCCGTCGCGCGCGATCCGCATATCGCTGTGCCCGCAATGGCTGGGGTTCCAGCTCTCGACCGGGGGCAGGCGATTCTCCTCGGCCAGGCGTGCGATCTCGGCGAGCGAGAGGCTGGCGAAGTCGGGCGGGGGCGGAGAGGGCATCGATTCGCCTCAATCGGCAGCGCGGCCGGGGCCGCGGAAGTTTACGAAACATACGCTACAGGTGGCCCGGCTTCCCGGCCCCGAACGGCTCTGAGAACGAAGGAGGCGAGGGAAAGGCTGCGTGCGATCGGCCATGCCGGGGACCCAAGCAGACAAAATCCAACATGGGAAGCGGCGACATGGCTTTTCCCCGGCGAAAGCCGGGGCCCAGGGTCGCGAGCGATATGGCAGAGAAGCCCCGGGCCCCGGCTTCCGCCGGGAACCGGTTTCGATCAGATCAGCGTTCAGGCCGCCCGTCGAAGACGAGCCCCGACCATGCCCGGGCCGACGGGGACGCCAGCACCTCTCGCCAGAAGGCGACGCGGCTCGAACGGGCCGGGTAGACGCCAGCCAGACGTCTTCTCCGCGGTGAAATCGAAGAAGCGGCCATAATATTCGGGGTCGCCGATCAGCATCAGCGCATCGGCGCCCGGCAGCGACGAAGCCTCGGCAGCTTCCAGCATGCGCTCCATCAGCATCCGGCCGATGCCGCCCTGCTGGCGATCGGGCTGCACGGCGACGGGGCCAACCATCACCATCGGCACGCTGCCGCTGCCATCGCATTCGAGCGCGACCGGCCAGGCCTGGATCGAGCCGAGCAGGCTGCCGTCGTCGCCGACCGCGGCGAAGCTGAGCTCGGGAATCTCGGAAGTGCCAAGGCGAACCCTGTAGGCAGTGCGCGCACGTCGGCCCGGACCAAAAGCACGGTCGAGCAAGGTCTCGACGGCCTGAGGATCCACGGTTCCGAGCGGCAGCAATGCGATCACTTCATACATTCCTTTCATAACGCCGAGCACGGACTCGGGGCCGCGCGAGATAGCGACGATCAGCGCTTTCGCAATACTGAATATAACGCAGCCGCTCCGCCGCAGGAGGGGCGGGGTTTCGCGAGCGCGTGCATCTGCTATGGGCCGCGGCCTGTTTCCCCTGAAAAGGCCCAGGCCACTTGTCCGATTCCCTGCAGCTCCAGGTGCACGACCTGGAAGTCGAAGTCCTCACCGGCGTCTATTCGGAAGAGACGCATCTGCCGCAGCCGCTGCGCATCTCGGTGACGGTGGACATCGACATGCCCGAGCGCTTCGAGCCGGATACGCCGCTAAAGGCGTCCAAGAACTATATGGACGTGAAGCACGCGGCGACCGACGGGCTGCCCAAGGACGTGCACTTCACGCTGGTGGAAGCGGTGGCCGAGCATATCTGCGACACGCTGTTCGTCGGCGATCCGCGCGTGCGCCGGGTCGAGGTGCGAATCATCAAGCTGGCGATCGCCGAGCAGGGCGAATCGATCGGGATCACGCTGGTGCGCGGACGGAAATAACCGTCATCCCCGGCGAAAGCCGGGATCTAAGGCCAGGAGCGTGCGCCGGCCGCACGAGACCCCGGCTTTCGCCGGGGCTCGGTTACATCAAGCACATTGTCCCAGCGAGCGCAGGACGAACTGATAGTCCTCGCGCGCCTTGGCGGCGTTCTGGGCGTCGTCCGACTCGACCGCTTCCGCCGGCAGGGTGCGCGGCAGGCCGCAGGCCAGGCGATACCAGAGGAAGGTATTCGCCCGCGGCGCGCCGGCCGATTCGTCGACAATGTCCCCCAATGAAACACTCCAGCGCGTCGTCTCGCCCGGGCGGCGGAGAATCTGGAGCGACACCGGCGCACCGCTGGCGGTCTGCAGGAAGACCTGGGTCTCGCCCTCGCCGGGAAGGCTCCCGGGCACGTGGAAGGCATTGCCGACCCCGGTGATGGCAGGCGGTGCATCGGCGGCCAGCGCGTCCCTGGTGATCGCGCGAACCTGCGCATCAAGCTCGGGCAACCAGTTCATCTGGCTCTGCAATCCGGTGAGCTGCACCATCGCCGGGCGGCCCGGCACGGTGCGGGCGAAGAGCAGCACGCGCTGCTTGGCGAGCTTGGGCGGCTTGCCCTTGGCGTTGAGGGGCACGTCCGCGGTGTAGGTAATGCGCGACGCCATGGCCTGAGTGCCCCGAATCAGGGCGGAAACATCGGCTTCGACCAGGAATCGGGTCATCCCGGGGGCCAGGCCGGGCGATTCCTCGGCCTTGAGGCGATCCGCCTTGCGGATGCGCGCATCGATGATCAGCGGAGCACTGGTAACCTGCCGCGCCAAGGTGGCATAGCTGGGTAAAACAGGGCCGGTTTGTGCCTGCATTTGCTGGGGTTTAGCGGCTGCACCTAAGGATGCGGTCAGCGCAATCGCGCAATAAAATATGGCGGGAAAGGTTCGGTTCATGCCGTTCGGGTTACCGGATTGTGGCTCGGCTATACAGAAATAATTCTGTCATTGGGCGATTGTACGCCCCGATTGTCCGACAAAGGGTTTGCGTCCTCCGGGTGCGCGCGATAGAGACTCGCCCGCTGCCGACTAGGACGCATATAGCGCACGGCGGGCAGGCATGTGCACGGGTCGCAAATCCGCCGCACAGGACTGCATGTCAGGGATTAGAGGAGTGACGTTGCCGAATGGCTTACGCTGACCGTAATACAAGTGGCAGCCGTGTAATCGCGATCGTCATGGTCGCGGTCATCGTGGCTGGCATGGGATATGCCTTCGTCACTGGCCTAGCATATCAGTACATCAAGAAGCAGGCGGAGAAGCTGAACACGTTCGACGTGCAGGAGCCGCCGCCCCCGCCGGAGGAAGTGCCGCCGCCGCCGCCGCCGCCAGATACGCCCGTTCCGCCGCCGCCCACCCAGATCGTGGTGCCGCCGGCTCAGGTTCCGGTGCCGACTCAGGCGCCGCCGATTCCGACGACGTCGGTTATTCCGCCGCCTCCGCCGATCACCCCGCCGGCTCCGCCCGCGCAGCCGGCTCCGCCGCAGCCGCCGGCTCCGCCGCGGATCGCAAAGAAGCTGTCCCCGCGCGGTTCGCCGCAGAGCTGGGTTACGGACGATGACTATCCTGCCTCCGCGCTCCGCGCCGAGCAGGCCGGTACCGTGCGTTTCCGTCTCGACGTGGACGCTTCGGGCAAGGTTACCAATTGCACCGTCACCGGCTCGAGCGGCGTGTCCGTCCTCGACAGCACGGCCTGCAATCTCCTCAAGCGCCGCGCCCGGTTCAACCCGGCCGAGGACGAGGGTGGCAACAAGATCCCGGCACCGTATAACGGCAGCTTCACCTGGAAGATTCCGAGCTAGGCCGTGTGATTTGGATGGCGCGCGCCGATCCGGTGCGCGCCGGATTTGGAAACAAAAAGCGCTATTTAGTTAGAGGAAAGAACCGACAATGCTCACCACCATTCTCGCCGCTGCGGCGCCCAAGGAAAATCCGTACGGCCTGATTCCCGCGCTCCGTGAGGGCGGCCTGATCTCGCAGACGGTGTTCGGCATCCTCGTGCTGATGCTCTTCTTCTCGCTCTACATCCTGTTCACCAAGCTGTTCGAGCAGCAGAAGATCCTCAACCAGGCGAAGCGCGTCCGCGCCGGCTTCTGGAACGCCAACAGCCTGCGCGAAGGCGCCGCGAAGCTCGAGAAGAACTCGGCCTATCGCCAGCTGGTCGACGACGGCCTGGCTGCTCAGGAGCAGCACTCGAAGCTGACCGATCCGGTCGAAGCCCATGACTGGCTGCACGGTTCGCTCGCTCGCTCGGAAGACCTGATCAACTCGCAGCTGAAGAGCGGCCTGTCGTTCCTCGCTACCGTGGGTTCGACCGCTCCGTTCATCGGCCTGTTCGGTACCGTTATCGGCATCATCCGCGCACTCGTGAAGATCGGTGCGGCTGGCCAGGCGTCGATCGACGCGGTCGCCGGTCCGGTCGGTGAAGCGCTGATCATGACCGCCGTCGGTCTCGCCGTCGCCGTTCCGGCCGTGCTGGCCTTCAACTGGCTGCAGGCTCGCAACAAGAAGATCAACGAGAGCCTGAACGCGTTCTCGAACGATCTGCTCGGCTACCTGGCTTCGGACGGCCGCGTGCGCCCGACCGCTGCCAAGGCTGCTCCGGCCAAGGCCGCTCCGGCCGCGACCACCAGCACCGCGCCGCGCGCCTAAGCGATCTGGAATATACGGGCCGCGCTCCCTCCCGGGTGCGCGGCCCTCTCCAGCCCCTCGGGGCAGGGGATTGGATTAGAAGAATAGGATAGCGCGCAATGGCGATGAGCGTAGGAGGGGGTGGCGGTGATGACGCCCCCATGTCGGACATCAATACCACGCCGCTCGTCGACGTGATGCTGGTGCTCCTCATCATCTTCCTGATCACGGTTCCGGTCGTGATCCAGACGGTGAAGCTGGAGCTGCCGAAGGTCCAGTTCGAGCCGACGACCACCAAGCCCGAGAACGTCTCGCTCTCGGTCACGGCCAATGGCGGCAAGTGTGAAGTGTTCTGGGGCATGACCCCGGTGACCAGCCAGGAGCTGGTCGAGCGTGGCGCGAAGAAGCTGCGGGCCGAGATCGACAAGCAGGGCGGCATCAACGCTGCCGGCCTCGAGCTCCCCGAAGTGCACATCCGCGGCGACGTGAACACGCCGTACCGCTGCATCGGTGGCACGATCTATGCCATGCAGATGGCCGGGTTCGCCAAGGTCGGCTTCATCTCTGAACCGCCCGCCGGTTCGGCCACGGTTCGTCTCTGACGGCCGGCTCAAAGGAGTTTAGACTATGGGTATGAGCGTGGGCGGCGGCGGTGACGACGGCCCGATGATGGAAATCAACACGACGCCGCTGATCGACGTCATGTTGGTGCTCCTCATCATGATCATCATGACGATCCCGATTCAGACGCATGCCGTGAAGGTCGACCTTCCGCAGAACAGCAACAACACGGCGCCGATCGTCGAAGCGACCAAGAACAAGGTCTATATCGACGCGCAGGGCCAGGTGTTCTGGAACAGCATGCCGGTTGATGATGTGACGCTGCGTCAGTATCTCGACCAGTCGCTGCAGATGTCGCCGGAGCCGGAGCTGCACTTCCAGCCCGATCCGCAGACGCCGTACGACGTTGTCGACCGCATTCTCGCGATCATCAAGCGCGCGAATGTGACCAAGCTCGGCTTCGTCGGCAACGAGCAGTATCGCAACGACTTCTGATCCGCTGCCCCTCGGGGCCTGGATCCGGAAACAGGAAAGGCGGTCCTTCGGGGCCGCCTTTTCTTTTGCCCCGTATATCTACGGATCGGCGCAAATGCGCTTGCAGGGTAGTCATGGAAGTGTAACACTATTGTCTTCAAAGAGTCATGGAAGTGTCTCCGTGGCGTAACAGAAGGAGTAGGAGTTATGCGCACCGCGCTCATTGTCCTTGCAGCCGCCCCGTTCGCGCTCGCCGCGCTGCCCGCGCAGGCCCAGCGCCCGGACGGGGACCCTGTAGCAAGTACTGCCATCCAGCATGGCCAATATGCCCAGGCAGAGCGCCAGCTCACCGCCCAGCTGCGCCAGAATCCAGGCGCGCCCGAGCTTCTGCTCAACCTTGCCGCCATCTATGCCGAGACCGGCCGCGCCACCGAAGCCCGCGATCTCTATCGCCAGGTGCTCGCGCAGCGGAATTTCGAGATGGACCTGCCCGGTGACCGGCAGTCGACTTCCTACGCCGTCGCCAACAAAGGCCTCCAGCGCGTCAATGCGCTCCAGTTGACTTCGCGCTAAGGCGCGAACCAGAGTCGGCGACCGCGCATCCCTCTCGCGCGGTCGGCGGCGACAGCCCGGGGGGCTGACAGGCGCCGGCCCATCCCGGCGCCTTTTCCATTTCAGGTCAGAAGCTTAGAGCCGAGGCAGGGTAACGCCGCGCTGGCCCATATATTTGCCTGCGCGATCGGCATAGCTGGTCTCGCAAGGCTGATCGCCCTTGAGGAACAGGAATTGGCAGGCGCCTTCGTTCGCATAGATCTTGGCGGGCAGCGGCGTCGTGTTCGAGAATTCGAGTGTCACATGGCCTTCCCATTCGGGCTCGAGCGGGGTGACGTTCACGATGATCCCGCAGCGCGCATAGGTCGATTTGCCCAGGCAAATCACCAGCGTGTCGCGTGGGATGCGGAAATACTCCACCGTCCGGGCCAGCGCGAAGCTGTTGGGCGGGATGATGCAGACATCGGTCTTGCGGTCGACGAAGCTGTTCGCCGCGAAGTCCTTGGGGTCCACCACTGCCGAATCGACATTGGTGAAGATCTTGAATTCGTCGGCGACGCGCGCGTCATAGCCATAGGAAGAGAGGCCGTAGCTGATGCAGCCCTCGCGGCGCTGCGCCTCGACAAAGGGCTCGATCATCCCGGTGGTTTGGGCCTGTTCGCGAATCCAGCGGTCTGAAAGGATCATGCGCCCGGTTTTGCCGGAAGCGAGCGGCGGGGCAAGTCCCTGTTGCCCGATTGCGATCGGGTGCGCATAACGCAGACAAATAGATACGGGAGAGGGTATGCGCGGATTGGTGGCGGCTGCACTGGCTGCGACGGTGGCTTCGATGCCGGCGCTGGCCTGTGAAGGTGCGGTGACGGTTTGCCCGACGGCCGCCGGGACGAGCTTTGCGCTGATCTCGGGCGGCGAGCCCGCGACCGTGCTGGTCGATCCGGCCGCGGACCCTGCGGTGCGCCATGCCGCTAAGGGGTTTGCCGGCGATCTCGCGCGTGTGAGCGGCACCAGGGCCGCGCCGCGGCTGGGGCAGCCTGGTGCAGTCGGCGCGGTGGTGATGATCGGTGTGCTCGGACAGAGCCCGATGATCGACGCGCTGGTCCGCGACGGCAAGATCAAGGCGCCGGACCTTGCCGGCGAGTGGGAGGCGTTCCGCCAGATCGTGGTCGACAATCCCGCGCCGGGCGTGACGCGCGCGCTGGTGATTGTCGGCTCGGATCGCCGTGGCGCGGTCTATGGCGCCTATGACCTGTCCGAGAAGATCGGCGTGTCGCCCTGGCACTGGTTCGCAGACGTGCCGGTGGCGAAGCGCGCGAACGTCTACCTCACTGCCGGATCGCGCCGCGACCAGCCCAAGGTGCGCTATCGCGGCTTCTTCATCAACGACGAGGCTCCGGCCTTCTCCACGTGGGCGCAGAGAAAATTTGGCGGTGCAAACGCAAAGGCTTATGCGCATATCTTCGAGCTCGAGCTCAGGCTGAAGGGCAATTATCTGTGGCCGGCGATGTGGGCGCCGCGCGCCTTCAACGACGATGATCCGCAAAACAAGATCCTCGCCGACGAGATGGGCATCGTCATGGGCACCTCGCACCACGAGCCGATGACGCGCGCGCAGGACGAATGGCACCGGAACACCGCCGGCGGGGTGACCGGGGGGAAGTGGGACTATACGACCAACGCCGCCAATCTGCGCGCCTTCTGGCGGGGCGGGATCGAGCGGATGATGTCGAAGGGGGACGGCAAGGGCTATGAGAGCCTGGTGACCGTCGGCATGCGCGGCGATGGCGACGAGCCGATGGCGGAGGGCACCGCGACCAGGCTGCTGGAGGGCATCGTCGCCGACCAGCGCGGGATCATCGCCGAAGTGACCGGCAAGCCGGCCGACAGGACGCCGCAGGTCTGGGCGCTCTACAAGGAGGTGCAGGATTATTACGACCACGGCATGCAGGTGCCGGACGATGTCATCCTGCTGTTCGCCGACGACAATTGGGGGCAGGTGCGGCGGCTTCCCGATCCCGGCAGCGCCCCGCGCAAGGGTGGGTACGGGGTCTATTACCACTTCGATTATGTCGGTGGTCCCCGCAACTACAAGTGGTTGAACACCAACCAGATCGAGAAGAGCTGGCAGCAGATGGACCTGGCCTGGCAGCGTGGTGCCAGGGCGCTGTGGATCGTCAATGTCGGCGATTTGAAGCCGATGGAATATCCGCTGAGCTTCTTCATGAAGCAGGCCTGGAACCCCGAGGCGATGACCCCGGAGGCGCTGGCCGCCTATCCCGCGCAATGGGCCGCGGAGCAGTTCGGGGCGGGGCGGGGCAAGGCGATCGGGGCGTTGCTGACGCGCTATTCCCAGCTTGCCGCGCGGCGGAAGCCGGAGCTGATCGATGCCGGGAGCTTTGGGCCGGCGGAGTTCGGGGCGATGGTTGCCGAATGGGACCAGCTGGAGAAAGCCATGCTGGCCGAAAAATTGCGCGTCGGGCCGCAGGGGAGGGATTCGTACTTCCAGCTGGTCGAACACCCGATCGCGGCCATGGCGAACCTGTACCGGCTCTACTACGCGGTCGCCCGCAACCGCAGCCTCGCCGCCGCCAACGACCCGCGCGCCAACGACTATGCCGACCAGGCCGAGCAATTCTTCGCCCGCGACCAGCAGCTGAGCGACCGCTACCACGCGATCGCCGGCGGCAAATGGGACGGGATGATGCTCCAGACCCATATCGGCTACACCAACTGGCAGCAGCCCGAGAAACAGGTGATGCCCGAAGTGAAGCGGGTGACCGGCGGCCCGCGCATCACCGCGATCGACCTGCACAAGGTCGGGACCGACGCCGCGACGATCGAGGCGGGCGACTATGCCCGCGCGGTGGGCGGCAAGGGACTGGCCTGGCGCACGATCCCGCACCTGGGACGCACCAAGGGCACGGTGCTGGCACTGCCCCAGGGCCAGCCGGCAACGACGCCCGAGGACGGCGTGCGGCTGGAATACGCGGTCACCGCCCGCAAGCCGGGCCCGCTGGCCGTGCAGCTGATCCTGGTGCCGACGCTCGGCACCGGCGCGGACGGCAAGCTGCGCATCGGCGTGTCGATCGACGATGGCCCGGTGCAGCTGCTGAGCGACCTGCTCACTCCGGCACCCAACGCCGCCGACAGCCAGCCCAAGCGCGACTGGAACCGCGCGGTGGAGGACAATGCCCGCACGCTCACCGCGCGCTTCCCGGGCATCGCCGCGGGCAGGCATGTGCTCAAGGTCTGGCGGATCGACGACAATGTCGTGCTCCAGCGGATCGTGGTGGGCACCGGCGAGCTGCCGGGGAGCTATCTGGGCGGGCGGTAAGGTTCGCCAACGAAGTCAAGGAGCGGCCGCGGTCGCACGCGGGCCGCGTGAACCAAGCAGGTGAAATCCTACATTTCAAGGGTGCCTGATTGGTGGGTTGAGTGGTGAGGGAGGGATTATCTTTCCGTCGTCATCCCCGCGAAGGCGGGGATCCATTGGCGCTGTGGGCAATTGGGACCCACTTCGGTCAGCCAGAATGGATCCCCGCCTTCGCGGGGATGACGGAGTGGGGCGGGGATGACGGAGTGGGGCGGGGATGACGGAGTGGGGCGGGGATGACGGGGTGGGGTGGCGATGACGAAGGGCGCGCAGACGATGTTAGGGAGCAGATGACGTTGGAGGGCACAGGCGTCCTGATCGGGCGCATTGCAACTGGGCCCCGGCCTTCGCCGGGGAACTGAAGCGGGGGGTGCCGGAGGGCGCCGGCAGGCGAAGGCCTGCTTCCCCCGGTATCGCCGGATCGCGGCCTTACCCCTGCACCACGTGCCACAGCTCGCCGCAGGGGCCGAACACATAGGCGAGGGTGAGGCCCCAGGGCATCAGCGCGGGGGGCTTGGGCTCGGCGACGCCGAACTGGCCGGGCAGGTCTAGCGACTGGATATGCGCCCACCAGGCGTCGAGATCCTTGACGATGAGCTGCATCATGAAATTGTCGCCCCAGCCCTGATGATAATAGTCCTGGAGCAGGAAGCTGCCGGAATCGCAGGCGAAACCGGCCACGCCGCCCGCTTCGAAAGTCAGCTCGAAGCCGAGCGCCTGGTAAAAGCGCTTGGAGAGGGCGAAATCCTTGCCGCCGGGGACGAAGGGGCGGATCGTGGTGGTCGCGAGAGTCGTCATGCGCGCAACATCCCGATCCGGGGCGCGGCTGCAAGAGCCTCGTTCGGGGGGATCAGGCCGCGCCGCGCAGCGGCCTGGGACCGGGCGCCGGTATCGCCGGGGCTTCCACCTGCCATTGCATCACCGCGTTCCGGCCACTGCGCTTGGCGCCGTAGAGCGCAGAGTCGGCCATGGCGAGCAGCTCGGCCGGTTCGCTCGCCGCATCCGGGACAAGCGCGGCGAGGCCGATGCTGACGGTCACGATCCCGCCCGGGGCCGGGGACGCAAGGCCCAGCCCGGCAATGTCCCGGCGCATCCGCTCCGCGAGATCGGCCGCGATGTTCGCATCGATGCCGGGCAGGATCGCGGCGAATTCCTCACCACCATAGCGCGCGACCAGATCGCCGCCGCGCGTCGCGGTGGCGGCCAGCGCCTCGGCGACCGAACGCAGCCGGGCATCGCCGACCGGATGGCCAAGCCCGTCGTTGAGCTGCTTGAAATGATCGATGTCGATCAGGGCGAGCGCGATCGGGGTTCCCGAGCGGCGTGCGCGGTTCCATTCGGCGAGCAGCGTCTCGTCGAACTGGCGACGATTGGCGAGGCCGGTCAGCGCGTCGATCCGCGAAAGCCGGGTGAGGCGATCGCGCTCGTCGAAGCTGCGCATCTGGACGAGGATGTTGCGCAGGCCGTAGCCGAGCAAGGCGGCGATGAAGCCGCCCACCGCCAGGCCCGGCGCGCGCGAGATCAGCGGCCCGGATACGGCGAGCAGCGTCAGCGGCAGCATCAGCGGGCTGCCGGCATGGACCAGCAGCGAGAAGCGCGGCGAGGATGCGTGCCTGCGCTCGAGAGAGGATGGCGCGGGGCGGAGGGCCAGCCAGGCGAGCAGCAGGAAGGGAAGACCGATAAGGACATCGGGGAGCTGGCCGAAATCCGCTTCCATCTGGAAGTGATTGATATAGCCGGCGACCAGCAGATAGGCGCCGGCGAACAGCGCCAGCGTACCGAACAGGGCGCGGCGCTGCGGATCGGTGCTCGCCCGGTGGCGGACCAGCGCGAACAGCAGCACGAACAGGTTCTGGATGTCGAACATCAGCCGCAGGTTGAGCACGCCCTCGGCGCTTGCATCGGTGATCGTCGCGAAGGTGAAAGTATGGACCCAGAAGATCCAGCCCAGCGCCGCGGCGAGCAGCCCGTCGACCAGCCGGGCCGGCCAGGGATCGCGCGCGGGGCTGGCGACCAGGAAGGTGAGCGGCACGCCGTACAGGACATAGAACAGGATGCTGAGCCCGGTGATCGGCCCGGCATCGGCGAGCAGCAGATCGGCGCACATGTTCACCGTCATCCCGCTTGCCCAGAGCAGCATCGCCAGCGCGAGTGCGATCCAGCCATCGGCATTGCGCCGCCGCCGGGCGCGCAGGCCGCAGGCAAGCGCGGCGGCGAGCGGGGCGAGGATCAGGAAGGCGAAGGAAAGCGGCTTGGCCTGGGCGGGAACGAGCAGCAGCGCGGCGAGATGGACGAGCGGCCAGGCAAGCAGGATCGCCGCCAACGGGGCCGCCGGGCGTCGATTTCCCTGCTTTGCGATCGATACACCATCCATTGCGAGCGCTCCGCCAGCCGGACGAGCCGGGATAGCGGGATCGTAGCTAAGATCCGGTTACGCGCCGATTGCGGGCAATGCCGGAGGTGGGGAGCTGTTGCTCCCCGCCCTTGCGGGGAGGGGAATGCATGCAGCGAGGGGAGCGCGATGTTGACACTTGCGCTTCCACTTCCCGTTCCCCGGCCTTCGCCGGGGAACTGCTGGATCGCCGGGAAGGTCGATGCGCCCGCGATCAGGCCATGCCGAGGTCGCGCGGCCCGAAGGCCGCGGGGAGGAGCTGGGAGAGCGTGTATTCGGCGATCTCGTCGCCGGTCGCGCCGCCGCAGAAGACGGGCAGGTCGCGGCCGCCGAGCTGGGCGGCTTCGTTGATGATCTGGCGGCAGCGGCCGCAGGGGCTGACCGGTGCGGTGTCGGCGTGGCCCATCCGGCCGCCGATCACGCCGATCGCGACCACGTCCTTGAGGCGGCCGTCGCTGCTGGTCCTGGCCAGTGCCACCGTCTCGGCGCAGAGCGACAGGCCGTAGCTGGCATTCTCGAAATTCGCGCCGGTCACGACGCTGCCGTCCGACAGCAGCACGGCGGCGCCGACGGCGAAGTTCGAATAGGGGGCATAGGCGTTCTTCGAGGCTTCGCGCGCGGCCTCGATCAGCGCCCTGGGGTTCACTTCGCTCATTTCGCCATCACATCCCAATTGACCGGTTTGCCCACGCCCTCGATCCGGCGGTGGCGGTTTGCCTGCCATATCGACCATGGCCGCGCGAAATACGAGGGGGGGAAGAAGCCCTGGCGCGCCCAGAGCAGACGCGGGAAGGCGTCGCTGAGGCGGTACTGGTCCTCGAAGCGGCTCGAGACCAGCAGGATCGCCGGCTTGCCGATATGCGTCTCGACGTCATGCAGGAAGCGGCCGAGCTCGCCGATCACCACCTGGCGCTCGGGCCGGGCGCGGCATTCGGCCTGGAAATCGATCTCGACGGCGGGCGGCAATTGGTCATCCGAGCGCGGCACCGTACTCATGAAATTGCCCGACTGGTCGGCGGCGAGCTGGCAGAGCGAATAGACGTGGAGCGCGCCGCGGCGGATGCCGGCCTCGAAGGTCCAGCGCCAGTTCTCCGGGAAGCGCAGGTCGCGCGCCTGGGCGCCGCTGGTCGCGCGGATATAGGCGAAGTCGATGCCGGCCTTCTTGGCGGTCCACCATTCGATCGGGCCGGTTTCCTCCGACACATCGACACCCTGGACCGGGAAATCGGTGGGCGAGGGGCGCCAGCGCGAGGCGAACAGCCAGGCACTCCAGCCGAGCAGGGCCAGAAGCAAAAGCGCCGGCACGACGAAGCGCAGCCGGCGTACGAGAACGCGGATGTGCAACGTCCCTAACCTTTTATGTGGAGCACGCAGATCAGCGTGAACAGGCGCCGGGCAGTGTCGAAATCCACGTCGATCTTGCCTTCCAGCCGTTCCTTGAGCAGCGACGCCGCGTCATTGTGTATGCCGCGCCGTGCCATGTCGACGGTTTCGATCTGGGCGGGCGTGGCGTTGCGAATCGCGGCATAATAGCTGTCGCAGATCGCGAAGTAATCGCGGATCGGGCGGCGGAATGCCGCCAGGCCGAGGACAAGCGTCTCCTGCTGGGACCCGTCCTCGCGCTTGATCTCGAGCGCGAGCCGGCCTTCCTGCACCGCGAGGTGGAGCTTGTAGGGGCCGGCATAGCCGTCCGCCTGGTGCCGCTGGGGGGCGAAGTGATTGTCCTCGAGCAGGTCGAAGATCGCGATCCGGCGCTCCTGCTCGATATCGGCCGAGCGCCACAGAATCGTGCGCTCGTCGAGCGTGACGTCGATGATGCGCGGATCTGCGGCCATATCGGCCTTGCTTTGGGACCTATTACCGTTTTCCACAAGCTGTGCGGTTGCCGGAAACGCCGGGCGGTGCGCATAGGATGGAGATGGCGCAACCGATCCCCCTTCCGATTCCCGATTCTCCCGAAGGCCTGAGCCTGCCCGCGAACGTGGAGGCGGAAGCGGCGCTGCTCGGCGCGATGATGATCGACAACCGAGTCGCGGAAGACGTGCTGCAGAAATTGCGCCCGGAGCATTTCTTCGAGCCACTGCACGGGCGGATCTATGACGCGATCGCGACGATGGTGGGCGACAACCGGCTGGCGACGCCGGTGACGCTCAAGCCGCTGTTCGCGGCGGACCCGGCGATGAAGGAGCTGGGCGGCCCGGCCTATCTCGCGCAGCTGACCGGCAACCCGGCCAGCCTGATCGGCGCGCGCGCCTTCGCCGACCAGGTCTATGACCTGGCGGTGCTGCGCGCTCTGGTGGGCGTGGGGCGCCACCTGGTCGACAATGCGCTCGATACCAGCCAGGAGATCAATCCTGCCAAGCAGATCGAACAGGCCGAGCTAAAGCTTTACGAAGTCGCGGAAAAGGGCGGCGAGGATACGGGCGCGAAGAGTTTCAACCGCGCCGCGGTCACGGCGGTGCGGCATACCGAGCGGGCGATGAATTCGGGCGGCAGCGTATCGGGCATCACCTCGGGCCTGACCGACTTCAACGCGATGACCGGCGGTCTCAACCGCTCCGACCTTCTGATCCTTGCCGGCCGGCCGGGCATGGGCAAGACCTCGCTTGCCACCAACATGGCGTTCAACGCGGCCAAGCGCTACCTCGACGATATCGAGGCGGGGATCCCCGAGGAGAAGTCGATCGGCGCGCCGGTGGCGTTCTTCAGCCTCGAAATGTCGGCCGACCAGCTGGCGCTGCGTATCCTTTCCGAACAGTCCGAAGTGTCGTCGGAGAAGCTGCGTACCGGCAATATCTCCGGGCCGGAGTTCATGAAGTTCGCGCGGGCGGCGGGCGATCTCGAGCGGCTGCCGCTCTATATCGACGATACGCCGGGCCTGACGATCGCGGCGCTGCGCACGCGTGCGCGGCGTCTCAAGCGCCAGTACAAGATCGGCTTCGTCGTGGTCGACTATCTCCAGCTGCTGACCGGCTCGGCCAAGGCATCGGGCGACGGGCGCGTGCAGGAAATCTCGGAAATTAGCCGTGGTCTCAAGACCTTGGCGAAGGAACTTCATGTGCCGGTGCTGGCGCTGTCGCAGCTCAGCCGCGCGGTGGAAAGCCGCGAGGACAAGCGTCCGCAGCTCTCCGACCTTCGTGAATCGGGCTCGATCGAGCAGGACGCCGATATCGTGCTGTTCGTGTACCGCGACGAATACTACCACGATTTCAAGGCGCCCAAGGTGCCCGACGGCAACTCGACGCCGGACGAGATCGCGAAATACCAGGCCTGGCAGGACCACCAGCTGCAGGTGGCGAACAAGGCGAGCGTGATCATCGCCAAGCAGCGTCACGGCGCGACCGGCACGGTCGACCTGCGCTTCGACCGCCAGTTCACCAAGTTCAGCGACCTGGCGCCCGGCGGTTATTGATGGTTTCGGTAGCGCATCGAAACCAAATCGCCCGCCAAGCGTCTAGCAGCTAGCGTCGCGGTCCCGCGGCGTGGTGGAGAGAGCGGTTTCCCCGGGTCGATGACAGAGAACATGGCGGAAGGGCGCGAGCGGCAAAGGCTCGAGGCGCTCGCGGCCTATGACATATTGGATACCGAGCCCGAGGCGGCGTTCGACGAGATCGCGCGCCTGGCGGCGGACATCTGCGGCACGCCGATCGCGGTGGTGAACCTGGTCGGCGAGGGCCGGCAGTTCTTCAAGGCCGAAGTGGGGCTGGGCGTGCGCGAGACGCCGCTGGAGACCAGCTTCTGCGCGCATGCGATCCTGGAGGCGGATTTCCTCGAGGTGCCGGACGCCACGCGGGACGGGCGGTTCGACTGCAATCCGCTGGTGACCGGCGAGTCGCACCTGCGCTTCTATGCGGGCGCGCTGCTCAAGTCGGCGGAAGGCTGGCCGATCGGGACGCTCTGCGTGCTCGATACCGTGCCGAAGCAGCTGAGCGAGCTGCAGCAGCGCACGCTGAAGGTGCTGGCGCGCCAGGTGATGGCCCAGCTCGACGCCCGGCGCGAGCTCCGGCGGCGCGACGAGGCGGATTTGCGCTACCGCACGCTGTTCGATTCGATGGACGAGGGCTTCTGCGTCATCGAGTTTCTCGACGGGCCGCAGGGTCCCTTGAGCGACTATGTCCATGTCGAGGCGAACGCCGCCTATGCGCGCCATGCCGGCATCCCCAATGTCGTGGGGCAGAAGGTGCGCGAGATGGTGCCCGACGAGGCGGGCGACTGGGTGGCGCGCTACGGCGAGGTGCTGCGCACCGGCGTGCCGATCCGCTTCGAGCGCGAGCTGGAGGCGACGCGGCGCTATTTGTCGCTCTCCGCCTTCCGGATCGAGCCGGCGAGCCGCAGGCAGGTGGCGGTGCTGTTCGAGGACGTGACCGAGCGGCGGCGGGCCGAGATCGATCTCCAGCGGCTCAACGAGACGCTGGAGGCCCGCGTCGCCGACGCACTGGCCGAGCGGCGGGTGCTCGCGGACGTGGTCGAGGGCACCGCCGCGTTCATCCAGGTGGTCGACATGGACCGGCGCTGGGTGGCGATCAACGGCGCGGCGGCGCGCGAGTTCGAGACGGTATTCGGCGTCTATCCGCGGGTGGGCGACCGGATGGCCGACCTGGTGGTCAACCATGCCGAGCTGCGCGCCTCGGTCGATGCGCTCTGGGCGCGGGCGCTGGCGGGCGAGAGCTTCACCGAGATCGTCGAGACCGGGCAGGGCAGCGACGAGGAGCATTTCTACGAAGTGCGCTTCAGCCCGCTGCACGATGCCGCAGGCAAGCAGATCGGCGCCTATCAGTTCGCCTATGACGTGACCGACCGGCTGCAGGAACAGACCCGGCTTCGCAATGCCGAGGAGGCGCTGCGCCAGGCGCAGAAGATGGAAGCCGTCGGCCAGCTGACCGGCGGGATCGCGCACGACTTCAACAACCTGCTCGCCGGCATCTCGGGCGCGTTCGAGATGATCGGGACGCGGCTGTCGCAGGGGCGCAACCGCGACGTCGACAAATACCTTACCGCCGGGCAGGGCGCCACGCGGCGGGCGGCGGCACTGACCCACCGGCTGCTCGCCTTCTCGCGCCGGCAGACGCTGTCCCCCAAGGCGATCGTGATCAACCGGCTGCTCACCGACCTGGTCGAGCTGGTGCAGCGTACGGTGGGCCCGGCGATCGAAGTCGAGACGATCGCGGCAGGCGGGCTGTGGCCGACCCTGGTCGATGCAAACCAGCTCGAGAATGCGATCCTCAACCTGTGCATCAACGCCCGCGACGCGATGCCGGGCGGCGGCAAGATCACGATCGAGACGGGCAATAAATGGCTCGACCACCGCACGGCGCGCGAGCGCGGGCTCGATCCGGGGCAATATGTGACGGTGTGCGTGAGCGACACCGGCGTCGGCATCCCGCGCGACATCCTCGACCGGGTGTTCGATCCCTTCTTCACTACCAAGCCGCTGGGCGAGGGGACGGGGCTGGGCCTGTCGATGGTCTATGGCTTCGCGCGGCAGAGCCATGGCCATGTGCGGATCTATTCCGAACTCGACCAGGGGACGATGGTGTGCATCTACCTGCCCCGGCACCTGGGCGAGGAAGACGCGCCCGCGCCTGAACTGGGCGGCGGTGCCGTGGCACGCAGCCATGCCGGCGAGACCGTGCTGGTGGTCGATGACGAGCCGACCGTGCGGATGCTGATCGTCGATGCGCTGGGCGAACTGGGCTATTCCTGCATCGAGGCCGCCGACGGACCGGCGGGCCTGCGGCTGCTGGAGGGGGCCGAGCGGATCGACCTGATGATCACTGATGTCGGCCTGCCGGGCGGGCTCAACGGCCGGCAGGTGGCCGATGCGGCGCGAGTGGCGCGGCCGGAACTCAAGGTGCTGTTCGTCACCGGCTATGCCGAGAACGCCGTGCTCAACCACGGCCATATCGAGCATGGTATGGAAGTGCTGACCAAGCCCTTCGCGGTGGACGACCTGACCAACCGGGTCGAGCGGATCATGCGCGAGCGCTAACCGGGTATAGGCGCGTCGCGTTCTGCTGCGGGTAGGACTGTTGCGACGTCGTTCGAGAGGTTTGACCGTTCCAACCAGCTGCGCCGAGACTGGGCCCCGGCCTTCGCCGGGGAACCAAGCCGGCGAAGATCTGCATTGGATTGAGATATTCTGTCGACGCGGTTCGATACGCCGGCGTATCAAACAGGCATGTTCCTGGCATTTGCTCTTGCGATCGCCTGCCCGGCCGGCCAGCTCACGCCCGAACAGGCGCGGGAGGATCTCGAACTGGCGATCTCCGCGGCCGAGGCGGGGCTCCCGGATATCCATTGGCGGCAAAGGCCCGAGGACTGGGCGCGGCGCAAGGCCGTGGCGCGCGCGCAAGCGGCTAAAGCGACGAGCGAGGAGGAACTGTTCCGCGCGCTGAGCCCGTTGCTGCGCGGGATCGGCGAGGGACATCTCTCGGTCGCGCGCGGCGACGGGATGAACTGCCGGTACCGGGAATCGGCGCGGTTGTTCCCGCTCGACCTGTTTTGGGCCGACAATGGGGCATTCGTCACGGCGGGCTATGGCGAAGCCGCGGATATCCCGCCGGGCACCCAGCTGACCTGGCTGAACGGCACCTGGGATTCCTCGATGATCGCCGAGATGATGCAGGTGAGCCCGCATGACGGCGACAACCGTACCGGCGTGATGCGCGACCGGGAGGGGCGCGGCTATGCGGTGGCGCGGTGGTGGCTGCGCGGCAACGAGCCCGACTATCTGGTGGAGCTCAAGCTGCCCGACGGCAAGCTGATGACGCGGCGGCTGAAGCCGGTGCCGGTCAGCGCCCGCCTGGCGCCGCCGGCGGATCCCGATCCGGTGGCGACGCTGAGCTGGGTCAATGCCGATACCGCCTATCTCTACGTCCCGACGTTCAGCAACCGGCGCTACCGGGCGGCGGGGGCGGACTATCGCAAGACGATCCAGGCGATCTTCGAGCAGCTTGCCGCGCGGGGCGCGAAGAAGCTGATCCTCGACCTGCGCGACAATGGCGGCGGATCGGAGCCGAACGAGAGCATCCTCTTGTCCTATCTGGTCGAGGAGCCGTTCCAGAAATACGCGTCGGTCCGCTCGCGGCCGAACAAGCTTCGGGTGACCAGCCTGTCGGGCAAGGTGTTCGAGCAGGAAATCTACGACGCGGACGAGCTGAAGACGGTGGAGGCGGCGCCCAACGGCGACCTGCTGCGCATCAACGCGCCGCCCGAGGGGCTGATGACGCGCTGGGAAAAGGCCAGCCCGGTCTACAAGGGGCAGCTGGCGGTGCTGGCCGGCGGCTACACTTTTTCAGGCGGTGCCGAACTCGCATCCATGCTGTTCGCGACCCGGCGCGGGCTGCTCGTCGGCGAGGAAGTGGGCGGCACCCATGGCGGCAACACCAGCGGCTATAAATGGGAGCTGACCCTGCCCAATTCGGGAATGGAGATCGGCATCCCGTTGCTCGCCTTCCGCTTCACCTGGAAGGAGAGCCCGGAAAATCATGGGCTGTGGCCGCAATGCCTGGTTCCGCCGCGGATGGGCGAGGTGCGGGTAACCCGCGATCCGGCCTATGATCGGGCGCTGCGCGCACTGGACAAGGGGTGGAGCGAGCCGGTGGGATATAGCTGCCCGGTTCAGTAACCCAGCCGCTTCAGCTCCTGCTTCACCGCGGCGATCGTCTTGAAGCGATAGTGGGTGTCGCCGCCCTCGCGCGAACTGCACTCGCAGCCGACGCCGCCGAACTTCTTGCTGACGCCTTCGAGATAGGCCAGCGCTGGCTTGCCGGCGGCGGGCGTGTCGAACAGGCGGACCTCGTAGAAGGCGCCGCTATAGTCGTAATGCTGCTGCGGCCATTTGAGGATGACGATCAGCTCGCGGTCCGCATCGCGATCGGCATTGGCGAAGCCGACCGCCGCGACTTCCGCCTCGCCGCCTTCTTCCTCTCCGGTGGTGACGGCGATCTTCCGCCAGTCACCGGCCGGCTGCTGCACGAGCGCAAACAGCTCGCGATAGGTGACGTTGTAGTCCTTCTCGCGTTCGGTGCGCTGATAGTCGGTGAAGATCGTGCGGCGGGTGTTCCAAGCCGCATCGACGATGTTCAGATCGCCTTCGGATCGGCCGAGGATACGGGCGGCGAAATGCGCCGGGGCCTCGCCGGGTCCAAGGCGCCAGTCGGGAGCGGGGGCGTTCGCGGTGGCGAGCAGCGCGAACAGCGGAAGCAGGGGACGAATCGACATCGCCCCCAGGCTATCAGAAGCTCGGCTGGTTGGGGTCGCCGTCTTCCACCGGCGTGTGGATGCCGCACTCGGTCTTGTCCCAGCCGCGCCAGCGGCCCGAGCGCGGGTCTTCGCCCGGCTTGACCACGCTGGTGCAGGGCGCGCAGCCGATCGAGAGATAGCCCTGCGCCTCCAGCGGGTGGCGGGGCAGGTCGTGCGTCTCGAACCAGGCCTCGATGTCCTGCTTGGTCCAGCTGGCCAGCGGGTTGAACTTCATCCGGTCGCCGTCGAGCTCGAAGCGGGGCAGGGCGTTGCGGGTGGAGGCCTGGAACGCCTTGCGGCCGGTGATGCTGGCATCGAAGCCGGCCAGCGCCTTTTCGAGCGGGATGACCTTGCGGATCTCGCAGCAGCCGTCCGGATCATAGGACCAGCGCAGGCCCGTGGCATCGCGCTTCTCGATCGTCTCGGCATCGGGCGCGATGATCTGGAGGTTGGTGAGGCCGATGAATTCCGCGAGCTCGTGGACATAGGCGAGCGTCTCGGGGAAATGCTTGCCGGTATCGAGGAAGATCACCGGCGTGTTCGGATCGGCCTGGGCGACGAGATGGAGCAGGGCCGCGCTCTCGGCGCCGAAGGAGGAAACGAGCGCGACGTCGCCGAGCATGTGGTTGCCCAGCACTTCGCGCAGCATCTCGGGCGTGTCGGTGCCGCGGAACAGGTTGTTCAGGCGGATCGCGTCGGCCGCCGTCCAGCGCGGGGCGACGTCGATGCGGTCGATCTCCCGGTCCACCTTGCGCGCGGCCTCAGCCATGCCGGCGTTTCCATACCGGCACCGCCGGATCGGCGGCAGCCTGATAGTGGAACTCGTAGCGGGCGAGGCTGGCGGCGAGCACGGCTTCGTCGACCGGCGCCTCGGGCGCGAAGCTGTCGAAGCCGCAGCGGCGCATCAGTGGGATCTGGTCGACCAGCACATCGCCCTGGGCGCGCAGCTCTCCCTGATAGCCTGCCTCACGCAGGATGCGGCCGGTGGAATAGCCGCGGCCGTCGCGGAACTTGGGGAAGCTCACTTCGACCAGCGCGATGCGATCGAGATAGGGGAGGAGGACGCGGGCGTCCTCGCCGCTCTCGATGCGGACGGCCGTGGCGTTGGACTGGCCGAGGAACGCGTCGAGCGTGACCGCAGGCTCCTCATGCGCCTCGTCGTCGCGGTAGCGCAGTAGATCACCCATAAATCGCCTCCTTGAACGGGGCCATGCCGAGGCGGCGATAGGTGTCGAGGAAGCGCTCGCCGTCCTCGCGCCGGGCGAGATAGACGTTGGTGGCCTTCTCGATCGCGTCGACGATCCCGTCCTCGCTGAAACCGGGGCCGGTGATCGTGCCGAGCGACACGTCCTCCGCGCCCGAGCCGCCGAGCAGCAGCTGGTAGTTCTCGACGCCCTTACGATCGACACCAAGGATGCCGATATGGCCGGCATGATGGTGGCCGCAGGCATTGATGCAGCCGCTGATCTTGAGCTTCAGTTCGCCGAGCTCGCGCTGGCGGCCGATGTCCGAGAAGCGCGTTGCGATCTTCTGCGCGAGCGGGATCGAGCGGGCGTTGGCGAGGCTGCAATAGTCGAGGCCCGGGCAGGCGATGATGTCGCTGATCAGGTCGAGATTGGCCTCGGCCAGGCCGGCGTCGCGCAGCTGCTGCCAGAGCGCGTAGAGATCGGCCTTGCGGACATGCGGCAGCACGATGTTCTGGGCGTGGGTGACGCGCAGCTCGTCGAAGCTATGGGCCTTGGCGAGATCGGCCATCAGGTCGATCTGGTCGGCGGTGGCGTCGCCGGGAATGCCGCCGATCGGCTTGAGGCTGATCGTGACGACCGCATAGCCCGGCTGCTTGTGCGCCGAGACGTTCTGGTCGAGCCAGACGGCGAAATCGGGATCGCTGCGATCGAGCGCGTCGGGCGCGTCCGCGTCATAGGCGGGCGGCGCGAAATGGGCGGCGATGCGGTCGAACTCGGCCTGGGGCGGATCGATGCCGAGCGCCTTCACCGCGGCGAACTCCTCCTCGACCTCGGCGGCGTATTTGTCCGCGCCGAGCTCGTGGATCAGGATCTTGATCCGCGCCTTGTACATGTTGTCGCGGCGGCCATAGCGATTGTAGACGCGCAGGCAGGCCTCGAGATAGCTGACGAAATCGTCGAAGGGCACGAAGTCCTTGATCAGCGGGGCGATCATCGGGGTGCGGCCCATGCCGCCGCCCACGTAAATCGCGGCCCCGAGCTGGCCGTCCTTCTCGACGATCTGGATGCCGATATCGTGGAGGCGCATCGCCGCGCGGTCTTCCTCGGCGGCGATCACGCAGATCTTGAACTTGCGCGGCAGGTAGCTGAACTCGGGGTGGAAGGTGCTCCACTGGCGCAGCAGCTCGGCCCAGGGGCGCGGATCGGTCAGCTCGTCGGCGGCCGCGCCGGCGAACTGGTCCGAGGAGATGTTGCGGATGCAGTTGCCGCTGGTCTGGATGGCATGCATCTCGACCGTCGCCAGCTCGGCGAGGATGTCGGGCGCGTCCTCGAGCTTGATCCAGTTGTACTGGAGGTTCTGGCGCGTGGTGAAATGGCCATAGCCGCGATCGTACTTGCGGGCGATGTGCGCCAGCATGTGCATCTGGCGGCTGTCGAGCGTGCCATAGGGCACCGCGACGCGCAGCATGTACGCATGGAGCTGGAGATAGAGGCCGTTCATCAGCCGCAGCGGCTTGAACTGGTCCTCGGTGATCTGGCCGGCTAGGCGGCGGGTCACCTGGTCGCGGAATTCCTCGACGCGCGCGGCGACGATGGAATGGTCATATTCGTCGTATTTGTACATGTCAGATCACCCAGCTGCCGGCATTGGGGTCGGCGGGCTTGAGGGTCAGGTCCGGGCGGACGGTGGGGCCGAGCGCGCGGATGCGGTCCTTGATATGCGCGGGGCGCGGGCCCTCGGGCGTAAGGGTCGCGTCGATCACATAGGGGCCGTTGACGCGGCGCGCGCCCTCCTCGGCATGGGCGATCGCCTCGCCCTGGTCGCCGACATCGACGGCGTCCTCGACATGGCGCGACCAGCCCGAGCCGGTCCACCAGGTGACGTCGCCGCTGGCGAGATCGTTGCCGGTGAGCAGCTTCATGCCAGCGCCTCCGCCGCCTTGGCCCATTGGCCGAGCTTGTCCTGGGCGTCGGCCAGCATGACGACTTCGCCGACGATGATGATCGCGGGGCTCTTGACCTTCTCGCGGCTCACCATCGGCCCAAGATCGGCGAGGATGGTGCGCAGCGCGCGGCTGCCCTCCAGCGTGCCGCGCTCGAGCACGGCGACGGGCATGTCGGGCGAGACGCCGTCGTTCATCAGCTTCTCGCTGATGTCCGGGCAGGTGGCGACGCCCATGTAGATCACCAGCGTGCGGCCCTTGCCGGCCAGGCCGGACCAGTCCTGCTCGGACAGGCCCTTGCACTGGCCGGCGACGAAGCTGACCGCGCTCGACCAGTCGCGGTGGGTGAGCGGCAGGTTGACCTCGGCGGCAGCGCCGAGCGCGGCGGAGATGCCGGGGACGACTTCCACCGGGAGCCCGGCGGCGCGCACGGCTTCGACTTCCTCGCCGCCGCGGCCGAAGATGAACGGGTCGCCGCCCTTGAGGCGCACGACGATCGCGCCTGTCTTCACATGCGCGACGATCAGCGCGTTGATCGCGTCCTGCGGCACGGTGTGCTTCGAGCGCGACTTGGCGACCGAGATGCGGTGGGCCTGGGGCGCGAGATCGAGGACGCGGGGATCGACAAGGCCGTCATGGACGAGCACGTCCGCCTGCTTGAGCGCCTCGACGGCGCGCACGGTGAGCAGGCCCGGATCGCCCGGGCCGGCACCAACGAGAATCACGCGCCCGCGCGCGGTTGGATCGAGAAGGGTCGCCATCAGTGGCAGATGCGCCCCGACACCTTTTGCTTCAACCGACGCTTGCTTGGCCCCGGCCTAGCCAAACTATACCGGGGCGAGGGCTTTCGCATGGGCGGCCACCACCGCCCGTGTGCTCGCATCGCTGTCGAACACGCCGTACCAGCCCTGCGGTTCGTGCGGCGGGTCGCCGAGCCAGGCGGTGTCGCCGGGCTTGAAGCGGTGGTCGCCGTGCACCGGGCGGCCTTCGCCGTTCCATGCCCAGAAGTTCGAGCCGGCGATGATGCCCGGATTGGCCTCCACCGCGTCGTAGATCAGCTTGTAATAGCCGTCCTTGAAGCTGGTCGCGCTCTCCGGATCATAGCCGCCACCGTCGCGGGGGTAGCCGAATTCCTCGATCACAAGCGGCTTGCCGATCTCGGTCGCCAGCGCGATGTGCTGAGCGATATACTCGCGCACTTTGGCGAAGCTGGCGTCGTTGGTGCCGGCAATGTTCCTGGCATCGACCCAGCCCCAGTTGAGCGGCCAGATATGCGCGGTGAGATAGTCGATCTCGGGGAAGGCATGCGCGGCCTTGTAGACATCGGCGCGCTCGATCGAGCCCTTGAGGCCCTCGCTGCCGGTCGAGACGAGGTGCCTGGGCGAGAGCGACTTGATGAGCTTCGCGGTGCTCTGGATCCAGCCATTATACGCAGCGAGGAAAGGCTCGGCGGACTTGGGGCTGCCGCCCGGGCGCGGTTCGTTGGCGAGCTGCCAGGCCATGATCGTGGGGTCGCCGGCATGGCGCTTCACGGTGGCGCGGACATAGTCGTGGAAGAGGCCGACCGCCTCGCTGTTCGCGTAGAACTGCGCGGTCATGTCCGGGAATTCGGGCCAGGGATGCGCGGGGTCGTTCATGTCGAGATACTTCCCGCCATTCACCCAGGACAGGTAGGTCATCATCCCGCCCGACCATTCCCAGAAATTGGTGAGGTAGAGCACGGCCTTGATGTCGCGCTTGCCCATCTCGGCGAGCGCATAGGCCAGGCCATCGACCAGCGCCGGGTTCCAGGCGTTGCCCCGGGTGCGGAAGGCGGGCTTCACCGAGTTCTTGAGCGGCGAATCCTCGGCCGAGGCGGCGATGCGGAGGTTGCGCACGCCGATGCCAGCCAGCGTGTCGAGTTCGCGGCGGAGGCGGTCGCGATTGCCCCAGGGCGCGTCGGCACCCAGCCATGCGGCGTACCACATGTTGCTGCCGGCGAAGCGATAGGGCTTGCCGCCGAAAAGGAGGCCCTTGCCCTTGCGGGCGACGAAGTCGCCGGGGGCGCTTGCGGTTGCGGGAAGGGGGAGTGCGGCGGCGCCCAGGGCGGCAGCGGTCGATCCGAGCACGGACCTGCGGGTAATCATGGTCTTCCTCCCCTGTTAGCGATCACATGATAGCCAGTGTGGCGCGGGGAGGAAGTGGGGTTGGACGGGGCGCGACCCTCGCAGGTGAGGGGGGGAAGGGCCGCGCTCCCGTCCGCCCGTGTGACTGCGCCGTGCACACGGGCTGGGAAAGGATCAGTCGAACAGTTCCTCGAGGAACGACTTGCGGCGCTTCGGCGGATATTTCCCGCCGCCATGGCCGTAGCCGGCACGATCGTCGTAGCGCGGGCGCTCTTCGCGATATTGCGGCTGTGGCGCCTGGGCCTGAACGGGTGCCGCCGGAACGGCGCTCCGCTCGATGATCTTGTCGAGCTCGCCGCGATCGAGCCACACGCCGCGGCAGCTGGGGCAATGGTCGATCTCGATCCCCGAGCGCTCGACCGGCACCAGCACGGTGCCGTCGACGGGGCAGGTGAAGCTGGCCATGCCGGTTACTCCCTCTCGCCGACCAGGTTCAGCAGCAGCTGGAACATGTTGATCAGGTTCAGGTAGAGCGAGAGCGCGCCCATGATCGCCAGCTTGTCGGCGGCTTCGCTGCGGCCGTAATAGGCATATTCGCTCTTCAGGCGCTGCGTGTCCCAGGCGGTGAGGCCGGCGAACACGCCGATGCCGACGATCGAGAGCAGGGTCTGCAGCATCGTCGAGCCGATGAAGACGTTGACGATGCTCACCAGCACCACCGCGATCAGGCCGACGAACAGGAAGGTGCCCATGCCGGTCAGGTCACGCTTGGTGGTGTAGCCGAACAGGCTGAGCGCCAGGAACATCGCTGCGGCGGCGAAGAAGGCCATGGCGATGCTCTGCCCGGTGAAGACCAGGAAGATGCTCGCCATCGACACGCCCATCACGCCGGCAAAGGCGAAGAAGGCGGTGCGGGCGCCGGCGGTGCTCATCCGCTCGATGCGGAACTGGAAGAAGAAGATGAAGGCGAGGGGCGCGAACATCGCCACCCACTTGAGCGGCGTGCCGAAGATCAGCGCGACCAGCACCGGCGTGTTCGCCACGGCGAGCGCGACGAGTCCGGTGATCGCCAGACCGATCCCCATGTTGCGATAGATGCCCAGCATGTGCTGGCGCAGTCCCTCGTCAAAGCGCGCCGCGGCAGCGCCGGTGCGGGGGATCTGGTAAAGAGGGTTCACGTGCGAAAACTCCAATCGAAGCAAGTTCGATCGAGCGGCACCCGGCTCAGGCTTGGTGGGGAGGGAAGGGGGAGTACCGTCCAAACCTGCACCGAGCGCGCTCGATGCGGTCCGACATCACGAGGGCTTTGAAAGCCCTCGCCAGAGGGGCCCGGTCCGCAAGGGATAATCTAGGGGGCGGTTATGGCCGCTTCAACGACGCGACGGTAACAAAGTGTTGCTGGGCGCGGCCCCTTGAGGTGGCTGTGCTCAGCCTTGTTGTTCCCCGGCGAAAGCCGGGGCCCAGGGTAATAGAGCGGCACGGCAGAGAAACCCTGGGCCCCGGCTTTCGCCGGGGAACCAAGAAGTCCAGCTGGCTCAGGCGTCGCGCAGGCCGATGCCCATCGAGGCGCGGGAGGATTCGCTCTCCGAGGAGACCACCGGATAGGCGCAATAGTCGGCGGCGTAATAGGCGCTGGGACGGTGGTTGCCCGACCAGCCCACGCCGCCGAACGGCGCCGCCGAGGACGCGCCGTTGGTCGGGCGGTTCCAGTTGACGATGCCGGCGCGGATGTTCGCCCAGAACTGATCGTAGAGCTTGGGATCCTGCGAGACCAGGCTGGCGGACAAGCCGTAGCGCGTGTCGTTCGCCTCGACGATCGCCTGCTCGAAGCTGTTCACCCGGAAGACCTGGAGGATCGGGCCGAACAGCTCGACATCGACCTTCTCCTTCGCCTCGGTCATGTCGATCATGCCAGGGGTGAGGAAGGGGCGGCCCTCGATCGGGCGCTCCATGTGGCGCAGCGGCCGGCCGCCCATGGTGGAGAGGGCAAGGAAGCTCTCGGTGAGCATGTCGGCGGCGTCATTGTCGATCACCGGCCCCATGAACGGGGCGGGATCGGCATGCGGCTCGCCGATGATGAGACGGCCGATCAGCTTGTTGAGCTCGGCCATCAGCGGATCGTAGAGCTTCTCGTCGACGATCAGCCGGCGGCCGGCGGTGCAGCGCTGGCCGGCGGTGGTGAAGGCGGACTGCACGACGAGCACGGCGGCCGAATAGAGATCGGGCGTGTCCCACACGACAATCGGATTGTTGCCGCCCATCTCGAGCGCGAGGATCTTCTCGGGCCGGGTGGCGAACTGGCGGTTGAGCGCGATGCCGGTATTGGCCGAGCCGGTGAACAGCAGACCGTCGATATCCGGGTGGCCGGCCAGCGCCTTGCCCTCGTCCGGACCGCCGATCAGCAGGCGGACACAGCCCTCCGGAATGCCGGCGGCGTGATAGCAATCGACCAGGAAAGCGCCCGAGGCCGGGGTCTTCTCCGACGGCTTGAACACCACTGCGTTGCCCGCGAGCAGCGCCGGGACGATATGGCCGTTGGGCAGGTGGACCGGGAAATTGTACGGCCCGAGCACCGCCAGCACGCCGTGCGGCTTGTGGCGCAGCGCCAGCCGGGTGTTCATCGGCGCATCGATGCGGCGCTGGCCGGTGCGCTCCGAATAGGCGGTGATCGAGATATCGACCTTGGCGATCACCGTCTCGACTTCGGTGCGCGCTTCCCAGAGCGGCTTGCCGGTCTCACGCGCGAGCAGGTCGGTGAAGGCATCCGCCTTTTGCCGCACCACGTTCGCGAAGCGGCGCAGCGCTTCGATCCGATAGGCAAGGGGATGGGCGGCCCAGGCGGCCCAGCTGGCGCGCGCAAGGGCGACTTCCTTGTCGGCGTCTCCGCTCATCTGGCGCCACAGCACGGCGCCGGTTGCGGGTTCGGTCGAGATGATTTCCGTGCCGGGCATCGATGTAGGGGAACTTGGTCTTTCAGGAAGGTTCAGGCGCTCTTGCACCAATTTTCGCGGCGAGGCCAGTGCCAGGCCCCGGCACGTTTCTGACGATGGCTATGCCTTATCGGAACCCCCAAGGGCCTCCGCCATCCGGCGGATCGCCGCCACCTTGGCGTGGAGAGGCCCCCAATCGTCCGACTCGGCGATCGACGCCCAGATCGTCTCGACTTCGTCGATCAGCATCGAGCAGGGCGTGCCGCTCCAATAGGCGTGATCGCGGGCCTTGCGGGGCTGGTAGAAGGCGAGCTGGCCGCGCAGATCGTCGAATGCTTCGCCATATTCCTCGGGCAGCGTGCCGCCGAACGCATCGAAGAAGAACTGGTCGATCGGCGTGAGCGTCTCCGCCAGTGCCTTTTCGAGCACGCCGGCGAGCACCCGGTCGGCCTCGGCGCTGCGCGGGGCGACGCCGAGCCGCCAGAGCAGCGCGGCGGTCACTTCGCGCTGATAGACTTCGGCAAAGCCCTCCATCGCCGCGATCAGCGGCTCCTCGTCGGCGATCTGGCGCAGCGCGATGGCGAGCTGCATCACGTCCCAGTAGATCGCCTCGGGCTGGCGGCCGAAGGCGTAGAGCCCGGCATGGTCGAAATAGGCGGCGGTGAAGCCCGATTCCCAGAAGGGAGCGAAGCGCCACGGGCCGTAGTCGAAACTCTCGCCGGTGACGTTGATATTGTCGCTGTTGAGCACGCCGTGGACGAAGCCGGCGGCCATGAAGCGCGCGGCCATCGTCGCGGTGCGCCTCGCGACATGGGCGAGCAGCCGGGCGGGAGCGTCCTCGCCGGGTTCCTCGCCATAATAGTGGCGCAGCACATAGGCGACGAGGCGCTCCATCGCCTCGGTCTCCTGGAAATGGGCGAGGCGCTGGAAGGTGCCGATGCGGATATGGCCGTGGCTCATCCGGACCAGCACCGAGGAGCGGGTGGGCGAGGGCTCGTCACCGCGGTGCAGCTCCTCGCCGGTCTCGATCAGCGAGAAGGTGCGGCTGGTCTCGACATTCAGCGCCTCTAGCATCTCGGTGGCGAGGATCTCGCGGACACCGCCCTTGAGGGTGAGTCGGCCGTCGCCGAAGCGGCTGTACGGCGTCTGGCCCGATCCCTTGGTGCCGAGGTCGAGCAGCCGGCCCTGCACGTCGGTCATCTGCGCGAACAGGAAGCCGCGGCCGTCGCCGATCTCGGGGTTGTACACGCGGAACTGATGGCCGTGATAGCGCAGCGCCAGCGGAGTCGGGAGACTGCCCTTCAGCGGTTCGAAGCGGCCGAAATGAGCGATCCATTGCTCGTCCGACAGGCCGTCCAGCCCGACCTGCGCCGCGGCGCGGTCGTTGCGGAAGCGCAGGATGGTCTGCGGGAAGCGTGCGGCTGCTACGGGATCGTAGAAGCTGTCGCCGAGTTCGAGGATCGCCTGTTGCGGAGTGAAGTCCATGCAGCGATATGGGGAAGGATGGCCGAGCGACGCAACTATTCCGACGGTTTCTGGTGGTCGCGGGACGGGATTCGTCTCCACTATCGCGAATATGCAGGCCCGGCGGACAAGCCGCCGGTGCTGTGCTTCCCGGGGCTGACCCGCAATGCGCGCGACTATGAGGCGCTGGCCGAGCGGCTGGCCGGGCAGTGGCGCGTGCTGTGCGTCGAGTTCCGCGGGCGCGGCGAGAGCGGATATGCCAAGGACCCGATGTCCTATGTGCCGCTCACCTATTTCCAGGACGTCGAGGCGCTGCTCGAGGAGCTGAAGGTCGAGAAGTTCGTCGCGGTCGGCACCTCGCTGGGCGGGCTGGTGACGATGCTGCTCGCCGCCACCGAGCGCGACAAGCTGGCGGGCGTGGTGCTCAATGACGTGGGCCCCGAGATCAATCCGGCCGGGCTGGCGCGGATCCGCACCTATGTCGGCAAGGCGGTGTGGTACCCGACCTGGATGCACGCGGCGCGCGGCGTCGCCGAGGGCAATGCCGATGTCTATCCGGACTATGGGATCGAGGACTGGCTGCGCATGGCCAAGCGGCTCTACCGGGTGAACAGCTCGGGGCGGATCGTGCTGGACTATGACATGAAGATCGCCGAGCCGTTCCGCGTGCCGGGCAACGAGACCGGGCCGGACATGTGGCCGACGATCGAGGCGATGAACGGCCGCCCGCTGCTGATCGTGCGCGGCGAGCGCTCGGATATCCTGAGCGAGGATACCGCCGAGCGGATGGTGGCGCGGGTGCAGGGTGCCGAGCTGGTGACGGTGCCGGGCATCGGCCATGCACCGACGCTGGAGGAGCCGGAGGCGGTGGCGGGGATCGAGCGGCTGCTGGCGAAGATTTGATCGCCGTCACGACGCGGGCCGGGATTCCGTGGCACGTGTCGAACTCTTGCCGCGCGATATCCTGGCTTTCGCCGGGATGACGGATTGACTATCGAGCCATTCCAACGATGCCCATCCACATCCTCCATCTCCATTCGACCTTCAACCTCGGCGGCAAGGAAGCGCGCGCCGTGCGGCTGATGAATGCGTTCGGCGACAAGGCGCGGCACACGATCGTCTCGGCGATGCCCGACCAGCTCGAGGCGCGGGCGATGATCGCCCAGGGGATCAAGTACGAGATCGCGCTGGATCCGCCGCCGCTCTCCGGCAAGCCGTCCGCGAAGCGCTATGAGGCGATCGCGCGCTACATGCGCCGGTTCGACCTGGTGCTGACCTATAATTGGGGCGCGATCGACGGGGTGATGGCGGCGCGCGTGTTCGGCAAGGGCCTGCCGCCGGTGATCCACCACGAGGATGGGTTCAACCAGGATGAGGCCGAGCGGCTCAACCCGGTGCGCAACATGTATCGCCGGATCGCGCTGCCCGCCGCCAACGCGCTGGTGGTGCCTTCCGAAGTGCTGGAGCGGATCGCGCTGAAGCACTGGCGCCAGCCGGCCGAACGGCTGTTCCGCATTGCCAACGGCATCCCGACGATGCAGTTCGCCGGCAAGCCCGATGTCGAGCTGATCCCCGAACTCAAGAAGAAGAAGCCCGGCACGCTGGTGGTCGGTGCCGTGGCGGGGCTACGGCCGGTCAAGGACCTGCCGATGCTGGTCCGCGCCGTCGCCGGGCTCAACACGCGCTTCAAGCTGGTGATCGTGGGCGAGGGGCCCGAGCGCCAGGCCATACTCGATGCCGCCGAGGCAATGGCGATCGAGGATGACGTGATCCTGCCCGGATTCCTGCGCGAGCCGCATCGCTATATGGGGCTGTTCGACGTGTTCGCGCTCTCCTCGAAGAGCGAGCAGGCGCCGCTTTCGGTGCTCGAGGCGATGGCCGCCGGATTGCCGGTGGTCGCGCCGATGGTGGGCGACATCCCTTCGATGGTCGGCGACCGCAACCGCCACTTCCTGCCCCCCGAGCGCAGCGAAGTGGTGCTGCGCGACCGGATCGACATGTTCGTGAAGCATCCCGAGGAGCGCAAGCTCGTCGGCGAGGAGAACCGCGCGCGCGCCCGTGCGTTCTACGATGAGAGCGAAATGATCGCCGCCTATGCGCGGCTCTATGGCGCCGCAATGGGACGACCTGACGCACTGCAATAACGAATGTTGCTCGCTTGTTGCGTCCAATGCGTCTAGCGTCGCCCGAATTTTTAGTCTGGAGGTTCTGTGTTCAAGGGTCTGTCGCCCATCCTGTACAACGGCCGCGAGGTCTGGCCGATCGTCGAGGGGGGCAAGGGTGTGGCTGCCACCAACCACGCCAGCGCAGGCGCCTGGGCCGCCGCGGGCGGCATCGGCACGGTCTCCGCGGTCAATGCCGACAGCTATGATGCCGACGGCAAGATCATCCCGCAGATCTACAACGCACTAACGCGCCGCGAGCGCCATGAAGAGCTGATCGCCTATGCGATCGAAGGCGCCGTCCAGCAGGTCAAGAAGGCCTTCGAGATCGCCGGCGGCAAGGGTGCGATCAACATCAACGTGCTGTGGGAAATGGGCGGTGCGCAGCGCGTGCTGCACGGCGTGCTCGAGCGCACCCGCGGCATGGTGGCCGGCGTCACCTGCGGCGCGGGCATGCCCTACAAGCTCAGCGAGATCGCGGCGTCGTACAACGTCAACTACCTGCCGATCGTCAGCTCGGGCCGCGCCTTCCGCGCGCTGTGGAAGCGCGCCTATTCCAAGGCGAGCGAATGGCTGGCGGCGGTGGTCTATGAGGATCCCTGGCTTGCCGGCGGCCATAACGGCCTGTCGAATGCCGAGGACCCGTTGCAGCCCCAGGACCCGTATCCGCGCGTCAAGGAACTGCGCGCGGTGATGCGCGAGGGCGGCATCTCGGACGATGTGCCGATCGTGATGGCCGGCGGCGTCTGGTTCCTGCGCGACTGGAACGACTGGATCGACAATCCCGAGCTCGGCAAGATCGCCTTCCAGTTCGGCACGCGCCCGCTGCTGACCCAGGAAAGCCCGATCCCGCAGGGCTGGAAATCGAAGCTGACCCAGATCGAGGAAGGCGAAGTGCTGCTGCACCGCTTCTCGCCGACCGGCTTCTATTCGAGCGCCGTGCGCAACCCGTTCCTGCGCAACCTCGAAGCGCGCTCGGAGCGCCAGATCCCCTATTCGACCGAGGAAGCGGGCGACCACACCTTCCAGCTCGATGTGGGCGTGAAGGGCAAGAATTTCTGGGTGACGCGCAACGACCTGCTGCGCGCGCGCCAGTGGTTCGGCAACGGCTTCACCGCCGCGCTCAAGACGCCGGACAACACTTTGGTGTTCGTCACGCCCGAGGAGCAGCAGATCATCCGCACCGACCAGAAGGACTGCATGGGCTGCCTTAGCCAGTGCGCCTTCTCGTCCTGGGCGGATACCGAGACCAACTCGACCGGGCGACTGGCGGACCCGCGCAGCTTCTGCATCCAGAAGACGCTGCAGGACATCGCGCATGGCGGCCCGACCGACGAGAACCTGATGTTCGCTGGGCACGCTGCCTATCACTTCAAGCGGGACCCGTTCTATTCGAACGGTTTCGTGCCGACGGTGAAGCAGCTGGTGGACCGGATCCTGACGGGCGACTAAGGGCGATCGAGGGGTTTCCTGCGTGGCTTAGGCCACGTCTTGGAAAGTCGTCAGGAAGCTTCGGTCAAATCCGCCGTGGCGGTGTCGCGGCGGCTCTGGCCGCGGATGAGGTCGATGCCGGCACGCAGCCAGCTCTGGAAGATGCCTGGTGAGGTATCGGCCGGCAGCGCCGGGGCCGGTACCTGCGGCTCGTTGTTCCGCGCCGCGCGGTTGCTGCTGATGGCCAGGGTTTCGTTGGCGGCGCGTAGCAGGGCGTTGAAGTTCAGCCGCTCGATCAGCTGGATGCCGAGCGTCTTGCCCTTCACCCACACGACCCGGCCGACCATCGCCAGCGAGGCCCGGCGGACCTCGACATAGGTTCCCGGCCTGGGCGGGAACGGCGCCAGCAACATCATGCCATGCGGCGAGATGTTGCGGATGGTTACGTCAGACCATCCTCGCTTGCTGCGCATCTGGGCGGGAATGACGACCTCCCGCCTCGATTCTCTCGGCTGCATTCAAGTCCCCCTTGCGGTGCACCCTATAGGTGGCTTTGCGTAGGGTATAACTACGTGGAAATGCGTTTACCGAGGACTTGCTGACCTTGGTTAATTGGACGGAAGATGCTCCGGATTGGAGCTATTGTTCCAGATAATCCAAAGTATTTATAAGATAAACTACACCCAGCCATCGAGTACTTGGTCGGGCGGGCGATGTCCGTCGGACCAGGCACGGATATTCGAGATCACCTTCACGCCCATGTCCTCGCGGCCCTCGAAGGTGGCTGAGCCGAGGTGCGGGAGCAGCACGACATTATCCAGCGCGATCAGGCGCGGATCGACGGCGGGCTCGCCCACATAGACGTCGAGCCCGGCACCGGCGATGCGGCCCTCGGTCAGCGCCGCGATCATTGCTTCATTATCGACGATTTCGCCGCGGGCTGTGTTGATCAGCCAGCCTTTGGGGCCAAGCAGGTCGAGCCGGCGCGCGTCGATCAGGCCACCGGTGGTATCGGTATGCGGGGTGTGGATGGTCAGTATGTCCGCCGCCTCGATCATCGAATCGAGCTCGCCATGCCAGGTGGCGCCGAGCTGTGCCTCGAGCACCTGGGGCAGGCGGTGGCGATTATGGTAATGGATCTGCAGGCCGAAGGCACGGGCGCGGAGCGCGACGGCCTGGCCGATCCGCCCCATGCCGAGGATGCCGAGCTTCTTGCCGCCGATGCGGTGGCCGCGCATCGAAGTGGGTGCCCAGCCCTTCCACGCGCCCTGGCGGACCAGTTCATCGCCCTCGACCAGCCGGCGTGGCACGGCGAGAACCAGCGCCATCGCCATGTCGGCAGTATCCTCGGTCAGTACGCCGGGAGTGTTGGTCACGGTGATCCCACGCTCGCGGGCGGCCTTGAGATCGATATGGCCGACGCCGGCGCCGTAATTGGCGATCAGCCGGAGGCGATCGGGCGCGGCCTGGATCAGCGCGGCATCGACCCGGTCGGTAACGGTGGGCACGAATACGTCGCAATCGGCCATCGCGGCGGCGAGCTGATCGCGGGTCAGGGCCACGTCACCGGGATTGGTCGCCGCATCGAACAATTCGGCCATGCGCGCCTCGATGCTCTCGGGCAGCGCGCGGGTGACGATCACCCGGGGGCGGGAAGGGCGCGGGCCTTGTGCCATAAAAGGCGGCTTGGCCGGTGCAGGGGCGCCAGTCAACGGTTGATGGCGAGGGGCTGCTCAGGGTAAACGGTTCCCACACACAATATTCATGGGGGTCGCATGCGTTTCGGGAAATGGGTCGTGCTCGGCGTCGTCGCGCTGGGGCTGGCCGTTCCTGCATTCGCACAGCGCAAGACGCCCTATTTCGTTTCGATCAAGGCCGAGAAGGCACGGATGCGCACCGGGCCGGGGCGCAACTATCCGTCGAACTGGCTCTACCAGCGCCGCGGGCTGCCGCTCAAGGTGATCGACATCTATGGCGAGTGGCGCAAGGTCGAGGATCCCGACGGCACCCAGGGCTGGATGCTGGCGAACCTGCTCGACGATGTGCGTACCGCGATGGTGATCGGCACGGTGAGCGAGATGCGTGACGCACCGCGCTTCAATGCCCGCGTAAGCTGGCGCGCGGCACCGGGCGTTGTCGGCCGGGTGAGCCGCTGCGCCAGCGGCTGGTGCTGGTTCGACGTCGCCGGACGCGGCGGCTATATCGAGCAGAGCCATATCTGGGGCACCGATCCGGGTGAGGCGGTGAACTGATCTCGCGCCGGATTATGCTTCAGATCTATTTGCGATGAGAAAGAACCTGACGAGCGTGTCAGGCAAAATCCTACATTGGAAGAGGCTAAATCACGCCAGCTTGTAGGGCGTGGGATCGCCGCGTTCGGCGATCAGCTGGCGGCGGGCTTCGGTTCGGGCTTCCTCGTACCAGGCGCGGGCGGTTTCGGGGAGCGAGGCCAGGATCGCTTCGTCGGGCTCCACGGCGATGCGGGCGACCAGCTGGTCGGGCTCCACACCCATCAACGGCGCGAGGAGGCGCATCGTACGGGCGCGCAGACGGAATTCGAAATCGTCGAGGCGCGCCGATTCGACCTCGGCCTTTTTGAGCAGCGCGCCTCGCAAGTCGAAGACCATTATACCTCCTGGTTCCCCGGCGAAAGCCGGGGCCCAGGGCCAGGAACGATGTCGCTTGTGACCCTGGGCCCCGGCTTTCGCCGGGGAGCAGTTCAAGTTCAGTCCAGCAATTCCACTGCCATCGCGGTGGCTTCGCCGCCGCCGATGCAGAGCGAGGCGAGGCCGCGACGGGCGCCGCGCGTCTCCAGCGCCGAGAGCAGGGTGGCGAGGACGCGGGCGCCGCTCGCGCCGATCGGATGGCCGAGCGCGCAGGCGCCGCCATTCACGTTGAGCACGGCGTGATCGAGGCTCAGCTCCTTCATCGCGATCATCGCGACCGCCGCGAACGCCTCGTTGACTTCGAACAGGTCGACATCGCTGATCGCCCAGCCGGCCTTTGCCAGCGCCTTCTTCATCGCGAAGACCGGGGCGGTGGTGAAGCGGGCCGGGGCATGGGCATGGGCGGCATGCGCGACGACGCGGGCGACGGGCGTGAGGCCGAGCTTCTCGGCGACGCTCAGCCGGGTCATCACCAGCGCGGCGGCGCCGTCGGAGATCGACGAGGCGTTGGCGGCGGTGATCGTGCCGTCCTTCGAGAAGGCGGGCTTGAGCGTGGGGATCTTGGCCGGATCGCCCTTGGCGGGCTGCTCGTCGGCGGCGACCTGGACCACGCCCTTGCGGGTCTTCACCTCGACCGGCACGATCTCGCGATCGAAGGCGCCGCTCGCCTGGGCGGCCTTGGCGCGCTCGAGGCTGGCGATGGCGAAATCGTCCTGCGCCTGACGGGTGAACTGATATTCCTGCGCCACTTCCTCGGCGAAATTGCCCATCAGCTTGCCGGGTTCATAGGCATCCTCGAGCCCGTCAAGGTACATGTGGTCCTTGAGCACGTCATGGCCGATGCGCGCGCCGGCGCGGTGGCGCAGCGAGATATAGGGGGCGTTGGTCATGCTCTCCATGCCGCCCGCGATCAGCATGTCGACCGAGCCGGCGGCGAGCGCCTCGGCGGCCATGATCGCCGCCTGCATGCCCGAGCCGCACATCTTGTTCACCGTGGTCGCCTCGATGTGATTGGGCAGGCCGGCCTTGAGCGCGGCCTGGCGCGCCGGAGCCTGGCCGAGGCCGGCGGGGAGGACGCAGCCCATGTAGATCCGCTCGATCGCCTCGCCCTTCAGCCCGGCGCGCTGGACCGCGGCACCCACCGCGGCGGCGCCCAGATCGGTGGCGGAAGCCTCGGTCAGCGCCCCCTGGAAGCTCCCCATCGGGGTGCGGGCATAGGAGGCGATGACGACGTCGTCGGCGGACATTTGGGATCCTCTCATTGGTTTGGGTCCATCTAGTATCGGAAGTGATCGTTTGCAAAAGTGACACGCTGCGGCATGACGGGGCCATGGAGCGGATCGGGGTGGCGAATGACGATTGACCCGGTCTGGGGATGGGCCGTGCTGCTGGGGGTGCTGGGGCTGGTCTTCGGCAGCTTCATCGCGACGCTGGCGATACGCTGGCCCGCCGGAAAAGCGATCACTACCGGACGCTCTGCCTGCGATGTTTGCGCCAAGGGGCTGCGCGCCGGTGAGCTGATCCCGGTCCTGAGCTATCTTCTCCAGCGCGGGCGCTGCCGGGGATGCGGTGCACCGATCCGCGTACAGCACGTCCTGACCGAGATGGTGGGGGGTGCAATCGGCGTTGCCGCGGCCATCGCCTCGCCCGATCCGGCGGGAGCCGCCGGCGCCGTGTTCGGCTGGCTGCTGCTGACGCTGGCGGCGCTCGACATCGAGGCATTGTGGCTGCCCAACAAGCTGACCGCGACGCTGGCGATCGTCGGATTGGCCACGGGAATCATCGGGTTACAGCCAATGTTGCAAGACCGGTTGATCGGCGGCGCAGCGGGCTTCGGGGTGCTGTGGATCGTCGCCTGGAGCTACCGGAGACTGCGCGGGCGCCAGGGACTGGGCGGCGGCGACCCCAAATTGTTCGGCGGCATCGGGCTGTGGCTCGGATGGCAGGCGCTACCTTTGGTGTTGCTTGCAGCCTGTTTGATCGGACTGGCGGGCGTGCTCGGGCTGATGCTGGGCGGGCGCAGGATCACCGCGACCGACCGGCTGCCCTTCGGCGTGATGCTCGCGACGGCCGCATTCGCGGTGTGGCTGGGGCAGGCGATCAACCCGCCGCCGCCATCCGCCGTTAGTGTCATACTGCAACACGATAAAGGGGAGGATCGATAGATGCGCGACCTGCTTGACGCCCAGCGTGCGGCCTTCATGGCCGAACTGCCCGTTTCGCTCGACAGCCGGCGCGACCGGCTGAAGCGCGCGATCGCGATGGTCTCCGACAATGCCGACAAGCTCTGCGACGCGCTGAGCGAGGATTTCGGGCATCGCAGCCGCGAGCAATCGATGATCACCGACATCGCTGCTTCGGTGGGGCCGCTCAAGCATGCGCTCAAGCATCTGGCGCGCTGGGCGAAGCCGGCACGCAAGCCGGTGCTGTTCCCGCTCGGGCTGCTCGGCGGACGCGGGCATATCGAGTACCAGCCCAAGGGCGTGGTGGGGATCATCGCGCCGTGGAACTTCCCGGTGCAGCTGGTGGTGAGCCCGCTGGCCGGCGTGTTCGCCGCGGGCAACCGGGCGATGGTGAAGACCAGCGAATACACGCCGGTGACCAGCGAAGTGATGGCCGAGCTGGCGGGGCGCTATTTCGACGCGACCGAGCTGGCCTTTGTCAGCGGCGGGCCTGAGGCGGGCAAGGCCTTTGCCGAGCTGCCCTTCGATCACCTGCTGTTCACCGGCGCTACCGGCATCGCCAAGCATATCCTGCACGCAGCGGCGGATAACCTCGTGCCGGTGACGCTCGAGCTGGGCGGCAAGTCGCCGGTGGTGGTGAGCCGCTCCGCCGACATCGCCCAGACGACCGAGCGGGTGGCACTGGGCAAGATGCTCAACGCCGGCCAGATCTGCCTGGCGCCCGATTACATGCTGGTGCCCGAGGAGAAGGAAGCCGAAGTGGTCGACGGCCTCGTCGCCGCGGCCACGCGCATGTATCCGACTTTGCTCTCCAACCCCGACTATACCGCGGTCATCAACGACCGGCATTATGAGCGGCTGACCGCCTGGATCGACGATGCGCGGGCCAAGGGTGCCGAAGTGATCGCGGTCAATCCGGCGAACGAGGATCTGGGCAGCTCCAATTCGCGCAAGCTGCCGCTCCACATCATCCGCAACCCGACCGACGACATGACGGTGATGCAGGAGGAGATCTTCGGGCCGGTGCTGCCGGTGCGGCGCTACGTGAAGGTCGAGGACGCGATCGGGGAGGTCAACCGGCGCGACCGGCCGCTGGCGCTCTATTATTTCGGCAAGGATGAGGGCGAGAAGCGCCAGGTGCTCGACCGGACGATCTCGGGCGGGGCGACGATCAACGACGTGATCTTCCATGTCAGCCAGGAAGAGCTGCCGTTCGGCGGCATCGGCCCGTCGGGCATGGGCGCCTATCATGGCGAGATCGGGTTCCGGACGTTCAGCCATGCCAAGGCGGTGTACAGCCAGCCGAAGCTGGACGTGGCCGGGCTGGCGGGGCTCAAGCCGCCTTATGGGAAGAAGACGCGGGCGGCGATCGCGCGACAGATGAAGTAGGCGAATCCAATCCTCCCCCGGAGGGGGAGGGGGACCAGCCGCAGGCTGGTGGAGGGGTATTCTCCACGGGCCATGTCGCTTGAGGCGCGCTACCCCTCCACCACCAGCTGACGCTGGCGGTCCCCCTCCGGGGGAGGATGGGGAATGGTCCACTTCGCCGCGAACTGAAGCGAGAGAGTGCCTTGTGCTATCGATCGGCGCGGGGATGTTGATCCGCCCGCCCATTACGCGCAAAAAAAGGCCGCCCCGAAGGACGGCCGTGAAAGTCTTAGGAGAGGATGCCTGAAAGGCCCGATCTTTGTGCATCGCAGCGGTTCATATCGCAAGTGCGTAATGTTACCGGTAGCATTGCAAAAAATGCAATTGGCCAACGTTGTCAGTTGCGAAAGCAGAAATACGATAAATGAGTGTGCGCCATGACCGTGCTTAAGCTGGACGACTTTCTGCCCTATCGCCTGTCGATCGCTTCGAACGCGGTGTCGGACGCGGTGGCCAGCGCCTATCGCGCGCTGTTCGGGCTCAAGATTCCCGAGTGGCGACTCGTGACGATCCTGGCCGAGGGCGGGGCGATGAGCCAGCAGGCGCTGTGCGGGCGGACGCGGATGGACAAGGTGACCGTAAGCCGGGCGGCGATCGCGCTGTCCGAGCGCGGGCTGATCAGCCGGGCGAGCAATCCGGGCGACCAGCGTTCCCATCTGCTGACGCTGAGCAAGGCAGGCTGGGAACTGTACGAGGAAGTGGCGCCCAAGGCGATCGAGCTGGAGAAGCAGGTGTTCGCCGGGTTCACCCCGGAGGAGCGCGTACTGCTGCGCGCGATGCTGGACCGGATCGAGGGCGCGGTGCAGGATCTGGAGCATAAGGCTTGATCCGGGGGACAGCTATCGCCTAAGCCGGGCGGGCCCTCCCCAGGCGAACACTTGAGTATCGTGTCGCAGGAGGATTTTCATGACCGTCATTCGTTCCGGCCTGTCCGTCGCCGAGCCGCTCGCGCGCTTCGTCGAGGAGCAGGTGCTGCCCGGGCTCGACATCGCGGCCGAGGGGTGGTGGGCCGGCGTGGCGGAGATCTTCGCCCGGTTCGCGCCGGAGAACCGGGCGCTGCTGGCCAAGCGCGATGCGCTGCAGGCGATGATCGACGTGAATCCGGGGCTGTCGGGCGACGAGAAGTTCCTGCGCGAGATCGGCTATCTGGTCGACGAACCGGCGCCGTTCGAGATCGGCACGCGCAACGTCGATCCCGAGATCGCGACCATGGCCGGGCCGCAGCTGGTGGTGCCGGCGCTCAATGCGCGCTTCGTGCTCAATGCGGCCAATGCGCGCTGGGGCAGCCTGTATGACGCGCTGTACGGGACGGATGCGCTGCCGGGCGCGGCGAAGCCGGGCGGCTATGATGCGGCGCGCGGGAGCCAGGTGATCGCCTATGCCAAGGCGTTTCTCGACAAGGCGGTGCCGCTGGCGAGCGGGAGCTGGGCGGAACTGAGCGGAGAGCCGGTGCTGGCCGAGCCGGTGCAGCAGGTCGGGCCCTGGCTGTTCCGGCACAATGGCCTGCACATCGAAGTGGTGATCGACCGGGAGCATCCGATCGGGCGTGACGATCCCGCCCGCATCGCCGATGTCGTGCTGGAAAGTGCGCTGACCGCGATCGTCGACCTGGAGGACTCGATCGCCGCGGTCGATGCCGAGGACAAGGCTGCCGCCTATGCCAATTGGCTGGGGCTGATGCGCGGCGACCTGGAGGAAAGCTTCGACAAGGGGGGGCGGACGCTGACCCGGCGGCTCAATCCCGATCGCGGCGCGCTGCCCGGCCGGGCGCTGCTGTTCGTCCGCAATGTCGGGCATCTGATGACTACGCCGGCGCTGCATCTTGCCGATGGCAGCCAGGCGCCCGAGGGCGTGCTCGACGCGATCCTGACCAGCACGATCGCGCTCTACGACATTCGCGGCATGGGCCGGTATCGCAACAGCCGGACGGGCTCGATCTACATCGTGAAGCCCAAGATGCACGGGCCCGAGGAATGCGGCTTCACCAACGATCTGTTCGATGCGGTCGAGGACCTGCTCGTGCTGCCGCGCCACACGATCAAGGTGGGCGTGATGGATGAGGAGCGGCGGACCTCGGCCAATCTTGCGGCGTGCATCCATGCGGTGAAGGACCGGATCGTCTTCATCAACACCGGCTTCCTCGATCGCACCGGCGACGAGATCCATACCAGCATGCGCGCCGGGCCGATGATCCCCAAGGGCGAGATGAAGGGGGCGGACTGGATCAAGGCCTATGAGGACCGCAATGTCCGCATCGGGCTGGCGTGTGGGCTGAGCGGCAAGGCGCAGATCGGCAAGGGGATGTGGGCGGCGCCGGACCGGATGGCCGACATGCTCGCCCAGAAGATCGCGCATCCGATGAGCGGGGCCAACACCGCCTGGGTGCCGAGCCCGACCGCGGCTACGCTGCATGCGCTCCACTATCACCAGGTCGATGTCTTCGCCCGGCAGGAGGCGATTGCCGGCGAGGCGATCCCGCCGCTGGCGCCGCTGCTCAGCGTGCCGCTGGCCGAGGGGCGCAACTGGCAGGCCGAGGAGGTGACGCAGGAGCTCGACAACAACGCCCAGGGCATCCTTGGCTATGTCGTGCGCTGGATCGACCAGGGGGTGGGGTGCTCCAAGGTGCCCGACATCCATGACATCGGGCTGATGGAGGACCGGGCGACGCTGCGCATCTCCTCGCAGCACATGGCCAACTGGCTGCTCCACGGGGTGGCGCAGGCGGCGGATGTCGATGCGGCGCTCAGCCGGATGGCGGCCAAGGTCGACGCGCAGAATGCGGGCGATCCGCTCTACCTGCCGATGGCGGGGAACGAGGATACGAGCCTTGCCTTCCAGGCGGCGCGAGCGCTGGTCTTCGAGGGGCTGGAGCAGCCGAACGGCTATACCGAACCACTTCTCCACAGGTTTCGCGCCGAAGCGAAGGCTGTAGCGCGCTGAAATCGCTCGCTATTCGCAAAAAGGGGGACCCAAAGCGCATTTGGGTCGTTACGCTTGCGAGAGGGCCGGGGTAGGAACGCGGCTCGAAAGGGAGCGCGTTGCGTAGAGGGGTGAAGCGGATTTGGCTGGCGGCGCTCGCCGGTACGGCATTCGTGCCGGGGCTTGCGCATGCGCAGATCTCCGATCCGAAGCCGGGCCAGGGTGCACCGCCCTCCGGCCCCGCACCTGCGCCTTCGGCAAGCCCGACGCCTGCGCCGACTCCCGGGCAGAGCGGAACGGTCGTCGTCGCGCCGGTGGACGAGAGCCCGATCGTGCCCGATGCCGATTTCGAGGCGGCGATGCCCAAGATCGGGGGCGACATCAACGCGCCGCTGGAAGCGATGCCGTCGCCGACGGGTGGAGAGGCCAAGCCCGTGCCGACGACGCAGGGCCAGGCTACCCAGCAGATCCAGCAGCAGGCCGAGGAGACGTTCGCGGCGGCGCCGGCGGAAGATCCCGAATTCGCCAAACCGCTGCCGCCGCTTGCCGAGTTCAAGGTCGAGCCCGCGCCCGAGGACAAGGTCGCTGACAAGAAGTCGGTGACGATCCGCTATGTGACGCGCGAGGAAGGGCTGTCGGCGGTCGGGCTCGAGGGGCTGTTCGAGGATCTGTCGGCGCTGGAGAATGGCGGCGGGAAGGCGGCGAACACCGCGATGGTCGCGGCGCGGGCGCGCGAGGACGAAAGGCTGGCGATACGGCTGCTCAATTCGCGCGGCTATTATGACGCGACCGCGCTCTCGACGATCGACCAGAACCCGAAGACCCCGGGCATCGTGACCGCGACGATCAGCGTGACGCCGGGGCCGCTCTACCGGCTGGGCGATGTGAAGGTGCAGAGCGATCCGACCATCCCGCCGGGACTGCTGCTGCGCGAGCTCAACCTCAATCCGGGCGATCCGATCGAGGCGGAGCGTGTGCAGGGCGCCGAGGCGAATGTGGCGCTGCGGCTGCCGCAACAGGGCTATCCCTTCGTCAAGGTCGGGCAGCGCGACATCCTGCTCGATGAGGAAAGCCATATCGGCGACTATACGCTGCCGGTGTCGCTGGGGCCGCGGGCGGTGTTCGGCGATATCCGCACCGAAGTGGGCACCGGCACGCTGGCCGAGCAGGCGGAGCGGCGGGCGCAGCGCGGCGAGGGCAGCGGGGCGAATGGCGAGCGGCGGCAGCGGCGCCAGCGCCGGGCGCGCAAGGTGGTGTTCGACACCAAGCACATCGAGGTGCTGCGCCGCTACAGGCCGGGCGACCTTTACGACGTGCGCGCGGTGGACGACCTGCGCGAGGCGATGATCGCGACCAGCCTGTTCTCCACCGTCTCGGTCGAGCCGGTGCGGACCGACAAGGCGGGGCCGGACGGGACCGAGGTGGTCGACCTGCTGGTGCGCCAGAACCCCGGCCCGGCGCGGACGCTGGCGGCGGAGCTGGGCTATTCGACCGGGCAGGGCATCCGCCTGACCGGCAGCTGGACGCACCGCAACCTGTTCCCACCCGAAGGCGCGCTGATCGTCGCGGGTGTGCTCGGCACGCAGGAACAGGGGCTGACCACCACCTTCCGCCGATCGAACGCCGGGCAGCGCGACAGGACCTTCCAGATCGCCGCGCAGCTCAACCACCAGGATTATGACGCGTACGAGAGCTACACCGGCACGCTCTCGTTCCGCTATTCGCGCGATTCCACGCCGATCTGGCAGAAGCGCTGGACCTATTATTACGGGGCCGAGCTGGTCGGATCGAACGAGGATCGCTGGAACTACAACAGCAACCAGCGCGACCGCGGCACCTGGCTGATCGCCGCCGCGCCGCTGTTCCTCGGCTATGACAGCTCGGACAATCTGCTGAACCCGACGCGAGGCTTCCGGATCAAGGGCAATGCCAGCCCCGAGACCTCGGTGCGCGGTGCGGCGCGGCCCTATGCGCGGTTCATGCTGGAAGGGACCTATTACCAGCCGGTTTCGACCAACATCGTGGTTGCCGGGCGGGCGCGCGTCGGCTCGATCGTGGGCATCGCACGCGACGACCTGCCGCCCTCGCGGCGCTATTATGCAGGCGGCGGCGGATCGGTGCGCGGCTTCGGCTACCAGGAGCTTGGCCCGCGATCGCCCGACGGCAAGCCGGTGGGCGGGCGCAGCTTCAACGAGTTCGCGATCGAAGCGCGGTACCGCTTCGGCAATTACGGCATCGTGCCGTTCATCGATGCCGGCCAGGTCTATGAGGGCATCTACCCGACGGGGCAGAATATACGCTTCGGCGCGGGCATCGGCGGGCGGCTCTACACCAATTTCGGCCCGATCCGCGTCGATGTCGCCACGCCGATCAAGCGCAAGCCGGGTGAATCGAAGATCTCGCTCTACATCTCGATCGGGCAGGCCTTCTGATGGCGGAGGATACGCCCGAGGCTGTGGTGACGGCTGAGCCCGAGGTCTTGGTGGTTCGGCGGCCGCTGTGGCAGCGCGTGGTGAAATGGACTGGGATCGCGCTCGCCGGGCTGGCATTGGCTGTGGGCGCGCTGGTGCTGGGGATCAACACCCAGCCCGGCCGGCGCTTCGTTGCCGACCGGATCGCGGCGCTGACGCTGGGATCGGGGCTCAACTTCCGGATCGGGCGGATCGACGGATCGCTCTACGGCGCGATGGTCCTGCGCGACGTGCAGGTGCGCGACATCAAGGGCGTGTTCGCCACCTCGCGCGAGATCCGGATGGACTGGCGGCCGTTCGCCTATCTGAACAACCGCGTGGATATCCGCAGCGCGACCAGCCCGGAGGTGAAGCTGCTGCGCATGCCGGCGCTCAAGGCCTCGGGCGACCCCAACGCGCCCCTGCTGCCCGACCTAAACATCGATATCGGCCGGCTCGACGTGGCGCGGATCGACATCGCCAAGGAAGTCGACGGGCGTGCCCGCTATCTCGGGCGGCTGGCGGGCAAGGCGCACCTGGCCGATGGCCGCGCGCAGATGGTGCTCGACGGCGCCACGCTGACCGGACCGGGCGTGCCCGGCGGCGACAAGCTGGCGCTGACGCTCGACGCGACGCCGGACAAGAACCGGTTTGACATCGACATGAAGCTCGATGCGCCGGCCAAGGGGCTGGTCGCCGGGCTGGCGGGGCTTGAGGCGCCGCTGGGGCTGACGGTGAACGGCAAGGGCGATTGGGCGCGCTGGCAGGGCAAGGCACTGGGCACGCTGGGTGGCGCGCAGCTCGCCAATCTGGACCTGATCGCGACCAATGGCCGCTTCCAGCTGCGCGGGCCGCTGCATCCGGGCGTGTGGCTGAAGGGGCCGGTCGAACGGCTGGCGTCGCCGCAGCTCGATCTCGACCTCGACGCCAAATGGGCCGACCGTGTCGCCGATGGCGTGGTCAAGCTCCACTCCGATGCGCTGTCGGTCGAGGCCAAGGGCAAGATCGACTTGGGGCATAACCGGTTCGATGACTTCAAGGTCGACGGTATCCTGCTCAAGGCCGGGGCGATCGCGCCGAACCTGGTCGGGCGATCGGTGCGTGCGTCGCTCGCGCTGGACGGCGCGTTCAATCGGCCGGTGGTCGACTACAAGCTGAGCGCGGGCGCGATCGGCTTTGGCGAGACGGTGGCCGAGCAGCTCTATGCCGAGGGCCGGGCGCAGGTGGATGCCAATCGCATCCTGGTGCCGGTGCGCGCGCGGGCGAAGCGGGTGTCGGGGCTCAACGCCGCGGCGGGCGGGCTGGTGACCAACCTGACGGTGAATGGCGACCTGGCGATCTCGGGCCAGCAGGTGCTTTCGGACAATCTCCGAATCCGATCGGACAAGATCGATGCGACTGCGATCATCGCCGCCGATGTCGGCAAGGGCCGCTATACCGGCGCGCTCAAGGGCCGCGTGAACGACTATCAGATCGACGGGGTCGGCATTGTCGACCTGAGGACCGATGCCGAGCTCTATGCGGCGCCGGGTGGCGGTTGGGGCATCAAGGGCCATATCGCAGGCAATTCGCGCAAGATCTTCAGCGATGGCGCGCGCGAGTTCCTGGGCGGCAACGCGGTGGCCTCGGCGCGGCTGGTGCTCGATCCCAAGGGTGTGATCAGCATCAGCGACGTGAAGATGAAGGCGCCCAAGTTCCGCGTGCTGCGTGGCTCCGGGCGCTATGATCCGGCGGGGCCGATCCTGATCAATGCCGATGCGGTTTCCGACGATTACGGTCCGCTGACAGCGCGGGTTACCGGCACCCTGAACGCACCGGTGGTGCTGTTGAAGGCGGCCAAGCCGGGGCTGGGCATCGGGCTCGCCAATCTCGAGGCGCAGGTGCGCGGGCGCGGCAATGCCTGGGCGGTGCTGGCCAGGGGCGATACCGATTACGGGCCGTTCAACGCTGATGTGCTGGTGCGCACCGGCAACCGGCTGGCGATCGACATCAATTCGGGCCGCTTCGCCGGCATGGATATCACCGGCAAGGTCGCGCAAACCGCGGCCGGACCGTTCGAGGGCGAGCTGGCGTTCAACGGATCGGGCGTGGTCGGCCGCGCGGCGCTGTCCGCGCAAGGCAAGCTGCAGCGGGCGGACGTGAAGGCGACGGCGTCCAACGCGAAGATACCGGGGGCTGCCGGGCTGACGATCGGGCGCGCCCTGATCGACGGCAATATCGTGCTAGCCGATACGCCGGAGATCAACGGCGACGTGCAGGTGGCGAATCTGCGCCAGGGCAATTTCGTGCTCAAGACCGGGCGGGCCAAGATCGCCTATGCCGGCGGCAACGGCACCGCGCAGCTCTTCGCCAATGGTTCGACCGGCGTGCCGTTCCAGATCGCCGCGAACGCGAAGCTGGCGCCGGACGACTGGCTGGTGGCGGTGCAGGGGCAGGGCAGCGGGATCGGCTTCAAGACCGCCCAGCCGGCGCGGATCGAGCGGCGCGACGGCGTGTATCACCTGCTGCCGACCAAGCTGGATTTCGACAAGGGCAGCGCGCGCATCGCCGGCAGCTATGGCAAGGGCATGGTGCTGCAGGCGCGGCTCGACAGTCTCGATATTTCGGTGGTCAATGCCTTCGTTCCCGATCTCGGTATCGGTGGCACCGCGACCGGCAGCCTGGATTTCGCCCAGACTTCGCCCGAGGCTTTTCCGAGCGCCGATGCGCGGCTGGAGATCAGCGACTTCACCCGGGCCAGCCTGGCCAGCGTGTCAACGCCGGTGAACGTCAGCTTCGTCGGCAAGCTGCTGCCCAATGGCGGCGACGCGCGGGCGCTGATCCGCCGGGGCAACACGACGATCGGCCGCGTGATCGCGACGCTGAGCCCGCTCGGGCCCGACGCGGGCAGCTGGACCGAGCGGATGTTCGCCGCGCCGCTCTCGGGCGGCATCCGGTATAACGGGCCTGCGGCAGTGCCTTTCTCGCTGGCGGGGCTTTCGGGCCAGCAGCTCGACGGGCCGATCGGGATCGCGGCGGACTTCTCGGGCAAGGTCGAGGCGCCGCAGCTGGCCGGTGTCGTGCGGGCCAGCAACCTCACCTACGAGAACGAGAATTTCGGCACCCGGCTTACGGGCATGCAGATCGACGGCACCTTCTCGAACGACGAGTTCCTCCTCAATTCGCTGACCGCCAGGGCCGGTGAGGGGACGGTGAAGGCGCAGGGCAAGGTGAGCCTGTCTTCGGCGAACGGCTATCCGATCGCGATCACCGCCGATCTCGATAATGCCCGGCTGGCGCGCAGCGATGCGCTGGGAGCGACCGCGACGGGCCGGATCACGATCACCAAGAACCCGCAGGTCTCGCGGATCGACGGACGGCTGACCGTGCCCGAGGCGCATTACCAGATCATCCGCCAGGGCGCCGCCGAAGTGCCCGAGCTGACCGGCGTGCGCCGCAAGAACCCCAATGGCCAGGAGGATACGCCGGCACAGGTGATCCGCCGCTCCTTCGGCGATTTCGACCTCAACCTGCGCATCAACGCCGACAACCGGCTGTTCGTGAACGGCATGGGGCTGGAGAGCGAGTGGCGGGCACAGGTGACGGTGCGCGGCACGACGCTGGCGCCCGATGTGCGCGGCACGATGGAGATCGTGCGCGGCACCTACAGTTTCGCCAGCCGGCGCTTCGACATCAGCCGCGGCACGATCCGCTTCCAGGGATCGACGCTGACCAATCCCTCGGTCGATATCCAGGCGAGCACGACGGCGGAGGGGATCACCGCGATCCTGACCGTGTCCGGCACCGCGCAGCAGCCGCAGATCGCATTCAGCTCGACGCCGACGCTGCCACAGGAGGAAGTGCTGGCGCGGCTGTTCTTCGGGACGAACGTGACGAACCTGTCGGCGACCGAGGCGATCCAGCTGGCGGCGGCGCTCCAGTCGCTGAGCAGCACCGGCGGCGGGCTTAATCCGCTCGGCCAGCTCAAATCGGCCACGGGCATCGACCGGCTGCGAATCCTGGGCGCTGATGACGTGACCGGACGCGGCATGGCACTGGCGGCGGGCAAGTATCTGACCGATGACATCTATGTGGAGATCATCACCGACGCGCGGGGCTTCACCGCCACGCAGCTGGAGATCTCGCTGAGCCGCACGCTGAGCCTGCTCTCGCAGGCCGGGTCGTTCGGCGGATCGAGCGTCAGCCTCAAATATTCGCGGGATTATTGAGCCTGCCCGTTTCTCTGCTTACAGTGATGTAAACAGAAGATCGGGAGAGGACATGGCCGAGCATTTCGACGTGGTGATCGTGGGCGCCGGAATCTCCGGCGTCGGCGCGGCCTGGCACCTGCAGAAGAACAGCCCGGACCGCTCCTATGTCGTGCTCGAGGGGCGCGAGCGGCTGGGCGGGACCTGGGACCTGTTCCGCTATCCGGGCATCCGATCGGACTCGGACATGTTCACGCTCGGCTTCTCCTTCCGGCCCTGGACCGAGAGCAAGGCGATCGCCGACGGTCCCTCGATCCTCAACTATCTCGACGAGGCCGTGAAGGACTACGGCATCGACGAGCATATCCGCTATTCGACGCGGGTGACGGGGGCGAGCTGGTCTTCAGCCGACGCATTATGGACCGTCACCGCCGAACGGGGCGGGGAAGCGGTGACCTTCACCTGCGCCTTCCTGTTCCTGTGCACCGGCTATTATAATTACGCGCGGGGCTACACGCCCGATTTCGCCGGCGTGGCAGACTTCAAGGGGCGGGTGGTCCATCCGCAATTCTGGACGCCGGAGATCGACTACAAGGACAAGCGCGTCGTCGTGATCGGCAGCGGCGCGACCGCGGTGACCCTGGTGCCCGAGCTGGCCAAGCAGGCGGCGCATGTGACGATGCTGCAGCGCTCGCCGACCTACATCGTCTCGCGGCCCTCGCAGGACGCGGTGGCGAACTGGATGCGCAGCTGGATGCCGGCAAAGACCGCCTATGGCATCACGCGGTGGAAGAATGTGCTGCTCCAGCAATTCTTCTACGGGCTGGCGCGCAAGAACCCGGACAAGGCCAGGGAACGGATCGTCCAGATGGTCCAGGACGAGCTGGGACCGGACTATGACGTGGGGACGCACTTCACCCCGCGCTACAATCCCTGGGACCAGCGCGTATGCCTGGTGCCCGATGCGGACCTGTTCGCTTCGATCAAGACCGGCAAGGCCGAGGTGGTGACCGACACGATCGATCACTTCACGGCGGACGGGCTCAAGCTCGGCTCGGGCAAGGAGATCGCGGCCGACCTGGTGGTGACCGCGACGGGGCTGGAGATCCAGCTGTTCAGCGGGATGCCGATCCGTGTCGATGGCAAGGCCTTCGATCCCGGCAAGGCGATGACCTACAAGGGCATGATGTTCGCGGACGTGCCCAATTTCGCGATCTCGTTCGGCTATACCAATGCGAGCTGGACGCTGAAGAGCGACCTGACCGCGAACTATGTGACGCGGCTGCTCAATGCGATGAAGAAGCGCGGGATGCGCCAGGTGACCCCGCGGATCGCGGCGCCGGTGGAGGAAGTCCCGTTCCTCGACTTCACCTCGGGCTATGTCCAGCGCGCCAACGACAAGCTGCCGCGCCAGGGCTCGCGCAAGCCGTGGCGGCTGAACCAGAATTACGCGCGCGACGTGATGGCGCTCAAGTTCGGAGGGATCGACCAGGAGATGGAGTTTTCCAATCCTGTGGCGCGGGGGAAGGCGGCCTAGAGCAGCGCCTTCGCCGCCGCGACGCCGGTGTTGTAGGCGCCGTGGGCGGTGGAGAATTCGCCGTCCGAGGTCGCTTCGCCGGCGAAGCGGATGCGCGGGTCGGCGCCGGCGCGCAGCACCGCGCGCGCGGCGTGCTGGCCGGGGCGGGCGTGGCTGTAGCCGCCCAGGACATAGGTCTCGCGGCCCCAGGCCGAGCCGGCGACGAACCGGAGCTTCCTGCGCCAGTCGCTGCCGAGCAGGTGGACCAGTTCGCCGATCGCGAAATCGGCGGCGCCGTTCAACCCTGCCTTCTCCATCGCCCGCGCGCCTTCGCCGCCGAGCATGCACTCGACCAGCGGCCGGCCGAGCGGCTTGAGCGTATAGGTGCCGGTCAGCGCGCTGCGTGGATTGCCGAGGAGATGGGCGTTGTCGTCGACATCATCCGCGTCCTCCAGCGTGAAGAACAGCTTGTCGGCCAGGCCGAGCGGGAGCTGGGCGGCGGCGTGGAGGATCGCGTCGTGCCCCGGCAGGCGGATCGCGCCGCTGGCGAGGACGTTGCTCGAGACGGTGATGATCGCGGAATTCGCGGTGATGCTCCCGCGCGGGGTCTCGATGCGGAGCTGCCGGCCCGAGGTGTCGATCGCAGTGACCGGAGTGCCGAGCACTACCGGTAGCCAGGCGGCGTGCGAGGAGACCAGCGCGCCATAGCCCTGCTCGACGCGCCAGTTCACGTCGATCGATTCGTTCTCATAGGCCTGCCAGTCGATCGCCGACATCTCGCGCATCGGGGCGCCGTTGATATAGCCGGAGAGCGCGTCGAGCGCGGGGTTCCATTCGCCGTTCGGAGGCAGGAGATCGGCGGCGCAGTCGCTGGGCGGTGGGGTGCGCATCGCCTCCATGAAGGCTTCGAAGGCGTGCCACAGCGCCTGCTGCTCGGCCTTGGTGGCGCCGATTTCGCGCCATTGCTCGCCCCAGCGGGCCGGGGCGCGATAGACCGTGAAGCCGCGCGCCTCCGCAATGCCTACCCACGGGTTCTTCGGCGCCGAATGGAGCCAGCCCGCGCCCATGTCGATCGGCATGCCGGCGATATGGACGGTATGGGCGCGGCCGCCGAGCCGGTCCTGCGCCTCGAGCAGCAGCACGTCCCTTCCGGCATCGGCGAGGGTGCGCAGCGCGCCGACGCCCGCCGCACCGCCGCCGATCACGACGATGTCGGCATGGTCCGTCATGCCGCCGGCCGGCTCTTGAGCAGGGCCGAGCGCAGGCATTCGCAGACCAGCTCGCCGCGCTGGTTGAGCATGCGGTGCTGCCAGGTGACGATGCCCTGGCCGGGGCGCGACTTGCTGGGGCGCAGCTCGACCACTTCGCTCTCGGCGTGCAGCGTGTCGCCGATGAAGACGGGCTTGGGCATTCGTAGCTGGTCATAGCCGAGATTGGCGACCAGCGTGCCGGCGGTGGTGTCGCCTACGGTGATGCCGACCATCAGGCTGAAGGTGAAGGTGCCGTTGACGAGGATCTGGCCGAACTCGCTCGCCTTCGCCGCCTCAGCATCGAGATGGAGCGGCTGGGTGTTGTGGGTCATCGTCGAGAACAGCAGGTTGTCCGTCTCCGTCACCGTGCGGCGGAGTTCGTGGGCGACGGTGTCGCCAACCTGCCATTCGTCGTAGAACCTGCCTGCCATTCGATCCGCCTTCTTCTTCGTCATGCTGAACTTGTTTCAGCATCCAAGGCACCACAAGCGGTATCGCCCGTGGAAGGTTGGACCCTGAAACAAGTTCAGGGTGACGGTTGGGGTTAGTCCGCCTTCTCGACCTTCACCAGCAGCGTACCTTCGCTCACCTGGCTGCCTTGCGCCACGGTGAGCTCGGTGACGATGCCATCGAATGGGGCAGTGAGGCCATGTTCCATCTTCATCGCCTCCAGCGTGACCAGGCGCTGGCCCTTGGTGACGCTGTCGCCCTTCACGACCTCGACCGAGGTCACGCGGCCCGGCATCGGGGCGAGGATCGCGCCGTCGCCGGCGGTGCCGCCGGAGCGCCCTTCGTGCCGCACCGGTGTGAACAGAAAATTCTGGGCGTCGTCCCAGATGACGAAACCACCCGCAACCGGCTCGGCGAAGACCGGGAAGCGATTTTGCCAGTTGGGCGGCAGCTCGCGCTCATAGATGGTGCCGCCGTGCATCACGCGAATCTTGCGCTCGGGCTGCCGATTCAGCCGGAAACCGGTGATATCGCGCGACGGTTTGCCCGATGGCGCCGCGAAGGGCTGGGCACCGTTGCTCGAGAACCAGTGATCCTCCTGCTCATAGGCGGCAAGGGTGGTGATCGCGTCCATAATCACGGTCTCGCGCAGGTCGGCCGGGGGCAGGAGCGCGTCGAGATGCTTCTCGATAAAGCCGGTGTCGATCTGTCCGGCCTGGAAATCCTCATGGTCGAGCGCGCGCCGCAGAAAGGCGGCGTTGGTTCTGACCGGATAGATGTCCGTGGAATGGCAGGCGTCGCTCAACTGCTCGATGGCCTCCTGGCGGGTCTCGGCATGTGCGATCAGCTTGGCGATCATCGGATCGTAGAAAGGCGAGATCGTGTCGCCTTCCTCGACGCCGGCGTCCTCGCGAATATCGTCGAACGCGCGGTAGATTTCGAGCGTGCCTGTCGAGGGCAGAAAGCCCTTGGCCGGGTCCTCGGCATAGAGCCGCGCTTCCATGGCGTGGCCGTTGATCTCAAGCTCGTCCTGGCGGAGCGGCAGCGGCTCGCCCGAGGCGACGCGCAGCTGCCATTCGACCAGGTCCTGGCCGGTGATCTCCTCGGTCACCGGATGCTCGACCTGGAGGCGGGTGTTCATCTCCATGAACCAGATACGGTCGGCGCGCAGGCCTTCGCTGGCGTCGGCGATGAACTCGATCGTGCCGGCGCCGACATAGTCGACCGCCTGCGCGGCGCGGACGGCGGCAGCGCAGATCGTTTCGCGCGTTTCTTCGTCCATGCCCGGCGCGGGGGCTTCCTCGATCACCTTCTGGTGGCGGCGCTGGAGCGAGCAGTCGCGCTCGAACAGGTGGACCACATTGCCGTGCGTGTCGCCGAACACCTGCACTTCGATATGGCGCGGTGAGAGAATGTACTTCTCGAGCAGCACCCGGTCGTCGCCGAACGAGCTGGCGGCCTCGCGCTTGCAGGAAGCGAGGGCGTCGAGGAACTCCCCCGCAGCCTCGACCAGCCGCATGCCCTTGCCGCCGCCGCCGGCCACGGCCTTGATAAGCACGGGATAGCCGATCGCGTCCGCCTCTGCCTGGAGCCGGTCGGGAGACTGGTCCTCGCCGAGATAGCCGGGGGTGACGGGCACGCCGGCGGCGATCATCCGTGCCTTGGCGGCATCCTTCAGGCCCATGGCGCGGATGCTGTCGGGCTTCGGGCCGACCCAGACCAGCCCGGCAGCGATCACCGCTTCGGCGAAGTCGGCATTCTCCGACAGGAAGCCATAGCCGGGGTGGATCGCCTCTGCCCCAGTCGCCTTGGCAGCTGCGATGATCTTGTCGCCGACCAGATAGCTCTCGCGGGCGGGCGAGGGGCCGATATGGACGGCCTGATCCGCCTGGCGAACATGGAGCGCTTTCGCGTCGGCATCGGAGAAGACCGCGACGGTGCGGATGCCCATCTCGCGCGCGGTGCGGATGATGCGGCAGGCGATCTCCCCGCGATTGGCGATAAGCAGGGACCGGATCATCGATATTCAACCATCTGGTTGTGCATTATCTTGAATCCCTTGAATCCCCACGCATGTGCGAGCGGCCGACATTGGGGCGCTCCAGAATCTCGTTTCAACATGGAAAATCCTACATTTCCAGTGCTCAAGGGTGGCGCTCCGGGAAACCATGACGTTCGGCGAGAGCCGCCAGCAACGCTTCGATGTCGTTGGCGAAGCCACCGTCCCAAACCAGGGCCGGCAGGTTCTGGTTGTCCGCGCCGATTGCCTCCACCACCGCCGCGCGCGGGCGCGGCCAGGCGACGCGGACGACGTCGATGTCCTTCGCGCGCTCGGGGAAGGTGGCGAGCAGGCCTTCCACGATCATGCATTCCTTGCAGTAGAAATGCCGCTCGCCGCCATGGGCCGGATCGGCCCAGTCGGGGTCGAGCAGGAAGAGGGTGTCGCGGCTCATTGCGCGGTGCACCCGGTGGTGCGCTGCGACCAGGTGACGTTGAGCACCTTCCAGCTGCCATTCTCGCGAAGCAGGTCGAAATGGTTGATGCCGCAATGGTGCGCCTTGCCGTCGATCAGGAAGACATAGGGCGCCCAGACCATGGCGATGTCGCCATCGACTTCGATCGCAGGGGTGGAGATGCGCTCCTCCAGCTTCTCCGGGCCGGGCTTGATGCCGCCGGCGAAATCGGCCCAGCTGAGGTGGCGGATCGCGCGGCTGCCGTCGGGCTTCTCGACCGCGACGGTGGCACCGCCCTCGGGGCGCGTCTGAGCAAGGATCGCGGCGCCGTCATGCGCGGCGAGCCCGGCGAACATGGCGTTGATCGGGGCCAGCACGGCGGCGGCTTCGGCATCCTCATAGGGGAGCGGATTGGCCGGGGGGAGCTTGGCGGCGGGCGTGACGGGGCCGGACTGGGCCAGCGCTGGGAGCGGGGCGAGGAGGAGGGCGGCTGCGACAACAAGCTTCATAGCGGACCTTTCAATTCCTCCCCGAGCTAGTCTCGGGGAGGGGGACCATGCGAAGCATGGTGGAGGGGCAGGTGCGATGTTCAAGGATTATGCGCCGAAAGGGAGCAAGCGCGCCGTGCAGCGGGCGCGAGCGCGGCGACGTGAGATGAGTTTGCCGGAGGGCCTGTTGTGGCGGGAGCTGCGCAAGCGACCGGCCGGGCTCAAGTTTCGTCACGAGCATGCGACGGGTGCGTTCAGTCTCGACTTCTATTGCAGCGACGCGCGGCTTGCGATCGAGGTGGATGGCGAGGCGCATGGATTTGGCGAGCGGCCTGCCCGGGATACTCAGCGGGATGCCTGGCTGGCCGAATGCGGGATAGCGACGCTGCGGATTCCGGTGGCCGAGGTTTTGCGGGATCTGGATGCTGTATTGCGCGGGGTCGTTGCCGAGGCGCGGTCGCGATTGCCCCTCCACCACCCGGCTGCGCCGGGCGGTCCCCCTCCCCGAGGCAAGCTCGGGGAGGAATGAAGAGAAGGCGTTAGGCCTCATCACATCCGGAACACGCCGAACGCGGGCCGCTCCGGGATCGGCGCGTTGAGCGTTGCGGCCAGCGCGATGCCGAGGACGTCACGGGTCTGGGCCGGGTCGATGATGCCGTCGTCCCATAGCCGCGCGGTGGCGTGCCAGGGGTTGCCTTCGTCCTCGTAGCGCTGGCGGATCGGGGCCTTGAAGGCTTCCGTCTCCTCCGGCGTCCATTTGTCGGCATCGCGGTGGACTGTGGCGAGCACCGAAGCGGCTTGCTCTCCGCCCATCACCGAGATGCGGCTGTTGGGCCAGGTGAACAGGAAGCGGGGCGAATAGGCGCGGCCGCACATGCCGTAATTGCCGGCGCCGAAGCTGCCGCCGATCAGCACGGTGATCTTGGGTACGGTCGCGGTGGCGACAGCGTTGACCAGCTTTGCGCCATGTTTTGCAATGCCTTCCGCCTCATACTTCCCACCGACCATGAAGCCGGAGATGTTCTGGAGGAAGAGCAGGGGGATGCGGCGCTGACAGCATAGCTCGATGAAATGCGCGCCCTTCTGCGCGCTCTCGCTGAACAGCACGCCGTTATTGGCGATGATGCCGACCGGCATGCCCCAGATATGCGCGAAGCCGCAGACCAGCGAGCTGCCGTAGAGCGCCTTGAACTCGTGGAATTCGCTGTTGTCGGTGATCCGGGCAATCACCTCGTGCACGTCATAGGGTGCGCGGACGTCTTCGGGGATGATCCCGTACAGCTCTTCGGCTTCGTATTTCGGCGCCCGGGGATCGAGCAGCTTGAGGTCCGGCTCGCGATCGGCGGGGAGGTGGCTGATAATGTCGCGGACGATGGTCAGCGCATGCTCGTCATTCTCGGCGAGATGATCGACCACGCCCGACTTGCGCGCATGCAGGTCGCCGCCGCCCAGGTCCTCGGCGCTGATCACTTCGCCGGTGGCGGCCTTCACCAGCGGCGGGCCGGCGAGGAAGATCGTGCCCTGCTCGCGGACGATCACCGTCTCGTCGGACATGGCGGGGACATAGGCGCCGCCCGCCGTGCAGCTGCCCATCACACAGGCGATCTGCGGGATGCCCTTGGCCGACATGTTCGCCTGGTTGAAGAAGATCCGGCCGAAATGATCGCGATCGGGGAAGACCTCGGCCTGGTGGGGCAGGTTGGCGCCGCCCGAATCGACCAGGTAGATGCAGGGCAGGCGGTTCTGCTCGGCGATCTCCTGGGCGCGGAGATGCTTCTTCACCGTCATCGGATAATAGGTGCCGCCCTTCACCGTGGCGTCGTTGCAGACGATCATCACGGTGCGGCCGGAGACGCGGCCGACTCCGGCGATCATGCCGGCGCCGGGGACTTCGCCCTCGTACATGTCGCAGGCGGCGAGCTGGCCGATCTCGAGGAACGGCGCGCCCGGATCGAGCAGCCGCTCGACGCGTTCGCGGGGCAGCAGCTTGCCGCGACTGGTGTGGCGGGTGCGCGAAGCCTCAGAGCCGCCGAGCGCTGCCTGGGCGACATCGGCGCGGAGCTGATCGACCAGCGCGCGGTTATGGGCGGCACGCGCGCGGAATTCCGCGCTGTCGGCCGCAACCCTCGAATCGAGCACCGGGGCGCTCATAGATAGGGCATCCTTCCTGTCCTAGTTTTCTTCTCCCTACACCGCCGGAGCGGGCATGGGAAGGTGCTGGCGAAAAGGGAAACGCAGGAGTAGCACCCCTGCCATACAGCAATACAGGAGAGTCGCCTTGAAGACCCATGCACTCCTCGTCGCGGCGTTGCTCGCGACCACCGCATGCACGCCCTCCGGCAATGGCGCGGGCACCAGCGTTTCGGCCGGCACCGGCGTCGGCGTCGACCTGGTCGGGCTCGACAAGCAGGTGAAGCCGGGCGACGATTTCGAGGAATATGCCAATGGCGGCTGGCGCGCCAAGACCGAGATCCCGGCCGACCGCACCGCGACCGGCATGTTCCTCGACGTGTTCAACAAGTCCGAGACGAACAACAAGGCGATCATCGATGCCGCGCTGAAGGCCAATGCGGCGGCGGGCACTGACACGCGGCGGATCGCCGACTGGTACAATGCCTATACCGATACCGGCGCGATCGAGGCGCGGGGGATCACGCCGCTCAAGCCGACGCTGGATGCGATCGCGGCGATCAAGGACAAGAAGGCGCTTTCGGCGATGCTCGGCGGCAATGTCCGCGCCGACGTCGATCCGCTCAACGCGACCAACTTCCACACCGAGAATCTGTTCGGCCTGTGGGTGAGCCAGGCGCTCGACAAGCCTGACGTGACCGTGCCCTATGTGCTGCAGGGCGGGCTGGGGCTCGAGGACCGCGACTATTATCTCTCGCAGACCGAGGAGATGAAGAAGGCGCGCGAGGGCTACAAGGCGTATCTGGTCAAGATCTTCACGCTGGCCGGAATGAGCGATCCGGCGGCGCGTGCCGGGCGGGTGTTCGACCTGGAGACGAAGATCGCGACCGCGCATACCGACCTGGTCGCCAGCCAGGACGTGAAGAAGGCGGATAACTGGTGGAAGAAGGCCGACTTCGCCGCCAAGGCGCCGGGGATCGACTGGGACGGCTTCTGGGCCGCGGCGGGCCTCGGCTCGCAGCAGGAATTCATCGTCTGGCAGCCCGATACCACGGTGAAGCTGGCCAAGCTGGTCGAGAGTGAGCCGGTCGAGGCGTGGCAGGACTGGCTGGCCTTCCACCAGATCAACCAGGTCACCTCGGTGCTGCCGAGCCGGTTCGACCAGGCGAGCTTCGACTTCTTCGCGAAGCAACTGCGCGGCCAGCAGGCGATGCGTCCGCGTGACAAGCGCGCGATCGCCAGCGTGAACAACAATCTGGGTGATGCGGTCGGCCAGCTTTATGTGAAGGACTATTTCCCGGCCTCGTCCAAGGCCGACATCCAGAACATGGTGGCCAACATCAAGGCGGCGTTCGACAAGCGCGTCGCCGGGCTCAGCTGGATGGACGAGGCGACCAAGGCCGAGGCGCGCAAGAAGATCGAGACGATGCGCGTCGGTGTCGGCTATCCCGAGACGTGGCGCAGCTATGCGTCGCTCGACGTGAAGGCGGACGATCCGGTCGGCAACCTGATCCGCGCGGACAAGGCAGAGACGGCGCACCAGCTCGCCAAGATCGGCAAGCCGGTGGACAAGGGCGAGTGGTGGATGACGCCGCAGACCGTCAACGCGGTCAACCTGCCGTTGCAAAACGCGCTCAACTTCCCGGCGGCGATCCTGCAGGCGCCGTTCTACGATCCCAAGTCGGATGCGGCGGCGAACTATGGCTCGATCGGCGCGACCATCGGACATGAGATCAGCCACAGCTTCGACAATACCGGTTCGAGTTTCGACAGCGCGGGCAAGCTGCGCAACTGGTGGACGCCCGAGGATCTCAAGCATTTCGAGCAGGCGAGCGCGGCGCTGGCGGCGCAGTATAGCGCCTATGAGGTGCTGCCCGGGCTGTTCCTCAACGGCAAGCAGGTGCTGGCCGAGAACATCGCCGACGTGGCGGGGCTGACCGCGGCCTATGAGGCGTATCACGCTTCGCTCAAGGGCAAGGAAGCGCCGGTAATCAACGGGCTGACCGGCGACCAGCGCTTCTTCCTCGCCTTTGCCCAGAGCTGGCGCGAGAAGCAGCGCGACCAGGCGCTGCGGGCCGAAGTGGCGACCGATGCGCACGCGCCGGGTCGCTGGCGTGCCTTCACCGTGCGCAATCTCGACGCATGGTATCCGGCGTTCAATGTCCAGCCGAACGAGAAGCTGTACCTGACGCCCGACAAGCGCGTGAAGATCTGGTGAAATTGGCGTCGTGCTCACTCCTTTGAGTGGGCACGACACCCCAAGGCCAGATTGATCGAACCGCCGATCCGCCTCCAGGCTGGCACCGTCGCCAATCCGGTGACGCCTGCCTGGAGTGAAGATCATGGATAGCAAAGCCGACACGCCAACGGTCGTTCTGGTGCACGGCGCCTGGGCGGACGGATCGAGCTGGCAGCGGGTGATCCCGTTGCTGCAGGCTGAAGGGCTGAGCGTGGTCGCGGTGCAGAACCCCACCAATTCGCTGGCCGACGATGTCGCGGCGACGCGGCGCGCGCTGGATGCCGTGGCCGGGCCGGTGGTGCTGGCCGGCCATAGCTGGGGCGGAGCGGTCATCACCGAGGCCGGGGCGCACGACAAGGTGAAGGCGCTGATCTATGTCGCCGCCTTCGCGCCCAAGGCGGGCGAGACGCTTGGCGCGCTGGTCGGCGCGTACCCCGCACCGCCGGCGCTGGGCAGGATCAGCGACGACGGCAACGGCTATCTCAAGATCAGCGAGCAGGGTTGGATCGAGGATGTCGCCAATGACCTGCCCGAAGCCGAGGCGCGGGTGCTGGCGGCCGTCCAGCCGCCGCTCGCCGCCAGCACCTTCGGCGACACGGCGACTATCGCCGCCTGGGAAAGCCTTCCGTGCTGGTATCTGGTCTCTGCCGAGGACCGGGTGGTGAACGTCGATCTCGAGCGCCAGTTCGCGGCGCAGATGAACGCCAAGACCACCGAGCTGAAGGCCGGGCATCTTTCGCTGCTGTCGCAGCCCGAGGCCGTCGCGGCGGCGATCCTCGAGGCGGTGGAGACCGTGAAGGCAGGGTGACCGGATGCGCCTCCCCGGGCAACGCTCGGGGAGGTTTATCGGTGCGGGCCGGGCAGCACGATGCTCGCCACCAGCCCGCCGATCGCGATGACGAAGGCGGCGCCGACCAGCCAGGTCAGCAGGCCGATCGAGAAATTGCCCGGGTTGCTGTTCGCCGGATCGTAGAGCTTCCCGAAGAAGCTGCCGTAGAGCATGCCGACCGCCACGCCCCAGCTTGCCGCGAAGAAGCTGCGGGTGGCGAAACTCTGGCGGCCGATGAGAATCGCGGCGGCGATCATCATCGCGCCGGCGAGCATGTCGTCCATCCAGAACACCGCCGGGCGGCCCGCACCCCAAGAGCGATAACCTTCGCCCGCCATCAGCAGGATCGCGCCGATCACGCCCAGGATGCGCAGCGCCTTCAAGCGCCGATCAGCTCCCGGCCGATCAGCATGCGGCGGATTTCGTTGGTGCCCGCGCCGATGTCGAGCAGCTTGGCGTCGCGAGCGAAGCGCTCGACGGGCCAGTCCTTGGTATAGCCGGCACCGCCCAGCGCCTGGATCGCCTCGAGCGAGACTTTCACCGCGCTCTCGGACGCGAGCAGGATCGCGCCGGCCGCGTCGAAGCGGGTGGTCTTGCCCGCGTCGCAGCTCTTCGCCACGGCATAGACGTACGCACGCGCGCTGTTGAGCGCGACGTACATGTCCGCCACCTTGGCCTGCATCAGCTGGAAATGGCCGATCGCCTGGCCGAACTGCTTGCGCTCGCGGATATAGGGCAGGACCACGTCGAGACAGGCCTGCATGATGCCGAGCTGGATGCCCGAGAGCACGGTGCGCTCATAATCGAGGCCGGACATCAGCACGCCGACGCCGCCGTTGAGCGGGCCCATGACGTTTTCCTCGGGCACTTCGCAATCGTTGAACACCAACTCGGCAGTGGGCGAGCCGCGCATGCCCATCTTGTCGATCTTCTGGCCGATCGAGAAGCCGGGCATGTCCTTCTCGATCAGGAAGGTGGTGATGCCGCGCGAGCCCTCGCCGGTCTTGGCGTAGACCACCAGCGTGTCCGCATAGGCCGCGTTGGTGATCCAGAACTTGGTGCCGTTGAGGACGTAGCCCCGATCGGTCTTCTCGGCGCGCAGCGTCATCGAGACGACGTCCGAGCCGGCGCCGGCCTCCGACATGGCGAGGCTGCCGACATGCTCGCCCGAGATCAGCTTGGGAAGGTACTTCGCCTTCTGCTCCGGGTTGGCCCAGCGGCGGATCTGGTTGACGCAAAGGTTTGAATGGGCGCCGTAAGAGAGGCCAATCGAGGCCGAAGCCCGGGCGATTTCTTCCTGCGCGATGACATGCTCGAGATAGCCGAGGCCCAGGCCGCCAAACTCTTCCTCGACGGTGATGCCGTGCAGGCCGAGCTCGCCCATGGCGGGCCAGAGCTCGTCGCGCGGGAACCAGTCCTCGGCATCGATCTTCGCGGCAAGCGGCTCGATACGCTCCTTGGCGAAGCGCTGCGTCGTCTCGCGGATCATGTCCGCAGTTTCGCCCAGGCCGAAATCGAAATCGGGGGTCATGGCCACTCTCCAAAGATGGTCAGTATTGCTGACTTATTATCGCCTCTAATCCCGCATTTCGCGAGCCCGCGCAAGGACGATCAGGCAGTGACGATCTTGCCGTCGATCACCGTCACCGGCCAGGGGCGGAGCTTCGCGCCAGTGCACGGGCCGCCGACGCAGACGCCATCCTCGATCCGGTAAAGCGCGCCGTGCCAGCTGCACTGGATATGGCTGCCATCGGGGGTGAGGTAGTCGTCGAGCTTGTTCGACAGCGGCAGCGCCATGTGTGCGCAAAGGTCGAGATAGCCGCGCACGGTTTCGCCCCGGCGGACGACGAAGCCGTGGAAGCGGCCGGCGCGCATTTCGAGGACGAAGTTGCGCGCCTTGCCGTCGGCGATCAGGTCGAGCGGGCCGAGGGTGACGTTGGGAGGCGTTTCGGTGAGGCGTTCACTCACTTGGGCAACTGCGCCTTTGGGAACCCCTCCCACGCCGCGTCATAGTCGGGCTGGGCGCGGTCGAGGGCGTAGCGGGTCGGTTTATAGGGCCAGCAGGTCTCGACCATGAAGGCCATGGTACCGGCGATCTTGTGCGGCTTGAGGTCCGCGTTGGTCGCACCCTGCCAGCTCGTCACGTCGGGGCCGTGGCCGGCCATCAGGTTGTGCAGCGACAGGCCGCCGGGCGCGAAGCCTTCGGCCTTGGCGTCATAGGCGCCGGTGATCAGCCCCATCGCCTCGGACATGATGTTGCGGTGGAACCAGGGCGGGCGGAACGTGTCCTCGGCGACCATCCAGCGCGGCGGGAAGATCACGAAGTCCGCATTGGCGCGGCCCGGCACGTCCGAGGGCGAGGTCAGTACCGTGAAGATCGAGGGATCAGGGTGGTCGAAGCTCACCGTGTTCATCGTGTTGAACCGGGAGAGGTCATAGCGCCAGGGCGCGAGATTGCCGTGCCAGGCGACCACGTCGAGCGGGCTGTGGGGCAGGGTGGTGGTCCACAGGTGGCCCAGGTGCTTCTGGATCACTTCGAAGGGCTCGTCCCGATCCTCGAACCAGGCGGCGGGCGTCTCGAAGTCGCGCGGATTGGCGAGGCCGTTCGCGCCGATCGGGCCGAGATCGGGCAGGCGGAACAGCGCGCCGTGGTTCTCCGCGACATAGCCGGTCGCGCTGCCATCGGGCAGCAGCGCGCGGAAACGGACGCCGCGCGGGATCAGGGCGACCTGGCCAGGGGCGACATCGATGCGGCCGAGCTCGGTCAGCAGGGCCAGCCGGCCCGCCTGCGGGATGAAGAGCAGCTCGCCATCCGCGTCGAAGAAGACGCGGGCCTCCATGTCCTTGTTGGCGGCATAGACATGCACCGCCACGCCCTCGAGATCGGCGGGATCGCGGTTGGCTAGCATCGTGACCATGCCATCGACCAGGTCGGTGCCCGGGGCGGGTGCCTCTACCGGGTTCCAGCGCAGGCGATTGGGGGGCAGGGGCTCGCCGGGCAGGTCAGCCGCGAAATGCGGCGCGCCCTGATAGCGGGTGAAGGGCGGATGCTCGGCGGTGGGGCGCAGGCGATAGAGCCAGGACCGGCGGTTCTCATGGCGCGGCGCGGTGAAGGCCGTGCCCGAAAGCTGCTCGGCATAGAGGCCATAGGCCGGCTTTTGCGGGCTGTTGCGCCCAACCGGCAGGGCGCCGGGGACCGCCTCGGTCGAAACATGGTTGCCGAAGCCGGGGAAATAGTCGGTCATCGCATCCTCTCCATGCCGGACTCTCTGTAGCGGCGCACATAAAGTGTCAAATGTTACTATCTGGCGACGGGGCAGCTTTAGGGGCGCGAACCTAAACTTTGTTGGGCGGCAGCGGGTTAATTCCTACTTCTTTAGTGGGTTTAATTCCGGAGTCGTAACCAATGGCCACCACCAGCGCAGCCGCACCCCCGCGGCGCCTACCGAGCTTCGGCGTGCAGGTTGCGATCGGCATGGTTGCCGGGCTGGCGCTCGGGCTGGCGGCGCGCTCGATCGGCGGCGACGGCGAGACGGCCAATGGCCTGGCCCAGGCGCTGCAGACGATCGGGCAGATCTTCGTGCAGCTGCTCAAGGTGCTGGTGCCGCCGCTGGTGTTCACCGCCATCGTAGCGTCGATCGCGGCGCTGCGCGATCTCAACAATGCCGCGCGGCTGGTGGTGCGAACCTTGCTGTGGTTCGCGATCACCGCGGGCATCGCGGTGGCGATCGGCATCACCTTGGGGTTGGTGCTCCAGCCAGGGCATCATAGCGCGGTGGCGGCTGCCGCTGCCGCCGCGCCTTCGAGCACGGGCAGCTGGCTGGACTTCCTCAAGGGGCTGGTGCCGGCCAATTTCCTGGGGATCGCCGCTTCGACCAAGCTGAATGACGGCGGCGCGACCACCGGGCTTTCGTTCAACGTGCTCCAGATCATCGTGCTGGCGGTCGCGATCGGCGCGGCGGCGGTGAAGGCGGGCGAGGCGGGGCATCGCTTCCTCGACTTCAACGCCTCGGCGCTCTCCGTGTTCAGGCTGCTGCTGCGCTGGGTGATCCGGCTGACCCCGATCGGCACCGCCGCGCTGATCGGCGACGCGGTGGTCCGCTATGGCTGGGAGTCGCTGGCGGCGCTCGGCACCTATGCGGGCGCGGTCTATCTCGGTCTCGCGCTGGTGCTGCTGGTCGTCTACCCGGTGCTGCTGTTCGCGCATGGCCTGAGCCCGCTGCGCTTCTTCGCTTCGGCCTGGCCGGCGATCCAGCTCGGCTTCGTCTCGCGCTCCTCGGTCGGCACCCTGCCGGTTACCGAGGAGATCACCGAGCGCGCGCTGGGCGTGCCGCGGGCCTATGCCGCCTTCGCCGTGCCGCTGGGTGCCACCACCAAGATGGACGGTTGCGCGGCGATCTATCCGGCGATCTCGGCGATCTTCGTCGCGCAATTCTACGGCATCCCGCTTGGGCTGGAGCATTATGCGCTGATCGCGATCGTATCGGTGCTGGGCTCGGCCGCGACCGCGGGCCTGACCGGCGCGACGGTGATGCTGACGCTGACCCTGTCGACGCTCGGCCTGCCGCTGGACGGGGTGGGGCTGTTGCTCGCCATCGACCCGATCCTCGACATGGGCCGGACCGCGACCAATGTGGCGGGGCAGATGCTGGTGCCGGTGATCGTCGCCAAGCGCGAAGGACTGCTCGACGAAGCGCGGTTCCGGGAAGGGGCCGGGGACGAAGTGCGGGGCGAGCCCGCCTTTGCCTGAAGGTTGTGGCCGGGGTGGAGCAGCGCGTTACGCTACAAGCGTCGCTCCCCCCGGTCTCCCTCTCCAAACTTCCGTCCACCCTAACGCGGGTGGCATGAAATGGTTCACTCAGGCCGGCGCATTACGCTACGGAATGCGGCTACGCAATCGCGGCCGTTTTCGCGTGCCTGTGTGAAGAAAGCGTTCAGGCATCGACCTTGATTACGCCGCGGCGGATCTGGTCTAGCTCGATGGATTCGAACAGCGCCTGGAAGTTGCCGTTGCCGAAGCCTTCATTGCCCTTGCGCTGGATGATCTCGAAGAAGATCGGGCCGAACATGTTCTCGGTGAAGATCTGGAGCAGGATGCCCTCGTCGCCGACATTGCCGTCGATCAGGATGCGGTTGCGGCGCAGGCGCTCGAGGTCCTCGCCGTGGCCGGGGACGCGCTTGTCGACCAGCTCGTAATAGGTCTCGATCGTGTCCTGCAGCTTGACGCCGCGGGCGCGCAGCCGCTCGACCGTGTCGAAGATGTCCGGGGTGGTCAGCGCGAGGTGCTGGATGCCTTCGCCCTTATACTCGCGGATGAACTCCTCGATCTGGCTCTTGTCGTCCTGGCTCTCGTTGAGCGGGATGCGGATCGCCTTGTCGGGCGCGATCATCGCCTGGCTGAACAAGCCGGTAGCCTGGCCCTTGATGTCGAAATACTTCTGCTCCTCGAAGGCGAAGAGCGTCTTGTAGAACTCCGACCACACCCGCATCTGGCCGCGACGGACATTGTGGGTGAGGTGGTCGAGCAGGTCGAGCCCGACATTGTTCTCGGCCTCGGCGGCTTCCCAGCCGTCGAACGCCGCCCAGTCGGCATAGAGATCGGTGCCGTCCTGGATGAAATAGAGGTACGAGCCGCCGATGCCCTGGATGACGGTGTCGTCTTCCTCGGTCGGCTTGGCGCCGTGCGCGAGCGCCCATTCCATCGCCTTGGCCGGATCGGCGACGCGGAAGGCCATTGCGCTGGCCGAGGGGCCGTGCTCGCCGCGGAACGCCGCCACGCGGCCGGCCTCGTCGCGGTTGAGCATCAGGTTGATGCGGCCCTGCTTGTAGCGGGTGATGTTCTTGGTCGGGTGCCGATGCGTCGGCACGAAGCCGAGCTGCTCGAACTGCTTCCCCATCGCCTCGGGATCGGGCGAGGTGAATTCGACGAATTCGAAGCCGTTGAGGCCGAGCGGATTTGCAGGATCGGTCATGGGGCACGCTCCAAGATTATGGGCGTGGGCTAGTCGCAAGCGGATGTAGTGTCAATTGATACTAGTTGCTCGGTGCAAACAGCCGTCATCCCGGCGAAAGCCGGGATCTCAGGCGAAGTCACAGGAAGAGAGCCGCACGAGATCCCGGCTTTCGCCGGGATGACGGAGTGTTACAGCCCTTCGCCGCCGACCCAGTGTGCGTTGGAGAGCCGCCGGGCGACGCTCCAGGTCTGGGTGCGGATATCGGGCACCGCGACGATTTCCCAGAAGGCGCCGCGGGTCATCGGGCCGAGCGCGTAGAGATTGCCGTTGGGGCCGCCAGCGGCGTTGATTGTCTGGCCCTGGTTGTCGACATCGATGCCGAGATGCGCCGCATCCGGGCGGATCATGCCGCGCGCCGCGAGCTTCTGGAGCAGCGGCTCCTCGGTGCGGTTGAGATCGCCCAGCGGGCCGGTGCAGTTGATGATGCGCTGGACCGTCATGGTCTCGGCCGCATCGGCACCGCGGCGGCGCAGCGTGACCTCGATACCTTCGGGCTTCTCCTCGAAGCCGAGCGTCTTGCCGGCGATCACCTCGAGCTGGCCGCGCTCGATCACTGCCATCAGCCGGGCATAGACCTCGGGCGCGAGGCGGTGGCGATGCACGTCCCACCAGGGACGGAGATGGCGCAGGAAGCGGCCGCGCTCGGCTTCGCTGGCATTGCCCCACATCGCCTGGGTGAAGGGGCGCAGCTCATCGACCGCGTTGCGCCAGCCGATCTCCTCGCCGCGGTTGCGGACGGCTTGGAGCAGGCGCGAGGCGGTGGTGGCGGGGCGTTCCTGCAGCTTCTTCCAATCGCTGCCCGGGGCATGGCTGCGCGGGAGCAGGCCGCGGCGGGAGAGGGCGACGATCTTGCCCTGGAAGCCGCGCGCATCGAGCAGCAGGACGACGTCGATCATCGTCAGGCCGGTGCCGATCACCAGCACGGTATCGTCGGGGCCGAGACCCTCCGGCACGCTCGCGTCCCAGGGATCGCCCTTGTAGCGGCTGCCCGACAGCGCTTCGGGATCGAGGCCGGGCGGATCGTGCGGGGGCAGGTTGCCGACCGCGAGCACGGCGGCATCGGCTTCGATCGTCTGGCCCTTGAGGCGCACGGTCACGCCATCGGCGAATTCCAGGTCGTCGACCTCATCGCGCACCAGCCTGAGCCGGTCGGGATGGTCGAGCAGCGCGGCATCGAGCAGCTCGCGCAGATATTCGCCATAGGTGACGCGGGGGATGAAGGCAGTCGCCGCATTCTCGACGCCGCGCGCTTCGAGCCAGCGGACGAAGTGCGAGGGATCGTCCGGAAAGGCGCTCATATTGGCGGCGCGGACGTTCAGCACATGGCTGGGATGGGCGGCGCCATAGGCGAGGCCGAGGCCCGCCACCGGTGCGCGTTCGATCAGGGTTGCGCGGGGGCCTTCGTGGCGGAGCAGGTTGATCGCCTGCAACGTACCCGAAAAGCCCGCGCCGATAATGGCGACGTGCTCGATCATGTCAGGCGGTCCCCCCGCTCAGATTTCGTATTCGATCTGCCACTCGGGCTGCTGATGCGCGAGCGGCTTGGCGTTCATGCCCGGCTGGCGCGCCATCATCTGCGCATAGAGCCGCTTCACGGCGTCGCTTGCGGTACGGGCGAACAGCGACGGGAAGATCGAATGGACGACGCAGGCAGCGCCACCGACGATCATGGTGAAGCCGAATCGTGCAGCGGTTGCGGCATGCTCGCCATAGGTCTCGCCGACGGCGCGCGGGTGGGAGAGGAAAAAGCGCTCGAACATGGGCGGACTCTACCGCGCTGCGGCGAAGCTGTGAAGTACAGCTTTTGCGATCACAAGCTGGGCTATCCACGGAAAAAAGCTTGCCCCTGAGAGGCGCTTCGCCGAACCTGTCGGTCAGCGTGCCAAAGAGCGCGCGAAGCGACGGGGGTTCCAACCACGGCAGGACTGTGGTTGGTTAGCGCTAACAAATAAGGGGAAGATAGCTTGAGCCAGGATCTGACGTCCGACACCCCGTCGGCGCCCGAGGGCGATCATCACACAGCCACGAAGAACGAGAAGATGGTGATCGCGGCATCGTCGCTGGGCACCGTGTTCGAGTGGTACGACTTCTACCTGTACGGCCTGCTGGCGACGACGATCTCGGCGCAGTTCTTCGCGGGGGTGAACGATACCACCGCCTTCATCTTCGCGCTTGCCGCCTTTGCTGCAGGCTTCGCGGTGCGGCCGTTCGGCGCGCTGGTATTCGGGCGGATCGGCGACCTGGTCGGGCGCAAGAACACCTTCCTCGTCACCATGGGAATCATGGGCGGATCGACCTTCGCGGTGGGCCTGCTGCCCAATTTCGCGACCGCCGGCGTGGCTGCGCCGATCCTGCTGGTGACGCTGCGCGTGCTGCAGGGCCTGGCGCTGGGCGGCCAATATGGCGGTGCCGCCACCTATGTCGCCGAGCATGCACCCAACCATAAGCGCGGCCTCTATACCAGCTGGATCCAAACCACGGCGACGCTCGGCCTGTTCGCCTCGCTGCTGGTGGTGATCGGCACGCGTTCCTGGCTGGGCGAGGAAGCCTTTGCGAGCTGGGGCTGGCGTGTGCCGTTCCTCGCTTCGATCCTGCTGCTCGGCGTGTCGCTCTGGGTGCGGCTGCAGCTCAACGAGAGCCCGGTCTATGCCCGGATGAAGGCGACCGGCAACGTCTCCAAGGCGCCGCTGACCGAGGCGTTCCTGCGCTGGGGCAATTTGCGCATCGTCCTCATCGCGCTGTTCGGCGCGGTCGTCGGCCAGGCGGTGGTCTGGTACACGGGGCAGTTCTACGCGCTGTTCTTCCTCGAGAAGACGCTCAAGGTCGACGGGATGACGGCGAACGTGCTGATCGCCGTGGCGCTGGCGCTGGGTACGCCGTTCTTCGTGTTCTTCGGCTGGCTCTCGGACAAGATCGGGCGCAAGCCGATCATCCTGGCGGGCTGCCTGCTCGCCTCGATCAGCTATTTCCCGCTGTTCCACGCGCTGACCCAGGCGGCGAACCCGGCGCTGGCGGAAGCGCAGGCCAAGGCGCCGGTGACGGTCTATGCCGATCTCGCGACCTGCTCGGTACAGTTCGATCCGATCGGCAAGAACAAGTTCGACAAGACCGGCTGCGACATCGCCAAGTCGACGCTTGCCAAGGCCGGTGTTCCCTATAGCACTGAGGCTTATGGCTCGGGCGAAGTCAGCATCGGTGGAGCGACGACAGCGGCGGGCGACCTGAAGACCTATTCCGCGCGGCTCAGCGCGGCACTGAAGGCCGCTGGCTATCCGGCCAAGGCGGATGACGCCCGGATCAACAAGCCGATGGTGATCGCGATCCTGTTCGCGCTCGTGCTGCTGGTGACCATGGTCTACGGCCCGATCGCCGGCATGCTGGTCGAGCTGTTCCCCAGCCGGATCCGCTACACTTCGATGTCGCTGCCCTATCACCTGGGCAATGGCTGGTTCGGCGGCTTCCTGCCGGCGACGGCCTTCGCGATGGTCGCGGCGACCGGGGATATCTATTACGGGCTCTGGTACCCGGTGGTGGCTGCGGCCTGCACCTTCATCCTCGGCCTGTTGCTGCTCCCCGAGACGTTCAGGAAGAAGATCGAGGATTGACCGTAGAAACCGTACGCACGTGGCTTGCCGAGCATGCGCCCGATCTCAGCCTGATCGAGCAATCGGCAAGCACCGCAACGGTGGCGGAAGCGGCGGCGACGCTCGGGGTGGAGCCCGGGCGCATCGCCAAGACGCTGGCATTGCGGGTGGGCGAGGGCGTGATGCTCGTCGTCGCCCGCGGTGACGCACGGCTCGACAATCCGAAGACCAAGGCCGAGTTCGGCGGCAGGGCTTCGATGCTCGGCGCGGAAGAGGCGGAGGCGTTGACCGGGCATCCGGTAGGTGGCGTCTGCCCCTTCGGACTGGCGACGCCGCTGCCGGTCTATTGCGACGTGTCGATCCGCGGGTTCGACACGGTGTTCCCGGCTGCCGGATCGCGCACCGCGTCGGTGGAAGTCGAGCCCGAGCGGCTGGCCGGGCTGGTTTCGCAGCGCTGGGTGGATGTCTGCAAGCTGGCCTGAGGCTGGTTCAGAGTTTGTGAGACAAGGCGTCGCTGTTCCCCGGCGAAGGCAGGGGCCCAGTCTCGGCGAACCTGGTTTGGCTCAGGAATCTCTCGGACGGCATTGCAACTGGGCCCCGGCCTTCGCCGGGGAACAGCTTTCTTGAAGCGCGCCGCTATTTCGACTTGGTCGACCCCTCCCAGGCCGGGGTCGGCTTGCGATAGTCGAGCGCGGGCGTACGCGTGCCGAGCAGCGCGTTGTACTTGAAGTCCGGGCCGCGCGCCTTGTCGAGCTCTGCCCGGGCTTCCTTCAGAACCTCGGGCGACAGGAACAGGTCCGCGCCGGTGAGCGCGATCGTCTTGGCGGCGACGGTGGCGCCCTTGATGCCGATCGACGAGCCCGAGGCGGCGACCGCCTGCCAGCTGTGCGCCGGGGTGCCGGGCACCCAGGTCGCGGTGCTGAGGCCGATCGTCGGCACGGTCCAGCTGATGTCGGACACGTCGGTCGAGCCGCCGCCGTCCGGCCCGCGCTCGCGCGAGCTGGTCTGCTTCACCGAGTCGAGCGACTTCTGCGTCGGCAGGCTCTTCTGCAGCTCGGTCGCCCAGGCGATCTCCTCGGGTGTCCAGGTCTCGCCGCCGACCGCGTTGAGGTTGCTGCTCATCACCTTGGCGAGCGTCTCGCTCGCGAGCATCGAATAGACACCGCCGGTGATCTCGTAATCGACCGTGGTGCCGGTCGCCATCGCCGAGCCCTCGGCGGCCTTGACCACGCGGCCCCACACGTCGCGGACGATCAGCGGATCGACGTTGCGGACATAATAATAGCTCTCGGCGAAGTCGGGGACGACGTTCGGGGCTTCGCCGCCGGCGGTGATGATGTTGTGGATGCGCGTGGACGAGGGGATGTGCTCGCGCATGAAGTTCACCGCGACGTCCATCACCTCGACGCCGTCGAGCGCGGAGCGGCCCTTGTCCGGCGAGGCGGCGGCATGGGCGCTGACCCCGTGGAAGCGGAACTTGCCCGAGATGTTGGCCATGCTCTTGCCGGTCGACACCCCATTGGCGTCGCCGGGGTGCCAGTGGAGCACGGCCGAGACATCGTCGAACAGGCCGGCGCGGACCAGATAGACCTTGCCCGAGCCGCCTTCCTCGGCCGGCGAGCCATAGACGCGCAGTTCGCCCTGGACCTTGTTGGCGATCATCCATTCCCGGATCGCGATCGCCGCCTCGACGCTGGCGGCGCCGAACAGATTGTGGCCGCAGCCATGGCCGGCGGCCTTGCCGGCAATCGAGGTCTTGGTGGGGGCATTGGTCTGGGCGAGGCCGGGCAGCGCGTCATATTCGGCGAGGATGCCGATCACCGGGCCGCTGCCCTGCTTGAAGCTGGCGACAAAGGCGGTCGGCATGCCGGCGACGCCGGGGGTGACGGTGAAGCCCGCCTTCTTCAGCCGTGCCTGGAGCAGGGCGGAGGACTTGGTTTCCTGATAGCCGACTTCGGACCAGCCCCAGATCGCCCTGGCGGTGCTCTCGAGATCGGGCGCGCGCTTGTCGATGCCCGCCAGGATCGCGCCGCGCTGCGCCTCGGGCACGGCCTGGGCTTGGGCGGAAAGCGGCGCGAACATGCTTGCGAGCAGCAGCGCGGTCCTGATCTTCATGTCCTGCATTCTCCCCTTATTTCGCGCCGACAGCCGCGGCATCGGGACGGCGCGTGTCGGCCGATCCCAGGAACTTGTCGCCTTCGACCATGATCGACTGGACCGATCCCATGGTGTTCGAGCTGCGCACCTTGTGCCCCTTTGCCTCGAGCAGGGGAATGATGTCCGGCGAGAAGCCTTCCTCCAGCTCGATCGGGCCGTCGCCGCCCGACTGGTTGATGCGCGGACGCTCGGCGGCTTCGGCGACGTTGAGGCGGTGATCGATGACGTTGGAGAGCATCTGCACCATCGTCGCGATGATGTAGCCGCCGCCCGGCGTGCCGGTGACCAGCCAGGGCCTGTCGTCCTTGAACACGATCATCGGGGTGATCGTCGAGCCGACGCGCTTGCCCGGCACCGGCTGGGTCGCCTTGCTGTCCGGGCCATTGCGGCCCCAGGCGAGGTTGCCGAGCGAGTTGTTTAGCAGGATGCCGGTGCCGGGTGCCACGACATGCGCGCCATAGGAGGCGGAGAGGGTGTAGGTGTTGCTCACCGCGTTGCCGGCGGCGTCGACCACCGAGAAGTGCGTCGTGTCCTTGCTCTCGAACGGATAGGGATTGCCGTCCGGCAATGTCTTCGCGTCGAGCGACGCGCCGGTCTGGATCAGCTTCGCGCGCTCGGCGGCATATTCCTTGCTCGCCAGGCCCTTTGCGGGCGTACGCCAGTCCGGGCCGCCGCCGATCAGCTTGCGGTCCGCCCAGACGATCTTGAGCGTCTCGGCGAGGAGATGGAGGTTGGCGACGCTGCCCCAGCGCTGCTCGCGCACCGGGAAGCGCTCGAGGATGTTCATTGCCTCGGCGACGCTCACCCCCGAGGCGGTGGGCGGCATGTACGCGATCGGCATGCCGCGATAGCTCGACCAGATCGGCTCGGAGATCACCGGCTGATAGGCGGCGAGATCCTGCTCGTCGATCACGCCGCCGCCGGCCTTCATGCCGGCCGCGATCTTCCGGGCGATCGCACCGGTGTAGAAGCCGTCACGGCCCCTGGCGGCGATCAGCTGCAGCGTCGCGGCGAGCTCGGGCTGCTTCCAGCGCTCGCCGGGGGCATAGGCGCTGCCGTCGGGCTTGAAGAAAACGGCGAGGGCGGCCGCGTCGTCATGCATCGCCTTCTTCTGGTCGGCGTTTGCTTGCGCTTCGTCGTCGGACAGGATCACGCCGTCGCGGGCCATGGCGATCGCCGGGGCGATCAGCGTGCCCCAGGGCAGCGAACCGAAGCGCTTATGCGCTTCCCACAGCCCGGCGACGGTGCCGGGGATCGCGACGCCCTTCATCGAATAGCCCTTGGCGGCATCGAACTTGCCATTGGCGCCGAGCAGCAGGTCCGGCGTCGTGTTGCGCGACGCCTGGCCGTAATAGTCGATCGCGATCGTCTGGGCGGGCTTGCCGTCCTTCGCCGCCATGTGGATCAGCATATAGCCGCCGCCGCCGACATTGCCGGCGCGCGGCAGGGTGACGGCGAGCGCGAAGGCAGTGGCGATCGCGGCATCCACCGCATTGCCGCCCTTGCGCAGGATCGCCGCGCCGACATCGGCAGCGATCCGGTTCTGGCTGACGACCATGCCGCCGCGCCCGATCACCGGCTTGTGGATCTGGTCATAGGCGACGATGTCGCCGCCAGAGACGCGCTGCGTGGCGGGCGCCTCCGGGGCTTCCTGGGCGAAGGCCGGCGTCGCGAGCGACGCCAGCGCGAGGATCAGGGCGATCCGCATCAGAAGCTCGCCCGCATGTTGGCGTACCAGTAGCGGCCATAGGGGCTGTAGAGCGAGCCGAGGAAGCCGCCCGAGCTGAGCGGCGGCGCCTCGTTGGTGAGGTTGCGCACGCCGATGCGCAGCCGGTAGCGGCCGCCATCGCTGCGCTTGCCCACCGTGACCTGGCCGTAGAGGTTGAAGGTCATCCGGTCCTCGATCAGCCAGGCGGCGCCGGCGGAATCGAGCAGGCCGGTATCATCGACGTCGCTGGTGTACTGGGTGAAGCCGCCGATCTGGAACGGACCCTTCTCCCAGGTGATCGAGCCGGTGACCTTCCAGCGCGGCTTGCCGTTCTGGCGGACGAGATCGCCGGCATCGGCGATATTGGTGCCGGCGTTGATCGTCCCCGCGGTACGCGCGGCGATCAGGTTCTGGATCGGCGGCGAAGGCTCGAGGAAGAACTTGTCGAGATAGGCGGCATTGGCGTTGAGGCTGATCTTGCCCGCGCCGAAGTCCGGCAGGCGCCAGTTGAAGCCCAGGTCGACGCCGGCGACTTCCTGCGGCAGCAGGTTGACGTACTTGTCGTTGACATAGAGCACGCGGCCGACGGGGGCGAGGCCCGAACCGGCGAACAGCGCATTGTCCTCCGCCGTGGGCGCGGCGCGGATCACGTTCGGATCGCTTGAGCCCTGCACGCGCAGCAGATAGTCGTTGATCAGCGCATTGCCCTCGCCGAACAGGCCGACGATCCCCTTCTGGTCGACATGCCAGTAATCGGCGGTGAAGGTCATCCGGCCGATCGCGGAATCGAGGAAATGCGGCTCCAGCACCACGCCGACGGTCCAGGTCTTGGACTGTTCGGGCTTCAGGTCCGGATTGCCCGAGCGCCGCGCGGTGGTGGCGAAGCCCTGCGAGCAATTGGCGAAGCTGGAGATCGCACCGGTGCGCAGCTGCGCCTCGCAGCGGACATAGTCGGTGCGGGTATTCGAGCGGGTGACCAGGGTGGCGTTGATCTGCTCGAGGTTCGGCGCCTTGAAGCCCTCGGCATAGGAGCCGCGCACGCGGATGCCGCGGACGATGTCCCAGGCTGCGGCGATCTTGGGCTTGGCGACCGAGCCGACATCCGAATAATGCTCGAAGCGGCCGGCGAGCTGGAGCTCGATGTTGCGGATCAGCGGGATGTGCATGTCCGGCGAGATCACCGGCACCGCCAGTTCCATATAGGCCGCGGCGACGGTGCGGCGGCCGCTCGTGTCTGGCGAGGGGCTGGTGCCGATCAGGTCGGAGCCGTTGACCGCGCCGGTGATCGAGTCGGTGAACTGGATCGTGCCGTCGACACGCCCGTCGCGGTCGTCATTCTGGGTCTCGCGGCGCACTTCGCCGCCGATCGCCATGCCGACATTGCCGCCGGGCAAGCTGATCAGGTTGGTGGTCGAGCCCTTGATGTCCCACATCGCCAGCGTCGACTTGCTGATGCGGGTAGTCTTCACCTTGACCGCGTTGATCGCGGCCAGGCTGCTCGGCACATTGTCCGAACCGCTCGGCGGGGTGAGGCCGCTGCCGTTGAACGGGTTGTACGCGTCCGGCGTGGTCAGGTTGATCTGGCGCTGGAGAAGGGTCTGGCTGATGCCGTCGGAGGTATCCCGTACCCGCGCTTCCGAATAGACCGCCGCGCTCTCCCACTGCAGGCCCAGCACGTCGAAACGCACGCCGCCGAGCAGGCGGAACTGGGTATTGAGCACGTCGACATGGTTCGGGCCGACATCGGCGAAATTGTAGCTCGACAGGGTGATCGCCTGGCCTGCGGCGGCGGCGTTGATGCCGGGCAGGCGGTTGGCGCTGCCGGTGGGGCCGAAGGGATTGTAATAGGCATTGGCGGCGATGGTCAGCGGGCCGGAGGACAGCGTGCCGGTCGAGGCCTGGGTGCTGTTGCTCTTGCCGTTGTAATAGCCAGCCTCGCCGAACAGCTCGACGCCGCCGCCCAGCTCGTAATGCCCGTTCATGAACAGGTTGATGCGGCGGATGTTCGGCGTGACGTTGGTGTTGAAGGCAAGCGGCGCGTCGAAGCGCAGCTCGCGGATGCCGGCCGTCGAGCTGGTGCCGGTGGCGACGCAGTTGGTGCCGTTGATGATGCCGGCATTGCCCGCCGGGCAGCCGGTGAAGCTGGTCGGCTGGATGTGGAACTGGCCCGAGGTGTTGGTGAGCGCGGTCGTGCCCTGGCGGACGACGACGTTGCCGACGGTCTGGAACGAGCCCCAGGGCGTGATCGTCGAGCGGCCGTCGAGCGAGGTCGATCCGGCGAAGCGCGTATCGGCGAACAGCGCGCGCAGGTCGTTGGTGCGGGTATAGTCGAAGTCGTTCGCCATCACGCCCTGGCGCTTGTCGTAGCTGGCGAACAGGGTGATGTTGCCGCGATCGCCGAGGTTGCGCCCGGCGAGCAGATGGGTGTTGGTCTCGAACAGCTGCGAGCCTTCGCCCCAGCCGACCTGGCCTTCGAGCTCGACGCCATTGTAATCGGTCTTGAGCACGGTGTTGACCACGCCGGCGACCGCGTCCGATCCGTAGATGGCGGCGGCGCCGTCGCGCAGCACTTCCATCCGCTCGAGGCCGAAGACTGGGATGGCATTGGTGTTGACGGTGAGCACCGGCACGAGATTGTCGTCGGCGCGGCTGGTCGGGTGGTTCACGACGCGGCGGCCGTTGAGCAGCACCAGCGTGTTGCCGACGCCGAGGTTGCGCAGGTTGATCGAGCCGACATCGCCGCGCGCCGAGTTCGAGCTGTTCGGCAGGTAGGAGCTGTTGAAGCTGACATCGCCGAGCTGCGGGATCGAGCGGAACAGCTCGTCGCCCGAGGTGGCGCCCGTCGCGCCGATCTGGGCTTCGTCAACCACGGTGACGGGCAGGGCGGCGGTCACCTTGCTGCCGCGGATCTGCGAGCCGACCACGACGATCTCGGCCGGGGGCGGACCGTCGCCATTGACGGCCTGCTCGACCGCGCTGGTCTCGGCCGAGGCCTGCTGGTCCCCGCTCGGCGTGGGCGTGGGCGCGTCCTGATACAGCGCGACCGGCCGGGCAGTGGCGGGTACGTCGCTGCGCGGCATCACCCGGACGCTGTTCGGGCCGGTGAAGCGATAGGTGTAGCGGCTGTTGGCGAGCAGCAGCTCGAGTGCGTCACCCACCGTGTAGCGGCCATCGAGGCGCGGCGCCTTGAGGCGGGCGATGGCGGGATCGGTGAAGACCAGCTGCACGCCGGTCTGCTGCGCGACCTGCATCAGCGCGGTATCGAGGCGACCGCCGGCGAAATGGATTTCGTGGCGCAGCGTCTCGCGGGCCTGGGCGCCGGCGGGAGCCGCGGCGAAAACGGCAACGGTGGCGAGAAGCAACTGGCGTGTGTTCATGATTATCGACCCCCCTGAATCGATGCCTGGACGCGGCAATCACGGTTTATGACGCTGGTGCGACACACACGCGAACCAGAACGGATCAATTTTTTTCGAGTGTTGCGCGCTTGCACGGTTCGCCTTTGCGATAATGGCGCGTCATGGCAGGAGGAAAGCGCGCATTCGCGCAAATGGGGAGGCGCGGAATTGTCCGCCGGACGATCGGAAATGCAGCGGGTGCCGCAGGGCGAGGAAGGCGCGTTCGACGCCTATCGTGCCGCGCTGCGGGCATTCGTCGCGCGTCGGATCGACAATCCCTCCGAGGTCGAAGACCTGGTGCAGGAAGCCTGCGCCCGGCTGGTCGCCAGCGCGCGCGAGCGGACGGTTGACGAGCCGCAGGCCTATCTGTTCCGCATCGCCGCGAACCTGATCGCCGATCGCCACCGCCGCGCGCTGCCGGTGGTGCCGCTGGGGCCGGAGATCCACCCGCCGGTGCGTCCGGTGCAGGAGGATCGCCGCCGGGTGGCCGATCTCCAGTCCGCGCTCGAGGGGGCGCTGGCGGAATTGTCGCCGCGCTGCCGCGAGGTGTTCGTGATGCGCCGCTTCGACGAGCGCGGCACCGGCGAGATCGCGCGCGAGCTCGGCATCTCGCCGCGCATGGTGCAGAAGCACCTCAATCACGCGGTCGCGCATCTCTACGATCGGCTTGCGCATCTTATGGAGCGCGGAGCATGAGCGAGCGCGATCTCGGCAAGCGAGCCCCCGCGGTCTTCGAGGCGTTCCTGGATGGGCGCGAAGGTGATCTCCATCCGGCGGACCGCGCGGAGGCATCCGAGTTCTGGAACTGGCTCGGCGATTTCGAGCGGCCCGGCCCCGTGCCGGTGCCGGTGCGCCAGCGGCCGGTGTGGATCGGCCGGGCGATCGCGGCGAGCGTCGCGGTGCTGCTCGCGTTCGGCGGAACGCTCTGGATGACGCATCCGCAGCCCACCCACGAGACGGTGCAGAGCATCGCGACCGGCCATGCCGAGCGTCGCCGTATCGCCTTCAGCGACGGGTCGGTGGTGACGCTCGCGGCCGACAGCCGGGTAGACGTCGCCTATATCGCGAAGGAACGCCGCTTGCGGCTGGTCGCGGGCGAGGCGCTGTTCAAGGTCGCGCATGACAAGAGCCGCCCTTTCGTGGTCGAGACACGACACGGCGAGGTGATCGCGGTCGGCACGATGTTCGATGTCAGTGTCGGCAGGCGCGAAGCCGAGGTGACGGTGGTCGAGGGCGTGGTGCGGGTCGCCCTGTCCGAGCCTGGCCGGCCGGGCGCCGCCGAGCCGATCGAGAAACTGGCGCACAAGGGTGAGCGGCTGTCCTTCGGCATTGCCAAGGGGACGAGCGGCGATACCGGCTTCATCCGCCAGGCAGCCGACATCGACGCGGACAGCGCGGTTGCCTGGACGCGGGGCCGGCTGGTCTTCCAGGGCGAGCCGCTGCGCGAAGTGATCGAGGAAGTGAACCGCTATTCGCGCGACCGGCTGGTGCTGACCGATCCCAGGGCTGGATCGGTGCGCGTCTATGGCGTGATCAACCAGGGCGACACTGCGGCGATCCGCGACCTGGTCGCCAATCCCGGCGCAGTCGCGGTCGAGCCGCGCGAGCCCTGATCGGGCCTTACGCCGGCGCGTCGATGTGATATGGGGCGGCGATGCGCGCGTTGCTGCCCTTCCTGGCCTGTCTGATGCTGGTGCTCACCAGCCTGACGTCGATTGCGCATGCGACCGAGGCGCCGGACGGGGGCGTGTCGACGGCGGAAATGGCGGCCTGGCACGCGCCGGGCGATGCCGATGAAGTGCAGGGCGATCCGGACAAGGATACGCCGCACCACCATTCGATCTGCCACGGCCATGATCTTGCGGCCTCCGCGAAGATGCCCGCGGCACCGGTTGCATACCGCCCATTGGGCATGCTGCGCCCGGCTGTGACCGCCGTGCTGGTCGCGCGGATGACCGATACGCCGCTTCGGCCACCCATCGCCTGACAGCGACTGCCCGCGCCCGTGCGGCGCGTTTGTCCCTGTCAGGAGTTTTCGAGAATGAACCGAATTGCAGCGGCGCTTTGCGTCGCGACGCTCGTTGCCGGCTGCGGCAAGCCCGCGCCCGAGCCCGAGAAGGAAGCCGCCGAGGCGCATGCCGACGGCGCAATAACGCTTACCGCCGAACAGATCGCGGCGGCCAACATCACCCTTGCCCGGCCCGATCGCGCCGGCGCTGGCGCGGCGATCGAGGCGCCCGCGCTGATCGAGAGCGATCCCGATGCCACCCGCGTTGTGGCGGCGCCGCTCGAGGGGCGCGTCGTCTCGCTCACCCGGAACATCGGCGATCCGGTGCGGCGCGGCGACGTGCTGGCGGTGATCGAGAGCCGCGAGGCGGCGAACCTGCAGGCCGAGGTAGAGAAGGCGCGCAGCCGGTTGACCCTTGCCAGCGCCACGCTGGCACGCGACGAGGCGCTCTATGCGCGGGGCTTCCGCCCGCTGCGCGAAGTCGAGATATCGAAGGCCGCGCATGAACAGGCGGCGACCGACCTGCGGCTTGCCCGTCAGCGGGTCGCCGCCTCGGGCGTGCGAGGCGGTTCGCTCAACCGCATCGTCATCACCGCTCCGATCTCGGGGCGGGTGGTGGCTCGCACCGCGTCGCTGGGCCAGGTCTTCGCCGCCGACGCGGCCGAGACCGAGCTGTTCCGCATCGCGGCGCTCGATCGCCTGAATGTGGCCCTGTCGATCGCCGCCGCCGATGCCGCGCGCGTTCGTCCCGGTGAGACGATGGAAGTGACCGGCGCGGGGCGGATGGCGGTGGCGCGGGTGCGCCTGGTCTCGCCGGCGCTCGATCCGCAGACGCGGCTGGTGCGCGTGGTCGCCGATCTCGACAACCGGCGCGGCCAGTGGCGTGTCGGCGAGCCGGTGCAGGCGCGGATCGCTGTCGGCGGGGCGGGCAATGCGCCGCTGATGGTCCCTGCCACTGCGGTGCAGACGCTCGAGAACCGGCCTGTGCTGTTCGTCCGGACCGCGCAGGGTTTCCGGGTGGTGCCGGTCACGCTGGGCGCCCGCGACGGGGCGATGATCGCGATCCTTTCGGGGATCTCCGGCGACGACCGGGTCGCGACGACCAATACCTTCACGCTCAAGGCCGAACTCGGCAAGGGCGAAGCGAGCCACGAGGACTGAGCATGATCGCCCGCATCACCAGCTGGGCGGTCGACAAGCGCTGGCTTGTCGTCCTGCTCACCGCCATCGCCGCGATCGTCGGCGCCTCCGCTTTGTACCGCTTGCCGATCGACGCGGTGCCGGACATCACCAACAACCAGGTCCAGATCAACGTTCGCGCGCCGGCGCTCTCCACCGAGCTGGTCGAGAAGCAGGTTGCCTTTCCGATCGAGACCGCACTCGCAGGCATTCCCGGCCTCGAATATACCCGCTCGCTCAACCGCAACGGCTTTGCCCAGGTCACCGCGGTCTTCTCCGACGCGACCGACATCTATTTCGCCCGCGCCCAGGTGAACGAGCGGCTGGGCGGTATCGACGATGCCTTGCCGCCCGGCGTGCGGCCCGAGATGGGGCCGATCGCGACCGGGCTGGGCGAGGTCTATATGTGGACCGTCCGGCTCGATCATCGCAAGGAAGACACCCACAAGCCCGGCGAGCCCGGCATGCAGCCCGATGGCAGCTACATCACCCCGGAGGGCGAGCGGCTGGCCAGCGAGACCGAGAAGGCGACCTATCTGCGGACCGCGCAGGACTGGATCGTGGCGCCCTTGCTCAAGAACGTGCCGGGCCTTGCCGGGATCGACTCGATCGGCGGCTATGCCCGGCAATATCTGGTCGTGCCGGACGTGGCGAAGCTTGCCTCGCTCGGGCTGACGCTGACCGACCTCGCGACCGCGATCGAGCGCAACAACCTCAGCAGCGGCGGCGGCTCGATCGACCGGAACGGCGAGGGGCTGGCGGTGCGCGCCGATGCCCGGATCCGCAATGCCGCGGAACTCGCCCGGGTCGTGGTCGCGAGCCGTGGCGGCGTACCGATCACGCTCGAACAGGTCGCGAGCGTGCGGACCGGGCAGGCGGTGCGGATGGGATCGGCGTCGGAGAACGGCACCGAGGTCGTGGTCGGCACCGCGATCATGCGGATCGGCGAGAACAGCCGGACCGTGGCGACTGCGGTGTCGGACAAGCTCGGGGCGATCAATGCCTCGCTGCCGCCCGACGTCGTCGTCCAGCCGGTGCTGGATCGCACCGCGCTGGTCAACGCGACGATCCAGACGGTGGGAGGCAACCTGGGCGAGGGCGCGCTGCTGGTCATCGCGGTGCTGTTCCTGCTGCTGGGCAATTTCCGCGCGGCGCTGATCGCGGCGGCGGTGATCCCGGTGACGATGATGCTGACAGGCTTCGGCATGCTGCGCGTCGGTGTGTCGGCGAACCTGATGAGCCTTGGCGCGCTCGACTTCGGCCTGATCGTCGATGGCGCGGTGATCATCGTCGAGAACGCGCTGCGGAGGTTGGCCGAGCGCCAGCATGATGCCGGGCGGCCGCTGCTGGAGAGCGAGCGGCTCGAGACCGTCTCCGAGGCGGCACGCGAGATGATCCGCCCCTCGGTCTATGGTCAGGCGATCATCATGCTCGTCTATGTGCCGTTGCTCACCCTGAGCGGGGTGGAGGGCAAGACCTTCGTCCCGATGGCGCTGACCGTGCTGATCGCGCTCGCCTGCGCCTTCATCCTATCGCTCACCTTCGTGCCGGCTGCGATTGCGATCTGGCTGTCGAAGCGGGTGGAGGAGAAGGAAGGTCGGATCCTTGGCTGGCTGCGCCGACGCTATCAGCCGGGGCTGGGCCGGGCGATGGCACATCCCCGCATCACCATCGGTGCGGCGCTGGCCAGTCTGGGCGTGGCGGCGCTGGCCTTTATTTCACTCGGCCAGGTGTTCCTGCCGCAGCTGGATGAAGGCGATCTGCTGATCCAGGCGCTGCGCATCCCGGCGACTTCGGTGCAGCAGAGCCAGGCTATGCAGGTGCCGATCGAGCGGCTGGTCGCGCGCCAGCCGGAAGTGAAGTTCGCCTTCTCCAAGACCGGCACGGCGGAGCTCGCCTCCGATCCGATGCCGCCCAACGCCACCGACATGTTCGTGATCCTCAAGCCGCGTGACCAATGGCCCGATCCTGGCCTCTCCAAGGAGGCGCTGGTCGAGCGGCTGGAGGGGCAGCTCGCGAAGATCCCGGGCAATGCCTATGAGATCACCCAGCCGATCCAGATGCGCTTCAACGAGTTGATCGCCGGGGTCCGCGGCGACATCGCGGTGAAGGTATTCGGCGACGACTTCCCGGCGATGAACGCGACCGCTGAGCGCATTGCGGCGATCCTGCGCCAGACCCGGGGAGCGACCGATGTGAAGGTGGAGCAGACCGGCGGCCTGCCGATGCTCGACATCAGGGTCAATCGCGATGCGATGGCGCGGCTCGGCGTCACCGCGCAGGATGTGCAGGACACGATCGAGGCGACGCTGGGCGGGCGCGAGGCGGGGATGATCTTCGAGGGCGATCGCCGCTTCCCGGTGGTGCTGCGCCTGTCCGAGGAACAGCGCGGCGACTTCGAGGCGCTGCGGCAGGTGCCTGTGCCGGTGGCCGCAGGCGGGTTCGTGCCGCTCTCCAGTGTGGCCGAACTCGCGGTGGTCGACGGGCCTAACCAGATCAGCCGCGAGAATGGCAAGCGCCGGGTGGTGGTGCAGGCCAATGTGCGCGGGCGCGACGTGGGCGGCGTGGTGGCCGATGCCCAGGCGGCGGTGGCGCGCGAAGTGCGGTTGCCCCCCGGCAACTATCTGGAATGGGGCGGGCAATTCGAGAACCTGGCTGCCGCGAGCCAGAGGCTGGCGCTGGTCGTGCCGGCCTGTTTCGCGCTGATCCTGCTGTTGCTCTACGGCGCGCTGGGATCGATCCGGGATGCGGGAATCGTGTTCACCGGCGTGCCGCTGGCGCTGGTCGGCGGTGCGCTGGCGCTGGCGCTGCGGGGCATGGACTTCTCGATCTCGGCGGCGGTGGGGTTCATCGCACTGTCCGGCATCGCGGTGCTCAACGGGCTGGTGATGGTCTCCTCGATCCAGGACCTGCTCCGCTCCGGCACGGACCGGGTCGAGGCGGCACGGGCCGGGGCGATGCAGCGGCTGCGGCCGGTGGTGATGACCGCACTGGTCGCCAGCCTGGGCTTCGTGCCGATGGCGCTGGGGCATGGCGCGGGGGCGGAGGTGCAGAAGCCGGTGGCGACGGTGGTGATCGGCGGGTTGATCTCGGCGACCTTGCTCACCCTGTTCGTGCTGCCGACGCTCTATGCGCGCTTCGGGAAGCCGGGGGCGAGCGAGGTGACATGAGGGGGCGGCAGCCGGGCTGCGTAAGGGATCGTGGCGGCGCTGGTGCCGCTGGCTGGAGACCCCCAGAATGCGTAGCCTGATTTCCGCCCTTGCCGCCGCCACCCTGCTCGTCGCGGCGCCGGCGCTTGCCCATCCCAAGCTGCTCGCCTCGACCCCGGCGGCCAACGCCACCGTCAAGCCGCTGGCCAAGGTGGAGCTGTCCTTCTCCGAGGTGCTGGTCGCCCGGCTCTCGACCGCGCAGCTGGCAATGACCGCGATGCCTGGCATGGCCGACCACCCGGCGATGCCGATGCAGGGCCGGGTGGCGATCGGGCCGGACGGCAAGAGCCTGATCGTCACCTTTGCCCGGCCGCTGGCGGCGGGGAGCTACAGGCTGAGCTATCAGGTCGTTTCCGCCGACACCCACAAGGTGGAAGGCGCGATCGAATTCAAGGTCCGCTAAGCCCTTGGAAGCGCTCGCCATCTCGGTTCGCTTCCTGCTCTATCTCGACCTGATGGCGCTGTTCGGGCTGGGGGCCTTCGCCCTCCACGCCCTGCGCCGGGACGAGCGGGTTTCGGGGGCGGTGCTGCCGTTCAAGGCGCTGTTCCGGCTGACCGCCGGGCTGGGGCTGGGGCTCTCCCTGCTGGGGCTGGGAGTGCTGGCCGCAGGGCTTGGGGGTACCTCGCTGCTGGCTCCGGACCGCGAGGTGCTTGGGGCGGTGCTGTTCGGGATGAGCGGGGGGACGGCCTGGCTAGTGCGGGTGGCCGTGCTGGCCATGGTGCTGCTGCTGGGGCGGGGTGCCTTGCCCGCCGGTGGCGTGGCGCTGGCGAGCCTGGCCTGGGGCGGGCACGGGGCGGCGGGGAGCTGGTTGCAGCTCGGGGCCGACATCGCGCATCTGCTGGCTGCCGGCATCTGGATCGGCGCGCTGATCGCCATGGTCTGGCTTGCGTGGCGGCCCAGGGAAGCGGCGGATTTATGGCGCCTGCACAGGGTGTTGCGGGGTTTCTCCGGCATCGGAACGGCGGTGGTCGGAGTGCTGATCGTGACCGGGATCGTCAACCTGATCGGGGTTACCGGAGGGGCTTTTCCGGGTGTTCTCTACGGGATGCTGATATTGGCTAAGGTTGCGCTGTTCGGCCTTATGCTGGGGCTGGCCGCCGCCAACCGCTGGCGGCTGGTGCCGGGGTTCGAGAGGGCCATGGCAGAGGGGGATGCAGGGAGGGCATTGGGGCGCTTGCGGGCCAGCCTGGCGGTTGAGGCCGGGATCGGGGCGAGCATACTCCTGATCGTCGGCTGGGTTGGCACTCTTGATCCCTTTGGTCTCGGATAGTTGCACAAGGGTGCAACGACATTCGCCTTTTCAGTTCCCCGGCGAAAGCCGGGGAACCGCTAAGAAGCCTAGCCCCGTGCCAGCGACTCCAGGATCGGGCAATCGGGCCGGGCGTCGCCGTGGCAGCGGCCGGCCAGGTCGAGCAATGTGCGGCGCATCGCCTCGAGCGCCTCGGCCTTGCGGCGCAGCTCTTCCGCCCGGGCGGTGGCCAGCGCCTTGACCTCGGCGCTCGAGCGGGCGCGGTCGTTCCACAGGTCGAGCAGCGTGCTGATCTCGTCGATCGGGAAGCCGAGATCGCGGGCATTGGCGATGAAACGGAGCCTGTGAACATCGGCGTCCGAATAGTCCCGATAGCCGCTTTCCCGGCGCGAAGCCGCCGGGATCAGGCCGATCTTCTCATAGTGGCGGATCATCCGCTGGGAGACGCCGCTGGCCTGTGCGGCCTGGCCGATGTTCATCGTGCACTCCTTCGCGTTACAAATGGACCAGACGGAGACGGAGCGCGTTGCTGATGACGCTCACCGAAGAGAGCGCCATCGCCAGCGCCGCGATCGCCGGCGAGAGCAGGATGCCGGTGAACGGATAGAGCAGCCCCGCCGCGATCGGCACGCCCGCGACATTGTACGCGAATGCAAACACGAGGTTCTGGCGGATGTTGCGCATCACCGCGCGCGACAGGCGGCGGGCGCGGACCAGACCGTTCAGGTCGCCCTGAAGCAGGGTAACCCCCGCGCTCTCGATCGCGACGTCCGAACCTGCTCCCATCGCCACGCCGACTTCGGCGGCGGCGAGCGCGGGGGCGTCGTTCACGCCGTCGCCGGCCATCGCGACGGCGCGGCCTTCCGCCCGCAGCTTCTGGACGACTGCCGCCTTGTCCTCGGGCAGGACTTCGGCTTCGACCTCGTCGATGCCGATCTTCGCGGCGACCGCGAGCGCGGTGGTGCGGTTGTCGCCGGTCAGCATGACGACGCGGATGCCTTCGGCCTTCAAGGCGCGGACCGCTTCGGGGGTGCTGGCCTTGATCGGATCGGAGACGCCGATGAGGCCGGCGAGCGCGCCGTCGATCACGACGAAGATCGCGGTGCCGCCTTCGCCGCGCAGCGCCTCGGCCGGATCGGCGAGACTGGCGAGATCGATGCCGTTCTCGCGCATCAGACGGGGGCCGCCGAGCAGGAGCGCGTGGCCCTCGATCGTGCCGGTTACGCCGCGACCGATCGGGGCGTCGAAATCGGTGACTTCGGCGAGGGGGAGGCCACGATCGGTTGCGGCGCGGACGATCGCTTCGCCGAGCGGATGCTGGCTGGCGCGCTCGACACTGGCGGCGAGGCGGAGCAGCTCGGCTTCGTCCTGGCCGGGGGCGGGGCGGACCAGCGTGACTGCCGGGCGGCCTTCGGTGAGGGTGCCGGTCTTGTCGACGATCAGCGTGTCGATCTTCTCGAACCGCTCCAGCGCTTCGGCATTCTTGATGAGTACGCCGGCCTGGGCGCCGCGACCGACGCCGACCATGATCGACATCGGGGTGGCGAGACCGAGCGCGCAGGGGCAGGCGATGATGAGGACCGAGACGGCGGCGACCAGCGCATAGGCGAAGCGCGGCTCGGGGCCGACCAGCGCCCAGGCGAGCGCGGCGGCGAGGGCTACGGCGATGACGGTGGGGACGAACCAGGCCGAGACCTTGTCGGCCATGCGCTGGATCGGCGCGCGGCTGCGCTGCGCCTCGGCGACCATCTGGACGATGCGGGCGAGGAGGGTGTCGGCACCCACCTTGTCGGCGCGCATGACGAAGGCGCCGGTGGTGTTGAGCGAGCCTGCGATAATCTGGGCGCCGGGCTCCTTGGTGACGGGCATCGACTCGCCGGTGACCAGCGATTCATCGATCGCGACGCGGCCTTCGAGCAGTTCGCCATCGACCGGCACCTTCTCGCCGGGGCGGACGCGGAGCCGGTCGCCGACCTGGATCAGGTCGAGCGTGACTTCCTCGTCGCTGCCATCGTCGCGGAGGCGGCGCGCGGTGCGCGGGGCGAGATCGAGCAAAGCCTTGATCGCGCCCGAGGTGCGGTCGCGGGCGCGCAGTTCCAGCACCTGGCCGAGCAGGACGAGGACGGTGATGACCGCGGCGGCCTCGAAATAGACCGGGACGGCGCCATCATGCCCGCGGAACGCGTCGGGGAAGATGCCGGGGGCCAGCACCGCCACTACGCTATAGGCATAGGCGACGCTCACCCCCATCGCGATCAGGGTGAACATGTTGAGGTTGCGCGTGCGGAGCGAGGCCCAGCCGCGCTCGAAGAAGGGCCAGCCCGCCCAGAGCACGACCGGAGTGGCGAGGGCGAACTGGATCCAGTTGGACAGCTGCTGGCCGATCGCCATGGTCAGGCCGAACAAATGGCCGCCCATTTCGAGGACGAAGACGGGGAGGGCGAGCGCGAGGCCGAACCAGAAGCGCCGGGTCATGTCGGCCAGCTCGGGATTGGGGCCGCTGTCGAGCGTGATCGTCTCCGGCTCGAGCGCCATGCCGCAGATCGGGCAGGAGCCGGGGCCGACCTGGCGGATCTCGGGGTGCATCGGGCAGGTGTAGATCGTGCCGGCCGGGGCTTCCGGTTGCGGTTGGGGAGAAAGGTAGCGCTCGGGATCGGCGAGGAACTTCGAGCGGCAGCCGGCGCTGCAGAAATGGAATTCCGCGTCGTGGTGGAAAGCGTGGTGCGGGGTGGTTTCGGGATCGACGGTCATGCCGCAGACCGGGTCCTTCACGGTGTCGGCCTGGGCGTGGGCGCTGCCGCAACAGGCGTGGTGCTGATGGTCGTGGCTGGCATCGTGGTGGGTGTGGCTTGGCATGACGATCCTCCGATGCCGGGCTATGTAGAGGTTGACATCATGTCAGGGTCAAGGGGTGGTTTTGGGGGAGTCATGCGACGCGTACTTCGCTTCCCCGGCGAAAGCCGGGGCCCAGGGTCACAAGCGGGACGGATGAGAAACCCTGGGCCCCGGCTTTCGCCGGGGAGCGGTATGGGTGAATTCGGCAATCCTCCCCCTGTGGGGGGAGGATTTGGGAATTTTTCGCTTTGCGTTGAGGGCAGGCGGCGCGCAGTGCGTAAGGGGCTGGGGAGAAGGCCAGGACTATGGGTGACGATCTGGACGAAATGCTCGGGCGGCTGGCAGCGCGGCCGGTGCATCCGGGGCTGGAGGATATGTCGGCGTCGGTGCTCGACCGGATCGCCGCGCCTCGGCCGCGGCAGGACCGCTTTGCCGTGACCGGCGCGCTGGCGGCGGTGCTGGCGGTGGGCATGGGCCTGGGAGGCAGCTGGGCGATGCAGGCGCCGGCGCACAAGGTCGCGACCTTCGACAGCAGCCTGGCGCTGGCGCCCTCGACCCTGCTGGGCGGCAGCTGATGGGCGCGCGGCGGGTATTGCTGATCGCGCTGATCGCCTTCGTCGCGGCGCTGGGCGGCGTGGCGGCGGGGCGGTTCCTGTGGCCGGCGGCGCAGCCGCCGGGCGGCGAGTTGCATGCGCTGCTCCATTCGGGGCTCGACCTCGATGCCGCGCAGCATGCGAAGATCGAGACGCTGGAGCGGCAGTTCGCGCTGCGCAAGCAGGCGCTGGAGATGGCGCAGCGCGCCGACAATGCCCGGCTGGCGGCGGCGATCGAGAGCGAGCATTCGGCCGGGCCGGACGTGCGCGCGGCGGTCGACCATATCCATGTGACGATGGGCGAGATGCAGAAGGAGACGCTGGCGCATATCTTCGCGATGCGCGCGGTGCTGCGTCCCGACCAGGCGGCGAAGTTCGACAAGGCGGTGGTGAAGGCGCTGACCGCCGAGACCCGGTGAGCCTGGATTTCGCCAGCCTGAGCGACGGCGAGCTTGCCGCGCTGAGCCTGGCCGGGCGGACGGCGGCGTTCGCCGAGATATTGCGGCGGCACCGCGAGGCGATCTACCGGATCGTGGCGGGGTCGATCGGCGATCCCGACGAGGCGCTCGACCTGGTGCAGGAGACGTTCCTGGCCGCGCATGGCGCGCTGCGCCGCTACGATCCGGCGCGGCCGATGCGGGCCTGGCTGACCACGATCGCGATCAACAAGTGCCGGGACTGGGGCAGGCGGCGCGCGGTGCGTCGGCTGATCGCCTTTGCCTTGCCGATCGACGATGCGGCCGAGCGCGTGGCCGAGGACCGGCCCGGGCATGATGTCGAGATCGCCGATCGTGAGGCGCTGGCACGGACGTCGCGGGCGATCGCTGGGCTGCCTTCCTCGTTGCGCGAGGTGATCGTGCTGCGGACGATCGAAGGGCTGTCGCAGGCCGAGACGGCGGCGGCGCTGGGGGTCAGCGAGAAGGCGGTGGAGACGCGGCTGCGGCGGGGGCGGATACGGCTGGGGGAGGTTTTGGGTTCGTGAATTCCCCTCCCTGGAAGGGAGGGGAGCGAAAAATCGCATGCCGCGGGAGGGCTAGCCCGATCTCCCGCGTAACTCCGGGTAAGCGCGGTGCTCGCGCAGGGGAGATAGACGTGTTGGATCGGCGGCAGTTGTTGATGGCCGGGGGCGGGGTGGCGCTGGGGGGCTGGTTCCCGGCCTGGGCGCAGAGCAACACACCGGGCGCACTGCCCGAGGTCTCCGGCGAGGACATCCACCTCCGCATCGCCCACCAGATGCTCAGCGTCGACGGGCGCGAGAGCCATGCGATCGGGATCAACGGCACCGTGCCGGGCCCGTTGCTGCGGCTGCGCGAGGGCCAGCAACTGCGCGTGCATGTCGAGAATGCGCTCGACGAGGACAGCTCGATCCATTGGCACGGGCTGCTGCTGCCCTTCCAGATGGACGGAGTGCCGGGGATTTCCTTTCCCGGGATCAAGCCGCGGTCGCGCTTTATGTACGAGTTCCCGGTCGTGCAGGCGGGGACATACTGGTATCACAGCCATTCGGGGCTGCAGGAGCAAGTCGGGCTGTTCGGGCCGATCGTGATCGAGCCGAAGCATGCCGATCCGGTGCGCTTCGATCGCGAGCATGTCGTGATGCTGTCCGACCATAGCCCGCTGCATCCGCATGCGATCTTCCGCAAGCTCAAGCAGCAGCCGGGCTATTTCAACCGGCAGAAGCAGACGCTCACCGGCGCCGGAGGACAGACGGCGAAGGACCGGTTCGACTGGGGCGGGATGCGGATGGACCCGACCGACATCTCCGACGTGACCGGATCGACCTATAGCTATCTGGTCAACGGGCATGGGCCGAAGGACAATTGGACGGCCTTGTTCCGGCCGGGCGAGCGGGTGCGGCTGCGGATCATCAATGCCTCGGCGATGACGATCTTCAATGTGCGCATCCCGGGGCTGAAGCTGACGATCGTCGCGGCGGACGGGATGAACGTGCGGCCGGTGGCGGTGGACGAGTTCCAGATCACCGTGGCCGAGACCTATGACGTGATCGTCGAGCCGGAGGACCGTGCGTACACGCTCGTCTCCGAGGCGGTGGGTCGCTCGGGCATGGGCCGGGCGACGCTGGCGCCGCGGGCGGGGATGGTTGCCGAAGTGCCGGCGCTGCGGGCGCGGCCGATCGCGACGATGAAGGACATGGGGATGGACATGTCCGGCATGGACCACGGCGCGATGGGCGACATGGCCGACATGCCGGGCATGGATCACGGATCGATGAGCATGAAGATGCGCGATCCGGCCAATGCGCCGCAGGTGACGATGGGGCCGGGGGTGCAGACGATCGCGCCGATGCCGGTCGACCGCACCGGCGAGCCGGGGCAGGGGCTGGGCGATGTCGGGCACAGGGTGCTGGTCTATCGCGATCTCGTCGCGCTGGAGCGCAATCCCGATGTACGGGCGCCGGGGCGCGAGATGGAAGTGCACCTGACCGGCAATATGGAGCGCTTCATGTGGGCGTTCGACGGGGTGAAATTCTCCGACGCGAAGGTGCCGCTGGCGTTCGAGACGGGCGAGCGGGTGCGGGTGACGCTGATCAACGACACGATGATGGCGCATCCGATCCATCTGCACGGCCATTTCTTCGAGCTGGTGACCGGGCATGGCGATCATGCGCCGCGCAAGCACACGGTCAATGTCGCGCCGGGGGGCAAGGTGAGCTGGGACGTCACCGCCGAACCGGGCGACTGGGCGTTCCACTGCCATCTGCTCTACCATATGCATGCCGGGATGATGCAGACCGTCCAGGTCCGCCCGCTCGCGGGGGACGCGGCATGAAGGCGCGGTGGCTGACGGGCGCGGCGGCGCTGGTGCTGGCGGTGCCGGCGATCGCGCAGGACCATAAGGGGCATGACATGTCGTCGATGCCGATGCCCGCGCCCACTCCCACGCCTGCGCCGGCCGATCCGCATGCCGGGCATGACATGGCGGGCGAGGGGGGGAAGGTTGGGACCGACCTGCCGGCGGGCAATGCGACCGCGCCCGCTCCGGTGCCGGGACGCGCGGCGGACCGCTTCTGGGGGGCGGAGGCCATGGCCGCGTCCCAGCGCGCGGTGCGGATGGAGCATGGCGGGATGCAGCTGAGCAAGGTCATGCTCGATCTGGCCGAGGTGCAGGTGCGGAGCGGTGAGACCGGCTATCGCTGGCAGGGCGAGGCCTGGTGGGGTGGCGACATCAACCGGCTGTGGGTCAAGTCGCATGGCGAGGGCGTGTTCCGCAAGGGCATCGACGGCGCCGAGGTGCAAGCGCTCTATGGCCGGGCGATCGATCCGTACTGGAACCTGCAGGCGGGCGTGCGGCAGGACCTGGGGCGCGGGCCGCGGCGGACCTGGGCGGTGCTCGCGGTCGAGGGGCTGGCGCCGTACTGGTTCGACCTGGAGGGTTCGGTGTTCCTCTCGGACAAGGGCGATGTGCGCGCCCGGGTCGAGGGGAGCTACGACCAGCGGATCACCCAGAGCCTGATCCTCCAGCCGCGCGCGGAGCTCAACCTGTCGGCGCAGGACATGAAGGCGAACGGGGTGGGCGCGGGGCTGTCGAGCGCCGAACTGGGGCTGCGGCTGCGCTACGAGCGGGTGCGCGAGTTCGCACCCTATATCGGCGTGAGCTGGGAGCGGAGCTTGGGGCGGACCGCCGACTATGCGCGGGCGCGCGGCGACGGCACGGGCGGGGCGAGCTTCGTCGCGGGCGTGCGGGCCTGGTTCTGAGGAGACCCGGCGCACCCAAATACCGGCCTGTGGGATTTTTGTGCGTTTAATGCCCGATTGTCACAAAATATCCACGCAGCGCGCCTAGTGCCCCGGCTGCGGCACGGTAACCCGCCGGTCGCAGCAATTTCGATCACCATTGGGGGTCCCATGCTCGCCCATACGCGACTTTCGTCGCGCGCAGTCCTGCGCGCGCTGTTGATGCTCAGCACCACGGCTCCGGCCGTGATCCTCGCCGCTCCGTCCGCCCATGCGCAGGACTATACCAACATCGCCGCATCGGGCCGGGTGACCGCCGAGGACGGCACGCCGCTCGCCGGCGCCGAAGTGAAGATCACCTCGTCGGACAAGGGCGTCAGCCGCTCGGTCATCACCGACAGCTCGGGCGCCTATACCTTCCCGCAGATAACCCCGGGCAATTACGACTTCACCGTCAACGCCCAGGGCTATGCGACCTACACCGAGAACGCGATCGCGCTGACCCGCGAGACCGGCGGCGCCAACAGCTTCCGCCTTGCGCCCGCCAGCCAGGACGGCAACGAGATCGTCGTCAACGGATCGCGCCAGCGCACCGCGGACTTCCAGGACACCACCGTCGGCGCGACGATCAACCTCGCCTCGCTCACCCAGCGCGTGCCGATCGGCCGCTCGCTGCGCGACGTGATGCTGCTGACCCCGGGCACCGTGCAGGGCAGCTCGCCCTCGAACGGCGGCTTCGCCAACCAGGTCTCGGTCGCCGGCGCGGCATTCACCGAGAACGCCTTCTTCATCAACGGCCTGAACGTCACCGACTTCGTCTCGGGCGGCCAGCCGACCGAAGTACCGTTCGACTTCTACGAGACGGTGGAAGTGAAGACCGGCGGCGCCCCGGCCGAGTTCGGCCGCGCGACCGGCGGCTATGTCGTCGCCACCACCAAGTCGGGCTCGAACCAATATCATGCCAGCGTGACCGGCATCTGGGAGCCGAACGACCTGCGCAGCACTTCGCCCTCGACCCGCACCACCGACTATCGCCACGCGACGGCGAGCCGGCAGGAGCTGATCTTCCAGGCGAGCGGCCCGATCATCAAGGATCACCTGTTCGTCTACGGCCTCTACAATTTCCGCAACATCCGCTCGATGACCCCGTCGGCGAACCAGAACAACGCGACCAGCGTGGTCAACACCAGCCCGTTCTGGGGCGGCAAGGTCGATGCGTACATCACCGGCGACCACCACCTTGAGTTCACCTATTTCGACACCACCAACGACACCCGCAACCGCAGCCGGAACTGGGATCGCACCAATTTCACGCTGGGCGGCAAGACCGGCGGCACCGATGCTCGCTCGGGCGGCGCCAACTATGTCGGCCGCTACACCGGCACGATCACGCCCTGGCTGACCGTGTCGGGCGCCTACGGCGTCAACAAGCTGCGCTCGGGCAACGTGCCGCTCGACATCACCAACCCGCAGGTGACCGATTACCGGACCGATCCGGCCGGCATCCAGATCGGCGCCAACAAGATGACCGACGCCTACAGCAAGACCGACAATGAGCGCGAATTCTATCGCGGCGATGTCGACCTGCAGTTCCACCTGCTCGGCAGCCACCATGTCCGCATCGGCTATGACCATGAGAAGGACACGCAGCAGCAGACCTTCGAGACGATCGGCGGCGGCGCGTACAAGATCTACACCGTCACCGCGGAATCGGCGGCGCGGATCGGCCAGGCGGTCGGCACGCAATATTACACCACCCGCGTCTATGCGCAGAACGGCACCGCGCATGTCCGCAACGAAGCCTTCTACATCCAGGATCAGTGGTCGCTGTTCGACAACCGGCTGCGCCTCGACCTCGGCCTGCGCAACGACCGCTTCAGCAACCAGGGCGTGAACGGCAAGTCGTTCTTCGAATCGGGCAACCTCTGGGCACCGCGCGTCGGCGCCTCGTTCGATCCGCTGGGCGACGGGCGCACCAAGATCTTCGGATCCTATGCGCAGTACTACCTGCCGATGGCCGGCGACCTCAACCTGAACGTCGCGGGCAGCCTGATCACCTATACCCGCTACAACCTGTTCACCGGCACCAGCGGCGCGGGCAACGTGCCCAACGCGGGCGCGGCGATCCTGACGGTGGCCAACACCACGGCATGCCCGGACACCAAGGTGAAGAACTGCGAAGTCTCGGCCGATGGCTCGGCGTTCAACCCCTCGGGCGCGATCGCGAGCAACATCAAGCCGCAGTCGGACAATGAGTTCATCTTCGGCGCCGAGCACCAGTTCGCCGACCATGTCCGCATCGGCGCCTATTTTACCCATCGCCGGCTCAAGGACGTGATCGAGGACATCTCGGTCGACATCGGCGCCCGCGCCTATTGCATGACCAAGGGCTTCACCGCGGCGCAGTGCCAGGCGTCGTTCCCGGGCGGCCGCCAGTTCGTCATCGCCAATCCGGGCCGCGACGTGACCGTGCAGCTCGCTTCGCTGCCCGACGGCTCGACCCCGACGGTGACGCTGAAGGCATCCGACCTCGGCTATCCCAAGCCGAGCCGCAACTATGACGCGGTGACGCTCACCTTCGATCGCACCTTCGACCAGAAGTGGAGCCTTTCGGCCTCGTACACGCTCGCGTTCAACAAGGGCAATTATGAGGGCGGCGTCCGCTCGGAGAACGGCCAGCTCGCGATCAACCGCACCGCGGACTTCGACTCGCCGGGCTTCGTCAACGGCGCCTATGGCAATCTGCCCAGCGACCGCCGGCACAACTTCAAGGCCTATGGCAGCTACCGCCTCAACGACATGATCGACGTTGGCGCCAATGCCGTGGTCCAGTCGCCGCAGCATTACAGCTGCATCGGCGCGGTGCCGCTGAGCGTCGATGCCTATGCCAACACCTATCGCGGCTATGGCTATTACTGCCAGGGCAAGCTGATCCCGCGCGGGACCGCGTTCAACGGCGACTGGCGCACCCAGATCGACGTCAGCGCGTCGCTCCGCCTGCCGCTGCCGTACAGCGTGGATGCGTCGATCCGCATCGACATCTTCAACCTGCTGAACAGCAAGTCGGTGACGTCGTACAACAATTTCGGCGAGCAGGGGGATGGCTCGACCAACCCCGATTACCGTTCGCCGGTCAACTACCAGGCGCCGCGCTCGATGCGGCTTACTGCCCGCCTCGGCTTCTAAGGTGGTTCGCCGGGGCCGGTTTCACGCCGGCCCCGGCATTCCTGCTTGCAAATATCTGGGTGCCCAGCATGTCTCTCCGCGCAACCAGCGGAGACAGCGATGGAGGGAGCGATAGAGAAGAGGTCACAGCGCCAGCGCGAGATCATCTCGCGGCTGCGCAGCGGACGAACCCTGTCGGTGACGGCGCTGGCAACGGATCTCGCGGTGTCGGACGAGACGATCCGCCGTGAGCTGCGCGCGCTCGAGGATCAGGGTGTCATCATCCGCGAACATGGCGGCGCGCGTATCGCCGCGCCAGTGCTCGAAGGGCCGCTCCACCAGCGGATGGAGGAGAATGCCGATGCCAAGCAGCGCATCGCGGCGGTCGCGGCCGAGTTCGTGCCCGATGGCGGGATCGTGTTCATCGATTCCGGCACGACGAGCTGCTTCATCGCGCGCCAGCTGGTCGATCGGCGCTCGCTCACGGTCATCACCAACTCGCTGCGCGTGGCGAACGACCTGGGCGGGATCAACAACAACCGGCTTTTCCTGGCCGGGGGGCAGATGGATTACGACTATCGCGCCTTTTCCGATCACAGCGCGCAGGACTATGTGCGCGGCTTCTCGCCGCATCTCTCGATCCTGTCGGTCGGCGGGATCAGCATCGAGCGCGGGCTGATGGACTTCCATCCGGGCGAGGCCGAGATGAGCCGGATCGCCTATGCGACCTCCAAGCGCGTGCTGCTGGCGGCGGACTCGTCGAAGTTCGGCCGCTATGCGCTGGTACAGACCGCGGCGCTGACCGATGTCGACATCCTGGTGACCGACCGGCCGCTCGACAGCGACTATGCCAGGGCCTTTGCGCATGCCGAGGTGGTGGTCGCCTGACGGGCGCGGACGGCGCGTAGCAGCGGCAGGCCGGCGGCGAGCATGAGCAGCGCCCCGGCCGCCGCGACGCCGGCGTGGAGCAGCCAGAACTGGCCCGCGGGCATCCGCTCGTAGAACACGCCGCTGAACCCTACCCACAGGCTGGCGAAGAAGCCGTGGAGATAGAAGAGCCCCATCCATAGCCCGACCAGCCGGCCCGGCGCGATCCCGGCGATCAGGCTGAGGCCCGAGGGCCAGATCAGCACGATCGCCATGTCGATCAGCAGCAGATAGGCGAGCGCCCAGGCCAGGGGCATAGCGCCGCCGGTCAGGGTGGTGCCGAGGGCGAGGACGAGATAGCCCGCCGCGCAGAACAGACAGCCGATCAGGATCTGGGTGGCGGCGCTGATCGTGATCCCGCCGCGCTCAAGCATTCGCATCGCCAGTTGCGACACCGCGATCAGCGCGAGGGTGAAGGCGCCGTCGAGCGAGAGGAACCAGGCGACGGGCATCGCCCAGCTGCCCAGCCTGAGGTCGAGATGTGCGCGGGCCCAGACCAGGAAGATGTTGCTGAGCTGCTCATAGGCCGAATAGCAGAGATAGATCGCGGTCAGGGCGACGATCAGCAGCGCGGTGGCGGCGAGCGGGCCGGCTTTCGTGCCAGTGGCGGCGTGCGCCCTGGCATGGACGGGCTCGGTGCCGTTGCGGGCGTAGAAGACCAGGCCGACCAGCAGCGCCAATGCCGCCGCGCCGATCGCATAGGCCGGGCCGGCAAGGGCGGCGAGCGTGCCGCAGACCAGGGGCCCGCAGATGATCCCGGCGTTGAGGAAGCCGAGATAGAGCGCATAGCCGCGCCGGCGCTGCGCCTCGTCCTCGAACAGCAGCCCGACCTGGGCGGACAGGTTGCCCTTGAGCAGGCCGGTGCCGATCGCGAAGGGGACCAGGCCGATCAGGAAGCTCCGGTTGCTCAGCATCAGCATCAGCCCGAGCAGCATCAGCGCGCCGCCGCCCGCCACCATCCGCCGCCGGCTGCCGACCAGGTCGCCGACCAGCCCGCCGAGCGGGATCGAGAGATAGATCAGCGCATTGGCATAGCCATAGAGCTGCGAGGCGAGCCCGGTGGTCGAGACCGGGCCGAAGAGCGCGGTGCTGGCGTCGCGGACGGCGGCGGCGCCGAGGATGCGCGAGAGATCGCCGGCGAGGACGTGATCGACCAGGATCAGCACGAGCAGCGACTTCATGCCGGACATGGCGAAGCGCTCCCAGAACTCCATCGCCGCGAGGACGAGGAAGCGGGGGCTCAGCAGTTTGTCCGTTGCAGCGCCCGATTCCATCTCGCCCGCCTTTGTCCGGCGGTGCTGCTAGGGGCGGTTCGCAACAGGGTTATGACAGTCTGCATCATGGGCGCGCGCATATCAGCTGTTCCCCGGCGGAAGCCGGGGTCCAGGGTCACGAGCGGGACGGCAGAGAAACCCTGGGCCCCGGCTTTCGCCGGGGAAGCAGAAAGGGGGGCTCAAGCCTTGTGCGGGAAGGCGGCCGCCGGTTCGCTGGTGCCGGGCTTGCCGGTCTCGACGTGGCCGGCGAGGCGCAGGCGGGTGCCGTCTGCGCCGGTGAGCAACAGGTCGTACCAGTGATGCTCGGCAAGCGGCACCGGCGCCTGGACCTCGGCGCCGGGCGCGAGGTCGTGGCTGGCCCGCGCGTCGCTATGGGCGCAGTGGCTGGCGAGGGTCACCGGCGCGGTGTCGCGATTGGCGAGACGGAGCGTGCCGGTGGTGCCCTGCCAGGCGATCGTCGCTTCGATCCGGGCGGCGCCGTTCGCGCGATATTCGCGGTGGAAGCCGTTCGGGCCCTGGACCACCAGCGCATGCGCCCGGTCGCGGCGGAGCGGCCAATGCTCCTCGAGCTTCGACTGGGCGGCGACGGTGAAATAGCGCCAGCCGGGAAAGGCGGTCTCATCCTGCACGCCGAACACGATCCCCTCGGGGCCTTCATTGACGAAGCGCAGGGTCAGCCCGGCATCGGACCAGATCGGCTCGACGGTGAAGCGATAGGGCAAAGCGCGGGCCGGGCGGGTACCGGGCTCCTGGGCCGGGACGCCCTTGCCTGTCGCGATCTTCGGCGGCGGGGCGGTCTTGCAAAGCTTTTCGGTCTCCTCGAAATAGCTGGCGACCGAGGGCAGGGCGGCGGCCCAGCGCGTGTCGAGGCGCTGGCGCTCGGTCACATCGAAATCGAACATCGAGGTGAGGTCGCCGCAGATCGCGCGGCGCCAGGGCGAGATGTTGGGCTCGGCGACGCCGAAGCGCTTCTCGAGGAAGCGCAGCACCGAAGTGTGGTCGAACAACTGCGAATTGACCCAGCCGCCGCGCGTCCAGGGCGAGATCACCATCATCGGCACGCGCGGGCCGAGGCCGACCGGCTCGCCCTGGTAGGTCTCGCTGCGGACATCGACATTGCTCGCGCCATATTGCGGGGCGATCGCCGGCATCGGGGCGGGGACATGGTCGAAAAAGCCGTCATTCTCGTCATAGTTGAGGATGAAGGCGGTCTTGGCCCAGACCTTGGGATTGGCGGCGAGCGCGGCGACCAGGCTGGAGATCAGCACTTCGCCGAAGGGGACGGGCGCGTCGGGATGCTCGCTCATCTCCATCATCGGGACGATCCAGGAGACGGCGGGCAGCCGGTCGGCGGCGACATCGGCGGCGAAGGCGGCGATCAGGTGCTTCGCACGGGTCTTCTCCGGGTTCTTCGGCGCGATGCCGTCGACCCAGTCGACATAGGCGCGGCCGCGCTTGTAGAGCGACGAGGCGCGGTTGAGCTTACGGAATTCCTTGAAGTAACCCAGCGGGTTGTCCGAATAATTTGCGATCTCCTGATAGAGCTTCCAGGAGATGCCGGCTTCCTCGAGCCGGCCGGCATAGCTGCGCCAGGGCAGGCCCTCGCTGGCGTCGTCCTTCGCCATGTCGGCGCCCGGATTGGGATCGGTGCCGCCATTGGTGACGCAATATTCGCCTTCCTGGCCGACGCTCAGGCCGTTGGTCCCGCTGAAATGATAGAGGCGGTTCGGGCCGGTCGGCCCCTGGAGCGAGCAGTGATAGCTGTCGCAGATCGTGAACTGGTCGGCGAGCGCGTAATAGTAAGGGATGTCCTCGCGGGTGAGGTGGGCCATGGTCAGCGGGCCCTTCTGGTCGGCCCAGACGTCCCAGTTGCGCCAGCGCGCCTGGCTGTCCTTCCAGCTATGGTCGAGCCCGGTGAAGCAGCGGGCGTTGCTGCCGTTATAGTCGAGGCGGAAGGGCCAGGCGACCTGGCCGCCGTCGCGATCGGCGCGGCGCTGCGCCCAGACGGGCTTGCCGCCGGGCAGCGCGATCGGGCGCGGATCGCCAAAGCCGCGGACGCCGCGCAGCGTACCGAAATAATGATCGAAGGAGCGGTTCTCCTGCATCAGGATCACGACATGCTCGATATCCTGGATCGAGCCCTTCCGGCCCTTCGCCGCGCGGGCAAGGCCGGTCGCGGCGCCCGTCTCGGCGGCGGCAACGCCCGAGGCGCCGAGGATGAAGGTGCGGCGATCGATCGGCATGACTACTCCCGTACGCATTGGTCCCGGCCCGGCGGCGTGCCGGCGAGACTTGGTCGCGCCTAGGCGCGCTATGTGCAAGGGATGTGACGAAAATCGGGTTTCGCGAAGTTTTTGCGGGATGCGGGCATAATATCCACATGCCGTGCGGCGAGTAGCTCAGCCGAGCACGTCGGTGAGCAACCGGCGCCAGTTGCCGCCCATGATCTTGTCGACTTCGCGTGCGCGGAAGCCCGAGGCGGTGAGGGCGGCGGCGATGCGCTGCATGCGATCGATGCGGTTGAGCTCGGGGATCACGACATGCTCGGGCGTCCATTCGAAGCCGGGCACGCCCTGCCGGCGCAGCGCGCGCCACCATTCGAGATATTCCTCGACGCCCTTGGCATTGTCGTTGTTCAGCTTGATGAGATTGGTCTGGCCGGCCATCGGGAAGTCGTTGGCGACGCCGACCGCGTCGATCCCGCCGACCCGCGCGACATGGCGGATCTGCGCGACATAGTCGGCGACGGTCGGCACCTTGTTGCGGGTGAGCCAGAAGCTCATCATGAAGATGCCCATCACGCCGCCGCGCTCGGCGATCGCGCGGATCACTTCATCGGGCGCGCAGCGCGGGTGGTCGACAATGGCGCGCGCGGCGCCATGGCTGAGCGCGATCGGGTTCTTCGAACGACGCGCCGCCTCGAGCATCGTCGGCACCGATCCGTGCGATACGTCGGGCAGGATGCGCAGGCGGTTCATCTCCGCCAACCCCTCGATCCCCAGAGGCGTGAGCCCGGTCTGCACCGTCTCGAGCGCGCCGCCGGCGTACTGCGTGTTGTTGTGATGGGTGAACTGGAGGACGCGGAGGCCCTTGTCGTGGAAATGGGCGATGCGCGAGAGATCGTCGCCCATCATCTCGGTCGACTGGAATTGCAGGAACACCGCGCAGCCGGGGCGGGTGCCGATCTCGCTGCCCTTGCGCGCGAGCCAGGCGACCTTGGAGTCCTTGAGCTTCGCCACGGCACGGTCGATCGCGGGATCGTTCGCCGCGAAGTTGCGGCTGTAGCGCGGCACGCCGTCCGCGCCGCGCACCTCGATCAGGTCGGAGACGTCGGCGATCATCCCGCCCAGCCCCGCGGCGGTGATCTCGTTCAGGTCTTCGGGCAGGAAGCTCAGCGAATCGAAGAACAGCCGGGGCGCCCGCGATGCCCGGGCCAGCATCGGCGCCGCCAGAGCCGTCGTCGCCATTCCGATCACTGCGCCGCGCCGCGTCACCATGCATTTTTCTCCCGAGGAACTGCCCGACTCGATACCGCCGGACCGGCGCAAGGATGCGCAAGCGGCTGCGACCGGGCAGCAATCAATTGTTTCGAACCCGAAAACAATCGTTCACAAAATACCATATTAATCCAGTGGGATTTGACCTAGCCTTGTTTCAACCGCGTTACCACGGTGTGTCGGAGCCGTGCGCGCGGGGTTTCGGGTAATGGCATCAACAGGAGGAAACATGCGTCAATTTCCTAATCGACAGGCTCTGTTCCGGGCGGTCTCGCCCGTGGCGACCGCGCTTGCGCTTTGCGCGGGCGGCGTCGCCCATGCGCAGCAGGCCGACGGTCCCACCGCGCCTGCGGATGCCCAGGAAGCACAGGGTGACATCGTCGTGACCGGCTCGCGCATCGCGCGTTCCGATCTTGCAGCGTCGGTTCCGGTGGCCGTGGTGAGCAGCGCGGATATCGCGCGCACCGGCGCCGCCAACATCCAGGACGTGCTCGCGGACCTGCCGGCCGTGGGCCAGAACATCAGCCGCACCTCGACCAATTTCTCGACCACGGGCAACGGCCAGGCTTCGGTGAACCTGCGCAGCCTCGGCTCGTCGCGCACCCTGGTGCTGGTGAACGGCCGTCGCTACGTCGCCGGTATTCCGGGCACGTCGATCGTCGACCTGAACACCATCCCCACCGACCTGATCAAGCGCGTGGACGTCGTGACCGGCGGCGCTTCGGCCGTCTATGGCTCGGAAGCGATCGCGGGCGTGGTCAACTTCATCCTGGACGACGAGTTCGTCGGCCTGCGCCTGCACGGGCAGGGGACGGTCAGCGACAAGGGCGATGCGCCCCGCCAGCTGGTCTCGGCTGTGGCCGGCGCCAGCTTCGCCGATGGCCGCGGCCATATCGTGCTGTCGGGCAGCTATGATTTCGACCATGGCCTGCGCTCGCGCGACCGCAGCTTCTCCGCGACGGACAATCCCAACCGCAGCTCCTTCTCGGCACAGGGCCTGTTCAGCCCGAGCGGCACCTTCGCGCCGGGCGCGGGCACCTTCACTTATGACGCGCTGAACAACCTCAAGCAGTATCAGAGCGCGAACATCGACGGCTATAACCGCAACTTCGATCGCTATCTGGCGCTGCCGGTGGAGCGCTATCTCGGCTCGGCGCTCGCCAAGTTCGAGATCGCGCCGGCCGCGACCGTCTATGGCGAATTCCAGTACGCCAAGTCCAAGTCGCAGAGCTCGCTTGAGCCGCAGGCCGTGGCCTCGACCGACCTGGTCTATGCCGATGGATCGGCCTTTGCCGGCATCCCGATCACCAACCCGCTGATCCCCACCCAGATCCGCAATGCGATGATCACTGCCGGCGTAACCGCGCTGCCGTTCCGCCGCCGTTCGAACGACATCTTCGATCGCAGCAACCGCAACGACCGCGAGACCTGGCGCGGCGTCGCCGGCGTGCGCGGCGAACTGTCGCCCACGCTGCGCTATGACGTCTATTACACGCATGGCGAGACCCGCGACGTCACCCAGTCGGGCACCGTCTATGGCCCGAACTACGCCAATGCGCTGAACGCGGTGGCGGGGCCGAACGGGCCGGTCTGCGCGATCAACGCGGATGCCAATCCGAACAACAACGACGCTGCCTGCGTGCCGATCAACATCTTCGGCTTCAACACCGTCTCGGCCGCGGCCGCGGCCTATGTGACGCGCAATGGCGAGCAGACCCGCTATGAGGCGCGGGTGAAGCAGGACGTCGTCTCGGCGACGGTCTCGGGCGACCTGTTCCGCCTGCCGGGCGGTCCGCTCGGCTTCGCGATCGGCGGCGAGTATCGCCACGAGAAGAGCACCGAGGATTTCGACGAGGCGACCAATCTGGGTCTGACGCTGGGCAACCAGCTGAGCGACACGCGCGGTTCGTACAACGTCAAGGAAGCCTTTATCGAGCTCAACGCGCCGATCCTGAAGGACAAGCCCTTCTTCCACAGCCTGAGCATCGAAGGTGCTGCGCGCTATGCTGACTATTCGACGGTCGGCGGCGTGTGGAGCTGGAAGGCCGGCGCGGAATGGGCGCCGATCCCCGACATCCGCTTCCGCGGCGTCTATTCGCAGGCGACGCGCGCGCCGAACATCTCGGAGCTCTACTCGGCGCAGAACGAGACCTTCCCGGCGGTGATCGATCCGTGCGACCAGCGCGCGGGCAATGGTGACGGCGCGCCGATCTCGGTGACCAACCTGTCGGCGGCGTGCCGCGCGGTCCCGGCGATCGCCGCGGCGGCGGCTGGCGGCGGCTTCGTCTACTCGACCGCGCAGATCCAGACGATCAACGGTTTCACCGGCGGCAATCCGAACCTGCGCGAGGAAACCGCCAAGACGCTCACCCTGGGCGGCGTCTTCCAGCCCCGCTTCGCGCGCGGCTTCAGCCTGTCGGTCGATTATTACCAGATCAAGGTCGAGAACGCGATCGGCATCATCGGCCAGCAGACCTCGCTCGACGAGTGCTACACCGGCGGCGGCGAGGCGATCTTCTGCAACAACATCATCCGCGACAACACCGGCCACCTGACCAGCGTCAACGCGATCAACTTGAACACCGGCTCGTTCGAAGTCTCGGGCATCGACACCCAGGCGCAATATTCGACCAAGCTGCCGTTCGCGAAGATCGACTTCAACCTGCGCTGGACGCACCTGCTTAAGCAGGTGCAGACCTCCTATCCGGGCGGTCCGACCCAGGACGAACTCGGCCAGCTCGACTGCTATGCCTGCGGCCGCCTGGGCACCGGCTTCCGCGACAAGGTCAATGCGTCGGCAACGCTCGGCTTCGACGGCGTGTCGGTCAATTGGCGTGTCAATTACCTGTCGTCGGTGGTCGATGACCTGACTTCGGCGACGCCGCGGCGGACCGGCGATTTCTGGTACCACGACGCGCAGGTGCGCTTCGAGCCGCTGGGCACGCGCTACGCCTTCTATCTCGGCGTGGACAATGTGTTCGACAAGAAGCCGCCGATCTTCAGCGACACGAGCCTGGTGACCTTCCCGGGTACCCAGACCTCGGCGACCACCTATGACCTCTATGGCCGCCTGCTCTATGCGGGCGTGGACTTCCGCTTCTGACGCGGCATCCCCGGGGAGCCCTCGCGGCTCTCCGGGGATATCCGAAGACGGCGGAGCGATTGTATCGGACGGGCCGCTCGCGCATAGAGCGGCGCCATGCTTTCGCAGAAGACCCGCTATACCATCCGCGCGCTCCAGCATCTCGCCGATCGCTATGGCCAGGGGCCGGTGCCGCTGGCCGAGATCGTCGAGAAGCAGAACATCCCGGGCAAGTTCCTGACGGTCATCCTTTCCGAGATGAACCGCGAGGGCCTGGTCAATTCGCAGCGGGGCAGGGACGGCGGCTATATGCTCGCGCAGCCGCCCGAGCAGGTCCGCATCGGCGATCTGGTCCGCAAGACGCATGGCTCGCTGGCGCTGGTGCCCTGTGCGAGCCGCTTCGCCTATGAGAAGTGCGACAATTGCGTGGCCGAGGAGGAATGCCGGCTGCACCACCTCATGCTCTATCTGCGCGACGAGACCGCGCGCATCCTCGACGGCGTCACCCTGGCCAATCCGCTGCCCGAGGCACTAAACTCTACTTATAATGTAGACAATTAATCCTGCTTTGCCGATCGGCGGCGGAAAGGCTGGTCTGTGCGCTCCATCCCAAGGGCAGGAGTGACGGCCATGGCGGGTTTCATCGGTGCAGGTGCGGCTGAGCGCAGTCCGCTCAATTTCCTCTGGTTCATCCCGTCGGGCGGCGACAATCGCCGGCTCGCCTGGCCCGAGGGGGAGCGCGCGCCCGATCCCGAATATCTGCGCCAGGTGGCGGTGGCGGCGGACAGGCTCGGCTATTATGGCGTGCTGATGCCCACCGGCGCGATGTGCGCCGATGCGTGGATCACCGCTGCCTCGATCGCGCCCTTTACCGAGAACCTCAAGCTGCTGGTGGCGTTGCGCCCGGGCCTGACCGCGCCGGCCGAGGCGGTGCGCCAGGCGGCGGCGCTCGACCGGCTGTCGAACGGCCGCGCGCTGCTCAACGTCGTCACCGGCGGCAGCCCCAAGGCGCTGGCGCAGGATGGCATCTTCCTTGACCACACCCAGCGCTACGAGCAGACCGCCGAGTTCCTCGACATCTGGCGCAGGCTAGCCCGCGGCGAGACGGTGACGCAGCAGGGCGAGTATCTCAGCATCGAGGACGGGCGGCTGATCTTCCCTTTCGTCCAGGAGCCGCATGCGCCGATCTGGTTCGGCGGATCCTCGGAGATCGCGCGCGAGATCGCGGCCGAGCATGTCGATGTCTATCTCGCCTGGGGCGAGCCGCCGTCGCAGCTCAAGGAGATCATCGACGATGTCCGCGGACGCGCGGCGAAGCGCGGCCGCACGATCCGCTTCGGGCTGCGCATCCACTTCATCGTGCGCGAGACCGAGGCCGAGGCCTGGGATGCCGCCAACGACCTGATCCGCCACGTCACCGACGAGCAGATCGCGCTGTTCCAGTCCTTCCTCACCAAGGGCAGCGATTCCGTGGGGCAATCGCGGATGCAGGCGCTGCACAAGGGCAGCCGCGCGAACCTGGAGATCGCGCCGAACCTGTGGGCGGGCATCGGGCTGGTGCGCACCGGCGCGGGCACGGCACTGGTCGGCGATCCGGACACGGTGGCCGAGCGGCTGCAGGAATATGCCGATATCGGGATCGATACGATCATCGGATCGGGCTATCCGCATCTCGAGGAAGCGTACCGCGTCGCCGAGCTGCTCTTCCCCAAGCTCAACCTGCCGCATCGCCGCGGCGCCACGCTGCCGCCGCTCAGGCCGTTCTTCACCCCCGCCGATGTGAAGCTGGCGGCGCAAGGGCTGGCGAAAGAGCCGGTGCCGGCGGGGCGGTTCACCTAGCGCTTCGGAGCGGACTGGCAGGCGGCCGGTCGGCTGGCGCGCACGGCTTCGTCCTGGCGCTTGCCGGCAGGCGCTTCGCCGGGCGAGGCCGGGATCAGGCCGCGCCCGAGGAAATTGCCCGCGCCGGTGCGCCGGGCCTGGTCTCTCAGGCTGACGGGAGCGGTTGCTGGCCCCTTTTCCGACGCGCGGGGCGGGGTGGCGCAGGCGGCGGTCTGGGGTGGCTCGGTCGCCAGCGCCGGGACGATGCCGAGCAGGGCGATGCTTCGGTGCAAGCCGCGGTTGTGCATTACTTTCTCCGGACGCCCAGGCTCTTCCTAGGGACGGGCAGGGTGCCGCGCCGCAGCGCCGCGACCGGGCCCGGCGCTCTGGCGGCGCGGGCGAGGTCATGCGACAAAAGCGGACGGGGGTGAGACGAAGGTGGACGTCAGCGCCCCGGCGATGCCCTATGGGCGCGGGCGGAAGGGGCGCGACACCGATGAAACTGGTACCCGAGATACGGCAGGCCGCCTGGCTGGTGGCGCTGACCTGGATATTGTCGGGGGTGCTCTACCTGATCCCGTTCCAGGTGTTCACCGGCCTCTCCGCCTATGTCCTGGTCTCGGTCATCCTGATCTGCCTGCTGGGCGCGCTGCTTTCGGGCGGCGTGTATCTGGCGGTGCGCGGTGCCCGGGGGCGGAGCCCGGTGTTTCGCTTCGCCATTGCCGGCGGTGCCGTCGTGCTGGCGTCGGCGGTGCTGGCGGTGATCGACGGCGTGACCAGCCAGTGGATCGCGCGGCTGATGGCATCGACCCAGCCGCCCGCGCCGTTCGGCATCCGGGCGCTCACCAATTTCGTCGCGCTGGTCTGGCAGTTCGCGCTGCTCGGTGCCGCGTTCACGGTGATCGAGGCGAACAACCTCGCCCGCCTGCGCGAGCGGGAGCTTGCGGCCGTGCGGGAGGCGGCGAGCCGAGCGGAGGCAGCGGCCACGGCCGCGCGCCTTGCCGCATTGCGCTACCAGCTCAATCCGCATTTCCTGTTCAACACGTTGAACGCGATCTCCTCGCTGATCGTGACCCGCGACTACAAGCCGGCCGATGCGATGCTGGCCGAGCTTTCCGAGTTTCTGCGCGCCACGCTTGCGGTGGACCCGGATGCGGTGATCGCGCTGGAAGACGAGCTGGCGACGCTGCAGCATTATCTCGAGATCGAGAGCATCCGGTTCGGGGATCGGCTGGCGGTGGAGTTCGTCTGCCCGCCCGAGCTCGAGGACGCGCTGCTGCCCGGCTTCACGCTGCAGCCGCTGGTCGAGAATTCGATCAAATATGCGGTGGCGACGAGCGCGGTGCCGGTGACGATCCGGGTCGAGGCCAGGGTCGAGGACAGCCATCTCGTGATAACCGTGGAAGACGACGGTACCGGTGGCGCCGCCAAGCCGGGTACGGGCGTGGGCCTCGCCAATGTCCGCCAGCGGCTCGAGGCGCTCTATGGCGACCAGGGATCGCTGGAGACCGCGCGGCGGAGCCCGGGCTTTCTCTCCACCCTTCGCCTGCCGCTGACCCACCAGCCGCAACAGGGAGAGGCTGCGTGAAGCCGCTGCGCGTTCTGCTCGTCGATGACGAACCGCTGGCACTGAAGCGGCTGGCGGCGCTGTTTGCCGATATCGACGGCGTCGAGCTGGTCGGCACCGCGGCCACCGGCGGCGAGGCGGAGGCGCGGATCGCGGCTACGACGCCGGACCTGGTGATGCTCGACATCTCGATGCCGGGGAAGAGCGGGCTTCGCGTCGCGGCGGATCTGCCGGCCGAAGCCAGGCCGGAAATCGTCTTCGTCACCGCCTTCGAGCAATATGCGCCCGATGCGTTCGAGGTCGAGGCGGCTGACTATCTGCTCAAGCCGGTGCGCTTCCATCGCCTGCGCCAGGCGGTCGAGCGGGCGCGGCGCCGGCAGGCGCAGCGCGAGGCGGCGGACCGGTTCGCCGCCTTGCCCGATCCCGTGCCCGATGCGTGCGACGCGGCGATCTGGGTGCAGGTGACGAACGGCCAGCTGCGGCTGCCCCATGACCAGATCGAGTGGGTGGAGGCCGCCAAGGACTATGTCATCCTCCACACCGCGACGCGCAGCTTCATCCACCGCATCTCGATGAAGGTGCTCGACTCCCTGCTGATCTCAAGCGGGCTCATGCGGGTGCACCGTTCGACCTTCATCCGCCCGGCGCTTGTCAGCGGCGTCCAGCGGTTGGGCAAGGGGCTGATCGCGCTCGAGATGCGGGACGGCGCGCAGGTGCAGGTGGGCCCCAGCTACGGGAAGGCGGTGCTCGCCCGGCTGGGTCTCGGTCCCGAGGGGGCGTGAACCGGAACCGACGCGGCTGCGCCGGTTCCGATCGCGCTTCGATCACGCCACGGGCTGGCGCGAGAAATAGTCGATGGTGTGCATCAGGCCCTTGTCGAGCGGCATGGCCGCCCGCCATCCGAGCACCTGCTCGGCAAGCGCGAGGTTCGGCATGCGCCGGCGCGGATCGTCCGTGGGCAGGGGCGAGTTCTGCAGCGGCGACGCCGAGCCGGTCAGGGACAAGACCCGCTCCGCCAGCGCGCTGATCGAGATCTCGGCGGCATTGCCGAGATTGACCGGCCCGGTGAAATCATCGGGCGTCGCCATCAGCCGCAACAGGCCTTCCACCAGATCGTCGACATAGCAGAAGGACCGGGTCTGGCTGCCATTGCCATAGAGCTGGATCGGCGCGCCCACGAGCGCCTGGGTGATGAAGTTGCTGACCACGCGGCCATCGTCGCGTTGCATGCGCGGGCCATAGGTATTGAAGATCCGCGCTACCTTTACGGCCAGGCCATATTGCCGGCGATAGTCGAAGAACAGCGTCTCCGCGCACCGCTTGCCTTCATCGTAGCAGGAGCGAGGCCCGGTGCAGTTCACATTGCCGCTGTAGCTTTCGTCCTGGGGATGGACGAGCGGATCGCCATAGACCTCGCTCGTCGAGGCCTGGAGAATTGGGCAGGTATTCCGCCTGGCCAGTTCCAGCATGTTGAGCGCGCCGAGCACCGCGGTCTTGGTCGTCCGTACCGGATCGCGCTGGTACTGAACCGGCGATGCCGGGCAGGCGAGGTTGTAGATCGCATCGACCTGGAGATCGAGCGGCTCGCAGACGTCGCGCTGCAGGAACTCGAAGCGCGGATGCCGGGCGAGATGCGCGACATTGCCCATCGCGCCGGTCAGCAGGTTGTCCAGGCAGATGACATGGGCACCGCGATCGATCAGCCGATCGACAAGGTGCGAACCGATGAACCCGGCGCCTCCGGTCACGAGGACGCGTTCGATGTTTCCGCTCATTCGCCTTGCGCCCGCCAAAGGATGAACTTCTCGCCGCGCGCATCGATCTCCAGGCCGGTTTCCGCCGCGAAGCGTTCGGCGGCGCGCCGCACGCCTTCCCATCCGAAATCGTCGCCGATCAGCGCGCCGCCGGGGGCCAGCAGGCGCCAATAATTGTGGAGGTCGCGATAGACGGGATCCTCCTCATGCGCGCCGTCGATATAGATGAGATCGGGCGCGACGTTCCTGGCGGCGAGGATCAGCGCGGCATTGTCGGAGCTGTTCGCCAGCGGCACGATCCGGTCGGCGACGCCGGCGCGCACCACATTGGCCAGGAAGGTGAAATATAGCTGCGGGAAGCCATGCCTGAATTGCAGCGATTCACGCCATTCGGGCCGCTGGCCCAGGGCATGTTCGGGCGAACCCAGCCAAGTGTCGACGCAGATGATCCGGCAGTCGAGGCGCAGCGCCTTGGCCATCCGGGCCATGTGGATCGCGGAGGCGCCCTTCCAGCTGCCGACCTCGACGATCAGCTTCGGCTTCACCTTCGACATGACCTCGAGAAACACCGGGTCTTCCGAGCCCCAGCCCTGCACATCGGCGGGCCAGGCGCTGGGATCGAACCCCTCATAGGGGGAGACCTGGTGGAACAATGCGGTCACCGGATCCATCTCGCCGACATTGGTCAGGCGGACGGATCGCGGTGCGGCAGGGGTGGCCTTTCGCGACAGGCGGTCGATCACCAGGCGCGCGGTGGATGCCACGCCGATGGTGCGCGAGAGCTGCCACGCCCGGCGGAGCCTGTGCGGGACAAGGGTGGAGCGGCGCCCCGCGGCAAAGCGCTGCCGAAGTTTGGTGATGAACCGGTCGATCGCCAGCTGCTCATTGGGCCGCGCCAGCGCCGGCCGTTCGGCCAGCAGGTGATCGAGCATCTTCAGGATATGGGCTTCGGCCGCGTCGCGGCGTTCCGGCTCGCGGATATCCACGCCCCGCAGGAAATTGCTGGCATCGCCGCCCAATTGCACCTTGTGCGGGTCATAGGTCAGGCCGAGGTCGCGCCAGATCGCCTCGCGGATCGGATCGGTGCGCTTGCGGCTGTGGGTGGGATGGGTCGCGGTCAGCCCCTGCGAGTTCACGCGGTAGCGGGTAAGGGGCTCGGCCAGGTTGCGCGCGCGGGTGTGCGGCAGGATGTCGAACCAGAGATAATGGTCCTGCGAGACCGGCTCGTCTTCGCGGTAGCCACCCGCAGCCTCGAACGCGGCGCGGCGAAAGGCCGTCGCGGAATGGTAGAAGGGATTGTGGAACAGCAGCGTCCAGCGGATGGCGAGATCGGTTTCCGGCATGATCTCGACACGATGGGCACGCCCCGCCTCGTCGATCAGGGTAACCGCGCTGCCGACCAGGCCGAGCTCGGGATCGGCGCGCAGCGCCTCGACCAGCTTGCCGATCCGCGAAGGTTCGGAAACGTCGTCGGAATCGAGGCGAACGATGATGTCGCCCCGCGCCTGCGCGATCGCGCGGTTGGCGGACACTGCGGTGCCCACATTGGTCTCGTTGAGCAGCACCCGGATGCGCGGGTCGCGCGCGGCGAGCGCCTTGACCGGCTCGGGATCGTCCGAGCCGTCGTCGATCACGATCAGCTCGAAATCCTGGAAATCCTGGCCGAGGACGCTGTCGACCGCCTCGTCGAGGAAACGGAAGTCGTTATAGGCGGTCATCACCACCGAGCAGGCCGGCGCGCCGACGTCGCTGCGGTCGGGCAGGGCGACCGGCCGGGGATCGAAGATCCCGGTCCCGTCGCCGGCGGCAGCCGCTGCCGGGGAAGGCGCCGTCACCGGTTCGTTCACGGTCGTCACGCGTGCGCCCGCCCAGCCTTGCCGGCCTCGTTCGGAAGGCACGCCACATCGCGGACAGACATGGCAGGACTGGCCCCTTGATCCCCAGACCGCATTGACGGTTCCCCCAGAATTACGGAATTGGGATCCCGGTTAGGCCACGGAAATTCCGTGTCAATGCGGTTTCCGGGTGGCGCCCGCCCTTTCGGGAAAATCGTTCCGTCGCCGGGATGCGGCGCGTTAATCGACTGACATTGTCGTTTTTTCGCGATAGGCGCGCGGGCTGATCGAGCGGAGAATGCAATGCGGGGCTATGCGTTATGTGGCGAACCACGGTCGGGAACCACGTTCCTCAAGCAGGCCATCGCGTCCACTGGCGTGCTCGGCCATCCGTTCGAATGGTTCCATCCCCGCTTCGAGGCGCAGCTCGGCAAGGGCGAGAGCCTGCTCGACATGATGATGGCCCGCGCATCCAGCGACAACGGCGTCTACGGCCTCAAGATCTTCTCGGTGCATGCCCGGGTGGCTGACCGGTGGCGCTGGGTGAGCGACCTGCCGAACCTGTCGTTCGTCCATATCACCCGCGCCGACCTGCTGGACCAGGCGATATCGCTCGCGCGCGCCGCCCAGACCTCGCGATATGAGAGCAGCGCCGGCGAGGCCCGCCCGGCCGCCTATGATCGCGCGCAGATCACCGCGACCCTCAAGGACATCGCGCGGGGGCAGGCGCGCTGGAGCGTCTGGTTCGCGACCCACGGCATCCGGCCGCTCAGCATTTCCTATGACGAGATCGTGGACAAGCCGCAGGACGTGGTGACGCGCATCGCCGATCTGGTCGGCGTGTCGGACGTGCAGATCGACTGGTCCAAGGTGTCGGGGCGCGTCATGCGCGACGAGCTGAGCGCCGAATGGAAGCAGCGCTACCTGGCCGAAGCCGGTCCCGTCGACCGGATCGCGGAGCTTGAGGACGGGTCGCTGCCCGGGATCGCAAGGTCGGTGCTGCGCGCGCTGCGCTAGCCGCCGCTTCCGTTCCGGCCGGCTTGCGCTGCCGCGGGCGACGTTTCGCTGGTCACCCTGCCCATGGTCATCGTGAGCACCTGGTCGCATACTGCGGCCACTGCCGGATTATGCGTGACGACCAGCACGCTCGCCGTGCTGCCGATGCTCGCGCGCAGGCCTTCGATCACGGCCTGTTCGGTGCCGCGATCGAGCTGGCCGGTGGCTTCGTCCAGGATGATCAGCCGGGCTTCGCGATACAAAGCGCGGGCGATGGCGATGCGCTGGCGCTGCCCGCCGGAGAGGCGGATGCCCGCGTCGCCGACCGGGGTCTCCATCCCGTGGGGAAGGCCGGCGATGAACTGGGTCAGCTGCGCGCGCTCCGCGACCGCGTGCAGCCGGTCCATGTCGATATTCTCCCGGGCGGTGCCGAAGGCGATGTTCTCGGCGATCGGCCCATCGGAGAGGAATATCTGCTGCGGGACATAGGCCACCGTTGCCTGCCATGCCGAGCGGGTGCTGGCATCCAGCACCTGGCGGCCGACCGTGATCGATCCCGAGCTTGGCTCGACCAGCCCGGCGATCAGGTCGAGCAGGCTGCTCTTGCCGCTTCCGGTCGGGCCGACCAGCGCGGTCCAGGTGCCATAGGGGATATGGAAGCCGATATCGTGCAGCACCGCGCCGCGACCGGGATATTCGAGGCCCACCGCTTCGAAGGTCAGCCCCTCCTGCAGCGGCAGCGGCACCGCGGGTGCGTCGTGCTGGGCGATCACCGGGGTCTGCGAAAGCGCCAGCACGTCGAGGAAGACCCGCTTGTTGCTGGTGAACATGCTCCAGCCGACGAACGAGCTGTTGACCAGCGGCAGGATGCGGATCGCGCCGAAGCCGAGCGCGCCGAGGGTGGGCAGCGCGGCGGTGATCCCGCCCTCGACCGTGCTGAAATAGAGCGCGCTGAGCCCGAGGATAGCCACGGCGGAGCTCTCCACCACCACGCGCGGCGCCGAGGTGACGAAGGTGTTCTGCGCCTGGGCTTCGCGCAATGCGATGTCCAGCTTGTCGAACCGCGCCTGGAATTCCCCCTGTGCCTGGCACATCAGCACGTCGCGCAGCGCGCCCATGCCTTCGCGCAGCGCCTTCATGCGGGCGGTTGCCGTCCGTGCCACCGTGGCCGAGTTGCCGCGAAGCCGGCCGCCCACCGTGACGCTGAACAGGATATAGGCCGCGATGACCAGGCCCGCCGCGCCCAGCGTCGCCAGCGGTGCAACCAGGACCAGGGCGAGCAGGATCGTCGAGGTCAGGAACACCGCCACCAGGCCCTGCATCACCGGCTGGAAGGCCGAATTGGCGAGCACGTTCACCTTGTCGATGCCGGCGACGACCTCGCTGGGATTGCGCGACGCGAACAGCAGGTAGGGCTGGAGCAGGGTCCGGCGGAAGATCTCCGATCCCACGTCATGGGCCAGGCCGAAGGTCAGCTTGCTCGTGGCCCGGAGCAGGGCAAGGCGGATCACGCCCCCCGCCACGCTGGCGACGACGAGGCAGATGATCGCGGCGTCGAGCAGATTTCCCTGGCCGGCAAGGCGCTCGAAGAAACGGACGCCCGCCATGCGGCCGGCCCGTTCAGGGGCGACGAGCAGCGCCAGGAACGGCAGCAGCGAGCCGATGGTGACCAGCTCGGCGACGCTGGCGATCGCCATCAGGCCGAGCGTGCGCGAGAACTGCCGCCGGCGGCGCTGGTTCATGGTTTGCCACAGGCGCCGGGCAATGGCGAAGAAGGTCTCGTCCGACAAAGGCCTGGTGCCGGGCATCGGCTAGGCGCCCTCTGCCTGCAGCTGGGCCAGGAAAGATCCGGGCGGTGCCGGCTTGTCCTTGAAATGCTTGATATTCTCGTTCCAGAGATGGATCGCGACGCTGTCGCTGGCAGTCATGTCCGCCAGCGAGAATGCGGGATCCAGTATCCGGTCGGCCTGGGTGTAGTGGAGTGGATAGAAGATGTGCGGGGGCAGCGCCCAATGAGTCACGCCTTCCTCGGCCGCCAGCGCGGTCAGCGCGCGCGGGCCGGTCACGCCCCACGGCATCTCCGAAAGGCCGGTGCGCCCCTGCGTCTTGAGGCGCCACCAGGCGTTCAGCCGGGGGCGGCGCGGAAGCCAGGCCGGCACGCTGTCCTCCTCGAAGATCTTGAGCAGGCGCGTCAGCAGCGAAGAGTCCGGCGGCAGCCGGAGGATCGCCGTGTTGATGATGCCGACATCCTCGAAGCCGAACAGGAAGCTGCGGTTCTCGGTGATCGGGCGCAGCAGGTAGATGTCCGAATCGATCCAGATCCCGGCGCCCTGGCGCTGGAGTTCGTAGCGGAACCAGTTCGAGAATAGCGACACGCTGCCGGTCCGATGCCGGATGATGCTTTCGCGCGGCAGGATCGTTGCCGCATCGCGTACTTCCACGCCCTCCGGAATTCCCGCCGGCTCGTCATAGCAATACAGGATCAGCGGATGTCCGGCGCGCATCACCGACCGGAAGCACGCCCTTTCCAGCGGGGAAAGGGAGGGGCCTATCCAGAGCGTGGTACAGGCCGTCATGCTTCTATGTGATCCTCCGGCGACACCGCCACCCTGGCCGTGCATCACGACACGGGCCTTAGCGTTGGCCATCCTTGATGTCTAAGTTGAACGCGGCGGTGAAGTGCCATTCGGTAGCAATGACGCACGGCGTTGGTTGAAAACCCGTGAAGCGACACTGCCGCCGCCAAGATCCCGGATGCGGGATCGCGCCGGCGCGTCGAATCGTTCGCGCGCGTCGCGATCGCATGTCCGGCTTCATCAAGCGCAACGTGCAAAGGGGCCCCGCCAGCGATCGTCGCTGCCAATAATGTGAGAATATACTGAGAGACAACGCGCCCGAACGCCACCCTGGTCGCCGACAGACTCAGAATGGTGACCCCTACGGGAATCGAACCCGTGTTTCAGCCGTGAAAGGGCCGCGTCCTAACCGCTAGACGAAGGGGCCATGCCGAAGCGTGGAGGCGGCCAGTTAGGGAAGGATCGGCACGCGGTCAAGCGCTTCATCGCACCATTTCCCGATTATTTGCTCAATCCGCCCAGGCCGCATCCTCGACATGCAATTCGGCGGCGGGACGCGAGCCCCAGTCGTCGATCCTGGCCCGCCCGGCGAGCCACAGCTTGCGGTGCCGCGGGGCGGAAAGCAGGGCCTGGCCGAGCTCGGTATCGGCCTGGCGGAAGGCTACCGCCTTGATGCTGCGCCCGTCCGGCCCAGCCACGATCAGGCGGACATGGCCGCCGCTGCCCACCACATCGGCCTTGATCACCGTAACCGGCCCGGCCGCCACGCGCGGGGCGGGCCAGCCCATGCCATAGGGGCCGCCGGCCTCCATCGCATTGACCAGGTCGGGGCAGACGCCGCCGGGCGCCACCACGGCGTCGAGCAGCAGCGCGCGCTCGCCCATCGCCTGGGTCACGCGTTCCGAGAGCCGCTCCTCGAGGAACTCGGCGAATGCGTCGAGCTTGTCCGCCTCGATCGTCACGCCGCACGCCATGGCATGGCCGCCGCCCGCCTTGAGCAGGCCGGCATCCTTGGCCGCGAGCACCGCCGCGCCCAGGTCGACGCCCGGGATCGAGCGGCCCGATCCCTTGCCGATGCCGTCCTCATCGAGCGCGATCACGATCGCCGGCCGGCCGAGCTTTTCCTTGAGCCGCCCGGCGACGATCCCGATCACGCCCGCATGCCAGCCCTTGCTGGCGATCACCGCGACCGAATGATTGGCCTTGAGCAGGCTGATTTCCTCGGCCTCGGCCTGCACGCTCGCCTCGATCGCGCGGCGCTCCTCGTTGAGGAGATTGAGCTCCTCGGCGATCTCGCGCGCCTCCTGCGGATCACGCGTCGTGAGCAGGCGCACGCCCAGGTCCGAACGCCCGACGCGGCCGCCGGCATTGATTCGCGGCCCCAGCGCGAAGCCGAGATCGGTGCAGGTCGGCGCCCGGGTGAGGCGCGAGGCCTTGATCAGTGCGTTGAGCCCGATGTTCCGGCGCTGGGCCATCACCTTGAGCCCCTGGGCAACGAACGCCCGGTTGAGCCCGCGCAGCGCCGCGACATCGGCCACGGTGCCGAGCGCGACGATGTCGAGCAGGTCGAGCAGCTTGGGTTCCGGCCGGCTGGCGAACCAGCCGCGCGCGCGCAGCACGCGGACCAGTGCCGCGCCGAGCAGCCAGGCGACGCCGACCGCAGCCAGATGGCCGTGCGCCGCGCCTTCGTCCTCGTCGAGCCGGTTGGGGTTCACCAGGGCGAGGGCGACCGGCAGCTCGGTGGTGCATTTATGGTGGTCGACCACGATCACTTCGGCGCCGGCGTCGCGCGCCATCTCCAGCGCCTCGAATGCCTGTGCGCCGCAATCGACGGTTACGATCAGGCTGGCGCCTTCGCCCTTCAATCGCACCAGTGCCTCGCCCGAGGGGCCATAGCCTTCCATCAGGCGATCGGGGATATAGGGCCGCGCCTCGAGGCCCAGGTCGCGCAGCAGCAGGATCAGCAGCGCGGCGGAAGTGGCGCCGTCGACGTCATAATCGCCGAAGATCGCGACCTGTTCGCGCTTCTCCACGGCGTCGGCGAGGCGCTCGGCCGCCTTGTCCATGTCGCGGAAGATCGAGGGATCGGGCATGAAGGCGCGGATGCTCGGCGCCTTGTGCATGTCGAGATCCTCGCGCGCCACGCCGCGCGCCAGCAGCAGCTGCGTCACCAGGTCGTCGGGCACCAGCCCGCCGCGCGAGTCGCCGGCAAGGCCCCGCCAGTGCCAGGGCTGGCCGGTGATCGAACGCTGGATATTGAGTACGACGGACATCGGAACAGCTATGGAACAGGGCAGGGGCCCTGTCCATCGCGTGCCGGGCGCTATTCGGCCAGCGGCGTCGCCTGCTGGGCGAGCCGGCGGGCATAGGCCGCGGCGAATTCGCCATGGATGCGGGCAATGCCCGGGTCGCTTGCGGTACGCGCCTTTTCCTCGCTCATGCGCTGGCGGCGTTCGAGATATTCTCGGTCATTCGGCGGGGGCATGGTAAAGCTCCGGCTTCAAGCGGCAGCTCTCCAGTTGCTGTCATTCGGCGCCATGCTCGGTTCCGGGGACGCCAATGCATTGTTTATACGCCAATCTGCAGATTTCGGCGACAACCTGCATCAAGAGCGCTGCTCGCTTCACCGCATTTCCGGCACGCCGTCGCTTCGTGCCGGACCGGGCTGGCGCTTCGTGCGTTCCGCGCCTACATCGCGCCTCTTATGGCCCGCCCACGTCCCGCCCAGGAAAAAGTGAAGACCGTCGCCGAGAACCGGCGCGCGCGGTTCGATTACTTCATCGAGCACACCTATGAGGCCGGCATCGCGCTGACCGGCACCGAGGTGAAGTCGTTGCGTTTCGGCGAGGGATCGATAGCCGAAGCCTATGCCGAAGTGACGGACAGCGGCGTCTGGCTGGTCAATTCGAACATCCCCGAATTCAGCCATGGCAACCGCTTCAACCACGAGCCCAAGCGCCCCCGTAAATTGCTCCTTCATGAGCGGGAGATAAACAAGCTCCATGGCGCGGTGGCGCGCGAGGGCATGACCCTGGTGCCGCTGTCCATCTATTTCAACGGACGGGGCTGCGCGAAGGTCGAGCTCGCGCTGGCGAAGGGCAAGAAGACGCATGACAAGCGCGAGTCGATCAAGGAACGGGACTGGAAGCGCGAGCAGGGACGCCTGCTCCGCGGCGGCCGTGACTGATCCCGCGCCCGTGCCCACGGCGCACACGTCGCGTTTCCGCCGCTGGCTCGACAAGGCGATGCCCAGCCGCGAGTCGGTCGAGACCAATCGCTGGCTCCGCCCGGTGGCGAACCGGGTGATGCATTCGTCGCTATGGCGCTTCACCCGCCGCTCGGTGCCGCGCGGCGTCGCGCTCGGCATGGTGACCGGGGTGCTGGTGCCGATGGGGCAGATCCCGGCCTCGGCCGTGCTCGCGCTGCCACTGCGCGCCAATATCCCGGCGGCTGCCGCGACCACCTTCGTCACCAATCCCTTCACCACGCCGCCCTTGTGGGTCGCGGCCTATTGGCTCGGCAGCTGGATGATCGGCCCGGGCGAAGTAGTGGCCAAGGCGCAGGTGATCGAGCAGAGCTGGAGCGACTGGCTGGTCCACCAGGCTGGCCCGGCGACGCTGACCGGGCTGATCACGATCACCTTCATCCTCGCGCTGGTCGGCTATTTCGGCACCGCGCTGGCATGGCGGCTGTGGATCGCGCGCAAATGGAAGCGGCGCCAGGCGGCGCGGGCAGGGGCTGCAGCCTGACAGGAAACTATTCCCCTCCCTGCAAGGGAGGGGTTAGGGGTGGGTTAGAAAAGGTTCGGGCTCGATGCCCGGCCTTTTCTTTTATCCCCGGCCAGTGGCTGAGCTCGCTGCGCTCGCAACCCACCCCCAGCCCCTCCCTTGCAGGGAGGGGAGGAGAAAGGGGAGAAACACAATCAGTCGCCAAAGCGTAACAATGTTGCGCCCAGTCGATTGACGAGGCGTATCGACGGTATAAGACAGCGCGCATTCAACCGACCCAGAGGTTTCCCATGCGCCTGTCGCTCCTGACCACTACCTTCCTTGCCGTGCCCGTGCTGCTCGCCGGCTGCGCGCACAACCAGCCGCTGCCGACCGCCCCGGTCGAAGCCGCGCCGGTCACCGAGGCCGAGGTGGCGCCGCCCGAAAAGCCCAAGCCCGTCTATGGCAGCTACGGCTTCGACATCGCCGGCATGGATAGCGCGATCAAGCCGGGCGACGATTTCTACAGCTACGCCAACGGCACCTGGGCGAAGAACACGCCGATCCCGTCGGACAAGTCGAACTACGGCGCGTTCAACATCCTCGCCGACAATGCCCAGAAGCAGACCCAGGAAATCCTCGAGGGCGTGAAGAACGATCCGTCGTCGAAGATCGGCACCGCCTATTCGACCTATCTCGATACCGCGGCGATCGACGCCAAGGGGCTGGCACCCGCCCAGGCCTGGATCGGCCAGATCAAGGGCCTGAGCACCAAGGCCGGCTATCCGGCGCTCACCGCCGCCGCCCGCCGCAACGGCGTCGGCGGCCCGTTCGCCGCCTTTATCGGCCAGGACGACAAGAACCCCGAAGTCTATGCGGTGAACCTGTCCCAGTCGGGCCTCGGCATGCCGGATCGCGACTATTACCTCTCGAAGGACGCCAAGTTCGTCGAGACCAAGGCCGCGTACGAGAAGCATCTCGCTACCCAGCTGACCAATGCCGGCGAGCCCAATGCCGCCGCCCGCGCCAAGGCGATCGTCGAGTTCGAGACCAGGATCGCCGCGGTCCAGTGGACCCGGGTCGAGAGCCGCGACAGCAACAAGACCTATAACAAGATGACCGTCGCCCAGCTGCAGAAGCTGGCGCCGGGCTTCGACTTCAAGGCGATGCTCGCCGCCGGCAAGATGAACGTCGACACCGTCATCGTCGCCCAGCCCAGCGCCTTCACCGGCATCGCGAAGGCGATCCAGCAGGCGCCGCTCGCGGTGCTCAAGGACCAGCTGCTCGTCCGCACGCTCGACGGTTTCGCCGATGTGCTGCCCAGCGCCTTCGACAAGGAGCAGTTCGCCTTCTACGGCACCACCCTGTCGGGCACGCCCGAGCAGGAAGCCCGCTGGAAGCGCGCGACCGACTTCACCACCGGCGCGCTGTCCGACGACCTGTCGCAGCTCTATGTCGCCAAGTATTTCCCGCCCGAGACCAAGGCGGCGGCGGACCAGCTGGTCAAGAACGTCATCGCCGCGATGGACCGCCGCATCGATCAGCTCGACTGGATGGCGCCCGAGACCAAGGTCAAGGCGCATGCCAAGCTCGCCGCCTTCACCCCGAAGATCGGCTATCCGGACCGCTGGCAGGACTATTCGGCGCTGACGATCACCGCTGGCGACGCGTTCGGCAACAATGTCCGCGCCAACAACTGGCAGTATGACGACAATGTCTCGAAGCTCGGCCAGCCGATCCGCCGCTGGGAGTGGGGGATGACCCCGATGACGGTGAACGCCTATGCCAATTTCGGCATGGTCGAGATCGTCTTCCCGGCCGCGATCCTGCAGCCGCCCTTCTTCGATCCCAACGCCGATCCGGCGGTCAACTATGGCGGCATCGGCGCGGTGATCGGCCACGAGCTGAGCCACCATTTCGACGACCAGGGCGCCAAGTACGACAAGGAAGGCCGCCTGACCGACTGGTGGACGCCGGCGGACGTCAAGGCGTTCAAGGACCGCACCGACGCGCTCGTCGCCCAGTATGACCAGTATGAGCCGCTGCCGGGCATGCATGTGAAGGGCGCGCTGACGCTCGGCGAGAATGTCGCCGACCTGGCCGGCCTCACCGTCGCCTATGACGCCTACAAGCACTCGCTGAACGGCCAGGCCGCGCCGGTGCTCGACGGCTTCACCGGCGACCAGCGCTTCTACCAGGGCTGGGCCCAGGTGTGGCGCCGCAACTATCGCGAGGCCAATCTGCGCCAGCGCCTGCTCACCGACCCGCACTCGCCGTCGCAGCAGCGCGCCTGGGTCGTGCGCAACCTCGATCCCTGGTACGGCGCCTACAACCCCGATCCGACCACCAAGCTGTTCCTGACGCCCGAAAAGCGCGTCCGGATCTGGTAAAGTGACGTACGGCGCCGCTTGACCCGCAAGCGGCGCCGCCTCACACGGGCGCATGGCCACGCTGCCCGTTCACACCCCCGTATCGCCGTCCCGCCGCTGGCTGCCCTATGCCGGCGCGATCCTGGCCGGCATCCTCGCGGGCGCGGTGATCCTGCTGACGCTGAACGACCGCGCCGTCGCGGTGGGTTTCGTCGCGGCGGGCGTACTTGCCGCCGGCGTCCTGCTCGGCGCGCGCAGGCTCTTCCATAGCGACACCGCCGCCGAGCAGCCGGTCGACTGGTCGGTCGCCCAGGCGCTCGCCGCCGCCAGCGACGATGCGCTTGCGGTCACCGACCGCGCCGGCCGCCTGGTCTGCGCCAACAACCGGTTCGAGGCGCTGTTTGCCGGCTGGCCGACCCCGCCCAATCTGCCGATCAGCGACGCCGCGGTCGCTGCGCTCGGCACCGCCGCGCGCACCGCCTGGCGCGATGGCGAGGCGCGCGAGGACGGCATCCAGGTGTTCGGCGCCCCCGTCTCCGTCCGCGTCCAGCGTGTCGGCGACGAGTCGCTGGTCTGGCGCTTCATCGGCGTCCAGGCGCTCGACCTCGCCAGCCAGGTCCGGGCGCTGATCGACGGCCATACCGGCGACCGGCTCGGATCCTCCGGCATCATGACCGCGATGGTCTCGCCCGAGGGGCGGGTCCGCGCCGCCAACCGCGTGTTCCGCCTGCGCGCCATGGGCAGCGGCGAAGCGGCGGTGGAGGGCAGGGACTTCGCCCGCTTCCTGATCACCGACAGCCTCGGCCTGGTCCGCTTCGAGCGCGAGGGGCTGGAGGGCAATCCGCTCCGCGTCCTGCAGATCCCGTTCCTCGACGGCGAGGATGCGCCCTTGCTCGTCGCCCTGCTCGACGAGGAGGAGCAGGGCCATGCGCCGACGCCCGCGATCGGCGCCAGCGCCGGCGCGCATGTCCGCTCGCTGATCGCGCTGCTGCCGCTCGGCCTCGCGCTGGTCGACCGCGACGGCCGCTTCGTCAGCATGAACGACGCGTTCGTCCGCGCCACCCGGGTCAACGCCGCCGCCCCGCCGCTCTACCCGGGCGATCTGGTCGTCCGCGAGGACAAGTCCGCCCTCGCCGACGCGGTCCGCCGCTTCGCCGGCGGCGCGCCGCAATCGGCCGAGATGACCGTCCGCATGGCCGATGCGCCCGAGGAGCCCGTCTCGATCGGCATCGCCGGGGCGCGCGGCCTCGGCGACGCCGCGGTCCTGATCAGCCTCAAGGATTCGGGCGAGGAGTCCAAGCTCAAGCGCCAGGTCGCCCAGGCGACCAAGATGCAGGCGGTCGGCCAGCTCGCCGGCGGTGTCGCGCACGACTTCAACAACATCCTCACCGCGATCATCGGGCATTGCGACCTGATGCTGATGCGTCATTCGCCCGGCGACAGCGATTATGACGACATCCAGCAGATCCGCGCCAACTCCAACCGCGCCGCCTCGCTGACCCGCCAGCTGCTCGCCTTCTCGCGCCAGCAGACGCTGCGCCCGCAGCTGCTCCAGCTGCCCGACGTGATCTCCGAAGTCTCCAACCTCTTGAAGCGCCTGCTCGGCGAGACGGTCCGGCTCGAGGTCAAGCACGGCCGCAACCTCGGCCCGGTCCGCGCCGATCCCGGCCAGCTCGAGCAGGTCGTGGTCAACCTCGCGGTCAATGCCCGCGACGCGATGCTCTCGAAGAGCCCCAATGGCGGCGGCACGCTCACCATCGAGACGATGGCGGTGCCCGCATCCGAAGTCCGCCAGATGGACGACGATGTCCTGCCCGTCGGCGACTATACCGCCGTGCGCGTCTCCGACACCGGCACCGGCATCCCGCCCGAGATCCTCGCCAAGATCTGGGAGCCCTTCTTCACCACCAAGGAAGTCGGCAAGGGCACCGGCCTCGGCCTCTCCACCGTCTACGGCATCATCAAGCAGTCGGGCGGCTTCATCTTCGCCGACAATGGCCGCCACGGCGGCGCCGAGTTCACCATCTACCTCCCGGTCCATGCCGCGACCGAGGCGCCGGTGACCGCGCTGGTGCCGGGCATCAAGGAAAAGCCCGCCGACACCTGGGGCACCGGCACGATCCTGGTCGTCGAGGACGAGGACATGGTCCGCGCCATCGCCGAGCGCGCGCTCACCCGCCAGGGCTATACCGTGGTCACCGCCGACAATGGCGAGGCGGCGCTCGAGCTGATCGAGACGATCGACCGGCCCGACCTGCTGATCTCCGACGTGGTCATGCCGGTGATGGACGGGCCGAGCATGGCGCGCCGCATCCGCGCCAAATATCCGGACCTGCCGATCCTGTTCATGTCGGGCTATGCCGAAGAACAGCTCCGCAAGTCGATTGATCTGGAGCAAGTTGCATTCCTGCCGAAACCCTTTTCGGTCCAGCAACTTGCCGAAGCCGCCCGCGATGTGCTTGGTCCGAAATAAGCTCTTGGCGTCCCGGAACTTTTTTGCGATTGAACGCGCATATGTCGGGGCCCCAGAAAGTATTGATCGTCGAAGACGAGCCGCTCATCGCGATGATGCTCGAGGATTTCCTCGACGCGCTCGACCGCGTCGTCGCGGGCACCGCGGACAGCGTCGCCTCGGGCCTGGCGCTGGTCGAGGCCGGCGGCATCGACGCGGCGATCATGGACGTCAACCTGCGCGGCGGCGAGACCAGCTGGCCGATCGCCGACGCGCTCGCCGCGCGCGGCATCCCCTTCGTCCTCGCCACCGGCGGGGCAGGGGACATGATCCACGAGAGCTACCGCAACCGCCCGATCCTCTCCAAGCCCTTCACGATGGACAGCGTCGAAAAGGTCCTCGACAGCCTCGTCGCGGCGGACTGAGCTTCTTTCCAGCCTTTCCTGGCGCCATTACCGTTCCTGTTGCCATTCAAGTTCCCCGGCGAAGGCTGGGGCCCAGTCTCGGCGCAGGAGGTGAGGCGGGTAAACTTCTCTAACGGCATGGTAACTGGACCCCGGCCTTCGCCGGGGAACCGCAGAGATTGCCGGCATTCGGCAACGCCGCTTCCGTAAGGGGCATGCGGCTCTTCCCCGCGGCTTCACCTGAGATCCCGGCGTTCGCCGGGATGACGACATGGGGAAGCGCCGCTCCCATCCGGCTCCCCGGCGAAAGCCGGGGCCCAGGGTTTCCCTGCCGGATCGCTTGTAACCCACGCCCCTGGCTTCCGCCGGGGAACCATCGAACCAACCACCGTCGCCGAGAATGCCGATACGCACGGGGCATGCCGCAAACCGGGCATTAGCCTCATGAAAGCGGACTGTCGGCTAACGCCCCACTTGCGGACAATAACGGCGCTCTGCCATTACGCGCATTGAAGGGGCGCGCATGGAAGATCATCATCTGAGCCAAACCATTGTGACGACGCTCGGCGATCTGGAACGAGAAGGCGAGTTGGTAGATACCTCCTCAAGCATCGAGCGTGTCGCTGATCGCATAGCGGAAGCCGTCCTCGGCGTGGTCCCAAATACCTCATTGTCGCTCGAAGAACTCTACGGCGTTCGTAGCCTCATTTTACACGCCGTAGAGAGCAAGTCGTTTTTCGATTGGGAAATGCCGACACTCACTGGCTTTACTGCGGAAGAGTTCAAACGGATCGCTGACAAGCTACCGCGCTAACGGCAGCTAACCACCCATTGTCGGTCATTCAGCCCGTTTGCATCCGATCGGAAAGCAGCCTGTCGGCTCACGCCCCAATAGCGGTCGTTGCGTCCGACTGATAACGTAGGCCTATGAAGCTCGGCATTGGCCCCTACGAAGAAGTGCGCGGCATGCTCCGAACGGGATCGTCGCGGCATGCGGCGGAGCTCGTCCGCCTTGGATGGACGTTTGTCAGCCAGTATCCCGAAGATGAACCTGCCGAAATTAGGTTGCGCTGGACAGGCGACGGCGAACCCGCACAACCGCATCCTGATCCGAGCGCTTGGGGAACGCCGCCGGGCGAATACGATCTTCGCCACGTGAGCCCGCCTGATCCCGGCGGCGACCTTACGACCTGGACCTTCTCTTTGAAGGAGACGTCGCCGGGTTGCTATCAGGCGGTGGGGATTGGACCTCGGCGCATGACTGTCGAGCATAACAGCACGGACCACGAGGAAGCACTGGAACGTGCCCGAGAATACGCTGCCGAGATGTCGCGGCGTATCCGGAACGACAGGTAACCACCCAATAGCGGCCGCTCGGCGGAAACGGCCGATCCGAAAACGGTCTGGCAGCAAACGCCCCCAGTGGCGGACGCGCGAGCCTTGTGGCAGAATCGCCTCATGGATGGCTTCAAGGACAGGTTCGGCCGTTTTATACCTCCGCGCGCGTGGGAGCTCTGCCTGTTCGGCCTGGCGCTGTTCACTCTCGCAAGTGTGCCGATAGCGTGGCTTTTGCATGGATTCAGTGGGGTGAACGGCGCTTGGAACGTAATTCCGCTAGCTGCCTTCCTGATTGGCGCTGGATGGTGGCTCAGGCGCAAGCGCGGGAGGTGCAGCAGGCCATTCCCGGGCAGCATTGACGACCGCTAACCACCCAATGTCTGCCATTCAGCCCTTGCGCTGAAAGCGAGCGTTCAGGCCTCCACGCCTAATCCACCACCCGCACAACATCCCCAACCCGGATCAACCCGGGCCGCGCCGGCCCCGCATAGATACCGTAACAAGCCCCGAAATCCCGCGCGACCGTGCGCAGCACCCGCGGCTCCTTCGCGCCGGTCACCGGGTCGATCGTCACGATCACGCAGCGCTGGATCGGGTCGGCGCATTGCATCACCGCGCCGTCCTCGTCCTTGCCGAACGCCAGCTGGCGGCCCTGCCACTCGGTCGCGGGCAGGTCGCTCTCCACGATCACGTTGATCCGGAACCGGTCGATGGCGAGCGCGCAGCCATGCGCCGCTTCCAGCGCGGCATGGCCGGCGCTGGTCTGGATCGATACCGGCATCGAATCATAGCAGCCGCGCGCCACCTGGATCAGCGATGCCGGCTCGCCCGCGGCGGCCTCCAGATGCGCCTTGAGCAGCGGATCGTGGAGCGAAGTGACCGCGCCGTCCGGCGTCTCCACCAGGATCGCGCTGGTCTTGGGTCGCGCCGGGTCCTCGAACCGCGCATGGTGCAGCACCATCGCCGGCACTTCGCGCGCGGTCAGCCAGGGGAAGCGCGTGCCGTTGGCGGCGCGGACGAAGGCATATTGCCGGTCGCCTTCGATGCCCTGCCAGTCGAGCTCGGCCGTGGTCAGCCGCTCCCCGGCCATCGACTTGACCGGGAAGCGGTTGAGCGCGCTGACATGGCCGACGATGCGGGTCATGGCGCGGCGCTAGCGGCTGTCCGCTTCCATCGCAATCGCCTCGCCGAACAGTCGCTCCAGCTCGCGCGTCGCCGCCTTGCCCCAGAAATCGCCCGGCATCGCCTCGCACAGATTGACCAGGCAGCTCTCGAGATCGGAGGCGCCGTCGCTGGCAGCCACCACCACACGGCTTTCCTCCAGCGCCATCCGGGCAAAGGGCGCGGGCTCGATCACGCCGGGCGCCGCCGCGAACAGGCCATGCCAGCGCTTCTCATAGGAAACCGTCTGCCATTGCTGGAGGAAGAACCACAGGCCGAAGCGCAGCGCCTCGGGCGTCGCAAAGCGCGTGCGCCGCGCGAGGATCGGAAACAGCTTTTCCGAGGCGATCTGGTCATGTTCCTGATCGAGCGCGGCGATCCATTCGCGCAGATACAGGAAGGCATTTTCGTCCAGCTCGGCCAGTGCCAGCGCGGCTTCGGCAAGCGCGCCGGGGGCAGTGTCCGAACTGCCCGAGGAGAGCCAGGACGAGCCCGCCGCCCTGCCATAGCTGGTCAGCAAGGCCCGCAGGGCCGGCAGCAGCGGCGCCTGTTCGCTGGCGGGCAGGTCGCGCACCGCCTGGAACAGCGCCTTCTCGCCGATCGACTTGCCCCCCGTCTTGAAGCGGAAGGCAAGCACCCCGGCAAAGGACAGCGCCTCCGGCCCCTGCGTCTCGATCCGCTGGCGCATCTCGTCCAGCGCGGCCGCGATGGCGGGGCCGCTCAGGTCGGCCAGCGCCACCTGCTGGCTCGATCGTCCCTGCACGATCGGCTTGCCGGCCTTGCGCGCGTAATCCGCGGACAGGGACGGCAGCTTGTTCCGATTGCGCCAGTCCGTCACCGGCTCGAGCGGGCCGATCTCGCCGTCGATCGTCACATGGCGCTGCACTTGGGCGAAGAACACCGTGAACCCCTGGCTGTCCGCGTCCCATGCCACGTCATGCAGATGGTGCAGCAGGTGCAGCAACAGCTTGTCTTCTATCGGCTCCTCGCTGCCTTCGCGCAGCGGAAGCAGGGGGGCGCCGCTGCTGGCCAGCGCATCCAGCACTTCGCCAAAGCTGGGCAGTCCCTTGAACTCCGCGAGCGACATATAGCGGATGACGATGGTGCGTTTTGCTCCCTCGGGATCGAGCGGGATCAGGTCCAGCGCGATCCCGAAGCGCCGCTCGCCATCGCTCAGGTCCGGGTGGCGCGCCTTGTCGGCGGGGGCGCTGCGCAGGAAACGGGAAAGCAGGCCGGTGCGCCCGCTGGCGCGGGGCAGGGTGTCGAGATGGTTGCGCAGCGCCCAGCGCCCGTCGGGGCTCAGCCAGCGCAGACGGGTTTCGGGTTGGCTCCCCTGCGGCGGGTGCGGGAGATGGGTCAGTCGCACTTCGCCGGTCGCGGGATCGAGGATCGCTATCCGGTCCTCGTGCAGGCCTTGTTCCACGCAGACGATCGTACCGTCGTCGCGGGCCCCGAATTCGCTGATCCGGAAGCCATCGATACGATGTTTCCGATCGATCTCCCCGTCGATCGATCGCTCGTAAAGGCTGTGGCAGAGCCAGTCTTTCTCGCGCTGGGCGAAGAAGAACGCGCGCTGCGCCGGCGAATAACACCAACGATGCGAGGAAAGCCGCTTTCTGCGAATCTCGAAGACGCGTCGGCGCTCCACCAGGTCGAACACGGCAACCGGATCCACCTCGGGCGCGGCGCGGCAGCCGAGCACGAGCAGGTAGCGCGCATCCAGCCGGATGATTTCCTGCGCCTCGACATCCTCGAACGCCAGGAAATGCCACGGGTCGGCGCCGGGCTCGCCCGCTTCGACAAGCGTGAGCGATTTCCTGCCGAACAGCGTTCCCGTCGCCACGCGCATTGCATTCCCCCCTGTATTCGGGCCCAGCCTATTGAAGCGAAGGGGGCAGGGAAAGCTCGGCGCGGCCCCGTTGCCGGGCAGGTGGAACGATTATGGAACAAAAATTTCCGTTCCGCTCTTGTTCTTGTGGAACAAAGGCGATACACGGCGTTCCAACACAGGTTGATGCAGCGTGCTAAACCTTCTAGCGACGGGGACTTCCAATGGCAGCTTCGCTCAAGGTGATTGACGGCAACATGGCGATTTCTTCGGACAAGCAGAAGGCGCTCGACGCCGCAATGGCGCAGATCGACCGCGCCTTCGGCAAGGGCTCGGCAATGAAGCTCGGCTCCAAGGAGGCGATGCAGGTCGAGGCGATCTCGACCGGTTCGCTCGGGCTCGACATCGCGCTCGGCGTCGGCGGCCTGCCGCGCGGTCGCGTGATCGAAGTCTATGGGCCGGAAAGCTCGGGCAAGACCACGCTGGCGCTCCATGTGATCGCCGAGGCGCAGAAGACCGGCGGCGTCGCCGCGTTCGTCGATGCGGAGCATGCGCTCGATCCGGTCTATGCCAAGAAGCTCGGGGTCAATATCGACGAGCTGATCGTCTCGCAGCCGGATACCGGCGAGCAGGCGCTCGAGATCGTCGATACTTTGGTCCGCTCGAACGCGATCGACGTGCTGGTGGTCGATTCGGTCGCCGCGCTGGTGCCGCGCGCCGAGATCGAGGGCGAGATGGGCGACAGCCATGTCGGCCTCCAGGCCCGTCTGATGTCGCAGTCGCTGCGCAAGCTCACCGGCTCGATCAGCCGCTCGCGCTGCATGGTGATCTTCATCAACCAGCTGCGCATGAAGATCGGCGTGATGTACGGCAATCCGGAGACGACGACCGGCGGCAACGCGCTGAAGTTCTACGCTTCGGTCCGTCTCGACATCCGCCGCACCGGCCAGATCAAGGACCGCGAGGACATCATCGGCAACACCACCCGCGTGAAGGTGGTGAAGAACAAGGTGGCGCCGCCGTTCAAGCAGGTCGAGTTCGACATCATGTATGGCGAGGGTATCTCGAAGATCGGCGAGATCCTCGATCTCGGCGTCAAGGCCGGGCTGGTCGAGAAGTCGGGCGCTTGGTTCAGCTATGACAGCGTCCGCATCGGCCAGGGCCGCGAGAATTCGAAGAACTTCCTGCGCGACAATCCCGAGCTGCGCGAGCGTCTCGAAAAGGCGATCCGCGCGCGCACCGAGAAGGTCGCCGAGGGACTTATGGCGGGTCCCGACGCCGAGGACGGCGACGACGATCTATAATGGAATATCAGGCCGCGCCCGCGTGCGACGCGTGTGGCAGCGGTCACGGGCTCAGCCCCATCGGAAGACCCGGCGCGTTGCCCCGCGCCGGGTCTTTCCCGTTTCCGGGGAGGGCGGTTCGAATCCCTCGCCTGTCGCGCCGAGCGGCGAATTTTGAGAACTGTGCACCGGCGCCGGGCGCGCTAAGGTGCGGGCATGAAGGCCGTTCTCGATCCCGATTGCGTGCTGGCCCATGGCCTTGCCGCGATTCGCAGCCAGTATCAGGTTCCGCCTGCCTTTCCGCAGCCGGTACTCGAAGCCGCCGAAATCGCCGCCAGGCGGATACCAGGCGAGCATGTCGACCGAACCGATATTCCCTTCGTCACCCTGGACCCCGCCAGCGCCACCGACCTCGACCAGGCACTGGCGATCGAGACCAGCGGCAATGACCTGCTGCTGCGCTACGCCATCGCCGACGTGGCCTGGTTCGTCACGGACGGCGATCCGGTCGACGCCGAGGCCTGGCGCCGGGGCACGACGCTCTACCTGCCCGACGGCAAGGCCAGCCTCTATCCGCCGGTGCTGAGCGAAGGCGCGGCCAGCCTCCTCCCCGATGGCCCCCGTCCCGCCGTGATCTTCACCGTCCGCGTCGCTCCCGATGGTGCGGTGAAGCTCGAGGAAGCAGAGCGCGCGCTGGTCCGCAGCCGCGCCAAGCTCGCCTATGAAACAGTGGCTGACAGCGAGCTGCCACCCCAGTTCGCCGAACTGGCACGCCGTATCGCGCTGGCCGAAGCAGCGCGCGGCGCGTCGCGGGTCGATCCGCCGGAGCAGGAAGTCGCCCGCCGCTCTAATGGCGGCTATGCGCTGGCCTTCCGCGCGCGGCATCCGTCCGAGGACCAGAATGCTGCCTTGTCCCTCGCGGCGAACCTGGCGATCGCGGAGGTGCTGCAGGCGCATCACACGGGCCTGTTCCGGGTAATGGCCGAGCCCGATGCCGCGGCGGTCGCCAGGTTGCGCAACAGCGCCCGGGCGTTCGGCATCGCATGGCCCGAGGCTCTGCCGCTCGAGCGCTTCCGCGACGGTCTGGATGCGGCCGATCCGCATCAGGCGGCGCTGATGCTTGCGATCCGCCGGGCAGGGCAGGGCGCGAGCTATGCGCCATGGAGCGCCGATGCGGCGCCATGGCATGCCGCGGTCGCCGCGCCCTATGTTCATGCCACCGCGCCGCTTCGCCGGCTCGCCGATCGCTATGTGATCCGTGCCACGCTCGCGGTGATGAACGGCCAGCCGGTGCCCGGGGCCGTCAGCGACGCCTTTGCACGCCTGCCCAAGGTGATGGGCCGGGCCGATGCCCTGGGCGGCCAGATCGACCGCGCGGTGATCGACCTTGCCGAAGCCGTGATCCTTGATGGCCGCGAAGGGGAGACCTTTGCCGCCGTTGTCACCGATGTCGACATGCGCGGCGCGCGGATGCAGCTCTCCGACCTGCCGGTGGTCACGCGGATCGATGCGCCCGGCGCGGCGCCCGGCACCGCGTTGCAGGTGAAGCTGGTCGATGCCGATCCGGCGAAGCGCGCGCTCCAGTTCGAAGCAGTCGGGGGTGGGGCATGACACCCGCCGATCCTGGGGATTCCGCGGCGACTGCGGCCCAGGTGGAGGTCTTCATCGATCGCTTCACATCGGAGATTGCCGACCGTGTTCGCGCCGCCCGGACGGTGTTGCGGAGCCGGCTGCCCGGCGCCACCGAACTCGTCTACGATAATTACAACGCGCTGGCGATCGGCTACGGCCCCGGCGATAAGACGTCGGAGGCCGTGTTCAGCCTCGCCATCTATCCCCGAAACATCCTGCTCTATTTCCTCCCAGGCGTCGGCCTGCCCGATCCGGAAGGGTTGCTGCAGGGCGAAGGCAAGGTGGGACGCTATGTCTGCCTCAAGAATGTGGCGCTGCTCGACGAACCGGCGGTGATCGCGTTGATCGACGCAGCGCTCGATCGCGCGAAGCGCCCCTTGCCGCCACAGGGCGGGCGGACCATCGTCAAGTCGATCTCGGCCCGGCAACGCCCGCGCCGTCCAGGGGAAGCTGCATGACCGTAATCGTCCACCATCTCGAGAATTCCCGTTCGCAGCGCGTGCTCTGGCTGCTTGAGGAACTCGGCCTGCCCTATGAGGTGCGGCGCTACGAGCGGAACAAGGCGACGATGCTGGCGCCGCCCGAGCTCAGGCACGTGCACCCGCTCGGCAAGTCGCCGGTGATCGAACATGGCGGGCAGGCGATTGCGGAGACCGGGGCGATCGTCGAATATCTGGTCGCGCTGGGCGACGGGAAGCTGGGCGCGCCGGGACACCGCGAAGACGCGCTGCGCTGGCAGCATTTCCTGCACTATGCCGAGGGCTCGCTCATGCCCCCGCTCTTCACCAAGCTGGTGCTGAGCCGGGTGCCGCTGTTCGGCAAGATGGCGCAGAAGAAGTTCCAGCCGATGATCGACGTCCATCTCGACTATGTCGAGGGCGAGCTGGGCGCGCGGCCCTGGTTCGCCGGGGCCGAATTCACCGCTGCGGACGTGATGATGAGCTTCCCGCTGGAAGCCGCGGTCAGCCGTGCCAATGCCACCGAAGGCCGCCCGCACATCGCTGGCTGGATCGCGAAGATCCACGCCCGCCCGGCCTATCAGGCGGCGCTGACCGCCGGCGGGCCCTATGCCTATGCGTGATCCCGGAAGGCCAGATCGTCACAGGCAGGGCAGGGCGTATCCTCACAGGCGATGAGGCCCTGGCAGCGTGGGCAGAGGCTGCGGTTGCGTGGCTGCAGCGCATGATCGACGGTGATGCGCTGGTCGAACACGAAGCACTCGCCCTGCCAGCGGCTCTGCTCGGGTGGGACCTGCTCCAGATAGGCCAGGATGCCGCCCTTGAGGTGATAGACCTCGTCGATGCCCTCCGCCTTGAGGAAGGCGGTCGACTTCTCGCAGCGTATGCCGCCGGTGCAGAACATCGCGACGCGCGGCATCGGACCGTCCGCCTCGCGCGCGGCGCGGAACTTGCGGAACCACTCGGGAAACTCGCGGAAGCTGCGCGTCTCCGGATCGATCGCGCCCTCGAACGTTCCCAGCGCGACTTCATAGGCGTTGCGCGTATCGATCACGATGGTGTCCGGCGCGTCGATCAGCGCGTTCCAGTCCGCGGGCGCGACATAATGGCCGACATCGGTGAGCGGATCGATGTCCGGCTCGCCCATCGTCACGATCTCGCGCTTGAGCCGGACCTTCATCCGGTCGAACGGCATCGCCGCCGCGCGCGAATATTTTACGTCGAGCCCAGCGCAGCCGGGCAGGGCGCGGACATGGTCGAGCAGTTGCGCGATCGCGTCGTCGCTGCCGGCAATGGTGCCGTTCAGCCCTTCATTGGCGAGCAGCAGCGTGCCCTTGATGCCCAGCCCCTCGCACAAGGCGAGGAGCGGAGCCTTCAGGCTCTCGACATCGGGAAAGCGCGTGAACTGGTAGAGGGCCGCGACGCGGACGGGCAGGTCCGCGCCGGGCACTGCCGCGGGATCAGGACTGGCCATAATCCTCGAAGCTGTCGGTCTTGGTGGTGGTGCCGTGCATCGGCAGGACAGCCGGCTCGGGATCGCCCGGCGCGTCGAGCTTGCCTTCCCAGCGGGCGACGACGACGCTGGCGACGGCATTGCCGATCACGTTGGTCGCGGTGCGGCCCATGTCGAGGAAATGATCGACGGCGAGGATCAGCAGGATGCCGGCCTCTGGGATGTTGAAGTGGCTGAGCGTGCCGGTGATGACGACCAGGCTGGCGCGCGGCACGCCGGCGATGCCCTTGCTGGTGACCATGAGGATCAGCAGCATCTGGATCATCGTCATCCAGTCGAGGTGGATACCGTACGCCTGGGCGATGAAGATCGACGCGAACGTCATGTACATCATCGAGCCGTCGAGATTGAACGAATAGCCGAGCGGCAGCACGAAGCTGGCGATGCGCGGGGGCACGCCGAACCGGTCGAGCGCGTCGAGCGTGCGCGGATAGGCGGCTTCCGACGAAGCGGTGGAGAAGCCGAGCAGGATCGGGTCGCGCAGATAGCGCAGCAGCGTGCCGGTACGCGGGCCGACGATCAGGAAGCAGGCGCCGAGCAGCACCGCCCAGAGCGCAAACAGGCCGAGGTAGAAGCTGCCCATGAAGAAGGCGAGGTCGCCCACCACGCCGATGCCCTTGGTCGCCAGCGCCTTGGCCACCGCGCAGAACACCGCGACCGGAGCGAACAGCATGACATAGCCGGTGACGGTGAGCATCACCTGGACGAGCGCTTCGAGGCCCTTGACCAGCGGCTCGCCCTTTTCGCCGATCGCCGCGAGGCCGACGCCGAAGAACAGCGAGAAGATCACGAGCTGGAGGATGTCGTTGCTTGCCATCGCATCGATCCCGCTGGTGGGGATGATGTGGATGAAGAATTTGGCGACATCGAAGCTCGAGCGATCGACGCCGCTGGACGTCGAGGCCGCCGGGATCGGCAGGTTGAGGCCGACGCCGGGCTGGAGCAGGTTGACGAAGATCAGGCCGAGGGTGAGCGAGACGAGGCTGGCGCAGACGAACCAGAAGAATGCCTTCAGGCCGACGCGGCCGATGGCGCCGCCGCCGCCCATATGCGCGATGCCCACCACCAGGGTGGAAACCACCAGCGGCGCGATGATCATCTTGATGAGGTGGAGGAACATCTGGGTCGGAATGTCGAGCCCATATGCCCAGTTCTCGATCGCCTTCGCCCCTTCCGGCGTGCCCGAGAGCGAGATGTTGAGCACATAGCCCAATATGCCGCCGAGCAGCAGTGCTGCCAGAATGAACCAGGTAAGTCGCTTGCCCAAAACAGGGTCCCCCTAAAATCCTTTGGCGCAGGCAAAGGGGATTGCGGGCCCCGGGTCAAGCCCTGCGCGGCCAGCCGATGCGCGCTGCCCTATGCACAGGGGGTATTGCAGCGACCTTGGAAGCGGCCCTATCGCATGCGCCGTCCTGTCCGGAGAATGCCGATGCGCCTCGACCGCCGTACCCTCGTCCGCGCCGCCGCCGCCGCGCCTTTGCTGGCCCTGCCGGGCGTGCTGCGTGCCGCCGAGCCGGACCTTTCGGCGCTGCAGGACATCACCAAGGGGGCGGTGCCGATCGGCAATGAAGAGCGCGCCGCGCGGCTTGCCCGGGCGCAGAAGCTGATGCAGGCGAACGGCATCGGCGCGGTGCTGATCGAGGGCGGATCGTCGCTGGTCTATTTCACCGGGTTGCGCTGGGGGCGGAGCGAGCGGCTGACCGCGGTCGTGCTGCCGGCCGAGGGCGAGCCGTGCATCGTCACCCCATTCTTCGAGGAGGCACGCACCCGCGAGGGGCTGGCGATCCCGGCCGAGGTGCGGGTGTGGAACGAGGATGAGGACCCACTCAAGACCGTTGCCGGGTTCCTCAAGGACCGCAAGCTCGCGCATCTGCCCGTCGGCATCGAGGAAACCGTTCGATATTTTGCAGTCGGGGGGCTGCAGAAGGAGGGATTCGAAGTGGTCTCCGCCAATCCCGTGGTTCGGGGCTGCCGGATGATCAAGACGGCCCCGGAAATCGCACTGATGCAGCTCGCGACCGACGTGACCATCGCCGCCTATCGCTGGGTCCAGCCGCGCGTCGAGAAGGGGATGAGCCAGCGCGACGTCTCCGCGCTGATGGACGCCGCCACGAAGAAGCTGGGCGGCAGCCCCGAGTTCAGCATGGTGCTGGTCGGCGAGGGCGCGGCCTATCCGCACGGCACCAAGACCCCGTCGCCGGTTGCCGATGGACGAATCATCCTGATGGACTGCGGGTGCACGGTGCAGGGCTACCAGTCCGACGTGTCGCGTACCTGGGTGCATGGCAGCGCCAATGCCGAGCAGCGCAAGGTCTGGGACCAGGTCGCCAAGGGCCAGCAGACCGCCTTTGCCGCCGCCAGGCTCGGCGCGACCGCAGGCAGCGTCGATGACGCGGTGCGCCGCTACTATGCCTCGCTCGGCTGGGGACCGGACTACAAGCTGCCGGGCCTGTCGCATCGCACCGGCCACGGCATCGGCCTGGACGGGCACGAGCCGGTCAACCTGGTACGCGGCGAGGCGACGAAGCTGGCGCCGGGCATGTGCTTCTCGAACGAGCCGGGCATCTACATCCCGGGCAGCTTCGGCGTGCGGCTGGAAGACTGTTTCCACATGACCGAGAACGGGCCGAAATGGTTCAGCGAGCCGCCCCGCTCGATCGACGCGCCGATGGGCTGAGTTTCCCGCGCCGGCGAGAACCTGTTCTCCTTCCTACGGATCAAAGAGCGGCGGGAATGAAACCCGGCGGCGCGAGCGAAGCAGGTGAAATCCTACATTGCAATCCGGGCCGGTGCTGACAGGGTACCTGCAGCAGGGGACGGGACGATGCGGGCGCTGGCGATAGTGATCTTCTTCCTCACCGCCTTTGGCGTGATGGGGGTGCTGAGCGAGCATTTCCGGGGCGATGCCGGACTGCCCGCGCGGTTGATCGTCGACGCGCTGCTCTGCCTCATCGCGGTGCTGGTGCACGAGCTGGGCCATGCCGCCGCGGCGCACCGGCTGGGCGCCGATATCCGTTCGATCGTGGTGCTGCCCTTCGAATACAGCATGCGGCAGCGCCGGCTGCGGCTGAAATGGCGGGCCGGGATGGGCGACCTGGGCGGCTATGTGTCGTATGTGCTCGACCGGATCGATGCGCGCCGCAAGCACATGATGATCGCCGCCGCCGGGCCGATCGCGAACCTGCTGCTCGCGCTGCTGGCCGGCACCGGCGCCACCCTGATCGGCAGCGCGACTCTGGCCGGCGCGCTGCTCGGCGCGCTCGCCTTGCTCTCGGCGGGGATGGGAATCGCCAATCTCGTGCCGTTCAGGGGCAGTGACGGCCACCATATCCTGCAAGGCCTGCGCGCCGGCGCCCGCAACAAATCGGTGAGATAGCGGACCTTTTACCCTGATCGAAGTGTTTCGCTTGAGCGAAAGCCTGTCCGCAACTAAGTCGGCGGCTTATGACTTCGACCAACGATATCCGCCGTTCGTTCCTCGACTATTTCGAGGGCCAGGGACATGCCCGCGTTCCCAGCGCTCCGCTGGTGCCGCACAACGACCCGACCCTGATGTTCGTGAACGCGGGCATGGTGCCGTTCAAGAACGTGTTCACCGGCCTGGAGAATCGCCCTTACTCGACCGCGACCAGCTCGCAGAAGTGCGTCCGCGCCGGCGGCAAGCATAACGACCTGGACAATGTCGGCTATACCGCGCGCCACCACACCTTCTTCGAGATGCTCGGCAACTTCTCGTTTGGCGACTATTTCAAGGAGCAGGCGATCACGCATGCGTGGACGCTGCTGACCAAGGAATGGGGCATCCCGGCGTCGAAGCTGACCGCCACCGTCTATCACACCGACGACCAGGCGTTCGAGCTGTGGAAGAAGATCGCGGGGCTCCCCGAGGAGCGGATCATCCGCATCCCGACCAAGGACAATTTCTGGGCGATGGGCTCGGACGGTCCGTGCGGGCCGTGCTCGGAGATCTTCTACGACCATGGCGACCATATCTGGGGCGGCCCGCCGGGATCGCCGGAAGAGGATGGCGACCGCTTCGTCGAGATCTGGAACCTCGTCTTCATGCAGTTCCTGCAGGAGAATGACGAGATCATCGGCGACCTGCCGCGTCCCTCGATCGATACCGGCATGGGCCTGGAGCGCGTCGCGGCGGTGCTGCAGGGCGTCCATGACAATTACGATACCGACACGTTCAAGGCGCTGATCGCCGCCTCGGGCGCGCTGACCGGCGCCTCGACCACCGGCGAGAACCAGGCGAGCCACCGCGTGATCGCCGATCACCTGCGCTCGGCCGGTTTCCTCGTCGCCGACGGCGTGCTGCCGGCCAATGAAGGCCGCGGCTATGTGCTCCGCCGCATCATGCGCCGCGCGATGCGCCACGCGCACCTGCTCGGCGCCAAGGATCCGCTGATGCACCGCATGGTGCCGTCGCTGGTCGCCGAGATGGGCGCCGCGTTCCCCGAGCTGGTCCGCGCGCAGCCGCTGATCGAAGCGACGCTGCTGCAGGAAGAGACGCGCTTCCGCCAGACGCTGGCCAATGGCCTGCGGCTGCTCGACGAGGCGACTGTCGGCATGGCGGCGGGCGACACGCTGCCCGGCGAGACCGCGTTCAAGCTCTACGACACGTTCGGCTTCCCCTATGACCTGACCGAGGACGCCCTGCGCGCGCAGGAGATCAACGTCGATCGCGCCGGCTTCGACACCGCGATGGCCGCGCAGAAGGCCGCAGCGCGCGCGGCCTGGAAGGGCTCGGGCGAGAAGGCTTCGGAAGAGCTGTGGTACGACCTGGCCGACGAGCTGGGCGGCACCGAGTTCACCGGCTATGCCGGCACCCAGGGCGAAGGCCAGGTGGTGGCGATCGTCAAGGACGGCGCCAAGGTCGACAAGGCAGTTGCCGGCGACAGCGTGACGATCCTGACCAACCAGACCCCCTTCTACGCCGAGAGCGGCGGCCAGATGGGCGATGTCGGCGTGATCTCGAACGACAAGCTGAGCGCGGCGGTGAACGACACCTCCAAGCCGCTTGGGCGGCTTCACGCGCATCATGCCAAGATCGAGACCGGCGAAGTCGCGGTCGGCGACGCGGTGCAGCTCACCGTCGATGCCGATCACCGCGATCGCGTGCGCGCCAACCACTCGGCGACGCACCTGCTGCACGCGGCGCTGCGCAAGCGGCTGGGCGGGCATGTGACGCAGAAGGGCAGCCTGGTGGCGCCCGATCGCCTGCGCTTCGACTTCTCGCACCCCTCGGCGCTGTCGGCCGAGGAGATCGCGGACATCGAAGCCGATGTGAACGCGCAGATCCGCCACAACGGCGCGGTCGAGACCCGGCTGATGACTCCGGACGACGCGATCGCCGCCGGCGCGATGGCGCTGTTCGGCGAGAAGTACGGCGACGAAGTTCGCGTGCTGTCGATGGGGCTGGGCGAGGATGCGTCCTATTCGGTCGAGCTGTGCGGCGGCACGCACGTGAACGCCACCGGCGACATCGCGATCTTCAAGATCGTCTCGGAAAGCGCCGTGTCGAGCGGCGTGCGCCGGATCGAGGCGCTGACCGGCGAAGGCGCGCGGCTGTGGCTCAACGGCCGCGACGCGCAGCTGCGCGAGGCGGCGGCGGCGCTCAAGACGTCGCCGGATGAAGTTGTGGGCCGTGTGGCTGCGCTGGTCGAGGAGCGCCGCAAGCTCGAGCGCGACCTGGCCGAGGCCAAGAAGGCACTGGCGCTGGGCGGCGGCGGTGCCGCGCAGGCGGCTGGGCCGGAGCAGGTCGCGGGCATCAACTTCATCGGCCAGGTGATCGACGGGCTCGAGCCCAAGGAACTGCGCGGCGCGGTCGATGAGGCCAAGCAGCGGGTTGGTTCGGGCGTGGTGGCGCTGGTTGCCGTGAATGACGGCCGGGCCTCGGTCGCGGTCGGCGTGACTGCCGGTGTGGCGGCGAGCGCGGTGGACCTGGTCAAGGTCGCCGTGGCGGTGCTGGGCGGGCAGGGCGGCGGCGGCCGTCCCGACATGGCCCAGGGCGGCGGCCCGGATGGCGACAAGGGCGCCGAGGCGCTCGAGGCGGTGAAGGCTGCGCTGGCCGAGGCGCTGGCGGGGGTTTGAGCTTCCCAGTTCCTCCTCCAGCTTGCTGGGGGAGGGGCGATTGATCCCACTGCTCCCCGGCGAAAGCCGGGGCCCAGGGTAACAGAGCGACACAGCAGAGAAACCCTGGGCCCCGGCTTTCGCCGGGGAGCGGCTATTTGAGCGGTGCTTCCAAACCCGCTGATCGCGCTTCTGGCGCAACCCCTCCACCATCGCTGCGCGGTGGTCCCCCTCCCGGAACGGGGAGGAGTTTTAGAGATCACATCCCCGGCGCCCAGCCGTCCTCGGGCGAGACCCAGAGCGCGCGCTGGGTCATGTCGCTGCGGACCAGGCCGTCGATCGTCACGTCCGAGATGATGCCTTCGCCGTCCGCCTTGTCGCGGTAGCAGCGCTTCCTGCCGGCGAGCGGCTGGAGCGCGAGCATCAGGCGTTGGCGGACCGAAGTCTCGACCGCGGTCGCGAGCGGGGCGCCGTCCTTGGTGAGCTTGCCCGAGCTGAAGTCGATCGGGCGGACGGTGGAGCAGGCGGCGCCGTCCTCGATCTGGCCCGACATATGATATTCGAGCAGGATCGTCGGTTCGGTGGAGACTACGCCGGTGACGGTCGCGTCGAAGGTCCCGTTCTCATGGACGGTGTAGCGGACCATGGTGGTGCAGGTGCGCTGCCGGGTATCCGGGCTGACGCAGCGGATCTTGCCGGTCCGGGCCGGGTCGAGCAGATCGGGGGCAGGCGCCGGCTGCGGCGCCGCGGTGGCGAGGAGGAGCAGAGTGGCGATCATCGTCAGTTCCCCAGCTTGTAGCCGTCCTTGTCGCTCACCCAGACGAACTTCTGGCTGAGATCGGGGCGCACCGCGCCATCGACGCTGAGCTCGTTGAGGAGCAGGCCGTTCTCGGCCGGCTTGATCGTGGTGCAGGTGTTCTTGCCGTCGAGCGGCGCGACTGCGGCGGTGAGCTGGCTCTTCACGGCGTTGGCGGTGGCGTCCTCGGCAGGCTTGCCGTTCATGTAGACGGTGCCGGCCTGGAAATCGGCCAGCTTGATCGTCTCGCAGAGCTGGCCGTCGCTGACCGTGCCCCGGGTGCGGATCTCCATGGTGATCAGCGGCGTGGGCGCGAGGAACAGCCGCGTGGTCGCCTCATAGCTGTTTCCGCTGATCTTGTAGCTCGTCGTGCCGACGCAGGTCTTCTTCGCCTGATCCGGCACGACGCACTGCGTCTTGCCCGCCCGGGCGGGAGCGACCGGATCGTCGGCCTGCCCTCCGGCGGCAGCGGCGGCGAGGAGAAGCAGGCTGGTCAACATCATCGAAACTCCCGAACAGGATGTAGCCCATGAGATGCGCCGGGGCCGCGCGGCGGGCAAGCGGAGTCTGTCCGGAAATGCGCATTTCGAGACGGTGCCCGCCGATCAGGCCGGCGCGTCGGCGTCCTCGTCGGCCCCGTTCCGATCGAGCTTCACGCGGCGGAAGCGCGGTTCGCGATCGAGCCCGGCGACGTCCTTTATCTTCTTGCGCATCTCGTCGCGCTTCTCATGGATCGAGGCGATCACCGGGCCGACGGCCATGCCGAGATCGACCAGTACCACTTCGGAGAGCTGGAGCGAGCTTTCGAGCGCCTCGGGCACCGCTTCGCTGGCGCCGGCGCGGTAGAGCTCGGCGGCGTGCGCGGTGTCGCGGGCGCGGGCGATGATCGGCAGGCCAGGCACCCAGCCGCGCACCCGGCGGGTGAGGCGGACGGTGAGGACGGGATCGTCCATCGTCAGCACCAGCGCCTTGGCATGGCCGAGGTTGAGCTTGTCGACCAGCTCCGAGCGGGTGACGTCGCCGAACAGGACGTTGTAGCCGCCGCGGCGGGCGGCGTTGACGTTGTCGATGTCGGCGTCGACGCCGATATAGGGCAGGCCGTGGCGGCGCAGCATGTCCGCCACCGTGCGGCCGACGCGGCCGAAGCCGATAACCACCGTGCCGGCCTGGACATGGGCGAGGTCGGCGTCCGGCGCCTCTTCGCCCTTGGTGCGCTCGATCAGCTGGGCGATCATCCGCCCGGCCTTGGCGAGCACCGGGGTGGCGGTGAGGCCGATCGCGGTGACGGTGGTCCAGAAGGCGCCGGTGCTCGGGCTGATCAGCCCTGCCGCGCCGGCGACGCCGAGCACGATCAGCGTGGTCTCGGACGGGCTGGCCATCAGCACGCCGGCCTCGGTCGCGGTGCCGGTGCGCGCGCCGGAAAGCTTGAGCAGGCCGGTGGTGACCGCGGCCTTGACCAGCATCACGACCAGCGAGGCGCCGAGCAGGGGCGCCCAGTTGTGGACGATGAAGCTGAGGTCGAGCCGCATGCCGACGGTGATCAGGAACACACCGAGGGCGAGACCCTTGAACGGTGCGGTGATCGCTTCGACTTCGCCGTGATATTCGGTCTCGGCGATGAGCAGGCCGGCGATCAGCGCGCCGACGATCGGCGAGAGGCCGGCCGCGCTGGTCGCGAGGCTGGCGGCGATGACGACGAGCAGGCTGGCGGCGAGGAAGAGCTCGGGGCTCTTGGTGCGCGCGGCCTGGGCGAACATGCGGGGCAGGAGGATGCGGCCGCCGACGAACAGGATCGCGACGGTGACGATGCCGAATCCGAGCGTCTGGCCGAGCTTGATCCAGCCGTCCTCGCCGCCGGCCGCCGGGGCCAGCGCGCCGAGCAGGAAGATGATCGGGACGAGCGCGAGGTCCTCGAACAGCAGCATGGCGAAGGCCGAGCGGCCGACCGCGCTGGTGGTGCCGGCGATCGGCAGCACGATCGCGGTGGAGGAGAGCGCGAGCGCCAGGCCGAGGCCGATCGCCCCGCCCGTGCTGAGGCCGGTGAGGTAGAGCACGGCGGCGAGGATCAGGCCGGCGCCGAGCAGCTCCGCCGCGCCGACGCCGAACACCAGGGTGCGCATCGACCAGAGGCGCTTGAACGACAGCTCGAGGCCGATCGAGAACAGCAGCAGGATGATACCGAACTCGGCGAACGGCTCGATCGAATGCGCGTCCGAGATGGTGATGTGGTAGAGCCAGGGGTAGCGGGGCACGAGGCTGCCGAGGCCGAACGGGCCGACCAGCGCGCCGACCAGGATGAAGCCGATCACCGGGCTTATCCGGAAGCGCGCGAAGGCGGGGATCACCAGCCCGGCGGCACCGAGGATGACGAGCGCGTCGGAAAGGCCGCTATTGCCGAGGTTCACGCGCGAAACCTTGCGATGCGTGCCATTGCGAAGTTCAAGCCCTGTCCCCCTTTTCGAAACCGATATGTGCCCGGAACTCTTTTCCGGTCCCGCGCCGCCATGCGCAATGGGCAATGTCACCCGCGCATAAACTATTGCTGCGTCGCGGAACTGTCGTGTTTCCGCAACGCCATCGTCATCGCCGTCCCCGATGGGCGCGGCGGGGGCATGCTGCGACTGCGAAGCCCCCGCTGCGCGCGCCGCCTGGCGCCTGCCAAGGATTGGGGATCGACAAAATGCATACGGTACGCACGCTGGGAATGCTCGGCATTTCGCTGCTTTCCTTCACCATCGCCAACGCGGCGCACGCGCAGAGCGCGGTGAGCGAGGGAAGTGACGGGGAAGAGATCGTCGTCACCGGCCAGCGCGCCAGCCAGAAGCGCGCGATCGAGGCCAAGCGCGACGCGATCGGCATCCTCGACGTCGCCGCCGCCGACGAGATGGGCCGCCTGCCGGACCGCAACGTCTCCGAAGTCGTCGAGCACCTTCCGGCGGTGGGCGTCACCTATGACCAGGGCGAGGGCCGCTATGTCGCCATTCGCGGCGTGCCGTCGAACCTGAACGGCTACACGCTGAACGGCATGGAGATCGGCAACCCCGACGGCACCACCCGTTCGCTGCCACTCGACATCGTCTCGGGCCAGCTGCTCAACCGGGTCGAGGTCGCCAAGGTCAAGACCGCCGACATGGACGGCCAGGGCATCGGCGGCGCGATCAACCTGGTCTCGCAGACCGCGTTCGACTTCAAAGAGGCCTTCGCCTTCTCGGCCAGCGCCAAGGCCGGCTATCAGGAGCTGAACAAGAAGGTGCCGGTGCAGGGCGACGCCAGCCTCGCGGCGCGCTTCGGCGCCGACGAGCAGTTCGGCCTGGTGCTGGGCGTCAGCTATTCCTATCGCGACTTCAACAGCGAAGGCTTCTACCCGGACAACTGGAAGCCCGATGCGCGGTTCGCGCGCGGCGGCACGCCCGACAACATCAAGTACACCGAATATTCGCTGGCCCGCCGCCGCCTGGGTGGCACCGGATCGTTCGACTGGCATCCCAGCGATCGCCAGACCTTCTATGTCCGCGGCTTATATTCGAAGTTCACCGAGGACGAGATCCGTCCGCGCTACCGACTGGACTTCACGACCACGGCCTTCACCGTCAATCCCGACGGCCTGACCGGCTTCACCAACGGCGTGGCGAGCAGCGCCACCGGCACGCCCGGTTCGGGTCCGGAGCGCCGCGAGGACCTCCGCCTCGACTACAAGGCCAAGTGGCTGGCCAGCGGCATGGTCGGCGGCACGACCGATTTCGGCGGCTTCAAGCTGGCTTATGAGGGCGGCTACAGCCGCAATCAGACGCTCGACCAGTTCCCGATCTGGCAGTTCCGCTGCAACCCGGGCCGCGTCACCTTCGACTTCAGCGAGCCGCTGTACGTGGCAAAGCCCGATGCCGAGTGCACCGCGAACCAGCTGCAGTTCCGCCAGTATCAATATTCGCACCAGCTCAACGACGAGACGATCTGGCAGGGCAAGGTCGACGGCACGATCGATGTGCGCGACATCGGCTTCATCAAGTTCGGCGCGAAGTACCGCAATACCGACCGCAAGTTCGACCAGGACACCCCGACCTGGGTGCGTGCTTCGGCAACGGCGAACCGCTGGACGCTGGGCCAGTACAGCCTGGGCGGTGCGGCGGTGTGCGTATATCCCGACAACACCGGCCGCTGCTTCAGCAACGGCCCGACCTTCAACATCCCGGCGCTGCAGGCGTTCACGGCCCAGCATCTGGGCGACGCGCTGATGCCGCTCGACGCCGCGACCACGCTCGCCAACAACAGCCTGTCCGACTTCCGCCTGAAGGAAAAGGTGTGGGCCGGCTATGTGATGGCCAATCTGACGTTCGGCGCGGTCACCGTGACGCCGGGCGTGCGCTACGAGCGCACCAGCCTGGACGATCGCGGCAATGCGCTGCGTGGCGGCACCGCGATCGTGCCGGTGACGGTCAGCAACAGCTATGACGACTTCCTGCCGTCGCTGATCGTCAAGATCGCGCCGTCGGACCAGGTGATCGTCCGCCTGGCCTATTCGCGCAGCCTTGGCCGGCCGGAATATTCGAGCCTCAACCCCGGCGGGTCGATCAGTGCGCTCGGCACCGACAACAGCGCCTCGTTCGGCAATCCGGACCTGAAGCCCTATCGCGCAGACAATCTCGACGCGACGGCCGAGTGGTATTTCGCGCCGGGCGGCCTGTTCAGCGTCGGCGCCTTCGCCAAGTTCATCAAGAACCCGATCTTCAGCAAGGCCACGGCGCTGACCAACGCGACGATCCTGGGCGTGACCTATCCCACGATCAGTGTGAGCCAGCCGTTCAACGCCGATCGCGGCGACATCATCGGCATCGAGGCGCAGTACCAGCAGCAGTTCACCTTCCTGCCGGGCCTGTTGTCGGGCCTGGGCGTGCAGCTGACCGGCACGCTGACCGACTCCAACCTGAAGCTGCCCAACGGCCGCACCTCGACCTTTCCGAGCCAGTCGCGCTACCTCTACGGCGCCGAGCTGTTCTATCAGCGCGGGCCGGTGGAAGCGTCGATCGCCTATCACAATACCGGCCATGCGCTGCTCGCCGTCGGCGATCCCAGCTACAACGACCAGTATAATGACGATCTGCGCCGCCTGGATGCCAAGGCCAGCGTCGCGATCCTGAAGGGCGTGCGCATCTTCGCCGAGGCGCAGAACCTGACCGACGAGCCGACCCGCCAGTATCAGGGTGGCAACACCAACTGGATCATCCAGAACGAGCGCTATGGGCGGACGTTCTACATGGGCGTGTCGGCGAAGTTCTGATGCTGATCGCCTCGATCCTGCTCCTGGCCGCCGCACCCGGCGGCCAGGACGCATCGCCGCCGGCGCGCGAAGCCCCCATGCTCGCGTCGGCCGAAGTCACCGCGCGCTGGGATGCCGAGGAAGCCAAGCAGGGCGTCGTCGCCGATGCGCGGCATTTCTACGCGATCAGCAACAACCTGATCGGCAAGTACGACAAGAAGACGGGCAAGCGCATCGCCCGCTGGGAGGGCGACAAGCGGCTCTACCCGCACATGAACTCCTGCGTCGTCGATGGTGTGATGCTGGTATGCGCCGCGTCCAACTATCCCGCCGTGCCGATGGCGAGCGCGGTCGAGTTCTTCGACACCCGCACGATGCGGCATGTGAGGAGCGTTGCGCTGGCACCGTTCCCCGGCTCGCTCACCTGGATCGAGCGCAAGGGCGACAAATGGTGGGCGATGTTCGCCAACTATCCGGCCGATCACGGCGGCGAGGGCGGGCGCGACCATCGCTGGACGGTGCTGATGGAGCTGGATGCGCGGTTCCAGCCGCTCCGCTCCTGGCATTTCCCGCCCGAGCTGCTCGCCCGCTTCGCACCGATGAGCAGCTCGGGCGGTTCCTGGGGCAAGGACGGGCTGCTCTATGTGACCGGGCATGATCGCCCGGAGCTCTACGCGGTCAAGCTGCCCGAGGCGGGCACCTTGCTCGAATGGGTGGCGACGGTGCCGATCCCGACCAATGGCCAGGCGGTGACCTGGGATCCGGTGCAGCCGCGCACGCTCTGGTCGATCGAGCGCAAGGCCCGGCAGGTGGTGGCGAGCCGGGTGCCGGTGGTGCGCTGAGCTTTCCGTTCCCCGGCGAAGGCCGGCGCCCAGGGTAACAGAGCGAGACGGCAGAGAAACCCTGGGCCCCGGCCTTCGCCGGGGAGCGGTAGGGCTCTGGGAGGCAACGCTTGGGCACCATCTCTGGCAGGCAAAAGAAAAGGGGGAGCGTTGCCGCTCCCCCTTCGCATTTCCGATGATGCCGAAGGCTTATGCCCAGGCGGCCATCTTGGCTTCGAGGTTCTCGCGGATCGCCTCGAAGAACTGCTCGGTGGTCATCCAGGGCTGGTCCGGACCGATCAGGATCGCGAGATCCTTGGTCATCTTGCCGCTCTCGACGGTCTCGATGCAGACCTGCTCGAGGGTCTCGGCGAACTTGGTGACGTCCGGGGTGTTGTCGAACTTGCCGCGGAACGACAGGCCCTGGGTCCAGGCGAAGATCGACGCGATCGGGTTGGTCGAGGTCGCCTTGCCCTGCTGGTGCATACGGTAGTGACGGGTGACGGTGCCGTGGGCGGCTTCCGCCTCGATCGTCTTGCCGTCCGGCGACATCAGGACCGAGGTCATCAGGCCGAGCGAACCGAAGCCCTGGGCGACGGTGTCCGACTGGACGTCGCCGTCATAGTTCTTGCAGGCCCAGACGAACTTGCCCGACCACTTGAGCGCCGAGGCGACCATGTCGTCGATCAGGCGGTGCTCGTAGACGATGCCCGCGGCCTTGAACTTGTCGGCGAACTCGGCGTCGAAGGTCTCCTGGAACAGGTCCTTGAAGCGGCCGTCATAGGCCTTGAGGATCGTGTTCTTGGTCGAGAGATACAGCGGCCAGCCGCGGTCGAGCGCATAGTTCATGCTCGCCTTGGCGAAGTCGCGGATCGACTCGTCGAGGTTGTACATGCCCATGGCAACGCCGGCGCTCGGGAAGTCGAACACTTCATATTCGAGCTCGTCGCCATTGGTGCCGACCCACTTCATCGTGAGCTTGCCGGCGCCGGGGACCTTGAAATCGGTCGCGCGATACTGGTCGCCGAACGCGTGGCGGCCGACGACGATCGGGTCGGTCCAGCCCGGAACCAGCCGGGGAACGTTCTTGATCACGATCGGCTCGCGGAACACGACGCCGCCCAGGATGTTGCGGATCGTGCCGTTCGGCGACTTCCACATCTTCTTGAGGCCGAATTCCTCGACGCGGGCTTCGTCCGGGGTGATCGTGGCGCACTTCACGCCGACGCCGTACTGCTGGATCGCCTTGGCGGAATCGATCGTGACCTGGTCGTCGGTCGCGTCGCGATTCTCGACCGAGAGGTCGTAATATTTCAGGTCGATGTCGAGATAGGGCTTGATCAGGCGCTCACGGATCCATTCCCAGATGATCCGCGTCATTTCGTCGCCGTCGATCTCCACGACGGGCGTTGCAACCTTGATCTTCGCCATTGCTCGCTGTTCCTTTTAAGGGGTTTGGCGAGCGTCTAGGAGGATGGGGCGGGGGGATCAAGCCCGCCCCGGCAACCGGTATCAGTCGTTCCAGGCCCACCACAGCTGCGCGGGCGGAATATTGATCCACTCCATCGCATGATCGATGTGCGACCAATGCGGGGTGAGGAAGTTCTTCACGCGCGGGTTGTACTGGTAGACCAGGAATGCGCCGCCCTTGCGGATCACCTCGCGGGTCGCCTTGGCGATCGCGTCGCCCACGCCCGGGGGCAGGGTCGAGAAGGGCAGGCCCGAGGCGATATAGTCGGCATGCTCGAAGCCATGCTCGGCGATGATCTGCTTCACGTCGGCGGCCGAGCCCTGGACCGCGATCAGGCGCGGATCGGGGATGCTCTGCTTCAGGTAGCGGATGAAATCGGGATTGGTGTCGATCACGATCAGCTTGCCGTCGGCCGACAGCTTGTCGAGGATCGGGCGGGTGAAGGTGCCGACGCCGGGGCCGTACTCGACGAAGAGCTTGGTGTTCTCCCAGTCCACGGGCGCGAGCATCTTGTTGATCGTGAAGCGCGACGAGGGCGCGACCGCGCCGACCATCACCGGGCGCTTCAGGAAACCGCGGAAGAACATGCCCCAGGGCGACGGCGTGCCGGCAGGGCGGCGGTTACGCGTACGGGCCTTCGCGGCGGTGGAAGCGGGCATGGGCGACCTTATTACAATTTCAGGACAGTCGCCCGCATTTGGGCAATTCGAGCGAACATGCAAGCGCAGCGACTGCATTTCACCGCATCCGCAGGCGTTCAGCTGTGGGCAAGTCCCGGTTCGGCACGATGGAGGCGTAACGAAGGAGGGTGGCGTGATCGGATCGGCGATGATGTTGTGGCTGGCCGGGCAGAGCGTCGCCGCGCCCGAGCTGATCAGCAGCGCGGACAGGTTCGCACCCATCGGCGACGCCGCGCTGGTGGCGCTGGCGAAGACGCCGTTCGATCCGAAGAGCGATCGGCGCAAATGGGTGCTGGCCGTGGGCCTGCACCGGGGCGTGCAGGTGGTGGCGAGCTATGTCTGCTCGGACGTCTGCCCCGACTATACGAAGCGAATCATCCGCTACAACCTGCGCGCCGGGCCGGGCTGCGAGGCTGCGGGCGGCGTCTCCAAGGCGCTTGCCGTGCCAATGGGGATCGGCGTGGGGCAGCGGCTCTACTGCCTGCCGGCAGTGATCGCGGCGCTCCAGGACTAGTCGGGCTTGCCGCATCGATACGCGGCATATTTTCCGGGAAATAGGCGACGGGATGCGCGTTTTGTCAGGTGCGTTGTGTTCGCTGCAACAGGGAGCTAGAGCCTGCCGATGGCATCCATGGACAAGCCCCCGCTCGGCACTCCCACGATCAAGTGGCGTTTTCCCGACATCCACCCCGAGGGCCGCAAATATGTGGCGATCGCGGCGGCGATCGCGCTGCTCAGCCTCTTCGTGTTCGATTTCATCACCTGGCCCCTGGTGTTCCTCACCTTCGGCGTCGCGGCATTCTTCCGCGATCCGATCCGGGTGACGCCGCAGGCCGAGGGCGTGCTGGTCGCGCCGGCGGACGGCCTCATCACGATGATCCAGCGGGTGGAACTGCCGCCCGAGCTCAAGGGCGCGCAGGCGCTGGGCGAGGCGCCGATGGTGCGCGTGTCGATCTTCATGAGCGTGTTCGACGTCCATGTGAACCGCACGCCGATCACCGGCACGATCCGCCACGTCATCTATATCTCGGGCCGTTTCCTCAACGCCGACCTCGACAAGGCGAGCGAGGAGAATGAGCGCCAGCACTTCATCGTCGAGGACAAGAACGGGCTGCGCATCGGCTTCACCCAGATCGCCGGCCTGGTCGCGCGGCGCATCGTCAGCTTCACCAAGCCGGGCGACATGGTCGTGGCCGGCCAGCGTGTCGGCCTGATCCGCTTCGGCAGCCGCGTCGACGTGTTCCTGCCCGAGGATTATGTGGCGCAGGTCACGCTCGGCCAGCGCACCATCGCCGGCGAGACGATCATCGCGAAGAAGGGCGGCGCGGCCGTCACCGGCATCTCGCAGTGAGTGACCGGCGCGGCGACACACGGTTCCCGCGCACGCTCCGGCCCCGTCGCATGCGGCGGATGCGGCCGGTGCGGGGCATCCCGCTGCGCGCCATCGCGCCCAATACCGTCACTGCGCTGGCGCTCTGCTCGGGCCTGACCGCGATCCGCTTCGCCATCGACGGCAAGTGGGAGCTGGCGGTGCTGATGGTCCTCATCGCCGGCCTGCTTGACGGGATCGACGGCAAGATCGCCCGGATGGTGCGCGGCGAGAGCCGGTTCGGTGCCGAGCTGGACAGCCTGTCCGACGCGATCTCGTTCGGCGTCGCGCCGGCGCTGATCCTGTATCTGTGGTCGCTGCAGACGCTGGGCCGGTTCGGCTGGATGATCGCGCTGATCCACGCGCTGTTCTGCGCGCTGCGTCTCGCTCGCTTCAACGCGCAGATCGACGCAGAGGAACAGCCGCACAAGTCCGCCGGTTTCCTGACCGGCGTGCCGGCGCCGGCTGCCGCGGTGCTGACGCTGCTGCCGCTCTATCTCTGGCTGTTCACCGACGAGCCGCATCTGCGGATGCCGGTGGTGGTGGCGCCCTGGACGGCGTTCATCGCGGTGCTGATGATCTCGAGCGTGGCGACCTTCGCGCCGCATGTCCGGCTCAAGCAGCGCATCCGCTTCGAGGCGATCGCCGTGCTGGTGGTACTGGTCGCGGCCCTGGTCGCAGCGCCCTGGCCGACGCTGGCGGGGATCGCGATCCTCTATCTGGTCTCGATCCCGTTCAGCATGTGGAGCTATCGCCGGATCAAGCAGCTTCGCGCAGCGGGAACGCCGCGGGGCGGCGCACCGGAGTCGCATAGCGGACAGTGACGCGGCTCGGCACCAGCTCGGGCAGCGGCTGGACGAGATTGCCGCCGATCAGCTCGCGCATGCGGGGAAGCGCGGCGACGATCGAGGAGACGATCGTCCAGCCGGCAACGGCGAAGGCGGCGGCGAACAGCAGAACGATAAGCAATGCAGTCATCACTTGGCTCCCAAAACGCGCCGAACTTGGCGAGAACCCTGCGATTCCAACCTTTTGGCGCCCGCTGACGTTCCCTGTCCGCGTTGTGAACTCGTTATGTTCCGTTAACGTTCCATTGTCAAGCGCATGTTCTTCGCTTGTTCCAATGCCGCGAAAGCGCGTGCTTGCCAGCATGTCCGGCTTGCCGATAGCATCGTGGGAATAAGGGGGAGGGACATTGCATGCGACTGAAGATCCTGGCCGCGATGGCGGCTGTGACGACGCTATATGCCGATGCCGCCGCGGCGCAGGCGATCAACCTCCAAAGCTGTCCGGCGACGAAGCTCGAGGCGAGTTCGCTGATCTCGAAGCTCAAGCAGAATGGCGAGGCGCCGGGCGGCACGCTTTCCTTCGATACCGGCAATCTGCGCTTCCAGGGCGATCCGGTGCAGGGCCTGTACACCAACCGGGATACGGGCTGGCTCCATATCCGCCTGCCGCGCGGACCGTCCGCCTATGCGGCGGTGGTACGGGCGGCGCATGCGGCCGACGCCGCGCGGGTCAATTGCGACGAACCTGACAAGGGCTGCTATATCCGCATGAACGACAAGCGTGCCTGGGGGCTCTACAGCCTCGACTTCTCGACCTTCGAGGGGCGGTTCGTGAAGGAAGGCGAGCCGGACGGGCGCTACCTGATCTGCTTCTATTGATCTGATTCACTCCTATATGAACAGCCTGGTTGCGTTCCTGCGCGCTTTCGCGTAGGGGCGCCGCCTCAACCCCGCATGGGAAGCATCATAACCCGGTGCCGAACGCCGTTCGGTCACTCGCTTCCCAGAGGAACAACCGGAAGGAGTTATCCCTATGGCGGCACCTGTCGTCTCTCTGCAGCAGCTGCTCGAATCGGGCGCGCACTTCGGTCACCAGACCCACCGCTGGAACCCGAAGATGAAGCCCTACATCTTCGGCGAGCGCAACGGCGTTCACATCATCGACCTCTCGCAGACCGTGCCGCTCTTCGCGCGCGCGCTTGAGTTCGTGAACTCGACCGTCGCCGCCGGCGGCAAGGTGCTGTTCGTCGGTACCAAGCGCCAGGCCCAGGAGCCGATCGCCGAGGCAGCTCGCCGCGCCGGCCAGCACTTCGTCAACCACCGCTGGCTGGGCGGCATGCTCACCAACTGGAAGACGATCTCGCAGTCGATCAAGCGCCTCAAGACGCTCGAAGAGCAGCTCGGTGGCGACACGCACGGCCTGACCAAGAAGGAAGTGCTGCAGCTCACCCGTGAGCGCGACAAGCTCGAGCTCTCGCTCGGCGGCATCCGCGACATGGGCGGCCTGCCCGACGTGATGTTCGTGATCGACGCGAACAAGGAAGAGCTGGCGATCAAGGAAGCCAACACGCTCGGCATCCCCGTCGTCGCGATCCTCGACTCGAACGTGAGCCCGGACGGCATCGCCTTCCCGGTTCCGGCGAACGACGACGCCTCGCGCGCCATCCGCCTGTACTGCGAAGCGATCGCCATCGCGGCGACCCGCGGCAACCAGGACCGCCAGGCGAGCTTCGGCGTCGACCTGGGCGCCCAGGAAGTCGCTCCGGTCGAGCCGGCGCTGACCGAGGCCGCCGAGCAGGCAGTCGAGGGCGAGCGTCAGATCGACGCGTAAGCTTGTAACTGATTGTCTCCGAACTGACATAGGCGCGCATTAGGCGCCCGGTCAGTTCGGGGCGTCATCCCATCCCCGTTCGGGCTGCGCGTGTCGAAGCCCCGTACTTCTTCTCCCGTGCCGGGCCAAAGAAGGCGGCCCTTCGACAAGCACAGGGCGAACGGGGATTGATTTATCGGCCGTGCCACGGCGCGGCCTAACCAAGAGGAAAGAAACATGGCCGAGATCACCGCAGCAGCCGTGAAGGAACTCCGCGAGAAGAGCGGCGCGGGCATGATGGACTGCAAGAAGGCGCTGACCGAGACCAACGGCGACATCGAAGCCGCAACCGACTGGCTGCGCACCAAGGGCCTCGCCGCCGCCGCGAAGAAGTCGAGCCGCACCGCCGCCGAGGGCCTGGTCGGCCTGGCCGTTGCCGGCACCAAGGGCGTTGCCGTCGAAGTCAACTCGCAGACCGACTTCGTCGCCAAGAACGACATCTTCCAGACCTTCGTTCGTGACGTGACCGCGGTTGCGCTCGAGCTGGGCGACGACATCGAGGTGATCAAGGCGGCTCCGCTGCCGGCCGGCACCGTCGAGGAAGTGCTGACCAACAACATCTCGACCATCGGCGAGAACCAGGTTCTGCGCCGCGCCAAGCAGGTGCAGGTCTCGCAGGGCGCGGTGATCCCGTACGTCCACAACGCGCAGGCCCCGGGCCTGGGCAAGATCGGCGTGCTCGTCGCGCTCGAGAGCGATGCCGGCGTCGATGTGCTTGAGCCTCTCGGCAAGCAGATCGCGATGCACGTCGCGGCTGCCTTCCCGCTGGCGCTGTCGGTCGAGGACCTCGATCCGGAAGTCGTCGAGCGTGAAGCCGCGATCCTGCGCGAGAAGAACGCCGAGAAGATCGTCGGCAAGTCGGCCGAAGTCGCTGAGAAGATCCTCAACGGCCCGATCGAGAAGTTCAAGAAGGAGAACGCTCTCCTGACCCAGCTTTTCGTGATGGACGGCAAGACCCCGGTTCAGGACGTGATCGCCAAGGCGGCCAAGGACGCCGGCGCTTCGATCGTGCTGAAGGACTATGTCCGCTTCCAGCTCGGCGAAGGCATCGAGAAGGAAGAGAGCGACTTCGCTGCCGAAGTGGCTGCGACCGCCGGTCTCACCAACTAAGGTCTTCCCGGACCTGATGCGCGGGCGCTGTCACCCCAGGGTGGCGGCGCCCGTTTGCGTTTCGGCGATTATCCGTCGTCCGCGGCAGGGGGGCGGGCTGCAATGCACCCGTCGATCTTGCGGTGTCGGATGCTGGCGGTAAGCTCGTCTACGTTGTGTAACGCGGAGTATTCGGCAATGCGGTTGGGGTGGGGCGCGGTTCTTGTCGCCATGGCGCTTGCCGGCTGCGACGGTGGCGGGAGCACATCTTTTCCCGCGCCGACACCAACGCCCACTACCACGCCGGCGCCCACACCTACCCCCAGTCCCAGCCCCACACCGACTCCCACGCCGGCGGCCTATGAGACCGCGTTCGATTTCTCGCGGAATCGCACCATTCCGATGTTGTTCTTCAATTATCCCCAGGGCTTCGAGTATGAGGTCGGCAAGAAGCCGCAGCCCTACATCGTGGATGATTTCCATTTCTCCCAGGATCCTGCCGCCGGAACGGTCGAGATAGGATATGGATATGGCGCTGTGGGAATGTCCTTGGGAGATTTCCACTTCTTCTATCGGGCAAATCCATACAACGGTGTTTTGTATAATTCTCGGGCCGATATCCTGCGTGCGGATACCAATACCGGCCCCTATTCGCGCCGTGCCGTAGTCATTTTTCCCGTCGCCGGCATCCAGTACGCCGCCACGGGCGAGGGGAATAAGCCCGTCGCCGGAGCGGGGGGATATTTCGAGAGAATGCTCCTGGGCGCCCGAACCCGGCCGGGGGATGCGCCCGCAGCCGCCACGCTGACTTATCCCATTGCTCCGGACAGCTACAAGACGCTGGGCAGCTCGGGCGTCGAGACGCTCCTGTATCCTTCAGGCAACCTGGTCGTGAACACGGCGACCAGGGCAGTCGGCGGTACGATAACCGTTCCTTCGCTGAGCGGCGGACCCGCAGTGCACCTGACCATCTCCGGAACGCTCAATGCAGCGGATCTGAGCCTGTCCGGTGACGTGACGAATGATGCATCGATGCCGGCGGGATCCTTTGCGGGCTGGCTGTTTGGTCCGTCCGCGACGGAAGCCGGCATCCTCATTCAAGTTGCCAACACGAAGACCGTTCAATCCTATTTCTTTCCGGTGGTGGGCAAGCGCGCGTCCTGAGCGGGGCGTTCCCGATCGGTGGCGGCCCTTTGCGTTTCACATTGTTGCGCAGGGGCGGGTGCTGCCGCAATCTCTCGACATTGTGCGCTTGGTTTCCTACCAATCTAATACCTTTCACCGGCAGGAGCCTGTTCAATGCGAGAATCCCGTTCCCTTCGTGCTGCTGTTCTGGCCCTGGCGATGGGAAGCGCGATGCCGGCATTGGCCCAGGTCTCGACCGCGCCCGCGATCTTCCCCGCGCCGGTGTCGCTGCGCCTGTCGGGCCCGAGCGTCGCGCTGGGCGATGCGGTGGTTCTGGTGCGCGAGGCGGGTGCGGATGCAGCGACCGAGAAGCTGGTGCGCGCGGTCCTGACCGAAGCCGGCGTGAAGAACATCCGTGTCGAGACGGTGCTGCCGAAGCGGCTCTATCTCACCCATGTCGTGATCGGCGGCGCCGGGGGCGCGGCGGTACGTGACGCGCTGGCGCGGACCGGCGGCGAAGTGCCGGCCAAGGCCGAGGGTTATGCGCTGGCGAGCGCCGCGCAGGGCGACGGCGCGCTGATCGTGCTGGCGGGCAGGGATGGCGACGGCCTCTACCATGCCGCGCAGAGTCTGCGGCAGATCGTGGCGCGCGGGCGCGTCTCCTCGGTGGTCGTCTCCGACTATCCGGCGATGCCTGTGCGCGGCTCGATCGAAGGCTTCTACGGCAAACCCTGGTCGATGGCCGAGCGCGAGGACCACATCGCCTTCCTCGCCCGGTTCAAGGCCAATACCTATATCTACAGCCCGAAGGACGATGTGTTCGCCCGCGACAAGTGGCGCGATCCCTATCCGGCCGACACGCTGAGCGCGCTGGGCAAGGTGGTCGACGTTGCCAATCGCGAGCATGTCAACTTCGTCTATGCGATCTCGCCGGGCCCCTCGATCTGCTACAGCGACGCCGCCGACCTGGAAGCGGTGCGCCGCAAGTTCGCCGCGCTGCGCGGGCTGGGCGTGCGCAGCTTCTATGTCGCGCTCGACGACATCGAATATACCAAGTGGAACTGCCCAGCCGACGAGGCGACGTTCGGCGCGCCCGGCCAGAAGGCTGCCGCAGCCGCGCAGGCGAAGCTGCTCAACGCGGTGCAGGCGGACCTGACGGCGGCGGGCCATGGATCGCTGACCATGGTGCCAACCGAATATTACAACACCACGGAATCGCCCTACAAGGCGGAGTTGCGCAAGGCGCTCGATCCCCGCGTGGTGGTGCAGTGGACCGGCACCGATGTTGTGCCCGCCTCGATCTCGGTGTCTGATGCGAAGAACGCCACCAAGGCATTCGGCCGCAAGACGCTGCTCTGGGACAATTACCCGGTGAACGATTTCGGCGAGACCACCGGGCGGCTGCTGATGGCCCCTTATGACCGCCGCCAGGCCGGGCTTTCGGCGGAGCTGAGCGGTATCGTCTCCAACCCGATGAACCAGGAAGTGGCGAGCCGTCCCGCGGTGGCCGGCCTGCTGGCCTTCTCGTGGAACGACCGCGACTATGACGTCCAGCGCACCTGGCGTGCGGCGGCGCTCGACCTGGCCGGCGGCGATGCCGGGACCGCCGAGGCACTGCTGACCTTCTTCGATACCCAGCATGTCGCGCCGACCTTCGGTCACCTGCCCTGGCAGCCCCAGGCGCCGAAGCTCCGGGCGTTGATCGATACCGCGCGCGACGCGCTGGCCGACAACGACCCGCACGCGATCGAAACCGCGCTCATCGACCTGGGCGAGGCGGCGGACGCGCTGGCGGCGGCGCCTGACCGGATCCGTGCCGGGGTGGTCGTGCCCGGCTTCGTGCACGAGACCGGGCCGTGGCTCGATGCCGCGCAGCTCTGGGGCCGTGCCCTGCGCCTGACCGTGGACGGCCTGGCTGCTGCCCGCGCCGGCCAGCCGGGCGCCGCGCGCTATTTCGCCGAGGCGACGGAACTGACGAAGAAGGCTGCGGCGATTCGCTCGATCGCCGGCGCCACCCGCTTCGAAGGGCCGGTAAAGGTGGCGGACGGCGTGCTGGACAGCTTCATCAGCGACGCGCCGGGCCTGATCTACGTCGCTCCGGCGCCTTCGCCGAAGGACTGATCGCGCCGGAACCGGCATCGTCCACAGCTGTTACCGTTGTCACGAGCGGACGCATGGCAAATAGGCCGTGCGCCCGCTTGTCCCTTTGGGCGCGCTCCTCTAGGGTCCGCGCCGCTTCCCCGTATCCGGCGTAACCAAAAGGCTTTCATGACCGCTCCTCGATTCAAGCGCATCCTCCTCAAACTCTCGGGCGAGGTCCTGATGGGGCAGGGGCAGTTCGGCATCGATCCGGAGACCTGCGAGCGCGTGGCGCTCGAAGTGAAGGCGGCCAAGGAGAGCGGGCTTGAGATCTGCATGGTCGTCGGCGGCGGCAACATTTTCCGCGGCCTGGCCGGCGCGGCGCAGGGCTTTGACCGCGCCTCGGCCGATTACATGGGCATGCTGGCGACCGTGATGAACGCGCTGGCGATGCAGAACGCGCTGGAGAAGGTGGGTGTCGACACCCGCGTCCAGTCGGCGATCCCGATGGCATCGGTTTGCGAGCCCTATATCCGCCGCCGTGCCGAGCGCCACATGGAGAAGGGCCGCGTCGTCCTGTTCGCCGCCGGCACCGGCCTGCCGTTCTTCACCACCGACACCACCGCGGCGCTGCGCGCGGCCGAGATGCAGTGCGACGCGCTGTTCAAGGGCACCAGCGTGGACGGCGTCTATGATGCCGATCCGAAGAAGGTGAAGACGGCAAAGCGTTACGATACGCTGAGTTACGATCGTGTGCTCGCAGATAATCTTAAGGTGATGGACGCCTCTGCCGTGGCGCTGTGCCGCGATAACAATATCCCGATCGTCGTGTTCAACATCCGCGATGCCGGCAACCTGACCAAGGTGCTGGGCGGCGAGGGCACCTCGACGATCGTCCAGAACGAAACCCAATCCGCATAAGAAGGAGCCGATAATGGCCGCTTACGACAAGGCCGACCTCGAGCGCCGCATGAACGGCGCGGTGGAGTCGCTGAAGCATGACCTGCAGGGCCTGCGCACGGGCCGCGCGAGCACCACGTTGCTCGAGCCGGTGACCGTCGAGGTTTACGGCGCGCACATGCCGCTCGCCCAGGTGGCGACGGTTGCGGCGCCCGAGCCGCGCCTGCTCTCGGTCACCGTGTGGGACAAGTCCAACGTCGGGCCCGTCGAGAAGGCGATCCGTTCGGCCGGTCTCGGACTCAACCCGATCACCGACGGCCAGACGCTGCGCCTGCCGATCCCGGACCTGACCGAGGAGCGCCGCAAGGAGCTCGCCAAGCTCGCCAGCAAATATGCCGAAGCCGCCCGCATCGCCGTGCGCAACGTGCGCCGCGACGGCAATGACAGCCTGAAGGCCGACGAGAAGAAGGGCGTTTTCTCAGAAGACGAGCGCAAGCGCCACGAGACCGAGGTGCAGAAGCTCACCGATGCCACGATCGCCGACATCGATGCGGCGGCCGCTGCCAAGGAAAAGGAAATCCTGGGCAAGTGACGTCGTCGCGCGCCCTGCCTGTTTCTTGCCGGAATGACGTCAGCGGTGCGTTCTATGGCTGCTAAGCCCGTTCCCGAGGCGGAAGGTGCGGCGCCCCCGCGCCACGTCGCCATCATCATGGACGGCAATGGCCGCTGGGCGAAGAAGCGGTTCCTGCCGCGCATCGCCGGGCACAAGCAGGGCGTCGAAGCCGTGCGGCGCATCAGCCGCGCGGCGCGCACCCTCGGCATCGAGGTACTGACGCTCTACGCCTTCTCCTCGGAGAACTGGCGGCGCCCGGAGGAGGAGGTGCGGGACCTGATGGGCCTGCTCCGCCACTTCCTGGCGAGCGAGCTCGACGAGCTGGTTTCCGAAGGCGTCAAGCTCCGGGTGATCGGTGCGTGGCGCAAGCTCTCGCCCGATCTGGTCGCGATGATCGAAGGCGCGATGGCACGCACCGCGAACAATCCCGGCCCGACCCTGGTGATCGCGCTTAACTATGGCGCCCAGGCCGAGCTGGCCGAGGCGGCGCGCGCACTGGCCGAGAAGGCGCGGGCAGGGGAGATCGATCCCGCATCGATCGACGAGGCGGCGTTCGAGGCCGCGCTCGATACGGGCGACCTGCCGCCGCTCGACCTGCTGATCCGCACCTCGGGCGAGCAGCGCCTGTCGAACTTCCTGCTCTGGCAGGCAGCCTATGCCGAATTCCTGTTCGTCGACACGCTGTGGCCGGACTTCGACGAGAAGGCGCTGGCCGCCGCGCTCGACCAATATGGCCGCCGTCAGCGCCGTTTCGGGGGCCTGTGAGCAAGAACGGTTCCGAACTCGCCACCCGGCTGGGTGTCGCCTTCATCCTGATCGGCCTGGCCTTTGCCGCGCTCTATTCCGGCGGCCTCGGCTTCTGGGTGGTGGTCAGCGTGGCCGGCGTGCTGATGATGGGCGAATGGGCGTTGCTCGCCGGCGCCAGCGACAAGGGCAAACGGCTCGCGCAATATGCGATCTCGGTGCCGCTGGCGGCGATGGCCCCGGGCCTCGCGGCCGGGCCGGGTTTCCTGGCGCTGGGCCTGATCCTGGGCGCCTTCTTCTTCCTGGTTATCATCACCCGCGGGCTGCAGCTGGCGCTTGGCGCCTTCTATGTCGGCCTGCCGATCCTGGCGCTGGTGCTGCTCCGCGAGCAGCCGCAACAGGGCCTGCTGCTTACCTTCTGGGCGATGGCGCTGGTCTGGGCGTGCGACAGTGCCGCCTATTTCGCCGGTCGTGCGATCGGAGGCCCCAAGCTTGCCCCGGCGATCAGCCCGAACAAGACTTGGGCGGGGTTCCTCGGCGGCGTTGCGGGTGCGACGCTGTTCGCCTTTGTGCTGGTCTGGCTGTTCCACCTGCCGGTCGCGCTAGCTTGGGCGACGCCGGTGCTCGGCGTATTGTCCCAGCTCGGTGACCTGTTCGAGAGCCATCTCAAGCGCTGCGCCGGCGTGAAGGATTCGGGGAACCTGCTTCCCGGCCATGGCGGCGTGCTCGATCGGCTCGACGGGCTGGTCACGGTCGCGCCGGTGGCGGCGCTGCTGGTGCTCTGGCTGGCCCGATGAAGCGTAGTGTCACGATCCTGGGCGCCACCGGATCGGTAGGCGGCTCGACGCTCGACCTGATCGAGCGCGAACCCGATCGCTTCGAAGTGCTCGCGCTGACCGCCAACAGCGATGTCGAGAAGCTTGCCGCGGCCGCGATCCGCACCGATGCGCGCCACGCGGTGGTGGCGGACGAGAGCTGCCTCCCGGCGCTGCGCGACAGGCTTGCCGGCACGGGCATCACCTGCGCCGGCGGCGCGGAAGCCGTTTGCGACGCGGCGCGGATGGGCGCCGACTGGACGATGGCGGCGATCGTCGGCCTGGCCGGGCTCGGCTCGGCAATGGCGGCGATCGAACGGGGCGGCACGGTGGTGCTCGCCAACAAGGAGCCGCTGGTTTCGGCCGGCGATCTGGTCACCGCGGCGGCACGACGCCACGGCGCCACGATCCTGCCTGCCGATTCGGAGCATAATGCGATTTTCCAGTGCTTCGATTTCGAGCGCCCGGAACGCGTGCGGCGGATCATCCTGACCGCGAGTGGCGGTCCGTTCCGTGATTGGGACCTGGAAGCGATGCGTGGCGTCACGCCGTCCCAGGCATGCGCGCATCCCAACTGGTCGATGGGCGCCAAGATCTCGGTCGATTCGGCGACGATGATGAACAAGGGTCTCGAGCTGATCGAGGCGGCGCGGCTGTTCCCGGTCGCTAATGACGCACTTGAAATATTGGTGCATCGCCAATCGGTTATCCACTCAATGGTGGAATATGTCGATGGATCGGTGCTGGCCCAGATGGGCCCTTCGGACATGCGCGTGCCGATCGCGCACACGCTCGCCTGGCCCGACCGGATGGCGACGCCGATGCCGCCGCTCGACTTTGTGGCAATGGCAAGGCTGGACTTCGAGGCGCCCGACGCGGTGCGCTTCCCTGCCTTGCGGCTGGCCCGCGAGGCGCTGGAGGCCGGGGGCGCTCGGCCAGCGATCCTCAACGCGGCCAATGAAGTGGCTGTCGCGGCCTTCCTTGCGGGCCGTCTCAACTTTCTTGAAATTGCCGCAATCTCTGCCGATACGCTTGACCGCTATGACCCGGTCGCTCCGGAAAGCCTCGAAGCCGTTTGGGCAATCGACGCCGAGGCTAGGCGGATCGCGGGCGAGCGTGTGAAGGACGGCGTCGCTTGATTCAATCTCCCGGCATCCTGGTCACCATCCTGGCGTTCGCGCTGGTGCTCGGGCCGCTCGTGTTCCTGCACGAGCTGGGTCATTACCTCGCCGGGCGCTGGTTCGGCGTGAAGGCCGACGAGTTCTCGATCGGCTTCGGCCGCGAGGTCGCCGGCTTTACCGACAAGCGCGGCACCCGCTGGAAGTTCGGCTGGTTGCCGCTCGGCGGCTATGTCCGCTTCGCCGGTGACATGAACCCCGCCGGCCAGCCCTCGCCGGAATGGCTCTCGCTGCCGCCCAGGGAACGGGCGCAGACCTTCCAGGCCAAGCCGTTGTGGCAGCGCGCGATCATCGTCGCCGCGGGCCCCATCATGAATTTCCTGGTCGCGATCGCGATCCTCGGCGCCTTCGCGGTCGCCTATGGCAAGGTCGTGACCCCGCCGGTGATCGGCAGCATCGCCCCCAAGAGCGCGGCCGAGAGCGCCGGGCTCAAGCCGGGCGACCGGATCCTGTCGCTCAACGGACGCCAGGTCGAGGATTTCGTCGATATCGGCGTCTTCGCGATGATCCGCTCGGGCGAGGCGGTGAACATCGAATATCAGCGTGGCGGCCAGACCGCCCAGGCCAGCGCGACGATCGGCTCGCTGACCGAGAAGGACCGGTTCGGCAACATCACGCATCGCGGCGTGCTCGGCATCGGCCGTGTCGCGTCGGAGATCCGCCCCGTCGCGCTCTGGGAAGCGCCGGGCGAGGGGATCAGGCAGACGATCGGGATCGTGAAGACCACGATCGAGGGGCTCCAGCGGATCATTCTGGGACGTATCCCGGTGAGCGAACTGGGCGGCCCGCTCAAGATCGCCAAGGTCTCCGGCGAATTTCTCGCCATGGGACCGGTCCAATTGGTCTATCTGATCGCGCTGATCTCCATTAATCTGGGATTCATCAACCTGTTGCCAGTCCCCGTGCTGGATGGCGGCCATCTCCTGTTCTACGCAGTGGAAGCCGTTCGTCGCCGCCCGGTGGAGCCGCAGGTTATGGAATGGGCTTATCGTGGCGGTTTGGTCGCAATTCTCGCGCTCATGCTGTTCGTTACGTTCAACGACCTCGGCACGTTCGGCGTGTGGAGAAATCTGGCCGGGTTGATCGGCTGATGTGGTTCGTGCAGGGCGGTGCAAGCCGCGTGGCTGACGGCCGGGTATTTTGATTCCGACTGGGGTGGGATGGTGACTGCGATCAAGGCAACGAAAATCGGCGCGCGCGCCACGGCGACCCTCCTCGCGGGCACGGTGCTCTCGGGAGCTGCGTTCGCGCAGACCGCGCCCCAGGCGACCCCTGCGCCCGCTCCCGCGGCGGCCCAGGCCACGCCTGTCCCCGGCCTGCCGGCCCCGGTGACGCGCACGATCAAGTCGATCCGCGTCCAGGGTTCGCAGCGCATCGAGCCGGAAACGGTGATGAGCTACACCCGCCTGCGCGTGGGCGACGCCTATACCAACGAGACGCTCGACCAGGCGATCAAGGACCTGCTCGCGTCCGAGCTGCTCGCCGACGTGTCGATCGAAGGCGCCGAGACTGGCGAGCTGGTGATCCGCATCCGCGAGAACCCCGTGATCAACCGCGTGATCTACGAGGGCAACAAGCGGCTCAAGGAAGACAAGATCAAGAAGGAAGTGAAGCTGGCGCCGCGCCAGATCTTCACCCGCACCGCGGTGCGCGCCGACGTCGCGCGCATCATCGAGCTCTATCGCCGCCAGGGCCGCTTCGCCGCCGTGGTCGAGCCGAAGATGGTCAGCCTCGACCAGAACCGCGTCGATGTGATCTTCGAGGTCCATGAGGGCCCGAAGTCGAAGGTCCGCCAGATCAACATCATCGGCAACGAGGTGTTCTCCGACGGCAAGCTGCGCGGCGAGATGGCGACCAAGGTGGCGAGCCTCGCCCACCTGATGAGCTCGAACACGTCGTACGACCAGGACCGCCTGGCCTATGACCAGCAGAAGCTGCGCCAGTTCTACCTGACCAACGGCTATGCCGATTTCCGCGTGATCTCGGCCGTGGCCGAGCTGACGCCGGACAAGAAGGACTTCATCATCACCTATGTGGTGGAGGAAGGTCCCCGCTATAAGTTCGGTCCGGTCACCGTCGACAGCGCGATCCGCGACTTCGACGACAAGAAGCTCGCCAGCGCGCTGAGCATCAAGGAAGGCGACTGGTACAATGCGAAGGCCGTGGAAGACACGGTCGAGCAGCTGAGCGAGACCGCCGGTATCGCCGGCTACGCCTTTGCCGATGTCCGTCCGGACTTCCAGCGCGACAAGGAAGCGCTGACGATGGGGATGAACTTCCACATCGCCGAAGCGAACCGCACCTATATCGAGCGCATCGACATCACCGGCAACCGCCAGACCCAGGACAAGGTGATCCGTCGCGAGTTCCGCGTGGCCGAGGGCGACGCCTTCAACACCTTCCTGGTCAAGCGCTCGCAGGACCGCATCAACTCGCTGGGCTATTTCCAGGACAAGTTCGAGATCGAGCGTGTCGAGGGTTCGGCGCCGGACCGTATCGTGCTCAAGGCGAACGTCGAAGAGCGTGCCAACGGCGAACTGACCCTGTCGGCGGGCTTCTCAAGCCTCGAGCAGTTCATCCTCCAGGCCTCGATCCGCCAGCGCAACTTCCGCGGCATGGGCCAGACCGTGTCGGCCTCGGTCGATTATTCGAGCTACTCCAAGTCGGTCGAGCTGGGCTTCACCGAGCCCTATCTGTTCGACAAGAACATCGCGCTCGGCGGCACGATCTTCCGCCGCGACTATAACGCGTTCAACTATATCGGATCGGATCGCTCGACCACCTACAGCCAGGTCTCGACCGGCTTCCAGGTCGTCGCCGGCGTGCCGCTGACCGAGTACTGGACGCTGTCGGGCCGCTACTATCTCGCGCAGGACGACGTGACGCTCGACAAGTCGAGCTTCTACACCGACGGCCAGTGCGATCCGCTCAAGGCCGGACGCTACTATTGCGAGGCCGTGGGCAACCGCATCACCTCGCTGGTCGGCGTGACGCTGACCTATGACAGCCTGAACAGCCGCCTGCGTCCGTCGCGCGGTCAGCGCCTGTCGCTGAGCGGCGACTTCGCCGGTGTCGGCGGCGACGTGCGCTATCTGCGCGCGCGCTTCGATGGCGACAAATACTGGAATGTCGGCAGCGGCTTCATCGCCTCGGTCTCGGTCGAGGGAGGCTATATCCACAGCCTCGAGAAGAGCCGCGGTGCGGGCATCGATCCGGTGCGCATCACCGATCGCTTCTATCTGGGTGAGCCGCAGTTCCGCGGCTTCGACATCCGCGGCGTCGGTCCGCGCGTGCAGCGCATCAGCTACACCGGCTCGGTGGCAACCGGCGACCAGCTGCTGGTCACCGATCGCGACCAGATCGTCGACGACGCGATCGGCGGCAAGGCCTATTACCTTACCAAGGCCGAGCTCGAGATCCCGCTGGGCGCCGGCGCTGCCGAAATGGGCCTGCGTCCGTCGATCTTCGTGATGGCGGGCAGCCTGTTCAACATCACCCGCCCGGGCAAGACGATCGAGTTCGAGCAGGCGCGCGACAGCGGCGGCAAGCTGCTGTTCAACGCCGACGGTTCGCCGTCGCTGCTCCCGAAGGACAATTTCATCAAGGATTCGGCGGGCAACCAGCTCTACATCGTGAGCGCGTCCGACCCGACCTATTCGGGCTATTACACCACCTGTAAGGTCGGTTACTCGGCGAGCGCGACCACCGCCTGCTCGGGTACCTCGATCAACGCTATCGCCAATTCGCCGATCACGCCCTTCTACGAGCGCTATGTGGGCGACAGCCCGTCGCCGCGCCTGTCGGTCGGCTTCGGTGTGAACTGGAATTCGCCCTTCGGCCCGCTGCGTATCGACGTGGCCAAGACGTTGCTCCACGCCAAGGGCGACGACACCAAGCTTGTAACCTTCAACGTAGGGACTCAATTCTGATGATTACCAAGAAGCGCATTCTCGCCGCGCTGCTCGCGGCGCCTGCCGCGCTCGCAGTTGCTGCTCCGGCACACGCGCAGGTGAGCGGCAGCATTGCCACCGCGAGCCCGGTTCGCGTCGTCGATTCGTCCAAGGCGTTCACCGCTGCCCAGCAGCAGATCCAGACGACCTACAAGTCGGCCTTCGAGCAGATCAACGCACGCCGCCAGGCCGCGCAGAAGGAAGCCGAGCCGCTTCTCGCCCAGCTCGACACCAACAAGGACAAGAAGGTCGACGACGCCGAGCTCAAGGCTGCCCAGGCTGCCAAGAACCCGGTCCTCGACAAGATCGCCGCGCTGCAGAACACCGCCAATGCGGACGTCCAGAAGCTGAGCAACCCGGCCGCCCGCGCCGAGCTGTTCGCGATCGAATCGATCCTGCGCCAGTATGACGCCGCCCAGCTGCGTGTCGTCACCGCTCGCAAGATCGGCGTGATCCTGTCGCCGGAAGTGTTCATGTACGCGCCGGATTCGGCCGACATCAGCGACGCGATCACCGCCGAGCTCGACAAGACCACCCCGACCGTCAGCATCCAGCCGCCGGCCGAGTGGCAGCCTGCCCGCGAGACGCTGGCGATGCAGCAGCAGCTGGCCCAGCTCGAGCAGATCCGCGCCTATCAGGCGGCTGCCCAGCAGCAGCGCGCTGCCCAGGGTGCCGCTCCGGCCCCGGCAGCTCCGGCGCCCGCCGCTCCGGCTGGCGGCAAGAAGCCTGCTGAGCCGCGGTGAGCGAGGAAGTAACGGCACGCGCCGACATCGGCCCGCTTGATATCAAGCGGGTGATGGCGGCGCTGCCGCATCGCTACCCGATGCTGCTTGTCGATCGCGTCGAGGAACTGGTCCCGGACCAGCGCATCGCCGCGATCAAGGCGGTCTCGATGAACGAGGAATTCTTCCAGGGGCATTTCCCCGGGAGGCCGATCATGCCCGGCGTCCTCCAGGTGGAGGCGCTGGCGCAGGCGGCGGGTGTGCTCGCGGTCGAGAGCCTCGGCCTCGCCGGTTCGGGCAAGCTCGTCTATTTCATGTCGATCGACGGGGTGAAGTTCCGCAAGCCGGTCGAACCCGGCGTGCTGCTCCGCCTCGAGGTCGAGTTTATCCAGAAGCGTAGCCGCGTCTGCAAGTTCGCAGGCAAGGCGCTGCTGAACGGCGAGGTCGCCACCGAGTGCGAATTCACCGCGATGATCGCGGATCCGCCTTCGGATTGAGCCTCACGGCCATGGATTTGGAACGCCGGCGGGCAGGGCAACCTGCCTGGCCGGCGTTTCGCTGTCTGGCCGGATCGATGGGCTTTTGGGTGCTTCAGCTCCCCGGCGAAGGCCGGGGCCCAATTGCCATGTCGGTCGAGAGGCTCCGCCGCAATTATCGATGGTGCGCCGAAACTGGGCCCCGGCCTTCGCCGGGGAATTGAAGATGTCTTAGCCCGCCGGGCCCTCCGCTTGCTTCTTCTCGCGTTCAGCACGGCGCGCCGCAGCCTTCTCCTGCCGCTCGATCCTGCGAGCCTCGCGTTTGTAGTGGGCCCGCTGCGCCGGTGTCAGGATCGGTGCACCACCGACAACGATCTCCTCATCCATCGCCGCCGCATTCGCGGGGGCCGCCTGGGCTGTCGGCGCATCCTGCGCGGCCGCGGGCATGGCCATGATGCCGGCCGCCAGAGCGGTCGCTGCAATCAGGGCCTTCGCCGCCGGATGCTTGTAGCTTACGCAAAGCTCCTCTCGGGCTTCGGCCAGCGTGCGCAGCCGCGCTGCCGTGCCGAGCTCGTCCAGATCGACCACGCGCTTGCTGCATTGCCGGCAGAAATCGCCGTCCATCACCTCATCCAGGCGATCGGCAACGGGGCAGGGGCGACTGATCCTGGGAAAACCATCCATGACGCTTCACTCCTCTGTTTATGCCCGCAGCCTATAATGTGCGCGGGCCGTTGCCTAGCGGCCACGTCTCTGCTAGGCGCGCGCCTTCCGCTGCCGGTCGGAAACCGGCGGCTTTCCAAGGAATTCGATGTGAAGAACGATACGCATCCCGATTACCACATGATCAAGGTCCAGATGACCGACGGCACCGTCTTCGAGACTCGCTCCACCTGGGGCAAGGAAGGCGATCTGATGACGCTCGACATCGACCCGCTGGCGCACCCGGCCTGGACCGGCGGTTCGCAGCGTCTTCTCGACCAGGGCGGCCAGGTCGCGCGCTTCAACAAGCGCTTCGGCGGCCTCAACCTCGGCAAGAAGTAATCTTGTGGGCTTTCGGCGCGTTACGTTGTTAACGCGCCGTTAGCCAGCAGGGTCTAGCTTGCCCGGCATGGCAAGCGCAGCACGAGCATTCGCAGCGGAATTCGAACCGGCCGAGGAACTTGGCCGGCGCAGGTCCATGCGCGCACCGGTCTCGCTCGATGCGAAGATCGGGCGGGGCGGCCTTGACCGCGCGCTCTGCAAGGTGGTGGACGTTTCGCTCCACGGCGCCCGCATCCACACCTATTCGGTGGTGAAGGCCAACTCCATGATCTGGCTGGCGCTGCCCCGGATCGGGCATGTCGCCGCTCGCGTCGTCTGGTCGGACGATTTCGAGGCCGGCCTCGAGTTCCAGACGTCGCTCACGCCCGAAGCGTTCGAGATACTTACGGCATAATGATGGCCCTGTGCGCCGAAAGGATGCACGGGGTGATTGCGCATGGGCGCAAACTAAGACATCCTCCACGAACTTCACCTGCTGGGGAAACTGGTGATGCTCAAGGGTCTGCTGCTTTGCGCGGCGGCATGTGCCGCGCCCACGACGGTACTGGCAGGCGATAAGGACCTGCCGATCGTTCCGAACCTGAAGGCGATGCTCGCCGCCGATGGGGCTGCGCGCAATGCGCCGGGCCGCAAGGCCGCGATGGCGCGGCCTGCCAGCTTCGTGCCGATCGCCTATCGTGGTCTCGAACGTGCCGATCTCTCGACCACGACTGTCTCGCAGCCGCCGGTGCGGTTGCAGTCCGCCACCTCCGTCGCCGAGCTCAAGGCGGCGCGGGACTGGCATCTGTCGGTCGTGGAGAACAGCCAGAACACCACCAGCGCCCGTGGCGGCAGCTGGGCCGTGTACGATACGCTCTCCGATCATCGCAAACCGCGATTCCGCCGTTCGGCGCTGAGCACCATGCTGGTGCTCAAGATCGACGGGAAGGAAAACACTTCGCCGGTCAGCGTCGGCGGTGGCGGTGTCGCATCCGCCCTGTGGAAGGCGATGCCGGGGGACTGATCCCCCGGGCGGCCGCTTAGCCCAGCCAGTCGATCCAGTTGCCATAGGCATGGCAGGTCGCGAGCCTGCGGGTCTCGCCGCTCGGCCAGCAGGTCAGCGTCAGCTGCACTTCGCTGCGCGTCGGCGTCCATTCGAAGCCGATCCAGGCAAGCGGCCGTTCGGCCGTGGCGCGGGCACCGGCGCCGTGGATCGCGTTGAGTACCGTCGCGCGGTCCTCGCCGGTGAAATATTGCAGCACCATCGAGTGGAAGACGACCCGGCACCGCCCGGCCAGCTGCGGCTCGGCGAGCCGCTCGACCAGCCAGGACGCGGCGTCCTGCCGGTCGATCCGCGGCGGGTGGCGCAGCGCCAGGTCGAGCGCGCGTTCCAGCCGGCGGGCGCGGCCGGGCTGGTCGGCCCAGACATAGGAAAGCAGCCGCTCGCGCGTCTCCGCATCGCCCGGGTCGAGCGGGTTGAGATCGACTCCGCGCGCCGAGGCGACCTCGATCGGGGCGGGAAGGGGCTCCGGCCCCGTCCATAGCGGCACCACCTGCACCGGTGAATCGACCTGACCGGCGGAAATGCCGCCCAGATCATAGCCATAGCGCGCAAGGTTGAGATTGAGTCCGCAGCTCGATCCCAGCTCGAGCAGTTCGAAGGGCAGCCCGAACCTGCGGCGCGCGACCATCAGCGCGGCGCCGATCGCGGCGGCCCGGCCGACTTCGTTGGTCTGCGGCGTATCCTCCATCCAGCGCGCGATGAACGCGTCGGAGGCGGCAAGCGCGGCGCCGATCGCGCCGTCATAATCGTCATGCTCGCGGCGATAGAGCGCGCGCAGCGCCTCGGGCTCGCCGCGGCGGGCCAGCGCGTGGAGCGCGGCGTTGAAGCGCATCGCCAAGGCCGAGGCGGAAGGGTCGCGCGGCCAGCCGGCGATCAGCTCGGCGGTCCTCGGCGCGAGATAGAGCTGGCGATGCCCGGCCTCGAGCACCGCCGCGACGAAGGGCGAGCCGAGCCGGCGGGCGACCCGGGACTGGCGGTGGAGCTCGCCCACCGGCGTGGGCACCATCATGCGCATTCTGTTTTCCTTGCCACCCGAAGGCGGAGACATGCGGGTATCCCGGGGGCCGGCCCGGCGGCATGACGCCGCCGGGCCGGTGCGCCTCAGAAGGACTGCCAGTCGTCGAGCGCGGCGCCGTTGGCCGGACGCGTCAGCGCCGATACCGCGGCCGCCGGCAGCGGCTTGGCCGAGATGTCGAACCCGCCCCGCGCAGCCGCGCGCGGCGTCGCCCGGCCGGTCTCGCCGACCTTGAAGCGGCGCGCCTGCTCGGAGAGCGTGGTCACTTCGCTGGCCAGGTGACGCGCGGCGGCCGAGGTCTGCTCGACCATCGCGGCATTCTGCTGGGTCGACTGGTCCATCGCGCCGATCGCGGTGCTGACCTCGCTGATCGCGGTCGCCTGGGCCTGGTTGTCGCTCGCCATCTCGCCGAGCAGCGAGTGGACCTCGCCCACGCCGGTCGAGATGTTGGCCAGCGCGCCATCGACCTTCTGCACCGCATCGACGGCCGAGACGATGTCGGTCTGCGTCGCGGTGAGCTGGTCGCGGGCACGGCCCGCTTCTTCTTCCGCGCGCATCGCCAGCGCCGAGACCAGGTCGGCGACCACGGCGAAGCCGCGGCCCGCTTCGCCGGCGCGACCGGCTTCCACCGCCGCGTTCATCGCGAGCACCCGGGTCTGGAAGGCGATCTTGTCGAGGCCCTCGATGACCGAGTCGATGCCCTTGGCGCTGTCCGCGACGCGGGTCATCGCCTGCATCGCCTCGTCGGCGGTCTCGCGGCCGTCGGTGACCGTGGCGATCGTCTCGTCGGCGCGGGCAACCGTGCGGTTCGCGGCATCGGCGGTCGCGCGCAGGCGGCCGTTCATCTGCGTCACCGCGGCCGCCGTCTCCTCGAGGCTGGCGGCATTGGCTTCGGTGCGGCGCGCCAGATCCTCGGAGGCCTGGGCGATCTCGTTCGAGCCGGTGTTGATCGCCGCGGTCGATTCCATCACCGAGGCGATCAGGCTGCGCAGCTCGCTCACCGCCGCGTTGAAGTTGGTCTTCACCGCTTCATATTCGCCCGGGAAGGCCTGGCTGATCTCGGCGGTCAAATTGCCGCCCGCCAGTTCGGAGAGCTGCGCCGATACGGTCTCGACGACCATCTTCTGCGTGGCTTCGGCCTTGGCATTGGCGGCATCGGCCGCCTGCTTGGCCACCGCGGCGTCGCGGAACACCAGCACGGCGCGGGCCATGTCGCCCAGCTCGTCGCGACGATCGGCGTCGGGCACGGTGATGTCGTTCCGGCCGGCGGCGAGATCCGCCATGGTGCGGGTGAGGCCCGAGATCGGGCTGGCGATCAGCCGGGTGAGCACCACGGCGAGGGTGATGGCGATGCCGATCAGCGCGATCGCGCCGATCACCAGCACGAACAGGGCAGTGCTGATCGCCGATTCCTGGCGGGCGCCGTTCTGCTCGATCGCGGCGGTCTGCGCGTCCTTGATCTCGCGCAGCGGCAGCACGGCGGCGCTGGTCAGCACGGCCTTGCCGGCGGCGCGCACCTCGGCCTCGGCAGCGTCACGCTGGCCGGCCTTGACCTTGGCGATCAGGCGATCGCTCCAGTCCTTGCGCCACTTGAGCGTTTCCTCGCGCGACTTGACCAGCGCGTCCTTCAGCTTGGGATCCTTGAGCAGGGTCTCCAGCTCGGCCGAGGTCTTGTCATAGTCGTCCCGCCCCTCGTTGTACGACTTGAGATAGGTCTCGTCGGCGGTGACGAGGAAGCCGCGCATCTGGCTGTTCTGGCGCAGCAGCGCGGTCTCCAGCGCCTGCGCCTTGGCGTAGATCGACTGGCTGAGATTGTTGGCGTCGGTCGAGCCGCGAATCGACGAGATGCTGGAGTAGAACACCAGCATCACGATCGCCGCCGTCGCGCAGATCGTCAGGAACGACAGGCCCAGCTTCCTGGGGATCTTCATGGCCTTGAACATATTTCCTAGCCTTGATCGGGATGGTGGCGCCTGCGGCCGCAGGGCGCCGCCACCTCAGGGGTGCCTCCGATACGGAGCGGGGCCCGGACCATGCCCCCCGGCATGGCCCGGACCCGCGCCGGATCAGAAGTCGAAGCGGACCGCCGCCGAGATGGTGCGGCCGTTGAGCACATGCGCACGCGCCACGCCCACCGCCGGGATCACTGCGTCGTCGATCGCGGTGATCGCGATGACGTCGAAGAGGTTCGCGGCGTTGACCGACAGCGTCACGCGGTCGAGCGGGCGGAACTGCACGAACGCGTTGGTCGTCGTGTAGCCCGGCACCTTCAGCGTGTTCGCGGCCGTGGCCCAGCTGCCGGTGGTGCCGATGACGACGGCGCCGACGCTGAACTTCTCGGTCGTGATCTGCGGGGTCACCTGGTAGATCAGCTTCGCCTGGTGCTGCGGCGTGTTGCCGCTGTTCGCCGGGGTGAACACGTCGTTCGTGATCTCCGCGTCGGTATAGGTCGCACCCGCGGTCAGGCTGAAGATGCCCATGCGGTAGCTGCCCTCGAACTCGGCGCCGATCGCCTTGTAGTCGCGCAGCAGCGGCAGGCCGGTGGTCGAGTCGAGGTTGCTGTCCTCGGCCTTGGCCCAGAAGCCGGTCAGGTTGAGGGTCAGCTTGTCGTTGCGGTACTTCACGCCCGCCTCGGCCTGGTGGACGACGTCGACCGCATTGTCCTTGTCGACCATCTTGCCGGTGTTCGGGTTGACCAGCGGGCTGAACTGGATGCGGTCGCCATTGGCGCGGCCGCCACGGCTGTAGCGCGCGAACACCGCGAGCGGTTCGGCGATGCGCCAGTTGATGCCGGCCGAATAGCTCAGATAGCCATAGGTATAGTCGACCACGCCCGGGGTGGCCGGGGTGATCGCCACGGCCATTTCCGGAACCGAGATCACGCCGTCGCCATTGACGTCGCGCGGGGCGACGCCGACGCGGCCACCGCCCAGATCGGCGCCGAACACGGTGCCTTCGGCCTTGCCGAAGTCATAGCGCAGCGAGCCGCCGATCGAGACGCCGCCGACCTTGAGGTTGACCGAGGCGAACGGAGCGTTGGTGGTGTAGCCGAGCTTGTAGCCGCGGCGGAACTGGCCCGGGGTCGGCGCGCCATAGCGCAGCGTGCCGTCCTGGGTGACCTTGACGCCGCCGGCGGTGGCGACGTCGAGCAGCTGGGCATCGCCATTGTCCGAGATGCCGCTGAGCACGGTCGCCCAGTTCCAGTCGGAATCGATGTTCTGGTGCGAGCTGTAGAGGCCGACGGTGGTCGTCAGGTCATGGCCGCCAAGCTTCCACACCTTGCTGGCGCGGATGTCGTTGGTGACGTTGCTCAGGTCGTTCAGGTCGGTATCCGCGAGCATCATCAGCGCGCCGAGGCCGTTGCCGTTGAGCGTCGTCGGGTTGGCGACTGCCTGGCCGGTGTTCGGGCCGCTGGCATAGCGCAGCGTGCCACCCGGGGCGCCGAACGCCGCCGGCATCGCCGCGGCGGGCACGAACTGGGTGTAGTAGATGCCCATGTAGTGGTTGGTCATGTTCGAGTAGCGGAACTTCTCGGTCACGTCCCAGCCGGCGATCTCGAACTTCGCCTCGAGGCCCACGGACTTCTGGATCGGGTGCTGGCCGGCGGTCACGTCGTCGCGCACCGGCTGGTTGTTGCCGTCCAGGGTCAGCTGGGTCTGGTAGAACTTCGAGAACAGCGAGTCATGACGCACGTCATAGCCGGCGATGTTCTTGTAGGTCGGGTTGGTGTTGGTGCCGCTCACCGCGATCGGGGTGATGTCGTACGCGGGCGTGCGGTCATCCAGATACTTGGCGTAGAAGCGGATATAGCCGCCGTCGAACTCCTTGGTGACGTTCAGCTTGATCTGGCCGCCGCGGGTCGAGGTGAAGCCGGTCGCGCGCGGGCCTTCGCCGTCGCGGTAGAAGCCCCCGACATGGAAGCGCAGCGTCGGGGTGATCTTCGCGCCATAGTCGAAGTCGATGCGGCGCATGCCATAGTCGAGGCCGGCCGAGAGCTGCACGGCGCCGCCTTCGGTGTCGCCGGTCTTCGAGATGAAGTTGACGATGCCGCCCGGCGAGTTCGACGCGAAGGTCGAGGCCGAGCCGCCGCGGATCGCTTCCACCGCTGCCAGGTTCAGGTCGGCGCGCAGGAAGGTGTCGGCGGTGGCGAAGGCGATGTCGCCGAATTCGAGCACGGGCAGGCCGTCTTCCTGCAGCTGCAGGAACTTGGCGCCGGTCGAGGCGATCGGCAGGCCGCGGATGGTGATGTTGGCGCTGCCTTCACCGGTCGATGCTTCCGAGCGGATGCCCGGGATGTCGCGCAGGATCTCGGAGATCGAGCGGGCGCCGATCTTGTCGATCTCGGCGGCACGCAGCGCGCTGGTCGAGGTGGCGCTGTCCAGGCGGTCGCGGCCCTTGGCGACGCCGGTCGAGAAGACTTCCTCGGTCTTCTTGGCGGCCGGGGTCTTCTGGGCCTCGCCCTCGGGCTTCGGTGTGGTGTTGCTGGTCGCCGGAGCGGCCGGCGCGGTCTCCGACGCCATGGCAGGGGCGACGAGTGCGAACGGCGCGGCAGTGATCAACAGGAAATGCTTCTTCATGATTAGACGATCCACCTTTGAAAATTTTGTGACCCTCGGCGGGGTCGTTCCTTCCCTGGAAACCGGCGCTGCCGGTGCTGCCTCGGCGATGGCGGGCCCCCGTTGCGCGGGACCGGGCCAGCCATGCGGACGAAGCGGAATTTCTGCGGTCTGGATGGTTCCGGCCTGGGGCTGCACCCGAGGGCATCGACCGGCGATGGCTTGCGAACGTCGGGCACGCGCAGGCTCTCGGCCCGACGCGACGGGATCGCGCAGCCGGTGGCGAGATGATTGCGGGTGATGCGTTCGCGGAGCCGCCCCCCTCCCGGAGCTTTCCGCATCGATGCGCCGAACGGCAGAAACGCTGCCGTGGCCGCCAGAACTTCCCTGGCCTCTTGCGAGGCTCTTGTACCGCTGCGCTCCTTTCCCCCTCAGCGGGCCGGTGGGCCCATCGGTTAATATAGTCGGGTCGGGAGAAGCGCGGTCAGACTACGCAAAATTTATATTATCTGACAAATCAGAGCATGACTCTGAGAAGCAAGGCTTTCTTCCAATACAGGGTGTGTACGGGTCGCGGTTCTTCGGCGGGTGTTGCGCCGGAACCACAGTAACCGAAGCTCGTCTTAGTTCGGCTTGGTCTGGCGTTGCGCGACGAGCTTGCGCACCAGCTCGGCATATTCGTTATTTGCGTCCAGCGTCTTTGCCTGGTTCGCGGCGTTGGTTGCGCCGGCCATGTCGTTCTGCGCGACCAGGGCGATGCCCTTCGCGGCGATCAGGTTGGCGCGCTCGGCGCCGGCCAGGTCCTTGTCGCTGGCCAGGAACCGGTCGACGAAGGGCGGCATCTCGCCATAGGCGGACAGGCTCAGCAGCGTCGCGACATATTCCTTGGTCAGGTCATGCTGGTTGGGGGAGATGGCGAGCCCCTTGGCATAGCTTGCCTTGGCGCCTGCGAAATCCTGCATCTCATACTGGATCCAGCCGACCGCATAGGCGAGCTCGGCATAGTGGAGGTTGGTCAGCACGAAGTTGGAGCCGGCCGGGAAGCCGTCGATCGCCTTGCCTGCCTTCTTCGCGGCGTCATAGGCGAGATACTGGTGTTCGTCATAGACGCGCACCTCGGTGCCGCAGCGTTCGGCCGCGGGCATCGCGGCGGGCAGGGTGGCATAATGCTTCTGCAGCACGGGAAGCAGGGCGGTGAAGCCCGGCTTGTCCTGCGCTTTCATCAGCGCGAACGCCTTGTCGATATCGGGCTGGACCCGGGCCGCGAAGGCCGCCTTGTCCTCGCAGGACCCGGCCAGGGCGGCGGCGGGCGAAAGCAACGCGATGGCGGCGACAGTTGCGACCCAATATCCACGCATGCCCATACCCCTTTGAAGAATATGGCGGAAAGGGTGGGATTCGAACCCACGGTGCGCTTCCACGCACGGCGGTTTTCAAGACCGCTGCCTTAAACCACTCGGCCACCTTTCCGCGTTGCGACTCGCGCTATCCGGATTGGCGACGATCCGCCACAATTTGTTGACGAAAACCGCCGCTGGGGGGTTCAGGATCGAGTCTCGCTGTGGCACAAAAGGCGCATGCGGGGATCGAGTGGTGTGATGCGTAGCCTGTTGGCGCTGGGTGTTGCCGTGATCGCGGCGGCGCCCGTCGGTGCGCCCGCGATCGCGCAGGATGAAAGTGGCTTCCAGACCTATCTGGGCGAGCTGTCGCGCCAGGCGGCGGCGCAGGGCGTGAGCCGGCGGACGATCGACCTGGTGATCCCGACGCTCACTTATAACGCCCGGGTGGTGCAGCTCGACCGGCAGCAGCCCGAGACCGCGCCCAATGCGCCGATCTCGAACTTCGAGCCCTATCGCCGCAGCCATGTCGATGCCGCGCGGATCGGGCAGGGGCGGGCGGCCTATCAGCGCCAGCGCCCGCGCCTGCAGCGGATCGAGGCGGAGACCGGGGTTCCGGAATCGGTCATGGTCGCGATCTGGGGGCATGAGACCAATTACGGGCGGGTGATGGGCAATTTCGACCTGCCCCGAGCGCTTGCCAGCCTCGCCTATGAGGGGCGCCGGCGCGACCTGTTCGCCGGCGAGTTCATCGCCACGCTCAAGATGATCGACCGCGGGGTGCCGCGCGAGAAGCTGATCGGCAGCTGGGCGGGGGCGTTCGGCGGCCCGCAGTTCCTGCCCTCGGTCTATCTCCGCCTGGCGCGCGACGGGGACGGCGACGGCATGGCCGATATCTGGACGAGCGAGGCGGACACGCTGACCTCGATCGCCAATTATTTCGTCAATGCCGGCTGGCGCAAGGGTCAGCCCTGGGGCTTCGCGGTGAGCGTGCCGGCCAGTCTCGACCGCGCCGCGATCGCCAACAGGACCGTCGCGCCGCGCTGCCCGCGCGTGTTCGACCGGCACAGCCGCTGGAAGACGATGGCGGAGTGGCGCGCGCTCGGCGTGGTGCCGCAGACCCGTGCCTGGCCGGCCGACAATGTCCAGGCGACTTTGCTCGAGCCGGACGGCCCGGGGAAGACCGGCTATCTGCTCACCGGCAATTATCGCGTCATCCTCGACTATAATTGCTCGAATTTTTACGCTTTGTCGGTAGGCCTGCTCGCCGATGAGGTCGAACGCTAGCATCTTCGCGCTCACGCTCACGGTTGTCGCCGTAGCCCCGAGCCACGCCCACGCCCTGCAGCAGCGGGGTTCCGTCGCCGCGCAAGCCTATGGCGGCGCGCAGGACGCCCAGTCGGGCGAGACCTGGCGCGCGGCCGACGGCACGCTGCGCTCGCGCCCCGCGCCGGCCCGGCCGGCCGCGCCGGAGCCCGAGCCCCAGCCGCAATGGAGCGAGCCCGCCCCGCAGGCGAGCACCCCCGGCGCGTCCTATGCCGTGCCCGGCGCCCGGTCCGCGCCGGCGCAGCGCCAGCCGCAATACCAGCCCCCGGTCCAGCAGCAGCAGGCGCCCGCCGACTATGCCGACCCCACCGCCGGCGCTCAGGGCCCAAGCGGCTCGTCGCAGCCCGCCCCGGGCGAGACGCCGCGCTATGACGAGATCGGCTATGCGGGCATCCGCCCGGTCAGCGGCTCGGCCGACCAGGCCGTGGTCGCCGTCCACCGCGCGCTGCCCGCCAACTCCTATGTCGAGGTCACCTCGCTCGACACCGGCAAGACGATCCTCGTGCTCGTCACCGGCACCGATCCCGGCGCCGACCACCCGATCGACCTCTCCGCCGGCGCCGCCCGCCTGCTCGGCGCCAGTGGCGACACGATCGGCGTCCGCCTGCGCAGCGTGAACCCGCCCGCGATGGACAAGGCCGCGCTCCAGGCCGGCCGCCCCGCCGGCGACCGCGCCGACGCGCCCCAGGTGCTGCTCACCGCGCTGCGCAAGCGCCTGCCGAACCGCCCGAGCTACGCGTCGGCACCGAGCTACGCGCCGCCCGCCTACACCCCGCCGCGCACCGCCGCGCCGCGCCCGGCCCCCGCACGCACCGCCCCGCCGCCGGCCCGGCCCGCCGCGAATGGCAGGTTTATCGTCCAGGTCGCCGCACTTTCTAACGCCCAGCGCGCACAAGCGCTTGCCCAAAGCCTTGGTGGGTTCGTAAAGCCGGGTGGCGGGCTCCATCGCGTCCAGCTCGGTCCCTTCGCCACGGCGGGCGAGGCCGAAGCGGCACGGCGGCGCGCCGCGGGCGCGGGCTATGGAGATGCACGCGTCCAAGCCAACTGAAAGGCCGGACGAATCACATGAAGAAGTTGCTGCTCGCCGCATCGTTCCTGGCGCTTGCCGCCGCCCAGTCGACGAACGCCGCCGGCCCGCCGCCTTTCGACACCCCGGCGCCCGTCGCCTATATGGAGGACCTGTCCTCGGGCGCGGTGCTCTATGCCAAGGATGCCGACCGGCGCATGCCGCCGGCATCGATGGCCAAGATGATGACGGTCTATGTCGCGTTCGACCTGATCAAGAAGGGCGAGCTCAAGCTCGACAAGCAGATCGAGGTGCAGCCCGAGACCTGGAGGAAGTGGCACAGCCAGGGCTCGACCATGTTCCTCGCGGTGGGCGAGAAGCCGACCGTGTCCGACCTGCTCAAGGGCATCGTCACGCTGTCGGGCAACGACGCCTGCGTCGTCCTCGCCGAGGGCATCTCCGGCAGCGAGGAAGCCTTTGTCCAGCGGATGAACGAGGCGGCGAAGAAGCTCGGCCTCACCAACAGCCATTTCGGCACGTCGAACGGCTGGCCGGACGAGGGCCGCACCTATGTCACCGCGCGCGACCTCGCGCACCTCGCCAAGGCGACGATCCAGGACCATCCGGACCTCTACAAGCAGTTCTACTCGCTCCCCAGCTTCACCTGGGGCAAGACGCTCGGCGCCGGTGCCGACATCAGCCAGTCCAACCGCGATCCGCTGCTCGGCCGCGTCCAGGGCGCCGACGGCCTCAAGACCGGCCACACCGATGAGGCCGGCTATGGCTTCACCGGCTCGGCCGAGCAGAATGGCCGCCGCCTCGTCATGGTCGTCGCCGGGCTCACCACCTACAATGGCCGCGCCGATGAATCGGTGAAGTTCATGAACTGGGGCTTCCGCGCCTGGCAGGCCAAGGCACTGGTCAAGAAGGGCCGCAAGGTCGGCGAGGTCCAGGTCCAGGGCGGCACCTCGGGCAGCGTCGGCGTGGTCGCCCCGCGCGACCTGAGCGCCACCGTTCCGGCAGGCACCGCGCCCGAGATGCAGGGCCGCATCGTCTATAACGGCCCGGTCCCGGCCGGCTTCAAGGCAGGCGACCATATCGCCGACCTGATCATCGACTCGCCCGGCCTGCCGTCGCAGACCGTGCCGCTGGTCGCCGAGAAGGACGTCGCCGAAGCCGGGTTCTTCGGCCGCGCCTGGCGCGGCTTCTGGTCGCTGTTCGGAGCCTGAGACTGAACTCCCCTCCCTGAAAGGGAGGGGTAGGGGGTGGGTTGCGCCCCCGGCCTTCCGGGGGCGCCCAGCTACCGGCCTGTGAGAAGAGAAAAGGCCGGGCATCGAGCCCGACCTTTTCCAACCCACCCCTTGCCCCTCCCTTGCAGGGAGGGGAATAAGAGAAGCCATGCCCCTGATCGGCAACGACTCCGCCCGCGAGGCACTCGCCGCCGCCATGCATGGCGGAAACCTGCACCATGCCTGGCTGATCGCCGGGCCCGAGGGGGTGGGGAAGGGCATGTTCGCCCGCCAGGCGGCGCTACGTTTGCTCGCCGAGGCGGCCGGGCGCGATCATCTCGCCCCCGGCTGGGACGTGCCCGCCGAAAGCCAGACCGTCCACCTGGTCGATGCGGGCGCGCATCCGGACTATCGCGAGCTGGTCCGCCTGCCCAAGGATCCGGACAAGCCCGATGAGGCGCTGGCCCGCTCGATCACGATCGCCCAGGTCCGCTCGCTCCAGCCGCTGTTCGCGACCAAGCCGAGCTTCTCCTCGCGCCGGGTCATCGTGATCGATGCGATCGACGATCTCGAGCGCGGCGGCGCCAATGCGCTGCTCAAGAATCTCGAGGAGCCGCCGGCCGGTACCATCTTCCTGCTGGTCAGCCACGCCCCCGGCCGGCTGCTGCCGACGATCCGCTCGCGCTGCCGGCTGCTCCGCTTCGAGGCGCTGCCCGATGCCGATGTGACCGAGGTGCTGCACCAGCAGCTGCCCGACGCGACCGGCAGCGAGATCGCGGCGCTGGTCAGGGCGGGCGAGGGCTCGCCGGGCCGCGCGCTGGGCTTTGCCGGTCTCGATATCGCCGCGCTGGAAAGCGATATGGCGGCCCTGGTCGAAACCGGCGACCCTTCCAACCAGGTTCGCGCCCGTCTCGCCAAGCTGCTCGGCACCAAGGCCGCGCAGCCGCGCTACGAGGCCTTTCTCGAGCGCGCGCCCAGCTTCATTGCCGAGCGCGCCAGGCTGCTGTCGGGCGACGAGCTGCGCACCGCGCTCGACGCCTATGGCGCCGCCCGCGAGCTTGGCGGCGCCGCGACCGGCCTGTCGCTCGATGCCGCGGGCACGGTGTTCGAGATGAGCGGCATCCTCGCCCGGCTCGGCCGCGCTTAACCCGGCCTTAGCCATAAGCGGTTATTCCGCCCCCGAAACAGGGGAGATATCATGACCGCGATCACCGGCATTTCCGGCATCGGCGCCGGCACCACGACGCAGGCCGCCGAGACCAACGGCTCCAGCGACCTCAATTTCGACGCGATCCTGGAGGCGTTCAAGAAAGCCGCCAGCGAAACCCCGGAACAGCGCGCCCGCGACGCGGTGCTCAAGAAGCACGATCTCTCCGAGGAGGACTACAAGAAGCTCCCGCCCAAGGAGAAGGAAGCGATCGACAAGGAAATCGCCGAGGCCGTGCGCAAGGTCCACGAACGCAAGACCGGCGTCGCAATGCCCGACTCCCCGGTCCCGACGGAAAAGCTGTTCGGGTAATCGGTATCGCCAATACCCTGAACGGTTCCCCGGCGAAGGCCGGGGCCCAGGGTTTCTCTGCCGTGTCGCTTGTGACCCTGGGCTCCGGCCTTCGCCGGGGAACTGCCATGGCTCTTGCCATATCACATTGTTCCGTATATGTTCCATTCATATCCGGAGGCCGCCGATGGAAAAGCACGGCTTCGTCTACATCATGGCGAGCGGCCGCAACGGTACCCTGTATATCGGTGTGACCAGCGACCTGCCCAAGCGCGCCTGGGAACATCGCACCGGCGCGGTCGAGGGCTTCACCAGGAAGCATGGCTGCACGCTGCTCGTCTGGTACCGGGCCTATGAAGATCTCGACGCCGCAAAGCTGCACGAACGCCAGATGAAGGAATGGAAACGGGCCTGGAAGCTCGATCTGATCGAGACGACAAACCCGCGCTGGCACGATCTCGCCGCTGATTTGGGGCTGATGTAATGCCCTGATGGCTCCCCGGCGCCCATGTTCCCCGGCGAAAGCCGGGGCCCAGGGTTTCTCTGCCGTGTCGCTTGTGACCCTGGGCCCCGGCGTTCGCCGGGGAGCAGCAGGTCGCGCTAAGCGCCATCCAGTCCCAACCCATCCCGTGGACCAGACCAGAACCCCCTATTTCTCCCCCCAGCCCAGCAGTTCGTTGGGATCGGGCGTATCCTCCATCCACACCACCTTGCTCGGCTTCTTGCTCTTCTTCTCGAGGATCGGGTCATAGGCGGCATTGCCGCCCTTCTTGTTGAGCTTCATCTCGCGGTTGATGTAGTCGCCGGTGAGCAGGTTCCAGCTGATCTCCGCGCCGTCATGGGCATAGGTGCGGCTGTAGAGCGTCGCGTCGATCCCGATCAGCCGCATGCGCGGCCTGGGGCCGGGGATCAGCCGGTAGCGATAGACCGCGTTCACCGCGGTGGTGCCGCCGGTCAGGTCGGTGATCTTGAGCACGCCCTTGGCGATGCTGACCTCGGCGGCGCCGAGCGGATAGCTGTCGAGCTTGAGCGTGCCCACCGGCGTCAGGTCGATGTCGAACTCGCCCTTGTGGAGCAGCAGCACCTTCAGCGTGCGCGTATCGTCGCCCCGGCCGATCAGCACCGTATCGGGCTGGCCGTCGCCGTTCAGGTCGCCATTGGTGCGGCTCTCCACTTCCTCGCCCTTTTCGAGGAAGCTCTTGATCGCCTCGTCGTTGATCGGTGAAGCCGTCTGCGCCGCCGCCGGTGTGGCGATCAGCAGTGCCGCGAGTGCCCAGATCCGCATGGGTTCGTCTCCCTGTTCGTTCGCATTGATACTCTCTTTCGTCATCCCCGCGAAGGCGGGGATCCAGGGTTTCTCTGCCGGACCGCTCTTGGTTGTCATCGCTTCCCCGGTGAACTCCTGGAACAAGGAAGGGAAAACGTCGAACCACTCCCCAGCTGATCCCCGGCCGACTGGACGGGGAGGGGCTAAAACCAACCCATAGCCGGGGTGACGCAGCGAAACGGATCGCCTAAAGGGCCGCAATGGCCGACCCCTTCTACATCACCACCGCGATCCACTATCCCAATGGCCGCCCGCATATCGGGCATGCCTATGAGATGATCGCCGCCGACGCGATCGCCCGTTTCCAGCGCCAGCAGGGCCGTGACGTCTTCTTCCAGACCGGCACCGACGAGCATGGCCTCAAGATGGTCAAGACGGCGCGCGACCGCGACATGACCGCGCGCGAGTTGGCGGACGAGATGTCGAGCTATTTCAGTGAAATGGCCGAGAAGCTTGATATTTCGTGCGATCGTTTCATCCGCACCTCCGAGGCCGATCACTACAAGGCCAGCCAGGCGATCTGGCAGGCGATGGCCGATGCCGGCGATCTGTACCTCGATCGCTACGAGGGCTGGTATTCGGTGCGCGACGAGGCCTTTTACGAGGAGAAGGAACTGGTCGAGGGGGAAGGGGGCGTGAAGCTCTCGCCCCAGGGCACGCCGGTCGAGTGGACCGCCGAGGAGACCTGGTTCTTCAAGCTCTCCAAGTATGAGAAGCCGCTGCTCGACTTCTACGCCGCCAACCCGGACTTCATCCGTCCGGAATCGCGCCGCAACGAGATCCTGCGCTTCGTCGAGGGCGGGCTCGCCGATCTCTCCGTGAGCCGCACCAGCTTCGACTGGGGCGTGCCGGTGCCGGGTTCGCCCGGCCATGTGATGTATGTCTGGGTCGATGCGCTGACCAACTACCTGACCGGCGCGGGCTATCCCGACGACCAGGCGCGCCTGGCGAAATACTGGCCGGCGGATATCCACCTGATCGGCAAGGACATCGTCCGCTTCCACACCGTCTACTGGCCCGCCTTCCTGATGTCGGCGAAGATCGCGCTGCCCAAGCAGGTCTTCGGCCACGGCTTCCTGCTCAACCGCGGGGAGAAGATGTCCAAGTCGGTCGGCAATGTCGTCGATCCGATGGCGCTGGCCGATTATTACGGCGTCGACGCGCTGCGCTATTTCCTGCTCCGCGATGTCAGCTTCGGCAATGACGGCACGTTCAGCGACGAGGCGATCGTCACCCGGGCGAACGCCGATCTCTCGAACAGCTTCGGCAATCTCGCCCAGCGCACGCTCGCCTTCATCGCCAAGAATTGCGAGGGGCATGTCGAGACCGGGCGCGTGGAAGAGGCGGACGGCGTGCTGATCGCCGAGGTCGAGAATGCCTGTGGCGGGTTCATCCGCGCGTTCGAGGATCTGGCGCTGAGCCAGGGCGTCGAGCTGTGGATGGCCGGGGTGTTCGCCTGCAACGCCTATATCGATGCCCAGGCGCCCTGGGGCCTGCGCAAGACCGATCCCGAGCGGATGCATGCGGTGCTGAACACGCTGCTGCGCGCGATCCGGCGTCTTGCCGTCACGATCGCGCCGGTGGTGCCGGGTTCGGCCGAGAAGCTGCTCGCGCAGCTCGGGCCGGAAGGGGATGCGGACTTCCGGATCGCGCCGCCGACCCCGATCTTCCCGCGTCTGGAACTCAAGGAAGAAGCGTGAACCTCGCCGACAGTCACTGCCATCTGATCTACAAGGGGCTGGGCGAGCAGCAGCCCGAGGTGCTGGCGCGTGCGCGTGCCGCCGGCGTCGCGGCGATGCTCAATATCTCGACGCGCGAACGCGAATGGGACGAGGTGATCGCGGTCGCCGAGCGCGAGCCCGATGTCTGGGCCTCGGTCGGCATCCATCCGCATGAGGCGGACGAGCATCCCGATGTCGGTGCGGCGAAGCTGATCGAGAAGGCGCGGCATCCGCGCGTGGTCGGCATCGGCGAGACCGGGCTCGATTATTATTACGATCACAGCGACCGCGATCGCCAGCGGGCGAGTTTCCGCGCGCATATCGCGGCGTCGCGCGAGACCCAGTTGCCCTTGATCGTCCACACCCGCGATGCCGAGGCGGATACCGCCGAGATCCTGCGCGACGAGATGGGGAAGGGGGCCTTTCCCGGCGTCATCCACTGCTTCACCGCGAGCCGGGAATTTTCGGAGATCGCGCTTGATCTGGGCTTCTATATCTCCATTTCGGGGATCGTGACCTTCAAGAACGCGAAGGATCTGCAGGATACCGCGGCGCAGCTGCCGCTGAACCGGCTGCTGATCGAGACCGACGCGCCGTTCCTGGCGCCGGTGCCGCATCGCGGGAAGACCGGCGAACCGGCCTTTGTCGCGGACACCTGCCGCTTTCTTGCGGGGCTGCGCGGAGAGAGCTTCGAATCCCTCGCCTTGGCCACCCAGGCCAATTTTCACGCGCTGTTCGCCAAGACCCGCGCATGAAAATCCGGATCCTGGGCTGCGGAACCTCCTCCGGCGTGCCAAGGATCGGAAACGACTGGGGCGATTGCGATCCCCTGGAACCTAGGAACCGGCGGACCAGGGCCTCGGTCCTGGTCTCGACGGAAACGACCCGGATCCTGGTCGATACCAGCCCCGATTTCCGCGAGCAGGCCCTCGCGGCCGGGTTGAGCGACCTCGATGCGGTCCTCTGGACCCACGACCACGCCGATCACTGCCACGGCATCGACGACCTCCGCCAGATCATGCACGCAAGGAACGGCGAGCCGGTGCGGGGCCTGGCGAGGCCCTTCACGCTCGAGCAACTCGACCTGCGCTTCTCCTATGCCTTTCACGGCCGCGCGCTTTACCGGCCGACGATCGCGATCGAGCCGCTGCCCGATACAATCACGATCGGCGATATCCACATCCGTGTAGTCGATCAGCCGCACGGCGGCATAACCTCAGCCGGGCTACGCTTCGACGCTAATGGAAGATCAATAGCTTATGCTATAGATTTCAACGAGATGACGATGAATATGCGTAGTCTGTATCAGGATCTGGATCTGTGGGTGGTCGATTGCCTCCGCCGCGAACCGCATCCTACGCACGCGCATCTGGGCGAGGTGCTGCAATGGGTGAGGGACCTCCAGCCGCGCCGGACCCTGTTGTCGCACATGGACAATTCGATGGATTATGCCACGCTCGTCGCGACGCTGCCCGAGGGCGTGGCGCCGGGATTTGACGGCATGGAGGTCGTGCTGTGACCGATGATCGCATCATCCAGCTGATCTTGCTGCTCGGCGCGCTGATGCTGGCGCTCCGGGCGCTGTCGGCGCAGCGGATCAGCCTGCGCGGGTTGCTCCAGACGGTGCTGCTCTGGGGCATCATCGGCGTAACGATGGTGATCGTGCTCTATCATCGCCAGGAACTGGGCGGCCTGTTGGCTCGTGCGTCCGAAAAGCTCGGCTACGAGCAGCAGAGCGTCGTTGGCGATACGGTGCGCATCAAGATGAGCCCGGACGGGCATTTCTGGGCGCGCGTGCAGATCAATGGCGTTGAGCGACGCATGCTGGTCGACAGCGGTGCCACGATCACCGCAATCTCGCGCGACACGGCCGAGGCCGCCGACGTCAAACCCGCATTGGCACCACCTGTGCTCATCGAGACAGCCAATGGCACCGTCCAGGCGCAGTCGGCGCGCGCCGAGGAAGTCGCGATCGGGCCGCTTTCGACGCAAGACCTGCCACTGGTGGTGGGCGAGAGCTTTGGCGACCTCGACGTGCTCGGCATGAACTTCCTGTCGCGGCTGAAGTCGTGGCGCGTCGAGGATCGCACGCTGATCCTCGAGCCGCGCAAGCAAACCGAAGCCCAGCTCGTTATCCCGCGTTCGCGAGACCGGGAATAGGTCGAGGGGCCAGATCGCACCCGCAGAACTGCTTTCTATTTTACATAATGTATATTATCGATCTAGCGCGGAGCGCGTTCCGGACCTCTCTCCGAGGCCCTCTGCCGCTGTTTTCCGGCGGTTTTTGCCCAATGTGCCCAATGAGAATGCCGCACCCTTGGCGCGATCGACCCTGAGCCTTTCCTTCGCGTGATCGCCTGCCTAGGCTCGCGGAGCATTTCCTGGAGGCCCAATTGACCAACCCTGCTCCGGCCATCGACCGCCTTGTCGCCATCATGGCGCGGTTGCGCGACCCGAAGACGGGCTGCGAATGGGATACGGTCCAGACCTTCGCCACGATCGCGCCTTATACGATCGAGGAAGCCTATGAAGTTGCCGATGCGATCGAGCGCGGCGACATGGCGGATCTGAAGGACGAGCTTGGTGACCTGTTGCTCCAGGTCGTGTTCCACAGCCGCATGGCCGAGGAAGCCGGCGACTTCGTCCTGGCCGATGTCGCCAACGCGATCAGCGACAAGATGGAGCGTCGCCACCCGCACATCTTCCTGGGCGCGACCGAGGGCGGCCATCACCTTTGGGAACAAATCAAGGCCGCGGAGCGGGGCGAAAGGGGCCATGAAAGCGCGCTGGACGGTGTGGCGATCGGCCTCCCCGCCCTGCTCCGCGCCGAAAAGCTCCAGAAGCGCGCCGCCCGCACTGGCTTCGACTGGCCAGACCCCAGTGGCGCCCGCGCCAAGGTCGACGAGGAGCTGGCCGAGGTCGAGGCTGCGGTCACCCCGGCAGAGGTCGAGGAAGAGGTCGGTGACCTACTGTTCGCGGTGGTCAACTGGGCACGCAAGCTGGGTGTCGATCCCGAGGCTGCATTGCGTGGTGCTAACAAGAAATTCGAGAAGCGTTTCAAGGCCATGGAGGATGAAGCTGGGGATGCGTTCGAAGGACTGAGCCTCGATGCCAAGGAAGAACTCTGGGTGAGAGCAAAGATCACCACACGATGAAGAATGTTCTGTTCGTCTGTAGCCAGAACAAGCTGCGAAGCCCGACGGCGGAGCAGATCTTCGCCGATCATCCGGCGATAGAGACGAGTTCCGCCGGGACCAACAACGACGCCGAGAATCCACTCGATGCCGAACTGATCGAATGGGCGGATTTGATCTTCGCGATGGAACGCGAGCATCGCAGCAAGATCCGGAAGCGCTATCGGTCGGCGCTGAACGGCAAGAACATCGTCGTTCTCGACATCCCCGACGAATATGCGTTCATGGATCCCGAGCTGATCGCACTGCTGCGCGCGCGGATGGCGCGCTACCTGCCGCCCGCCTGAGCCTCAGCTCCGCGTCAGGAACCGCTCATAGTCCCGCGGTGCCATGCGAACCTCATAGACCGCCTGATTGCCGTCCATCCCCTGCTCGATCACTTCGCCATGCTGGTGGAGCCAGGCAGCGGCGGCGCCGTCGGCGGGGTCGAGGTGGAGAGTGTAGCGACGGTGGCCTTCGGTGAGGCGGGCGGCGACCGCGGTGATGAGGGCGTCTACCCCTTCCCCGGTCACGGCCGAGACAGGCATCACGTCTTCGCGCTTCGCGGCCTCGGCGAGTAGCGCCTCACGGTGCTCGTCGTCGAGCAGATCAACCTTGTTCCAGGCTTCGAAGCGCGGCGTGGCCTCCGCGACGCCGATATCGGCGAGCACGGCCTCGACATCGTCCTTCTGCGCTTCGCTGTCCGGATGCGCGATATCGCGGACATGGATCAGCAGGTCGGCCGAGACCACCTCTTCCAGCGTTGCCTTGAAGGCGGCGACGAGCTGGGTCGGCAGTTCGGAGACGAAACCCACCGTGTCCGAGAGGATCGCCTTGTCGATGCCGGGCAGCGAGATCTGTCGCAGGGTCGGATCGAGCGTGGCGAAGAGGAGGTTCTCCGCCATGACGTCACTTCCGGTCAGGCGATTGAAAAGCGTCGACTTTCCGGCGTTGGTATAGCCCACCAGCGCAATCACCGGCCAGGGTGCGCGCTGGCGGCGGTCGCGGTGGAGCGTGCGGGTGCGGCTGACCGAATCCAGCTCGCGGCGCAGGCGCGCCATGCGGTCGCGGATCAACCGGCGGTCGGCCTCGATCTGGGTTTCGCCCGGGCCGCCAAGGAAACCGAAGCCGCCGCGCTGGCGCTCGAGGTGGGTCCAGCTGCGGACGAGACGACCGGCCTGGTAATCGAGGTGCGCGAGCTCGACCTGGAGCCGGCCCTCAGCGGTGCGTGCGCGCTCGCCGAAAATCTCGAGGATCAGGCCGGTACGGTCGATCACCTTGCAGCTGAGCCCGGTTTCGAGGTTGCGCTGCTGGACGGGCGTGAGGCTCGCGTCGAACACGGCGAGCGTCAGTTCGCTGTCACGGACCGTCTCGGCCAGGGCTTCCACCTGGCCCGAGCCGATCAGCGTGCCGGGCTTGGGCGCGCGGATGCGCAAGGCTACCCGCTCGACCACCTCGACGCCGATCGCGGCGGCAAGGCCGGCAGTTTCCTCCAGGCGCGCATCCGCATCACGCGAGCTGCCGCCGAGGTCCGGATAGACTACGACCGCTCGCGCGCCCCGGGTGAATTCATCGGGGTCGCGCTCGAAACCGGTGCTCATACGATCGCTCAGTCGTCGCTATTCTGTTCCTCGGCGAGGTTCAGCGGGTGCGCCGGCTGGATCGTCGAGACAGCATGCTTGTAGACCAGCTGGGCCATGCCCTCGCGCTGGAGCAGCATGCAGAACAGGTCAAAGGCCGCGATCTGGCCCTGGAGCATCACGCCATTGACTAGGAACATCGTGACATTTTCCTGCTGGCGGCGGACCGCGTTCAGGAAAATCTCCTGCAATACCGGGATCTTGGACTGATATTCTCCCACCGCTTCGAGGAGCGGCGCAAGATCGACCGGGCCCGAGGGCATGATCGTGGAGATCGCGTGCTTGTAGATGAGCTGCGACTGGCCGTCGCGGCGGAGCAGCACCGAAAAATTGTCGAACCAGGTGACAATGCCCTGGAGCTTGACGCCCTTCACGAGGAACATCGTGACCGGGGTCTTCGACCGGCGCAGCGAGTTGAGGAACAGATCCTGAAGCGAGGTCTGCTTTTCGGCCATCGTACGTGACTCTCTTTGTTGGCGGGAGTTTCCCGCTTGGCGCCGTTCTCCGGCGTCGGGTCCGTGCACCCGTGTGGTGCGCAGCGGCGCCCTTTTATGCTTTGGCGGCCGAATCGTCCAGCCGGGGAATGTTTCAGACTTTGGTTGGGGGCGCTGCGCGCGGGGCAATCGCCGGCATTGCACGGATTTTGCCTTTCCACCTGGTCAAAGAGCGGCCTGGTGTTTGCCCGGCTTCGCAAGGGAAGCAGGCGAAATCCTACATTGCAAGCGTAGCTCCCTTTGCCCGTCATCCCCGCGAACGCGGGGATGACGAACATAAGTGAGGGATACCCCTATTCTTCCCGGCTGTCGGTGATCCCGAGGAGCTTGAGCTTCCGATGCAGCGCCGAGCGCTCCATGCCGATGAAGCTCGCCGTGCGCGAGATGTTGCCCGAGAAGCGGCGGATCTGGACGCGGAGATACTCGCGTTCGAAGCTCTCGCGCGCTTCCTTGAGCGGGGCACCCATGATCGCGCTGGTGCCCATGCTGCCGCCGGTATCGGCGGGGCGGCCGAGCACTTCGGGGGGCAACAGGTCGATGTCGATACGGCCGATGCGGTCGCCCGGCGCCAGGATCACGGTGCGCTCGACGACGTTGCGGAGCTGGCGGACATTGCCCGGCCACTCATAGCTCTGCAGCGCGACCATCGCATCGGGTGCGATCTCGGGCGTCGGTACGCGGCGTTCGTTCGCATAGTGCGCGACGAAATGCTCGACCAGGACCGGGATGTCCTCGCGGCGATCGGTGAGCGGCGGGATCGTCACCGGCACGACGTTGAGCCGGTAATAGAGGTCCTCGCGGAAGCGGCCCTCGGCGATCTCGCTCATCAGGTCGCGCGCGGTCGCCGAGACGACACGGACATCGACCTTGACCACCCGGGTGCCGCCGACGCGGGTGAAGCTCTGGTCGGTCAGGACGCGCAGGATGCGCGCCTGGGTGGCGACCGGCATGTCGGCGATCTCGTCGAGGAACAGCGTGCCGCCATGTGCCTGTTCGAGCAGGCCGGTGCGGACCAGATCCCCGCCCTCTTCGACGCCGAACAGCTCCTCCTCCACGCGCTCGGGCTGCATGCGCGCGGCGCTGACGATGACGAAGGGCGCGGTAGCGCGCTGGCTCCAGCCATGGAGCAGCCGGGCGGCGACTTCCTTGCCCGTGCCGGCGCCGCCGGTGATCAGCACGCGGCTGCCGGTGGAGGCGACGCGCTTGAGCGTGGCGCGAACGGTGTTGATCGAGCCCGACTGGCCGGTGAGGTCCTCCTCGCGGCCTGCCGAGGCACGCAGCGAGGCGACTTCACGCTTGAGCCGCTCGGTCTCGGTGGCGCGTTCGACGAGGAACAGCAGGCGCTCGGCCTCGAACGGCTTCTCGATGAAATCCGAGGCGCCGCGACGGATCGCGGCGACGGCGGTGTCGAGATTGCCATGGCCCGAGATCACCAGCACCGGGATCGAGGGATCGCGGCGCTTGATCTCGTCGAGGATCTCCAGCCCGTCGAGCCGCGAGCCGTGCAGCCACACGTCGAGCAGCACGAGGCTGGGACGCCGTTCCGCGATCGCTTCCAGCGCCTCGTCGCTATTGGCGGCGCCGCGCGTCGAATAGCCCTCGTCCTCCAGCACGCCGGCAACCAGTTCACGGATGTCGCGCTCATCGTCGACGACCAGGATATCGAGACTCATGACTTGGAACTTCCAGTACGGGTAAGCACGGCGGGACGCGGTTCTTCGCCGCCCTCGCCCTCAGGGGAACTCACCATCTCGGCGAGCTGATCGGTATCGAAGCAGAGCGTCACCAGCGTGCCGCCGCCCGGACGATCCGAGAAGGCGATGGTGCCGAAATGCTCCTCGACGATCTTCTTCACGATCGCGAGGCCAAGGCCGGTGCCGCGGCTGCGCGTCGTCATGTACGGCTCGACGATCCGGTCGCGCTCGACCGGCAGGCCGATGCCGTTGTCGGCCAGCGTCAGGGTGATCCTGCCGCCTTCCTCCGGGCTGATCGTCATGACGACCTGGCCCTGGGGCAGTGCCTCCCCTTCCCCGCGCGCCTCGATCGCCTCGACGGCGTTCTTGACGATATTGGTGAAGGCCTGGCCGATCTGGCGGCGATCGCAGATCAGGCCGGGAGCCGGATCGGGCGCGTCCATCTCGAAGCGGATCGTCGGATGCGCGACTTCGTGGAGGAACATTGCCTGGCGCGCGATGTCGAGCAGCGATTCCTGGCGGAACATCGGCTTGGGCATGCGCGCGAAGGAGGAGAATTCGTCAACCATGCGGCGCAGGTCTCCGACCTGGCGGACGATCGTGTCGGTCAGCTGGGCGAAAGTGCCGTCCTCGGGCTCGATCTTCTTGCCATAGCGGCGCTTGAGGCGCTCGGCGGCGAGCTGGATCGGGGTGAGCGGGTTCTTGATCTCATGCGCGATGCGGCGCGCGACGTCGGACCAGGCGGCCCGGCGCTGGTCGTTGAGCTGCTGGGTGATGTCGTCGAAGGTGAGCACCTGACCCGCCTCGTCGCTGGTGACCTTCACGGCGAGCGTGCGCGCATCGCCGCCGGTGCCGAGCTGGATCACTGCTTCGCGGTCGCCGGTGTCGAGCAGGTCGTTGAGTTCGGGCGCGAGCTCGGCGAGCGGGTGGCCGACCAGCTCCTGCTCGCCCTGGTGGAGCAGCTCGATCGCGGATTCGTTGATCAGTCGGACGTTGCGCTGGGCGTCGATCGAGATGACGCCCGCCGAGACGCCCGACATCACCGCTTCGATCAGCACGCGGCGGCTTTCGAGCTGGGCGTTGGCGGTCCTGAGCGCCCCGGTCTGCTGCTCGAGACGCTCGGTCATGCCGTTGAAGGCGTCGCCCAAGGTGCTGATCTCGTCGCCGGTCTGCGGGATATCGACACGCGCGGCGAGGTCGCCGCCGGCGACGCGGCGGGCGGCGGTGACGAGCTGCTCGACCGGCTTGACCAGGCGATCGGCCACCGCGAGCGCAATCCAGGTGGCGATGCTGACGATCAGCAGCGCGACGCCGAACAGGACGGCGTTGAACTGGAGCTGGAGCGCCCGCGAGCGTGCCTGCAGGGCGTTGAACTCGGCGACGATCCGGTCCGCGCCCGAATTCTGCCGGTTCATGAAGTCTACGTTCACGCTGTTCGCGACGTAGAGGAAGATGTTCTGCGAGCGATCGAGCGGGGTGACGACCCACTGCTTCTCGGCATCGAAATTGGTGTAGCTCTGCTCGTCCTTGAGCAGGTTGAGGACCTGGCCCGAGACACGCGCGGCGAAGGTCTTCGCGGGAGGTGCTTCCCAGGCGTACATCGCCTCGACCTGCTTGCCGCCGACGACGCGGAACACGACCGCCTGATCGAAAGAGCGGTAATAGAGCTGCTGGAGGAGGCTGCTCTGGAACGCCTGCGAATTGACCGGGATCTTGGGGAAATCGCCGGTGAGGTCATCGACCATGGTGCGCGCTTCGGTGGCCCAGCGCTGGGCGACGAGGCCGCGGCCCTCCTTGGCGAGGTCGGTCGTCGCGTCGAAGGCGTTTCGCGCGCGCTCCGAGCCCCAGAGCTGAACGCCCGACTGGAACATCACCGATGCCGCGATCACGGTCAGCACGATCGGGATGCTCGCCATCAGGGTGAACACCGCGACGAGACGGACATGGAGGCGTCCGCCCCCCGCCAGCGCCGATTTGGCGGCGCGGTGGATGGCGATACGGCGGCCGATCAGCACGATCAGCGCGACATAGGGCAGCAGGTTCGCCAGCAGCAGCGATGCGGCGACGCCGGGATTGAAGACCTGGTGCGAGAAGTTGCGGACGAACAGGAATGTGGCGACTGGCGTGGCCACGGCCAGCGCCAGCACCACGATCTCCAGCAGCCGGATAGGCGCCAACTGCCGCCCTTTCGGCGTTACCTCGATCAGGGAATCGGCGGTGACGGCATCCATCGTGGCCAAGCTAGATCGAGATTGTGGCAAAAAGAACACATAATCGTGCGCAGTCTGTCGCTATTCGGCACCATCCGGGCGATTGGGGCCGACATCGATGCCGAGCGTATCGAGCCGTTTCCGCAGCGTATTCCGGTTGATCCCCAGCGCGCGGGCGGTGCGGAGCTGGTTGCCGCCGTGGCGCGCGAGCATCGCCTCGATCAGCGGGCGCTCGACCTCGCCGATGATGCGATCGTAGAGCGTGCCGTCGTCGAGCGCGCGGGGCTCCTCGATGGCGATGCGCTCGAGCCGGGCGCGGACGGCGGCCTCGATGCCTTCGTCTCGAGTCGCCTGGACCGGTGCGGCACTGGCCTCGCCCAGGGCGCGGCGCAGGGCGTCGCCGTCGATCACTTCGTCACGGCTGAGCGCGGCAATGCGGCGCATGAGGTTCTCGAGCTGGCGGACATTGCCCGGCCAGTCATAGGTTTCGAGCACCCGTATCGCGTCGGCGGCGAGGCTCTTGCGCGGCAGGCCGTCCTCGGCGGCGCGATCGAGGAAGTGGCGGGCGAGCAAGGGCACGTCGTCGCGGCGCTCGCGCAGCGACGGCAGCGCGATCGGGACGACGTTGAGGCGGTAGAACAGGTCCTCGCGGAACTGCCCGGCCTGGACGAGCGCGGCCAGATCCTTGTTGGTGGCAGCGACGATGCGGACGTCCGCCTTGATCGCGCGGGCACCGCCGACGGTGGTGAATTCGCCCTGCTGGAGCACGCGGAGCAGGCGGGTCTGCGCGTCCATCGGCATGTCGCCGATCTCGTCGAGGAACAGCGTGCCCCCGGCCGCCTGCTCGAACTTGCCGGCGACGCGGGCGGCAGCGCCGGTAAAAGCACCCCGCTCATGCCCGAACAGCTCCGCCTCGATCAGCTCGCGCGGGATCGCGGCCATGTTGAGCGCGACGAAGGGCGCGCGGCGGCGCGGGCCGAGATCGTGGATCGCCTTGGCGACCAGCTCCTTGCCGGTGCCCGATTCGCCCGAGATCAGCACCGTGAGGTCGTTCGAGACGACGCGGGCGATGACCCGGTAGACCTCCTGCATCGCCGGCGAGCGGCCGATCAGCGAAGAGCCGCCACTCAGCTCTTCATCGGGCTGCTCGGCGGGGGCATGGCGGCCGCGGGCGATGGCGCTGCGCACGGCCTGGCCGAGCACGTCGAGGTCGAAGGGCTTGGGGAGGTAGTCGAAGGCGCCGACCTCGGTGGCGCGGACTGCCGTCGCCAGCGTGTTCTGCGCGGAGAAGACGATCACCGGCAGGGCGGGATGCTCGGCGGTGAGCCTGGCGACTTCGTCGAGGCCGTTGCCGTCGGGCAGCACTACGTCGGTGACCAGCACATCGGGTAGTGCCGCACCGATCGCGCGGCGCAGCTCGGCGAGGCTGGCTGCCGTCGTGACGGCATGGCCTTCGCGGCGCAGCGCGGCGGCGACCACGGTGCGGATCGCGCTGTCGTCGTCGACGACCAGGACCGAGCCGCTCATGCCTTGGCTCGCGGGAGCAAAATACGGAAGACTGTCATTTCAGGGGGGCGTTCCCGGGCATATTGGATGATCCCGCCCATGTCGCGGACCAGCTTCTCGACGAGCGGGAGGCCGAGCCCCTTCCCCTCCGGCTTGCCCGATACGAAGGGCTCGAACAGGTGCTCGGCAATGTCCTCGGGCGCGCCGGGGCCATTGTCCATGACGCAGATCTCGATCGGCAGCGGCACGCGCGGACGGCCGGCGCCGGTGCTGACCGACATGCCGTGGCGATAGGCGGTGGTCAGCACGATGCGTGGCTGGGCCAGCCCGCCCAGCGCCTCGGCGGCGTTCTTGAGCAGGTTCATCATCACCTGCTGGAAGGCGTCGGGATCGATCAGCACCTGCGGCAGCGAGGGATCGAAGCGCTCCTCGATCACCATGCCGCGGGCGAAGCCGGCCAGCGCGACGCGGCGGGCATGGTCGAGCAGCGGATAGACATTGGTCGGCTCGAGCTTGAGCGGCCGCGTGTCGGTGAAATCCTGCATCCGGTCGATCAGCGCGACGATGCGATCGACTTCGGTGGTGATCAGGCCGGTGAGCTCGCGGTCCTCGCCCGAGCTGGCGAGCAGCTGCGCGGCGCCGCGGATGCCCGAGAGCGGGTTCTTGATCTCATGCGCCAGCATCGCGGCGGCACCCACCGCGGCACGGGCGCCGGCGCTACGGTCGGCGCCCTGCGCCACCCGGCGGGACTGGGGCGCGTGATGGAGGGTGACGATGCGCCAGCCCGGATGATCGGCGACCATCGTCTCGACGAAATCGACACGGATGCGCGGGCCGCGGATCGCCTCGATCTCGATGTCGAAGGCAGCGAAGCCGTGCCCGTCACGCCGATCGACATAACCATCGGGCGGGCTCAGCACCGCGTCATAGGGCTGGCCGATCATCGTGGTCTCGGCATGGTTGAGCATCGCCTCGCACGCCGCATTGGCATGGGCGATGCGACCGTCGGGATCGATGACGAGGACCGCGACGGGGAGCGCGGCGAACATCTCCGCGAAGCTGGGGCCAGTGGCGGGCGGCGCAGGCCGCAGCCGCCTCAGGCCGCCGCGCGGGAACGCCACGGCGCGTAGAATTCGTCGAGCATCGCCAGCACCGTCTTGGCGTCGGCTATCTGGTTGACCTTGTTACGGAATTCCGCCGAGCCGGTGAGGCCCTTGGTGTACCAGCCGAGATGCTTGCGCATCATGTTGACGCCGGTCATCTCACCATAATGTTCGAGACTATCGACGTAATGCTCGATAATCACACGATATTGTTCGTCGATGCTCGGGTCGGTGCGCTCGCCCTTGCCCGTCAGCGCATCCATCACCTGGCGCAGCACCCAGGGCTTGCCGTACGCGCCGCGGCCGATCATCACCCCGTCCGCGCCCGACTGGCGCAGCGCCTCGCGGGCATCCTCGACCGAGCAGATGTCGCCATTGACGATCACCGGGATCTTCACCGCGTCCTTGACCGTGCGGACGAACGCCCAGTCGGCCGAGCCGCGATACATCTGGTTGCGGGTGCGGCCATGCACCGTGACCATCTTCACCCCGAGATCCTCGGCGATGCGGGCCAGTTCCGGCGCGTTGAGGCTGTCGTGGCACCAGCCCATGCGCATCTTGAGCGTGACCGGCACGTCGACCGCCTTGACGCAGGCGTCGATCAGCGAGGCGGCATGCTTGAGGTCGCGCATCAGCGCCGAGCCGGCATCGCCATTGGTGACCTTGCGGACCGGGCAGCCCATGTTGATGTCGATGATTGCAGCGCCGCGATCCTCGTTGAGCTTGGCGGCCTCGGCCATCTCGGCGGGCGAGCAGCCGACGAGCTGCATCGACACCGGCTCCTCGATCGGATCCCAGGCGGCCTTCTGGATCGACTGGCGCGTGTCGCGGATCGCGGCGGCGCTGGCGATCATCTCGGTGACGTTGAGGCCCGAGCCGTAACGGCGCACGGCGCGGCGGAACGGCAGGTCGGTCACGCCGGTCATCGGCGCGAGAATGACCGGGTCTTCGACCGTCACCGGGCCGATCTGGATGGGGGCGAGTTCGCTCATGACAATGCCTGAAAAATAGGCAGCGGCACCTACAGGTACAAGCAGATATTGGCAAGTAGACGGTTCCGGACGCGGAAGCTGGCGTTGGTTGCGCGCCAGGCGGGTTGCGCGGTGGCGCTCCGGGGAATGGAAATCAGCCAGGAATGGCGGAAACGCGCGGGTTTCCGCGGAGTCGATGTCCGCATTGCCTGACGCCTTGAACGCGGATGTTGGCGCGGTGCCCTCGCAGCGTTGCGGCAAGCCGTTGCGCGAGTGCGGGAAATCCTGTGCTCGCTTCGGCGTATCGACAGTTCAAAGAGCGGCCGGCGGGAACCGGCTGAGCTTCGAGGCTGCCGGAGGATTTCCTACATTGGAAGGCTATTCAGGCTCGCCTGGTTTTGGCGGCCAATGGATGATCATGCGAAACTCCGTGGCAAGATTGCCCATCGGCGTGATGGCGGGCGTGAACACGGCGCGCTTCAGCAGCAGCCTGCAGGTCTCGCGATCAAGCCATCGCGATCCGCTGGACCTGGCAACCTTGCATCCCCCCACCTGCCCCTGCTCGCCGACGGCCAGGGCCACCTTGACGCTTCGGCGCCCGAGCTTTCGGCGGATTTCCGCTGGATAGTCGTGATCGGTGATCCAGCTTTCGGAGTGAAGGGGGCTCGCGCCGGTCGAGATCATCTCGCTCCGCCCATAGTCCTGCTCGGGGACATCCTGTTGGGCGAGGAGTGCGGGCAAGGTGAGGATGAGCATGCGGGCCTCCAATGCCGGCAGATACTATGCGCGTAGTTGGGGAAATCAAATGGTGGCAGCGCTACGGGGCATACGCTAGGCGACTGGCGATGAGGACTGTCGCCATTATCGTCGCCGCCGGGAGCGGTACCCGGGCCGGGGGGAGCGTGCCCAAGCAGTTCGCGCCGCTGGCCGGCAAGCCGATGCTCCGGCACAGCTTCGACGCCTTGACGTCCCATCCTGAAGTGGACGCTGTGGTCGTAGTTGTTGGCGAAGGCCAGGAATCGGCGCTGCACGCGGTGCTGGGGGATGTGCCCCTTGCGATCGGCGGGGCGACGCGGCGGGAAAGCGTACAGAACGGTCTGGTGCTGGCGGGGGATGCGGACCGCGTGCTGATCCACGATGCCGCCCGTCCCTTCCTGTCGCACGCCGTTATCGACCGACTGCTGGCGGCGCTGGACGATCATGCCGGAGCCATTCCGGGCCTGCCGGTGGCGGATACGCTTGTTTCCGCGTCCGGAGCGTCTGTTCCGCGCGAAGGGCTGGTGCGGGTGCAGACGCCACAGGCGTTTCGCGGGGCCGATATCGCCGAGGCGCATGCGGCGTGGCCGCCGGATCAGGAAGCGACCGATGACGCGCAGATGGTGCGCGCACTCGGCAAGACGGTTGCAGTCGTGGAAGGGAGCACGATGCTCGAGAAGATCACCCACCCCAATGATTTCGCCGCCGCCGAGGCGCGGTTCGGGGCTTCGATGCGGGTACGGACCGCGACCGGCTATGACGTGCACCGCTTCGCCGAGGGCGAGGAGCTCTGGCTGGGCGGGGTGAAGGTGCCCTATTCGCGCGGGCTTTCCGGGCATAGCGACGCCGATGTGGTGCTGCACGCGATCACCGACGCGCTGCTCGGCACGATCGGCGCGGGCGATATCGGCATGCACTTCCCGCCGAGCGACCCGAAATGGCGCGGGGCGGCCTCGGCGCAGTTCCTCCAGCATGCGGCGGGCCTGGTGGCGGCCGAGGGTGGCGTGATCGATTTCGTCGACGTCACGATCATCTGCGAGGCGCCCAAGGTGGGCCCGCACCGCGAGGCGATCCGGGCGAGTATTGCCGCGATCCTGGGGCTGCGGGTGTCCGAAGTGAGCGTGAAGGCGACGACCACCGAGCGGCTGGGGTTCACCGGGCGCGGCGAGGGCATGGCCGCGCAGGCGGTGGCGACGGTGCGGGTGCCTGCCTGAGTGATGGTCTTGCGGCTCCCCGGCGAAAGCCGGGGCCCAGGGTCACAAGCGAAACGGCAGAGAAACCCTGGGCCCCGGCCTTCGCCGGGGAACTGCCGAGCATTGGGGGCGTGGGACACTCTCCCCGCCGCCTCAGGGAACGAACTGACTCGCGTCGGCAACATTACGGTGGCACATGCCCCGCCCTATGGACACGATTCTCCCGCCGGAGCTGGTCGCCGCAGCGCGCAAGGTGCTTGAAGCCAATCGCGCAGCCGGGCGCCGCGTCGCCGTGGCCGAGAGCTGCACGGGCGGCCTCGTCTCGGCCGCGCTCACCGAGATCCCCGGCTCCTCCGACGTCTTCGACGCCGGGTTCGTCACCTATTCGAACGAAGCCAAGCACGATGTGCTCAAGGTCGGCAGCGACGTGCTGGAGACCTTCGGCTCGGTCTCGATCGCGGTCGCCTGGAGCATGGCGCAGGGCGCCCTCGCCCGCACCCATGCCGATGTCGCGGTGGCGATCACCGGGATCGCCGGCCCCGATGGCGGCAGCGAAAAGAAGCCGGTGGGCACGGTGGTGTTCGCCCAGGCGGTGCGCAACGCCGATCCCGATCACATCGTCGCGGATGCCCGCCATTTCGAGAATAACGGCCGTGCCGGCATCCGCCTTCAGGCGGCGTTGTGCGCGCTCGAGCTGCTGATGCCGGGTGCCGCGGCGCCCGAGGCGGACGAAGCCGACGTCGAATCGCCGTAGAGCCGGGCAGCGCGTTCCTCGAACGCGTTGATCATCTTGCGCAGCGCCCGGTCGAACATCTGGCCGGCGAGCATCTCGAACACGCGGTTCTTGAAGGCGAAGTCGACGGTGAAATCGACCAGGCAGCCCCCCTGCCCGTCGCTGCGGAAGCCCCAGTCATTGTTGAGGTGCTTGAGCGGGCCATCGACATATTCGATGTGCAGGCTGGCCGGGCGCGCCTTGGTGACGCGCGAGGTGAAGGTCTCGCGCAGGCCCTTGAAGCCGACGATCATGTCCGCGAGCATCTGCGTATCGCTGTTCGAGCGGACACGGATCGCGCTGACCCAGGGCAGGAATTCCGGATATCTGGCGACGTCGGCGACGAGGTCGAACATCTGCTCCGGCGTGTAGGGCAGCGGGCGGGTTTCGGAATGCTTGGGCATTGTCTCTTCTGGTTCGAAACGCTTCCTATTGCCGTCATTCCCGCGAAGGCGGGAATCCATTGGCGGTGCCGTCGCCCATCTATCCCGATTTCAGGATGAATGGATCCCCGCCTTCGCGGGGATGACGATGGTGGAATACCCTCCCCGCTCCGGGGAGAAATTTCACTTGGCCCCCTTCGCCAGCTTCGCCTCGCGCGCGGCCTTCATCTCGGCGAAGTCCTCGCCGGCGTGATAGCTCGAGCGGGTCAGCGGCGAGGAGGCGACCTGGAGGAAGCCCTTGGCCCGGCCGATCGCGCCATAGGCCTGGAAGGCGGCGGGGGTGACGAACTCCTCGACCTTGGCGTGGCGCGGTGTGGGCTGGAGATACTGGCCCATCGTCAGGAAATCGATGTCGGCCGAGCGCATGTCGTCCATCACCTGGTGGACCTCCAGGCGCTGCTCGCCCAGGCCGAGCATGATGCCAGACTTGGTGAAGATCGTCGGGTCGAGGCGCTTGACCGTCTCCAGCAGGCGCAGCGACGCATAATAGCGCGCGCCCGGGCGGATCGTCGGGTAGAGCCTCGGGACGGTCTCCAGGTTGTGGTTGTAGACGTCCGGGCGGGCAGCGACGATCGCTTCGATCGCGGCTTCATGCTTGTTGCGGAAGTCCGGCGTCAGGATCTCGATCGTGGTGGTCGGGTTGGCCTTGCGGATCTCCTCGATCACCTTGACGAACTGGCTGGCGCCGCCGTCGGGCAGATCGTCACGATCGACCGAGGTGATGACGATGTGCTCGAGGCCCATCTGCGCGGCGGCTTCCGCGACGTGCTGCGGCTCCAGCGGATCGACCTTGCGCGGCATGCCGGTCTTGACGTTGCAGAAGCGGCAGGCGCGCGTGCAGACGTCGCCCAGGATCATCACCGTGGCGTGTTTCTTCGTCCAGCACTCGCCGATGTTCGGACAGGCCGCTTCCTCGCAAACGGTGACGAGGTTCTTCGAGCGCATCAGCGCCCGGGTTTTCGCGAAACCTTCCGAGGTCGGAGCCTTTACGCGGATCCAGTCGGGCTTGCGCTGACGCTCGGGACGCGGTGCTGCGGAGAGATCGTTCATGGGGGCCAGATAGAGCGGCTGGGCCGGCGTTTCCAGCCCTGGTTGCACTTTCGTCAAGCTGTGGCCTCCGCAACACTTCGATACAAACCTTGGCAGTCGGAAAAGCGGACGCTAGGGCATCCGCCATGACCGACTTCACCGACCTGCTCGACGGCTATCAGCGCTTCCGGACCAGCGAATATCGGCGGCATCGCGACCGCTGGTCGGGGTTGAGCGAAGGCCAGAGCCCGCGGGTGATGGTGATCGCCTGTTCGGACAGCCGGGTCGATCCGGCGCAGATCTTCGATACCGTGCCCGGCGAGATCTTCGTGGTGCGCAACGTCGCCAACCTGGTGCCGCCGTTCGAGGATGATGCGAGCCGCCACGGCGTGTCGGCCGCGCTGGAGTTCGCGGTGAACCAGCTCGAGGTGCCCGAGATCCTGGTGCTCGGCCATGGCGCGTGCGGCGGTGTCGGCGCGGCGCTGTCGCAGCGCTTCAAGGGCGCGGCGAACGGTGAAGGCGGGTTCATCGCCCACTGGGTCGACATGCTCGATGCGGCGCGCGAGCAGGTCGTCGCCAAATATGGCACCGGGCCCGAGGCGGTGCGCGCGCTCGAGCTGGAGACGGTGCGGGTGTCGCTGACCAACCTCACCACCTTCCCCTTCGTCAGCAAGCGGCTGGCCGAGGGACGGCTGAAGATCCACGGCGCCTATTTCGCGATCGCGGACGGCGTGCTGCACGTGATGGGCGACGACGGCGAGTTCGCGCCGGCCTAACGCGCGGCGGCGCCGAGTTCGGCGACTTCCTCCAGATAGCGTTTGCGCGGGGTCCAGCCGCCATCGACGCTGCCGATGATCTTGTGCCGGACCGGGCCGAGCCCGCAGAAGCGCAGGATGTTGCGCTCCAGGCTCTTGAGGCTGTGGGCGCGGTAGAGCCAGCTATAGACCGGCGCGGGCGTCTGCATCGTCACCACCACGCGCGCCGAGCGGCCCTGGAGCAGCGGCTCGGGAAAGCCCTGCTTGACATAGCGGAAGGCGAAATCGGGGCGGAGCAACTGTTCGAGGAACGCCTTGAACCACGCCGGCACGTCGCCGAGCCAGAGCGGATAGAAGATCGCGACATGCTCGGTCCAGAGCAGGTCGCGCTGGATCGCCTCGATCACCGGGAGGACCGGCTCCTCGCGATATTCGGCCTGGGTGCGCAGGACCGGGAAATCGAGATCGGCGATGCGGACGCGGCGGACTTCGTGCGCCGCGCCTACCGCCCCCTCGGCATAGGCATCGACCAGCGCATGGCCGTAGCGGGCGGGATCGGGGTCCGGATGGCCATCGAGCAAGAGGATGCGGGTCATGGCATGACTCTGCCCCGCCCTGTCCCACCTCGCCTTGCGCAGGGTCAAATGGCTGGGGTGGTCAGAGCCCGGCGTCGGTCTTCAGCGTGCCTTCCGGATCGGCGATCGCGTCGGCGCGCTCCTGTTCGGACTTGGGCGTAGCGACCAGTGGCTTCGCGGCGGCGAGCGCACGGCGATAGGCCTCGACCAGTGCGGCGCGCGGCTCGGTGCGGATATCGGGCTGGACGCCCTTGCCTTCCCAATTGTCATGGGTGGTCGGATGCTCGACCCGGCCGTTGGGGACGAAGGCGCTCATGCCGGCACCGAGCTCGACCGGGCGGTTCTGCGGATTGGCGCCGCCGCGGGTGGGCTCGCCGACCAGCACGGCGCGGTGGGCGGCCTGAAGGTCATAGGCGAAGCCCTCCGCCGCCGAGAAGGTGCGGTTGGCGGTGAGCACGAACACCGGCTTGTCGAGATAGAGCGAGCCGCCGGCCGGGATATCGGCGTGGCGCTGCTCGACTTCGGTGGTGCCGTCCCGGTTGCGCCAGGTGATCTTCGCCATCGGGATCGGGGTGGCCGAGAGATGGCCGAGCAGGCGCGAATCCGTGGTACCGCCGCCGCCGGTATTCTCGCGCAGGTCGATGATCAGCGCGTTGGTGTCGCGGAGCATCTCCATCGCGCGATCGATCATCACCGCGCCATCGGCGTCCTGGGCGAAGTAGCGCAGCTTGAGATAGCCGATATTGCCCGGCAGGCGGCGCACGCCCATCAGCCCGTGAGCGATATGCTTCTCGAGCAGCGCGGCTTCATTCGGGACCGGCGTGCGATCCGGCGTGATCGTGTTGATCCTGATCTTGAGATGCAGGTCGTGGCTCTCGGCGAGGAGCGCGTTGACCCGCGTGACCAGGGCCTCACGGTCGCGGATCGCGATCAGGCGGCCCCGTTCCTTGCGGAGGAGCGCCTGGATGCGCGTGCCGACATCGGGATAGGAATAGGTGTCGAGCCCGGTGATCAGCGCATCGACCGCGCGGGTGGCCGCGGCCGGCGTGAGGTCATCGGGTGCCGCCGAGACGGGAGCGGCGAGCAGAAGCAGGGCAGCGGCGGCAAGGGTGCGCATCGGGGTTCCGAACCTGTGAAGTGTGTTGCTTGAACAAACCACTTCGGCGCGGAACGCGATTTCCTTGCGACGAAACTCAACTTTGCCGCGACCGGATCAAAGGTCGAGCGCCTTCTTTGCGACCTTCTCCACCTCGGGATCGAGCTCGGGCGGGGTCATCGGCACATGCTTTTCCAGCGCATCGGCGATCGCGGTGAGCGCGGTGATGCGGGCGGACTTCTTGTCGTTCCCGTCGATCACGATCCAGGGCGCATGCTCGGTGTTGGTGCGCTTGAACATCTCGTGCATCGCCTCGAGATAGTCGGGGCGCTTCGCCCGGTTGCGATAATCGTCGAGCCCGGTCTTCCAGCGCTTCCAGGGATGTTCGAGCCGGTCCTTGAGCCGCTTGTCCTGGGTCTTCTGGGTGACGTGGACGAAGACCTTCACGAGGGTGGTGCCGGCCGTGACCTGCTGGGCCTCGAAATCGTTGATCTCGGCATAGCCGCGTTCCCACTCGGCCTTGCCGGCAAAGCCCTCGACCCGCTCGACCAGGACGCGGCCGTACCAGGTACGGTCGAAGATCGCGATATTGTGCTGGGCGGGCAGCCGGCGCCAGAAGCGCCAGAGGAAATGATGGGCTAGCTCCTCCTGGGTGGGCGCGGAAATCGGCCAGACTTCGTAGTAGCGCGGGTCCCATTCGGCGGTGAGGCGCTGGATGATGCCGCCCTTCCCTGCCGCATCCCACCCTTCGAACGCGACGATCGCGCGGCGGCGGTGGACGATATGGGCGTAGTGGATGTGGCTCAGCCGCTTCTGGACCTTGGCCAGCGCCTTTTCATAGTTGCCGTGGAGCTTCTCGCCCTTCTCATAGTCCGACAGATCGATCGTCACGCCGTTCCTCCATTCAATGGGGGAACGATAGAGGCACGATAAGGCTGCGCCAACCGCCTCAGTCGGGGTTTTCGGCCGCGACCTTCGCGGTCTCGGCGCGCAGGGCCTTGAGTTCCTCGAGCGACATCGGCGCGTCCGGACCGGAGCCGCTGTCGCCGCAGCGATTGTGCAGCGCCTGCGACGCGGTGAGCATCCGCTCGCTGAGCGCGAACTGGCGGTCCATCGCTTGATCCATCTCCTTGGACATGCCGTTGCTGCCCATGCCGGCGGTCGCCGCGCTCGACATCAGCGAGCCACCCATCGACACCGCCGTGCCGACGCCGGGGATAAGTCCCGCCAGGCTGGAGAGCAGGCCACCGGTACGCGCAGCCTTGGATCGCGCCTGCATCTTCTTGCGCATGTCCTCGGCCATCCTGGTCATGCCGATGCTCTCGACCTGCATGTCGCGCTCGACCTGGGCGACTTCGGCGCGCAGCTTGGTGCAGACCGGATCCTCGGCGGGCGGCCCGGCGGGCGCCGGCGGCTGGGGCACATCCTGCGCGACGGCCGCGCCCTGAACGAGCAGCAGCGAGGCGGCAAAGGCGAGAATGGGGGGATGGCGAGTCATGGCAAAGCTCCCGGTCAGTCGTCCGAAGGCGGGTGGAGGTCGGTGATCCTGCCGGCGGCATCGATGCCGAAGCGCCAGGTCATCGACTGGTTCTGGAAGGCGATCGCATAGAGGCGGACATGCTCGTCCTTGCCGGGCGTATCCGCGACCAGGGTGACGCGCTGGACCGGGCCGAGCGCGGCGAGCAGCGGCTGGCCGTAATCCTCGAGGAACGGCACCGGCCCCTTGAGTGCGCTTTCGGCATAGCGCTTGCGATCGAGCTTGCCCGCCGCCGCTTCGGCCATCGCTTCGCGCATCAGCGCGGTGAGTTCGGGCTTCGTATCCGGCATCGCCCTGGGCGCGGCCGGCCTGGGCAGGTAGAAATCGGCGATGCCACGCGCGAGCAGCGGATAGTAACGCTGCTGGTTGGTGAGGACGATCACCGTCAGCCCTTCGGCATCGGCATGGAGGATGTCGGCGAGCGCGGGGCCGCCGCTGTGCCCGACGACCTTTACGCCATGATAGGTGCCGGCGGTCCAGCCCACGCCGAAGCCGGCGGGCTTGCCGGTCTTGAGCAAGGGGGGCGTCTCGAGCAGCTGCTGGCTTTCGGGCTTGAGCAGCTCCCCGCGATCGAGCGCGGCGAACAGGGCGGCGAAATCGCGCGCCGAGCTGTGCAGGCCACCGGCGGCATAGCCGGTCTCGCCATAGACGAAGCTGCTCATCCGCTGCTCGCCGTCGCGCCAGGCATGGATGGCGGCGCGGTGCGGGAGCGGCAGCGACGAGCGGAACGGTCCACCCTGGCGCTCGAAGTTGAAGCCGGTGTCCTTCAGGCCGAGCGGAACGCAGATCTCGTCGCGAAAGATCGCGGCGATGTCCTTGCCCGCCACCTTCTCCATCACCGCGCGCAGCACGACGAAATCGGTGAAGCCATAGCGGCTCTCGGTGCCCGGCGCATAGGCCAGCGGCGCCTGCATCGCGGCTGCGAGCGTGTCCGCGACGTTGTCCTTATGCTCGGGCAGCTTCTCGGACAGGCCGGAGCTGTGGCTGGCGAGGTTGAGGATCGTGATCTCGCGCCAGCTGGCGGGGGCATCGGGGAAGAAGCGATCAAGCGTGTCGTCGAGGCGGAGCTTGCCGGCCTCGACCAGCCGCATCAGCGCGATGCCGGTGAAGATCTTGGTGGCGGACGCGGTCTGGAAGCGCGTGTCCGGCCCCACGGGTGCGTTCCATTCGAGATTGGCGAGCCCGTAACTGCGCACCGTCTCGACCTTGCCCTTGCGGACCACGGCGACGGCGATCCCGGGGATGTGCCCGGCTTCCATCTGGGTGCGGACATAGTCATCGACGGCATCGGCGCTTGCGGGCGCCGCTGCGAACAGGGCCATGGCGGCCACACCAGCCAGGTAACGCATCCAACTCTCCCGACACGAGCAAGACTGCCCGAAATCGGGCTAGCCGCGCCGGGAACCTGCCGGGAATGGCTATGCGATGAAAGTCGACCTGCTCACTTCGAAGCCGCGATCCGATCGGCATCGACGCGGTTCTGGAGCATCTTGCCCGCTTCGGCATCGGCGGCGCTGCGCAGTGTCGTCTCGGCGATGGCGGCCAGCGCTTCCTCGGTGAGGAAGGCCTGGTGGCCGGTAACCAGCACGTTGGGGAAGGTCAGCAGGCGCTGGAAAAGGTCGTCCGAGATGATCTCGTTCGACAGGTCCTCGAAGAACAGATCGGCTTCCTGTTCATAGACGTCGAGCGCAACGGCGCCGATCTTGCGGGACTTGAGCCCCTCGATCAGCGCGGCGGTATCGATCAGTGCGCCGCGGCTGGTGTTGACGATCATCAGGCCGTCACGGGCGGCGTCGATCGTCGCGGTATCGATCAGGTGGCGGGTGTCCGGGGTGAGCGGGCAATGGAGGGTGACGATCTCGGCGGTGCGCAGCAGTTCGTCGCGGGGAAGGTAGCGGACGCCGATGCGCTCCAGCTCGGGGTCGGGATAGAGGTCGGCGGCCAGCACCTCGCAGCCAAAGCCGAGCCTGAGGCCGCGGGCGACCAGCGCGCCGATCTTGCCGGTGCCGATCACGCCGACGGTGCGCCCGTGGAGATTGCGGCCGATCAGGCCGTCGAGCGCGAAATTATTGTCGCGCACCCGCGCCCAGGCGCGCGGGATATGGCGATCTACCGCAAGCAGGAGCCCGATGGTGAACTCGGCAACGGCATGGGGGGAATAGGCGGGCACGCGGACCACGGCGATCCCGAGCCGATGCGCGGCGGCGAGATCGACATTGTTGAACCCGGCACAGCGTAGCGCGACCAGCCGCGTCCCCTGCCCGGCCAGCACTTCCAGCACCTCGGCATCGACGACATCGTTGACGAAGACGCACACCGCCTGGTGCCCGGCGGCGAGCGATGCGGTGGCGGGCTCGAGGCGGGGCTCGAGGAAATGCAGGTCATGGCCGAATGCCGCGTTCGCTTCGGTCAGGAAGCGGCGGTCATAGGACTTGGTGTTGAACACCGCGATACGCATGCATGTCTCCCGCCGGATGTGCCGGCCATTTCGGATACCGCAGCGGCCCGGCGGCGGCCAGTGGTGCCCGGACATGCGCCCTTCATGCGTCAACCACACCATTTCGGATGAAATTGGACGCGTGACGAATGAAAATCGTCGCAACTTCCCTTGAATAATAGCTGAATTATATGCTTTTTCCGCTGCGGAGCTGGGCTCCGGGTTTCAGCGTTCTTGGGGGATTTCATGAAAATCGGTTCGATGTGGCGTCTGGGCGCAGGCCCTTGCGCGTGCGTGATGGCGCTTGCCGCCTGCAGCGGTGGTGGCGGCACCGGCTCCGGACCCAGCGGGGGCGTTGCCGGCCCGACCCCGGCGCCGACGGTAAGCCCGACGCCGACTCCGACCCCCACGCCGGTGCCCAAGGAAACCGCCACCACCAGCGACGGCGTGACCGTCGACATCGCGCCGATCGCGGCTTTCGAATATCCTTGGGCGATCAACTTCATTCCCGACGGGCGCCTCCTGGTGACCCAGGCCTTTGACGGGATCCGGCTGGTTGCCCAGAACGGGTCCTATTCCGCGCCGCTTGCCGGGCTGCCCAAGGGTTTCCGCGCGTTCGACATCATACTGAGCGCCGATTACGCCACGTCGCACAAGGTGGTCATCAGCTTCGACGAGCCGGGTACCAACGGAGCGGAAGGGCTCGCCGTGGCGACGGCGGAGCTGGTGTTGCCGACCGATGGCGAGCCGCGCTTCGAGAATTTCAAGACCATCTGGAGCCAGACCAAGACGACCACTGCCGGCCAGTTCGGCGGCAAGCTCGCCTTCTCGCCGGACGGCAAATATCTGTTCATCACCACCGGCGAGCGCGCGACCTTCGATCCGGCGCAGGACCTGTCCAATACGCTGGGCAAGACGATCCGGCTGTTCGCCGACGGCACGATCCCGCCGGACAATCCCTTTGTGAAGACGCCCGGTGCGATGCCGGAGATCTGGACGCTCGGGCATCGCAATCCCTATGGCATCGCGTTCGATGCCGCCGGGCGCCAGTGGCAGCACGAAATGGGTCCCAAGGGCGGCGACGAGCTCAACCTGATCGTTCCCGGCGGCAATTATGGCTGGCCGAAAGTCTCCTGGGGCAACAATTATGACGGCGGGCTGATCCCCAAGCCGGCGACCGGCGACGGCTATGTGGCGCCGGTGACCTATTGGGACCCGGTGATCGCGCCGGCGGGCATGATCATCTATTCGGGCAAGATGTTCCGGCAATGGGCCGGCTATGCGATCATGGGCGGCCTGCAGTCGCAGGGGCTGGTGTTCGTCAAGTTCAACGGGACGAGCGCGGCCGAAGTCGCCCGGTTGCCGCTCCACGCGCGCATCCGCGATGTCCGCGAAGGCTCGGACGGGGCGATCTGGGTGCTCGAGGATACCGGCACCGGGCGCGTGCTGCGCGTCTCGCCCCGGCCGAACTGAGCGGCCTCAGCAGGCGACGACGTTCACCGCCAGACCGCCCTGGGCCGTCTCCTTGTACTTGGAGCGCATGTCCTCGCCGGTCTGGCGCATCGTCTCAATCACCGCGTCGAGGCTGACGACATGGCTGCCGTCGCCATGCATGGCGAGATAGGCGGCGTTGATCGCCTTGATCGCGCCCATCGTGTTGCGCTCGATACAGGGGATCTGGACGAGGCCGCCGATCGGATCGCAGGTGAGGCCGAGATTATGCTCCATGCCGATCTCGGCCGCATTCTCGATCTGGGCGTTGGTGGCGCCGAGCGCCGCTGCCAGCCCGGCCGCAGCCATCGAGCAGGCGACGCCGACTTCGCCCTGGCAGCCCATCTCGGCTGCCGAGATCGAGGCGCGCTTCTTGTAGAGGAAGCCGATCGCCGCGGTGGTCAGCAGGAAGGTTCGCGAACCCGCGGGCGTGGGGTTGGCGCAGAAGGTCTCGTAGTAGCGCAACACCGCCGGGATCACCCCCGCCGCGCCATTGGTGGGCGCCGTGACGACGCGGCCGCCGGCGGCGTTCTCCTCGTTCACGGCGAGCGCCCAGAGGCTGACCCAGTCGAACACAAGCGACGGATCGCTGCGCGGTCCGCGCGCCATCAGCCGCTGGTGAAGATCGCGGGCGCGGCGCTTGACCTTGAGGCCGCCGGGCAGCTCCCCCTCCCCGCGCATGCCGCGATCGATACAGGCCGACATCGCGGCGCGCAGGCTGTCGAGGAACGCGTCGGTCTCGGCGTCATCGCGCCAGGCGGCTTCGTTGGCGCGGACGATATCGGCGATGCTGGCGTCCTGCGCGGCCGCCACGGCGAGCAGCTCGGCGCCCGAGGTGAAGGCGAAGGGCAACTTGACGTTGGTCTGCGGCGCCTCGCAGCCACCCTCGACGATCGCACCGCCGCCGATCGAATAGTAGAAGGTCTCCCAAGGCTCGCCCTCGGGATAGTGCGCCACGAAGCGCATGCCGTTCGGGTGGGCCGGCAGGAACTTGTCGTCGCGGAAGATCAGGTGGCGGCCCTCGACGAATGGCACCACGACGTGGCCGCCCAGCGCCAGCTGCTGCTCGGCGCGGATCGTGTCGACGATCGTGTTCACCGCGTCGGGATCGACGCTCTCGGGCTGGTAGCCGGCAAGGCCGAGGATCGTCGCGATATCGGTCGCGTGGCCGCGCCCGGTAAGGGCGAGCGAGCCATAGAGTTCGCAGGAGACGGCGGTCGGCGTTCCGCGATCGAGCGCCGCTTCCGCAAAGGCCGCGGCGGCGCGCATCGGGCCGACGGTGTGCGAGCTCGACGGGCCGATACCGATCGTGAACAGGTCGGCGAGCCCAATGGTCGCCTCCGCCCGGGCACGCGCCCGCGCGGTGTTGTCTTCAGACATTGCTACTCCTGCGTCCCGACTCTGTCGGCCGGATTGCTGATCTTGGTTGTAGTTTTATGTCTGTAGGTTGAAGTTTTATAACTTCAAGCGGGCGAGAGGCCCCTTGTAATTCTGTTCCCCGGCTTTCGCCGGGGAACAGAGAGGGCGGTTGCGCGACCGCGAAACTCAGCCCGCCGAGGGATCGACGATGCCGTCGGTGCCCTTCTTGGCGAGGTCTGCCGCGACCTGCGGCGCCAGGCGGATGTTGAGCTCCTTGAGCTGCTTCTCGCTGACATAGGACGGGGCCTGCATCATCAGGTCCTCGGCCTTCTGCGTCATCGGGAAGACGATGACTTCGCGGATGTTCGGCTCGTCGGCGAGCAGCATGACGATGCGGTCCACGCCCGGGGCCGAGCCGCCGTGCGGCGGGGCGCCGAACTTGAAGGCGTTGATCATGCCGGCGAAATTGGTGTCGACATCGGCCTGGGTGTAGCCGGCGATCTCGAACGCCTTGTACATGATCTCCGGACGGTGGTTCCGGATCGCGCCCGAGGACAGCTCGATGCCGTTGCAGACGATGTCATACTGGTACGCCAGGATGTCGAGCGGGTCCTTGGTCTCCAGCGCTTCCAGCTCGCCCTGCGGCATCGAGAAGGGGTTGTGGCTGAAATCGACCTTCTTGGCGTCCTCGTCATACTCGAACATCGGGAAGTCGACGATCCAGCAGAATTCGAAGCGCTTCTTGTCGATCAGCTCGAGCTGCTCAGCGGCGCGGGTGCGCGCAAGGCCGGCGAGCTTGGCGGCCTGGGCTTCCTTGCCGGCGGCGAAGAAGATGCCGTCGTTCGGACCGAGGCCCATCGCCTCGGCAATCGCCTTCATGCCTTCCTGGCCGTGGTTGTTGGCGATCGGGCCGCCGAACACGCCGTCCTTCTGGGTGGCATAGCCGAGGCCCGGGAAGCCTTCCGACTGGGCCCAGCTGTTCATGTCGTCGAAGAACTTGCGGCTCTTCTCATGCGTGTTCGGCGCCGGGATGGCGCGGACGACATCGCCGCCCTCGACGATCGAGGCGAAGCGGCCGAAGCCCGAGCCCTTGAAGAACTCGCTCACGTCGGTGATCAGCAGCGGGTTGCGCAGGTCGGGCTTGTCGTTGCCGTACTTCAGCATCGATTCGCGGTACGGGATGCGCTTGAACGGAAGCGCCGAGACGCTGCGGCCCATGCCTTCCCAGTCGGCGAATTCCTCGAACACGCCGTGCAGCACCGGCTCGATCGCGGCGAACACGTCGTCCTGGGTGACGTAGCTCATCTCGAAATCGAGCTGGTAGAACTCGCCAGGCGAGCGATCGGCGCGGGCGTCCTCGTCGCGGAAGCAGGGCGCGATCTGGAAATACTTGTCGAAGCCGGCGACCATCAGCAGCTGCTTGAACATCTGCGGCGCCTGGGGGAGCGCGTAGAACTTGCCCGGGTGGACGCGGCTGGGCACGAGATAGTCGCGGGCGCCCTCGGGGCTCGACGCGGTGAGGATCGGCGTCTGGAACTCGGTGAAGCCCTGGTCGATCATCCGGCGGCGCAGCGACGCGATGACGCTCGAGCGCAGCATGATGTTCTTGTGGACCTTCTCGCGGCGCAGATCGAGGAAGCGGTTCCGCAGGCGGATTTCCTCGGGATATTCTGCGTCGCCGAACACCGGCAGCGGCAGTTCCTGCGCCTGGCTCTGGATCTTCGCGTCGGTGACGCGGATCTCGATTTCACCGGTCGGCAGGTTCGGGTTCACCGCCTCGGCCGAGCGGGCGACGACCTTGCCGGTCATCGTCACGACCGATTCGCTGCGCAGCGACTCGATCACCTGGAAGGCCGGACCGTCCACTTCGGTGACGATCTGGGTGATGCCATAATGGTCGCGCAGGTCGATGAAGACCAGGTCGCCATGGTCGCGCTTGCGGTGGACCCAGCCCGAAAGGCGGACTTCCTGGCCGACATGTTCGGCGCGGAGCTGGGCGCAGGTGTGCGTGCGATAGGCGTGCATTTCCGGTCTTTCCCTTGCTCGTCACCCCCGCGAAGGCGGGGGTCCAGGGTCACGAGCCGTGCTGCCTGGGGCTCTGGATCCCCGCCTGCGCAGGGATGACGAATAAATTAGCGTGGGCGCGCATTCCTTGCAGACCCCACTTTTGTCAACCCGAAGACCGGTCTATGGGCCTAGGATGCATATCCATGGTCTGATTGAAGACAGCGCGACTCTCGCCAACCTCTGCGCCCGCCTCGCCAACAAGCCTTACGTCTGCGTGGACACCGAGTTCATGCGCGAAAACAGCTATTGGCCCGAACTTTGCCTGATCCAGATCGCCGACGACGAAGAAGCCGCGGCGATCGATCCGATGGCACCGGGAATCGATCTCACCCCCCTGCTCGACCTGATGGTCGACAATGAGGAGGTGCTGAAGGTCTTCCATGCCGGCGGCCAGGACATCGAGATCGTCTACAACCTGACGGGCAAGACCCCGCACCCGCTGTTCGACACCCAGGTCGCCGCGATGGCGCTCGGGCTTGGCGAGCAGATCGGCTATTCCAACCTGGTCGACACCTATCTGGGCTTCACCATCGACAAGGGTGCCCGCTTCACCGACTGGAGCCGCCGCCCGCTCGACAAGCGCCAGATCGACTACGCCATCGCCGACGTGACCCACCTCTCCAAGATCTTCCCCAAGATGCTGGAGAAGCTGAAGAAAACTGGTCGCGGTGCCTGGCTCGACCAGGAGATGGAGCGGCTCGCCGATCCCGAGAACTATCATAACGACCCGGACGAGGCCTGGCAGCGCGTGCGCGTTTCCAGCCGCAAGCCGGAAGTGCTCGGCCGCCTGAAGGCGCTCGCCCGCTGGCGCGAGCTCGAGGCGCAGGGCAAGGACCTGCCGCGCGGCCGCATCGTCAAGGACGAGACGCTGGCCGACCTCGCCGGCAACCCGCCGCGCAAGCAGAGCGACCTGGGCAAGGTGCGCGGGCTCTCCGCCGCCTGGGCGGGCAACGATATCGGCGGGCGGCTGATGGCGGCGCTCGACGGTTCCGAGCCGATGTCCACCGCCGAGATGCCGCCGCGCGACGATCGCAAGCCCTCGCTCGGCAAGGACGGCGCGCTGGTCGCGGACCTGCTCAAGCTGCTGCTCAAGATCCGCGCCAAGGAGATCAACGTGGCGCCGCGCCTGCTCGCCCGCTCGGACGATCTCGAGTCGCTGGCCGCGGGGGTGCGCGACGGGCTCGCGATCCTGGAGGGCTGGCGCTACGAGCAGTTCGGCCGCGACGCGCTCAACCTGGTCGAGGGTCAGCTGGGGTTCACCGTCAAGAATGGTAAGCTCAAGATGACCCGTACCGAGGAACCCACCGCATGATTCGCCTCGTCCTGCCTGCCGCTGTTGCCCTGGTGATGACCGGTGCCTGCACCCCGAAGACGCCGCCCGAGGCGATCCCGGGCGTGGAGTGCAATGCGTCGAAGCTGGGCGACCTGGTCGGCAAGACGCGCAGTCCCGAAGTCGAGGCCGAGGCGCTCAAGCTGTCGGGCGCGAAGACGGTGCGCTGGCTGACGCCGGAATCGATGATGACGATGGATTTCCGCCCCGACCGGCTGAACCTGCATCTCGGCACCGACGGCAAGATCGGCTCGGCCCGCTGCGGGTAAGCGACGTCCTTCTTACCTGCTCCCCGGCCTTCGCCGGGGACGGCTATCATCAGGGCCGAGGTTTCGCATCGAACCGTGCCCCGCGGGTAAGCACCGGGTTAAGCACCTCGTGCCCTCCCCTTCGTTACGCATCCGGGTTATAAGCCGCGCCGCGGGGGGGCGACCGAGGAGAGAGACATGCGCGCCATCGGAACGATCGCGACTGCCCTGCTGGTTGCCGGCTGCATGAACGACGGCAGGCCCACGCCGATGCCGGGGCCGCGCATCTGCAATGCCGGTGTGGTACAGCGCTTTATCGGCGCGCCGATGTCGCCGCAGCTCCAGCCACGGCTGCGGGCACGCAGCGGCGCCTCGAGCGTGCGCGTGGTGCGTCCAGGCGAGGCCGTGACGATGGATTTCCGCCGCGACCGGCTGACGGTGGACGTCAACCAGCGCGGGCGGATCAGCGGGCTGCGCTGCGTCTAGAGGCGCTCAGACCCTGGGCGCGGCGCCGAACAGGTCGTCGGCGAACAGGTCGATCGCCTTTTGCGAGATGCCGGTATTGTTGAGCAGGACGATGCTTTCCTGCGTGTCGTAGCGGTGCGCGAGCAGGCTGCGATAGCCGGCGGTACGGCCGGTTTCCCACGCCGCCTCGACCGGCTTGCCGGCGATCGTCATCGTCCGCACCCGGCCGCCGAGCGAATAGTCCTGCTCGGCGACGCGCACCGTGCGCAGCGCCCTGAGCGAGGCGGGCGAGACGAACCCCTTGTCGAACACTGCATGACCGGCGCGCAGCAGGTCGGCCGCGTTGCTGAAATAGCCGCCCGAGGCCGCCATCACCGGCGTCCGCGGATTGGGCCATTCGACCACCGGATCGACGGTGCGATAGGACAGGGCCGAGCCGGGCTGGTTCTCGGTGCCGAGCGCGGCGGTGGTATGGGCAAGGCCGAGCGGATCGAGCGTGATCTCGCGCATCGCCTGCTGGAAGGGTTTGCCGGTCGCCGTCTCGACGATCGCGACGACGATGAACCAGTTCGTCAGCAGATAGTCGAACTTGCTGCCCGGCTCGAAGATCAGGTCGCCCGAGCAGAAGCGGCGGACCGATTCCGCAGTGCCGATGTCGCGGGTGACCAGGTCGGGCTCGGTCTTGAGCTCGGGCATGAATCCATTGGGTATGCCGCTGGTGTTGGACAGAAGATGCGCGAGCTGAACCTTGGCGCCGGTATCGGCGCGATAGCCGGGAAGCAAGGTCGCGATGGGCGCGTCAAGCGCGACCTTACCTGCCTCGGCCAGCTTGAGGATGGTCACCGTGGTGAGGAATTTCGAGATCGAGGCGATACCGTAGACCGTGTCGGTGGTCACCGGCGCCTTGGTGGCGATGTTCGCCAGCCCGAAATTGCGGACATAGACTTGCTTGCCGGCCTTGGCGCGAAGGATCGTGCCGGCAAAGCCATTGGCCTTAACGAAGGCGTCGATCTTCGCGTCGTCCGGATGGCCCTTTGCCCAGCCGGGCAGCGGTGCCAGTGCGGTCATCCCAATGGCCGCGCCACCCTGCAGCAGCGCGCGTCTGTCGATCCTCATCAAGTCGTCCCTCCCTACGCCTTACACAGCGCTGATTCATTGCGGGGGCGACATGAACGCCATGTTACTAGACTTCGAGGATCGGCTCCTTGCCGAACGCCGCGGCCAACGCCTTGTGGCGTTTCTCGACCGCTTCGCCGTAGAGGGCCTCATCCTCGGGATCGAGGCATAGCGCCAGCGTCTCTTCGTCCATGTGCAGCTCCGAGCGCTTGATCGGCGCAGCGACGCCGCCCGACAGGCGCTGGCCGAGGCGGATGGCGAGCCCCCAGAGCTTGGCGCGCCAGAGCGTATCGTCATCGGCGAGCTGGGGGAGCGGCGCCGGCGTGTCGAGCCCGCCGCCGAGGGCGGTGTAGAGCGCCTGGCCGAGTGCGGCGCGGCCCATCGAGTCGATCGCCACCCAATTGCCGTGCAGCGCCGCGTCGAGGCCGCGTTCGGCACGGAATTCGGGATTGGCGTGCCAGCCGACATCGACGAGCTGGCAGGCGGCGTGGCGCAGCCGGGCCATCTCGGGCGGCTCACCGGCGAAGAGCGGAGCGATCCACTGGTCGAGCAGGTCGCCATGCTCGGGGAAGCGGCCGAGCCGCTCGCCTTCGTCGCGGGTAGCGGCGATCAGCGGGTCCTGCTGGCGCAGTTCGGGCGAGAGGCGCTGGTAGAGCAGCCCCTCGCGCAGGCCATAGGCCGAGACGATCGTGCCCTTGCTGCCGAGCTGCTTGAGCACCTGGGACAGGAGCAGAGCGGCGTCCTCCAGCGAGCCGGCGCGGGCGCTGGAGAGATTGGGGATCGCCTTGAGGTCCGCCTTGGGCATGGCGGCGATCGAGCTGGCCAGCTCGCCGATCCGCGCGACGGCCATCGGGTACTGGTGGGCGATCGGCAGCGGATAATGCTTCAGGTGCATGTCGAGCCGGGCAAGGCTGCGCCAGGAACCGCCGACGAGATAGAAGGGCAGCCCCTTCCCCCGCCCCTTCCAGCCGGCATCGCCGAGCAGCTTCGCGACCTTGCGCTCCAGCGCGCTCTTGCCCTCCGCGCGGATCGCGCCGAGGCGAAGGACGCCGAGCGGGAAGGATACGCGATCGGTGACCGTGCCGGCGACGACGCGGACGAGCTCGAGCGAGCCGCCGCCGAGATCGCCGACGATGCCGTCCGCCTCGGGAATGCCCGAAAGCACGCCGAGGCCGGCGGCCATCGCCTCTTCCTCGCCCGACAATGTCTCGACCTCGAGCCCGAGGTTGCGCGCCGTTTCGATCAGCTCGCGTCCGTTGGAAGCATCGCGGACGGCGGCGGTGGCGACAGTTCGCAGCTCACCGACCTGCATCTCGCGGGCGAGCGCCGAGAAGCGCGACAGCGCGCCGCGGGCGGCGGCCATGCTGGCGGGCTCGATCGCCCCGGTCTCGGCCAGGCCGCGGCCGAGGCCGGCCATCACCTTCTCGTTGAACAGCGTCGCCGGTAGGCGCGCGGAGCCCTGATAGACCACGAGGCGCACCGAGTTGGAGCCGATATCGATGATCGCGGTACGATCCTCGACAACGGATGGCTTCGTGCGCGCCTTGCGGAACGGCAATGTCGTCATGCCTTGGCCCTGGTCCTCGCCTTGCGCTTCAGCTGGAGCTTGGGGACCGGCTTGCGTGCGTCGAGCGCGGCGCCGCGGCCCGAAAGCGACGGGTTGGTCATGAAATAGCGGTGCAGGTTGAAGTTCGCATCCTCGCCGGGGGTGATGCGGGTATAGTGCCCGTCGCTGCCGAGCACCCAGCTCTGCTCATTGTCCAGCAGGTTCGCCACCATCACCTGATCGAGCACCTGATCGTGCACCGTCTTGTTGAGGATCGGGAGCATGAATTCCACCCGGCGATCGAAGTTGCGCTGCATCCAGTCGGCCGAGGAGATGTAGACCTTGGCGCCGTCATTGGGCAGCGCCTTGCCGTTGCCGAACGCCCAGATGCGGCTGTGCTCGAGGAAGCGGCCGACGATCGACTTGACCTTGATGTTCTCGGACATGCCGGGAACGCCGGGGCGCAGGCAGCAGATGCCGCGGATCACCAGCTCGATCTCCACTCCGGCATTGCTCGCCTCGTAGAGCTTCTCGATCACGGCGGGGTCGACCAGCGAGTTCATCTTGGCCCAGAGCTGGCCCGGGCGGCCGGCGCGGGCATGGGCGATCTCGTCATCGATCAGCCCGACCAGACGGTTGCGCAGGTCGCGCGGGGAGATGCCGATCAGCTCCAGCCCGTGCGGCTCCACATAGCCGGTGACATAGTTGAAGATCTGCGCGGCATCGCGGCCCACCCGCGGATCGGCGGTGAAGAAGCTGATGTCGGTGTAGATACGGGCGGTGATCGGGTGGTAGTTGCCGGTGCCGAAGTGGCAATAGGTGCGATAGCCATTGCCCTCGCGCCGTACGACCATTGAGACCTTGGCATGGGTCTTCCAGTCGATGAAGCCATAGACGACCTGGACGCCGGCCCGCTCGAGCGCGGTGGCCCAATAGAGATTCTGCTCCTCGTCGAAGCGGGCTTTCAATTCGACCACCGCGGTGACCGACTTGCCGGCCTCGGCCGCGGCGATCAGCGCGTTGATCACGGCGGGCTGCTTGCCTGCTCGGTAGAGCGTCTGCTTGATCGCCACCACGTCCGGATCGGATGCCGCCTGCTGCAGGAACGAGATGACGACGTCGAAGCTCTCGTACGGGTGGTGGACGACGATGTCCTTGGCCTTGATCGCCGCGAAGCAATCGCCGCCATATTCGCGGATCCGTTCGGGGAAGCGCGGCGTATAGGGGGTGAACTTCAGGTCGGGCCGGTCCTCGTCGACCAGCATCGCCAGGTCGCCGATGCCGAGGAAACCGCCGGTCTCGGTGAGCAGCGCTTCGCTGCCGCCCAGCTCCTCCTTGAGCACCGCCTCCAGCTCGGGCGAGATGCTCTCCTCCATCTCGAGACGGATCACCCGGCCGCGCCGGCGGCGCTTGATCGCCGAGCGGAAGGTCAGGACCAGGTCCTCGGCCTCTTCCTCGATCTCGATGTCGCTGTCGCGCAGCACGCGGAATGCAGCCGCCCCACGCGATTCATAGCCCGGGAAGAGCAGGTGCGAGAAATGCTTGAGCACCGCCTCGACCGCGACATAGCGCGCCGGGTTGCCGGGAAGCCGGACGAAGCGCTTGATCGCGGTGGGCAGCAGGACCAGCTCGCGCACCGGCTCGCGATCCGACTTGCGGACGAGATCGAAGATCACGCTCGATCCCTGGTTGGGGATGAACGGGAACGGGTGCGCGGGATCGAGCGCCTGGGGCGTCAGGATCGGGAAGATCTGGTCGCGGAAATGGGTTTCCAGCCAGGCCTCGGTCTCGCCTTCGATCGCATTGGCGTCGAGGACATGGATATCGGTCTCGAGCAGATCGGCGCGGATGCTGGTCCACACCGCCTGCTGGTTGTCGGCCAGCGCCTCGGCCTCGGCCGAGATGGCGTCGAGCTGCTGGCCCGGGGTGAGGCCATCGACCGAGCGGGTCTCCACCTTCTGGAGCTGCTGCCCCATCAGGCCGGCGACGCGGACCATGAAGAACTCGTCGAAGTTCGAGCCGGAGATCGACAGGAAGCGCAGCCGCTCGAGCAGCGGATGGGCGGGGTTGGTCGCCTCTTCCATCACCCGGCGGTTGAAGGCCAGCCAGCTTAGCTCGCGATTGAAGTAACGTACGGAAGTATCCGGCAATTCGGTCATCGAAACCCCTTCATCGGCGCGCTGTTTCGCTGCCTTGACCATGCCGTTAGTCGCCCTCCGTTGCGGTTATGAGACCAGCTTCGATCAATGTGGCGCGCACGCTCGGGATCGACAAGCGCCGGCTTTCCTCCAGCTCCAGCGCATCGGCAACGCGCAGGATCGCGATATGGCTGCGCTCGATGCGCTTCGCGATCCAGGCGATCACGTCGGGCTTGGCGTGGAGCAGGTGCCGCTCGAAGGCACGTTCGAGCAGCTGGGGAATGAGTTCGTCGTCGGGCGGGCCGATCTCGAGCAGCGGCGAGGCGGCGAGGCGCGACTTGAGGTCGGGCAGCTTGACCGCCCATGCCGGCGGCGCGGCCTGCGCGACGATCAGCAGCGGGCGGTGATCGGCCTGGGCCTGGTTCCAGGCGTGGAACACCTCCGCTTCCTTGCCGAGATCGGCATCATCGAAGATGCGCGCGCCCGTCTTCGCCGCGAAGATGCGCGCGAGCAGGCTGCGGCCGGACTTGCGCGGCCCCACGAGCAGCGCCGACATGACGGGCCAGGTGCCCCAATGTTCGAGCTGATGGACCGCGCGGGCGTTGGAGTCGCTGACCAGGAATTCCGTCTCGCGCGCCTCGGGCAGTCCAAGCGGCAGGCGAAGCTGCGTCATCCGCCGTTCGGAGCTGGTGTGCCGGTGCCGGTGGGGGCCGGTATCGGCTGTTGCCCCGCCCCGCCCCCGCCATTGCCCGGGCGGCGGATGCGGAGGACCCCCGCCCCTTCCTGGACACTCCAGCCGCGCGCCTCAAGCTGGGCGCGCAGCGACGCGATCTGGCCGTCGAACGAGACGCGCATCACCGAGATGCCGCCCAGCGCGAGGCTGGAGGTGACCGCCGAGCGCACGCCCGGAATGCCGCGCAGCGCCGCCTCGCCGGCATTGACCGCACCGACATTGGGCGTGTCGAACTGGATATTCACGCCGCTGGTGCTGGCAGCGTTGATCGCGCCGGCGTCGGGCGTGGGCGTCGCGACTTCGGTCGCTTCGTCCGTGGGCTTCTCTTCCTCGGTCTTGGGCGCGGGCGGACGGGTGGCAAGCAGCCGGTCCGTGCCGAGCAGGCCGAGCGCCAGCGCCTGCTGATAGGCCTTGTCGAGGCGCTGCACGCCGGCGTCCATCAGCGTGTCGAGCGAATCGCCATTGTCGACGCGCAGGGCGAAGTCCGCGATCTTCTGGCGATCGGGACCATGGGTGGCGGAGAAGATGCCGATGATCGGCCCACCCGGATATTCGCGGCGGATCTGCACTTCGGCGATGAGCACGTCGGCGGCGCCATATTGGTCGAGCACCGAGCGCCACCAGTTGCGGCCGCGGCGCAGCACCTGGCCGGCGTTGAGCAGCATCGAATCGGGGCCGTTGCCCTGGACGCGAACATAATCGACCGTGCTGCCGCCGCTCTTGAAGCGGTTCCACGCCTTGGCCCAGGCGGTCTCGCGTTCGAAGACCAGGCCCGATCCGCCCGAATATTCGAGCGGGACGATCAGCATCGGCGGCGACTGGTTCACTGCGACCGACACACCGAGGATGCTGCCCGCCTTGTTGCGATCGAACAGCACGCTGAGGCGCGCGATATAGCGCGTCGGTCCGATCTGCTCCTTCTCGACAACGATGCCGGTTACCAGCGAATCGAGCGCCGAATCGGACATGCTGGAGGGCTTGCCGGTCAGCTTGCGCGACAGCATCTCCCAGCCCTTGCGCTGGGCGAGCCGCCAGCCGCCATAGCGCGCGGCATCGGCATCCTTGCCCTTGACGTCGACATCGACGCCCGAGACTTCGAAGCTGCCCGAGGCGTCGATCGGCACGGCGCTGCCGCCCGCGGCCTTCTCCCCTTCGGCGAGCACGGCACCGAGCCCCGCAAGCGCGAGCGCGGAGGCAATGCCGATGGTGAGGGATTTGCGGGCAAGGGTCATGCGACGGCCCTTTTGGCGAAGGGCGCGGGGAAATCCAAGCGTCATGTGCAGGGTGCGGCCCTACACTCCTTTTCTGTCATCCCCGCGAAGGCGGGGATCCAGGGTCACAAAGGTCTGCGCTGCCTGGCTCTGGATCGCCGCCTTCGCGGGGATGACGCTTATTGGGTGACGGTTGCGGTACTGCCGGGGTGACGCGGGGCGAAGTCGGCGCTATGCGCGCCGCATGAGCGACCAGAAGAACTATACCTACGCCCAGGCGGGTGTCTCGATCGCGGCCGGCAACGCGCTGGTCCGGGCGATCGGCCCGCTCGCCAAGTCCACGCGCCGCGCCGGTGCCGATGCCGATCTCGGCGGGTTCGGCGGCGTGTTCGACCTGAAGGCGGCCGGGTTCACCGATCCGCTGCTGGTCGCGGCGAACGACGGCGTGGGCACCAAGCTCAAGCTCGCGATCGATTACAACGCGCATGACGGCGTCGGCGTCGACCTGGTCGCGATGTGCGCCAACGATCTGATCGTCCAGGGCGCCGAGCCGCTGTTCTTCCTCGACTATTATGCCAGCGGCAAGCTGGTGCCCGAGACCGCCGAGCGCGTGATCGCCAGCATCGCCGAGGGCTGCCGCCAGGCCGGCTGCGCGCTGATCGGTGGCGAGACCGCCGAGATGCCGGGCATGTACGCCGATGAGGACTATGACCTGGCCGGTTTCTGCGTCGGCGCAGTCGAGCGCGACCGTCTGCTCGACGGTTCTGCGATCCGCCCGGGAGACGTGCTGCTCGGCCTGGGCTCGACCGGCGTGCACTCGAACGGATTCTCGCTGGTCCGACGCCTCGCCGCCGACAAGGGCTGGAAGATGGACCGCCCGGCGCTGTTCGATCAGGAAGTGATCCTGCTCGATGCGCTGATGGCGCCGACCCGCATCTATGTGCAAAGCCTGCTTCCGCAACTTCGCAAGGGCACGATCCACGGCCTGGCGCACATCACCGGCGGCGGCCTGCTCGAGAATGTCCCGCGCGTGCTGCCCGAAGGCTGCCATGCACGGATCGACGCCGGTTCGTGGCCGCTGCCCCGCCTGATGGCCTTCCTCCAGGCGCAGGGGAATATCGAGCCCGAGGAAATGGCGCGCACCTTCAACTGCGGCATCGGCATGGTCGCGGTGGTCTCGCCCGACGTGGCGGAAGCGGTGAAGGCGGAACTCTATGACGCGGGCGAGGAAGTGTTCGTGATCGGCGAAGTCGTCGAGGGCGAACGCGGCTGCACCGTGTTCGGCGGTGGCGAGACCTGGAGCGCGCGCGGGGAGTGGTCCGCCACCCACAATGCGTAAGAAGCTCGGCATCCTGATTTCCGGGCGCGGTTCGAACATGGCCGCGCTTGTCGAGGCCGCGAAAGCTGCCGACTGCCCCTATGAAGTCGCGCTCGTCGCCAGTGACAAGCCGGCGGCCGAAGGCCTTGCCTGGGCCGCCGAGCAGGGGGTCGCCACCTTCGCGCAGAGCCCCAAGGGCATGCCCAAGGCCGAATATGAAGCGAAGATCGACGCGGCGCTGCGCGAGGCCGGGGTCGAGGCGATCGCACTCGCCGGATACATGCGCCTGCTCGCCGACGATTTCGTCGCGCGCTGGCGCGGACGGATCGTCAACATCCATCCCTCGCTGCTGCCCAAGTACAAGGGCCTCGATACCCATGCCCGTGCGATCGCGGCGGGGGACAGCCATGGCGGCGCATCGGTGCATATCGTCACCGAGGAGCTCGACGCCGGCGAAGTGCTCGGCCAGGCCGAAGTGGCGATCCTGCCCGGCGACACGGTTGAAAGCCTTGCGCAGCGCGTGCTGAAGGAGGAACACCGGCTCTACCCAAGGGTAGTCGCCGAGTTCCTATGCCGCTGAACCGACACTCGATCCGGATTCTCTTCGCTATCGGCACTGCCGCCGCTCCGGCCGTACCCGCCGCCGCGCAAGCCGTTCCGCCCCGGACAACCGGCGACGACAGGAAGCCCGGCGGCTTCGTCGCCGTCCCGACCAGGGCGCCGGAACCGTTCAAGCCCGCCCCCCTGCCCGCGCGACCGGCGGTGCCGCCGCGGCTGCTCACCGCTATTGTCGGGCCGGACGATTATCCGGCCGCCCTGATCGCGGCGGGCGCGCAGGGGCGCATCGTCGTCACCATCCAGATTTCGGCATCGGGTGAACCGACCGCGTGCGAAATCAGGCAGAGCACCGGCTTTCCCGCCCTGGACAGCCACACCTGCGGGCTGGTGATGCAGCGTGCCCGCTTCGAACCAGCCCGCAACGAACAGGGAGACCCGGTACGAAGCTATGTCCTCGCGCCCATCACCTGGCAGATTCCCACGGAGTGAAGGAAAAGCGATGCCGCTGAGCCCCGACCAAGACGCTGTCCTCGTCCAGGTCCGCGCGATCGCGCTGGAGCTTCCCGAGACCGAGGAACGCCCCAGCCATGGCCAGCCGACCTTCTTTGTCGCCGGCAAGCAGTTCGCCCAGTTCCGCCATGATCATCATGGCGATGGCCGCACCATCGTCGCGGTGAAGACCGCCGATGACGAGGAAGGGCCGAACCTGATCGGCATCGCGCCGGAGACCTATTCGAAGGTCGCCTATTTCGGGGTGGGCTGGGTCGGCATTGCGCTCGGCGGGCCCGATGTCGATTGGGACTTTGTCGGCGACCGGATTGCGCGGAGCTGGGAACTGGCCGCTCCACGCCGGTTGCTCGAAGCCGGCGGGCGCTGAAAAAACGGCGCTTTTTCGTCGCTTGCCCCGGATATTTTCCTGTTCACCTTTGTTAGTTCCCCATTCATCCTCCTGTGCCGGGCACGGCGGACAAGGAAGAAGCATGGGACAGAAGATCTCGCCCGCAGAACCGGAAGAAGTGGCCGGCGTGGCCACTGCGGAGCAAGGCGTGGTGTTGCTCGACGGGCCGAATGGCGTTGCCATTTCGATGACGCCCCAGGCTGCCGAGGAGACCGGTCGCCGCCTCGTCGCGGCGGCGCAGGAAGCGGCCAGCCAGGGAAGCGCGCAGGCGCATCCGAGCTGAACCCCTTGCGCTACTTCCCCCGCCCCCGCGATAAGGGGCGCCGATGATCAAGGTCGCCAGCTACAATATGCGCAAGTCGATCGGTACCGACCGCCGTCGACGCCCGGAGCGCACGCTGCAGGTGCTTTGCGAGATCGGCGCCGATATCGTTGCGCTCCAGGAAGCCGATCGCCGTTTCGGCGAGCGTTCGGCTGTGCTCACCCAGCATCTGCTCTCCGAGCATAGCGACTACAAGCCCGTGCCCTTCGGCACCAAGGCGCGATCGATGGGCTGGCATGGCAATGCCCTGCTGGTCCGCAAGGACGCGACGATCCTCGATTGCGAAGCGATCCACCTGCCCGCGCTGGAGCCGCGCGGCGCGGTGATGGCCGATGTGCGGCTCGCCGGCGGAACGGTGGTGCGGGTGGTCGGCATGCATCTGGATCTGTCCGGCCTGTGGCGGCGGCGTCAGGCGCATGCGATCATCACGCACCTCCAGGCGAGCACCCACCAGTATCCGACGATCCTGATGGGCGACCTGAACGAATGGAGCGCCCAGTCCGGCTGCCTTCGCGATTTCTCCAGCCATTACGCATTCGCCAGCACCGGCAAGAGCTTCCATGCCCGCCGCCCGATGGCGCGGCTCGACCGGATCATGGCCAGTCCGGAGTTGACCATAACCGATGCCGGGGTGCACGACAGCCTGCAGGCGCGCACCGCGTCCGACCACCTGCCCATCTGGGCGACTATAAAGGTCTAATGGCCGAAACGCGCGACAAGGAACTGCGGCTCGCACTGGTCTGCTACGGCGGGATCAGCCTGGCCGTGTACATGCACGGCATCACCAAGGAGATCTGGCGCCTCGCCCGGGCGAGTTGCGCCGAGCGCGACGGTGCCAATGGCGGCCCCGATGTCTATCGCGAATTGCTCGAGGAGATCCGCGAGAGCTGCGGGGTGAACCTGCGCGTTTTGGTCGATATCCTGGCCGGCGCCAGCGCAGGTGGGATCAACACGGTGTTCCTGGCTCAGGCGATCGCCACCGGCCAGTCGCTCGATCCGCTGACCGACCTGTGGATGGACAATGCCGATGTCGAGGCGCTGCTCGAGCCGCGCCAGCGCCCGTCGCACCGCTTCGCCAAGCTATGGGCGGTGCCGATCGCCTGGCTGGTCGCCAATCGCTCCAAGACGGTCGACGAGACGGTGGAAGCCGGCGCGCGTGAGGAAGTGCGCACCAAGCTCGAGCATTTCGTCCGCTCGCGCTGGTTCGAGCCGCCCTTTGGCGGCAAGCGGCTGGCCAACACGATCCTCGACGCCTTTGGCGCGATGGCCAAGGGGCCGAAGGAGAAGCGTCTGTTGCCCGAGGGGCAGCCGCTCGACCTGTTCGTCACCGTCACCGATTTCCGCGGCCATCCCGAGGCGCTGCGGCTCAATTCGCCGGCCAGCGTCATGGAGAATGAACACCGGCTGGTCTTCTCGTTCACCGATCGCGGCTATCCGGACGAGAAGTTCGCCGACGCGCCGAGCCTCACCTTCGCGGCGCGCGCCACTTCCAGCTTCCCGGGCGCCTTCCCGCCGATGACCCTGGCCGAGATGGACGACCTGCTCGCCGAGCGGAAACAGGCCTGGCCGCAGCGCAGCGCGTTCCTCGAGCGGGTGCTGCCGCGCCAATGGGCGGAGAACAAGGCCGAGAAGGCGGTGCTGATCGACGGATCGGTGCTCGCCAACGCGCCCTTCCGCCCGGCCATGGAAGCACTGAAGGAACGCCCCGCCCGTCGCCAGGTCGACCGGCGCTTTGTCTTCGTCGATCCCTTCCCCAATTTCCGCTTCGACTTTTACGGCGGCGACGAAGGGACGCCCCCCGGCTTCTTCGCCACGATTATCGGCGCGCTGTCCGAGCTGCCGCGCGAGCAGCCGATCCGCGACAATCTCGACGAGATCGCACGGCGTTCGCACCGGATCGAGCGGATGCTGGGTATCCTCGCCGAGATCCGCGCCGATGTCGAAACCCAGGTCGAGGCGCTGTTCGGCTACACGCTGTGGCTCGACTATCCCAACCCCAAGCGGCTCGCCGCCTGGCGCAAGCGCGCCCAGGTCTCCGCGGCGGCCAAGGCGGGCTATGGGCACACGGCCTACGGCCTGCTCAAGGTCGAGGGCGCGATCGATCGCACCGCGCGGCTGCTCTATACGGTCGGCGAGCAGCATGGTCCTGAGCGGCTGCACGAGATCCGCGAAGCACTGGCCGCCGCGGTCCAGTCGCGCGGGGCGGACCGGTTCGGCGCGATGCATTCCAATGGCGCTTCGCCCGAGACACTGGAGTTCCTGCGCGCGCACGACCTGGGCTTTCGAATCCGTCGGCTGCGCCTGCTCGCCCGGCGCCTGACCGAGATCGACTTGCCGACCAGCCACGGCGAACTCAGGCCGATGCGCGAGGCGATCTATGATTCGCTTGCCAGCTATCTCGAGCTCAAGCGCGCCGACACCTATGCCGATCTGCGCGACGAGATCCGGATGATGACCGACGATGCCGGCCCGATCCTCGATCGGCTGGCGGAGCGGATGCAGCTCAAGAAGCTGGATGGCGAGACCGATGCGCGGCTGGCCGAGGGGCTGAGCACGCTGTCGAAGGAGCTGCGCCGGCCGATGTTGCTCGCGCATCTCGGCTTCCCCTTCTACGACATCGCCACGTTGCCGTTGCTCCAGGGCGAGGGCGTCGACGAGTTCGACCCGATCCGGGTGGACCGCATCGCCCCCGACGACGCCACGGCGATCCGCACCGGCGGCGCCGAGGCGACGCTCAAGGGCATCCAGTTCAACAGCTTCGGTGCCTTTTTCAGCCGGGCATACCGCGAGAACGACTATCTCTGGGGCCGCCTGCACGGCGCGGACCGGCTGATCGACATCGTCCTTTCCACCCTCGACCCCGCGGTGCGGCTGTCGGAGGAGCGGACGGCGGCGATCAAGCGGCGGATGTTCCATGCGATCCTCGACGAGGAGGAGCCGCGGTTGACCAGGATCCCCGGGCTGTTCGCGGAGCTGCGGGCGGAGATCGGCTGAGGCTGGCCAAATCGTGCTTCCCGGCATAGAACCGCCTCGACCTAACGCGGGAAGGGAGACGGATGCGGTTTCTGAAGGTGCTGTTCTGGCTGTTGCTGGGCGGCCTTGTCGCGGGCTTCGTGATCTATAATGGCGACGAGCGCGTGAACGTGCACCTGTGGAGCGGGTTGATCGCCGATTTCAGCCTGCCGCTGCTCCTGATCCTCGTCTTTCTCGCCGGGCTGCTGCCCGTGCTGCTCGCCTATCATGCGCTGCGCTGGCGGATGCGGCAGCGGATCACCGGACTGGAGCGCGCGCTGAACGATGTGCGCGCAATCAATGCGATGCCAGAGCCCGCGCCGGTCACGCCCGAGCCCGTAGCTGCCCTCCCCGCTTCGCCCCAGGGCGGCCTGCCGCTGGGAGACGCATGATGAGCCCCATCTACGTCGCGATCGACACGCCCGACTTGGAGCGCGCCAAGAGCATCGCCCAACGCGTGAAGGCGCATGTCGGGGGCATCAAGCTCGGCCTCGAATTCTTCATGGCGAACGGTCGCGCCGGCGTGCACGAGATGCATGACATCGGCCTGCCGATCTTCCTCGACCTGAAGTTCCATGACATCCCCAACACCGTCGCCAAGGCGATCCAGGCGCTGCGCCCGCTCGAGCCGGCGATCCTGACCGTGCACGCAGCCGGCGGCCGCGCGATGCTGGAAGACGCCAAGGCCGCGGCACCGACCGGGACCAAGGTGGTGGCGGTGACGATGCTCACCAGCCTCGACGACAGCGACCTCACTTCGATCGGCCTCAAGCCCGACCCGCATGAACAGGTGATGCGGCTGACCGAACTGGCCAAGTCCTCGGGAGTCGACGGCATCGTCTGCTCGGGCAACGAAGTCGCGGCGGCCAAGAAGATCTGGCACGATGGCTTCTTCGTCATCCCCGGCGTGCGCCCGGCGAACGGCGTGATCGGCGACCAGAAGCGCGTGGTCACCCCCCGCGCCGCGCTCGATGCCGGTGCCTCGATCCTGGTGGTCGGTCGCCCGATCACCCAGGCCGCCGACCCGGATCTCGCCGCGCGCGAGATCGAGGCGACGCTCTAGCATGATCGGTGGCGCGGCTCTGTTGCTCGCGCTGCTGTTTCCGCAGACCGCGCCACCATCGGGCGGCATCGTGATCTTCGAGCCGGATCGGGCGAGAGAGCTGCTTAGCCAATGCTCGCGCTCGGTGCCGAAGCCCGGCGAAGGCGGTTGGACACCGACTGTGGCGGACATTGCCAGGCTTGAAGCGAAGCTTCCCGGCGCATTCCAGGTCGCGGCACTGAGTCCCTATGCCTATAAGGAGCTCGTACTCCAGAGCGCGCCCAAGGGCTGGATCCGGCAATATGTGGGCATCGTCCGCGGCGGAAAGCGCTTCATTTACGGCAATTTCGCACCGGCTTCGGTCGAGCAGTACGAGCCGGGCCGGGGTCGCCATCCAATCATGGTCTGCGATGGCGGCCCCGGCTTCTTCGGCGCCGAATATGATGTCGAGATGGATGCGATCAGCCATCTCGCCTTCAACGGCATGGCCTGACGCTTACCCGTTGAGCGCGGCGAACACCTGCGCATAGTCCCCTCGCGCTTCGGCGAAGCGCAGGAACTTGACCCGTTCGGTCAGGTTCTCGGCCGCGCCCGCCTCTAACTGCGCCATCGTCTCGGCGATATAGTCGGCGAGCGGCATCGAGCGCGGGTCCTCGGCATGGCCCGGCATCAGGTCAGTGGCCACCGCCGGCGGCGCGATCTCGATCACTTCGACGCTGGTGCCCTTGAGCTGGTGGCGCAGCGACTGGCTCCAGCTGTGGATCGCCGCCTTGGTCGCCGAATAGGTCGGCGTGGCAGTGAGCGGGACAAAGGCCAGGCCCGAGCTCACCGTGGCGACCGTCGCCCTGGGCTGGGCCAGCAGGTGCGGCAGCAGCGCGGCGTTGAGGCGGATCGGCCCGAGCAGGTTGGTGGCGATCGTCGCTTCGGCGATGGCCAGGTCCGATCCCGGTGCGACCAGCTTCTCGGCCTGCATGATCCCGGCATTATGGATCACGACGTTGAGCGCCGGATGCGCCGCGACGATCTCGCGGGCGAAGCGGGCAATGTCCTCGGCATCGGCGACGTCGAGCGTCGCGGTGGCGATGCCCGGATTGGCGGCGGCGACTTCCTCCAGCGCGCTGGCGCGGCGTCCCGAGACGATCACTTTGTTGCCCCGCGCATGCAGCGCCTCGGCAAGCGCGCGGCCGATGCCGGTGCCGCCGCCGGTGATCAGGATGGTGTTGCCGGTGATGTCCATGGTGGAGCTCCTTTCGAATGTCTGGACGCCGGATATCGTATCGTGGTACCTAATGGGGAGTAGGCACTCAAAATATTCATACATACCTTTTGGAAACTATGGCGACCAATCCCCATCACGACTATCCCGATCTCGATCCGCGGGTGGAGGCGCTCGTCACCGAGATCATCGGCCGCGTCGCCGACAAATGGACGATGATCGTGCTCGAGGCGCTGACCGAGCATGGCGAGCTGCGCTTCTCGAAGCTGCGTGCGGAATGCGGCGGGATCAGTCAGAAGATGCTCACCCAGACGGTGCGACAGATGGAGCGCGACGGGCTGCTGATCCGTACCGTCCACCCGGTGATCCCGCCGCGCGTCGAATATCGCCTCACCGAACTGGGCGGCAGCCTGGCCGAGGCGTTCTGCGGGGTTTGGGTATGGGCGGCGCGCAACCTGGAGCGGATCGAGGCGTCGCGGTCGGCTTTCGATGCGCGGGCCATCGACTAGCAATCCATCCGTTCCCCGGCGAAGGCCGGGTCTAGTTGCCACGTCGTTCGAGAGTCTTACGCGCCATCGATGTGCGCCGAGACTGGCCCCCGGTCTTCGCCGGTGAACAGATTAGGTGTACTTGCCAAACGCGGCCTACCATCCGACAGCAGCCCCATGCCTGACCCCATCATCCGTCCCGCCACGCGCGATGACTTGCCCGCGATCCACCCGATCATCGAGCGCGCTTATCGCGGCGAGACCGCGCGCGCCGGATGGACGCATGAGGCGGACCTGATCATCGACAGCCCGCGGACCGACATCGCGACGCTGATTGCCATCGTCGACGATCCTGGCCAGCGCCTGCTGGTCGCCGACACCGGCAATGGCCTGCTCGGCTGCGTGCAGGTGACCAGCAAGGGCGATGGCCTCGCCTATCTCGGATTGCTCTGCGTCGACCCGGGGCTGCAGTCGGGCGGACTCGGCAAGCAGCTGGTCACCGCCGCCGAGGATTGCGCGCGCGAGACTTTCGGCGCCAGCGTGATGGAGATGACGGTGATCGACAAGCGCGCCGAGCTGATCGCCTTCTACGAGCGCCGCGGCTATCGCAATTCGGGCGAGAAGCGCGATTTCCCGGTGCCGCTCGACCCACCCCTGTTCATGGTCGTGCTGGTCAAGGGCCTCTGATGCCGGTCACTGCCAAGATCTGCGGCCTGTCCACGCCCGAGACGCTCGATGCCGCGGTGCAGGGTGGCGCGAGCCATGTCGGCTTCGTCTTCTTCCCGCCTTCCCCGCGCAACCTCTCGTTCGAACAGGCCCGCGCGCTGATCGCGCGGGTGCCGGCACATGTCGGCACCGTCGGCGTGTTCGTCGATCCGGACGAGGCGCTGCTCAGCGCCGCGCTCGCCACCGGTATCCAGGCGGTACAGCTCCACAAGACCGCGCCCGACCGTGCCGCCGCGATCCGGATGCGCGTGCCCGTCTGGGCGGCGATTGCGGTGAAGACCCGCGCCGATCTCGGCCAGGCCGCTGCGTATCGCGGCGCAGCCGATCGCATCCTCTACGACGCGAAAACCCCGGAGGGCGCCGCCCTGCCCGGCGGCATGGGCCTGCGTTTCGATTGGAAGCTGCTCGAGAACCTCCCCCAGCCCTTGCCCTGGGCGCTTTCAGGCGGGCTCGATGCCGGCAACGTCCGCGAGGCGGTGGGCGTCACGGGCGCCAGGCTGGTCGATGTCTCCTCGGGCGTAGAGAGCGCGCCGGGCGTCAAGGATGTTGCCAAGATCGCTGCATTCCTTAAAGCGGTCGGGCAATGTTGAGGCCGTTCGCCCCTGTCCGCATCGAGTTTCGATGGCGTTGATCGCTCGCTCCCACGCCAGCGCCCGCCATCCGAAATCATGAGAGACGCAATGACCGACCCTGCAACCCTGCCCAATTCCCTGCGCAACCTGCCTGACGAGCATGGCCATTTCGGCCAGTTCGGTGGCCGCTTCGTCGCCGAGACGCTGATGCCGCTGATCCTCGACCTGGAGCGCGAATATCGCGCGGCCAAGGCGGATCCCGCGTTCAAGGCCGAGTTCGACGACCTGCTCGAGCATTATGTCGGCCGCCCGAGCCCGCTCTATTTCGCCGAGCGGCTGACCGAGCATTACGGCGGCGCGAAGATCTACTTCAAGCGCGAGGAGCTGAACCACACCGGCGCGCACAAGATCAACAACTGCATCGGTCAGATCCTGCTCGCGATGCGGATGGGCAAGACCCGGATCATCGCCGAGACCGGTGCGGGGCAGCACGGCGTCGCCACCGCGACGGTTGCAGCGCGCTTCGGCCTGCCCTGCGTGATCTTCATGGGCGCCAAGGATGTCGAGCGGCAGAAGCCGAACGTATTCCGGATGAAGCTGCTCGGGGCCGAAGTGCATCCGGTGACCAGCGGCGCGGAGACGCTCAAGGACGCGATGAACGAAGCCCTTCGAGATTGGGTCGCGAACGTCCACGACACGTTCTACATCATCGGCACTGCGGCGGGCCCGCACCCCTATCCCGAGCTGGTTCGCGACTTCCAGAGCGTGATCGGTATCGAGGCGCGCGAGCAGATCCAGAAGGCGGAGGGCCGCCTGCCCGACCTGCTGATCGCTGCGGTGGGCGGCGGATCTAACGCGATCGGGCTGTTCCATCCCTTCCTAGACGATGCGGACGTCGCGATGATCGGCGTGGAAGCGGCAGGTCACGGCATCGAGACCGGCCAGCATGCCGCCTCGCTCAAGGGCGGCAGCCCGGGCATCCTCCACGGCAACCGCACCTATCTGCTCCAGGACGAAGACGGCCAGATCACCGAGGCGCACTCGATCTCGGCGGGCCTCGACTATCCGGGCATCGGCCCCGAGCATAGCTGGCTGCACGAGAGCGGCCGGGTGGAATATCTCCCGATCACCGACCAGCAGGCACTCGACGCCTTCCAGCTCTGCTGCAAGCTGGAGGGGATCATCCCCGCGCTCGAAAGTTCGCACGCACTCGCAGCCTTGGAGACCAAGGCACGGGAAATGGGGCCGGACAAGATCATCGTGGTCAACGTCTCGGGCCGTGGCGACAAGGACATCTTCACGGTGGCGGACGCGCTAGGAGTGGAGCTGTGAGCCGTAGGTTCGCTCGGGCAGCCTTCATTATCGCGCTCGTTATCGTGGCGATGGCCGTGGGTATTGGCATCGGCCAGTCTTTCTTCGGATGGGGCGGCGGTCTCGGTGCCGTACTTGGCGTGGCTGCGTTGCTCACGGGAGGAACGGTGTTCGACCGGTTCTTCGCTCCAACCGGAGCCATCAAATGAGCCGACTTCCGATCCTGATCGCCGCGCTGGTGCTGGCGCTGCTGTTCGACGTCGCGTTGATGCGCGAGATCGCCGAGGCCTGGCAGATTCCCGCCGATGTCTACCGCCTGCTGACCATGACTGCGGGCGTGCTGATCAGCGTGTACGGCATGCGCGCCTTCACGCGTGCCGGAGCCAAGCCGCAGCGCAAGGTGCGGTCGTGACGCCCCTCGGCTACGTGGCGAACCTTGCCCCTTTCCTGCTGGTCGCAACTGTGGTGCTGGTCGCGCTCTTCGGTCTTGCGCTGTTCATTCGCGCCCGCGTCGCCCAACGGCACTTCAATGCTGCAATTCTGCCGATCGCCGCAGTGAGCCATTTCCTGCTCAGCCTTGGGACTATGGCCGCACTGATGGTTTACCGCCGGCATCTCGCCGGGCTGGACCAGACTGCATGCCTGGACCATGCGCGGCAGCAGATCCAAGCTGGCGCAGTCGCCGTTCTCGCGTGCGACCCGATGGTTTTCGAACTCTGGCGGAAGCAGGCTGGCAGCGACCTGACTGCCTATATCGTGATGAGCGGGATCCTCTTCGGCGGCCTCTTCATCTTCTATCGTTCGCGCTTTGAAAGGACGTCGCATGTCCAGGCTTGAGACGGCCTTTGCCGGTACGGAGGCCCGAGGCCATGCCGCGCTGGTCACTTTCATCACCGCGGGTGACGGCGATACTGCCGCCAATCTCGACGCGCTCGTTGCTGGCGGGGCGGACGTGATCGAGCTGGGCATGCCCTTCACCGATCCGATGGCCGACGGCCCGGCGATCCAGGCGGCAAACCTGCGCGCGCTCGGTGCCGGCACGCGCACCGCCGATGTGCTCGCCATCGCCAGCGGGTTCCGCGCACGTCACCCGAACGTGCCGCTGGTGCTGATGGGCTATGCCAACACGATGACCCGGCCCACGCCCGAAGCCTTTGCCGCAAAGGCGGCCGAGGCTGGTGCGGACGGCGTCATCATCGTCGATATCCCGCCCGAAGAGGCCGCCGAAGTCGCGCCGTTTACCGCGAACGGCATCGACGTGATCCGCCTCGCCACCCCCACCACCGATGCCGCGCGGCTGCCGGCGGTACTCAAGGGCGCGTCGGGCTTCCTCTACTACGTCTCGGTCGCCGGGATCACCGGGCTGCAACAGGCTGCCCAGGGATCGATCGAGGACGCCGTGACACGGCTCAAGGCCGCCACCGACATCCCCGTCGCAGTCGGCTTCGGCGTCCGTACGCCGGAACAGGCCGAGGCGATCGCGCGGGTGGCCGATGGCGTCGTCGTCGGCTCCGCAATCGTTGAACTTGTCGGAAAACACGGGAAGGATGCGCCGGAACCCATCCGCGCCTATATCCACTCCCTCAAGACGGCCGTGGAGGCCGCAAGGAAAGAAGTCGCATGAGCTGGATCGATCGCGTCCGCAACGTCCTGGCCTTCACGCCCAAGAAGGACACCCCCGACAACCTCTGGCACAAGTGCAAGGGTTGCGGGCAGATGACCTTCATGAAGGAGCTGGAGGCGAACCAGCATGTCTGCCCGCATTGCGATCATCATGACCGCATCGGCCCGGCCGAGCGCTTCGCCTATCTGTTCGACGAGGGTAGCTACACCGTGCTCGCCACGCCGAAGGTGGCCGAGGACCCGCTCAAGTTCCGTGACCAGAAGCCCTACCCTGCGCGCCTCAAGGCCGCGCGGACCAGCACTGGCGAGCAGGACGCATTCATCAACGCCTCGGGCAAGATCCTTGGCCGCAAGGCGGTGATCGGCGTGCAGGACTTCGCCTTCATGGGCGGCTCGATGGGCCAGGCCGTGGGCGAGGCTTTCATCCAAGGCGTCGAGGCGGCGATCGCCGCGCGGGCGCCGTTCATCGCCTTCACCGCCTCGGGCGGCGCGCGCATGCAGGAGGGCATCCTCTCCCTGATGCAGATGCCGCGCACCACCGTGGCGATCGAGATGCTCCACGATGCCGGCCTGCCCTATATCGTCGTGTTGACCGACCCGACCTCGGGCGGCGTGATGGCGGCCTATGCGATGCTGGGCGACGTCCAGATCGCCGAGCCGCGCGCCACCCTGGCCTTCACCGGCCGCCGCGTGATCGAGAACACGATCCGCGAGAAGCTGCCCGACGATTTCCAGACCTCGGAATATTATCGCGAGCACGGCCTGATCGATATGGTCACCCACCGCAAGGACCTGCGCGAGACGCTCGGCCAGCTGATCGGGCTGCTCTGCGAGGGCAAGAAGGCAGCGTAAGGCCCGGGCTGGAAGCAGAGCCATGGCCGACCACGCCGTCTCCTCCGATCCGCATGTCCAGCGCCAGCTCGACCGGCTGACCGCGCTCTCGCCGGGTGCCGACATCCTCGGGCTCGACCGGATCACTCGGCTGCTCGAGCGGGTCGGCAGCCCGCAGCTTGCATTGCCGCCGGTGCTCCATGTCGCCGGCACCAACGGCAAGGGCTCGACCTGTGCCTTCCTGCGCGGCGCGATCGAGGCGGCGGGCATGCGTGCGCATGTCTATTCGAGCCCGCATCTCGTCCGCTTCAACGAGCGTATCCGCCTGTCGGGTGAGCTGATCGCAGATGCGATCCTGGCGCCCTTGCTCGAGGAAGTGCTCGACGCGGGCGGCGATATCGGCGCGAGCTTCTTCGAGGTTACCACCGCCGCCGCCTTCCTTGCCTTTGCCCGGGTACCGGCGGATGCGCTGATCCTCGAGGTAGGCCTTGGCGGGCGGCTCGATGCGACCAATGTGGTCGATCGGCCGGCGGTGACCGGCATTGCCCAGCTCGGCATCGACCACCAGAGCTTCCTCGGCGATACGCTGGAGAAGATCGCGGCCGAGAAGGCGGGCATTGCCAAGCCCGGGGTGCCGCTGGTGACGATGCACTATGCCCCGCACATCGCCGAGATCATCGCCGCCGCCGGCGCGCCGGTCTTCGCGCAGGGCAGCGCCTGGGATTTCGAGACGCGTGGCGATCGGCTCGTGTACCGCGATGCCCGCGGCGAGGTGGAGACGCCCCTCCCCGCCATGGCCGGGCCGCACCAGCCGGCCAATCTCTCGCTCGCCATCGCGATGCTGCGCCACCAGCAGGCGCTCACGGTGCCCGACACCGCCTTCGCCGCCACGGCGACCGGCACGCGCTGGCCCGCGCGCATGCAGAAGCTCGGCGACGGCCCCCTCCTCCACCTCCTGCCCCCGGGCAGCGAGCTGTGGCTCGACGGCGGGCATAACGAAGCCGCCGCCGCCGCAGTAAGTGCCACGCTCGCCCAGGTCGCGCAGGGCCGCCCGGTGCAACTCGTGCTCGGCATGCTCGCCAACAAGGATGCGCAGGGCCTGCTCGCGCCCTTCGCGAAGCTCGCGGCCGGCCTGCACGCGGTACCGGTGCCCGGCCATGAGCACCACGTCCCCGCCAGGCTTGCCGAAGTCGCGCAGACGCTCGGCATCCCCCACGCCTCGGTCGCGCCCGACGTGCCTCGCGCGCTCACCGCGATCGCCCGCGAGGGTGGTGCGCCGCTCGTGCTGGTGCTCGGCTCGCTCTACCTCGCCGGCACCGTGCTTGCAGCTAACGAGGAATTGCCCACCTGATCCTGCTCCCGGTTTTCTCCGGGGAACGGTTCAGCAAACACGACCAGTTGCATCCCGCATTCTTTGCTAATGCGATTGACTATCAATAGCGGATGCGCAAGATTTCCGGTCATAGTGATCGGAGTCCCCATGACCGTCAGCGCAACCCTCACCGCCCTGCCCGAACTCCAGCCCGAGGATCCCGGCGCGCGGCTGCTGTTGTTCGGCGTCCGCCAGATGGGCGCGCACGGCATCCACGACGCCTGTACCGCCCACGCCTTCGTCACCGCTTTCGGCAAGAGCTTCCAGCGCCCGCTGGTGCTGCTGCGCGCGCTGATGCAGGAGATGTCGGCGCTCTCCGCCGGGCCGATCCAGATCGCGCCCTGGTGCTGCGCCCGGATGACCGGCGCGGAAGCCGCGCTGCTCCAGGTGCTCGGCCGCGTCCGCACCCACCCCCAGCTCTCCGCGGTGCTGCTCGCCGACATGCTCGGCGTACGCGACGCCACCGGCGTGCTGATCACTGCCCATGCACTCGCCAACAGCTTCGCCGACATGGGGCTGGCGTTCGACGCCGAGGACTAGCTTGTATCGATTCCAAAAGGCAGTGCTGGCCTGGCTGTTCGCCGGCAAGTCGCGCCGGGCTAGAACACGTCCGGCGGCAGCTGGATCGCCTCCAGCTTCCAGGTCATCCCCCGCATCCGGAACTGCAGTGCGGCCCCGTCGCTCCGGGTCAGCTCGAAGCGATTGAGCGAGATCCGGTGGTAGCGCATCTCGTTCGCCTTGAGCTTGATCGTCCCCGGCCGCTCGGTCTCGGCCAGCGGCGCGGCGGCGAAGATGAAGCGCATCCCCTCCGGCGAGACCGCGGCATCGACCACCGTATCGCCGATCCCCGAGCGCACCAGCGCGCCCAGCACGCCGCCGCCCTCGCCCGGCAAATGCGCCGAGATCTGGCTCTTCACGCTGCCGCGCACCGCGTCGAAATCGACATGGCCGGCCAAAGCGTCGATATCGCGTGCCTCGGCCGCGCGCTTCATCTGCCACAGCGTGTAATAGGGCGAGCCCCATAGCCAGCCGCCCGCGGCGACCACGACGAGCACCAGCAAGGCAATGATCCAGCGCTTCCTCACGCGGTCACGCCCCTGGCACGCAGCCCGGCCAGCGTCTCGGTCGCCCAGCGATACATGTCCGCTTCCGCGGCGCGTTGCTGGCGATCCATCCGCTTCATCCGTTTCTCGACCTCTTCAAGCACCGCCAGCGCCTTGCGATCCCAGCCCTGGTCGATCAGCAGCGCGGCATAGCGGCAGCGCGCTTCCTCGCCCGGCATGCGGGTGACGATATCGGCATAGACCTCCAGCGCCTCGTCCTTGCGGTCCAGGTGCTCGAGGATCTTGGCGCGCAGCAGCGCCTGGCGATCGCGTTCGCTCTGGCCCATCGGCGCGGGCACTTCGTCGAGCAGCGCCAATGCCTCCGCGCCCTTGCCGACCTCGTAGAGTGTGTTCGCCAGCTTGCCCTGGGTCCGTACGTCGGGATCGCCCACCGTCATCCGCAGAGACTCGCGATAGAGCGGCTCGGCCTCTTCATGTCGGCCCAGCGCGGCCAGCGCATCGGCGACGCGCAGCCGGTTGCCGGCGGTGTCGGCCAGGTCGAGCGCGCTCCGGGCGGCGCGCAGCTCACGCTCGGGGTCGAGCGCGGCCACTGCCTTGGCCCGCGCGGTGCGGACATGCCGGTTCTGCCCCAGGCCGGGGAGGATCTCGACGAAGAAATAGGCGATGGCGCTGACCACGGGCAGGAAGATCAACGCGGTAACCCATAGCGGGTTTCCGCCCCGCCGCATCAGGTGGACGATGCACGCCACCTGCAGCGCGATTACGAGGAGATAGGGCATCAGGCTTTCGCCTCTTCCCCGCCCTCGCCTTCGGTGCCTGCCGTGCCGATCGAGCGGTCGACAAGGCCCGTGCGCATCATCCACCAGTAGATGAACACGCCGGGCAGCGCGATCAGCGTGGTCAGCAGGTAGAAGTTCACATAGCCCATCGCCTCGATCAGGCTGCCCGCGGTGGTACCGGTCAGGAAGCGGCCGAGGATGCTCGCGCCCGCGGAGATCAGCGCATATTGCGCGGCGGTGAAGCGCAGATCGGTGAGTGCCGAGAAATAGGCGATGACGACCACGCCGCCAAAGCCGCTGGCGATGTTCTCGAAACCGATCGCGCCGGCCATGCCCAGGTTGGAATGGCCGGCCGCCGCCAGCGCCGCGAAGCTCAGGTTCGAGATCGCCATCAGCACCAGGCTGAGCAGCACCGATCGCTTCATGCCCATCCGCGCATAGAGCATGCCTCCGATGAACACGCCGATCATGTAGGCGAAGAAGCCGAGCGCCACGTCGTAGAAGGCGATCTCGTCATTGGTGAAGCCGAGATCGTCGAACAGCAGGCGGAAGGTCAGGTTCGCCAGCGTGTCGCCGATCTTGTGGACCAGGATGAAGATCAGGACGATCCATGCACCCTGGCGCTGGAAGAACTCGACGAACGGCCCCCAGATCGACTTGAGCACGGTCGCCAGCCCCTTGCGTTCGGCGGGCGGACGGTGGCGCTCGGGCTCGCCGAGGATCAGGCCAGCGATGATCGCGGGCAATGCGAACAGCGCGCAGACCAGATAGGCCGCTTCCCAGCCGAACCGCGCCGCGACGACCAGCGCCACCGCGCCGGCACCGGCGGAGCCGATCCGCCAGCCATATTGTGACATGCCCGAGCCATAGCCGAGCTGGCGCGGCTCGAGGATCTCGATCCGGTAGCCGTCGATCACGATGTCATAGGTCGCGCCGGCCAGGCCGACGAGCACCGCGGCCGTCACCATCGGCCAGATATTGTTCGGATCGGCCTGGGTGAACGCCATGTTGGCGACGGCGGCGACCACCAGGATGCCCGCCACGATCAGCCAGGACACGCGCTGGCCCAGCTGGCCGAGGATCGGCAGCTTCACGCCGTCGATGATCCAGGCCCAGAGGAACTTGAGGTTGTAGACCAGGATGGCGAGCGCGAACGCCGTGATCGTCGCCTTGTCGATCCCGTCCTGCTTCAGCCGGCTGGTCAGCGTCGCGCCGATCATCGCGAAGGGGAAGCCCGAGCTCAGCCCGAGTGCGAAGGAAGCGAGCGGCGCATTCTCGAAATAGGGGCGCACGCCCTCGGGCAGGTCGGCGCGCCAGTCCTCGGGTGCCGCCTTGCGCCCGGCGACGAAGGCCGCGAGCAGGGCGACAAGGGCCAGCCAATAGCCGATCGCGGGCCGGATCGCGCTCGTCGCCAGCGCCTTGGGCGGGGAGAAGGCGGCGAACAGCACCGCCAGGATCACCAACAGGCCACCCACGGCGGCACCCCCGACCATCAGGCTCGCGCCGCCACGTTGGCGCCAGACGAAGCTCAGCACCAGGCTGGCAACCCCGACCAGCATGCCGAGCACGAAGGTCATCGACGGCTTGAACGCGCCCGTGCCGGTGATGAAGTCATAGCCGTGCACCGCCAGCGGCGCCGAACCCGGCGTCGCCACGGTCAGCCAGGGCAAGGCGAGCAGCGCCAAGGCCACTGCCAATGCCAGCTGCGCCGCCGGATAAGCCCATTGCGGCCGCTTCACCTGCTCCATTCCTTCTTGCCCCCACGTACTTCCGGCGCGAAACTAGCCAAAAATACCAGGAAGGCCATAGGGAGGAATGCCATGAATGCGCCGACCGAGGGGCAATTGGCGCTGGCCGGAGCGCTGGCGCGGGGTGGATCGAAGGGCGAAGGCGAAATCGCCCATGTCGCCGCCTCGGTCTATACCAGCCCGGAACGCTTCGCCGACGAGCAGGCCTACATCTTTTCGCAGGTCCCGCTGGTCATTGCGCCCTCCGCGCTGCTGCCCGAACCGAACATGGCGATCCCGCATGACGGCTTCGGCAAGCCCCTGCTCATCACCCGCGACAAGGCGGGCCAGGCGCATGTCTTCCTCAATGTCTGCCGGCACCGCGGCACCAGGCTGGTAGAAGGCTGCGACGCGGTGAAAGGCGGCCGCCTGGTCTGCCCCTATCATGCCTGGACCTATAATTTCGACGGGCGGCTGATCGGCCTGCCCCGCGCCGATACCTTTCCCGGCCTCGACAAGGGCGAGTACGGCCTCAAGCGCCTGCCCACGCACGAGGCCGGCGGGCTGATCTGGTTCTCCTTCACCGAGGACGCCGATTTCGCCGAGGCCGACCTGCTCGCCCGCGATTTCGAGGCGTTCGACCTGTCCGCCCAGCATCTGTTCCGCCGGCGCACCCACAGCGTCAACGCCAACTGGAAGCTGATCATGGACGCCTTTCTTGAGGCGTACCACGTCCAGCGCCTCCACGCCGCGACGATCGCCCCCTTCTTCCAGGACGGTGTCTCGACCGCGGATACGATCGGTGCCCACCAGCGCTCGGCGGTCGGGCGCGAGGCGGCGCTGGCGGCGCTTTCCTCCAGCGACTGGGCGACGCTGCGCGCGGCGATCACCTATACCTACCAGATGTTCCCCGGCACGGTGCTGGTGGTCAGCCCCGACTACATCAACCTCATGGTCCTGATGCCCCAGTCCGAAGGCCGGGTGCTGGTCGAGGATTTCATGCTGATCCCCGAGCTGCCCAGCACCGAAAAGGCGCTCGCCCATTGGGAGAAGAGCTGGGAGCTGCTCGACGGCGGCGTCTTCGCCTCGGAGGATTTCCGGGCCTGCGAACTGGGCCAGCAGGGACTGGCATCGGGGGCGGTCGAGCGGGTGACCCTGGGCACGCTCGAGCTCGGCATCCGCCACTTCCACGATGCGGTTAATGCGCATCTCCGGTAGAGCCCTGAGGGTAATTCCTCTGTATATCCTCCGTTCCGGCGCGGGCGTACCTAAATTGGGTATTCGAGAGGATCATCCCATGCCGCTTCCGCTGCCGCCCCGCGAGTTCCTGGACATCAACGAGGAAGACCGTCTGCCGCGCGGCACCGGCCTTATCATCGCGTTCGGCATCGGCGCGGTGAGCTGGGCGATCATCGTCGCGGCCGCGCTCGTACTGCTGCGCCACTGAGCCCCAATTCGGGCTCGGCTGGCTAAGCCGCGCTCAGGAACAGGCTGAAATTCCCCGGTAGCCGCCGCGGCGCCTTGGCGCCTTCCAACACCGCCTCGATCGCTTCGATCGCCGCCAGCAGGTCCCGCTGCGGATAGGGCTTGGCCAGGCATCCCGCCGCCAGCGCCCTGGCTTCCTCGGGGAAGCTCCCAGTCACGAACAGCACCGGAAGGCCCCGTCCCTGCGCGGCGCGGGCCACTTCGAGGCCGCTGCCATCGGCCAGCATTACATCGGCAAGCACCAGGTCGAGATCGCTGTCCGCCGCGAGCACGCGGAGCGCCTCGGCCACGGTATCGACCGTCGCGGCTACCGCGAAACCTTCACCACTCAGGAAATGCTCGGTGTCGAACGCGAGCAACGGTTCGTCCTCCACCACCAGGAGTCGCGCAATCCGTCGCTTTTTCCGTCCGAACAACATGCCGCCTGAAGCCCGCCAAGTCTCTGAACCCACAGCGCTAACGCGCGAATCCCTTTCGAGGGCGCAATAATTTTTGAAGCGACCGCGACAATCGCTATATCGCCCCTGTGTCTCCATCCAATCCCAAAGAAGCGCAGCGCATCGCGAAGCTGCTGGCCCGTGCAGGAATCGCGTCCCGTCGCGATATCGAGCGCATGATCACCGACGGGCGAATCGCCGTGGACGGCAAGGTGCTCGACACCCCTGCCACGCTGCTCACTTCGCTGAGGGGCGTGACCGTGGACGGCATGCCCGTCGCCGAGCCCGCGCCCGCCCGCCTGTTCCGTTATCACAAGCCCGCCGGCCTGCTCACCACCGAGCGCGATCCCGCCGGCCGCCCGACCATCTATGACCATCTGCCCGAGGGACTACCGCGCGTCATGCCGGTCGGCCGGCTCGACCTCAGCACCGAGGGGCTGCTGCTGCTCACCACCGATGGCGAGCTCAAGCGCGAGCTGGAGCTGCCCGCCACCGGCGTCGAGCGCAGCTACCGCGCGCGCGCCTATGGCAACGTCACCCAGGCCCAGCTCGAATCGCTGATGCTCGGCGTCGAGATCGAGGGCATCCGCTATGGCTCGATCAACGCCAATATCGAGCGGCGGACCGGCGCCAATGTCTGGATCGAGATGACCCTGACCGAGGGCAAGAACCGCGAAGTGCGCCGCGTGCTCGAATATCTCGGGCTCGAGGTGAACCGCCTGATCCGCACCCGCTACGGCCCCTTCTATCTGGCCGACATGCCTCCGGGCGATGTCGACGAGATCCGCAAGGCCGATCTCATCACCTTCCGGACCGTGATGTCCAAGCCCGGCGGCGGCAAGGCGGCCTCGAACCTGCAGTTCGCGGTGCGCTCGCGCGTCGTCGAGCCGGCGCCCCGGCCCGAGCCGGTGTCGACGGGCGGCAAGGAGCCGGAGGGGCGCCGCAGGGTCGCCAAGCCCGTGGCGGCGCCGAAGAAGCCGGTGTTCACCGCCCGCGTCACGCCCCAGGCCCGGAATGCCGAGGAGCCCCGTGTGCCCGGCAAGCCAGGCTTCGCGCCACGCGGCGAGCGCCCGGTGCGGGCGGAACGGTCCGAGGAACGGCCCCGCGGCCCGGGCAAGCCCGGCCTTGCACCGCGCGGTGCGGCCCCCGATCGTCGCGAGCGCTCCGAGGAGCGGCCGCGTGGTCCCGGTAAGCCTGGTATCGGGCCGCGTGGCGAACGCCCGGCACGGAATGAGCGCAGCGAGGAACGGCCCCGCACACCGGGCAGCAAGTTCTCGCCGCGCAAGCCGCGCGAGGAAGCCCCCGCCAATCCCGCCCGCGCAGCACGCGCGCGCGCCCATCGTGAGACGCGTGAGCCGCGTGAGGGCGATTTCATCGATCGGCCCAAGCCCGCGCGCCGCCCCGATCGCGGCCCTGCCGGTGGTCGCGGCAAGCCGGGCAAGCCCGCCCGCCCGCCAAGGACGCGCAAGTAATGCGGATCATCGCCGGAGAATGGCGCGGCCGCCCGCTCGTCGCGCCCAAGGGGGACACCACCCGCCCCACTGCCGACCGTTCGCGCGAGGCTCTGTTCTCGATGCTCGCCAGCCGCCTCGGCAGCTTCGAGGAACTGGCCGTCGCTGATTTGTTCGCGGGATCCGGCGCGCTTGGCCTCGAGGCGTTGTCGCGCGGTGCCGCCTCGTGCCTGTTCGTTGAGCAGGACAAGCCGGCGCTGGATGCCTTGCGCGCGAACATCGCCAAGCTGGGCGCCAAGGGGGCGGAAGTCCGCGCCGGTTCGGTGATGGCGCTTGGTCCGGCGCGGGCGCCGCTCGACCTGATCCTGATGGACCCGCCCTATGGCACCGGCGCGGGCAGCGTGGCGCTCGACAAGCTCGGCCGTCTCGGCTGGGCCGGCCCGGCCACCTGGATCAGCATCGAAACGGCGAAGGACGAAGTGCCCGATATCGCCGGCTACACTGTCGATGTCAGCCGCACCCATGGCAAGGCGCGGCTCACCTTGCTGCGGATGGCCTGACCGCTCACCTCCACTGTTCCCCGGCCTTTGCCAGGGAACTGACGAGCCGACTTCCTACAGTGCCTGGACCGCGACTCGCCAAAGTACACAAAGTACAGGCCAAGAAGCGGTTTTAGCGCCGCTCGATCACCCCAATTCGAGGCTGACGTCGCGTGTCGCGCAATATGATTGCGTGCGCGTGATCCTATTTTCGCCAACCGCGTCAAAGAGCAGCCGGCCCGAAGGCTGGCTGCGCGAGCCCAGCAGGCTAAATCCTACATTGCAAGCCGGCGCTTCTGCACGAGCAGCAGCCGACCAGGCTCAGCATCCCGGCCCCGGCGAGATAATAGCCGACCAGCTCCAGCCCGCCCTGCTGGACCAGCCAGGCCGCGATCAGCGGGGTGAGGCCACCGCCGAGGATGCCGCCCAGGTTGAAGGTCACGGACACGCCGGTATAGCGCACGCGCGCCGGGAACAGGCTCGGCAGCCAGGCGCCGAGCGGTCCATAGACGAACCCCATCACGAACAGCGCGAAGGCAAGCCAGATCGCGACGCTGGGCAGCGAGTCCGGCCCGAGCATGAGGGTCATCGTCAGACCCACCGGCACGGTGAACAGGCAGCCGAGCATCAGCACGCTGTTGGCGGTGCGCTTGTCCGCGCTGATCCCGGCGACGGCGATGCCGGCCGCCATGAACAGGATGGCGATCAGCTCGATCCCCAGGAACGTCTCGCGGTCATAGCCGAGCGTCTTGGTGCCGTAGCCGATGATGAACACGGTCGAGATGTAGAACAGCGCGAAGCAGGCGATCGTGCCGACGGTGCCGGCGAAAGTGGCGAGCGCGCTGGTGCGGAACAGCTCGCCGATCGGCACGGCGGGGGGGGCTTCCTTCTCGGTCGCCGCGACATATTCGGGCGTCTCGGTGATCTTGAGGCGTACCCACAGTCCGAGGAACACCAGCACCGCGCTCGCCAGGAACGGCAGGCGCCAGCCCCATTCGCGGAAGGTCGCCTCGTCCATCAACGCGCCCAGCACCAGGAAGAAGCCATTGGCGAAGATGAAGCCCACCGGCGCGCCCATCGGCGGGAAGCTGCCATAGCGGTTGGCCCAGCCCGGCGGCGCATTTTCCACCGCGAGCAGGCTCGCCCCGCCCCATTCACCACCGAGACCCAGCCCCTGGCCGAAGCGCAGCAGGCACAGCAGGATCGGCGCGGTGACGCCGACCAGCGCATAGCCGGGCAGGAAGCCGATCAGCACGGTCGAGATACCCATGAGCATCAGCGAGGCGACCAGCGTCGACTTGCGGCCCAGCCGGTCGCCGAAATGGCCGAACAGCACTCCGCCCAGCGGCCGCGCAAAGAATGCGACGGAGAAGCTGGCATAGCTGGCGAGCTGTGCGATCCAGGGCTCGCTGGCGGGAAAGAAGAGGTCGGGGAACACCAGCGCCGCCGCAGTCGCATAGATGTAGAAATCGTAGAATTCGACCGAGGTGCCCACCAGGCTGGCGAACAGGATGCGGCGGTGCGATGCGGCGGCTTTGGTCATGCCCTCTCCCCTTTGATCCTCTCCTTGGATCGATTGACCGCAAAGGGGAAGCCCGTTCATCGGCCGGACAGTTTCGCCCGCGTACCGGAAAATCCTCAGCGACCGGAAGTCAGGGAGACGGGCGATGCGCGAATCGGCAGGCAGGCGGCTGGCTTATGCCACGCTGTTCGCAATCCTGGCCGGGCTGCTCGTCGCCTTCTGGAACCCGATCGAGCATTTCAAGGCGGACCTGCGCGCCGACGGGCAGGGATTCAAGTTCAGCATCGAGCTGGCGAGCCATCTGCTCGAACTGGGCGCGAAGCGGCTCTAGCGCCCTTCCAATATCGTCATCCCTTTCGTGCGGCTCCATCTTCGCGCCATCGCTGAGATCCCGGCTTTCGCCGGGATGACGGATGCGACTAGGGTACGGGAATGCGCATCACCGGCCTGGCGGCATTCGCCCCGCTCCTCCTCGCCTCCGCTGCCCCTGCGCCGCATTACGCCGTCGTCCCTGGCTGGCCGAGCCTGCCCGAGGGGCGCGTGCTCGGTCCCTGTTCGGGCGTCGCGGTGACCAGCAAGGGCGAAGTGCTGGTCCTCCACCGTGGCAATCGCGGTACCGATGCCAAGGGGCTGGTGTCGGTGAAGGAGCCGGTGGTCGAAGTGTTCGACGCGGTGACCGGCAAGCTCAAGCGCGAATGGGGCGCCGGGCTGTTCGTGGTGCCGCATGGGATCAGCATAGGCCCCGGCGATCATGTCTGGATCACCGATACGGGCACCAGCCAGGTCTTCGAGTTCGCACCGGACGGCACATTGCTCCGTACGCTTGGCGAGCGGGGTGTGCCGGGTGCCGATGCGACGCATTTCGATCGTCCCACCGATGTCGCGCCGATGGCGGACGGGAGCTTCTATGTCGCGGACGGCTATGGCAATTCGCGCGTCGCGCGGTTCGCTGCTGATGGGAAGCTGCTCTTCCAATGGGGCTCGCGCGGTACCGGGACGGGCCAGTTCAATATCCCGCATGCGCTGGCGGTGGATGGATCGGGCCGTGTCTATGTCGCCGACCGGGTGAACGACCGCGTCCAGGTCTTCGACGGTATGGGGCACTTCCTCACCGAATGGAAGTCACCCGTGATCGGCCGCCCCTTCGGTCTGGCGCTGCTTCCCGGCAACCGGATCGCGATCCTCGACGGGGGATCGAACCCGGACAAGGTGCCCGATCACGACGGCGTGACGATCGCGGCGCTCGATGGCCGTCAGGTCGAGCATTTCGGGCGGATGGGCAACCAGGACGGCCAGTTCTGGATCGCCCATGACATCGCCGCGGACCGGGCCGGCAATATCTATGTCGTCGATATCGCCGGCCAGCGCGTGCAGAAGTTCGCGCGGCGCTGAGGCTTAGAGCCCCAGCACCTTCACGCCGTTGAGCATCGCCCAGTAGAGGCAGCCCGAAAGCGCCATCGCCGCCGGCAGGGTGAGCAGCCAGGCGAGCGCCAGGTTGCGCACCGTGCGGCCCTGCAGGCCCGCGCCGCTCGCCACCGATGCGCCGGCGACGCCCGAGGACAGGATGTGCGTGGTCGATACCGGCAGGCCGAAGCGATCGGCCGCCAGGATCGTGCCGGCTGCGACCAGCTCGGCCGAGGCGCCCATCGCATAGGTCATGTGCTGCTTGCCGATCTTCTCGCCGACGGTGACGACGATCCGCTTCCAGCCGATCATCGTGCCGAGGCCAAGCGCGAGCGCGACGACGATCTTCACCCAGAGAGGGATGAAGCGCGTGCCGGCTTCCAGCTTCTTCTGATAGTCGCCCAGCGCCTTGAGCTCCTCCGCCTTGTAGCCCTCGGGCTTCTTGGTCGCGAGCTTGGTGGTGTCGAGCACCAGATACATGTCGTTGCGGACATTGCCGGTGGCTTCCGCCGGAACCTTGCTCAGCGCGCCATAGCCCTGGACGCGGCCGGTGAGATCCCTGGACAGGCTCTCGAGCGCAGCGAACACCTCGGGGGTCTCGGCCTTGCGCTGCTGGAGCGCGGTGGTGAGCACGGTGCGGGCCTGGGCCGGCGCCATGTCCGGCAGGCCGTTGCTGCGCGCGTCGAACACGGCCTCGGCGATGTTGGCGGTCTGCACATAGGCGGGCGTGGCGCTCGCCGACTGGGTGCGGTTGAGCGCATAGGCGGTGGGGGCGCAGCCGATCAGGATCAGCATGATCAGGCCCATGCCCTTCTGGCCGTCGTTCGAGCCATGGCTGAACGAGACCGCGGTGCAGGTGAAGATCAGCGCGCTGCGGATGCCGATCGGCGGCGCGGTGTTCGGCATCGGTGAGGTGTAGAGCTTCTGGTTGCGCAGGAAGACCCGCATCACCAGCAGCAGCGCGATCGCGGCGAAGAAGCCGATCAGTGGCGCCATCCACAGGCCGGTGAGGATCTTGGTCGCCTGGCTCCAGTCGACGCCGGCGGTGCCGCCGCGCGAGCCCGCGTTGATGAGCTGGTTGGCGAAGCCGACGCCGAGCACCGAGCCGATCAGCGTGTGCGACGACGAGTTGGGCAGGCCGATATACCAGGTGCCGAGGTTCCACAGCACCGCCGCGAGCAGCAGTGCGAAGATCATCGCGAAGCCGCCCGAGGATCCCACGTTGAGGATCAGTTCGACCGGCAGCAGCGTGATGATCGAATAGGCGACGGCGCCCGACGACAGCATCACGCCGAGGAAGTTCCAGAAGCCCGACCAGACGACGGCGAAATGGGCGGGCATCGAATTGGTGTAGATCACCGTCGCCACGGCGTTGGCGGTGTCGTGGAAGCCGTTCACGAACTCGAAGCCGAGCGCGATCAGCAGCGCCAGGCCGAGAAAGAGGAACACGCCGGTGGCCAGCTCCTCCCCTACCCCCTTGGTGTCGGTCAAAACGCTCCAGCCGGCAAAGGCCAGCCCGCCCACCATGATCGCCGCGAACAGCAATTTGGCGAGGGGATGCGTCTTGTAGTCGAATCGGGGGCCGGGCTGCGGTTGGTCAACCGGTGCGGCTTGGTCCAGAGCGAGTGATGCCATGATATGCGCGCCTCTGGCCGGAGGGTGTGACAGCCTTATGACAAACGCATGACAGACCCATGGATCGGCCAGTTTGCGTCATTCCGGCACGCGATTACGGGTCCTGTTCGGGCAAGGGCGGATTAGCACCGAATGGGCCCCAACTCACTTTGCCAAAACCCGCGGGGCGTCGGACAACCGGAGTGCCTGATGTTGGCAAGGAGACAAGAATGAAGGAACTTTCATTGCTCGCCGCCTGTGCAACGCTTGCCCTGATGGGCTCCGCGATGCTTCCCTCTTCGCAAGCCATGGCGCAGACCAATCCGAACTGCCTGCCTGAGCTGACTCCGGACGCACCGCCGCCGAACCCCGAGGACAATTGCGACGAGGTCGGCAATCCCGAGGAAGGCGGCACCGACAATCCGCCGCCTCCGCCGCCGATTCCGCCCAGTGCTTTCGCACGGGCCGACGCGATCGCGCTCCGCGAGATCTACGTCTAGATCCGCTCCTGGCGAGACGGTTGGGCGGGATCGCGCAACCGTCTCCATCCGCCGCCATCAGCGCGGCGTGTCCATCGATTTCAGAAGCGCAGCTGCATATAGGCCTTGGGCCCCGGCTTGATCCCGCGATTGCCCCCCGGCGCGCTCATGAAGCCGCGTCCGCGCAGCCGCCGCAGCCAGGCGAAGCCCAGCTCGACCTTGTCCGACGCCTCGAAGCTCAGCCGCGCCCCGGCGTAATGGCGGGCATCGCGTACCATGCCGCGATCCGCATCGAAGCGCGGGGCCTGCGCCACGGCGCTCAGCCCCAGCCAGGTGTGCCCCAGCACTTCCTTCTGCACGGAAAAGCCATAAGAGGCCTTGGCCTCGTCCGCCCGCCAGGCTTCGCTCGGCTCGCGCACGGTCGCGCTGGTCCGCAGCCACAGGCCGGAGACATGCTCCTCGTTCTTCACCCGGATTTCCGGCCGCAGCACCAGATAGGCGGTCTGCGCCGCCGCAATCGCCTGAGCACATGCCGGCGCACAGGCGAAAACCGCCCCCGCCGCCGCAATCAGACTCGCCCCCCGAATCATCATTATCCCAGCTCCCCAGCTGCGGGATTTGGCCGCCAACCGATGGTTGACGGCAATTAGGTATTATTGCGGGTTTGTTGCAGGCGCTAGTGCATTGTTGCGATTGTATTTCCGATGCCTGTGCATAACTGCTCCTGCGCGCGGAGCTTGCGGCCGCCCAAAGCGTTCCCTAGCTGTTCGCCATGACCCTGCCCGTAGAGACCGACAATAACGCCCCCTATCTGAGCGGCCTGAACCCGCCCCAGCGCGAGGCGGTGCTCACTTCCGAAGGGCCGGTGCTCGTCCTCGCCGGCGCCGGCACGGGCAAGACCGCGGCGCTCACCGCCCGCCTCGCCCATCTGCTCTGGACGCGGCGCGCCTTCCCGTCCGAGATCCTGGCGGTCACCTTCACCAACAAGGCGGCACGCGAGATGAAGGAGCGCGTCGGCCGCCTCGTCGGCGCTGCGGTCGAGGGCATGCCCTGGCTCGGCACCTTCCATGCGATCGGCGCCAAGATGCTGCGCCGCCATGCCGAGCTGGTCGGGCTGCAATCGAACTTCACCATCCTCGATACCGACGACCAGCTCCGCCTGATCAAGCAGCTGATCCTCGCCGCCGATCTCGACGAGAAGCGCTGGCCCGCCCGCCAGCTCGCCGGGCTGATCGATGAATGGAAGAACAAGGGCCTGACCCCCGCCGAGATCGGCGCCGGCGAGTCCGAGCGCTATGCCAATGGCCGGGGCGCCGCGCTCTACTTTCTCTATCAGGAGCGGCTGAAGGCGCTCAACGCCTGCGACTTCGGCGACCTGCTGCTCCACATGCTGGTGATCCTCAAGACCCATCGCGACGTGCTGGAGAGCTATCAGCAGCGCTTCCGCTACATCCTGGTCGACGAATATCAGGACACCAACGCCGTCCAGTATCTCTGGCTGCGACTGCTCGCCCAGGAGCGCAAGAACATCTGCTGCGTCGGCGACGACGACCAGTCGATCTATTCGTGGCGCGGCGCGCTGGTGGAGAACATCCTCAAGTTCGAGAAGGATTTCCCCGGCGCCAAGGTGATCAAGCTCGAGCAGAATTACCGCTCGACGCCGCACATCCTCGCGGCGGCCAGTGGCGTGATCGCCAACAACAGCGGCCGCCTTGGCAAGACGCTCTGGACCGACAAGGACGAGGGCGAGAAGGTCAAGGTGCTCGGCGTATGGGACGGGCCCGAGGAGGCCCGCCGCGTCGGCGAGGAGATGGAAGGCCTCAATCGCGGCGGCAAGTCATTCGACGACATGGCGATCCTCGTCCGTGCCCAGCACCAGACCCGCGAGTTCGAAGACCGGTTCATCGCGATCGGCCTGCCCCACCGCATCCTGGGCGGCCAGCGCTTCTACGAGCGCATGGAGATCCGCGACGCCGTCGCCTATCTCCGCGTCATCGCCCAGCCGGCCGACGACCTCGCCTTCGAGCGCATCGTCAACACGCCCAAGCGCGGCCTGGGCGACAAGGCGCTGGCGAAGGTCCACCAATATGCCCGCGCGGCGCAGGTGCCGCTCACCGTGGCGGCGGCGCGCATCCTCGATACCGACGAACTGACGCCCCAGGCCCGCCGCGCGCTCGGCAACCTGGTCGGCGACATGGCGCGCTGGCGCTCCATGGGCAACGACCTCCAGCACCCGGATCTTGCCCGCATCGTCCTCGACGAGAGCGGCTATACCGCGATGTGGCAGGCCGATCGCACCGCCGAGGCCGCCGGGCGCCTGGAGAACCTCAACGAGCTCGTCCGCGCGATGGAGGAGTATGAGACACTCGGCGCCTTCCTCGAGCACGTCTCGCTTGTCATGGACAACGAGACCAATGCCGACGAGCCCAAGGTGACGATCATGACGATCCACGCCGCCAAGGGCCTGGAGTTCGACACGGTGTTCCTGGTCGGCTGGGAGGAAGGCATCTTCCCCTCGCAGCGCGCGCTCGACGAGGGCGGCAACGCGTCGCTGGAGGAGGAACGCCGCCTCGCCTATGTCGCGATCACCCGCGCGCGGCGAAAGGCCTTCATCCTCCACGCCGCCAATCGCCGCATCTACGGCCAATGGAACTCGTCGATCCCCAGCCGCTTCGTCGCCGAGCTGCCCGAGGCGCATATCGACAGCGAAAGCACGATGACCGGCGGCGCGAGCCTGTGGCAGGCGAACTGGAGCGAACGCAGCGACCCCTTCGCGGATGTGTCTCGCGGAACGGGAAGAGGCCCGGGCTGGCAGCGCGCCGCGGGCGTGGACATGAAAAACCCCGGCGGCAGCTTCACCTCCCGCACCTTCAACCGCGAACCCGCCCGCGTGGTGGAAAGCCGTGCGTCCGCCGTGAGCTTCGGCGCCAAGGCGCGCGACGACCTGTCGCTGGGCATGCGCGTGTTCCACCAGAAGTTCGGCTACGGCGTGATTGCCGAGATCGAAGGCAACAAGCTGGAGATCGACTTCGAGCAGGCCGGGCGGAAGCGGGTTATGGATAGTTTTGTGACGGTGGGGTAGTTTCTCCAGACCTTGAGGAAGGGATTTCCCTCAGGGTGATGAATCGTGCTTCCCCGCAAGGAGGCAGATTCCCCGGCTCCGCAAATCACCGCGTGTATTGCATAACCATTACACCCTTGACGCAGGTTGCGCTACAAATGTAGCCTCGTAGGCGAAAGGGATCAAACCATGCAGCACAACGCCTACCGACCCCGCCTCAACCGCCGCCAGCTCCTCGCGCTGATGCCCGCTACCGCCGGCGCCGCGCTCCTGCCCGGCTTCGCCCGTGCCGCAACCTCTGCCGACCCGGTACAGGCGCTGGTCGACGAGTTCGTGAAAAGCGGCAAGGCGCCGAGCGTGTCGGTCGCGGTGACCCGGGACGGGCGCACCCGCTTTCACCATGCCGGCATCGCCAATCGCGCCACCAGCACGCCGGCCAGCGAGCATATGGTCTATGAGATCGGCTCGATCTCGAAGACCTTCACCTCACTGATCCTGGCCCATGCGATCCGCGAAGGCCGGGCCCGGCTCGACGACGATGTCCGCAAATACCTCCCGGCGGGCTATGACAATCTGGTGCGCGACGGCCGTCCGGTGCGGCTGGCGGACATGGTCACCACCACTTCCGCTTTGCCCGACAATGTGCCCGACTGGATGGCCCGCTTCAGCAAGCTGCCGCCGAACGAGCTGGCCTTTGCGGTGGCGAAGCTGCTCGACGGCTATGACCAGCCGCAGTTCCTCGTCGATCTCAAGGGCGCGCAGCTGGTCGATATGCCCGGGCACCTGCCGCGCCACAGCAATGTCGCCTCGCAGCTCCAGGGCGTGGTCGTCGAGCGGATCTATGGCGCGCCCTATGATGCGCTGCTCGCCCGCTTCGTCGAGAAGCCGCTGGGCATGCGTGCCGGTGGGGCATCGGTGCCGCCCGCGCTGTTCGCCATCGGCTATGCCACGGACGGCACCGAACGACCCACGCTCGCAATGCCGGTGATCCGCGCCGCGGGCGGGCTGCATTATTCGGCGGCGGACATGGCGCGCTATCTCTCGGCCCAGATCGCCGCGACCGATCCCGCCATCGCCCTCACCCACCAGCCCCTGTTCGGCGCGCCGGGTGCCGGGCAGATCGGCTTCCACTGGGTGATCGGCAAGACGGCGGACAGCCAGACCTATCTGCGCCATTCGGGCGGGACGCTCGGCTTCTCCAGCTATTGCGACTTCTATCCGGCCCAGCGCTACGGCGTGGTCGTGCTCGCCAACAGCTCCGGCGCGCAGAGCACGGCGCAGGGGCTTGCCGATGCGATCCATGCGGCCTTGTTCGGGCCGCCCAAGGGGCTGGTGGCGCTCGAGGCCGCGCTCGAGAAGAGCGACTATGCCGATGTGCCCGGCACGATCGCGTCGATAAAGGCCCGCTTCCCGGAACTGCACCTCAACGAGGATTTGGTGAACGCCTGGGGCTATCGCCTGCTGCGCGACAAGCGTCCGGCGGCGGCGCGAGGCATCTTCGCCTGGAACGTGTCGGCCTATCCCGACAGCTGGAACGCGCATGACAGCCTGGCGGAAGCGCTGGCCGAGGCGGGCGACAGGCCCGGCGCGATCGCGGAGTATCGCCGCTCGCTCGAGCTCAATCCGGGCAACGACAATGGCAGGGAGGTTCTGGAAAAGCTGCAGAAACAGCCCTGAGCGACCGGGCGGCGTTAGACCTCGATCCCGTTCCACTCGGTGGTGGTGTGGAAGGCGGGCAGCGCCAGCCCCTCCTCCGTCTTGGCGACGAGATTGTGGCCCTGCTGCTGCAGCCCGGCCTCGCCAAGCACCTTGGGCGAGACCCGGTGCCGGGTAGTGAGCGCGCCGTTGCTGTCCTCGACCAGCGGCTGCTCGAACTCGATGCCCTGCTGGTGCTGCAGGGCGCGGCGGACGATGGCGACGACCATCTGGCCCTCGCCAAGGTCGACGACGAACTGAGTGCCCTCCGGCACATCGACAATGCCCTCGATCAGGGCGCCCGAGGCGGAGACGTTCTTGAGAACGGCGGGGTAGTAGTGATTGTCGTGGATCACGCCGACCTTGCGGAAGGTGGTGTGGCGGATGTGGCGCTGGCGGGCAGGCCCCTGGGGCTTGAGTACCCATTTGCCGTTCTCGAGGTGCTTGGCGAGGTCGGCCGCGGCAACGGCGCCGCTGTAGAGGAAGCCCTGGATATGGCTGACGTTCAGCCGACGCATGGTCTCGAGCTGGTCGAAACTCTCGATGCCCTCGGCGGTGGTTTCCATGCCAAGGGCATTGGCCAGCGCGACGATGGCGGCGATGATCGCCTGGTTGCGGGCCCCTTCCTCAGTGGTACCGCGGACGAAGCTCTGGTCGATCTTGATCTTGTCGAACGGCGCGCTCTTCAGATAGCCGAGCGAGGAATAGCCGGTGCCGAAATCGTCGAGCGCCAGCCGGACGCCGAGCCGCTTGAGCGCGGCAAAGCGGGCGTCGGTCTCGGCGGTTTCGCCGAGGAACACGCTTTCGGTGATCTCCAGCTCGAGCCGCTCCGCCTTGAGCCCGGAATTGGCGAGCGCGCTCATCACGATGGCGGGCAGCGCCTCGCTGGCGAACTGGATCGGTGAGACGTTGACCGCGACGCGCAGCTCGCCGGGCCATTTGGCGGCGTCCATGCAGGCCTGGCGCAAGGTCCACTCGCCGAGCTGCGGGATCAGGTTGGCGTCCTCGGCGATCGGGATGAAGATCGCCGGCGAGATCCGCCCGCGCTTGGGATGGTTCCAGCGCAGCAGCGCCTCGAAACCGGTGACGTCTTCGCTGCGGGCGCTGAGGATCGGCTGGTAATGGACCGCGAGCTCGCCGTTGGAGAGCGCGTCGATCAGGTCCTGCTCGAGCAGCCGGCGGTCCTCGGCGACCTGGAGCAGGTCGGACGAGAAGAAGCGTGCCCGGCCGCGCCCGGCCCCCTTGGCAGCATAGAGCGCGAGGTCGGCATTGCGGACCAGCTCGTCGCTGGTGCTGGCGTCGAACGGGCTCACCGCGATGCCGATCGAGGCACCGATCAGGCAGCGGCTGCCGTTGATCGTATAGGGGTGCGACAGCGACTCGATGATGCGGTTGGCAAGGTCGGAGATGCCGACCCGGTTATGCGCATCGGGCAGGATCACCTGGAACTCGTCGCCGCCCATCCGGGCGATCTGTTCGGAATTGCCGACGATGGTCGCAAGCCGCTCGGCGACCTGCTTGAGCAGCGCATCGCCGACCGGATGGCCAAGGCTGTCGTTGATTGCCTTGAACCGGTCGAGGTCGATCAGCATCAGCGCGCAGGCGCGCTCCTGGCTGCGAAAGGCGGCGATGGTGCTGTCGAGCAAATTGCCCATCCGCCGCCGGTTGGGCAGGCCGGTGAGCGGATCATACATGGCGAGCCGGATGCTCTCGCGGGTGGCGCGCTGTTCCTTGGTCACGTCGACGCCGTGACCGAGATAGCCGGAGAACCCCCCGCGACTGTCGCGTGCCGGCTGGCCGGAGAGCGCCCACCAGCGCTCCTCGCCGACAATGTCGACCAGCAGCGGGATCGCGTCGAAACGGGCCTGGCGGGCCATCTGGAAGGGCATGGTGCGACGGCGCTCGGCGTCCGCTTCGTCATTCGGGTTCTTGAACAGCGACACCAGATCCTGGCCGATCAGCGCATCGCCGGTCTGGCCAAGCGAGCGAGCGGCGCCCTCGCTGATATAGGTGATCCGGCCTTCGGCGTCGGTCGCCCAGAACCAGCCGAGGTTCATGGCCTCGTAGTTGCGGAACAGGCGGAGATGTTCGGCGGCAAGCGGGTCCGGGCCATTCCGGCGCATGAACGGGATGGCCGTGCCGTTCCCGATCGCCCTCGCCGCCCCGACACCCGTACCGCTCATTCCGCCTCGCCCGAGATTTACACCAATCCGGATGGGTTCCTACGCGTGGACCCTTTAGGTTGTGTGAAGGCGGGGCCCCGGAAAACTCGCTCGCGGACGGAAATCGGCGTGGGCGAGCGCATTGATGCGGGGTAAGAACGAGGCCGAAACACCCCCGAAAGGACCTGGACGCATGCGCCTGATGCTGACCGCCCTGCTCGCTACCACCATGCTTGCCGTGCCTGCCTTCGCGCAATCCTCTCCTTCCGACGTCGCCGACCTGGTCGGTGCCCGCGCGGCGGGCGGCGAGACGCAGCTCGAGGCGCGTGGCTATGCCTTCGTCACCGTGAACACCGTCCGCGACACGAAATGGTCGCTCTGGTGGAGCGGTCGCCAGCGCCAGTGCATCCAGGTGGCGACCAGTGAGGGGCGCTATTCGGTGATCCAGCGGGTGCCCGACGCGAACTGCCAGGGTGGCGGCGGCCAGCCCCAGCGCCCCGACTATGGCCCGCCGCGCCCGGACTATGGCAACGCCCCGGGTGGCGGCGACCGCTATGGTCCCTCGATCACTCTGGTCTGTTTCGGCGGCGGCAGCGCCCCCTCCGCGCAGTATCAGTCAGGCTATGTCTATAATTCGCGCAGTCACCGCTTCGAGCCGCAATATGGGACGACGCTCGGTCGCGAGGGTTTCGCGTCCGACCTGCAGATCGAGATCTGGCATGGCCGTGGCCGCATCCGGCCCGAGGGCAAGCTGGTCTCGCCGATCCACAGCGGCGGCGACAATGGCTGGTGGGACATCCAGAACCTGGTCGTCACCCCGGATCGCATCACTGGCGAATATCGCATGAACGGGTTGAACAAGCCGAAGTTCGAGATCGACCGTCGCAGCGGCATCATTCGCATCCGGGCCGCAACCAACTTCACGGGGCGGTGCGATGCAGGGGACTGGCGCGGGGGTGGCGGCTTCTAGGCCAGCAGGGCGGCGAGCAGCACGAACAGGATCACGCACTCCACCATCGTCATCGTGGCGATACCGAAGCCGCGAAGCTTCGAGACGGCCAGGGTGCGTGCGAACCACAGCGTCTGCAGCGAGCCATACCAGAGGAAGGCGGCAAGGATGATCGCGAGCCCGGCGCTGCGGAAGGCCGGGCCTCCCGGCATCTGCGTCGCGAGCGACCCGATCCCGAGCACCAGCGCGAACACGCCGGCGGGATAGCATTGCGCATAGAATAGAGGCTTCAGGCTGTCCCGGGTCAGCGGCGCCTTCTGCCGGCGCAGCAGCGCGACTGCCATGATCAGCGGAAAGATCGCGAAGAAGAGCAGCCGCATCAACAGCAGGCTGGTATCGTCGCTGATCAGTCCCGACAGTCCGCGCTTGTCCGCCACGATCGAACTTTGCCCGACAAGTGCCAGTTCGATCGTGTGGCTGAGCAGCAGCGTGAGCAGCAGGAAGATCGGCGGGCTGAGCACATCAGGATATTGCTGCTCGGCCGTGTCCTCCAATTCGCTGTCGGCATAGGCCATCATCACGAACGGGTGCCGGATCGTCCGCCACAGGGTGATCGGATAGAAGACCAGCCAGGTGATGATCTCGTACAGCAGGTCGTCGAGCGACTTGAGGAACTGCATGAAGTTCATGGGGCCGTTTCAGCACAGCCCCGGAGATCAGGCCACCGCCATCAGGGTCTCGCCCTGATATTTCTCCAGACTGGGATCGAACAGCGCGCTCTTGACGAAATCCCGGTCGGTCACGGTCATCCCGGTCAATCCGTCGAGCTTGAAGGTGCCGATCTTCTCCTCGCGCGGCGGCGCGCCTTCCTTGAGCACCACCACACCATCTACATGCAGCGCGTCATGGCGGGTGTAGAGGATGTGCGGCGCCAGGATCATCGCCGTGCGATTATACGTCACGGACAGGCATTTCTGGCGCACGATCCCTTCCAGCACCATCGGCGTGGTCGGAGCGGGAGCGGCGGTGGAATCGGTTTCATTACTCAACAGCATGGGGCCTTATGGCAACTCTTGCTGCGCCGCAGCAAGCTTTTGGCGTTCAGTGCAGGCTTTCCGGCTTCAAATCGGCCAATCCGTCTATCGGTTCCGTGCCAACTATCAAAGGCCGATCGGGTTTCGCGCTGGTGCGTTCTGCCGCACTTCATTACGGTTCCGTCGTATCTGCATCGTCCGTTCAGCCCGGCTTCACGCGGATGTCCGGAACGTTTCAGCGCCCCCGGCCGTATGGGCCTTCGGGAAGGAGAATAACATGAAGCATCTGGTAACCCTCGCCGCAGTCGCAGCGGCCAGCCTGGCGGTCGCGACGCCGGCGATGGCACAGCGCGCGCCCATCTACGCGCAGGACGAGGAAGCGCGTTTCGATGCGGCGCAGCAGCGTTTCGAGCGGGAATATGACCAGTTCCAGCAGGCGCTCGAGCGCTACCGCGCCTACAAGCAGCGTCCGGTGGCACCACCGCCTCCGCCCCGTGGCGGCTATTCGGGCTATGACCCGCGCGACGACGAATATTATGATGCCGCCCGCGATTATCGCGCGCCGCCGCCCGGCTACCAGGAGCGCGTCCTGACCCAGGACGACCGCATCTATCGCGGCAATGACGGCAAATATTATTGCAAGCGCTCGGACGGCACGACCGGCCTGATCGTCGGTGCCGCGGCGGGCGGCCTGTTCGGCAACGTGATTGCAGGCGGCCGTTCCAAGACCGTCGGCACGCTGCTCGGCGCGATCGCCGGCGGCGCGCTCGGCAGCTCGGTGGACCGCGACCAGGTTCGCTGCCGCTGACGTTCCGGAGGCCCTGTCGCACCTGCGGCGGGGCCTCCGTAGCTTCCCCAATAGGGTTAGCTCCTGAGCCGCGATTTCACCCCTGGACAGGCATACTGCGCCAAAATGGGGGAATGAGGAGTCGCGTAATGCCCGTGGAGCGTGTGCTGAGACAGCACAGCCACATTCTTGCCAATGCCGATGCGCTGGAGACGATGGTTTCCGGGCCGCGGCCTGCCAGTGTCGACGGGCTGGGATTCCGCCGCTGGATGTTCACCCGCGACCTTCTGATGCATTTCGCGAAGATGGAGGGCCAAGTTTATGGTCCCCTGATGGATGGCCTGGGCGGCGAAGTTGCGCAAGCGGCCAGCCAGGCGAGCGCGGAGACGGCGGCACTGGTCGCGGATTTCCGCGAGCATGTCACCCGCTGGCACGGTTTGCCCAGCGAGGCGCAGTGGGAAACCTATGCGCGCTCGATCCGCTGGCTGATGGGGCGCATCCGCGAGCGAATCGAGCGCGAGGCGGCCGATATCCTGCCGTTGATGCACCAGCTTCCCACGAACGACGAAGGCGCATGCCCCGGCAAGCCGGATCATCGCTACGTCGCCGATGCGTGGGAGATCCGTGAGCTGATCTTCACCGGCAACAATCTTGTCATCGAGAACGGTGCGGGCCGGAACAAGACCGACCCAGCCTGATCGGCCTAGTGCCAGAACAGCAGGATAAGCAGGATGATCGGGATCGGAATGCCCAGCAGCCACAACAGGATGCCCTTGCCCATCAGTCTCTCCAAGTCTTTGGTTTAGATTGCGAAACAACCCATTTGGGTAAGGAAGAGTTCCCGCTGGAACCCGACGCACTGTTGCGGCACTGAACGGCGATGACCGATGGCCTCCCCCAGCCCCGCCGCACCCTGGCCATCGCTGCCGTTTCGTTCGGATCGGCATTGGTGGTGATCGACGGCGCCATCGCGACCGTGGCTCTGCCCACCATCGCCCGCGACCTGCACATCGAGAGCTCTGCCGCGGTCTCGATCGTGACGGTCTACCAGCTCGTGCTGGTCATGCTGCTGCTGCCGCTTGCCGGACTGGGCGAGCGGATTGGCCTGAAGCGGATGTACCAGACCGGGCAGCTCGTCTTCACCGTCGCGACGGTCCTTTGCTTCTTCGCCAAGAGCCTGCCCTTCCTGCTCATTGTCCGCGCCGCGCAGGCGGCGGGTGCGGCGGCGGCGCTCAGCGTATCTTCGGCGCTGATCCGCCAGATCTATCCGGCCAAGCATCTTGGGCGCGGGCTGGGCATCAACTCGGTGGTGGTTTCCAGCTCGGCCGCGCTTGCGCCCACCCTGGGCGGGCTCGTGCTGGCCATTGGCCCCTGGCCCTGGGTTTTTGCCTCCGCCGTGCCTTTCGCCATCGCCAGCCTGTTGTTCGGCCGTGCCTTGCCTGGGAGCGAGCCGCGTGACGAGCCGTTCGACGTGCTGGGTGCGTTGCTCTGCGCCGGCATGTTCGGGTTGGTGATCGGCGGGCTGGAAAGTGCCGTGCACGGCGACAGCCCGGTGGTCTCCGGCGCGGTGGTGATCGCAGGCGCGACGATCGGCCTGCTGTTCGTCCGGCGGGAATTGCGCGAGCCCAAGCCGATCTTGCCGGTCGATCTGCTGGCGCGTCCGGTGCTCGCCTTGTCGGTGGTCGGAGCCTTCACTGCGTTCATCGCGACGATGACGCTGCTGCTTTCCCTCCCCTTCCGGCTCCAGCACGGCTATGGCTTCGCGCCTTCCGAAGTCGGCGCGGTGATCGCGCCCTGGCCGCTCACAACGATGATCGTCGCGCCGCTCGCCGGCTCGCTGTCCGATCGCTATCCGGCGGGTGCGCTCGGCGCGATCGGCATGGTGGTCGCGGTAACCGGATTGATCTTCCTCGCCTTCCTGCCCGTGGAACCGACGTGGTTCGATATCGCCTGGCGGATGTCGCTCACGGGGGCCGGCTTCGGCATGTTCCTGTCGCCCAATGCCCGGCTGATCATCGGCTCGGCGCCGATCGATCGGGCCGCGGCGGCAGGCGGGCTGGTCTCCACGACGCGGATGGTGGGACAGACGACCGGCGCGACGCTGGTGGCCGCGCTGCTGGCGCTGAGCATCGGCGGCGGAACGGTACCTGCCCTTGTCGCTGCCGGGCTGGCGACCATTGCCGGATTGTGCAGCTTCGCGCGGCTGCGCCCCGCGATCCGCAACCCGCGCAGTGCCGAGACCGAGGACGTCCAGCCGGCAAAGCTGCGCTGATCGGGCATATCTTGATGTGATTGGCGGCCGCGCCTGCAATCGTTCGTTGCGGTTCCGTCGCGGAAGGGCCTAGAGGCGCTTCCATGGCCGCCGAAGCAACGCATCCATTCGCCGTTCCCAACTTCCGCTATTATTTCCTGGCGCGCCTCTCGGCCACGCTCGGGCAGATGGCGATGGTGATCGTGATCGGCTGGCAGGTCTATGACATCGCCCGGCGGACGATGACGGTGAAGGAGGCGGCGTTTCAACTCGGGCTGATCGGCGTCGCGCAGTTCCTGCCCCTGCTCTTCCTCTCGCTGTTCGCCGGCTGGGTCGCGGACCGGCTTGACCGGCGCTGGATCGCCCGAGCCTCGGTGGCGCTCGAAGCATTCTGCGCGATCAGCCTGGGTGTGCTGACCTATACCGACACGATCAGCCTGCCGGCCCTGTTCGGCATTGCCGCGCTGCTCGGTGTCGCCCGCGCCTTTGCCAGCCCGGCACTGAGCGCGCTCTCGCCCAACCTGGTGCCCAAGGCGATCCTGCCGACCGCGATCGCGCTGAGCTCGCTCTCCTGGCAGATCGGCACCGTGATCGGGCCGGCGATGGGCGGCTATCTCTATGCAGCGGCGGACTGGCTCTCCTATGCGGTGGCGGGAGGACTGTTCCTGCTGTCCTTGGTCATGCTCATGCTGATCGGACCCGTGCCGCGTACCGTGCGCAAGTTCAGCGGCAGCCCCTGGGCGCAGATGGTCGACGGGTTGCATTATGTCCGGCGGAACCGGCTCGTGCTCGGCGCGATCTCGCTCGACCTGTTCGCGGTGCTTCTCGGCGGCGCGACGGCGATGCTGCCCGTCTATGCCCGCGACATCCTCGAGGTCGGCTCGGCCGGACTCGGGCATCTGCGCGCGGCGCCGGCGGTGGGTGCGGTGCTGACGGCGGTGTTCTTCTCCTGGCGTCCGCTCAAGAGCGATGTGGGCGTGAAGATGCTGCTCGCGGTGGCGCTGTTCGGCTTCGCAACGGTGATCTTCGGCCTCTCGGCGCCCTTGCTGGTGCCGGTGCTGGGGCCGAGCGCAATCGGGCATGATACCGCTCCGGCGGTATTGATCGCATTGTTCGCGTTGTTCGTGCTCGGCGCAGCCGACATGGTCTCGGTCTATGTTCGCCAGTCGCTGATCCAGCTCTATACGCCGGACGAGATGCGTGGCCGGGTCGGTGCGGTTTCCACCCTGTTCATTTCGGGCTCGAACGAGCTGGGCGAGGCCGAATCAGGCTTTCTCGCCGCGCTCATCGGTCCGGTCGCCGCTGTGGTTGGCGGCGGCATCGGCGCGATCCTTGTCACGATCGCCTGGGCCAAGCTATTTCCGGAGTTGAGGCGGGCTCGAACCTTCGATCCTCCGGCCAATCTTGAGATTCCTCCCAAGGAGATGACGACATGAAGGCCAATACGATCCTCGAAACGATCGGCAACACGCCGCACATCCGGGTGAGCAAGCTGTTCCCGGACGCGGAAGTCTGGATCAAGTCCGAGCGCACCAACCCGGGCGGCTCCATCAAGGACCGCATCGCGCTGGCGATGATCGAGGCCGCCGAGAAGGACGGCAGCCTGCAGCCGGGCGGCACGATCGTGGAGCCGACCAGCGGCAATACCGGCGTCGGCCTGGCGATGGTCGCGGCGGTTAAGGGCTACAAGCTGATCCTGGTGATGCCCGAGAGCATGAGCCTTGAGCGCCGCCGCCTGATGCTCGCCTATGGCGCGACCTTCGACCTGACGCCGCGCGAAAAGGGCATGAAGGGCGCGATCGAACGAGCCATGGAGATCGTCGAGACGACTCCGGGCGCCTGGATGCCGCAGCAGTTCGAGAACCCGGCGAACATCGACGTGCATCACCGCACCACGGCGCAGGAGATCCTCAACGACTTCGCCGACACTCCGATCGACGTGGTGATCACCGGTGTCGGCACCGGGGGCCATATCACGGGCGTTGCCGAGACGCTCAAAAAGGCCTGGCCGAATGTGAAGGTCTATGCGGTCGAGCCCGAGCTTTCGCCGGTGATCTCGGGCGGCCAGCCCGGCCCGCACCCGATCCAGGGCATCGGCGCGGGCTTCGTGCCGCGCAATCTCCACACCGATGCGATCGACGGCGTGATCAAGGTCGATGCCGGTGTCGCCAAGGACATGGCGCGCCGTGCCGCAAGGGAGGAAGGTATGCTGGTCGGCATCTCCTCTGGGGCGACTCTGGCCGCGATCCTGCAGAAATTGCCCGATCTTCCGGAGGGCGTCCGGGTGCTTGGGTTCAATTATGATACAGGTGAGCGCTATTTGAGCGTTCCAGACTTCCTTCCGGAGAGCTGAGGCACTGGAATTAACTCCCGATTAACGCTAGTTTTCCCGAGTCGGGGAAAACGTCGTTTCCGGGGGGAATTCGTCGTGCGTAATGCAATGATCCTGGTGAGCGTGATGCTTGCCATTTATCTGGGGTGGCCGCTGGCTTTCGGGGGGAAGCAGCGCGGGCTGGAAACGCCGGCCGAAGCGCGCGGTGTGGCGGCCGCCCCAGTCTCCGCCATCAAGCACAAGCCGGTGGCGCTGGCGGCCGCGGCGCCGGCGCGCCCGGAGAGCTGCTACAAGCGCTACCAGCGTGAAGTGAAGCTCTGCATCGGCGAGAGCACCGCGGCGGCCTGCAAACTGGGTGCGGCGGACCATTGGGATATGTGCGAGGCCACCGGCTTCTGGCCGGACTAAGCCCCGCCGTCCCACGCTGAGCCGAAGCCTGCGGCGTTTCGGCGCCGCAATGGTTCCAACCTGCGTGCTTCTGCGTTATGGGCGGCGACCCCATGGCGACCCTTTCCTTTCCTCGCAGCTTTGCAGGCTCTTCGCGCCCCGTCTCGCCCGTGCTCGTGGCGATGCTCGGGCTTGTCATGCTCCTGGCGATCGCGGGGCCGGTCTGGCTCGTCGCGCACACGCCTCGGACCGTCATCGGCAAGGCCAAGGCGCCGGTGAAGGTCTCGCACCGGGTGGTGCCCAAGGACGAGTTGCCGGCCGTAGAACCGGTCGAGCTGCAGGTCGTCACGCCCGATGACGCGCGGGCGTGGAACGCCTCGGTGCCCTTCTCCACCCTGCCCAACCCCGCCGCCCGGCCGTTCAATATCTTCGGCGCCGAGGACAGCCGCGAACGTGCGGTCGATTGCCTGGCTGCCGCGGTCTATTACGAGGCCGGCGACGATGCCGTGGGGGAAAAGGCCGTGGCGCAGGTGATCATCAACCGCGCGAGGCATCCCGCTTTCCCGAAAACCATCTGCGGCGTCGTGTTCCAGGGATTCGAACGCTCGACCGGCTGCCAGTTCACTTTCACCTGTGACGGGGCGATGCTGCGCTATACGCCGACCGCCGCGGCCTGGGAGCGGGCGCGCTATGTCGCCCGCAGCGCGCTGACCGGATCGGTGTACAAGCCCGTCGGCCACGCCACCCATTACCACACCGACTGGGTCGTCCCCTATTGGAGCGCCAGCCTGGAGAAGATCACCGAGGTCCATACCCACCTGTTCTTCCGCTGGAGCGGCTGGTGGGGCACTCCCCCCGCCTTCAACCGGACCTATGCCGGCGTCGAGCCGAACATCGGCCTGATGGCCCGCCTGTCCCCCGCCAACTTCAAGAGCGACCCGGCACTCGACGCATTGCTGCCCGGCGCGGCGGGCGGCGACGGCGCGTTCATCGACCCCGCATCGATCCCGACCAGCGCGATCCCCGCGCCGATGGCGGTCGAAGGCGGCGGCGAATCGAACAACTTCATGCTCACCCTGCCCGCCGGCATGAACCCCGACGCCTTCGCCGCGCTCGCCATCCGCACCTGCGGCGAGCGCCCCTATTGCAAGTTCATGGCCTGGGCCGACCCCAAGCAGACCCCGGCGAAGCTGCCGCTCGGCAGCAGCCAGGTGGCGACCATGTCGTTCAGCTACCTGCGCGACGAGGCGCAGGGCTTTGCGAAGGCGCTGTGGAACTGCCAGCAGTTCCGCCGCCCGAGCCCGGTCCAGTGCATGCGCGCCCAGATCGCCGCCGCCCCCGAGGCAGCTCCCGCGCCCGCCGCGACGCCGCTGCCCGGCGCCGGCCCGCTCAGCGCGCCCGCGCCGCTGGCCGGGGTGCGCCGCAAGGTCGACGCGGTCGCCCCGCCGGCGACCGCGCCTGCCAATGTACCGGCCCAGGGCAAGGGTGCGGTGAGCTTCAGCCTGCCGGTGCCCCGGCCCTCGCCGACCCCGCGGCCGACGCCCGTTCCCTGACCGGTTGAAAGAGCGGCCGGCGCGAGGCCGGCCCGGTCAGCGGAACATCTGAAATCCTACATTGCAAGGGAGGAAGCCTCCTTCCTGCTCCCCTCCCTTCCAGGGAGGGGAAACAAGGGCGGAAATTCAGGCTAATCCACCTTCGCCGCCAGCGCTTCGGCCAGCGCCAGCGCGGCATCGAGCGGGGCGTCGCTGACATTGGGGCGATGCCAGCCGCTTGCGCCCGCGGTGTCCACCGAGACCGTCGCCACGCCGAGCCAGCGCTGGAGCAGGCCCTGGCGCACGGTGAGCGTCTGGATCGAGTCGAAGGGCACCACCCAGTCGCGCTGGGACAGCACGCCGCGCATCACCTGCAGGCTGGTGTCGCGCAGCGCATAGCGATGATGCGCGCGCTGGAAGAGCGCGACGATCACGGGGACCGGCACGAGCAACAGCCCCCACCAGAGCAGCGGCAGGAACCAGCCCGCGATGGCGAAGACCAGCGCGACCGGCATGCCGTGGCGCAGCGCCGAGCGGAGGATATGGGCCGGGGCGACCGGGCGCAGGCCGACGCGCTCGAAGGTCGGCAGCGGTGTGGCGGCGAGCACCTCCGCCGCTTCCTCCTTCGTGGCGAAGGGCGCGAGCCCCTGGCGGCCCGAGGGATCGGTGCTGCCGCCGAGCGTCTGCACCTCGACGCTGTTCCAGCCCAGCCGCCCGGAGATCATGCCGCGATGGACCAGCCCGAGCTGGATGCGGCGATCGGCGATGACGACTTCCGAGCGGGTGAGCAGCCCGCGCACCCGGCGGAAGCGCCCGGCTTCATGCGTGAGCGTGAAGCCATAGTCGCGCAACAGGGTGCGGACGATGCCGGCGACCAGGCTGACCAGCAGCGCAAGCCCCGCGACCAGCACCAGCGCGACGATGCTGAACCGCGCGACGGCGACGCGCTGGGCTTCGCCGAACAGCTCCTCCCAATCGAGCTGGAGGATCTCGCCGAGATAATGGAGGCCGCCATAGATCGCGGCGATCCAGACGAGCGAGAAGCCGAACACCCCCTCGATCAGCACGCGGCCGAGCGACATGGCGAAGACCGTGCGGCGCTCCGGGGCAGGTTCCGGCGCGGCGGCATCGCCGGCCTGCACCGCGGCGGCGGGCGTGTGGCTGCGGAGCAAGGCGCGCAGCCGCTCGGCCTCGGCGACCGAGACGCTGTCGAGATGGGCCTCCTCCTTCTCGCCGCCGCCGGTCTCCAGCTTGACCAGCGCCAGGCCGACGATCCGGGCGAACGGGCCGCGCTCGATCGAGACGTCCTGGATGCGCGCGCGCGGGATCGAGCGGCGGCTGCGGCGCAATACGCCCTGCTGGATCAGCACTTCCTCCGCGCCGATCCGGTAGGTGAAGCACCACCAGTCGAGAAAGGTCATCAGGATCACGGCGGCCGCGATCGCGCCGAAGGCCCCGAAGGCCAGCACCGGATGGAATTCCTTGCCGGCAAAGCCCAGCGCCAGCGGCGGGACGACGAGCGTCGAGGGCGCGCGCTTGATGAAGCGCAGGATCACGGTGAGGACGTGCAGCCGCTGGGGCCGCGCTTCGGCCTCAGTCATGCGCGGCGCTGCCGATGCGCTCGCGGATCGTGTCGCGGATTGCCTCGGCGGTGGCGCGGGCGACGCCGGGCAGGATCACGACATTGTCGTCGGTGCCGGCGGTATGGAGGACAAGGGTGGCGACCTTGAACAGCCGCTCCAACACATCTTGCTGGACGTCGATATGTTGGACGCGCAGCACCGGCACGATCGTGTGGACCCGGGTGAACAGGCCATGCTCGACATGGAGCTCGGTGCCGGTGAAGGCATAGCCCCAGCGGCGCCAGCGGCGCGGCGGCGCGAGCACGACCATCCACAGCGCGAGAAGGATGACCGGGGCGAGGAACAGGCCCGGCATGGGGAGGTTCGGCACGAACCACTCGGCCGCCCCGGCTGCCACCAGCAGGACGATCGCGTTGCGCAGCGCGCGCAGGCGGATCACGTGAAGCTGCCCACGCTCGAGCGGCGTGAGCGGTACGATGGCCAAGGTCATGAAAACACTATCGCCTTCCCGGGGGATGGCTCAAGTGTATTACTGCACCATAGCGGCGGTGATGGGATCATTGTTGCCACTCCCATTTCCCGGCGGAGGCCGGAGGAATCGGAAGTGGATCGCGAGCGCAGCGCGTTCTTGCTGCTCCCCGGCGAAGGCCGGGGAGCAGGGTCACAAGCGGATCGGCAGAGAAACCCTGGGCCCCGGCTTTCGCCGGGGAAGCTGGAGGGGAGACGCAACGCCTCTTTGGGATTCGGTCGCCCCGCTTCCACCGTCACCCTGAACTTGTTTCAGGGTCAAACGCGCCTCAGGCGATATCCTGTGTGGTGCGTTGGATGCTGAAACAAGTTCAGCATGACGATTGAAGGCGTCGTTCAGCGCTTCAACGCTATTCTGCTCCCCTCCCTCAAGGGAGGGGAGCTGGAGACGTTACGCCGCCCGGAACAGGTCCGGGTCGAGCGCCATCACTGTCTCGCTGCCGGCTTCGATCTTGCGGCGCAGGCCGCTGGCGTCCGGGAAGAACCGTTCGGCGAAGAAGCGGGCGGTGACCAGCTTGGCTTCGTAGAATTTGGTGTCGCCCTCGCCCGTGGCCAGCGCGGCGGTGGCGGCCTTGGCCATGCGGAGCCACATCAGGCCGAGCGCGACCGTGCCGGTGAGCTGCATATAGGGATAGGCGCCGGCGCCGACGTCGTTCGGGTTCTTGAAGCCGTTCTGGGCGAGCCACATCGTCGCGCCCTGGAGATGGCCGAGGGTCTTCTCCAGCCCTTCGGCCAGCGCGGCGAGCTTCTCGTCGCCCTTGGCGGCGGCGGCTTCCTCGGCGACCAGCTTGAAGAAGGCCTGGACCGCGCGGCCGCCGTTCATGGCGAGCTTGCGGCCGACCAGGTCCATCGCCTGAACGCCGTTGGTGCCCTCATAGATCATCGAGATGCGGGCATCGCGGACGTACTGCTCCATGCCCCATTCGGCGATGTAGCCATGGCCGCCATAGACCTGCTGGCTGTCGGTCGCGACCTTGTAGCCGATATCGGTGCCGACGCCCTTGATGACAGGCGTGAGCAGGCCGATCAGGTCCGCGGCGAGCTGGCGCTCCTCCTCGGTGGCGGCGGCATGCTCGAGATCGACCTGGAGCGCACCCCAGAGGCAGAGCGCGCGCATGCCCTCGGTCTGCGCCTTGGCTTCCATCAGCATGCGGCGGACGTCCGGGTGGACGAACAGCGTATCGGCCTTTTCGTTCGGCTCCTGCGGGCCAGTGAGCGCGCGGCCCTGGCGGCGGTCATGCGCGTACTGGACGGCGTTCTGCAGCGCGACCTCGCCGACGCCGAGGCCCTGGAGGCCGACGCCGAGACGCGCGGCGTTCATCATGATGAACATCGCGGCGAGGCCCTTCATCTCCTCGCCGACGAGCCAGCCGGTGGCGCCGTCATAGTTCATCACGCAGGTCGAATTGGCGTGGATGCCCATCTTGTGTTCGATCGAGCCGCAGGTGACGGCGTTGCGATCGCCCAGCGAGCCGTCGTCGTTGACGAGGAACTTGGGGACGACGAACAGCGAGATGCCCTTGCTGCTCTCCGGCGCGCCCGGCGTCTTGGCGAGGACGAGATGGATGATGTTCTCGGTCAGGTCATGCTCGCCCGAGGAGATGAAGATCTTGGTGCCGGTGATCGAATAGCTGCCATCGGCGTTCGGCTCGGCGCGGGTGCGGATCAGGCCTAGATCGGTGCCGCACTGCGGCTCGGTGAGGTTCATCGTGCCGCCCCAGGTGCCGGCGACCATCTTGGGGACGTACTTCTCCTGCTGCTCGGGCGAGCCCTTGACCAGCAGGGCCGCGACCGCGCCGTGGGTGAGGCCCGGATACATGGCGAAGGCCATGTTCGAGGAGATCATGAACTCCTGGAACGCCGTCGAGATGACGTGCGGCATGCCCTGGCCGCCGAACGCCTCGGGGAAGCTGAGCGTGCCCCAGCCGCTCTCGACGAACTGATTGTACGCTTCCTTGTAGCCGGCGGGCGTGGTGACGCTGCCGTCGTCATGGCGCTTGCAGCCTTCCTGGTCGCCCGAATGGTTGATCGGGAACAGGACCTCGGCGACGAACTGGCCGCCCTGCTCGAGCACGGCGTCGACCGTGTCCGGCGTGGCGTTCTCGAAGCCGGGAAGATTGGCATAGCGATCGAGGCCGATCACCTGCTCGAGGATGAAGCGGGTGTCGCGCACCGGCGGAGTATACTGGGGCATTTCAGGGTTCCTCGGGGGTTAGTCGCTGCTCTTGAGCAGTTCGACGAATTGCTGGAGCTCGGCGATGTGCGCGTCGATGTCGCGCTTCTGGTTCTCGAGCAGGTCGATGCGTTCGAGGCAGCGCTCGAGCGTGACCTGCTTCTGGGTGCTGCGATCGTCGCCGACATCGTAGAGGTCTATCATCTCGCGGATCTCGGCGAGGCTGAAGCCGACGCGCTTGCCGCGCAGGATCCAGGCGAGCCGGGCGCGGTCGCGGTGCGAATAGATGCGGGCGGTGCCGCGGCGCTCGGGGGCGATCAGGCCCTCGTCCTCATAGAAGCGAAGCGCGCGGGGCGTGACCGAGAATTCGGCGCACAGGTCCGAGATGGTGAAGCTGTCGCGGTCCGGTCGCGGCTCGATCGGCGCCAGGGCTTCGAGCGGGAAAGCTGGTGCGTTCATGGGCATAAAATACTTTCCCCTTACGTGAACGTCAATTGCTTGCGCGGCCGAAATCGACCTTTCCGTCATCCCGGCGAAAGCCGGGCGCTTGTGCGGCGCCCGTCCCGCGCCTTCGCCTGAGATCCCGGCTTTCGCCGGGATGATGCTTAGTTGCCGCCGCCGCAGAGCCTCTTGCCGTTCGCATCGCGCATCGCGGCGGCCTCGGCGCCCGACTCGCTGAGCCGGGTCACTTCGAGGCCGGCATAGGACGCGCGCTTTGCGCAATATTTGTTGCAGCCGTCCGGCAGCGCGCCGGGGAAGGCGATCTTGTCGCCGTCATATTTGGCATCGAACGAGCAACTGCCGTCCTCGCCGAACTCGACATGGAGCGACTCCCCTACCCGGCTCGCCCGCCCGGTGCCGCTGCAGGTGATGCGGTCGCCATAATCGACGAACGCGCCGATCCGGTAGCCGAGTTCGGCGTCGGGGACGATGCAGACGCGGTCGGTGTCGCGGGCGTAGAGGCCGGCGATGTCGGTGTCCGCCGGGTTCCGGACGAGGCCGCGCTCGATGGCGGCCTTTTCCAGGTCCTGGGGCGGCTGGGCCTTGTTGTCCGGCGCCGTGCCCGAGGAGCAGGCGGCGAGGAGGAGCGCGAGGAGCGGCCCGGCGCGCTTCATCCGCGGACGAGCTTTCCGCCTTCGACGATGCGGTAGAAGCAGCTCGGCGCGCCGGTGTGGCAGGCGGGGCCGTGCGGCTCGACCTTGAGCCAGACCGCGTCCTGGTCGCAGTCGATCCGGGCCTCGAGCACCTTGAGGATGTGGCCCGAGGTCTCGCCCTTCTTCCAGAGCTTGCCGCGGCTGCGCGACCAGAAGGTCGCCTCTCCGGTGTCGAGCGTGGCCTGGAGTGCCTCGGCGTTCATGTGCGCGAGCATCAGCACCGTGCCGTCCGGAGCGGTGCAGACGGCGGTGATCAGGCCGGCGGCGTCATATTTCGGGTCGAGCACGAGGCCCGTTTCGCGTTCGTTGTCCACGCGCGCTGTCTAGCGCGGCGCGGGCCGCGCCTCAATGATCGCGGATGGCCTCGATCAGCTTGTCCTTGTCCATCTTGGAGCGGCCCTCGATGCCGATCTCCTTCGCCTCGTCATAGAGCTGCTCCTTCGAGCGGCTTTCGAGCGTGCCGCCGCGATGATCGATCGTGCCTTCGGCCTGGGCGTTGGCGATTCGCGCGGCCTTTTCCTTCGAAGCGCCTTCGTCGCGGAGTTTCTCGTAGAGTTCGTCGTTCTTGATCTGCGGTCCATGGTCGTGTCCGGGCATGGGAACGGCTCCTTTCGCCCTGAAAAACCACCGGAAAAGCCAGCAAGTTCATTTCTTTGTGACAAGCGGGCGACAAACCGGGACGAAGCGCCTATATGCCCGCTCGATAGTTCAAAACCCCTTGAGGGCTGATGCTTACCACAAACCCGTTCGATGACGACAAGCTGCGCGAAGAGTGCGGCATTTTCGGCGTTTCCGGCATGGACGGCGCTGCCGCCGCGGTCGCGCTTGGCCTGCATGCGCTGCAGCACCGTGGACAGGAGGCGGCGGGCATCACCAGCTTCGACGGCCGCCAGTTCCACATCCACCGCGCAATGGGCCATGTCGCCGGCAATTTCGACCGCGACGACGTGATCCGCGGGCTGCACGGCGACACCGCCTGCGGCCATGTCCGCTACTCGACCACCGGCGAGACCTCGCTGCGCAACGTCCAGCCGCTCTATGCCGAGCTGGCCAGCGGCGGCTTCGCGATCGCGCATAACGGCAACATCTCGAACGCGATGCGCCTGCGCCGCGACCTGATCCGCCGCGGCGCGATCTTCCAGTCGACCAGCGACACCGAGGTGATCATCCACCTCGTCGCGACCTCGCAGTTCCGCACGCTGATCGACCGCTTCATCGACGCGCTCAAGCAGGTCGAGGGCGCCTATTCGCTGATCGTCATGACCCCCGAGGGCATGATCGCCTGCCGTGACCCGCTGGGCATCCGCCCGCTGGTGATGGGCAAGCTCGACGACACGATCGTCTTCGCCTCGGAGACGGTGGCGCTCGACGTGGTCGGCGCCGACTATGTCCGCGACGTCGAGCCGGGTGAGCTGGTGATCGTGAAGGGCGGCGAGATCAGCTCGCACAAGCCGTTCGCGCCCGTCGGCGCCCGTCCCTGCATCTTCGAGTATGTCTATTTCTCCCGTCCGGATTCGATCAGCGACAACCGCTCGGTCTATTCGGTGCGCAAGGCGATCGGCGCGCAGCTGGCGATCGAGGCACCGGTCGAGGCCGACCTGGTCGTCCCCGTCCCAGACTCCGGCGTGCCGGCGGCGATCGGCTATGCCCAGCAGAGCGGCATCCCGTTCGAGCTTGGCATCATCCGCTCGCACTATGTCGGCCGTACCTTCATCCAGCCCGGCGACCAGATCCGCCACCTGGGCGTGAAGCTGAAGCACAACGCCAATCGCGAGCTGATCAAGGGCAAGCGCGTGGTGCTGATCGACGATTCGATCGTCCGCGGCACCACCAGCCTCAAGATCGTGCAGATGATGCGCGAAGCGGGTGCTGCCGAAGTGCACATGCGCATCGCCAGCCCGCCGACCCGGCACAGCTGCTTCTACGGCGTCGACACGCCGGAGCGCGCCAAGCTGCTCGCGGCGAAGCTGGACGTGGGCGGGATGACCGACTTCATCCATGCCGACAGCCTGGCCTTCATCTCGATCGACGGCCTGTACAAGGCGCTGGGCGAGGCGCACCGCGCGGATATCCATCCGAAATACTGCGATGCCTGCTTCACCGGCGAATATCCGACGACGCTGACCGACCAGGACGAGAACGGCCCGCCGACCGACCAGTTCGCGCTGCTTCACGAGCGCGTGGGCTAAGACCGGGATGAGCGAGGGGGCACTTTCGGGGCGCACCGCGCTCGTCACCGGCGCGAGCCGGGGCATCGGCGCGGCGACCGCGATCGCACTGGGCAGCCAGGGCGCGCATGTCATCCTGACCGCGCGCACCGCGGGCGGGCTCGAGGAAGTCGAGGAAACGATCTTCGCGGCGGGTGGTTCGGCGACGATCGCCCCGCTCGACCTGACCGAGAATGACAGCATCGCCCGGCTCGCCGAGGCGATCTCGGGCCGTTGGACGGCGCTGGACGTGCTCGTGCTCAACGCCGCCCAGCTCGGCACGCTGAGCGCGGTGCCGGCGATCGATTTCAAGGAATATGCCAAGATCCTGACGCTCAACGTCACCGCCCAGGCGGCGATGCTCGCGGCGTTCGACCCGATGCTCAAGGCATCGAGCGGTGCGCGAGTGATCGGGGTGACCTCCAGCGTCGGCCGCACCGCGCGCGCCTATTGGGGCGTCTACGGATCGTCCAAGGCGGCGTTCGAGAACCTGCTGCTTACCTATGGCGAGGAAGTCGCGCATATCAGCGGTATCCGCGTCGGCATCCTCGATCCCGGCGCCACCCGCACCAAGATGCGCGCCCGCGCCTTCCCCGGCGAGGATCCGGCGATGGTGAAGGCGCCGGAAGTGGTGGCGGAACGGATCGCGGCGCTGGCGGCCTCGGGGTTCGAGGCGGGGCATTTCGAGCGGGTTGAGTAACCGCCGTCATCCCGGCGAAAGCCGGGTTCTCGTGCCGTATCTCGCCTTTGCCTGAGATCCCGGCTTTCGCCGGGACGACGGTATTCACGGCTTTCCCAGAACTGATCCCGGCGCAGGCCGGGGCCCAGTTGCAATGTCGTTCGAGAGTATTTTCCCGTCTCACCGAAACCGCCGAAACTGGGTCCCGGCCTGCGCCGGGGATCAGCTTTGGTTATCTGGTCAGGCTATGGTCTCTACTTCGCCGCGGCCTCGAACAGCCGGTTGAGGAACGCGGTGCGCGCCTTGCCATAATCGCTGTCGCTGGCCTTGGGCGCTGCTGCCGAGACCGCGATCACCACCTTCGATTTCGGATCGACGCGGATCGTCTGGCCGAAAATGCCCTGGGCGCCGAAGCGGCCTTCGGGATAGGTCCACCATTGATAGCCATAGCCGAAGCCCGGTACGCCGATATCGGCATGGGCGGTGGTCGACTGGCGATACCAGTCGGCAGGGACGACGCCCTTGCCGCCCTCGAGCGCGAACTGGCCGAGCCGGGCATAGTCGCGCAAGCTCACCGACAGGCAGCAGCCGCTGACCTCGTGTCCGGACGGATCGACCATCCAGAACGCGTCCTGCTCCATGCCATAGGGCTGCCAGATCTTCGCGCTGAGATAGGTGGCGAGCGGCTTGCCGGTGGCGCGCATCACCAGCACGCCGATCAGATTGGTCTCGCCGGTCTTGTAGACCCACTTCGCACCCGGCGCGAACTCGCGGGGGAGCTTCTTCATGTAGTAGACGGTGGGGTCCTCCCCAGCCGGTACCGGCTCGAGGAACATGCGGGCGACGTCGGACTTGGCGTCGGTATAATCCTCGTTCCACTTCACGCCCGAGGTCATGGTGAGCAGCTGTGCGATCGTGACGCCGTCATAGCCGCTGCCGGCGAGTTCGGGGATGTATTTGGTGACGAGCTCGTCGACCGACTTGATATAGCCATCCTTGATCGCCGCACCGACCAGCGACGAGGTGAAGGACTTGGCGACCGAGAAGCTGGTCCAGCGGCCCTCCCGCGAATAGCCGCGGGCATAGCGTTCGAGCACGATCTTGCCGTCCTTGAGCACGATCAGCCCGGAGATGTTCTGCTGGGCGATGAAGGCGTCGAGATCGGCATCGGGGAAAGCGAGCGGCTTGCCCGCGGGAAGCGCGCGGACCCTGGTGCCGGCCTTGACGATATGGCCGGGGAAGAGCCGCTCCATATGCGGGAAATTGGCGTCGCGCTGGGCCTGGCTCCAGAACAGCACCTCGGCACCGACCTTGCGCAGGCCCGAATTGTCGCCGGACTGCAGCTTCACGTCGGACGACTGGACCGCCTGGGCGATCGCCCCCTGCCCCGCGACGGTTCCCAGCGCGAGTGCGCCGGCCAGCAGCAACTTCCTCATATCCCCTCCTCCTTCACCAAGGTGAGCTGGACGACGTCAATACCGCCGCCTCTGAACCCGCCTTCGCAATACATCAGATAATAGCGCCACAAGTCGATGAAATTCCGGTCGAATTGTGCAGGCAGCGTGCCCGCCAGCACGGCCGCATCGAAGCGCTCGCGCCACAGGCGGAGCGTCTCGGCATAGTTGAGGCCGAAACCGATGCGGTCCTGGGTGCGCAGGCCCCGCGCGGCGGCCAGGGCGGCGAAACGCCGCTCCGACAGCAGCAGGCCGCCCGGGAAGACATAGGCCTGGATGAAGTCGACGTTCGCGGCATAGTCCTCGAAGAACGCGTCGTCGAAGATGATGACCTGCAGCGCCGCATGGCCGCCCGGCTTGAGCGCACCGGCAATGGCATCGAGATAGGCGGGCCAATAGGCCTGCCCCACCGCCTCGGCCATCTCGATGCTGGCAACCGCGTCATAGCTGCCGGTGACGTCGCGATAGTCGGTGAGGGTGAAGCGGGCGTCGTGCGGCACGCGTGCCTCGGCCCAGGCCTTCTGCTCGGTGGACAGGGTGATGCCGTGGACCTTGCGCCCTTGCGCCACCGCCATTTCGGCGAAGCTGCCCCAGCCGCAGCCGATCTCGAGGATCTCGTCGCCGGGGCTGGTGTTGGTGCGTGCCAGGATCGCCGCGAGCTTTTCGTGCTGGGCCTGTTCGAGCGTCTGGCCGGGCGCGGTGAACAGCGCGCTCGAATAGGTCATTCCGGGGTCGAGCCAGAGCCGGTAGAAGTCGTTGCCCAGGTCGTAATGGAACTGGATGTTGCGTCGCGAGCCGCCGCGATGGTTACGGTTGCGCCAGTGGAGCAGGCGCTTGATGCCCTTGGACAGGCCGGTGGCGCGGGCCTGGCGGGCGAGCTCGGCGCGGTTGAGGCCGAACAGCGCGAAGAGCTGGACCGGATCGGGGCTGGCCCATTCGCCGAGTGCCCAGGCCTGGTACCAGCCGATCGAGCCGCCGACCGCCAGGCGGAGCAGCGCACGCCAGCTGCGCAGGTCGACGATCGCGGCGGGCCCCTCGGCGCGGCCGCCGAGCAGGCGGGCGGTGCCGTCCGGCAGGCCGAGCGACAGGCTGCCCCGGGCGATGCCGGCGTCGATCTTGTCGAGCTGGCCACGAAACAAGGGGGCGAGCGCGCGTGCGGACCAGTGGCGCGGCTTGTCGGGATTGGGCTGGCTCAGGGGCGCGTGCATTGCGTCGCGCACAATGCACGCGCCGGTGAGTCGGGCAAGCTAGCTTTTGCTACGCTTCTTCGGGCGCTCGCCGTTGAACAGGTAGCGCAGCGCCGGGCTCAGCTTGATGAGCTTCCAGATGCCGTAGGAGCCGAAAAAGGCAGTCAGGCAGAGCAGGATGAAGCGCGGCCAGAGCGGGATCGGCAACCGGTCGAGCAGTGGCGTGTCCAGCACGATCAGCGGCTCGTGGAACAGGTAGATCACGAAGGAGGCAGAGACGAGCGCCTTCACCCAGCGGCGCTCGCCATGGATGAAATGCGCCAGCGCGCCGAGCGAGGCCTGGGTGAGGCAGAGCGCGGCGACGCCGGTGAGCACCGGGCGCCACAGGAACGGCACCGTACGCGGATAGAAGGCGACGATGATGCTCGCGGCCAGGCAGGTGAGGAACAGGATCCAGGAGAAGCGGGCGAAGCGCCGGTCGAGCGCGGGGATGCGCTGGAGGATCGCGCCGAGCAGGAACCAGGGCAGATAGTCGAGCGCGTAGCGGGCCGAGAGGAAGTTGACCGCGAAATTGTTCAGGTAGCGATAGCGCTCGAGCTGGAGCGAGCCCAGCCCGCATAGGCCGAGTACCAGGCCGGTGGCGAGGGTGAGCGGAATGAACCAGCGGACCAGGTTGCGCTGCTCGCCCTTGAGCTCGGCATGGGCGAGCGCGGGGAAGATCCAGACCAGGGCGGCGAGCCCGGCGGTGTAGTAGAGCAGCACCTGGACGAACCAGAGATGCTCGAACGGGTTGCGCTCGGTCATCGTCATGATTTCCCACCAGCGACCGAGCGGGTCGGGATTGCCGGTGATGCACAGCAGCAGGAAATGCATGAGCGGCACGAGCAGGAAGGTGCCGGCCAGGAAGGGCGGGACGAGCCGGTGGAGGCGCGAGGGCAGATAGCTCGCCACCGGGCGCTTCTGGAGCAGCATCGCGGCGAAATAGCCGGCGATCATGTAGAAGCCCGGCATGCGGAACAGGTGGAGATAATCCGCCAGGTAGATGAAATCGATCGAGCGATCGTGGAAATTGGCGATCCACGGCCCCGGGCGCGCGGTGAGCGAGGCGTGGTACGGGATGCCGAACAGCAGGAACACAGCCCGCAGCGCGTCGAGGTCGTGGCGGCGGGCGCGCTCGGCGGGGGTGCGGAAGGTGCCGTCGCCTGGGGTCATCGGGACAAGACGCTTGTCGCCGGCGCAAGTTCACGCGGAAAAAGGCCGGCGGATGCGCGGGTCAACATGAACGGGGCGATAGGCCAGTTCGCCGCCAATGCAAGCCGATAGCGATAACAGTCAGAGCTTGTGCGGCTCCTTGTCGACCATCCAGGTCTGGCCTTTCGACACCAGCTTCTGGAGATCGGCGGCCTTGCCTTCGCTCGCCGCCTTGTTCTGCGCGATCACTGCGCTTTCGAACGTGGGTGCGGGGTCGTCATAGAGCACGCCGAGCGCCATCGGGAACGGGCCGAAGGGCATCTCGACCAGCATGTGCGCGATGGCGCGATTGGTGATGTTGTGGACGATCACCCCCGCCCCCTGCCAGTCGCCATCGGTGACATCGACGACCTTGAGGACGAGCCGTTCGGGATCGAGCGCGAGGCCGCGGGTGCCGCCGGCGAAGAGCAAAGGCTGGCCATGCTCGGCCCAGAGCTGGTTGGCGGCGGCATTGGGCTTGGCGGTGAAGGGCTCGAAGACCTCGTCGTTGTAGACGATGCAGTTCTGGAAGATCTCGACGAAGGCCGCGCCCTGGTGCGCATGCGCTGCTTTCAGAACCGATGGCAGGTTCTTGTGGACGTCGATCCCGCGGGCGACGAAGCGTGCCCCTGCCCCCAGCGCGAAGGCGCAGGGCTTGGCGGGATGGTCGACCGAGCCGAAGGGCGTGGATGGGCTGCGCGTGCCTTCGCGGCTGGTCGGGGAATATTGGCCCTTGGTGAGGCCGTAGATCTCGTTGTTGAACAGCAGGAACTGGCAGTTCAGGTTGCGCCGGAGCAGGTGCATCGTGTGGTTGCCGCCGATCGACAGCGCATCGCCGTCTCCGGTGATGATCCACACGTCGAGCTCCGGATTGGCGAGCTTGACCCCCGTCGCCACCGCCGGCGCGCGGCCGTGGATGGTGTGGAAGCCATAGGTCTCCATGTAATAGGGGAAGCGCGACGAGCAGCCGATGCCGCTGACGAACACCGTGTTCTCGGGTGCGACGCCCAGCTCGGGCATGGTGCGCTGCACCGCCTTGAGGATAGCATAGTCGCCGCAGCCCGGGCACCAGCGGACCTCCTGGTCCGTCTCCCAGTCCTTGGGGGTGCTGGGGCGGATGGTGGTGATCTCGTTCATGCGATCTCCCTCAATTCGCTTCGGCGATGGAGAGCTTCTCCATCGTCACGCCGCCGAACAGGTCGCGGCGGATGGCGTCGAACACGCGGCGGCGGTCTTCGGCGCGGTAGATGGTGGCGAGCACGGTGACGCGGACGCCGTCGACATCGGCGATCCAGCTCTGCTTGATGCCCTGCTTCGTCAGGTAGTCGCCGAAGAAGTTGCGGCCAGGTGGGCGCCCGTCGAGGCTGAACTTGCCTTCAAACAGCGTGTCGATCACTCCGGCCTGGCGCGGGCTGGCGCGGCCATACTCGGCCAAGGCATGCCAGTCGCTCATTCGCTGAGCGTCGGCAAAGACGACGGCGATGACCGGATCGAGGGGGTTGTTGCTCCGATAGGCCCGCATCGGGCCTCCATATCCGCTGCTGCTGTCGCCGTAATCGGGCGAGAGTCCAGCCAGCTGCGTGGGCAACGCCTTGATATGGGCAACCACGTTCGGGGACATCATGGTTCTCTGGGCCGCAGCGGGAGAGGCCGTGAGCATCAGCCCGATCAGCAAACTCGTGGCGCGGATCACGGGTTCACTGCCTCCGGACTGGGCAACTGGCTGTCGCTGGGCGGGAGTTCCTGGTCGAAGTCCACGCCGATATGCTGGGCGATCGCCCTTTCGATCTCGGCGATGCGGAACGGTTGGCCGGAGACCTTGGTGAGCGACCGGGCATCGACGAGATACTGGTCGCGCAGCAGCGTCTTGAGCTGGCCCGTGTTCATTTCCGGCACGAGGACATGCTCGTAACTCTTTAGCAGGTCGCCAAGATTTCTTGGAAGCGGCCAGATGTGGCGGATATGGATGTGGCTGACGTCATGCCCCTTTGACCGCGCGCGGCGTACCGCCTGGGCGATCGGGCCATAGGTCGAGCCCCAGCCGACCACCACCAGCTTGCCGCCCGCCTGTCCCTGCTCGACCGGCTGGTCGGGCACGTCGATGCCCATCGCCTTGTCGCGGCGCATGTCGGTCATCGCCTGGTGGTTGGCGGGCGAATAATCGATATTGCCCGAGCCCTGCGCCTTCTCGATGCCGCCGATGCGGTGGAGCAGGCCCGGCGTGCCGGGCTTGACCCAGGGGCGCGCGCGCTTGTCGTTGCGGGCATAGGGCTGGAACTTCTCGCCCTCCGGCGGGACCTGGGTGTGGAACGCCACCGGGAACGGCTCGTAGCTGCTCATGTCCGGCACCTTCCAGGGCTCGGCGGCATTCTGGAGATAGCCGTCGGTGAGCAGCATCACCGGGGTCATATACTGGGTGGCGATGCGCACCGCCTCGATCGCGACGTCGAAGCAGTCAGCGGCCGAGCGAGCCGCGAGCACCGGCAACGGAGCGTCACCATTTCTGCCGTAGACAGCTTGATATAGGTCAGACTGTTCAGTTTTTGTGGGAAGCCCGGTGGAGGGGCCGCCGCGCTGGGCGTTGACGATCACCAGCGGCAATTCGGTCATGATCGCCAGGCCGATCGCCTCAGTCTTGAGCGCGATGCCCGGCCCCGAGGAACAGGTGACGCCAAGGCTGCCGGCATAGGCGCTGCCCAACGCCGAAGCGACCGCGGCGATCTCATCCTCGGCCTGGAAAGTGGTGACGTTATATTCCTTGTACCGCGAGAGCGTGTGCAGGATCGCGCTGGCCGGGGTGATCGGATAGCCGCCGAAAAACATCGGCAGGTTCGCGAGCTGGGCCCCCGCGACCAAACCCAGCGAGATCGACTCCGCGCCGGTGACGGTGCGGTACAGGCCGGGCTCGGCAGGCGCGGCGGCGACCTGGCGTTGGCTGATCCCCATCGCGCCGAGCTCGGCGGTCTCGCCATAGGCATGGCCGGCGTTGAGCGCGGCGATATTGGCTTCGGCCAGATCGGGGGCCTTGGCGAACTTGGCCTTGAGCCAGTCGACCAGGGGCTGGCGATCGCGATCGAACATCCAGAGCGCGAGGCCCAGCGTCCACATGTTCTTGCAGCGTAGCGCCTCCTTGTTGCCGAGGCCGAAGGGCTTCACCGCGTCGAGGGTCAGCTGCGAGATGTTGAGCTTGAGCAGCTGCCACCGCGCCAGGCTGCCATCCTCGAGCGGATTGGCGGGGTATTTTGCCTTGTCGAGGTTGCGCTGGCCGAACTCGCCTTCGTCCGCGATGATCAGGCCACCGGGCTTGAGCGCTTCGACATTGGTCTTGAGCGCCGCCGGGTTCATCGCGACGAGGACATCGGGCTGGTCGCCCGCCGTATCGATCCGGGCCGAGCCGAAGTTGATCTGGAAGGCGGAGACCCCGAACAACGTGCCCTGGGGCGCGCGGATCTCCGCGGGGAAATCGGGGAAGGTGGCGAGGTCGTTGCCGGCCAGCGCGGTGGAGAGGGTGAACTGGCCGCCGGTGAGCTGCATGCCATCGCCGGAGTCGCCGGCGAAACGAACCACGATCGCTTCAGGTGCGGGATGCGCCGACGCCTCTTCGGGCGTGAGCGTATGCGCGGCAGTCGCCACAGCCTGTCTCCTGCAATTTTATATCGTTGCGCAGATGTCTACGCTCCAATCTCCCTCAACCCAAAGCAGAAAATGCGGATCAGCTCCGGGGCACGCCCTGCCCCAGCGCCAGGATCGAGGCAACGTGGCGGCGCGAGACTTCGAGCGCATCCTCGCCATAGCCGCCACCCAATGCGCTAGCGAAGGGGACGCCGCGTGACGTCATGGCGGCGGAAATCCAGCGATCGCGCTCGATCAGCCCTTCGTAGCTGAGTCCGAGGCGGCCGAGCCGGTCGCCGGCGAGCGGATCGACGCCCGCCTGATAAAGAACCAGATCGGGTGCGAAACTTTCGAGCAGCGGGATGAGAGTGTCCTCCAGCGCCTCCAGATACTCCGCGTCGCCCACCCCGTCGGCCAGCGGCACATCGAGCGTGGAGCGCGCCTTGCGAACCGGGAAGTTCTTCTCGGCATGGATCGAATAGGTGGCGATCTCCGGGCGTCCCGCGGTCAGCGCCGCAGTGCCGTCGCCCTGATGGACGTCGCAGTCGACGATCAGGATACGATGCCCCTCCTCCGCCAGGCGCACGCCGGCGATGGCGAGATCGTTGAACACGCAGAAGCCCGCGCCGGTACTGGCGAGCGCATGGTGGCTGCCACCAGCGGTGTTCGCGGCGAAGCCATGTTCGAGCGCGAGCCGGGCGGCGAGATAGGTGCCGCCGGGAACGGCCTGGGACCGGCGAGCGACTTCGGGCGTGACCGGGAAGCCGATGCGGCGCTCCTTCTCGGGCGGCACGGCGGCGCTGAGGACTTCCTCGACATAGTCCGGGTCGTGGACGGCCTCGAGCCAGGCGCGCGGCATCGGTTCGGGCTCGTGCCAGGTGAAGACCGGCCCTTCCTCGCGCAGCAGGTCGCGGACGAGGCCGTTCTTGTTCCATTGATATTGGCTGCGCGCTGGCGCCGGAGCGACGTAGTCTGGATGGTGGACGAGGTGGATCATTCGCTTGGAAGGTAGGTTGCGTCTCCCAATTCGTCATCCCCGCGCAGGCGGGGATCCAGGATGACAAAGGACTGACTTTCTTGGCTCTGGATCCCCGCCTGCGCGGGGATGACGAGGGTGGTTTGGCTGTCCATCTCGCGCTACGAGGCCCCATGACCGATATCGCCTCCCTTCCCTATCGCCCCTGTGCGGGCGTGATGCTGCTCAATCGCCACGGCCGGGTGTTCGTCGGCCAGCGGCTCGATTCCGTGGTCGAGGCCTGGCAGATGCCGCAGGGCGGGATCGATCCCGGCGAGGACGCGCTTGAGGCAGCCTGGCGCGAACTGTGGGAAGAGACCGGGGTGGCCCGCGAGCTTGCCGAGCTGGTCGCCGAGGCCCCGGACGAGCTGTTCTATGACCTTCCCGAGGACCTGGCCGGGCGGATCTGGAAGGGCAAGTGGCGCGGCCAGCGCCAGCGCTGGTTCCTGTTCCGCTTCCTGGGCGAGGACGGCGACGTCAACATCCAGACCGCCGAGCCCGAGTTCCGCGCCTGGCGCTGGGCCGAGCCGAAAGATCTCCCCGAGCTGATCGTGCCGTTCAAGCGGGCGCTATATAAGGAACTGTTGACCGTCTTTGGACAACATCTCGTCTGATCCTGCCCTAGTTTCGCTCTCATAACGGCGATACGGACCCTGTCATGCGCGCCTCGCTCCTTGCCCTGCCGTTGCTGTTTGCTGCCCTGCCGGCGATGGCCATGCCACTGGATGACGATGATGACGGTGTTGCCGCGGCGCTGGCCACGGCCAATGTTCCGCAGGCGCTCAAGCTGATGCTCGAGGCGGCGATGGAATCGGGCAACGAGAACGACGTTGCCGTGATCGTGAAATATGCGCGCACCGCGGCACCGGACGGCGCCGACCAGCTGGTGAGGATCGCGGCCGATTGGCGCGATTCCAGGACGAAGAAGGCGCAGGCCAAGATCCGCAGCGCCGATTTCTTCGCGCTGGTGAAGGGCCATGCCGAGCTTGGCGGCTATGTGACCACCGGCAATACCGAGAATGTCGGCATCGCGGCGGCGATGGAGCTGAAGCGCGACGGGCTGGAATGGCGCCACAAGCTGCGTATCCAGGGCGACTATCAGGAGAGCCTGGGGATCACCACGCGCGAGCGCTATCTCGCAGCGTACGAACCCAACTGGAAGTTCGACGACCGCGCCTATCTCTACGGTGCCGCGCAATATGAGAGCGACCGCTTCTCCGGTTTCTCCGACCGCGTCTCGCTGTCGAGCGGGATCGGCTACAGCGCGGTCAAGTCGCCGGCGGTGGAGCTCGACCTCGAAGTGGGTCCGGCGTTCCGGTACACCCGCTTCATCGATCAGCCGGCCGAAAGCAATGCCGCGGCGCGCGGAAGCGTGGATTTCGGCTGGAAGATCACCAAGGGCATCTCGGTGACGCAGAATGCCTCGGCCTATCTGCAGAACGCCAACAGCACCGTCTCGTCCAAGTCGGCGCTGCTCACCAAGCTCTTCGGGCCGCTCTCGGCGCAGTTCAGCTATTCGCTGCAATATGAAAGCACCCCGGCGATCGGGCGCAAGAGCACCGACTCCACCAGCCGCGCGGCACTGGTCGTCGATTTCTGACCTGACGGCTCGGCCGGCTGCTTCCTTCCTTGTTCCCCGGCTTTCGCCGGGGAACCGAGTGGTAAGCGGTGCCATGCCTTGCCTGCATGAGATTCCCGGCGTTCACTGGGGTGACCGCAATAATATTTCGCGCTAGGTCCAGTGGATGACCGAGCTTTCCAAGACAGAACGCGCGGCAGTGGAGAGGGCCGCGGCCTCGCCGATGCTGGCGCGGACCGAGGCCTGGACGGCGATCAACAGCGGCACCCGCAATATCGCGGGGCTCGCCCGCATGGCCGATGCGCTGGCCGACGCATTCTCCGTCCTGCCCGGCCCGATTACGCTGGTGGAGCCCGAACCCGCCGACAGCGTGACCGTCGACGGCCAGGTGCTGCCCCTCGCCCATGGCCATCATCTTCACCTAGCGGTGCGTCCCGACGCGCCGGTGCAGATCCTGCTAACCGGCCATATGGACACGGTCTATGGTGCCGATCATCCGTTCCAGGCGAACAGCTGGCTGCCCGATGGCAACCTCAATGCGCCGGGTGCCGCAGACATGAAGGGCGGGCTTGCCCTGATGCTCGCGGCGCTGGAGGCAGTGGAGGACAGCACGCTCGCCTCGCATATCGGCTATGAGGTGCTGATCAATTCGGACGAGGAGACCGGCTCCTTCTCCTCGGCCGGGCTGATCGCCGGCGCCGCCAAGGGCAAGATTGCCGCGCTCACCTATGAGCCTGCGCTGCCCGATGGCACGCTGGCGGGCGCCCGCGGGGGTACCGGCAATTTCTCGATCGTGGTCCACGGCAAGTCCGCCCATGCCGGGCGCAACCCCGATGAGGGGCGCAACGCGCTGGTCGCTGCCGCGGACCTGGCGATGCGGCTCAATGACGCCAAGGCTCCCGGGCTTGCGGTGAACCCGGCGAAGATCGACGGGGGTGGCCCCAACAATGTCGTGCCCGAACTGGCGATCCTGCGCGTCAATTTCCGGCCCAAGGATGCCGAGGCGATCACTCGCGCCCGGATCGCGATCGACCAGGCCGTGGCGATCGTTTCCGTGAAGCATGACGTACGCATCCATGTGCATGGCAGTTTCAACCGCCCACCCAAGCCACTGGATGCCGGTGCTGAGAAATTGTTCGAACTTGTGCGCGCATCCGGCGCCGACCTGGGCATTCCGGTCGCCTGGAAATTCTCCGGCGGGGTGTGCGACGGCAACAACATCGCCGCCTGCGGGGTGCCGGTGGTCGACACGATGGGCGCGCGCGGCGGCCTGATCCACAGCCCGGACGAATTCCTGATCCCGGAAAGCCTGGCCGAACGCGCCGCGCTTTCCGCCGTCACCATGTTGCGTATCGCCGAAAAGGGGAAGTTATGAGTTTCGTGATCCGTGCCGCCCGCGACGAGGATCTGCAGGCGCTCTACGAGATGGCGAAGCTGACCGGCGGTGGCTTCACCAATCTGCAGCCCGAGAAGGACGTGCTCCGCGCCAAGCTCGCGCGCAGCCATGCGGCGTTCGATCGCGCCGAGGACGAGAGCGGCGACGACGTGTTCGTGCTGGTGCTCGAGAATGTCGATACCGGCGAAGTGCGCGGTACCTGCCAGATCTTCACTGCCGTGGGGCAGCGCTGGCCCTTCTATTCCTATCGCCTCGCCACCGAGACCAAGCATAGCGAGGAACTGGGCCGAACCTTCCGCGCCGAGACGCTCAGCCTGGTCAACGACCTTGAGGGCTGCTCGGAGGTGGGCGGGCTGTTCCTGCATCCGGGCGAACGCGCCGGCGGGCTGGGCATGCTGCTGGCACGCAGCCGTTACATGTTCATCGCCCGCCACCGGGCGCGCTTCGCCGAGCGGATCCTTGCCGAACTGCGCGGGGTGATCGACGAGGCGGGCGGTTCGCCCTTCTGGGATGGCGTGGCGGGGCGCTTCTTCGGGATGAACTTCCAGGAGGCGGACAGCTTCAATGCGATCCATGGCAACCAGTTCATCGCCGATCTGATGCCCAAGCACCCGATCTATACCGCGATGCTCTCCGAGAGCGCGCGCGGGGTGATCGGCCTGCCGCACCCCTCTGGCCGGGCCGCGATGCGGATGCTGGAGAGCGAGGGCTTCGCCTGGGAGCGCTATGTCGACATCTTCGACGGTGGCCCGACAATGACCGCGCGGACCGACCAGGTGAACACGGTGCGCGATGCCAGGACCGCCAGGGTGTCGGCGATCGAGCCGGGCGGCGAGGCCGCGCTGGTCGCGACCGGGCGGCTCACCGGCTTCCGGGTGACGCAGGGGCGCGTGACGGCGCAGGGCGACGGCGTCGTCATCGATCCGCGCACTTCCGAGCTGCTCGCGGTCGGCTTGGGCGACGAAGTCATGCATGTGGGCCGCTGATGCTTACCGAGATCAATTTCGACGGGATCATCGGCCCCAGCCATAATTATGCGGGGCTGAGCCACGGCAACCTCGCGGCAACGCGCAACCGGGGCGAGACCTCGTTCCCGCGCGCTGCGGCGCTGCAGGGCATCGCCAAGATGCGCGCGAATATCGCGCTGGGGCTGACCCAGGGCATCCTCCTCCCCCATGCCCGCCCGGATCACCGCTGGCTGGCGCGCCTCGGCACCCGTTTCGAGGATGCGCCGCCGCACAGCCAGGCCCAGGCGCTCTCCGCCTCGCCGATGTGGGCAGCCAACGCCGCGACTGTCTCGCCGGCGCCCGATACCGGCGACGGGAAATGCCATCTGAGCGTCGCCAATCTGGTGACGATGCCGCATCGCAGCCATGAATGGCCCGAGACGCTGGCGCAGCTGCGCATCGCCTTTGCCGACCCCGCCTTCACGGTGCACGGTCCGGTGCCGGCGCCGTTCGGGGACGAGGGCGCGGCCAATCACATGCGGCTTGCCGCCGAGCATGGCGCACCGGGGGTCGAGGTGTTCGTCTATGGCATCTCGGGCGGCCCCTTCCCTGCCCGCCAGCATCCCGATGCCAGCGCGGCGGTGGCGCGCAAGCACCGGTTGGAACGCGTGCTGTTCGTCCAGCAGTCCGAGGAGGCGATCGCCGCCGGCGCGTTCCACAACGACGTGGTCGCCGTGGCCAACGGACGGGTGCTGTTCGCGCACGAACAGGCCTTTGCCGACAAGGACCGCTTCTACGCCGACCTGCGCGCGATGCTGCCGGAAGTGGAGATCGTCGAGGTGCCCGCGGCGAAGGTCAGCCTCGCCGACGCGATCAAGTCGTACCTGTTCAACGCGCAATTGGTGACGCTGCCCTCGGGCGAGATGGCGCTGGTGCTGCCGGGCGAGGCACAGGCGACGCCGAGCGTGTGGAACTGGCTGCAGGAGCATGTCGCGGGCAATGGCCCGATCCGGCGGCTCGAGGTGGTCGATGTCCGCCAGTCCATGGCCAATGGCGGCGGCCCGGCCTGTCTGCGCCTGCGCGTGGTCTGCGATCCGTCGACAGTTGATCCGCGCTTCTTGGTCGACGATGCAAGGCTCGATCGCATCGCATCCGTGATCGAGGCGCATTGGCCCGAGGCGATCCCGTTCGACTCGATCGCCGACCCGGCGCTGATCGCCCAGGTGGAGGCGGCACGGGCCGCACTGCTCGAGGCGCTGGACCTGTCGGATTTACTTACAGGTAACCATCCGTTTTAACGCGAAACTACGTATTTTGGCGCTTGGCCCGGGGCTTGCTTAACCTCTGGCATGTTCTACCGCATCGGCCGCCTGTTCACGATCAAGTCCAAGTTCGAGGCGTTCCTCGTGATCTACGGCCTTGCCTGCGGCGCGACGGAGCGCGGCGTGCACTATCTCGGCAAGTTTCCCGGGTGGGAGGGCTGGATGCTCTTCGCACTCTGCCCGATTGCTGTATTCATGGCGGGCGCCAAGATCCTGGACAGCTTCGATGTTCCGGATTGACCAGCGAATTGTTTCTGTAACGATCGGGGTTTAGCGGCCGTCGGGCTGGCCTGTGGGGAGGTTTTGAGCGCGTGCGTTTGTTCCGGGGTATATTTTCTTCTCTCGCAGCGCAGGCGCTGCTCGCCGCGGTAGTGCCGGGCGGCCTGATGGTATTCGTGATGCACGAGAGCCAGCAAGCCGAACTGGCCCAGCGTGACCGCGAGCGGCTCGATGCGTTCGTGCAGACCGCCGCGGAAGCAGCGCGCGCCGGGCGCCCGCTCGACCAGGTGGCGCAGCTCCCCGGGCCGCTTTCCGGGCGCGTGCTGCTCGTCGATCCGCAGGGTCAGGCCATCGCCGGCCCGACCACCAGCCTCGCCACGCGCGCCGAACGCCCGGTCCAGGTCGATGGCCGCACCGTGGCGACCGCCAAGATCGTCCGTCCGCCGGAGCTCAACGACCAGGATCGCCGGGTACTCGCCACCCAGTATATTGGCGTGGCGGCGATCGTGCTGGTGCTGTTCGTGCTGCTGCTGGTGATGGCCTATGTCTTCGCCCGGCGCTGGACGAAGCCGCAGCTCCAGCTCTACCGGATGAGCCGCGACGTGGTGAACGGCGATCTCGACCTCTATTTCGACGAGGAAGGCCCGGCCGAAGTGGTGGCGACGATGCGCAACCTGCGCCGCATCGCCAGCCAGTTCAGCCGCCTGGAGACCGCACGCCGCACCTGGCTGGTGTCAATCTCGGGCGAACTGAAGACGCCGACCGAGAATATGGGCGAGCATTTCATCAAGCTGTGCGAGGTGGATCCCCCGCTCCCGCCCGAACTGATCGGCGCGATCGAGGAGGATACCCGCCGGCTGATCCACATGGCCGAGGACCTGAACGCGGTGGCGCTGGCCGATCTCGGCCGCCTGCCGGTCAGCTTCGCCCAGGTCGATCCGCGCGCGCTGATCCACAACGCCATCTATGCCGACAGGAAGCGCGCCGAGGCACAGGGCGTGCGGCTCGAGACGAGCACGCTGCCCGAATATACGGTGATCGTGAAATGGGACGGCGCGCGCATCGAGCAGCTGTTCGGCGCGCTGATCGACAATTCGCTGCGCTACACGCCGAAGAACGGCCGAATCGTGCTCGGCCTCGAAAGCTCGCGCGATGCCTGGCGCCTGATCATCGACGACAATGCCCCGGGCGTGGATGTGATGCTCGCGCAGCGGCTGTTCGAGCCCTTCTACCGGAGTTCGGACCGTTCGGACGAATCGGCCGCCTCCGGCCTTGGCTTGGCGACGGCGCGTGCGATCGTCGAGGCGCATCATGGGCGGATCGAGGCGAGCCGCTCGCCGATCGGCGGCCTGCGCGTGACGGTGATCCTGCCAGGCAACCCACCCACCGCCTGATTTGCCCTGTAACGGCCGACAGACCCAAGCCCCGCCTGACCTCGGTCTGGCGGGGCTTTCTGTTTCGAAGAGCTTCTGAAGGGCCCTGCGGCCGCCGCCGGAACGCGCAGAGCCTGAAACAGAAAAACCCCGCTAAGCCGTTGGCCTAGCGGGGTTTTAATTGGCGCACCCGGAACGATTCGAACGTCCGACCCTCAGATTCGTAGTCTGATGCTCTATCCAGCTGAGCTACGGGTGCGCTGTGGAGGGGAGCCTTTAGAAGCGCTTTTTGGATCGCGCAAGCCGTTGCGTGCACTTTTCCACAGGCATAAGGCACTTTCATGCGATTTATTCTGCTGCTCAGCCTTACCGCCCTCGCCGGATGCACCGAATCCACGGGGCGCTTCCCCTCGTTGCTGCCCCGGCCGATTGAATCGACCAGCCTGGCCGAGCCCGATCGCCCCGTGGCGATGGCGGCCCCCGACGCGGCGCTCGACAAGCGAATCGCCGAGATTCGCGGGACGCTGGCAGAGGGGATCAAGGCATTCACCGCCGGCGCTCAGGATGCGGAGGCCAAGATCGCTGTCTCCCGCGGGCTCCCGCAGGGGTCCGAGGCATGGCTGCAGGCGCAGGTAGCGATGGGATCGCTGGCCGAGTTGCGCCGCCCGGCGGTCTCGGTGCTCTCCGAGCTGGAGGAACTGGCGACGCAGCGCGGTGTGGATGGCTTGCCGCCCTACCCAGCGCTCGATGCGGCGGTCGCGGAAGCCGACCAGGCGGCCACGCAGCAGCAGAACCGGATCGATTCGCTCGAAGCCGCGCTGGGCGGCACCGGCAACTAGGCTCAGTCTTCCGTCAGGTCCGGGTGCAGAACGCGCAGCACCGGGATCACCGACGCATAATCATCGGTCCAGGGCTGGAATTCCGGCCAGCTCTTGAGCTGCCGCCAGCCCCCGCCCCGTGCCGCCAGCCGCTGCAGCACCGCGGGATCGTGGCTGAGCGCAATCCATTCCGAAGCCGATTCGGCTCTTGGCTCGACCTGATCCACCTTGGTGCCCCCGCCCGGCAGCGGCGTGGCGATGAAATGCGGCGCAGGTTCATAGGACAGGCGAATCGCCTTCCATCCCCCGTCACGCGCTGCCGCGGACACCACCGGTGCCAGCGCCATGAACCGGTTCGAGATATGGACCAGCAGCAGCCCGTTCGGCGCCAGCACCCGGCTATAGGTGGCGAAAGCCTGGCGGGTGAGCAGGTGCATCGGCACCGAATCGGACGAAAAGGCGTCGAGCGCGAGCAGATCGAGGCTGGCGGTCTGCGATTCGGTAAGGCGCACCCGGGCGTCGCCGATCGAAATCCGGGTCTGTGGCGCACATTGGCGCAGGAAGGTGAACTTCCCCGAATCGCGGGCGAGCTGCACGATCGCCGGATCGATCTCGAAGAATCGCCACGCCTGGCCGGGCTTGGCATAGCAGGCGAGCGTGCCGGTCCCGAGGCCGACCACGCCGACACGAGCCGCGGGCCCGTAAAGCTCGGGCAGCGCCTGCATCGCCTGCCCCACGCCTGACCCGGGAACATAATAGGTGGTGGGCTGGGTCGACTGCGCGCCCTTTAGCTGGATGCCGTGCAGCGTGGTGCCGTGCGCCAGCTGGTTCTCGTTCTTGTACTCGGTGACGGTGTAGACACCGAAATAGCTACGGGTGCGCGCGTCGGAGAGCGAGAGCTGGATCGAGCGATAGCCGCCGAACAGGATCAGCCCGCCCGCCAGCGCCGCCAGATAGGCCGGACGCCGCCCTACCGCGACCAGCCCGAGCACGGCGACCAGCACAAAGGCGATCTGCTCGTGCATCTCGCCGAGCAACTGCCCCGGATTGGCGATGCCGATCCAGACCAGCAGCGCCACCAGCGCGCCGATCAGGACCGTCTTGCCACTGGCGCCGTGCAGCCAGAAATCGCGGATCACCGGCAGCAGGAAGATCTGCGGGCTGAGGATGCCGGCGGCGAACACCAGCAGCGGATATTCATAGGTCCAGTCGAACAGGATCGGCGCGAGCAGACCTGCGAACACGCCGCCCAGCACGCCGCCGAACGACATGGCGAGGTAGAAGTCGGTCAGCCGGTCCGGTGCCGGGCGCAGGGCATACATGCGGGCATGCAGCGTCACCGAGACGGTGAACAGCAGCAGCAGGCCGATGAGCGCATTGAGATAGGCAAGCTGCTGGTGCCCGGCGATCAGCGTGGCACCGAACATCAGGATGATCACCGGCGCGAAGCGGGTGAGGATGTCGGGCAGCACCGCATTGTCGCGGAAGGCGACCGAGAAGCTGAGCAGATAGAGGCCGAGCGGCAGCACCCATAGCATCGGCACCGCGACGATATCGGTGGTGAGGAAGGTGGTGGTGGCCAGCATCAGTCCCGAGGGGACGAAGGCCAGAATAATCCAGTGCAGCACGCGGCGGCGCGGCGGCGCGGGCGTGTGATGCGCGACGTGCGGCTCGCCCTCGGCCTGGCGTGGCAGGCGGGCGGCGCAGGTGGCAACAAGTGCGAGCACCAGGACATAGCCGGCGGTCCACAGCCAGCTCTGCCCCTTGAGCGCCAATGTCGGCTCGACGATCAGCGGATAGGCGATCAGCCCGCCGAAGCTGCCGATATTGGACGCCGCGTAGAGCGCGTACGGATCACGGCCATGGCTGGCCAGGCTGTACCAGCGCTGGAGCAAGGGTGCCTGGGCCGAGATGGCGAAGAAGAGCGGGCCGATCGAAGCGATGAGCAGCCAGGGCACCCAGATCGCGGGCTCGGCATCGCCGGGCAGCTCGGTGGCGCTCACGCCGATCGGCAGCCAGAGCGCGGCGACGATCAGCACGCCGATATGGATGGTCGCCTGCATGCGCGGCGGCACGCGGCCGAGCCAGTGCGCATAGGCATAGCCGCCGAGCAGCAGCGCCTGATAGACCAGCATCGCGCTGTTCCACACCGCCGGCGCGCCGCCGAGCCGCGGCAGCGCCATGCGCGCGACCATGGGCTGGACGAGGAAGAGCAGGAAGGATCCGGTGAGGATCGCTGCCACGAACAGCCAGCGCGTGGTGCGCGATCCGGCCTGTGGCGTCACGTCTTCGATGCTGCCCTCCATCCCGTCAGCGCCCCCTGCCGCTCTGGGCCGATTCGGCTTGCCGATCGCTGAACCGAGGTTGGGGGAAGGATTGTGCGGGATACGTAACGAACATGCCGCGGAGGCAAGCAGAGGACGTCCTGCTAGTAAAGGGCCAGGATGTTTCCGCTACCTTTTGCGCCGTGCCATCAGTCCGCCGGGCGCGCGATCCGATAGGTGATGTGCGGGTTGAGCCAGTCGGGTGCATTGGGGTGGATGAAGTCCTCGTCCTGCGCGCGCGTCATGCCCAGCCGCTCCATCAGGCCCCAGCTGCGGGTGTTGCCCAGCACCGTCATCGCCGCGACCTGGGGCGTATCGAGATTTGCCCATGCCCAGTCCAGACTGGCCTGCGCGGCTTCACGCGCATAGCCCTTGCCCCAGCCGGTAGCGGCCAGACGCCAGCCGATCTCGACCTGCCCGAACAAAGGCGTGCCCTCGGGCCCGGGCTTGAGCCCGCAAAAGCCGAGGAACGCGCCGTCTTCCTTGCGCTCGATCGCCCAGAAGCAATAGCCGTGCGCACCGAGCAGCGCGTTCTGGCGCGCCATTGCGGCATCGGCATCCTCGGCACTGAGCGGCGGGCCGAGGAATTCCATCACTGCCGGATCCCGGCCCATGGCGTGCCAGGCAGGGCGATCGCTGTCTTGCCAGCGGCGGAGGATCAGGCGGGAGGTTTCGATCATCATGCTTCCTAGTCGGTCGTTCCGGGGCGCGTAAGGACATAGACGATCTGCGCGCCGACGGGGTCTCCGGGCGGATAGCCCTGGTGGTGGAAATCGAGATCGGGCCTGCGGGTCATGCCCAGGCGCTTCATCAGGCCCCAGCTCGCCTGGTTCTCGATCGTGGTCCAGGCCCCGATTGCCCGGGCATCGAGGTTGGCCCAGCCCCAGGCGATGCTTGCCTCGATCGCCTCGCGGGCATAGCCCCTGCCCCAATGCGGCTCCGCGATCCGCCAGCCGATCTCCGGCATGCCGGCGACCAGCGCACCCGGGGGATAGTCCGATGCGATGCGGATGCCGCAGCTGCCGATCAGCTCGCCGGTATCGCGCAATTCGGTGGCCCAGTAGCAATGGCCGAAATGGGCATGATCGTTCAGCCGGCGCTCGAACATCGCGTCCATCTTCGCCACGGGCTGGATCCCGCCCAGATACCGCATCATCGGCCCGGTATTGAAAATCGCATCGAACGCCGGGCGCTCCTCCGGCCTCCAGGGCCGCAGGCGGAGACGCTCCGTCTCGATCATGCCGGGCGGTCGATCGCGTAGACGATCATCGCGCCGAAAGGGTCTTCCGGCGCGAAATCGGGGTGCCGGAAGTCGAGATCGGCGCGCCGCCGCATGCCGAGCCGCTCCATCAGGCCCCAGCTGCGCGTGTTGCCGATCACCGTCCAGGCGGCGATGCGCGGGCGGTCGGTATTGGCCCAGCCCCAGGCGATGCTCGCCTCGGCCGCCTCGCGGGCGATGCCCTGCCCCCAGAATTTCTCGCCGATCCGCCAGCCGATCTCGAGCTCGTCCGATACCGGCGTGTTCGGATGGCCACCGATGCGGACGCCGCAGACCCCCGCCATCTCGCCGGTCTCGCGGATCTCGACCAGCCACATGCAATGGCCGTGGCGGGCCTGCTGGTCGATCATCTTGTCGATGATCGCGTCGTGCTTGGCCTGGGGCACCGGGCCGCCGAAATGCTCCATCATCGCCGGGGTATTGGCGAGGGCATGGAACACCGGCTTGTCGGCCTCGACCCAGGGGCGGAGGCGCAGGCGGGCGGTCTCGATCACCGGGCGAGCAGCTTCGCCGCCAGCGGCGCATGATAGGTGAGCACGCCCGAGCAGCCGGCCCGGCGGAAGGCCATCAGCGTCTCGAGCACCAGCGCCTCGCGCTCGCCGGCGCCCGCTGCCGCCGCGGCCTCGATCATCGCATACTCGCCGCTCACCTGATAGGCGAAGACCGGCACCTGGAACTCGCTCTTCACCCGCAGGATGATGTCGAGATAGGGCAGGCCCGGCTTGACCATCACGCTATCGGCGCCCTCGGCGATGTCGAGCGCGACTTCGCGCAGCGCTTCCTCGGCATTGGCCGGGTCCATCTGATAGGTCTTCTTGTCGCCCTTGAGCAGCCCGCGCGAGCCGACCGCGTCGCGGAACGGGCCATAGAAAGCCGAGGCATATTTGGCGGCATAGGCCATGATCTGGACGTTGACGTGCCCGTTCGCCTCCAGCGCCGCGCGGATCGCGCCGACACGGCCGTCCATCATGTCCGACGGGGCGACGATGTCCGCCCCCGCCTCGGCCTGGACCAGCGCCTGGTCGACCAGCACCGCGCTGGTCTCGTCGTTGAGGACATAGCCATTGGCGTCGACGATGCCGTCATGGCCGTGGGCGGTATAGGGATCGAGTGCGACATCGGTGAGCACGCCGATATCGGGCACCGCGTCCTTGATCGCCTTGATCGCCCGGCACATCAGATTGTCGGGGTTGAGCGCCTCGCGCCCGTCATCGGTACGCAGTTCGCGCGGCGTATTGGGGAACAGCGCCAGGCAGGGAATGCCCAGGTCGCGCGCCTCGCGGGCGCGGTCGGCAATGCCGTTCAGCCCCCAGCGCGAGACGCCGGGCAGCGAGGCGATCGGCTCCTCCCCTTCCCCTTCTGTGACGAAGAGCGGCCAGATCAGGTTGGCCGGGGTTAGGACGGTCTCGGCATGCATCCGGCGGCTCCATTCGGAGGCGCGGGTGCGGCGGAGGCGAAGCGCGGGATACTGACTCATGCTGGGGCTGATGCGCCCTCAGCAATTGGGTTGCAAGCGTCCGGCGGGTTCGGTGGTCGCCAGCGTCTCTTCCTCGACCTTTTCGGGCTCGGGCGGCACCACCAGCACCTGCGATCGCCAGCCGCCGTACCGGTAATAGAGCGAGGCGAACAGCAGCGAGAAGGCCGATCCGATCGGGAAGGAAAGCCATAGCGCATCGGTGCCGAACCAGCGCTGGCCGAAGAATGCGAAGCCGAAGCGGATCGGGAACAGGGTGAACGCCAGGATGACCAGCGGCGGCACGGTGGCGCCATTGGCGCGCACGGTGGAGAACAGCACCATCGTCGCGCCGAACATCAGGAAGGTCCAGCTGGCGAGAAGCTGGATATGGCGGGCGATCGGGATGGCCGGACTCTCGGAACCGACGAACAGCGCCATTACCGGGCGATCGAACAGGATGATCGCGACGATCACGATCAGCGTGACGATCGTGTTGAAGATCAGCCCCGAACGGGTGATCGCGCCGACCCGATCCCATTTGCCCGCGCCGATATTCTGGGCGGCCATGCCCGATACCGCGACGCCGATCGCCATCGCGGGCATCTGGATATAGGTCCAGAGCTGTTGCGAGACGCCATATGCCGCGGCGGTATCGACGCCGAGCCGGTTGACCAGCCCGACCATGGTGAGGCCGGCGGTGGACATCACCAGCATCTGCGCCCCCATCGGCAGGCCCTTGGCGACGATCGTGCGGACCAGCGCGCCTTCGGGGATCAGGTAGCGCAACTCGGGTCCGCGCAGCCGCACCGGCAGGTCGCGCCAATAGACATAGGCGAGCAGGCCAAGGCTCGAGACGATCCCGGCGATCAGCGTGGCGGTGGCCGAGCCGGCGATGCCCATGCGCGGGAACGGCCCGATCCCGTCGATCAGCAGCGGGTTGAGCCCTGCATCGATGATCACGCTCAGCACCATGAACCACAGCGGCGTGACCGAGTCGCCGGTGCCGCGCAGGCTCATCTGGATCAGCACGCCGAGCATCGAGAACGGCAGGCCGAGGAAGATCACCCGCAGATAGGCCAGTGCCATCTGCTGCGCCTCGCCCGGCGTGGCGAGCAGGCGGAGGATCTGAGGAGCGAAGACCCAGCCGATGATGGCGATCAGGCAGGCGCCGCCCATCACCAGCCCGATCGCGGAACCGAAGGCGCGGCGGGCGGCCTCTACGTCGCGGCGGCCCATCGACTGGCCGATCAGGATCGTCGCGGCCATGCCGAAGCCGAACACGGCCGAGAACATCAGGAACATGATGATATTGGCATTGGCCGTCGCGGCCAGCGCCTGCTCGCCGAGGAAGCGGCCGACCCAGATCGTGTTGATCGAGCCGTTGAGCGACTGGAGGATGTTCGAGCCGAGCGTCGGCAGCGCGAACAGCAGCAAGGTGCGGCCGATCGGGCCCTGGGTCAGGTCGTGTCTGGGAGGAGGGCCGGCCATGATGCTCGCTTCGGTTGGGCGGGAAGAGAAACTACCCGCCTGCCCTTCACCAGCATTGGCCGGCGTTCAGGTCAAGCTACCCGAGTGCGTCGGCGACGCGTGGCCCACAGGCCGATCGCACCCAGTGCGAACAGGCCGACCGCCTCACCCGGGATCGGGCTAGGGCCGCCACCGCCGGGGGTGCCGGTGCTGGGCGGGTTATAGGTGCCGGTATAGGTGCCGAGATGGAACTCGCCATTCTGGGTCAGGCTGCCGAACACCGCCGAACCCTGGATGTAGTTGCCCTTGGTCGCCGCTGCCGTGGGCGCGAGGACCGAGCCGCCCCATGCGGTACTGGCGTTCAGCGTGGTGGCGTCGGGGAAGTTCCAGATGACATGCTCGCCCAGCCCCTGGGTGCCGCCGAGGAAATTGTCGTTCAGGTTGACGTTTCCGCCGCTGACATTGACGATCGCGGTGTCCGCGCCGTTCAGGTTGAACTGGATCTCGCCGATCTTGTCGAGATCGGCCGCGCTGATGTTGAACACCGCAACCCCATCCGCATTCGGCATGGCGTTGAAAGTGCCGCGATTGCCGGCAATCACCAGGTTGCTGTTCGCGTCGAGGCCGCCGAGCGTCTTGGACAGGTCGGTCAGGCTCGAGCTGAGCAGGCTGCCCTGCTGCTTGAGGTTTACCGAGAAGCTGGGATCGCTCGCCGCAAGTCCCGACTGCACCGTGTTCTGGTTGACGTTGGTGTTGGCGATCGTGCCGCCGACCTTTACCGTCTGCGCCGCGCCGTTCAGGTTGAAGCCGCTGTTGACGTTGCCGCCGATCACCGCGCCCGAACCGTTGTTGAGGTTCTTGGTCGATCCGTTGACGTCGCCGACCACGGTGAGGCCAGGAATGCCGAGCGGGCTCGGGGTTGGATTCGCGATCTGATAATTGGAAGAATTGCCGTTGAGGTTGCCGCCGACAAAGGTACGCCCCTCGACTTCCGACGAGGAGGTCAGGTCGCCGAGCACCACCAGGTTCCAGGTCCGCAGCGCATCGAGCCCGGCGACGGACTGGGCGGAAGCGGGTGCAGCGGCGAACAGCGCCACGGCAGCAACGCCGGCGGACATCAGGAAGCGGCTCATGGAGAACTCCGAGGGGTACGACTCGAAGTTGGTTAAAGACGCTGCACCGCAGCAGGGAAATTGCGAAGCTTGGTTAACGGCGTCCCGTATCGGGAGCAGCAACGAAACGACACCGTCGCCCCGGTCCCAAACATCGTCATCCCCGCCTCCGCGGGGATGACGGAATAGAGCTTAACCGAGACGAGCCAGCGCCGCGCTCAGCCGCTCGGCCTCGGCTGCCTTTTCGGCATGATCGGCGCGGGCCTTCTCGACTGCCTCGGGCTTGGCCTTCTCGACGAAGCTCGGGTTGTTGAGGCGACCGGCAAGCCCGTCCCGCTCCTTCTCCGCCGCGGCGATCGCCTTGGCGAGGCGGGTCTTCTCGGCTTCGATATCGACCACGTCGCCGAGCGGCACCACGAAGGTCGCTTCGTCGACGACGATCTGCAGCGAACCGCCGGCAGGCACCTCGCCCGAAGCCTGATCGACGCGCGCCAGACGCGCCAGCGCTGCTTCCTGGCGACCAAGCCGGGCGGTGGTTTCACCCGAGGCATCGCGCACGAAGACCGGCAGGCGAGCACCTGGCGGCACGTTCAGTTCGGTACGGGCGGCGCGGATCTCACTGACGAGCCGGATCAGCCAGTCAATCTCCTGCGCGGCCGAGGGATCGAGCGCACGGGCATCGGCCATCGGCCACTTGGCGACGATCAGTTCATAGTCGCGCGGGCCCATCTTCGACCATAGCTCTTCGGTGATGAAGGGCATGAACGGGTGGAGCATGACCAGGATCTGGTCGAGCACCCAGCCGGCGACCGCGCGGGTCTCCTCGACGCCTTCCGCACCCTCACCCTGCAGCACCGGCTTGATGAGCTCGAGATACCAGTCGCAGAAGCGGCTCCAGACGAACTGGTAGATCGTGTTCGCCGCTTCGTCGAAGCGCAGGTCGGCCAGCGCCAGGTCGAGCGCCTGCACGGTGGCGACGGTCTCGGCGATGATCCAGCGGTTGACCGCGAGGTTCGCCTCGGGCGCCTCGATCGTGGTCGAGGCCGAGATGCCGTTCGACTGGGCGAAGCGCGCGGCGTTCCACAGCTTGGTCGCGAAGTTGCGATAGCCCTCGATCCGCTTCTCATCCATCTTGATGTCGCGGCCCTGGCTTTCCATCGCCGCCATGAAGAAGCGCAGCGCATCGGCGCCGTAATTGTCGATCAGCCCGAGCGGATTGACGACGTTGCCCTTCGACTTGGACATCTTCTGCCCGTCCGCCGCGCGGACCAGGCCGTGCAGGTACAGCGTCCTGAAGGGCACTGCCTTCATGAACTGCAAGCCCTGCATCATCATGCGGGCATCCCAGAAGAACAGGATGTCGAAGCCCGAGATCAGTACGTCATTGGGATAGCGCCCGCCGAGCGTGGGATCAGGGTTCTCCGGCCAGCCCATCGTCGCGAAGGGCCAGAGCGCCGAGGAGAACCAGGTGTCGAGCACGTCGGGATCGCGGGTGAGCGCAACGCCCTCGCCCGCCTGTGCCTGGGCTTCCGCTTCGGTCTCCGCGACATAGGCGGTGCCGTCTGCGTCGAACCAGGCCGGGATCTGGTGGCCCCACCAGAGCTGGCGCGAGACGCACCAGGGCTGGATGTTCTCCATCCAGTTGAAATAGGTCTTTTCCCAGCTCTTAGGCACGACCTTGGTCGCACCCGAACGGACGGCCTCGATCGCCGGCTTGGCCAGCGTCGCGGCATCGACATACCATTGGTCGGTCAGCCAGGGCTCGATCACGTCGCCCGAGCGGTCGCCGAACGGCGTCGCGATCGTGCGCGGTTCGGCGTCATGCTCCTCGCCGTCCTTGTCGACATGCGGGATCAGGAAGCCTTCTTCCTTCAGCCGCGCGACCACCAGCTTGCGCGCCTCGAACCGGTCGATGCCGAGCAGGTCGTCGGGGATCAGCCCGTCGGACGTCTGGGTGATGCGGGCCTTGGTATCGAGCATGTTGAGCATGTCGCGCGCCTCGATCCCGGCGCGGCGGCCGACCTCGAAGTCGTTGAAGTCATGCCCCGGCGTGATCTTTACCGCGCCCGAGCCGAGCTCCGGATCGGCATGCTCGTCGGTGACGATCGGGATCAGGCGACCGGTGATCGGCAGGCGGACCTGCTTGCCGACCAGCGCGGCGTAGCGCTCGTCGGTCGGGTGCACGGCCACCGCCATGTCGGCCAGCATCGTCTCGGGGCGCGTGGTCGCGACCTCGATGAAACCCGATCCGTCGGCGAGCGGGTATTTCAGGTGCCAGAAGCTGCCCTTGACGTCCTTCGTCTCGACCTCGAGGTCGCTGATCGCGGTGCCGAGGCCCGGGTCCCAGTTCACCAGGCGCTTGTCGCGGTAGAGCAGCTTCTGCTTGTGCAGCTCGACGAACACCTTGAGGACGGCCTTGGAGAAGCCCTCGTCCATGGTGAAGCGCTCGTTCGCCCAGTCCATCGAGCAGCCGAGGCGGCGGAGCTGCTGCGTGATCTCGCCGCCGCTCTCTTCCTTCCACTCCCAGACCTTGGCGACGAATTCTTCGCGCGTGAAGTCGGTGCGCTTCTGCTGCTTGAGGTTCATCTGGCGTTCGACGACCATCTGGGTCGCGATGCCGGCATGGTCGGTGCCGACCACCCAGCGCGCGTCCTTGCCCTTCAGCCGGGCATGGCGGACCAGGATGTCCTGCAGCGTATTGTCGAGCGCATGGCCGATATGCAGGCTACCGGTCACGTTGGGCGGCGGGTTGACCAGCGTCCAGGGATCGGCGCCATCCCGCTCGGGGCGGAACAGGCCATTGGCTTCCCAGTGCTGGTACCAGCGGGATTCGAGTTCGGCGGGGTCGAAGGTCTTGGGGAGTTCGCTCATGATCGAGCGGCTTTAGCGGCGAGCCGGGCCCCGGGTCGATACAAAACTCGCGGATGATGCAGGTTGTTGATACAAATGCGTAACGACCGAGCCGAGGAGGGAGGCGATGATGCGTCTGGAAATGACCGTGCTGGTGTGGAGCTGCCTGTTGGCGCTCGTGCACATCTTCGGTGCCGCGCAGGTGAAGACCCGGCAATATGGCACCAAATGGAATATGGGTGCCCGTGACGAGGAACTGCCGCCCCCTGCCCCGATCGTCGGGCGGATGAGCCGCGCCCAGGCCAATTTCTTCGAGACCTTCCCGCTGGCGATCATCGCGGTGGTGGCGCTGAGCGTCACCGGTACGCAGACCTTCTGGACCCAGCTCGGCGCGCTGCTCTGGCTGGGCGGGCGGATCGTCTACCTGCCGCTCTACGCCGCCGGCGTGCCGGTGCTGCGGACGATCGTGTTCCTGGTCAGCCTGGCCGGCATCCTGATGATGCTGTGGCCGTCGCTGGCGCTCGGCATCGGCGCGAACACGATCCTGGGCTAGCTTCCCCGCGCTAGAGCGCGAGGTCGATGTCGACGATGGCGCGGTCGGCCAGCGCGTTCGGTCCCCAGACCGGCGAATGGACGATCGTGCCGTCGGCTTTGGTCCAGGACAGGCGCACGCTGATCGGAACGCCCGGCGTCACGACATAGCCGCCGCTCGCCGGGAAGCGGCTGCGGTCGCGCAGCAGCCATTTCGCGAAGCCGGTGAGCGGTCTGGCGCCGGTGATCTGGCCGGCGATCATCCAGTTGGTGGCGCCGCCCTCTCCAGCCGTGCCGATCTCGACGTGCACCGGGCCGCTGGCGTCGATGCGGCGATGCTCCACCGCGATCCAGGCATCCAGCGGCTGCGGCACCGGGTTGCGCTCGGCGACCGGATCGACGGGGCGGATGCCCAGGTTGCGCAGCAGGCGGTTCACCCCCGCGCTGCCGCCCGCGAGCACCAGCGATTCGATGAGCCGGCAGAGGAAATGCGCATCGGCACCGCCGGTGTCATAGCCATAGTTCGCGAACAGCTCGATCAGCAGCACCGACTGGAAGCCGAAGGTCACCGCCAGCGCGAACAGGCAGGAAAGGATCGGCTTGATGTTCCGCCCGTTGAAGAAGGCCGCGACGAAGCCGAGGTTGAAGAACCATGCCAAGGCGGATTCTAGGATCGCCGCGAGCACGAACAGCACGATCAGCGCCTTGCCCGATTCGGTGATCACCTGGGGCGCTTCCGGATCGCCTGCATCGGCGCCGGGCTGGTTCGCCTGGGGTGGAATGGCGGCTTGCGGCGCGGCCGCATCCACCGGCGCGGCTGTTTCATTGGCGACGAATACGCCGTCCTGCTCGTTGGCGACAAGGACACCGTCCTGCGCCAGCGCCGGCCCGACGACCAGATTGGTGGAAAGCAGGAACAGAATGGCGAGCAGGCTGCGCATCAGGTGTCTCCCCCAAAGACAAGGGGGATCAATTACCCGATACGCAGCCTGCTAGCTAACGGACTTCAAGCCATTTCCGAGCGAATTACTGCGCGGTCTTGCCGGTATACTGGTCCAGCCAGCCGAGCACATTGCCATACCATTGCATCGAGTTCTTCGGCTTGAGCACCCAGTGGTTCTCGTCCGGGAACACTAGCAGCTTGGACGGTATCTCGCGGCGCTGGAGCGCCGTGAACGCGGCCAGGCCCTGGGTATAGGGGATGCGGAAGTCCTTCTCGCTGGTGATCACCAGCTGCGGGGTCTTCCACTTGTCGACATGATTGACCGGGTTCCACTTCTCGAACGCGGCGGGGTCCTCGAAATAGGCCTTGCCGCCATGTTCCCACTCGTCGAACCACAGTTCCTCGGTCTCATAGGCCATGGCGCGGGCGTCGAACACGCCGTCATGCTGGACGATGCACTTGAACCGATCGGGCCACTGTCCCTCGATCCAGTTCATCATGTAGCCGCCATAGGAGGCGCCGAGCGCGCAGGCATTGTCGGCATCGAGATACGCGAACTTGTCCGTCGCGGCCTTGAGGCCCTTTTGCAGGTCCTCGAGCGGCCAGCCGCCCCAATTGTTGCGGATCGCGTCGGTGAAGGCCTGGCCGTAGCCGGTCGAGCCGTGGAAATCGACCGCGACCACCGCATAGCCGGCGCCGGCGAACACGGCCGGGTTCCAGCGATAGGACCAGCTGTTGTTGCTCGAACCCTGCGGACCGCCATGGACGATGAAGGCGATCGGTGCCTTCTTGCCCTCGGCCAGGCTGGCGGGCTTCACCGAATAGCCCCAGACGGTGTCGTTGTTGGCGCCGGCGAAGCTGAACCGCTCGACCTTGGGCAGGTCGATGCCGGCAAGCTTCTCGGCGTTGACCGAAGTCAGCCGCGTGCTGGCCTTGCCCTTGAGCGCGTAGAAATCGTCGGGCGCGGTCAGGCTGTTCATCGAATAGACCACGCCGCCTTTGGTCGGCACGATCGCCGAGACATTGCCGAGCTGGGTGAGCCGGGTGACCTTGCCGGTCTTCGGATCGACCGACCAGATCGGGTTCTCCTGGGTATCCTCGGCGGTGACGTAGATCGTCTTCGAATCCGGCGCCCAGGCGATCGAGCCGACCGAACGATCCCAGGCCTGGGTCAGCGCCTTCACTTCGCCGGTGGCGAGGTTGCGCAGCTGGAGTACCTGGCGATCGGCTTCATAGGTGGCGCGCGCCATCGAGAAATAGGCAAGCCACTTGCCGTCGGGCGAAACGGTCGGGAGATTGTCCATCCCCTCATTCGCCTTGGTCAGATTCACCGGCGCCGAGCTGCCGTCGGCAGGCGCCGCGAAGATGTCGAGATTGGTCGACTTGGACTCGATCCGCCCCGCCTCGCGCAGCGCGAAATAGACGGTCTTGCCGTCCGCGCTCCACGACACTTCCTCGCCCCCGCCAAAGGGCTTGGAAGGCGTGTCGCCGATCAGGCTGCCGACGATCGGGGTGCCGTTGCCGGTGGCGCCGTTCGGGCCGAAGGGCAGCACGAACAGCTGCGAGCGCTCGCCGTTCGACCACATATCCCAGTGGCGGACGAACAGCTGGTCATAGGTGCGGCCCGAGCCGGCGTTCGGGTCCTTCTTGACCATCGCCGGCTCGAGGCTCGGCGCGCCGGGCCTGCGATCGGCCCAGACGAGCAGCTTCGAGCCGTCGGGCGAAACCTTGAACCCGCTGAACCCGCCCGGGATATGGGTGAGCTGGGTCGCGGTGCCGCCGGTGATGGCGACGCCCCACACGGCATCGTCGCCGCCCTTGTCCGACTGGAACCACACGGTCTTGCCGTCGGCCGAGAATTGCGGGCTGGTCTCGTTGACATCCGCTTCCGCCACGAGCTTCTCGGGCTTGGCGCCCTTCTCCGTCAGGTCGAGGCGCCACAGGTCGTAGCGCCCCTTGTTGGCGGCGAGATCGGTCTCGCGCTGCTGCCAGACGAGCCAGTGGCCGTCGGGCGACACCGCCGGCGCGCCGACGCGCGACAGGGTGGCGACGTCCTGGATGGTGAGGTCACGCGCCAGCGCGGGCGCGGTGGTGGCGGCGAGCGCAACGCTCGCGAGCAGGATGTGCTTCATGGCCACGAGGATAGCCGGAAGGTTGCGGGCGTTACAATCGGCCAGCACCATCAAACCAGCCATTTTCGTCATCCCGGCGAAAGCCGGGATCTCGTGCGGCTCTTTTCCACAATCGCCTAAGATCCCGGCTTTCGCCGGGATGACGGATTAGTCGTGGGATTGGAAAACAGCCGGTTACCGCCCGGTGATTCGCGAGATTTCCTTCGCGACCATGTCTTCCACCAGACGCGGCAGGTTGGCATCGAGCCAATCGCTCAGCATCGGCTTGAGCATCGAGCGGACCATGCCCTCCAGCGTGTCCGAGCCGGTCACTTCCGGCTTCACCACCATGCGCGACAGCGCTTCGAGCGGGCCGCGAGTCGCCTGTGCTGCGCTCTCCGACACGATCGGTTCGGCGGGCTGCTCGACCGGTGCCGCGGCGGCGGGCGCGACAACCTTCTTGGCGGGAGCTTCGGGCTGCGTGGGTGAACCCATCGACATCGGCGTCGGCGTCTCCAGACTGTCGTCTTCGACCGGTTGGCTCAGCTCAAGTATCTCGTCAACCGTGGCGGACTTGTCCGCCACCGTCGTCGTCGCGCGACCGGCACGACGCGTACGCGTCGCGATGGCAGCATCGCCTTCCTCGGCGATGATGCGCTTGATGGAGGAAAGGATCTCCTCCATCGACGGTTCGCTACTGATGTCCCCCATCAACCGGCTACTCCTGCAAGCCCCGGGGTGGGGTAATCACGGCTTTTTACGGTTAATGTCAACAGGCCGCGTGGTGTCGGTGCGCTGGAGCACCGGGTCGAGCGACGTGCCGCTGACATCCGGCGTCTGCACCGGCGTCTGGTTGGTGCGGGTGCCCACCGTCTGCGGCTCGGGATCGTCGTTGCGGTCCGACCAGCGATTCTTCACGCGCTTGTAGTTGATCTCGGGGTCGTAGAGCGGCCCGCCGTCAAGGTTAAGGTCGCGTGCCTCGGCCCGGCCCATCGCCGCCAGCAGCTGGAAGCCGGCCACATAGGCGTCGCGCTCCGCCGTGACATAATTGACCTGGCTGTTGAGCAGTTCCTGCTCCGCGTTCAGGATGTCGAGGATCGTGCGGGTGCCGACGCTGTTCTCGGCGCGGACGCCCTCGAGGCTGAGTTTGTTGGCATCGACCGCGACGCGGGTCGATTCGATCACCCGCAGCGAGGACTGGTAGTTCGCATAGGCCGAGCGGACCTGGGCGATCACGCCGCGCTCGGTGAGCGTGACGGTTTCCATCGCCGCGGCACGGCGCGCCTGGGCCTGGCGGACCTGCGCGGCCGGGCGGCCGCCCTGGAAGATCGGCAGCGTCACCTGGGCGCCGACGCTGTTCGCGATGCCGTTGGCGTTGATGCCGTTCGCGGCGTGCAGCTGGTCGCTCAGCGAGCCGAGATAATTATAATAGTTGCTGCTCGCGGTCAGCGCGACCTGGGGCGAGCGCGTCGCCCTGGCGGCACGCACGTCGAACGCGGTGGCATCGCGCTGCTTCTGCGCCGCCTCGAGGTCCGGATTGCTCGCGATCGCGGCCTGTTCGGCATCCTGCACGTCGCCCGGCAGGTTCGGCAGCGCCGGCGGCTGGGCGAGCACGCCCGGAGGCGCGCCGATGATGCGGATATAGTTTTCGCGCGAACCGATCAGCCCGGCTTCGGCGGTGCGGAGCTGGCTCTGGGCAAGCGCGAGGCGGGCTTCCGACTGGGCGACGTCGGTGCGGGTCAGGTCGCCGACTTCGAACCGGTCGCGAGTCGCCTGGAGGTTAACCTCCAGCACATGGACGTTCTGCTGGTTGAGGCGAACGATCGCCTCGAAGCGCAGCACATCGACATAGGACGTCACCGCATCGGTGAAGAGCTGGGCTTCCGAACCGCGCAGGCTGGCCTGGCCGGCATCGACGCGGGTTTCGGCCGCGCGCACCGAGTTGCGCACGGCGCCGCCCGAATAGACCGGCACCGAGACGCTGAGGCCGGCGCGGCCCTGGCGGGTCGGCCCGGCGAACGGACCTGAAAGCGCGTCGCTGTCATAGATGCTGTCGGTGACCGACGCGGTGCCGTTCAGGCCCGGACGGCCCGCGGCTCGTGCGATCGGGACATTCTCGTCGTTCGCGCGCTGGGTGGCGCGGTCCGACTGGAGGCCCGGATTGGTGTTGTACGCCTGAACCAGTGCATCGCGCAGCGTCGTCGTCGGTTGCGCGGCCTCGGCCGGCGCCGCAGTGCCGACTTCGACGCGTACGGGCGTGCTGGTGCCCGAACGCGTCGTCGTGGTCTGCGCGGCAGCAGGCACGGCAATCGCAACAAGGCTGACGCCCAGGAACAGAGAGGAAATTCGCATGAGCCTCTTCTTCAGATCAGAATTTAAAGGTTCGTAGGCGTTCGAAACCAGGAAGCACTGCACATTCGATGTCGGCGAAGTCGGTGAGGCCGAAGCCCCCCTCGGTCCGCTGACCGGTGGCGAGACGGGTGACGCCCCGATCCACGATACCGGTGACCACGCGGCCATCGGGCTTGAGCTGGTCGAGCAGCGCGGCGGGAAGCTCCTCGACCGCGCCATCGACCACCAGAAGATCATATGGGCCTTCCGAGGCGTGGCCGGCGGCCAGCGGACCCTCGATCGGCTCGACATTGGCATAGCCGGCCAGCGCGGTGCGGGCGAGCGCGGCCAGGGCCGGCTCCTCCTCGACCGCGACCACCGACGTGGCGAGGTCGGCGAGCAGCGCGGCGGCATAGCCACCGGCGCCGCCGATCAGCAGCACCTTGTCGGTCGGGCGGACATTCGCGACTGTCAGCAGCCGGCCCGTCGCCAGCGGCAGGTTCTGGCTGCGGCCGCCGGGCAGCGGCAGCAGCGTGTCGCGATAGGCGATCGCGCGATTCTCTTCCGGCAGGAAGTCCTCGCGCGGAACGCGTGCCATCACCTCGACCACGCGAACATCATTGACCGCGTTGGTGCGCAGCTGGCTGGCGACCATCGCGTGGCGCATCACTTCGAAGCGGTTCGCCTCGGCAGGCGCGGTATCGACCGAAAGAGCCATCATCACTCCGGATATCTGGCACAACCGTATTAGTTGTGCAATACACTGTTTCTGTAGGCGGCTTGTATCCCCTTCATATGGCTTCGCCAAGCAATGCGCGCAGCTATTTTTGCACTGCAATGTTGACAGGACCGCAAGCACCTGCGCATTGCCGCCCCTCGCTCCGAGGCCCGATGGCGGAGTGGTGACGCAGAGGACTGCAAATCCTTGCACGCCGGTTCGATTCCGGCTCGGGCCTCCACTCTATTTCCCCACCATGACGCGTCACCTTTTGGCTGTGCCGGTGTGGCTTTCCTGCAACTCATCTACGGATTCGCACGGCCCGTCGGCGACGTACCGACCCGCACGCGGAACAAATCACGATTCCGTGCCGTTGACCTCCCGATTATCGGGAGACGAGGCATGTACGATTTCGGCATCCGACACGCTCTTACCGGCTATCGTGTCGCGTATCGTCCGCAGCAGCAGAATTATTGTCCGGGCTGCGGGGGATCCCATTGGGTCATCGGCCGGCTGACCGCTGAATGCGCGTTCTGCGCGACGGCATTGCCGCTGATGGCGGGGGGCAGTTCCGGCAATGGTCTTATCCGTCGCCAGGGCGAGGCGGCGTTGGCCGCCTGAACCTCCCGCCTGCTCATGCGTTTCCGCGGGTCTGAACTCCGCGAACAGGAACGCTTATGACCGATGTTTCCGTTACCTCGCCCGTCGAGCGGATCGCGCGCGTGATCGCCGCCGAGATGCTGAGCCCCAATGGCGAGGCGTTCGAGGAACCGGTGGAACCGGTCGGGCTCATGGTCGAGCGGATCTGGCCGGTCGAGGTCGAGCGGGCGATGGCGATCCTGCGTACCCTGCGCGAGCCGACTCGCGAGATGGTCGCGGCCGGGCGCGAGGCGGGGGATGATCCGGCGTTGATCTGGAACGCGATGGTCCGCGCCGCGCTGGAACAGGCGGTGCAGACGGTGGAGACCGTGGCCGAACCCGCCTGAGGCTTGCAGCCCGGGCGCGAGCCGCTAATGCCTCCGGAATGACCGGCGCCCAGCTCACGCTTTACAATTCGCTCACCCGCAGTTTGGAATCCTTCCAGCCGCTCGACCCCGCGCAAGGCGTACGCGTCTATTCGTGCGGGCCGACGGTCTATAATTACGCCCATCTCGGCAATCTGCGCGCCTATGTCTTCACCGACACGCTGAGCCGGGTGCTGACCTGGAAGGGCTATCCCCTCACCCATGTCATCAACATCACAGATGTCGGCCACCTGACCAGCGACGCCGATGCCGGCGACGACAAGATGGAAGCGGCGGCCAAGGCCCAGGCGAAGAGCATCTGGGACATCGCCGCGCATTACACCGCAGCGTTCAAGCAGAACATTTCGGATCTCAACATCCGCCAGCCGAGCCGCTGGTCGGTGGCGACCGATCACATTGCCGAGATGATCGACTTCGCCGAGAAGATCGCGCCCGAGCATTGCTACGAGCTCGAGTCGGGCCTGTATTTCGACACGACCAGCGTGCCCGACTATGGCCGCCTTGCCGGCAACCAGGATGACGCCGCCGAAGGGCGGATCGATCCGGTGGCCGGCAAGCGTCATCCCCAGGACTTCGCGATCTGGCGCAAGTCGCCGCAGGGCGAGCAGCGCCAGATGGAATGGGACAGCCCCTGGGGCAAAGGCGCGCCGGGCTGGCACCTCGAATGCTCGGTGATGAGCATCAAATATCTGGGCGCTCCGTTCGACATCCATACCGGCGGCATCGATCACCGTGAGATCCACCACCCCAACGAGATCGCGCAGAACCAGGCGTTCTGCGGTTGCTCGGATACCGGCTCGCATTTCTGGATGCACAACAACTTCCTGGTCGACCGCCAGGGCAAGATGTCCAAGTCCAAGGGCGGCTTCACCACGCTGCAGTCGCTGATCGACGCGGGCGTGCATCCGCTCGCCTATCGCCTGATGTGCCTTTCGGCGCAGTACCGCAGCGAGCTGGAATTCTCGGCCGAGAACCTCGCCGCCGCCCTCACCCGCCTCAAGCGACTGGTGATGACGGTGAGCGCGCTCAAGGCGCGAGCCGAGGGAGACGGCACTGCTCCGGTCAACTGGCTGGAGCGGCTCGACGAGGCAGTGTCGGACGATCTCAACACGCCCAAGGCACTGCCCGCGCTCGACGAGATGCTTGCCGAGAAGAAGCTGTCGCCCGCCGATCGCCTCGCCGGCCTTGCTGCGTTCGATGCGGTGCTCGGCCTGCGCCTGCTCGAGCTGACCCGCGAGGAACTCCGCGTCCGCCCCGCCGGTGCGACGATCACCGCCGAGGAGATCGAGGATCGTCTGGTCGAGCGCAAGGAAGCCCGGCTGGTGAAGGATTTCCAGCGCTCGGACACGATCCGCGATGCGCTTGCGGCCGCCGGTATCGAGGTGATGGACGGCGATCCGCTCGGCTGGGACTGGAAGCCGGCGATTTAATCGCAGCGGGCAGGCTTCGCAGCGCCGGCGACCGGCTTGGTCGATGCCGGCTGGGTTTCCGTCGCCATGGCTGCACCGGACAGGCGTCGTCCCTGTCCGGAGTCGCCCCGATGAAGCCCTACCCTGTCCTTGTCACGCTGCTCGTCGTCCCTGCCCTGTTCGCCGCCGCGACGGTCTGGGCCAATGGCGACGAACCAGAGCTCGCCGGCAGCTGGTCCCAGGCCTCGATCGGGCAGGAACTGGTGATCGCGCCGAAGTTCAAGCTGCAGCCGAGCATGACGCCCAACTACGGCACCAGCCTGGGCGGGACGGTCGGCACCGGCTCGTATACCAATACCACGATCGTCACCGAAGCGACGCCAATGCGTGTCGACCGCCGCATGAACCTGTCGATCCGCCCTGACGGCGGCTATAGCTGGCGCATCACCAAGGTGCAGCCGGAGGGCGCGCGTTGCGCCCGGACGATCGACCAGGTGAAGCAGGGGCGCGTATCGATCGCGGGCGGCAAGATCAGTTTCGCGACGAGCGGCGGCACCGAGACCTGGCGGAGCAGCTGCGGCAAGAGCGGCACTGGCGCCGTTGCGGCCATCACCGAGACCTATCGCTATTCGCTGGCCGCCGGCGTGCTCTCGGTTCGCGGTTCCGGTGGAGTGAACTGGCAGTTCCGCCGCAATTGACCCCTGGGTCAGCCCTGAAGCGTTGGCGGGCGCAGGCAGCGCCGATTTTGTCGCAGCGACGTTCCTTCTGGTGGCGGCAAATCACAAGGGCGGGGTGAACTTTCACCGCAGGGCCGTCCATGTCTCGATCGAACCACACCCGCCTCGCCGGCCTGTCCGCTTTTCTGGCTTTCCTCGTCGTCGCACAGGGCAGTGCTCACGATGCGGCGCGAGCCGCGCCGCTCCCGATGCAGGACTGCGCGGCGGCGCTGCAGCAGGCGGCGGACGATATTTCGGCGCTGCCCTCCTCCACGCCTTCTGAGGTCAACGACCAGCTGCAGCTCGATTACGATGCGGCACAAGCGGCGACCAGTCCCGCCGCCTGCATGGCGATCGTCCTCCGCATGAACGAGGTCGTGCGGCGCTATCGCGTTACGGGCAGCGCGGACGGTGCAGGTGGTGCCGGACCGGGTGCACGAAGGTCCGGCCAGGGCAGCGACCGCGCAGCTGCGACGCCTGCGCCCTCCGCCGAGCAAATTGCCCGGGAAGATGTCGAGGAGCGGCGCCGCGAACGCCTCGAGCGGGCAACCCAGGACCAGAACGAAGACGTCAGCGCGGTCGCCGCCTATGGCGAGGCACTCGCTGCCTATCGCTTGGCGATCCACGCTGTCGCCAAGGCTGTGCAGCCGCAACCCGAGCTCGGAAGCGTGGATAAGCCGATAGCCGAGATTGGCGTGCTCATCGAGCGGATGGAGAACGACATCATCGTCAATGACAATGTCGATGCGCTCCACGCCAGGCTGGAGGATGCCTTCCGGCGGATCGACGAGCTGCGCAAGGCTGCCGATCGTGCCTCGGAGCGCTTCCGGGCGGCGAAGGCAGCCAAGGAGGCGGCGGAAAGCAATAAGCCTGGCGATGACCCTTTGCTGGGACCATTGGTTCCGCTGCGCTTCTACAAGAACTACAAAGTGGCGGAAGAGCGCTATCTCCAGGCCGCGCGCAGGCTCGCGCAAGCTGAATTCGCCGCCAAGCAGGCGCGCAACAAGATCGACCGCTGGATCCACTGGTACCAGCCGTTTCTCGACATGAAGCCCGGCTATAAGCAGGCCTATGACGCGGCCTATGCGCGGCATGCCGAGGAGCAGGAGAGTGTCAGGAACAAGTGCGACAATATTGCGCTCAGCGCCTGCGCCCAGCTGACCCGCACCACCAATGAGCGGCAGAAGCGCGAACTGGACGGCATCTTCAACAGCTATGTGATCCGGCAATAGGCCGTATCGGGCGGCCGGATTTCTCGCAGTTGCCCTTGCATCCCCCCGCCCGCTTTCGCCAAATACGGGCCTGAATGGTTAGGAGCAGGGCGATGCGGAAAGAGCAGCTGGAGCCGGCGGGCACAGGGCTCGGCCGATGAAGGCCGTCCTCCCCGCGCTCGCCCGGCCACTCGTCGAGCCGCAACTGCCGGCGGGCCTCGATATCGCCTGGTTCGCTACGCCCGAGGAAGCGCGCGCCGCGGTAGCCGATGCCGATATCGCCTGGCTCGATCACAACAATCCGCAGATCTGGGCGGAGAACGTAGCCGCGGCGACGCGGCTCCAATGGCTGTCGACCATCTATGCCGGGCTCGACGTGCTCGACACCGCGCTGCTGCGCGAACGCGGCACCCGGGTGACCAATGGCAGCGGGGTCAATGCGCATACCGTCGCCGAATATGCGGTTATGGGCGCGCTGGTCGCCGCCAAGCGCTTCGACCAGGTCGTCCGCGCCGCCGATCGCCAGGAATGGCCTACGGACGCGCCGGGCAAGCTCGAGCTGTTCGAAAGCAAGGCGCTGGTGATCGGCTATGGCACGATCGGCAGGCTGATCGGCGAGCGATTGCAGGCCTTCGGCGTTGAAGTGACCGGCGTCACCCGTTCAGGTGCCGAAGGCACGGTGGGCCCGGATGCCTGGCGCGCGCTGCTGCCCGAGACTGACTGGGTGTTCCTGGCCGCTCCGTCCACCGATGCCAGCCGCGCGATGATCGGCGCCGAGGAACTGGCGGCGATCAAGCCGAGCGCCTGGATCATCAATGTCGGTCGCGGCGAGCTGATCGACCAGGACGCGCTGATCGAGGCCTGCACCAAGCGGCGCATCGCCGGCGCTTTTCTCGACACCGTTACGCCCGAGCCGTTGCCGCCGGAGCATGCGCTGTGGACCACGCCCAACGTCATCCACTCGATGCACCTGTCGGGTCGCAGCCAGACGCGCATGTTCCTCCGCGCCGCGGCCCTGTTCGTCGAGAACATCAACGCGTTCGTCGAGGGGCGTCCGCTCCGCAACGAAGTCGATCTCGCCGCCGGCTATTGATTTCCGCTTGCCCAACCGAGGTGGTGAAGATTAGTTAGGTGCATGCCTAACCAAATCGACGCTGCCTTTGCCGCGCTTGCCGATCCCACCCGCCGGGTGGTGGTCGAGCGGCTGGGCGACGGCCCGGCCAGCGTCAGCGATCTCGCATCCGGCTTCACCATGGCGATGCCGAGCTTCCTCCAGCATGTCCGGGTACTCGAGGGCGCCGGGCTGGTCCGCACCGAGAAGCAGGGCCGCGTCCGCACCTGCACCCTCGAGCCGCTCGCCCTTGCGGCGGTCGAGCAATGGATCATCGAGCGCCGCCGCGCGACCGAAGCGCGTTACGATCGCCTCGCCAAATTCCTCGACGCCGAGGATCAGGAGAATTGAGCATGGCCGAAGCCGTCCACGACAAGTTCGTCATCGAGCGCCGCTTCAAGCAATCCCCGGCCCGGGTCTTCGCCGCCTTCGCCAGCGAGGAAGGCAAGGCGCGCTGGTTCTCTGGCCCGAACGAACTCTGGGACATGGTCGATCGCCATTTCGACTTCCGGGTCGGCGGCACCGAGCATCTGGAGGGCCAGTGGAAGAGCGGCACGGTCACTCGCTTCGACGCCTCCTATCACGACATCGTGCCCGACAGCCGGATCGTCTATGCCTATCGCATGAAGCTGAACGGCAAGCCGATCTCGGTGAGCCTGTGCTCGATCGAGCTGCAACCAGACGGCGCCGGAACCCGTCTGCTCCATACCGAGCACGGTATCTATCTCGACGGCTATGAGGATAATGGCTCCCGCTTCCATGGGATCAGCCTGCAGTACGACAAGCTGGGCGAGACGCTGCCCGACTGAGCCGGGCATGCCCCGCCCTCCCCGCGATCAGGCTCCCACCACCTCCGGCAGCGCCGCGGCATAGCGCTTCACGTCCTCGATCCTGCCGGTCGAGACGCGCGACCATTGCGACCATTTGCCATAGGCGCCGCGGATCTGGATGCCCTTGGCCGCCATCGCCTTCTGCACCGCATCGGCATCGGGCACCTTTACATAGACGAAGTTCGCCTGGCTCGGCGCGGCGGTCAGTCCCGCCTTCTTCACCGCATCGAGGATCAGCCCGCGCCCTTCCAGGATCCGGTTCTTCGAGAAGCCGGTAAAGGCGGTGTCGTTGTACGAGGCGATCGCCGCCGCCAGCCCTGCGGTATTGCCGCCGAAGCTCATCTCGTATTTCCGGATCGTCGCGATCGTCTCGGGCTGGCCGATCGCGAAGCCGACGCGCAGCCCGGCCATGCCGTAGATCTTGGAGAAGGTGCGGCAGACGAGCAGGTTGTGCCCCTCCTTCACCAGCGCCGAGACCGAGCTGTAGTCGGGCCTGTCGGTCAGCTCCATATAGGCTTCGTCGACCAGCACCGTCGCGCTCGGCCCGACCTTGCGGACGAACGCCCGCATCGCATCGCCGTCGAGCAGCCGCCCGGTCGGGTTGTTCGGGTTGCAGATATGGACGAGCCCGACATCGGGTCCCACCGCCGCCGCCATCGCATCGAGATCGATGTCGAGATCGGGCTTGAGCGCCACCCGCTTCAGCTTCGCGCCCTTGGCCTCGGCATAAAGCGCGGTCGTATCCCAGAACAGCTCGGGGCACAGGATCGCGCCCTTGCCCTTCAGCGCGAGCCCCGCCGCGCTCAGCACTTCGGTCGAGCCGCTGCCGAGCGCGACATGATCCGGCGTCACCCCGAAGCGCTCGGCGATCATCGCGGTCAGCTTCCTGGCGGCGGTGTCGGCGTAATAGCATCCCTTGGCCGACCATTCGGCGATCGCCGCGATCGCGCTCGGCGCGGGGCCATAGGGGTTCTCGTTGCGCGAGAGCAGCGCGATATCCGCCGCCGGCCCGAACAGCGGCGCTTCGGCCCCCGCCGCAGCATAGGCAAGGCGCGGCGGGAATGCAGCGCAGGCCGCGGTTGCGGCACCGCCGCGGATCAGCGTCCTTCTCGAAAGCTCGACCATCTTCGCCTCCATCATTTGAGTCCGTTGCGGATCATCACGATCCCGATCAGCACGAGGTACAATCCGAAGATCCGGCGCAGCAGCGACGGACTGAGCGCATGCGCGGCGGCGACGCCCCAGGGCGCCGAGATCAGCGTGGTCGAGGTGACGACCAGTGCCGCCGGCAGGTTGACGAAACCCAGCGAGCCGAACGGCAGCCCAGGCTTGCCCAGCCCGATCGCGATGAAGCCGATCACGCCGGGAATGGCGATGATCGCGCCGATGCCCGAGGCTGTGGCGATCGCGCGGTGGATCGACTTGCCGCACAGCGTCATCACGATGATCGCGATCGTGCCGCCGCCGATGCCGAGCAGCGAGGAAAAGGCGCCAAGCCCGCCCGCGATCCCCGCCCGCGCGGCACCGCCCGGCATGGCAGTCGCCAGCTGACGCTCGGCGAGCAGCGGGAACAGGAAGTGCAGCGCCATGATGAGCACGCCGGTGCCGAAGATCGCGGCCAGCCCCGCGCCCGGCACCCGTGCCGCCAGCAGCACGCCGCCGCCGACTCCGAGCACGATCCACGGCGCCCAGCTTTTCAGGACGTCGAAGTCCACCGCGCCGCGCTTGGCATGGGCGTGGACCGAGCGGATCGAGGTCGCGACGATCGTGGCCAGCGAAGTGCCGATCGCGACATGCGCGAGTTCGTCCGGGCTGCCGCCCAGCAGCGGCAGCACCGCGAACAGTGCCGGCACGACGACAAATCCGCCCCCGATCCCGAAAAGCCCGCCGGCGAACCCGGCTACCAGCCCGGCGGCAAGCATCGCCGCGAGCGCTTCCACCCAGGCAACCGCGGTCACCGGGCACTTCCTTCGAGACTGGGTACGCGCAAAAGAACTTTGGGCACGAAACTCTCCCGCTGAGCTTCCTGCCTCTCCCGTCGCAGCGCGCTTCCCGGTCCGCGCCCTTTGGGCCGTCGGACGGTGCGTGCCGCTATGTACGTTCCTTGCGACGCATGGCCGCGTCGCTGCCGGCCTGCGATTCCGGCGTATGCGAGGCTATCAGAGACCGTGGCGACTGCAAGTGCGCATGAATTACCCTGCTGGGGAAATTTTCGCTTGCAGGATTTTACCCAGCGGGGGTAAGGCGCCTGCACTATGACGACACTTGCAGGCACCAAGATCCGCCGCTTCCGCGAGGAACGCTCCCTCACCCGCGCTGCCTTTGGCGCCTGGTTCGATATTCCGGGCTCTACCGTCCAGGGCTGGGAGAAGGATGGCAAGCGCGCCAATGCCAAGGTGGCGAACCTGATCGCCGCGCATGGCATTGCCGGCCATGCCGACTGGAATGTGACTGTGCGCGACGCGGAGAATGACATGCATGCAAGCTGGAGCCCCTCGAGCTGGAAGGCCGCCGAGGCGCGCCAGCTGCCCAATTACCCCGATCAGGGCGCGCTCGACGCGGCGACCAACCAGCTGACCTCCTTCCCGCCCCTCGTCTTCGCCGGCGAGGCGCGCGAGCTGACCAGCGAGCTGGCCAAGGTGTCGCGCGGCGAGGCCTTCCTGCTCCAGGGCGGCGATTGCGCCGAGAGCTTCGCCGAGTTCCACCCGAACAACATCCGCGACACCTTCCGCGTGCTGCTCCAGATGGCGGTGGTCCTCACCTTCGCCTCGAAGCTGCCGACGGTGAAGCTCGGCCGCATGGCCGGCCAGTTCGCCAAGCCGCGCTCGGCCGATACCGAGACGATCAACGGCGTCGAGCTGCCGTCCTACCGCGGCGACAATGTCAACGACATCGCCTTCACCCCCGAGGCGCGCATCCCCGACCCGCAGCGAATGCTCCAGGGCTATTCGCAGTCGGCGGCGACACTCAACCTGCTCCGCGCCTTCGCACAGGGCGGCTATGCCAATCTGCACCAGGTCCATAAATGGACCCACGACTTCATGGGTCGTAGCCCCTGGGCGAAGAAGTACGCCGATGTCGCCGACCGGATCGGCGAGGCGCTCGACTTCATGGCCGCCTGCGGCATCGATGCGGACAGCGTGCCGCAGCTCAAGGCGACCAGCTTCTACACCAGCCACGAGGCGCTGCTGCTCCCCTATGAGGAAGCGATGACGCGCCAGGATTCGCTGACCGGCGACTGGTACGACACGTCCGCGCACTTCCTGTGGATCGGCGATCGCACGCGGTTCGAGGGGTCGGCGCATGTCGAGTTCCTGCGTGGCATCGGCAACCCGATCGGCATGAAGTGCGGCCCCAGCCTGGAGCCGGACGCGCTGCTGCGCCTGCTCGATACGCTGAACCCGAGCCGCACACCGGGCCGGATGACGCTGATCACCCGCTATGGCCACGACAAGATCGAGGCCGGACTGCCCAAGCTCGTCCGTGCGGTGAAGCGCGAGGGGCATCCGGTGGTGTGGAGCTGCGATCCGATGCACGGAAACGTCATCAAGGCCGCGAACGGCTACAAGACCCGTCCGTTCGATCGCATCCTGGCCGAAGTCCGCGGCTTCTTCGCCGTGCACCGTGCGGAGGGTACCTTCGCCGGCGGCATCCATGCCGAGATGACGGGGCAGAATGTCACCGAATGCACCGGTGGCGCGATCGACATCACCGAGCAGGGCCTGGCTGATCGCTACCACACGCATTGCGACCCGCGCCTCAATGCGGGACAGAGCCTGGAGCTCGCGTTCCTGCTTGCCGAAATGCTCAATGAGGAAATGGCTGAACGCAGAAAAGCCGCTGCTTGATCGAATATTACGGAACCGCTCCGTTAATTAACGGATTTACATCGCTGTCAGCATCCTGGATTGGCTACGCTTTGCGCGGAGTTTTGCTTGGCAACGGTGAGGGAGCGTCTGCCAGAGAATTGGTTTGCGGCGGTGCTCCCGGCGCTGCAGCTGTTCGTCGGTGCGCTGGCCGGCTGCATCGCCTGGGCTCTCTGGCATCGCTCTACCGGCCATAGCCCTCCCATCGGGCTCGCCATCGGCGTTTCGGTCGGCGGATTGCTGCTCACCAGCACGCGATTCTGGCCACTGCTCGCGGTGGCGGTGCTGCTCACCTATTGGCTGTTCCAGTCTCCCTTCCCGCTGATCGAGCAGCTTTTCCGGGCAATGGGGCTGGCGCTCGGTGCATTGGTCACCGCGATGCTCATCAAGCGCCGTGGCATCAACCCGAATGAACTGCTCGATCCGCGTTCGATCCTCTGGATCTTCCTGGCCGCGGTTGCCGGCTCGCTCGTCGCGGCCACGATAGTCGCGCTTGGCGCGACGGTGGTGGGGCAACCGGCTACTTTCATTGACAGGTTCGCGCAGCAAGGGCTTGGCATGATCCTTGTGGCGCCGCTGGTGCTTGTGTGGGCGACCCCGCCGCGCGAGCGCTGGTCGCCCTTGCGCTGGGTGGGCTTCGTCGCGGTCATGCTGTTCTGCGGCGCCATCGCCGCCCATGCCTTCCTTACGACGACCGGCAGCCCGATGAGCTGGGCGATCTTCCCACCGCTGGTGCTTGCCGCGCTGGGATGGCACCTGCGGGGCGCGACGACGTCGGTGGTGATCAGCGCATTGATCGTGCTGTGGAGCACCGAGATCGAAACCGGCCCCTTCTCCACTGCGGCGTCGGACCATCGCCAGCTCCTGGCCCAGATATTCGTCGCGGTGACCTGTGCGACCATATTCCTGCTGGCTGCCTATGCCGATGAGCGCCATGCGGAGGACAAGCTCAGCCTGGCGGCGCGCAGGCTGGAGATCGCGCGGCTGAACCTGACCAACATGGTCCGCGATGCGACTTCGGCGGTGGCGATCCTTGACCGGAATCTGCACTTCGTCGCCACGTCCAAGCGTTTCATCACCGATTTCCGCCTGCCCGAGGGCGTGTCGATAGAGGGGCGCAGCCATTTCGAGGTCTTTCCGACCTGCGCTCCGGAGCGTCGGCAGCAATATGCGCGCGTGCTGGCGGGCGAGACGCTTTCGGGCAATGGCGATGCCTTGCATCATCCGGACGGCACTGTCGATTATGTCCGCTGGAGCTTCCACCCGTGGCGCGACGAGGACAGCCAGATCGCCGGCGTCGTGATAACCAGCGAGTTCATCACTGCCGAGATGGAGGCGCGGCGCAGGCTGGAGGAGGCCGAGCGCCGCTATCGCGCCGTGTTCGAGCAGGCCGGCGTGGGCGTCGCCCGCCTCTCGCTCGAGGGCGTCTTCCTCGAAGTGAACGACCGGATCTGCGAGATGACCGGCTATCCCCGCAATGAGCTGCTCGGGCAGAATTGCCGCAAGGTCGGCACCGCGGAGCAATGGCCGTCGACCGAGGAAGGCATCCAGGCGCTCGCCCGTGGTGAAATTCCGCTCTATTCGGACGATCGCATGCTGCGGCTGCCCGATGGTCAGCTGCGTCCGGTGCATTGCACCGCCAACATGGTGCGGGCGGGCGACGGCGCGCCGGATTATATCGCGGTGGTGATCCTCGACGTGTCGCGCCGCATCGCCGCCCAGCGCGCGCTCGAGGAAAGCGAGAAACTGCTCCGCCTTGCCCAGGAAGCGGCTGGCGTGGGGGTCTGGGAGATCAATCTGATCCGTGGCGGCTCGCGCCATTCGCCGGAAAGCGCGCGCCTGTTCGGGCTCGAATGGCACGAGGGCGAATATCGCCTGGCGGATGTCGCCGATCGGCTCGGGATCGATCAGGTCATCGAGCTGCGCAAGGCGATCGTCCATGCGCGGCGAACCCAGGGGCCGCTCGACATGACGCTGCGCCTCACCATGGCCGATGGCGAGATCCGCTGGGTGACGCTGCAGGGTCGCTATGATCCGCACAATGGCCAGCCGCGGCTGCTCGGCCTAATCATCGACATCACGCATGATATCGAGGCGGAGGCGCAGCTGCGCGAGGCGCATGAGAAGCTGCTCCGCCTCGCCCGCCTGAACGCGATGGGCGCGATGGCGTCGACGCTGGCGCACGAGCTGAACCAACCGCTGGCGGCGATCACCAACTATCTCGAGGCCTGCCGCTACCTCACCCGCTCGCGCGGCGATCCCGATCATGACATCCTCGACGCGCTCGACCGGGCTCGGGTGCAGGCGCTGCGGGCCGGCGACATCATCCGCAAGATCCGCTCCTTCACCGTCACCGGCGAGGTCAACCAGGCGCATCTCGATCTTGATCGCGTGATCCGCACCGCCTGCACCGCGGTGCGCCAGCTCAAGGTCTCGCGCGAAGTGACGATCGAGTGCGACTGCGACACCGGTGAGGCCGAGCTGATCGGCGATGCGCTCCAGATCGAGCAGGTGCTGACCAACCTGATCCGCAACGCGGTCGAGGCGACCAGCCATAGCCCGCTGCGTGAAGTCAGTGTGACGGCCCGGACCGAGGAACATGAGGTGATCGTCCGGATCGCCGATTCCGGCCCGGGCCTCAGCGACGCGATCCTCGACAATCTGTTCGAGCCGTTCCGCACCACCAAGGAAAGCGGCACCGGCCTCGGCCTGCCGATCTGCCGCACCATCGTCGAGGCGCATGGCGGGCGGCTCTGGGCGGAGAACCGGCCCGAGGGCGGTGCGATGTTCAGCTTCGCGCTGCCGAGCGTCGAGGCCAGCGTAACAGCCTGAGGCACTGCGCAACAAACTGAAACACCGCTGCAAGACCCGGCCGTCAGAGGGGAGCGGGCCGGCGCCTTGCCCCTCTGTGACGCCGGTCCCCCAAACCTACGGGGCGGCCGAATCTCCCCCTGACATTACGGCCGCCCCGGCCTTTCCGGGCCCTAGGGAAACAGATCCACCACCTCGGCACCCTCGCCCTCCGCGGCGAGCAGCAGGGTGCGGTGGCAATGGGCCGGATCGCGCTCGAAACAGAGCAATGCGCTTGGCTTTTCCGCCGCCAGCGCCCGCATCCTCGCCGCTTCCGCCTGTGCCTCGGGCAGCTCGAGCTGGCCGGCATAGACGCCGCGCAGCGTCTTCACATCGCCCTTCTTGGCGGCGTCGCGGCCCAGCTTGGGCGTGCCGAGGTTCTTGAGCAGCACATAGTCGATCCCCGCGTCCTTCAGGCTCGCCGCGAGGATGTTCTTCGAGAAGCCCGGCCGCCGCGACAGCGGCACCGCCCGCACGTCGATCACCCGCTCCACCCCGGCCTTGCGCAACGCCGCAATGAACTCGTCCATCGTCGTCGCTTCATAACCGATGGTGAAGATCCTCATGCCGTGGGCGTCTCCTGGTTCAGGGCATGAACGCCGCCCCAGGCGATCAGTGCCTGGCCGATGAAATAGGTCGGCCACACCAGCAGCGACGCGACCAGCGGCGGCAGCATCCGCCCTTCGTTGAGGAAGATCAGCCAGTCGGACACGAAGAACAGCAGCGCGCCCGCCGCGACCAGCGTGCCGAGCCGGCTGAGCATCGCCGAGGCCGCCATTAGCGACAGGCCGAACACATAGAAAGCGAGCAGCTCGACCTGATAGCCGCCCTTGAACACCCACCAGGCGAGCAGCGCCATGCCCATCGCCACCGGCGGCGCGATCCACTGGGCGGCGGGTACGCGCTTGTGGCGCAGATAGAGATAGGAAGCGAGGAAATGCCCGGCGAGGAAGGCGAGCCCGCCCGCCGCCATGCCCTGCAGCTCGAGCAGCACGTCGCCCAGCGCGCCCAGCGCCAGCACGGCCCCGAGCACCCGCCCGTCACCGTTTGCCGCCTTGCCCCGTGCCCAGAAGGCGAGCAGCGCCACGCCCGCGCCCTTCCACACCACCGCGGCGGTCCCGCCCGCCGCCAGCCAGACATTGGCGTAATAGGTGGCGCCGGCGATCAGGGCGAGCGCGAAGAGCGGGTCGATACGGGTGCGGTCCATTCGCCCTTGATGCCGTGTGACTGGCGCATTGCCAAGCTTGGCGCTACCGGACGTCCCCATGCACGACATTCACATCATCGGCGGCGGTCTGGCCGGCTCGGAAGCCGCATGGCAGCTGGCCAACAAGGGCTTCAAGGTCCGCCTTTCCGAAATGCGCGGCGGCGGCACGATGACGCCGGCGCACCAAACCGAGGGCCTGGCCGAGCTGGTCTGCTCGAACAGCTTCCGCTCGGACGACGCCCAGAGCAACGCCGTGGGCCTGCTCCACCAGGAAATGCGCGACCTCGGCTCGCTGATCATGGCGCAGGGCGACATCCACAAGGTCCCCGCCGGCTCCGCCCTCGCCGTCGACCGCGACCGCTTCTCCGACGGCGTCACCGCCGCGCTGATGGCGCATCCGAACATCGAGATCGTCCGCGAGCGTATCGACAAGCTACCCGAGAGCGGTCTGACGATCGTCGCCACCGGACCGCTCACCGCGCCCGGCCTGGCCGAGAGCATCGGCACCGCCACCGGCAAGGACCAGCTCGCCTTTTTCGATGCGATCGCCCCGATCGTGCATCGGGACTCGATCGACATGGACGTGGCCTGGTTCCAGTCGCGCTGGAACAAAGTCGGCCCCGGCGGCACGGGCAAGGACTATATCAACTGCCCGATGACCAAGGAGCAGTATTACGCCTTCCACGCCGCCCTGATGGCCGGCGAGAAGACCGAGTTCCGCGAGTGGGAGGATGTCCCCTATTTCGAAGGCTGCATGCCGATCGAGGTCATGGCCGAGCGCGGGCTGGAAACGCTCCGCTTCGGCCCGATGAAGGGCGTCGGCTTGGATGACCCGAAGACCGGCCGCTGGCCCTATGCGGTCGTCCAGCTCCGCCAGGACAATGCCAGCGCCACGCTCTGGAACATGGTCGGCTTCCAGACCAAGCTCAAATATGCCGAGCAGGTTGCGCTGTTCCGCACGATCCCGGGGCTCGAGAATGCCGAGTTCGCCCGCCTGGGTGGCCTCCACCGCAACACCTTCATCAAGTCGCCCGAACTGCTCGACGGCCAGCTCCGTCTCCGGAGCGCGCCGCATATCCGCTTCGCCGGCCAGATCACCGGCTGCGAAGGCTATGTCGAAAGCTCGGCGATCGGCCTGCTCGCCGGGCGCTTCGCCGCGGCCGAGCTCGCCGGCGAGACGCTGACCGCGCCGCCGCGCGAGATGGCGCTGGGCGCGCTGCTCTCGCACATCACCGGAGAGGCGGAAGCCGAGACCTATCAGCCGATGAACGTCAATTTCGGCCTGTTCCCGCCGATCCCGGGCAAGACGAAGAAGGCCGATCGCAAGCTGATGTACACCGATCGCGCCCGCGAGGCGAAGACCGGCTGGATGGCTCAGCCCTCGCTGTCGTCCGCAGCGTCCTGAGCCGCCGGCGTCTGCGCCTTCGCTCCGGCGGGCGCGCAGACGCAGCGCGGCTTGGGCTTGCGCTTCACGGCGGTGGTGGCGAATTCGGCGCGGGTCAGCACGCCTGACTTGTCCTTGTCCGCCCCGGCGAAGCGCTCCACCGCCTTTACCGACCATTCCTCGAAGCTCAGCTTCCCGTCCCGGTCGGTGTCGAGCCGGGCGAACAGCTTGCGGCGCAGGGCGAAGAACTCGTCCTTGCTGATGCCGTCATTCTTGTCCTTGTCGATCCGGTCGAACCGCTTCTGCTCGCGCGTCTTTGCGGCGGCGCTCGGCGGCTCCCCCGGAACATCCTGCTCCGTTTCGGACGCGATTGCCGCCACGGGCGCCTTTGGAAGGCTGTTTCCGGTACTGGCGGACCCGCGAAACAGGAAAAGACCCGCCACGACCAGCAGCAGTGCACCGCCCGCTCCCACCAGATAGCGCCACATTTCCGCTCTCCCCTCTGAGAAGAGCGAGGCTAACGCGGCACCGGGGTCAGCGTCCAGTCAGCCGGTGCCAGAGCAGACGGCCGACGCGCCCCGGCGCGCCTGCCGCCTGGGGTGCCTCGGCCAGGTCCATCCGCGCCAGATGCGCCAGCGCGCCCAGCGCGCGTCCCGCCCGGCTCCAGCGCGCGCCGCTGGCCTTGGCAAGCAGCGGAACCGCGAGATCGCGGGCAGTCGCCCTCTCGTCCTCCGCATCCAGGTTCCGGCCGAGATCGGCGATCGCCCAGCCCTGCCCCGCGACTGCCAACGGGTCGCCCTTGGCGCCCAGCAGCGCGCCCGCGGCAAGGAACAGATGCCCCCGCCCCTCGCCGAAGCGCCGGATCGCATCGGCGTCGAGCACTTCCTCCTCGATCAGCACTTCCCAGCCATGGACGATTGGCACCAGCGACGCGCCGGTAACGCCGCGCGGCAGCACCTCCGCCTCGATCGCGCGCAGCACCGGCTCTGCGGGCGCCGGCGCGCGATCGAGCTTCTCCAGCGCCTCGCGCCACCAGGCCAGCCGCATCTGGCCGACCGCCGGCTCGCGAGTAGTCCGCAGCAGCTGTGCCAGTGCGTCGTCCAGCGCGAGCAAGGCCACCAGGCCCGGGCGGCCGGCAATCGGTGCATAGCTCAGTGCCAGATCTCGTTCCGGCTGCTCCACGATCCCGTTCATGCCGCGAGTCCCAACGGTCTTAAGGCCCGCATTAACCTTCCGGATTTATACGTATTTAGCGACAACTGAGCCAAGCAGTCTCGTTGTCGGGGGATGAGGGGCGCAAAAATGAGTGACGGCCGGCCGATTGCGGGTGGTTCGATACGCGCTTTTCTGGGCGCGCTGGCACGTGATACGCGTGCGAACACGCTTGCCATCATGGCAATCGCGCTGATCCCGCTTGCGGGCATGGTGGGCGGCGGCATCGACATCAGCCGCATGTACATCGTCAAGACGCGTCTGCAACATGCATGCGATGCGGGCGCGCTCGCGGGCCGCAAGACGATGGGCGGCGGCACCTGGGCGCAGACGGTCAACGGCACCGCCAATTTCCCCGAGGTAACCGCGAAGAACTATTTCGACGCGAACTACAACAAGGACGCGTATGGCGCCGGCACCGTCACCAAGGCGTTCAGCGAGAATGCCGGCAAGGTGAGCGGCACCGCGTCGGCCGTGCTGCCGATGACGCTGATGCGCATCTTCGGCAAGACCTCCGAGACGCTCAGCGTCACCTGCGACGCCGAAATGCGCCTGCCCAACACCGATGTGATGTTCGTGCTCGATACCACGGGCTCGATGGATCAGGACGACGGCAAGGGCACCAAGAAGATCACCGGCCTGAAGACCGCGGTGAAATGCTTCTACGAGATCGTCGCGCGGCTCGACACCGACGCGACCTGCGAAGGCGGCGCGCCGAGCGGCGGCACCGGCAACCAGGTGCAGATCCGCTTCGGCTTCGTGCCCTATGCCACCAACGTCAATGTCGGCCGTCTGCTCAAGACCGAGTGGATGCCGGACAGCTGGACCTACCAGACGCGCAAGCTCGCCAACACGCCATCGGGCAACTGGGGCAACTGGACCAGCCAGCAATCCACCTCGTGCGGCAACATCCCGGAAGACACCGAATCGCGTCAGTACACGATCGACAGCCGTGATCGCTGGGGCAATTGCACCTATCGCTATCGCAACTGGTCGGGCACCGCCGCCAAGTGGAACTATGGCGCGCTCAGCCAGACGATCTCGGGCCTGAAGAACGGTACGAACTGGAATGCCAGCTTCACCCTGCCGATCGGCGCGGGCGGCGCGCAGACCACGCTTACTTGGGACGGGTGCATCGAGGAGCGCACCACCGTGCGCCAGTCCACCTATCAGCCGATCCCGAGCGGCGCCAAGGATCTCGATATCGATTCGGTGCCCGATTCCGATGCCACGCGCTGGGGCCCCGCGCTTCCCGGCATGATCTTCACGCGCAAGACCGGCGCGCGCAACGGCGGCAGCTATGACCTGGCGGCGGTGAACAACACCGACGCGATCTATAACAACACGTCCTACTACGCCTGCCCGACGGTGGCGAAGAAGCTCCAGCCCTGGACCGCCAGCGATTTCGACGATTATGTCGACAGCCTCACGCCCGAAGGCAACACCTATCACGACATCGGCCTGCTCTGGGGCGCGCGCCTGCTCTCGCCGACCGGCATCTTCAAGTCGGAGAACGCCTACACCCCGCAGGGCGGCGAGATTGAGCGCCACCTGATCTTCATGACCGACGGTGACACCTGCACCGGCACCGACAACTATACCGCCTATGGCGTGTCGTGGTTCGACCGCCGCACGACGGATGCCTCCTCGGCGCCGACCGATGGCTGCACCGACACCGGCACGCTCACCACGCAGGTCAACGCGCGCTACACCGCGCTGTGCGAGGCAGTGAAGAACAGCAAGATCACGCTGTGGGTGATCGCCTTCGGCAACCTTGCCGCGTCCACCGAGACGCGCCTCACCAACTGCGCGACCACCGGCCGCTATTTCAAGGCAACCAGCTCCAAGGACCTGCAGGACAAGTTCCGCTCGATCGCGGACCAGATCTCGCAGTTGAGGCTCACCAAATGATCCGGCGCCCCCTTCCCCGTCTTGCTCAGGACGAGCGCGGCGCGACGATCGTCGAGTTCGCGATGATCGCCCCGGTCATGGGCATCCTGCTGCTCGGCGCCTTCGACGTGGCTCACACGCTCTACATGCGCGCGGCGCTGCAGGGCGTGGTCCAGAAGGTCGCGCGCGATTCAACGCTGGAAAGCGGCCTCGACGTCAATACCCAGGCCACGCTCGATGCCAAGGTGACCGGCCAGGCCAAGGCGCTCGCCAATAACGGCACGGTGGCGATCACCCGCAAATGGTATCGAACCTTCAGCAACGCCGCGGCCGCGAAGTTCGAGCCTTTCACCGACACCAACGGCAACGGCACCTGCGACGGTCCCTCGGGCGGCACGCCGGGCGAGCTGTACGAAGACAATAACGGCAACAACAAATGGGATTCGAGCGGCGGCAACAGCGGCGCGGGCGGCGCCAAGGATGCGGTGGTCTACACCGTGTCGGTCAGCTATCCGCGCTTCTTCCCGATCTACCGGATCATCGGCGGCTCGAACCAGACCACGGTTACGGCCTCCACCGTGCTGCGCAACCAGCCCTATGGCGACCAGGGCGCTCCCACCGTGAGGAACTGCCCATGAGCCGCGTATCGGCCCTTCCTCGCCTGCTGCGGCGCTTCCGGGATGACAAGAGCGGCGTCGCGCTGCTCGAATTCGCCTTCTCGCTGCCGATCGTGCTGACGCTCAGCCTCACTGGCGCCGAGCTGACCAACTATATCATCACCAAGATGCGGGTGAGCCAGATCGCGCTTCACCTCGCGGACAATGCCGCGCGTATCGGCTCGGGCACGCAGCTCCAGGCCAAGACGATCAGCGAGGCGGACATCAACGACCTGCTCACCGGCGCGGACCTGCAGTCGGGCGAGCTCAAGCTGCTCGCCAATGGCCGCGTGACCATTTCGAGCATCGAGCCCGATCCCAGCAACTCCGGCAAGTCGCGCATCCGCTGGCAGCGCTGCCAGGGCGACAAGACCTCGCTGGGTTCGACCTATGGCGCCCAGGGCGACAAGAACCTGGCCGGCGTTGGGCCTTCGACCCGCCAGGTCGCGGCACCCGACAATGGCGTGACCATGTTCGTCGAAGTGCGCTTCCAGTACACGCCGCTGATCAAGACCTCGCTCTCGCCGACCAGCGAGTTGAACGAGATCGCCTCGATGATGGTGCGCGATCGCCGCGACACCACCGACGACAGCAGCCTGGGCAACGCCGCGACGCATCCGCGCGGTATCTACAAGGTGAGCGGCGTCAGCCCGTCAATGTGCTCCGCCGGCCAGGCCTATCTCGAAACCTAGACGTCAAAGCTTCGCGCCTGCCGGTCGTTCTCCCTCGACCGGGCTGGCAAAAGAAAAGGCCGGGGTCTCCCCCGGCCTTTTCCGTGTTCGCTATGAAGCCGATCAGCCCTTGTAGGTAACCTTCTTCACTGCCGCGACCACCTTGTCGGCGGTGATCAGCGCCAGCTTCTCGAGGTTCGCCGCGTAAGGCAGCGGCACGTCCTCGTTGGTCACGCGCAGCACCGGCGCGTCGAGGTCGTCGAAGCCTTGCTCCATCACGACCGCGGCGATTTCCGACGCGATCGAGCAGACCGGCCAGCCTTCCTCGACCACCACCAGGCGGTTGGTCTTCTTCAGGCTCTCCAGAACGGTAGCCGTGTCCAGCGGACGCAGCGTGCGCAGGTCGACCACTTCGGCGTCGATGCCCTCGCCTGCCAGCTTGTCGGCGGCTTCCAGGGCAACGCCCACGCCGATCGAGTAGCTGACGATCGTCACGTCCTTGCCCGCCCGGACGATACGCGCCTTGCCGATCGGCAGGACATAATCGTCGAGCTGCGGGATCTCGAAGTGACGGCCGTACATCAGCTCGTTCTCGAGGAACACGACCGGGTCTTCCGAGCGGATCGCCGCCTTGAGCAGGCCCTTGGCGTCCTGCGCGTCATAGGGGGCGATCACGATCAGGCCGGGGACGCTGGCGTACCACGGGCCATAGTTCTGCGAGTGCTGCGCGCCCACGCGCGAAGCGGCACCATTCGGACCGCGGAACACGATCGGGCAGCGCATCTGGCCGCCGGACATGTAGTTGGTCTTCGCCGCCGAGTTCACGATGTGGTCGATCGCCTGCATCGCGAAGTTGAAGGTCATGAACTCGATGACCGGCTTGAGCCCGCCCATCGCCGCACCCGCACCCAGGCCGGCAAAGCCGTATTCGGTGATCGGCGTGTCGATGACGCGCTTCGGGCCGAACTCCTCGAGCAGGCCCTGGGTCACCTTGTAGGCGCCCTGATATTCGGCGACTTCCTCGCCCATCACGAAGACGCGCGGATCCTTGCGCATCTCCTCGGCCATCGCGTCGCGCAGCGCTTCGCGGACGGTCACCTTGACCATCTCGGTGCCCTCGGGGATCGCCGGGTCCTGGACCGTGGCGGCCTTCTCGCTGGCGAGCTGCTTGGTGCCGCTGTCGGCCTTTTTCGGCCCGCCATCCTCGCCGGCAGCCGGCTCCGCCGCGGCAGGCGCAGGCGTCGGGGCCGGCGCAGCAGCAGGTGCCGGAGCCGCGGAGGCATCCTCACCCTCGCCCGCAATCGTCGCGATCACGGTGCCGACCTTCACGTTATCGGTGCCCTCGGCGACCAGGATCTTCGCGATCGTGCCCTCGTCGACCGCCTCGAACTCCATCGTGGCCTTGTCGGTCTCGATCTCGGCCAGGATGTCACCCGACTTCACCGTGTCGCCTTCCTTGACGAGCCACTTGGCGAGCGTGCCCTCCTCCATGGTGGGCGACAGCGCCGGCATCTTCAGTTCGATCGCCATCTCAGTAGGACTCCACCAGCACGTCGGTATACAGTTCGGAAGCATCGGGCTCGGGCGTCTGCTCGGCGAAGTCGGCAGACTCGTTGACCACCTTGCGAATCTCCGCCTCGATCGCCTTCAGCTCGGCCTCGGTGACCTTCATGTCCTCGAGCTCGCGCTTGACCTGCTCGATCGGATCCGACTTGTCGCGGACCGACTGGACCTCTTCACGCGAACGATATTTCGCAGGGTCGGACATCGAGTGCCCGCGATACCGGTACGTCTTCATCTCGAGGATGATCGGGCCCTTGCCCGCGCGGACCCAGGCCAGCGCTTCCTCGGCGGCGCCTCGGCAGGCGAGCACGTCCATGCCGTCCACCTGGATACCGGGGATGCGGAAGCTCTCGCCGCGACGATAGAGCTGGTCTTCCGACGAAGAGCGGTTGACCGAGGTGCCCATGGCGTACTGGTTGTTCTCGATCACATAGATGATCGGAAGCTTCCACAGCTCGGCCATGTTGAACGATTCGTAGACCTGGCCCTGGTTCGATGCGCCGTCGCCGAAATAGGCCATGGCGACGCCGCCATCCTCGTTATACTTGTGCGCGAACGCTAGGCCGGTGCCGAGCGACACCTGCGCGCCGACGATGCCGTGGCCGCCGTAGAACTTCTTCTCGGTCGAGAACATGTGCATCGAGCCGCCCTTGCCGCGGCTGATGCCCGCCGCGCGACCGGTCAGCTCGGCCATGATGACCTTGGGATCGATGCCATAAGCGAGCATGTGGCCATGGTCGCGATAGCCGGTGATCACCGAGTCCTTCTCGCCGTCGAGCGCGGACTGCAGGCCGACCGCAACGGCTTCCTGGCCGATATAGAGGTGGCAGAAGCCGCCGATGAAGCCGAGGCCATAGAGCTGGCCGGCCTTCTCCTCGAAGCGGCGGATCAGCAGCATCTGCTTGTAGAATTCGAGCAGCTGCTCCTTCGAAGCCTCGAACCGCTTGGGCTCTTCGGGCCGCTCGCGGTTGGTCTTTGCGGGTTCAGTCGTTTTGCGTGCCGGTGCTTTGGCCACAGGAAATCCTCGTCCGGGGAGGGGGAAAGGCGGGTGCCTATAAGCGCGTTTTTGCCCGCCGCGCAACAACGCGCGAATAGCCGGTGCCGTGCCCCTGACGCGACGGCAATTGCACTCTATGCAACCAAAGATGCGAGTTGCGAAAGTTGCAATGCAGCATGATTTGGAGGCGCTGCGGCGTAGGAGAGAAGATGCCGCCGCGCGCGGTTCGCCCGCCCCTACCCGCTCGTCCCAACCAGTTCCCCGGCGAAGGCCGGGGGCCAGCTGCAATGCCGTTTGTGAGGCTCCCGCTCCTCCATACTCCCCTCCCTGCAAGGGAGGGGGCGGGGGTGGGTTGCGCCCCCGGACTTCCCGGGGGCGCCCGGCGAGACGGCATCGGAAAAAGAAAAGGCCGGGCATCGAGCCCGGCCTTGTTCTAACCCACCCCTGGCCCCTCCCTTTGCAGGGAGGGGAATAGAAAAGACTACCGCCCGGTAGTCCCCGCCCCATGCTTCTGCAGCGGGATCACCACCTCGTCCGGCCGCACGACATTGAGCTGCTTGCGCGCCAGCTCATCGGCCAGGTCGGGATCGACCCCGCGCTTCTGGTCGAGCAGCTCGACGCGGTTCTTCAGCGCCGCGCGCTGCTTGTCGAGCGCGGCATAATCGGCCTGCTTCTGCTCGAACTCGGCCTTGGTCAGCTTGGTCTGCATCACGCCGGTGGGCCCGAGCACGGCGTTATAGCCGAAAAAGCCGATGGCGATCAGCGTCACCGCCGGCAGCCCGGCCCGGCGCAAAAGGGTCTGGAACGGAGAAGCAGCACGCGATCGCATTTGGTGTTTTTCGCTTAACCACGCCCCGGGCGCAAGGCCCGTATTGGTGCGGAGGAGATCGAGCCAGCCTCTCTATGCACTCACAAAGAAGCGCGCCCCGGCTTTACGGCATCTTGGTGGGCTTTAAACTCGTCCTCGATTGAATTCACGAGCTTCTCAACGTCGCCTTCTTCGTAAACCTCAGGTGCACTTGGCGCCGCGCGCAGGATTTCCAAAGCGGCATGATAGGCTGTCATCAACCGCTCATCGGATGGCCGACCGGCGATAAAATACGCCTTAAACTCATCGCTGGCACCTATGTTCACTGAGGACAGATGCCCCATCCACCGTCGTGCCTTATTCTTGATATTCTCAGCATCGACTAGGTCGAAAGACAGGGGCTCATATGCATGAATGCGCCCGTTCTTCCACGAATGCGTGAACTCAATCGTATCCACGCTGCCTCGAATTACCTTCGATTCAAACTCAATAGGGACTTTGCGATCCACCAGCGCCTGTCGGACGGGACGCCATACGTCCTCGTCAGTTTTACGATTTTCAGTACGTCGATCATATATCGAAAGCATTCGGTCGGCGATTCGATTGAACTCTTTATCAATGTCTTTCGCGATGCCGGTTCCAATCTCCGACCACTGCAACGAGCTTCCATCATGCGGAAGCATCCGCAATGCGATTGCCCTTGCGTCGCCGCTGGAGAAAAGCAGATCCGCTTCAACCTGCTTTGCCACCACCTTGGACGCGCGGCGTACAGCTGAGATAGCGCTCGCGAAAGCGGCACGATCAAGATCGTAAAAGAGCGGACGTATACGCTTAATGCGTTCCTTGAATTCCGAACGCACGATTGGAGCATCAACTCCCTGCCCCGGCGCGAAAAACACGATTCCGACGTTAACGAACTCGCCCGTCACGATATCATGGACGTAGCGCAGGACGCTGTAGCTGTAAGGCCGGCGGCTCATGTCAGGATCCGATCCAACTCAGTCATACAACCATCGATATTATCACGAACCTGTCGAATCTTGTTTAAGATATCGGCGATGAAAACCTCATCACGCCAACCATTCGGCACCGCGGCGCCATAGGCGTCAATGTCCGCGTCACGCAAGTCTGACCACCTGGCTCGTATCGCATGATGGTTGATGTGCTGCGAGAGCAACTCTCGCCGAAAGATATGTTTCCCGGGCTCGGTAAACGAGCCCATACCCCGAGAGCCCACGGCTTCAAACCGATCAACCCCCGTGGAAACGCTAGCTCGTGATCGAATATCCTGAGATTATCGCCGCTGACGAGGCAGTTAGGGTTTCCGTCGCGCCTATCAACGTTTTCAATGAAACCGTCGAACGCGAGGATTTCGGCAGCAGTTTGCACCATGCGGGGAGACAAGCGATTAGCCGCCGTCCAAGCAGGCCACTGCGGCCAGACGAGGCGCGATCCGAACGCTAGATTATCGAATTCCGAGAAACGACCTCTAACCGCCGGAGGAAGACACTCTCGCCAATCTGCGGGTATCGATACCACAAACGGTTCTGGGATGGGCAGGTCTAGAGCGGCTGCCAGACATGCCGCAATTATTTCAACAGAAAGCGAATTCGTCCCCATATCGCACGACGAGGAAAACTTCAGAACAACCTCGATTACGTTACCATCATCCGCTTCCGCAGCGACGACTATAGGCTGGGTTCGGCCACTTCCGACGTCTTTAACATATTGGACAGCTTCCAGAGTTCTGAGCACTCGTAACTGCCTCCCCACCCTTCTTCGCTCGAAACAAATTCGAAGCAGAGAGAAGAGTCAAGGAGTGTTATCGTAGGAGGGTCGTCTCCGGTACATTCGTTCGCGCCAACCTTTAAAGAACGAATAGGGGCGTTTAAGATGCAGCCCATCCCTCCCGCCCGAAGGCAGGAGGGGGCAGAACCAAGGCTTACTTCTTCAGCACGCTCCGCCCGGCATAAACCGCGGCATCGCCCAGTTCTTCCTCGATCCGGATCAGCTGGTTGTACTTGGCAAGCCGGTCCGAGCGGGCCAGCGAGCCCGTCTTGATCTGGCCGCAGTTGGTGGCGACCGCCAGGTCGGCGATCGTCGCGTCCTCGGTCTCGCCCGAGCGGTGCGACATCACCGCGGTGTAGGACGAGCGCTGCGCCAGGCTCACCGCTTCCAGCGTCTCGGTCAGCGTGCCGATCTGGTTGACCTTCACCAGCAGCGAATTGGCGTAGCCGCCCTCGATGCCGCGCGCGAGGCGCTTCGGGTTGGTCACGAACAGGTCGTCACCGACCAGCTGGACCTTGCCGCCCAGCTTCTCGGTCAGCGCCTTCCAGCCTTCCCAGTCGTCCTCGGCCATGCCGTCCTCGATCGAGAAGATCGGGTACTTGGCGGCCAGCCCGGCGAGGAAGTCGGCATTCTCGAGCGACGAGAAGGTCTTGCCCTCGCCCACCATCTTGTAGGCGCCGTCCTTGAAATATTCGGTGGCGGCGCAGTCGAGCGCGAGCATCACGTCGTCGCCCGGCTTGTAGCCGGCGGCTTCGATCGAGCTCATGATGAAGTCCAGCGCCTCGGTGGTGCTGGCGATGTTCGGCGCGAAGCCGCCCTCGTCGCCCACGCCGGTGGCCAGCCCCTTCTCGTGCAGCTTCTTCTTGAGCGTGTGGAAGATCTCCGAGCCGCAGCGCACGGCCTCGACGATGTTCTCCGCGCCCACCGGCACGATCATGAATTCCTGGAAGTCGATCGGGTTGTCGGCATGCTCGCCGCCGTTGATGATGTTCATCATCGGCACCGGCAGCACGTGGGCGTTGACGCCGCCGACATAGCGATAGAGCGGCAGGCCGCGCGCATCGGCAGCGGCCTTGGCGGCAGCGAGGCTCACGCCGAGGATGGCGTTGGCGCCCAGCCGGCCCTTGTTCTCGGTGCCGTCGAGCTCGATCATCGCGGTGTCGAGATCGGCCTGGTCCTCGGCTTCCATGCCGACGACTTCCTCGAAGATCTCGCCGTTGACGTTCTCGACTGCCTTGTCGACACCCTTGCCGAGCCAGCGCGACTTGTCGCCGTCGCGCAGTTCCACGGCTTCGTGCGCGCCGGTCGAGGCGCCCGAGGGAACTGCGGCGCGGCCGAAGCTGCCGTCCTCCAGCATCACGTCGACTTCGACGGTGGGGTTGCCCCGGCTGTCGAGGATTTGGCGAGCATGGACGTCGATGATTGCGGTCACGAAACGGTCTCCCTAGATATGGGGTAATGAGGGCGCGACGCGGCCTCTAACGGCTCCGGATGGAACTCGCAAACGTGGCCGTTGTTGTTTCGCAAAAGGCATGGAGGGTTTTTGGCATGGCTGACGAAACGACGGGCGAAGTGATCGAAGGCGCGGCGGAAACCACCGCCGAGGCAAAGCGCAACGCCAGCGATACGATCCGCGAAAAGGCGAATGAACTCGGCACCCAGGCGGCGGAGCGCGCACGTGCCTTTGCCGGCGAAGGCAAGGAAAAGGCTACCGGCGCGCTCGATGAGGTCGCCAAGATGATGCAGTCGGCCGCGGCCGACGTCGATGCACGACTCGGCGAGCAATACGGCAAGTACGCGCGCTCGGCGGCGGACGGCATCGCCGGCTTCGCCGACAATCTGCGCGGCAAGGAAGTCGATGACCTGATCGACGACGTGACGGCGTTCGTCCGCAAGAGCCCCGCGGTGGCGGTCGGCGTCGCGGCGGGCCTGGGCTTCGTGCTCGCGCGGATCATCAAGTCGGGCATCGATGCGGCGTCCGACGCCGGCGACGCGCCCGAAACCCCGTCCGACAAGGCCTGAGGGGCCTGACGGGGGGTGGACGAACCAAAGCCTGAACTGCCGCCTGCCGGTGCGCCGGCGGCCGAGCCCAGCATCGGCGAGTTGCTCCAGCAGCTCGTCGATAATGGTCGCGCCTATGCCGATGCCGAGATCGGCTATTATCGCACCCTGCTGCGTTCCAAGCTGCGCGATGCGCGCTCGATGCTGTGGATGGGCGCGGTGGCGATGGCGCTCGCGCTCGCCGCTGCGGTGGCGCTGGTGATGGGGCTGGTCCTCACGCTGGCGCCGCTGGTCGGGCCCGGCTTCGCGACGCTGATCGTGGTGAGCCTGTTCCTGGCGATCTCGGGCCTGATGGGCTGGCTCGCCTGGACGCATGTGAAGCGTATCTTCAAGGAAAAGCCGTGAGCGAGAACCCGCATGATGTCGAGGCGGCGCGGGCTCGGATCGCGGAGGCCCGGGCGGCTTTGTTCGGCACGCTCGGCCAGGTCCAGTCACGGCTGAGCCCGTCGAACCTGGCGCAGGATGCGGTGGAGAGCGCGGCGCAGGGCGTCGCCAGCGTGGCGCGCAAGGGTGCCGAGGCGGTGCGCAGCCGTCCTCTGGCCGCTGCGGGCGTCGTGGCGACGATTGGGCTGGTGATGGCGCGCGGCTGGATCGGCGACATCCTGGCGAAAAGGCATGAAACTCGCGACCCGGCCACGGGTTTGAAGCGTAAAGGCAAGAAAGAAGGATCCTCGTGATGAGCACCAATCCCGCGAACGAGAAGCAGGGCGCCGGCGAGAGCCTCGCGTCCAATCCCTATGCGCTGGTCGCCGGCGGCATCGCGCTCGGCGTGGTGATCGGCATGCTGGTGCCGCGCTCGCAGAAGGAGCGCGAGCTGCTGGATGCCACCGGAAAGCAGCTCGCAGGCAGGGTTACGGGCACGGTTGCCGCGGTCAAGGAAGCCGGACGGGCAGAGATCGAATCCCTCCTCCCCGGCCGCGACGAGGCAAAAAATCGCGTCGGTGCGCTGTTCGGGAATGTGCTGGATGCAGCCAGGGATGCAGCGCAAAAGGCTTGAGGCCGGCGCGCCTGCTTCCTAAGGGCCTCTATAAAACCATAAAGTGTTTTTCGGAGGCCCAATGAGCAAACTGCACCTCGTCTTCGGCGGTCGCGTGACCGACCCGATGACGCTTGATTTCGTCGATCCCTCGAAGCTGGACGTGGTCGGCATCTATCCCGATTATGCCAGTGCCGAAAATGCCTGGCGCAGCGCGGCGCAGCGCACGGTGGACGATGCCGAGATGCGTTATGTGGTAGTCCATCTCCACCGCCTGCTCGAGCCCGATCTGGAGGCCTGAGCTCTTTCCGGACCGCTGTCCCCGCCATGGGGTGGGGATAGCGGTTCAGGCTTTACGCCAATGCCACATGAACAGCGGCCGCGCGGCTGCCAGGCCTGCTAGGAATCCGCCTATGGGGGCCGCGGCGCTCCAGGACAGGGATTCGAAGAGCGGGACGCCCTGGGGCGTGGGCTGGAGTAAACCGGTCAAAATCGAGATTACCGCCCAGGCCGCGGCGAGCCAGGCCACGTGGACCGTCCTTGCGGAGAATGGACCGACCGCCCGGGTGCGCGGCTGTCCGTAGAGCAGCGCATAGGCACCCAGCACCGCCGACACCGCGCCGTTCATGCCGAGCAGCGGCCACAGCGCATCCGGCGTCAGCAGATAATAGACCCCGGCCGACGCGAAGGCGCCGATGACGTAGAGCAGCAGGAACTGCGGCCAGCCGATCACCTGCTCGGTCTTCTGCCCGGTGATCACCAGGATCAGCACGTTGAAGAAGATCTGCAGCGCGCTGACATGGATGAACAGCGTCGTCAGCGGCGTGAGGATCGCGGGCACCGCCGGCGTGCCCGGGGTGAACAGCTCCGCCCCGGCCCGCGCCGGGATGAACCCGCCGAGCACCGCGGCTTCCTGCAGATTGCCGGTGATCAGGATCACGGCGCCAACCAGCGCCGTGATCGCCGAAATCAGGATCGTCGCGGGGAAGTCACGAAACTTCACGCTCAGATGAATTCGATCTTGGACACCAGATAATAGCGGTCGCCGGCGGGCACCGAGACCTCGACTTCCTCGTCCACCTTGCGCCCGATCAGCGCGCGGCCGATCGGCGAGTTGTACGAGATGCGGCCCTTGTTCACATCCGCCTCGGTCTCGCCGACGATCTGGTACTTGAGCGGCTTGTCGTCCTCGTCGAGCAAGGTCACCGTCGCGCCGAACACGACCTTGTCGCCCGAAAGCTCCTTCGGATCGATGATCTGGGCGCGGCTCAGCTTGCCTTCGATATCGGCAATCGTGGCCTCGTTCTGGCCCTGCTGCTCCTTGGCGGCATGATATTCGGCGTTTTCCGAGAGATCGCCATGTGCGCGCGCCTCCTCGATCGCATCCACGATCAGCGGGCGCTCGATTTTGAGGCGCTTCAGCTCCGCGGTCAGCTTCTCATAGCCTTCCTGAAGCATCGGCATCTTATCGACCGTCGCCATCCACCAAGTCCTTCAAAACGCCCCGTCCCACAAGCGCCCCCTTCGGAGACGCCCGCACATGGATACTGATGGGGGGAGATCAATTGTGCGAACGCGAATAATAAGCCTGCCGTTGCCGCACTGCAAGGCTAGGAAAGTTACGTCGCTGTGGAAGCTGCGATAATAATGCTCCCCAGCCCCTGCCGGGGAGCAGCATTATCGATCAGCCGCGCGAGGCGTAGAAGTCCTGCAGCGGCCGCACGTCCAGGCTGTGCTTCGACAGCGCCTCGATCGCCCGCGCCGCCGCGACACTTGCCTGCGCCGTGGTGAAGTACGGGATCTTGAGGTTGAGCGCCGAGCGGCGGATGTCCGACGAGTCCTTGAGCGACTGCCAGCCTTCGGTGGTGTTGAAGATCAGCGCGATATCGCCGTCGAGGATACGATCGACGATGTGCGGGCGGCCCTGCGCGACCTTGTTGACCCGCTCCACCGCGATGCCCTCGGCTTCGAGATAATCCGCGGTGCCGCCGGTGGCGACGATGGTGAAGCCCATCCCGGCGAGCAGCTGCACGCCCGGCAGGATCACCGGCTTGTCGCTATCCTTCACGCTGACGAACAGGCGGCCCGAGCTCGGCAGCACGGTCCCCGCCCCCAGCTGCGCCTTGGCGAAGCTGGTCGCGAAATCGAGGTCGATGCCCATCACTTCGCCGGTCGACTTCATCTCGGGGCTCAGCACCGGATCGACGCCGGGGAACTTGTTGAACGGGAAGACGGCTTCCTTGACCGCGATATAGTCGATGTCGCGATCGATCTTCGGCAGATCGGCCAGCTTCTCGCCCGCCATCACGCGGCTCGCGATCTTCGCCACCGGCGCGCCGATCGCCTTGGCGACGAACGGCACGGTGCGCGAGGCACGCGGGTTCACCTCGATCAGGTAGACCTCGCCGTCCTTCACCGCGAACTGGATGTTCATCAGGCCCTTGACCTTGAGCGCGCGCGCCAGCGCATCGGTCTGGCGCTCGATCTCGGCGATGATCTCGGCCGGCAGGCTGTAGGGCGGGATCGAGCAGGCGCTGTCGCCCGAATGGACGCCGGCTTCCTCGATATGCTGGAGCACGCCGGCGACGACCACATCGGTGCCGTCGGCGATCGCATCCACGTCCACCTCGACCGCGTCACGCAGATACTGGTCGATCAGAACCGGGCTATCGCCCGAGACCTGCACGGCGGTCTGGATATAGTCATCGAGCTGCTGGGTGGAGTCGACGATCTCCATCGCGCGGCCGCCGAGCACGTAGCTCGGGCGCATCAGCACCGGATAGCCGATCCGCTCGGCGATCTTCACCGCCTCGTCACGGGTGCGGGCCAGGCCATTGGCCGGCTGCTTGAGGCCGAGCTTCTCGACCAGGTCGGCGAAGCGCTCGCGGTCCTCGGCCAGGTCGATCGCGTCGGGCGAGGTGCCGAGGATCGGGATGCCGGCATCTTCCAGCGCCTTGGCGAGGTTGAGCGGGGTCTGGCCGCCGAACTGGACGATCACGCCGACCAGTTCGCCCTTCGACTTCTCGACATGCAGGATCTCCAGCACGTCCTCGGCGGTCAGCGGCTCGAAATAGAGGCGGTCCGAGGTGTCGTAGTCGGTGCTCACCGTCTCCGGGTTGCAGTTGACCATGATCGTCTCATAGCCCGCGTCCGCCAGCGCGAAGCAGGCATGGCAGCAGCAATAGTCGAACTCGATGCCCTGCCCGATGCGGTTGGGACCGCCGCCCAGGATCACGATCTTCTTGCGGTCGCTCGGCGCTGCCTCGTTCTCGGGCTCGCCGAAGCTCGGCGCTTCATAGGTCGAGTACATGTACGGCGTCTTCGCCTCGAACTCGGCCGCGCAGGTGTCGATCCGCTTGAACACCGGGCGCACGCCCAGCTTGTGGCGGTGCGCGCGCACGTCATTCTCGTTCACGCCGCCGGTCATCGCCTTGACGACCTCGCCGATCAGGCCCGACGACTTCGCCATGGCATCGGTACCCGCGCGCAGGTTCGCCGACTTGAGCGCGAGGAACGCCAGGCGCTTGTCGCTGAAACCCATCGCCTTGAGGCGGCGCATGCCGGCCGCGTCCTGCGGCAGCCCCTCTTCCATCACCTGCGTTTCCGCAGCGATGATCTCGGCGAGGCGCTCCATGAACCACGGGTCGTACTGACCGATCGCGCAGACTTCGCGCACGGTGAAGCCCTCGCGCAGTGCCTGGGCGGCGATCAGCAGCCGGTCAGGCGAGCGCACGGCGAGCGCCGCCTCGATCTCGACGCGCGGCGCACCGGCCAGCTTGTCGACATTGTTGAAGCCGCTGAGGCCGGTCTCGAGGCCGCGCAGCGCCTTCTGCATCGATTCGTGGATGTTGCGGCCGATCGCCATGACCTCGCCGACCGACTTCATCGCGGTGCCGAGGGTCGCCTCGGCGCCCTTGAACTTCTCGAAGGCGAAGCGCGGAATCTTGGTGACGATATAATCGATCGTCGGCTCGAACGACGCCGGGGTGGCCCCGGTGATGTCGTTGTCGATCTCGTCGAGCGTGTAGCCCACCGCCAGCTTGGCCGCGACCTTGGCGATCGGGAAGCCGGTGGCCTTGGAAGCCAGCGCCGAGGAACGCGACACGCGCGGGTTCATCTCGATGACGATCAGGCGGCCGTCCTTCGGATTCACTGCGAACTGCACGTTCGAACCGCCGGTTTCCACGCCGATTTCCCGGAGAACCGCGATCGATGCATTGCGCATGATCTGGTATTCCTTGTCGGTCAGCGTCAGCGCCGGGGCGACGGTGATCGAGTCACCGGTGTGCGTGCCCATCGCATCGACATTCTCGATGCTGCACACGATGATGGCGTTGTCCTTGCGATCGCGGACAACCTCCATCTCATATTCCTTCCAACCGAGCAGCGATTCCTCGATCAGCACCTCGGTCGTCGGCGACAGGTCGAGGCCCGTCCGCACGATGTTGATGAATTCCTCGCGATTGTACGCGATGCCGCCACCCGAACCGCCCATGGTGAAGCTGGGGCGGATGATCGCCGGCAGGCCGACATGCTCAAGCCCGGCCAGCGCCTCGGCCTCGGTGTGCGCGATATGGCTGCGGGCGCTTTCGAGCCCGATCTTGGTCATCGCGTCCTTGAACTTCAGCCGGTCCTCGGCCTTGTCGATCGCCTCGGCATCGGCGCCGATCATGATGCAGCCGAACTTCTCCAGCGTGCCGTCATTGGCGAGGGCGAGCGCGGTGTTGAGCGCGGTCTGGCCGCCCATCGTGGGGAGCACCGCATCGGGGCGCTCCTTCTCGATGATCTTGGCGACGATCGCCGGGGTGATCGGCTCGACATAGGTGGCATCGGCCAGCTCGGGATCGGTCATGATCGTCGCCGGGTTCGAATTGACCAGGACGATGCGATAGCCCTCTTCCTTGAGCGCCTTGATCGCCTGCGTGCCCGAATAATCGAACTCGCAAGCCTGGCCGATCACGATCGGGCCTGCGCCGATGACGAGGATGGAGGAGATGTCGGTGCGTTTTGGCATGTCAGGCCTTCAAGAACGATCGGATCGGATGCGCAGCGATGCTGCCCTGCGGACACCACGGCGCCGAAGCGTCGTGATGGTGGAAGTGGAGAGCCCTGTCCAAGCTCATCCCCAGAAAAACATCATCAGGCTGTAGAGCAGCGCGACCACGAACACGCCGCCGGCCAGCCAGCCCGAGGTGCCGTCTATGGTCGGCATGTGCCAGCGCCGGACGACCGACTGGTGCATGCGGTCGGCCTGGTTGCGCGCCTTGGCATAGCCGGCCTCGGAAAAGGCGAAGAACAGGCGCCCGGCGCCGGTCTCGCGCTCATGCCGGCCATAGCCCGCCGCTTCCCATGCCCTGGCGCTCGCCTCGGCCTCGCCAAAGCCTTCTTCCCTGGCGAGCGTGGTGAGATCCACGCGCTGTCCGGCAGCGTCGGGGACGCTGTCGACTGCCTCCATGAAGAACCGATCGGCCGAGGTGAGGGCTTTCCCCACCATCACGCCGCCCGGATCATCCCGATGAACCGCTCGAACAGATACAGGCTGTCCTGCGGACCCGGGCTCGCCTCGGGGTGATACTGCACGCTGAACGCAGGGCGATCGGTCAGCTCGATGCCGGCGTTGGAGCCGTCGAACAGCGACACATGCGTCTCGCGGGCGTTCTCGGGAAGCGTCTCGCGCTCGACCGCGAAGCCGTGGTTCATGCTGGTGATCTCCACCGCGCCGTCTTCCAGCCGCTTGACCGGATGGTTGGCGCCGCGATGGCCCTGGAACATCTTGGTAGTCTCGGCGCCGACGGCAAGGCCGAGCAGCTGGTGGCCGAGGCAGATGCCGAACAGCGGCTTGCCCGTCTCGAGCAGCTGGCGGATCACCGGCACGGCATATTCGCCGGTCGCGGCGGGATCGCCCGGGCCGTTCGACAGGAAGAAGCCGTCCGGGTTGAACGCCATGATCTGCTCATAGGTCGCCTGTGCCGGCAGCACGGTCACCTTGGCGCCGGCCTGAACCAGATTGCGGAAGATGTTGCGCTTCGAGCCATAGTCGAGCGCGACGACATGCGGACGCGTGTCCTCCTGGCCGCCTTCATCATAGCCGAAGCCGAGGCGCCAGACGCCGCCTTCCCAGCCATAATGGGTCTCGGCGGTCACCGTGATCGCCAGGTCCATGCCCTCAAGGCCCGGCCAGGCGCGCGCCATCTCGAGCAGCAGCGGAATGTCGAACTTGCCCTCGGCCGAATGCGCGATCACGCCGTTGGGCGCGCCGGCAAGGCGGATGCGGCGAGTCAGCGCGCGGGTGTCGATGCCCGACAGGCCGATGCGGGCATGCTTCTTCATCCAGGCATCGAGATGCTCGGTCGAACGGAAGTTGCTCGGCTCGGTCACGTCCTCGCGGACGATCATGCCCAGCGCATGGGGATCGTCGGCCTCGATATCGTCGGGGTTCGCGCCGACATTGCCGATGTGCGGGAAGGTGAAGTTGATGATCTGGCCCGCGAACGACGGATCAGTCATGATTTCCTGATAGCCGGTCATCGCGGTGTGGAAGCACACTTCGCCGACGGCCTGGCCTTCGGCGCCAAAGCCACGGCCCCAGATCACGTCCCCCGACTCCAAAACCAGAACACCGGTAGCTCCGGCAGGCATGGGCGTAGGCGTGGCGTCGGCCATTGAGGGGTGGCTCTCCATTTGAGGTGCAGCAATGTCGCTAAGTGCCGCCCGCTAGACCCCTACCCCCCTCGCGTCAACCGGTTCGCGGGTCTATTGCGGGTTCAAATTCCGATTCACGAGAGATGAAATGATCCGAGACGATATCAAGGCCGCCCAGATCACCGCAATGAAGGCCGGCGACAAGGAGACCCGCGGTGCCATCAGCCTGATCCAGAGCGCGATCAAGAACCGGGACATCGAGGAGCGTACCAAGTCGGTCCAGATGGACGACGACGCGCTGGTGATCGAGGTGCTGCAGAAGATGGTCAAGCAGCGCCGCGAATCGATCGAGATGTTCGAGAAGGGCGGCCGTCAGGAGCTGGCCGACAACGAGAAGGCCGAGGTCGCGGTGATCGAGCGCTTCCTGCCCGCCCAGATGAGCGATGCGGAGACGACGGCGGCGATCGAGGCGATCAAGGCCGGGCTGGGTGCTGCCGGCATGAAGGACATGGGCCGGGTGATGGCCGAGCTCAAGGCGCGCCACGCGACGACGCTCGACATGAGCAAGGCGAGCGGGCTGGTGAAGGCGGCGCTGAGCTGAGGGCGAGGTAGCCCACATTATCCACACCCCGCCCGGCTTGCGGGTTGGGGCGGCGGGGCGCATTGGGATGGAGTGTCCCTTACCCCCGCCTTTCTCGACGAACTCCGCGCCCGCACCCTGCTGTCCGGGCTGATCGCCAAGACGACCAAGCTCCAGAAGGCGGGACGCGAGTTCCGCGCCTGCTGCCCGTTCCACAACGAGAAGACGCCGAGCTTCTACGTCAACGACGACAAGGGCTTCTACCACTGCTTCGGCTGCGGCGCGCATGGCGACGCGATCCGCTGGATGACCGACCAGCGCGGCCTGCCCTTCATCGATGCGGTGAAGGAACTGGTCCAGGCCGCCGGCATGGAGATGCCCGAGCAGGACCGCCGCAGCGCCGAGAAGGCCGAGCGCGCCAAGGGCCTGCACGAGGCGATGGAGGACGCGGCCAGGTTCTTCGTCGAGAAGCTGGGCAGCATCGAGGGCGCCGAGGCGCGCGCGGTGCTCAAGAAGCGCGGGATCAGCGAGGAGACCGCCCGGACCTTCGGCATCGGCTATTCCCCCGATTCGCGCGGCAAGCTCAAGGAAGCGCTGAAGACCTACGGCGATGCGATGCTGGTCGAGGCCGGCATGCTGATCCAGGTCGAGAAGAAGGATCCGTACGACCGCTTCCGCGGCCGCCTGATGATCCCGATCCGCGACGTGCGCGGCCGCACGATCGCCTTTGGCGGCCGCATCATCGGCGAGGGCGAGCCCAAATATCTCAACTCGCCGGAGACCCCGCTCTTCGACAAGGGCCGCACGCTCTACAATCTCGACCGCGCTCAGGCAGCCGCGCGCAAGTCCGGGCGGATCATCGCGGTCGAGGGCTATATGGACGTGATCGCGCTCGCCCAGGCCGGGTTCGGCGAGGCGGTGGCGCCGCTCGGCACCGCGATGACCGAGCACCAGCTCGAACGGCTCTGGCGAATCGCCGACGTGCCCCTGCTCTGCTTCGACGGCGACTCGGCGGGCCAGAAGGCTGCCCTGCGCGCCGCGCACCGCGCCATGCCGATGCTCGAGCCGGGCCGCAGCCTCGCCTTCGTCACCCTGCCCGACGGGCTCGACCCGGACGACCTCGTCCGCGCCCAGGGCCCGCAGGCGTTCGAGGCGCTGCTCGGCAAGGCCCGGCCGCTGGTCGATCTTCTCTGGGAAAGCGAACTCGCCGCCGAGCCGCTCGACACGCCGGAGCAGCGCGCAGGGCTCAAGCGGCGTCTGGGCGAACTCGCCGGCGGGATCGGCGATCCCAATGTGAAGCACGAATATCTCGCCGAGTTCCGCGAGCGCGCCGACAGGCATTTCGGCCGCGGCCCGCGCAATTTCGAGAGCGGACCCCGGCGCGGCGGCGGTTCGGGCCCTGCCCCGGCCCGCGGCAAGCGGGACAAGCGCGGCAACTGGCTCCCGCCCGAACCGCCGCTCACCCAGCAGACCCGCGCGGTCCAGGCCGGCGGGCTTGACCCGATCCTCTCCAAGGCGGTTCTCGCCGGGTTGATCCGTCATCCGGCCGAAATCGCCCGCCACATGGAAGTCCTCGGCAGTCTTCGCGGCGCATCGGGCGCGCTCGGCAAATTGTTCGAGGCGGTCGTCGATGTCGCGCTCGAAGACCGGCAGCTTGATCAGGGCAAAGTACTCACCATATTGGCGAAGTCCGGTTTCGATCAGATGGCGAGCGAGCTGCTCCGGGCCGATACCCTGCCCTTTTCCTTCACCCGGCCCCAGGCCGAGGAAAGAAAGGCGCGCGAAGACCTGAACGAGGCGATCGCAGTGATGGTGGCACGGCCCGCGGTGGACGCGGCGCTGGCGGAGGCAACGGCAGCGATGCTGGAGCGTTTCGACGATGAGTCGTTCGCGCGGCAGACGGCGTTGCTGCGGGAGCGGCAGGAGCTGGAAACGCGTCTCGCGAATCTGATGCTTGCGGACGAAGAAGATTTCGAGGATTAGGGCGGCGTATAATTGCCGCCATCCAAGTTTCGAGGATTTGAATGGCCAAGGCGAACATGGCGGACGTCACCGACACCGGCGAAGCGGGTGATGCGCCGCTGATCGATCTCAACGAAGGGTCGATCAAGAAGCTCGTCGCGCGAGCCAAAAAGCGCGGTTACATCACCGTAGATCAGCTCAACGAGATGCTTCCGCAGGACCAGATGTCCTCGGAGCAGATCGAGGACGTGATGGCGGCGCTCAACGATATGGGCGTCAACGTCGTCGAGAACGAGGAAGCCGGCGAGGACGCCGAGCCCGAGGACGACAGCCAGGACGAGGCTGATTCGAACGACAGCGGCGACGATTCGGCCCCTGCCTTCGAGACCAAGAAGAAGGAAACCGTAGACCGGACCGACGATCCGGTGCGCATGTACCTGCGCGAGATGGGTGCCGTCGAGCTGCTCAGCCGCGAAGGCGAAATCGCGATCGCGAAGCGCATCGAGGCCGGCCGCGACACGATGATCCTGGGCCTGTGCGAGTCGCCGATCACGTTCAACGCGATCATCGGCTGGTCGAACGCGCTCAACGAAGGCACGATGCAGCTGCGCGAGATCCTCGATCTCGACGCCATGCTCTCCAAGGGTCCGTCGGCCGAGCAGGTCGAAGGCGCCGAGGATGATGATTCGGGCGAGATCAGCGAGAAGACCGCCGGCGCTTCCTTCAAGGAAGAAGAGGAAGTCGAGGAAGTCCAGGACGAGGACGATGAGGACTCGATGACCGAGCGCCGCACGCCGCGGCAGTCGGACGACGAGGAAGAGGACAACACCCTCAGCCTCGCGCAGATGGAAGAGACGCTCAAGCCGCAGGCGCTTGAGAAGTTCGCCAACATCACCTCGATCTACAAGAAATTCTCCAAGATGCAGCTTTCGCGTCTCGACGCGATGGCAGCCGGCGGCGAGCTCGCCGCGTCGGAGGAGAAGAAGTACCAGAAGCTGCGCGAGGAGCTGACCGCCGAAGTCGAGTCGGTCCAGTTCCACCAGCAGAAGATCGAATATCTCGTCGACCAGCTCTACAGCTTCAACCGGCGCCTCACCGCGCTGGGCGGCCAGATGCTGCGCCTTGCCGAGCGCCACAAGGTCAGCCGCAAGGACTTTCTCGATCGCTATGTCGATCACGAGCTGGACGAGCAGTGGCTGCAGTCGGTTCAAGGCATCGACAAGAAGTGGGCGGCGTTCGCGGCCAATGAGGCCGGTTCGGTCGATCGCATCCGCGTCGAGGTCTCGGAGATCTCGCAGTCGACGGGCATGGCGCTCGCCGAGTTCCGCCGCATCGTGAACATGGTGCAGAAGGGCGAGCGCGAGGCACGCATCGCGAAGAAGGAGATGGTCGAGGCCAATCTCCGCCTCGTGATCTCGATCGCCAAGAAGTACACGAACCGCGGCCTGCAGTTCCTGGATCTCATCCAGGAGGGCAATATCGGCCTGATGAAGGCGGTCGATAAGTTCGAATATCGCCGCGGCTACAAGTTCAGCACCTACGCCACCTGGTGGATCCGCCAGGCGATCACCCGCTCGATCGCCGATCAGGCGCGCACGATCCGTATCCCGGTCCACATGATCGAGACGATCAACAAGCTGGTCCGCACCAGCCGCCAGTTCCTGCACGAGCAGGGCCGCGAGCCCACGCCGGAGGAAATGGCCGAGCGCCTGAGCATGCCGCTCGAGAAGGTGCGCAAGGTGATGAAGATCGCCAAGGAGCCGATCTCGCTCGAGACGCCGATCGGCGACGAGGAAGACAGCCACCTGGGTGACTTCATCGAGGACAAGAACGCCGTGATCCCGGTGGATGCCGCGATCCAGGCGAACCTCAAGGAAACGGTCACCCGCGTCCTTGCCTCGCTCACCCCGCGTGAGGAGCGCGTGCTGCGCATGCGCTTCGGCATCGGCATGAACACCGATCACACGCTCGAGGAAGTCGGCCAGCAGTTCTCGGTTACCCGCGAACGCATCCGTCAGATCGAGGCGAAGGCGCTGCGCAAGCTCAAGCACCCGAGCCGCAGCCGCAAGATGCGGTCGTTCCTCGACCAGTAACTACCCGTATCTTCACGGATACTTTCGAAACGCCTCGGAACTTGCTTCCGGGGCGTTTTCGCATTTCAGCCGGAACGGCGCCGGAACATTCGCCTTATCCACAGTAAATTCGCGATTTACCTTGTCTTTACGTGCTTCGGTATATCCCCGGGTTGCAAAACACTGCCCGTCGGCACGGGGCCGGCTGGAGGATGTGGGGGCTTATGCCGTTTGATTCCGTACAAGTTGCGCGATTGGGCGGTGCCTGGGGCTCGATGGGGGCACTCATCGCCTCCGATGGCAGCGCCAATCATCCCTATCTCCAGCGCCTCGCCCGCAACGAGGAGCCGCTGCGCGACCTTTCGGACGCGGCGCATCACATCTGCCTGCTCCACGGCCGCCATCCCGGCGTGATCGATCACGCGCTGGGCCATGCCCGGCTCGGCATCGAGCGCGACTGGCTGGAAGCCGCCGCCGACGCCTTCGTGATCGAGCGCGCCTATCTCGTCCGCATCGTCGCCGCCGCCGGCCCGCTGCCCAGCACCCCGGGCCATGCCGAGACCGAAGCCGCCACCGCGGCGCAGCGCCACGCCGTGGACATGCTCGCCCAGTCGGATCGTGCGGGCTGCGCCGCCGGCGCGTCGATCGCGATGGCGATGGACTGGGCGGTGATCCGCGAGACGCTGGATACCGCCGCCGAGCGCCTGGGCATAGCGCCCCCGCCCTCGCAGCTGCCGCTGGCCGAGGAAACCGTGACCGTGGTCGATACGCTCGTCCGCGAAGGCTCGCTCGAACGCGCCATGCTGTTCGGCGCCCAGCAGCTCTTTGCCCAGCATCGCGGCCTGTGGGATCTGCTTGAGGCCCGCGCCTCGGCCCGCGACAAGCAGTAACTGCCCTCACGCTTCCCGAGAATTCGTCACCCTGAACTTGTTTCAGGGTCCAACTCTCCACGCGCTATATCGCCAGCGGCACCTTGGATGCTGAAATAAGTTCAGCATGACGAGAAGGCTTGCTTCCCGGCCCCGCGGCCCTTTACGAATACGTCATGCGCTTCGAAGGCACCCAGAGCTATGTCGCGACCGAGGACCTGAAGGTCGCGGTCAATGCCGCCGTCACGTTGCGGCGTCCCCTCCTCGTCAAGGGCGAGCCCGGGACCGGCAAGACCGTGCTGGCCTATGAGATCGCCAAGGCCGTTGGCGCCCCGCTGATCGAGTGGAACGTCAAGTCGACGACCAAGGCGCAGCAGGGCCTCTACGAATATGATGCGGTGGCGCGGCTGCGCGACGGCCAGCTCGGCGATCCGCGCGTCCACGAGATCTCCAACTATATCCGCAAGGGCAAGCTGTGGGAGGCGTTCACCGCGCCCCAGCTCCCGGTGCTGCTGATCGACGAGATCGACAAGGCCGACATCGAGTTCCCCAACGACCTCCTCCAGGAGCTCGATCGGATGGAATTCCACGTCTACGAGACGCATGAGACCGTCCGCGCCGCCGAGCGCCCGATCGTGGTCATCACTTCGAACAACGAGAAGGAGCTGCCCGACGCGTTCCTGCGCCGCTGCTTCTTCCATTACATCAAGTTCCCGGACCGCGAGACGATGCAGGCGATCGTCGATGTCCATTTCCCCGGCATCCAGAAGCTGCTGGTCGGCAAGGCGATGGATATCTTCTACGAGATCCGCGAAGTGCCGGGCCTCAAGAAGAAGCCCAGCACCAGCGAGCTGCTCGACTGGCTCAAGCTGCTCCTCCACGAGGAGATGCCGCTCGAAGTGCTGCAGAACAAGGATCCGACCAAGGCGATCCCGCCGCTCCACGGCGCGCTGCTCAAGAACGAGCAGGACGTGATGCTGTTCGAACGGCTCGCCTTCATGGCCCGCCGCCAGCAGGGCAAGGCCTGATGCCGTACACCGGCAGCTGTGCCTGCGGGGCCGTCACCGCGACGATCGCCGGCGAGCCGGTCGCGGTGCGCCAGTGCTGGTGCCGCCAGTGCCAGCGCGTCGCAGCAGGCTCGCCCACGACCAACGCGATCTTCGCGACCGACGATGTCGAGCTGAGCGGCACGCTGACCACCACCAGCTATGTCGCGGAGAGCGGCAACACGCTGACCCAGAGCTTTTGCGGCCTGTGCGGCACGCCGGTGCTGGCGCAGAGCTCGGCGCGCCCGCAGTTCCGCACGATGCGCATCGGCTTCCTCGACCAGCCGCACGGCCTGGCACCCCAGGTCGCGATCTGGACCGACGACGCGCCTGCCTGGGCGCATATCGACCCCGCGCTGGAGAGCTTCGCGCGCCAGCCCCCGGCGCCCGTGGCGCGCCAATAACTCCTTCTCCCCCTGTGGGAGAAGGAAGGGGCCCGCTCGCGCAGCGAATGGGAAGGATGAGGGGGCATCGAGTCTCATTCCCCCTCACCCTTCCGCCGACTTCGTCGGCTCCCTCCCTCTCCCACAAGGGTAGAGGGATCGCAGTTAACCCCTCTTAAACCACCCATGGCTACGGTTCGCTTGGGGGGGACCTTGTATGGGTCCCATGTATGCGTTTGCGTTTTGCGTTCCCTGCCCTTCTCGCCACCGCGCTCTGCGTCGCGGCGCCTGCCGGCGCGCAATCCCTTCTCGAATATGTCGGCGAGTGCGTGCCCTTCGCGCGCCAGGCTTCGGGCATCCAGATCTATGGCGATGCCTGGACCTGGTGGGATCAGGCCAGGGGCCGCTACCAGCGCGGCCAGGTGCCGAAGGTCGGCGCCGTCCTCGCCTTCTCCAAAAGCCCCCAGCTTCGCCTCGGCCATGTCGCCGTGGTCAGCCGCATCGTCGAGAAGCGCGTGCTGATGATCACCCATGCCAACTGGTCGCGCCAGAATGGCGAACGCGGCCATGCCGAGCAGGACGTCACCCTGTTCGACGTCTCCGAGCGCGGCGACTGGAGCCTGGTCAAGGTCTGGTATCGCGACAGGAACGGCCTGGGCAGCTCGATCTACCCGGCGCATGGCTTCATCTACGGCACGCCCGACCGCGATGCGCCCGCCGGCGTGCGCAAGGCCCGCCCCTCCGCCGAGCTGACCTCCCGCCAGCCCGATTATGTCGGCTCGCTGATCGACGCCTACGCCGCGCGCTGAGGGCTCTGGACGCTGGGCGGCGTCCGGTCCTAGAACAGCGTCATGTTCCTCTCCTTCCTCGACGAGCTGCGCGCCGCGGGCATCCCCGCCAGCCTGAAGGAGCATCTGATCCTGCTCGAAGCGCTCGACCGTGACGTGATCGAGCAGACGCCCGAGGCCTTCTACTATCTCGCCCGCGCCACCTTCGTGAAGGACGAGGGGCTGCTCGACCGGTTCGACCAGGTCTTCGCCAAGGTCTTCAAGGGCATCGCCACCAGCTACGGCGTGGCACCCGCCGAGATCCCCGAGGAATGGCTGCGCGCGATCGCCGAGAAATATCTCAGCCCCGAGGAGATGGCCAAGATCCAGTCGCTCGGCTCCTGGGAAGAGATCATGGAGACGCTCAGGAAGCGGCTCGAGGAGCAGCAGGAGCGTCACCAGGGCGGCAGCAAGTGGATCGGCACCGGCGGCACTTCGCCTTACGGCAACGGCGGCTATAATCCCGAGGGCGTCCGCATCGGCGGCGAGGGCAAGCACAAGCGCGCGATCAAGGTGTGGGACCAGCGCGAGTTCCGCAACCTCGACAGCACCCGCGAGCTCGGCACCCGCAACATCAAGGTCGCGCTGCGCCGCCTGCGCCGCTTCGCCCGCGAAGGCGCCGCCGACGAGCTCGACATCGACGCGACGATCGAAGGCACCGCCAAGCAGGGCTGGCTCGATGTCCGCATGCGCCCGGAGCGGCACAATGCGGTGAAGCTGCTGCTGTTCCTCGATGTCGGCGGCTCGATGGATCCCTTCATCAAGCTCTGCGAGGAGCTGTTCTCCGCTGCGACGAGCGAGTTCAAGAACCTCGAGTTCTTCTATTTCCACAACTGCCTGTACGAAGGCGTGTGGAAGGACAATCGCCGCCGCTTCCAGGAGCGCACGCCCACCTGGGACATCCTCCACAAATATGGCCACGACTATAAGCTGATCTTCGTCGGCGATGCCTCGATGAGCGCGTACGAGATCACCCATCCCGGCGGCTCGGTCGAGCATTTCAACGAGGAAGCGGGTGCGGCCTGGATGCAGCGCGCGCTCAACACCTATCCCGCCGCGGTGTGGATCAACCCGATCCCGCGCGAGCAATGGGGCTATACCCAGTCGGTGAAGATCATCCGCGAGCTGATGAGCGAGCGCATGTACCCGCTCACCCTGGGCGGCCTGGACGAGGCGATGCGCGAGCTCAGCCGCAAGCGCTAGGGCTTCTTCTCCTCGCCCGCGTCCTTCGAGTTCTTGACGATCCGCCGCGCGATCTCGCCGGACTGCTTGATCGAATTGACGTCCGCGCGGCTCTTGTAGAGCCCCTGGAGGAAGCCCTGGTCGAGCGCGGTCAGTTCGGGATCGCTGAACGTAGAGCCCTGGTCGAACAGCGTGATGATCGAGTCGACGGCGCTGCCGTCCCGCGGCGGCCGCGCGCCGGCCAGCGTGCGCATCGCCAGATAGTCCGCGATCTGCACCACCGACTTGCCGATCACTGCCTTGTCGTCGATCACCACGATCGACTTCACCGTCACCTGCTGGGTGCCCATAGTGATGGCCGAGGCGCTGAACCGCTCGACATATTTGATGCCGTCGTCATTGCCGCCGACCTGGTTGCCCAGCTCGTCGCGCACCTCGATCGTGCTCCACGCGTGCACCGGGCCGTCGCGCAGCGCCTTGCGCAGATCGACCATCTTGAGGTTGCCGAAGAAGCCCGGGAAGCGCTTGTGCAACGCCTTCACGAAATCATCCGCGTCATGGGCGACCATCAGCGCGATATTGGGCCGGCAGCCGGCCTCGCCCACCGTGGCGCCGGCATCGAGCGCCACAGCCCGCAACCGCGCTTCGATCGCCTTGGCGGCATCGGGGCCGAGCCCGGCCACGATCGGGCAGACCGGTTCGGCGAAGCGGGCAAGCTGGCCTTCCACGCTCGAGCTGATCTGGCGGACGAAGCGCTTGGCCGCCTTGGGCGGCACGCCCTTGGCGCCGACCACGACGATATCGCTGTCGTCCTTCGGCTTTTGCTGCGCCGGCTTGTCCTGGGCAAGCGCCGGACCGGCAAGCAGGGCAAGCGCCAGAAGGGCAATCCGCATCAATGCTGCTTCCCACCAACCATGGTCCTGGAGATACGATAGGCCTGATCCGATCCCTGCTCATAGGGATTTCGCATCCGGTAGAGGCCGGCGAGCAGCCCAATGTCCATGTCGGTGATCTCGGCGGGCGGCGGCGCGACATTGGGATCGAACAGCGACAGGATCGATGCCGAGGCGATCGACCCCTTGGCGGGTGGCCGCGCGCCGACCAGCGTCCGCATCACGACATAGTCGCCCAACTGACGCACCGATTTGCCCAGCGCGACATGGCGGTCCATCACCACCACCGCATTGATCGTCACCGCCTGGGTCTCGCCCTCCATCACCGGCGGATAATCGGGATCGTCATTGCCGGTGGAGAGATGGCCGACCTCGTCACGGGTCACCACCAGGCGCCAGGCATGGATCGGCCCCGCCGCGAAGGCATCGCGCAGGGCATTGTCGTCCAGGTTGGTGAAGGCCGCATTGCCCTGCTTGCGCATCGTCTCGAGCAGCGAATCGGCATTGTCGGCGAACACGATCATCAGGTTCGGCTCGCACTTGTCCTTGCCCATGCGGACCGATGCCGCCGCGCCGACGATCCGCACGCGGTCCTCGATCGCGCCCTTGAACCGCGCCGGCAGGCCCAGCACCAGCGGGCAGACGGGATCGACGAAGCGCGCCAGCTGCCCGTCCTCGGTGTCGAGCACCTGGCGGATATAGCGCTGTGCCTTCTTGATCGGCGGCTGCGCCTTGCCGGTGACGACGATGCCCCCGTCCTGGGCGGGTGGCCTGGGGCTGGTGGCGCCATCCTGCGCGTGCGCAACCGGCACGGCGGCGAAGGCGGAAAGCAGGACAAGCGAATTCAGGCAGCAGCGCATGCGCATAACGATCGATCCCCTCACATTCTTCGGGACCCCGCATGCGCCGTCTTCTTGGAGTCGGTCGACTGCCCGATGGAAACCAAGGCGTATCGCGCCCTGTCGCCGCTGTCCATCGAGCGCGACCGCGATACCGCTAGTTGGGCTTCTTCTCCGCCGCGGCCTTGTCGCGGTCCCGCAGGATCTGGTCCGCGATAGTGCCGATCTGGCTCCCGCTCCTGCCATTGGCCTGCATCTCGTAGACGCCCTTCAGGAAGCTGCGATCGACCTCGGTCAGGCCTTCCGGGGCGTCCCCCTCGGCATCGAAGAGCGAAAGGATCGTGTCGAGCCTGGTGCTCGCCTTTGGCGGCCGCGCACCGGCCAGGGTGCGCATCGCGACATAATCGGCGATCTGCCCCACCGACTTGTTGTCGACCGCATTGGCGTCGAGCACCACCACCGCGCCAAAGGTCGCCTGCTGCGTCGAAAGCGAAATGCGCGAAGGCTGGGCAACGCCGTTGAAGCTGCGCGGCCCATTGCTCTCGAGCGCGCGGCGACCGTCCTGGTCGAGCTCCTCGGCTACCCGCCAGGCGCGCACGGGTCCTTCGTCGAGCGCCGTGCGCTTGTCGTCATAGGCGAGGTCGTCGAAGAAGCCGTGATATTTCTGGCGCAGCTCGGCGATGAACTTGCTGGCATCCGCCGCAACGATCACGAAGATGTTCGGATTGCATTTCTCGTCGCGATCGACCCGCGCGCCTGCTTCGGTGGAAACCTCCATAAACCGCTTGGCGACGGCCTTGGCATAGGCCGGCGGGAGCCCGAGCACGACCGGGCACACCGGATCCTCGAAGCGCGAGAGCTGTTCCTTGGTCGTGGTCATAACCTGACGGACAAAGGTCCGCGTTTCCTTGCGGGGGCCCTGCTTGCGGCCCTCGACGACGATGCCGGAACTATGGCCGCCGGCGGGCGCGTCCTGCGCCTGGGCAGGCATCGCCGCCAGCCCCGCCAGCACGAAAGTCAGGCCCGTAACCATCTTGTGCATCGGTCGCTTCCCCATATTCCGCCGGACCTTCGCCGGGGCGCCGGCGAAAGTCCACGGGGCAACGAAGCCGATTTTACGGGGATCAGAGGCGATCGACCGCCCGGTGCAGGCGCCGAAGGATCGCGCCGTCATTCGCCTGGCCATTGGCCGCTTCACTGGCCAGCGCCATCAGGCGGATCGCGCCGAAGCTCGCCGAAAGGCCCTTGAGCCGCAGTGCCGCCGCGGCCCAGCCATCCGGATTGTCAGCGGATTTCATCGCTTCGAGGCACCGCTGCACCCCGTCGAGAAACGCTTCGCGCAGTTCTGCGATCAGCGCGGGCTCGTCACCCACTGCCGCCGCGAGAGTCGCATCGATTGCACCCGGATCATACGCCATGGTTCAGGGCCATAGCCGAACGAGCGTTAACGCCCCGTTTCCTTGTCGCTGTTGGACCGGCGCCGAAATGTGGTAAATGCGCGTCATGATTGGGGGAAAACCTGCCGAACCGCTGCCCGCGCATAATGACGCGGAAGAGCTGGTCCTGTCCGAAACCGCCGCAGCAGTGGCTGCGCCGGCGGAGCCCGAAGCCTGGTACGAGGCTGCGGAAGAAGAGGACACGCCCCGGCGCGCCGGCTGGGTGCTGCCCGTGCTCGCGATCGTCGCTGTCCTGGGCTGGCTCGGCGCGATGGGCTGGCTGCTCCGCGGCGCCTTTGCCGCCCCCATGGCGCCTGCCGCGCTGGTCCAGCTGATCGCCGCGCTCTGCGTCCCCCCTGCCCTGATCGGCATCCTCTACCTCCTCGCCCTGCGCACGAGCCGGGCCGAGGCCCATCGCTTCGGCGCCACGGCGCGGGCGATGCGCGCCGAGGCGGCAAGCCTGGAGCGCGTGGTCGCCACCCTCTCGCGCAAGATCGAGGAGAACCGCGCCGCGCTTGCCGAGCAGACCAACATCCTGATCGCCATGGGCGAGCGTGCCTCGGAGAAGCTCGAAAGCGCCGCGGGCAGCGCCGCCCAGCATGCCCGCTCGATCGACGCCAGCACCCGCCATTTCGGCGAGGCCACCGCCGATGCCGAGCATCGCGTAGCCGTGGTGCTCTCCTCGCTGCCCAAGGCGCATGAGGAAATGCGTGGCCTGTCCGATCGGGTCGATGCCGCCGGGCTGCTCGCCAGCGAGCGTGCCGCCGCGCTCGATACCCAGCTCTCCGCGCTCGCCGAGCGCGGCCGCGAGGCCGACCAGATCGCCGGGGGCGCCGCCGATCGCCTCGCAGCGCACATCGCCCGCATGGAAGCGACCAGTGAGACCGCCAGTGCCCGGCTCGAACAGGTCACCGGCGAGATGTCGACCCAGGTCGATGCCGTGCTCGATCGCGCCGCCAATGCCGTGGACGAGGCACGCAAGGGCATCGCTACCCAGGGCGAGGCGATCCTCGCCATGCTCTCCGCCAACCAGGCCGCGCTCGACCGCGCGGGCCGCGACAGTGCCGAGGCGATGGGCGCCCGCATGGCGTCGATCGAGGAAGCGATCGGCCGCATCGGCAATCGCCTTTCGGAGGAACAGGGCCGCGGCGACAAGCTGTTCGAGGGGCTGGCGAGCGGCGTCGATCGGCTCGACCGCGCGATGGACGACCTGCATGTCGCGGGCACCGAGCGCACGCGTAACCTTGCCGCCTCGATGAGCGCGCTCCACGGCTCGGTCGAGGCGATGACGATCGCGCTGACCGTCGGCGACGAGACCGCCCAGAAGGTGATCGGCACCTCCGAGGAGCTGCTCACCGCGCTCGATGCCTCCGCCCGTGAGATCGACGAGACCTTGCCCGAGGCACTGGCGCGTCTCGATGCCCGGATCCTGGCGAGCCGCCAGGTCGTTGCCGCCTCCAAGCCCGAGCTGCTCGCGCTGGTCACCGCCGCGGAGAGCACGCACGACGCGATCGAGGCCATCGCCGACGTGGTCGGCCAGCAGCGCGATACGCTCGCCAAGACCCAGGCCTCGCTGCTTGAAACGCTGGCGACCGGCGGCGAGCAGGCCGAGCAGCTCAGCGCGATCGTCGATGAGACCATCGCCACCACCCGCCGCTTCGCCGAAAGCGCCGCGCCGCAGCTGGTCGATGCGCTGCTCAGTGTCCGCGAGACCTCGAGTGCCGCTGCCGGCCATGCCCGCGAGGCGCTGTCGGCCATCGTGCCGCATGCCGAGCGCGCGATCGAGGAAGCCGCGGGCGATGCGCTGCGCCGGGCGGTCGATGCTTCGATCCGCCGCCAGCTCACCGACCTTGCCGAGACGACCGAGGCGGCCGTGGTCGCCGCCACCCGCGCGTCGGAGCGCCTGACCCAGCAGATGGTGGCGCTGGCGGACACCACCGCCCAGGTCGAGGCGCGCATCGCCGAGGGCCGCAAGGAGCGCGAAGAGTCGGACAGCGACAATTTCGCGCGCCGCGTCTCGCTGCTGATCGAGGCGCTCAACTCGGCGTCGATCGACATCACCAAGGCATTTTCGGCCGATGTCACCGACAGCGCCTGGGCCGCCTATCTCAAGGGCGATCGCGGCGTCTTCACGCGCCGTGCGGTGCGCCTGCTCGATCCCTCGGATACCCGCGAAATCCACCGGATCTACGAGGATGACGAGGGTTTCCGCGACAACGTCAACCGCTACATCCACGATTTCGAATCCATGCTCCGCCAGATCCTGGCCCTGCGCGACGGCTCGTCGATGAGCGTGACCCTGCTCTCCTCCGACATGGGCAAGCTGTACGTCGCGCTGGCCCAGGCGATCGAGCGCCTGCGGACCTAGTCACGCCGTTCATGCCACTCCTGTTCCCCGGCGAAGGCCGGGGCCCAGTCTCGACGAACCTGGCGGCGGCGGTCGAACCTCTCGACCTACATGGCAACCGGGCCCCGGCCTTCGCCGGGGAACGGGCTTGGCTGGAGCCCGTCGCTTGTCTTGCAATGTAGGATTTCGCCTGCTTGGCTCTCGCGGTCCGGCGCTTGCTTGCCGCTCTTTGGCCTGTAGGGAAAATAGGATCACGCCCACGCAATATCCTTGCGAGATGCGCTGCGTTCCCGTTGATAAGGTCAAAATTCCGTCGGCGAGAACCCGCTCTTGGCCTGTACTTCGTGTACTTTCGCGAGACGCCAACCGCCGGCTGTAGGAAGCGCTACGAGGCCTTTTCGGGGTGCATATGCGCCCACCAGTCGAGCATCTCGGTGGTCACCCAGCCATTGACGTAATTGAGGTAGAACAGCCCGAACAGGATCGTCGCGACGATCGTGGTGCGCAAGGCAATGCGCCTCACGTTGAACTCATGCGGCGCGCTCGGCGCTTGGCCGGGAACCAGTTCCACGCCTGCCTCCTCGCTCGTCTTCACGCCGAACGGCAGGACGAGGAACACCGAGAAGGCCCAGAACAGGAAATAGATGGCGAGCGCGGACTTCCAGGGCATGGGATGGTGATAGGGCGGCCAATCTGGAAGCGGAAGCCTTCATCGTCATCCCGGCTTTCGCCGGGATGACGGCCAATACCGCTATTGCTCGATGATCAGCACGTCCACCACGGGCTTCTTGCCGGTGAAGCGCACCGCCGCGCGGCGCACCGCGAGCCGCACCGACTCGCGCAGCTTCTCGACATCACCCTTGCCGTCCTTCTTCACGGCTTCGCGCGCAGCGTCGGACGCCTCGGCGATGAAATCCTCGCGGTCTTCCTCCACCGGAATGCCCTGGAGGCGGATCTGCGGCTCGCCGGCGAGCTTGCCGTTGCGGATCGCCACCGCGGCGCTGATCTGGCCGTAGAGCGCCACCCGTCGGCGTTCGTTGATCGTGGTGCCGTCCGCCGGCAGGATGATGTCGCCGTCCAGCACCAGGCGCCCGACCGGCGCCTCGCCGATCTTGGACGGCCCGTCCGGCGCGAGGCGGATGATGTCGCCGTTCACCTGGCGGATCGACTTGGGCACGCCCTGCTCCAGCGCGAAGCGGGCCTGCTCGTACATGTGACGCACCTCGCCATGCACCGGCACGACGATCTCGGGGCGGATCCACTTGTACATCGCCGCCAGCTCGGGGCGACCCGGATGGCCGGATACGTGGATGAAGGCCTGGCGGTCGGTGATCAGCTCGACGCCCTTGGCGGCCAGCGTGTTCATGATCCGCCCGATCGCGATCTCGTTGCCCGGGATCTGGCGCGAGGAGAAGACGACGGTGTCGCCCTCGGTCACCTTGAGGACATGGCTGCCCTCGGCGATGCGGTTGAGTGCGGCGCGGGGCTCGCCCTGCCCGCCCGTGGCGACGATCAGCACCTTGTGCGGCGGCAGGTCCATCGCCGCTTCGAAGTCGATCGTGTCGGGGAAGTCGCGCAGATAGCCGGTCGACTTCGCGACACGCAGGATGCGGTCGAGCGAGCGCCCGGCGACGCAGAGCTCGCGCCCGGTATCGCGGGCCACTTCACCCAGCGTCTGCAGGCGTGCGGCGTTCGAAGCGAAGGTAGTGACCAGCACCCGGCCCTTGGCCGCGCCGATCACCTGATCGAGGCCCTCGCGCACTGCGCCTTCGGAACCCGAGGCCTCGGGGTTGAACACATTGGTGCTGTCGCAGACCAGCGCGAGCACGCCCTTGTCGCCGATCGCGGTCAGTTCCGCCGCAGTCGATGCACCGCCCAGCGCCGGGCTGTCGTCGAGCTTCCAGTCGCCCGTGTGGAAGACGCTGCCGTACGGCGTCTCGATCAGCACGGCATTGCCCTCCGGGATCGAATGGGCGAGCGGGGTGTAGGTGATGCGGAACGGGCCGAGGTTGAACGGACCTTCCTCGTTTACGACGTTGAGCTCGACCTTCTCCTCGATACCTTCTTCCTCGAGCTTGCCGTGGATCAGGCCCGCGGTGAACGGGGTGGCATAGAGCGGCACGCCCAACTCGCCGGCGAGATAGGGCAGCGCGCCGATATGGTCTTCATGGCCATGGGTGAGCACGATGCCCAGCAGATCATCGAGCCGCTCCTCGATGAACTGCAGGTCGGGCAGGATCACGTCGATGCCCGGATAGTTGGCATCGCCAAAGGTGATGCCGCAATCGACCATCAGCCACTTGCCCTGGCAGCCATAGAGATTGACGTTCATGCCGATCTCGCCCGAGCCGCCGAGCGCGAGGAAGAGGAGTTCTTTTTCAGGGGTCACTTGATTTCCTCGGTCAACGGCTGCGTTCCCACAGCATCGCCAACCCTTGAATGGTCAGATCGGGTTCGATCACATCGAATATGGGGGTGTGCTTCTCGAAAAGCACGGCCAGGCCGCCGGTTGCGATAACTTTGACCGGGCGGCCTATCTCGGCCTTCATCCGCGCGACCAGTCCCTCGATCATCGCGACATAGCCCCAATAGATGCCGATATGCATCTGGTCGACGGTGTTGCGGCCGATGACACTGGTTGTGGCCGGCGCGGTGATCGCGATGCGCGGCAGCTTGGCGGCTGCGGTCACCAGCGCGTCGAGCGACAGGTTGATGCCTGGGGCGATGATCCCGCCCTTGTACGCGCCGCGATAGTCGACCACCTCGAAGGTGGTGGCGGTGCCGAAGTCGATGATGATGAGGTCGCCGGGATGGCGGGCATGGCCCGCGATCATGTTGAGCGCGCGGTCCGCACCCAGGCCCTGCGGCTCCTCGACATCGAGCGGGAAGCCCCATTCGGCCTTGCCCTGCCCGGCGATCACCGCGTCGGTCTTGAAGTATTTGCTGCTCAGCACCTGGAGGTTGTGCAGCGCCCGCGGCACCACCGTGCCGATGATCACGCTGGTCACGTCGGCGCGGTCATAGCCCTCAAGGTTGAGGAGCTGGCTGAGCCACACCGCATATTCGTCCGCCGTGCGGCGCGGGTCGGTAGCGATGCGCCAGCGCGCGCGCACTTCCTGGCCCTCCAGCAGGGCGAAGACGACATTGGTGTTGCCGGCGTCGATGGCTAGCAGCATTTCCGGGCCTCTCAGAGCAGGAACACGTCTGCGGCGTGAATGACATGGCTGGTGCCATCGGCCAAGCGCAGGATGAGCGCACCCTCGCCATCAAGGCCACCGAACAGCCCGTCGATGCTCGATCCGTCGGCAAGCCGGGCGGTCAGCGCCGTGTCGATGGGGTGCGCCCGGCCAAGCCAGCGTTCGCGCACGGGGGCGATACCCTCACGCCAGCGGGAAACCCAGCGAGCGAAGCTTTCGGCGAGGGTTTCGGCGAAGATCTGGGGATCAGGCGCCGGGCCAAGCGCGGCAAAACTGGTGGTGGCGCGGTCCAGCCCCTCGGGATGATGCGCCAGATTGACCCCGAAGCCCAGGATCACCGCATCCCCCACCCGCTCGAGCAGGATGCCGGAGAGCTTGGCGCCGTTCACCAGCAGGTCGTTCGGCCATTTGAGCATCGGCTCGACGCCGAACACCCGCGCCGTCTCGTCGAGCGCAACGGCAGCCACCAGCGCCAGCGTCGCAGGGCTGGGCTCCCCCGCCCGCGTCCGCACCAGCGTGGAGACATAGAGATTGCCGAGCGGCGACTGCCAGGCACGGCCTTGTCGGCCCTTGCCCGCGGTCTGCCGCTCGGCTCTCAGCCACAGGCCCTCGCTCGCCCCGCTGCGGGCGAGCTCGGCCATGTCGGCATTGGTGGATCCCGTCTCGGCGACGGTCCGTACGGTGGCGATCAGAACAGCGCCTTCGCAGCGGCGCCGGTCCACACCTCGAGATAGCCGAGCAGCGGCCAGCCCAGCGGCGAGATCACCACCGCCGAGAGCACGAGCAGCGCCCCCTCGATCGGATCGGTGCGGCCCGGGAAGGCCGGCGCCGGCTCGTCGAAGTACATCACCTTGACGACGCGGAGATAGTAATAGGCACCGATCGTCGAGGCCGCGGCAGCAACCGCAGCGAAGACGTACAGGCCCGCATGCACCGCAGCCAGGAACACCTGCAGCTTCGAGAAGAAGCCGAGCAGCGGCGGGATGCCGGCGAGGCTGAACATGAAGATCGCCATCGCCACCGCGAGGCCCGGGCGGGTCCGCGACATGCCGGCCAGGCTGTCGATGGTCTCGACCGGACGGCCCTCCGCATCGCGCATCTGCAGCACGATCAGGAAGCTGCCGACTGTCATCACGACGTAGATCGCCATGTAGTAGAGCACGCTCGACACGCCTGCTTCGCCACCGGCGGCGAGGCCGACCAGCGCGAAGCCGACATTGGCGATCGACGAATAGGCAAGCAGGCGCTTGATGTTGCTCTGGCGGATCGCCGCGACCGAGCCGAAGACGATCGAGGCCAGCGAGGCGAAGATCACGATCTGGCGCCAGTCGGCGATCGCCGGGCCCATCGCATCGATGGCGACGCGGGTGGCAAGCGCTACCGCGGCAACCTTCGGCGCCGAAGCGAAGAAGGCCGTGACCGGGGTCGGCGCGCCTTCGTACACGTCCGGCGTCCACATGTGGAACGGCACCGCCGACATCTTGAAGGCGAGACCGGCGAAGACGAACACCAGGCCGAACAGCAGACCGGTCTTCTGATCACCCGAGGCATAGGCGTCGGCGATGCCCGAGAACAAGGTGGTGCCCGAGAAGCCGTACACCAGGCTGATGCCGTAGAGCAGGATGCCCGAAGCGAGCGCGCCCAGCACGAAATACTTCAGGCCTGCTTCCGCCGAACGCGCGTCGCGGCGCATGAAGCTGGCGAGGATGTACGAAGCAAGGCTCATCAGCTCGAGGCCGACATAGAGCGACATCAGGTCGCCCGCCGAAACCATCATGCCCATGCCGGCGGCCGAGAGCAGGATCAGCACCGGATATTCCGGACGCAGATCGTCACCCGAGGTCTGCTGGAAGAAGCGCGGCGCGATCAGGATCGAGACGCCGGCGGCCAGGAAGATCAGCGCCTTGGAGAAGGCAGCGAACATGTCCGCGCGATAGAGACCGCCAAAGGCTTCGCCCCCGGCCGAAGCCGGGCCGGCCAGCGCGATGCCGGCGCCGATCAGCACGGCGATCGAGGCCCAGCTGACCAGTTTGGTCGACTGGTGGCCGCCCCAGGCCGCCACCAGCATCAGGGCGATGGCCCCCAGGCTGAGCACGAGCTCAGGAAGGGCCATCATCAGTTGCATCGAATAGTTCATCAGTGCGCCTCCCCGTGCGCAGCAGGGGCAGCGGCGTGTTCGCCATGTTCAGCAGCGGCAGGCGCGGGCTTGCCGGCAGTCGGAGCCGAGTCACCGGCAGGAGCGGCACGCTCGAGGCGCGCAACCAGCTTCTCCACGTCGCCGCGCATCGGCTTCATGAAGCTCTCCGGATAGACACCCATCCAGAGGGTCACCGCAGCCAGCGCGCCAAGCATCGCGAACTCGCGCAGGTCGAGGTCCGGCATCGCCTTCACATCGTCCTTGGTCAGGTCGCCAAAGGCGACGCGACGATAGAGGTACAGCATGTACGCGGCGCCCAGGATGATACCGGTGGTGCCGAGCAGCGCGTAGAGCGTCGAGACCTGGTACAGGCCGGCAAGGCTCAGGAACTCGCCGATGAAGTTGCTGGTGCCCGGCAGGCCAACAGAGGCCATGGTGAACAGCAGGAACAGCACGGCGTAGCGCGGCATGTTGATCGCGAGGCCGCCGTAGCGGTCGATCTCGCGGGTGTGCAGGCGATCGTAGATCACGCCGACGCAGAGGAAGAGCGCACCCGAGACCACACCGTGGCCGAGCATCACCATCATCGCGCCCTCGATACCCTGCGCGTTGAGCGCGAACAGGCCGAAGGTCACGATCGCCATGTGGGCGACCGACGAATAGGCGATCAGCTTCTTCATGTCGCTCTGCACGAGCGCGACCAGCGAGGTGTAGACCACTGCCACGGCCGAGAGCGCGAACACCAGCCAGATGAACTGGGCGGACGCTTCCGGGAACATCGGCAGCGAGAAGCGCAGGAAGCCGTATCCGCCGAGCTTCAGCAGCACGCCCGCCAGGATGACCGAACCTGCGGTCGGCGCCTGGACGTGCGCGTCGGGAAGCCAGGTGTGTACTGGCCACATCGGCATCTTCACCGCGAACGAGGCGAAGAAGGCCAGCCATAGCCATGTCTGCACATGCGCCGGGAAGTCATGCTGCATCAGCGCCGGGATCGACGTCGTGCCGGTGGCCAGGATCATGTAGATGATCGCGATCAGCATCAGCAGCGAGCCGAGCAGCGTGTACAGGAAGAACTTGTACGACGCGTAGATGCGGTTGGCGCCGCCCCAGATGCCGATGATCAGGAACATCGGGATCAGGCCGCCTTCGAAGAAGACGTAGAACAGCATCAGGTCCTGCGCCGCGAAGGTGCCGATCATCAGCACCTCGGTGGCGAGGAACGCCGCCATATATTCCGGCACGCGCTTGGTGACCGAGAGCCAGCTCGCCCCGATGCAGATCGGCATCAGGAACACCGAGAGTGCGATCAGCAGCAGCGCGAAGCCATCGATGCCCAGCGCCCAGGCGAACTCGGCCTGGCCGATGCCGAACAGGCGGACATGCTCGACGAACTGCCACTGGGCAGCGCCCTCGCCGGTCTGGAAGTTGGCCCAGAGCAGGATGCCGAGCGCCAGGTCCACGAAGGTGGCGGCGAGCGCCAGCCAGCGTGCGCCCTGCGCGTTGAGGAACAGGCAGGCGACCGCGGCAATCGCGGGCACCGCCAGCATGACGGTTAGGATCGGGAAGCCGCTCATCGCGCGATCACCCAGGTCAGTGCGGCAGTGAGGCCGATCAGCATGATGAAGGCATAGGCGTAGACATATCCGGATTGCAGCTTGGAAGCGCCGACGCTGCCGAGCTGGACGACCGCAGCGGCGCCATTCGGGCCGAACCGGTCGATCGTGGCTTCGTCACCCTTCTTCCAGAACTGGCGACCGATCCGGAAGGCCGGGCGCACGAACAGGAAGTTGTAGAGCTCGTCGAAATACCACTTGTTGAGCGAGAAGAGGTACAGCGGGCGGAACGCCTCGGCGAACTTCGCGGGGAAGCCCGGCGACACGATATACGCGCCATACGCAATGGCCAGGCCGCTCAGCATCGCGATCGTCGCGCTGAGCTTCACCCACACCGGCACCTCGTGCATCGCGTGCATCAGATGCTCGTTGAAGGCGATGGCGCCGTGCCAGTAGGTCTCACCCGCCGTCGGCTCGATGAACGCGCCGTGGAAGATGAAGCCCGCGGCGATCGCGCCGATGGTGAGCACCAGCAGCGGGATCAGCATGACGATCGGGCTCTCATGCGGGTGATAGCCCGCCGTGCCGTCGCCGTGCACGTGATCATGATGATGATCGTCGTGGCCATGCGCATCGTGAGCGTGCGCGTCATGGGCGTCGTGCGCATGATCGTCATGACCATGGCCGTGCGCGTCATGCACTGCGTGCTGGATATGCTCCGAACCGGCCCAGCGCGGCTTGCCATGGAAGGTCAGGAACACCAGGCGCCAGCTATAGAAGCTGGTGAGCAGCGCCACGAACACGCCCACCCAGAACACGCTGGTGTGGCCGGCGGCATAGCTCGCCTCGATGATCGCGTCCTTCGAGTGGAAGCCGGCGAAGCCGAATGCCACCGGGTTGCCGAACAGCGCCGGGATGCCCACGCCGGTGATCGCGAGCGTGCCCGCCATCATCGTCCAGTAGGTGACCGGGATCTTCTTCCACAGGCCGCCATAGAAGCGCATGTCCTGCTCGTGGTGCATCGCATGGATGACCGAGCCGGCGCCGAGGAACAGCAGCGCCTTGAAGAAGGCGTGCGTGAACAGGTGGAACATCGCCGCGCCATAGGCACCGACGCCGGCAGCGAAGAACATGTAACCCAGCTGCGAACAGGTCGAATAGGCGATCACGCGCTTGATGTCGGTCTGCGTCGTGCCGACGGTCGCGGCGAAGAAGCAGGTCGCGGCGCCGACGACGGTGACCACGGTCATCGCAACCGCGCTCTGCTCGAACAGCGGCGACATGCGGCAGACCATGAACACGCCCGCGGTCACCATGGTCGCGGCGTGGATCAGCGCCGACACCGGGGTCGGGCCTTCCATCGCGTCCGGAAGCCAGGTGTGCAGGCCGAGCTGCGCCGACTTGCCCATCGCGCCGACGAACAGCAGCAGGCAGAGCACCGTCACGGTGTCGAAGCGAGCGCCGAGGAAGCCGATGGTCGAGCCGTGCATGTTCGGCGCAGCGGCGAGGATCGTCGGGATGTCGATCGTGCCGAACACCAGGAAGATGCCGAAGATGCCGAGCATGAAGCCCAGGTCGCCGACGCGGTTCACCACGAACGCCTTGATGGCGGCGGCATTCGCGCTCGGCTTGCGGAACCAGAAGCCGATCAGCAGGTAGGACGCGAGACCCACGCCTTCCCAGCCGAAGAACATCTGGACCAGGTTGTTGGCCGTCACGAGCATCAGCATCGCGAAGGTGAAGAGCGAGAGGTACGCGAAGAAGCGCGGCTGATCCGGCTCCTCCGACATATAGCCCCAGCTATAGAGGTGGACGAGCGCCGAGACGCTGGTCACCACCACGAGCATCACCGCGGTCAGGCTGTCGACGCGCAACGCCCAGTCGACCTGCATCGAGCCGCTGAGCATCCAGGTGAAGACCGGGGACACGCTCGGCTCGGCATTGCCGCCGAGATAGCTGATGAAGATCGGCCACGACAGGGCGCACGCCACGAAGAGCGAGCCCGTGGTGACGACCTTGGGGAAGGTCTTGCCGAAGGCCTTGTTCGAAAGCCCGGCAACGGCTGCCGCGAGCAGCGGCAGGAATACGATGAAATAGATCGCCGACATCAGCCCTTCATCCGATTGACGTCTTCGACCGAGATCGTGCCGCGGCCGCGGAAGTAGATAACGAGAATGGCGAGACCGATCGCGGCCTCACCGGCGGCGACGGTCAGCACGAACATCGCGAAGACCTGACCGACCAGGTCGCCGAGCGCGTTCGAGAACGCGACGAGGTTCAGGTTCACGGACAGCAGGATCAGCTCGATCGCCATCAGGATGACGATGAGGTTCTTGCGGTTCATGAAGATGCCGAGCACGCCGAGCGTGAACAGGATCGCGCTGACGACGAGATAGTGCGTAAGGGTGATCACAGCTCGACCCCCTGCCCCACGGGTTGGTTCACGTTGCGGGTCGCGTCCTTGGCGCGGCGTTGGACCTGACGGCTGATCTTCTGCGGCTTGACGTCGGTGCGCGGACGCAGCGTCAGCACGATCGCGCCGATCATCGCGACGAGCAGCACCAGGCCGGCGCCTTCGAACACGAACAGGTAACGGGAATAGAGGAGCTGGCCGATCGCCTCGATGTTGGGCACCTTGGCATCGATCGGCGCGATGCGGCGGCCGAGCTGCAGCGTGCCGGCGCTATAAGCGCCCACCGCGATCAGGATCTCGGCGACCAGCGCGATGGCAAGCGCGAAGCCGATGGCCGCGTACTTCATCACGCCCGCGCGCAGCTCCGCGAAGTCGATGTTGAGCATCATGACCACGAACAGGAACAGCACGGCGACGGCGCCGACATAGACGATGACGAGCAGCATCGCGATGAACTCGGCATTGGCGAGCACCATCAGACCCGCAGCGTTGAAGAACGCCAGGATGAGCCACAGGACGGAATGGACCGGGTTGCGGGACAGGATGGTGAGAGCGCCGGAGACGCACACCACTGCCGCAAACAGGTAAAAGGCTAGAAGCTGGATCACGGAATCTGATGGCCCCTGTAGATTGGCGTGCGCTTAACGATACGGTGCATCGGCGGCAAGGTTCGCGGCGATCGCGCGCTCCCAGCGGTCACCGTTCGCGAGCAGCTTTTCCTTCTGATAGATCAGCTCCTCACGGGTTTCGGTGGCGAACTCGAAGTTCGGCCCTTCGACGATCGCGTCGACCGGGCATGCTTCCTGGCACAGGCCGCAATAGATGCACTTGGTCATGTCGATGTCGTAACGCGTGGTACGGCGGCTGCCGTCCTCGCGCGGCTCGGCCTCGATCGTGATCGCCAGCGCCGGGCAGACCGCTTCGCACAGCTTGCACGCGATGCAGCGCTCTTCGCCATTGGGATAGCGACGCAGCGCATGCTCGCCGCGGAAGCGGGGCGAGAGCGGGTTCTTCTCATAGGGATAGTTGATGGTCGCCTTGGGCTTGAAGAAATACTTCAAGGTCAGGGCGTGCGCCTTCACGAACTCCCAGAGAGTCCAGGTCTTGATGAAATGGGCGACGGTGCTCATGCGGGCACTCCAACCCGGGTCAGCATGAGGTACCCGGAAACGAGGAAGACGAAGAGAAGCGACAGCGGCAGGAAGATCTTCCAGCCCAGGCGCATCAGCTGATCATAACGGTACCTGGGCACCGTGGCCTTGACCCAGCTGAACAGGAAGAAGCCGAAGCTGATCTTGAGCAGCAGCCAGATGATGCCCGGGATCCAGTAGAGGATCGGGAGATCCAGCGGCGGCAGATAACCACCCCAGAACAGCGTCGCGTTCAGCGCGCTCATCAGCAGCACGTTGCCGTACTCGCCCAGCCAGAACAGCGCGAAGGCCATCGACGAATATTCGGTCTGATAGCCCGCGACGAGCTCGCTCTCGGCCTCGGTAAGGTCGAACGGTGCGCGCTGGGTTTCGGCGAGCGACGAGATGAAGAACACCACGGCCATCGGGAACAGCAGCGGGTTCAGCGCATAGAAGTTGAAGATGCCGAGGACATGGCCCTTCTGATGCTCGACGATGTCGGTCATGTTGAAGGAACCGGTCCACAGCACGATCGAGATCAACACGAAGCCGATCGAGACTTCGTAGCTCACCATCTGCGCAGCCGCGCGGATCGCCGAGTAGAACGGGTATTTCGAGTTCGAAGCCCAGCCGGCGAGGATGATGCCGTAGACGCCGAGCGACGAGGCCGCGAGCACGTAGAGCAGGCCGACATTGATGTTGGCCAGCACCACGCCGAACTGGAACGGCACCACCGCCCACACGATCAGCGCGACCGTGAAGGTGATGATCGGGCCGAGCAGGAAGAGCGTCTTGTTGGCGCCCGACGGAATAATCGTTTCCTGCAGGAAGACCTTGAGGCCGTCCGCGAACGACTGGAGCAGGCCGAGCGGGCCGACCACGTTCGGGCCGCGGCGCAGTGCCATGGCCGCCCAGATCTTGCGGTCGACATAGATGACCATCGCCACGGCCAGCATCAGCGGCAGCGCGATGACCAGGATGTCGATCAGCGTGGCGACGAACCACGCCAGGCCGAACGGGAGGCCGAGATAGGTAAACCAGGACGTCATTCTGCGGCCTCTGCGAAGTCTTCGCCGTGGATCAGTTCGGCCGAGCAGCGCTGCATGGTCGGCGAGGCACGGCAGATGGCGTTGGTGAGATAGAAATCGGCGACGGCATAGCCGACCGGGCCCGATGCCTTGGCGGCGAGCTTCGGCGGCGAGAACGCGTAGCCGGCAAGGCCTTCCTGGCCCAGCGCCGGAACTTCGCTCGCCATCTGGGCGCGCAGCTGCTCGAACGTATCGAACGGGAGCGTGTGGCCCAGGCGATCCGAAAGCGCGCGCAGGATCGTCCAGTCCTCACGAGCATCGCCCGGCGCGAACACGGCACGGTCGGCACGCTGCACGCGACCTTCCAGGTTCACATAGGTGCCCGGCTTCTCGGCATAGGTCGCACTCGGCAGGATGACGTCCGCATGATGCGCGCCATTGTCGCCGTGGTGGCCGACATAGACCTTGAAGCTGTCCTTGAAGCCTTCGAAGTTCACTTCGTCGGCGCCGAGGAAGAAGGCGAGCTTCGGCGCGGCGGCAACGATGTCCGCGATACCGCCCTTCTGGGCATAGCCGAGCATCAGCCCGCCCATGCGCGCAGCGGCGGTGTGGACGACGTTGAAGCCGTTCCAGCCATCACGCTGGAAAGCCGAAGCCATGGCGAGCGTGGCGCCCTGCCCTTCCTTGAGCGCGGCCGGGCCGACGATCAGGACAGGCTTCTTCGCTGCGTCGATCGCCTCGGCGGCCGAAGCCGGCAGCTTGGCGAGAAGGCCCAGGTCATTGCCCAGCCATTCGACCTTGTAGGTCAGGTCGGTCTCTTCGCCGATCGCGAAGACCTTCGCACCCTTCTTGATCGCCTTGCGGATGCGCGTGTTGATCAGCGGGGCTTCGAAACGCAGGTTCGAGCCGACCAGCAGGATGGCGTCCGCTTCCTCGATGCCGGCGATGGTCGTGTTGAACGCCACCGAGCCGAGGTTCGACACGTCATAGGACAGGCCGGTCTGGCGCCCTTCGAGCAGGTCCGAACCCAGCGCCTTCACCAGCGACTTGGCGGCGAACATCGTCTCGCAATCGACCAGGTCGCCGGCGATCGCGGCAACACTCGAGCCGGCGCCCTTGGCAGCAGCAGCGATCGCGTCGAACGCTTCGTCCCAGCTCGCTTCAACCAGCTTGCCGTCCTTGCGGACATAGGGCTTGTCGAGGCGGCGGCGAACCAGCGCGTCGACATGATAGCGGGTCTTGTCGTGCGCCCACTCCTCGTTGACGTCCTCGTTGATCCGCGGAAGCACGCGCATCACCTGACGACCACGGCTGTCGAGGCGGATGTTGGTGCCGACCGCGTCCATCACGTCGATCGAGAGGTTCTTCTTCAGCTCCCACGAGCGATACTCGAAGGCGACCGGCTTGTGGGTCAGCGCACCGACCGGGCAGAGGTCGGCGACGTTGCCCGAGAGCTCGCTCTTGAACGCCTTCTCGAGATAGGTCGTGATCTGCATGTTCTCGCCGCGATAGATCGCGCCGATATCCTCCACGCCAGCCACTTCCTCGCCGAAGCGAACGCAGCGGGTGCACTGGATGCAGCGGGTCATGATCGTCTTGATGATCGGACCCATGTACTTCTCGGTCACAGCGCGCTTGTTCTCGGTGTAGCGCGAGTGGCCGCGACCATAGGCGACCGACTGGTCCTGCAGGTCGCACTCGCCGCCCTGATCGCAGATCGGGCAGTCGAGCGGGTGATTGATCAGCAGGAACTCCATCACGCCTTCGCGTGCGGCCTTCACCATCGGCGAGTCCGTGCGGATTTCCTGGTTGTCGGCGGCGGGCAGCGCGCACGAAGCCTGGGGCTTGGGCGGCCCGGGCTTCACCTCGACGAGGCACATGCGGCAATTGCCGGCGATCGACAGGCGCTCATGATAGCAGAAGCGCGGAATTTCCTTGCCCGCGGCCTCGCAGGCCTGGAGCACGGTGGCGCCCGCGGGCACCTCCACTTCAATTCCGTCGACGGTTAGCTTTGGCATCTCAGCTATTTCCCTCGGACGCGGACAAGCCGCCGCGCGCCCTGAACAATGCTTCCGCGATCAGCCCGTGCAGGGTGACGCGATCGAAATTGACCTGGCGGCCATTCGCACAGGTCTGGAGCGTGGGCAGCAGCGCATCCGCGGCCGCGACTTCCTCGGGCGAATGCCACTGAGTGCGGAGCAGGCGATCGGCCGCAACCGGATCCTTCTCAGCGGCGCACTGGACGACCGCATAGGCAGCGTGCGTCGGCTGCTTCAGCCAGTCCGGCTGCGCGGCACCCGAAGCGGGGCCGGCATCGCGGAAGGTGCGCACATACAGCGCCTCGGCAAGCATGCCGCGCAGGTTCACACCCTGCGTGTTCACCTTCTTGCCGCGCGGCACGCACATGCGGGCACTGTCGAACAGGCCCATGAATGCCTTGCCCTCGGCCTCGGAACCGGGCTCGAGCCCGATCACCGCGGCGGCCTGGCGCTTCTCGCTGCGCGCAAGGCAGCCCATCAGCTCGATGGCATTCCGTTCGGCGTCGCGGTTCTTCCGCGCCTCGGCACCACCGTCGCTCTGCGCATGCGCAGGCGCGACCGCGCCGAGGGCACAGCCCGCTGCAAGGATAAAGGCCAGTGCGGCCTTCACTCCGCGGCCTCCTGCATGCCGTTGCCGGCCTGGCGCTCGTTGATGCGGCGCTCGAGCTCGGGGCGGAAGTGCCGGATCAGACCCTGGATCGGCCACGCCGCTGCGTCGCCGAGCGCGCAGATCGTGTGGCCTTCCACCTGCTTGGTCACCTGCTGCAGCGTGTCGATCTCGCTGATATCGGCGTCGCCGGTGCGCAGGCGCTCCATCACGCGCCACATCCAGCCGGTGCCTTCGCGGCACGGCGTGCACTGGCCGCAGCTCTCGTGCTTGTAGAAGTACGACAGGCGGCTGATCGCGCGGACGACGTCGGTCGACTTGTCCATGACGATGATCGCCGCGGTGCCGAGGCCGGAACCGAGGGCGCGCAGGCCGTCGAAGTCCATCGGGCAGTCCATGATCTGCGCTGCCGGAACCAGCGGCACAGAGGAACCACCCGGGATCACCGCGAGCAGATTGTCCCAACCGCCACGGATACCGCCGCAATGCTTCTCGATCAGCTCGCGGAACGGGATCGACATGGCCTCTTCGACCACGCACGGCTTCTCGACATGACCCGAGATCTGGAAGAGCTTGGTGCCGCGGTTGTTCTCGTTGCCGAAGCTGGAGAACCACTCGGGGCCACGGCGAAGGATCGTCGGGACAACCGCAATCGACTCGACGTTGTTCACCGTGGTCGGGCAGCCATAGAGGCCCGCGCCCGCCGGGAACGGCGGCTTCAGGCGAGGCTGGCCCTTCTTGCCTTCGAGGCTCTCGAGCATCGCGGTCTCTTCGCCGCAGATGTACGCGCCGGCACCGCGGTGCACGAACACGTCGAAGTCATAGCCCGACTTGCACGCATTCTTGCCGAGCAGGCCGGCGTCATACGCTTCCTTCACGGCTGCGAAGAGCGTCTCGGCCTCGCGGATATACTCGCCGCGGATGTAGATATAGGCGGCACGGGCACGCATCGCGAAGCCGGCGATCAGCGCGCCTTCGATCAGCTTGTGCGGATCGTGGCGGATGATCTCGCGGTCCTTGCACGAGCCCGGCTCGGACTCGTCGGCGTTGATCACCAGGAAGTTCGGCCGATCCGGGCGCGGTTCCTTGGGCATGAAGCTCCACTTCATGCCGGTCGGGAAGCCCGCGCCGCCGCGGCCACGCAGGCCCGACGCCTTGATCTTGTCGATGATGGCGTCCTGGCCGATCGACATCAGATCCTTGGTCTTGTCCCAATCGCCGCGCTTCTGGGCAGCCGGCAGGTTCCACGGCTGGAAACCGTAGACATTGGTGAAGATGCGGTCCTTATCCGCGAGCATCTATCGACCCTTCCCCACCATGTTCTGAATGAAAATATATGCGAGCACGGCCAGGCCGAGCACGATCGCGATGCCGACCAGCTTGAACGCCAGCTTGAGCGCCCAGCCGAGCACAACGATGCCGCCGATGATCGCGAGGATGACGAAGACGAGGTTCTTGGTCTCCTGCTTCATCACCACTCACCCCGATAATCGTGGTTCGCGGTTTCCATCGCGGCCAGGTTGGTCGGCGCGCCGAGCGGCTCGACCGTGTGGCGGCCGGGCTCCTGCGTACCGGGCTTGGGGCTCTCGCCCCTGGCCAACGCGTCGAGGATCGTCAGCGTGCGATCATAGGTGAGGTCTTCGAAGTTATCGTCGTTGATCTGCACCATCGGCGCCGAGGAGCAATTGCCCATGCACTCGACTTCAGTCAGCGTGAACAGGCCGTCCTCGGTGGTGTGACCCTTCTTGAGGCCACGCGCCTTGCACGCCGCCATCACGTCGTCCGAACCGCGCAGCATGCACGGCGTGGTGCCGCAGACCTGCACGTGGAAGCGGCCGACCGGCACCAGGTTGAACATGGTGTAGAAGGTCGCGACTTCGAACACGCGAATATACGGCATGTCGAGCTGCTTCGCGATGAACTCGATCACCGGGATCGGCAGCCAGCCCTGGGTATTGGTCTCGGCGCCAACCTGGCGCTGGGCGAGATCCAGATACGGGATGGTGCACGACATCTGCCGGCCCGCCGGATAGCGGCCCATGATCTCGCGTGCCTTCTCGGCATTCTCCGGCGTCCACTGGAAATTGCCCCAGCGCGCGCGGACCTCCGCTTCATCGGGGAGTTGGGGTGCGTCAGCCATTAACGAATGAACTCCACGCGATCGACCTTGCCGTCGGCAAAGGAATAGATCGACATAACTTCGAACGGATCGCTCTCGGGCGACCGCGCGACCTTCTCGTGCAGGACGACGGTGTCGCCCAGCGCATAGCTGGTCAGGATCTCGGCGCGGTTCTGCGGGAACTCGGCGAACATCGCCTTCAGTCCCGAGCGCACGCCTTCCTTGCCCTCGCGCAGCACCGCGCCGCGATAGCCCGCCTCGCAGGCACCGTCGGTCATCAGCTCGACATAGGCGTCGGCGTCCTGCGCATTGTAGTGCGCGATCATCTGATGGGTGATCGCAATGCGGTCGGCGCTCACCGGTCGCACTCCCCGAACACGATGTCGAGCGCACCCAGGATGGCGGTAATGTCGGCGAGCATGTGGCCCTTCGACATGAAGTCCATCGCCTGGAGGTGGCTGAATGCGGTCGGGCGGATCTTGCAGCGATACGGCTTGTTGGTGCCGTCCGAGACCAGATACACGCCGAACTCGCCCTTCGGGCTCTCGGTCGCGACATATACTTCGCCGGCAGGCACGTGATAGCCTTCGGTGAAGAGCTTGAAGTGGTGGATCAGCGCTTCCATCGACTGCTTCATCTCACCGCGACGGGGCGGCGCGACCTTGCGATCGAGGGTGAGCACAGGGCCTTCCGGCATCTGCTGGAGGCACTGCTTCATGATGCGCGCGGACTGGTAGACTTCCTCGACGCGGACCATGAACCGATCATAGCAGTCGCCGCGGGTACCGACCGGCACTTCGAAGTCCATGCGGTCGTACACGTCATAGGGCTGCGACTTGCGCAGGTCCCACGGAATGCCCGCGCCGCGGATCATCGGGCCCGAGAAGCCCCAGGCCACCGCGTCCTCGCGGCTCACCACCGCGATGTCGACGTTGCGCTGCAGGAAGATGCGGTTCTCCGCGACCAGGCTGATCGCGTCACCGAACAGGCGCGGCAGGCGCGTGTCGAGCCATTCCGCGATGTCGGTCAGCAGCTTGAGCGGCACGTCCTGACGGACGCCGCCCACGCGGAAATAGTTCGAGTGCATGCGCGCGCCCGAAGCACGCTCGAAGAAGTTCAGGCAGTCCTCGCGGATCTCGAACATCCACAGGTTCGGCGTCATCGCGCCGACGTCCATCACGTGCGAACCGAGGTTCAGCATGTGATTGCAGATGCGGGTCAGCTCGGCGAAGAACACGCGGAGGTACTGGCCGCGCAGCGGAACCTCGAGGTCGAGCAGCTTCTCGACCGCCAGCACATAGCTGTATTCCATGCCCAGCGGCGAGCAGTAATCGAGGCGATCGAAATACGGCAGCGCCTGGGTGTAGGTCTTGTACTCGATCAGCTTCTCGGTGCCGCGGTGAAGCAGACCGACGTGCGGATCGACGCGCTCAATGATCTCGCCGTCCAGCTCGGTCACCAGGCGCAGCACGCCGTGGGCCGCCGGGTGCTGCGGGCCAAAGTTGATCGTGTAGTTCGCGATCTCCGTGTCGCCCTTCTCCGGCTTGCCGCCGTCGATGACGCCTTCGATCTCGTCGAGATAATCAGCCATTACGCTTCACCCTCCGGCGCCTTCTTGACGCGCGGCTTGCGGGGTTTCTTTTCGGCGGGCTCCGGGCCGGCCTCGGGACCCGACTTACCCGCGCCGGTGTCGGCGGTGCTGTCGCTGGTCTTGGGCTTGGTCACCTTTGCCTTGGTCGGCTTGGCCGCCGGAGCCGGCTTGCGGATCTCGTCGGCGGTCAGCGGCGTCGGCGCGCCCTTGGCCTCGGGCTGCGGCGCAGCGGCCGGAGCAGGTGCCGGCGCGGGCTTGGCAGCCGGTGCAGGCGGCGGGGCCGGCGGCGTCGGCGCGACATATTTCTCGTCGCCGGGCAGGATGTACTCGGCGCCTTCCCACGGGCTCATGAAGTCGAAGGTACGGAAGTCCTGGGCCAGCGTGACGGGCTCATAGACCACGCGCTTCGCTTCTTCCGAATAGCGCAGCTCGACGAAGCCGGTCAGCGGGAAGTCCTTGCGCTGCGGATGGCCGACGAAACCATAGTCGGTCAGGATGCGGCGCAGGTCGGTGTTGCCCGAGAAGAGCACGCCGTACATGTCGTACACTTCGCGCTCGAGCCAGCCGGCGACCGGCCAGATGCCCGTGACGGACGGAACCGGCTTATCCTCGTCGGTGATCGCCTTCACCTTGATGCGGTGGTTCCGCGTCAGGCTGAGCAGGCAATAGACCACTTCGAAACGCTCGGCGCGCTCCGGATAGTCGACACCGGCGATTTCCATGAGCTGCTGGAACTCGAGGCCGGGCGTGTCACGCAGCAGCGTCATGCCATCGACCACGCGGGCGCGGTCGAGCGTCAGGTTCACTTCGCCGACCTTGTCCTCGGCGTGCACCAGGATGTCACCGAGCGCGGCCTTGGCCGCGTCGATCACGCCTTCGTTCGACGCATAGCGCGGCGCCACGGTCTTCACGGCGCTCATCGTTCGATCGTCCCGACGCGGCGGATCTTACGCTGCAGCTGCATGATGCCATACAGCAGCGCTTCGGCGGTCGGCGGGCAGCCCGGGACATAGATGTCCACCGGCACGATCCGGTCGCAGCCGCGCACGACGCTGTAGCTGTAGTGGTAATAGCCGCCGCCATTGGCGCAGCTGCCCATCGAGATGACGTACTTCGGCTCCGACATCTGGTCATAGACCTTGCGGAGGGCCGGAGCCATCTTGTTGCACAGCGTGCCGGCGACGATCATCACGTCCGACTGGCGCGGCGATGCGCGCGGTGCAGCACCGAAGCGCTCCATGTCGTAGCGCGGCATGTTGACGTGGATCATCTCGACCGCGCAGCAGGCGAGGCCGAAAGTCATCCACCACAGCGAACCGGTGCGGGCCCACTGGAACAGCTCCTCGGTCGACGTGACCAGGAAGCCCTTGTCGCCGATCTCGGCATTGATGTCGTTCAGGAAGCCGACGTCCGGGAGGGTTCCCGGCGGGGGCGGCGTCGTGGTGAGCTCTACTCCCATTCGAGCGCTCCCTTCTTCCAGGCGTAGACGAGGCCGAGCGTGAGCTCGGCGATGAAGATCATCATCGAGATCCAGGCGGTCCAGCCCAGCGAGAAGACCGAGACGGCCCACGGGTACAGGAACGCAGCTTCGAGATCGAAGATGATGAACAGGATGGCGACGAGGTAGAAGCGCACGTCGAACTGGCTGCGCGAATCCTCGAATGCGGGGAAGCCGCACTCATATTCGCTGAGCTTTGCTTCCGTCGGCTTGTGCGAGCCCGTCAGCCGGCTGACCAGCATGGGCAGGAACACGAAGGCGCTGGAAAGCGCGAGGGCGACCCCGAGGAACAACAGGATCGGCAGATATTGTGACAGGTCGACCAATGGCCTTCTCTTCTCGCGACTGCGGAATCTGACGGGGGCTTTAGGACGATGAGCCGAGTGCGGCAAGGGTTCTAACCCCTGAGAATCACTCGCAATAAGTCCACATGGGGCCCAAACGGAAAAACCCGGCAACGCGGCCGGGTAAATCCTTTGAAATGCGTTATTTTATAGGAGCGCTGCTCAGCGCAGCGCGCTGGCCACCAGCTTGTGCAGCTTCGAATGCAGGACGTCATTGGCGGCGAGATACTGGTTACGCTCGCGCGCCAGGTCCTGGCCACGGTAATCGGTTACGAACCCACCGGCTTCCTTCACCAGCAGCATGCCGGCAGCGACGTCCCAGGGCTTGAGGTCCGATTCCCAGAAGCCGTCGAAACGACCGGCAGCGACCCAGGCGAGATCGAGCGCGGCCGCGCCGAGCCGGCGAATCCCCGCCACTTCCGGCGCGACCGCACCGAAGATGCGGCTCCATTCGGCGAAATTGCCATGGCCCAGGAACGGAATACCCGTCGCGATCAGCGCTTCGTCGAGGTGACGGCGAGCCGAAACGCGAAGGCGCTGGTCCTGCAGCCAGGCGCCGCGGCCCTTTTCCGACCAGAAGCTCTCGTCGGTCAGTGGTTGGTAGATATAGGCGTGCGTCACCTCGGGCTTGCCCTGGGCGCCCCGCGGATCCTCGACCGCGATCGAGATGCAGAAATGCGGGATGCCGTGGAGGAAATTGCTGGTGCCGTCGAGCGGATCGATGATCCAGCGCGGCTTGCCCGGATCGCCGGCGATCTCGCCGCGCTCCTCGACCAGGAAGCCCCAGTCCGGACGCGCCTTCTGCAGCTCCTCGATCAGCGTGTCCTCGGCGCGCTTGTCGGCAATGCTGACGAAGTCGGCAGGGCCCTTGCGGCTGACCTGGAGGTGCTGGACCTCGTTAAAGTCGCGACGCAGGCGCGGGCCGGCCTTGCGGCAGGCGCGCTCCATGACGGTGATGAGGCCGGAATGGGCTACCAAGTCGAATTCCCTACAACAAACTTCCAAACGGCCCGGCGCAGGCGAAGCCTGTGCCGTCGGTCGAGCTCTGCTCGCCGGCCCGGGCCGGCGGATCGGACGGATAGCGTGGCTACCCGCCTCGTCCGCTCGTCCTTAGTCCGCGCGGCGGACGTACGCCTGCTCGTACACATCGACGACGATGCGCGTGCCCGAGGCGATATGCGGCGGGACCATGATGCGCACGCCATTGTCGAGCACGGCCGGCTTGTACGACGACGAGGCCGTCTGACCCTTCACCACCGCATCGGCCTCGACGATCGTCGCTTCGATCGTGTCGGGCAGCTGCACGCTGATGGCTTCCTCGTCATAGAGCTCCATCACCACGTCCATGCCATCCTGCAGGAAGGCGGCCGCGTCGCCGAGCAGGTCGCGCGGCAGCGTGGTCTGGTCGTAGGTTTCCTTGTCCATGAAGACGAGCGTGTCGCCCTCCGGATACAGGAACTGGAAGTCCTTGGTATCGAGGCGCACGCGCTCGACCGTTTCCGCCGAGCGGAAGCGGACGTTGTTCTTGCGGCCGTCGCGAAGGTTCTTGAGCTCGACCTGCATGTACGCACCACCCTTGCCGGGCTGCGTGTGCTGGATCTTCACGGCACGCCAGATGCCGTTTTCATATTCGATGATGTTGCCGGGACGGATGTCCACGCCGCTGATCTTCATGGTCGAGACCTAAGGAACTGAGAAAGAGCTGAGCGCGCGCCTTTAGCCGCGTGCGGCGTCTTCGGCAAGCCATCCCGCGCGGGTGAAAGCCGGGGCCTCGTGCCGCACGCTGTCCCTTTGCGGCGCGAGATACCGGCTTCCTGCCTGTTGACGGACTATCGATCGGCATCCCGCAGCAGCGGATAGGGATTTATGTTCTGGCCCTGCCACCAGCCCTCGCCCGGCTGCATCAGCTTGATCTCGAAATGGAGATGCGGCGCCCCGCCCTGCGCGCTGCCGGTATTACCCACCGTGGCGATCCGGTCGCCCTGGCGTACCGCCTGCCTCTCGGCGACGAGATAGCTGTCGAGATGCGCGTAGTAATGGATCGTCGTTCGGTCTCGCGTGCGGACATAGATCGTGTGCCCGCCATTCACGCTCTCGAAGATCTTCTCGACCGTGCCCGAGGCGGCGGCGAGCACCGGTGTGCCCTGGGGTGCCATGATGTCGATCGCGTGATGCTCGCGGGCACCCCCACCCCGGCTCTGCCCCCAGGTGTCACTGAGCTGGCGCGCCGCGACGCCTTCCACCGGGATGATCAGCGCTACCGGGTCGCCATTGGCTGCAACGGGCTGTGCCGTCGGCTCCACTGCAGCCGATTGCGACACGGGCGCCGATGCTGGCTGGACGGTGATCCGGACCAGCGAGAGGAAAGCCAGCGCAAGCAGCACCAGCAGCGCACCCATCCCCCAGCCGATCCGTTTCGCCCAGACCAGCATCGCCTCTATTCCTGGAATACGGCTTTGGTGCCCGGCTTGACCATCAGCGCGAGCCGGGCCGCATCCCAATTGGTCAGGCGGATGCAGCCATGGCTTTCGGTGCGGCCGATCAGCTGCGGCTCGGGTGTGCCATGGATGCCATAATGCTCCTTCGACAGGTCCAGCCACACCACCCCCACCGGGCCATTGGGTCCCGGCGGCAACATCGCCGGGTCACTGCCCTTCCTCGCGTCCCAGAACAGCTTGGGATTGTAGTGGAACTTGGGGTTGGTGTCCGCCCCATAGATCTTCCACGTGCCGATGGGCAGCGGATCATGTTCGCTGCCCATGGTCGCGTTGAACTGCGCGACCAGGCGATCCTGCTTGTCGAACACCTTGAGCACCTTCTCGCTCTTGTCGACGACGAGATGGTCCGCCTCCGGCACCTTGGCCTCGACGTTGAGCATGGTGAGCGTCGCGCGCCACTCCGGCTTGATGTCCGCCGGATAATCGCGCGATGCGGGCAGCGCATTGGGGAAGACGAACTCCGCCCCGGGTCCGATCGCCCTGCCGCCCGGGTTCAGCTCCACCAGCACCTCCGGCGTGGTGTGGAACATCTCGGCCAGCTTCTCGAGCGGACGGGTGTAACCGAGCGACGGCAGCTTTGCCTGCTTCTCCGGATCCTTCGGGATCGGATTGACGTACGGTCCCTTCAGGGTCTCCGCATCGAGCGTCAGCTTCCGCACGGGCCGCAGCGAGGCATAGGGCGCCAGCGCCTTGAGCGTCGACGTATCCAGCTTGCCGCTGGGCGTCATCCCGCGCGAAGTCTGGAATCCCTTGAGCGCCGCAGTGAGCGATTGCCCATCCCGCCCATCGAGGATGCCCGGCGAAAAGCCGAGATGATCGAGGATCACCTGGGCATGGAGGATGGTATAGTCGATCGGCGGTTTGCCCGAAGTTCCCGCCTGCGCGAGGGCGTTGGGACCGAGCGAGGCACAGGCGAGATAAGCCGACAGCCCAAGGAATTTCCGCACCAAATCAAGCTCCTGCAGACGACGTTCCGCAAGAACAACGGCTGGAACTCCAGGTTGGTTTCGAAAGCACCGTCATCCCGGCTTTCGCCGGGATGACGGAATAGGTCAGCCGGCCAGCACCGCCGCGAACGCCTTCACCGCCGCTTCCTCGTCCCCGCCCCATACGGCGTTGGAAACCGCCAGGAAGTCCGCGCCTGCCTTTACCAGCGGCGCGGCGTTGTCCGGCGTGATCCCGCCGATCGCGACACAGGGCAGCTCGAACAGCGCCGACCACCAGCTCAGGATCACCGGCTCGGGCCGGTGATTGGTTTCCTTGGTCGTGGTCGGATAGAAGGCGCCGAACGCGACATAGTCGGCGCCGGCCTCACCCGCTTCCATCGCCAGGTGGCGGCTGTCATGGCAGGTCACCCCGATCTGCACCTGCGGGCCCAGCACCGCGCGCGCCTCGCGCGGATCGCCGTCGCCCTGCCCCAGATGCACGCCGTCGGCATCCAGTCGCTTCGCCAGGCTGACATCGTCATTGACGATGAACGCCACGTCCGCATCCGCGCAGATCCTGCGCAGCGGCTCGCCGAGACGCGCCGCCTCGTGCTGGTCGACGCCCTTCACCCGCAACTGGAAGGCCGCCACCGGCCCTGCGCCGAGCGCGCGCTTGAGCCGCTCCGGGAATGCCCCCGCCACATCGAGCGGCGAGATCAAATAGAGCTGGCACTTCGGGCGGCGCACGTCGCGCACGAACTGGTCGGCGAAATTCGGGTCGAGCGGCGGCAGGCCATCTTCATCAAGGTCGGTCATTCCGGCTGCCTTAGCGAAACCCGCCTGGCTGCACCACTGTCGATCGAAAGGGCGTGACAGCCCGTCCCGCGCCAAGGCAGGATCACTCCGATCAGCAGGCGAAAAGGGGGATTCGCATGTTCAGCATGTTCAAATGGCCGATCGGGCGCTGCGGCCGCGGCGCGATGTTCCTGTGGCTGGTACTCGGCAGCCTCGGCTTCTCGGCGATCAAGTTCTTCGCCTTCCAGCAGATCGACATCGGCGCGATCCAGTTCGGCTTCCGCTTCGGCGCGCTCACGCATCCGGCGGCCTTCCCGCTCTGGTATGTCGCGCTGGAGGCAGCTTTCGACCTGGCGCTGATCGTCGTCGCCATCGCCCGGCTCCACGACATCGGCAAGCCGGGCTGGTGGCTCCTCGGCTTCGTCGGGCTGGCAGGGCTCGCCGCCTTGCCGGGGTTGAGCATCCTCGTCGTCGTTGCGCTTGTCCTGTGGCTCGCGCTGCTGTTCTGGCCTGGCACCTTCGGTCCCAACGCCTATGGCCCGCACCCGCTCGGCTGGGAATCGCGCGAACACTATGGGCGGCAGATGCGCGAGCTCCGCGAGCATGTCCCGCCGGGCAAGGCCTAGCCGCCGCGCACCATCGCCATCAGGAAGCCGTCCCAGCCCTTGTCGCCCACCGTCTGGATGGCGGTGGCGTCGAGGCGGGGCTCGGCGGAGACCGCATCGAACAGCGCCCGCGTGCCGATCACCCGCGGGTCGGCATTGTCGGGATCGAGGATGTTTCCCTCGCGGATCACATTGTCGACCAGGATCATGCTGCCCGGCCGGGTGAGCGCCAGCGCTGCTTCCAGATAGGCGACATTGCTCGGCTTGTCGGCATCGATGAAGACCAGGTCGAACGGCCCCTCGCCCGCCGCGACCATCGTCGCCAGCGTATCCACCGCGGGCCCGACCCGAACCTCGCAGCGGTCCCCGATCCCGGCCCGTGCAAGATTGACCCGAGCCACCTCGGCATGATGCGGCTCCAGCTCCAGCGTTACCAGTTGCCCGTCCGCAGGTAGTGCCCGCGCGAGCCAGATCGTGGAATAGCCGCCCAGCGTGCCCACTTCGAGGATGCGCCGCGCGCCGGACATCCGCGCGAACAGCTCGAGCATCCTGCCCTGCGCGGCCGACACGTCGATTGGCGGCAGTCCGCCCGCCGCATTGGCCGCGAGCGCGCCCTCCAGCACCGGATCGTTACCCAGCAACTTCCCGGCGATATAGCCGTCCACTGCGGCCCAATCCTGCGTCATCCCCGCTTCCTTCATGCCGATTGCCGTTCCATCCTCGATGGCCCAAAGTCACGCCAATGGGGAGAGGGATGCGCGGATTCTGTCGAAGGGGCGTTCTAGCGAGCTCTTTCGCGCTGGCCGCCTGTGGAACGCCGGCGCCCGTGCCGAAGAAGTACCCGGCCCCAGTCCCCGCGGCGGAGCTGGCCCGCTTGCTCCCCGGGCACCTCATCCGTCTCTCACCCACGGCCCCTTGCGATTCGGGGCCGCTCAGCTTCCCTGCTCCGGGCAAGTTCCTCTGGTACAACGGCTTCGGAAACGCCTCCGGGACCTATCGCATCCTTGATGGCGCAATAGAGCTCGACGGCAAATGGGGCAGAAGACGCGATCAGGTCCGGATCCGCTTCGCCAGGGACACGAAGGGGACGCTTCTCCACGCCTTCCCTCAAAACGAACTGCGCCCGGCCCAGCTCGATCCGATCAACGCCAGCACCCTGGCGACTGGCTGTTACTAGCGCCTAACCCCTTATGCCGGCGCCCGTCACCGGCCGCGTCTCGACATGCGTCTCGAACCCCGCGATCAGCGGCCGTCCCTTGGCGATCGCGTCGCGCACTGCCGGCAGCTTGAGCGAGTCGGCGTGGAACTGCTTCGTCTTCCAAACTTCGGTGATCCAGATGCCGTCGGCATCGCCTAGATCCTCGGCGATCAGATAGGCGATGCAACCCGGCATGTCGGCGGTGCCGCCGCTCAGCAGCGCGACCAGTTCGGCGCGCTTGCCCGGCTGCGCCTTGATCTTGCCGACCATCCCGTAAAGCTCTTCTTCCATCCGGAACTCCCTGGCCAGGGCAGGCGCGCCCAGCATCGCGAGCGCGAAGCCGGCCAAAACGGGTCTGCGGGCAATGGTCATGCGGCCACCCTAGCCGCTTCCAGCGCCGCGATGAAGGCCGCCGGATCGTCGAAGCGGTGCGCCACCGCCCGGATCGCCCTGCGCCGCCGTATGACCGGTTCGTCCAGCTCGACCAGCACATTCGGGTAGGCGATCAGACCGAGATTGAGCGCGTCGCGCCGCTTGATCTCGGCGCCCTCCCAGCTGGTGCGTATCGCGGAGACATGCGCCACCGGAACCTCGACCCCGGCGATATGGCCCGCCCGCAGGACCAGCCGCTCGCCATCCACCAGCACGGGCAAGCGCCGGAACGAGTGGATCGCGCGCACCAGCCACACCACGCCTGCCAGGCTGGCGAGCGTGACGGCCAGCGCAACCCGCCAGTCCCACAGAGCCAGCAGGAAATGGACAACCGCCAGCTCCAGCCCGGCAAGCGCGGCGAACACCCACATCATCGGCGCGAGGCTGCGATGATAGGGGTGTTCGCTCGCGGCCAAGCTTATTGCTCGCCCTTGTAGATGCCGACCAGCTTGTCGAGCATCGCCAGCGCTTCCGCGCGCGGGCGCTGGAAGGTATTGCGCCCGATGATCGAGCCGTTGCCGCCACCGTCACGGATGTCGATCGCGTCCTGGTAGACGGCGTCGGCGCCCTTGGCCGCGCCGCCCGAGAAGACCACGATGCGGCGACCGTTGAAGCAGCTCTTCACGACATGCTTCACCCGGTCGGCCTGGCTCGACCAGTCGGTGCCTTCATACACCTTCTGCGCGTCCTTCTGCTCGATATGCGCGCTCGGCAGCTTCACCTTGATGATGTGCGCGCCGAGCAGCGCCGCGATGTGCGCGGCATAGGCGCCGACGTCGAGCGCCAGCTCGCCGTCCTTGCTCAGCTTGCCGCCGCGCGGGTACGACCAGATCACCGTGGCGATGCCGACCGAAGCCGCTTCGGCGCGCAGTTCCTTGATCTCCTCGATCATCTCGAACACGTCTTCCGAGCCAGGATAGATGGTGAAGCCGATCGCGGCGCAGCCCAGCCGCAGCGCGTCGTCGACGCCGCCGGTCACCGCCTGGTTGTTGCTGGTCGCCCAGCTGTTCGAGCTGTTGACCTTCAGGATCGTCGGGATCTGGCCGGCAAAGGTGTCGGCGCCCGCCTCGATCATGCCCAGCGGCGCGGCATAGGCGGAAAGGCCCGCGTCGATCGCCAGCTGGTAGTGGTAGTGGGGATCATAGGCATCCGGGTTCACCGCGAAGCTGCGCGCAGGGCCATGCTCGAAGCCCTGGTCGACCGGCAGGATGATCAGCTTGCCCGTGCCGCCCAGCTTGCCCTGCATCAGGATGCGGGCGAGGTTCGCCTTCACGCCGGGATTGTCGGATTCATAGTTCGCTAGAATGGCTTTTACGGCCGGCGTGATCGACATCTGTATCCCCTTGCATATCTGGTGTTGGGGAGCCCCTATCGCCCGGATTTGCAGGCGAAAAGCCTGACAACGCTGCCACCGTGCAAGCTTTTCTGCAAGCGGCGATGAGCGGTTCCGATCCCGCGCTTGACGGCGCCGTGGGCCGGAGACAGCATGGCCTCGGCTAGAGGGGGAAAAGCCATGGGGATTTCTGCACTTTGCGCGCGGCTGGCGCTTGCCGCGCTGCCATTCTCGCTGCTCGGGGCCGCACCGGCGCCGGCGCCCATGGTCGCAGCCGTCAAGGTCGGCCAGCCCGCCCCGCCCTTCACGCTCCGGCTGATCCGCGGCGGCAACAAGGTCTCGCTCGACGAGCTCCGCGGCAACGTCATCGTCCTGAACTTCTGGGCAACCTGGTGCGCGCCCTGCCGCAAGGAGCTGCCGACGCTCGATCGCTATTATGAGCTGCGCAAGGATGCCGGGCTGCGCGTCTACGCCGTCGCCACGGAAGATTCGTTGCCGGTCTATCAGCTCAAGAAGCTGTTCGACGTGATGCACATCGATCCGGTGCGCTCGATCAAGGGGCCGTATGACGTGGTGGGGAACGCCGTGCCGACCAACATCATCATCGATCGCAACGGCGTCGTCCGCTACGCCAAGGCCGCGGCGCTAGACCTCGACCGGCTGAACGAACTGCTCGTGCCGCTGCTCAACGAGAAAGTGAAATAGCCCGGGCGGGGACGCCGCAGGGCGCCCCCAGGGCCGGTTTCAGCCTGCCAGCGCGGCGACGCCGGGCAGCTCCTTGCCTTCCATCCATTCGAGGAAGGCGCCGCCCGCGGTCGAGACGAAGGTGAAATCCCCCGAGACGCCGGCCTGGTTGAGCGCCGCCACGGTGTCACCGCCACCGGCGACCGAGACGAGCTGGCCTTCCTTGGTCAGCGCCGCGGCGGTCTTCGCCAGCGACACCGTCGCGGTGTCGAAAGGCGGGGTCTCGAACGCACCGAGCGGGCCGTTCCACACCAGGGTGCGGCAGGTCTTGAGTACGTCGGCAAGCGCTTCCGTAGCCGCCGGGCCGATGTCGAGGATCATCTCATCGGCCGCGACTTCGTGGACGTTGACCGTGCGCAGGCTCGGCGGGTTCGCCGCGAACTCCTTCGCCACCACCACGTCATATGGCAGGTGCACGGTGCAGTTGGCGCGGTCGGCCGCGTCGAGGATTTCCTCGGCGGTGCCGGTCAGGTCGTGCTCGCAGAGCGACTTGCCGACATCGACGCCGCGCGCCGCGAGGAAGGTGTTGGCCATGCCGCCGCCGATGATCAGGTGATCGACCTTCTCGACCAGGTGGCGCAGCACGTCGAGCTTCGACGAGACCTTGGCGCCGCCGACCACCGCCGCGACCGGATGCTCGGGATTGCCGAGCGCCTTGTCGAGCGCGTCGAGCTCGGCTTCCATCTGGCGACCGGCAAAGGCAGGCAGCTTGTGGGCCAGGCCCTCGGTCGAGGCATGGGCGCGGTGCGCAGCCGAGAAGGCGTCGTTGACGTACAGATCGCCCAGCGACGCAAGCGCCGCGATCGTCTCCGGCGCGTTCTTCTCCTCGCCGGCGTCGAAGCGGGTGTTCTCGAGCAGAGCGATATCGCCCTCGCCCATCGCCGCGACTGCTTCGGCCGCGCCATCGGTGTCGATGAAGCGGACTTCGCGGCCGAGCACATGGCTGAACGGCTGGGTGACGAGCGACAGGCTCATCTCCGGATTGCGCTGTCCCTTGGGCCGGCCGAAATGCGCGAGGACGATAACCTTGGCGTCCTTGTCCGCCAGCTCGGCGACGGTCTGCACCGCGGCGCGCAGCCGGGTGTCGTCGGTCACCTGGCCATCGGCCATCGGCACGTTCAGGTCCTCGCGGACCAGCACGCGCTTGCCGGCGATATCGCCCATGTCGTCGAGCGTCTTGAAGGGGCGGGTCATGTTCTTCCTCGCGGTTGGTCGTTGATGCGGGGGGCAAACATGGCCTCCCCTCCCACCGTCACCCTGAACTTGTTTCAGGGTCCAACTCTCCACGAACGATACCGTTTGAGGCGTGTTGGATGCTGAAACAAGTTCAGCATGACGGCAGGTGTTGAGGGCAGTCCTTAGCCCAGCTTCGCCATCGCGGTGGCCGTGTCGACCATGCGGTTCGAGAAGCCCCACTCATTGTCGTACCAGCTGACGACGCGCACCAGCTTGCCGTCGATCACCGCGGTCTCCAGGCTGTCGACGGTCGACGAAGCCGGGGTGTGGACGATGTCGATCGAGACCAGCGGCTCGTCGGAGAAGAGCAGGATGCCCTTGAGCGGGCCTTCTTCCGACGCCGCCTTCAGGATCGCGTTCACTTCCTCGACGCTGGTATCGCGCTTCGGCGTGAAGGTCAGGTCGACAAGGCTGCCGTCCGGAACCGGAACGCGGATCGCCGAGCCGTCCAGCTTGCCCTTCAGCTCCGGCAGCACCTCGCCCACGGCGCGCGCGGCGCCGGTGGTGGTCGGGATGATGCTCATCGCGGCGGCACGGGCGCGGCGCAGGTCCGGGTGGATCTGGTCGAGGATCTTCTGGTCGTTGGTATAGGCGTGGACCGTGGTCATCAGGCCGCGCTCGATGCCGACGGTGTCGTTCAGCACCTTCGCGACCGGCGCCAGGCAGTTGGTGGTGCACGACGCGTTGGAGACGATCGTGTGGCCGGCCTCCAGCTTGTCATGGTTCACGCCGTAGACGACGGTCAGGTCGACATTCTTGCCCGGAGCCGAGATCAGCACCTTCTTGGCGCCGGCGTCGATGTGCTTCTGGGCCGAAGCGCGGTCGGTGAAGAAGCCCGTGCACTCCAGCACCAGCTCCACGCCGTTCTCGGCGTGCGGCAGGTTGGCGGGATCACGCTCCTTGGTCACCTTGATGCGGGTGCCGTCGATGATCAGGTCGTCGCCCTCGGCAGTGACGGTGCCCGGATACTTGCCGTGCACGCTGTCGCGCGAGAAGAGCCACGCATTCGACTTGGCATCGGCCAGGTCGTTGATCGTGACGAGCTCGAGCCCGCTATCCGGACGCTCCAGGATCGCGCGCGCGACCAGTCGACCGATGCGCCCGAACCCGTTGATCGCAACCTTCGTCATGCCTGTTCTCCGTTCAACTTTTCGACGATCTGCGGAACGATGGCTCCCGCAGTGAGCCCGAAATGCTCGTAGAGCTTCAGATAGGGGCCCGAGGCGCCAAATCCATCCACCCCAAAGTTCAATCCATCAATGCCGGTATAGCGCTCCCAGCCCAGCGTCGTGCCGGCCTCGATCGAGACCTTGAGCGCATGCGCCGGCAGCAGGTCGCGCTTGTACTGTGCGTCCTGCGCATCGAAGCGCTCCCAGCACGGCATCGAGACGACGTCGGCGCCGATGCCCTGGGCTTCCAGCTCATCACGCACGGCGACGGCGATCTCGACTTCCGAGCCGCTGGCGATCAGCACCACCTGGCGCGGCGCCTCGGCCTCGCGGATCGCATAGGCACCACGTGCCGAGCGGTTTTCGCCGGCCTCGAGGCGCAGCTGCGGCAGGTTCTGGCGGCTGAGCGCGAGCAGGCCTGGGCCGTCCGCGCGCTGGAGCGCCAGTTCCCAGCACTCGGCGGTCTCGATCACGTCGCACGGGCGATAGACGTCGAGGTTGGGGATCAGGCGCAGGCTGGTCAGGTGCTCCACCGGCTGGTGGGTAGGGCCGTCCTCGCCCAGGCCGATCGAGTCGTGCGTCATCACATAGATCACGCGCGCCTGCTGCAGCGCCGACAGGCGGATCGCCGCGCGGGCATAGTCCGCGAACACCAGGAAGGTGCCGCCATAGGGGATCACGCCGCCATGCAGCGCCATGCCGTTCATCGCCGCCGACATGCCGAACTCGCGGATGCCGTAATAGACATAGCGGCTGGCGTAGTTGTCGGCGTTGAACGCGCCCAGGCCCTTGGTCAGCGTGTTGTTCGAGCCGGTCAGGTCGGCCGAGCCGCCGACCGTGTCGGGGATCTGCGCGTTGATCGCCTCGAGCGCCATTTCGCTCGCCTTGCGCGTCGCAACCTTCTGCGGCGCGTCGATCAGGCCCTGGATATGGTCGGCCATCGTGAACCAGGCCGGCAGCTCGCCGCGCATCCGGCGCTCGAACTCGGCGCGATCCTCATGCGCCGCGAGGCGCTGCTTCCACTCCGCATGCGGCGTTGCACCGCGCTTGCCGGCTTCCAGCCAGGTCTCGCGGATATCGCCCGGGATCTCGAAAGCCGGGTGGTTCCAGCCCAGCGTCACGCGAGCAGCGGCGACTTCGTCGGCGCCCAGCGGCGAGCCGTGCACCTTGGACGAGCCTTGCTTGTTCGGCGCACCGAAGCCGATGATCGTGCGGCACTTGACCAGCGACGGCAGCTCGCTGGCGATCGCCTCGTCGAAGGCGCGGGCGATGTCGGCGGCGTCATGGCCGTCGCACTCGACGACCTGCCAGCCCGATGCGCGGTAGCGCGCCGGGATGTCCTCGCTCGACGAGAGCGACACCGCGCCGTCGATCGTGATCTTGTTATCGTCCCACAGCACGATCAGCTTGCCGAGCTTCAGATGCCCGGCGAGGCCGACCGCCTCATGGTTGATGCCTTCCATCAGGCAGCCGTCGCCGGCGATCACCCAGGTGCGGTGATCGACCAGGTCGTCGCCATAGACGGCGTTGAGGTGGCGCTCGGCGGCGGCGAAGCCCACGGCCATCGCAAGGCCCTGGCCGAGCGGACCGGTGGTGCACTCTACGCCTTCCAGCTCGAAATTCTCCGGGTGGCCGGCGCAGGGGCTGCCGATCTGGCGGAAGTCGCGGATGTCCTGCAGCGTCGGGCGGGCATAGCCGGTCAGGTGCAGCAGCGAATATTGCAGCATCGAGCCATGGCCGGCCGAGAGCACGAAGCGATCACGGTCCGCCCATTTCGGATCGGCCGGGTCGTACTTCAGGTAATTCTGGAACAGCACGGTGGCGACGTCGGCCATGCCCATCGGCATGCCCGGATGCCCCGAATTGGCCGCCTCCACGGCGTCCATCGACAATGCCCGGATGGCATTGGCGCAGTCGGTGAAGCTTGCGGTCACTTGGAGTCCCCTGATGCTGGCGCGGACGCCTTTGGTGCCCTTGCGGGCCCACGTCAACCGCCTCGGCACTGCGAAACCGTGCAGGACTCGAACCGGCGCTGCTTCGCTTCAGCTCGGCGAACCCGTCATGGAACCGGTGCCATTCAGGGGTTGCGAGGTTCGGATGGGGTGCGTAACGCTTGGATATGGCAAGTACGCCCGCCGATCGTATCGAACAGGCCCTCGTCCGCATCGAGAAAGCCGCTGCAGCGCGGGCCTATGCCTGCGAACGCATCACCCAGCGCCACGCCAAGCTGCGGTCCCGCATCGAGGATGCGGTGTCGTCGCTCGACGCGCTGATCGCGCGTGAAACTCAGGCAGACCAGGACTGATGGCCGATATCGATATTTCCGTCGCCGGCCGCAGCTATTCGGTCGCGACCCGCGAAGGCGACGAAGCCCATATCCGCCACCTTGAGTCGATCCTGCAGCGCCACGCCGACACGGCACTACGGGCGTCGGGCGGGCTCAATGCTGAGCGCACTTTGGTCTATCTGTCACTGATCCTCGCCGACCTGCTCGACGAGACCGAGCGCAACCCGCCGGAAGGCGTATCTCCGGTGCTGCTCGAGCGCATCGCCGACCGGCTCGAGGCCGTGGCTGCCGCGCTCGAGGAAGACGCCAGCGAGGCGTAACCCTTCAACCCGCACGGTTCCACGGCGAAAGCCGGGGAAAGAAGTACCTCGTAACCCGTTGCGGACACCCGCCCCGCCCCCTATATCCATAGGCGGCGGGCACTGCCCGGTACGAGCCTTGCAATTATCCCTGAGGCTATTCATCTTCCATGGGGGCTGTCCCTGTGCGGATCCTGGTCCGCGGCACATGGTCCCCACCTGACGTAACGGGCGTCGGAGGATATTCTGGCAAACGGCCATGGCGGTCCCGCCACCGCTCCCCTACACTGTCGGCATGATCGACAAGCTAGCCCTTCGGGCGCAGCTCCGTGCGGAGCGTGACGCCTTCGCCATTGAAGCGAGCGAGGCGATCCTCGCCCCCGAGCATTTCATCGAGCATCTCCAGCCGGGCATGACGGTCGCCACCTATGTCGCGATCGGCAGCGAGGCGGATCCCACCCAGCTCGCCGCCGCGGCCGCCCAGGCTGGCTGCACGCTTGCCCTGCCCTTCGTCGTCGGCCGCGCCGAGCCGCTGCGCTTCCTCGCCTGGCGGATGGGCGAGCCTCTGGTCGATGGTCCCTTCGGCCTGCGCCAGCCCCAGGCAGACAGCCCGGAAGTCGCCCCGGACGTGATCCTCACCCCGCTGGTCGGCTTCGATGCGCGGCTCAATCGACTCGGCCAGGGCGCCGCCCATTATGACCGCGCCTTCGCCCGCTATCCCGATGCCTGGCGCGTCGGCGTGGCCTGGTCGGTCCAGGAAGTGCCTGCCATCCCCAGCGACATCTGGGACGTGCCGCTGAATGCGGTGATTACCGAGAAAGGCATGACGTGGCACGCGGAAGCATAGAGCCGAGCTGGCGCAAGCCCGCCGGCGCGCTGGGCATCGTCGCCTGGGTCTTCGCCTGGGTGATCCTGGTCGCCAGCTTCTCGGGCTGGATCGGCCGGCTGCACATCCTCGCCCAGCTGCCGATCTACGTCGTCACCGGAATCATCTGGATCCTGCCGCTCGGCGGCGTACTCCGCTGGATGGAAACCGGTCGCTGGCGGCGCGCCTGAGCGTCCATCATGCGTTCTATATCAAACGGGAAGAGGTGAGTCGCCGCCATCGGTGGCGGGAGGGGCCATGCGATGCATGGCGCGAGTGACGGGGCTCGAACCCGCGACCTCCGGCGTGACAGGCCGGCGCTCTAACCAACTGAGCTACACCCGCATCTGCGTGTGAGAGAAGACCGCTCCCCGTATCCAATCGTCCGGTCGAAGCACGCACGGGGCGCACCCTGACAGTCAGACCATGGGGAATGGCGCGAGTGACGGGGCTCGAACCCGCGACCTCCGGCGTGACAGGCCGGCGCTCTAACCAACTGAGCTACACCCGCTCTCTCGAAGCGAGGAGGCGGGCACTAGACGCGACTTTTGGGGGTGTCAACCGGATTGGTCGCGACTTTTTCGCTGCAGCGGTCGATTATCCACAGGATCGTTCACCAAGGTGCCGTGCTCGAACAGGAAACCGGCGATATCCGGCTTGCCCGCGGCGTTGACCACGGTCTGGATGATGATGAGCAGCGGCACCGCGAGCAGTGCGCCGGTGGTGCCCCACACCCAGCCCCAGAAGCTCAGCGAGATCAGGATCATGATCGGGCTGATCGTCAGGCGGTGACCGACCACGAGCGGGGTCACGACATTCGCCTCGATCAGGTGGCAGGCGATCATCACGATCGGCGGCACGAACGCCCAGCCCAGGTCCGGGAAGGTCATCAGCCCGCCCATGGCCAGCAGCAGCGCGGCGAATACCGGGCCGAAATAGGGGATATAGTTGAGCAGCGCGACGATGCCGCCCCACATCAGCGGGGTCGGCATGCCGATCGCCCAGAGCACGCCGGCGACGATCAGGCCCAGCGTCATGTTGATCACCGTGATCGTGCCGAGATAGGCCGAGGTATCGTCGACCACGTCCTGGATCACCCGCGCGGTCGCCATCGCGCCGCCAAAGCTCGCCCGGCTGGTGATCGCGTTGCGGCGCAGGCGGGTCCAGCCGGAGAGGAAGAAGTAGATGACGAGGATGGCGAAGAACATCTCGACCAGCGCCGACGGGGCCGAGGTGGCGAACAGGTCGATCAGCGAACGCGGCGGCGTGGCCGCCATCACCTCGGGCTGCTTCATCGGCGCCGAGGCGAAGTTCATCACCGTCTTGTTCACGAACGAATCGAGATTCGCATAGAATTCGATCAGCGGCTTCAGGTTTTCCTGGATTTGCGGGATCTTGGCGGGCAGGTCACGGATCCACTGCCATGCCGGAACGACGATCGATGCCAGCGCGACATTCGCCGCGATCAGGAACAGCAGCACGCAGATGAACGCCGCGATCGGCGCCGGCAGCCGGTGCCGTTCCAGCCATTCGAGCAGCGGCACGAGCGCGATCGCGATCACCAGCGCGGTGGTGAGCGGCAGGAAGAACACCGCGCCCGCCTGCAGTGCGAACGGCAGCGCGAGCACCAGCCCGAGCCCGGCGATCAGCGTCAGCGCGGCCATAAGCCGATCGCGCTTCTGCCCGTCGCCCATGCTCTCCTGGGTGGACGGCCCGAGCAGCGGCGCCCGTGCCGGCCCCGAGGGAAGTCCCTCGTCCATGGGTTCGCCGCCAATGCTGCCCGAACGATCGTCCACTTCTGCCCTTCCCTTTCGCTCCGGTAACCCTAGCGCTTCGCTCGTCTTTCGTCATCCCATGCACGGCATTGTTCCCCGGCGAAAGCCGGAGCCCAGGGTTTCTCTGCTGCTTCCCCGGTGCCCCCGGGGCCCGACTTCCGCGGCGGAATAGCATGCTTCCAACCGTCGAGACCCTCCGCTAGCCTCGCGCGATGGGCGAGAACATCCTGGTCCTCGACGAGGGCACCACTTCCACCCGCGCAATGCTGTTCGCGCCGTCGGGCAAGTGCCTGGGCAGCCACAGCGCCGAGCTCACCCAGCATTATCCGGGGCCCGGCCTGGTCGAGCATGATGCCAATGAGATCTGGAGGCGCACCCTCGAATGCGCCCATGCCATGGTCCGCGAGGCCGGCGGCGCGGACCGGATCGCGGCGATCGGCATCACCAACCAGCGCGAGACGATCGTCTTCTGGGACAAGACGACGGGAGAGCCCCTCGCCCCTGCCATCGTCTGGCAGGACCGCCGCAGCGCCGCGATGTGCCGTGCCTGGCGCGATGCCGGCGAGGAGCCGGGCGTGCAGGCCCGCACCGGCCTGCTGCTCGATCCCTATTTCTCCGGCACCAAGATCGCCTGGGCGATGCACCACTGGCCCCAGCTCAAGGGCGTGGGCAACCGCCTCGCCATTGGCACGATCGAGAGCTGGCTGGTCTGGAAGCTCACCGGCGGCCTCCATATCACCGACGCCACCAATGCCTCGCGCACCCTGCTGATGGGCCTCGGCTCGGGCGGCTGGAGCGACAGCTCGCTGGAGATGTTCTCCACTCCGCGCGATGCGCTGCCCGAGATCGTCGATTGCGCAGGCCGGTTCGGCTCCACGCGCCTCTTCGGCGGCGAGATCCCGATCTGCGGCCTTGCCGGCGACCAGCAGGCCGCGACGATCGGCCAGGCCTGCCTCGAGCGCGGCGACACCAAGGCGACCTATGGCACCGGCGCCTTCGTTCTCACCAATGCCGGCACCGCCCCGCCCTCCTCCAGGAACCGCCTCCTCGCCACCGTGCTGTGGCAGCTCGGCGGGCGGCGCACCTATGCGATCGAAGGCTCGGTGTTCGTCGCCGGCAGCCTGGTCCAGTGGCTGCGCGATTCGGTGCAACTGATCGAAAACGCGCAGGATACCGAGCCGCTGGCACGCTCGGTGAAGGACAATGGCGGCGTCTATCTCGTCCCCGCTTTGTCCGGCCTTGGCGCGCCCTGGTGGGAGCCGGAGGCGCGCGCATCGATCTCCGGCCTCAGCTTCGCCGCTACCCGCGCCCATATCGTCCGGGCCGCGCTGGAAGCGATGGCGCACCAGAGCCACGACCTGAAGACCGCCTTCGCCGCGGACGGTGCCGACTGGTCGCGACTGCGCATCGACGGCGGCATGGTCACCAACGACTGGATCGCCCAGGACCTGGCGGACATCCTCGCCATCCCGGTCGACCGTCCCGACTTTGCCGAGACCACCGCTCTGGGCGCCGCGATGCTGGCGGGCATCGGCTGTGGCATGTTCAGTCGCCTGGAGGACGCCACGAAGATGCGCGGCGCGGGGCTGACATTCGAGCCGAAGCTGGATGCTGAAAGCCGCAAAGCCCGCCTCATGGGGTGGCGCCAGGCCGTCCTCTCCGTCGTCACCCCCGCAAGAGTGGAGTGAGGACGGGGGCACCTACCCCAGGAACAGCTTCACATAGTCTTCCACCGGGCGGCGCAGCAGCGTCTCGTTGACGAAGAACGGGATCGATCCCTTGTCCCACCGCCCAATCCGCACGCCAGCGGCGCGACCGCGCTCGAACGCAGCCTCTGCCGCCGCCTGCGGCATTTCGAGCCGATAGATGTTGGACGCGTCGGGGTTCGCCACGCGCTTGACCTTGCCGCTGTGCTCAAGCGCGGTGAACAGCGTCTCTGCAACGCCGTGCGCCTTGGCGATGCGCTCGGGGAAATGCTGCAGTCCGTCAAGCGCGAGCAAGGCTGGTGCCCAGCCCTGGTAGATCAGCCCGCCATAGAGGTGCCGCCACTCGCGCGCGCTGGCGATCGTCGCCGCCGGTCCCGCCAGCACCGCTCCGAACGGTGCGCCCAGATATTTGTAGAGCGAGACATAGACCGTCTCGAACGGCGCGACATAGGCGGCTCGGTCGATCGAGGGCGGCGCAAGCAGCAATCGCGCGGCATCCAGGTGCATCCGCGTGCCATGCGCCGCCGCGAGCGCCGCGATCTCGGCGATCCGCTTCGACGGGATCAGTCCGCCCTCGAGCCGGCGCACCGGGCTCTCGAGCGAGATCGCCCCCACCTTGAGCGCGTACGGCCCCTTCTCCGCGGCATCGAACGCCGCGACCAGTTCCTCCTGCGTCGGCGTCACCTTCCCCGCGTCCAGCGGCACCAGGTTGATGCCGGCCATGCGCTGCGCCATGTTGCTTTCGTCGCGATAGAGATGGCTGTCCTGCTGGCAGAGCGCATGCGGCGCATCGCCGCACAGCACCCGCAGCGCGACATTGTTGGCCAGCGTGCCGGTGGGGAAGAAGGCACAGGCCTCCTTGCCCAGATGGGCAGCGAACGCCTTTTCCAGCGCCTCGACCACGCCGCCGTTCAGATAGCCGTCGCGCACCGATCCGCTGCCCGCCAGCTCCGCCAGCCGCGCCGACATCGCAACCGGATCGGGCGGCGCGGAATCGCCGACCAGCCAGACGCTGTGCGCATCGACTGGCGGAAAGGCCGGCGCGGACTGCCACCAGCCCGCCGCTCGGGCGAGCTGCGGCATGGTCAGCGCTGCGGCAGTGGCACCGAAAAACGCCCTGCGGTCGATGTGCATCCGTCGGTCTCCCTTTCGGATGCCGAGCTTAGCGCGCGCCGCCCTTTCGGCCAGCGCTATTGCGCCTCAGGCCGCGGCCTCGCCCACGAACAGCTCGCGCAGGTCCTTCTTCAGGATCTTGCCATTGGCGTTGCGCGGCAGGGTGTCCGCCACGAAGCGCACCTGCACCGGCACCTTGAACCCTGCCAGCCGGGCGCGGACGAAGTCCTGCAGCTCCGCCTCGCTCGCATTGGTGCCCGGCGCCAGATGGACTACCGCCACCGGCTCCTCGCCCAGCGTCTTGTGCGGCACGCCGATCAGCGCGGCGTCCATCACGCCGGGGAAGGCGTAGAGCACGTCCTCGACTTCGCTCGAATAGATGTTCTCGCCGCCGCGGATGATGATGTCCTTCGCCCGGTCGACGATATAGAGGAACCCCTCCTCGTCGAGCCGCGCCAGGTCGCCGGTGCGCACCCAGCCGTCGACAAAGGTCTCCGCCGTCGCCTCGGGCTTGTTCCAATAGCCCTTCACGATCATCGGCCCCTTGGCCCAGAGTTCGCCGACTTCGCCAATGGGAAGTTCGCGATCGCCCTCGACGGTCATGATCTTGAGGTCCGCCGTCGCGACCGGCTGGCCGGCGCTGGTCGGGCGGGTCAGGTAATCCTCGCCGCTATGCTGGGTCACCGTCGCCATCGTCTCGGTCATCCCCCAGCCATTGCCGGGGAGCGCGCCGAACTCCTCATAGATGCGCTTGACGAGCTCGGGCGCCGAGGGCGCGCCGCCATAGGAGATCGCCTCCAGGCTGGAGAGGTCGTATTTCTCGCGCGCCGGATGCTCGAGCAGCTGCCAGGCGATCGTCGGCACGCCGCCGGTGAAGGTCACCTTCTCGCGCTCGATGATCGCCATCGCCTTCTCGGCGTCCCAGCGGCGCATGAACACCACTGTCTGCCCCGTGGCGATGCCGCCCATCAGCGCCGCGCTGCACGCGGTGACGTGGAACAGCGGAATGACCAGCAGCCCCACCTTGTGCGGGATCATCGCCGGCGGCATCTCGCCCCGGCGCAGCATCGCCCTGGCCGCGCTGTACCCGCTCGACAGGATGTTGGTGCAGATGTTGCGGTGCGTGCCCAGCGCGCCCTTGGGGTTCCCCGTCGTGCCGCTGGTATAGAAGATCGTCGCGTCGTCCTCGGGCGTCACCGCCACCTGCGGGAAGGGAATATCGGGCAGGCTCGCCCAGTCATGCCGCGTGCCGATCAGTACCTCGAGCCGGCTGGCATTGCCGTCCAGCTCTTCGTCGCAGCGGCTCACCACCACCCGCTCCAGGTCGGGCAGCCGCGCGTAGCAGTCCTTCAGCCGGGCATGCCGCTCGGCATCGACGAACAGCACCTTGGATCCCGAATCCTTCATGCCGTATTCGAGCTCGCCACCCGTCCACCAGGCGTTGAGCGGCACGATGATCGCCCCCAGGCTGGTCGCAGCGAAGAAGATCGTCGGCCATTCGGGCAGGTTGCGCATGGCGAGCGCGACACGGTCGCCCTTCCCCACGCCCATCTCGCTCAGCTTCTGCGCCAGATGGCACACCGCCCGGTAGTTCGCGTCATAGGTGACACGCTCGTCCTCATAGACGGTGAACACCCGGTCGCCATAGAGCCGCGCCAGCTGCGCCAGCACGCCCAGGGTGGGCGGCGCGCCCTTCCACACCCGCGTCGGCACGCCGCGGATTTCCACCTCGTCCATCTCGAAGCGCTGGCCCGGAGCGGTCAGTGCCCCCTTCACCTGCTCCAGCGACATGGCAGGCCAGTTGGGGTCGAGCGGCACGATCGGTTCGGGGGCCAAGGCGATTCTCTCCAAATCTATGTGCGTTATGTTTCTAGAATGTTGGGTTTGGCATCGGATGCCGTACCGTAAACAACGTTAGTGTTGATTCATCGCGCGCTCAAGGCAATAGGGGAAGCGTGTCCTTGAGAAGACGCGAGTCATCGCTTTCGAATGAGAGGTATGCCAGCCGCATGAAGATTGCCAAGCCCGAAAACCACGGTTTCGATGCGGTCCGGCTGGCGCGGATCGATGCCTATGTGAAAGCGCGCTACCTCGACTCGGGCAAGCTGCCCCATGCCCAGATCCTGATCGCCCGGGGCGGCGAGATCGTCCATTTCTCGCATCAGGGTGCCGCCCGCGAAGGCGGCGCGGCCGTCGACCAGACCACGATCTTCCGTATCGCCTCGATGACCAAGCCGGTCACCAGCCTCGCCTTCATGATGCTGGTCGAAGAGGGCAAGGTCGCGCTCGACACGCCCGTCCACCACGTCCTGCCCGAGTTCAAGAATCTCGGCGTGTTCAAGGCGGGTGGCGGCGGCGTGCCCTTCCAGACGATCCCCACCGGCGAGCCGATGCGGATGGTCGACCTGCTCCGCCACACTTCGGGCCTGACCTACAGCTTCCAGAACCGCACCAACATCGATGCCGCCTATCGCGAGGGCAAGATCGAGAACTGGCACGGCAATCTGACGCTCGACGAGTTCGTCGCGGCGCTGGGGCGGATACCGCTCGAATTCTCGCCCGCCACCGAGTGGAACTACTCGGTCTCCACCGACGTGCTCGGCGCCGTGGTCGAGCGTGTCTCCGGCATGGGCCTTGCCGACTTTTTCGAGCAGCGCATCTTCGCGCCGCTTGGCATGCACGACACGGGCTTCACCGTGCCGGCGGAGAAGACCGATCGCCTCGCCGATTGCTGGACGATGGTCCAGGGCAAGGGCCGGGTGATGTACGATCGCGGCGCCGAAAGCGCCTGGTCGAAGCCCCCGCGCCTCGTCTCGGGCGGCGGCGGCCTCGTCTCCACAGCGCTCGACTATCACCGCTTCTGCACCTTCTTCCTGAACAAGGGCGAGCTGAACGGCACAAGGCTGGTCAGCCGCAAGACGGTCGACCTGATGACGGTCAACCAACTGCCCGGCAGCGGCGATCTCGCCAGCCTGTCCAAGTCGCTGTTCAGCGAGACGACCAACGCCGGCACCGGCTTCGGCCTGGGCTTCGCCGTCACCACCGATGTCGCGAAGACGCTGATGCCCGGCTCGGCCGGCGAGTTCTACTGGGGCGGCATGTTCTCGACCGCCTTCTTCATCGATCCCGTCGAGCGCATCTCGATGGTCTTCATGACGCAGCTTTCCCCGTCCATGCTCTACCCGATCCGGCGCGAGCTGAAGACGATGATCTATTCCGCTTTGAACGACTGAACTTATCCGTTGGAGACTAGAATGACCTCCCCCATCACCACCACCCGCCAGGGCGACGTCCTGGTCATCACCTCGGACAATCCGCCGGTGAACGCGCTCGGCGCGGCGGTCCGCCAGGGCATCCAGGCGGGCATCCAGGAAGCGAAGAACGACGACAGCATCAAGGCCGTCGTCATCACCTGCGCGGGCAAGACCTTCTTCGCCGGCGCCGACATCACCGAGTTCGGCAAGCCGATGCAGGAGCCGTCGCTCCCCGTGCTGGTCGATGAGATCGAAGCGCTCGACAAGCCGGTGATCTCGGCCGTGCACGGCACCGCGCTCGGCGGCGGCTGCGAAGTCGCCCTCGCCTCGCACTATCGCATCGCCGTCCCCTCGGCGAAGTTCGGCCTGCCCGAAGTCAAGCTCGGCATCCTGCCCGGTGCCGGCGGCACCCAGCGCATGCCGCGCGTCGCGGGCGTCGAAGTCGCGCTCGAAATGGCGACCAAGGGCGATCCGATCTCGGCCGAGCAGGCCAAGGCCGCCGGTCTGGTCGACCGCCTCGCGACCGAGGGCAATCTCGTCGCCGATGCCCTCGCCTTCGCACAGGAAGTGATCGGCAAGCCGGTCTCGCGCTCCTCCGAGCGCCCGGTCACCGTTGACGCCGCCGTGTTCGAGGCGTTCCGCGCCAAGAACGCCAAGCGCTTCCGCGGCATGGACGCGCCGAACACGATCCTCGACCTGATCGAGCAGACCGCCGGCAAGCCCTATGCCGAGGGCGTCCAGGCCGAGCGCATGGGCTTCATGAAGCTGATCATGGGCACTCAGTCCGCCGCGCTGCGCCACATCTTCTTTGCCGAGCGCAAGGCCGCGAAGATCGACGGTATCGCCGAGGACATTGCTCTCCGCGACATCAAGCGCGTCGGCGTAATCGGCGCCGGCACGATGGGCGGCGGCATCTCGATGAACTTCCTCTCGGCCGGCGTGCCGGTGACCATCGTCGAGATGGCGCAGGAAGCGCTCGATCGCGGCACCGGGGTCATCCGCAAGAATTACGAGGCGACCGCCGCCAAGGGCCGCATGACCGCCGAACAGGTCGAAGGCGCGATGGGCCTGCTCAACCCGACGCTCGATTTCGACGCGCTCGGCGAGTGCGACCTGATCATCGAGGCCGTCTATGAGAATATGGACGTCAAGAAGGACATCTTCGGCAAGCTGGACAAGATCGCCAAGCCGGGTGCCATCCTCGCCTCGAACACCAGCTACCTCAACATCGACGAGATCGCTGCGGCCACCTCGCGTCCGCAGGACGTTCTCGGCCTGCACTTCTTCTCGCCGGCGAACGTGATGAAGCTGCTCGAGATCGTCCGCGGCGCCAAGACCGCCGACGACGTGCTCGCCACTGCCATGGCCGTGTCGAAGAAGATCAAGAAGGTCGCTGTCATCGCCGGCGTCTGCTACGGCTTCATCGGCAACCGCATGCTGATGCCGCGCCAGGTCGAGGCCAACAAGATGCTGCTCGAAGGCGCCACGCCCGAGCAGATCGACAAGGTCCATGTCGCTTTCGGCATGCCGATGGGTCCGTTCCAGATGGCGGATCTCGCTGGCGTCGATATCGGCTGGCACCGCGACCCGAACCGGATCGAGAACATCCGCGACGCGCTCGCTGCCGAGGGTCGCTGGGGCCAGAAGAAGAGCGCCGGCTTCTATGACTATGACGAGAAGCGCACCCCCTCGAACTCGCCGCGCGTCGCCGAGCTGATCGCCGAGTGGCGCGAGAAGCTGGGCGTGCCGCAGCACGAGATCACCGAGGAGGAGATCGTCGTCCGCACGCTCTATACCATGGTCAACGAAGGCGCGCTGATCCTCGCCGAGAAGATGGCCCAGCGCGCGTCGGACATCGATGTCGTCTGGGTGTACGGCTATGGCTGGCCCCCGTACCGCGGCGGCCCGATGTTCTGGGCCGACACCGAGGGTCTCAAGAAGATCGTCGAGGGCCTCGAGAAGTACGGCTTCGAAGTCGCTCCCCTGCTCCGCGAAAAGGCGGAAAAGGGCGAGAAGTTCAACAAGTGAAATGACTTAAATCCTCCCCCGGAGGGGGAGGTGGCAGCCGAAGGCAGACGGAGGGGTAGCGAGCCACAAGTGGCAAAGCCCGCGGAGACTACCCCTCCACCGCTTCGCGGTCCCCCTCCGGGGGAGGATTTGGAGAGGATGAATGGCAGAGGATCTGGAAACCTTCCGCGCCGAAACCCGCGCCTGGCTGGAGGAAAACTGCCCGGCCGAGATGCGCACCCCGCCCAAATCGGAAAAGGAAACCACCTGGGGCGGCCGCAATCCGGAATATGCGCATCCCGACCAGAAGGTCTGGCTTGATCGCATGGCCGCGCGCGGCTGGACCGTGCCCGATTGGCCCAGCGCCTATGGCGGCGGCGGGCTCTCGCCGGCCGAGACCAAGGTCCTCCGCGAGGAGCTGAAGCGCATCAAGGCGCGCAACCCGCTCAACAGCTTCGGCATCTCGATGCTCGGCCCGGCGCTGCTGAAGTACGGCACCGAGGAACAGAAGCTCGAACATCTCCCGAAGATTGCACGCGGCGAAATCCGCTGGTGCCAGGGCTATAGCGAGCCCAATGCCGGCTCCGATCTGGCGGGCCTGCAAACTTCCGCGGATGATGCGGGCGATCATTTCGTCGTCAACGGCCAGAAGGTCTGGACCAGCTATGCCGACAAGGCCGACTGGATCTTCTGCCTCGTCCGCACCGACAAGACCGTCAAGCAGGCGGGCATCAGCTTCCTGCTGTTCGACATGGCCTCGCCCGGCGTCTCGACCAAGCCGATCCTGCTGATCAGCGGCAATTCGCCCTTCTGCGAGACCTTCTTCGACAATGTCGAAGTGCCCAAGGCCAATTTGCTCGGCACCCTCAACAAGGGCTGGGACGTCGCCAAATATCTGCTCGGCCATGAGCGCGAGATGATCTCGGGCTTCGGCCTGGGCGGTGCCGGCAAGGACCCGCTGGTGGAAAGCGCGCGCAAGGGCGTCGATCCGATCCTGCGCGCCCAGATCGCGCTGTTTGAGGTCCGCTCCAAGGCGTTCGCGGCGATGTCCGAGAAGTTCATCGACGAGCTCAAGGCCGGCCAGGCGCACCCTGCCCAGCCCTCGATGATGAAGTACTATGGCACCGAGCTGAACAAGACCCGCCACGAGCTCCAGATGGCCGCCGGCGGCAGCGACGCGCTCGAATGGGAGAGCGCGGACTCGCACCAGGGCGCCGCAGCCCGGTCATGGCTACGCACCAAGGCCAATTCGATCGAGGGCGGCACTAGCGAGATCCAGCTCAACATCATCGCCAAGCGGATTTTGGATTTGCCGAGCTGACCAAATTCCCTCTCCCATTGGGAGAGGGAGGGAGCCGACGCAGTCGGCGGAAGGGTGAGGGTCGCCACAAACGGAAACGCATGTGGAGACCACCCTCACCCAACCCTCTCCCAAAGGGAGAGGGCTTAAGGAAGAGAAGAAATGCCCCTCTACCTCAACGAAGACCAGACCATGCTCCGCGACACCGCGAAGGACTTCGTCGCCGCGGAAGCCCCGGTCAGCCACATGCGCGCGCTGCGCGACGCGAACGACCCCACCGGTTTCAGCCGCGCGCTCTGGAAACAGTTCGCCGAAATGGGCTTCACCGGCATCCTGATCCCGGAAGCGGACGGCGGCCTCGGCCTTGGCCATGTCGAGGCGGGCGTGGTGCTCGAGGAGATCGGCCGCAACCTCTCGCCCTCCCCGTTCCTGGCGACGGCGGTGGCGGCGGTCGAGGCGCTGAAGGGCACCGGCCATGCCGCGCGCTGGTATCCCGGCATCCTCGCTGGCGACACGGTCGCGGCGCTTGCGATCGATGAGACGCCGAAGTTCACAGGTCAGGTTTCGCTCGCCGCCGAGCGCGCGGGCAACGGTTTTCGGCTGTCGGGCGCCAAGCGTTTCGTCGCCCACGCCCATGTCGCCGACCTGATGATCGTCGCCGCGCGAACTTCCGCGGCTGGAGCGTCCAGTTCGGGCGTAACGCTCTTCGTAATCGACCCGAAAACCCCCGGAATCGATGTCCGTACCGAGCGCCTGGCCGACTCCAGCCTAGCTTCCCATGTCACCTTTGCCGATGTCAGTGTCGATTCCGATACAGTCCTGGGCGAAGTCGACCAGGGTGACGGCCCCCTCGGCCGCCTGCTGTCGGCAGGCCGCACCGGCGCCTCGGCCGAGCTGGTCGGCGTCGGCGGCGGGGCGATGGACATGACTGTCAATTACCTCAAGGATCGCAAGCAGTTCGGCGTCGCGATCGGCAGCTTCCAGGCCCTGCAGCACCGGGCCGCCCATCTCTACAGCGAGATGGAAGTCGCCCGCGCCGCCGTGCTCAAGGCCCAGCAGCTGCTCGACGCCGGCCAGGACGCGGCCGAGGCGGTGGCGGTCGCCAAGGCGATGACCGGCCTTGCCACTACGCTGGCCGTGCAGGAAGGTGTCCAGATGCACGGGGGCATCGGCATGACCGACGAGTTCGACATCGGCTTCTTCATGAAGCGCGCCCGCGTGCTGGCCGAGATGTTCGGCGACACCAACTACCACGCCAACGCCCTGGCCGAGGCGTCCGGCTACTGATGGACACCACCCCACCCGAACGCGCCGAAGACCCCCGGGGCCTGGTCGACCAGCTCACTGCCCTGCTCGATGTCGAGCGCATCGATACCGATCTCTACCGCGGCCCCCGCCAGCCCGGCGGGGTCGGCCGCGTCTTCGGCGGCCAGGTCGTGGCGCAGGCGCTCCAGGCCGCGCAGCGCTCGATAGAGGATGACAAGCTCGCCCACTCTCTCCACGCCTATTTCATGCGGCCCGGGGACGAGAACCACCCGATCATCTACCGGGTGGTCCGCGATTTCGAGGGGCGCAGCTTCGCCAATCGCCGGGTCATCGCGATGCAGGGCGGCCAGCCGATCCTCAACATGACCGCGAGCTTCCAGCTTCCAGCCGAGGGCCTGCACCATCAGTTCGACATGCCCGACGTACCCGATCCGGACAGTCTCGTCTCGGAACGCGACCTGCGCGAGGCGATCCGCGACGAGGTGCCGGAGAAATTCCGCCGCTTCTTCCTGCGCGCGCGGCCCATCGAGATCCGCCCGGTCAATCCGCGCAACTGGTTCAAGCCCGTGGCGCAGGAGCCGGTCCAGCACAGCTGGTTCCGCGTCGTCGCCCTCCTGCCCGACGATCCCGCGCTCCACCGCGCGATGCTCACCTACGCCACCGACATGACCCTGCTCGGCACCTGCCTGCTCCCGCACGGGGTAAGCTGGATGACCGGCGGCGTGCAGACCGCCAGCCTCGATCACGCCGTCTGGCTGCACGAGCCGTTCCGCTTCGACGAGTGGCTGCTCTACACCACCGACAGCCCCTGGGCTGGCCATTCGCGCGGCTTCAATCGCGGCCGCATCTACAGCCGCGACGGCCGCCTCGTCGCCAGCGTCACCCAGGAAGGACTGATCCGCGTAAAGGACTAGGAACGCACGGGCTTTCCCCCGCGTTGGCAGGGCAGGACATATCGCGGGGAGCTCGCAGCCATGATGATCGCCACGGTGCTGGCACTGTTTTCACAGGATCTGGCGACGGTCACCGCCGACGCCGCCGATCCGGTCGAGATCGCCAGCAAGCTGGACGTCACCAGCTTTCCGAACTCCACCGGCCCACGCCGCAAGGAAGGGCTGCGCACCCTGGCGGATTACGGGTTCACCAACCCGATCCGCGACGGCAATTCGGCGGTGTTCGAGCTGGCCGACAAGAGCTGGACCTTCCGCGTCAGTCTGCTCGACCGGAGCGACAAGGCGCTGAAGCTCTGCATCCTCGATCGTGCGCTTGGCGGCGGCAGCTATTTCAGCGTCAAGCCGATCGAAGTCGCACCCGGCAAGGACGGCCTCTACCGCGCCACCGGCAATCCGGTCGCCGATCCCAATTGCGCCTGAGCCGCCAGCCGCTAGACCGGCGCAATGGAAACCGCACCGCGCCGCTTCGCCTATGTCACGCTCGACGTGTTCACCGAGACCCGCTTCGGCGGCAATCCGCTCGCGGTGTTCCCCGATGCCGGCGGGCTGAGCGACGCCGAGATGCAGGCGCTGTCGGCGGAGATGAACTATAGCGAGACGACCTTTGTCCTGCCTGCAGCCGATCCGGCACACACCGCCCGGGTCCGCATCTTCAACCGCACCGCCGAGATGCCCTTTGCCGGCCATCCCAATGTCGGCACCGGCTATGTCCTTGCCGGTCTGCGCCCGGAGGCGGGCGACACGCTCCGCTTCGAGGAAATCGCCGGCCTGGTCGAGGTGCGCATCGAACGCGACGCAAGCGGCAGTCCCCTTGGTGCGGAGATCGACGCACCCCAGCCGCTTCAGTTGCTTGGCACGCTGCCCGTCCAAGGCATTGCCGCCTGCCTGAACCTGGATGTCGCTGACCTGGTAACAGCCTCCCACCTGCCAACCCGCGCCACCACCGGCGTCGACTTCGTCTTCGTCGAGGTCACCGAGGAAGCGCTGAGCCTCGCTCAACCGGATATCGCAGCCTATCGCCGCCTCGCCGATACGGAGCGCGACAATGCCGAGCGCCTGTCGATCTTCCTCTATGCCCGCGAGGAACAGCGCATCCGCGCCCGCATGTTCTCCCCGCTCAGCGGCACCTGGGAAGACGCCGCCACCGGCAGCGCCAACGCCACGCTCGGCGCGCTGCTGCTCTCGCTCGGCGAGGCGGAAACCGCGCGCTTCCAGGTGCGACAGGGCGTCGAGATGGGCCGCCCCAGCAACCTGACCGTCATCGCCCGCCGCACCTCCGACGGCATCCGCAGCAGTGTCGCCGGCCGCTGCGTGCCGGTGTTTCGCGGCGAGGTGACGCTTTAGAACGCCGGCTTGCCGAACTCCTGGCGTGTCACCGGATGGCTGGACGAAAGTCCGCCATCCACCACCCAAGCCTGGCCGTTGACATAGCTCGCCTGGTCGGAAGCGAGGAACAGCGCCACCCGCGCGATCTCTTCGGGCTGGCCCGCCCGGCGCAGCGGGTTCAATCGGCCGAGCTTGTCCTCCTTGCCGGTCTCGCGGGCATAGGTGAAGGCACGCTCGGTCATGCCGGTCTCGATCAGCCCCGGGCAGATCGCATTCACGCGCACGCCCGATCCCGCGAACTGCTGCGCCGCGGTCTGGACCAGGTTGATGACACCCGCCTTGCTGGCCGAATAGGCCGGGCCACCGGCACCCGAACGCAGCCCGGCGACGCTGGCGGTGCAAAGGATGGCACCACCGCCGCGCTCGACAATCCGCGGGCCCGCATGCTTGATCGCCAGCGCCGGCCCGATCAGGTTTACGCGAAGCACCTCGGCCCAAAGCTCGGTCGGCGTGTCGAAGATGCCCGTCGCGCCGCCCGAAATGCCGGCATTGGCGTAGAAGATGTCGAGCCCGCCAAAGCTATCGACCGCGGTGGCAACCACCCGCTCGACATCGGCCTCGTCACCGGCATCCATGTGCACCGCGATCATGCCCTCGCGCCCGGCGATCGTCTCCCCGACTGCCTCGCTCAGGTCGGCGGCGACCACCTTGGCGCCTGCATCGGCAAATGCCCGCGCCGTCGCGCGTCCGATCCCCGAGCCAGCCCCGGTAACGATCACAACCTTGCCCGCGAACTGCATCAGATCGTCACTCCTCCGTCGATGACCATCGCCTGGCCCGTCATGAACGCACTCGCCCGGCTGGCGAGATAACCACGGCCCCGGCAATCTCCTCAGGCTCGCCGATCCGCCGCAGCGGCGTGGTCGCGTTGGTTGCCCTCGCCCGCTCGGGATCCTCCCACAGCGCGCGGGCGAAATCGGTCTTGATCAGCCCCGGCGCGATGCAGTTGACCCGCACATTGTCCGGCCCGAACTCCACAGCATAGTTGCGCGCGAGCTGCAGGTCCGCCGCCTTGGAGACATTGTACGCGCCGATCACCGGCGATCCGCGCAAGCCCCCGATCGACGAGATGATCACGATCGATCCCTCGCGCCGCGCGCGCATCTCCGGGGCCACCATCTGGATCAGCCAGTGGTTGGAGAGGATATTGTTGTCGAGGATCTTGCGGAACTGGTCGTCCGCGATGCCCTCGAGCGGCCCGTAATAGGGGTTGGAAGCCGCATTGCAGACCAGCACGTCCACCCGCCCGAACACCCGCCGCGTCTCTTCAACGAGATGCTTGAGCGCTTCCTTGTCCGAAATGCTCGCCGCCACCGCCAGCGCAGTGCCTTCGCCGTGCTTCGCGTTGATCTCGGCCGCGACCGCGTCGCAGGCATCCTGCTTGCGGCTCGAGATCACCACCTTCGCGCCCGCATCCGCCAGCGCCTCGGCCGAAGCCTTGCCGATCCCCCGCGAGGAGCCGGTAACGATCGCTACCTTGCCGGCCAGGTCGAACAATCCGCTCATGCCCCTGCCTCCTGCGCGAAGTGCCAGGCCTGTGCGACCAGTCCAGGCAGCCGCTCCACCGTCGCGGCCGCATTGGCGGAGGAGGCGTTGCCGTCGATCATCCGCTTCTTGATCCCCTGGACGATCCCCGCCAGCCGGAACAGGTTATAGGCGAAATACCAGTTCAGATCGGGCACGCCGTCGCGCCCGGTCGCCGCGCAATAGCGCGCCACCACATCCTCGATCGTCGGGATGCCGGTCTCCGGTCCGGTGAGTCCCTTCACGCCCGATCGCCCCTCGGGCTCGGTCGCCCAGCTCATCAGGAAATAGGAGAAGTCCGCCAGCGGATCGCCAAGCGTCGACAGCTCCCAGTCGAGCACCGCCACGATACGCGGCGCGACGGGCGCGAAGATCATGTTGTCGATACGGAAGTCGCCATGAACGATGCTCGTCCGCGTCTGCTCGGGCACGGTGCGCGGCAGGAACGCGATCAGCTGTTCCATCTCGGGCAGCGCATCGGTCTCGCTTGCCCGATACTGCTTCGTCCAGCGCTCGACCTGGCGGGCGAAATAATTGCCCGGCTTGCCGTAGCTGCCCAGCCCCACCGCCGCATAGTCCACCGAATGCAGCGCCGCGAGCGTATCGATGATCGCATGATAATGCGCCGTCCGCTCCGCCGGCGTCATGCCCGGCAAGCCGCCGTCCCAGAGCGTTCGCCCCTCCACCATCTCCATGATGTAGAAGGGTGCCCCCAGCACCTCGGGATCCTCGCACAGCCCATAGGGCCGCGCGACCGGGAAGCCGGTCGGGTGCAGCGCCGCGATCAGCGCATATTCGCGCTCCACCGCATGGGCCGAGGGCAGGATCGGCCCGAACGGCTTGCGCCTGAGCACATAGGAAGCTCTCTCCGCATCGATCCGATAGGTCGGGTTGCTCTGCCCGCCGGGGAACTTGGTAACCGCGATCGGCCCACCAAAGCCGGCAACGTTCGCCGCCAGCCAGTCCGCCAGCTTCGCTTCGTCGAGGTCGCTCATGCGAACTCGATTACCGATCGCACGCTGTCGCCCTTGCGCAGCTTGTCGAGTGCATCGTTCACATCCTCCAGCCTGATCCGCTCGGCGACCATCGTGTCGAGGTCGAGAAGCCCGTCGAGATACATCTGCACCAGGCGCGGCATGTCGATCGGGAAGCGCGTGCTGCCCAGCAGCGAGCCCTGGATCTTCTTGCCCGTCAGGAAGGTCGGCCCGGGCAGGCTGACATTGCCGCCCGGCGCGATCATCCCGAGGATCGTCGCGGTGCCGCCGCGGCGCAGGATGTTCCAGGCCAGCTCGGCGGTATTCGGCCGCCCGACCGCCTCGATCGCATAATGGACGCCGCCGCCGGTCAGCTTGAGCACGTCCTTGGCCAGCCCCTCGGCCATCGCATCGAGTGCATGGGTTGCGCCCAGCTTGAGCGCCAGCTCGCGCTTCTCGGGCACCGGGTCGATCGCCAGGATCGTCCCCGCCCCGGCGATCTTGGCGGCGTTGATCGCAGCAAGCCCGATCCCGCCCGCGCCGATGATCGCCACGCTCTCGCCGGGCCGCACCCGGCTGTCGTTGAAGATCGCCCCGGCCCCGGTGATCACCGCACAACCGAGCAGCGCCGCGCGGTCCAGAGGCATTTCCCTCGAAATCGCCACACAGGCGTTTTCATGTACCAGCATCTGCTCGGCAAAGGCCGAGAGGTTAAGGAACGGCGCCAGCCCGGTACCATCCTGGAGCGACAGCCGCGGTTCCGCATCGGCCGGGCGCCGGGTCGAGGGATCGATGCACAGCGAGGGCCGCCCGGTAACGCACATCTCGCAGCTGCCGCAGAATACGGTGAAGAAGGTGATGACATGATCGCCGACCTTCAGATGCGCGACATCACTGCCTACCGCCTCGATCACGCCCGCCGCCTCATGCCCCGGCACGGTCGGTACCGGATGCGGGAAGGCGCCATCGACAAAGTGCAGGTCGGACCGGCACACGCCCACCGCCTTGGTGCGGATCAGCACCTCGCGCGGCCCGGGCTTCGATACGCGAACCTCGGTGATCTCGAGCGGCTTGCCCGCTTCGTAGAGAACGGCTGCTTTCATCACTCTCCCATCCCAATTTCCGTCATCCCGGCGAAAGCCGGGATCTCGTGCGGCGCTTTTCCCGCGCCCTCGCCTGAGACCCCGGCTTTCGCCGGGGTGACGATTAACGCGAAACCCCCACATCTCCCGACGAAGCCCGGTCCGCCTTGAAGTCCGCATACTTCCCGAACTCGTTCCGCGCGATCGCCCGGGCGTGAACCTCGTCCGGACCGTCCGCGAGCCGCAGCGTGCGGATGCCGGCCCAGTCATGCGCAAGGTGGAAGTCGCCCGACACACCCGCGCCGCCATGCGCCTGGATCGCGTCGTCGATGATCTGCAGCGCCATCTGCGGCGCCTGCACCTTGATCATCGCGATCTCGAGCTGGGCGGCCTTGTTGCCCGCCTTGTCCATCATGTCCGCCGCCTTCAGGCAGAGCAGCCGCGTCATCTCGATATCGATGCGCGCGCGCGCGATCCGCTGCTCCCACACCGAGTGGTCCGAGAGGCGCTTGCCAAACGCCACGCGGCTGACCAGACGCTTGGCCATCGCCTCGATCGCTTCCTCGGCAACCCCGATGGTGCGCATGCAATGATGGATGCGCCCCGGCCCAAGCCGGCCCTGCGCGATCTCGAACCCGCGTCCTTCGCCCAGCAGCATGTTCTCGATCGGCACGCGAACATTCTCGAGAACCACTTCGCCATGCCCGTGCGGCGCATGATCATACCCGAAAACCGAAAGCATCCGTTCGATCTTCACGCCGGGGGCGTCCATCGGCACCAGGATCATGCTCTGCTGGGCATGCTTGGCGGCACCGGTGTCGGTCTTGCCCATCACGATGGAAACCGCGCAACGCGGGTCTCCCACGCCCGAGCTCCACCACTTGCGCCCATTGATCACATAATGATCGCCGTCGCGCACCATGCTGGTCTGGATGTTGGTCGCATCCGAGCTCGCCACCGCCGGCTCGGTCATCAGAAAGGCGGACCGGATCTCGCCCTGCATCAGCGGCTTGAGCCACTGGTCCTTCTGAGCCCGGGTGCCGTAGCGATGGAGCACCTCCATGTTGCCCGTGTCGGGCGCGGAGCAGTTGAAGCACTCCGACGCCCAGCCCAGCCGCCCCATCTCCTCGGCGCACAGCGCATATTCGAGGTTGGTCAGCTGCGTGCCCTGGAACTCGAAACTGTCGTCGACATGGGACTGGCCCGAATGCGGCGGCATGAAGAAATTCCACAGTCCCGCGGCCTGGGCCTCGGCCTTCACTTCCTCGATCACCGGCAGCACCTTCCAGCGATCGCCCTCCTTCTGCTGGGCGTGATAGTCGCCGTCGCGGGGCCGGATCCTGGTGTCGATAAAGGCCTTCACGCGGTCGCGGAAATAGGTCTCGCGCTCGCTCAGCGTGAAATCCATGGCGCATCCTCTCCGTTTTCTGCTTCACGGATCGGCGTAGAGCATACCGGATATTCGGTAAAGTCGGGCCGGCGCGAAAATCGGCACAACCTCGATTCAAAAAACCGCTTTGGCTAGCCGTCAAATCCGCTAGACTGGTTGCAATGAATGCACCGGGGAAACTAGAAACCGCAAGCGCGACGAAACGCTTCCAGGCCAAGCGGGATGCGATCCTCGCCGCGGCCGCGGACGCCATCAACGAGCAGAGCGCCAAGGGGATGACCTTTGCCGACGTGGCCCGCCGCGTCGGGCTCAACACGACGTCGGTCACCTATTATTTCAAGCGCAAGGAAGACCTTGCCGCCGCCGCCTTCGAACAGACACTCGACCGGCTGGAGGCGATGCTCGACGATGCCGGCAAGGAGCCGACGCCCGAGGCGCGCGTCGCCCGCTATCTCAACATCAACATGGAACGGCTCGCCCGCATCCGCCGAGGCGAGGAACGCGATTTCGCGATCCTCTCGGATCTCCGCGCCATGGAAGATCCGATCAAGCGCGAGCTGCTCGATCGCTGGCGGGGCGTTTTCCGCAAGACCCGCACGCTCTGGGGCCCCGCGACCACGCGCGCGGAGACCGATCTCCACGGTGCCCGCGCGCACGTGTTGCTCGAGAACACCTTCTGGCTGACCGCCTGGTTACCGCGCTACGAGGTGGACGAATATACCCGCGTCGAGGCGCGGCTGATGGACGTGTTCCGCACGGGCATCGCTGGCCCAGGGGAAGCCTGGACCCCGCATATGCTCGACCTTGAGCATGACGAGCCCGAGCCCGGCCGGGAAGCCTTTCTGCTCGCCGCCACGCGCCTGATCAACGAGCTCGGCTATCGCGGCGCCTCGGTCCAGAAGATCGCCAGCGAACTCAACGTCACCAAGGGCAGCTTCTACCACCATCTCGATGCCAAGGACGATCTGGTGATCGCCTGCTACAAGCGCAGCTTCGACATCATCACCGATGCGCAACGCCTGGCCGAGAATGCCGGCGGCACCCATTGGGAGCAGCTCGAAAGCACGATCGCGACTTTGCTCGACTATCAATTCAGCGAACGCGGCCCGTTGCTGCGCACCACCGCGCTCTCCGGCCTGCCGCCCCAGGTCCGCTCGACGATGATCGACCGTTCGAACCGTATCGCCCGCCGCTTCGCCGGCATGCTGTCCGACGGCATCGCCCAGGGCTCGATCCGCGCGATCGACCCGCTGGTCGCCTCGCAGACGCTGATGGCGCTGCAGAACGCCGCCTTCGACATGCGCAAATGGGCCAGCACCATGCCGCGCGAGAAGGCGGTGGCGTATTACGCCTCGACGATCGCCTTCGGCCTGTTCGACGATCGCGTTCTGGCGGGATAGTCGGCTTTCGTCGCATCGCGCTGTCTCCGCGTATCCAGGTCTCTAATCCATCCGAAATGGCTGGAATGGAGAATAAGATGCGGCAGATTCACTTTGTGTTGCTGCTAGCCAGTGCGCTGACGCCTCCCCTTGCTGCCGTTGCGCAGACCACGCAGGCCACGATCGATCCCGCCGCGATCGAAAGAGACAAGCTGCTCGCCCGCGACCTGGCGGCGGCAGTGAACGCGGATGCCCGCGCACGCGCCGAATGGGCCGCGAAATATCATTCGCAAAGGGAGGGAGCCTATAGCCAGAGCGACCTCGCGAAGATGCTCGAGGACATCGCGCGGGTCAGCCGCGGAGTCACGGTGACGGGGAACGATCGCAAGAATGGCTGGCTTCGCATCGATCTGCGCGCCGCGAACGGCAAGAGCGGCAAGCTGCTGCTCGATACCGACGGATCACCGTCGAATGGCGTAACCCGGTTCAACGCCTACGCACGCCCGTCCGCCTACCCCACGCAGCTCATCGCGCAACCGGTTTCCCGCGCAGCGCTGCGCAAGGCGATCGACGACCGGCTGCGCTTCGCTGCGGCGCGCGACGAATTCTCGGGCTCGGTGCTGGTCATGAAGAACGGCGAGTTGATCTACAGCGGCGCCTTCGGCCAGGCGAACAAGAACTTCAACGTTCCCAATACGATGGACACCCGATTCCACACCGGTTCGATGGACAAGATGTTCACCGCCGTACTGATCGGTCAGTTGATCGAGCAGGGCCGGCTGACGCTCGATACGCGTGTCGTCGATGTGCTGCCGGATTATCCCAACGCCGACGCTGCCAAGGCCATTACCATCCGGCATCTGCTAAGCCACCAGTCCGGCGTCGCCTCCTCGTTCGGAGACCCCGAAATCGACCGCTTCCGCCCCTTCGAGCGAGTCAGCGAATTGCTGCCGCGCTTCGCCGCCAAGCCGCTCGATTTCACGCCGGGAACGCAGGCCGGTTATAGTAACGAGGGTTTCATTCTGCTGGGCGCGATCGTCGAGAAATTGACCGGACAGAGCTATTATGATGCGGTACAGAGCCGCGTATTCGATCGCGCCGGCATGAAGAACACGATCTATTATAGGGTCGATGAAATCTCGCCCCTCAGGGCAGAGGGGTATCGCTTCCCGGACTCCGACTTTCTCGGTTTCGGAACGAGAATCGGCAATTCGACTTTCCAGGGTCGCGGCTATCGGGGCAACTCCTGCGGCGGCGCCTATAGCACGGCTGGAGACATGACGCGGTTCCTGCAGGCCCTGCGCGCAGGCAAGCTGCTGTCGCCTGCCATGGCCGAGGAGATGACCGGCCTGCAGAAGGGCTATAACCAATATGGCTATGGCTTCCTGCACCGAAAGATCGGCGACAAGACGGTGCGCGGGCACAACGGTGGCGGTGCCTTTTCCGGCATCAACTCGATGAGCCGGATCGTCTGGGAGACCGGATATACTGTCGTGGCGATGGGCAACTACGATGCGCCGCTGATCGAATGGGTCGGCGACGACATCGTGCATATGGTCGCGGCGCAGTCTTAGGCCTTCCGCACCGCCTTCTTCGGCTTGGGTCGCTTGAACCAGAAGCTCCACACCGCCAGGCTGCCGAGCAGCAGCATCGCCAGCCCCGAGCAGGTCATCACCAGCCGGTAGAGCGGCCCGCCCACCTTGGCGGCGTGCAGCGGATAGGCGCCGTTGAACACCTGCGCGCCCTTGGGCAGCGCCAGCGCATCGATCGAGCCGAGCATGTGTCCGTCCGCGGCGTCGAACCAGATGTTGGAGCGGCCATTTGGCAACCACTCCCCGGCCCGCTTCATCCGCACCAGGATCGGGTCACCCGCCTTACGCGGCAGCGAGAGGATGCGAATCTGTGCATCCGGAAAGCGCGTATAGGACGCGGCGATGATCGCGCGCCAGTCCGGATGCGCGGCCAGCGGCCCGCTCTTCACCTTGGGCGGCTTCATCGCCGCGGCATCGGCCGAGGGCGAAGAGAAGGGCGTGGTGATCAACTGCGCGAACGGCTTGAAGATCATCATCGTGCCGGTCACTGCCGAGAGCAGCAGCAAGGGCGCCATCACGACGCCCAGGTCGCGGTGCTGCATCACGATCATCGGCCGGCTCAGCCGCTTGGGCCAGAGCCGGAACTTGAAGGTCTTGCGCGTCCGCCACCACAGGATCGATCCGGTGATCACGAACAGGATGCCCGCCAGCCCGGCGATCCCGATGATCGTCTCGCCGAAATCGCCAGTGAACAAATGATGGTGCAGGTCGAACAGCCAATGCTCGGGCCGGCTCCACTGGCTATCCCACCGCGTCACGACATTGCCCGCCTGGTCGGCATAGGCGCCGGCGCCCCTGGCCATCCGCACCTGGTGCAGCCCGAGCCCGTCGCTGGCATATGTGATGCCCTGCGCCTTGGGTTCGGCCGCCATCAGCTTCGCGGTGGTCGCCGCGATCACGTTCGGATCGGCCACGCGCACGTCCGCGGCATGCGGCAACGTCCAGCCCAGCCAGCTATCCTCATGGACGAGGATCGCGCCGGTCAGCCCCAATATCGCCAGCACCAGCCCGAGCACGCCGCCTGTCCAGCGGTGGATCAGGTCCACCCATCCCATCACGCCGCGCTGCATCAGAAGCGATAGTCCCAGCTCAGGGTGAAGGTGCGCCCGCGACCCGCATAGAAGACGGTGTTGTCGTTCGGCAGGCGAGTGTCAGAGGCGTAGTCGATGTACATCTTGTCGAACAGGTTGGCGACGCTGAGGCTCAGCCCGCCCAGCTTCGTCTGGTAGCGGACATATGCGTCGGTCAGCACATAGCCGCCAAAGTCGTTCATGTAGAGCTTCTGCGGATGCAGCGGGTTGGCATCGTCGATCGCCCGCGCCTTGCCGTTGAAGTGGCGCGAGAGGTAGAACTGGGCCTGCACACGGGCGCTGAACGGACCCTTCTGATAGTCCGCCGCCAGGTTGACGCGGTCCGGCGAGATGTTGGTGCCGTCGAGATCGGTATCGACCTTGCCGTCCGGCACCGTGTCGGCGTCATAACGGCCGCTCAGATGCGCATAGCCGACGCTCGCCTTGAGCCCCGGCACCGGCAGCTTCACGCCCAGATTGACCTCGAGCCCCTGGATCTCCACCCGTTGGCGCTGCACGTCGAAGATGCCGGCGGCGCGCGCGATCAGCAACTGGCCCTTGTCGCTCGATGACCAGAAATAGGTGACGGAGCCATCGAGCGGCCCGCGCTTCACTTCCACGCCGATCTCGCGGTTGTTCGAGACGATCGGCGAGATGTCGAGATAATTGTCGAGGTCGACGCCGGTCACCCGGATCGCCCGGGTGATGCGGCCGGTGTCGGGCACGGTGAAGCCCTCGGCATAGCTCGCGTAGGCGCGGATGCCGGTAACCGGCTCGACGATCACGCCTCCGTTGAACAGCAGGTCCTCGAACTTCGGCTTGCCGCCGGAGACCGCAACGCCGCCATAGGTCGCCTTGTTCGGCGCGACATAGGTGGTCGAGGCGAGCGTGTGGTAATCGTCGATCTTGATTTCGACGTTCTCGTAGCGCGCGCCGCCTGCCAGGCGCAGCTTGCCACCGAACAGCTTCAGATTGCCCTGCACGAACGGCGCGAGGCTGCGGAAATCGCTGGGCGGCACCCAGACGCGATTGGTCGCGATCAGCCGCTGCTCGGTCTTGTCGACCAGCGCGTCGAAGCCGATGGTCGCGGTCAGCGCCTCGAAGCCCGGCACCGCGCGCTCATAGCTCAGCTTGGCGCCCAGCTTGCGCGAACGGTTCTCGGACTGGTCGAACAGCTTTTCGGTCGGGTCGAGCGTCGGATCCTGGAACGTCGCGATCGGCAGGATCTCTCCGCCGAACGTGTCGTGCGTGCGGTTGAAGAAGATCTGGCCGACGAAATTGCCGCCGCCCAGCGACGTGTCGGTATAGGTCAGGGCTACGCTCTCGGTGCGGCTCGCCGCGGCCTTGCCCGGCGCATCGCCGCGCGTCGCGCTGGTCGGCAGGCCGGTGGCACGGTTGCCCACCACCGCGATATAATCGCCATCACCCTTCAGCTCGAAACGGCTGGCGATCAGGTCGATCCGCCCGGTTTCGCCCACCTGATAGCCAAGTCGCGAAAACAGCGAGACCGTCTTGGAATCCTGCGTTTCGCCCTGGGTCAGGTTCAGGCCGACGCGGCGCCCGTCCCCATCATAGAACACGCCGCGCTTCTCATATGCCGCACCGAAGGTCGCATCGAACCGGCCCGACTTCCACTGCACCAGCCCGGCCGCCTTGCCGCCCAGCCCGTCCTTGCTAAAGTCGTTGTCCGCCGTGCCCTGCAGCAGCACGCGCCCGCTGATCCCTTCGGTCTTCGGCGCACCCACCGTCACCTGGTTGACGATACCGCCGGTGCCGCCAATCCCCTGCAGCGCGTTCGAGCCGTAGATCAGCTCGACCCGATCGACGAAGAAGCCATCGATCGTGAAGCCGTCGCGGCTGCCATCGCGCATCGGGGTCGATTGCGGAATGCCGTTGATCGCATAGAGCGGCGAGCGCCCGCGCAGCGTCTCGCCCGCGCCCGACAGCTTCTGGCGGGTCGGCGAGAAGGACGGGGTCAGGTTCGCCACCGCATCGGTCACCGAGCCCGAGATCGCGATCTGCTGATCGAGCCGCTGCTTGTCGATCACATCGATCGTAAGCGGCAGCGCATTCGGCGGCAGCACCGTGCGTGCGGCGGTGACCACGATCTCTTCGCTATCCTCGGCGTCCTTCTGCGGTTCGGCCTGCTGGGCGAACGCGACGTGCGGCATCGCGACGGTGAGCGCCAGCAACGGCAGGGAAAGCAGCGAGAGGCGCGAACGCACGGACATGATTTTGGGAACCCCCGAATTTGGTGCCGCTCTCAGGCGGAGCAGCTTGATCGGGGGTGCGGCTAGCAGCGCAGAGGTGCTATTGCAAGCTAGTCGCAATATCGTGTGGCTTACCGGCCTTCGTCTCGTGCATATCCGGTCCGACCGCGCCATGCTTGGCTTTGCATCGATGCCGGGGGACCATACGCAATGGCGAGACTCACCCTGATCCTGGGCCCGAAGAACTATTCCTCCTGGTCGATGCGGGCCTGGCTGCTTCTGCGCTGGCTGCAGCTTCCGTTCGACGAGGTCACCATCCCCCTTTACGGCGAGCATAGTCGGGAGTGGTTGCTCCGCTATTCGCCCACCGCCAAGGTCCCGGTGCTCATCGATGACGGTGTGACGATCTGGGACACGCTGGCGATCATCATGCACCTCGCCGATGCCCATCCCCATATCTGGCCCGCGGACCCCGCAAAACGCGCTTATGCCCGCGGCATCTGCGCGGAGATGCATGCCGGCTTCCAGCATCTGCGTAATAGCATGTCGTACAACGCACGCGGGCGCGATCGTCAGGTCGAGATGACCCCCGATCTTGTCGCCGACATCGCTCGCATTCGGGAGATCTGGACAGAGGGCCGCCGCCGCTTTGGCGCAGGCGGGGCCTGGCTGCTCGGCGAATTCGGTGTAGCGGACATCATGTTCGCACCGCCTGCGATCCGCTTCGTCACCTATGGGGTCGCGCTGGACGGGGTCGCGGAGTCCTATTCGCGCCGATTGCTCGGCCACCCGCTGGTGCGCGAATGGCTCACCCTCGGCCAGGCGGACGCGGTAATCCCCGCCTGTGAGCTGGGCGGCACAGGCATCGCCTGAGCCGGCTCGGCCGATTTCAGGCCTGCGCCGCGCGTGTGGTCCGCCGGGCAGTGAACGGCACCAGCAGCAACAACACCGCCAGTATCCAGAACGCGGCTCTGAGCCCGACCGCCTCCGCCACCACGCCGATCCCGGCAGGCCCGGCGAGAATGCCGGCATAGCCAAGCGTCGTGATGGCCCCGATCGCCAGCGCGGGCGGCATTTGCGTCTGCGCCCCGGCGATGCGGAACAGCACGGGCACGATGTTCGATGCGCCCAGCCCGATCAGCAGGAAGCCGCCCAGCGCAATCGGCGCGACTGGCACGCTCAGCAGCACCGCGAAGCCCGCAACCGCAACCAGTCCGCCGCCCAGCAAGGTGCGGTAATCCCCCAGCCGCGCGGTCAGCGCATCTCCGAGCAGCCGCCCGGTGGTCATCGCGATCGCGAACAGGATATAGCCCAGCCCGCCATGGGTCGCGCCCACCAGCCCCATCTGGGTGATGAGCAGGGCGCTCCAGTCGAGCATTGCCCCTTCGGCCAGGAAGGTCGCCATGGCGAGCACGGCCAGCAGCACCACCACGCCATGCGGCCGCACGAACAGTGGCCCCTCTTCGCCCCGCACCGCCGGCAGCAGCCGTGGCCAGGCAATGAGCATCGCTCCCAGCATGATCGCCGCGCACACCAGGCTGCCGGCGAGCGCGCTCACCTTGAGCGACAGGAAAATCGTCATCAGCGCCGCGCCGGCAAAGCCGCCGATGCTGAACAGCGCATGGAATCCGGACATCAGCGGCACGGGCGCCGCCCGCTCCACTTCCACCGCGTGCACGTTCATCGCCACGTCCAGCGAACCCAGCGCCGCGCCGAACAGCAGCAGCGCACCGCCCAGGGTAACCGGGGTCGCCGCGATGGTCAGCAGCGGCAGGATCAGCGCCAGGGCGATGCCGCTCGTCACGATCACCGGCTTGCCGCCATAGCGGGCGCTGATCGGCCCGGTCGCCAGCATCGCCAGGATCGATCCGATGCCGATGCAGAGCAGCAGCAGCCCCAGCATAGCGCTATCGATCTGGAGCCTCTCCTTGGCAAAGGGCACCAGCGGCGCCCAGCAGGAGATTCCGAACCCGGCGACCAGGAACGAAAGGCGCGTGGCCAGCCGCGTGGCCGGGCTATCGGCGGAAGTCGTCATGCCTCGCCCCCTGCTCAGGCCGGATCGGCGATCAGGATGGTACGGCAGCCTGCTGCATCGAGTGCGCCGCGCTGCATGTCGGTCGCGCTTGCCTCCACCACCAGCATGTCGATCTGGCCCAGCCCCGCAACCCGGTACGGCGCTTCACGCTCCAGCTTGTCGTCGGTAACCAGCACTACCGTCCGCTTCGCCCCGGCGATCACCGCGCGCTTGAAGGTGGCGTCGTCCAGCTGGAAAGCCCCCACCCCTTCGTCGGAGGCCGAACAGGCACCGATGAACGCCCGATCGAAGCGCATCTGCATCAGCGCCTGCATCGCCACCGCATCCACGCAGCCGCCGATGATCGGATCGACCTGCCCGCCGAGCACGATCAGTCGCAGGTCCTGCCGCCGCAGCATCGCCGCGGCGATATCCACCGAGTTGGTGGCAATGGTCAGGTCGGCATCCTCCGGCAGGAACTCGACCAGCGCGAGATTGGTGCTGCCGCTGTCGAGGAACAGGAACTCGCCCGGCCGGATCGTCGTCACCGCCGCGCGGGCCAGCGCTCGCTTCCGCCCCTGATCGCCCTCGATCCGCGCGGCCATCGGCACGGCGACCGGCGAGACCGGCAGCGCCCCGCCATAGACGCGCCGGCACTTACCCTCGGCCGCCAGCGCACGCAGGTCGCGCCGAATTGCATCCTCGGAAACTTCGAACTCGGCGGCGAGGGTACCGGCCGACACCGGCTGTCCATTGGCCAGCCGGGCCGCAATCACGTCACGCCGCGCATTGGGGGGATCAACAGTCATGAATCCGCATTATCGTGTATAATCATGCGAGTCAATTCGCACGATCGTGCACGATTCAATGAGCTCGTGGTGCCTCGAACCGCAAACCGCCCCGCGCCTCGACCACGATCGGCCCACGCGGCCTGGCCGGCAGCACTGCCTTCACCCGCCCGAAGATCCGCCGCGCGTCCCCGGCCTTGCGGGTTTGCACGCAGAGATTGGTCTCCCCTTCCCGCCCCCAGCGCCGCGCGTCGATACTCCGCACGCCACGATCGCGCTTGAGCAACGCCTGCACCCGGTCGAAGGCGGGCCGGTCGATTCCCATCGCATAGCTGGCGAACTGCACGCTGACCGCGCATTGCGGCGCGGGGTTGCCCTGTGCATGGGCCGCAGCCGGCAGCGCCAGGATCGTCAGGGCAAGGGCGGGAACCAGCGAACGCATCGAGCATACCTCCAAGGTCGATGCCCCGTCCTCGCGCCCTTCGCCTGAACGCGGTCTGAAAGCCTCAGGGCCTCGCCGCCTCCGCCGCGCAAAGTCCTTTGGGCTGCCAGGCCTGGGTCAGCGTCGTCGGCGGTTTGGCCATATCGTGCAGGATCAGTGCGAAGCCCTTTCGCGGTTCCTTGCCGATCGCCATCAGCAGCATTGGCGGGCCGCCCTGAATGACCAGATTGTTGCCCGGCCCCTTACCGGTCCGCGCGCCCTCCGGCGTCTCCAGGCAGGTGTCGCCGCTGACCGCGAAGAACGCTTCCGGCCCGGAATGGACATGCAGCGGCGCCGTCATCCCCGGCGTGAACACCGAGCGCAGATATTCGGCGGCAAAGCTCGGCGCCGGCTCGACTGGCAGCGGCCCGATATCGGCGACATGCGTGCCGCCCTTTGGCCGCCAGCCTTCGCCTTCGATCGTGAACAGCCACACCGCACCGAATGCCTCGACGACCGTGCCATTGGCCGTCGCCGCCTTGCTCGCCGCCTCGCGGGTCGGGAAGGTGTCGAGATGCCAATAGACCGGTTTCGCCGGCAGGGCCGGCAGCATCTGGTGCACCAGCAGGCAGGCAGGCCCCACGCTTTCCTCGGCACCACAGGTCCGCGCCGTCGCCTGGGCAAAGGCGGGCGTGGCGAACAGGCTCAGGCACAATGGCGTCAGGACGCGCAGCAAACGGATCACGAACACCTCCACATCCGCGAAGGCACGAGGATGTCCATTTTCACCCGCCCCGGCAAGCCACGCCCAAACGGAAACGGGCCCGCAGGTTGCCCCGCGAGCCCGTTCCACACCCCTGCCTTGCAGGATCAGAAGCGCGAGCGCAGCGTGATGCCGTAGGTCCGCGGCTCGGCCAGGAAGGCCGAGAAGATCTGCGAACCACCCGGGAAGCCCGGGGTCGGCGTCGTGCTCACCGCCTGGAACGGCGAGTTGAAGCCAACCTGCATGTAATTGGCCTTGGTCGCGTTCTGCACCCACAGCTCGAGCGCCCATTTCTGGTCCTCGCTGCCGATGCCGATGCGGCCGTTCACCACCACGAAGCTGTCCTGCGTCTTCTGCGGGAACAGGTCCGAGCCGGTGTTGTAGTTGTCGGCCAGGCGGCTATCGACATAGAGCAGGCCGCGCAGCCCACCGCCCAGCGACGGCGTCCAGGCCGCCGAACCGGTCGCCACCAGTTCCGGCGCGTTCGAGAGCAGCTGTCCCGGCAGCAGGCGCAGCGCCGGATCGAGCGGCGCACCCGTCTTCGAGCCCACCAGGTTGTTGGCGTACTTGGTCTTCGCGTAGGTCAGACCGAAGTTGAAGTTGAGCGCACGCACCGGCGACAGGCCCATTTCGATTTCGAAGCCGGTCGAGACCACGCCTGGCTTGGTCTGGCCCGCCGGACAGGCGCCCGTCGTCGCGCTCAGGTCGCGATCGCCGCCGCCCAGGCTCGTCTTGCAGCCATTGATGTTCTGGACGAGATAGACCGTGCCATTGAAGGTGTTCAGCTGGAAGTTGCTGAATTCCTGGCGGAAACCGGCAACGTTCAGGTTGAAGCCCTTCGTCGAGTACTTCATGCCCGCCTCATAGGCGTTCACCGTTTCCTCGTCGAACTGGAGCACATCGGCGTAGTAGCCGGCATTGGCGGTGCTGATCGGGAAGATCGGCAGCGGCTGGGTCGCGCTCGGGTTCTTGAAGGCCGAGCGATCCAGGTTGAAGCCACCCGCCTTGTAGCCGCGCGAGTAGCTCGCATAGATCATCACGTCGTCGCTCGGCTTGTACGACAGGATCGCCGTGCCGGTGAACTTGTCTTCCTTGCGCGTGTCGTTGAGCGTCAGCGCGTTCAGCGCCGAAGACGATCCGCCCTGGCAGCTCAGCGTGATGATGCCACCCGCCAGCGGCGCCAGCGCCGCGACGCCCATATAGGGCAGCAGCGCCGCCTGCTGCGCCGGGCACACCGTGTTGTTGTTGTTGAAGTTGGCATTCAGCTTCTTGGTTTCGTTGGTGTAGCGCGCGCCCAGGGTCAGGTCGAAGCCCTTGGCGATGTGCACGATATTGTGCGTGAAGAAGGCGAAGTTCGAGCTGGTCTGGTCGAAGTTCGCGGTGTCGTCGCCGACATTGCGCACCGTGTCGAGCCGCTGCAGGCCCTGCACCATCGCCGAGCCCGCCGCGCCGAGCGGCCCAAGCGTGTTGCTCAGCACCGCAACGCCGGTCGGCGTCAGGCAGCCGACATTGTTGGGGTTATAGAAGGCGCTGAACGAACCATAGACCACGCGGCAGGCGGCGAAGCGGCCATAGTCGTTGCCGAACTTGAGCTCGCTCTTGGTGTCGAGGTCCTCATGCGCGTAATAGCCGCCGACCAGCCAGTCGAGCTTGCCGCCGAACGCATCGCCGTGGAAGCGCAGTTCCTGGGTGAAGGTCTTGAAGTGGCGGCCGCTCTTCGGGCCGAAATAGAGGATGTCGGCCAGGCCGTAATCGGCATCCGACGCCTGGGTGTTGTCATAGTCGCGATAGGCGGTGATCGAGGTCAGTTCGACGTCGCCCAGGTTCCAGTTCACTTCGCCCGAGAAGCCCCAATCCTTGGTCTTGCCGGTATAGGAACGGTTGGCACTGGTCGCGATGCGGCGCGAATAGGCGTTGTTGTAGCCGGGGAAATACTGCGCGAAGGTCGTTCCAGTGATCCCGGTCAGCACCGTCGCCACCGGCGTGCCCGGCGCGATCAGCCCGGCATTGGTGGAGGAGACATCGGCCGTCGCATAGACGGCGGCGCAGCAATCCTCCTTGCGGTGGCTATAGTCGGCGATCAGGCGGACCGAGATGTCCGAGCTCGGCTGGAACAACAGCTGGCCGCGCACCAGATAGCGGTCGCGATTGTTGATGTCGCGGCCGGTATTGACGTCGTGATAGAAGCCGTCGCGCTTCGAATAGAGACCATCCAGCCGGAACGCGACCTGCTCGGAAAGCGGGCCGGTCACCGCGCCCTGCAGGCGCCACGCATCGTAATTCCCATAGGTCGCCTCGGCCATGCCGCCAAAGGTGAACTCGGGCTGCTTGGTGGTGACGCTCAGCATGCCGGCCGAGGCGTTGCGCCCGCCCAGCGTACCCTGCGGGCCGCGCAGCACTTCGATCCGCTCGATCTCGCCCAGGTCGTTGAGGCCGAGGCCGGTGCGCGAGCGATAGACGCCGTCGATGAAGGTCGCGACCGAGCTTTCGAGGCCCGGATTGTCGCCCACCGTGCCGACGCCGCGGATGCGGGCCGAGGTGTTGGCATCGCTGCCGGTCGAGGAGACGAGCAGCGATGGCGCGACCTGGTTGAGCGCGCGGATGTCGTTGGCGCCGGTGCGCTCGAGCTGCGTGGACGTCACCGCCGAGACGGCGAGCGGAACATCGGCCAGCACCTGGGCGCGGCCCTGGGCAGTGACGACGATCTCATTGGGGTCGGAGACGCCCTGATCCTGGGTAGTTGCGTCCGCCGGCGTTGTCTGGGTGTTCTGGGCAAAGGCCGGGGCAGCAAGCGCAATCGAAAGCGCCGGAACAGCAACGCACGACAAAAGGCGTAACCGCATCATCATCATCTCTCCCACCACGGGCCAGAGCACTTTACGGCTCCATACCCTATCCTCGAATACTGACACTTCCCCGAGGGACGTCAAGCAGAACAAAGGTTGCAAAAGGGGACTGAACTAGCAGTGTTGCGCAAATGTCATATGTTGCAGGGGCGTTTCCGATACCCTTGGCCGAATCGATCTTCGAAAAGTGAATTCGCAGCCCTTATAATTCGTCATCCCCGCCGCTGTTTCCTCAGTACCCGTTCAACCGCGCAAACCGCTCGCGATGCCAGGCCGCGTTCCCCCACTGCGCTTCCAGCACCCGCGCGCGCTTCAGATAGAAGCCCGCATCATGCTCGTCGGTCATGCCGATGCCGCCGTGCAGCTGGATCATCTCGCGGCTCACCAGATGCAGCGTCTCATTCGCCACTGCCTTGGCCAGGCTGACTTCCTGCGCGACATTGGCCCGCCCGCTGTCGATCGCCTCCAGCGCGCCTTCCACGGCGGAGCGGCACAGTTCGAGCTCGGTGAACATCTTCGCCATGCGGTGCTGCAGCGCCTGGAAACTCGCCAGCACCTGGCCGAACTGGACGCGCGTCTTCAGATAGTCATTGGTCTGGGCAAAGGCGCTCTCGGCCATGCCGAGCATCTCCGCCGAAGCCGCCGCCGCCGCGCGGTCCGCGACATGGCCGATCAGTTCGGCACCGCCGCCGAGCACCTCGGCCGGGGCATTGTCGAACGTCACCTGCGCATGGCTGCGGCTATCGGTCAGGTGGCGCGGCGAACGCGTCACCCCGGCATCGCCAGCGACGAGATGGAGCCCGTCGGTCGCCGCCACGACGAACAGCTGCGCGCTGTCGCCGTCGGGCACGAACGCCTTCACGCCGCTCAGCGTGCCGCCGCTCACCGTCGTGGCGATCTTCGAAGGATCGAAGCGCGGCCCTTCGTCGATCGCCAGCGTCGCGACCACTTCGCCCGCCGCGATCCTGGGCAGCCATTCGGCCTTCTGCGCGTCGGATCCGCCCATCAGGATCGCGCTGGTCGCCGCCGCCGTGCTGGCCAGCGGCGTCGCGACCAGGTTGCGGCCCAGTTGCTCGAGCACCAGCCCCAGCGAGACATAGCCCATGCCCGCCCCGCCCTGCGCCTCGGGCACCAGGATGCCGGCCCAGCCCATCTCGGCCTGCGCCCGCCACATGCCCGCGTCATAGCCGGCAGCCGGCGCGGCATTGCGCATCTTGCGGAACGCGCTGACCGGCGCCTCATTGTCCGCCCACTCCCGCGCCATGTCGCGCAGCATCGTCTGTTCTTCGGTCAGGATAGCCATTTTCACCTCGTCATCCCGGCGAAGGCCAGGATCTCGTGCCGCGAGCGCACGCTGATTGGAGAGAGACCCCGGCTTCCGCGGGGGTGACGGCACTATTGATGGTCCAGCATCCCCAGGATGCGCTTGGCGATCACGTTGTTCTGGATCTCGGTCGAGCCGCCATAGATCGACACCGCCTTGCCGAAGAGCCAGCTGCGCACATCCTTCAGCGCATCCTCCTCGAATCCCTCGCCCTCCCAACCAAGGCCGGCCAGCCCGCGGATCTCGATCAGCAGTTCGGAGCGTTCCTGCATGATCCGTGCGCCGACATTCTTCATGATCGAGGTGGCGGCGCTCGGCCCCTGGTTCGACTTCGCCTCCAGCGCGGTGCGGCGCAGCGTCAGCATGAAGCTGCGCAGGTCCATCTCGTGCCGCGCGATCCGCGAGCGCAGGTCCGCATCGGCGATCCGCCCCTCGGCATCGACGCCGACATATTTCTTGGCGATCTGGCCGAGCGACGCGCCCGAGAACATCCGCCCCGCGGTCGATCCGCCGCCCGACAGGCTTGAGCGCTCATGCTGGAGAAGCCGCTTGCCGATCGTCCAGCCCTCGCCTTCCTGCCCAACCCGGTTGCTTTTGGGCACCTTCACGTCGGTGAAGAAGGTCTCGCAGAAGGGCGAGCTACCCGAGATCAGCTGGATCGGCCGCACTTCCACGCCCGGCGCATCCATGTCGCACAGCACGAAGGTGATGCCCTCGTGCTTCTTGGTCTTGTCGGTGCGGACCAGCATGAAGCATTTGTCCGCCCATTGGCCGCCGCTGGTCCAGGTCTTCTGGCCGTTGACGACATAATGATCGCCATGATCCTCGGCGAAGGTCTGCAGCGAGGCGAGGTCCGATCCCGCGCCCGGTTCCGAATAGCCCTGGCACCAGCGCACCAGCCCCTTGGCGATCGCCGGGATATGCTCGCGCTTCTGCTCCTCGGTGCCATATTCGAGCAGGGTCGGGCCGAACATCATCACGCCCATCCCGCCGATCGGGTTCCACGCGCCCGCGCGCTGCATCTCCTCCTGCAGCACCCGCGCCTCGGCCCGGCTAAGCCCGCCGCCGCCATATTCCTTGGGCCAGGTCGGCACGCCCCAGCCCTTCTCGCCCATCGCCGTCTGCCAGGCATCCTCCTCGGGCGAGTTGGTATGCGGCCCCTCGACCGCGGACATCGCATTGTCCTTGCCCTTCAGGCTCGGCGGGAAGTTCGCGGCGATCCACGCGCGCGCCTGGTTGCGGAACGCATCCAGCGGATTCGCCGGCGCATCGATATCGGGGGCCGTGGCCATCACTCTCTCCCGGGATAGTCTTCTTGCTTGTTTCGAATTTGCGGTATGGCTCAGCAACCGTCAAGCCACAACTGTCACCACTCCATTCCGTCATCCCCGCGAAGGCGGGGATCCATTGCCGCCAAACAAAGTGAGACCCACGAAAACCAGCGAAAATGGATTCCCGCCTTCGCGGGAATGACGACGAAAAATGCCGCGCGCCGGCACCAACCTCTGCTAAGCATCCAGCCAAGAGGGGATACCAATGAAGTTCGAACATCGCGCGGTGCCGATCGTGCTCGTCGCCGTGCTTATCGACGTGATCGGCTTCGGCATCGTCATGCCGGTCCTGCCGGCGCTGGTCACCGAGCTCGGCCATGTCGGGCTGGACGACGCCACCCGCATCGCAGGCTGGATGCTCGCCGCCTTCGCCATTGCCGGCTTCTTCGCCGGCCCGGTGCTCGGCAATCTCGGTGACCGGTTCGGCCGCCGCCCGGTCCTCATCCTCTCGATGATCGCCTTCGCGATCGACTATGCGCTGATGGCCGCCGCGCCCAGCCTGGTGTGGCTGTTCGTCGGCCGCGTAATCGCCGGTATTGCGGGCGCCACCTTCGGCCCGGCGAGCGCGGTGATCGCCGACGTCACGCCGCCCGAGAAGCGCAGCGCCGTGTTCGGCCTCGTCGGCGCGGCGTTCGGCGTCGGCTTCATCCTGGGTCCCGCGCTCGGCGGCATCAGCGCGGGCCTCGGGCTGCGCGCGCCCTTCCTGATCGCCGCGATCTGCGCCGCCTTGAATGCGGTCGTCATGTTCTTCTTCCTGCCCGAGACGCTCGCCCAGGAAAACCGCCGCCCGTTCCGCTGGTCCGATGCGCACATCATCGGCGCCTTCCGCCCGCTCTTCCATGCCGGCAATGCCGGCCCGCTGCTGCTCGCCTGGTTCTTCTGGCAGCTCGCCGGCACCGTCTACCCGTCGACCTGGTCCTTCTGGGCGGCGATCCGCTTCGGCTGGGACGCCACCGCGATCGGCTGGTCGCTTGCCTATGTCGGCTTCCTGACGGTGCTGGTCCAGGCGCTGCTCACCGGCCGCGTCATCAAGCGCGTCGGCGAGCGCAACGCCGCGCTGATCGCGCTCGGCTGCGCTTCCTTCACCCTGTTCTCCTACGCCTTCATCCAGCAAGGCTGGCAGGTCTATGCCTTCTTCCTGATCGGCGCGTTTGGCGCCTTCGCCTATCCGGCTCTCAACGGGACGCTGTCGAACATGGTCGGCCCGTCGCACCAGGGCGCACTGCAGGGCGGGGTGTCTAGCATGAACAATGTCGCCGCGATCCTCGGCCCGCTGATCGCCACCCAGGCGCTGGCCGCCGGATCGCATCACGGCTTCGACGGTGCCGCCTTCCTCGTCGCCGGCGCGCTGATGGCGATCGCCGCCCTCATCATCGCGCTGTTCGTCCATATCCGCGCGCCCGAGCCCGAACCCGCGACCGAGTGATTTTTCGAAAATTGCGTATGGCGTTCGCGCGGGTGCTCTTCTAGTCCTGCCGGTAACCGGGAGGATGCATGCGTACCGAGGAAATGCTGGCGGGCGAATTCGCCACGGTCTCCGATCTGATCCGCGGCCATGCCGCCGAGCGGCCGGACAAGCCGGCGATGATCTTTGAAGACAAGTCGATCTCCTATGCGGAACTCGACGCCCTGCTCGATCGCCTCGCCGCCGCGCTCCAGCGCGAAGGCGTCGGCAAGGGCGATGCGGTCGCCATCCTCGCCGCCTCCTCGATCGAATATGGCGCCGCCTTCTTCGCCACCCTGCGCGCCGGCGGCGTCCCCGCGCCGCTCCAGCCCTCGGCCACGCCCGCCCAGCTCGCCGCAATGGTCGCCGACAGTGGCGCCAGGATCCTCTTCCTCGACGAGACCGGCATCAAGGCACTCGGCGATGCACAGGTCACGGCGAAGCCCGTGCGCCTCGAGGCGCTGGACGATTTCCTTGCCCCCGAAGGATCGAAGCCCGCGCCGGTGACCATCGGCCCCGACGACCCCTTCAACATCATCTACAGCTCCGGCACCACCGGCACGCCCAAGGGCATCGTCCAGCCCCAGTCGATGCGCTGGATCCACATCGCCCGCGCGCCCGGCGGCTTCGGCAGCGCGGTGACGATGATCGCCACGCCGCTCTATTCGAACACCACCCTGGTCAGCTTCATCCCGACGATCGCCTGGGGTGGCACCACGGTACTGCTCGGCAAGTTCGACGCGCGTACCTTCGTGACCCAGGCGGCAAAGCACCGCGCGACCCACGCAATGCTCGTCCCCGTCCAGTATCAGCGGATCATGGCGCTCCCCGATTTCGACAGCTTCGACCTGTCGAGCTTCCAGCTCAAGACCTGCACCAGCGCCCCATTCTCCGCCGTGCTCAAGGCCGACATCCTCGCCCGCTGGCCCGGCCTGCTGGTCGAATATTACGGCATGACGGAAGGCGGCGGCACCACGGTTCTGGTCTGCAACGCCAACCCGACCAAGCTCCACACGGTGGGCGTGCCGCTTCCCGGCCAGGATCTCCGCCTGATCGACGAGGACGGCAAGGAAGTCCCCCGTGGGGAGATGGGCGAAGTCGTCGGCCGCTCGGGCGCGATGATGACCGGCTATCACGGCCGCGCCGACGCCACTGCCGATGCCACCTGGCATGACGGCGATGGCAATCGCTACATCCGCCACGGCGATGTCGGCCGCTTCGACGAGGACGGCTTCCTGATCCTGATGGACCGCAAGAAGGACCTCATCATCTCGGGCGGCTTCAACATCTACCCCTCCGACCTCGAGGCGATCCTCATCACCCACCCCCAGGTCACCGACTGCGCGGTGATCGGCGTGCCGTCCGAGCAATGGGGCGAAACCCCGGTCGGCTTCTTCACCGGCCCCGGCGACCCCGCCGAAGTGCTGGCCTGGTTCAACGCGCAGGTCGGCAAGACCCAGCGCCTCGCCGATATCCACAAGCTCGACGAACTGCCCCGCAGCGCGATCGGCAAGGTACTCAAGCGCGAGCTGCGCGACCGGATCGCCGCGTGACCCCGCTCGCCACGATCCTCGCCGAGGCCGTACGCACCGAAACGGGCTTCACTAGCACGGTCCACACCGACTGGATGCAGGGGCGTACGGCATACGGGGGCTTATCCGCCGCGCTCGCGCTCCAGGCGGCGCTCGAGGTCGAGCCCGACCTGCCGCCGCTCCGCTCGGCCCAGGTCGCGTTCATCGGCCCGCTCGCTGGCCCGATCACCGTCACCGCCACGAAGCTGCGCCGCGGCCGCAACGCCGCCTTCCTCCAGTCGGACGTGACGTCGGAAGCCGGCCTCGGCCTGCGCGCCACCTTCGTGTTCATGGCCCCGCTCGCCTCGACCATCGCGCATGACGCGGCGAAGCGTGCGCCGGTAACGCCCCCGCCGGCCGAGGCCGAGCTCTATACCGGCCCCGACGACTTCTTCACCGGCAACTTCAACTTCTTCGACGAGAAGGACGGCACCGGCCCGGCCGAATGGCTCCGCTGGGCCCGGCTGCGCGACCATGCCGGCCTCCACCCCTTTGTCGAGCTGATGGCGATCGGCGACGCCCTTCCCCCCGCCGCCTTCAAGCTGCTCGAGGAGAAACGTACCCCGCTCAGCTCGCTCAACTGGCAGATCAACTTCCAGACCGCCGCGCCCGCCACCACCGACGGCTGGTGGCTGCTCCACGCCAATGCCGACACAGCACGCGACGGCTATTCCACCCAGCGCATGTCGATCTGGAACGCCGCAGGCGAGCCCATCGCCGAGGCCATGCAGGGCGTCGCCATCTTCGGCTGATACAAGTTGCGACAGTTTCCCGCGCGGGTGACAAACCCGTGCGACAGCGTGCCACGAAAAGCGAACCCTGTCGGGGGCTTGGGACCTCCGAGACCAAGGAGTTCGCACCCGATGAAGAAGTTCCTCCTCGTCGCCTTCGCCGCATCGGCCATCACCGCCCCGGCCTTCGCGCAGGATACCCCGCAGCGCGGCGGCGGCATGCTCAGCCGGCTCGACACCAATGGCGACGGCATCGTCACCAAGGAAGAATATAACGCCGGCATCGCCGCGCGCTTCGCCGCGCTCGATACCAACAAGGACGGCAAGGTCAGCGAGGCCGAGCGCGAAGCCGCCGGGCGCGGCGGCGGCATGGGCATGCGCGGCATGACCGGCGACGTCACGCTCGATCAGATGCAGGCCCAGGCCGCCCAGCGCTTCGACCGCATCGACGCCAATCACGACGGCAAGATCGACAAGGCAGAGATGGACGCGATGATGGCCCGCATGCGCGATCGCCAGGGTCCCCCGCCGGGCAGCTCGGGTAACAACTGAGCCAGCCCGGAAACTCGCCCGGGCAGGCACCTTGCCTCCTCGCCTGCCCGGGCACCCCCTCTTGTCTTGCGGCCCGCCCATGACCTACGAACCCGATATGTCGGAAACGCCGCACCTGCTGCTCGTCGAGGATGAGCGCTCGATCCGCGAACCGCTCGCGCAATATCTCACCAAGCAGGGCTTCCGGATCACCCAGTCCGGCGATGCCGAGGGCGCCCGCGCCCGCATGGCCGCCTATGCGATCGACCTGGTGGTGCTCGACATCATGATGCCCGGCGAGGACGGCCTGTCGCTCTGCCGCCATATCCGCGAGACCAGCGACACGCCGGTGATCCTGCTCACCGCCCGCGGCGAGGAGACCGACCGGATCGTCGGCCTCGAGATGGGCGCCGACGATTATGTCGTGAAGCCCTTCTCGCCGCGCGAGCTCGCCGCCCGGATCAAGGTGGTGCTGCGCCGCCTCCAGGCCGGCGGCACCCGCCAGCACGCCCCCGACGCGGGCAGCTTCGCCTTTGCCGGCTGGGTGCTCAAGACCGGCGAGCGCGCGCTCGTGGACCGCGAAGGCGTCTCGGTTCCGCTGTCGACCGGCGAGTACAATCTGCTCCACGCCCTGGTCACCCGCCCCCGCGCGGTGCTCACCCGCGACCAGCTGCTCGATCTCACCCAGGGCCGCGAAGCCGCCGCCTTCGATCGCGCGATCGACAACCAGGTCAGCCGGCTGCGCAAGAAGATCGAGCCCGATCCCCGCAACCCCGCGATCATCAAGACCGTCTGGGGCGGCGGCTACACCCTGGCAGCCGAAGTGACGCGGCTTTGAGGGCTCCCTCTTCTGCTTCCCCGGCGAAAGCCGGGGCCCAGGGTTTCTCTGCCGTGTCGCTCCGTTACCCTGGGCCCCGGCTTTCGCCGGGGAACAAGTAAGGGCATGACAACAGCCGCATGACCCGCCTCTTCCCTCGCTCGCTGACCGGCCAGATCGCCCTCCTCGTCGCGGTCGCGCTGTTCCTTGCCCAGGCGATCAACTTCGGCCTGCTCGTCCGCGAGCGCCAGAATGCCCGTTTCGCCCAGGTCATCGTCCCCACCGTCACCCGGCTGATCGATGCTGCCGAGCGCCTCGGCACCCCGGTGAACCCGCGTCCCGCTCCTCCGCTGCCGCCAGGCCCCGCCGGCCGCCAGGACGGACACGATCGCGACGGTCGGGAACGCCGCCAGACGCGCGGCGGCCGGGTCGATTTCGTCCCCGCCAATCCGATCCCCGCCGAGCTCGGCCGCCGCGCCGATATCGAGCGCGACCTGCGCCGCGGCCTCACCGATGGCGGCGTGCAGGTCGGCCAGGTCATCGCGGTGGTCCGCCCGATCGACGACAGCCGCCCGCTGCTCAAGCGCATGGACCCGGCCCGTGCCGAGCGCCTGCGCCGCCTCGGTGCCGAGCTGATGATCGCGGTCGAGCTGCCCGGCAAGGGCTGGCTGTCGCTCAGCTCGGCCTGGCCCCGTTCCGAGCGCGCGCTGATCTGGCAGCTGCTCGCCCAGACCTTGATCCTCTACATCGTCGTGCTGGTGCCCGTGCTCTGGGCCGGCCACCGTATCGCCCGGCCGCTGCGCAAGCTCGCCGCAGCCGCCAGCGCCTTCCATCCTGGTGAAGACGCCGATCCGGTCGAGGAAAGCGGCCCCAGCGACGTCCGCGCGGTGATCGCCGCGTACAATGCGCTCAGCACCCGCGTGACCGCGATGCTCGACGAAAAGGACCGCATGCTCGGCGCGATCGGGCACGACCTGCGCACGCCACTTGCTGCGCTTCGCGTACGAATCGAGTCGGTAGAGGATGAAGAGGATCGCGCCCGCATGGCGGACACGATCGACGAGATGAACCATACGCTCGACGACATCCTCAGCCTCGCCCGGCTCGGACGTCCGAGCGAACCAGCCACCGATGTTGACTTGTCCGCCCTGATCGACGCCGTCGTCGAGGATTTCCGCGATCTCGATCAGGACGTCACCTTCGAGGAAGCGCCGCGCCTGCGCATGCATCTCCGCCCCACGCTGATGCGCCGCGCGGTGCGCAACCTGATCGAGAATGCGGTGAAATATGGCGGCGGTGCCACAGAGGTCCGCCTGCGCTCGGACGAGCGCCATGTCCGCATCGAAGTCTGCGATCGCGGCCCCGGTATCCCCCCGGAAAAGCTTGAGAAAGTCTTCGATCCCTTCACGCGCCTGGAGGAATCCCGCAATCGCGAGACCGGCGGCGCCGGCCTGGGCCTCGCCCTGGCTCGTGCAATCGTCCGCGACGCAAGCGGCGAGATCGGCCTGGCCAACCGTGAAGGCGGCGGCCTGGTGGCAACGATCACGCTCCCGCGGAGCTAGCCGCAAAAACCTTCGTCACTCTGAACTTGTTTCAGCATCCAACGCTCCACAAAGGATATCCTTGGCGGCTCCTTGGATGCTGAAACAAGTTCAGCATGACGGCGTACTGTATCCACCATCCCCCAAAGCTGACACACGCCCCCAAACACGAAAAAGGCCGGTGCTTTCGCCCCGGCCCTTCGCATCCAAAACGGTGCAAGAAAGTCAGCGTTTAGCCGACGATCTCTTCCGGCTTGAAGAAGAACGCGATCTCGATCGCGGCGTTCTCGTCCGAGTCCGAACCGTGCACCGAGTTCGCCTCGATCGATTCGGCCAGCTCCTTGCGGATGGTGCCGGCATCGGCGTTCGCCGGGTTGGTGGCGCCCATGATGTCGCGGTTGCGCTGCACGGCGTTCTCGCCCTCGAGCACCTGCACCACGACCGGACCCGAGATCATGAACTCGACCAGGTCGTTGAAGAAGGGGCGCTCCTTGTGGACGCCGTAGAAGCCCTCGGCCTGCTCGCGGGTCATCTGGATGCGCTTCGAAGCGACGACGCGCAGGCCGGCCTCCTCCAGCATCTTGGTGACGGCGCCGGTGATGTTGCGGCGGGTGGCATCGGGCTTGATGATCGAAAAGGTCCGGTTCGCGGCCATGGCCGTGCGGCTCCTGCTTTATGGTTGTGGAAAAGTCGCGGCTCCCTAGTCCCGCGTTGCGCCGGATGCAAGCGCGGCGTGCTGTCCTACAGGCGCGCGTTCCGCTATTGTTCTTGCCGACGCTCTTTGAACCGTGAAGAAGATGCGATGTCCTGCGGCTGCGGGATCGCGGGCGCGTACCCATTTTCCGTCACCCCGGCCTTGAGCCGGGGTCCCTCTAGTCTCGATCGCGGAAGGAGCGGGATCCCGGCTCAAGGCCGGGATGACGATGAAATAGAGAGCCGTGCAAGCTTCCGCGTCCAAACCGTCCGCAAGTGCAACACCCCACATGGAGGGAAACAGCCGCAGAACTTTATCAAACCGACCGGCCTCAAGCCGCCGTTACGCACAACCTAAGCAAATATCGGCGTACAGAAGCGTACACTCAGGCCGCTTTCTCCCAGCGCCCCTGCTCGTTCTGCTTCCAGTAGTTGCGCTCCACCCCCTCGCGTCCGGCCAGTCCCTTCCAGGCGGCCCGCGCCTCGGCGATGCGGTCCTCGTCGAAGAAATGGAAGGCCCGGTCGAAGCCCAGCGCCTCCTCGCGCCACACCCCGTCGGCCAGCGCGATGTTGCGCGCGCCATTGGCCGGCGTTTCCGGCTCGCCGGCGATCAGGATCGGCTGGCGGTCATCGTCCGGCCCGCCCGCCTGGCCGTGCGGCAGGAAGCTTTCGGGGGTATAGGTCCATAGCAGCTGGTCCAGCCTGGCCCGCTGGCTCGCCTCGCCGGCGACGATCAACAGCCGCCCGCCGGTCTCGACCACGCGTTCGGCGATCCGGGGCAGCGCACGTTCCAGGGGGAGCTGCGTCAGATGGTAGAAATCGACCTGCATTGGCTCCTGTTAGCGCCTCCGTGCGTTCGGGCCAACGCACGTGACGTTGCGGAGCCGCAACCGCTGCGATAGGGCAAATAATTGCCGCGTGCACGGGAGTGAGAAACAAAGGTGGGAATCGAAGTGACGCGCAAGGCCTTGCTGCTGTCGGCCGCTGTCGGCCTGTGCCTGTCGGCAGAGGCGCGCGCGCAGCAGACGACCGCGCCGGCCCAGACCGCGCCGCAGCCCGCGACTCCGGCGCCGTCACCCGCGCCCACGCCCGCCGCTGGCCCTGACCTGCAGACCCCCGCGGTCGAGCCGCCGCCGCCTTCGCCGAGTGCGCTGCCCGAGGGCGACGACCAGATCCAGTTCACGTCCGACCAGCTCGAATATGACGAGAATCAGGACGTGGTCACCGCTACCGGCGATGTCCGCCTCTATCGCCGCAGCGAGCGGTTGCGCGCCGACAAGGTGACCTGGAACCGCAAGAGCGGGCAGGTCTTCGCCGAGGGCAATGTCGTCGTCGTCAATCCGCAGGGCGATTCGGCCTATGGCGACAAGGTCGAGCTGACCGACACGCTGAAGGAAGGCGTCGTCCAGAACATGCTGGTCGTGCTCGACGCCGGCGGCCGCATCGCCGCGGCGCAGGGCCAGATGCACGAGGATGGCAGCTTCACGGTCGAGAACGCCGCCTACACCCCCTGCTCGGTCACCAATTCGGACGGCTGCCCCAAGGAGCCGAGCTGGAAGATCACCGCCAATCGCGTGGTCTATGAGCCTGCCAAGAAGCGGCTGCGCTACACCGGCGCGCGCATCTCGGTGTTCGGCTTCGCGACGATCCCGCTGCCGGTCTTCTCGCACCCAGTCGGCGGCCAGAGCGCCAGCGGCTTCCTCGCGCCCGATCTTCGCTACAACCGCGCGAACGGCGTGCAGTTCGCGCTGCCCTATTATTTCAGCTTCGCGCCCAATCGCGACCTGACCGTCACTCCGCGCGTCTATTCCAGCGTGCTGCCGATGCTGCAGGCGGATTATCGCGAACTCAACTCGCTCGGCGCCTTCCGGGTCAGCGCCTATGGCACCTATAGCCGCCGCGCCGACGATCTCACCGTGCCGGTCACGCCTACCACCTCGAAGAACGATTTCCGCGGCTATCTCGATGCGGTCGGCAATTTCCAGCTCGATCCGAACTGGAGCGCCAGCGCCTCGATGCGCCTGACCACGGACCGGACCTTCCTGCGCCGGTACGACATCTCGCGCGACGATCGACTGCGTAATAACTTCCGCGTCGAACGCATTGATGCAGATAGCTATTTCTCGATCAACGCCTGGGTCGTGCAGACGCTCCGCGTCGGCGAGCGCCAGGGCCTCCAGCCCTATGCCCTGCCCGAGATCGACTATCGCCGGCGCATGGATGACGGCATCATCGGCGGCCGCTTCGAGTTCCAGGTCAACACGCTGGCGATCGGCCGGTCCGACGGTCAGGATTCGCAGCGCGCCTTCGCCAGTGCCCGCTGGGACCTGCGCCGCCTGACCAACTGGGGCCAGGAAGTCACCCTCACCGCCTATGCCCGCGGCGACGTCTACAATGCTTCGGACACGATGCTGACGACGATCGCCAGCTATCGCGGCGAGGAAGGCTTCCATGGCCGCGGCATCGGTGCGCTGGCGGTGGACGTGAAATGGCCGCTGGTCGGCAGCCTGTTCGGCGGTACGCAGCGCATTACCCCACGTTTCCAGATGGTTGCCTCGCCCAAGATCGCCAATCTCGAGGTGCCGAACGAAGATGCGCGCGCGGTGGACCTGGAGGATTCCAACCTCTTCGCGCTCAATCGCTTCCCCGGCTATGACCGGTTCGAGGATTCGACCCGCTTCACCTGGGGCCTCGACTATGCGCTCTACCTGCCGGGCTTCTCGATCGACGCCAATGTCGGCCAGAGCTATCGCATTTCCTCGCGCCCGACGCTGTTCCCGGATGGGACAGGTCTGAACGCCCGGGTGTCGGACATTGTCGGCCGCACCGTCGTGCGCTTCCGCGATTTTGTCAGCTTCACCCACCGCTACCGGCTCGACAAGGACAGCCTGGCCTTCCGCCGCAACGAAGTCGACATGACGCTCGGTTCGCGCTCCACCTATGCCCAGATCGGCTATCTGCGCCTCAACCGTAACATCAACGCGTCGCTCGAGGACCTGCAGGACCGCGAGGAGCTTCGCCTCGGCGCCCGCATCCAGATCGCGCGTTTCTGGTCGCTTTCGGGCTCGACGCTGGTCGATCTGACCGATCGCAAGGAAGATCCCACCTCGCTCGCCGACGGATTCGAGCCGGTGCGCCACCGCCTGGGCATCACCTATGAGGACGATTGCCTGCGGCTGGGCCTGACCTGGAAGCGCGATTATGCCACCACCGGCGACGCCGCGCGCGGCAACTCCTATCTGTTGACGCTGGCGTTCAAGAATCTGGGGCGCTAGGCTGCGCCGCTAGAGGGGAACCGCCGGTAAGCCTAAGTTCAGGCACAATTGAACATTATGCGCCACTCTCCGGCAGATTTGAGGGTACGGAATCACGTGAACATTGGTGTTAGCAAGGCGATCCGCGCAGGCCGCTTGTCCGTTCTCGCGCTCGTCGTCTCCAGCGTAGCGCCGGGGGTTGTGGCGCAGACGGCACAGACCGCTCCCGCGCCGAAGCCGGCCGCTCCGGCCCCGCAGCAGTCGGCCCCGGCCCCGACCCAGCAGGCAACGCCCGCGCAGCAGGAAGATGCTGCCGCCGCGCTTGCTGCCCAGCTCGATCTTCCGCCCGATCTCAAGCTGTTCGGCAAGGCCGATCCCAACATCCGCAAGCCCACCGCGATCGTGAACAACACGGTGCTCACCGGCACCGATGTGGACCAGCGGCTCAACCTGATCATCGCGCTCAACAAGCTCAACCTGAAGCCGGAAGAGCGCGATCAGTATCGCATGATGATCCTGCGCCAGCTGATCGACGAGACGCTGCAGATCCAGGAGGCCAAGGCCAACGAGATCAATGTCGATCCCAAGGAGATCGACCAGAGCTTCGGCGGCGTCGCCCGCCGCCTGAAGATGACTCCGGAGCAGTTCCGGGTCTTCCTGCGCCAGTCCGGCGCTTCGGAGCGCACGATCCGCAAGCAGATCGAGGGCGAAGTCGCCTGGGGCCGCGTGCTGCGCCGCAAGGTCGACATCAACGTGAGCGACGAGGAGGCCGATGCCATCATCGCCCGCCTCAAGGCCGCGCAGGGCAGCGAAGAATATCACGTCTACGAAATCTACATGAACGCCACGGACGACCGTAAGCAGGAAGTCTATGCGGGCATGCAGCGCATCATCCAGCAGATGAAGGAGGGCGCGCCCTTCGATTATCTCGCCAAGACCTATTCGGAGAGCTCGACCAAGGGTCAGGGCGGCGACCTCGGCTGGGTCCGCCTGGCGCCGGGCATCCTGCCCGACGAGATGGCCAAGGCCGTGGAAGAGATGTCGGCCGGCCAGGTCGCGGGCCCGATCCCGCTGTCGACCGGTTTCTCGATCGTGTACCTGGCGGACAAGCGCAAGATCGGCATGGCCGATCCGCGCGGCGCCAAGCTCTCGCTCCGCCAGATCACCATCACCTTCCCCAAGGGCACGAACGAGGCGCAGGCCCAGGCGCGCGCCGGCCAGTTCGCCCAGGCAACCCAGGCGATCAAGGGCTGCGGTGACGCGGCCAATGTCGCCGCCGCGCAGAATGCGGAAGTGGTGGAGAAGGACGGCGTCGTGATCGGCGACCTGCCGCCCGCGCTGCAGCAGATCATCCTGCCGCTCCAGGTCGGCCAGGTGACCCAGCCCTTCGGCACGATCGAGGACGGCGTCCGCGTGCTCGTGGTCTGCGGTCGCGACGATCCGCCGCCCCCCGGCCTGCCGACCCGCGACCAGATCCAGGACCAGGTTGCCGAGCAGCGCACGAACCTGCGCGCCCAGCGCATGCTTCGCGACATCCGCCGCGACGCGCTGATCGAATATCGCTGAGGTGATCCGGCCGCTCGCCATATCGATGGGCGATTCGGCCGGAGTCGGCCCGGAAATCACCGCCAAGGCATGGAAGGCGCGCGAGCTGCATTCGCTCGCGCCCTTCTTCGCCATTGGGTGTCCCGACGCCGTCGAGAAGGTTTGGGACGGGCCGATCGCCCGGATCACCAATCCCGACCAGGCCGCGGCCGCCTTTGCCGAGGCGCTACCGGTATTGCCTGTCGGCGACACCTGCGCGGTGACGCCCGGGAGCCCCGACGAGGCCAGTGCCAAGGCCGCGCTCCAGTCGCTCGAGCTGGCCGTCGGCCTGTCCAACGCCGGCGCGGCGGGGGGCGTGGTCACCGGTCCGGTCTCCAAGGTCCAGCTCTACAAGATCGGCTTCCGGCATCCCGGCCAGACCGAGTTCGTCGCCGAGCGCTGCGGCATCTCGCCGGAGAATGCGGTGATGATGCTTGCCGGCCCGACGCTGCGCGTGGTGCCGATCACCGTACACGTCGCGATCGCCAGCGTGCCGGGCCTGCTCACCATCGAGCTGGTACTGGCCAAGGCCCGCGCCACGGCGCGCGGTCTGCTGCGCAACTTCGGCATCGAGCGGCCCCGCCTCGCCTTTGCCGGCCTGAACCCGCATGCCGGCGAGAGCGGCGAGATCGGACGGGAGGAGATCGACGTCCTCCGGCCCGCCATCGCCCAGCTGCGCGAGGAAGGCATCGACGCGATCGGCCCCTTCGCCGCCGATGCGATGTTCCATCCCCGCGCCCGCGCCGGCTATGACGCCGCGCTCTGCCCCACGCATGACCAGGCGCTGATCCCGATCAAGACGCTCCATTTCGACGAAGGCGTGAACATCACCCTCGGCCTGCCCATCGTCCGTACTTCGCCAGACCACGGCACCGCGTTCGGCATCGCCGGCAAGGACGAGGCCAATCCCGGCGCGATGATCGCCGCGATCAAGATGGCCGCCAGCGCCGCCCAGCGCAGGGCAGACGCGGCGGCGTGACCGAGCTTCCGCCTCTCCGGGACGTCATCAGCAAATATGGTCTCAGCGCGAGCAAGGCGCTGGGCCAGAATTTCCTGTTCGACCACCAGCTGCTCGCTCGCATCGCCAAGGTGCCGGGCAAGCTCGACGGCGCCGAAGTGTTCGAGGTCGGCCCCGGCCCTGGCGGCCTGACCCGCGCGCTGCTCCAGGGCGGCGCCAGCGTCACCGCGGTGGAGCGCGACCGTCGCTGCATTCCGGCGCTGGAGGAGCTCGGCAGCTTCTTCCCCGGCAAGCTCCGCGTCATCGAGGGCGACGCTCTTGAGGTCGATGCCCCGGCGCTGTTCGAAGGCAAGCCGCACGTCGTCGCCAACCTGCCCTATAATGTCGGCACCGCGCTGCTCGTCGGCTGGCTCTCGGCCGAGTGGGAGCCGTGGTGGGCCAGCCTCACGCTGATGTTCCAGAAGGAAGTGGCCGAGCGCATCGTCGCTGCGGCCGGTACCGACCATTATGGCCGGCTCGCCGTGCTCTCCCAATGGCGCTCCACGCCCAGGATCGCGATGAACGTCCATCGTTCGGCCTTCACGCCGCCGCCCAAGGTGATGTCGGCCGTCGTCCATATCGTCCCCGCCGAAGCGCCCGAGGGCGTGCGGCTCAAGACGCTGGAGAACCTGACCGCCGCCGCCTTCGGCCAGCGCCGCAAGATGCTGCGCCAGAGCCTGAAAGGCGTGCCCGGCGCATTGGAGGCGATGGAAAGCCTGGGCATCGACTCCGCCCGGCGTGCCGAGACGGTGACCGTCGCCGAGTTCGTCGCACTTGCCCGAACGCTGGGCTGAGCGGCCCAAAGTACACGAAGTACACGCCAAGAAGCCGTTTTCGGCGCTGTCCTGATTGTCAAAGAGCGGCCCGGCATCCGCCGGACCGCCCTTTCCAATCAGACGAAATCCTACATTACAAGCCGATCAGGGCTTGGCCGTCGGCGACGCCGCAGGGGCCGGGGCCGGTTCGGCCTGGGCGGTGACCACCGGCGGGCCCTTGGCGATCGCGGCGGAGAGCTGGGCGGCGTCGGCGCAGCCCTTGGCGCAGAGCTTCTCGATCTTGGCGAGGTTCTCCTTGGCCCGCTCCATCGCGCCCTTGGCAACCATCGCCTCGCCCTGCCCACGCAGCGCGGCGGTGTCGTTGGGCTCGAGGCTCAGCGCTTCACGATAGAGGCGGATCGCCTTGCCGGGCAGGTTCACCTTGCGGGCGATATCGGCGAGGACGAGATACGCGTCGCGATTGCGCGGATCGACCGCCAGCGCGCTTTCGAGCACATCGCCGGCACCCTGGACATTGCCGCCGGCGAGCATCGCGCGGCCCTGCTTGACCATTTCCACCGAGCGCGGATCGAGCTGGTCGTCGGCACGCTGCGCCATCAACGACGTGGAAACCGAGAGCAGAAGCAACGCACCGGCCGCCCCAATCGCAGTGAAACGCATCACATTCTCCGAAATCTTGCCGGTCGCTATCATGGCCGCCGCATCCTCGCGACAAAAAAGCCGTCGGTCGAGTCCCTTAGCGGGGTGAAGCGCACGCCCGGGCCACGCGGTGTGCCGGCGCCGAGCGCGAGCGGCTCAACGGTCCAGCCGGGATTGCGCTCCAGGAACGCCTGGGCCTGCCCCGCCCCTTCGGCATCGAGCAGCGAGCAGACGACATGCACCAGCACCCCGCCGGGGCGGACGAGATCGGCGGCGATGTCGAGCAGCGCGCGCTGTGTCGCGACATAACGGTCGAGCCGCTGCGGATTGAGCCGCCAGCGCGCCTCCGGGTTGCGGCGCCAGGTGCCGGTACCCGAACAGGGCGCATCGACCAGCACGACATCGGCGCGGCCGGCCTGGTCGGCCAGCATCGCGCGTTCCTGGTTGGGGTTGAGCAGGCGGGTCTCGACGATGCCCACCCCTGCCCGCTCGGCACGCGGCATCAGCCGGGAGAGCCGGGGGCGATCGATATCGCAGGCCAGGATGCTGCCCTGATTGGCCATCGCCGCCGCCAGCGCCAGCGTCTTGCCGCCGCCGCCGGCGCACAGGTCGATGACATGCTGGCCGCGCTCGACGCCTGCCGCGAGGCTGACGAACTGGCTGCCGGCATCCTGCACCTCGAGCTTGCCGTCCTTGTACGACGGCAATTGCTCGATCGGCGCATCCGAAGGCGCGCGCAGCCCGGCGGGCAGGCACGGCAGCGGCACCGAGCCGGGGATTTCGGCCTGGATGACCGCGGGATCGGCCTTGAGCGTGTTGACCCGGATGTCGAGCGGGGCGCGCTCCAGCAGCGCTTCCTGCTCGTCGCTGTCGAGGCCCGAGGCGGCGAAGGCCTCGGCCAGCCAACGCGGCAGCACGCCGGCTTCGGCGATTGGCTCACCCGGCGCGATCGGCGCGGGGCCATAGGGCGAGCCGTCGAACCATTCGACCATTTCCGGCCGACGCCCGACCAGCGCCAGCATCGCGGCGCGGCCGGTTTCCGGGCGCTCGCCGAGCATGCGGATCGCGTCATAGACCAGCTCGCGGATCGCCCGGCGGTCCTTGGAACCGGCATAGCGACGCTCGGCGAACCACTTGGCGATGATCGTGTCGGCCGATCCACCCTGGTCTCGGGCGGCGGCAGTGATCTTGTCGAGCAGGTCGATGGCGGCCTGGATGCGGGCGGCGGGGTTCATGACGTTAAACCGCCCGGTTGAGCAAAATGTTGAATCTCTTGAGTCTCCACGCGGGTGCGCGGGAGGGCAAGAGTCAGGGAATTCGCGCTCGGCATAGCCGGAGCAGAAGCAGAACATTGCCTACATTGGTAGTGGAAATTGCGGGGGCGGGGCTCAAGCATCTTCACTCATCGTCACCCTGAACTCGTTTCAGGGTCCAACTCTCCACGAGCGATAAAGCCGGGGGCGCCCTGGATGCTGAAACAAGTTCAGCATGACGGAATATGGTGAGGGGAATGGACAAGCGGGCGCCATCCCGCCACAGCCGCGCCAACCCCATCAGGAAGGCAAGCACATGGCGTTCACGGCGAAGATCCTGCTCCTCGGCTCGGGCGAACTCGGCCGCGAGTTCGTGATCTCCGCCAAGCGGCTGGGCGCGCATGTGATCGCCTGCGACGCCTATGAAGGCGCCCCGGCGATGCAGGTCGCCGATGGCTTCGAGGTGTTCTCGATGCTCGACGGCGAGTTGCTGCGCGCCGCGGTGGAGAAGCACCAGCCGGACTATGTCGTCCCCGAGGTCGAGGCGATCCGCACCGAGGTGTTGGCCGAGCTGGAGGCCGAGGGCTTCACCATCGTCCCGTCGGCGCGCGCCACCCAGATGACGATGAACCGCGACGGCATCCGCGAAGTCGCGGCCGTCGAGCTGGGCCTGCGCACGTCGCGCTATCGCTATGCCGAGAGCCTTGAGGAAGTGCTGGCGGGCGCCGGGCACACCGGCCTGCCCTGCGTGATCAAGCCGGTGATGTCGTCCTCGGGCAAGGGCCAGAGCACGGTGCGCGAGGCCGGCGCGCTGGAGGCCGCCTGGGACTATGCGGTCGCCAACATGCGCGGCGACCGCAAGCGGGTGATCGTCGAGGAGTTCGTTGCCTTCGATTACGAGATCACCCTGCTGACGATCCGTACCCGCGACGGCGTGCTGTTCTGCCCGCCGATCGGCCACCGCCAGGAGCGCGGCGACTATCAGGAAAGCTGGCAGCCCGCCGCGATGTCGGCGCAGGCGATTACCGACGCGCAGAAGATGGCGCGCAAGGTGGTCGACGATCTGGGCGGCTATGGCATCTTCGGGGTGGAGTTCTTCGTGAAGGGCGAGGAGGTGATCTTCTCCGAGCTCTCGCCGCGCCCGCACGACACCGGCATGGTGACGCTGATCTCGCAGAACCTCAGCGAGTTCGACCTGCACGCGCGTGCGGTGATGGGCCTGCCGATCCCGGCGATCACGCTGCGCGGGCCCTCGGCTAGCGCGGTGATCCTGGCGGACCGGGCTTCGGAAACCTTATCCTATGCAGGGCTTGCCGAGGCGCTGGCAACCGAGGGCGGCGAAGTGGATGTGCGGATATTCGGCAAGCCGAATTCGCGGCCCTATCGCCGGATGGGGGTGGCGCTGGCGCTTGCCGGGGATACCGATGCGGCGCGGCGGGTGGCGGCGGAGGCGGCGGGCAAGATCCGGATCGGGTATGGCGACTAAGGCCAACCCCTAGACCAAAGCGGCGGGCGCCCGCGCAAACCGGCCGGGCGAGCAACCAAGGCGCTTGCGGAATGCCGTGCTGAAGGCGCTCGCCGATTCATAGCCGATCTCGTCGGCGATGCGATCGAGCGACTTCACCCCCCGGCTAAGCGCATCCTTGGCAATCGCCATGCGCCAGCGGGCGAGATATTCGATCGGTGCGCAGCCCAGTCGTTCACCGAACCGCGCCGAAAAGGCGGACCGCGACATGCCGGCGATCCCGGCGAGCTCCGCGACCGTCCAGCCCGCCCGGACATCGGCGTGGATCGTCTGGAGCACGCGAGCCAGCGCCGGATCGCGCATGCCGTTGAGCAGCCCCGCAGGCATCGCCTGACTGCCGATGCCGCGCCAGCGCAGCGCTTCGACCAGCAGCACCTCGAGCATGCGCTGGACGATCAGCTCCTTGCCGGGTTGATCGCCCCCACATTCCTCGGCAAGCAGCTCGATTAGCCGGCCGAACCGGGTCGCCCTGCCCTCCGTCGCCGGAATATGGATGCGGCCCGGCAGCAGCGCGAGCAGCAAGGGTGCATTGACGCGCTCGAACGCGAAGCTTCCACCAAGCGATACAAAGTCGGGCTCACCCTCCTGCTCGCCGTGCCGGACGGGCTCGGCACTCGGCTCGACTGGGACGCAGGCGATATCGGGCGCACTGCCCAGCGTGAAGGCCGGGGTCGTTGGCAACAGCAGGAAATCGCCCCGTGCCAGCCGGATCGGTTCGCTGCCCTCGAACCTGACCCAGGCCTCACCGGCGAGAACGAGGGTGAAGCCGGGCGCGTCATGCGCGGCATAGCGAACGCCCCATTGCCCGCGCGCCGAGATCGGCTTGGAGACGGCGGCACGCGGCCGGAGCAGGGCAATGATCTCGCTGAGCGGATCCATATTGGACGATCCATAATCAAATAAGGATCATCAATTATATATCGTATCATCCGGCGCGTCTATCTCCTGGTCATCAACATCAAGGGAGACAGGCAATGACCAAGACGATCCTCATCACCGGCACCTCGTCAGGCTATGGAAAGGCGACAGTGGAGCTTTTCCTTTCGCGCGGCTGGAACGTGATAGCGACGATGCGCCGGCCCGAAGCTGCCCGGTTCGCGACGCCAACCGAACGGCTGCGGGTGCTGCCGCTGGACGTCACCGACGAACGGAGCATCGCGACGCTGATCGAGACGGCGGGGCCAGTCGATGTGCTGGTCAACAATGCCGGCGTGGGCGGCGTGGGCGCTTTCGAGGCGATGCCGATGTCGCTGATCCGCCAGCTGATCGAGACCAACACGATCGGCGTGATGGCCATGTGCCATGCGATCATCCCGCAAATGCGCGCACGCCGATCGGGCATGATCGTCAACGTCACCTCGACCGTGACGCTCGGCGCTTTTCCGCTGGCCGCGGCCTATACCGGGTCCAAGCAGGCGATCGAGGGGTTCACCGGCTCGCTCGCCCATGAGCTCGGCCATTTCGGCGTGCAGGTGAAACTGGTCGAGCCGGGCTATGCCCCCACGACGCGGTTCGGCGCGAACGCCATTGTGCCAGTCGAGGATCTGCTCCCTGGCGAATACGCCGATTTCGCGCGACCGATCCTCGAAGCCTTGGCAACGCCGGCGATGACAACCCGGGAAAGCGACGTCGCCGAAGCTGTCTGGGACGCGGCGCACGATATCGCGGGCGCGCTGCACTTCCCCGCCGGAGCGGATGCGGTTGCCCTCGCCAAGGCGCGCTGAGATGCGGGTTCCCGTGCCGGCGCCCCCGCCGGTACGGGAAACGGATCGGCGCGTCCGGTCGCTGCTTTCAGGCCGCCACCGCGCTGCGCCCGAACCGCCCCACAAGCCTCCCCGCCAGCACCAGCGCCACCAGCGCCACGGCTGCCCCGATGATCATGTCCGACAGGTAATGCGTCCCCTCCACCGGCGTCGCCAGCAGCATCGCCAGGGTGAGGAAGGTCAGCGGCCAGCGCAGGTTGCCGCAACGCCAGGCGGTGGCGATGTAGACGACGCCGGACGCGGTGTGGAAGCTCGGGGCCGAGACCAGGCCGCGCAGCTCGTTGAGATTGACCTGTCCGATCTGGTGGGCGCGGAGCGCCGGGATGAGCTGTTCCTGCCAGATCGCGCTGGTCGGCATATAGGGGATCGGGCCCTTCCACAGATAGGTCAGCGGGCCGACGGCGGGCATGAACAGGTACAGGGTCAGGGTTAGGATCGCGGCCAGCCAGAAGCTGGCGAGGAAGCGGTGCGCCTCGCGGCGCTGGCCGCGGATCGCAAAGGCGATGAGCAGCGCGGCCGGGGTCACATAGATGCACTGATAGGCGGCCACGCCGAGCTTCTGCAGGCTGGGATGCGCGACGACCGTCTCGTACCAGGCGAGCCAGTGGAAATGCAGCGCCTCGTCGATCCGCTGGAGCGGGGCATCGGCATAGCCATGCGACAGCGCCGCCAGCGGATAGGTGGCCACCGCGCCGGTGAGCGCCATCGCCATGAACAGCCCGACATTCTCGGTGAGATCGGCCAGGCCCGGTGCCCAGCGCCGGCTGGTGCGGGACAGAGCGGGCCGGACGGCGAAGAGCAGCAGCAGCGCCGCGACATAGGCCAGGTTGGACGGCAGCAGCGGATCGATGCGCAGCCCGGCCTTCCACATCAGCGCCGCGCAGATCGCCATGCTCAGGCCGATCGCACCCCATAGCTGGGCGGGCCGGAAGCCGGCGGCGGATCCCGCGGGTCGGTTGGGCGCTACATCGGGAAGCGGCGGGAAAATGGCGGTGCCTGGCATGAGCCGGGCGCGAACGAAACTTGGCACCGGGCGCAGCGTAGCGAATTACCAAGGCGGCGCAATCGGATAGAAGACAGCCCACCGTCCCGCCCCGGGGCTGGGGCAAAGCGACGCTCTCAGGCGGCCTGACCGCTGCTCCAGCCCTTGCGCAGCTCGCAGACGTGCAGGATGTGGTCGTTGACCCGCTTCATCATGAGATTGGCGCTCAGGCGGTATTCCGGCCAGTTCTCGAGGACGTGGCGCCGCGCCCAGCGCAGGCCGAAATCGTCATAGTCGCGCTGGAGCTGGATGCAGTCGATCTTCAGCGCCCGCGCGTCGCGACGCGCTTCCGCCGAGCCGATACCCTGCTGGGCGGGCTCGTAAATCTCTTCATGGACAAAGCGCTGATAGGCAGCCAGCGCCTCGACCATCTCACGGCGGAGATGGCGCAGCGCATCCAGATCGGCACCCTTCACGGAGTCGGTGATCTGGGTGCGGGCGGTGGCCATGATCTCGATCAGTCGATCATGATGCCGGGTGAGAATATCGAGACGCCGTGACATTGCTTCATAATGGAGCAAATATCTTGCCAGAGCTTTACCGCCCGGCGGGCCGCGCCGCCCGAAGGAGCGACGCAGCCGGCGGTATCACGGCCTATCGCGTCGGGTAGTTCGGCGCCTCGCGGGTGATCGTCACGTCGTGGACGTGGCTCTCGCGCAGGCCGGCATTGGTGATGCGGACGAAACGGGCCTTCTTCTGGAACTCGTCGATGGTCGCGGCACCGACATAGCCCATCGACGCCTTCACGCCGCCGACCAGCTGGTGGATCACGTCCTTGGCCGGGCCCTTGAACGCCACCTGGCCCTCGATGCCTTCCGGCACGAGCTTGAGCTGGTCCTTGACGTCCTGCTGGAAATAGCGGTCGGCCGAGCCGCGCGCCATCGCGCCGACCGAGCCCATGCCGCGGTACGACTTGTAGGCGCGGCCCTGGTAGAGGAAGGTCTCGCCCGGGGCTTCCTCGGTGCCTGCCAGCAGCGAGCCGATCATCGCGGTCGAGGCACCGGCGGCGATCGCCTTGGCGACGTCGCCCGAGGTGCGGATGCCGCCATCGGCGACCACCGGCACGTCATGCTTCGACGCTTCGTTGGCGGCTTCCATCACCGCGGTGAGCTGCGGCACGCCGACGCCGGCGACGACGCGGGTGGTGCAGATCGAGCCCGGGCCGATGCCGACCTTGATGCCGTCCGCGCCCGCGCCGATCAGCGCCTTGGCGGCTTCGGCGGTGGCGATGTTGCCGGCGATGACCTGGACGCGGTTGGAGAGCTTCTTCACGCGCTCGACGGCGCGGCTGACCTCGACATTGTGGCCGTGCGCGGTGTCGATCACGATCAGGTCGACCTCGGCATCGACCAGCGCCTCGGTGCGGGCAAAGCCCTTGTCGCCCACGGTGGTGGCGGCGGCGACGCAGAGGCGGCCGGCAGCGTCCTTGGTGGCGGACGGATAGTTCACCGCCTTCTCGATGTCCTTCACCGTGATCAGGCCGACGCAGCGATAGGCATCGTCGACGACCAGCAGCTTCTCGATGCGGCGCGAATGGAGCAGGCGGCGCGCCTCTTCCGAGCTGACGCCGACGCGGACGGTGGCAAGGTTATCGTGCGTCATCAGCTCGGCAACCGGCTGATCGAGCCGCTCGGCGAAGCGGACGTCACGGTTGGTGAGGATGCCGGCGAGCTTGCCCGACGCCTCGACGATCGGAATGCCGCTGATCCGGTGCTGGGCCATCAGCGCACGGGCCTCGGCCAGGGTGCCGGTGGGTGCCATGGTGATCGGGTTGACGACCATGCCGCTCTCGAAGCGCTTGACCGCGCGGACCGCCTCGACCTGCTCCTCGATGTCGAGATTGCGGTGGAGGACGCCGATGCCGCCGAGCTGCGCCATGACGATCGCCATGTCGGCTTCGGTGACGGTGTCCATCGCCGAGGAGAGGATCGGGATGTTGAGCGAGAGGCCGCGGGTTACCCGCGTACGGGTGTCGGCCATGCTCGGCAGGACTTCGGATTCCCCGGGATAGAGGAGAACGTCATCGAAGGTGAGGCCGAGGGGGATGTCCATGGGGTGCGCCAATGTCCTGATTCGGAAGTTGGCGGCCCATGTAACCGCGAGGGTCGGAAAGCGCTAGGGGGTCGGCGTCATCTTGTCGGTCGCAAAGCAACGCCTGCTCGACCATGACCTGCTGGCGGATGCTGCGCGAAAGCTCGACCGAGGCACGGCAATAGCCCGGCCAGTCGGCAGCGACCTCGCGCAGGCCCCAATTGCCGACATGCACGGTATACTCGATGCGCTTCTCGATGTTCGACTGGCGCAGCGCGGCGATCTGCTGGGCATGGACGCCGGTCGCCTCGCGCTCCAGCGCCTCGCAGAGCCGGTCGACCGTGGTGCGGCGCTCGCCATTCACCTTGGAGATGTAGAGCCGGACGCGCGACAGGCGCAGCTGGTCCAGCGTGGGCTGCGCGAGGAGATGTTCGAGCTCGTCGAGCGCGGCGAGCAGATCGCTGTGAAGCTTGGGCAGTCCGGGCATGTAGCTATAATAGACGCTGCCCGGCCTAGGTGGTCCTACCTAGGCAAGGAAATCATCCGATCCGGCATAATCCATCGCGCGATCGAGCAGCGCGCGGGCCTGATCGACGTGCATCGCCTCGATCATCCGGCCGTCATAGCGCTCGGCCCCGCCCGTAGCGGCGGCAACGAGGGCGCGGGCTTCCGCCAGTTCGGCCTCGCTGGGGCCGAATGCCTGGCCGGCGATGGCGATCTGGTTCGGGTGGATGAGCGACTTGCCGTCATAGCCGAGCGCCCTGCCCTCGCGGCATTCGGCGGCGAGACCCTGGGGATCGTCGAGCTTGTTGAACACGCCGTCGAGCGCCCAGACGCCGGCGGCGCGGGCGGCGAGGACGACGCTTTGCAGGGATACGCCCATCTGCGCACGCCCGCTGGAGGGCGGGAGGCGGAGCGAGGCGGCCAGGTCGTTGGTGCCGATGATGAGCCCGGCCAGGCCCGGTACCGCGGCGATCTCGGCGGCACCCAGCACGCCGCGCGGGGTTTCGATCATCACCAGCAACGGCTTGCCGAGCGCCCTGGCGACCTGCGCGACCTCTTCGGCACTTTCCGCCTTGGGCAGCACCGCGAAGTTGGCGCTGGAGCCCGCAATCGCCGCGACATCCTCGCCATGCTCGGCGGTGTCGATCGCGTTGATCCGGATCGCCGAGAGGCTGGCGGCAAAGCCCTGCCCCACCGCTTCGACCGCCGCGACGCGGGCGCTCACCTTGTCGGCCTGCTTCACCGCATCCTCGAGGTCGAGGATCACCAGATCGGCGCCGAGCCCCCGCGCCTTCTCGATCGCGCGCGGGTTCGAGGCCGGCAGGAACAGGGCGGTGCGCGGTGCGAGACGGGCTGTGGTCATGCCCCCTCTCTATGCTAGCAAGAGGCAAATCGTGAAGGGGGAGTCGGATGCTCGTACTCAATGTTTTCCTGGGCGCGGTCGCCGTGGTCGTCGTGCTCTACCTCTTCTCCAGCGTGACCATCGTCCGCCAGGGCTATCAGTACACGATCGAGCATTTCGGCCGCTTCACCAGCGTCGCCGGGCCGGGCTTCAACTTCTTCCCCGCCTTCTTCTACCGGGTCGGCCGCCGGGTGAACATGATGGAGCAGGTGATCGACATCCCCGGGCAGGAGATCATCACCAAGGACAATGCGATGATCTCCACCGACGGCGTGGTGTTCTTCCAGGTCCTCGACGCGGCCAAGGCGGCCTATGAGGTGAGCGACCTCTACATCGCGCTGCTCAACCTGGTGACGACCAACCTGCGCACCGTGATGGGCGCGATGGACCTGGACGAGACCTTGTCGAAGCGCGACGAGATCAATGCGCGACTGCTCTCGGTAGTCGATCACGCGACGACGCCCTGGGGCGTGAAGATCACCCGCGTCGAGATCAAGGACATCCGCCCGCCGGCCGACATCGTCAACGCCATGGCCCGCCAGATGAAGGCCGAGCGCGAGAAGCGCGCCAACATCCTCGAGGCCGAGGGCAGCCGCGCCGGCGCGATCCTGCGCGCCGAGGGCGAGAAGCAGTCGAAGATCCTCGAGGCCGAGGGCCGGCGCGAAGCCGCCTTCCGCGACGCCGAGGCACGCGAGCGCTCGGCCGAGGCGGAAGCCAAGGCGACCCAGCTGGTGTCCGACGCGATCGAGGCGGGATCGAGCCAGTCGCTCAACTATTTCATCGCGCAGAAATATGTCGAGGCGGTCGGCAAGTTCGCGACCAGCCCCAATGCCAAGACGATCCTGTTCCCGGTCGAGGCGACCCAGTTGATCGGCACGCTGGGCGGGATCGGGGAACTGGCCAAGGATGCGCTGGCTGGTGGCGGTGGCGGCAATGGCGGCGCCCCGCGCCCGCCGGCACCGCCCGCCCCGCCGCGCCCGCGTCCGTTCGAGCCCAAGGAGGGTTGAGATGAACCTGCAGGAGCTGCTCACCGTGAACACCGGCCTCGCCTGGCTGATCCTGGCGGCGCTGCTGGCCATCGCCGAGCTGCTGGCGCCGGGCATCTTCCTGGTGTTCATCGCCGCCGGCGCCGCGATCACCGGCATCGTCACATTGCTGGTGCCGGGCTTCGACCTGGTGTTCGAAGTGTTCCTGTTCGCCGCGGCATCGGCGGCGGCGGTGGCGCTCGGGCGCGGCTGGTATCGCAGCAACCCGGTGCCGAGCGCCGACCCGCTGCTCAACGACCGCGTCGCCCGGCTGGTCGGCCAGGTCGTCACCGTGGTCGAGCCGATCACCGCCGGCCAGGGCCGGGTGAAGGTGGGCGACGGCGAATGGCCGGCCAATGGCCCGGACACCCCCGCCGGCGCGCATGTCCGCATCACCGGCGCCCGCGACGGCTCGCTCGACGTCGAGCCGGCCTGAAGACTTTCGTTTCGAGGAAAATTGCATGGATACCACTCGTCGCCAGTTGCTGCTCGGCGCAGGCTCGACTCTCGCGCTCGCCGGCATGCCCGCCACGGCCCGCGCATTCGCCGCCGGGAATGACGCCCCTGCCCAGGCGCTGCTCGACCGGGTCGCCGAGCAGATGCTGCGCGACTATCCCGAGACGGCGACCACGCTCGGCGTAGACAAGGACAAGCGCGCCAACCTCAAGCACCAGCTGATGGACCGATCGGTGAAGGGTCAGGCGAAGATCGCCGCGAACCTGAAAAAGGCGCTGGCCGACATCGCCAGGCTCGACCTGAACGCGCTGAGCCCGGCGATGCGCACCAATATCGACGTTATCCAGGCGAGCTTCTCCAACGCGCTCAAGGGTTTCGGCTTCGGCTATGGCGATGTCGCGACCGGCAGCTGGCGCAACTCGCCCTATGTGGTGGTGCAGAATGTCGGCGCCTTCCTCGATACCCCGCGCATGCTCGACAGCGACCACCAGATCGCCGTGCCCGAGGATGCCGAGGGCTATCTCGACCGGCTGGAGAGCTATGCCGAGCAGCTGGACGGCGAGACCGAGCGGCTCAAGATCGCCGCCAGCAAGGGCGTGATCGCACCCGACTTCCTGCTCGACAAATGCCTGAAGCAGATCAGGCAGGCGCGCAGCGGCGATCCGGCCGGCTGGGGCGTGGTCACCTCGCTGGCGAACCGCACCGCGGGGATGGACGGTGATTTCGGCGAGCGCGCCTGGCTGCTCGCCAAGGACAAGCTCACCCCGGCCCTGGATCGCCAGATCGCGGAGCTGGAGAAGCATCGCAAGCGCGCGACCAGCGATGCCGGCGTGTGGAAGTTCAGGGACGGCGACGCCTATTACGCCTGGGCGCTGAGCGCCGGCACCACCACGACGATGACGCCCGACGAAGTCCACCAGATGGGCCTCGACCAGCTGGCCAGGATCCAGTCCGAGATGGACGCGATCCTGAAGAAAGAAGGCTATTCTCAGGGCTCGGTCGGCGCGCGGATGGAAGCTTTGGGCAAGGATTCGCGCTTCACCTTCCCCGACAATGACGCCGGCCGTGCCGAGATCATCAAGTTCATGCAGGAGCGCGTGAACGACATTCGCGGGCGGATGCCGCAGGCGTTCCACACGCTGGTGAAGGGCAATCTCGAGGTCCGCCGCCTGCCGCTGGAAGAGGAGCCCGGCGCACCCGGCGCCTATGGCGGCGCGGGCTCGATCGACGGCACCGTGCCGGGCAAGATCTGGCTCAACCTGCGCACTACCGCGCTGCACACGAAGTTCAGCCTGCCCGACCTTGCCTATCATGAGGGCATTCCGGGACATGTCTGGCAGGGCGAATATGCCAACCGGATGCCGCTGATCCGCAGCATCCTGGCGTTCAACGCCTATTCGGAAGGCTGGGCGCTCTACGCCGAGCAGCTGGCCGACGAGCTGGGCGTCTATGCCGAGAACCCGGCGGAGAAGCTCGGCTATCTCCAGTCGCTGGGCTTCCGCGCCTGCCGCCTGGTCGTCGACACCGGGCTGCATGCCAAGCGCTGGAGCCGGCAGAAGGCGATCGAGTGGTTCGTCACCGCCAATGGCTCCTCGGTCGAGGAAGTCTCGGGCGAAGTCGACCGCTATTGCTCGTGGCCGGGCCAGGCCTGCGGCTACAAGGTGGGGCATAGCGAGATCAATCGCCTGCGCGACAAGGCCAAGGGCGCGCTGGGCGACCGCTACGACTTCCGCGCCTTCAACGATGCCGTGGTGCTCGGCGGGAACGTGCCGATGACCGTGCTCGGCCATGTGATCGACCGGCATATCGCGGAGCGTAAGGCCTGACGCTGGGCCTGACCTGGCGCTGGGGCTATGCGCTCGCCGCGCTCCTGCTGTTCGCGGTGGAGGTGGCAATCGCGCTGTTCGTGCGCGATCGCTTCGTGCGGCCCTATCTGGGCGACGTGCTGGCGGTGATCCTGGTCTATTGCGGGCTGCGGGCGGTGCTGCCGCTCCGGTCCCTGCCCGCCGCCCTGAGCGCCTTCGCGATCGGCGCGGCGATCGAGATCGGGCAGGCGGCGCATGTGCTCGACCTGCTCGGGGTGCAGAACCGGGTGATCCGCGTGGTGCTGGGCGGCAGCTTCGAATGGCTCGACTTCCTGGCCTATGCCGCCGGCGCCGGGATCGCACTGGTGGTTGATCGGCGCGTGTTATCCAGATAACACAGCAAGAAACCGGATCGGGGATCGGCAACAGTGGCTTTGCGTCGGGCGCGGCATGAATTCTGGGGCGATGGCCCTGCCTATCGCGCGATCGGCGGCTTCACCTATCACCGCCTCGCCGCCACCGCGCCCGAGCATGAAGTCGAGACGCACACGCATGACGAGGCGCATTTCGTGCTCGTCCTGTCGGGCGGCTACAAATCCTCTGCCAGGGACGCACCGGCGGTGTCGCGCACGCCGCTCCTGGTGTTCAATCCACCCGGCACCACGCACCGCGACCGTTTCCATGAGGGCCAGGGCAGCTTCCTCGCCATCTCGGGTGGTTATGAGCGCGGCGAAGGGACGGCGGTGCGCGTGCTCGATCCCTATGCGATCTGGACCGCGCATGCCGTGGCGGCGCAGTTTGACCGGTCGGCACCCTCCCCGCTCGCCTTTGACGGGCGGGCGCACCAGCTGGTCGCCACGATGCAGCCGCTCTCCTCGGACGAAGCCCGCAACGCCAGCAAGCCGCCGAGCTGGCTGAAGCGCGTGTTCGAGATGACCTTCACCGCCGACGATCCCGAGCTGAGCGTCGCCGACCTCGCCGCCGAGGCGGGCGTGCATCCGGTGCATCTGGCGCGGGTCTTCCGCCGCTATCTCCACTGCACCCCGGGCGAGCATCTGCGCGGGCGGCGGCTCGAGCGCGCGGCGGCGATGCTGGGGAACGGCACCGCCTCGCTGGCGGAAGTCGCCTATGCGACCGGGTTCGTCGACCAGGCGCATCTCAGCCATGCCTTTCGCGACGCCTTTCGCGCCACGCCCTCACGCTGGCGGCGGGAGGTTGCGCGGATACAAGACGGCGGCGCATCGGCATCGCAGAGCGGCTGACGCAACAGATGAAAGCGTTTCGATGCGTAAAGCCCTTTTCTCCGCCCTTATCGCCTGCGCGATGACCCTTCCCACCTCCCTTGCCGCGCAGGACGCGAAGCCGGAGCTTGTCGGCCTGTGGGCGGCGAAGAAGCGCTTCGGCCCCGATGTGCGCGGCACGCTCACCCTGGTGCGTGACGGCGCAAAATGGCGGGCCGAGATCGCCGGGCGCGAGGCGGTGGTCGAGCAGGCGAGCGACACGCTGCGCTTCACCCTGCCCGGTGAGCGCGGCAGCTTTCGCGGGCGGATCGAGGGCACCCGCATCCGCGGCCATTGGGTCCAGCCGCGCATGGCGACCAGCGGCATGCGCTTCTCGACGCCGGTGGTGCTGGAGGCGGCCGGCCCGTCGCAATGGCGCGGCGAGGTGCGGCCGCTCGACGACAGCTTCACGCTCTATCTGAAGGTGGATCGCGAGGCCGACGGGCGGCTCGGCGTGTTCATGCGCAATCCGGACCGCAATGTCGGGCGCAATGTCGACCTCAAGCATATCGAGCTGAAGGACGGGCGCGTCCGGCTGCTCGGCACACCCGGCGGGATGGCCGAGGAAGTCGAGATCGCCACCGGCAGCTTCGATGCGGAGAACAGGCTGCTCTCGATCGTCATCCCCGGGCGCGGCAACACCTATGACTTCGAGCCCGCCGACGCGCTGAGCGACTTCTATCCCCGCCCCGGCCTCACCGCGCCTTATGCCTGGCGCGCGCCGCTGGCGAAGGGCGATGGCTGGCCGGTCTCGACGCTGGCGGCGGAGAAGATCGACCGGGCGGCGATCGAGCGCTTCGTCCAGATGCTGATCGACGAGCCGATCACCTCGGTCCATTCGCAGGAGATCCATGCGGTGCTGGTCGCCCGGCACGGCAGACTGGTGCTCGAGGAATATCTCCACGGCACCGATGGCGATGCGCTGCACGACACGCGCTCGGCGGCGAAGAGCCTGACCTCGGTGCTGGTCGGCGCGGCGATGCAGGACGGTGCGCGGATCGGGCCGGAGACGCCGGTCTATGCGACGCTGGAGAAGGCGCTTCCCGCCGATCTCGATCCGCGCAAGCGGGCGATGACGCTGAGCGACCTGCTCAGCATGGCCTCGGGCTTCCACTGCGACGACCGCGATCCCAAGGCGCCGGGCAATGAGGATGTGATGCAGAGCCAGGACGCGCAGCCGGACTGGTATCGCTATGCGCTCGACCTGCCGATGGTCGCCCAGCCGGGCGGCGAGCGGGTCTATTGCAGCACCAACCCCAATCTCGCCGGCGGCGTGCTCGCCAAGGTGACCGGCGAGCCGATCGAGGACAGTTTCGACCGGCTGATCGCGCGGCCGATGCAATTCGGCCCCTATGCGCTCAACCTGCAGCCGACGGGCGAGGTCTATATGGGCGGCGGCGCGCAGTTCCGGCCACGCGATTTCATGAAGCTCGGCCAGCTGATGCTGAACGGCGGCACCTGGCAGGGCAAGCGCATCCTGAGTGCCGATTGGGTGCAGCGCGCCACCGCGCCGCGCGGTCAGCTGCGCGGGCTGCATTACGGCTATCTCTGGTGGGGGATCGACCTGCCCTGGCAGGGCCAGACGCTGCCGGCCTATTATGCGGCGGGCAATGGTGGCCAGGTGGTGATCGTGGTGCCGAAGCTGGACCTGGTCGTCGCGATCTTCGGCGGCAACTACGGGGACAAGGTGATGTACGTGCCCCAGGAGAAATACACGCCGGAGCATATCCTGCCGGCGGTGCGCTGAGCGCAGGGGCTCGCCGGCGCACGGCGAGCCCCTGCTACGGATCAGCTCTTGCCGCCGAGGAAGCCCGAAGCGAGCCCGCCGAGCTGGCCGAGCACGCCTTCGCCGTCGCCTTTCAGCAGGTTGGCGAAATGGCCGAGCGAGCCTTCGCCGCCGATATGGCCGATGATCTCCTGGAGCTTCTCGACCGGCAGCCCGGTGGCGCCGGCGGCGCCTTCGGCGGTGTCGGTGTCCATCGGATGGAACTTGGCGAGCGCCTGCACCGCCTGCTCGACATGCTCGGGCGAGAGCCCGACCTTTGCCGCGAGATTGGCGATGTCCACATTCTGCGTGACCTGGCCGAGGATGCCGTCGAGGATGCTCATACTATTACCTCCCAATGGGTGATTGGAACGGCATCGTATCTAGCACGCCGACTCGTCCGCGCCCAACGGCAATGGTGCCCGGTCCGGCGGAACGAAGCCGCGGCGCGCCGGGACGGAGAAAAGCAGCTCGCGGCTGTAGAAGCCGAGCGGCCAGTCCCGCCGCCCGACCCGCGAGCGCAGCAGCCCGTTGACCCGCTCGACCAGCCCGGTCTCGCCGGTCTGCGCCAGGAACAGGCGCACCCCGGCGACATAAGCCCGGGTGATCGTGTCGTGATAGCCGCCCTTGTCGTCATTCACCCCGCCCACGCTTTCGTTGAAGCGCGAGATCAGCCCGGCGATCTCGGCATCCACGTCCACATCTGGGCGCTCGGCGATCAGGTAGAGGCAGGCGGCGAGATGCGCCTCATGGGTCCACTCCTCCTTCGCGAGCGAACAGGCGAGCAGTCCTTCGCCGAGATGGATGATCTCGGCGTCGGTGGCGAACAGTCTTGGCGAGAACTCGGTCATCGATCGGGCTCCTATCGCCCGATCGATGACCGGGCCAGTTATGCTGTGGTTACCTGCGGTGCCGCTTCGCGCACCCCTTGATCGACATGATCCGCGAACTGGGCGAAGTTCTCGACGAACTGGTCGACGAGCCGGCCGGCCGTGGCGTCATAGTCGGCCTTGTTCGACCAGGTCGCGCGTGGATCGAGGATCGCGCTGTCCACCCCGTTGACCGCCACCGGCACCATGAACCCGAAATTCGGGTCCTTGCGGAATTCGGCCTGGGCCAGGCTGCCGTCGAGCGCGGCGTTGAGCAGCGCACGCGTCACCTTGATCGGCATGCGCTTGATCCCCGGATCGGTGGCGCGGCCGCCGCTCCAGCCGGTGTTGACCAGCCAGCAATCGACCCCGCCCTTGGCGATCCGCTCCTTGAGCAGATTGCCGTACACTGCCGGATGGCGCGGCATGAAGGCAGCGCCGAAGCAGGTCGAGAAGGTCGCCTCGGGCTCGGTCACGCCGATCTCGGTGCCGGCCACCTTGGCGGTATAGCCCGAGAGGAAGTGGTACATCGCCTGGTCGGGCGTCAGCTTCGCGATCGGCGGCATCACCCCGAAGGCGTCCGCGGTCAGGAAGATGATGTTGCGCGGCACCGGCCCGAGATTGTGCTCGGAGGTGTTGGGGATGAAGTCGATCGGATAGGCGCCGCGGCTGTTCTCGGCCAGGCTGTTATCCGCCAGGTCGAGCGTGCGGCTCGCCTCGTCCATCACGACATTCTCGAGCACCGTGCCGAAGCGCCTGGTGGTCGCGAAGATCTCCGGCTCGGCCTCGGCCGAGAGATTGATCATCTTGGCGTAGCAGCCGCCCTCGAAATTGAAGACGGCGGTGTCGGACCAGCCATGCTCGTCATCGCCGATGAGCGTGCGCGACGCATCGGCCGAGAGTGTGGTCTTGCCGGTGCCCGACAGGCCGAAGAACACCGCGGTGTCGCCTTCAGGTCCGATATTGGCCGAGCAGTGCATCGGCATGATGCCATCGACCGGCAGCAGATAGTTGAGCAGCCCGAAGACGCTCTTCTTCATCTCGCCGGCATAGGCGGTGCCGCCGATCAGGATCAGCTTCTCGGTGAAGTTGACCGCGATCACCGTCTCGCTGCGGGTGCCGTGACGATCGGGATCGGCGCGGAAGCTCGGCAGGTCGATGATCGTGTATTCGGGCACGAACCCGGCCAGCTCGGCGCCCTCGGGACGGACCAGCATCGTGCGGATGAACAAATTGTGCCAGGCCAACTCGTTGATCACGCGGACGTTGACCCGGTGCTCGGGCTGCGAGCCGCCATAGAGGTCCTGGACGAACAGCGTATCGCGATTGGCGACTTCGGCGAGGAAGTCGGCCTTGAGCGCCGCGAAATGGGCCGGGCTCATGTCCTTGTTGACCTTGCCCCACCAAACGCTGTCCTCGGTGGTGGCGTCACGGACGATGAACTTGTCCTTGGCGCTGCGCCCGGTGTGCTTGCCGGTGGTGACGACCAGCGGACCGTCCTTGGCCAGCTTGCCTTCGGCGCGGGACACGGCCTGCTCGACCAGCTGGGCGGTTTCGAGATTCCAGAAAATATCGGCCCCGGTCCCGATGCCCATAGCATCGAGACCGTGGCGCGGCGTGCGCTCAGTCAAATTTGCCTCCGTCTCCAAACACCCTGTGGGTGATCTGCCCAGGCTGTTGCCGCCCGGTGCAATATTATTGCGTGGCCATAAGCCCCTGCCGAAACTAGGGTCAACCCGAGTAAACGTTGTCAGCCGATTGAGCGGCGAAGAAGTTTCGGTTACGCCGTCAAATCAATGGTTCCGAGTGTCGCAAACGCATGACCGCTACGATCGCGCTGGTCGATGATGACCGCAATATCCTCACTTCCGTCTCGATCGCCCTGCAGACCGAGGGCTTCCTGACGCGCGTCTATTCCGACGGTGAGAGCGCGCTGAAGGCGCTGATCGACAATCCGCCCGACCTGGCGGTGCTCGACATCAAGATGCCGAAGATGGACGGGCTCGAGCTGCTGCGGAAGCTGCGCGAGAAGAGCACGATTCCGGTTATCTTCCTGACCAGCAAGGACGACGAGCTCGACGAGGCACTCGGCCTGGCGATGGGCGCGGACGATTACATCGCCAAGCCGTTCAGCCAGCGCCTGCTGATCGCCCGCATCCGCGCGATCCTGCGCCGCACCGAAGCCGCGCAGCCGAGCGCGGAGGGTGGCGAGGAAGTCACCGCCGAGGCGCTGGAGCGCGGCCGGCTGACGATGGACCCGGCGCGCCACCGCGTAACCTGGAACGGCACCAACGTGACGCTGACCGTCACCGAGTTCCTGATCCTCGAGACGCTGGCGCAGCGCCCGGGCATCGTGAAGACCCGCAACCAGCTGATGGATGCCGCCTATCAGGACGACATCTATGTCGACGACCGAACGATCGACAGCCACATCAAGCGCGTCCGCCGCAAATTCCGGCAAGTCGATTCGGAATTCGATGCTATCGAGACGCTCTATGGCGCGGGCTACCGGTTCTCGGACGAATAGGGACGAGCGCGACCTCGCGCTCAAATGGTCCAATCGCGTCAGCCTGACGCCGCGCATCCTCGCGGTGAACATCTTCGCGCTCGCGCTTCTGGGCGGCGGCTTCTCCTACCTCGATTCGTACCGCAGCCGCATCGTCGACAGCCGGGTTGAGCAGGCCGGGCGCGAGGTGCGGCTGATCGCCCAGGCGCTCGCCTCCGCCAAGGACGAGAAGCGCCGCGACCTGCTGGTGCTCAGCCTCGCCCGCGATACCGGCACCCGCATCCGGCTGTTCGACGAGAAGGGCAAGCTGCTTGCCGACAGCAAGGCGCTGGGCCTGCGCAACGTGGTGCTGCGCGATCCGGACAAGGATCCCTGGGGGCTGGAGGCGGCGCGCATCCTCGACGCGGTGATCGACACGGTGGCGGGTGCGGACCGCGCCCCGCTCTATCGCGAGCGCCCGGTCGACCAGGGCCTCGAATGGCCGGACGTGCGCACCGCCATGTCCGCCCATGGCACGCCGGCGACCGTATGGCGCGCGCCCGATCGCACCCCGGTGATCACCGCCGCCGCGCCGATCACCGAGCTCGGCGTGGTGATGACCACGGTGAACGCCCGCGACATCACCCAGACCGTCCGCGCCGAACGCTTCCGGCTCGGCATGGTGCTGCTGTTCGTCTCGGTATTCTCGATCCTGCTCTCGCTGTTCCTGGCGCGGACGATCGTGCGGCCGCTGCGCCTGCTCGCCCGTGCCGCGATCCGTGTGCGGCTGGGGCGCGCGCGCGAAGTGGTGGTCCCGCGCCTGCCCGACCGCAGCGACGAGATCGGCCTGCTCGCCCGCGCGCTTTCCGACATGACCGGCGCGCTGCGCGCCCGGATCGACGCGACCGAAGCCTTTGCGGCGGACGTGACGCACGAGCTGAAGAACCCCCTGGCCTCGCTCCGCTCCGCCGTCGACAGCCTGGCGGCGGTGAAGAAGCAGGAACATCGCGACCAGCTGCTCGAGATCGTCCGCGACGACGTGCTGCGGCTCGACCGGCTGATCACCGATATCTCCGAGGCCTCGCGCCTCGACGCGCAGCTCAGCCGCGCGACCTTCGAGCCGGTGGACATCGGGGCGATGATCCGCGCGCTGCTCGACCAGCGCGAGGCACGCGGCATCCCGAACGGCATCCGCATCGCCTTTGATTGCGCGGCGGGGACCGAGCTTACCATCTTGGGCGAAGGCGCCCGGCTGGAGCGCGTGTTCGAGAATCTGATCGAGAATGCGATCTCCTTCTCGCCGACTGGAGGCCTGATCGCGATCTCCGCCTCGAGCGACGAGGAAGACCTGACTATCCGGGTGGAGGACGAAGGACCCGGCGTGCCCCAGGAAGCGCGTGAGAATATCTTCCGCCGCTTCCACTCGGTGCGCCCCCAGCAGGAGGCCTTTGGCCAGCATTCCGGACTGGGGCTTGCCATCGCCCGTACGATCGTCGAGGGCCACCAGGGGAGCATTTCAGTCGAATCGCGGGAGGATCGATTGAGCGGGGCGCGTTTCGTGGTGCGACTGCCTTTGGCGGGACGCAATTAATGGCAGAGCTGTCTTCTGAATCGATCCTCGCGGCCTGCGTGGCGATCGACGGGCGCGGCGTGCTGATCGAGGCGCGCGAGGATGCGCAGCGCGTCGACCTGCTGCTCCGGCTGCTCGATCGCGGTGCCACGCTGGTGGTCGATCCACGCACGGTCTGTGTGCGCCGGGGCAAGGCGCTCTACGCCACCGTGCCGGTGGGCCTGGGCGGCAAGGTCGAGATTCGCGGCATCGGCCCGGTGGCGATGCCGAACCTCGAGGAAGCGCCTGTCGCGCTGGTCGCGGTGGTGCTGGATGCCTCCCCGCGCCTGCCCGAGGATCGCCGCACCCGACGCATCGCCGGGGTGGACGTGCCGGTGATCGCGCTGGGCCCCAATGAGCCGTCCGCGCCGATCAAGGTGGAATATGCGCTCAAGGCGCTCGCCAAATGAGCAAGGCGCGGCCGAAACAGATATTGCTCGTCACCGGCATGTCCGGCGCCGGCAAGTCGACGGTGCTGCGCACGCTCGAGGACCTGGGCTGGGAGACCGTCGACAATCTCCCGCTGCTGCTGCTCAACCGCCTGCTCGATACCGCACCTGCCGAGGCGGATGACGACCGCCCGCTGGCGATCGGCATCGGCAGCACGACGCGCGGCTTCGATCCCGAAAGCATCGTCCGCCGCATCAAGAAGCTGCGCGAGGAGCATGGCCATGATGTCGGCACGCTCTTCCTCGAATGCGCGGGCGCCGAGCTCGAGCGCCGCTATTCGGAGACGCGCCGCCGCCATCCGCTGGCGCAGGACCGCCCGGCGCAGGACGGCATCGCCCATGAGCGCGAGCTGCTCACGCCGCTGCGCCGCTGGGCGAACCGGCTGATCGACACCACCGATCTCAGCGCGAACGAACTGGCCCAGCAGATTCGCAGGACCTTCTCGGGCGAGGGCCTGGGCGAGACGGTGATCTCCGTCCTATCCTTCGGCTTCGCCCGCGGCCTGCCGCGCGACGCGGACCTGGTGTTCGACATGCGCTTCCTCAGAAACCCGCACTGGGTGCCGGAACTGCGCCCGGGCACCGGCAAGGATGCCGATGTGTCGGCCTATATCGCCGCGGATCCCGCCTATCCGGCATCGATGGAGCAGATCGAGTCGCTGCTGCTTTTGTTGCTCCCGCGTTACCAGGCCGAGGGAAAGGCGTACGTTACGATAGCGTTCGGATGCACGGGGGGCCGTCACCGCTCGGTGCATGTCGCCGAACGGATGGCCGCCCGGTTGCGCGACGCGGGTTTTTCGCCCACGGTGACGCATCGTGATACCAAGACCGCGCCGCAGGACTCGCTGGAGGGGCTACCGGTGACCGTGGCAGGGGGCGGAGTTTGAGATGATCGGTTTGGTGCTCGTGACGCACGGACGACTCGCGGAGGAGTTCGTAGTCGCGATGGAGCATGTAGTCGGGAAGCAGGAGCAGATCGCTTCGATCTGCATCGGCCCCGAGGATGACATGGAAGGTCGCCGCGCGGACATCGCCGCGGCGATCAAGGGCGTCGATTCGGGCCGCGGCGTGATCGTGCTGAGCGATCTGTTCGGTGGCACGCCTTCGAATCTCGCCATCTCGCTGATGGAAGCAGGCAAGGTGGAGGTGATCGCCGGCATCAACCTGCCGATGCTGATTCGCCTGGGCAGCGCGCGCAAGACGATGAAGGTCACCGAAGCGGTGGCCGCGGCGCGCGATGCGGGCCGCAAGTACATCACCGTCGCATCCGAAGTCCTGGGAGAGGCTGCCGCTTGAGTCGCACGATCCGAACCGTCACGATTGAGAACAAGCGCGGCTTGCACGCGCGCGCCAGCATGGCCTTCGTGACGCTTGCCACCGCCCAATCCGTGGAACTCACCGTCGAGAAGGACGGCAACACCGCCTCGGGCACGTCGATCCTCGACCTGATGATGCTCGGCGCCGCCAAGGGCGACACGATCTCGATCAGCGCCGAGGGCGATGGCGCGGACGGCGCGGTGCAGGCGCTGGTCGAGCTCGTCGAAGCGCGGTTCAACGAGGAATAGCCCTGCCCCGCTCAGGGACGGATGCCGGCATCCTCGAAATCCAGCACCACGCTTGACCGCGCGGCGATCGCCGCCCTGGTATCCGCCGCGCCACCCGCATCGCCCAGCTTCAGGCGCGCGATACCGCGGCCATAGGCTGCGTCGACCAGCATCTTGTGCTGCATGTCGCGCATTTCCCGGTTGCCGAGCGCTTCGTTGAAATCCGCCAGCGCTTCCTTGTAGAGGCCCAGCGCCAGTTCGACACGGCCGCGATTGACCAGGGTCCAGCCTTGCCGGCCGGTGCCGTCCACCGCCGCGTTGCAATAGGGCATGGCGTTCTCGACATCGAAACCATAGCGGCCGCGGGCGAAGCACGACATGTTTGCCAGGCTCTTGTCCTCGGGGTGATCGCGGACATTGGCGTCCGCGATCGACAGCATCGCCTCGGGATGCCCGGCGGCGGCGGCAACATAGGCCTTCTGCGTAGCGGCGGAACCGCTTCTCTCCGGATGTTCGCTCGCAAGCGCGTCATAGGCCGCGTCGATCTGCTGGCGGCCCGCTGGCTCGGCGACCACGCGCTTCAACGCCCGCCAGGGCAGGCCGCACAAGCCCTTCTCCCGCTTGATATTGGCGGTCATTTCCTTCGCGCTGGTCTTGTCGCCATTGGGGAATGAACAATCCGGCGCGGCCGCGGCCGCGGCCGAGTACATGAGTAGCATCGCACCGATCATGACTGCCCTTCCCCCTATCTCTCCCCCCAGCATAGGAACGGCCGACGCGGTCGGGCAAGTCATTCGGGTCGTGACTTCGCATCGTTCCTGGCGCAGGGATGCCGCATGCCTCGCGAGATCACTGCCTTTTCCAATCCGCTCATCAAGCGCGTCCGCAACCTTCGCGACAAGAAGCATCGCCGCGAGGAAGGGCTGTTCCTCGCCGAGGGGCTCCGCATCCTCACCGAGGCGCATGAGGCGGGTCGCGTGCCCGAATATCTGTTCTTCTCGAAGGACATGGCCGGCCATGCGCTGGTCCGCACCCTGGTCGCCGCCACCGAGGCCGCGGGCGGCTGGGCGGTCGAGACCAACAACGACATCCTCTCCAAGCTTTCGGGCAAGGACAATCCCGGTGCGGTGGTTGGCGTCTATCCCGATTTCGCCGTCACCCTGGCAGATCTCGATCGCAGCAGGTCGGGCATCTGGCTGGTCGCGGAGCGGCTGCGCGATCCGGGCAACATGGGTACGATCCTGCGCACCGCCGATGCGGTGGGCGCCGGCGGCCTGATCCTGATCGACGATTGCGTCGATCCGTTCTCCGTCGAGGCGGTGCGCGCCAGCATGGGGGCGCTGTTCACCGTGCCGGTGGCGCGGTCGAGCTGGGGCGATTTCCTCGTCTGGCTGCGCAAGGGACCCGGCCAGCTGGTCGGGCTCAGCCTCGATACCGAGCATGACTATCGCGCCCCGGTGTACCAGGCACCGACCTTCCTGCTCACCGGCAACGAGGCGCAGGGCATGCCCGGCTTCATGGCCGAGGCCTGCGACCTGCTGGTGAAGATCCCGATGCTGGGCAAGGCGGACAGCCTGAACGCCGCGATCGCCACCGCCGTCATGGCCTATGAGGTGCTCGGCCAGCAGCGAAGCTGAACGGTCGATAATCGTTACGGCCATGGAGCGTTCAGCCCGGGCCGCGCATTGTGCCTCTCAGAGAGGGAGTGAACCATGCGACTTTCGACCATCGCCGCCGCCAGCCTGATCGCGCTGACCGCCCTGCCCGCCACCGCGCAGGCCCAGGCACAGCCCGACTATCGCGCCAGCGGCACCGAGCCATTCTGGAGCCTGACGATCGGCGCGCGGACGATGCGCTTCGAGGCGCCGGGCCGCCAGCCGGTCAGCGTGGCGACGCCCAGGGTGATCCACGGCTTTGCCGGCGAGATCTGGCAGACCCGCCGGATCAACGTGAACACCAACCATATCAAGTGCTCCGACGGGATGAGCGACCGCTCCTATCCTGATACGGTGACCGTCACGGTTGACGGCCGCACCTACAAGGGCTGCGGCGGCGAGCCGACGGCCTCCGCCGGCACCAGCCTGATCGATGGCAGCTGGCGGATCGAGGCGCTGAACGGCCGCCCGGTGGCGCGTGGCACCAGCCCGACCATCGCATTCGACAATGGCCGCGTCTCGGGCAATGCCAGCTGCAACCGCTTCAACGGCAGCTTCACCTTCGCGCGCGGCCGGCTGACCACCGATCGCGTCGCCAGCACGCGGATGGCCTGTGTCGATCGTGCGCGGAACCAGCAGGAACAGGCCATCCTCGGCCTGCTCGGCGACCGGCTGGTCGTGTCGACCGGCAATCGTGGCGGCAACCGGCTCGTGCTGACCGGCGCCCGTGGCCGGACGATGACGCTGGTTCGCGGCCGACCCTGAACCTTCGCCGCCGATCGCCCGACCCGGCGGTCGGCGGCCTTAGCTCGCCTTCTTCTTCGCCCGCTGCTCGCTGATGTACTGCAGCTCGTCCTTCACCTTCTGGTCGTCGGGCGTAAGCTCCAGGCATTTGCGGAACAACACTTCCGCCTCGTCGAGCCGGCCCAGCTCGATCTGGTCATAGGCCATGCCGAACCAGGCGCGGCGCAACGACTTCTTCTGCCGCTCGCCACTCTCGCGCTTCGCCGCATCGGCGGCACGCGCATAGAGGTCGTAGGAGCGCTGCCATTGCTTCTGCGCCTGATAGGCATAGCCGAGCTCGGAGAGATAATGCGGGTGGAGCGGCGCCATTGTCACCGCACGCTCGAGGAACAGGATCGCGCCGTCCAGCTGGTTGAGGTCGATCATCGCGAACCCCTTGCCCCACAGCGCGATGCACCAGCCGCCATCGACCAGCATCGCGTCCTTGCCGCCCGGCAGGCCGGCATAGGCAGCGGTCTCATAATCCTCGACCTGGCAGAGCTTCTGCTTCTCGCCGCGATACAGGCCCTGATACTCGACGATCAGCGGATTGAGCAGGTCGATCGCCTGTTGCGGCTGGCCGCCCTGGATCAGGCGAACCGCCTGGCCGAGCTTGTCATTGCGTGCCGTCTCGGCCGCATCCTGTGCCAGGGCCGGGCCGACCGGTGCGGCGGCGAGCATGAGTGCGAATGCCAGCTTCATCGAATTCCCCTCCGTTTCGATTCCGCACCAGCCTAGCGGCAATTTCCGGCGCCGCCATAGCCCAGCTTATTCGGCGGCCTCCGCCTCCGGTTCGCCGGCATGGCTGGCGAGCAGCTCGACCGCCGGCACCGCCTCGATCTCGCGCGCGCCGGTTTCCACGTTCAGCTCCTTGAGCTTGCGCGCCGAGACCAGCGCCCGGGTCTCCAGGCTGGTGGCGAAGGTGTTGAAGTTCTTCACCGCGGTATTGAGCCCCGAGCCGACCACGCGCAGGTCGCCCAGCGCCTTGGCGAGGCGATCGTACAGCTCCTTGCCGAGCTCACCGATCTGCCGCGCTTCCTTGGCCAGCTTCTCCTGGCGCCACACCGCCGCGACCGTCCGCGCGATCGCGATCAAATTGGTCGGAGTGGCGAGCAGCACGCGCTTCTCGAAGGCGAAGTCCCACAGCCCGGGATCATATTCTAGCGCGGCGGACAGGAAATGCTCGCCCGGCACGAACATGATGACATAGTCCGGCGCTTCCTCGAACTGGGTCCAGTACGCCTTGTTGCCCAGCCCGTTGATATGCGCCTTCATCGCGGCGGCATGCGCGGCAAGGCCGATGCGGCGCTCTTCCTCGTCCACCGCGCCGAACGCATCCTGATAGGCGTTGAGCGAGACCTTGGCGTCGATCACCAGCGCGCGGCCGCCGGGCACCCGGACGATCGCGTCCGGACGCAGCCGCCCGCCTTCCTCTCCGGCGACGCTCACCTCGGTCTGGAAATCGGTATGCTCGGAGAGGCCACAGGTCTCGAGCACGTTGCGCAGCTGCTGCTCGCCCCAGCGGCCGCGCGACTTGGGGGCGTTGCGCAGCGAATTGACCAGCTTGGCCGCCTCCGCGCTCACCCGCTCCTGCCCGATCCGCATCTGCTCGATCTGGCCCTTGAGGTCGCCGAATGCGTCGCGCCGCTCCGCCTCGACCTTGGCGACGCCCTCCTCATAGCGCTGGAGCCGCTCGTTCACCGGCTGGAGCAGCGCCTTGAGGTTCTGGCCCGAAGTCTGCTCGGACTCCTTGAACCGCTCCTCGGCGCGCTTGAGGAACGCTTCCTGCGTCTCGGTGAGCATCGTGCCCGCCAGCTCGCGGAACTGGCCCGCCATCGCCTCGCGCGCGCCCTTGAACTCGGCGAGCCGCTCCTCGAACGCTTCCGCCTTGGTACGCAGCTCGGTCAGCTGGAGCCGGGCATCGTCGCGCTCGTCGCGCAGCATCTCGGCCTGGGTACGCAGCGCCTCGACATGGCTGGCCCGCTCCTCGGCCGCGGCAAGCTCGGTGATCGCCGCCTTGAACTGCGCCTCGCGCGCGTCGCGTTCGCTGCGCATCTGCGCCGCAGGGCGCCCGCCCAGGAACATGCCGAGCCCGAGCCCGATGACGAGCGCGGCAACCGCGATCACAACCGCCACCAAATCCAAACCCAACCTCCAATATCCAGAAAAGCGTGCCAACACCCGCGGGCACACGGAACATAACTCGAACGATCGCGGGAGGACAGCGCGAATTTGCCTCGCGCAAACAAAAGCCGCGGGCGTTGCCACCCGCGGCTCGATTGCGTTCCTGGTCCTCGGGATCAGGCGGCGGCCTTGCGCGCCTTGTTGAGCTTCTTGAGGATGATGTCGCGCTTCAGGCGCGAGAGGTGATCGATGAAGACGATCCCCTGCAGATGGTCCATCTCGTGCTGGATGCAGGTGGCGAGCAGGCCCTCGAACACCTCGTCATGCGCGGCGCCCTTCTCGTCGAGCCACTTCACGCGGCAGCGCGCGGGGCGCTCGACATCGGCGAACTGCTCGGGGATCGACAGGCAGCCTTCGGTATAGACCGACTGCTCCTCGGCCGGGTCGAGGATCTCGGGGTTGATGAAGACGCGCGGTTCGCGGATCGGCTTGCCTTCCTCGTCCTCGCGCTCCTGGAGGTCCATCACGATCAGGCGCTTGGGCACGCCGACCTGGATCGCCGCAAGGCCGATGCCCGGCGCGTCATACATGGTGTCGAACATGTCCGCGATCAGGTCGCGCAGCTCGTCCGTCACCTCCGCAACGGGTTCGGAAATGAGGCGCAGGCGCGGATCGGGTATCTCGACGATGGGTAGAATTGCCATGCGGGTAATTTAGGCCCGTACGGCTTTTCGGGCAAGAGAGGGGAAAAGCCCTAGGTGCGACTTACCGCCTTTCTGTTCCCCGGCGAAGGCCGGGGCCCAGTATCGACGAACTGCCGATAGCGCGGGAGACTCACGAACTGCGTTGCAACTAGGCCCCGGCCTTCGCCGGGGAACAGCGAAAGCAATGCACCTTCCGCTCTATGCCACCGGCCGCCGCGCCCGCAGCGCCTGGGCCAGCGTGCCCTCATCGAGATAGTCGAGCTCGCCGCCCACCGGCAGGCCATGGGCAAGCTGGGTGACGCGGACCGGATAGGTCTCGATCCGCTCGGCGATATAGTGCGCGGTGGTCTGTCCCTCGAGCGTGGCGTTCATCGCCAGCACGACCTCGTCGATCCCGCCCGCGGCGATGCGCGCGACGAGCCTGTCGATCCCCAGGTCCTCGGGCCGCACCCCCTCCAGCGCCGAGAGGCGGCCGCCCAGCACATGGAAGCGCCCCGGGAACAGCCGCGAGCGATCGAGCGCCCACAGGTCCGCCACTTCCTCGACCACGCAGAGCGAGCGCACGTCGCGGCGCGGATCGGCGCAGATCTGGCAGGGATCGCAGGTATCGACATTGCCGCAGGTGCCGCAGGTGGCGAGATTGCGGCTCACCGCTCCCAGCGCGGAGAGCAGGGGATCGAGCGCCGTCTCGCGCTTCTTGAGCAGATGGAGCACCGCGCGCCGGGCAGAGCGGGGCCCGAGGCCGGGCAGTCGCGACAGGGCCTGGGTGAGCGCTTCGATCTCGGGAGATGCCATGTGGGGGATGTAGCTATCCGGGAACGAAAAGGAAACTGGCCGTCATCCCGGCGAAAGCCGGGATCTCGTGCGGCTCCTTTCCCGCACCTCCGCCTGAGATCCCGGCTTTCGCCGGGATGACGGTTGGGGCTAAGGGCTCCGCATGCGAGTGATTTTCATGGGAACGCCCGAATTTGCCGTGCCGGTGCTCGATGCGCTGGTGGAAGCCGGGCACGACGTCGTGGCGGCTTACAGCCAGCCTCCGCGCGCCGGCGGGCGCCGGGGCAAGGCGCTCACGCCGTCGCCGGTACACGCACGGGCCGAGGAACTGGGGATCGAGGTCCGCACCCCACTGTCGTTCCGCAAGGATCCCGAGGCGCTGCCAGCCCTGCGGGCGCTGGACGCCGATGTCGCGGTGGTCGCCGCCTATGGCCTGATCCTGCCCCAGGCGGTGCTCGACGCGCCGAAGCATGGCTGCCTGAACGTCCATGGCTCGCTGCTGCCAAGATGGCGTGGCGCCGCGCCGATCCAGCGGGCGATCCTTGCCGGCGATGCCGAGACAGGCGTCGGCATCATGCAGATGGAAGCCGGTCTCGATACCGGCCCGGTGCGGCTGGAGGAGCGCACCCCGATCGACGGCAAGACCGCGGGCGAACTCACTGCCGAGCTGAGCGCGATGGGCGCGCGGCTGATGGTCGAAGTGCTGGCCGACCTGGGCGGGCATCCGGCTGTCGCGCAGCCCGAGCAAGGCGTCACCTATGCCTCGAAGATCGACAAGGCCGAGGCACGGCTCGATTTCACCCGGCCGGCGGTAGAGGTCGAGCGACAGGTGCGCGCCTTCAATCCGGCGCCTGGGGCGTTCTTCGAGTTCGCCGACGAGCGCTTCCGGGTCCATGCGGCAGAGATCGTCGAGGATGCGGGCGCACCGGGCGTGCTGCTTGACGAAGCGCTCACCATCGCCTGTGGCGAAGGCGCGATCCGTCCCACCCTCGTCCAGCGGGCCGGACGTGGCGTCATGACGTCACGCGAGCTGCTCAATGGCCTGAAGATCCCCAAGGGCACCCGGCTTTGACGCGGTTCGCGCTGACCGTGGAATTCGACGGCCGGCCCTTCATGGGCTGGCAGCGGCAGGACCACGGACCGAGTGTTCAGCAGGCGATCGAGGATGCCGCCTTCGCGGTCACTGGCGAGCGCGCCTCGGTCCACGCCGCCGGGCGCACCGATGCCGGCGTCCACGGCCTGGGCATGCGCGCGCATATCGATATCGAGAAGCCGATCACCGCCTTCCGGCTGATGGAAGCGCTCAATGCGCGGGTGCGGCCCAACCCGGTGGCGATCCTCGATTGCGTCGAGGTGCCGGCCGACTGGCACGCCCGTTTCTCGTGCGTTGCACGCCATTATGAATACAGAATCTCAACAAGACGGGCGCCGCTCACCTGGGAAAAGGGGCTCGCCTGGCGGGTGATCCCGCCGCTCGATGCCGGGCTGATGGCCGAAGGCGCGGCGCGGTTGATCGGCCGCCACGACTTCACCACCTTCCGTTCCGCCCATTGCCAGGCCGACAGCCCGCTGCGCACGCTCGACCGGCTCGAGGTGGTGGCGGACGGCGAGCGCATCAGCGTCTTCGCCTCAGCGCGCTCGTTCCTGCATCACCAGGTCCGCTCGATGGTCGGCTGCATCGTGCTGGTCGGCCAGGGCCGCTGGACGCCCGACGACATGACCACGGCGCTCGAAGCGCGCGACCGCGCCGCGCTGGGGCTCAACGCACCGTCGGACGGGCTGTTCTTCCTGCGGGCGGATTATCCCTAGCGGCTGAACTTCGCCGCCAGCTCGACATGCGTCGACCAGCGGAACTGGCCAACCGGCTGGATCCAGTCGAGCCGATAGCCACCTTCGCACAACATCTCCGCATCCCGTGCGAACGTATTGGGATTACAGGAAACATAGGCAATTACCGGCGCCCTGGCCTTGGCCATCTCGCCCGCCTGCTCCCGCGCGCCGGCGCGCGGCGGATCGATCACCAGCGCCTCGAACTTGTCCAGATCGGCGGCGGTCACCGGGCGGCGGAACAGGTCGCGGTGGTCGGCGAAGACCATGCGGCGCGCGCTGCCGGCCGCGGCCTTGAGCGACAGGATCGAGTCTCGCGCCGCCTCGGCCGCATAGACTTTCGCCTTGGGGAAGGCGAAGGTGAAGGTGCCAAGCCCTGCGAACAGATCGGCGACCGTGCCGGCATCCCCGGCGATTTCGCGCACCGCCGCGACCAGCGCCGCTTCGCCCTCGGGCGTCGCCTGGAGGAAATTGCCCTGGGGGAACGGCACCGGCACCCCGCCCAGCGTGATGGTGACGGGATCGGGCTCCCAGCGCGCAGTCGGGCCCAGGCCCTCGTCCATCGAAAAGCGCGCGAGCTGGTGGCGATGGGCGAAGGCGGTGATCGCCTCGGCCGCCGCCAGTCCCTCCGCCTCGAGGCCATCGAGCAGCACGTCCACGCCCTGGTCGGCCTTGGCGAGATGGACGTTGATCCGCCGCGAGGTCGGCAGCAGCGCGGCGAGCAGCCCCCGCAGCGGCGCGAGCAGCGCGAACAGCTCGGGATCGAGGACATGGCATTCCGCCAGGTCGATAAGGGTATGGCTGCCCTGCCCGGTGAAGCCGAGCAGCACCTGGCGACCGCGACGCTCGGCATGGAGCGTGGCGCGGCGGCGGGTCCGGGGCGGCGAGAGCGCGGGCGGGCGGATCTCGGTCACCAGCTTGTGCTGCGCGAGCGCACCGGCGATTCGATCGACGATGAACCCGCTCCAGGCGATGTCGTCGAGATGCTGGAGCTGGCAGCCGCCGCATTCCGGGAAGTGCCGGCAGGGCGGCTCCTGGTGGTGCGGCCCGCGGGTGACCGCGCCGTGCGCGTCGACCATGTCGCCTGGGGCGGTGAAAGGCACGAAGCGGCCATCGGCGGTAACGCCCTCGCCGCGCCCCGCGACGCGGAGGACTTCGCTTACAGACATTCGGAGATCGCTTGGGGAAGATGCATCGGCAGCGCATCGGCGATGAAGGCCGGTCCTGCAAGTGCCGCCGCGCGCGCATGGAGCCAGACGGCAGCTTCGGCGGCCTGTTTGTTACCGCCCGCCACCTGCGCCGCGAGCGTGCCGGCGAGCACGTCGCCGGTGCCGGCGGTGGAGAGCCAGGACGAAGCGCGCGACAGCACCCGCACTTCGCCGCGCGGAGTGGCGATCACCGTGTCGGCGCCCTTGTGGATCATGGTCACGCGCGCTTCGGCAGCGGCCATCAGCGTGCGGGTGATCTTGTCGCCCTCGCCTCCCTCGAACATCCGGTCGAACTCGCCCGAATGCGGGGTGAGCCAGGTCGCAGCGGTGCGGCGCTGGAGCCAGGCCGCGGCGGACTTGCCGAGCAGGGTAAGCGCGTCGCCGTCGAGGATCAGCGGGAGATTGGCGTTCAGCGCTGCCTTGAGCAGTCCCTCGGCCCGGCGGTCGCGCCCAAGGCCCGGGCCGACCACCACCGCGCCGATGCGGGTCTCGGTCAGGAAATCGGCGAGATCGTCACCGCTCGCGATGCGCTGGCGGACGAGCGCGTCCGGTCCGCCGCTGGTCTCGCCGGCGCTGGCCAGCACGGTATAGCCCGCCCCGCCTGCCATCGCGGCGTGGGCAGCCAGCCGCGCGGCACCGGGCATGTCGCCCTCGACCACCACGACCAGCCCGCGGCTGTACTTGTGCGCCCGCGCGCCCGGCGCCGCCAGTTGCGGCCGCGATACGCTGCGCCACGGGCTCTCCACCGGAATGCCGATATCGGCAAGCAGCACATGCCCGCAGCGCTCCAGCCCCTTGTCGAGCAGATGCGCCGGCTTGAGCGCGCCCAGCGCCAGCGTCGCGCTGATCCCCCTCGGCACGCCGAGATCGGCACCGGTATCGGTAGCAAGGCCCGAGGGCAGGTCGATCGCAAGGCTGAACCGGGCGGCGGCAACCAGTTCGGCCAGCACCGGCGCGATACCGCGTTCGAGCGGGCGGCTGAGCCCGGTGCCGAACAGCCCGTCGACCAGCACCTGCCGCGGCCGCGCCTGGTAGAGCGAGCCCACCTCCCCGTCCCAGCGGCCATGCATCGCCCGCGCGGCGCCCGTGCCCGGCTCGCCCGAGGCGGCAATGGCGACGTCATGGCCGGCTGCCTTCAACAGGCGCGCGGCGACATAGGCGTCCCCGCCATTATTGCCCGGCCCGGCCAGCACCAGGATCGGCGCCCCCTGCGCGAAGCGGGCGACTTCGCGCGCAACGGCGGCACCCGCGCGCTCCATCACGTCTTCCTGGGGCTCGCGCCGGAACACCGCCTCCTCGGCGGCGCGCATCTGTGCGGCGGTTACGATCGGTGCGCCGGGCGGGATCATTTGCCCGGTTTGGCCCCGCGCACCGTCGCAGGCAAGCGGTAGCGCGCACCGCCGATCGCGACTTCGATCTGGTCGGGCGCGAGGATCGTCACCTCGGCCTTCTCGGCGCCGTCCGCGGCGATCACCCCGCGGCCGTCGGTGGTGACCAGCAGCCGCCGGAACCCGCCGTCCGGGTGGCGCAGCGTGAGGAACAGCCCGTCCTGCGACTGGGTGCGGTCGATCGTGCAGGCATAGGAGAAGCTCTCGGCCCCCGGCGGCGCGCACTCCACGCGGCCCTCGGCCCTTTCCATCTTCTCGGCATGGATCTCGTTGCGGGCCTCGGCGGCCTTGTCGCGGACCTGGGTATTGCAGGCAGTCAGGGAAAGAAGGGCCGCGAGCATGGATGCCCGTCGTGCCCTTCCCCTCTCCCCAGCCCTCTCTCCACCGAGAGGGCGAACTTGATCAGATATCGGCAAAGACATGGGTTTCGGCGCTGGCTCCGGGATGCGTGACCGCCCCCTTATAGGCCGGGCCGACATTTTGCGAGAAGCGCCACAGCGCGCCCGCCTGATAGTCGTTCATCCGCGGCTGCCACTTCGCCCGGCGCGCGGCCAGCACGTCCTCGGGGACGTTCAGATCGACCGTGCCGGCCTCGGCATCGATGCTGATCTCGTCGCCGTCCTCGACCAGCGCGATAGGACCGCCCTCGGCCGCCTCGGGGCCGACATGGCCGATGCAGAAGCCGCGCGTGCCGCCCGAGAAGCGGCCGTCGGTGATCAACGCCACCTTCTCGCCCAGGCCCTGGCCATAGAGCGCCGCGGTGGTCGACAGCATCTCGCGCATGCCGGGACCGCCCTTGGGCCCTTCATAGCGGATGACGACCACGGTGCCTTCCTTGATCGCGTTCGCTTCCACGGCCGCGAAAGCATCTTCCTCACGCTCGAACACCTTGGCGGTGCCAGTGAACTGGAGGCGGTGCATGCCCGCCACCTTCACGATCGCGCCTTCCGGTGCCAGCGAGCCGCGCAGGCCGACCACGCCGCCCGTGGGGGTGATCGGCGTCTTGGCGTCATAGATGACCTTCTGGTCGGGGTTCCAGGTCACTTCCTCGATATTCTCGCCCAGCGACTTGCCGGTCACCGTCAGGCAATCGAGGTGGAGGAAGCCTTCCGCCGCCAGCGTCTTCATCAGCATGTAGATGCCGCCCGCCTCGTGCATGTCGCGCGCGACATAGCGGCCGCCGGGCTTGAGATCGGCGATGTACGGCGTGGTCTTGAAGATCTCGGCGACGTCGAACAGGTCGAAATCGATGCCGCACTCGTTCGCCATCGCCGGCAGGTGCAGCGCGCCGTTGGTCGAGCCGCCGGTCGCCGCGACGATGCGCGCGGCATTCTCGAAGGCTTCGCGGGTGCAGATGTCGCGCGGGCGGATCTGCTTCTCGATCAGTGTCATCACCTGACGGCCCGCCGCAATCGCGATCTCTTCACGCGACTTGTAAGGAGCAGGTGCCATATTGCTGTTTGGCAAGGACAAACCGATAGCCTCGGCCACACAGGCCATGGTGTTCGCCGTGTACTGGCCACCGCACGCGCCATGGCCCGGGCACGCCGCCTTCTCGATCGCGGTGACTTCGGAGAGCGGGCATTTGCCGGCGGCATAGCGGCCGACCACCTCGAACACGTCGATGACGGTGAGGTCGCGCTCCTGATAGCGGCCCGGCAGGATCGAGCCGCCATAGACGAAGATCGACGGCACGTTGAGGCGCAGCATCGCCATCATCATGCCCGGCAGCGACTTGTCGCAGCCCGCGAAGGTGACGAGCGCGTCATAGCAATGCCCGCGCACCGAGAGCTCGACCGAGTCGGCGATGACCTCGCGGCTGACCAGCGAGGACTTCATCCCCTGGTGCCCCATGGCGATGCCGTCGGTCACGGTGATCGTGTTGAAGCGCCGCGGCATGCCGCCCGCCTCGTTCACGCCGATGCGGCACCAGTCGGCCTGCTGGTCGAGCGTGGTGTTGCACGGCGCGCTGTCATTGCCCGCCGAGGCGATGCCGACGAACGGCCGGGCGATCTCCTCCTCGGTGAGGCCCATGGCGTAATAATAGCTGCGGTGCGGGGCGCTCTCGACGCCGACGGAAACGTAGCGGCTGGGGAGCTTGGACTTGTCGAATCGCTTGGTCATGATGCGCAAGCCTATGTCGCCAGAAGGCACTTTTACGCAAGACTATTGCGCAAAGAAATTATCGGGACGCGCAAAGCCTCTTTCGCTCCCCTCCCTGGAAGGGAGAGGAATTAAAGAAGCTGCCCCACCAGTTCCGCCAGCACCCCCGCCCACTCCTCCGCCCCCGCATCCTCCCGGATCAGGTCGTTGCGGATCTCGATCGCGAGCGAGGGAATGCCCTGCCCCTCGCCATGCCGGTTGAGCGTCGCGTTGAGCAGCCGGCCCGAATAGGGCTCGTTGTCGCCGGTGACGAAGCCGCGCGCCCGAAAGAAGTCCACCGCCGGCAATGCGGCACGGGTATCGCGATTGTAGAGCACCCCCACCTGCCACGGCCGATCGGTGCCGCCATGCTCCAGGCAGGGGGTGAAGCTGTGCACCGACAGGATCAGCCGGGGCCGCTGCGCCCGGATCCGGTCGCGGATCAGCCGGTGATAGGGCGCATGGAAACGCGCGATGCGCTCGAAGCGATCGACGGTGTCGTTGCCGGGGATCAGGTGCCCGTCGCTCCGGTGCGGGATCAGGCCGACATGATCGGGCTCGCGGTTGAGGTCGATCACCAGCCGCGAGACATTGGCCAGGATCGCCGGCGCGCCCAGCCTCGCGGCAAGGCTCCGGGCCACCGCGGCGCTGCCGATGTCCACCGCGATATGCTTGTCCATCAGCGCGGGATCCACGCCGAGGTCGATATCCGCCGGCACGGCATTGGAGGCATGATCGCCGAGCAGCAGCACCGGGCCGCTGCCCGGGATGATCTCGGCCACGCTCACCAGACCGGATTCCGCCGCTCGCGGAACGAGGCCAGCCCCTCGGCGAATTCTGCCCCGCCGAACGCGTCCTCGAAGCCCTGGTCGGTCTGCTCCCCGCGCAGCGTCCGCTTGAGCAGCCGGATCGCCTCGGGAGCATTGCCGGCGATCGCGCCCGCCATCGCCGTGGCGATCTCGATCGCCTTGCCGGTCTTCAGCTCGACCAGCCCGATCTTGTGCACTTCGTCCGGGCGCAGCTTGTCGCCGGTGAACAGCAGCAGCGACGCCATGCCCTTGCCCACCTGCGCCTCCAGCCGCGCGACATCCGCGCGCGGATAGCCAAGGCCCAGCCGCGCCGGGGTGATCGCGAATTCGGAGAGCTTGCCGGCGATCCGGATATCGGCGGCGAGGATCAGTGCCACCGCCGCGCCGAAGCAGCCGCCATCGATCGCGGCGATCACCGGCATCGGCAGCGCGGCGATCGCCTCGATCCCCTCGCGCATCGCTTCACGGAACCTGGTGCGCAGCGCCGGATCGCCCTGGAGCTGCTCGAACTCGCGGACATCGGCGCCGGCGGAGAAGATGCCCGCGACATCGGACTTGAGGATCACCGCCCGCGCATCGCCCACGTCGCGCGCGGCGGCGGCCAGCGCCTGCCAGGCGGCGGTGGGCAGCGCGTTCCTGGCCTCGGGACGATTGAGCGCGATCGTGGCGACGGGGCCGTTGCGGGTGAGCTGGATCATGGCCCGGCTGTGCCCGATTGAAGCGGCGCTGTTAAGGGGGCGGAAGTTGGGAGGGATGGGGCGGGCTTGCGCCCGCGCCACCGACAGACGTTCTGCTCCCGGCAGTCGATCCGCTGGGGACTATCTACCGCCCAAACTGCGAAGGACCGGTTCGCGAGGGTGGTTAATCTGTTTCCACCAACTCCGCCCAGAACCAGAACTGATCCACGGCGAAGGCCGGGGCCCGGTCTCGGCGGATTATCGATGGCGCGGGAGCCTCACGAAGTTCGTGGCAACTGGGCCCCGGCCTTCGCCGGGGAACGGCTCTAGGGACCCGCTTTGGGTAATCAGGTGAGGCTGGAAGCCAGCATCCACCAGCCGCGACCCGCCAACGCCGCGCAGGCAGCATCCCGGCTGCCATCGCTGTCGAACAGCGCGAAGCACGTCGCCCCCGACCCCGACATCCGCACCAGCCCCGCCCCCGGCGACGCAGCCAAAGCCTCCAGCACTTCATCGATCACCGGCGCGATTGCCCGCGCCGGCGGCTCCAGGTCATTGCGCCCCTCGCGCGGATCAACCGGTAGCGGCCCGCGGTCGACGCCGTCCCAGCGCCGGAACACCTCGGCAGTGGACACCCCCACCCCCGGATTGACCAGCAGCACCGGCATCCCCGGCAATCCGGCGACCGGCTCGAGCTGCTCGCCCCTGCCCCGCCCGATCGCGCTGCGACCGAACAGGCAGGCAGGCACGTCCGAGCCGAGCCGGTCGGCAATGTCGAACATCTCGTCCACCGCGACCCCGTGCAGCACGCCCAGCGCCCGCAGGGTCGCCGCCGCATCGGCCGAACCGCCGCCGATCCCCGAGGCGACCGGAAGCCGCTTGTCGAGCGCGATCGCATGCGCGCCGCCGCCGAAGCGCTCCCGGAATGCCGAAGCCGCCCGGGTGACGAGGTTGTCGCCCTCCCCGCTCAGCAGCGCGCCGAACGGCCCGGTGATCGTGAAGCGGTCGCTCTCGGCGGGCTCGACCTGCACCACGTCCCCGTCCGCGACGAACGCGAACAACGTCTCCAGCTCGTGATAGCCATCGGGGCGCCGCGCGCGGACGTGCAGCGCCAGGTTGAGCTTGGCCTTGGCGATTTCGGTGACCATCAGTTCAGCCCGTTCGCCAGCTTGCCCTTGATCCGCTCGGCGTCCTCGGCCTCGGCGGCGACTTCCGCCGCCCGCCACGCATAGCGCGCTTCCATCCGGCGGCCGAGCTTCCAGTAAAGGTCGCCCAGATGCTCGTTGGGCGTGGTCCCGCCGGGATCGAGCTGCACCGCCTTCTCCAGCAGCGGCAGCGCCTTTTGCAGGTCGCCATCGGCATAATAGGCGCGGCCGAGCGAATCGATGACTTCGGGATCCTCGGGCTTGAGCTTGCGGGCCCGCTCGAGCAGCGCCTGTGCGCCGGGCAGGTCCACGCCGCGCTCGGCCTGGGCATTGCCGAGCCAGGTCAATGCCTCGGGCTCGTCGGGGGCAAGCTGCACCGCGCGCTGGAGCGCGGGCAATGCCGCGTCCCATTTGCCGGCCCGGTCCAGCGCGGCGCCGTGCAGGTAATTGAGTTCCCAGCCGCCATCGCCGTCGGACTTGCCCAGCGCGCGGCCAAAGGCCTCGGCGGCATCGCCATAGCGCTCCGCCTTGAACAGCAGCTCGCCATAGACGGTGATCTCCTGGGCACTGGCATTGCCCGCCGCCGCCAGCGCCTTGGCCTCGGCCAGCGCCTCGGGCAGGCGGTCGGCCCGGCTCAGCGCCGAGATCCGGCCCGCCGCGGCACCCCGGGCGAAAGGACCGTCGGCGCGGATGCCGGCAAGCGTCTGCAGCGCCAGGTCGGTCGCCCCGCTCTTCGACAGGGCCTCGGCAAGCAGCAGCCGGGCCCGCTCTTCCTGCGGATCGAGCAGCAGCGCGGCGCGGGTGAGCAGGATCGACAGCGGCGCCATCTCCTCGCCGCCCAGATCGCCGGCAAGGTTCAGAAAGGCATGGGCGGCGCCGAACGCGGCATCGGGCTTGCCGGCCTTGGCCTCGCGCTTGCGCCACGCCTTGGTGGCGCCGGCAAAGTCGCCGAACACGCGGTCGGCCTCGCGCTTGCGGCCGGTGCGGAGCAGCGCGATCCCGGCATCGATCCGGACATCTGGGGCATCTTCGGTGCCTCGCGCCGCGGCAAGCGCGAACAGGCCCTGGTCGGGCTTGCCGGTGGCGATCAGCAGCAGCGCGCGGTGGCGATTGGTGAAGCGGGCCGCCAGCGGGTTGCCGCGCGCGGTGTCGAGCAGCGGCAGCGGGTCCTCGCCCCGGTCGATCGCCAGCCATGCCGCGAGCACCGGCACCAGGAAATCGAGCTGCGCCTTCGACATCCGCTCCAGCGCCTTCTCCGCGCCCAGCCGGTCGCGGCCGTGCAATGCCGTGGCGAAGGCGAGGATATCGGTATCGGGGGGCGCTGCCTTGGCGCTTACCAGCGCGGCGGCGGCGCGGTTGGCAAGGGCATAGTCCCCGGCCGCCAGCCCCTGGCGATAGGCGCGCATCGCCAGCACCTTGTCGTCGGGGACTGCCGACAGCGCCCGGGCATAGCCGGGTGCGGCCAGCACCGGCTGCCCCGCCGCATCGGCGGCGCGGGCGCGGGCATAGTCACGCAGGTCGATCTCCGGCACCGCCTGCTGCTGCGCCGCCGCCGGCAGGGCCAGCAGCAGCGCGAGCGCAAAACTACATGTTCGGGTAATTGGGTCCGCCGCCACCTTCGGGCACCACCCAGTTGATGTTCTGGGTAGGATCCTTGATGTCGCACGTCTTGCAGTGGACGCAATTCTGCGCGTTGATCTGGAAGCGCAGATCGTCGCCTTCGCCGACAACTTCATAGACACCCGCCGGACAGTAGCGCTGGGCAGGCTCGGCGTACACCGGAAGATTGTAGCCGATCGGAATTTCCGGGTCTTTCAGCGTAAGATGGACCGGCTGGTCCTCCTCGTGATTGGTGTTCGACAGGAACACCGAGGAGAGCCGGTCGAAGGTCAGCACGCCGTCGGGCTTGGGATAGTCGATCTTGGGCGCCACCGAAGCGTGCCACATGCCCTCGTTATCGGGCTTGTGCTTCATCGTGAACGGCCAGCGGATGCCGAGCAGCTCGCTCCACATCGCCACACCGGCGAGCATCGTGCCCCAGGTGTCGCCGAACTTCTTGACCAAGGGCGCGACGTTGCGGACGCCGCGCAGCTCCTTGTAGACCCAGCTCTTCTCGTACGCCTCGGGGTACGCCGCCAGCTCGTCCGCCTCGCGGCCGGCACCGACCGCGGCGAACGCCGCCTCGGCCGCCATCATGCCGCTCTTCATCGAAGTGTGGGTGCCCTTGATCCGCGGCACGTTGAGGAAGCCCGCCGCGTCGCCGATCAGCGCCGCGCCCGGCGCGACCAGCTTGGGCACCGCCTGCAACCCGCCGTCCGAGATCGCGCGGGCACCATAGGAGACGCGCTTGCCCCCCTTGAGGATCGCCGCGATCTCCGGGTGGGTCTTCCAGCGCTGCATCTCCTGGAAGGGCGAGAGATAGGGGTTCTTGTAGTTGAGCCAGGTGACGAAGCCGAGCGCCACCTGCCCGTCGGCCTGGTGATAGAGGAAGCCGCCGCCGTTGGCGCCGTCGGTCAGCGGCCAGCCCTGGGTGTGGATCACCCGCCCCGGCACATGATTGGCCGGATCGATATCCCACAGCTCCTTGATGCCGATGCCGTAGATCTGCGGCTGGCTGTCCTTGTCGAGCTCGAAATTGCGGATCAGCTGCTTGGTCAGGTGCCCGCGGCAGCCCTCTGCGAAGAAGGTGTACTTGGCATGCAGCTCGAGCCCGGGCTGATAGTCGCCCTTGTGCTCGCCGTCGCGCGCCACGCCCATGTCGCCGGTGGCGACGCCCTTAACCGAGCCATTGTCGTGGTAGAGGATCTCCGCCGCCGCGAAGCCCGGGAAGATCTCGACACCCAGCTCCTCGGCCCTGCCCGCCAGCCAGCGGCACAGATTGCCGAGAGAGCCGGTATAGGTGCCCTTGTTGTGCAGGAACGGCGGGGTGATGAACTCGGGATAGCCCGACTTGCCCTTCTCGCTCAGCACCCAGTGGTGGTTCTCGGTCACCGGCGTGCTGGCCAGCGGGCAGCCATCCTCGCGCCAGCTCGGCAGCAGCTCGTCGAGCGCCTTGGGATCGATCACCGCGCCCGAGAGGATATGGGCGCCCACTTCGGAGCCCTTCTCCAGGATGCACACCGAAAGCTCGCTGCCCGCTTCCGTGGCCAGCTGCTTCAGCCGGATCGCCGCAGAAAGGCCCGCAGGGCCCGCCCCGACGATCACGACGTCATAGGGCATCGACTCCCGTTCGCTCATCATCGCATCCTTCTAATCTTGGTCTGGCACACGCCGCACGCCTGTCTCGTCGCAAGCTGGCAACGTCCTGTCCCTTGGTCGATGAAGGCAGATTGACCCGCCCGTCAAGCCGTGACTCTTAGGAGCGGTGGGAGGCGAATACACAGCAGATTGGGGGCGTACCCTCGCGAGCGCACTCGAATGGTGGCGCGATGCGGGCGTCGAAACCCTTCAGGAGGACGAGGCTCGTGACTGGCTCGCGCGGCCCGCGCCCGTGCAGGCGGCGCAGGCTGCCGTAACGTCGCCCCAGCCCGAGGTCCTGCCCGATACGCTTGCCGCCTTCACCGCCTGGCGCACCGGCGAGACGGTGCCCGAGGCCGGCTGGCTCACCCCGAAAATCGCGCCCGCAGGCCCCGTCAACGCCCCGCTCGTCGTGCTCACCGACATGCCGGAAAGCGACGACCAGGGCGCGCTTCTGGGCGACAGCCCGGCCGGAAAGCTGTTCTCGCGCATGCTCACCGCCGCCGGAGTCGCGCGCGATTCGGTCTATTTCGTCTCACTCGCCGTCGCCCGCCCGCTGGCCGGTCGCATCCCGCCTGACCAGGAGGCGCGGCTGATCGAGATCACCCGCCACCATTTGAAGCTGCTCCAGCCCGCTAAGCTCTTGATTCTGGGTCAAACGGCGAGCCGTGCAGTAGCCGAGACGAATGACGGCCCACCGGCAAATGGTTTAGTGGATGTTAACCATTTTGGCGGACATACACAGGCTGTTGCGAGCCTGCATCCACGCTTCCTGCTGGATCGACCGGCCGCCAAAAGCGAAGCCTGGAAGCATTTGTTGCTGTTGACCCGGGGGAGCCTGTGACCATGCGTATCCTGCTTGCCGCCGCGCTGCTCGCGTCGCCGGCGCTAGCCCACGCCGCCGATGTTTCGGGCGGCGACACTGCAAGCCCCGCCGATGTTTCGGGCGGCGACACTGCGAACCCCGCCGATCTCCCGGCCGGCAGCACCACCTCCAGTTCCACGCCCGCCGAGGACGGCGCCGGCGCCCCTGCCCTGCGCGAAGGCGACGGCATCCCCTCGCAGCTCGACAGCGACCAGAAGGACGGATACCGCAAGGTGTTCGCCGCGATCCGCGCCCAGCGCTGGCAGGACGCGCAGATCCAGCTCGATTCGATGAAGCCGGGCCCGCTCCACGCGATCGCCCGCGCCGAGCTCTACACCGCCAAGAACTCGCCCAAGGTCGAGCTCGCCCCGCTGCTCCAGCTGATCAGCGACGCGCCCGAGCTGCCCCAGGCCGACCAGCTCAGCCGCATGGCGAAGACCCGCGGCGCCCTCTCCACCCCCGCCATTCCCGCCGCCGCCCGCCTCGTCTGGTATGACGGCGCCCCGGTCCGCCAGCGCGCCCGCTCGATCAAGAGCGACACCGCCGCCACCGAGATCGCGCTCGCCATCCAGCCCTATGTGAAGGCCGACCAGGGCCTTGAGGCCGAAGGCGTGGTCAGCCGCTTCGAAGCCGATCTCACGCCCGAGGCCCGGACCGAGTGGCAGCAGAAGGTCGCCTGGATCTATTATGTCGCGGGCGACGACAACAATGCCCGCCGCGTCGCCGCCAAGGCGCAGGACGGCGCGGGCGACTGGGCCCCGCAGGCCGACTGGGTCGCCGGCCTCGCCGCCTGGCGCGAGCAGGACTGCGCCGGCGCCACCGCCGCCTTCGAGCGCGTCGCCACCCGCGCCGCCGATACCGAGCTGCGCTCCGCCGGCCTCTATTGGGGCTCGCGCGCCGAGATGGCGTGCGGCCATCCCGACAAGGTCGAGGTCAAGCTGCGCGCCGCCACCCAATATGGCGAGACTTTCTACGGCCTGCTCGCCAAGTCGGCGCTCGGCATCGAGGATAGACCCGCCAAGGCCGAGAAGTTCGTCGCCGAGGACTGGCGCGCGCTGGAGCGCCGCCCGAACGTCCGCGTCGCCGCCGCCCTGGTCGAGATCGACGAGGATGGCCTGGCCGACGAGGTGCTGCGCTACCAGGCCAAGATCGGCTCGCCGTCCGAGCATGTCGCGCTCACCCGCCTCGCCGGCCGGCTGAGCCTGCCGAGCACCCAGCTCTGGCTCACCCATAACTGCCCCCAGGGCACCCAGCCGCTCACCGCCGCCCGCTATCCGGCGCCGAACTGGACCCCGGCCGGCGGCTGGCGCGTCGACAAGGCTTTGGTCTTCGCCCACACGCTCCAGGAATCGCGCTTCAACTCGGAGATCCGCAGCGCCGCCGGCGCGATGGGCCTGATGCAGGTGAAGACGGGCGCCGCGATCGACATCGGCCGCCGCCACGGCGTCAACTATGCCGCCAGCGACCTGACCAAGCCGTCGGTCAACATGGAGATCGGCCAGTCCTATCTCGAGCAGCTGCGCGACCAGCCCTTCACCGGCGGCCTGCTGCCCAAGGTGATCGCGTCCTACAATGCCGGCCCCACCCCGGTCGCCAACTGGAACGCGCTGATCAAGGACGGCGGCGATCCGCTGCTCTATATCGAGAGCATCCCCTATTGGGAGACGCGCGGCTACGTCATGGTCGTGCTCCGCAACTACTGGATGTACGAGAACCAGGAGGGTCGCAAGTCGAGCAGCCGCGAGGCGCTGGCTCAGGGCATGTGGCCGAAATTCCCCGGCATGCAGGGTCCCGCGGCGGTGAAGCTCAGCGCGCGCAAGCTCGCCTTCCATCAGGACGGCAATGCCAATCGATAACGCGATCGCCTTCCGCCCGGTGCGGATCGCGGTGCTCACGGTTTCCGACACGCGGACCCTGGCCGACGACCGCTCGGGCGACCGCCTGGTCGAGCGCCTCTCCGCCGCCGGCCACATCCTCGCCGCGCGCGAGATCATCACCGACGATGCCGACCGGATCGCCGCCCGGCTCACCGGCTGGATCGACGATCCCCAGGTCGAAGTGATCCTCACTACCGGCGGCACCGGCGTCACCGGCCGCGACGTCACGCCCGAGGCGCTGGCCCGCGTGCAGGAAAAGGAGATCCCGGGCTTCGGCGAGCTGTTCCGCTGGCTCAGCTACCAGTCGATCGGCACCTCGACGATCCAGTCCCGCGCCACCGCCGGCGTCGCCCGCGGCACCTATATCTTCGCCCTGCCCGGCTCGACCGGCGCGGTAACCGACGCCTGGGACGGCATCCTCGCCACCCAGCTCGACATCCGCCACAAGCCCTGCAACTTCGTCGAGCTGCTGCCTCGGCTGGAGGAGCGCTGAGGGGAGAGTCCTCCCCCCACCCACCCCCATCGTCACCCTGAACTTGTTTCAGGGTCCAAGGTGCCTCAGGCGATATCGCTGGAGGAAAATTGGACCCTGAAACAAGTTCAGCATGACAGGAATGGGCATCGGACCACCGCCACGTCCTCCCGGCGAACCTCCGGCGAATACCCTCCCGCTTCCCCGGCGAAAGCCGGGGCCCCAGGGTTTCTCTGCTGTCTCGCTTGCGGCCCTGGGCCCCGGCTTTCGCCGGGGAACCGCAATGCAAGCCGCTCGCGTCACCCGCCACTTCGCCCCTCGCCCCGCTCCCCTCATCCCCCCGCAGGCGAGGATCCAGGGTAGTTCGGGACTCGCATGGAAATCAGCCGCACAGCCACCGGAAAGGTCAGCCCGAGCCCCGCCCGGGGATGACGATGGAATCAGCGCATCCCCGCAGTTCCCCGGCGAAGGCCGGGGCCCAGTCTCGGCGCACTATCGATGGCGCAGGAGCCTCTCGAACTTCGTTGCAACTGGGCCCCGACCTTCGCCGGGGAACGGGAAACCAGGACTGATCCTTCCCCAACCCCTCCGTGCAAGCGACGCGAGCAGGAAGGCCGCGCCGGAGAATTTCGCGCAGCTCTATTTCTTGGGCGCCGCCGGTGGATTCAGCTCCGCCTTGAAGAAGTCCCTCACTTCCTCCAGCTGGTTCGTCCACCACGCCAGGACATCGCTGAAATTGCGCTGGTTGAGCCCGCCGACCATTGCCACGTCATAGGCGAAGCCCAGTTGGCCATCGGCATGGACCGACGCCTGGAGGAAGCGCTTGCCGGCATTCCACTTGTTGGCAAAGGCCGGCGTGTTCTCCGGCGCCTTCGCGAACAGCGCCTCGAAGCGCAGCGAATCGCAATTCACGTGCTGCTTGTCGCAGCCATAGAAGAAGACGTTGAAGCGAAAGACGCCCTGACCCTCGATCATCGGATCGCCGTCCCTGTCGGCGGACATCTTGGGCTTGAAACCCGCCTTCTCCATCGCCGCGAGCACGGTCTGTGGCGCGTTGGCGCAGACCAGGTCCTTGGCGCAAGGGGGCTGGCCTGCCGTCTGCGCCGCGACCGGCATCGTCCAGCCACCGGCCAGCACCGCCGCCGCGATCATCAAATTGCGCATCGATCCCCCCTCGCTGCTCCCATTCCGATCGTTCCGGTCCGGGCCCGCCGCCGCGCACTCGCTGACAGCATGCCCGCGGCAGGACCGCCGCGCGTCGTCACGCGCGGGCAGTCCTTCACTTCTTCTGCGCGAACGCCCCTTCCTCGTCGTCCATGAAGGTGAACAGGTCGCCCGTCATCGACGACCACCAGTCGATCACATCGGCGAAATTGGCATAGGTCGTCTTGCCGATGCTGGTGACGTCCATCCAGGTCGACAGGTCGCCGTCCTTGTCGATCACGATGCGCAGGAAGCGCTTCTTGGCGTTCCAGCGATTGGCCATCTCGACTGAGTACCAGGGCTTCTTCTTGTACCAGGAGAAGAACTGCATCGAAGTGCAGCCCTTGGCCGATTTGCAATCGTAGAACTCGATCGTGAAGGACGAGCCGTTGGCGGCGCTCTGGATGAAGGGGTCGCCGCTGTCGGCATGCGTCTTCAGCTCGGCCTTGTAGCCTTCGCTCTGGAGCAGCTTGGCCACTTCCTCGGGCCGCGAGATGTCGACCAGCCGGTCCGGATCGCCCTTCTGCGCCATCGCCGGCGCCGCCCACAGGCCGGCCGCCAGTGCGGCCGCGATCAACATCCCACGCATACAATCCCCCCTGCGTTGGCGAAGAATGGGGTGCTTCGCCCTGACTTTATCGAGCTACCCTAACACGGCGCAGGCGTTCGGCAATCATTCCGCGTCCGGCTCGTTCACGAACACGCCCAGCCCGTTCCCTGCGGGATCGCGGAAGTGGAAGCGGCGGCCGCCGGGGAAGCTGAAGATCGGCACGACGATCTCGCCGCCCGCCGCCGTCACCGCCTCGAGCGCGGCCTCCAGGTCCTGCACCTCGATGATCGGCAGCAGCTGCTCAATCACATGGTCGGTGCTGCCGTTGATGCCCAGGTCGGTGTCGCCGGTGGTGGTCGCGGCATAGTCCGGGCCGAAGTCGGTGAACTGCCAGTCGAACGCCTTGGCGTAGAAATCGCGGGTGCCGGCGACGTCCTTCGCGGGCAGTTCGAGATAGCTGATCCGTGCCATGAAATCCTCCAATGTTCTTGCTATGTTCTGCTGCCGCGCCTACCTTCTGTCAATGGCAAAGAGTCGGCCGGTGCGCGGCGCCACCCTCAACGAGGCGAGCAGCCGCTTCAACCTCCCCGGGCGCGAGGCGGACGGGGACTGGCTCGACGCGCGCGCGGATCTGGACGACGCCCCGCCCCCGCTGCGCACCACGGTAACGGTCGAGCGGGCGAGGACGATCATCACCCGCAACCAGTCGCCCGACATTTCCTTCGATCGCTCGATCAACCCCTATCGCGGCTGCGAGCATGGCTGCATCTATTGCTTCGCCCGGCCGACCCACGCCTATCTCGACCTGTCGCCGGGGCTGGATTTCGAGAGCCGGCTGTTCGCCAAGCCCGATGCACCCGCGCTGCTGCGCGCCGAGCTCGGCAAGCGCGGCTATGTCTGCCGGCCGATCGCCTTCGGGACCAACACCGATCCCTATCAGCCGATCGAGGCGGAGTGGCGGATCACGCGCGGCTGCATCGAGGTCCTGGCCGAGCATGACCATCCGCTGACGATCACCACCAAGTCCAACCGGGTGACGCGCGACCTCGACATCCTGGCGCCGATGGCGGCGAAGGGGCTGGCGGCGGTGATGGTCTCGGTCACCTCGCTCGATCCCAGGATCGCGATGACCGTCGAGCCGCGCGCGCCGCATCCGGAGAAGCGCCTGCAGGCGGTGCGGCAGCTCGCCGATGCCGGGGTGCCGGTGTTCGTCTCGCTGTCGCCGGTGATCCCGCACGTCACCGACCACGAGCTCGAGCATATCCTGGAGCGGGCGGCGGCGGCGGGGGCGCGGACGGCCTTCTTCCTGCCGGTGCGGCTGCCGCACGAGGTCTCGCCGCTGTTCCGCGCCTGGCTTGATGCGCATTTCCCCGATCGTGCGGGCAAGGTGATGGCGACGATCCAGTCGATCCGCGGCGGCAAGGACAACGACCCCAATTTCCACACCCGCTTCCGCGGCCACGGCCCCTGGGCCGAGCTGCTGCGCACGCGGTTCCGGATGGCGGCGAGGCGCTACGGGCTCGACCAGCAGGTGCTGCGGCTGCGGACCGACCTGTTCAGGCCGCCGAGCGGTCCGCAGGGGGAGCTGTTCTGAGCGCTATTTGCACATCGTATCGAGCGGAAGCAGTTGCGGCGCCTTGGGCAGTTCGAATCCCTTGCCTGTCGCGACCTGCTCAAAATTCTGGGGTTGCGGCGGCAGTGCCGGGTTCATCTCCGCGGCATAATAGGGGTCGCGCTGGGCTTCCTCGATCGACACGAAGCGATAGCCCTTCTCGCGGTACAGGGCGATCAGCCTGGGCATCATGTGCGCATCGAACGCACCCAGGTGCATCAGCAGCACATAGGGCACGTCGCGGCCATACAGTTTCCGGGCCAGCTCGCGCGAGCGATCGGCCTGGACCGATGCGGCGCCGAGCCAGGCATGCTCCATGGCGAGGATCGCATCGCTGTCGCCCTTGGCGATGCAGCGGGGATAGGCGTTGTTATAGGCCCAGTCCGAGAAATCCATTGTCACCGCGGCGACCTTGTAGCCCTTGCCGGCCAGCAGCTTGCGGATGCGGGCGCGGCGTTCCGGATCGGCACTGGCTTCGGACAGGAAGGGATAGCGGAACCAGTGCCAGTCGCTGGTGCCGGCCCTGGCCTTCAGGATCGGCTCGTTCTTCTCGAGCTCGGCGAGGAATTGCTGGTCGGTCAGGTCGTTCAGATTGGCATGGCTCCAGCCATGGTTCCCCAGCGCCAGCCCGGCAGCCCGCCACTTGTCGAGCACCGGCGCGGAGGCGGGCTCGTTGGTGAGCTGGATGCCGTTGAGGAACCCGATGGCCGGCGCCCCACCGGCCTTGAGCGCGGCGATGATCTGCTCGGCAATGCCGATGCGGGTATATCCCTGGGGCAGCGGCGCATGCGCGGTGAGGTCGTCGAAGGTGAAGGCGATCATCGGCGCCGGGGTGGAAGGCGCGGCAGGCACCCTCCCCTTGTCGGTCACCTTGGCCGACAGCAGTGACAGGGGCACCGCATCCGCCATCGCCTGGTATCCGGCGACGGAAGGGTGGAGCCCATCATTGTCATAGGCCTTGAGGAGCTTCGTCGGTGCAGCAGGGTCGCGCATCGCCGCGTCGAAATCGATCACCCCGTCGAAGTTGCCGGGGGTACGGATCCAGGCATTGACCGCGGCACGATCGGCCTCGTTCTGGGCATCGGGGTGATAATAGCCCGAACCGCCATAGGGCGTGATCGTCGCTCCGATCACCTTGATCCCGTGCGCACGGGCCCGCGCGACCATCTGGCGATAGGCGCCGATCATCCCCTCGACCAGCGCGGCATGCGCCTCGGGCGTCGCCGGGGCATCGCGGGTCAGCGTGCCGAGATCGTTGACGCCCTCGAAGATCACGAGATGGGTGACGCCCGGATAGCTGAGCACCTCCCGATCGAACCGCGCCATCGCATTGGGGCCGAGCCCGTCATTGAGCAGCCGGTTGCCGCCGATCCCGGCATTGAGCACCGCCATGTCCGCCAGCGCCGGGTTGGCGCGCAGGCGGAGCTGCAGCGCGTCGGTCCAGCGGGCGTTGCTGTTGGTCGGTACGCCGTACCCGTCGGTAATCGAGTCGCCGAGGATCACCACCGCCGACGCCTTGGGCGAAGCCACCTCGATCGCGCCGATCTGGAACCAGCGATCGACCTTCTTCGCGTCCGCCAGATCGGCGTCACGGCTATGATCGCCGTGCAGATAATAGCTCGTCGCGCGCGCGCCAGGATGCCCTGTCTGCTGCATCGGCGCCTCAGGTAGATAGAGCGTGATCGCAAGATCCGCCCCAGCCTTCACAGGCAAGTCGAAGGGATCGGACCAATAGTCCGCCCCCGCGGGGATGGTGACACTCTTAGCCCCGCCAAAGGTAAGCGAGGCCAGGCTGGCGGCGTCGATCCGCGCCGAGGCGAGGTCAGCGCTCCGCGCTATCGTGGCCGCACCGATCCGCAGCGGCTGGGTGCCATAGGCATTGGTCAGGCGGACACGGAGCTTCTGTCCGGCAATCTGGACGCGGACGATCTGGCGAAGCGTCGCGTCCTTCATATCCTCGGCAGGGAGTGCATTGTTGCCCGGGATCATCTGGGACGTCGCCCATGCCGTTACCCAGCACTCGCCCGGCGGTGCCGCGGCGCCCAGCAACAGGACCAGCGCCGCAAGGCGCGCGATCAGCCCCATATCCCTCTCCCTAATCCATCATTATGATAGCGCTACCATAGCTACCCCATACCAAGGCGCAATGGCGATCTTCTCGGGAACGAGCGGATAAAAAAATGGCCACCGCAATGGGTGGCCTGAGAAGGATAAGACCGGACGGCGGAAAGAGGGATCCAACGCCGCCCGGAGATCCGAAGATCTGAAGGGACAATATCCCTGTTTCGCACACTGACACATTACGGAAACATACAGTAGCCGAAACTACCTAACACGCCGATTGCGCTGCTTCGGCCGCAGGCCTAGGCCATCGCCAGACCACAAGGATACTCCATGCGCGCGCTTGCCTTTGCTTTCGCTCTCACGCTTCCCGCCATCGCCTATGCCCAGGACGCCCAGCCTACCGGCAAGCTGCCGGACACGGTAACGCCCGTCGCCTATCGGCTCGACCTCACCATCATTCCGGAAAAGCCGCGCTTCAGCGGCCATACCGAGATCGATGTGAAGCTGAATAAGGCAGCGCAGACAGTCTGGATGCACGGGCGCAACCTGAACGTCACCAAGGCGGTGGCGCTGGTCGGCGGCCGGGAAGTGCCGTTCACCTTCACTCAGAAGAGCCCCTATGGCCTTGCCCAGATCGATTTCGGCAAGACCGTGCAGCCGGGCAAGATCACGCTGAAGTTCGATTATGACGCGGCGTTCGGCGGTGGCGCCTCGGGGCCCTATCGCATCAACGTGGCAGGCGAGTGGTACAGCTGGACCCAGTTCGAGTCGATCGATGCCCGCGCGGCCTTCCCGGGCTTTGACGAGCCGGGGTTCAAGACACCCTTCACCGTATCGCTCACCACCAAGCCGGGCTTCGTCGCGCTGACCAATGCACCGGAGACGGGCAAGGCAACCAAGGTGGGCGAGCTGGTCAAGCATCGCTTCATCGCCACCAAGCCGCTGCCGACCTATCTGGTCGCCTTCGTCGTCGGCCCGTTCGAGACCGTGGGCACCAAGGTCGCGCCGACGCCCCAGCGCAAGACCCCGCTGCCGCTGCGCATCGTCGGCACCAAGCCCTACAAGGACGAGATGCAGTTCGCGCTCGACAATTCGGGCCCGATCGTCGCGCTGCTGGAGAAGTATTTCGGCCAGCCCTTCCCCTTCCCCAAGCTCGACCAGATCGGCTCGCCGGTGATGCCGGGCGCGATGGAGAATGCGGGCGCCGACATCTATGGCGACGGCATCCTGTTCGTCGACGAGAGCGACGCCACTTCGCGCAAGCAGACCTTCGGCATGGTCGTGGCGCACGAGCTGTCGCACCAGTGGTTCGGCGATCTCGTCACGCCGGCCTGGTGGGACGATATCTGGCTGAACGAGAGCTTCGCCAACTGGATGGGCTACCGGATCGGCAATGAATGGCGCCCGGACCTCGACATCGGCGTCGATGCCATTTCCGAGGGCTTCGACGCGATGGACCTCGATGCGCTCGTCGCCGGCCGGCCGATCCACCAGAAGATCACCAATGACGCCGATATCGACGCGGCGTTCGACCAGATAACCTATGGCAAGGGCGGCCAGGTCGTCGGCATGATCGCCGCCTATATGGGCGACGACAAGTTCAAGGCCGGCGTCCGCCTCCACATGTCGCGCTATAAGTACGGCAATGCCAGCACCGAGCAGTTCTTCGGCTCGCTCGCCGATGCCGCGCATGACCCGCGCGTGCTCGCGTCGCTCAAGAGCTTCGTCGACCAGCAGGGCGTGCCGGTGGTCACCTTCCACCGCCAGAACGGCATCCTCACCGCCAGCCAGCAGCGCTTCGCCTATTTCGGCACCAATGCGCCCGCCGAGCAGTGGATCGTGCCGGTCTGCGTCCGCCAGGGCGAGACCAAGAACTGTACCCTGCTCGACAAGCCGAGCGCGCCGATCGTCGCCAATGGCACCGGCACGCTGGTGCCCAATGCCGGCGGCTGGGGCTATTATCGCTTCGATCTGGACCCGGCGGACTGGGATTCCCTGATCACCGCTGCACCGACGCTGCCGACCGGCGAGGCGCTGGCGCTCGACGACAGCCTTTGGGCCAGCTTCTATGCCGGCAAGGCGAAGACCGCGCAGCTGGTCTCCCTCGCCCGCTCGATGGCCGCCCATCCCAAGACCAAGATGCAGCTCGACAACGGCACCCGCCTCGCCGGCCTGCGCGAGCGCGGGCTGATCGGTGCGGCCGCCCAGCCCGCCTATCGCAAGCTGTTCGTCGACATCTACGGCCCAATGCTCGCCAGGATCGGCTTCGACCCCAAGGCCGGCGCGCATGAGGGCGACAATGCCGACACCGCCGAACTGCGCGAGCAGCTGGTCGGTTTCGTCGCCGACAACGGCCATGACGCAGCGCTGCGCGCGAAGCTGAGCGCTGCCGCCGATGCCTGGCTGGCGGGCGACGCCAAGGCGCTCGACGGCGATTACGCGCCGCTCGCGCTGGCGGTGACGGTGCAGGATCGCGGCGTGCCCTTCGCCAGGACGCTTGCGGAGACGGCACTGGCCGGCAAGACGCCGGGCCTGCGCCAGGCCGCGTTCCGCGCGATCGCCTCCTCGGGCAACGCCGATGTCGCGAAATGGTATTTCACCGAGTTCAACGACGCGCGCTACACCCCGCGCGAGCGGCTGTTCGCGGCGGCGACCTTCATGAACGATGCCGACACCCGCGATGCCGCGCTCGACTATATGCTCGCCCATTTCGACGAGTTCGCGAAGCTCACCGGCGGCGGCGGCATCTTCTCGGGCCGCTCGGCACAGATGTTCAAGTCGCAGTGCAGCCTTGCCGCGGCCGACACGGTCGATGCCAAGCTGCGGGCGGAGGGCGGCAGCACCTTGTCGCTCGATCGCGCGGTCGAAGGCATCCGCAACTGCGCCCGCTTCAAGGACGCGAAGGCGGGTGAAGTCACCGCCGCCTTTGCCGGGATGTAACGATCCAGCCTCCTCCCCGCCCCCCCCGGGGAGGAGGTCAGGACAAGATCAGCCGCCCGTCCTTGCGGGTGAAGGCGACACCCGTCGCTTCGAACAGCCCGGCCAGGAAGGCGGCAGGATCGTCCACGCCCTTGTCGAGATACTCGCGGACCTTTGCGGTCAACGCCGGATCGCTCGCCGCCGCGAAGGCCGCCAGCCAGTCGGCTTGATCGACCTTCCCATCCGCCCGATTGGCATCGATCAGCCCGCGGATCCAGGTGAAGGCATCGGCATTGGGATCGCGCTTCCGCGCCGCCGCTTCCGCCGCGAGCAGCAGCGTCGCTCCGCAGGCATAGTTGGTGCGCATGTCGCCCCGTGCCGAAGCGCCCGACAGCGGCAGTCCGGGGCCATTGTTCTTGATGCAATCGTCGACTTCGCGCTGCAGTTCCCCGCGCGCATCATAGCCGGGCACCAGCTGCTGGAGCGCGCGGATTGCCAGCACATCGGCCGTGCCTTCGGTGATCCAGGCATCGGCGCGGCGCTCATAGCTGACCGTCTGCCCCATCCAGAAATGCGCGCTTTCATGCCCGATGAACCAGCGCAGCCTGGACAGGCCGGCGGGCGAGGAATCCGCCGTCTTCGTCCCGCTGATCCGCATCACCACGGTACCTTCAAGTACGCTGCCGCCATAGGACTGGCCGGGCATGTCCGCGCCGCCCCAGGCAACCAGCGCCATCGGTCGGCCGGAAGCATTGGGGCCGAGACGGTCGCGATACAGCGCGAACAGGCGCGGGGTGAAATCGTTGAGCTCTGTGCGGATCCATGCCGGCAGGCCGGGATCGAGGATGCCGGCGAACGCCGCCGTCTCGATCGGCCGGGCCGGGCCCGAATAGGCATAGGCGCCCGCCCCTTCGAAATCGCCTCGTGCCTGGTCCGGGGTCGTCATGCCCTTGTAGAGCAAAGTCCCTCCCGGATTGGCGATAGCCAGCGTCCCACGCGGGTTCTCGATCTTCAGGTCGTTGAGGTCCGAGGGCAGCACCGCGGCATCGGCCGCCGCCTTGAGCGGCACCAGTCCGTAGTGCGCGTCATAAACCGCGACGCCACCATCCGAGAACAGCAGATAGGGTGTGTAGTCGGCCTTGAGCGACTGGCCGTAGGGCTTGATCCGGATGCGAACGCGCTGCAGCATCCCCTTGCTGGCGGCGAGCACATCGTAATTGCCTTGCCGCTCCAGCTTCACGCCCGGCGTCTCCACCGTCCAGCTGTCGAGCCGCCACGAGGCTCCGTCGAGCTTGGGGAAGGAGCGCAGGAAGAACCAGGCAGATGCCTTGCGACGGAAGCGATAGTCGAGAACCCAGCTGCCATCCTTCTGGCGCGTGAGCGTGGCGTCGAAATCCGCCCTGGCCGCGACGACCGGATGGGAAGCCGGTTTCGCAACCGCAGGGGCCACGAGCGACATCAGGGCGCCCGCCATGCCCAGCAGGATCCTACGCTTCACAAGTCCCTCCACCCTGGTGTGTTATTATTACACCACACCAGATGGAAGGAGTCACCCGAAATCAGGCGGCCGCCAGCTTGAAGTCCTTGTACTGGGCCCGGATCGCGGTCTTGAGCAGCTTTCCGGTGGCGGTGTGCGGCAGGCCCTCGACGAAATGGACCTCGTCGGGCAGCCACCATTTGGCCACCTGGCTCGCGAGATGCGCCTGCACCTGCTCGGCGGTCACGTCGCTGCCCGGCTTGCGGACGACCAGCAGGATCGGCCGCTCCTCCCATTTCGGGTGATAGACCCCGATCGCCGCCGCCTCCGCCACACCCGCGCAGCCGACCGCCGCATTCTCCAGGTCGACAGAGCTGATCCACTCGCCGCCGGACTTGATGACGTCCTTGGCGCGATCGGTGATCTGCATGGTGCCGTCCGGATGCAGCACAGAGACGTCGCCGGTGTCGAACCAGTTATCGGGATCGACCGCGGATTCATCCGCCTTGAAATAGCGCTCGACGATCCACGGACCGCGCACCTGGAGCCGGCCCGAGCTCTTGCCGTCGCGCGGCTGCACATTGCCCTCGTCATCGACCACGCGCAGCTCGACGCCGTACGGCACCTTGCCCTGCTTGCAGACCTGGTCGACCTGCTCCTCGAAGCTGAGATCGTCCCAGTTCCACGAAGGCGCACCCATCGTGCCGATAGGCGAGGTCTCGGTCATGCCCCAGGCGTGATTGACGCGGATGCCCATCTTCATCAGCCGCTCGATCATCGCGCGCGGCGCGGCCGATCCGCCGATGGTCACGATCTTGAGGTGCTTCGGCTCCTCGCCGGTCGCGTCCATATGCTGGAACATCGCGAACCAGACGGTGGGCACGCCGGCGGTGTGGGTCACCTTCTCGCGGTTCATCAGGTCGCACAGCACCAGCGGGTCGTTGACCGCCGAGAAGACGAACTTGATCCCGGCAGCCGCGCCGGCCCAGGGCAGGCCCCAGCCGACCGCGTGGAACATCGGCACGATCGGCATCGCCACGGCCCGCGCCGACAGGTCGAACACGTCGGGCTGCATCTCGGCGATCGCATGGATCACGCTGGAGCGGTGGGTATAGACCACGCCCTTGGGATTGCCGGTTGTGCCACTGGTATAGCAGATCATGCAGGGCTCGCGCTCGTCGCCCTTCACCCAGTCGTAATTGCCGTCCTCGGCCGCGAGCAGCGCCTCGAAGCCGTCCGGCCCGTCGCTGTCGAAGCAGTAATAATGCTCGATCGTCGTCCATTGCGGCTTCAGCTTCTCGACCAAAGGCGCGAAGGCGCGGTCGTAGAACAACACCTTGTCCTCGGCATGGTTGGCGATGAAGGCGAGCTGGTCCTCGAACAGGCGCGGATTGATCGTATGGATCAGCCCGCCCATGCCGGCGGTGCCATACCAGGCGACGAGGTGGCGGCCATGGTTCATCGCCAGCGTGGCGACGCGGTCGCCCCTCTTCACCCCGAGCCGTTCCAGTGCCTGGGCGAGCTTGCGGCTGTCACGGGCGATGCCGGCCCAGGTGGTCCGCGTCTCGCTGCCGTCGGCCCAGCGGGTGACAATCTCCCGCCCCCAATGCTCGCGCGCGGCGTGATCGAGCAGCGTGGTAACGCGCAGCTCGAAATCCTGCATTCCACCCAGCATTCTGGCTCTCCATACCGATTTTTCGATAGCGTAACCTGCGGATGGCGCGGGTGTCGAGAGCGGGGCGTGTAAGGAAGGGTTTCGGGCAATACCCAAAAGCCCTCTCCCTTTGGGAGAGGGTTGGGTGAGGGCAGCCCGTCCGCGAGCGCATCGCTTGAAAGGAGCGCCTGCCCTCATCCTTCCCACCGCCTTTGGCGGCGGGCCCCTCCCTTCTCCCAAAGGGAGAAGGGGTAATGTGCCTAAGCCGCCTCGGCCAGCTTCGCCGCCGCGCTCTTCAGCGTTGCCCAGCGGATGCCAGGGACATTCTCGATCTTCTGGCGCAGTTCGCCATCAAGCCGGAAGTCGCGGCCCAGCACGATATCCGCCGTGCCGCCCGGAATGCCGACATGCACGACGACTTCGCCGCGCCCGCCACGCTGATCGCTGATGATGCCCGCGAGGATCGCAACCGCATGAACATCGTCGATGGTCACGTCGAGCACCAGCCTTGCCGTGTTGGCAAGGCTCTCGATGCTCTGGACGCGCTTGATCGAAACGCGCGGCGTATCTTCGCCGGCGCGCTTGTCGAGCTCCACCGTCAGCACCGCGCAACCGCCTTCGCGGGCGCAGCGCTCGAGATCGGGGACGGCGCTGTCCTCGAAGCAGCTGGCGATGGTCTGGGCCGACTTGTCCGAGATCGACGCCATCACGTAGCGATTGCCGCGCGCCGAGGTGCGGGGACGGCAATCCTCGACCAGCACCGCAAGCGTGGCGCCCACGCGCGTGCCGGGCGGCACGTCCACCTCGTTCAGCGACACGATATCGATCGCGCCGAAAGTCCTGGCGAGGTGCTGGAAACGATCGAGCGGATGCGCCTGGAAATAGAAGCCAAAGGCTTCCCGCTCATACCCGGTCCGGTCGGAGGTCGACCAATAGACATCATCGGCAACGCGGATCTCGTCGCCGGCAGGCTTGGTGAGCATATCGAAGGACGCCTGGAAGCTGTTCCGCTCCCCATGCGAGCGCTGGCAGACCGCCATGATGAGCTCAGCCGCGCCATAGACGCCGGCCCGATTGTCGTTGATCGAATCGAAAGCGCCCGAGGCAGCCAGGGTTTCGAGCTGCCGCTTGTTGATCAGCTGCGGATTGGTGCGCAGCGCGAAGTCGTCGAGCGACTTGTAGACCCCGCGCTCCTCGCGATCGCGCACCAGCTCTTCCATCGCGCCTTCGCCCACGCCCTTGAGCGCGCCCAGCGCATAGCGGACCGCCAGCCCCTCCTCGGTCTTCTCGACGAAGAAATCGGCCTGGCTGCGATTGATGTCGGGTGACAGATAGCTGATCCCGAGCCGCTTCATGTCATCGACGAAGATCGCCAGCTTGTCGGTCTGGTGGATATCGTACGCCATCGACGCGGCGAAGAACTCGTGCGGATGATGCGCCTTGAGCCACGCCGTCTGGTACGCGAGTAGCGCATAGGCAGCTGCGTGCGACTTGTTGAAGCCGTAGCCGGCGAACTTGTCGATCAAGTCGAACAGCTCGTTGGCCTTGGCCGGCTTGATGCCGTTATGCTCGGCGCAGCCCTTCACGAAGGTCTCGCGCTGGGCGTCCATCTCCGCCTTGATCTTCTTGCCCATCGCGCGACGCAGCATGTCTGCGCCACCGAGCGAATAGCCGGCCAGGATCTGGGCGGCCTGCATCACCTGCTCCTGATAGACGAAGATCCCGTAGGTCTCGTTCAGGATCGGCTCGAGCAGGTCGTGCGGATAGATGATCTCCTCGCGCCCGGCCTTGCGGTGGCCGAAGCTCGGGATGTTGTCCATCGGGCCCGGGCGGTAGAGCGACACGAGCGCGATGATGTCGCCGAAGTTCGTCGGACGCACCGCGGTCAGCGTGCGCCGCATGCCTTCCGATTCCAGCTGGAACACGCCCACCGTGTCGCCGCGCTGGAGCAGGTCATAGACTTCGGTATCGTCCCAGGGCAGCGCATCGAGATCCACGTCGAGCCCGCGATCGGCGAGCAGCTCGACCGCCTTCTTGAGCACCGACAGCGTCTTGAGGCCGAGAAAGTCGAACTTCACCAGGCCCGCGCCTTCGACATATTTCATGTCGAACTGAGTCACCGGCATGTCCGAGCGCGGATCGCGGTAGAGCGGGACCAGCTGCGACAGCGGGCGATCGCCGATCACCACGCCGGCGGCGTGCGTCGACGAGTGGCTCGGCAGACCCTCCAGCCGCATCGAGAGATCGACGAGGTACTTGATCTCTTTGTGGTTGTTATACTCGGCCAGGAACTCGCCGACGCCGTTCAGCGTGCGCTCGAGCGTCCAGGGATCCGTCGGGTGGTTCGGGATCTGCTTGGCCAGCCGGTCGATCTGGCCATAGCTCATCTGCAGCACGCGGCCGACGTTCTTGACCACCGCGCGCGCCTTCATCGTACCGAAGGTGATGATCTGCGCGACGTGATCGGCGCCGTATTTCTGCTGGACGTAGCGGATCACTTCGCCACGCCTTGTTTCGCAGAAGTCGATGTCGAAGTCGGGCATCGAGACGCGTTCCGGGTTCAGGAAGCGCTCGAAGAGCAGGCCGAGCTTGAGCGGGTCGAGATCGGTGATGGTCAGCGCCCAGGCGACCGCCGAGCCTGCGCCCGAACCACGGCCCGGCCCCACCGGAATGTCGTGCGCCTTCGCCCATTGGATGAAGTCGGCAACGATCAGGAAATAGCCCGGGAAGCCCATCTGGATGATGATGTCGAGCTCGAACTGGAGCCGTTCGTTATACGCTTTGCGTTCTTCCGGATCGGTGATCCCGGCCTTCTCAAAGCGCTTTTCCAACCCCTGCCAGCTGAGATCGCGCAATGCCTGGGCCTCGCCCTCACGGTCGCCCGCAAGGCTGGGCAGGATCGGCTTGCGCTTGGGCGCGGTACAGGCGCAGCGCTGGGCGATGACGAGCGTATTCGCGATGGCCTCGGGCAGGTCCGAGAACAGGCTCTTCATCTCGTTCGCCGGCTTGATCCAGGCGTCGGGCGAGGAACGCGGGCGATCGTCGGTCGCGATGTATGAGCTGTTGGCGATGCACAGCATCGCATCATGCGCTTCGTGGAAGGTCGGCTCGGCGAAGCAGCTTGGGTTGGTGGCGACCAGCGGCAGGTTCCGGTCATAGGCCAGATCGAGCAGCCTGGGCTCCGCCCTGCCCTCGATCTCGTCCAGGCGCCGGACGATCTCGATATAGAGCCGGTCGCCGAACAGCGACTCGAGTCGGCTGGCATAATAGGCAGCCGCGCTGTCCTGCTGCTCGGCATAGAGCCGCGCCAGCGCACCCTCGCGCCCCGCGGTCAGGCAGATCAGGCCGTCGGTTCGCCCTTCGAGCGCGTCGAAGGGGATATGCGCCTCTTCCTCGAGCGGGCGATCGAGATGCGCCATCGAGACGAGGTCGCACAGGTTGAGATAGCCGGCATCGTCCTGCGCATAGAGCGCCAGCCAGTCGATCGGCGCCGCGACTCCGTCGGGCATGTTCGGGCGTTTGACCGCGAGCAGCGTGCCGATGATCGGCTGGATGCCCGACTTCATCGCCGCATCGCCGAAGCTCATCGAGGCATAGAGGCCGTTGCGATCGGCCACCGCGATCGCCGGAAAACCGAGTTCCTTCGCCCGCTTGGGGATCGCCTTGGGTTCGATCGCGCCCTCCAGCATGGTGAAGGACGAGAAGACCCGAAGCGGAACGAAGCCGGAATGCATCGCCCGATATTAGGGGGCCGCCCTCCGTGGCGCTACCCGTGGGGAGCGTTTTCCACAATTTTCAAGCGTTTGGGCTCAGGATTCTTCCCTACGCGCGGACTCGGACGGGTGCTCTCCTGAATGGAAGCCCGCGCCGGGCTGGTTCAGAACATAGTTAATGGCAGTAAACATTTCGTCGATGGAACAGAACGGTTCATCGGCGGATCAGAATTGGGCGTTATTATGGCAACTATAAGGCAAGCAAAGAAACCCGATGAGGTTTCAGTGACTTACCAGCATGAAAACCCTGTTTTCTGACGAGTCGAAACCCATGAACGCTCTTTACCATGGTAGCGAACTTTGCGAGGTCGATGCGGACGGAAACGTCGCCATCCCGGCCTTTCTCGAAGCCGCCCTCACCCCCGAAACCAGCCCCGAGATCATCGTCGCCAAGCATCAGGGCGACAGCTGCCTGGTCGGCTATGGCCGCGAGCATCTCGCCACCCTTGCCGAGCGCGCCGAGCGCCGCCGGCTGGCGGAGGAAGCCCGGGGCGAGGAAGCCCGCAGCCACTATCACCGCATGCGCGGCACTTTCGGCCTTTCCGAGCGGATGAAGCGCGAAGGCAAGGGCCTTCGCATCCCCGCGGCGATGCGCCATCTCGGCCGCATCGACGATCTGGCGTTGTTCGTCGGCGCCGGAGACAGCTTCGAAATCTGGAACCCCGCGCTCGCGCTCGAAAGTGACGACGAGCATTTCCGCGCCCTGGCCGAGTTCCGGCTGCGGACGCGCGGCACCAAGTCCAAGGGAGTGCATTGAGATGAGTATCCGCTGCAACATGATGGGCCACACCGCCGGCACGACCCATCACCACAACCAGGGCCTCGATTTCGCAACCTGCCACCATTGCGGCTGCGACCTGATCCGCCCGGACGGTGGCGAGTGGAGCGAAGTACCCGAGGGCTTCCAGGTGGTGTGGCGCGAATTCGGCCGGACCGGCGACGCCGCCTCGGTCGCCGAGCGGATGGCCCGCATGGCGCCCCCACCCCGCCGCCGCGAAGCGCGCAACGCTCGCCCCAAGCCGCGCCGTGATGCGCGCGGTCGCCCTTTCTCGGCAGGTTTCGGCATGGTCGGCGCGCTCGCCAATCTCGGCAAGCTGGTCGGCAGCGATGTCGAGGACGACACCACCGGCATCGAGGCCAGCGGCCAGTATGTCATCCGCCTGCCGCACACCGGCACAACCCATTAAGGACCGCGCTTCCGCGTAGCGTACCGGTAGTACGCGCGGTCCCGGACCCGGTGGCGGGGTGCACCTCCTCCCGCCCCGCCACCGGCCTCTCTCATGCGACGTTGGTGCGCAACACCTCCCGTCCCATACCGCGCCTGGCCTTGCGCGCTACCGGATCGGCGGCACCCAGAACTCCGGACAGGCCGGCAAGGCACAGCAGGTAGCCGACAATGGCACTGCCGCCATAGCCGACGAGCGGCGTCGGATAATTGCCCATGGCCGCCGCCAGGATGATTGCCAGCCATACTCCGCCAAATGCCGCTAAGCCGGGATCACGCCGCCACCCCGCGAGCGCCGGCACCAGCAGAAGCGCCGATCCCGCGAGCACCATCATGCCGGCAAGCGGATGGAGGTAGAATGCCGTGAAAAGGATCTGATCGACATAGGGCATCGCCGGCTGGACGTCGGGCTGCAGCATCGCGGCGACAAAGCCGATCATGACCACGGACAATGCCACAAGGACATTTCGCTCGGGCCGGACCAACGCCAGCGCGGCCAGTCCGGCCGCCAGCGCCCCGGCCATGGCACGGTCGGGCTGCAGGGCCAGCGCGAGTGTCGCGGCCACTACGCCGAGGCCGGACAGTCGATCCCGTACGCGCGCAAAGCCGATCACCAGCACCGGGACGAGAATCAGGCTCGGCTGGATGCCCAGCCCTCCGATCGATACCCAGCGTGTCGCCCCGTCATGGGAAACGCCGACCAGAGTGGTCGCAAGGAGCACCAGCCCGAGCGCGAGCACCACGGGGCCGGTGCCCAGCCAGCGAGTCTGCGGCAGATGGGTGACGATCCCGACCGCCAGGAAACCGATCGCCAGCGCCGTCAGATTGCGGAGCGGATACCCAAGCGGCGCCCCGCCGATCATCATATAGCCGATGCCAAGTCCGGTCGCGCCAATCGCGCAGAGCCCTATCAATCGCCTCGCCGTCATCCGCCCCTCTCCCATGTGAACTCGCAACGCTTCGCCAGCAGCGCCCCAGAGGCAACCAAGGGCAAAGCGCAACGCTTCGCCCGACTGCTCAATCTCCGCCGTTTCCCGGCGCATCGCCTCGCCCCAGTGGCTCAGCCGCGCCGGGAGCAGCGCCGCGGCGAGATCGGCCAATGCGGTCGCCAGCGGCCGGATCATGCCCGGTTCTCCGCCAGACCGGGCGCGCCATCGCGCAGCAGTTCGATAGCGAAGGCCCGCCCTTCCGCAGTCAAGCGATAGGCATGACGCGCCGGGCGCCCGGGCTCGCTCGGCGGCTGCCATTGCGCCTCCAGATGTCCTTTCTCCTCCAGCCGGATCAGCAGCGGATAGAGCGTGCCCGATTTGATCCCGGCGGCCCGCCCCAGCGAATAGCCATGCGACCAGTCCGCCCCGGCATCGAGCAGGATGGCGAGGACGTTGCGGGCAGCGGGTGAAAGCGCTCGATTTCGGACCATACGCAATAAATCTACCTAGGTAGATTTAGAGTCAATCCCCCGCCCAATGAAGTTATCCACCGGTTTCTCACGCGTACGCGCACGCGCGCGGGCGGGGTTGGCAGGATGCATCGGCACCGCTAGAGCCGTAGGTCACACTCAAGAACCCGAAAGCGGTGAACACTTTGACCGACGAGACCATCCTCGCCGAAGACCCCTCCGACATCACGCCGATCTCGATCGTCGATGAAATGAAGACGAGCTACCTCGATTACGCGATGAGCGTGATCGTGGCGCGCGCGCTCCCCGACGTTCGCGATGGCCTGAAGCCCGTCCACCGCCGCATCCTCTACGCCGCGCAGGAAGGCGGCTATGTCGCCGGCCGCGCCTATCGCAAGTCGGCCCGCCTGGTCGGTGACGTGATGGGTAAGTACCACCCGCACGGCGACAGCTCGATCTATGACGCAATGGCGCGCATGGCCCAGGACTGGGCGATGCGGGTGCCGCTGATCGACGGCCAGGGCAATTTCGGCTCGATGGATCCCGATCCGCCCGCCGCGATGCGTTACACGGAGGCGCGCCTTGCCAAGGTCGCCTCGGCGCTGCTCGACGATATCGAGAAGGACACGGTCGACTTCGTCCCGAACTATGACGGGTCGGAGAGCGAGCCGGCGGTCCTCCCCGCGCGCTTCCCCAATCTGCTGGTCAACGGTGCCGGCGGCATCGCGGTCGGCATGGCGACCAATATCCCGCCACACAATCTCGGCGAAGTGATCGACGCCTGCCTCGAGCACATCAAGGCGATGCTCGGCCAGCGCGAGGTGCTGACGCTCGAGGAGCTGATGGAAATCGTCCCCGGTCCGGACTTCCCGACCGGCGCGCTGATCCTCGGCCGCACGGGCTGCCGCAACGCCTATTCGACCGGCCGCGGCTCGATCATGGTCCGTTCGCGCCACGAGTTCGAGCAGCGCGGCGATCGCCGCTCGATCGTGCTCACCGAGATCCCGTACCAGCAGGGCAAGAACGCACTGGTCGAGAAGATCGCCGAGGCCGCCAAGGACAAGCGCATCGAAGGCGTGAGCGACATCCGCGACGAATCGTCGCGCGAAGGCGTCCGCATCGTCATCGACCTCAAGCGCGATGCGACCCCCGAGGTCGTCCTCAACCAAGTCTGGCGGAACACCCCTGCCCAGTCGAGCTTCCCGGCCAATATGCTCGCGATCCGCGGCGGCCGCCCGGAACTGCTCAACCTGCAGGACATCATCGAGGCCTTCGTCAAGTTCCGCGAGGAGGTCATCACCCGCCGCTCGAAGTTCGAGCTGGCCAAGGCCCGCGAGCGCGCGCACATCTTGCTCGGCCTGGTGATCGCGGTCACCAACCTCGATGAGGTGGTTAAGATCATCCGCGGTTCGTCGAGCCCGGCGGACGCACGCGACAAGCTGCTCGCACGCGAATGGCCGATCGCGGAGATCGCCCAGTACATCAAGCTGGTCGAGGCAGTCGAAACCGAAGTCACCGGCGACATCTATCGCCTGTCGGACGCTCAGGTCCGCGCGATCCTCGATCTGCGCCTGCATCGCCTGACCGCGCTCGGCCGTGACGAGATCGGCGACGAGCTAAAGGAACTGGCCGACTCGATCGCCGAGCTGCTCGAGATCCTCGGCAACCGCGCCAAGCTCTATGAAGTGATGGTCGAGGAGCTGACCACGGTCCGCGCCCTTTATGCCACCCCGCGCCGCACCGAGATCGCCCCCGCCGCCGACGGCATCGAGGACGAGGACCTGATCGAGCGCGAGGACATGGTCGTCACCGTGACCGTGCAGGGCTATATCAAGCGCACCAGCCTCGACAGCTTCCGTGCGCAGAACCGTGGCGGCAAGGGTCGCGCCGGCATGGCGACCAAGGACGAGGATGCCGTCACCGAGCTGTTCGTCACTTCGACGCACACCCCGGTGCTGTTCTTCTCGACCCTCGGCAAGGTCTATCGCATGAAGGTCTGGAAGCTGCCCGAGGGCGGCCCGGCCACCCGCGGACGGCCGATGATCAACATCCTGCCGCTGGCGGCGGGCGAGACCATCTCCACCGTGCTCCCGCTTCCCGAGGACGAGAGCGAGTGGGCGAACCTCCATGTGATGTTCGCCACCGCCAAGGGCTCGGCACGCCGCAATGCGATGGACGCGTTCAACAACGTGCCCTCGAACGGCAAGATCGCGATGAAGTTCGAAGGCGAGGACGCTGACGATCGCCTGATCGGCGTGGCGCTGCTGGAGGAAGGCGACGACGTGCTGCTCGCCACCCGCCAGGGCCGGGCGATCCGCTTCGCCGCCGATGACGTCCGCGAATTCCAGAGCCGCAACTCCACCGGCGTGCGCGGCATGAAGCTGGCCGAGGGCGACGAGGTCATTTCGCTGTCGATCCTCCACCGCGTCGGCACCACCAGCGAGGAGCGCGAGACCTATCTCCGCTTCGCGCCGTGGAAAGCCGAGAAGGAAGGCCAGCCCGATCTGGCGCCCGAGCGCTTCGACGAGCTCAAGGACCGCGAGCAGTTCATCCTCACCGTCTGCGCCAATGGCTATGGCAAGCTGAGCTCGGCCTATGAGTATCGGCGTACCGGCCGTGGCGGCCAGGGCATCACCAACATCGACAATATCGGCCGTAACGGCCCGGTGGTGGCGAGCTTCCCGGCGAGCAAGGGGCACCAGCTGATGCTGGTCACCGACCAGGCCAAGATGATCCGCATGTCGCTGGGCGACCTGCGCGTGATCGGCCGCGGATCGGCGGGCGTGCGCCTGTTCAACGTGGCGGACAACGAGCATGTCGTTTCCGCCGCGCGGATCGAAGAAAGCGAAGGCGATGCCGAGGCGGAGCTGGGTGACGGCCCGACCATCGGCGAAGCCACGCCGGACGGCACCACGAGCGAGGATCTCGCCCGTGGTCCGGAGGATGGGCAGTAAGACAGCTGGTCCCCGGCGAAAGCCGGGGACGCAGGGACAAGCAGGATATCGCAAAGCAACCCTGGGCCCCGTCTTTCGCCGGGGAGCCGGAAGCACCAGGAGACGCGCCATGCCCGACAACACCGCCTATAAGATCCTCACCGCCGAGCAGATGCACGTCCTGGAGCAGGAGGGTGTGTTCGAGGGTGCGCCGATCGACTTGGCTGACGGCTATATCCACCTCTCCACCGCCGCGCAGGTCGAGGAGACGCTGGACAAGCATTTCGCCGGCCAGACCGGCCTGTGGCTCGCCGCGGTCGATCTCGAAGCTATGGGCGACGCGGTGCAGTGGGAGCCGTCGCGCGGCGGCCAGTTGTTCCCGCACCTCTACGCGCCGCTGCCGCTTGATGTCGTGACGGCCTATAGCCAGGTCGCGTACGAGCCGGACGGCACGCTGCGCCTGCCTGTCACCGGCTAGTCCGCCGGCAGCACCGAGGCGCTCGGCGGCAATAGCGGATACCAAGGAAATACCTCCCTCCGCCTGCTACTCGCAGCCGGTGCCCGGCCGGGCCTGCCACCGAAAAGCCAAGGCGAAATATTATTCCGCTTTGGTGCTTGACGGCTTAGCCACCTACCCGTAATTGCCCGCTTCCGCAGCGCTAACGGCCCCTTCGTCTAGCGGTCAGGACGTCGCCCTCTCACGGCGAAAACACGAGTTCGATTCTCGTAGGGGTCACCAGCGTTTTCAGGCACTTAGCTGCCCTATGGCTGCACGGTCGTGCAACTTACTGCATATTTACTGCAAAACCGTAGCTGGAAATCGGCGGATTTTCACGGATTGTTCCGCACACGCGGCATTGCCTCCTGTCGGTGGAGCGCTAGCGAAAGTCTGATTCGCACCCCAATCTCGGTCACTCAGCGCGGATACGGCGCTTCCCGAAAGCGGACATAGCCTAGACACCTGTGCCGATAGTCGAGGCGAAGGCACGTTCGGCACCGAAGTCGGGCCGGTTCGAGAACAGGAAGCGCGATGCCATGAACACCTGGCCGCTATTTTCACTCTCGACCATCTCGTCGTCGAGCGTCACCGGCGACAGGCAATCGGCGAACTTGCCGAGCTTGCGGGCCGCACCCACGCGCGGATAGCAATAAAGCATCACGCGAGGCGAGATCGCGAAAACTAGGTAGGCGCTCGGCGGCAGCACGATCGAGCGCATCCATTGCCGGTTGTCGGAGCTGCGAAATGATACGGGATTGTCGGAGGTCACGAATGGCGTCGCGCTGTCGTTGCGCGCGAAGATCCAGATCGAGCCCCTGAATCGCTTCGCGAACCGCTCTACGACATCCATGTCCCAGATCAGCTCGGTGTGCAGTTCGCGCGCCTCTCCGGCATCGACCGGTACGCCTCTCTCGATTTCGGCGATCGCCGACAGAAACTCACGCGTGTCGAGCGTGCGCAGCAGTTGGACGGCAAGATAGCGGGCGACGATCCAACGATTGATGCGGGGAATCAGCACTTTCTCGGGCGGCTCCATCTGGGACAGCCATTCGAGCCATTGGCCGGTGATGAGAGAGACCTCGCCCTCCATCTCCGATAGCTGCCTTTCCATGGTGAGCGGGTCGTGGCCGTCCGCTTCGTACTGGGTCAGCCGGTAGAATTGCTTTTCGGCGGCGATCCCGCCCGGCAAGGTCCGGAAGATGCGGTCGCTCTGCTTGTCCCAAACCCAAAGTCGCCCCTGCTCATCGGCGAACCGGCGCAGGTGGAATTGCGGAACATAGTGGTGGAGCTTTGGATCGCTCACCAACGATCTCGGTGATCGCCGAGATCGTGGCGGGGCGCGATTGAAGTGAAGTCTATCGGCACAGGCGCCTCAGACCGGCGAGATGATGACTATCGACCTCCTCCATCATCTCGAGGAGAGCGCTGGCCGCGGCGCGGGTCTCCTCGAGTGTCATAGAAGAGAAGGTGAGGAGGTCGTCCAAGTTGTCGGAATGGGACTCCACCTGCGCGAGTCGCTCTAGGGCGACAAGCTTCACCTGATCCAACGCCGGATAGTCCGCGCATAGCTTCTTCACCTGTTCGGACAGGCCCATGCCCGGGCATTTGAAAGCGAGGAATACATCGAGCACGCGCCGGAGGACATTCGGCATCATATAGCCATGGTCGTAGTAGCCATTCGGGTCAGCGGTGAATTTCAGCACGTGGCTGAAGAGAAAGTGATATTCGGAATCATATTCTCGCAGAAGCCGGGACATCTCTACGATGGTCGAAGAGCGACGCGCCTGGCCCTCCGGTATCGCAACGTCGATGAACAGGAAAGTTGCGGTCGGCTCCTTGTCACCGGGAGGCCGGGCTCGCGCCTTCCAACTCTTCCGGAATTCGTTCAACGCTTGCAAATTGTGGGTAAGGATAAAAAGCTGGCTCACACCTTCCAGCCGGCTTCGCACAAGCGTGCATGCGTAGTTCAAGGCTTTGGTATCGAGACTGGAGACCGGATCGTCGACAACGACAATCATGTCCTTGAGCTGGCGTCCTTCCGCCTCGATCGATGAGAGGAAATAAGCGATGGCGATAGCCGTCTTCTCGCCTTCGCTTGGAATCCCACAAATGGGCTTGCCGTGGCGCAGCAAGACATAACCCTCTTCCGCCGGTTCGATCGTGATCTCGCCATGGCCGAGATAGGAAGCGATCAGCTTATTGATGACGCCTGCCGCAGGCCCATGTTTACGGATTTGCTGACGGAGACCTCTTGCCTCATCCGATAGGCGCTCGAGTTCGGCCGTTGCGTTGACGAGCGTGGTCGCAGCCGTCTCGACTTCACCGGCCAAGGTGGTGAACTCGACGCCACATTCCGCGACGAAGTGCTTCCGAATGGCGACCTCTGCGGCCTCCTTGCGCTTGGCGAAATTATCCGCCGTATCGTTGTGCCTGGCGAAGATTTCGTTTGTCGCGGCAATCGCTTCGGCCAGCAGCATCGCTGCTGATGCGACCTCGGCCTGGGTCGCCAGTTGCGACAGGTCTGCGGGTGCAGCGGGACGCTCTTGTTTGAATGAGAGGACGACCTCCAAGGTGTGAAGATGGCCCCGCACCATTCGTACCGCCGCGACGATCGCCTCTCGCTTCGCTTTGAATTCCACACGAAGATCGGAAGCGAGATCGTCAGATGTCGGCAGCTCGCTGGCGGCTCTCTCTACCGCGCCAATCATGGCCTGGAGACGTTCAACGGTTCGCGCGATGCGCGACACAAACTGATCGACTTGATCGTCGAAAGCCGAGGCCAAAGTGGCGCGCCTTTCCGCTGACAGGGCGTTGCCGCAGAACAGGCAGGATTCCAGAGAATGGGCCGCGTGGAACTCTTGGCCATGTTTCAACCAAAGGAGCATCTCCGGAAAGCGCTTCGCCTCCTCAAGCGCGACCGTGGTAAGCGATTGCCCGCAAATCTCGACGATGAACTGATAGGCTTTGTCGATGGTGGCAGCGTCAAAATCGATCTTCGCTATGCGTGGCTGCGGTTCGTCCAGGCGCCTGATATCTTCCGCCGCCTTGAGTTCCTCCTCCGAGAGCGCGCTGGCGCCTTCATTGTGCCAGGCCTCATAGTCCTTCGAGAAGGCCGGGGCTTCGTACTTTCGACTTCCCAGGTGGAGACGGGAGGCCGTCAGCTTGGCCCGTTCGCGCTTGAAGGTGGCGAAGGCCTTCTCGGCTGCTCGCTCGACGGTCTCGGCCAAAGTCTTCGCCGCGACCTGCTTCGCGGCGTCCTTCTCGACAGCCTCCAAACGCGTCGCCGCCTCAGCCTGGTCCGCGCCAATATAGAAGACCGCGCGTGCGCGTCCGGTGGCCCATTGAAGATTGCGTTCGATATAGTCGCAATTGAACACGAGAATGCGCCGCTCAAGCCCGGACGGTTTAGCAGGGCAGCCGAAGTAGGCACCGTCGTCGAGCGTGACCTCGAACGAGCAGCCTTCTCGTAGCTCGGGTGCCACAGCGCCTGCTTCGAGACTGGTGAAGATACGGGAAAGTGTGCTTTTTCCTGAGCCGTTGAACCCGTAGATCAGATTGTATCGACGAAACTGTAGCGGCGCTGATCGCGCATTGCGGTCAGCGAATATGCCCATTCCCTGCATCGACCGCATGTTTGTAATAATAGCCGACATCGTCCCCCATGCGGCGCATCCTCAGCGCGCCGCGACGATGTTCTTAGCGCGGTCCATTGCTGGATAGCTAGGGTGCTGCGCATATGGAGATCTACAAGAAAGCCCGAAGTGGCTAATTCTGCCACTGGTACGCCTTACGAATATCTGCCTTCATCTCCGGTGGGAGGGGACCATCATGACCGAAACCCGGCTATTCGACCTCAATATCGAGAAGATTTTGGAAGCTTGGGAGAGCGCTCATGCGGTCCGCGAGCTGATTGCCAATGCGATCGATGAGCAGCAGCTGACCGGCACTCGGGACATCGAGGTATTCAAGGACGATGCGGGCGCCTGGATCATCGGCGACTATGGACGCGGTCTCAGATACGAGCATTTCACTCAGAACGAAAATGAGGAGAAGCTACGCAACGCGGGAAAGGTGATCGGGAAGTTCGGGGTTGGCTTGAAGGACGCAATGGCAACGTTGCATCGTAACGGCGTCGAGGTCGAGATTGAGTCCGCTCACGGCGTGATCTCATTGGCCCAGGTCGCGAAGCATGGGTTCGCGGACGTCGTAACGCTTCACGCTGCGGTTCAAACTCCTTCGGATCCCTCTATGCTGGGTACGCTGGTCAGGCTTCGCCGCTTGGACGATGATCAGATGGCAAAGGCGAAAGGCTTCTTTCTGCGCTTCTCCGAGGAGGAGATGCTTGAGGAGACTCGCGTTGGCCAGATTTTGCGCCGCAAGCCGGGGCAGTCGGCACGGATATATGTCGCGGGTCTTCTGGTGGCGGAAGAGGAAGCATTTGCTTTCTCCTACAACATCACTGCGCTTACGGAGCCGATGCGTAAGGCACTAAACCGCGAGCGCACCAATGTCGGTCGTACAGCGTACACCGAGCGTGTGAAGCAGATGCTTCTCAACGCCAGCGGTGGTGAGATCGCGGTGGAGCTGGCCGATCAGTTGGTGGCACTCCAGTCCGGCGCCGGCAGCGATGAGGTCCGTTGGAAGGAGGTCGCCGTCCACGCCGTGCGCATTCTGAGTGGTCGCGGCGACTATCTATTCGTCAGCGCGGAGCAGTTGATCCACAACGCCTCCGCGATCGATCATGCCCGTGCTGACGGCCTGCGGATCATCACCATCCCTGACATCATTCAGTATGAGGTCTCGGGCATGACAGACTTGTCCGGCGCGCCAATCCGCGACTTGGGGCATTATCAGGCGGAATGGAATGACAGCTTCCAGTTCGACTTTGTGGCGGAAGCTGACCTCTCCGTGGCGGAACGCAACGTGTTCTCACGGGCACCCGAAATCGCCGCGCTCTGGGGCGGGATGCCTGAACGGGTGAAGGCAGTTCGGGTCAGCAATCGGATGCGCGTCGATTTCACCACCGGTAGCGATGCGCTCGGTCTATGGGACGGTAGCACCAGCTCGATCGTAATTCGAAGAGACCAGCTCGGATCGATGTCCGACTTTGCCGGAACGCTTTTGCATGAGATCGTGCATGCACGAACCGGCTTCGATGACGTCACGCGCGAGTTTGAATCGGCACTAACCGACGTAATCGGCGAAGCAGCAGCGGCAGCGGTTCTAGGCAATGCCGCGAACACCGACGCATCTGATGGCAATCGCCCAAGGTCGTTTCTGGATGGGTTGCTTGGTAGAAAGTGACGGGCTCCGGCGCAGATCATAATAACGCACACTGCGGCACCTCAGCGGGCTCCCTGGGTGCGGCCTTGATTAGCCGCGCGGGCACACTTGGCTCGGGCCCGAGGGCTGGCGGAGGAAGCCGTTGAGCTCCGAGCGCAGCGGTATCGCTGGGAAAAGCCCGACCTTAAGGAAGCCTCCTACTTCAGCCATCGTGCGATCGATTGATAATCGGGCGCTGGATATCGCCAATCCCAACCTGCCCGAGCCAAGCTGTACGCTAGGTTTGACACAAGCTGCCGCTTGCTCCCGGACGGGGTGGTGAATGTGTCGAATGACCGTCTAGGCGAGCCGTTCGGACCAGAACTTGTCGTAATTATATCGGAGCGCAGGCCAGAACTCGTGCAACTGCCCACCGGCCTTTGGATCGAGATAGTGAGCTGTCCAGGCCGCGCGAGAGAGTGTGGACGCGTCCGCATTCGCCTTTTGCAACATCGCCGCCCGTCGGGCCACGAGCAGCGGCGCATTCAAGTTCAGCCTATTTATGGTCTGGTCCACAGAATCATACCGACCGCGAAGCGACTTGCTTGGAAAGACTTTGCCGGCCAGCGTGTAGCGAAACAGGCCCTCGACATTGGCTTCGAGCGGGCTAACGGTGACTCCATCCTCGAACCAGTTGTCCTTAGCTGCACCACAATGCTGCTGGGTCTCGATGACATCCGTCGCGCGGGGCGGTCTTCCAGATGCTTGGCACGACGCAAGTAGATTGGCCCAGCGATAGGTCTGGCGCGGATATGTTTCCCGTGGACGGAAATGCTCAATGTGGAAATTCCCTCGCGCAACCGTGCCTGCACAGTAGCAGCAGATCTGCCCTTGGTCGGCGGCCAGCCGCGTGCGCACTGTCAACCTCGGCGGGTCGGGAAAGTCATCCCAGGGAGGAATTGACCCGCGCGGTCGCAGCGCCTCGCGCCAGCTGCGAAGCGGGCCGGGTTCCACAGACTTGCGGATTCGCCGCATGCGTATCGCTTACAATGCGCTCAGGACCGAACGGGCGACCACGAGACCCGGGTCTTCCGCGCCGAGCCGCTGCTCCAGATCCTCGAATTTCCCGCGCGCGGCCCGATAGTCCTCCTCATCGATAAGTTCGTAGAGTTCGTCGAGCTTCTCCTCCGCCCATTCAGGGCGCGCGGTCGCGCCCATGAGGCTTTGCAGGATGAGATTGCTGTCCAGACCGTACGACCGATTGGGCTGAACGGCGCGACCGTCCTTGAGTAGAAATGTGGCTTCCGGCTCCACCTCGCTCAGCACTTGGGCCGAGTGTGTGGTCACGATGAACTGGCAATTCGGGAAAGTCTTACGCAACTGCACTACGGCGTTACGCTGCCAGGCCGGATGGAGATGCAGTTCGAGTTCGTCGATAAGGACGATCGCTTCGCCCAGAAGGGCGTTTCGCTTCCCTGGATTGGCTAAAGCGAGGCGGCGTGCGAGGTCACCGACCATAGCGAGCAGACATTTCTCACCATCCGACAATTCGTCAACCCGCAGATCCTGCCCGTTCTTAGTCACAAGCATCCGGAGGGGTTGACGACGCACCCGAAGGTTTTCGAATCCCGGCATCATGCCATGAATTGCCTTGCGCACTGCGGTCAACTGCGGATCGCGTCTGGTTGACCCCTCGGAGCGTGTCTCGTTCTCGACGTCCTCGCGGTCGCGGAACCAGCTGAAAAAGGTTCTGAAGCTTCGCGATCCCTGCAACAGCGCATCTTCAAGGGCCGCATACTGGCTGTGCGGCACCTTCGAGCGAATACGCAGCGGAACGTCGAGCACCGCGCGGTTGACCGAGTAGAGGACGACGAGCGGCAGTGAAGCCTTGTCAGGATTTTCCTCAATCTCCTCGCCAATCTCTGCGGCGAATTCGATCAACGCGCTGGAATTGGTCAAGGGTTTTACCTTGCGCCCTGGTCGCGAGACGCCGAGAGACCAGGTGACGCCGTCAACAGGTCGTCGTCCATCAGGTACGATGGTCGCGACGCAGCGGGCGCTGCGCATACCTTTCCGGATTCGCTCACGATCGAAGGTCCCCGCCGGTCTGCCGGTCCGCACCGCAGCGCTGTACCGCCCGAGCATCGTCGCTATCGCTCCGAGCAAAGTCGATTTGCCGGCACCGTTGATGCCCGCGAACACATTGAAATGGCGGTCGAGCCGAAGCTCGACTTCGCGGATTGCGCCAAGATTCTCGAGGTCGAATTCGCTAAGATACATGCGCGAACTGTAGAGCGCCTCCCCCACCGCGCAAGCTCCCATACCAAGCTAGCCGATCTTCTCGATGGAAAGATAACCTGCCCCCTTGGTAACAAGGATCGCTCAGTGCGATTTTGTGATGGACCTCCCCTCCTGGGCCGCCAGCAGATTGGCAGCTTCAGGTCCGAGGCGTTGAAAAGCGGCCGCAAAAGCACAGCCTTTCAATCGATCCTGAGCGTGATGGGAGCGAGGTTGTCGACTTGCGGTCGCGGATCATGACGCATCGCATATTCCTTCTTTACCCGCTCCCCATTTCTGGGGATTGACCTGAGCAACCTCCGCCCCACCCGCATCGCGCGCGAGCATCCGCCCCACCATTTGGACGAACTCGTCGTAGCGCAGGCGGCCTAGGCGATTGGTCTCGGCATCGAAGGCTGGCTGGTGGGCGGTCAGGGTGAGCTGGATCCGGACGAAGAGCCCGAGCGCTTCGGTCAAATAATCGAGCTTCTGCTCAAGGCGATCGGCGGTCCGGCTCTGCCGATCGAGCCGCGCCCCGAAGCGCTGGTCCAGCTCATGTCCGGCCCGGCGGTCGAACCAGGCATTCAGCGCATCGGTGAGGATGGCCGTCTTCGACGAGCCGGGTTGCTCCGCCACCGCGTCGAGCTTCGCCGAGAGCGCCTCCGGCAGATAGAACTGATGGCGGATCTTGCTGGTCTGCATGGCGAGAGAATGCGCCTTCTCGGCCGTCACGCCGACTGCCCGGATCTACGCGCCGCTACGATATCGCCGCAAAGCTACTCGACCGATGGCCCCGCTCGGCTCCGCCCAAAGGTCCAACTGATCGAGCCGCCGCGATCGATACCGGATACCAGCCGCCCGACCTGTTTCTCCAGAGCCGGGCGCCAGGGCACGAGCGTGAACTCCTTCGACTTCTCGATCACGGCATATCTGGCCGCCCCGACCTGCACAGCCCGGCTGTAGACGCCCTCAACGCGCCCACCTTTATGCTCAACGAACTCGAGCCCAAGCTCACGCGAGAGCTGGCCCGCGACCTGTCGCAACTCCCGTTGACGCAGTTCGCTCAGCAAGCCTGGCTGGAAGTGCACCGCGTCTCCTTCCCGCCATGCGAGCCCTTGTTCGATGAGCCATTGCCGACGGGCGGCCAGCGCATTCCGAACCTCGGCCCCGAACCCCCGCTCAAGCTTCTCGGGTTCCTGGGCAATGTTCTGCTCATCGAGCCACGTCATCCCATGATGGTGCGCGAGCACGTCAAGCGACCGATCGGCCAAAGCTTCGAGCTCGACGGGCCGAGCAGCCGCCGCGTTGCGCGCATAGAGCAGCACACGGTCAAGATGGTCAGGTGTGATCTTCCAACTGCCGTCGGGATGACGTTCGACGCCACCACCGCCGCGCCGGATCGCCTCGAGCCGGCGAACATGCGTTTCGGCGAAGGCAGACGTCGCACCGGGATCGTGCTGGAGATGCGCGTCCACGCTGTAGATGCCACCATTGGCAGCGGCGACCTCGGCAACGGTTCGATCGGCCTCGCGCACCGCCGGCACGACTGGCTTCACCCGCACGATCTCGGGATGATCGACCATCTCCGCGAATGACTGCCTGCCGAGATCGACATAGTGGCTGCGCCCATCGGTCGCAGCGACGATCATGTAGCGGCGATCCTCATGCTCGTCGGACAGGCCGACCTTGATCACCCGCCCGACCAGAGCCTTGCCTTCGCCCGGGTCGTAGATTGCATAGTCCTGCGGCGGCACCTCGGGTGCATGTTGAACCATCGTGCCGTGCATGGTGGCGATGATGTCGCCGCGCTTGCCCATGGCGCGCAGCGTGTCCTCAAGCCCTTCCTCCAGGCGGTAGCGGCCTTTGCCTTCTTCCTTTGCCAGGCCCATGCGGGCGAGCGTGCCGAGACGCGCAGCGCGGAGGCTCTGCTCGACGCCTTCGTGGTGCCAGGCCGAGACCAGACCATCGCCGTCACGCGCCAGCAGCAGCCGGCGGTCGATGCCGGTGAACCGCTCCTGCGTGATCTCGCGCTCACGAGCGACGCGTATCTCGCGATCGGTGCGCGGCCCAAGGTCGAGATTGACCAGCTCAGCCGCGCGCTCGGCGAGACCGCGGGTGATGTATTCGCGGGCAATGATCAGGTCCTTGCCGCGATCATCCTTGCCCCGCACCAGCACATGGCTATGCGGATGCCCGGTGTTGAAGTGATCGACCGCGACCCAGTCGAGGCCGGTCCCCAGATCCTCCTCGATCTGCGCCATCCATCGACGGATCAGCGGCTTGAGGTCGTCATATTGCGCACCGTCCTCAGGTGCGACGATGAACCGGAACTGGTGACGATCCCCCTGCCCTCGCTCCAGGAACGCCTTGCCATCGGCAACATCGCTCTCCGGCCCGTAGAGCGTTCCGCGCTCGCCTTCACGCGTGGTGCCGTCGCGTTGCAGGTAGCGCAGGTGTGCGACGGCCGCCTTCGCGCCCTTGCCCGCAAGCTTCACATATCGTGCCTTCACAATCACCCGGCGCGAGTGACCGCTTGGGAAACGGTCGGACATCCCCAGCACGCGGCCAACGCCGGCGCCGCGCGCGCGGCTGCCGAGGAACCGCGGCTTCCCGCTGCCATTCGCACGAGCTGTTCCGCCGGCCAGGTTGACCGCTTTGCGCACCCGATGCGCGAAGGGTCGCTCCTTGCCGATATGGCCAAGCCAGAGCATGAAATCGTCCTCAGCCATGCCGCATCCTCATCGTGAAAGCGCATGATGAGGGAGCGCGCAGGGGAGCCTTCAAGGGCCTCCAAATGCGATCTCCGGAAAGCCGCAGAAATGCTGGCTCTCCGGCCCTTCCGCCAAGCAAGTGGAGGCATCGCTCAAGCTATGCCTCCACCGAAAACGACGTGCAGACGCCACTTGCGGGGCCTCATGGAGGCATCCGTTTTACCTTGCCTTACCTCTCAGGGCTTCGATCGCGCATGTTCACCGGCAGCTCGCCTGGGCTTGCCTGCAAAAAGGGAGCCTGCATCATGGGCGGATGAGCACCGTCATCCTAGTCGAGCAAGCCCAGCTTTCAGCCATAAAGAACATTAAAACCGCTGGACTGTACCTTTTGCAGAGCCAAGCCGATCTCAGCCTTTATCGGCTCGGCGAGACAAAAAATCTGTCATCCAGAGCCGGTAGCCACGGCAGTTCGGCGCCCAGGTCGGCTTGGAAAAAGGCACCGAATTGGACAGAAATCTACCGACCCTGGAGGTTACTTTGGGCAGCTTCGATACCCGAGGCGACCCACCTCTCGCTCAAAATGTGTGAGCATCATCTGCATGCGGTATTCGCGAGGCGATATGAGTTCGTAGATGACAGCGGCTTTGAGGCGCATCCCGAAGATGGCCCAGATCTAGTCAAAATTGCCAATTCCGAGTTCGTTGCCTTGGAAGAAATTGCGCTTCGGCAGCGTAGGCAGAAGTTTGATAAGGAAGCGCACTACCGGGCTCAGTGGCTACCCAAGGCGTGAGGCGGTCGGTACCAAGGCACGCCGCCGACTATCTGATGCTTCCGCGCTTAACCGCCCGTTTCACTTTCTTTCACTAGCTTTTGCGCATGCCCGCGAAGCTCCAAGACTATCCCGGCATACTCGCGACACCGGCGCAGTTTCATGAGTTAGCCGACGCGTATCGTGATGCCGCGCTCCTGCTCCTCGCAGCAGGGCAACGACGTAAGCCACTCACGCGTGCCCCGTTTCGACTGTCAGCGATTCAGGCCATTGAGTTGTACTTCAATGCCCACCTGCTGGCTCATGGGCACGATCCTGCCCAGATACGAAAGCGCCAGCACGACCTTGGCGCGCGTACCGAACTGGCCGCAGCGGCGGGCCTGAAGCTTCGCCAGAAGACCACCGAGCATCTGAAATCCCTGCACCGAAACCGGGAATATCTTGTGACGAGATACGGGCCTGAACTTGCGTCGCAGACGTCGCAGATCAACCGCCTGACGGCCACTCTGGATGAGGTTTCCAGGAAGGTCGGAGCCTCGTTCCAGAAAGCCGCAGCGGGATCGAATATCGCGAAGAAGTGCGGAGATTGACGTCAGAAGGGCCGCTCGGGCGGCCGCGCTCTACTCGCTGGCTTGAGCCTTCAGCTCAGTCAGGCGCTCTTCGCAGAGCATCGTAACGATGCTGCGAAGCTGCGTGATGGCAGCGGCCAGAGCCTGCAAATCCTCGGCGGTGATCGCGTAGCTGGCGGAATAGCGCGCCTCGACATAAGCGCGCTTGAGGCGCTCGAAGCGCGAACGATCAGCCCTCGTTTCACGGGGCCAAGCCTCGATCAGACGCGGCTCCTTGTCCTCTGCCAGCGAGCGCAGGAATTTGATATTGTGCGAGCGCGGGAAGTAGAGCGTCCGCACCAGCAGGAAGCAGATGTAGAGCCGCTCGGTCGTCTGATGGAGCAGGAAAGCCGCTAGCTTGCTCTTACCGCGCTCGATTGCATCGCTGGCGCTCTGTTCGAAATCGGCAGCGCTTTCATTCCACTCGTCGAAATATTCCCGCGCCATCCGGTACGCATCGGCTGAACTGAGCGGCATCGGCGTACCGAGCGGATGGCATGGAAGCTCGTAGATCGCGACGCCATCGCGAGCGATGTCGGTCCAGAAATACTCACCCCGCTTGAGTGCGGTGTTCACCTCGTTCAGCGAATGCACGATGATATTGACCGGCCGCGCGATGGCCGGATCGCGGGCGATCCGGTCCTCGGCGACGTACCAGTAGTCGGCGATATCGGTGAGGTCTTCGTGGCTGACCACGATCAGCAGATCGAAGTCGGACTGGTATCCGTTCTCCGGCTCATCGACCCAATCGTCGCGCGCATAGCTGCCGAACAGGATGATCTTCAGGACCTTGCCGTTCTTCTTCCAGGGCTGCGATGCGTTGGCGATCGCCTTGCTGAACTCCTCGAGCAGGATCTCGCGCACGCGCATCAGCTCGTGCTGCTGTTGCTCCGGCAGATGATCGATTTCGGTCTTCATGGAAGACACTCCTAACCGGCGTTTCGGTGCGCGCAAACCCAAGCGACATGCACAAACGGCGGGCTCAAGGCCCGCCGTCCGCCATGACGCAGTGATCGATATGGATCAGCGCAAGGCTCAGATTGCGCTCGACTTCGGCGATGGAAATGCCAAGCTCGGCGGCGATCTGAGGGTATTCGAGGTCGCGGTAGCGGGCGGCATCGAACACCGCGCGGGGCAGCGGGGCCATCGTGTCGAGCGCGCTCTGGATGCGCCGAAGCAATTCGGCGACGGGAAGCTCCTGTTCCATAGGTTCGGATCCTACTCAGGGAGCCAGCGCCGCCGAACAGCAGCGCTGGCATGGACAGGAAGGTCACGCGGCCTTGCGGACCGGCTCGACTTCCGGGGTCACGATCTCCGGCTCCGGAGCAATCAGAGATGCAGCCGAAGCCGAGCGATCAGCGGCCCCGACACCACCGCGCGGGGTGCATGCGGACGCCGGGAACCTCAGCCAGCGCGGTACCCAGCCCTCGACCTTGGCCCGCCCGTTCTCGCCGCAGAGACAGTCGCGGATGATGGCTTTGAGCACCTTGCCGGGCTCCTTCGCGTGCGCCTCGGCCACCTGCTCGCCCGCCAGTTCTCCAACCATCGCAAGCAGCACGTCGCGGTCCCGGATCAGATCGAGCAAGGCATCGTCAGCCCGCCAGACCGAGGCCATATCCACCGCCAGATGCACACCCAGCAGGTCCACGATCCCGCTGCGTGCCCACAGCGTCTCGCCCATGACGATGGCGAGGATGGACAGAACCTGCGCGTCATCGAAGGCAAGCAGCCGGACGAACAACGAGGCCAGTTCCCCCTCCCCGCCGGTGATAGTGGGCGTGTCGGCATCGAAGCCGAGCAGCGCCAGCATCTCGCGCCGCCTGGCATCGAACGCCGTCTCGGACACGGAAAGCTCGACGCTCTCGATTACCGCGTTCGCCGAACGCTGCTGCTCAACCTTCACCGACCAGAGCGGCGAGCCCGCGATCATGTGCGCGACCGCCACCCGCAGCGCGACGCCGGGCGCCTCCGCCAGCTTCGCACGCACCGCCGCATGCCGGTGCAGATCGACATAGTCATTGCCCGCAGCGGTAATCTCTGGCCGGTTCGTCTTCTCGGCGACATCATCCGTGGCCGCGCCTTTGGCGAGCTTCCGGGCATCCTTGAGGCTGATATAGCCCTCATGAAAGGCGACATCGCCGCGCGAGCCGATGGCGATATAGACCTTGCCGCCCTTCCGCTTGGCGCGCTTCTCATGCTCGTAGCCACGGAAGAACTGGCCCGGCTCAAGCCTCACGACCTCGCTCCAGCCCGCCGACCGATAGGCCTCGGCGCGCTCCTCGATGGCGGCGTTCTGGGCGGCCCAGAACTGCTCGGCACTGCCGAAATAGCTGTCCTCGCCGAACAGGTCGGCGACGATTTCACCCTCGAACCCGGCCACATCGAACAGCGCGACCTTGGTCGAGATCGACGCCCCGCCGAACAGCCACGCCTTGAGCGCCTGCCCGACGGGCGCCCGCGCTTCCGGATCGTCCACCAGTGCCAGCCATTCGCGCTGCCGCGCCTTGGACGCGAGAGTCAGATGCCGCACCGTGACGGCATCGATCTTCTCGTCGCGGTAGAGCGAGCGGATGCGCGGAAGCAGATTGCCCAGAGCGAGCGAGCGCTTCACCTGCACCTCGGTCAGCCCGAAGGTGATGGCGATATCCTCGGGGCTCCGCCCTTCGCGGACCAGCCGGGTGAAGGTCTCCCAGCGCGTCACCTCGTCCGGGTCCAGCCGGGAGATATTCTCGATAAGAGAGGCTTCCAGCGCCGCCGCGTCGTCCCCGGCTTCCATGATCGCGCAGGGCAGTTCGTCGATGCCCCCGCCCTCCCCGGCCACTGCCAGCGCCGCATGATAGCGCCGCTTGCCCGCCACGATCTCGTAGCTGTCGGGGCTGCCATTGGCCCGCACGATCAGCGGCACCAGCACGCCCCGCGCGCGCACGGACGGGAGGATATTGGTGAGATCCGGAGTCTTCTTCACGCCGCGCATGTTCACGGGCGAGATGCTGAGTTTGGCGATATCGATATGCTTGAGTTCCATCTTTCTGCTCCTCTTCGATCACCGCACCGGCCCCGGAAAAGGGGGGTGGGCGGCAGGAGCGAACCGGCAGTCCCGCTTGAGCGGCGGGCAGCATCCGAAGGACCGGAACGAAGAGGAGGACCTGGGCGAAGCCCAGGTTGCAGCCCGCTGCGGCGGGACTAGAGGGCAGCGACGCCCACCCCCCTTGGCCGCGGCCGGCAGGCAACGCCGGCGCATTCGCGCCGTCCGCAGATCCTCAGCGAAGCGTCCGGCGCCAGAGGCGCCAGCAAACACGCACTCTCGAATCCGGACGGCCGGCGCGGCGGCGTGCGCGCGCAACCGTGGGCCAGCCGCCGCCGTGCCCTCCGGCCGGATCGAGTGTGCCACGCGGAAAAGCAAAGACGCTGCGAACCCTGGTGGCTCCGCAGGAGTCCGCCAGTGCGCGCTCTGCTGAACCGCGTTCAGCTTGCCGGCCCTCGCCGGCTCGCGTTAGTCGATCGTCACCGCGTCAGCGGCCGAGACCCGCAGGGGCTCGGTGGAGCGCAGCGGAATAGAGCGCGGTCGAACCGCAGGCGCGAAACGCTTTCCAAAGCAGATTGCGCCCATGAAGCCAATTTCCGTGAAGCCCAACCAAGTCCCCGCGCAATCGGGAAGTTCGACAGCTATTGTAGGAGCGGCTACATCTTGGCGACGTCATAGGTCCAGCTCTCTCAACGCAATTCGGCTAAGTCGCACAACCCGAGCCATCCACAGATAATTGAGAGCAATTATTCCTTCAACGTGCTTTACCGTGCCATGCCTGCGGCGGCGCAAACGCAAGCGGAGACTCAACTTGGTCGGAATGGATCGCTTTACTGGCAAGCCCCTAGAGCGGGACAAGCATATCCCGCAGTCGATTGATGACATCCTCTCCACGCCTAAGGGGACGCGGATAATGCGTCGGGACTATGGTGCCACCTATTTGAACCAGGACGGGAGCGCTCGAACCGGCCTGCAGGGCGATGACGTCGCAGAAGAAGCAACCGCCTTGTTGGCAGAATATGAGCCTCGAATTCGCGTCTACGGCGTCAGCGCGACCATGATCGGGGGCACGCCCTCCTCGATCACTGTAGAATATGCGGACAACGAAGACACCACTGGTCGGACGCTACGTCATGTGACGGCGTTCTAGCTAGCGCCCCCCGGGAGACAGTCATGAAACCTGCAGCACGTCGCCGGGTCGAACGCGAAATCCGCCAGATTATGCAAAAGGATGGTGAGCGCTGTTCAATGTGCAAAGCGCCACTCGAGCACAATTCGCGCACCTTCGGTGGCACGACCAAGACGGGGGCAAGCGTGCTCACCGGCGAATGCTGCAAGGCTAAAATCGCCACCGTCATTCTTAGCGGGCTGTATATGGATGCACGCATGGATGATTTGGTACGGCACTTCCCAACGGGCGACGGGCGCTCGGGATCGGCGCCGACTGATGTAGAAAAGGCGGTCGCAGCAATTCACAACATCTTTGCTGACCGTCAGGCCGAAGGAGCGGAAGTTGCACGCAGGGCCGGCTTTCCTGCGGGTAAGGCCAAGCTCTTCACGCAAACTACGGCTTGGAAATCAGACGATGCGGCCTGGTTTGAGAACCACCCGACCCGGTCGCATCGACTTCGCCCGCTGATCGGCGACGAGGCTGAAGTGTCTGGTTTCACCCACAGCACTTTGATGCCGCTCCGACACGAAATGCAAATCCTCGTTCGGCAGGTCGAGCCAGGCAAGCGCATGCGATTAAGTTTTGGTCGGAATCTGGACGTTCCAATTCCCGACGATGAGGAAGTCCTACACGCTCTCTTCGATCTGGTGAGCGAAGGCGGAGAGGGCTCTGTAATCTCGGCCGAGGCGATGCGGGCGGCACTCGCCCGCTTCGGCAGCGGCGACCCCGGTCTCCCGTCCTAGTCGCACCCTGAAGAAATCCTGGAGAAGACAGCAACGCGGGAAGATCAAGATCATGGCGTTTCACTCAGCTCGATGCGGGCGAAACCCGCAATAGTTGCTGACAGCCGGACCTTGCGCCCGGCTTTATCTTCGCGCAGATTTTTCAACTGGCACCTTGGGGACGTGCACGAGATTGGCGACGAAACTCAATAATAATGCCGAACCCCAGATCGCAGCTGTAATCCTGCAGCTCGAGCGGGCGTTGTTTCATCTTGCTTCGGCCCAGCAAGAAGACGCCGTCGCTGTCGAGCGCGTCGATGATGTGTCGGTACATCGTGGCGATGCCCCCGAGATCCAGGAGCAGGATAAGCATAGCGTGCAGAAGGGCGGTACCGTCCTCGGCGACCGCAGCAAGGGCCTTTGGCGAACGCTGCAAATCTGGCTTACGCAGATCGAAGAACGTGGAGCTCTCTGCACCAAATATCTTATCGCTACTAACGTAGTCGCCGAGGGGAAGATTGCGTCAGCGCTGCGAGATATGGCGCTTCAGCAGGTCTCTATCGAATCCTTGCTCCAGATCGTGCGAACCGCCGGCAAGGGACGCAGAGGTACGCAAATCCAGGGTTTGATCGATGACGTACTGAGGCGCAGCGACGAGCAGTTGGCCGCATTGTTTTCGCGCATCGAACTCGTCGAACGCGTGGACTGGATGGAGGCGCGCCCGATCGTCGCCAACGGACTCGGAGTGGATCCGGGCGTCGATCAGAATTTCGTCGTGCGAGCCTTGCTCGGTTGGGTCGCCGAGACGCTTGCTGCCTCCTGGAGGAGCGGGCAGCCGGGAGAGATTTCCCGTAAGGCTTGCTTGCTACAGGTGCATGCCATCATACGGCAGTTGGTTCGGCAGCGGCTTTTGCCGCGCCCAGCCAGCGATGTGCCCATCTCCGATGCCGAACGCGCGCACGCTCAGACCCGGGACTTTGTCGCGCGCTTGACCGACGTTCGCGCCGATGACGAGACGGTTTTCGAGGCGATTGAGCATTTTCTGCAGTTTGGCGCCGAACGTCATCGCCTCGCGGCGGAGGGAGATATTCCCCTCCGCGAATGGGGCGACCGAGGTAATAGGCTGAGGCAAAGGTGGCGTGGCGTGGCCCGGCAGACGGCAATCGAGGAAGCGCACCGCCCAGCTCAAGAGCTTGGACTTCTGATATTGGCTCGCACGGCATTTACTCATCTAGAGCCGATCGGGCAGGAACCCTGTCACGAACTCTATATGACATCGGGCCATTATCACCGGTTGGCCGACGACAATCAGATCTGGTGGCTGCCCTCAAGCGAAGGGCCTAACCATGCGGGCTGATCATGAAGAGTTTATCCTCCGCAACGCGGCGTTGACGGCAAGTGCCTGCTGGTCGCTTAGCCGGTCATTCACTGATCGAGGTGATGGCACGCCTCCTCTTCTCATCCACTTCGTTATCGCGGGCGGGCTGCTCTTCCACCGCATGACTGCTTCGAAATTGAGCCGGATGAAATTCGACAGTGGCTTGCTCAAAGCCGTGACCGATCAACCAGAAATAATCGCAGACATGCAGTCCCGCATGGAGAATAATGTTGAGAATATCCTATCCGGCTTGCAGCTAGGCAGCGCCAGCGGCCTACTCGCTCGTGAGGCGACCGCCTATGGGCCTTCATTCCGAGCTCTTGGCACTCTCCTCCCAAAGGACGTTCGGGAAATCGAGGGTCCCGGCGGCGAAGTCTTGGCCGCCGCGAAGCGCCTGGGCTGCTGGTTCGCCGAAGATCCTCTGGCCACTGTCGCCACTCGCCTTCGCGTGGAGTTCTGAATGAAGCTGGAAATTCGCGAACTGATCATCTGGCCGGACAATCCCGCGCTCACCCCGCGCACGCTTGCGTTCGCTACCGATGGTATCAGCGTAATCACTGGCTGGTCTTCAACCGGGAAGTCCGCGATTACCGCCATCATCGACTACGTACTCGGTGCCGGAAAATGCGCGATACCGGTGGGTGTGATCCGCGAGAAAGCGGCATGGTACGGGCTGACGCTCGAGACAGCGATAGGCCCGATCCGCCTTGCGCGGCGGCGACCCGACGGGCGTCAGGTCTCGGATCAATATTGGCTGCAGCAAGGAAGCGACGTTGAGTTGGGCATCGGCGCCCCTCACGCGAACGCGAACACCGACCGGGTGAAGCTCTTGTTCGACGATCTCTCTGGCCTGTCGAACCTGACACTCGATCCAGAGAAGAAATCTTTCGGAGGCCGCGCGAGCTTTCGCGACATGGCGGCGTTCAATTTTTTGCCACAACACATCGTCGCCAATCCGCATACGCTATTTTTCAAAACGGACTCTTCCGAGCATCGCGAGAAACTCAGAAGCGTACTTCCTCTCGCGTTGGGCATCATCACCAACGATGATCTGGTGCGTCGCCACACGCTTCACATGTTGAGGCAAGAGCACCGCCGCCTAGAAGCGGAGCTTCGTATTCGGCGCAATGGCCTCGAAACCTGGCGCGCCAATGCGACGGGGGCATTCTTTCGCGCGCAGGAATTGGGCTTACTTGCCGCGGGGGATCCTCCTGCGAACCTGAGGTCGTTGCTCGAACGGTTGCAGGACATGGTCGACAACACTGAGGCTGTGGGAGGCGCGACCGGGCGTACTGCTGAAGCTACACGTCGCCTCGAAACGCTGAGGGCGCAGGAACAAGCCGCGAGCAGAGCCGTCTCGGACACGAGGCGTCGGCTAAAGCGGCTTCGCAGCCTGCACAGCTCGGCGAGCGCCTATGGAGCAGCGTTACGGGATCAGGCAGGGCGCGTTCAGGGCGCCGGCTGGTTCCGAAAGGCAATCGATAACGAAAGTTGCGTACTTTGCGGGTCGGATTCCGATCCTGCACGCCAAAATCTGGAGGAACTCGGAGAGGCTATTTCGGAACTAGAGACGCTCTCAGTCGGAACGCGGCAAACCTTGCCGATTGTTGATCGCGAGATTGTCGCGCTCGAGAAGAGCGTTATCGAGCAAGAACGTAACCTTATTACCGTTCGGCGTACCCGCCAGGCAGCGGAGGCAGCAGCCGAGGCCGAGCAAGGGCGAGGTCAGACGCTCGAAGCCGTGTACCGGTTCATTGGCAGCACCGAGCAGGCGCTGGCGATGCTTGGCGATGTTGAAGGCGAAACCGGCCTTTCAGCTCAAATCGCCGATCTAGCTGGCCGCATCCGTAGACTCGAAGAGGACCTGAATGAAGGTCAACGCGTCGTTCGCCAGGAGGAAGTGTCCAACAAGATATCGAGCTATGTCGGGCGCTTTGTCGACAGTTTGGCCGTAGGCGGCGCCGAGGGACAGCCGGCCCTGGATTTTAGGGAATTAAATCTTCGATTTGACCGCGAGGGAGCCAATAAGCCGGACTATCTCTGGGAGATTGGCAGCGGCGAGAATTGGATGGCCTATCACCTCGCTACCCTGCTGGCGCTGCACGGTGTGTTTCTGCAGCGTGAGCCATTGAGCCCAGTTCCCACTTTTCTGGTGATCGATCAGCCGACCCAAGTATATTTTCCGAGCGATAGCTTTGACGATGCGATCGCGGCCGGCGTAGAAGCTGACCTGCCCGAGCAGGCAGACGCGGTCGTTGACGATCTCGCGCGTACTAAGCGAATTTTTGCAGCTCTCGCTCGGGCACATAGCAGTTTCGAGGGCAAGTTGCAGATCATAGTGGTGGACCATGCCGACCAGCATGCATGGCAGGAGCACTCGAACATCAAGGAAGTCGCGAATTGGCGAGGAGATAAGGACTACCTCATCCCAAGGGCGTGGCTTACCGACGATTAAGCGCCCCAGCCTTCCCCTCGAAGTTGTGATAGGCGACGGCTCCTTTGTCACCGACGCGGTCCACGTCAGAACCCCGGTCTGCTCTGTTGCTCACAACGTCTGATCGAACGACGAAAATGAAAGGGCGACAGGTTCGCACCTGTCGCCCCGCGTTCACTTCTTTTCTTTCCCGCCCTGCTTAAGGGCGGTGATAACAGCCGCGAGACCAAACAGGATCTCGGCGAAATTATGCCATTCCATCGCATCATCTTTCAGCGATGGGGACGCGCCCCCGGATTGAAGGGGTTTACGTTGCAACGTGCTCATTCGGTGTTTTGAGAGGCCGAACCTCTATTTTCTCTCGGGTTTCGCTGTTCGCTGGCTATCGGGTTTCGCTGTCGGTTTTCGGTTTCGCTGCTGTTCGTGTTCGCGGGTTTCGATTTCGGATTTTCGGGTTCAGATTTTCGCTGGTTCGATTTCGCATTTTCACAAAGGGTGTGGCCACACCCTTACTGGCGTAGTTTGGTTATCACGATCGCGATTTCAAGATCGCCACGATAGAAAACGCGCTTCGGCGTCAGCGCCTTCTGGCAAACATATGTGGCAACCTGGCTATGTTGCCGATATCTTCCGTCCTAAGGACGGAAGATATCGGCAACAGTGTTCCCTGTCAAGCGGGCGCGAGAAAATCCGCAAACACCACGCCGATTGACATTAATGCTAGTGCCCTATACCATATGTCCTTAGGACATATGGTATAGGGCACTGCGTAGACATGGCCGAAAAGCTGCGACCTTTCCAACAGCGCAAACGGATGACGCAGCTCGCCGAGACGCTAGCCCGTACCCTCGCCAGCCAGCCCAAACCCGTGCTATCGAACTACGACCTCTTCCGCGAGCTATGGGTAATTTACCAGTCCGGCACGGCAAAATATCTCCGGGGCGAGACACCGAGCCGCGATGTCTTCCGGCGAACCCGTACGCTGCTGCGCAATGAGGGAATCATTCGCCAGGATCATGATTACAGTTCGCACTGGCGGCTGATGGATAAATCCGATGCACCCGCAGAAGACATAATCTGCTCCGTCGATCCCTTTTGCCACATCGCGCATTTGTCAGCGCTCCAGCGCTGGGGTCTAACTAACCGCCGACCCGACCATTTATTGCTGGTGGAGCCGACGCCGGTGTTGCGGCGAGAAATGGTGCGGGAGTTGATGGAGCGCGATTATGGCGACGCCCTTGAAGACAGCGATCTCGATATCGAAACCGCCAAAGCAGTGAAGCATCCTGACACCGTGCGCGGCCGGCCGATATCGATCGACACTACGAAATTCGCGGGCGATCAAGTCCCGATAAAGGGAAGCCTGTCGCGGATTTCAACGATCGGACAGACTTTCCTCGATACGCTGGACAGCCCAGATTTGAGCGGAGGAATGTCACACGTTCTCGATATCTGGTCCGCTTACGCTTCCACCTATCTCGAAGAGATCATCGAGCGTGTCACACGGGCCGAGAAGCCCATCTGGAAGGTCCGGGCCGGCTATATCCTTGAGGAGCATGTCGGGATTCGGGACCCCCGCATCTCGGCTTGGGCACGCTTCGCGCAACGCGGGTCCAGTCGTGTTCTCGACGCAGGTAGGCCCTTCGCGCCGCAATTCTCGGAAAAGTGGATGCTGTCGCTCAATGCCTGAGGATGTAGAGATCGGGGCTCAGATCGCCGTCGATATCAGCGAATGGATCGAAAAGGCCAAGGCCGATCCCCAAGCCTATCTCGAACGACAGGTCACCGAAATATTTCTCGCCGCGCTGGCGATGACCAAGCCGTTCGCCAATGAGATATTTCTCAAGGGCGGTGTCTTGATGGGCGTGGTCTATGAAAGTCCGCGTCAGACCGGCGACGTCGACTTCACCGCGATCAGCGAACCGAGCAAGGACATGGCCGAGACGCTCAAGGCGGAGCTTAACGCGGCCTTCCCGCGCGCCGCGGCGAAGCTCGGCTATCCCGATCTCATGTGCAACGTCCAGTCGTCGCGCTACGAACCCAGCGCCAAGATGTTCGCCAAGGCGACTGGGCCGCTTCTCGCCTTACGGGTGGGCTATGCCAGAAGAGGGTCCGCCCAGGCGCGTCTCTTCCTGGCCGGGACCGCGTCCGACGTGCTGGACGTGGATATCGCCTTCCGCGAACCGGTGAACGCCATCCAGATCGTCAAACTGGGCACCGAAGGCGTGACCATCCGCGCCTATTCCCTTCTCGACTTGATTGCAGAGAAATTGCGTGCGTTGCTACAGCAGCCTAAGCGCAAGCGTAATCGTCGCCAGGACGTCTATGACGTCGCCTGCCTGCTGCACAAATTCACGCTGGATACTGCGGAAAGAGCGAGCCTTCTCGCGCTGCTCAAGGAAAAATGTCGCGCACGCGATATAGAGCCCGACCGCGAGGCGCTCGGCCAAGACGAAGTGAAAGACAGGGCCAAAAAGGATTGGAATACGCTCGGCCTAGAACTCGAGGAACTGCCGGATTTCGACGCTTGCTTCGAAGTCGTCGACAATTTCTATCGGTCACTGCCATGGGAATGACAGCAGAGGAGCCGGCGTACCTGACCTTCGACTTCTGGCTCACTTTCCCTATGGCCGGCCGCACGCCACCTCGCTCATGGTACTCAGAAACGCCCGGAAAGGTAGAACCGAGACAAGAATGCTGGGGCTTTGGTCGCTATCCCTGATGTAGCGGAACCCGCCCATTTTCAGCCCGCCGTTGACTCCCACAATTAGCTAGGCGGTTTTCTCGGCATCTGCCGGATCGGGACTGGTCGGGTCGATTTGCATGACCTCTACCTGACGAGACGAAGCCCCGCCTGCTTCCTAACAATCCCATAGTCTCCTAAGCCCGCCCGGACAGCATCGCGGACGTAGGACGGGCACAAATGCGCATAGTGCTTGCGCGTAATCCGCTCGTCGGCATGCCCCAGCGCCTCGGCGATCACCGCCATCGGCACGCCTGCCATCGCGAGCCGAGACCCGTAGGTATGCCGAAGAATATGGAACCCCGCAGGCTCCACGCCGGCGGCCTCGCATGTCTCACGCATCGGCCTGATCTGGTGCGACGTGCCGAGTTCCCGATCATGCTGGTTCAGGAAGACGAGCTCGTCAGTCCTCCGCCCCATGCATAACCCACGGAAGAGCTGAATACCCTCATCGCTCAGGTGCACGAAGCGGGGCCGCCCGCTCTTGGTGTCCGGGAACGTCAGCACGCCGCTCATCAGATCGACGTCCCGCACCCGCACGCGGTGGATCTCGGACCAGCGCGCGCCCGTCAGCAGCGCGGCCTGGATCAGCGGCCGGAACCAGTCGGGCGCATGCTCGATCAGCCGGTGGATCTCGGGCCCTGTGAAGTACCGGATCCTGGGAGCGCTGACCTTGGCGTAGGGCTTCACCCGGCGCCAAGCGCTGTCGTCCGCGACCTTGCCCAGCGCGAACGCGCGGTTGAGCGCGGCGCGAAGCGGCGTGAACGCCCGATTGGCGTTCGCCTGCTGGACGCGCACCGCATCGTCGCGAACCGGCCGCTCCTTGCGCACGCCCTTCTTGTTCGCTCGGTAGACCGATCGCCTCGAGGCGATCTTCTCGAGGAACTCGCGCAACCGCTCGGTGGTGAGATCGCTGACCTGCACGTTCTTGAACTCGGGCCGCACGAGCCGGTCGATCACATAGCGAGTCTTGTCGAGCGACTTGCCCGAGAAGTTGGCGATATAGTCGTCGAGCGCGTCCTCGACCGTATAGCGCGGACGCCGCCTGCCGGCGTCGCGATCGAGCGCCTCGAACCAGTCGCGCGCCTTGGCCTGCGCAGCGGCAAAGGTCAGCACGTCGGAGGTCTCGCCATCGAAGGCATCGTCGGCGGCACCGAGCAACAGTTGCTCGCGCTTGCCATCGGCGGTGCGGTACTTCGCAAGCCAGATGCCGCCCTTGGCACCCTTGCGATAGCCGAGCGCCCTGCCCCGCGTCAGCGGGTGCCAATAGGGCGCGTGGCGCCTGGCGAGCAGCGCCCGGGCGCTCCTGCTGTCGAGCCGTTGGTTGCGGACGATACGCGCCATGCCCAGCCTCACCGACTTACTGCAAATTTACTGCAAAACCGTAGCAGAATTGGCCTGGACGCGCTAGGATCGAAATCTCCATAACAGATTGAATTATAACGAATACATACGCATCCGCATGGACGTAGACACCCCCCGTTGCGTGTACTCTCACGGCGAAAACACGAGTTCGATTCTCGTAGGGGTCACCAGCGTTTTCAAGCGCTTAGCTTGAGAAATTCGGTTGCAAAATGCAACACGCCTAATTCTCGTCTATACGCGGACAGAAACTGTCGGGTTACGCCGGATTTGGCCGCGCGATTCGCCTTCTTCGCTGGTCAGGCTACCGGTTCAGGCACCGATGCAGAGGGATCGTTTGCCAAAGCTCTAGCCAGGCGACGAAAGACGACATCTACCTGACCGTCAGCACTCATGTTGCTGATTTCCCTCCGCCAATCAATCGAACCTGCCTCGCGGACTGTTGACAGTGCCCTCGATTGGGGCCCTCGGCGCTAGCTTCCGCAACAGAACGCGACAATGGCGGAATTGCCCTCAGATCAGTTTCATCGGGCGTAGCAACCGCCTTCACCGATGATTGCTTAACGAAAATCACTTCCGCCCGTTTCGCATTCGCGCCGGCCGCGCGTTATTGATCTTGGAGGACGTGCAGCCATTGACCCGACGGGCGCGACAGGAATTGACGGATGACGACCGGCGACTGCGCCGCGCCCTGATCGCTTTCTTCGCGCGTCGGGTCGCGACGCCGGCTGAAGCGGAGGACCTGTCCCAGGAAGTCTTCATCCGCATCGCGCGCGCGCCGCGTGGCGTCGCGCCGATGCCCGATGCCTATATCTTCCGGATCGCCGCCAACCTGCTGCGCGACAAGGGGCGCCGCGACAAGGTGCGCGCCGGCTATCGAGAGGCGCGTGCGCTCGACGATTTTCTCGGGATCGATCCCCTCGATCCGCACCGCGTCGCCGAAGGAAGGGAAGACCTTGCCCGCGTCGCCCGCGCGATCGCGGAATTGCCCGACAAGACCCGAAGGATCTTCACGCTGTACCGCATCGAGTCCATCGACAAGCACAGCATTGCCGAGAGCTTCGGCTTGTCGGTGCGCATGGTCGAGATCCATGTCCAGCGCGCGCTGGTGGTGCTGAGCGCCTCGATCGAGGAACGGCGATGAGCGGACAGGAGGCAAGGAATGCGCGCGAGCGGGCCGCAGCATGGCTGATGCGGCTGCAGGACGGGCCGATGACTCTGGAGGAGGAGCTCGAGCTGGAGCTTTGGCTCGAGGCGGCTCCGCACAACCGCGCGGCGCTGACCGCGCTTGCTCGCGCATGGCGGCTGGCGGGGGAAGCGGCGGACCTGCCCATGCTGGTCTCCGCGCGTGCCGACGCATTGACCGCGCTCAGCAAGGCCAGCCCGCATGCGCCGTCGCCGCATCGCCGCCGCGCCTATTACGCCGTGGCGGCGATCGCCGCCTGCCTGTTGCTGGTCGTCATGGTGGCCATCCATCTCCAGGGCCGCGGCGAGACCTACCGGACTGCGATCGGCGAGCGGCGCATCATCGCGCTAGCCGACGGCTCACGGCTCTCGCTCGATGCCGCGAGCGCGGTCGAGGTTCGTTATGATGGCGAGCGCCGGGCGCTTCGCCTGCTTTCCGGGCGTGCACGGTTCGAAGTCGCCAAGGATCCGCGGCGTCCCTTCACCGTCAGCGCCGGGGACCGCATGGTCGTCGCCACCGGCACGGCGTTCAGCGTCGAGTTGTTGCGCGCGGAGACGCGCGTGGTCCTCTACGAAGGATCAGTCGCGGTGCTGGAGGACGGGCCGGCGAACCAGGCGCCCCGGCATGTGATGCTGCAAGGAAAGGCGTCCGCCCCGGCGGAACGGGCGCTTGTCCCGAACACCGCGCTGGTCATCCCGGCATCGCCCAAGGCGCTTGCCCGGCTCGAAGGGGTGGATGGCGTGCGAAGCGCGTCGTGGGAACAGGGGCAGCTGGTTTTCTCGGACGAACCGCTGGGCGTCGCCATCGAACGGATCAATCGCTATTCCGCGACCAAGCTATCGACCGACGGCCCCGCGACCGCCGCTCTGCCGGTCAGTGGCACTTTCAATGCGGGCGACACCGATGCGTTCGTGGATGGTGTCGCCACGCTCTACGGGCTGCGCCGGCGTCAGGACGGCGACGCGATCCTTCTGGGCCCGGCCAGGCGCTAGCCATTTCGCGATCCGGGGGCTCGTGCGTTTTTCCTCGCAAGGCTCCCGATCATGCGGAGGAGCGGCACAGGGGGAATTTCGATGAAGAACGTGACTGCGCTGCTGGGCGCCGCAACCGCCGTGATCGTGCTGTCCGCGCCGGTGGCCCCAGTCTGGGCACAGGCCCGGACCAGCTATCGGCTCGACATCCCCGCCCAGGACATGGAGTCAGCCCTCAAGGCTCTCGCGGCTGCAACCCGCGAGCAGATCATCTTCCGCAGCGACGTGGTGCGGGGGAAGCGAAGCAATGCCCTGAGCGGGGCCTATACGGCGGAAGGCGCAGTTGCGGCGTTGATCCGCGGTGCGGGGTTGAGCGTCTCGCGAAGCCCGCGCGGCGTGTTCGTGGTGGTGGCCGCGTCGTCCAGCGCGCAGCAGGCAACGTCCGATCCCGAAGAGGCCGCGCCCTCCGGGGAAATCGTCGTCACGGGAACCCATATCGCCGGCGCGCAGGTCGCCTCGCCGCTTGTGCGGATCGAGCAGCGCCAGATGCGCGAGACCGGCCAGCGCGACCTGGGCGACGTGATCCGCAGCCTCCCCAGCAACTATAATGGCGGGCAGAATCCCGGCGCGCGCTTCCAGGCCGGCACGAGCAGCAACACCAATGCCTCCGGATCCTCGGCGCTCAACCTGCGCGGCCTGGGGCCCGACGCCAGCCTGACGCTGCTGAACGGCCGCCGGCTTCCCTATGACGGCACCGCGCAGGGCGTCGATCTGTCGGCCATTCCGCTCGATGCCGTGGCGGAGCTGCAGGTCATGCCCGACGGCGCATCGGCCCTCTACGGCTCGGACGCGGTCGGCGGCGTCGCCAACATCATTCTCAAGCGCGATTTCTCGGGCGCTACGGCCTCGGCCCGGCTGGGCAGCTCGACCGATGGCGGCGGGTTCGAGCAGGAATATGGCGTGGTCGGCGGCGGCCGCTGGGGGAGCGGCGGCGTGCTGGTCGCGCTGCAATATGACCATCAGGACGCGGTGCGATCGGACCAGCGCGACTATACGCGCTATGTCGTCGGCCCGAACACGCTGCTCGATGCGCACAAGCATTTCAGCGGGCTGCTCACCGCGCACCAGGACATCACCGACAGCCTGACCTTCGACATCGACGGGCTCTACAGCTGGCGGCGCAGCGAGGGCGCCGAATATTCCACTGCGGACTTCGCCGCGACGACGCGCTTCAGCAACGAGAACTACTCGATCTCGCCCCGGCTGACCTTGCGCCTGCCGAGCGACTGGTCGGCCTCACTGAGCGCTTCCTATGGAGCCAACAAGACGACGCGCTTCGACGATTATATCGACAAGGTCAGCGGCGAGAATGACGGCGGCAGCAGCATCTACGACAATTACGCCTATGGCGGCGAGCTGGAGGCTGAAGGGCGACTGTTCACCCTGCCCGGCGGCGACGTCCGCCTGGCGGTGGGTGGCGGCTATCGCTTCAACCATCTGCGCGTCTATGCGGCGACCAACGCAGTGCCGACCGGCGACGGGCGCGGCAACTATTATGGCTATGGCGAGCTCTCGGTGCCCCTGGTTTCGCCGCCGAATGCCGTACCGCTGATCAATCGGCTGAGCTTCACCGCAGCGCTTCGCCATGAGGAATATGACCGGTTCGGCGGCGTCACCACGCCGAAGCTCGGCCTGGTCTATGCGCCGGTGCCCGATTTCGATCTCAAGCTCTCCTGGGGGCGCTCGTTCAAGGCACCGACGCTGCGCAACGAGTTTCAGCTGTTCAGCGTCGTGCTACAGCCCTCCTCCTATTATGGCGGCAATTACCCCAGCGGCTCGACCATCCTGTTCACCTCGGGCGGCAATCGCGACCTGAAGCCCGAGCGCGCCCGCACCCTGTCGTCCACGCTCGACCTGCATCCCCGCGCCCTGCCCGGATTGAAGCTCTCCGCGACCTATTTCGACATCGATTATACCGACCGGGTCGTCCAGCCGGTCAGCAACGCCACGCTGAAAGTACTCGACAATCCGGCACTGCAGGAATTCATCGACTATGCGCCGACTCAGGCGCAGCAGGCCGCGGTGATCGCCCGCGATTACAACGGCCTCGGCAACTATACCGGCACGCCCTATAATCCGGCCAAAGTGGTGGCGATCGTTCGCAACCAGCTGGTCAATGCAGCGCGCCAACGCATCCGCGGCGTCGATCTGAACGGCAGCTACCGGATCCCGATCGGCGCGGACGACCTGACGCTCTCCGGCCAGGCGAGCTGGCTGCGCAGCAACCAGCGCAATACCGCCGGCGCGCCGCTCACCCAGCTTGCCGGCACCAACTTCAACCCGCCGCGCTTCCGCGCGCGCGGCGGCGCCACCGGCCATTTCGGGCCGCTCACCGCAGCGCTGTTCGGCAACTATACCGGCCCGATCACCGACCTGAACGTCGCTCCGCCCGTGCAGCGCGGTGACATGACGACGTTCGACCTGTCGCTGATGTGGAAGGCACCGGCCGCCCAGGGCCTGCTCAAGGGTTTCGAGATCGGGCTGTACGTCAACAACCTGACCAATGCGCGGCCGCCCTATCTCGAGCCGTTCGACGACACCACGATCAACTATGACTCGACCAACTATTCGCCGCTCGGCCGCTTCGTCAGCGTCTCGCTGCGCAAGGCGTGGTGAGCGGGATGAAGAACCGCTCGCTCCGCCCCACCCTTCTCGCCAGCCTGGCGCTGACGCTCGCCCCGGCCGCTGCACGCAGCCAGGCAGTCGATCTCGAGATGACCGATCGCATTGTCGACGAAGGCCAGCGGCGCAGCGAAGTGATGAATATCGCCCGTTATCTAAGCGACGAGATCGGAAGCCGCCTCACCAATTCGCCGGGTGCCCGCAAAGCCGAGGCCTGGACCCAGGAACAGTTCCGCGCCTGGCATCTCTCCAATGTCCACAAGGAGGGATTTCTCTTCGGGCGCGGCTGGTGGGCGGAGCGCGTCAGCGTTCGCATGACCGCGCCGCGGCCGCTCGCGCTCACTGCCATTCCGATCAGCTGGACGCCCTCGACCAATGGCGTGATCACCGCGCCGATCGTCTTCGCGCCGATGGCGACCAAAGCCGATTTCGCGCAGTGGCGCGGCAAGCTGGCCGGCAAGGTCGTCCTGATCTCGGGGACCGACGACATTCAGACGCCGCCGGCTGCATCGCGCATTTCGGCGGACGAATTCGCCAGGCTCGCCGTCTACGAACCGCCGAAATTCTCGTCAGATGCCGCCGCCCGGCTGGAAAAATCCTACTTCTTCCCGCGCCAGATGGAGGAATTCCTGAAGGTCGAGGGCGCGCTCGCCTATGCCCGGATCACCAAGCGCGACGGCAAGCTGGTGATGGGCGACGGCTATCGCTTCGCGGCGGGAGATGAGTCCCCGCTCCCCGGCGTCGAGATCGCGGTGGAGGATTATCGCCGGCTCGTGCGGCTCGCGGATGCCGGGCGAGCACCTTCGCTCTCGATCGAGACCGTAGTCCATTACGACGACAGCGATCCCCAAGCCTACAACATTCTCGCCGACATTCCCGGCAGCGACCCCAAGGCCGCCTATGTGATGGCCGGCGCACATCTCGACAGCCCTGCGGCGGCCGACGGCGCGGCGGACAATGGCGCCGGAGTCGCGATGGTGATGGAAGCCGCGCGCATCCTCTCCCGGATGCCGCGTCCGCGCCGGACGATCCGCTTCGCGCTATGGGGTGCCGAGGAACAGGGGATGATCGGCAGCTCGGCCTATGTCGAACAGCATTTCGCGCGGCGTGTGCCGCCCGCCGAGCCCAAGGTCGGGGCCAATGGTACCTTCTGGCTGCATGCGTCGAGCTGGCCAATCGAGAAGCGGCCGGGCTGGGACGAGATGTCAGTCTATTTCAATCTCGACAATGGCTCGGGCAAGATCCGCGGCGTTTACGCCTATCGTAATCTCGCCGCGGTGCCGATCTTCCGCGCGTGGCTCGCGCCGTTCGAAGCGATGGGCGCCAACACGGTCGCCGCCTCGGACAATACCGGGCCCGACAATGAATATATGCAGCTGCTCGGCATTCCCGGTTTCCAGTTCATCCAGGACTGGAACGACTATGGCCGGCAGCACCATACCTCGATGGACACGTTCGATCATCTCGATGCGGAAGACATGCGACAGGCCTCGGTCATCCTGGCCAGCTTCCTCTGGAATGCCGCAAACGCCGACAAGCCTTTCCCGCGCCGTCCGCTTCCCACCGAACCAAAGCACTAGTCCTACGGAATAGATGCAAGCGTTGGGGGCCGCCTCTAGCAGGGCGGCCCTCTCAGTGCCTTCTCTACGTTCGTGCGCAAGCGCTCTCGGACACGTGCCGATGGGAAGCAGCGAAAACGCCTGACGAGTCGGGTATTTCGGACCGGGGGGAATGTTACGACTACCTCACGAATATCCGGCGGAAAGCTCCGTTTCGGTATCGAAATCGATTGCCGAGGGTATTTGGGTAGTTCCTCTATCCGCCCAGCACTCCTCATCTCCGCGCTGGAATTCGCCCGATGACTGCGACGACATCCATCCCGCTTGCCGCCACCCTCTGGGTCTCGCTGGACGGCGACGATGCCGCGCCGGGGAGCCGTTACGCACCGTTACGCACGCTTGCCGCCGCGCATGCCGAGATCCTCCGCTTCGCCGCGCTGGCGCCGCCGGAAAGCAGGGTCACCGTCGTGCTGATGGATGGCACGCACCAGATCGACACGCCCCTCCTGTTCGGCCCAGAGCTATTTGGCCCCGACGGCCTGGCAGTCCGCTTCGTCGCCGGAGGAGATGCCGTACCGGTGATATCGGGCGGCCGCCGCATCGAGGGCTGGACCCTGCATGACAGCGAAAGGGGCATCTACACGGCCAGCGCCCAGGGCCTGCATTCGCGCCAATTCTATGTGAACGGACGCCGCGCCATCCGAGCCCGCACGACCATGGCCGATGGCGGCATCCCCGCCGGCTTCCGGCCCAATCCGATCCTGCCCGCCGAGACGCCGCCCGCCGGCACGCCCTATGTCATCGGCGGCGGGATCGATTTCCTTCCAACCGATCTCAACCCCGCGGGCTGGCGTGATCCCGCGCAATGGCACGACATCGGCCAGATCGAAGCAGTGATCGACACGCAGTGGAAGTCGATGCGCATCCCTCTACGATCACTCACACCACCCGACGGCAGCACTCCCGGCAGGCTCCATATTGCCCAGCCCGGCTGGACCAACGCCAATCTGTTCTTCACCCCGACAACTGCCAATCCCACCGGCGTGCCGGGAATCTGGAGCTTCTGGCAGGTTACCCGGTTCGAGAATGGCTATGCGTTTCTCGACGAGCCCGGCGAGTGGGTGCTGGATACCGAACAGGACCGGATCTTCTACATACCGCTTCCCGGAGAGGACATGGCCGTTGCGGAAGCGATCCTGCCCGCGCTGGAGGTGCTGGTGGATGCCTGCGGCACCGCCGAGCGGCCGGTGACCGGGCTTTCGTTCGAAGGCATCGGCTTTGCCAACGCGACCTGGCTCGAGCCGAGTGGCGATGATGGCTATGTCGCCGACCAGAGCGGCTTCCACCTGCGCGGCAACGGACACCTGCCCAACCTTACCGGGCACGACCCGCATGTCGTCCGCACACCAGGCAATCTGCGCTTCACCCATGCCCATGGCATCCGGTTCGATCGCTGCCGGTTCGAGCACCTGGGTGCCGTAGCGGTAGACTTTGGCACCGGCAGCCAGCGCAACAGCATCACCCGCTGCAGCTTCGACGATATCGCATCGGCGGCGATCCAGGTCGGCGGCATCGACCGCCGCGACTTCGAGCCGAGCCCGGCGGATCACACGCGCGAGAATGTCATAACCGACAACTCCATCCGCCGTACGGGCCGCGACTATGCCGACGCCGCGGCGATCTATCTCGGCTTCACCACCAACAGCAGGATCGCGCACAACAGCATAAGCGAGACGCCCTGGGCTGGCATTGCGCTCGGCTGGGGTTGGGGGCTGCTCGATCCCGGCAGTTTCCCCGGTATCTCCAACGCCGTCTCGGGCATGTGGGGCCTGCCCGCGCCGCGCACGGTCAATTGCGGCAATGTCGTCGCCAACAACCATATCTCGCATTTCCTCGAGAGGCTGTGGGACGGCGGCGCGATTTATTGCTGTGGCTGGCAGGGCAATTCGTTCGAGGATGCGCTGCGGATCGAGGGCAATGTCGCCTGTGACAAGCGGCCCGAAGGCGGCGGCAATGTCGTCTACACCGATGGCGGCAGCCGCTATGTCAAAGTCATCGGCAACGCGCTGTTCGACAACCAGATCGGCCAGGTCGATCTCGGCCCGCCGCCGAGGCCCGGCGATCCGCTTCCCTATATCGCCGGCCCGAGCAAGCTCAACGGCATCCCCTACGGCGGCGATATTGGCGGTTGCCGTACCTATGGCGATATCCATTATTCGGGCAATTACTGGGCGGCCGGCCTGATCCCGATCGAGGAAGCGCTGATCGATGCAGCCGAGCTAGTGATCAGCAAGATCGCAACCGGCAAGGCTGTGGACACCTATTCGCCCCAGGGCTTTTTCGATGTCTGCCCCTATTCGCAGGGCGGCATCTCCTACCCCACCGGTTTAACCTTCGAGGACAATCACAAGCTTCCGCTCGGCCGTGCCTCGGTTCCCGATGCGATCCTGGAGGGGTCGGACATGCGCGGGCACGCGGGTGATTATGTCGCAACCGGCCCCGCGCCGCGTGGCGGCGGCGCCGCTTTTCCCCCGCTCTATCCGGGTCCGAGCTGGAACGTGCCCCGCGTCTCGCTGCCCGGCCTGTTCGGGATGCAGAAGGCATTCGCCCAGGAATGGTGGTATTATGTCGGCATTGCCGAGGATGATGCCGGCCGGCGCTTCGGCCTCCAACTCGAGATTGGCCGCTTCGCCATGGGCAGTATCCAGCTCTGCATGGGGCTGACCGGCATCGGCTGGCGCGACGATGCGGGCGATGACCACTATCTGAGCGGCGAGGGTATCGGCTTCGGCGCAGCGACCGGACGACCAACCCTGGCTTCCGCGGTGATTCCGGCGGTCAGCGACACGGCCTATAGTGCGCATTTCCGGCCGCTGATCGAGGTCCTCGGCCGTTCCGGTGATCTTTCGCGCGACGTGCGCTGGAACCTGCCTTTGATCGGCCCGAGCAAAGGCTGGAAATTCGACTATCTGCAGGGTGCCTCGCAAGGTGCCCCGGTGGGGACGCCGGGATCACGCTATGCGCTCGCGGCGCAGGGCCGCGGTTATGTAGCCGGGGCGGACAAAGCCGTCACCAGACCGGCGAACTATTCGGTCGATCTCACGCTCACCGATCGCCGCGGCACGGTGATGGAGGGGCTATCGGGTTATGTCGGCCCGTCGATGTTCCAGAATGACGATATCGGCCTGAGTTCCTATGAATGCGCGCAGCCGGTGCTCGACATCGCGCGGGGCGGCATCACGCTCGACGATCGCGTCCACAGGATCACCGGGGGTACCCTGTGGCTCGATCGGCAGATGATCGCGAAAACCACAAGCGACGCCGCGCCGGCCGGGGGCGTATCGGCGGCTTTGCGGGGCCAAGCGCCTTCGTCACACGAACTCTATCTCGGGGATTGGATCGCGATAACGCTCGATGACGGGCTGTCGCTGGCGCTTGCGCTGTTCTGGCAGCCATCGAACCCGCAATGGATCACTGGCACACAAGTGGGGCGGCCACCCAAACAGGGCTTCGGAAACCTCTATTTTCCGGTCCATGGCACTGCACCGCACGGCAATGGAGGCCTGGCGCTCACGCCCCGCACCGCGATCGCGGGCGACGATTGGGATTTCGACGTCAATATCCTCGATGCCGATGATCGTGCGAGATCGCCACATTGGAAGTCGCCAGCCTCGGGCAAGACCTACACCACGGCCTGGCGCATCGACTTTGCGCGCCGCGCGCAGCGCCAGGGTCTGCCGCCGGTCCTGTATCTCCACACTGTCAGCGACAATTGCGAGATCATTCCCGCCACCGCGTCGGGAGCCTTTTTCGAAGGCGCCGCATTGGTGTACGGCGACCCCGAACGCCGGCGGCAGATCGGCCAGGCCTTTGTCGAGCAAATGGGATTCAATTGACCGCTCTGCCGGCGGTTCAAGCAGTGAACCCTTATGGCAGGCCAAGAACGCGCGTCATCGTTCGTGCGCCGCCAGTGCGGCATCGCCGCGCGCCATCTTCGGGGACGCGCTCCATCCGGTGTGAACAAGGCATAGTGCCTAAGTTCCCTAGCGCTGGCACTTCTCTCTGACCGATGCCGGCACGACACTCCCGGCTCGCGCCTCGCCAGGCTGCCCACCCGGGTCCGAAGCCTCCCGCCCCTTGAGCCGTTCGAGACGTTTTCGCCGCTTCTCGAAGAACAGATTCCGCCGCGCGGCATAGGGATCTTCGCTCGCTTTCACCCTGGCGAGCTCGTCCTCCTGCTCTGCCCGCCGATCGAGCACGCGATAGACATTGGTACCGATCAGATAGGGTTTGGAGCGAAAAGGCCCACCCAGCGCGATTGGCGAGACCAGCCGGTCGATCGCGCCGCCTACCAGATCCCGCACGGTGGTTGGCCCGATCAAGGGCATGAAAATGAAAGGGCCGTTGCCGACACCATAGACGCCGAGCGTGTCTGAGAAACCATTGGGCCGCCATGGCAGGTTGAACGGGCATCGTTTCGCGATATCGATCACCCCACCCAGCCCTATCGTCGAGTTGAGCGCAAAGCGCCCAAAGGTCTCGGCGGCCTTGCCGGGCTTCAGCTGGAGCAGATAGTTCGCGAAGACCACGGGCTCGCGCAGATTGTTGAGAAAATTGCGGAACCCGCTGCGGACCGGCTTCGGGACGACATGCTTGTAGGCACGCGACGCGGGCGCGGTGATGGCATCATCGACCTTCTGGGTAAGGGCAAAGGAGAGCGCATTGATCTGTTCCAGGGGATCGCCGGGAGTATGCCGATAGCTCCCGCTGACGACGATCTCATTAGCCGCCTCGTCCTGCGATGCCGGAGCGCCCGAGGATGTAGGGGAGGCCAGGATCGCCGGCACCTCCTTAGACGGCACGTCCTGCGGCGGGGCGGCCTGGATGGGCGTGCCGCTGGCGAGAAGCAGTGCTCCGATCGCAGTCGGGACGCTCATGTCTGATTCTCCGCCGCTTCCCGCAAATCCCGCATCGACCGGTCTCCTTGCTGTGTCATGTCGCTGTGACGCCGCAGAAAGGCGCGTCCGCAGTGGGAAGCGCCACGGCGCGGACTAATTTCGGAAAAGGGCCGACAGACGCGCCATGCGGGCGGCAAGCCAGGCGTCGACATAGCCTGCACCGTGGTTGACGCTACCTAGCGCAAGGAGCGCGGCGACGCCGATCCAGAGCAATGCGTGGAGCGTTGCGCCCAGGATCGGAAATTCCGCTGCTGCCTCGACCGCGGCAGCGCTCTTGATATGCAGGACGATCAGCAGAAGCCCCAGAAACAGGCCGGCGGCGCCCGCGCGCCTCTTGGGCGGCGCGGCCAGCGCCATCGCGAATATCGGCAGCAACAGGCAGAAAAAGGCGCTCTCGATCCGACCGGCCATCGCGGCGGAGACGGGCCGTTCCCTCCCCGTCTCCCCACCCATTGCGGCGAGCAGCGCGGCAGACCCGAGCCGGTCCATGCGCTCGACCGCGCCTTTCGGCGGCAGACCGGCCATCCCCGGCACCCGGACATGATAGCGATCGAACAGGATTCTCTGCTCGCGGCCCTCGGGATTGCGCCGGAGCCAATGGCCATCGGCTAAAGTAAGCTCGAAATCCCCGTTCGGGGCGATCGCGACGACTGCCTGGGCCGCGGTGAATATGTCGCTCGCACGCTGGAGCAGGACATTCTCGAGCACACCCGGGCCCGCATCCTCCGCGCGCTCCGCCACCAATGTGATATCGCCGCCCAGCTGGATCGCCTCGCCGGGCAGGAAATGCACACCGTGAAAGCCGCGGGCAATCTCGAGCGAGATCCGGTCGAGCGCGCTTTCCCCCGCCGGCTGAATCTCGAGCCGCACGCCGAGCTGGACCAGCGCGGACAGGAGTGCGAGCGCCATCGGCACCACCATGTAGCGGTGCGGCGGCAGCCCCAGCGTCTCCAGCATCTGCCATTCGCTGCGCTGACTCAGGGTGCGGATCGCCAGCGCGACCGACAGGAAGGTCGCGATCGGGATGGCGATGCCGAGATATTCGGGAACCAGCGTCGCCATGAGCCGTCCAAGCAGCAGCCCCGGGGCATCCGTCCCGGTCACCGCATTCGCCAGGCGAATGGAATTCTCGAGCGAGAGGACCGTGATGATGACCAGGATGATCAGCAGATAGTTCCGCGCGATCGCGTGCGCGACATAGCGATCGAGGATGCGCAGCATCGCTCAGGCGGCGCGGATCGCTGCGGGCCGCAGGCCGGTATAGGCACCGAACAGCTCCAGGAAGTGCTGATCCATGGTCCGCGGCGCCTCGTCCAGCACGCCCGGTACAAGCGCGGCACGGTCTTCGGCAAAGCCCAGGACCGCATCACGCAGCGCCTGGGCGTCGCCGGCGCGGTAGCACCTGCTGGGCGCACGGTCGGCATGATCGGCCGCGCCGCCTCGGTCGGGCACGATCACCGGCAGACCACTCGCCCGCGCCTCGGCGGCGACCATGCAGAAGGTCTCGGCCTCACAGCCATGGACCAGGGCATCGCCGCTCGCCATCAGGCGCGCGAGCGACGCCCGGTCGCCCAAAGCGCCCGGTATCCGGATGTGAGGTGAGCCGCCGGCGCGGGCGCGCAGCCGGCCGCGCAGGCGCCCCTCCCCGATCAGCAGCAGCCCGATCGGACTGCGCGTACCCGCGGACAGCGCCGCGTCGATGACCATGCCCCAGCGCTTCTCGGGCGCGTGGCGACCGATACCCAGCAGCAGCGTGGCGGACGGGCCAAGACCGCATTCGGCGAGCAGCGCCGCGCGATAGGCAGGGTCACGGTGTTGGGCTGAGAAGATGCCAGGCTCAACCCCCATCGGCACGGTGATCACGCCGGGCATCCCGCCATCGCGCAGCCGCGCCGTCAGCCCGGCGCTTGCACCGACGACCAGGTCATAGGCCTGACCCAGCCTGCGCAAATGGCGCCAGAAAAAGTCGAACCCGCGATCGATCGCCTCGATGCTCGCGATCGGGCCGAACCAGCGATAGGGATAGGCGGAGAGCGGGTCGGAATGCATGACGAGGGCGCGCGGCGCCGGACCGTCCCAGCGCGCCACCATCGACGCACTGCTCCAGGGCGAGGACGCCTCGACGAAGTCGGGGTTCCAGCGGGTTAGCGCGCGGTGCAGCGCACGCTCGTCGTCGAAATAGCGATAGCGCTGGTCGAGCGGAAACGGCGGCGAGGCCAGCGTCTCCAATATCGCACCGGGGCCACGCGGGACCACGGCATCGGTCTTGCCCGGCGCGAGCACGATGATCTCATGGCCCAGCGCGGCCGCGGCCGCCAGCTTCCGATCGACATAGGCACGCACCCCGCCGCCCTTCGGGGCGTAGAAGGCGCTGACATCGACGATCCTCATCCGGCGCAGGTCCTGGCGTCGGTGCGACCCGAGGTTGGCTGCCGCAGGACAGGGGTGATTTCGGTTCGGTTCTGCATCGCTGCAGCAAGGACGCCGCCACCGCGCGCGACCGCAGTCCGAGGGCAAGATTTTTGTTTGCAGCCGTAGAAACGCCGGCTTGCCGGATACCGGGACATGGGGCAGACGGCGCCTCCGAAGGAGCCGAGCGATCTCCACACCTGCTTCCGGACTGGCCCAGCTTTACCAGGAACTGCGCGGCGAATTGCTGCGCTTCCTCGTCGCGCGCACGGGCAATCCGGCGGAGGCCGAGGATCTTCTCCAGGAGCTCTGGCTGCGCGTGCGCGACGCGGCCCCCGGCCCCGTCGCCAATGGCCGCGCCTATCTCTACCGGGCCGCCCAGAACCTGGTGCTCGAGCGGCTGCGCGGCGCGCGGCGGCGCGAAGCGCGCGACAAGGACTGGAGCGATACCCAGGCCGATACGGTCGCCGGGGATCGCGTCGATCCGCAGCCCCAGGCATTGGACAGGCTGATCGCGCGCGAGGATCTCGACGCGCTCCGCGCGGCGATTGCCCAGCTGCCCGAAGGTGCGGGACGCGCCTTCCGGTTGCACAAGCTGGAAGGCCTGCCGCATTCCGACGTCGCGGCGCGCCTCGGCATCAGCAGGAGCGGAGTGGAGAAGCATATCGCCGTCGCGATGGCACATCTGCGCCGTACGCTGGGCAACTCGGGTGGGGACAACTGAGGTGATGGCGGTGCCGCGGCATCTCATGCAACAACAGGGATGGCACCGGCACCCGCCGATGCCGGGAATTGGGCGATGAGCGAGGATATCCACGAAGCTGCCGCGCGCTGGCATGGCGCGCAGCAGCATGACGACATGGACTGGGAAGGCTTCACCGCCTGGCTGGAAGCGGACCCGCGCCACCGCCTCGCCTATGACGAGATCGCCCTGCTCGACCTGCAGATCGACGCGGCCCGCGAAACCTTGCAGCCCGCCACGCCTGCCCTCGCCCCCATCTCCCCCCCGCGCCGACTGCCGCGCTGGGCGATCGGGTCCGGAGTCGCCGTCGCTGCCGCCCTGGCGCTGACGGTCGGCATCGGCTTCCGGCAATCGGAACCCGACAAGCCGGCGGTCCGCGAGTTCGCCAGCGCCGCCGGCACCTCGCGCACCGTCCGGCTGGCGGAAGGCGTGACGGCGACGCTCGGCGCCGGCTCGCGGCTCGCGGCAGCCGGGACGGACGGGCACATGCAGCTGACAGGCAGCGCATTCTTCAGCATCCACCACGATCCGAAGCGCAGCGTCATCGTCGATGTGGGCGGCGCCCGGATCCGTGACGTGGGCACTCGGTTCGCGGTCAATTCGGCCGATGGCGTGCTCAGCGTCTCCGTCGAGGAAGGCCGCATCGCACTCCAGCTTCCCGGCCAGACCGTGGAAACGGAGGTCGACGCAGGGCAGGAAGCGCTGGCCCAAGGCGGCAAGGTCGTGCTCCGGCCGGTTCGCATCGCGAGCATCGCCGCCTGGCGGAGCGGGCGCTTCGTCTATGACCAGGCCCCACTTGCACTGGTCGCTGCCGATATCGCCCGCTACACGGGGCAGCCGGTCGCGGTCGCCGGATCGGCAGCGCAGCGCCCCTTCTCCGGCGTGCTCGCACCGGGTGACCGCGCGGCAATGGTTTCCACTCTCACCCAATTGACGGGGCTGCATGCGGAAAGCGATGGTCAGACGATCCGGCTGGTCGATCGTACTGGCGGCTAGCGCCCTGCTGCCGGCGCCCGCCCAGGCGCGGGACGAGAGCTTCGCGATCTCCCTGCCCGCCGGCAACCTGGCCGACACCCTCGAGGCACTCGCGGCGCAGACGGGCATCTCGCTCGTCTATGAGGCGCGCCTGCCGAGCGGGCGCACCCATGCGGCACGCGGGCGGATGCCGGCCCGCGAAGCGCTCGACCGGATATTGCAGGGCACCTCCGTCCGCGCCGTGCGCATCGGCCCGCGCGCCTTCCGGATCGTGGCACGGCCACGCGCGGTGCCGCACGCAGCAATCCGTGCCGAACCCGAGCCTGCCATGCGGCCGGGTGAGGAGATTGTCGTCACAGCTCGCAAGCTGCCCGAGGTACTGTCCTCGATCGCCGGCTCCGTCGCCGTCTACAGCCCGCGCGACCCCGCACGAGGCGACCGCGCCGCAAGCGCGAGCGATGTCGCGCGCACCCTCGAAGGCCTGAGCATCACCGGCGGCGGCCCCGGCCGCGAACGGCCCTTCATCCGCGGCCTGGCCGACAGCCCGTTCAACGGCTTCAGCCAGTCCACGGTCAGCGTGCAGGTAGACGAGGGCCGCGTAACCTATGACGCGGCGGAGCCCGGCCTCTATCTGGCCGATATCGCACAGGTCGAAGTCCTGAAGGGCCCCCAGGGCCCACTCTACGGCACCGGCGCGTTGGGCGGCGTCTACCGGATCGTCACCAACCGGCCGGTAATCGGCTCGACCTCCGGATGGGCCGGCATCGGCGCCCAGGCGGTCGGCTCCGGCGGGCTCGGTGCGAACGCCGAAGCCATGCTCAACCTGCCGCTGGTCGGCGACCTGGCCGCGCTGCGCCTCGTCGGCTACGCGCGCAGCGACGCCGGCTGGATCGACGATGCGGCCGGCCCCGCGAACATCAACCGCACGCGCATCGCCGGCGGGCGCGCGGCGCTGCGCGTTGCCCCCGCGACCGGCTGGACCGTCGACCTGATCGGCGCCTATCAATCGACGCGGACGGCCGACAGCCAATATGTCGACCGCGACTATGAGGACCTGACCCGCGGCATCACCCAGCGCGAGCCGCGCCGCGGCACCTTCGGCCTCGGCCAGGCGATCGTCTCAGGCCCGATCGGTGCCCTCCGCCTCACCGCTGTAACCAGCCATGCCTGGCAGGACCAGCACGACAGTTTCGACGCGAGCGATGCGGCGTCCCAGCTCGGCGTACCGGGGGCGCTACGCTATCATGACGGCCGCGCCTACCGGGTCTTCGACCAGGAAATACGGCTCGGCTCTGCGCCGGGCAGCGCCTTTACCTGGACGGCTGGCGTCTCCTATGTCTCCGCAGCCACGCGCGCGAGCGGGGTGATCGACACGGCGACTGGGATCGTTCCCGACTTTTTCAATCTGCACCGCCGTGTGACCGAGACCGCGCTGTTTGCCGATGGCGTTTATCCGCTCACGCCCCGCCTGAAGCTGGCCATCGGCGCCCGGCTGTTCCGGGCGACGACCGAGGACGAGCGCCAGGAGGAACTCGATGCGCAGACCGTCAGCCATGCAGCCATCGGCCTCACCCCCAGTGCCTCGCTCTCCTATCGCTTCACCGACGACCGGCTGCTCTATGTCCGTGTGGGCACCGCCTTCCGGCCCGGCGGCATCGACCCCAGCAACAGCCGGACGGGCCGCTATGACGGAGACTCGGTCCGCAGTATCGAACTCGGCGGCCGCGCCGCGTTCGCCCGGGGCCGGCTCGATATCGCGCTCGCAGGCTTCCAGACGGCGTGGCGAAGCGTCCAGTCCGACTATCTCGAGGACAATGGCCTGATTGCCACCCGCAATGCCGGAGATGCCGCCATCCTCGGGCTGGAAGGCAGCGTTACCTGGCGCCCCGGCGGCGGATGGCGGCTGCGCGCCGGCTTCACAGCGCAACGCCCCAGGCTTGTGAATGCCGCGGACGGCGTAGACCTGCCCGAGGATCGCCGCCTGCCCGTCGTTCCCGACCTTGCCGGCAATCTCGCGGTCGAACGCCCCGTGCGGCTGCTCGGGCATGCAGTCACCCCCTATGCCGCGTTCAACTATGTGGGTCCGTCGCGGCTCAGCTTCGACGACGGGCTGGATCGCCGCATGGGCGGCTATGGGCTGGCCCGGATCGGGGCGACGGTGACGGCGGGACCGTTCGTCGTGGCGCTCGATCTCGACAATCTGCTCGATACGCGGGCGGACAGCTTCGCCTATGGCAACCCTTTCTCGCTACGCAGCGAGCGGCAGTACACGCCGCTTCGGCCCCGTACCCTCAGCCTCTCCATCCTGCGCGCCTTCTGAAGAAAAATCCGGTCGCCGGACTGCGGTGCCGGCTGTCGGCGGCATCCTGGCAGCGTGACCAGATCCCGACAGACGCCCCGCCGCCTCCTCGCCTCGATCCATGACGTGTCGCCACGCCACGAGGCCGCGGTCGACCGGCTCCTCGAGGAGCTTGCCCTGGCGGGCGTCACGCGCCTTGCCATGCTCGTCGTGCCGGATTTCTGGCGGGAGGCGGAAATTCGTCCCAGTTCCCCCTTTGCGGCGCGCCTTCGCCGCTGGAGCGAGGGCGGGATCGAGATGTTCCTCCATGGCTATAGCCACCGGGACGAGACCGAGCACGCCTCCTGGCAGGACCGGGTCAAGGCCAGCCAGATGACCGCCGGCGAGGGCGAGTTTCTCGGCCTGGATGCGGACGAGGCTGAACTCCGAATCCGGGCCGGCCGGAGGCTCCTCGAGGACATCACCGGACAGCCGATTGCCGGCTTCATCGCGCCCGCCTGGCTCTACGGCGCCGGGACGCACAGCGCGATGAAGACGCTCGGCATCCCACTCGCCGAGGATCATATGCGTGTCTGGGATCCGGCGGGCGGGCGAGTGCTGGTCAACACGCCGGTCCTCACCTGGGCGACCCGCACCCGCGCCCGCATGCTCTCCTCTCTTGCGGTCGCGAGTGTTGCGCGCGTCATCCCCTTGCCGAAGATCGTGCGTATCGGCGTCCATCCCGGCGACGTCACGGTGCCCGCAACCCTTTCGAGCATTCGCCGGACCGTCGGCAAGATCGCCCGGACGCACGTCCCCAGCCACTATCGCGACATGGTCGGAGACCTGGCATGCGCGTCCTGACCTTCCTGCACAGCTTCGAGCTGGGCGGCGTCGAGCGCGTCGCGCTGCGGCTCGTCCGGTATTGGCGCGGACTGGGCGTCGATGCACCGCTCTTTGTCGGGCGCGAGGACGGGCCGCTTCGCACGGAACTGGCGGACGACCTGGCCTATACCGTCGCTCCCCAGCCTCTGATCGGCACCGCCTGGTGGGAGACCTTCTGGATGATCGGCCGGCTGCCCGCCGAGATCCGCCGCACCCGGCCCGATATACTCTTCGTCTCCGGCAGCACCTATACCATCGTCGCCGCCGCCATGGCGCTGCGCTTCGGCAGGCGCTGCCCAGCGATCGTGGTGAAGATCAGCAACGACCTCCCACGCAACGATCTGCCGCCGGTCGCGCGCTTCTTCTGGCGCTTCTGGCTCGGCGTGCAGGCGCGCTTCGGCTGGACCTGGGTCGTCATGGACGAGGCGATCGCCGCGGACCTCCCGCCCGGCATGCGTCCCAGGTTCCGCGTGATCCACGACCCCGCGATCGAGGCGGCTCGGATTTGCTACCCGGCGCCGCGGCAGGCGGGTGGTGCCAGGCGCTTCGTCGCGATCGGACGCCTTACCTCCCAGAAGGACTATGCATTGATGCTGCGCGCTTTCGCGCGCGGCGCACACCCTGACCAGACGCTGACCATCTATGGCGAGGGCCCGGAGCGCGAAACGCTCGAGGCCCTTGCCGCCGCGCTCGGTATCTCGGATCGGGTCGCCTTTCTCGGCCATGTTGCCGATGCCGCCTCCCATCTCGACGGCTTCGACACCTTGTTGCTGTCCTCCCGCTACGAAGGGGTGCCGGCGGTGCTGGTCGAGGCGCTTGCGGCCGGACTTTCGATCATCTCCACCGACAGCGGCTCCGGGGTACGCAGCCTTCTTGGAGACGGGCGCTACGGAAAGATCGTGCCGCGCAACGAAGACGCGCTCGCCACCGCGATTTCCCGGGCCGATGCGGCACCGACGCCCGATGCGACCCGCCTGGCCCATGTGCACCGCTTCACGCTTGAGCATTCCGGCCAGATCTATCTCGACACCTTTGCCGAAGCGGCGCGGCCCTCCGCGCTGGTCGACGCCACCGCCGACCAAGCCGGTGGGCTCGCATGGCCGGTGCCGCCCGCCCGATGAACACGCTCGCTATTCAGACGCCGCCCCTGCCACCCGTCTCCGCCTCCGCTCGGGAGTGGCTGATGACCTTGGCAGGCCTTGGCCTTTCCGCCGCGATCCTGCTCGCGGTCTTCGCTCAGTTGGGCGGGATCGACCCTTCGCACTTCAAGGCAGCACCGGCGAACCCCTGGTTCTGGCTATGCTTTGCCCTGGTCTATGCCGTTGGGCCCATGATGGAATGGCTGATCCTGCGCCGGCTGTGGCAGCTGCGTGCGGACGCCTTGCCGGCACTGTTTCGCAAGCAGGTCGCGAACGAGATCGTCTTTGGCTATTCGGGCGACGCGCAATTCTACCTTTGGGCACGACGGCACCAGCCCCTCCAGGGCTCGGTGTTCGGGACGCTGCGCGATGTCGCGGTGCTCTCGGCGCTGGCCGGCAATCTCGCGACGCTGGTGATGATGGTGCTCAACGCCCCACTGCTCTATCGGGTCGCCGGCGGCACGCTCCTCAACAGCTTCGCCGCCTCGGTCGCGGTCATCATCCTGTCCTCGCTCGTGATCCTCGTCCTGCGGCGTGCAGCGGCACTCCTGACGCTGTCGCGCCGCGATCTCCTAATTACCTTCGGGCTCCACGGCCTGCGGATCCTCCTCAGTCTGGTGCTGACGGCCCTGCTCTGGAAACTGCTGCTGCCAGGCCTGCCGGCGATGATCCTCGTTGCGGTTGCCACGCTGCGCATGATGGTCCATCGCCTCCCCCTAGTGCCGGCCCGCGACGCGCTGCTCGCCCCGCTCGTGCTCTCCTTGCTCGGCTCTGGCTCGGGGCTTGCTGCCGCAACCATGCTCGTCGCGGCGCTGACCCTGGTGACGCATGTCGTGGTCGGTGGGCTCACGGCGGCGGCCTCCTTCCTCCCGGCTCGGCGCGCAGCGCGATGACCCTTGTTCGAGGATGGAGGCCAGGTCTTGCCTGCATCGCCACCATGTTGCTGGCGACCGCGGCGTTCGCCCAGGATCAGGATTTCGCGGCGGCGCGCAGCGCGATGGTGGGACGCATCCGGACGGCGGTCCGGAACGCCGCGCCGAGCGCGGATAACGCGGCGCTGGCGCGCGCACTTACCGCCATTGGCTCGGTCCCGAGGGAAGCCTTTGTGCCCGCAAATCTGAGGGCCGATGCCTATCGGGAGACTCCGCTCCCGATCGGCTATGAGCAGACGATCTCGGACGCCTATATCGTCGCGCTCATGACCGCCGCCGTCGATCCGAAACGGGGCGCCAACGTCCTCGATGTCGGGACGGGGTCGGGCTATCAGGCAGCCGTGCTCGCAAAGATGGCCGATCGGGTAGCCTCGATCGAAATCGTACCGCAGCTCGCCGATACGGCGCGTACGCGGCTGCATGCGCTCGGTTACGCCAATGTCGAGGTTCGCGCGGGCGACGGCTATGCGGGTTGGCCGGAACGGGCGCCCTTCGATGCGATCATCGTCGCGGCCGGCGCCGCGCGCGTGCCCCAGCCCCTCCTGGACCAGCTTAGGGTCGGCGGAAGGCTGGCGATGCCGGTCGGTCTTAGCTGGGCGACCGAGCAGATCCTGATCGTGACGCGCACGGGGCCCGCCAAATATGAGCGATGCTCGCTCGGCTGGTCCATGTTCGTGCCGCTGACCGGACAAGGCAGGCGGCAGGAAAATTCGACAGGGCCGTTCGATAAGATACCATTCTGCTTCGAGGACGAAGTGGCCCATCCGGACTTCCAGGCTACCTCGCCCAAATAGCAGCAGGCAGGCTCGCACGCCGAGATGGACGAATTGTATAGTCAGCGGGACCTGCACCCAACGGCGCTTCGCTAACCCCGCCCGGTCAACAGTCCGGGTCTGCCATGCAACGCGCCTTCCTTCCCTTTCCGTTCATCGCCGCTTCCGCGCTCGCCGCATGCGGTGCCGAATCCCCGGGCGCTTCGCCGGCCAAGGCCGTTCATTCCGAACCGGTCGCGCATGAGGCCGAGCTTCTCAAGCTGACCCTGGCGCCGCAGGCGGAGGCCCGGCTCGGCATCGCGACAGCGCAGGTCGGCGCCGGAAGCGCCCAGTCAAGACGGGAGACCGCGGGAGAAATCGTCGCGCCCGCATCAGGCGGTGGCATGCCGGCCGGGTCCGGGACCAATCTCGGCCAGCTCGGCGCGCAGCAGGTCGCCGCGGACGGCGAGGTCCTGCGAGCCGCGGCACAGACCCGCCTTGCGCAGATCGCCCTCGCGCGTGCCGAGGCACTCGTCCGGGAAGAGGCGGGCAGCGCCCGTGGCCGTGACGAAGCCGCTGCCGCGCTTGCGACCGCCCGCGCCGCCGAGGTGACGGCGCGGCGCCAACGCGCCATGCTCGGGCCGGCCATCGCATCGCTCGACGCCCAGCCGCGCCTCTGGGTACGGGTGATCGTGCCGGCCTCCGACCTGAGCGGCCTCGGCCGCCGTGCGGCGGTGCAGGTCCGACCGCTTGGCGGCCAAGGTTCGCCGCGCATGGCGGTGCCCGTCGATGCGCCGCCTTCGGCCAACGCATTGGGTGCGACCGTCGATCTCTATTACGCGCTCGATAATCGGGACCACGCCTGGCGCGTCGGCCAGCGCGTTGCGGTCTCGCTGCCGATGGCAGCGGGCCCGGTACAGGGACTCTCCATTCCGACGGCAGCGATCCTGCGCGACATCTATGGCGGCGAATGGGTCTATCTGCGGACCGCGCCCCATAGCTATGTCCGCCGACGGGTCGAGATCGCCTCGAGCGACGGCGGCTTCGCTCTTGTGACGCGCGGACTGGCGCATGGCGACCATGTAGTCACCGACGGGGCCGCCGAATTGTTCGGCACCGAATTCGGCGTGGCCCACTGACATGCTCGGCTGGATCGTCCGCAATGCGCTCACCCAGCGGGTACTGGTTCTCGCGCTCTCCGTACTCCTCGTCCTCCTCGGGCTGCGCGCCTCGAGCGATGTGCCGCTCGACGTGTTTCCCGAATTCGCGCCACCAATCGTCGAGATCCAGACCGAAGCACCCGGACTCTCGACGGAGGAGGTCGAGAGCCTGATCACCGTTCCCCTGGAAGTCGCCGTCAATGGCGTGCCGGGACGCACCACGCTGCGCTCCAAATCGGTGCTCGGCCTGTCCTCGGTCGTCATATTGTTCGCGCCTGGGACCGATGTGATCCGCGCGCGCCAGTTGGTCCAGGAACGCGTCGCCCAGGTCCAGGCCCGTCTACCGGCGGCCGCGCGTGCGCCAGTGCTGCTGCCGCCGCTCTCCTCGACCAGCCGGGCGATGAAGATCGGGATCAGTTCGAAGACGCTCGATCAGATGCAGCTGTCGGAGCTCGTCCGCTGGACGATCCGCCCGCGCCTGATGGCCGTGTCCGGCGTGGCCAATGTCGCTTCCTGGGGCCAGCGCGACCGCCAGCTCCAGATCCTGGTCGACCCCGACCGTCTGCGCACCGCCGGCGTAACCCTCGCCGAGTTGCGCGCCGCGGCAGGCGACGCCGTGCCGGTGGGCGGTGGCGGTTTCGTGGATACCCCTACCCAGCGCTTTGCGGTCCAGCAGGTCGGAGCGATCCAGAGCGCCGAGGATCTGTCGCGCACGCTCATCAAGCTTTCGGGCGGTGCGCCCATCCGGATCGGCGATGTGGCACGCGTCACCGAGGATCACGCCGCCCCGATCGGCAATGCGATCATCAACGACGGTCCAGGCATCATGCTGATCGTCGAGAAGCAGCCCACCGCCAACACGCTCGATCTCACAAAGGGTGTCGAAGCCGCGCTCGCCGAGATCAAGCCGGGGTTGAAGGGAGTCGAGGTCGATACCTCGATCTTCCGTCCCGCCACCTTCATCGAGCGCTCGATCGACAACCTCACCCGAGCGCTCGCGATCGGTTGCATCCTCGTGGCCGCAGTGCTGATCCTGTTTACCCGGGACTGGCGCCAGGCAGTGATCAGCCTGGTCGCGATCCCGCTGTCGCTGGTCGGCGCCGGACTGGTGCTGCTTTGGAGCGGCGCCACCATCAACACCATGGTGATCGCCGGGCTGGTGATCGCGCTTGGCGAGGTCGTCGATGATGCGATCATCGATGTCGAGAATATCGCCCGCCGGCTGCGCCTGAACCGCGAGGCCGAGCATCCCCGCCCGGCGCTCGAAGTGGTGTTCGACGCCTCGATCGAAGTGCGCAGCGCAGTGGTGTTCGCCTCGCTGATCGTGATGCTCGTGTTCCTGCCGATCTTCTTCCTCGGCGGCCTCGCCGGCACCTTCTTCCAGCCACTCGCGATCGCCTATATCCTCGCCATCGCCGCCTCACTGCTCGTCGCGCTCACCGTGACCCCCGCGCTCAGCCTGATGCTACTGCCCAAGGCCCCGCTCGGTGAGCATCGCGACACCCGCTTCGTCCGGATTCTGAAGCGCGGCTATGCCGGGCTGCTGCCCCGGCTGACCGATCGCCCGCGCCTCGCGATGAGCGTGGTTGCTGCCGGGCTTGCGATCTCCGCGATCGGCTATGCGAGCTTCAAGGACGAATTCCTTCCGCATTTCCGCGAGACCGATTTCCTGATGCATTGGGTCGAGAAGCCCGGCACGTCGATCGAAGCGATGGACCGCATCACGATCCGCGTCTCGAAGGAGCTGCGCGCGATCCCCGGGGTACGCAATTTCGGCGCGCATATCGGCCGTGCGGAGGCGGCCGACGAAGTGGTCGGACCCAATTTCACCGAGTTGTGGATCAGTCTCGACGAGACGGCGGACTATGACGCCAGCGTCGGCAGGATCCAGGAGGTGATCGATGGCTATCCGGGCCTGTTCCGCGACGTGCTCACCTATCTGCGCGAGCGGATCAAGGAAGTGCTGACCGGCGCCGGTGCCTCGGTGGTCGTGCGGATCTTCGGCCCCGACCAGACCGAGCTGCGTGCCGCCGCCGAGCGGGTGCGCACCAGCGTTGCCGGCATCGACGGCGTCGCCGACCTCAAGGTCGAGCAGCAGGTTCTCGTCCCACAGATCCAGATACGCCCGCTGCCCGTGGAGATGGCTCGGCTAGGCCTGACCGCCGGGGAGGTCCGGCGGCAGGCAGCCACCCTGGTCGCTGCCGAGAAGGTCGGCGAGATCTACCGCGACCAGAAGTCCTTCGAGGTCGCTCTCTGGGGCGAGCCGGCGGTCCGCGACGACCTCCACGCGCTCGCCGGCCTCGCGCTTCAGGCGCCCGATGGTAGCCAGGTTCGGCTCGGCGATGTCGCGGAGATCCGCATCGCTCCAGCGCCCAACGAAGTGAAGCGCGAGAATGGCGAGCGCCGCATCGATGTCACGCTGAACGTGAAGGGGGCCGACCTGGGCTCGGTAGCGCGCGCCGTCGAGCAGAAGGTGGCGGGCCTGCCGTTCGCGCAGGGCTATCATGCCAAGGTGCTCGGCGAATATGCCGCGCTAAAGGAATCCCGCCAGCGGCTCTGGACCACCGGACTGCTCTGCCTGATCGGCGTGCTGCTGCTCGTCTGGCTGGAATTCCGCTCGCTCAGGATCACCGCGCTGGTGGCGGCAAGCCTTCCGTTCGCCCTGGTCGGCGGCATCGTCGCGGTGGCATTGACTGGCGGTACGATGTCGCTCGGCTCCCTGGTGGGCTTCGTGACCGTGCTCGGCATCTCGGCGCGCAACGGGATCATGCTGCTCTCGCATTATGCGCATCTCCGTAGTGTCGAGGGCGAAGCCTTTGGTCCTGCCCTCATCCGCCGCGGCGCCGAGGAGCGGCTCGTCCCGATCCTGATGACCGCCGCCTGTGCGGGCCTCGCGCTGGTACCGCTGATCGTGGCCGGGAACGCGCCGGGGCATGAGATCGAGCACCCGATGGCGATCGTCATCCTTGGCGGGCTGGTCTCCTCGACGCTGCTCAACCTGTTCCTGATGCCCAGCCTCTACGCCCGCTTCGGCGAGCCCCGTGCAGCCAGCCCCTCACCCTCCCCGCAAGGAGCGCTCGCATGATGCGCCGCTTCACCTCTCTCCTGGCGCTGACGGCGGCCGCCTGTGCAGCACCGGGCGCCCAGCCACCCCGCACCATCCCACCCGCGGGCACCGAAGCCCCCTTTGCCGCGCTGCCCTCGGCATCGATCGCGGCGGTGCCCGCCCATTGGTGGCGGCTGTTCGACGATCCCGAGCTGGACCGGCTCGTGACGGCGAGTCTCGCCGCCAACGCCGATCTGCGCCTTGCCTATACCAATCTGGACGCGGCGCGTGCGGCGCTCCGTCAGGCCCGCGCCCAACGCCTGCCCCAGGCGACACTCGAGAGCAGCCTCGGCATCGACAGTCCGGCAGACCAGCCCAGCGCGGCGACGGTTTCCTCCTCCGACTATGACATCGCCGCAACGATCAACTGGGATGCCGATCTGTTCGGTCGGCTGCGCAGCGGTGCGCTTGCCGCCCGGGCGGATGCGGCCGCAGCCGATGCGGCCGCCGACGGCGTCCGGGTCGCGGTCGTGGCCGACACGGTCCTCGCCTATGTCGATCTGTGCGGGGCGAGGCGCGGCGAAGCAGTGGCACGCGAAATCACGGCCGCGCAGGCACGCGCCGTCGAGACCCTGCGCGATCAGCTGCGCGCCGGCGAAGTCTCGCCGCTCGAAGTCACGCAGGCCGAGACCCTGCTTGCCGTCGCCGAGGCGGATGTCCCCGGTTTCGCCGCGCAGCGCGACAACGCACTCTATCGCCTGGCCACCCTCCAGGGGCTCGCTCCCGCAGCGGCGCGTGGCTGGACGCTGACCTGCACCGCCGTGCCCCGCCTGCCTGGCGCGGTACCAATCGGCGACGGCACGGCGCTATTGCTTCGGCGTCCCGATATCCGCGAGGCCGAGCGCAGGCTGGCTGCCGCTGCCGCGCGGGTCGGCGTTGCCCATGCGGAGCTGTATCCCCGGATCAATCTCGGCGGTGCGGCCGGGCTGTTGCGGGGTGACTTCTCGGCCGCGCTCTCGCCGCTGGTCAGCTGGGTGCTTCCCAATGTCCCAGGGCGCGCCAAGCTCGCGCAGGCGCGCGCCACCGAAGCCGGCACGCTGGCGAGTTGGGACATCGCGGTGCTGCGGGCACTGCGCGAAGTCGAGACGGCGCTGGCCGAAATGGACGCCGAGGTTGCACGCAACCGCCGCCTTGCCGATGCCGAAGCGGCAGGCGCGCTCTATGCGCGGCGCAGCGCCGCACGCGTCAGGCTCGGCGACGCCGCCCCGTTGCTCCGCATTGACGCAGAACGCAGTCTCGCCACCGCGCGGCTCGCACGTGCGCGATCGGATCTTCTGGTCGCGCACAACCAGGTGCTTCTGTTCCGGGCGCTGGGTGGCGGTTGGCAAGTCGCCGGCGGGGAGGCACGCTGATGCGTATCCTGATCGTCGAGGATGACCAGGAAACCAGGGACTTCATCGCCCGCGGCCTGAGCGAGGCTGGCCATTCCGTGGCGATTGCCATCGATGGGCGCGACGGGCTGTTCCAGGCGACCGAAGGCAGTTTCGACGTCCTGGTGATCGACCGTATGCTGCCGGTCATCGACGGGCTGTCGGCGATCCGGATGCTGCGTGCCGGCGGCTGTACCATTCCCATTCTCATCCTGACCGCGATGGGCAGCATCGAGGATCGGGTCGAGGGGCTGGAAAGCGGCGCGGACGACTATCTGGTCAAGCCGTTCGCCTTTTCCGAGTTGAGCGCCAGGTTGCTGGCGCTGGGCCGGCGCCTTCCCGCGAGCCTCGCCGAGCCCAATCGCCTCGCCGTCGGGGATATCGAGCTGGATTTCGAGCGCCGTACCGTCCGTCGCGCCGGCCGGCGGATCACCTTGCAGCCGCGCGAGTTCCTCCTGCTCGCCGAGCTCATGCGAAATCCTCACCGGGTCGTCACCCGAACCATGCTGCTCGAGCGGGTCTGGGATCTCGATTTCGAGCCCAAGACGAATATCGTCGAAACCCATCTCAGCCGGCTCCGGGCAAAGCTCAACGCCGGCTTCGAAGAGGACGCGATCGAGACGGTGCGGGGCGCCGGCTATATGATCCGGGGCGGCTGATGCGGCGGACAGGAAATTCCACTTTCGGTCTCGCCTTGCTGGTCAGCCTGGCGCTGACGCTGGGTGCGGTCGCGATCGGTGCAGTCTCCTACGAGGTCACGCACGAGGCGCTGGAGCAGCAACTCGACCATCGGACTGCAACCGAGACCCGCGCCCTGCTCGCCGAGCCCGGCGCGCACCGAACCACGGCAATAGCCACGGGTATCCAGCGGCGCGAAGCGGTCCCCGGTCCGGAGCATCTCGACTATCTGCTGGTCGACGCGCGCGGCCGACATATCGCGGGAAAATTGGCCGCAACTCCGCCCGCCCAGCCAGGCTACTCCGAATTCCTCCGGTACCGGGATGGACGCGTAGGTCAGGCATTGGCCACGCGGCTATCCGATGGTGCGATGCTGATCGTCTCCGCCGATCGGGCAGTACTCGACGAGACGGATCGCCACCTCCTCACGCTCTTCACCTGCGCATTCGGGGCCATGCTGTTACTCGGCTTGGGGGGCGCCTGGACGCTGGGGGCGATCACCCGGGCCCGGTTGCGGAGGATGGACCGCGCAGCCTTGGCGATCATCGGCGGCGATCTGTCCATGCGCATGCCGGTCGACGCATCGGGCAGCGAGTTCGACCGCTTGTCGGCAACGCTGAACCGCATGCTCGACCGGATCGCCGCGCTCATGGCGAATCTTCGCCAGGTTTCCGGCGACGTTGCCCATGACCTGCGCACGCCGCTTACCAGACTGCGCAACCGGCTCGACGAAGCGCTGAACGGCGCGGAAGCGCAGCGCGACGCCGCGATCGAGGCGGCCATCGTCCAGGCCGACGAACTGCTCGAGATATTCGCCGCGCTCCTGCGCATCTCCGAAGTGGAAGGGCTCGGCGTCCGCAAGCAATTCCGCCCGGTGGCGCTGGGCGCGGCCCTTGTGGAATTCGCCGAGACCTATCGCCCCGATGCGGAGGCGAGCGGGCATCTCCTCGACACCGAGATCGACCCGGCAATTAAAGTGCTTGGCGATCGCCGCCTGCTCATCCAGCTCGCCACCAATCTGTTCGACAATGCACTGCGCCACACACCGCCCGGCACCCGTGTTCGGGTGGTGCTGGCCAGCGAGAGCGGTCTCGCCTGGTTGCGGGTGACGGACGACGGCCCGGGAGTCGCGGAGACCGCACGCGACCGGCTCTTCGAGCGGTTCAGTCAGGCCGAGCAGAGTCGATCCTCGGGCGGGCACGGCTTGGGCCTGGCGCTCGTCGCGGCGATCGCCGCGGCCCATCGAGGTGAGGCCAGGCTACTCCCCGGCCCCGGCTTCGGGATCGCGGTGTCGCTCGGACCTATCCTCGATTAGGCTCCTAGTTCTTCGCGCGAAAGCGTCAGGCGAAGCAGTGCCGGCATCGCGATCAGCACGAGCGGATATTGCAGCATCAGCCCCGCGATGATTGCCACTGCCAGGGGCTGTTGGATTCCCGATCCCTGTCCGATCGCGAGCGCGAGCGGCAGCAGCGTGAGGATCGCCGCGAGCGTCGTCATGGTGATCGGCCGCAGCCGGTTGCGGCTCGCCTCGCGTACCGCGGCCAGCGGCGGCATGCGATGGCGCAGTTCCTCGAACTCGGAGACGTAGAATATCGCCATCTCGGTACCGATGCCGATGATCATCGTCATCCCCATCAGCGCCGTGATGTTGAGGTCGAGCCCGGCCAGCCACAGGGCGGTGAACACGGCTGTGGTCGAGAGCAGCGAACAGCCGATTATGATCAGCGGTATCGCGAAGCGGCGATACAGCACCAGAAGCAGGATGAACTCGGCAATGAGCGCCGCGACGAACACCTTGGCGAGGCCGCCAAACGCAATCTGCTGTTGCTGATAGAGACCGCCCATCTCATAGCGCACGCCGGGGGCGAGCACACCGGGCTGGTCGATCGCCCTGGTCACGTCACCCACTGCGGCACCGATACCGCGCCCGGTGATGCGGCCGGTCACCGCTACCATGGGCTCAAGATTCTCGCGGCTGATCTGGGGCTGGCCGCTGACCGGCGCCAGCGTCGCGACGCGCGAGAGCGGAAAGACATGGCCGTCGGATGCGCGGATCGGCACCTGGGCGAGTTGGTCCTGTGTGAGCGTGGTGACGCCCGGTAGCCGTACGCGCACATCCACCGCTTTCGATGGCTGCGGAATGGAGGTCGCCACGACCCCAGTCAGCGCGGAATCGAGGGCCGTCTGGACATCTGCCGGGGTGACGCCCTCATAGCCCGCCCGGATCGGATCGATTTTCACGTCGATCGCGTCTCCCGCCAGTTGCAGACCGCTTTTCACCTCGACCACGCCGGGAATCTTGCCGATCAAAGCGGCGATCTTCTCGGCCTGCGGGCCGAGCGCGGCGGCATCCGAGGAATAGAGCTTCACCTCAATCGGTTGCGGCACCGCCGTGAGGTCGCCGATCAGGTCCTCCATCAGCTGGGCGACCTCGACTTCCACTCCGGGAACCTTGCGCGCGACCTCTTCGGCGACCGCGTTCATCTTCTCCTCGGCGGTCATCGAATGGTTGGGCTTCAGCCGGACGAAATAGTCGCCGTGGTAGCTTTGCCCGAGATCCCCTCCCAGGCCAGTGCCCAGACGCCGCGAGAAGGTCGCAACATCCTTGTCCGCGCGGAGCAGGGCATCGACCTGCGCCATCCTCCGGCTCGACTCGTCGAGGGAGGTCCCCGGCGGCGTGAAATAGTCCATCACGAAGCCGCCCTCGTCGACCTTTGGCATGAACCCGGTCGGCACGTTGGAATAGGCGACATAGCCGAGGATCAAGAGCGGCACCGCGACGACGGCGAGCAGCCAGGGCCGCCGCATCACGCCGTCGAGCGCCTGGTCGTGGTGGCGAGTCATCCAGCCTTCGTGACTGCCATGCGCCGTATCCTTGCCGTCGAACCGGAGCAGGCGCCGGGCGAGCACCGGCACCACGAAAGCGGTCATCGCCCAGGAGATCGCGAGCGCAGCCGCCATGGTGAGCGACAGCGCCTTGGAGAAGGCGCCGGTCACCCCGGTGAGAAAGGACAGCGGCAGGAATACCATCAGCGTTGCGAGGCTAGATCCGGTGAGCGGCGCGAGGAATTCGCGTGCAGCGGGGAGGATCGCGGCCTGACCGGTCTCCGCCCCGGAGGGAGAGCCATCGCCTTGCGCACGGCGGACGATGTGCTCGATCATCACGATTACGTCGTCGATCAGCAGGCCCACTGCTGCGGCGATGCCGCCCAGTGTCATGATGTTAAAGCTCATGCCCGCGATCGACAGCACCAGCACGGTCGCCATGAGCGTCGCGGGAACGACGATCAACGCGACCAGCGTCACCCGCCAGCTGCGCAGGAAGACGAGCAGCACGATGGCGGCCAGCACCAGCCCGATCAGCACCGCGTCGCGCACGCTGCCGAAGGATTGGGTGACGAGCTCGCTCTGGTCGTACCAGTTGAGCAGCTTGACCCCGGGCGGCAGCTTGAACCCGGCAAGCCTGGCCTGGACTTCCTTCGCGATCTGCACGGAATTGCCGTCGGGCTGCTCATAGATGTTGAACAGCACGGCCGGCTTGCCGTCCTCCGACACCCGCAGCCATTGTGGAACGATGCCGTCCTGCACCGTGGCGACGTCACGGACCCGCACCACCCCGCCGGGGCTCGACTTGACCACCACGTCGCCGATCCGCTCGGGCGAGGCGATCGTGTGATCGGCGATCACCAGCGACAGGCGGCCACGATCCTGCACCTGGCCAACCGCGCTCAGCACATTGCCGTTGGAAATCGCGGTCGAGAGATCGCTCATCGCGAGGCCGAAGCTCGCCAGCCGTGCGGGATCGCCGAGCACCTGCACCTCCTGAGTCTCGCCTCCTTGCACATCAACGCGGGCGAGACCCGAGATGCCCGAAAGCAGGGGCGTGATCTGGTAGCGGCCAAGATCCTGGAGCTGGGTCGGGGAATGCTTGTCCGAGATCAGCGCGTACGAGATTATCGGAAAGACCGTGGGGTCCATTCGGCGGACATTGTAGCTCGTGCCCGGAGGCAAGGCCGAGACCGCGCGGGCCATGGCCGCGTCGACTTCCAGCGTGCTTGCCACCATGTCGCGGCCCCAGCCGAAGTCGATCGAGATCTGCGCTGCGCCGCGCGATGTCTCGGAACGCACATTCTGGACGCCGGGGACCGAGCGGAGAACCTGCTCCACAGGGCGGGTGACGATCAGCGCGGTCTGGTCGGCCGGGCGGCTCCCCGCATCGATGTCCACGACGACGCGGGGGAAGGAGACTTGCGGAAACAGCCCGATGGGCAGCGACAGCGCGGCGACGAGCCCGGCAAGCGCCAGCGCGACCGCGATGACGACGAAAGCCCGTGACTGGCTGGCCAGCAGCTTTGAGAAATTCACTTGGCGTCACCCATGCGGACGGCATCGCCGTCTGACAGCTGATAGGCACCATCGACGACCAGGGGCATGCCGCTCGTCATTTGCCCGCTGACCACGTCGCTGTCGGGCGTGGAAACAAGGACTTTCACCGGTACGGCGCGTGCCTTTCCGCCCGTCACCTGAAAGACCATGGCCTTGCCTTCGGCATCCATCGTCACAGCCTTGTGCGGCACGACCCAACCTTGCGCCTGACCTGTCACGATCGCGACACGCACGGCTTCGCCGGTCAGGAAGCTGCCGGCCGGATAGGCTACATCGACATCCACCTGGCGCGTGGTCGCATTCAACATCGCGTCGATGCGCACGACATGGCCGGTCACTGCCGCGCCGCCATCCAGCCGGGAGAGCCGCACCTCCGCCCCGACGCGCACCTGATTGCGTAACGCCGGATCGACGCCGGTGGTGATCACCAGCGACCCGTTTCGCGCGACACTGGCCAGCGCCGCCCCCGGCTGAGTGCGATCGCCCTCGGCCACAGGGACCGCCGCAACCACGCCTGCAAATGGCGCGCGGAAGGTAATGGTACCGGAGCCGGCACCCTCGGCCCGGAGCGCGGCAAGCTGGACGCGCGCATCGGCCAGCGCCTTTTCCGCCTGGGCGAGCTGGTCGCGCGTTGCGAGCTGCTGGGACAGTAATTGGGCGGTGGAATCGCGCTGCGATTGCGCCGCCTTCACCGCATCGGCCGCCTGGGTGTAGGCACCACGCGCGGTCGGCGCGACGGCGAAGATCAGCACGGGCTGGCCGGCCTGTACGGCGACACCCTGGGTGACCAGCAGTTTCACCACCTGGCCCGGCTGCGGCGTGCTGATCGTCTGCTGTCCATTGCCCGAGGGGGCGGCCGATCCATAGGCTTCGATCAGCATCGGCAAGCTGCCCTGACGGGCCTGGGTTACGGTAACCTGCGTCACTGGCGCTGCCTGGTTGCCCGGCTCGCTGGCGCCGCAGCCAGCAAGCGCGACAGCGAGCGCCAGACCCGTAGCGATACGCGCGGCGTTCACTGTGCCGCTCCGTTCGCCCCGGGATCAGGGAAACCGAGGGTATCGACTGCGGGCAGTCCCGCGCCGATCAATGTCTGGATCGCGACCTGGCGGTCGAACAGTGCGAGCTCGAGCGTCATCACTTCCTGTTCCTTGGAAAAACGGCTGCTGAGGAGGTCGACGAACGATCGCTCGTCGAGCGTGCTGGCTGCGAAAGCCTTGCCCGCGCGATCCGCGGCGGCCCGCGCCTCGTCCAGATCGTGGCGGGCCGCGGCGAGCTGAAGCGCGATCTGGTCGCGCTCGCTGAGGAGCGCTCCGACCTCGCCGGTCACAGCGGCGAGCCGAGCGGCATATTCGCGATTGAGCTGCTCGCGGGTCGCCCGGGCGACCGCGATATTGCCCTGGTTACGGTCGAACACGGGCAGGCCGATCTGCACATTGGGCCCGCCGCTGATCACCTTGCTGTTGTCGCTGGAAACCGAAGCGCCGAACACCAAGTCCGGAAATTGCGACAGGATCGCCACGCGCAGTTGTTCGTCCTGCGCGGCATAGCCGGCACGCAGCGCGAGCAGGTCGGGACGGCGCTGGGGCAGCGTCCCCAGCATTGCCCGAACCTCGATCGGATCAAAGGCAGGCAGATCGATTGCGTCGGCAAGCGGCAAGGTCACATCCGGCGCAATGCCGAGCAGCGCGTTGAGCTTGTGCCGGCTGGCAAGCTGGGCCTGACCCTGCTGAAGCATCGCAGCCCGCGCCGCCTGCAGCGCACCGGCGCTGGGCGCCAGGGTCGACAGCGTGGCGTTCCCCGCCTCGAGCGCCTTGCGGTTCGCGCCATAGCGCTTTGCCATCAGTTCGTAGGCCCGCTCGAGCATGGGGCACAGGCGCTCGCCGAGCACGATGTCGCCGGCAAGCTGGCGGGCCTGGCCGGCGACCTGCCATTCCTGCCAGAGCAGATCGGCATGGACCTGGTCGAGGCTGTCCCGGGCGGAACGCCGCTTGGGCTTGAGCACGATCAGCGCCTTGATGTCCTGCGACAGGCCGAGATTCCAGCCCGGCACCGATCCTGCTCCCGAAAGAAGCGGCAGGATCGCCCCGCTGAGGCTCGGATTGGGTAGCACGCCCGCCTGGACGAGCTGGGCCTCGGCGACGCCGGCCTTGGCGCGTGCCGCCAGCAGATCGGGGTTCCGCGTCACCGCCAGGGCGGCCACCGCGCTGACCGTGAGCGGGCGCTTCGGCATATCGGGTATGGCGGCAAGGCTCGGCGCAAGCGGTGCTTCGGTCTGCAGCGGCAGCGGCGCGTAATGCTGACAACCCGCGAGCGGCACGGATAGCGCTAGCAGCAGCGCGGTTCTGGATCGAAGAATTGGGGGCACGAGGCACCTCGGCTGAAGTGGGGGACGCCGCCGCCAAGAGGGCCGGGCGGCGGCGTCCGGACCGAAAGCTGGGATCAGCTTCGGTCAGTCCGGGTTCGGGCCTTCGACGATGTTCTCGAGCACCTTGCCCGTCACCGCATCAACCCCGACCTCATAGGTCTTGCCACCCGCCTTGATGTCGAACGAATAGCGCAGTCCGCTGCCACCCTTCTCCGCCTCGAGTTCGTGATCGGTGACCTTGCCTGCCCGCGCCTTCAGCGCGATCACCTGCGCCTGGGCGAGCGTCAGCTTCGGCTTGGGTGCTTTCTGCGTCGGACTCGCGACGGCCACGAAAGGAAGGCTGGCGGCCAGGCTGGCCAGAAGTGTGAGACGCCCAATCTTGTGCATGATCTTGCTCCAATGCTCCCCCGGCCCTGCCCTTCTACAAGGCGCGCATTGGCTGCGCGTGAGGTGAACATTGGGAATCCCCAACTTGCCCGGGCCGCGCTTCAGGAGTTTAATCGCGTGGCCTCGCCTCGGGCTCTGATAGCTTGGGACCCTGATGGCCTGAGACCCTGATGGATCGTGCCGGTGAAACTTCTGCTGCTTGAAGACGATGCTGAGACGCGAACGCACATCGCACGGCTGCTCCAGGCGGAAGGGCATGTCGTCGATACTGCGAGGACCGGTCCGGACGCGATCTTCCTCGGCACCACCGGCAGCTATGCCGTGCTGATCCTCGACCGGATGGTGCCCGGGGTGGACGGGCTCGGGGTCGTCCGTTCGCTGCGGGCCGCCGGCATCCAGACCCCCGCGCTGTTCCTCACCGCACTGGGGGAAGTCGATGACCGGGTTGCCGGGCTGCAGGCGGGTGCCGACGATTATCTGGTCAAGCCCTTCGCTGCTTCCGAACTCCTTGCCCGGGTCGAGGCACTGGCGCGTCGCGCCCCGGTTGCGGAGGTGGCGACGGTCCTGCGCGCGGCAGATCTCGAGATCGATCTGCTCCGGCGCCAGGTGACGCGCGCCGGCCGGCGCATCGAACTGCAACAGCAGGAATACAAGCTGCTGGAGTATCTCCTGCGCCACGAAGGCAAGATCGTCACGCGCAGCATGCTGCTCGAGAATGTCTGGTCCTTCCATTTCGACCCGGGCTCGAACCTGATCGAGAGCCATATGAGCCGGCTTCGCGCCAAGGTGGACAAGGGCTTCGACCGGGAACTGATCCACACCATTCGCGGCGCTGGCTATCGGCTCGATGCAGACGCCTAGGCTGCTGGTCAGCGGTGCGTTCCGCTTCGCGATCGCCCTTGCCCTGGTCTTCGCGCTCGGAGCCGTGGCCTTGCTTGCCATCGTCGAGCATTCGGTTTCCGCATATGCGGTGGAAGCAGCCGGCGACGGCATCCTCGCCGAGCATGACGTGCTGGTGAGCGAGTTCGAGACCAGCGGCCGCGCCGCACTGGTCTTGGCGATCAACCGACATGCCCGTGCCGTGCGAGAGGACCAGTTCCACTATCTCCTGTTTGATTCCGCCGGCGCGCGCCTTGCCGGCTCGCTTCCCGCAGCGGCGGCCCGCACCGGATGGCACGAATTCCAGGTACTCGATCCGGACCAGGGCGGCTCCGGCAGATCCGTGCCGGTAAGGGCGTTCGGATCGCGCCTTACGGACGGCACACTCCTGGTTGTGGCGAATGACGTCTCCGACCTGCAGGACCTGCGCACCGGCCTGCGGGCATCGACCGTCGCCTTCGGAGTGCTTATATCACTGCTGGCCTTGGCAGGGGGCTGGTGGTCGGCACCCTGTTCCTGCGCAGGCTCGATCAGGTGAACGGCGCGATCGCGCGGATCAATGACGGTCGGCTCAACGAGCGACTGCCGCGTATCGGAATGGGCCCGGAGTTCGATCAGCTATCAGGCAATCTGAACCGGATGCTCGATCGGATCGAAGTGCTGATGGATGGACTCCGCCAGGTATCGAACGACATCGCCCATGATCTGCGCACGCCGCTTACCCGCCTGCGCCAGCGGCTCGAGCGCATGCAGATCGGCACCGATCCGGCACCGATGCCGGAACAGATCGAGGGAGCGATCGCCCAGATCGACGAGATTCTCGGCATTTTCAGCGCCCTGCTCCGGATCGGCGCGATGGAGGCGCGAGGCATCCAGGCAAGCCTGGCCCGCGCGGACCTGAGCGAGATGCTCGAGCGGCTTGCCCAGATCTACGCGCCGGTGATCGAGGATGCGGACCATGTGCTGGAGGACGCCATCGCGCCCGGCATCCATGTACGCGGCGACCTCGAGTTGCTGACCCAGGCCGTGACCAACCTGATCGAGAACGCGATCCATCATACTCCCGCAGGCACGCGCATACGGCTCGAACTGACGCGCGCTGGAAATGACGTCCGGCTGGCGGTTTCCGATACGGGGCCCGGCATCGCCGCCGAGGAGCGCGCGCGCGTGCTCGGCCGCTTCTACCGCATCGACACCAGCCGCAGCACCCCCGGCGCGGGGCTCGGTCTGGCCCTGGTGGATTCGATTGCCAAGCTGCACGGCGCCACGCTCACCCTTTCCGACAATGGCCCAGGCCTGCGGGTAGAGCTGCTATTCGCCCGCGGCTGAGGCGAAGGATTGTTTTTCCCCAATGTTCGGCAAATCCTGAGCGAACCTCAGAGGCGCTATCCTCCGATCCTCGACCGACGGAGAATCCCATGCGCCCGCTGTTCCTCGTACTCGCTTCGCTGCTTTCTACCACCGCCGCCGATGCGCCGAACTATGCCGTGACCGGCAGCATTGCGGGCCCCGATGGCGGTTGGGACTATGCCCGCGTCGATCCGGCTGCCCGCCGCCTTTATGTCGCGCGGGGCGACGGCGTGACTGCGATCGACCTGTCGACCGGCAAGCTCGTCGGCACGATCGGGAGCGCCAGCCGTGGCCATGCCGCGGTTCCGCTGGACGGCGGGCGGTTGCTCGTCACCAGCGGCAATGACGCGACGGTGCGTTTCTTCGACGTGAAGTCAGGCACCACGCTGGCTAGCATCACCGTCGGCAAGAAGCCCGACGCAGCCATCCTGAGCGCCGATGGCCGCACCGCCTTCGTCATGAATGCGGATAGCGGATCGGTGTCAGAGATCGACACCGTCGCGATGAAGGTCACGCGCACCATTCTGGTGAAGCCAGCGCTCGAATATGGCGCGCTGGTCGGCACGACCCTGTATATCAACGACGAGGACGCGAACGAGATCGAGGCGGTCGATACCGTCCGAGGCACCGTCAGCGACCCGATCGCGATGCCGGGCTGCGAGGGGCCGACGGGCCTTGCCTATGACGCCCCCCATGGCCGGCTGATCAGCGCCTGCGCCAATGGCAAGGCGGCGATCGTCGATGTGCATGCCGGGCGCATGACCGCGCTGGTCGATATCGGCGAAGGCGCGGACGCGGTACTGCTCGATCCGGCGCGCCAGCTCGCCTTTATTCCCTGCGGCAAATCGGGCGTGCTCGACATCCTGTCGCTTTCGGATAGTGTGGTGACCCGGACCGGCCGGGTCATTACCGAGCCCGGCGCCCGAACCGGCGCCCTCGATCCGGCCACCGGCACAATCTACCTGCCGACCGCCCGCTTCTCGCCGGCGCCTGCGGGTGAACGCCCATCGGCGATCCCGGGCTCCTTCCACATCCTCGTGGTGAAGCCGCAGCGAGGCTAGCCGCTGCCATCCGGCCACAAGCCGCGCGGTATGGCAAAGTCGGCCGCAACGCCCTTCAGGCGTCGGCCCAGCGGCGTAGGAGATTGTGGTAGACGCCGGTGAGCTCGATCACCGAGCGATCGTCATTGCCCAGCGTCGCCACCAGCCGCTGCACCGCCTGGTCCATCTCGAACAGGATGCGCCGCGCGCCATCGTCACGCACCATCGACTGGATCCAGAAGAAGCTCGCCACCCGCCGCCCGCGCGTGACCGGTTCCACCCGGTGGAGGCTCGATGAGGGATAGAGGATCGCATGCCCCGCAGGCAGCTTGACCGATTGCGCGCCGAACTGCCCCTCGATCAGCAGCTCGCCGCCGTCATAGGCAGCGGGGTCCTCGAGGAACACGGTCATCGACAGGTCGCTGCGGATGCGGAAGTCGGTGCCGCGCTGGATGCGCACCGCATTGTCGACATGCGTGCCGAACTGCTGCCCGCCACCATAGCGGTTGAACAAGGGCGGGAAGACCTTGAGGGGCAGCGCCGCCGCGATGAACAGCGGCGAGCTACCCAAAGCGTCGAGAACCATCGCGCCGGCGCGGCGATGCGCGTCGCTGCCCTCGGGAAGCTGTTCATTGTCCTTCGCAAGTGCAGACTGCGCGCCCGAAGTGGCGTTGCCGTCCACCCATTCCGCAGCGTCGATGATTGCACGCAGCTTGGCCACCTGCGCGGGCGGGAACAGCTCGTGAATGGCGATCAGCATCGGAGCGCCTCCGCAAGCTCGGGCCAGGCCGAACCAAGGAGCCATCCCCGCATCTTTGCGGTGAAGGCGGGGGTCGCCGTCGTCCGGGCTTCGACGATCCAACGCCGCGCTTCGGCAGGCTGCCCCTGGCCGAGCAGCATCCGGGCATGGTTGAACATGCCCCGGAAATCGCCGCCTGCGGCTGCCTGCGCATAGAAGCCGGCGGCCTTGGCCATGTCGCGTTCGACTACCCAGCCATCTTCATGGAAGCTGCCGACATAGTTGATCGCCTTGGCATTGCCCTGCCCCGCCGCCTTCTCGAACCAGGCGAGCGCGGCAGGCCGATCCTCGGCCAAACCTTCACCGAGCGTCAGCGCGGTCGCATAGTTGTACATACCCCAGTCGAGGCCCCGTTCGGCTGCGACACGGAAGCATTCGGCGGCGCGTGTTTTGTCGACGGGAGTACCCCAGCCCAGATCGTAGCAGCGCCCGACCATGTTGAGCGCCATCAGATGGCCCTGCGCCGCCGCCTTGTTGAACCAGGCAAAGCCCTCGCGTGCCTCCCCGGTATCGAGCAGCATCTGCCCCAAGACCGCCTGCGCCTCGGCAACGCCCTGCTCGGCACCCGCCCGAATGAGCGCTGCCCGCTCCTCCGGCGAACCAGAGAGGCGGGCAGCGACCTCGTGGGAGGTAAGGCTGTTGACGTCCTCGCTCAGAACTTCACCCCGAGCGTGGCGAAAGCCGAGCGACCCGGCGCGATCGAGGCATAATGCGCCGTATAGGCCTGCGGGAAATAGACCTTGTCGGTCAGGTTCTGCACGTTGACGCTCACATCGAAATGCTCGTTGATCGTGTAGCCGATACGGGCGTCGAAGCGCCAATATTCGGGCACGGTACGGATCAGCACCTTGGTGGCGGGGTTCACGGTAACGACGCCAGCCGCGTTCTGGGTCGCGGTGCGATTGTCCGCATAGCCGCCGAACACGCGGCTCATGTAGAAGGCACCGCCGCCGATGCTCAGGCCTTTGGTGGGCGTGACGTTCGCCCAGAGGGTGAAGCTGTCCTTGGCGGTCTGGGTCGCCTGGCGGCCATTGTTCACCGACGGGACCAGCACGACCTTGGCCGCCTGTGCGCCGACCGCTGCTGCCGTCAGTGCGGTGAAGCCGCCATCGACGATCTTCGGATCGAGATGGGTGTAGCCGCCGAACACGTTCAGCCATTTGGTGACGTTGCCGTTGAAGCTGAACTCGATGCCGCGGATGCGGCGCTTGCCGATGAACTGCACCGTATTGTCCTCGCCGGTGGCGCGGGCGTTGTCGGTGTCGGTCTGGAACGCGGCGAGCGTCAGCGAGAGCTGATTGTCGAATAGCCCGGCCTTGGCACCAATCTCATAGCTCTTGGTCTTCTCGACCTTGAGGCTGTCGAGCAGCGCGAGGTTCGCCGTCGTGTTCGTCGTCGGCAGCGCATTCGCTTCCTGGCCTTCGCCGAGCAGGCTATTCGGCGGCGTGGCTGCCGTCGCGTAGCTCGCATAGAGGCTGGTGTTGCGGGTCGGCTTGAACACCAGGCCAGCCTGCCAGTTGAAGATATTGTCGGTGCGCTCAAGGCTGAAGCCCTGGCTGCCCGCCGGGATGGCCGGAGTCAGCTTCGAGGTGAAGCGATCGAAGCGTCCGCCCAGGTTCAGGATCAGCGACGGCGCCAGCGTGATCGAGTCGAAGGCATAGGCCGAGAGCGTGTGCGCGTCGTTCTGGATCTCGGTGGTCTGGCCACCCTTTACCACCGGCACCACCGTCGTCCCGGTGTCGCTGTTATAGTTGACCCACGGATCGTTCGGGTTCGGGTTGAACAGGCTGGTGCAGTAGAAGCGTGCGAGCGCCGCCGGCGTGCAACGCGGGCTGATGCCCGACCCACTGGCGGTTACATAGGTGCCGCGCCGCGCCTTCTCCCAGCTGATCTCGAAGCCGGTCGCGAAGCTGTGCTTGATCGAACCAGTCTCAAAGCTGCCGAACAGATCGGTCTGGTTGGTCAACGCCTCGGCATAGCCGTAGCGCGTATTGTTGCGGCGCCAGACCAGGCCGCCCGCCGTGGCCGTGGCTGCGGCGTTGGTGCCATAGACATTGCCCTGCTGGTCGTCGGGCTGGGTGTAGATATAGTTCTGCTCGTTATAGCTGTAGCGGCTGCTGTTGCGCAGCGTGACGCCGCCAAAGTCATGCTCGACGCGCAGGGTCGCCTGATGGGTATAGGCGTCGCGGAAGTCGCGGCTCTTCAGGCCGTAGAAGCTGCTGCGGTCGACATGGCCGGTCACACCCGCGATCGTCTTCACATCGCCCATTGCCGGCTCGGAGTAGATCTCGCCCGTGCCTGGCGCGTTGCCGATCGTGTAGAGATAGGGGATGCCGCTGTCCGGCAGCTCATGCGTCTCGAGATAGTAATAGGACGCGGTCAGTCGGGTGTCGGTGCCAAGTCCGATCGTCACCGAAGGCGCCACGCCCCAGCGACGCTGCCAGATCGCATCGCGACCGGCGAAATCCTGATCATGCCACATCGCCGCGACGCGCACGCCGACGGTGCCGCCCAGATACTGGTTCACGTCGAGCGAGGCGTGCTTGTAGTCGGCCGTGCCGACACTTGCGCTGGCGCGGACGAAGTTGGTCGCCTGCGGGGTCTTGGTGATGATGTTGATCGAGCCGCCGGCGCTGCCGCGGCCGCCCAGCGTCGAATCCGAGCCGCGCACGACCTGGACCTGCTCGATCGCGAAGGTGTCGCGCGCCTGCGCGGCAGTATCGCGGACACCGTCGACAAAGGTCGAGCCTTGGCTGTCGAAGCCACGGATGAAGGGGCGGTCGCCGACCGGGTTGCCGCCCTCGGCAGCACCGAAAGTGATGCCCGGCACCGTGCGCAGCGCGTCCGCGAGCGTGGTCGAGCCGGTCTGGTCGATCACGTCCTTGGGCAGGACGATCACCGAGCGCGGGGTATTCTCCAGTGTCGCAGTCGCCTTGGGGCCCTGCAGCTCGGTGCGGGCGCCGGTGACGATGATCTGCTCGCGATCCTGCGCGCTGCGGTCCTGGCCATCCTTGCTGTCTTTCGCGGGCGCCGGATCGTTCTCGGCTGCATAGGCAGTCGCCGAGGTGGCGATGAACCCCACACAGGCAAGCGCGAGGAAGGACACGCCGGAGCGCGTGGCGGAAACGGTCATAGAAGAAACCCCTTTGCTCAATATCTCGACAGCGGCCTTATGATCTGGCTGTCACTCATGATTCTAAGTCGCATTAGCGATAGAGGCGAAGATTTCGCCGATATTCCAATGGCTTCTAGGAAAGAACGTGATCGAAGCGCGGTGCCAGCCGCGACCGGCCATGCGCGACACGCTCCAGGATGCCGCGCTGCCGCAGCTGGCTCGCATAGGCCGCCGAGATGCCGGCCTCCCGCAACTCGGCGGCGGAAACCGTACCGCGCCCACGAAGGCGCTTGATCACCTCGCCAGCGCATAGCGCTTCGCGCGAAGAGGCTGCCGGCACGCCCACAGCGGCCCGAATTCGCCGGGCGGCAGCGCCGCGCATGGCAATTTCGGTGAGCACTATGGCTTGCGGCATCTGGGTTTCCTGCGACAGCTAATGCGACTTGATCGCAACTAAGTGTCGCCTTTACGCTTCGCGGCCAGCCTGCCAATCGGCAAAGCGCAACATTGGGATATTGTATGGGAATGCCAATGTTATCCCAATGTTGTGGCTCGACGCCCTTCCTGGTGAGGCCGGCAACCCGCCCGGCATCGAGGCTGAAGCGGCACATCCAGCCGGGGAGTATTCGGTCGAACGCAACACCGGCGGTTGGCATCGGGTGCCGGTCCGGCGATAGAGTTCGGAAATGCGTATTCTGATCGTGGAGGATGATCCCGAGACCCGCGCCTTCATTGCGCGTGGACTCACCGAGAGCGGCCATGTCGTCGTGGCGGCGAACGACGGCCGTGACGGGCTTTTCCATGCCACCGACGGCAGCTTCGATGTGCTGATCATCGATCGTATGGTACCGGCACTCGATGGGCTTTCGCTGGTCAGGATGCTGCGCACCGGCAATTGCGCTACGCCCGTCCTGATGCTGACTGCGATGGGCAGCATCGACGACCGTGTCGAGGGACTGGAAGCCGGGGCCGACGACTATCTGGTCAAGCCTTTCGCCTTTTCCGAACTGGCGGCGCGGGTCCAGGCGCTCGCCCGGCGCCCTGTCCTCCAGGCCGATCCGGCGCGGATGACGGTAGGCGACATCGATCTGGACTTCGCGCGTCGCCAGGTGCGCCGCGGTGGACGGAAGGTAACGTTGCAGCCGCGCGAATTCCTGCTGCTGGCCGAGTTGATGCGCCATCCGGGCCGCATCGTGACTCGCACCATGTTGCTGGAGCGGGTCTGGGATCTCGACTTCGAGCCTCGAACCAACATCGTCGAGACCCATCTCAGCCGCCTGCGCACCAAACTCAACGCCGGGTTCGACGAGGACGCCATCGAGACCGTCCGCGGTGCGGGCTATCGGATGCGCGCGGATTGATGCGCTTCGGTCGCTCCACCTTCGGACTTGCGGCGCTGATCAGCATCGTGCTGACGCTCGGCACCCTTGCGATCGGCCGCGCTGCCTATTGGATCACCCATGAGGCGATCGAGCGGGAGCTCGACCATCGGGTCGATACCGAGACGCGCGCGCTTCTTGTCGAGCCGGGCGCAGACCGCGGCGTGGCGATCGGGGCCGCCATCGCGCGGAGACTGGCGGCACCAATCGCCAATGACCTGGACTATCTGCTGGTCGATCGCGCGGGAAAGCGGCTGGCGGGCAATCTGGATCCGAAGACGAAGCTCGTTCCAGGCTATGAGGAATTCTTCCGCGCGCGCGACGGTACCGTCGGTCAGGCAATGACCACCCGCCTGCCCGACGGGACGCTGCTGATCGTCCGGGCAGACCGGGCAGGCCTGCGCGCGATCGATGGCCGCCTGCGCGAGCTGTTCAACTGGTCGATCGGTGCGATGCTGCTTCTCGGCCTGGGTGGCGCCTGGACCCTGGGCGCGCTGACCCGGGCGAGGCTGCGCAGGATGGATCGTACCGCGCTTGCGATCATTGACGGGGATCTGGGCCAGCGCATGCCGGTCAGCGGATCGGGTAACGAGTTCGACCGGCTCGCCACGACGCTGAACCAGATGCTCGACCGTATCGCCGCCCTGATGCTCAACTTGCGCCAGGTCTCGAGCGATATCGCGCATGACCTGCGAACGCCCCTTACCCGGCTGCGCCATCGGCTAGAGGAAGCCGCAGAGGGTGGCGATTCCGATCGGTCGGCCGCCATCCAATCCGCGATCCTCCAGGCCGACGAGATGCTCGACATTTTCTCCGCGCTGCTGCGCATTTCGGAGGTCGAGGGGCTCGGCATACGCAAGCATTTCCGCAGCATCGACCTGAGTGCGACACTCACCGACTTCGCCGAAACCTTTCGTCCGGATGCCGAGCAGCGCGGCCATCTATTCGAGATCGACGTGCAACCAGGCATCACCGTGCGAGGAGACCGGCGCCTGCTGATCCAACTGATATCGAACCTGCTCGACAACGCGCTGCAGCACACTCCGGCCGGCACCCGGATCCGGCTCTCGGCCAGCAGGAACGAGCGGGAGATAAGGCTCGCCGTCAGCGACGACGGTCCTGGCGTGCCCGCGCAGGCTCAGGCGCGCCTGTTCGAACGGTTCAGCCGAGCGGATACCAGCCGTTCCTCGACCGGGCACGGGCTGGGCCTCGCGCTTGTGGCGGCAATCGCGACCGCCCATCATGGGACGGCAAGCCTCGCAACAGGCCCCGACTTCGGCATCGACGTCATCCTTCCGCTGCCCTGACCCGAAGCTGCAACCGCAGGCTGGTTGCTGCCGAAGCGGGTCCGGCCAGCCTTGGTCCACCGACATCGAAGCAACGCTTCCGTGCCGTGAGCAGCAGAATTCGTCGCGTTCATTCGATCCGATACACCGTGTGGACCATGCTCCGGACGAAGCATGGAACCTCGGCATTGAAAGCAGGATCGAGCGCGAAATCGTCTTGTCGGCCCGTCCAAACGCCGTTTGATCCGGCGGCGCGACACCGGGCCCGTCGCGCTGTTCGTCATCCTCGTCGCAGCCACATTGCCGGTAAGGCGCCCTGACGGCATCGATTGTCCGTCCGGGCCTTCAGCAAAGGCTGCTGCAACCCTGCGGACGGGCAAATGACCCCGCCTTGCCCGCAGGAGCCATTGTTCCCAGCCCGGCAAAGGGCGGCGCCGCGTGTGGTTCCGCGGCGCCGCCCTTCCCTTATTCGAACTCGAGAATCGCTGCGTCGACCGCCAGGCTGTCGCCGGGCCCGAAATTGGCGGCCTTCACCACCGCGGCCTTCTCGGCGCGCAGGATGTTCTCCATCTTCATGGCTTCCACCACCGCAAGCGGCTGGCCGGCCTCGACCCTGTCGCCGGGCGACACATGGAGCTGGGTAAGCAGGCCCGGCATCGGCGCGAGCAGGAACTTGCTCATGTCCGGCGGCACCTTCTCGATCATGTGATGCCGAAACTGCGCGATGTGCGGCGGGTAGACTTCGACCAGGTGCGAGGCGCCGTGCGCAGTAAGCTTCCAGGCGGCCCCCTTGCGCACCACCCCGACGCTGAGCGGCGCCCCGTCGACCGTCGCGGAAAGGATCAGATTGTCCGCCTGCCATTCGCCGTCGATCTCGATCGGCTGGCCATCGACGGTGACGTCCTCGTCCACCACGACCGCGAACCGCTCGCCTCCGATCAGTACCACGCGTTCCTCGCCGACATCGACCGGGCCGTTGAGCTGCCCCGAGGTCGCCGCGGCGCGCTCGGCGCGTTCGAGGTCGATCACTGCCGCCAGTGCCGCCAGCTTGCGCTTCAGAGCGTCCGATGCCGGCGCACCGTGGAAGCCCTCCGGATATTCCTCGGCGATGAACCCGGTAGTGATCGCGCCCGAGCGGAAACGCGGATGCTGCATCAGCGCGGAGAGGAAATCTATATTATGGCCGATGCCATCGATCCGGAACCGGTCGAGCGCCGTGACCTGCAAATCGGCAGCCTCATCGCGCGTCTCGCCCCAGGTCACCAGTTTGGCGATCATCGGATCGTAGAACATCGAGATCTCGCTGCCCTCGGTCACGCCGTCGTCAACGCGGACATAGCCGTGGTCGCCGCGCGTGCCAGGCACGCCATAGGGCGTCTCCTCGCTCGCGGGCGGGCGATAGCGCACCAGCCGGCCGGTGCTCGGCAGGAAGCCCCGATAGGGATCTTCGGCATAGACGCGGTTCTCGATCGCCCAGCCGGTCAGCTTGATGTCGTCCTGGGTGAAGGCCAGCTTCTCGCCATAGGCGACGCGGATCATCTGCTCGACCAGATCGAGCCCGGTCACCGCCTCGGTCACCGGATGCTCGACCTGCAGCCGGGTGTTCATTTCGAGGAAGTAGAAGCCCTGCCCGGTCTTGTCGGCACCCGAGACGATCAGCTCGACCGTGCCGGCGCTGAAATAGCCCACCGCGCGCGACAGCGCGACGGCCTGCTCGCCCATCGCCTTGCGCATTTCGGGCGACACGAACGGCGATGGCGCTTCCTCGACCACCTTCTGGTGGCGCCGCTGGATCGAGCATTCGCGCTCGCCGAGATAGACGACGTTGCCATGCTGGTCGCCCAGCACCTGGATCTCGATATGGCGCGGGCTCTCGATGAACTTTTCGATGAACACGCGGTCGTCGCCGAAGCTCGCCAGGCCCTCACGCTTGGTCGCCTCGAAGCCTTCGCGGACATCGGTTTCGCTCCAGGCAAGCCGCATGCCCTTGCCGCCGCCGCCGGCCGAGGCCTTCATCATCACCGGATAGCCGATCTCGTTCGAGATGCGGACGGCATGCTCGGTATCCTCGATCACCCCGACAAAGCCGGGGACGACGTTGACGCCCGCCGCCTTGGCGAGCTTCTTGGACTCGATCTTGTCGCCCATCGCCGCGATGGCCTTGGGCGGCGGCCCGACAAAGGCGATCCCGGCCTCGGCGCAAGCCCTGGCGAAGCTCTCGCGCTCGGAGAGGAAGCCATAGCCGGGATGGATGCAATCGGCCCCGGTCTCCTTGGCGGCCAGCAGGATCAGCTCGGCCTTGAGATAGGACTCCGCCGCCGGCGCCGGCCCGAGCCGCACCGCTTCATCCGCCATCAGCACATGCGGGGCACGGGCATCAGCGTCCGAATAGACCGCCACGGTGGCGATCCCCATCTTCTTGGCGGTGCGCATGACGCGGCATGCGATCTCGCCCCGATTGGCGACCAGGATCTTCTTGAACATCAGTTATTTGGCTCCACGTATTCACGCAGCTGCTTGGTTCGTTCCTGAGTAAGTTCGGTCAGGCAACCGTTGCGCATAAGCGGCCACATCGATCCGCCGATTTCGCGCGGCCCCGTTGTCGCCGCACAATGCGCATCGCGGAACGTGAGCCAGGCACGCTGCGCGACCAAGAGCCTGCCATGCTCCTTCGGATCGCCCAGAACCTCGGTTCCTCCGCGCTTCGCAAACCCCGCTGCCCTGCTCCAGGCCTGGTTCATCGCGATATCCGCGCGCAGGAAGTCCCGGTAGGAACAGATATTCATTTCGGACTGGGTCCTCTGCGTCTCGCAATCGACCCGCCGCACCTTTAGCGATTCCGCAAGCCGGCACTGATCCTGCGCAATGATGCCGACAGCCTTGCCGCAATCCGGCCCTGACGCCACCGCTTGCGCGAGGAAGAGGGCGGCCAGGATCACTCCGCCGCCTCCAGCTCCACCTTCACCTCGGCCTGCATCGGCACCACGCCCAGCCGGGCGAACAGCGCCGAATCCTTGTCGTCGCCGGCATTGCCTGCGGTCAGCAGCTTGTCGCCAGTGAAAATCGAGTTGGCGCCGGCCAGGAAGCACAAAGCCTGGGTCGCGTCGCTCATGCTCTCGCGGCCGGCCGACAGGCGGACCATGCTCTCCGGCATCGTGATCCGCGCCACCGCGATCGTGCGGACGAACTCGATATCGTCGATCTGCGCCAGCGGCGTGTCGGCGAGCATGTTGCCCAGCACCGTGCCCTTGATCGGCACCAGCGCGTTCACCGGCACGCTGCCCGGATGCACCGGCAGCGTCGCCAGCGCATGGATGAAGCCGACCCGGTCCGGCCGGGTCTCGCCCATGCCGACGATGCCGCCGCAGCAGACGTTGATCCCCGCCTCGCGGACATGCTCGAGCGTGTCGAGCCGCTCCTCGAACGTCCGGGTGGTGATCACTTCGGCATAACGCTCGGGCGAGGTGTCGATGTTATGGTTGTAGTAATCGAGCCCGGCATCGGCGAGCATCTGCGCCTGCTTCTCGCTGAGCATGCCCAGCGTCATGCAGGTTTCCATGCCCATCGCGCGGACGCCCTGCACCATCTCGACGATGGCGGGCATGTCGCGATCCTTGGGATTGCGCCAGGCGGCGCCCATGCAGAAGCGCGACGAGCCGTGATCCTTGGCCTGGGCCGCAGCCTGCAGCACCTGGCGCACGTCCATCAGCTTGGTTGCCTTCAGGCCCGTCTCGGCCGAGACCGACTGGCTGCAATAGCCGCAATCCTCCGGGCAGCCGCCGGTCTTGATCGAGAGCAGCGTCGAGAGCTGCACCTCGTTCGGCGCGTGGTTGGCGCGGTGGACCTCGGCTGCGCGGAAGACGAGTTCGGTGAACGGCAGGTCGAACAGCGCGGCGATCTCGTCGCGGGTCCAGTCATTACGGGTCATGGTTGCAGGGTCCGGGTAAAAAGATAAACGAACATGCCGACCCCGACGGAAAGCAGCACGGGTGCGGCGATCCGGCAGAGGTTCAGGCTCTTGTGCACAGGCCTGCGCTGGAAGCGCGCGCGGACGATCTCGCCTGCGCCCGAAAAGGACAGCAGCCCCGCCAGCGCAAGCACCAGCAGCACCGCGATGACCGCATTGGGCGGCAGGTTCTTGCCACCGGATACCAGCGCCAGCACGCCGCCCAGCGAGACGATGCACAGCGAGGTCAGGTGCTTGAAATAGTCGTAGAGCAGGGTCTCGCCGTCGCCGCCTTCCACCAACTCCTCCTCGATTTCGCTCATTCGGCGGCTTCCTCCACAGGGGGCATATTGTGCCCGAGGAGCCTGAGCACTTCTTCGGCGGCTTTGACAAGGTTGGTACCCGGCCCGAAGATCGCCTGCACGCCCGCCTCGCGCAGGAACTCATAGTCCTGCGCCGGGATCACCCCGCCGGCGATCACCTTGATGTCCGCCCTGCCCGCGTCCTGCAATTCGCGGATCAGCTCGGGGATCAAAGTCTTGTGGCCCGCGGCGAGGCTGGAGGCACCGACGACATCGACATCGCTCTCGATCGCCAGCGCCGCGGCTTCCTGCGGGGTCTGGAACAACGGGCCCGGCACCACTTCGAAGCCGAGGTCGCCGAACGCCGAGGAGACGAGGTTCGCGCCCCGGTCATGCCCATCCTGGCCCATCTTGGCGACGAGCATGCGCGGCTTGCGGCCGAGGCGGCGTTCGGTGGCATTCACGCCGTCCTTGAGGCGCTCCCAGGTCACGTCGTCCTGATAGGCACCGCCATAGATGCCCTGCACCGGCGTCGGCTTGGTGGCATAGCGCCCGAAGCCCGCCTCCATCGCCGCGCTGATCTCGCCGAGCGTGGCACGCGCACGCGCTGCCTCGACTGCCAGCGCGAGAAGATTGTCGCCGCCCCGCGCGCCCTCCTGCAGCGCGAACAGCGCCGCCTGGCAGGCGGCTTCGTCACGCGATGCCTTCACCCGCTTGATCCGGGCGATCTGCGCCTCGCGCACGGCGTGGTTGTCGACATCGAGAATGTCGATCGGCTCTTCCTCGGCCTTGCGATACTTGTTGACGCCGACGATCACCTGCTCGCCGCGATCGATCCGCGCCGCGGTCGCCGCCGCCGCCTCCTCGATCATCGCCTTGGGCCAGCCGGCCGCCACGGCCTTGGCCATGCCACCCTCGGCTTCGACGCGCTCGATGATCTCCCAGGCCTTGTCGACCAGCTCCTGGGTCAGGCTCTCGATATAGTAGGAGCCACCCAGCGGATCGACGACATTGCACATGCCGGTCTCCTCCTGGATGACCAGCTGGGTGTTGCGCGCGATGCGGGCCGAGAAGTCGGTCGGCAGCGCGATCGCTTCGTCGAGTGCGTTGGTGTGCAGGCTCTGCGTGCCGCCCAGCATCGCCGCCATCGCTTCGATCGTGGTGCGGATGACGTTGTTGTAGGGGTCCTGCTCGGTCAGCGAGACGCCGCTGGTCTGGCAGTGCGTGCGCAGCATCTTGCTCCGCTCGTCCTGCGCCCCCAGCTTCGTCATCACCCGGTGCCAGAGCACACGAGCTGCCCGCAATTTCGATACTTCCATGAAGAAGTTCATACCGATTGCGAAGAAGAAGCTCAGACGCCCTGCAAACTTGTCGATATCCAGCCCGCTGGCGACACCATACTTCACATATTCCATGCCGTCGGCGATGGTGAAGGCGAGCTCCTGCACCTGCGTCGCCCCGGCTTCCTGCATATGATAGCCGGAGATCGAAATGCTGTTGAATTTCGGCATGTTCGCGCTGGTATATGCGAAAATGTCCGAAATGATCCGCATGCTCGGTTCGGGGGGATAGATATAGGTATTGCGGACCATGAACTCCTTGAGGATGTCGTTCTGGATGGTCCCGTCGAGCAGGCTCCGGTCGACGCCCTGCTCCTCGCCCGCGACGATGAAGAAGGCGAGGATCGGGATCACCGCGCCGTTCATCGTCATGGAAACCGACATCTGATCGAGCGGGATCCCGTCGAACAGGATCTTCATGTCCTCGACACTGTCGATCGCCACGCCCGCCTTGCCGACATCGCCGGTGACGCGCGGATGGTCGCTGTCATAGCCACGGTGGGTGGCGAGATCGAAGGCGACGCTCAGCCCCTTCTGCCCGGCCGCCAGGTTGCGGCGGTAAAAGGCGTTGGATTCCTCCGCGGTCGAGAAGCCGGCGTATTGGCGGATCGTCCAGGGCCGCCCGGCATACATCGACGCGCGCACGCCGCGCGTGAACGGCGCGAAGCCCGGCAGGCCGGGATCGATCCCGGCCACGTCCTCGGCCGTATAGAGCGGCTTGACCTCGATGCCCTCGGGCGTGTGCCAGGTCAGGTCGCGGCCCTTCACTTCCTTCGAAGCGGCGGCAGACCATTGGCCGAGTGTCGGCTTGTCGGTCAAACTCATTCTCCCCTTGTGGGAGAAGGAAGGGGCCCGCTGATGCAATCAGCGGGAAGGATGAGGGGGACGTAGGGAGACACAGCCGCCTCACCCTTCCGCGACTGCGTCGCTCCCTCCCTCTCCCACAAGGGGAGAGGGAATACAGGATCAATGATCACGCGGCGTCTCCATGATCTCGGTCAGCACCCCGCCCATGTCCTTGGGGTGGACGAAGAAGATCGGCGTGCCATGCGCGCCGATGCGCGGCTCGCCGAGCACCTTGGCGCCCTTCGCCTCGAACCAGGCCTTGGCTTCGTGGATGTCGGGCACCTCGTAGCAGAGGTGATGCTGCCCACCCGCCGGGTTCTTCGCCAGAAAGCCGTGGATCGGCGAGCTTTCGCCCAGCGGCTCGATCAGCTCGATCTGGCTGTTCGGCGTATCGACGAAGCACACCTTCACGCCCTGCGCCGGCAGGTCGAACGGTTCGCGGACCACCTCCGCGCCCATCACGTCGCGGTAGAAGGCGATCGACGCTTCGATCGAAGGCGTCGCAACGCCGACATGGTTGAGGCGGCCGAGTTTCATAGTCCGTTTCTCGCAATCAGGCTCAAAGTCGCGAATGAAAACACGCCCATCCCAGCGAAGATCGCGACCAGGATCGCAAACCATAGCCAAAACGACTTGGGCGATCTGGTGCGTTCAATGAAACCGGCCTGAAATCGCACGCGTCCTTCCGCGATTCCTCGCCTGATCTCCCAGCCCGAAACCAGCATGCCACCCAAGGTCAAGGCGAGCAGGAAGCCCATTACAGCGGAATATTGTCATGCTTCTTCCAAGGGTTCTCGAGCTGCTTGTTGCGCAGCTTCCGAAGCCCCAGGGCGATCCGCCGGCGCGTCGAATGCGGCATGATCACTTCGTCCACGAAACCCTTCGATGCCGCAACGAACGGATTGGCGAAGCGTGCCTCATATTCGGCGGTCCGCTCGGCGATCTCCTCCGGCGTACGCCCACGGAAGATGATCTCCACGGCACCCTTGGCGCCCATCACCGCGATCTCGGCAGTCGGCCAGGCATAGTTGAGGTCGCCGCGCAGATGCTTCGAGGCCATCACGTCATAGGCGCCGCCATAGGCCTTGCGCGTGATGACGGTGATCTTGGGCACTGTCGCCTCGGCATAGGCGTAAAGCAGCTTGGCACCGTGCTTGATGATGCCGCTATGCTCCTGGCCGACACCCGGCAGGAAGCCCGGCACATCGACAAAGGTCACGATCGGGATCCCGAACGCGTCGCAGAAGCGCACGAACCGCGCCGCCTTCTTCGAGCTGTTGATGTCGAGGCACCCGGCCAGCACCATCGGCTGGTTGGCGACCACGCCCACCGTGCGCCCCTCGATCCGGCCGAAGCCGATCAGGATGTTGCCGGCATGGCTCGGCTGCAGCTCGAAGAACTCGCCCTCGTCGAGCGTCTTCTTGATGAGCTCGTGCATGTCGTACGGCTGGTTCGCGCTCGGCGGGATCAGACTGTCGAGGCTGGGCTCGAGGCGATCCCAGGGATCGTCGCTCGGCCGCTCGGGCACCTCTTCGCGGTTCGAGGCGGGAAGGAAGTCCACGAAGTCGCGGGCCGCGAGTAGCGCCTCGATATCATTATCGAAGGCCACGTCGGCGACCCCCGACTTCGTGGTATGCGTCACCGCACCACCCAGTTCCTCCTGCGTGACGATCTCGTTTGTAACGGTCTTCACTACATCTGGGCCGGTGACGAACATGTACGATGAATCCTTCACCATGAAGATGAAGTCGGTCATCGCGGGGGAGTAGACCGCGCCGCCGGCGCACGGGCCCATGATCAGGCTCAGCTGCGGCACCACGCCCGATGCCAGCACGTTGCGCTGGAACACCTCGGCGTAGCCACCGAGCGACGCGACACCCTCCTGGATGCGTGCGCCGCCGCTGTCGTTGAGCCCGATCACGGGCGCGCCGACCTTCATCGCCATATCCATGATCTTGCAGATCTTCTGCGCGTGACGTTCGCTGAGCGAACCGCCGAACACGGTGAAGTCCTGGCTGAACACGAAGACGAGGCGGCCGTTGATCGTGCCCGATCCGGTAACGACGCCGTCACCAGGGACGATCTGGTCCTGCATGCCGAAGTCGACGCAGTTGTGCTCGACATACATGTCGAATTCTTCGAACGATCCCTGGTCGAGCAGCACTTCGATCCGCTCACGCGCGGTGAGCTTGCCCTTGGCGTGCTGCGCGTCGATCCGCTTCTGCCCACCGCCCAGGCGGGCGGCAGCGCGGCGGCGTTCCAGTTCCTCGATCGTCGACGACATGCGGTTCCCCTTGGAATTGGCTGCCTCTGCATCGGGACATGCGTCCTTCGCAAATGCAATGTTGCAAAGTTGTATCGTGCGGGTTTGCAGATATACTGCGGACATGCGCAGATCGCTCCGCCTCGCCCTTCTTGCCCCCCTCCCTGCAAGGGAGGGGCTGGGGGTGGGTACTTGCCCGCGATACGGAGGGACCAAGTTCATCGGTGGAAGTATCGCCAGGCCCACACCCACCCCTAACCCCTCCCTTCCAGGGAGGGGGATTTGACGACCTCCCCCCGCCGCCGGGTCTTCGAAGGTTTTCGCCTGCGCGAGCTGCGCAAGCGCGCGGGGATCAGCCAGGCAGCCATGGCCGCGCGGCTCGGCATCTCGGTTTCCTATCTCTCGCAGATCGAGAACAACGACCGGCCGATCACCGATATCGTGCTGGTAGCGCTGTCCCGCGAATTCCCGCTCGAGCCGTTCGGTGACGCCGAGTCCAGCATCTCCCTGCTCCGCACGATCGATGCCGCCACCGATGCCAGCGTCCCCGCCGAGCGGATGGAGGAGAGCGATGTCCGTCGTGGGATCGAGCAACAGCCCCTGCTCGCCCGCCGCATGGTCGCGCTCCACGAAGCCTGGCGCCGCAGCCAGGAACAGCTTCGCGTGCTCGACGACCGCTACGACAGCGGCTCGAGTGATGCAGCCCCGCTCCCCTGGGAGGAGGTACGCGACTGGTTCCAGGCCGAGGGCAACTATATCGACGCCGTCGATCGCTCGGCCGAGACGCTCGCCGGCGACCTCGATCCCGATCGCCCCACCCGGGGACTGGAGGATCGCCTGCGCTGGCACGGCGTGCGCGTGGTCGGCGAGGATGGCGACGGCAGCCAGCTCAGCCGTTTCGATCCGCGGGACCGCACCCTCGCGGTCAACAGCGCGCTTCCGCCAGAGAGCCGTGCCTTCCTGCTTGCGCACCGGCTGGTCCGCTATGAGTTCGAGAACGAGATGCGCCAGGTGGTCGACGACGCGGGCCTGGCCTCGCCCGCTGCTCGAGAACTGCTCAACATCGGCCTGGCCAATTATGCCGCCGGTGCGCTGCTGATGCCCTATGGCGCGTTCAGGGATACCGCGCGCGACGTCCGCCACGACATCGATCGCCTGCGCCAGCGCTTCGGGGTGAGCTTCGAGCAGGCCTGCCACCGGCTCTCGACACTCCAGCGCCCGGGCGCCGCCGGCCTGCCCTTCTTCTTCTGCCGGGTCGACATGGCCGGCAACATCACCAAGCGGCATTCGGCGACGCGCCTGCAATTCGCGGCGCTGGGCGGCGCCTGCCCCCTCTGGGTGGTACATGAGGCAGTGGCGATCCCCGACCGAATCCTGGTCCAGCACGCCGAGATGCCCGACGGCACCCGCTACGTCTCGATGGCGAAGGGTCTGGTGAAGCCTTCGGGCAGCTACGCCCGCCCCTCGCGCCGCTATGCGGTGGCGCTGGGTTGCGAGGAGCTGCACGCGGCCGACTTCGTCTATGCCGACGACCTCAAGCCCGGCGGCGCGGCCACACCGATCGGCGCCAGCTGCCGCATCTGCCCGCGCACCGATTGCGACCAGCGCGCCTTCCCGCCCGCCGCCTCCGCCATCGCCATCGATCCGGACCGGCGCAGCGTGGTGCCTTACGCCTTCCGCTAGGCCTCCCGACGTGGCATACCCGATCCACGAAAAAGCCTTGGGAGAGGTAACATGGCCACCGCGCTGGCAAGCAAAGTAATGACCGAAGCCGAGTGGGAGGCGCGCCAGCAGCTCGCGGCCTGCTACCGGGTGTTCGACATGCTCGGCTGGTCCGAGATGATCTACAACCACATCACGCTGAAGGTGCCGGACGAGGAAGGCGCGTTCCTCATCAATCCGTTCGGGCTGCACTTCTCCGAGGTGAAGGCCTCCAACCTCGTCAAGATCGACATCGACGGCAACAAGCTCGACGACTCACCCTATCCGGTGAACCGCGCCGGCTTCGTCCAGCATTCGCTGTTCCACCGCCACCTGCCCGACGCGCATTGCATCGCGCATACCCACACCACGGCGGGCATGGCGGTCGCCAGCGTCGAGGGCGGCCTGCGTCCGACCAATTTCTACGCCTGCAACTTCTCCGGCCAGATCGCCTATCACGACTTCGAGGGCGTGACCGTGCGTGACGAGGAAGGCGAACGCTTGCTCGCGCATCTCGGCGACAAGCGGGTGATGCTGCTCAAGAACCACGGCATCCTGGTGATGGGCCGCACCGTGCCCGAGGCGTTCATCAAGCACTGGTCGCTCCAGCGCGCCTGCGAGATCCAGATCGCCACCGCCTCGATGGGCGAGCCGCTAGTGGTGCCGGACGAAGTCGTGGCAGTGCACCAGCGCGACCTCCATATGGCGCAGGTTCCCGGCGGCCCGGGCGCGGCGGACTTCGCGGCAATGGTGCGGCTGGTGGACCGGACGGACAAGAGCTGGCGGGAGTAGCGCCTTGGGTGTCGGAGCTAGCCGAAGCGGTAGCCCGACACCGTCCATCCCATCACATGGTCTCGGTAATCGCACACCGCCGGCCCCTCGCCGCCCGCGCCGAGCGCGACCATCAGCGGAAGGAGATGCTCCTCACGCGGATGCGCGAAATGGGCGTGGGGCAGCTTGTCCCAGGCAGCGACACGCTCGGCCCGGCGCGCCGGATCGGCATCGGTCACCGCCGCGGTAAGCGCGTCATCCCATTCGTCGGCGACCGGCGTTACCTGCGGCCCGCGGGCGCGCAGGTTGTGGAAGCTCATGCCCGAGCCGACGATCAGCACGCCTTCATCGCGCAGCGGTGCCAGCGCCTTGCCCAGCGCGATATGGTCGGCGGGATCGAGGTCCTTGCGCAGCGAGAGCTGGACGAGCGGGATGTCCGCCCCCGGCACTGCGACCATCATCGGGATGAACACGCCGTGATCCCAGCCGCGCTCCCGCTCCTCGCCCACCGGGAAACCGGCGCCCTCGAGCAGTTCCTTCACCCGCACCGCGACTTGCGGCGAGCCGGGCGCATCCCAGCGCAGGCGATAGGTGTGCTCCGGGAAGCCATAATAGTCGAACAGCAGGGGCTGGCCGTTGCCGGCATGCACCGTGACCTGCTCCTCCTCCCAATGGCCGGAGATCAGCAGGATCGCCCTGGGCTTCTCCGGGAGCGAGTCGATCAGCCCGGCCAGATAGGCCTGCATCGGCTGCCACATCGGATCCGGAGGACCACCATTGGGGTCCATGAAGAAACAGGGGCCGCCGCCATGGGGCACGAAGAGCGTGGGAAGTGTCATGCACTGGATGTCGCGTGCGCCACGGCCCGGCGCAATGCCGGTTTCGGAAACGGCTGGTTTCCCGCTACACCCCTCCCATGACTCGCTTTACCGTCAACAACCAGCCGGTTGCCTACAAGATGGACCCGCGCACGCCCCTGCTCTGGGCATTGCGCGACGCGTCGAACCTCACCGGCACCAAATATGGCTGCGGCACCGGCGATTGCGGCGCATGCACCGTCGATGTCGATGGCACCGCGCGGCTCGCCTGCGAAGTGACGATCGGCGCGCTTGAAGGCACGTTCGTCACCACGATCGAGGGCCTGTCCAAGGATCGCAGCCATCCGGTGCAACAGGCGCTGATCGCCGCCAACGTGCCCCAATGCGGCTATTGCATCCCGGGCGTGGTGATGGCCGCATCCACCCTGATCCGCGCAAACCGCAATCCCAGCGAGTCGGACATCAAGGAAGCGATCCCCAATATCTGCCGCTGCGGCATTTACCCGCGACTGATGGAAGCGATCCAGAATGCCGCCCGCATCGCCCGTGGCGACGCGCCCGAGCCTGCATCGCCACCCGCCGCTCAGGAGGACCAGCCGGCGGAACCCTGAACTATTTCAGATGCTTTCAATAAGCTGACAGATGAATTCAGAGTCATGTCAGCCACTGGGCTTTAGAGAGTGTTTACCCTCGAAGCCCGGCGTGTGTGCCGGTCCAGCGGAGACACTAGATGAAGAAGACCTTGCTCGCGGCGATCATCGCCGCAACTGCTCTGGTCCCGCCGGCACTGGCGCAGGACCGTGGCCGCCACTGGGGTGGCGGCGACCGCAACGGCGGCAATTCGGGCGCCTCGCAGCCCTCTCAGGATCGTGGCGATCGCGGGAACCGCGGTGATCGTGGTGATCGCGGCGGCAACCGTGGTGGCTGGGGCCAGTCCTCGGCTCCGCAGCAGCAGGCGCAACCCCAACCCCAGCAGCAGCCGCGTCGCGACTGGAATGGCGGCGGCAATGTCGGCAACGGCTGGGGACGTGGGGGCTGGAACCGTGGTGGCGGCCAGCCCGGCGGCCAGCAGGTTTCCCCGCCCCAGGCCCAGCCGCAGCAGCGCTGGGACGGCAATCGCGGCGGCAATGACCGGCGCGACTGGAACCGCGACAATAATCGCGGCGGCCAGTGGGATCGCGGCAACCCGAACTGGAACGATCGCAACCGCGACCGCAACTGGAACAATGATCGCCGCGGCAACGACTGGAACCGCAACAACGATCGCGGCTGGAACGACCGCAACCGCGGCTGGGACAACAATCGCGGCTGGGGCGGCAATCGCGGGAGCTGGAGCAACAGCTGGCGCAACGATCGCCGCTATGACTGGCGCGGCTACCGCACCTCGAACCGCAGCCTCTACCGTCTGCCGCGCTATTATGCGCCGTCGGGCTGGGGCTATGGCTATCGTCGCTTCGGGATCGGCTTCACGCTGAACTCGATCCTGTTCTCGTCGCAATACTGGATCAATGATCCCTATTATTACCGCCTGCCGGACGCGTACGGCCCCTATCGCTGGGTCCGCTACTACAACGACGCCCTTCTGGTCGATGTGGACACCGGCGAAGTGGTCGACGTGATCTACGACATCTTCTGGTAAGCCAGCCCGCATCTTGCCAGACAGAGGAGGCCCGGCCCGCAAGGACCGGGCCTCTTGCTTTTGCAGCCCGCAGGCGCGAATTGGCCGGTGTGAGCAAGCAAGTCGGCAAAGTGTCGGGAACCCCGTCCCCCAATCGCGCGCGCATCGGCCGCGAAGTGGTGGCGAAGCTGGAAGCCAATCCCGCGGTCAAGCGCGCGAAGGTGGAGACCGCGCAGATCTTCACCTATCCCGATTTCCTCAGCGACGCGGACTGCGACATCCTGGTCGGCATGATCGATGAGTCCGCCCGGCCCTCCACGCTGCTCGCGGCGCATGAGGATCCCGAATTCCGCACCAGCAGCTCCACCGATCTCGATCGCTGGGCTGCCGATGTCTGGCGCATCGACGACCACATCGCCAATGTGCTGGGCCTTCCGCCAGCCAATGCCGAAACGCTGCAGGGCCAGCGCTACGCCCCCGGCCAGCAGTTCCGCGCGCATTGCGACTATTTCCACGAAGGCGCGGAATATTGGGAGAAGATGCTCGAATTCGGCGGGCAGCGCACCTGGACCGCGATGATCTACCTCAACGATGTCGAGGAGGGCGGCGCCACCTGGTTTCCGCGCGCCGGCGTCCGCTTCCGCCCGAAAAAGGGGCTGATGCTGATGTGGAACAACATGATGGAAGACGGCACGCCGAACTATGACACGCTGCACGAAGGCATGCGCGTGCTTGAGGGCACCAAATATATCGTGACCAAGTGGTTCCGCGAGAACGCCTGGATCCGCGGCCATGTGCCGACCTACTACGCAGGCGGCGAACAGCGGACTTAAGGTCTAAACTCCCCTCCCTGGAAGGGAGGGGAATAAGAGCTAGACCAGGCCCGCAAACTCCAGCGCGGCGTCCACGGCCTTGCGGCTCGCTTCCCCCGCCGGCGTCATCGGAAGGCGCAGTTCCTCCGGGAAGCCTTGGCGCACGCGGGTCATTGCGTATTTCACCGGGCCGGGCGACGCATCGGTGAACATCGCGATATGCAGCGGATAGAGCCGGTCGTGCAGTTCCAGCGCCAGCGCGTGGTTGCCCGCCGCCCAGGCGGCCTGGAACTCGGCGCAGAGCTTTGGCGCGACATTGGCGGTCACCGAGATGCAGCCCGTGCCGCCCATCGCATTGAACGCCAGCGCCGTCTCGTCATTGCCCGAAAGCTGGATGAAGTCGTGGCCACAGCCTGCACGCTGCTCGGAAACGCGGGCGAGCGCGCCTGTCGCATCCTTCACGCCGATGAACTTGCCCGGAAACGCCTTGACGATCCGCGCCATCGTCGCGGGCTGGATGTCGGTCACGGTGCGGCCCGGCACATTGTAGAGCACGATCGGCAGCTCAGCCTTCTCGGCGATCGCCGCGAAATGCTGGAAGATGCCTTCCTGGCTCGGCCGGTTGTAATAGGGCGGGACCATCAGCACCGCATCGGCGCCGGCATCCTGCGATGCCTTCACATTCTCGATCGCGACCAGCGTGTCGTTCGAACCGGCACCGGCGAGCACCGGCACACGGCCTTTCGCCTGGTCGGCACAGACGCGGACGACTTCGAAATGCTCGTCTTTCGGCATCGTCGCGGCCTCGCCGGTGGTGCCGCACGGCACCAGCCCGGCAGAGCCCTCAGCAATCTGCCATTCAACGAACGCACGATAATCTTCATCCGCGAAGATGCCGCTACGGAACGGCGTCACAAGCGCGGGAATGGAGCCGGAAAACATGGTCTCAAAATCTTCCCTAATTCCCCAATTCGGGGCTGGCAGATAGGAGCGACACGCGTATCATGTCCAGTATGCTTGCTCCGCTGCTCAAAAGTGCGTTGCTGTTCGCGGGCGTTTCCGGGCTCGCCGTCTCGTCGCAGCTCACGCAGGAACAGATCCAGTGGTACAAGGTGGCGCTCGAAGCCGGCGTTCCCCGCGTGCCCCCGCCCTATATCCAGGCCGATCAGCTCGGCGACGCGCTGATCGAATGGAAGCGCTTGCAGCAGTCGGATAACTATCCCTTTTCCGACTATGCCAATTTTCTGCTCATGCATCCCGGCTGGCCCGGTGAGAAAAGTCGCCGCGCCGCTGCCGAGACCGTGCTGGAAAGCGGCACCTGGGCCCCTGGTCTGGTCATCCGCTTCTTCGAGCGCTTCCCGCCGCTGACCGCGGCCGGCCGCATCCGCTATGCCGAAGCGCTCGCGGCCTCCGGCAAGCGCGCCGAGGCCGAGCAGCAGGCACGCCAGGCCTGGCGTCACGGCGTGCTGCGCCCGCGCGACGAAACCGCGCTGCTCGCCGGCTTCTCGGCCGCGCTCACCCCGCCGGATCATGATGCGCGTATGGACCGGCTGCTCTGGGCGGGCTCGCTCAGCGCGGCGCAGCGCCAGCTCGCCTATGTCTCGCCGGCGATGCGTCCGGTCTTCGATGCCCGCATCGCCTTCCGCACCAAGGCGGCGGATGCCGATGTGAAGGGCTCGAACGCGCTTGCGCTCGGCCGCACCAATCCCGGCTTCATCGCCGATCGCGCGATGTGGTTGCGCGATACCGGCCAGAGCCCGGCGATGCGCGCCTATCTCGCCCAGCCGCGCCAGCTCGCTTCCACGCCCGGCGACGCCGAGGAGTGGATGGAAGTGCTGCTTACCGCGGCGCGCGGCGCCCAGTCGGATGGGCAGTTCAGCCTCGCCTATCAGATCGCCAGCCAGGTCGATGACGCGTTCCCGGCGGGCACCGATATCAGCGCCCAGCCGCTCGGCGAGCGCGACGACTATACCAGCCTCACCTGGCTGGCGGGCACCGTGGCGTTCAACAATCTCGGCCGCAGCCGCGACGCGGTCGGCATGTTCGATCGCTATGGCCATGGCTCGAAGACGCCGACAACCCAGTCCAAGGGGTTCTACTGGGCCGGCCGCGCCGCCGAAGCCTCTGGCGACCAGACCGGGGCGACCAGGTTCTACACCCAGGCCGCCGGCTTCCCCGACGTCTTCTATGGCCAGCTCGCCACCGAGCGGCTCGGCAATCCGCTCAAGCGCCCGCCCGATTTCAACGCACGGGTCGGCGATCCGGCGGTGCGCGATGCCTTCTTCAAGAAGGAGACGGTGCGCGCCGCACAGCTGCTCGGCACGATGGGCAATCGCCAGGACCAGGGCCTGTTCATCCGCCAGATCGCCAATGATGCGACTTCGGACAGCGACCATATCCTCGCCGCCGAGCTGAGCCGCGCGATCGGTCGCCCGGACCTGGGCGTGCTGGTCGGCAAGAGCGCGCTGCAGAACGGCCTGTCGGACTATACCGCGGCGGGCTACCCGACCGTGGCGGTGCCGGCATCGCAGCAGGATTACTGGACGATCGTCCACGCCATCGCACGCCAGGAAAGCCAGTTCGATCGCGACGCGGTCAGCCATGCCGGCGCGCGCGGGCTGATGCAGCTGATGCCGGGCACGGCCCGCGAGGTCTCGACCAAGCTGGGCATGAGCTACAGCCCCGGCACGCTCAATTCCGATACCGACTACAACATCCAGCTCGGCTCGACCTATTTCCAGCGGATGTACAATCTCTACGGCAGCTATCCGCTGGCGATCGCGGCCTACAACGCCGGCCCGGGCAATGTGAACAAGTGGATCCGCGCCAATGGCGACCCCCGCCTGCCCGGCGGTGACATTGTCCAGTGGATCGAGCAGATCCCGATCTTCGAGACGAAGAACTACGTCCAGCGCGTGATCGAGAACGCCGTGGTCTACGACCTGCTCAACCCCGAGCGCTCGCGCTCGCGCGGGCCGGCGAACACCAGCTGGTATCTGGGCAAGAACAAGCCGGGCTGATAGTCCGGGCGGACGATGGACCGCCCCAACTACATCACCCCCGCCGGCTATGCGACGCTGCGGGCCGAGTATGAGCAGCTCTTCGCCACCGAGCGCCCCGCCCTGGTCGAGACCATCTCCTGGGCCGCCGGCAACGGCGACCGCTCGGAGAATGGCGACTATATCTACGGCCGCAAGCGCCTGCGCGAGATCGACCGGCGGCTCGGCTGGCTGTCGAAGCGGATGAAGGCGGCCAAGGTCGTCGATCCGGCGCAGCAGGAAGACAAGAGCCGCGCCTATTTCGGCGCCACCGTCACGATCGCCGACGAGGACGACAACCACCGCACCCTCACCCTGGTCGGCGATGACGAGGCCGATGCCGCCAGGGGGCTGGTCGGCTGGAACGCTCCGCTCGCCCGTGCCCTGCGCGGCGCCGGGATCGGCGACCTCCGCCGGGTCAGCCTGCCCGCCGGCGAGCGCGAATATGAAGTGATTGCGATCACTTACCCCTAAGGCGCGACGAGTCGCCGCGCCCAAGGATTCCCTCGAATCTGCAAGTTGATACAAGTGCAGCCAGGCCGAAGGGTTGCGGCCGGGTAAAATAATGAGCTGGGGATATATGACGGCACAGCGTATCTATGTGTCGGGCCGCGTGCAGCGCGTGGGCTATCGCGACTGGGCGGTGCGTACCGCCAAGCTGCTCGGCGTGAAGGGCTGGGTCCGCAATCTCAAGGACGGGCGGGTCGAGTTACTCGCCGAGGGCGATGACGAGGCGCTGACCTCGCTTACCGAAGCCTGTCGCGAAGGGCCGCCCCTGGCGGTCGTCGATCATGTCGAGGCCTTCCAGGCGGCGGAGGACAAGCACGCCAAGGGCTTCACCAAGCGCTTCACGGCCTGAGCCACTTCGGAAACGGATGGTTTCCCGGGCGTCGGTTGACCGTTCGGACATGAAGTGAAACATTTCAGCCTCGAAACGGCTCGCAAGGACGCGCGCCGGTCGAGGAGAAAACCTCATGCCCATTCCCGCAAGCTGGTCCGACAAGCTGCTGAGCGTCCTGCGCATCGTCGCCGGTCTCGGCTTCCTGCAGCATGGCCTTTCCAAGTTCTTCGGCGTGCCCCCCTTCCCCTATCCGCTCAACGGCCTGCTCACCGCAGCCGGCGTGATCGAGCTGGTCGGCGGCGCGCTGCTGCTGATCGGCCTGTTCACCCGTCCGGTGGCGTTCATCGCTTCCGGCATGTGCGCGGTCGGCTATTTCCTCGTCCACGCGCCGCAGGGCTTCTTCCCGGCGGTGAACGGCGGCGAGGCGATCATGCTCTACTGCTTCATCTTCCTGTTCTTCGCGGCCGCCGGCGGCGGTTCGTGGAGCGTGGACGCGCTGACCGCCAAGAAGGGCTGATCCGTCCAGGGCCGGCCGTGCAGGACGATTCCACGGCCGGTGTCCACTTCTCTCCCGGAAGGCGCTATGGACCTCCCATGCGCCTTCCGATGAGTCTCGCCGCTGCCCTGCTCGCCGCCACTGCCGCCCATGCGCAGGACCTGCGCCCGCTCTGCCCGGACCGGCCCGGCCTCGACACGCCCGCCTGCACCGTCGACCAGGGGCATCTGATCGTCGAGAGCGGCCTGGCCGACTGGTCGCTCGACCGCGACGCGAGCCAGCGCACCGACAGTTTCACCTTCGGCGACCTGCTGCTCCGCTACGGCGTCACCTCGAACACCGAAGTCCAGCTCGGCTGGACCGCGCTCGGCACCGTGCGCACCCATGATCGCATCGCCGGCACCGTCACCCACGGTAGCGGCGTGGGCGACACCACCCTCGCCGTCCGCCACAATCTCTCGCATCCCGACGGTTCGGGCTTCGCCGCCGCCATCATGCCCTATGCCAGCCTGCCGACGGGCGGCGCGACGATCGGCGCGGGCGACTGGGGGGCCGGCCTGGTGGTGCCGCTCAGCTACAGCCTGAACGACACGCTGAGCCTCTCGCTTACCCCCGAAGTCGATGCCGCGGTCGACAGCGACCGGCATGGCCGCCATCTCGCCTATGGCAGCGCGGCCGGCATCAGCGCCACGCTGGCAAAGTCGCTGACCAGCGCGCTCGAATTCCAGGCGATCCGCGACGAGGACGCCGCCGGCCACGCCACCCAGGCGCTCGCCAGCCTGTCCTTCGCCTGGCAGCCCCGCTCGAACCTGCAGTTCGACATCGGCGCCGTCGCCGGGCTCAACCATGCCAGCCCGGATGCCGAGCTCTATATGGGGATCGCCCGCCGCTTCTAGGCGGCGAACGATCCCCCGGGTGGATCCTCAGGCAGCCACGCTGTGGAGCTGGACCACCTTGCCGCGCGGCGCGGAAGCCGAAGCACCGTCCCCGGTGCGGAAGCGACCGGCCTGTTCGGCCAGGTTGCCGACTTCCTCGGCCAGGTTGCGCGAGGCAGCCGAAGTCTCTTCGACCATCGCCGCATTCTGCTGGGTCGACTGGTCCATCTCGTTCACCGCGGTGACGATCTGGGTGATCGCGGTCGACTGGGCCTGGTTGTCCGCCGCCATGGCGTCGAGCAGCTTGTGGACCGCGCCCACGCCGCCCGAAATCGCCTCCAGCGCCGTGTCCATGCGCTGCACCGCATCGACCGCCGTGCTGACCTCGTCCTGGGTCAGGGTCAGCTGTTCGCGGGCGCGCTTGGCTTCTTCTTCCGCCCGCATCGCCAGCGCCGAGACCAGGTCGGCGACCACCGCGAAGCCACGACCGGCCTCGCCGGCGCGCCCGGCTTCCACCGCGGCGTTCATCGCGAGCACCCGCGTCTGGAACGCGATCTTGTCGAGGCCCTCGATCACGTCGTCGATGCCGCGGGCGCTTTCGCTGACCCGGCCCATCGCCGTGACTGCCTGCTCGGCGAGCGAGCGGCCATCACCGACCACGCGGATCGCCTCATCGGCGCTGCGCACCGTCTCGTTCGCCGCCCGGGCGGTGCCGCGCAGCCGCTCGTCCATCTGGCTGAGCGCAGCCGAGGTTTCCTCGAGGCTGGCGGCATTGCCTTCGGTCCGTCGCGCCAGGTCTTCCGAAGCCTGGGCGATCTCGTGCGAGCCGGTCTGAATCGCCGCCGCGCCTTCGTTGACCGTGGCGATCAGCGTGCGCAGCGCGGTCAGCGCGCTGTTGAAGTTGGTCTTGAGCGTCGCATAGCTCTCCGGGAAGGCCACGCGGATTTCCTCGGTCAGGTCGCCTTCGGCCAGCGCCGACAGCCCCTGGCTCAGCGCCGTGGTGACGATGCGCTGCGTCTCGGCGGCGGCGGCCGCCGCGTCGCGCTCCTTGGCGATCACCGATTCGAGATAGGCATCGACCGCACGGGCGATATCGCCGATCTCGTCAGCCTGGTCGGTATGCGGCACCTGGGTCGTCCCGCTGGAGCGCGCCATGCCATGGATCACCTCGGCCAGGCCCTTGATCGGCGCCACCACCTTGCGGGTGACCATGTAGAAGGCGCCGCCCAGCACCGCGAGCGCAATCAGGCCCAGCGCGACCACGATGCCGGTGGCGACATTGGCCCAGCCCAGCGCATCGGTGGTCACGTCGCTGGCGATGCTGATCTGCATGGTAACCAGCTTGCCGACGGTATCCGAAACCGGATCGACATCGGTATAGAGTTCGGTGGCGACGAACTTGTCGATCCCTTCGCGATCGCCGGCACGCAGCATCGCTTCCAGCCGGCCGATGCCGTCATTCGCCTTTGCCATGGCGTCTTCGGCCTGCTTGGCCAGCGCTTCCTCGTCGGGCGTCGCATCGGTCGCGGCATAGCGCTTCCAGGCCGCATCGAGATCGGTCTTGCCCTTCTGGATATTCTCCAGTGCCTGCGCGTAGCTGATATTGCCGTTGCGCGCCTTGTGCGCCGCATCGACGATGTGCACCGCATAGCTGTCCGCGACGAGCTTGAGGTCCTTCAGCGGGATCACGCGATCGGCGAGCACGGTGTGCAGCGCCTGGCGGCTGGTCGCCGCGGACCAGGAAAAGCCTGCGATGACGGCGCCGAGCACGACCCCCAACATCACCAGGGCGGAAAGCAGCTTCTGCTTCAGCGTCATGGTTGAACTCCGGAAAATAAGATGTTTCCCGGAATTTATAGGAATTCTTGCGGCCCTGGCTCTGTTGCGAAACATTTCTGAAACGAGAAATCCGGGCCTTCGCCGGTCGTGCAACCTCCAGAAAACCCGTATTTTACGTATTAACGCAACGGCTTGCGCTGGATCACTACCGGCATGCCGTTCGTGTCGTTTTCGAAGCCGGCAATCTGGAATCCGTGACGCAGATTGAGCAGGATCATCGGATTGTTCGCCGCCCGGGTACGGGTCTCGGCGAAGCGATAGCCGAGCATGGCGGCATCCGCATGCTGCCGTCGCATCAGCTCGGAAGCCACGCCCCGCCCCCGCAATTCGGGCACCACGCCGCCCAGCCAGCTGTAGAGCAGCGCATCGCCGCGCCGATAGCTGAGCTTGAACCCCTTCCAGCTGCCATTCTCGATCGCCAGCCAGAGCAGCGGGTCCTCCAGCCGCGCCAGCCGGTCGAGCAGATACCCATCCGTGAAATCGGGGAAGACCGCATGGCACAGATGCAGCAAGGGCGCGGCGGCATCTGCCACCGCGCCCTCGAAGCGTTCATAAGTGATCGGCACGCCGATCAGCGCGTCAGCTTCTTGTAGGCCAGTGCGGTCGGACGATCGGCGGCATCGCCCAGGCGACGGCGCTTGTCTTCCTCATAGGCTTCGAAATTGCCCTCGAACCATTCGACATGGCTGTTGCCTTCGAAGGCGAGGATGTGCGTGGCGAGACGATCGAGGAAGAAGCGATCGTGGCTGATGACCACGGCGCAGCCCGCGAAATTCTCGATAGCCTCTTCCAGCGCGCCCAGCGTTTCGACGTCGAGGTCGTTGGTCGGTTCGTCGAGCAGCAGCACGTTGCCGCCCTTCTTGAGCATCTTGGCGATGTTGACGCGGTTGCGCTCACCGCCCGACAGCTTGCCGACATTCTTCTGCTGGTCGGCGCCCTTGAAGTTGAAGGCACCCACATAGGCACGGGTCGAGGCGTCGTGGCCGTTGACCTTCATGTAATCCAGGCCGTCCGAGATCTCTTCCCAGACATTCTTGGTCGGGTCGAGGTGATCGCGGCTCTGGTCGACATAGCCCAGGCGCACGGTCGAGCCCATCTCGATGGTGCCGGTGTCCGGGGTCTCCTGGCCGGTGATCATCTTGAACAGCGTCGACTTGCCGGCGCCGTTCGGGCCGATCACGCCGACGATGCCGCCGGCGGGCAGCGTGAACGAGAGGTTCTCGAACAGCAGCTTGTCGCCGTACGCCTTGGAGATGTTCTCCACTTCGATCACCTTGCCGCCCAGGCGCTCGGGCACCTGGATGACGATCTGGGCCTTGCCGGGCGCGCGGTTCTGCTGCGCTTCGACCAGCTGGTCGAACTTGGCGATACGCGCCTTCGACTTGGTCTGGCGACCCTTCGGGCCCTGGCGAATCCACTCGAGCTCGTCCTTGATCGCCTTCTGGCGACCGGACTCCTCGCGGTCCTCCTGCTCGAGGCGCTTGGCCTTCTTCTCGAGATAGGTCGAGTAGTTGCCCTCGTACGGGAAGTACTTGCCGCGGTCGATTTCCAGGATCCAGCCGACGACATTGTCCAGGAAGTAGCGGTCGTGGGTGATCATCAGCACCGCGCCGGCATATTCCTTGAGGTGGTTTTCCAGCCACTCGACGCTCTCGGCGTCGAGATGGTTGGTCGGTTCGTCGAGCAGCAGGATCGACGGCTTCTGGATCAGCAGGCGGGTAAGCGCGATGCGGCGCTTTTCACCGCCCGAAAGGTTGGCGACTTCCCAGTCCGACGGCGGGCAGCGCAGCGCTTCCATCGCGATCTCGAGCTGGTTGTCGAGCGTCCAGCCGTCGACCGCGTCGATCTTCTCCTGGAGCGTGCCCATCTCTTCCATCAGGGCGTCGAAATCGGTGTCATCCTTGGGATCGCCCATCTCGGCCGAGATCGCGTTGAAGCGATCGACCATGTCGGCGACTTCGCGGGCGCCGTCCTTGACGTTCTCGAGCACGTTCTTCGTCGGATCGAGCTCGGGCTCCTGCGGCAGGTAGCCGACGGTGATGTTCTCACCCGGCCAGGCCTCGCCCGAGAAGTCCTTGTCGATGCCTGCCATGATCTTCATCAGGGTCGACTTGCCGGCGCCGTTCGGGCCGACGATGCCGATCTTGGCACCCTGGTAGAATTGCAGGTTGATGTTGTTGAGCACCGGCTTGGGAGCGCCGGGGAAGGTCTTGGTCATGTCCTTCATGACGAAGGCGTATTGGGCGGCCACGTGGCGGTCTCCGTTCGCAGGTCTGGATATGCAGGAAGTTTGGCGGCGATGTAGCGAGCGGACGGTCAATTGGCAACGCGGGCGCGTCGGAACGCCCCGCTTGCAATGTAGGATATCCTCTGCTGCCCTCCGGCGGGCAGCGGCGGCACTGATTCAACCGATCCGGTTGCGTGCCGGCCACACGTGTAAACGATTCAAGGGATTCAACGAATTGGTCAACCAGCTGGTTGAATATCGGCCCGTGACGGCATCGGAAATGCCGTGGAAACCGTCGGCGCATTGCCGAATGTTTCGGGGGCGGTTAGCGTCGCCGGCCATGACCAAGCGCACCCTGCTCGCGGCCGTCGCCGCCCTCGCCCTGCCCTTCCCCGCTCTGGCCCAGAGCGCCGCGCACGATCCCGTGGCGCTGCGCGACGCCGCCTTGAGCGACAATCTCGCCTGGGAGATCACCGAGGGGCTTACCACCGAAGTCGGCCAGCGCCTCGCCGCGACCGAGGCCGAGGCGCGGGCGCGTGCCTGGGCGGTGAAGAAGCTCACGGCGCTCGGCTTCAAGAACGTCCATATCGAGACGTACAAGATGCCGCTGTGGGAGCGCGGGATCGAGACCGCCGAAGTGCTGGGCGGCGCCGCGCAGAAGCTCGCCATCGCGGCGCTCGGCAATTCGGGCTCGACGGGTCCGAAGCCGATCGAGGCCGAAGTCGTCGCCTTTGCCACGCTCGCCGATCTCCAGGCGGCGCCTGCCGCGGCGGTGAAGGGCAAGATCGTCTATGTCGGCAATTCGATGACGCCGACGCAGGATGGCTCGCAATACGGCTATTTCGGCGGCGCCCGCCGCGCGGGGCCGAGCATTGCGGCGAGCAAGGGCGCCGCGGCGATCCTGATCCGCTCGATTGGCACCGATTATCATCGGAATCCGCACACCGGCGTGACAAGCTGGGCCGCAGGTGTGAATCCCATCGGCGCCGCCGCCCTCAGCCTCCCGGATTCCGATCAACTCGAGCGGCTGCTCAAGCGCGGGCCGGTGAAACTGCGCGTGCAGATCACCGCGGGCATGAAGGGTGAGGCCGAATCGGGCAACGTCATCGCCGATGTTCCGGGCAGCGATCCTTCGGCCGGGATCATCCTGATCGGCGGCCATCTCGACAGCTGGGATCTCGGCACCGGCGCCATTGACGATGCCTCGGGCGTGGCGATCACCACTGCCGCCGCCAAGCGGATCATGGACGCCGGCCAGCCGAAGCGTACGATCCGGGTCGTCTGGTTCGGCGCGGAGGAACCGGGTGGCTTTGGCGGCGCGGCCTATGCCAAGGCGCATGCGAACGAGCGCCATGTCCTGGCGCAGGAATCGGATTTCGGCGCCGACCGCGTCTGGAAATTCGAGGTAAACCTGCCCGCGGGCGCCAAGCCGATCGCCGATCGCCTCGCCACCGTGCTTGCGCCGCTCGGCATCTCCCGCGGACGCGGCACCGCGCATGGCGGCACCGATGTCGGGCCGGTGATCAATACCGGTGTCGGCGTGGTCGATCTTTCCCAGTCGGGCCTGCGCTATTTCGATTATCACCACACGCCCGACGACACGCTCGACAAGATCGATCCGGTGCAGCTGCGCCAGAATGTGGCAGCCTGGACCGCGATGCTCGCGGTGACCGCCAACGCTCCCGAGGATATCGGCCCGATCCCCAAGGGTGAGGGCGAGTGAGGGAACCGAATGGCGGGCCCACTCATTGATGGCCGCTAACTGGCAAGATTTAGGCAAAAAAATGTCCTAAATTTTGCCAGTGGGTGAATTTGCGATTGACGCAAACGCAACGACCGCTATGCCAACGGTTCGCGACGGCTAATCGGGCCGGATGCGAAACGTTTGAGTTCCTTTAGGAGCACCACATGAAGAAGATCCTCATTGTTGCTGCGACCGCCGGCCTGATGTCGCTCGCGGCTTGCGGTGGCGCCACCACCAACACCACCGCCGAGAACGTCGCTGCGGACGCTGCTGCGAACGCCGCTGCCTATGAGGCCGCTGCCGACAACACCACCAACGCCGCTGCCGAGGCCGTTCTCGAGAACGCCGCGAACGTGGAAGAGAACAAGGCCGACGCCGCCGAGGCGAACGCCCACTGATCTCTGTTCGGCACCCGGCCTCTGGTCGGACCGAGAGATAGAAGGACGCTCCCGCAAGGGGGCGTCCTTTTCCGTTTGGGCCCATCGCGCGCTCCGCTATGCCGGTGCGGATGTGGGGGGAGGATTGAGAATGGGCGCAGTCACGACCAGCTTTGCCGAACAGCCAGCCAGGCCGCAGCGCTGGTGGCAAATGCTCTATGTCCAGGTACTGATCGCCATCGCGGCGGGCGTGCTGGTCGGCGCAATCTGGCCCGCATTCGGCGCATCGCTGGAGTGGCTGGGCATCGCCTTCGTCAACCTGGTCAAGATGATCATCGCGCCGGTCATCTTCCTTACCCTGGTCACCGGCATCGCCGGCGCCCGCGAGCTGGGCTCGCTCGGCCGGGTGGTGATCAAGGCCCTCGCCTATTTCCTGTTCTTCTCCACGCTGGCCCTGATCCTCGGCCTGATCGTCGCCCATCTCGTCCAGCCCGGGGCGAGCATGCATATCGATCCCCACAGCCTGAGCGAGGCCAAGGTGGTTGGCTTCGAGAAGCAAGCGCACGAGACGACGGTCCAGGGCTTCCTGCTCGCAATCATCCCCACCACCCTCGCCTCCGCGCTGACGAGCGGCTCGATCCTGCAGGTATTGTTCGTGGCCATCCTGTTCGGCGTGGCGCTGGCGGGGCTCGGCGAACGCGTCCGCCCGCTGCTCGACCTGCTGGAGCAGCTCGGCACCGTCGTGTTCCGCCTTGTCGCGATCCTGATGCGCGCGGCGCCCGTCGGCGCGTTCGGCGCCATGGCCTTCACCATCGGCAAGCACGGCCTGGGCGCGCTGTGGAACCTCGGCGGCCTGGTCGCGACCTTCTATGCCACCTCGGCGCTGTTCGTGCTCGTCGTCCTGGGCCTTGTCGGCTGGCTGGCGGGCTTCTCGATCCTCAAGCTGCTGCGCTACCTCAAGGCCGAGCTCCTCCTCGTCCTCGGCGCCTCCTCCTCCGAAGCCGCCCTGCCCGCGCTGATCGACAAGCTCGAGCGCGCCGGCTGCGACAAGGAAGTGGTCGGCGTGGTCGTGCCCGCCGGCTATTCGTTCAACCTCGACGGCACCAACATCTACATGACGCTGGCCGCGCTGTTCATCGCCCAGGCCACGGGCGTGCACCTGTCGCTGGGCGAACAGCTGATCCTGCTCGGCACCGCGATGCTCACTTCCAAGGGTGCAGCCGGCGTCACCGGCGCCGGCTTCGCGACGCTGGCGGCGACGCTGATGGTCGTGCCCTCGATCCCCGTGGCAGGCATGGCGCTGATCCTCGGCGTCGACCGCTTCATGAGCGAATGCCGCAGCCTGACCAACTTCATCGGCAACGCCGTGGCGACGATCGTGGTGGCGCGCTGGGAAGGCCGGCTCGACCGCGACGCGCTGCAGCGCGCGCTCGACGGCAAGGCAGACAGCGGTCCGGCGCGGGTCGCAGCCGAAACGGATCCGGACTGAAATCCGGGAAAATGGTCGGGGAGACAGGATTCGAACCTGCGACATCCTGCTCCCAAAGCAGGCGCGCTACCAGACTGCGCCACTCCCCGACGCGGATCGCGGCCCTAGGGCCTTGGGGCCGGGCACGCAAGCAGTTGCTGGTGGGCCCGGCAGGACTTGAACCCGCAACCTAGCCGTTATGAGCGGCCAGCTCTAACCAATTGAGCTACAGGCCCCCAGCAAGACGGCCCTAGCGGAACCTCAGGCCGGCCTGCAAGCCGCCGCGACAATCTCGTCCACAGATGCCGAGCGCACCCCCAGCCTGTCGAGCAGCGCCAGCACTTCGTCCCACCACCGCAGGAACGCCGCCAGATCGGCTTCGGTCCGGACATAAGGCGTATGACCGGGCTCTACCGAGGGAGAATGGAAGGCGAAGTTCAGCAGCCGCAGCCCCTCACCCACCGCGACCCGTATCGCTTCCTTGGCCTCGCCGAGCGGCATGTCCTCGGGCGTCAGCGCGACACGCGAGAGAAGCCCAAGCCGGGACGCTACGCCGATGCCATGCGGCAACCGCCCCAGCCCGCGGTGCAGCGCCGCCCCGCCCCGCCGCATTCGGCCGGTGAACACCGTGGTGAACGGCAGCTCGATCAGCGAACCGATCCGGAAGGCATCATTCGGCACCGCCGAGAAATCAGGACCGCCCTCGTCCGAATAATCATAGGCCGAGCGCATCGAGCTATCGATCCGATAGCCAAGCTCGGCCAGAAGCGCCGGCGTATCCGGCCCGATCCCATAGCGCCCCGCACGATAGACAAGCGGCCGGCGCCCGGCTGCACGTTCCACGGCTTCGGTGAGCGCCACCAGCTTGGCCCGCTGCAGCTCGAGCGGGAGATTGCCGGTGAAGCTGTTGAACCCGTTCACGTCCTCGACATGCGGAGGATTGACCCAGGGATGAAGCTGCGTGCCGATCGCGGAACGCCCGTCACGGATCACTTCGCGCAACACCTCGATCGCGAGCGGCGAGGTCGCGATCGGATAGTCGATCAGATAGGTTAGCGCAGCGCCCGCCGCCGCGAACCGGGCATGCACCGGCGGCAGGGCGGCCATATGGCGCGTGCCATCCGCATCGGCGCTGAGCGGCGCCCCCCAGTCAAACTCTTCCTCGGTGTCGACGAAGATGGTGAAGCGGGTGCCGAAATCGTCCGGCCACTGCACGCGCGCATCCGGAACGGGCGCAGGCACGCGATAGCCGCTGCCCTGCTGGTCCCCGTTCCCCATTTCAGCTCAGATGCGCTTGGCCCACCTGCTCGTTTACGGCGGCCGGAAGCCGCAAAGTCAAGCTTTCCCGGCCGATGACGAGGGCGCCTCCCAGTTCGCGGGAGAGATTGCGGGCGAGCCGCAACGCGAAGCCGGTGCCGAGCAGCGTGATATCCTCGCGCTCGTCATCGATATCGAGCACCGAATCGCCGGGATAATCGGCAAGCGCCTGCGGGCGATCGATCGTGATCGCCACCATGTCCTTGCCCTCGGGCGCAACATGCACGCCGATCCGCTCGCCTTGCCCGCTCGCCGAGACGAGCGTGGCAAGCAGGCGGGCGAGCAACCGCTCCACCGCACGGCGATCCCCCATGACCGAGAGATCCGCGATCGGCAGCGCGACCACCGAGCCGCGCAATTCGGCAAGGGGTGCAAGGTCGTCGACGATCATTGCCAGCACCGGGCGAAGCGCGATCTGGCCCGGCACGAGCGACAGCGCGGCGCTGTCGATACGGGCGGCAAGATCGAGATCGTCGATCGCGCCAAGCAGCTCGCGGGCCTGCGAACGGATCACCTGGGCACGATCGCGATAGGCGTCGCCGACCGGCCCGAGCATCTGGGCCTCGATCATCTCGGCGAAACCGGCGATCGCGTTGGTCGGCGTACGCAGCTCATGGACCAGCTGGCGAAGGGAATCGGCGGGCATTGCCGGGCCGGCAAGCGGACGCAGCGGCTCGGCACGCTCATCGACACGCGGACGGCGCGCCGTGCCGCGATAGCCGGTGAAACGACCGTTGGAGGGATCGAACACCGGGATCGCCGAGATCAGCCAATCCCCCGCGGCATCCGAATCGCCCTCGACCGAGAGGCGGGCATTGGAGAAGCCGGCACGGCGGCGGAAGGCACCGCCGGCAACGCCATCGACACGCGAGCTTTCCGGGCCACCCGGCACGGACTGACTGTCGAGCGACACGCCCACAAGCGGCGCTCGGCTGACACCATCGACCCAACGGATCATGCCCTTGGCGTCGGTCTCGAAACGGAATTCATCGGCAGGACGAAGCGCCGGCAATTCCTGCGGTCCGGCTTCCTCGCGATGGCGCCAGAACGCATCGATCCTCGCGACGACATCGGCGATCTCGAAGGTGCCGTCATCCTCGCCCGCGGCTTCTGCCGCCATCTGCCGCACTTCGGCGACCAGGACATCGCTATGTTCCATCGCCGAACCCTGCGCCCGGCCTTCCAGTGGCGCAATCGCTTCGACGGGAAGCGGTGACTCGTCTGTCCCGGATTGGACCGCACGGACCGGAATCGAGGGCGCTTCTACCGCTTGCGCAGCATCGGCACTCATCGACGGCGCAAGACCGGCAAGCGCAATGAAGGAGAAATCCTCATCCTCGCCGCCCGCGACGACAGGCTCGGGCTCGACCAGCGGTTCAGGCACCTGCTCGGCGACGGGCTCCGGCGCTTCGGCCAGTTCCGCATCGAGGATTTCGACGGCGGCGGGTACTGATTCGGCCGCCTGCGTCGCCTCGGGCAGGCGCGCCAGCAAGGCGGCAAGGGTCGCCTCCTGCGCCGGAAGGCGCTGCGGGGCAGTGGCGCTCCAATAGACAAGGGCCGTGTCTTCGGCCTCGTCCTCGGACGCCTGCTCGGGCTCGGCCACCTGCTCTACAGCGTCCGCAAGAGGCTCGTCGTCGATTTCAGCCGAAGCCGCTTCGGCCGGCGGCCCGTCGACGACCTCGGACCAGTCGATCGCGATCGCGCTGACCGCTTCCTCGACAAGCACAGGCTCCGGATCCGCCGCCACTTCCGGCTCAGGCTCCGGCAACTCGACCGGCACTTCCTTCACCGTCTCGTCCGGCAGCACGAAATCGATCGGCCCGAAACTCTCGAGCGCGCGGCGCACTACCGGGCTCAGGTCACGCCGATTGCGGAGGACCGCGCGCGATGCCGGCGCGAGCTCGGGAAGAAGCTGGATCCATTCGCTGGAATTCATCCGGGCGCTGCGCAGCACCGGCAGCGCGACCTGCAGCTCGTCGAGCGCGAACAGGCGGACGAGCGGCGGCGGGGGATCGGCGAATTCGAGTGCACGCGCACTGGCAGCGCGTACCGGCAAAGGTACCGAGTCGCGGATCGAGCGCAGCACGCTCATCGCGCGATGCCCGGCCACGGCGCGACGGCGACCGATCAGGTCGACGAGCTGTCGCCATGCGGACTGGACGCCATATGGCGTGCTCAGGTCCGAGGCGAGCACCGTCTCCAATGTATCGTCGAAGCGCAACGCGTGCTCACCCTTTACCCGGCACCGCGACGCGGGCCGTAACGATTCCTTAATGCGCCGGCTGCCCGTTCGAAACCGTCCATTTCGGCACGTCGCATTGTGGGACAATTGCGTTGCGGCGTAATAATATTATGTCTAAACGCAACACACGGAAACGAATCAAAAGACAGAAGGAACATAAATGCGATTCGACGATATCGACGTACGGATTCTAGGCCTGCTTCAGGATAATGGCCGGATGACCAATGTCGAGCTTGCCGAACGCGTTGGGCTGACGGCGCCGCCGTGCCTGCGCCGCGTGCGTGCGCTTGAACAACAGGGGGCCATCACCGGCTATCATGCCGCCCTCGATCCGGCTGCACTTGGCTATAATCTCACCGTCTTCGCGATGGTCAGCCTGAAGAGCCAGGCGGAATCGGATCTGCGTGCCTTCGAGCAGATGGTGGCGGACATTCCCGAGGTTCGCGAATGCCATATGCTCAACGGCGAGATCGACTTCATCCTCAAGATCGTCGCGCCCGACCTGCAGAGCTTCCAGCATATCCTGACGACGCGGCTCACCCCGGCGCCGAACGTGGAGCATGTAAAGACTTCGCTGACGATCCGCACCTCCAAGGCCCTGCCCGGCGTGCCGGTCGCCTGATCCGCTGCATCCAGGCGGAGAAAGAAAAAGGGGCGGCCCGAAAGCCGCCCCTTTCCTGTTTCGGGCCCGATGGCCGCGCTCAGCTGAGCGGCGGCGTATCGAGCGAGACCTGCCAGAGCAGCGCGACATTGACGAACGGGCCGGTCTTCACCGCCTGGAACGCCGCCTTCGCCTCTTCCTTGCGGCCGAGGCGCTGGAGCGCGATGCCGCGGTGCAGGTTGATCTCGTTGGTGTCCGCACCGCCCTTGGCGAGCGCCGCGTCATAGAGCTGGAGCGCGCGGGCGTTGTCGCCGGCGGCCAGCAGCGCATCGCCATTGCCCGCGCCGCCCTGCTTGGCGAGCGCGTCGAGCGCCGGGCTGCTCTTCACGCCGGCCTGGGCCGCCGTGTAGGTGCGGTTGCCGTCGGCATCGGTCGCCGGCAGCTTGCCGTTCTTGCGGCCTTCCTCGATCACCGAGATCGCTTCCCAGGGCAGACCCGAGGACTGGGCGGCATAGGCATAGTCGGCATAGTCACCGCGATCGGCGAGCGAGTTGGTGATGCGGCGCAGGCGATACAGATCGATACGCTCGGTCTTGGCGGCGCGGTCGACGCCCTTGGCACCCTGGCCGAGCACTTCGATCGCCCAGCGCCAGTTCTTCACCGTCGGATAGTCCTTCAGGTAATAAGCCAGCCAGTCATAGGTCGCCTCGCGGTTGCCGGTGGCGGTCACCTTCGGGATGGCGAACTGGTACCATGCTTCCGGCGCCTTCTGGCCGGTCGACTTGGCATATTCGATCGCATTGCGCGCTTCCGCGGCGGCTTCGGCGTTCTTGCCGGTGGCCGCGTAGGCGTTGGCCATCATCAGCGGGATATCGACGTTCTTCTCGCCGCCTTCGCGCGCCTTGGTCATGTAGCTGATGACGTCGGCATGCTTCTTCTGCGACGCGGCTGCCTTGCCCATCAGGAAGTTGAGGCGCGCGGCATAGGCGGCCTTGGCTTCCGGGCTGGTGCGCGGGCTGACGCTCAGCGTCTGCAGTGCCGGGATCTGCGCAGCTTCATTGCCGCGGCTCAGCTCGAGCTGAAGGCGCAGCCACGACGAATAATATTTCTCGTCGTCATTCTTCGCGGCGGCTTCGGCGGCGGCGATCTGCGGCTCGGCCGTGGCCCAATCCTTGGCCTTCACCGCAGCCTCGGCGAGGCCGGCGGGCTTGCGGAACTCGTCGCTCACCTTGAGCGCGTTGGGGTCGGCCTTTTTATCATCCTTCTTCTGCGCGGCAGCCGGGGCCACGGTGAGCGCAGTGGTGCCCAGCGACAGCACGGCGGCCAGCGCGAGCTTGGAAGCGAAGTTCATGCGAAACTCTCCTAAACGGGGAAAGAGCGGGGGCTTTCGGGGCACCTCTAGTTGCCCCTCTCGCGCCGTTCAAGCCGATCACCGCAGCCGATGCCGCGTTTGCGATGAACGCGCGTTTAACAGGCTGGCTCCTTCCCGGCACGTAATGAAGTGTTTCGACATGGCCTGCGGGCGTTAACCATCATGTCCGGATATTTTGGTTGATGTGAATTAACCCTGTGGATAAGTTCGCGATCAGTTGGGGTAACCTGTTGCGTTAGAGGGGTAAAACATGGGGTCGCTGTTTCGCGGATGCGCACTTTGCGAGGTCGATGCAGAGGGAAATCTGCTCCTGACCGAAAGCACCGCCCAGGCCCTTGGCCTGCCCGCGACCGACGAGCCCCTGGTCCTTTCCGCGCATGAACGCGATCAATGCCTGGTCGGCTATGCACGCGCCGACCTGCAGGAAATCCGCACCCGTTCGGGCATGGATGCGCGGGTTGGCGACGCGAGCATGCGCCGCATCCTCGGCATCGTCGATGTGGCGCCGCGCAGCGCGCAGGGCCTCACCCTTCCCGCCGCGATGCGCCATCATGGCCGAATCGAGAGCGTCGCGCTGGTCGTCGGCGCCGGCGACCGGTTTGAGATCTGGAATCCCCAGCTTGCGGCCGCCCAGAACGGCTTCAGCGCCGGCGCGTACGCGTTTCCGCCGGTCTCCTTGCGCCACCCGCCGCGCGGCGGCTCGCGTCGGCCCCGCCCGGCACGCTATTGATGCGCTCGCTACGCTGCCGGCTGCTCGAACACGCCGCGATGCCCGGGCGGCTTCGCGACGGAGAGCATGAATTCGCCATGTGCGTCCGTTGCGGCGCGGATCTGCAGCGCCTGCTCGGCGGCGAGGAATGGGCGGAGGTGCCGGCCGGCGAGGCGATCGACTGGCGGCGGCGCGATGTCGGCTCCAGCGCCTCGGCGGTGGCGGCGCGCATGCAGCTACCCCCTGCCCCGCGCCGGCACGCGCCACGCAACGCTATCTCCGCGGAAGGACGCGGTCAGCGCCGCATGCGCCCGCGCCGCAGCGCTTTGCTCGAACTTACCGGCCAATTCGTACTCGACACCATCGTAGATCGAATCCGTCGCCCCGCACCAGCCGCTAGAGAAGCTTCTCGATCTCTGGCCCGATCGCGTCGGGGCTAGTCGTCGGCGCGAAGCGCTCGACCTTCCGGCCTGATCGATCGACCAGGAACTTGGTGAAGTTCCACTTGATCCCCTTGGAGCCTAAAAGGCCCGGGGCGGCTTGCTTTAGGGATTCGAAGAGCGGTGCGGCGTTTTCGCCATTTACGTCTATTTTGGCGTAGACCGGGAAGGTCACGTCGTAAGTGAGCGCGCAGAAGCTCGCTATCTCCGCCGCATCGCCCGGTTCCTGCGCGCGGAACTGGTTGCACGGGAAGGCCAGCACCGAGAAGCCGCGATCCCGGTACTTGCGATACAGCGCCTCGAGCCCCGCATATTGCGGCGTGAAGCCGCATTTGGAGGCCGTGTTGACGATCAGCAATACCTCGCCGGCGTGATCGGCAAGCGTGACCTGCTCCCCATCCGCCCTGGTCACGGGGATATCGGTGATCACGGTCATGCGGGCGCTCCCTCGTAACGGGCCATCAGCAGCTCGATATTGCGGCGAACCCCCGGCCACTCATGCGCGAGGATAGAATAGACCACGCTGTCGCGGTGATGGCCGTTCAGGATCAGATGCCCGCGCAGCACCCCGTCCAGCCGCGCGCCCAGCCGCTCGATCGCGCGGCGCGAGGCGACATTGAGGAAATCGGTGCGGATCTGCACGCAATTGACCTCCAGCACCTCGAAGGCGTGGCGGAGCAGCATGAACTTGGCTTCGGTATTGAGCCCGGTGCGCTGGACCCGCGGCGCATAGAGCGTGCCGCCGATCTCGACCCGGCGATGCCCCTTGCTCATGCGCAGGAAGCGCGTCGCGCCGGCAATCCGCCCCTCACTATCGAGCACCGTGAACGGCAGGCCGCGCCCGGCCGCGACGTCATTGTCGATCCGGTCCATCCACGCATCGATACTCGCATCACTCGGCACCGTGGTGTGGAACAGATGCCGAAGCCCCGCAAAGGCATCGAGCAGCCCCGCGCGATCCTCGCGCACCATCGGCCGCAGCGTGACGTGACGCCCCGCCAGGGTCGGCACTTCCCGCCACGGGTTCATTCGAGATGCCCTTCGTGCAGCCGCACCACCCGGTCCATCCGGGCAGCGAGCCGCTCGTTATGCGTGGCGATCAGCGCGGCCGATCCCTGGGTGCGAACCAGGCTGAGGAACTCGGCGAGCACCTTGTCCGAGGTCAGCTCGTCGAGATTGCCCGTCGGCTCGTCCGCCAGCACCAGCGCCGGCTTGTTGGCGAGCGCGCGGGCAACAGCAACGCGCTGCTGCTCGCCGCCCGAAAGCTGGTTCGGCCGATGGGTAAGCCGATGCCCGAGACCCAATGCGGTGAGCAGCTCCTCCGCCCGCTTGTCGGCATCGGCGCGCAGCGACCCGTGGATCATCTGCGGCAGCACGACATTCTCGAGCGCGTTGAAGTCCGGCAGCAGGTGGTGGAACTGGTAGACGAAGCCGAGGTGATCGCGGCGCACCGCGGTGCGGCCCGGGCTGTCGAGCTGTGCCGCTTCCTTGCCGGCGATGCGGATCGATCCGTCGAACCCGCCTTCGAGCAGGCCGACGGCCTGGAGCAGGGTCGACTTGCCCGAACCCGAAGGGCCGAGCAGCGCGACGATCTCGCCCGGCTGCACGTCGAGATCGACGCCGCGCAGCACTTCGATCGTCTCGCCGCCCTGGCTGAAGCTGCGCTTGAGGCCGCGCGTCTGGAGAACCGGCCCAGCGCCGTTCACGGCGCCCCCTTCAAAGCTACTCATAGCGAAGCACCTGGACAGGATCGGTATTGGCGGCCTTCCAGGCCGGATAGAGCGTGGCGAGGAAACAGAAGACCAGCGCCATCACGCAGATGCCGATCGTCTGGAACGGATCGGTCTTCGCCGGCAGCTCGGTGAGGAAGCGCATCGACGGGTCCCAGATGTTCTGGCCGCTCACCAGCCCGATGAACTTCACCACGGATTCGCGGAAGGTGATGAAGAGGAAGCCGAGCACGCCGCCGGCGGCCACGCCCAGCGCGCCGATCGTCGTGCCGACGGTGACGAAGATCCGCATCAGCCCGCCGCGTGTCGCGCCCATCGTCCGCAGCACCGCGATATCCCGCGTCTTGGCGCGCACCAGCATGATCAGCGAGGAGACGATGTTGAACGCCGCCACCACCAGGATGATCGAGAGAATGGTGAAGGAGACAGTGCGGTCCACCGCCAGCGCCTCGAACAGCTCCGAATTCATCGTCCGCCAGTCGGTGATCTGGCCGACCTGGCTGACCTTGTCGACGAGCGGCTGGAGGATCTCGCCGACCTTGTCCGGGTTGCTGGTCTCCAGCTCGATCATCGAGACGCCATCGCCGAGCAGCAACAGCGTCTGCGCATCCTCGATCGGCATGATCGCGAAGACCTTGTCGTAATCATAGACGCCGACCTCGAAGATCACCGCCACCTTGTACTTCACGATGCGCGGCATCGTGCCGAAGGGCGTAGCGGCGCCGGCGGGATTGAGGATCGATATCTCGCTGCCCACCGTGGCACCCAGCGATTCCGCCAGGCGCGAGCCGATCGCGACCTGCTGGCCGCCCGGCTTCAGGCTCTTGAGCGAGCCGATCACTTCCTTGCCCTTGAGCGTCGGGTTGCTGAGGATCTCCTCCATGCGCATGCCGCGCAGCTGGAGGGCCTCGGCCCGGCCATTATAGGTGGCGAAAAGCGGCTGCTCGATCAGCGGGGTGGCACTGGTGATGCCCGGCGTCTTGCGCGCCTCCTCCAGCACCTCGCGCCAGTTGCGCAGCTGGCCGCCATAGCCCTGAATCACGGCATGGCCGTTCAGCCCGGTGATCTTGTTGAAAAGCTCGGCGCGGAAGCCGTTCATGACGCTCATCACCACGATCAGCGCGGCAACGCCGAGCATGACGGCGACAAGGCTGAACCCGGCGACGACGGCGATGAACGCCTCGCTCCGCCCCGGCAGCAGGTAACGGCGGGCGATCATCCGCTCGTAGCGTGAAATCAATAGCATGGGGGTCTGGTAACTCGCCCGTAAAACAGCTCTGACGCCGATCTAGGGTAGATGGCGGCGAATTCCTACTGCCAACCGACATGTTGCCGATTCAACACAGGGTGACACCAAACTGCGGCTACCCCTTGTAATGCAAGTGACAAAGCCGGTCCGGGAGCCTAGCAAAACTCTTGTCGAAACGCAGGCGAAAGGCCGTGGTTCGGGGAGGCTCCAAGCCCCGCTCGTAGGCAAGTACGAGTGTGTGGGCTGGGCCTGACAAAGGGGGCTGACGAGCATTCGTCACGCAGGCGCCCGGATCGGAAACGGTCCGGGCGTTTGCCGTTTCCGAGCCCCTGGAACCGCACCGGATTCATCGCAACGCCGAAAGCGGACGCCATTCCGCCTGCTGCTCCGGCGTGGGCAGGTTAATGATGTGGTTGACCACGCCCGGGTGCAGCTGCTCGAGGAACTGCAGCCCGGCCGCATCGCGATTGCTCCAGACAACCCGAGCGGCGAGCGGCTTGAAGCCGGGAAGACGGACCACCGTCTCCATCCCCGGCGCAAGCAGAAAGCCTGTCTCGATCCGGCAGCCCAGTCGCGAGATTTCCACCAGTCGCACATCCTGGAAGCAGAAGCGCGATTCCTTCACCGCAATCAGGACGGAAACCGGCCAGCGCATCGCCTCGCGCCGGTCCACACCCTGGGTAATCTTCAATCCTCTACGATCGCCACGCATCATCACGCCCCACGCTCACTCCCCTCACCCAACCAATATCGGCTTGCCGCACCGCACGCCGTTCACCCGCACATCCGCCTGCCCGACATTCACGCCGAGCAGGCCGGTAAGATCGTTCAGAAGCGAATCCAGCGGCGCCGCCGCCCCCTGCAGCACCGTTCCCACCGTCGAGGTCACCAACGAGAGGTTGATGCCGAACCCCGGCGAGCCGACCTGCACATCCAGATCGCGGACCAGCGAGGCGGCGACTCCGCCCGCCAGATCGTTCGTCGATACGGTGCGGGTCTTGCCCGCGGCGATCTCCTGGGCGGTGAAGCTCACCTGTTGCGGGCTGGCCCCGCCCAACTTGATATTCGATTCGCCCGTGACCTCACCCAGCCCGAGCAGCTTGACCAGCGTGGCCCGCCGCGGCGCGACCGGGGTGTTGAAATTGCCAAGCACGGCGGCATCGACGTCGCCGATGGCGACCTGGCCCACCGCCGTGGTGACATTCAGGCTCACCGTGGCGGTGGACGGCGTGGGACAGGAGACGCTGCGAAGCGACGCCTCCGCCGTGGCGAGCTCGACGAACAGCGGCAGGTGCACCTGGGTCGCGGAAAGCAATCCCGATCCGCCCACCTTGGCATCGACATACAGCCGCGACTGCGCGGTATGCAGCTTGACGCTCTGGTCCTTCGCAACGGTGAGCCAGGGCGATTGCGCCGCCCGCTCGCCGATCGCGAGCGTCACCTTCGTCGAGGCAACGCCCGGGAGCCCCGCCGCGAGATCCAGCTCGACCTGGCGCTTGCCGGTCGCGATCTCGAGCATTTCGCGAACCAGCGCATAGCCATCCGCCTTGATCGGACGGGTGGGATCACTCTGCGTCTCGCCGGACAGCGGGCCAAGATTGATGATCTTCGAGAGCTGTACCGTGACCGGCGGAACGCGCGCCGCGATGGCGCGGAGTGCCGTTTGCGCTGCTGAATTGCCGGTTGCGGCGGCCATCGCGGCCAGTGCCTTGGGCAGCGGCACCTGCGTGGCCAGCGTCTCCCCGAAGGTCAGCCCCTGCAGATTGGCCTGGGTGCGCAGCGCATCGGCATAAGCGAGGATATCGATGTCGGCGTTGACCAGCCCCTGCGAGTCCATCGCGGTGAGATTGAGCTCGGTCCCGGCCAGCCCCGACAGGAGTTGCCCCGGCAGCCCGCCGCCGACCGAAGCCAGGCGCGAGCCGATCGAGAAGGAGGCCAGGTCGACACGCGCGGCCAAGGCCGTCACCGATACCCGGGCGGTCGGCCTGCCCGTCAGGAACTTGCCGAAGAACAGCGGCACATCGCGCCCGACGGTGAGGCGCACCGCGTTCCCCCCGCTTCCGGAAGCGACGAAGCGCGCGGCCGGCGCGATGCTGCTGTCGGGCGAATAGGCGCCCTGCTCCAGTTTCTCGATGCTGGCGTCGCCGGCCTGGTTGGCCGCCATTGCCGAGCGCGCGGCGGCGTCCGCGCCCTGGCTGTTCGCCGCGCTCAATGCCGCGGCGTCGGCCACGCCCTGGAGCCGCCGCTTCTCGAGATAGAGCGATCCGGTATCCACGGCGAACGCCGCGGACCCGGCGAGCATCACGAAGCCGCCGGCGAACAACATGGTGATGTTGCCGCGACGATCCGCCGCAAGGGCACGAAGGAACAAGGGCGCGCGCACCGCCAGCCTCACGGCGCCGACAGCGTGACCGTCGCGCTGCGCTCGATCACCTTGCTCGGCGGCGGCACGAGCTTGATCGAAAGCAGCGGGTCATTCGACGCATCGTAGGAAAGGCGCACCGTCACCGTCCTGCCGTCATCGTCGACAAGCGCGTTCATCTGGTCCGGCTTGAGCGCCCCGGTCTTGCGGATATTGGCGTCGAGCGCGGTGCGGACCAGCGCCGCCCGCTCCGTGGGATCCAGGCCGCCAACGGCGGCACGCGCCGCCTCGTTGGCCGCCTGCTGCACGCTATGGGCGCAAAGGAACCAGCCGCCATAGGTGACGATGCCGCTGACCAGCAGAAGCAATATCGGCAGCGAGAAGGCCATCTCGATCGCCGCCGCGCCGCGCCTGTCCGCCCACAACCGCCGGCCGGAACAGGCCGCCCTCGAAGTGGAAAGGAACCAACGCGAGCACATGCGCATCTTTTCGCATGTCGTAGCTTCCAAATTGCTCCCAGGCAGCGAAGCGCGATATTCGGATTTTCAGTAAAGATCGGACATAGCCAAGGAGCGCCAAAAGCACCTGGATTCGAACGATACTCTTGATTTTTCGCTCCATTTTCGACACAGCACGGCTTGATTTACGTTAACGGTGCTTTATTGTCCTCGTAGAAAACACATTGGTCAAAATACGTAATTGCTCGAACTTGTCGCGACCGAGCCGTAACAACTGCCGACGCCCGAAAACATTCGAGAGTTTTCAGTTATGCAACGACCATCGGCCCAGACCGTTTCCTCCGCTGAACTTACCCGCAATTTCGCGTATTGGCAGGACAGGGCCATGCATGGCCCGGTGACCATCACTTATCATGGTCGCCCCCGCTATGTTCTGCTCGCCGCGGAAAGCTGGGATGCCGAACAGGCAGTCGTCGAACGGGACACGACACAGCGTGATCTCGAATACCAGTTCCTCGTGGAGCATATGGACGGCGGCCTGCTCGTGATCGATCCCGAGCTGAAGATCACCGACGCGTCCAGCGCCGCCGCGATGATCCTGGGGCGGGCTCCCGCGGCGCTGGTGGGCATGCCCGTCGCCGATGCGCTGCCCGCGACGACGCATTCCACGTTGCTCTCCAGCCTGCGCCACGTCCTTCGCAGCGGCGAGCAGGCGCAGTTCGAGCTGACGCTCGACGAGGAGAATGGCACGCGGCTGCGCGTGCGCGCCGTGCCCTGGGTGGAAGGCCTCGCCCTGCTCGTCCGGGTCAGCTACGAGGGCGACGAGGAAGCACGGCTCGCCGAGCAGACCGCCCTGGAGAAGGCGCGGGTTGCGCATGGGCGGATCGAAGTGATCCGGCTCACCGTGCGCGGGACGGTGACGATGGTGGAGCCGGAATTCGCCCGGCTGGTCGGCTTGCCGCGGGACCGGATCCTGGGGCTGCGCTTCGTCGATCTGCTGGCGGTACGGGACCGGGCGCTCGCACGCGACGCGATCGAACGGGTGCTCAGCGGCCGCTCCGAGGCCGAGGCCTTCGACACCAGGCTGTTGTGCGGGGGCGCCGAGGAGATCGGCGCGCGCATCTCGATCGCGCCGCTCGCCAGCGGCTATGCGGTGGGCGGCGCCGTGGTGATCGTCACGCTCGACCCGGGGACCGAGGCGGCCTAGGCCTAGTAGCAGGACGGGCGCTTGAGCGCGGCGGTACGCGACACGGCGCGCCTGAACGTATCCACCACCTGATTGGTGAGCTCGTCCGGCCGGCGCGTCATCCCGGTCAGGCGGCCGCAGGACAGGGTGACTCCCGCCCAGGTCACTGCCCAGCCGATGCGCGGGCGCTCGATGCTGTGCCCCTCCAGCGTGACATTGCCGTGGATCTCCGCGGGCGCGCCGTCGTCGATGCGGGTCAGGGCGGCCTGGTTGAGGCGGGTGGCCCAGCCGCCGTCCCCACCCTCGCCCGGCCGCAGATCGATACGCGCCGCACCGGGTCCTCGGCGCAGGCGCGGGTCGGCGGCCTGGTCCTCGGGCTGGACGACGCCCTTCGGGCGGGCGCCCATCGCGGCGGACACCATGTCGCCCACCTGCTTCACGCCCGACACGTCGCTGCGCACCGCCACGCCGAGCAGCACGGCGATCATCCCGAGGATCAGCGCGATGCGGACCAGGTTCGGGATGGTGAGCCGCGACAGCACCAGCACCGAGATGCAGAGCGAGGCGATCAGCGCGATATTGGCATAGCCGCCCGGCGTGAAGGCCGGCGAGTTCACCCAGACCAGCGCGCCGGCGATCTGGCATGCCGCCACCAGCGCGGCCAGAAGGCCTGCGCCACTGAAGCTCGGCATGGTATTCGGCGAAACGCGCATGATCTTCTCAATGTAGAAGATCCTACCATTCGATTCCGGTTAAGACGCGGCAAATCCTCCGGAATGAACAGATAACAAGAAGGGAGGCGGTGCGGGCGCCGCCTCCCTTCCCCAACCTCCCCCGGCCATGGCAGGAGGTCAGTATCGCGAAGATCAGAAGCTCTTGCTGATCGTCAGGCCATAAGTCCTCGGGTCGCCCGGCTGGCCCACGATCAGGCCGGTGCTGCCCGACTGGACCGAGAGCAGCTCGAAATACTGCTTATCGAACACGTTGCGGACCCAGCCATAGATGTTGAGATCCGCGCGCCGCCAGCCGAGGCGGACGTTCGACAGCGAATAGGCGTCGATCCAGGTATAGGCCGAGGGCGACGGGTTGGACGAGAATTTCGAGCGCCAGTTGCCGTCATAGCCGAGATAGACCGTGCCATCCCCGGCCGGCTGGCGGATCTCGCCACCCCAGCTGAGCGACCATTTCGAGATACCCGGCAGCACCTGGCCCGAAATGTCGCAATAGGCGGGGCTGCGGCCGCCCGGCGTACCCGCCGGATCGGTGACGCCGCCCGGCGCGGTCGCGGTACCGCCGGAAAGCTCCGGCGGGCACGGCGCGTTTTTGAAATCGGCGTATTTCGCGTCGGTATAGGCGCCGTTGAAGTAGAAATTGACGTTCTGGGTCGGACGGGCCGAGAGATCCCATTCAAAGCCCTTCACCCGCACCTTGCCGGCATTGGCCAGATAGCCGCGGATCACGTTGATCGCGTTGTTGTTCACCGTCGCCTGATAGTCGCGGATCTCGGTCCAGAAGGCAGCCGTGTTGAAAGTCACCTTGCGATCGAGGAACTGGGTCTTCAGGCCGATCTCGAAGTGATCGACCTTCTCCGGCTTCACCGTCTGGGTCGAGAGATCGACACCCGTGCTGGTCGAATTGAGCGGCAGCCCCGAGAGGTTGATGCCGCCCGACTTGAAGCTGCGCGCATAGGTCGCATAGCCGTGGACGTCCGGCGAGAAGTCGTACGACAGGGTGATGTCGCCCGAGACGTTCCAGTCGCTGAACTTCGGGCTGTAGCGCTGCGGGGCCAGGGTGTTCAGCTGGTCCGCGGTAGCGGTGCCATTTGCGAGCAGCGCGGCGACATTGGCCGCCGTCGCGACGAAATTGTAGCGCGCATTGCTGATGCTGACGACCGACTCGTAGAAGCCGGACTTCTTGTCATAGTTCAGGCGCAGGCCCGGCTGGATGTGGAAGCCGTCCACGGGCTCCCAGTTGAGCTTGCCGAACAGCGCGAAACTGGTGTTGTCGAAATTGATCGTGTTGGTCGAGGTCAGCCCGTTCAGCACCAACGGGTTGCAGGCGGCTGCCGTAGCCGTGGCGCAGCCGGTCGCACCGATCGGAACATTGCCCGGATTGAGCAGCCAGCGGCTTGCCGCCGCCCCCTGGACCTGCGAGCCCTGGGTATCGATCGTCTGGTGGAAGAAGAAGGCGCCGATCGTGTAATCGAGCCGGCCGTCGCCATTGGAGCTGAGGCGCAGTTCCTGGCTGAACTGCTTCTGCTGCGACGGGTTCTGCGAGACGGTAGTGATCGGCAAGCCGATGAAATCGCGATCGTTCTTCGGCTGCCAATCCCAATAGCGCCACGCCGAGACCGAGGTCAGCGTCGCCGGGCCGAGATTCCAGTTGGCGACCAGCGAAGCGCCGCCGATTTCCTGGCGCGAGTTGATCTGGGCATCGAGATCGACCTTGCGATCGAACGGATCGGTACTGGCCGGCGCATAGCCGAACGCGGCTGCCAGCGCCGTATACTGGCGGGAGATCGGCCGCTGGGTAGCGCCGACCCGCGCATAATATTGCACGCAGCACAGCGGGTTCTGGAGGTTCCAGTCGCCCGCCAGGGTGAAATCGAGATCGTCATTCACCTTCCACAGCAGCTGGCCGCGGAAGCTGCTGGTGCGCTGCTTGTGAAGATCCTCGCCGGTGCGGACATTCTCGATCGTCCCCTCGCGGCTGGTGAGCGCGCTAGAGATGCGGATCGCGAGCTTGTCGCTGAGCGGACCCGAGACCGATGCCTTGGCCGAGATCAGGTCGTAATTGCCGACGCTCAGCTCGACCTTGGTCTCCGGCGTGAAGCTGGGCGCGCGAGTGGTGATGTTGATCGCGCCAGCCGTGGTGTTCTTGCCGTAGAGCGTGCCCTGGGGCCCGCGCAGCACTTCCACCCGCTCGACATCGACGAAATCGAAGGTCGAGGCGCCGATACGGCCGATATAGACCTGGTCGAGATAGAAGCCGACGCCCTGCTCGATGCCGTCATTGGTGAGACCGAACGGTGCGCCCAGGCCGCGGATGTTGATCGCGGAATTGCGCGGGTTGCTCGAATAGAACTGCACTGCTGGCAGCGAGGTCTGCAGACGGTTGAGGTTGGTCGCGCCGGTGTTCTCGATGGTCGCGCCGCCGATCACCGAAATCGCGATCGGCACGTCCTGGGCCTTTTCCTCACGCCGGCGGGCCGTGACGACGATCTCGCCGCCATCCTGAGGCTTCGCCTTTTCCTGCTCATCCGCATTGGCGTTGGCGCTGGCGTTGGCAGCGGCGGGCGCCGGATCGTCACGCAGAACTCCGGCAGGTGCCGGAGCCGTACTGGCTAGGAGTAGCAGTGAAAGCGAAGCAAGGCTCATGATTATCCCCTCTGGCCGTGTTGCGCTTAATCTCCACTCAATTGGGGGATATTAGCGAGCAAGGAGATGTTTAGCGATACCTAGCCTGAGTTGGCCGGCGCTTGCGGGGCCCGTTTCGCCGCATCTTGAAAGGCGGAATCTCCGACACAATCTGTATCAAGCGGCGCCGTAACGGGCCGCGAAAACCACGGCGTCGCGGGCATCCGGGCGCCGGCAAGTTCATCAATTCGCTCAAGAATAGAGGTCTTGATATGCGCCAGTTCGATTTCACCCCGTTCCGCCGCTCGACCATCGGGTTCGACCGGCTGTTCGACCTGCTCGAGGCCAGTGCCCGCGCGCAGGCATCCGAGAATTATCCCCCGTTCAACCTCGAGCGCGTTGCCGAGGACCGCTACCGGATCACGATCGCCGTCGCCGGCTTCAAGGCTGACGAGATCGACATCACCGCGCAGCAGAACCTGCTGCTGGTGGCCGGCAAGAAGCGCGAGGAGAACGAGAACAACCAGGGCGCGTACCTGCACCTGGGAATCGCCACCCGCAGCTTCGAGCGGCGCTTCGAGCTGGCCGATTTCGTCCGCGTAGAGAGCGCCGACCTTGCCGACGGCCTGCTGGTGATTGAGCTGGTCCGCGAAGTGCCCGAGGCGATGAAGCCCAAGAAGATCGCGGTGAACGGCGGCTCCGCACCGAGCCCGATCGAGCATCGCGAGGCCGATGCCGCATAACTGACCGACCACGGCTAGCGACGTCTTCCTCCCTTTGGACGTCGCAGCGGGGGGCGCTCGGGCGATGGTCCGGGCGCCCTTTGTGTTTGCGCGGACCTGCCCTCCAGCGGCCTTGAAATGCGAAAGGAGGGAAGGACTTGCGTCCTCCCCTCCCCATATGCTCGCAGTTTCATTATAGGAAAGCCTGCGTGCAAATCGCGTATTTCACGAAAAATATGATTTAAAACGTCGCCCAATCGTCCGACGGGGTGAGCGCGGCGACGGCGGCCGCCGGAAGCGGCTTCACCGGCGAGACATAGCCCGGCGCACCCTTGGCGCGGATGCTGCTCGCCGCCGGCTTGGCGGGGCGGCGCGGCGGGGCCTGGCTGGCACCGATATTGAACGCCGAAGCCTGTTCCGAGAGCAGCTGGACTTCCGAGCTCAGGTTACGCGAGGCGGCCGACGTTTCCTCGACCATCGCGGCATTCTGCTGCGTGGCCTGGTCCATCGTACCGATCGCCACGGCGATCTGCGTGACGGCCGCCGACTGCGCTTCGTTGTCGCTGGCGATATTGGCGAGCAGGTCATGGACCTGGCCGACATCGCCCGAGATATTGGCAAGCGCGCCATCGACCTTTTGCACCATCTCCACCGCGGCGACGATATCGCCCTGGGTTGCGGTGAGCTGGTCGCGGGCACGGCCTGCCTCTTCCTCGGCGCGCATGGCGAGCGCGCTGACGAGATCGGCGACGACCGCGAAACCGCGACCCGCCTCGCCCGCACGCCCCGCCTCCACGGCGGCGTTCATTGCAAGCACGCGCGTCTGGAACGCGATCTTGTCGAGGCCTTCGATGACCGAGTCGATGCCCTTGGCGCTATCAGCGACGCGAGTCATCGCCTGGACAGCGTCATCGGCGATCGAACGGCCATCGCTGACGGTGGAGATCGCCTGATCGGCGCGGGTCAGCGTATTGCCGGCGGCCCTGGCCGTCGCCTTGAGGCGATCGTCCATCTGGCTGATCGCGGCCGACGTCTCCTCCAGCGAAGCGGCGTTGCTCTCGGTACGGCGGGCAAGATCCTCCGACGCCTGGGCGATCTCGCCCGAGCCGGTGCGGATGGTGGCCGCACCTTCGACGACCGAGCCGATCAGCGTGCGCAGTGCAGTGAGCGCCGAGTTGAAGTTGGTCTTCAGGGCAACATAGTCGGAAGCGAACTCGCTGTTGATCTCGGTGGTGAGATCACCCTTCGCCAGGCTTTCCAGCCCGTCGGTGAGCGCGGAGACGACATGCTTCTGCTCGGCGTCGGCGACCAGCTTCGCGGCATCCGCCTTTTCCTTGGCGACCGCGGCATCGCGGAACACCAGCACGGCGCGCGCCATGCCGCCGACTTCGTCCTGGCGATCGGTGCCGGGCACGTCGATCGTGTTCTCGCCGCCGGCGAGCCGGCCCATCAACCCGGTCATCCGCTTGATCGGATGCGCGATCATCGTGGTGAGCAGCCAGCCGAACAGCGCGGCCATGGCGATGCCGAAGGCGCCACCCAGCGTGAGCGCGGTGATCGCAGCTGCACGCGCAGAGGCCTCAACCTTCTGGGTCGCGGCGACGCGCTCGTCCTGCACATCGTTGATCTCGCCAATGATCTTGCGGATCTTGCCGAGCTGCTTGACGCCCGCGAGCTGCTGCGCCTCGCCCTGGGTGGCGGGATTCTTCGCAAGCGCGATCATGTTATCGAGCTTGCCGCGAAGCTCCGCGATCGCGGCGACCAGATTGTCCATACGCGTCTTCTGCTCGGGAACCGCGGTTCCTGCGCGGAACGCGTTGGCCAGTTCCTCGATCTTCTTCCCCGCCTCATCATAGGTCGTGAGGAAGTCGGCGTTGCGCAGGATGACATAGGCGCGGACAGCGCTCTGCTGCTCCAGGATCTGGCCCATGATGTCGCTGACATGCTCCGACATCTCGGACGCACGCTGCTTGTCCTCGGAGGCTGCGCCGACGGTCTGCAGGCTCGAGAAGAGCAGCCAGCCTACGCCGGCGAAGATGCAGACGAGCAGGACGAAGGCCGCCGCGAGCTTGCGCGGTATCGACATATTCTGAATTATCATATTCCCTCCCGACCGGCCCCCGAGAGGACCGGCATCCGAAAAACATTCGGGCAAGACGCGAGAAGCCTGCGAGCGGAGGGCCGGTTCGATCTAATCCCATTTCCGTCATAGGAACCGGGCGGCCGATCGATCCGAAACGGCGTGAAATATTTTTCCGGAACGTGTCCGGCTTGCGACCAAGTCTTTCCGCCGTAGGGGAAATTCGGTTACTTCGGCGTGCCGATCAGCCAAGGCTTCACATAGCCGGTGGGCCTGGCGACGCCGTCCAGGCGGACGGCGCGGAGGATCTGGACGGGCTTGAGGATCATCTGGTCCTTCATCGCATCGCGGCCGCCGCCGGTGGGCATGGCGAGCATGCGCTTGACCACGTCCATGCCGGTGACGACCTTCCCGAACGCCGCAAAGCCGCGATAGCCGGCCTTGGCATCGAGCCCGGGATTGGGCCCGACCATGATCGAGAAGTTGCAGTTCGCTCCGTCCGGGTTGGGGCCATGCGCCATCGAGATCGTCGCGTCGAGATGGCGGATGCCGGTCTGCAGCGTCGATTCCAGCGGCGGCGACGGCAGCATGCGCCGGGCATCGGTGCCGATCCCGCCCTGGACGAAGCCGTGCGCCGGATCCCCCTTGCGCCGGGCGGAGCGGTAGAACTGGGTACCGTCGAGCCGGCCGTCATCGACATAGGCCATGAAATTGGCGACCGTCTTCGGCGCGCGCCTGGCATCGAGCGCGAGGACGATGTTGCCCGCCGAGGTGACCAGGCGGACACGCACCGTGGCGGGCTCCTGCGGGCCGGACGCGGCGGTGAGGAACAAGGCGAGGACGGCAATCAGGATACGCATGCGGCTTCGCTAGTCGATGCCGGCCGCCGAAGGAAAGGTCCTTGTTGCGGCTGCGAAGGCATTTGCGACCGTGCGAGCTTCCGCGAACGAAGCGCTCTAGAGGAGATAGACCACGACATAACGGGCCACGAGGGCGGCCATCACCACTCTCGCCCAGCGATTGTTGGGCACGAACATCGCGGCGAGCATCAGCGCGGCGAGGATGACGGTGAGCGTGAGCGCGAGCGGGCGGAACAGATGCGGCGCGATCTTGGGCAGGCCGGCGTAGAAGCCGAGCTGGCAGATCAGTAGCGCGAGCATCACCCCGATGACGATGCGGCGGACGCGGAAGAAATGCGCGTCGAAGTCCGCCTCCTCCTGCACTTCGCGCGGGAAGACGAGGTGGGCGGCGAGATAATAGGCGCTCGCGAATACGGTGATCGCCATCAGCGCCTTGCCCGAGACGAGGACGAGCTCGCGCACCGTCCAGGCCGCCTGCCAGAAGGAGAGCAGGTCGAGGATCACAAAGGCGCCGAGCAGCGGGGTGAGCCAGCCGATCCGGATCGTCGAGCCGGGACGCAGACGGGCTTCGATCGCCCGGGCGAGGCCGCCGAGCACCTCGGCAAGCGAAAGCCCGAGCAACAGTCCGTAAAGTGCGAAGATGAACTCGAAATCCGACATGCGGCTGTCCCCCTGCCCGGCTGTTAGCGCGAGGGACCGGCAAAAGAAAAGGCCGGGCGTTGCGGCCCGGCCTTCCTGTTCCTGCGGGACTGGGCCTAGACCAGCCGCGACTGCCGCACCGCCGCCTCGATGAAGCTGGCGAACAGCGGATGCGGCTCGAAAGGCTTGGACTTGAGCTCCGGGTGGAACTGCACGCCGACGAACCAGGGATGGTCGGGCCGCTCGACGATCTCGGGCAGCGAGCCGTCGGGCGACATGCCGGAGAAGACCAGGCCGCCCTGCTCCAGCACCGGCTTGTACGCGGTGTTGACCTCGTAGCGGTGACGATGGCGCTCGCTGATCTCGTCCGAGCCGTAGATCGACGAGACGACCGAATTGCCGCCGAGCTTCGCGGTATAGGCACCAAGGCGCATCGTGCCGCCGAGATCGCCGCCCTCTTCCCGCTTCTGCAGGCCCTCAGCGGTCATCCACTCGGTGATCATGCCGACCACCGGCTCCTCGGTCGGGCCGAATTCGGTGGTCGAGGCATTGGCAATGCCGCCGGCGCGGACGCCTTCGATGCAGGCCATCTGCATGCCGAGGCAGATGCCGAAGAAGGGCACGTTGCGCTCGCGGGCGAACTTCACGCCGGCGATCTTGCCCTCGCTGCCGCGCTCGCCGAAGCCACCGGGGACAAGGATGCCGTGCAGCGGCTCGAGCTGCGCGGTGATCTCTTCCTCATTGTCATGCTCGAACAGCTCGGCGTCGAGCCAGCGGATGTTGACCTTCACCCGGTTGGCGATGCCGCCATGGGTGAGCGCCTCGGTGAGCGACTTATAGGCGTCCGGCACGCCCATATACTTGCCGACCACGCCGATCGTGACTTCGCCCTCGGGATTGAGGACGCGGTCCTCGATCTCTTCCCAGCGGGCGAGATCGGGCGAGCCGGCGACGTCGATGCCGAAGGCCTTGAGCACTTCGACGTCGAGACCCTCGGCATGATATTGCAGCGGCACGCCGTAGATGGTCGGCGCGTCGAGCGCGGGAATGACCGACGAGGCGGGCACGTTGCAGAACAGCGCGATCTTGGCGCGGTCGCTCGCCGGCAGCGGCTTTTCGCTGCGGCAGACGATGACGTCGGCATGGACGCCGAGCGAAGCGAGCTCGCGGACGCTGTGCTGGGTCGGCTTGGTCTTCAGCTCACCGGCGGCCGCGATGTACGGCACCAGCGTCAGATGGACGCTGACCGACTGGTTGCGGCCGAGATCGTTGCGAAGTTGGCGGATCGCCTCGACGAAGGGGAGGGATTCGATATCGCCTACGGTGCCGCCGATTTCGCAGAGGACAAAATCGAGATCCTCGGTGTCCGCCTGGGCGAACGCCTTGATCGCGTCGGTCACGTGCGGGATCACCTGGACGGTGGCGCCGAGATAGTCGCCGCGGCGCTCGCGCTCGATGATCGTCTTGTAGATCCGGCCCGACGTGATGTTGTCCGACTGCCGCGAGGCGACACCCGTGAAGCGTTCATAATGCCCGAGATCGAGATCGGTTTCCGCCCCGTCGTCGGTCACATAGACCTCACCATGCTGGTGCGGCGACATCGTGCCGGGATCGACGTTGAGATAGGGATCGAACTTGCGGATGCGGACCCGATAGCCACGCGCCTGGAGCAGAGCCGCGAGGCTCGCTGCCATGAGACCCTTGCCTAGCGAGGAGACCACGCCGCCGGTGATGAAGATATACCGCGCCATGGGAGAAAACGCCTAACGTGAATGGACGCGCGCCGGAAGCGTGCGAATCACGCAACCGGGCACAAATTTATGTGGACAGACCCGGACCAGGCCGGGACCGGCGGATTTACTGGGCCAGCGGAACCGAGCTGTTGCCCTGCGCGGCCGGAGCCGGCGCCGTACCAGTCGGGGCCGAGCTGTTGCCCGGCGCGAAGGGAACCGCACCGCCCGCGGGCGCGCTGGTCGGCAGCGCCTGGGGCGCCGCAGCCGGAGCCGCACGCTGGAGCGAGGCGTCGATCGTCGCGCCGTGGCGATTCGCCGCCAGGAAGGCGAGCAGGATCGACATGGCGATGAACGCGGTCGCGAGAATCGCGGTGGTGCGCGTCAGGAAATCGGCCGCGCTGCGCGCCGACATCAGGCCCGACGGGCTGCCGCTCGAAGTGAGGCCGCCGCCCTCCGACTTCTGCACGAGGATCACGCCGACGAGACCAGCGGCGATGAATGCCTGAACGATGAGCAGGAAGGTGAACATGAAATGTGCGGACCTCTTGGAGAAAGGCGGCACATAGGGGAGCAACCCGCTCCGATCAACCTTCGAGAGGCGTCCACTCATCTCGGTTAATCAACAAAGCTGTAACATTTCGCATCCGGACTGAAACCGGATCGGTTCAGGCGCGTTATGACGTGTGGCCCTGGCGTATCGGGGGCGTAACAACAGAGTAGATGCCGTGAACGCAATGACCGACAGCTCGCTTTCTTCGTGGAAGAACACGCTGATCGACTATGTGCGATCGGGAGAACCGGACCTGACCAACCGGCAGATGGCCCTGCTTATGCTCGTCTATCTGGAACCTGGACCCCATACCGTGCGCGGTTTGGCCCGGGCTTTGAACGTATCCAAGCCCGTTGTAACGCGTGCCTTGAATAGACTGGGCACGCTCGGCTATCTGCGCCGCCAGCGCGACGACACCGACAAGCGGAACATCTTCGTCGCCAAGACCGCGGAAGGGGCAGAGTTTCTTGCAGAATTCGGGCATTTCCTCGCTGGGGGGCACATCGCCGAACCAGTCGCCCGCAGGGCCAGCGCGTAAGCGTTTCGCGCTGAAGGGCCGTTCGGTTCCCATCGATCCCAGGGTCGATGCGGTTCGTCGTGATCTGGCAGACGTGCGTCTGGCGGATCGCGTTTTCGCACCCCATTATGCGGCGCCTATGCCTCGCATGATCGCCTCTGCCGTGCCCCTGCGCGCCGGCCCCAAGCTCGATTCGGATACGCTGGTGGAACTGGCCGCCGGCGAATCGTTCGAAGTGCTGGAATTCGCCGGCGATCACGCCTGGGGCGTGGCACCCGGGCACAATCTGGTCGGCTATGTGCCGGCCACGGTCCTGGAGCGCCCGGCGGCATGACGATTCGCGTGTTCATCGACGGCGCCGTGGGCACCACGGGCCTGGAGATTCGCGAGCGGCTGGATGGCCGCGCGGGGATCGAGCAGATCATCCTGGACGACAAGGACCGCAAGGACGCCGCCAAGCGCGAGGACGCGCTCAATTCGGCGGACTTCGTGATCCTGTGCCTGCCCGACGACGCCGCCCGCGAAGCGGTGGAGATGATCAAGGCCAGCAAGGTCCGCGTGATCGACGCATCGAGCGCGCACCGCGTCGCCGATGGCTGGACCTATGGCTTTCCCGAGCTGGAGCCCGGACAGAGCGCGCAGATCGCCGAGTCGGCGCGCGTCTCCAATCCCGGCTGCTATCCGACCGGCTTCCTCGCACTCGTCCGCCCGCTGATTCGCGCCGGCCTGGTGCCGCACGACCATCCGCTGAGCGTCAACGCGGTCTCGGGCTATTCGGGCGGCGGCAAGAACATGATCGCCGAGTTCGAGGACGCCAAGGGTGCGACCTATACCGAGACGGCGTTCCGCAACTACGGGCTCAACCTTGGCCACAAGCATGTGCCCGAGATGACCAAGCATGCGCGCATCGTGCATCCGCCGATCTTCCAGCCGGCGGTGGTGCGGACCTATCGCGGCATGCTGGTCGAGATCCCCCTGCCCCTCCACGCCTTTACCCGCCGGCCTTCGCTCGACGCGATCGAGAATGCGCTGCGCGAGGCGTACAAGGATTCGCCGATCGTCCGCGTGCTGCCGGGCGACGTCGCGGCGGTGACGATCGAGGAGGACGCAGGCACCGACCGGCTTTCGCTGCGCGTGTTCGGCAATGCCGAGACGGGCCAGGCACGGCTGGTGGCGACGCTCGACAATCTCGGCAAGGGCGCCGCGGGTGCCGCGGTGCAGAACCTCAACATCATGGCCGGGTTCGAACAGACCGAGGGGCTGGTGCTCTGAGGGGCCTGTCCGGTTCTGGATTTTGAAGAGGCCGGGCCCTTGGGTCCGGCCTTTTTCGTTTTCGGCGGCTGGTGCATCTGTTCCCGGCGAAGGCCGGGGCCCAGGGTCATAAGCGACACGGCAGAGAAACCCTGGGCCCCGGCTTTCGCCGGGGAACATGAAGGGTTGGCGGCCCGACAAGTTCGTCATCCCGGCGAAAGCCGGGATCTCATGCCGTAGCGCGGGGAAGGAGCCGCACGAGATCCCGGCTTTCGCCGGGATGACGGTTTTCCGATGCGCGGCGGCGAGCGCACCGCCCGTCCGCGCGCACGATTTCTTTCCTCCCCACCTCGCCGCGAGCAATCTTCCGCCACTCCGCTTGCCGCTGCCACCGGTTACCCTATCTAGAGCGCTCCACCCGGCCTTGATCTTTGCGCGCCATTGGTGTCTCGCGGGCCCGAAACGACGATTAAGAGGCGATCCATGCGACAGCCCGCGGGCAAACTGCTTTTGTTCGGCGCCACCGGCGACCTTTCCCAGCGGATGCTGCTCCCCTCGCTCTACGGCCTGCATGCCGATGGGCTGCTGCCCGACGGCCTGACGATCACCTGCACCGCGCGCTCCGAATATGACGATGCCGGCTTCCGCGGCTTCGCCCGGGAATCGCTCGAGAAATTCCTGCCGGCCGACCGCAAGGATGACAGCGCTGTCGCCAGCTTCCTGGAGCGGGTCTTCTACCAGCGGCTCGATGCCTCGAAGACCGAGGGCTTCGCCGCGCTGGCCGAGAAGCTGGGCGACATCTCGGACGGGCTCGCCATCTTCCTGTCGACCGCGCCTTCGCTGTTCGGCCCGACGATCAAGGGGCTGCAATCGGCCGGGCTGACCGGCGACAATGTCCGCATCGGGCTGGAAAAGCCGCTGGGCGTCGACCTCGCCTCCAGCCGGATCGTCAACGATATCGTTGCCGAAGCCTTCCCCGAGGACCGCACCTTCCGGATCGACCACTATCTCGGCAAGGAGACGGTGCAGAACATCCTGGCGCTGCGCTTCGGCAATTCGCTGTTCGAGCCGGTGTGGAACGCCCAGGGCATCGAGAACGTCCAGATCACCGTTTCCGAGACCGTCGGCCTCGAAGGCCGTGCGGGCTATTATGACGATGTCGGCGCGCTGCGCGACATGGTGCAGAACCACATGCTCCAGCTGCTCGCGCTGATCGCGATGGAGCCCCCTGCCCGCTTCGACGGCACTTCGGTGCGCGACGAGAAGGTGAAGGTGCTGCGCTCGCTCCGCCCGATCGCCGGGGCCGATGTGCCGAACCTGACCGTGACCGGCCAATATGGCGGCGGCGCGGTGAAGGGCGAGATCGTGCGCTCCTACGACACCGACCTGGAGAAGAGCTCGGACACCGAGACCTTCGTCGCGATCAAGGCGCATGTCGACAATTGGCGCTGGCACGGCGTGCCCTTCTACCTGCGCACCGGCAAGCGGCTGGCCGAGCGCCGCAGCGAGATCGTCATCACCTTCAAGCCGGTGCCGCACTCGATCTTCGAGGATCGCGGCGGCGCGCTGAAGCCCAATGTGCTGGTGATCCGCCTGCAGCCCGAGGAATATATCCAGCTGCTGGTGATGGCGAAGGAGCCGGGCCTCGACCGCGACGGCATCCACCTGAAGGAAGTGCCGCTGAACCTCAGCCTCGAGCATGAGTTCGCGGGCAGCCGCCGCCGCATCGCCTATGAGCGGCTGTTCCTCGACCTGATCGAGGGCGACCCCACGCTGTTCGTCCGCCGCGACGAGGTGGAGGCGCAATGGGCGTGGATCGATGCGATCCGCGAAGGCTGGAAGACCGGCAATGTGAAGCCCAAGCCCTATGCCTCGGGCAGCTGGGGCCCGAGCGCCGCGATCGCGCTGACCGAGCGCGACGGGGTGACGTGGAACGAGTAGGATTTTAGGGGACCGTCACCCTGAACTCGTTTCAGGGTCCAACGCGCCACCGGCGACGGTTTCCCGAGTGGAGCCTTGGGTGCTGAAACAAGTTCAGCATGACAGTGATTTTTGGGCCAGGAATACCCACCTGAAACGCAAGGAACGAACATGACGACCGAAATCGAATGGTGGGACTATGAGAGCGCCGACGAGATGGCCGATGCCGTCGCCGGCGATATCGGCTTCATCATCGAGAGCGCGATCGATGCGCGCGGCGCGGCGGTGATCGCGCTGGCCGGGGGCAAGACCCCGCTGCCGATCTACGAGAAGCTCGCCAAGGCCAAGATCGACTGGAAGCGCGTGACGATCATCCCGGGCGACGATCGCATCGTGCCGCTGGGCGATCCGCTGTCGAACGTCACCGCGATCGGCAAGATCTTCATCCCCAAGGGCGCCCGCGTGCTCCCGCTCGTCTCGGACAAGGCACCCGACTACAAGGCGGCGGGCCGCTCGGCCGACGCGCTGCTCCAGGACGTGCACTGGCCGCTCGACCTGTGCCTGCTCGGCGTGGGCGGCGACGGGCACTGCGCCTCGATCTTCCCGGGCCCCGATTACGACGAAGCGCTGAACGGCCCCAAGGAGCGCCGCGCGCTGGGCGTGATGCCCGATCCGCTGCCGCCCGAGGCGCCGGTTGCCCGCGTGACGCTGAGCCGCGCCGCGATCGTCTCGGCCCGCGCGCTGATGATCGCGTTCACCGGCGAGGCGAAGAAGGACGTGCTCGAGGCCGCGATCGAACAGGGGGCCTCGTCGAGCTACCCGGTCGGCCGCGTGCTCGCCGATGTCGAGCTGCCGGTGGATATCCACTGGGCGAACTGAGGCTTGCCTGATCCCCGGTGAATGCCGGGGGCCAGGGTCACAAGCGACGCAGCCGAGAAACCCTGGGCCCCGGCTTCCGCCGGGGAACGGTAGTGTAAATGGAATGAGTATATGACCCTGCACCCCGAAATCGCCGCCGTCACCGACCGGGTGATCGAGCGCTCCAAGGCCAGGCGCCGCGCCTATCTCGCGCTGCTCGATGCCGAGCGCGAATCGGGGAATGACCGGCCCAAGCTGGGCTGCGCCAACCTCGCCCATGCCTATGCCGGCACCGACGAGCAGCGCGAGCAGATGAAGGCCGGGCGCTCGATGAACATCGGCATCGTCAGCGCCTATAACGACCTGCTCTCGGCGCATGCGGTCTATTATCGCTATCCCGAGCAGATGAAGATCTGGGCGCATGAGGCCGGTGCCACCGCGCAGGTGGCGGGCGGCGTGCCGGCGATGTGCGACGGCGTGACGCAGGGCTATCAGGGCATGGAGCTGTCGCTGTTCAGCCGCGACACGATCGCGCTCAGCACCGCGGTCGCCCTCTCGCACCGCACCTTCGAGGGCGCGGCGCTGCTCGGCATCTGCGACAAGATCGTCCCGGGGCTGCTGATGGGCGCGCTGCGCTTCGGCCACCTGCCGATGGTGCTGATCCCGGGCGGGCCGATGAAGTCGGGCCTGGCCAACAAGGAAAAGGCCAAGATCCGCGAGCTCTATGCCGAGGGCAAGGTGAGCCGCGACGAGCTGCTCGACGCCGAGATCGCGGCATACCATTCCAAGGGCACCTGCACCTTCTACGGCACCGCCAATTCGAACCAGATGATGATGGAGGCGATGGGCCTGCACATGCCGGGCGCCGCTTTCGCCAATCCGGGCACCAAGCTGCGCCAGGAGCTGACCCGCGCCGCGGTGCACCGCCTGACCGAGATCGGCTGGAACGGCGACGACTATCGCCCGATCGGGCATGTGGTGGATGAAAAGGCGATCGTGAACGCGGCGATCGTGCTGCTGGCGACCGGCGGCTCGACCAACCACCTGATCCATGTGCCGGCGTTCGCGCGGGCGGCGGGGATCACGATCGACTGGGACGATTTCGACCGGCTCTCGCGGATCGTGCCGCTGCTGACGCGGGTCTATCCGAACGGCTCGGCCGATGTGAACGGCTTCGAGGATGCCGGCGGGCCGAGCTTCGTGATCCGCGAGCTGCTCGGCGCCGGGCTGATGCATGGCGACACGCTGACCGTCGGCAAGGGCGGCATGGCGGACTATGGCCGCAAGCCCGAGATGGCCGGCGACACGCTGGTGTGGACCGAGCATGGCGAGAAGAGCGGCGACGACACCATCGTGCGCACTGCGTCCGATCCCTTCTCGAGCGAGGGCGGCTTCCGCATCCTCAAGGGCAATCTGGGCCGGGCGTGCATCAAGGTCTCGGCGGTCGAGCGCGAGCGCTGGACGATCGAGGCGCCGTGCCGGGTCTTCGCCGACCAGCTCGAGGTGCAGGAAGCGTTCAAGGCCGGCGAGCTGGAGCGCGACGTGATCGTGGTGGTTCGCTTCCAGGGCCCCAAGGCGAACGGCATGCCCGAGCTGCACAAGCTGACGCCGCCGCTGGGCGTGCTGCAGAACCGCGGCTTCAAGGTCGCGCTGGTCACCGACGGGCGGATGTCGGGCGCGAGCGGCAAGGTGCCGTGCGCGATCCATCTCAGCCCCGAAGCGCTGGGCGGCGGCCCGATCGCCAAGCTGCGCGACGGCGATGTGGTGCGGCTCTGCGCCGAGAGCGGCGAGCTGAGCGCGCTGGTCGACGCGGCGGAATGGGAAGCGCGCGAGCATGTCGCCGCGCCGCCGCCGGCGATCGGCACCGGCCGCGAGCTGTTCGCGATGCTGCGCCACCACTGCGACGAAGCCGAAAAGGGCGCGTCGGCGATGCTGGCGGAAGCGGGACTGTAAGACCCGGACCGCACCCCGGCCACGGCCGGGGTGACGGTTATCCTTTACTTCTGCGTCGCACGCGGGAAGAAGGGCCCGGCCGGGTATGGCAACGTTGACAGACCCAGGCGGATGAGAGGATCAGGAGCCCGAATGGAAGTCGTCGCGGTCGATATCGGGGGCACGCATGCCCGCTTTGCCGTTGCCGAAGTAGCGGAGGGCCGCGTCGTCTCGATCAGCGAGCCGGTCACGCAGAAGGTCGCCGAGCACCCCAGCCTGCAGCTCGCCTGGCAGGCCTATGGCGAGGAACTCGGCCGGCCGCTGCCCAAGGCGGCGGCGCTGGCAGTGGCCTCCCCGGTGGGCGGCGAGATCATCAAGCTCACCAACAATCCCTGGATCATCCGCCCCGCGCTGATCCCCGACCGGCTGGGCGCCGACACCTGGACGGTGGTCAACGACTTCGAGGCGATCGGCCACGCCGTCGCGCAGATGGGCGACGAGCATTTCCTGCACCTGTGCGGGCCCGACCAGTCGCTGCCCGACAAGGGCTCGATCACCGTGTGCGGCCCGGGCACCGGCCTGGGCGTCGCGCAGGTGTTCCGTCACCGCGCCGGCTATGACGTGATCGCCACCGAGGGCGGGCATAGCGACTTCGCGCCGCTCGACCCGATCGAGGACGCGCTCGTGAAGCGGCTGCGCAAGATCTACAACCGCGTCTCCAAGGAGCGCGTGGTAGCCGGCCCGGCGATCGTCTCGCTCTACGAGACGCTGGCCGAGCTGGAAGGCAAGCCGGTAAACCGGCTCGACGACAAGGCGATCTGGGGCCTCGCGCTCGAAGGCAAGGACGAGCTGGCGGTGGCCGCGCTCGACCGCTTCTGCCTGAGCCTGGGCGCCGTCGCGGGCGACCTGGCGCTGAGCCACGGCCCCAAGGGCGTGGTGATTGCCGGCGGTCTGGGGTTGCGACTCAAGGACCATCTGTTGCAGTCGGGCTTCGGCCAGCGGTTCATCGCCAAGGGCCGGTTCCAGGGGCTGATGTCTTCCATTCCGGTGAAGCTCATCACGCACCCGCAGCCGGGCCTCTACGGCGCCGCCGCGGCATTCGCGCAGGAGCATGCCCTTTGAATATCGAAGCCATCATGAAGACCGCGCCGGTGATCCCGGTGCTCGTGATCGAAGACGCCGCCACGGCAAGGCCGCTGGCGGAAGCGCTGGTGAAGGGCGGCCTGCGCGTGCTCGAGGTGACCTTGCGCACCGAAGCGGCACTGGAAGCCATCGCCGAGATGAAGAAGGTCGAAGGCGCGATCGTCGGCGCCGGCACGGTGGTCAACACCGACCAGTTCGAGCAGGTGATGAAAGCCGATGCCGAGTTCATCGTCTCGCCGGGCCTGACCGATCGCCTGGGCGACGCGATCACCCGCAGCGGCGTGCCGTACCTGCCTGGCGTCGCCAATGCAGGTGACATCATGCGCGGGCTCGACCTCGGCCTCACCCATTTCAAGTTCTTCCCGGCCGAGACCTCGGGTGGCCTGAAGGCCCTGAAGGCGCTCGCCGCGCCCTTCTACCAGTGCAAGTTCTGCCCGACCGGCGGCATCACGGCGGCGACCGCGCCGGAATGGCTGGGCTTCGACCCGATCCTGTGCGTCGGCGGCTCCTGGGTCACGCCCAAGGGCGCGAGCTACGAGCAGGTCGAGACGCTGGCACGCGAAGCGGCTTCGCTGGGGCGGTAAACAACCGTCATCCCGGCGAAAGCCGGGATCTCAAGCGGCTCTATTCCCGAATGTCGTCGAACAGATCGCGCCATTCGGGATTGGAGCGCTCGATCAAATCGATCTTCCATTCGCGCTTCCATTCCTTGAGCATCTTCTCGCGGCGGATCGCGTCGTCGATTGTGTCGTGGTGCTCTGCGAGGACGAGTAGCGTCAGGTTGTATCTGGCACAGAATTTGGAACCTCTACCTTCGCGGTGTTGCTGGATGCGTTGCGCAAGCGACGCCGCGACTCCGATGTAGAGAACCCCGCGCGACTTGTTGGCCATGATATAGGTCCAGCCGGCCACCGCTCCCCTCCATCGCCTGAGATCCCGGCTTTCGCCGGGATGACGATATCGTAGCTCTGACTGCGTGTCTGGGACGGAATGTCCCATTTCCGTTTTGCGTCGGCATCCCCAGATAGCCGCCATGGAAAAGACCGGCACGCCCTCCCCCCATGCCATCCAAATGCGAGACGAGAAGCGGCGCGCGGCGGCGGAGATGGGGATCGACGATGCGTTCGTCTCCGAGCTGGTCGAGCGCTTCTATGCACGCATCCAGGCCGATCCGGTGTTGGGGCCGGTCTTTGGCGAGCGGATCACGGACTGGGCGCCGCATCTCGCCCAGATGAAGCGTTTCTGGCGCTCGATCCTGTTCAGCAGCGGCGAGTATCTGGGGCGGCCGATGCCGCTGCACCTGGCCATCCCCGGGCTCGACAAGCCGATGTTCGCGCGCTGGCTCGACCTGTTCGGCGCGACGCTGGCCGAGATCGGCGGCGGGGATGCCGCCGAGCATGTCCATGAGCGCGCGCGGATGATCGCGAACAGCTTCCTCAACGGCATCGCCATCCACCATCACGGCAAGATGGGCCTGGGACCTGGCGAAGGGTTCGCCTGAGCCCCGGATCAGGCTCCAGCGTCAGTTCTTGCCCGCCTTCGCCTCCGGACGCGCGGGCGGGCTGCTCGAGGCGGCAGCGCGCAGGGCATCGTCATACCAGGTCGAGAGATCGCGGTGCATCTGCGGCAGCGTTTCCGGGTTCAGATACACCATGTGCCCAGCATCATAATAAGTGAACCGAATGTTCTTCTGGAGCTGCTGGTCGAGCAGCATGTGGCTGACATCGAATTCGGCGCCGTAAAAGGGCGTGGCGAAATCATAATAGCCGTTGATAAACAGCACCTTGAGGTACGGATTGGTGCGCATCGTATAGGCGAGATCAACGGCGCTGTCCGGTGCGAGATGGGTGCCGTCCCCCGGCGCGCGGTGCTTCCAGTCCCATTCGAATCCGGGGCCCCGCGCGCTCATGCGATAGGGCATGTCGGTCTTGTAGCCGAGCACGCGGGCCGCATAGTCCTGGAAGGTCGCGACAAAGGCGCCCGAGACCGCAGTCGACGAGGGATCATCCTCGGGACTGTCGGCATTGGCGTCGGTTACGTTCAGCAGATAGCGCGAATCGAGCCGGCCCACGGCGACACGGCGATCGCGCAGCAGCTCGGTCTGGAAGCGCGGCAGCGTGAGGCGCAGGTCGGCGCGCAGGATATAGGCCTCGCTGATGCCGGTATAAGCGGCCATCTTCGCTGCGACGGCGGCCTTTTCCTCGGGCGAGATCGTCGATCCCTTGGCCAGCGCGGCGGCATAGGCGCCGCTGGTGAAGGCACGGACCTCGTCGAGGAAGGCACGCAGATCGGCCGGGCGGTTCTGCAGACGGTTATGATACCAGGCCGTCGCCGCCATCGTCGGGAACAGCGTCAGGAAATTCTGGTCATAGCCCGGCTGGCGCACGCCATAGTTCATGATCGTCGAGAACTGGACGATGCCGTTGAGGCTGAGGCCCGCCGACTCCAGCTTCGCCGCGACCACCGGGTTGCGCAGCGTGCCATAGCTTTCGCCGAACAGGAATTTGGGCGAGGCCCAGCGGTTGAACTTGCTGGTGTAGCGCAGGATCGCGCGGGCAAAGCCGTCGGCATCCTGATCGACGCCCCAGAAGTCCTTGCCTGTCTTGTCGCCGAGCGGCCGCGACCAGCCTGCGCCGATCGCATCGATGAACACCATGTCGGTCTTGTCGATCAGCGAATCGGGATTGGGGCCGAAGCCATAGGGTGCGGGGCGGATATATTCGGGATTGGCGGTGGTGACGCGCACCGGCGCGAAACTGCCCATGTGCAGCCAGATCGTCGGCGAGCCGGGGCCACCATTGTAGAAATAGGTGACCGGGTGCGCACCCTTGGCGCCGTCACGGGTATAGGCGGTGTAGAAATAGGAAGCGGTCGGCTTGCCCTCGTCATCGCGGATGGTGAGCGTGCCGGCGGTGGCGGTATAGGCGATGTTCTGGCCACCCACAGTCACAGCGCCATGGCTGACCGCGCTGGCTTCCTCGACCGGCGGACGCGCCCATGCCGCCTCGGCCTCGGCCTTCATCTGCTCGCGATAGCCCTGCCCCTTTGCCGCCGGCTGCTCGGCCTTGTCCTGCGCCCAGACGGGAGCGGCAGTGGCGAGCAAAAGGCTAGTCAGGACAAGGCGGCGCATGCGGTGATTTCCCCGGTTTCGTGGCGATTGCGAAACAAGGTTCGCATGGGGTTGCGGGGGAGGCAAGCAGGGTTCCCCAACCCTCTCCCGCCTGCGGGAGAGGGAAAGGCGATCACATCTCCCCGCGCGCGCGGCGGATAGCGTACCACTTCTGGACGTTGGCATTGTGCTGCTCGAGCGTGTCGGCGAACACATGGCCGCCGGTCCCGTCCGCGACGAAGTACAGCGCCGAGGAGGTCGCCGGATCGAGCACCGCGTCGATGCTGGCGCGGCCCGGATTGGTGATCGGACCGATCGGCAGGCCGGTCTTCTCATAAGTGTTGTAGTCGTTCTTCGCGTGCACTTCGGAGAGCAAAGGACGACGGCCGAGCGGCTTGCCCCGGGTGATCGGGTAGATGAAGGTCGGGTCCGCCTGGAGCATCATGTTCTGACGCAGGCGGTTCGAATAGACCGCGGCAACCGTCTTACGCTCCTCGGGCTTGCCGGTTTCCTTCTCGACGATCGCGGCCAGGTTGATCGCCTCTTCGGGGGTGTTGACCGCGATGCCCGGCTTGCGGGCCTCCCAAGCCCTGGCGAGATAGGTCGCCATCGCCTTCTGCATACGATCGAGCACCGACTGGCGGGTGTCGCCGCGATTATAGGCATAGCTGTCCGGCAGCACCGAGCCTTCGGCCGGCACCTGGATCTCACCGCTGAGCTGCGGCGCCTTCATCAGCGCCTCATAGACCAGGATCGAGGGCGTGCCCTCGGGGATCGTCACGAAGCGCTGGAGCGTCTTGCCGCCCTGCATCATCTTGAGGATGTCGGACTGGCTGAGATGCGCCGGCACGCGATATTCGCCCGCCTTGATCGGATCGCTGCTGCCCAGCACCTTGGCAAGGATCAGGAACTGGCGGGCCGAGCCGATCGCCCCGGCCTTTTCCAGCTCGGTCGCCGCGCGCGACAGGCTGGAGCCTTCGGGAATCAGGACCGAGACATTCTGCTTCGAAGGCCCCGCCCCGCCCCAGAGCTGGAGCACGGCCATGCCGAGCGCGACCAGCACCAGGATCGCGACCAGCAGCGCGCAGCCGCCCAGACGCCGCTTGCGAGGCTTTCGGACGGGCTGTGCGGCAGCTGCCGGCGCAGGCGTGTCTTCAGACAGCCTTCATCACCAGGCTGGCATTGGTGCCGCCAAAGCCGAACGAGTTGTTCAGCACGGCCTTCACCTTGCGTTCCTTGGCGACGTGCGGGACGAGATCGACGCCCGCGCAATTCTCGCTCGGATTGTCGAGGTTGAGCGTCGGCGGCACGATCTGGTCGCGCAGCGCCAGGATGCAGAAGATGCTCTCCACCGCGCCGGCACCGCCGAGCAGGTGGCCGATCGCCGACTTGGTCGAGCTCATCGACAGGCCGCCGATCGCGTCACCGAACAGGCGGCGGACCGCACCGAGCTCGAGCTCGTCGCCGAGCGGCGTCGAGGTGCCATGGGCGTTGATGTAATCGATGTCCGACAGCGCCAGGCCCGACTTCTTCACCGCCATCTGCATCGAGCGGAACGCGCCCGAGCCTTCCGGATGCGGCGCGGTGACGTGATAGGCATCGCCCGACAGGCCATAGCCGACCACTTCGCAATAGATCTTCGCGCCGCGCGCCTTGGCGTGCTCATATTCCTCGAGCACGACCACGCCGGCGCCTTCGCCCATGACGAAGCCGTCGCGGCCCTGGTCCCAGGGGCGGCTGGCCTTGGTGGGGTCGTCACGGAAGCCCGTGGAAAGCGCGCGGGCCTGGCCGAAGCCGGCGATGCCGATCGGGCAGACCGTGCTCTCGGCGCCGCCGGCGAGCATGATGTCGGCATCGTCCATCGCGATCATGCGCGCGGCGTCGCCGATCGAGTGGGCGCCGGTCGAGCAGGCGGTGACCACGGCGTGGTTCGGGCCCATCAGGCCGTACTTGATGCTGACCTGACCCGAGATCAGGTTGATCAGGCGGCCATGGACGAAGTGCGGCGAGACGCGCTTCGGGCCCTTTTCGGCGAGCACGAGCGATTCGCTCTCGATGCCCGGCAGGCCGCCGATGCCCGAGCCGATCGAGCAGCCGGCGCGGAATCGGGTCGCCTCGTCCATGTCGAGCAGACCGGCATCCTCGATCGCCTGGCCGGCGGCATCGATGCCGTAGATGATGAAGGGATCGACCTGACGCTGGATCTTGTGATCGACGCGCTTGCCGGGATCGAAGCCATATTCATGGTCCGGACCCTTCACTTCGCAGGCATAGTTGCTCTGGAAATCGGTCGCGTCGAAGCGCGTGATCGTGCCCGCGCCGGACTTGGCGGCGATGATATTCTTCCAGGCAGTCTCGACGTCCGCGCCCAGCGGGGTGACGAGGCCAAGGCCGGTGACGACTACACGGCGCATCCGATTTCTCCGTCAAACTTCATAATATCGCGCATGAAAGCGGCTTAAACGCCTGTTTTCACCGCCAAAACAAAACGGCTCCCCGCCCAACTCTTTTCGAGCCCGGGACGGGGAGCCGCTGGATTCTCAAGCTCGGCCCATAAGGGCACGATCGCCTGGAGGGCGATCAGCCCGCCTGATGCTCGGAGATGTAGGAGACCGCGTCGCCGACGGTGCTGATCTTCTCAGCCGCGTCGTCGGGGATCTCGACACCGAATTCCTCTTCGAACGCCATCACCAGCTCGACGATGTCGAGGCTGTCGGCGCCCAGGTCATCAATGAAGCTCGCCGTCGGCGAAACGTCGCCTGCGTCGACACCGAGGTGATCGACGACGAGCGCAGTCACGCGGGTGGTGATCTCTTCCTGAGTGGCCATGGTCCCTGTTTTCCTTTGTAGCTAGGGGCTCAATATCGTTGGAACGCACCTAGATCGCACATGGTGCCGTTGCAAGAGGGTGCGCGCACCGGCTTCGACGTCAGGCTTCGGAAAACTGCCAGACCGAGTAGCGCACGGTGCTGAGAAACAGGAAATATTTGTTGAGAAGCGCGGCGTTGGCACGCGTCTGCTTCGCTTCGTCGGTGACCGAGGCGATCACCAGCTGCTGCATTTCCTGGTTGGTAAGCGGGCGGTTGCGGGCGTCTTCGGGCAGCGCGTCGAACTGCGATTCCAGCTCGCCGACGTTGAAACCCTGCGCCGAAACGAAGGTTTCCGCGATCGGCAGGCCGAGCTTGGCGAGCGTATAGACCCGGGCGGCTTCCAGCGCCGCATCGGACCATTTGTTCGCGTCCGCGCATTCCTTCGCGGCGATAGAAATGCCGCTGCCCACCGCTGCATCATAGGTAGGGCGCACGGCGACGCCCTCCCCCATGTTGCGCGTGACATCGCCGGAGATCTGCGCCTGGAGCGCGGGCTTCAGCTTGCCGATCACGCAATCGATGGTGGCGAGGTCGGCGGCATGTGCCGGGGCCGCGAAGGCTATGGCCGCAAGGGCCGCGAATCCGAAAATACGCATAGAATTCAAACTCCAGCCCCGGACACGGTTTACAGCATCGCCATGCCGCCGTTCACATGCAAGGTCTGACCGGTGACATAGCCGGCTTCCTTGCTTGCGAGATAGACGACGGCAGCGCCGATATCCTCGCCGGTACCGAGATCGCCCGCCGGAATGCGGGTGAGCAGCGCGGTCTTCTGCGCTTCGGGCAGCACGTCGGTCATCGCCGAGCGGATGAAGCCCGGGGCGACGCAATTCACCGTGATGTTGCGGCTGGCGAGCTCCTGGGCGACCGCCTTGGACATGCCGACCAGGCCGGCCTTGGAGGCAGCATAGTTGGCCTGGCCCGGGTTGCCGGTCGCGCCAACGACGGAGGTGATCGAGATCACCCGGCCGAATCGGGCCTTCATCATCGGCTTGGCGGCAGCGCGGATCAGGCGGAAGGCCGCTTCGAGGTTGACCGAGATCACCTGATCCCACTCCTCGTCCTTCATCCGCATGGTGAGGTTGTCGCGGGTGACGCCGGCATTGTTGACAAGGATATCGAGCTTGCCGAGCGCTTCCACCGCCTGGGGCACCAGCGCATCGACCTGCGCCGCGTCGGACAGGTTGCAGGGCAGCGCGACATGGTCGCCGCCGAGCTCGGCGCGGAACGCCTCGAGCTTCTCGACATTGCTGCCGGACACGGCGAGCCGCGCACCCTGCGCGGCCAGCGCCTTGGCGATCGCCGAGCCGATACCGCCCGAAGCGCCAGTGACGAGTGCGGTCATGCCAGTGAGGTCGAACATTTGATTCTCCTATTCCGCCATCCCGTCGAAAGCCGGGATGACGGCCAAAATTACAGGCTCTTCGCCAGCGCCTCGATGTCGTCCATCGTCACCACGCTGACCGGGGCCGCGTCCGGGGTGATGCGCTTGACCATGCCGCCCAGCACCTTGCCGCCGAACTCGACATAGTCGGTCACGCCCGCCGCGAACATCGCCAGCACCGATTCGCGCCAACGGACCATGCCGGTGACCTGCTCGACGAGCAGCGCGCGGATCGTGTCGGGGTCGGCGACCGGGGCAGCGGTTACATTGGCATAGACCGGCACCAGCGGCGCCTGGAGCGTCACGGCGGCGAGCGCTTCGGCCATCGCATCGGCAGCGGGCTGCATCAGCGGGCAGTGGAAGGGCGCGGAGACCGGCAGGAGCAGCGCGCGCTTGGCGCCCATTTCCTTGGCGATCGGCAGCGCGCGCTCGATCGCCTCGCGGTGGCCCGAGATCACCACCTGCGACGGATCATTGTCGTTGGCGACGGTGCAGACCTGGCTCTCGGCCGCGGCGTCGGCGATCGCCTGGGCCTTCTCGCGGTCTGCGCCGAGAATCGCGGCCATCGCGCCGACACCAACGGGCACCGCCGCCTGCATCGCGTCGCCGCGGATGCGCAGCAGCTTCGCCGTGGTGGCGAGATCGAAGGCACCGGCGGCGCAGAGCGCGGTATATTCGCCGAGGCTGTGGCCGGCGACGAAATCGGCCTTGTCGGCCAGACGAATGCCGCCTTCCTTCTCGAGCACGCGCAGCACCGCGATGGCATTGGCCATGATCGCCGGCTGGGCATTGGCGGTGAGAGTCAGTTCGTCCTCGGGGCCTTCGCTCATCAACTTGAAGAGATTCTGGCCCAGCGCGTCATCGACTTCCTGGAAGACTTCGCGGGCGGTGGCGCTTGCTTCGGCAAGGGCCTTGCCCATGCCGACGGCCTGGCTGCCCTGGCCGGGGAAGATGAAGGCGCGCATGTGTCTCTCCTGTCAGCGGCTGCGTGCGATTGGGGCCGCGCGTTAGGCCTGCACCATCCGCGAGGCAAGCGCCAAGCTGAACGGACCGGACAGGATTGCGAAACATTGCGACCATTTCGCAATGCCGGAGACAAACGTCTGCGACACGCCATCCCCAGATTGCCCTCAACGCCGAAACAACCCGGCGCCAGAAGAACTAAAGAGGAGCGCAATCATGAAGAAGTTCATTCTCGCCGCCGTCGCCATGTCGATGGTCGCCACGCCGGTGCTCGCCGCTGCCCCGCAGCAGCATGGCCGCCCGCCGGCGCACCAGGTGGTCACCAAGAAGAAGGTGGTCGTCACCAAGCAGGCCTATCGCAGCAACTGGCGCAAGGGCGAGCGCTTCGACAGCCGTCAGGCGCGCAACTACCGCCAGATCGACTATCGCAAGTATCGCGGCCTGAAGGCCCCGCCGCGCGGCTATCGCTATGTCCAGTCGGGCAACGACGCGGTGCTGGTCGGAATCACCTCGGGCATCATCGCCGCGGTGATCGCGGGCGCGATCCGCTAAGCAAAACGCCGAAAGCGTTCATGAAACGGCAGGGCCATGCCTGCCGTTTTACATCTGCAACACGAATCCGACTCCTCGTTTCGCTAGCGTTAGTGTTATGGTTAACGCGTTCGACTGGGAGGAGTGCAGGATGTTCCGGGCAACCCTTACGGCCCTTTCCGTGGCCATGCTCATGCCGTTCGCCGCACAGGCCCAGCCGACGCCACGGGACCGCGACGATCCCGCCCTCGCTCCGGATTTCGAAGGCCAGGTCGCCTATTTCGGCAACTATACCGGCAAGACCTCGGTCACCGCAGATCTGCGCCGGCGCGAGCAGACCCCCTGCCCCTATCCCGACCAGCGCTGCTACCAGCAGGTCGTCGGCGGTGGCGTGAAGGTGGTGCTCAGCTTCGATGGCGAGCATATCACCGGCTTCTACTATTCGGTCGGCGGGTTCGAAGGCCCCAATGGACTGCGCGAAGGCACGCTGATCGGCCGGCGCACCCCGGTGGGCTGCGAGCTCTACGAGGCGGACGGCACGATGTGGCAGGCGACGACCTGCGGCAGCAAGGGATTCCAGGGCCAGATCGTCTCGGTGCGCGGCATCCCCAAACAGTCGGAGGTGACCTTTTCCACCGTCGGCATGTTCGTGCGCGACACCGGCTGGATCACCCGGCTGGGCGAGGAAGAGGCCCGCCGCGACCGGCGGATCAACTGGCTGACCCAGAAGCTGGACGGCCCGGGCGGCGCGGAAGGCCGTTTTCGCGCCGCGATCGAACTCGACAGCTATTCGCGCCACTTTCGCGGCATCGACATGGGACGGGTTTCGGAGCCCGTGCAGTCAGGCAAGCGCAAGAAGAACCGCGAATGGTATCTCGACAGCAGCTATAGCCGGCCTGACGGCAGCACCGGGAATATCCGCGGCGTGATCTACAATGAGCGGCTGCGCTGCCTCCAATGGGACGATGATCCCTGCGGCCCGATCCACCCGCCGGCGGATTTTCCCAAGCCGAGGCTCGACGATGACGGCGGCTGGCTTTCGCGAAGCCCGGCCCCGATCGTGCCCAGCGACACGCGCCCCGCGCCGCGGCCACGTGGGAATGGGGATCGCTACTAGGCTTGCCAGCAGCCCCGCCCTGAGCTAAGGGCCCGCCTTCGTTCGAGTGGGGACGCGATTCCCGCTCGCGCGACCATTGAATTGAGACGACAGCCGGAGGGGCGTCACACGGGGTGGCGTCAGCGATCGGCCAACAGTGAGAAAGACGCATGGCTCTTTACGAGCACGTGTTCCTTGCGCGCCAGGATCTGGCACAGGCGCAGGTGGACGCTCTGGCGGAAGCCGCCACCAAGATCATCGAGGACAACAACGGCAAGGTCGTGAAGACCGAGACCTGGGGTCTTCGTTCGCTTGCCTATCGTATCGCGAAGAACCGCAAGGCGCACTACGTGATGCTCGAAATCGACGCCCCGGCGGGTGTCGTCGCCGAGCTCGAGCGCCAGACGCAGATCAACGAAGACGTGATCCGCTACATGACCGTCAAGGTCGATGAGCTGGAGCAGGGTCCGAGCGTGATGATGCGCAAGGGTGACCGCGAGCGTGGCCGTGGCCGTCGCGATCGCGACGAAGCCGGCGGCAACACCGGTTTCGGCGGCGAATAAGGAGATATAGACCATGGCACGCCCGTTTTTCCGCCGCCGCAAGAGCTGCCCCTTCTCCGCGAAGGACGCTCCCCGGATCGATTACAAGGACGTCCGTCTGCTGCAGGGCTTTGTCTCTGAGCGCGGCAAGATCGTCCCGTCGCGCATCACCTCGGTGAGCGCCAAGAAGCAGCGCGAGCTGGCCCAGGCCATCAAGCGCGCCCGTCACCTGGGCCTGCTGCCCTACATCGTTAAGTAAGGGAGGCTCGACCCATGGAAGTCATTCTGCTTGAGCGCGTCGAGAAGCTCGGCGCCATCGGCGACGTGGTGAAGGTCAAGGACGGGTTCGCCCGCAACTACCTGCTCCCGAACAAGAAGGCGCTCCGCTCGAACGCCGCCAACCGCAAGGTCTTCGAGGCCAACCGCGCGCGCATCGAGGCCGACAACGCCGCTCGCCGCACCGACGCCGAGAAGGAAGCCGGCACGTTCAACGACGTGTCCGTCACCCTGATCCGTCAGGCTTCGAACACCGGCCAGCTTTATGGTTCGGTTGCTGTGCGTGACCTGGTCGAAGCGCTTGTCGCCGACGGCCACAAGATCACCAAGTCGCAGGTCGTCCTCGACAAGCCGATCAAGGCGATCGGTGTGTACGAAGTGCGCGTGCAGCTGCACCCGGAAGTGTCTGTGACCGTCAAGGTCAACGTTGCACGTTCGCCGGAAGAGGCCGACATGCAGGCGCAGGGCGTCGACGTGATGGCTCAGATGTTCGAGGAAGGCCGTGACACCACGGGCTTCGTCGAGGATTATGATCCCAACGCCGAGCCGGGCGCGACCGCCGAGGTCCGCGAGGACGCTCCGGCCGCCGACGAAGGCGAGACCGCCGAGGGCTGAGCCCTTCGCAACGGTTAAGTGAAAGGGCCGCTCCGGTATGCCGGGACGGCCCTTTTCTTGTGCGACCCTCCGGGGGAATTGGGGGAGGGATTCGAAACTTCAGGCTATTCGCGGCCGAAACCAAGTAAATCGCGGCTCCCCGCCAGCATCGGGGAGGAAAACCGGCCCGGTCAGGGGCAGGATACACAGGCGCCGATCACCGCCGCGAGCGGGATGAGGGCCAATACCACTGGCAGAACCTTGTTCATCGCAACCCGAACCTTTGTTGTCGCTCGGGGTATGAAACGAGCCCAGTCGAGCAAGGTTGCAGCGCGCGTTAATCTTTTGTTCGGAGACCATTCATCCCGCCCTGCTCTATAGGAGGGCGATGCTGCCGTTCCTGCCCCTCGCTCTGACGCTCGCTACGCCCGCGCCCGCCCCGCTCCAGGCCGGACTGGAGGCTGCGGTGCTCGCCGAGATCAACTTCGCGCGCACCCGCCCCCGCGACTATGCCGAGCGGCTCCGCGAATATCGGAAGTACTTCAAGGGCAAGATCGTCTGGTATCCCGGCAACCCCGACGGGCTGCGCACCGAGGAAGGCGTACGCGCCGTGGACGAGGCGATCCGCTTCCTCGAGCGCCAGGCGCCGCTGGAGCCGATCGCACATGCCCCGCTGCTCGCCCGCGCCGCGCGCGACCATGTCCGCGAACAGGGCCCGCGCGGCGGCACCGGCCATTATTCCGCCGACGGCGCCGATCCGCGCGACCGGGTGCAGAAACGCGGCGGCGGCCCCTATGTGGCGGAAGTCATCACCTATGGCCCGCCCAGTGCCCGCGAGGTGGTCCGCCAGCTGATCGTCGACGACGCCGTGCCGGGGCGCGGGCACCGCAAGACGCTCTACGCCGCCGAGATGCGCTATGCCGGCGTCGCCTGCGGCCCGCATAATGGCTACCGGATGATGTGCGTCGCCGACCTGGGCCGCAAGCCGGACGGCCAGCCCTGACTTCCCCTTTGAAGGATGAGAACGATCTCCCCACCAGCGATGCCATCTGAGGCGCGCTCACCCTCATCCCTCCCACCGCCTTCGGCGGCGGGCCCCTCCCTTCTCCCATCAGGGGAGAAGGGGATCTGCTCCCTAAGGTTAACTCCCGAATATCCGCTTGCCTTCTCAGCCGGTTAAGCGGAATGCGCTACCGGTGACACAACGGACGGGCGCGGGGCCCGGACCGGCTCCGGGGGGAGCTCTACGTGACTGCCAAGGGCCGACTGACCGCCGCGCTGGGCGCGTGCGCCATGTTCTTCGCCGGCGCCACCGCCCAGGCGGGCGAGCGCGCCACCACCGTCTCGCGGCTCGAGCGCGACGTGCTCACCGAGATCAACTATGCCCGCCAGCATCCGCAGGACTATGCCGAGACGCTGCGCGACTATCGCCGCTATTTCGACGGACGCGTGCTGTTCCTGCCCGGCGATCCCAATGGCGTGATCACCAATGAAGGGCTCGACGCGGTGGACGAGGCGATCGACTTCCTCGAGCGCCAGGAGCCCCTGCCCCCGCTCAGCCGCGGCGACCTGCTGGTGCTCGCCGCGCAGGACCATGCCGACGACCAGGGGATGAGCGGCGCGAGCGGCCATGCCTCGCGCAACGGGATGAGCCCGGGCGACCGAGTGAAGCGGCGCGGCGGCGACATCTATGTCGGCGAAGGCATCTGGTACGGCAACGGTGACGCCGGCGCGGTGGTGCGCAGCCTGATCGTCGACGACGGGGTGCGCTCGCGCGGGCACCGGGCGCTGCTGTTCCAGGCGGACTTCCGCTTCGCCGGCGTCGGCTGCGGCACGCATCGCCGCTTCGGCAATATCTGCGTGGTCGATTTCAGCGGCACCGCCGACGGCTCGCCGGTGGTGCCGGGCTGGGCCAAGGCGCGCGGCGGGCAGGTGTTCCGGATGCGGGATACCACCAAGCGCTGAGGGCGCAGCTGCCGACATCCGTGACGCTCCCCGGCGAAAGCCGGGGCCCAGGGTCACGAGCGGAACGGCAGAGAAACCCTGGGCCCCGGCCTTCGCCGGGGAACAAGGTAGATTGCCAGATGCGCCCTTATCGGTGAGGATCGCCGCCGATGGGGTATCTCGTGCTTTTCCTCGCCGGCGCCTTGCTCTGCAACGCGATCCCGCACCTTGCCTCCGGCCTGCGCGGGGAGCCCTTCCCCACTCCCTTTGCCCGTCCGCGCGGCGTGGGGCACTCCTCGCCGCTGATGAACTTCTATTGGGGCACCGCGAACCTGCTGATCGGGATCTCGGCGCTGCTCAGCTACTCGCTGCACGACTATGGCGTATGGCCGGTGATCGCCGGCTGGCTGGTGCTGGGGAGTTACTGCGCGTGGCATTTCGGGAAGGTGCGGCGGTAGGGCGCAATCAATCCGGAGCCGCCCAATTCTGCGGCTCGAAGGGAATTGCACCAGTCGCGGTGAGCGAGGCATGCACGCGATCGGCATAGCGATGGGCGAATGCCTCGCGCTCGCCCCGCGGACGAGCGAAATAGCGATCCCGCAGCATCGAGAAATCCTCGCCCTGTGCCGCCGGCGTCTCCACCTTTTCCAGCCAGTCGAACCAATGCCCGACCTCGTGCGGCACCGTGCGATAGAGCTGGGTGGCTCTTGCCGACTCCGGCGTGACGCGAATGATGTAGCGATTGCCCGACCGTTCGACGCCATGGCCGTCCGCCTCGAGGCGAGCCAGCTCGGCCTGGTCATCCAGCGCCAGCCCGGTTCGCCAAGTGAAGTGACGGCCCTGCTCGATGGCGTCGAGCAGGAGCATGGGGCCGTCCGCGACCACCCTGCCGCGGGCCGTGACGATCTCTCCGAAGTAGAAGAGCCGGCCCCAGCTCGGATTCAGAAGGCTCTGCTTCCGGCTAGGCTGGCGGAAGACGATCGTCCTGATACCCGCCCAATCGGACTGCGGGATACGCTCAAGCAGGCGGATCACATCGCCGATCGTACAAGGATGCAGCCAGTTCGCCCGCAACTCCTCGACAACGAAGCGGATTTCCCCCGATCCGACGCGCCAATGGGTCGCGACATGCGCACCGATCCGCTCGATCGGTGAGATCAGGCGCCCCGGATTGGGCACGACCATGCGGTTGTCCTGCCCATGGCCCTGGCTGGCCGTGCCGATGTTGCGATTCCGGCGCGCTGGGTTGAAGCCCGGCCGCATCACTTCCGCCCGAACAGCTTCTCGATATCGCCATGCGCCAGCTTCACCCAGGTCGGGCGGCCGTGGTTGCACTGGCCGGAATGCGGGGTGACTTCCATCTCGCGGAGCAGCGCGTTCATCTCGGCTACCGAGAGCACCCTGCCCGCGCGCACCGAGCCGTGGCAGGCCATGGTCGCGGCGACATGGTCGAGCTTTTCCTTGAGGCTGAGCGCTTCGTCGAAGCTCGCCAGCTCGTCGGCGAGATCGGTGACCAAGGCGTGGACATCGCCCTTGCCGAGCGCGGCAGGGACGGCGCGCACCAACACGGCGTGCGGGCCGAAGCGCTCGATGTCGAGGCCGAAGTCGGAGAGCTCGCCGGCGCGCGCCTCGAGCCGGTCGCAGCCGGGTTCGTCGAGCTCGACCACTTCGGGGACGAGCAGGCCCTGGCTGGCGACACCGCCTTCGGACATCGCCCGGCGCATCCGCTCGAGGACGAGGCGCTCATGCGCGGCGTGCTGGTCGACCAGGACCAGGCCGTCCTCGGCTTCGGCGACGATATAGGTCTTGGCGACTTGGCCACGCGCGACGCCGAGCGGATGCTGGACGCTTTGCGGCACCGGCGCGATGGCCGGCTCGGCGCGAGCGAGCGGCGGCGGAGCGGCGAAGCTGGGGCGACGATCGGAGACGTAATTCGCTCCTCCATTCGTCACCCCGGCGAAAGCCGGGGTCCCGCTGCCCTGGGGCCAGCTGTCGAAGAAGGAAGTGGTAGAAGAAGCGGGATCCCGGCTTTCGCCGGGATGACCGGGTTGGATGGGTTCCGAAGTCCACATCCCCAGCGCCGCTTCGCTCGGGCGCTGGACGCTGCGGTGGCCCGCCTCGTCGAGCGCGCGGCGCAGGCCCGAGACGATCATGCCGCGCACCAAAGCCGGGTCGCGGAAGCGGACTTCGGTCTTGGCGGGGTGGACGTTGACATCGACCTGGTCGGGCGGGACGTCGAGGAACAGCGCGACCACCGGATGCCGGTCGCGCGCCAGCATCTCGGCATAGGCGCCGCGCAGGGCGCCGATCAGCAGGCGATCCTTCACCGGGCGGCCGTTGACGAAGAGATACTGGTGATCGGCGACGCCGCGATTGAAGGTCGGCAGGCCGGCGACGCCGCCCAGCACCAGCCCTTCGCGCTCGAAATCGATCGCAACGCTGTTCTCCGCCAGCGCCCGGTCGGTCAGGCCGGCGACGCGCTCGGGGCCGCTCTCATTGCCCTGGACATGGAACGCCTTGCGCCCGTCATGCTCGACCGAGAAGGCGATATCGGGCCGCGCCATCGCCAGCCGCTTCATCACATCGAGGCTGGCGGCATATTCGGCGCGCGGCGAGCGCAGGAACTTGCGGCGGGCGGGCACGCGGGCGAACAGGCTCTCGACTCGGATCCGGGTGCCCGGCGGCAGTGCGGCGGGGCCTTCGGAGACGACTTCGCCATTATCGACGATCCGGTGCCACCCCTCGGCGCCGCGCACCCGGCTTTCGAGCGACATGCGCGCGACGCTGGCGATCGAGGGCAACGCCTCGCCCCGGAAACCCAACGTTGTGACCTGATCGATCTCGTCATCGGGCAGCTTGGAGGTGGCGTGCCGCTCCAGCGCGAGCGCCATTTCGGGCGGCGACATGCCGCATCCGTCGTCGGTGACTTCGATCAGATCGGTGCCGCCACCGGATAGCTTGACGGCGATCCGGGTCGCCCCGGCGTCGATGGCGTTTTCGACCAGTTCTTTCAGCGCGCTGGCGGGGCGTTCGACCACTTCGCCTGCAGCAATCCGGTTGACAAGATGTTCGGGTAGACGGCGTATTGACATGGTCGTTGCTCTAGCCCAAGCGACGGCATCCCGCGACCCCAACCGCACCGCACCAGGCCGGATTCTTCAGTCCGTCCCGGAAGGGGCCGGACTAGATTTTTTTGAAGAGCTGCGCGGCGGGCGCCCGCGCCGCAGGACGGAACCATAGATGGCATTTCCCCGCTTGTTCAATTTCATGTCCCACGACATGGCGATCGACCTCGGCACCGCGAACACCGTCGTGTATCTGCGCGGCCGCGGCGTCGTCCTCAACGAGCCGTCGGTGGTGGCGGTCGAGACGCTGAACGGCGTCAAGCGCGTGAAGGCAGTCGGTGACGACGCCAAGCTGATGATGGGCAAGACCCCGGGCAGCATCGAGGCGATCCGCCCGCTGCGCGACGGCGTGATCGCCGACATCGACATCGCCGAGGAAATGATCAAGCACTTCATCCGCAAGGTGCATGGCCAGCGGCGCTTCATGCGCTGGCCGCAGATCGTGATCTGCGTGCCGTCCGGTTCTACTTCTGTTGAAAGGCGCGCGATCCGTGACGCCGCGTCGAACGCCGGCGCCTCGCAGGTGTGGCTGATCGAGGAGCCGATGGCGGCCGCGATCGGCGCCGACATGCCGGTGACCGAGCCGATCGGCTCGATGGTCGTCGACATCGGCGGCGGCACCACCGAAGTCGCGGTGCTCTCGCTGCGCGGCCTCGCCTACTCCACCTCGGTCCGCGTCGGCGGCGACAAGATGGACGAAGCGATCGTCTCGTACGTGCGCCGCAACCATAACCTGCTGATCGGCGAAGCCACGGCCGAGCGCATCAAGCAGGAAGTCGGCATCGCCAAGCCGCCGGCGGACGGCATCGGCCAGACGATCCACATCAAGGGTCGCGACCTGGTCAACGGCGTGCCCAAGGAAATCCAGATCAACCAGGGCCAGATCGCCGAAGCACTGTCCGAGCCCGTCGGCACGATCGTCGAAGGCGTGCGCATCGCGCTCGAGAACACCGCGCCGGAGCTGGCCGCCGACATCGTCGACCAGGGCATCGTGCTCACCGGCGGCGGCGCGCTGCTGCAGGGCATCGACGAAGTGCTGCGCGACGAGACCGGCCTGCCCGTGACGATCGCCGAAGACCCGCTGACCTGCGTCGCGCTGGGCACGGGCCGCGCGCTCGAGGATCCGGTGTTCCGCGGCGTGCTCATCCAAGTCTAAGCGAGGATAAGGGGAGATGGCGCCGCCACGCAACCGGCGCCCGGGTTTTTCGCGGCGGGCGCAATACGGGCTCTTCCTCGGCTATGTGGGCGCGGTCGGCGGCATGCTGATCGGCGTGGCCTTGCTGCTGCTCTCGACGTTCAACCCGCCGGCCTTCGCGGCGGTGCGCGGCTTCTTCTCGGAGATCACCACGCCCGTCGCCAGTGGCCTCACCTGGGTGCGCACCAGCGTGGCCGGGGTGCCCGGCGGCGTCTCCAGCTACTGGAACGTGCGCGGCGAGAACGCGCGGCTGAAGAAGCAGATGGCGGATGACGCGCTGCTGGTCGATCGCGCGCGCACGCTCAACCAGGAGAATCGCCACCTGCGCGAGATGCTCAAGCTGCGCGACGTCTCCACCGATGCGGTGGCGGTGGCGCGGCTGGTGGCGAGCTCGATCGGCAGCACCCGCCGCTATGCCACGCTCAACGCGGGCGGCTGGCAGGGCGTGAAGTCGGGCCAGCCCGTGCGCCAGCCCGACGGGCTGATCGGCCAGGTGGTGGAAACCAGCCCGAACACCGCGCGCGTGCTGCTCATCGTCGATTCGGAGAGCATCGTGCCGGTGCGCCGCACCCGCGACGGCCTGCCCGGCATCGCCACGGGCCGCGGCGACGGACTGCTCGACATTCGCTCGGCCAGCGTGGCGACCATGATCTTCCAGCCGGGGGATACCTTCGTGACATCGGGCACCGGCGGAATCTTCCCGCCGAACATCCCGGTGGCGCGGGTGATCCGCACCGCGCGCGACATTGCGGTGGCAGCACCCTCGGCCAATCCGGACGCGCTTGATTTCGCGCTGGTCCAGCAGACCTTCCTGCCCGAGCCGACGCCTACGCCGAGCGCCTCGCCCAGCGCGAAGCCGGCGGCGCAGAAGAAATAGCGGTGACCGACTATATTCCTCTCGGCCGCAGCGAGAAGATCCCGCGCAGCGTCTGGCTGGCGCCGCTCTCGGTGGTGCTGGGATCGATGACGGTACTGCTGCCGATCATCGCGACCGTGCCCTTCCTGCCGCCGTTCGGGCTGATGATGCTGCTCGGCTGGCGGCTGGTGCGCGGCGATGCGATGAAGGTGTGGATGCCGGTGCCTCTGGGCTTTGTCGACGACATGCTGAGCGGCCAGCCGCTGGGCAGCGCGATGGTGCTGTGGACGCTGGCGATCCTGATGGTCGATGTGCTCGACACGCGGTTGGTGTGGCGCGATTTCTGGCAGGACTGGCTGATCGCATCGGCGGGGATCGGGCTGGTGCTGATCGGCGGGCGGCTGCTGGCGACGCCGTTCAGCGCGCATGTCGATACCGCGCTATTGCTCCAGATTGTCGTCTCGGCGGCACTTTTTCCAGTGATTGCCCGGTTCTGCGCATGGCTCGATCGGGATAAGAAGCGACAATAATGGCCCGGATCACCGAAGCAGCGCAGGCTTACAGTTTCTCCCGCCGCGCGCTGGTGCTCGGCGGGCTTCAGGGCACTGCCGCGCTGGTGCTGGCCGGGCGGATGACCTGGCTCGCCGTGTTCGAGAACGAGCGCTACCGGCTGACCGCCGAGAGCAACCGCGTTCGGCTGACGCTCACCCCGCCGCGCCGCGGGTGGATCGTCGATCGCAACGGCATCCCGATCGCCAACAACCGCACCGCGTTCCGCGTCGACATGATCCCCGACCGGATGGAGGACAAGGAAAAGACGCTGGGCATGCTCCAGCAGATCCTGAGCCTGGGCGAGGAGGAGATGGCGCGGATACGCACCGACCTGAAGCGCGCGTCGGGCTTCCAGCCGGTGCAGGTCTCCGACAAGCTCGACTGGGAGCATTTCGCCGCGGTCAGCGTGCGCGTTCCCGAGATGCCGGGCGTGCAGCCCACCCGCGGCTTCTCGCGCAACTATCCGCTGGCGGCGGGCGTCGCGCATCTGGTCGGCTATGTCGGCACCGCCTCGGCCGAGCAGTACAAGAAGGAAAAGGACCCGCTGCTCGTCGCCCCCGGCTTCAAGCTGGGCAAGGACGGGCTGGAAAAGGTGCTGGAGGACCGCCTGCGCGGCACGCCCGGCGCCAAGCGCGTCGAAGTCACCGCGCATGGCCGGCTGGTCAAGGAACTCGCCACTCGGCCCGACCAGCCCGGCGAGACGGTGAAGCTTACCATCGACGCGCTGCTCCAGGAATATGTCGCGCGGCGGCTGGGCACCAATTCGGGCTCGGCGGTGGTGATCGATGTGAGCAATGGCGACATCCTCGCCATGGTCTCGATGCCGGCATACGACCCCAACAGCTTCTCCGATGGCATCAGCCGCAACGAATGGAAGATGCTGAGCGAGGACGACCACGTCCCCTTGATGAACAAGGTGCTGCAGGGTCTCTATCCGCCGGGCTCCACGGTGAAGCCGATGAACGGCCTGGCGCTGATGCATGCCGGCGTCGATCCCAATGCCCGCGTCGTCTGCTCGGGCGCGATGCGCGTCGGCAATGGCGTGTTCCACTGCCACAAGCGCGGTGGCCATGGCCCGCTCGACCTCAAGCATGCGATCATGCAGAGCTGCGACATCTATTTCTACGAAATGGTGCGCCGCGTGGGCTATGACGCGGTGGCGCCGATGGCTCGCGCCATGGGGCTGGGCCAGAAGTTCGACCTGCCCTTCTCCACCCAGCGCTTCGGCACGGTGCCGGACAGCGCCTGGAAGCTGAAGCGCTACAAGCAGCAATGGACCGTCGCCGATTCGCTCAACGCGTCGATTGGCCAGGGCTATGTGCTGGCCAATCCGCTGCAGCTGGCGGTGATGGCGAGCCGGCTAGCCTCGGGCCGCGAGCTGATCCCGAGGCTGATCGCCGATGCCCCGCGCATCGAGGCCCCTCCCCTTGCCGCCACGCCGGAGCAGCTCGCGATCATCCGCGACGCGATGTTCGGCGTGATCAACGGAGGCGGCACCGGCGGCGCGGCGCGCATGCTGGTCCCCGGCATCTCGCTGGCGGGCAAGACCGGTACCGCCCAGGTGCGCCGCATCACCATGGCCGAGCGCCGCTCGGGCGTGCTCAAGAACGCCTCGCTGCCATTCAAGCTGCGCGACCACGCGCTGCTCGTCTGCTTCGCGCCGGCCGACAATCCCAAATATGCCGCCGGCATCGTGCTCGAGCATAACGGCCACACGATCCGCAATCTCGACACGCCGCAGATCGGCCGCGACATCATGACCTTCCTGTTCGACCGGAAGCGCGCGATGGACTCGCTGCACGCCGAGGAGCCGACCTGGGGTGGCGACTATCGCACCCGGATGGCGGCCCAGTCCGCGGCGTTCAGGGCCGCGCAGAGCGCCCCGCCCCCCGAGGCACCCGAGGACGCGGCGGAGGCAGCGAGCACCGTCGCCTCCGAAGCGGCCAACGCCACGACCAGCAACACCATCGACAGCAGCGCGGCCGAACGCGGCAGCGTGGAGGCAGACTGATGTCCACGCTCCAATCCTCGGGCCTTGGCCCCTCGGGCATCGTCCCCGGCCCGCTTGCCCAGCTCCCCTGGCGGATCATCGGGCTGGTGGTGGCGATCGGCATGTTCGGGCTGGTCGTGCTCTATTCGGCGGCGAGCGGCAGCGTGACGCCCTGGGCGTTCAACCAGGGGCTACGCTTCTTCGTGTTCCTGGCCATGGCGATCGGCATGTCGCGCGTGCCGGAGACCTTCTGGGCGCTGGGCGCCTTCCCCATGTACATCGTCGTCGTGCTGATGCTGGTGGGCGTGGAGCTGCTCGGCGCGGTCGCCGGCGGCAGCCAGCGATGGCTCGACCTGGGCTTCATCCGATTGCAGCCTTCCGAGCTGATGAAACCGGTGATCATCATGGCGATGGCCCGCTTCTACGAGATCCTGCCCGCCGGCGAGATCCGCAAGTTCGGCGCGCTATGGCCCGGCTGCGTGCTGATCGGCATCCCGGCGGCGCTGGTGATGCTGCAGCCCGATCTCGGCACCGCGCTGGCGATCAGCTTCGGCGGCGTCGCGGTGATGTTCCTGGCCGGCCTGCCACTGCGCCTGTTCATCGGCGGCGCGCTGGCGCTGGCGCTGGCGATCCCTTTCGCGGTGAACTTCGTCCTGCACGACTATCAGCGCAACCGCGTGCTGATCTTCCTCAACCCCGAGAGCGACCCGCTGGGCACCGGCTATCATATCAGCCAGTCCAAGGTGGCGATCGGTTCGGGCGGCGTGTTCGGCAAGGGCTTCCTGCAGGGCACGCAGAGCCATCTCGACTATCTGCCCGAGGGGCATACCGACTTCGCGCTGGCGACGATGATGGAGGAATGGGGCCTGATGGGCGGCTTCTTCCTGATCATCGGCTTCAGCATCCTGATCCGCTGGGCGATCGGCGTGAGCATGCGCGCGCAGAGCCGCTTCGCCCGGCTGACCGCCTCCGGCCTTGCCGCGACGATCTTCTTCTACTGCGCGATCAACATGGCGATGGTGATGGGCCTGGCGCCGGTGGTGGGCGTGCCGCTGCCGCTGATCAGCTTCGGTGGCACCGCCGTGATGACCTTCATGATCTGCTTCGGAATCCTGCTTTCGATCGACCGGAACAGCCGCCGCACGCAGCGTTGGTGATTTTTTCAAAATAGGGGGTTTACAAGCCGCGAACCTCGCAGCTAAAGGCCCACCTCCACTGCGGAGGCGCACTCACCAAGGGCGCCGAAACAACCCGGAATGGACGCATAGCTCAGTTGGTAGAGCAGCTGACTCTTAATCAGCGGGTCCTAGGTTCGAGCCCTAGTGCGTCCACCACCTCCTCCTTACCAAATAACGATTTGATGCGGTTGTGAGGTGAGATTTGAATGCAGCCGGGGGCTATGCGTTCCGCGCCTCTAAGCTTCAAATTTGAACGGGTTGTCGCCAGCGAAATGCGGGTTTGCGACACCGCCTAGACGGAAATCCATTTCGATCATGCCGTTCCGGCCAGCCGGGATGGTCAGCTTAGTATCGGCCAACGAGATCGACATGATCGCGGCAAGCGAGGTTCGCTGCCGGCCCACTCGCACGAGAGCGTTATGCGAGAACCTAGCCATGTCGTTAGCGAGGTTCTTCCTGAAACCTGTGGCAAAGAGGACAAGGCCACCGACCCTGTTCCGATTGATTTGCGCCTTTGATCGATCGACGATCTGCTTCACGGCAGATTCGACCATGCCCGGCGGGTCCGCCTCCCCAATAGTTTGAAGCGCTTGCGGAGCTTTCACCTCCAAATAGGTTCGACTGCCCTGAACACCTCGAACGTACAGATCAGGGTTCGGCTCGCCATACCTGTCCTCTAACGCCAAACCGACAATCGAGGCGTTCTGATACATGATAAATGCGGTCGTGAATAACCCGGCTGTGTGCAAGAACGACTTCGGCTTAGCGAAACCTCGCGCGATGAGATTGAAGCGCGGATGGCGCTTCCATCTGCCGTAGATACTGCCGAAGGTGCTTATGTAAATTAGCGCAGAGCAGGTGTCGGCGTCGCGCACATCGAGCACATTCGCCGCCAAGCGATCTCTCAATATCCCAATCGCCCAGGCAAAAGTTAGATCGTGCCGGAACTTTGCGGGTGACCGTTCAACGATCTTTCGTTGGGCCGCGAAATCCCCACCCGTCGTTTCGGCATAAATCTCGACGAGCCGGTCGAGCCCCTTAAAATTAAGCTCGAATGGAATTCCCGCTTCGGCTGGAGTGGTCATTTCGATATTCGCGTTGAACGCCGCACTGCTCGCGATCATCAACCCGGCCCGCTTCGTCACGGTACCGCCGATCAGATACCCACCTTGGTCCGGGAACGTCATTGTTCGGGCCGAAAAGATCTCTCCCAGCTCAATATCAGGCGTGAAGCTGACGTGCTTGCATTGGAAGCACTGGATGCCGACCGCAATGTAATCCTCTGCAAGATAGTGGTCTATCAAAACGTGTCCGCATTGCTCGCATAGAAATGTAAGTCCGCTCTCGGGTTCGCCGCGAAAGACAGGAGCCGCGCTCCCTTGCACAAAACGGACGGTGCTCGACTGCTGATTCGACTCCATTGATCGAATCTAAGGTTTTGACCTGCAGCGAGCGAATCATTCCCTTCACGTTGCGCTACATCGTTGGATGCAAGTCCTTATAGCTTGTAAATGTCCCTCTATCGCAGGCGCTATCCCACGGGCGCGCCAGTGGCACCAAAAGGTTGCAGCAGGCCGGGAGGCCGCCGCGACGCGACAGCCCCCTCCTCTCGATCACAGGTGCAATGGCTTGCTGGCCCTACGAGATTCCGTGCGGCTGAGCCCCCAGCATCAGCCGCACGCCTTCAAAGCCTCAGGCTGAAGCTGGCGCGCACCGACTGGTCGGAAGCGTTCGAACCGAACTGGCCGCCATAGGCGATGCCGAGCGCTGCCCGCGAGGTAAGCGCGACATCGATCCCGGCATCGAGCGCGGCGGCATTGCGCGCGATCGGGGTGCCGGCGACCCGGAAGCTGTCGCCACCGCTCGCGTACTGCATCGCCGATAGCGGCGTCACATCGCCGAACGCATGGCGCCAGCCAAGTGCACCGCGGGCCGTGAACTTCGCGCTGCCCAGCGAGAAGGACGGCGCGGCGCGCAGACCGAGCGTGGTGAAGCTGGTGCCGCTTTCCGCCGAGGCGATCCGGAGCGCCGCCGCCCCGCCCTTCTCCGTGGCACCGTCGGTGCTCAGCCAGACATGGGCGAAATCGGCGAAGGGCTCGAGGCGCGTGGCGCCCAGCTCGATACGATAGGCGAGCTCGCCGAAGGCCTGGGTGGTGCGGGCATCCTGCTCGCCCTTGAGGCCATCCGTGAAGCCTGGGAAGGCGACCAGGCGCGTCGTGTCGAGCTTGTGCCAGCCATGAGACAAGCCGATCCGCACGGCTGCCCCACCCAGGTCCGCGCCGCCATAGATGCCGATCTCATAGCTGTCGCGCGTGCCGGACGAACCATGTGCCCGCGTGTCGAAGCTGGCACGGTCATAGCTGCCGACCAGGCCAAGCCGCGCCTTGCCGAGGACCGTGGCGTCGGCGCCGAGCACGAAGCCGTTGACCGAACGATTGAGGCGGGCGGCGTTGCCGTCGCTTCCCCAATGCCCCCAGGATCCGAAGCCATTGCCCCAGATGGCGAAGCCGGCGTCCGCCGCGCGCAGGCGATCGGCGACCGCGTCGCGCAGGAAGCGGCTGTCTTCGATCAGCGCGGTGCGTGCCGAGGCGTGGACTTCGCCGGAAAGCTGGTCGAACGCGGCGCGGGCCTGCTCGGCCGAGAGATTGGCCACCGCCGCGAAGACCGGACTGTTCCAGCCCAGGCCCTGGGTCGCGGTGCCGGTCGCGACCTGGTTCGGCGTGGCACCGACGCTGGCGAAACTGATGTCGTTGCGCCGCAGCCGCAGATAGACGTTGTTGCCATCATAGCTGAGCGAGGGATCGAGGAAGGCGAGGTTCGAGGTGACGCCGCCGAACCGGCCGGTGCCCGCGATGCCGCCATCAGCGTGGAGGATCAGATAGCTGGTCTCCGGCCGGTAGTTGCCGGCACCGGCAAGCACCGAGACGGTGCCGCCGTTGAGCGTGGCGGTGCCCGTGGCGACGATGCGGTCGGCCAGGCCCGCGGCGTCGGCCTCGACCTCATAGGTCGAGCCGGTGTTGAAGACGATGTTCCCGGCGACGTTCAGCGTACCGATCGAATTGCCCGGCGCGATGGTGCCGGAGACGATGGTGTTGCCCATGGTGCCGGTGCCCTGCAGACGTCCGGCGGCCAGCACGGTTACCGTGCCGCCGAGCTTGCCGTTCACCGCCAGCGTGCCGTTCGCGACGCTGGTCGTCCCGGTATAGCCGCTCGAATCGCCGGTCAGCTCGGTCTTGCCCGAACCCGCCTGTCGGATGCTGCCGGCACCGCTGAGCACGCCGGCGAAGACAAGATTGTTCGAGCGGTTGAAGGCCAGCGTGCCGCCATTGGCGACATTGCCGGTGATCCCGCCGGTCGTGCCGCCATCGCCGAGCTGCAAGGTGGCGCCTGCAGCGATGCTGGTGCCGCCGGTATAGCCGCTGTCCGCGGTGAAGGTGACGCTGCCGCTCAGGATGCGCACCGCTCCGGAGCCCGAGATCATGCCGGCAAAGTTGTTGGAGCTGGAACGGGCAAAGGTCAGCGTGCCGCTGTTGGCGACATTGCCGGTGATCGAGCCGGTGGTGCCGCCATTGCCCAGCTGCAAGGTCGCGCCGGTGGCGATGCTGGTGCCGCCGGTATAGCTGTTGCCGGCGGTGAGAGTGAGGCTGCCGCTCAGGACCTCCACCGCGCCCGAGCCCGTGATCCTCCCCCCCAGAGTGCCGGCATCGGAACGGGCAAAGGCGAGCGTGCCGTCATTGGCCACGGTACCGACGATCGAGCCGGTCGTACCACCATTGCCGATCTGCAGGATCGCACCGGTGGCGATGCTGGTGCCGCCAGTATAGCCGTTGTCGGCGGTGAGTGCGACGCCGCCGCTGAGGATGCGCACCGCGCCGGTGCCGGAGATGATGCCGCCGAAGCCGATCTCGTCCGAACGTCCGAAGGCGAGCGTGCCGTCATTTGCGACATTGCCGGTGATCGAGCCCGTCGTGCTGCCGCTGCCCAGCTGCAGGGTCGCGCCGTTGGCGATGCTGGTGCCGCCGGTATAGCTGTTGTTGGCGGTGAGCCTTATGCTGCCGCTCAGGACCTCCACCGCGCCCGCGCCGGAGATGGTGCCGCCGAAGCTGCTGGCATCGGAGCGCGTGAAGGCGAGCGTGCCGTCATTGGCGACGTTGCCGCCGATCGAGCCGCGGGTGCCGCTGCCGACCCGCAGCGTCGCACCCGCGGCGATGCCGGTGCCGCCGGAATAGCTGCTGTCGGCGGTGAGGGTGACGTCGCCGCTCAGCACGCGCACGGCCCCGGTGCCGGAGATGATGCCGTCAAAGCTGGTCTCATCGGAGCGCGCAAAGGCGAGCGTGCCGTTGTTGACGACATTGTTCGTGATCGAGCCGGTCGTCCCGCCGTTGCCGATCTGCAGCGTGCCGGCCTGGATGGTGGTGCCGCCCGAATAGCTGTTGGTGCCCGTGAGGATCAGCGTCCCCGCCTCGGTCTTGATGAGGGCGCCGGTGCCGGTGATCTCGTTGGCGATCTCGGCGCTGTCGGCGAGCACGCGGATCTCGCTGCCGGCCGGATCGGTGACCAGCTGGCCGCTGCCCTGCAGGACATAGCCCTTGTCGACGAACTGGAGGCCGAGGAACGACTGCGCGCCCGCAACGGTGATCGTGCCGCCGACATAGCCGTCGTCATCCTTGAACACGGCGTAATTGCCCGCCCAGCTCGCCGGGGCGGTGCCGCCCTGGTTGAGCCACTGGGTGTTCGCGGCGTTCCAGGTGCCGTCGCCGCCCTGCCAGTGCTGCAGCGTATCGTCTCCGGGGATCAGCGACGGGCTGATGAACAAATCTACACTGCCGCCGCCGACCTGCAGCTCGTAATTGACGTTGCTGAGCCCGGGCGTGGTGCCGATCACCACGGTGTTGCTGGTGATCTGGTGGGTATAGGTGATCAACCGGTAATAGCCGATCCCCGCCGCACCATCGGCCGGGTTGCCGCTCTGGCTCAGGTTGATCGTGCCGTCGAGCGCGAGGTCGCCGCCCGAGACGACGATCCGGTCGCTGATTCCGAACAAGGCCAGGCCGCCGGGTTGGCCCAGCTCGAAATCGAGATTGGCGCCCGCCGCGACCGTGAGGCCGCCGACGACGTTCAGCGTGCCGATCGAGTTGCCCGGCGCGAGATGGCCACCGCTCTGTACGGTCGTGCGGCCGATGGTGCCGGAGCCGCCGACTGTGGCGCCGGAGGCCACGGTGACGCTCGAGCCGAGCCGACCGTTCACTGTCAGCGTGCCTTCCTCGACAAAAGTCGTACCGGTCAGCCAGGATGAATCCCCGGTCAGCGTGAACCGCCCGCTGCCGGTCTTGTGCAGGTCGCCGGCGTCGAGGAGCGTGCCGGCATAGCTGGCGTTGCCGGTCTGGTTGAAGGTCAGCGAGGCACCGGCCAGGATCTTGGCGTTGCCGGTGAAGTGGTTCGCATCGGCGATCACACCGCCCTGGTTGATCGCCCAGTCGACCGAAGAACTGCCGGTCAGCGTGACCGTGCCGCTGCCCGTTTTGAGCATGGTGCCGGTGCCGGAGATCATGCCGGCATAGCTGCCGTCGAAATTCTGGTTGAACGCCACGACGCTGGTGAGCGGGGCGGAGGTGAAGGTCAGGTTTCCGCCCAGGCTGTTGGTGTCGCCGACCAGGTTGCCGCCGGTGATCCGCCAGTCCTGATTGCCGGTGCCGGTGAGCGTCCAGGTGCTCGACCCCGATTTCTCGTAGGTGTCGAAGCCCAGATAATAGTTGAAGCTGGCAGTGGAGCCGATCTCGGTGACGTCGAAGCCCGAATCGGTGCTGCCACCCAGTGCCAGGACATTGTTGACGCCGCCGGCCTGGACCACGACGCCGCCATCCATATAGGAGCCCGCCCGCAGCTCGAGCCGGTTGTTGTCGCCGAACAGGCCGATCGCAAGGTTGCGCTGCGACGATGCGTTCACGCCGCCACGGATGATGCCCGAATTGATGATCGTGGAGCCGCCACCCGCGGCGCCCACCACGCCCATACCACCCGCACCGACCGCGGTGCCGAACGCATAGCGCGGGCCACCCGCGCCGCCATTGATCTCTCCGGCGTTGATCAGTGTCGCGGCCTGGCCATCCATCAGGCGTACGGCCGCACCGCCGGCGCCGGTATAATGACTGGGGTTGCCGCTATTGTTGTAGCCGCCCCGGCCGCCGGTGATGGTTCCGGTCGCGCTGTTCTGGATCGTGCCGCCCCAGGCCTGCACGCCGTCCCCGGCGCGTCCGCCACGGGAATAGCCATAACCGCCTTCGCCGCCGGCGATCGCCCCTTCGTTGACCACCGTGCCGAGATTGCTGAGCACCGCGGCGCCACCGGTGCCACCGTCGGTAGTGAAGGTGCCGCCCTCGCCGCCAGTCACCTTGTTGCCGTTCCGGATCGTCAGCGTGCCGCCGTCATAGAGGAATATGCCAGCACCCGAGCCGCCATATTCCTGCCCGATGCCGCCGGTGATCGTGCTGAATGCACCGCCCGTGCCGCCATCGACCGTGACGCTGCCGCCATTGAGCAACACCAGCGCTGCGCCGCCGCCGCCGCCGCTGCCCTGGCCCGAACCGCGGCCGCCATTGCCGCCGGTCACGTCATAACCCTGTGTCGTGACCTGGACATTGGCGCCAGTCAGCACGAGCCCCGCGCCACCGCCGCCAGCCGAAGCGCCGGAGCCGGCGCCGGAGCCGCCGTCACCGCCCACATAGTCGATCGAGAAGGCGAAATTGCCGGTGGCCGTGACCAGATTGCCGGCGCCGCCATCGCCGCCCGTCGCCCCGGCGCTACTGCCGCCCGTGCCCCCGCCGCCAGCCGCGATATCGTTGGGTGTGCCGGGCTGGCCACCCGCGGCCCCGCCCGAACTGATGCCGCCAGCCGACGCCGTGCCATCCGGGGTCTGCGCCGCCGAACCGCCGGCGCCCCTGCTGGCGCCGCCGCCGCCGCCGGCGATGCCGCCCTGTCCAATGGTTCGGCCGGTGATCCAGGCGCCGTTGCCGCCGCCCTGGGTGATCCGCTGGGCCTGCGCCATCGACGGCGCCAGGCTGATCGCGAGGGCGAGCGCGCCAAGCGAAGCCGAACCGCGAACCAGACGCGCCGACCGCGCCTTGAGAAACTGATGCTGCATGGCTCACCCCGATGGCGGCCCGTCTCGCCGGGCCGGAATTGCATATTGAAAGTCGGGACCCATGCGCCGCGGTTCCCCGGACCGGCGGCGATGGCCCGTCCGGCGCTTGCCACGGGGGTGCGGCGGCTCACTATGCGATTCCGGCATGAATGCCCGAGGGGCGGGAGATAGGCATTCAGCCCTTCAAGTTCCCCGGCGAAGGCCGGGGCCCAGTCTCGACGCAGTTGGTTGGGCGCGTGAACTTCTCGACCGACATTGCAGCTGGGCCCCGGCCTTCGCCGGGGAACTGAAAGAGCCGAATGCCGGTACGTGCTAGTGCGCGTTCCTGCGCAGCGTATCGGAGGGGCGCTCGCCGAAGCGCAGGCGATAGGCCTGGGCGAAGCGGCCGAGCTCCCAGAAGCCGTAATGCATCGCGACGCTGGTGATCAGCGTGCTCGACGGGTCCGACGCCATCAGAGTCTCGCGCACCCGGTCGAGCCGGCGGTTGCGGGCATAGTGCATCGCGCTCTCGCCCAGGAACTCCTGGCAGGCGAGGTTGAGCGTGCGCTGCGGCACGCCCACAGCCGCGCAGATCGCGCCGAGCGAGAGCATCTCCTCCGGCCGCTCCTCCACCACGCGCTCGAACCGCGTGACGATGTCGCGGTGGCGGCCAAGCGCGGCGCGGTCGGCCCTTACCCGGCCATGGGCAAGGCAGGCGAGCAGGCTGTCGAGGATGGTGCCGGACAGCGCCTTTGCCGGCTGGGGCGCATCGACGATCCACGGCGTGTCGCGGATCACTTCCGCCATGTCTCGCATCAGGTCGGTGAGCCGAGTCAGCGCGGCCTCCGGGGCGTGGAACATCCGGTCGTCGTCGAGCGGCACACCGTGATCGGTGCCGATCAGGTCGGGCGCATGGCCGGCGAGCCGGTCGAACGGCATGGCGACAATGCCGAAGGCCCAGGGCATGCCGTCGGGCGAGCCGGTGACGGTCCGCTCGTCCGGGCGGAAATGGAAGATGCGCCGGCCGAACAGCTTCCGGCCCGAAACCTGGCGGACGATGCCCGGCTCGGTGGCGAACATGAAGGTGTGGACATTCGGGATGGCCGCGGTCTGCGGGATGCCGCGCGCGAACTTGCCGATGCCGATGTTGAGCCCGTCGAAAACCGCGCGGGCCAGCATCGCGTGGAAGTTCGGCCCGGAGCCGCCCAGCGGATTGGGACTGCTCCCCGAGTTGATCCCGCCGATTGCCGATGCCATCGCGTCAGGATCGGAGAAGGTACCGAAATAGCTTCGGGAAGCAGTTTCGGTTCGAGGGGCGAGCGACATCGTTACGGGGGTAGCCCTGTCCGGCGGTCTTGCCAACCGGATGTGGTTTTATCCTTTCGACTGGCCAAGCCAGCTTCTGACCTGGTTGAGGGTTCGCCGTTCCTGATCCGCCTCCATCACAAAAGGCGTCTCGATCCGGGCAGCTGGCGCATGGCTCGCAAGTACCGACGCAGCGTTGCCGATGCCGTAGCCGCCATGGGTGATGAACGGCCGGATTGCGCGCCCACGCAGATCATGCATCTTCAGGAACGATCGGATCGGTGGGGGCACGGTTTCACCCCAGATGGGAAAGCCGAGATACAACTCCCGGCAATCCGCCAGATTTTCGATCTTCGCCGCCAGCACGGGCTCGAAGCCGCTATCCCGCTCCCTTGTCGCCTGCGCGACGTGCTGCTCATAATCCTGGGGATACGGGCGGGCCGGTCGGATCTCGAACAGTCCGCAGCCAAGCTCCCGGTGAAGCGTCTCGGCAATGACGCGCGTGTTGCCCGAGCGTGTGAGATAGGCGACGAGCATCTTGGAACCGGTCATCGCCGCGCCCCCGTCCTTCGCACAGGCGCCCGTGCTGGTAAACGCGAGGACCGCCGGCGCGGCAAGCATCGCGCGACGGGAGAAGGCATCGCCCTTCCCCGTCACGGTCGCATCGGGGCTTCCACCCCAGAAAACGCCTGCACCGCCAGTGGCAGGCGATCGCCCTTGACCGTGATCGCCGTCACCGCCCCGGAAGCGTCCGGGGCGCCGGCGATCTGCGCCGACGCAATAGTCCCCGGCGCAATCAGCGGGGCCATAGCCAGCGCGCCTCCGGCCAGCAAGGCGCGGCGGCCGATCTTCGGTTGCCCGGTCATTCCGCCACCTCCTGCCTTGCAGGTGCCTCGCGGCCGGCCATTGCCATTTGCGCAGGTGCATAGCGCTCGCCGGCGGGCTCGATCCGGGATGCTGCCTCACTGATGTCGCGCAGTTCATCGTCGCCCAACACCACTTCGGCCGCAATATTCTCCTCCAGCCGATGGAGCTTCGTCGTGCCCGGGATCGGGACGACGTACGGGCGCTGCGCCAGCAACCAGGCGAGGGCAATCTGGGCAGGCGTAGCGCTCTTCTCGCAGGCGACGCGCCGCAGCAGATCCACGAATGCCTCGTTCTTCGCCAGCGCGTCCGGCTGGAAGCGCGGCGTCGTTGCGCGGAAATCGCCCTGCGGCAGCGTCTGGTTCGACATGGCGCCGGTCAGGAATCCCTTGCCGAGCGGGCTGTACGGCACGAAACCGATGCCGAGCTCGTCGCAGGCCGCGAGAATGCCGTTGGTCTCCGGCGCACGCCACCACAACGAATATTCGTTCTGGACTGCCGTCACCGGCTGCACCGCATGGGCGCGGCGCAGCGTCTGCGCGCCGGGCTCGGAAAGCCCGAAGTGCTTGACCTTGCCCTCGGCGATCAGATCGCGAACGACGCCCGCGACATCCTCGATCGGCACATTGGGATCGACGCGGTGCTGATAGAGCAGATCGATGGTCTCGATCCCGAGCCGCTGTAGCGAACGGTCCACGATGCCACGGATGGCTTCGGGACGGCTGGAGACGCCGCGGTTCTCGGCTGTTTCCGGATCGATGTCGAAGCCGAACTTGGTGGCGATCACCACCTGATCCCGCACCGGCCGAAGGGCCTCGCCGACCATCACCTCATTGGTGAAGGGACCATAGACTTCTGCCGTGTCGAAGAAGGTGACGCCGCGATCCACGGCCTGGCGGATCAGGGTGACGCCCTCATCCTTGCTCACCCGGGTGGCGTAGCCGAAGTCCAGGCCCATGCAGCCAAATCCGAGTGCCGAGACCTGAAGGCCCTGACCAAGCGTACGTGTCTTCATCGAAATTCTCCGGTTTGTCGGTTTGAAATCAGTTGCGGGCCGTGCACGGCAGCAGCCAGGTGCAAAGCAGGCAGGCCGCCCCGGTGAGCGCCATCACCAGGCCCAGCGGACCCGGCGTTCCATCCGCCAGCAGGCTCACCAGCGCCGAACCCAAGATGCCACCGCCATATTGGAACGCGCCGATAAGCGCGGAGGCGGCTCCGGCCCGCTCGGGAAAGGCATCCAGCGCGCCTGCGATGGAATTGGCCACGATCAGTCCGTTCATGCCGCTGAACAGGATCAGCGGGACGGCCAGGCCGGCGAGCCCACCGAAGCCGGTATAGCCCGCTACCGCCGACGCCAGCCCGGCAATTGCCGCGATCATTGCCCCGGAACGGATGAGACGGTTCATGCCGAGGCGTGGCACCAGCCTGGCATTGAGCATGTTCATCAGCATGATCGCCAGGATCGCCAGGCCGAACAGAAAGCCATAAAGCTGTGGCGAGACGTGGTGGACGCGGATGTATGCGTCGGGCGAACCGGCGATATAGGCGAAGGCACCGGCATAGAAGAAACCGCCCACGCCTGCCGCCGCGAGGATCCGCCGGTCGCCCAGCAGAGCGACATAGCGCGAAAGGGCGTGGCGGACGGCACTGGCGTCCCGCCGTTCGGATGCGAGCGTTTCGGGAACGGTGAACAGCGCCGCCATCGTGATCGCCCCAATGCCGACGAGCAGCCAGAAAATCAGATGCCAGGATCCGATCGACAGCAGCTGGCCACCGATCAACGGCCCGACCAGCGGCGCCACCGCCATGATCGTGATCAGGGTGGAGAGCATCTGCGCCGCCCGGTTGCCGGCGAACAAGTCGCGCACCATCGCGCGGGAAAGAACGACGCCGGCGGAAGCGCCGGTTGCCTGCACCAGCCGCCATGCGATCACTTCCGGCACGCTGGCGGAAAGTGCGCAGCCGGCCGAACCGATCATGAAGAGCGCGATGCCGATCGCGACGGGTATCCGGCGTCCGATCTGGTCGCTAACCGCGCCCCAGAAGAGCTGGCCAAGGCTGAAGCCGACCAGATAGGCGGACACCGTCAGCTCCAGCGCGCCCGGGCCGCTGTGCAGGTCGATCGCCATCGCGGGCATTGCAGGCAGATACAGGTCCGTGGAAATCGAACCGAACGCCATCAGCGTCGCCAGCACCGCCAGTATCCGCAGAGGGTTGCGAGCTGCACTTGCCGCCTCCGACGGGAGACTGATCGACGGGGAGGTGACTTGCATCGTCATGTCGCGGTCCTTCACGAGCAGGACGGTGGGCCACTGCCGCAGCGTTCCTGATCACCGCCCATTTACGCCTTTGGACCCTTGCCGATTAGACAGGCAATGCAACTTGAGCCTATGAATGTCAGTCATGAAACTTTGAGGAACCGGCATGAAACGCGAGGACATGGCGGACCTCACGATGTTCCTGGCAGTCGCCGAGGAAGCGAGCTTCACGGCCGCCGCGAAGAAGCTGGGCATCTCGCAATCCGCGCTCAGCCATACCGTCCGCCGACTTGAAACCCGGCTTGGCCTCAGGCTGCTGACCCGGACCACCCGCAGCGTTGCCCCCACCGAAGCGGGCGAACGCCTCCTCGACACGCTCCGACCGGCCCTGGAGGAAATCGACCAGCGGCTGGCCTCGCTGACCCGGCTGCGTGAACGGCCGGCCGGCACGGTCCGCATCACGACGTCCGAACATGCCGCCGAAACGATCCTCTGGCCCGCGATCGACCGGTTTGCCCTCGCGTATCCGGACATCAACATCGAGCTGAACGTGGAGTCCGGCCTGACCGACATCGTCGCCGGCCGCTTCGATGCCGGCGTCCGCCTCGGCGAAGCGCTCGCCAAGGACATGATCGCGGTCCGCATTGGTCCACAGGTCAGGATGATCGCAGTCGGTGCGCCCGGCTATTTCACCGAGCATGGCATGCCGGCAACACCCCAGGATCTCGCCCAGCATCGCTGCATCAATCTGCGCATGACCAGTGCGGGTGGCATCTATGCCTGGGAGTTCGAGAAGGATGGACGCGAACTGCGCATGAAGGTGGACGGCCAGCTGGTGCTCAACCGGGTTTCGCTGATCCTCAAGGCTGCGGCGGCGGGGCACGGTATCGCGTTCGTCATGGAAGACCGGGCGAATGAAGAACTGCGCTCAGGATCGCTCGTGCGAATACTTGAAGATTGGTGCCCGCCTTTCGACGGCTATTACCTTTACTATCCAAGCCGCCGGCTGGTGTCGCCGGCATTCAGGCTGTTCATCGAAGCTCTTCGCTACCGGCAGCCCTGAGCCCCGCTAGCAAACCCGGCGCCTTCGACCGTGAAGCAGAGGCCGTCGGCAAGCACGAGACAAGAGGGCTCGGCACCCGCTAGCGGTCTCGGCGAACCACCGTCCAATCATGAACCCGCTCAGGATGCTGGACGGGCGTGCAGATCCTCACGACCCGACGCATATCGCAAATAGCGAGAAACCCGAAGATAATTTACAGACAATATTTCGGTTATTACGCAATTTCTACATCAAATTACGTAATTTCTACGTCAACATACTTACTCGCAAGATCACGGCTAGGGATTAACCACGGTATACACTTACAGTTTAAATTAATTCGTCGAGCGCAATTTACCCCTGCGATTTCAGGGGGAAAATTGCTTGCAGGTTACTCGTGTCAGACATGAAAGGGAGCGCAGGGCAGTATTACTGTCTGCGGCAGCCCTTTCTTGTATCTGTACGACGCCCGCCTTCGCGCAGACGCGCGCGGGAACCTGGATCACCAATACCGCGCGCCTTGACTATTCCATGGACGGCGCGCCCGAGCAGGTCAGCTCCAACCTCTCGACGCTGCAAGTCGCAGAATTCATCGGCAGCCGGATCGTCGCGCGCCCGCTGCGCATGGCGGTGGTGCCAGGCCAACTCACACCCCTTCCCTTTACCCTGACCAATATTGGCAACAGCCGCCAGGCCTTCTGCCTCAGCGCCGACTATCCCGACGGCACGGTCGAGGGCTTCGCGATCGATGGCGACAGCGACGGGCTCTACGATCCCGCGCATGACAGGATGCTGCCTGACGGCTGCACCGAAGAACTCGAGCCCGGCCAATCGGTCGACTTCCTCGCGTTCTTCCGCAGCAGGCTGGGCACGGTCCATACGCTGACCCTGATCGCCCATCCCAAGGGCAGCAGCGGCGGGACCATCGGCACAGGCCCCGCCTCCACCGTCGTAACCATCGAGCCGGTGGTGGACGGCGGCGATCCGACGCTCACCAAGAGCCAGTCGGTGCTCGATCCCTGGGGGGGGACCATTCCCGCGCATGGCGCGGTGGTGACCTATACGCTTGTCGCCACTTTCCCCGGCCTCACCGCCAATGCCGCGGTCATCGATCCGATCCCGGCCGGGACGCGCTACCTCCCCGGCACCCTCATGCTCGACGGCACCGCGCTCAGCGACGCCAGCGACGGCGATGCCGGCGGCTTCGACGGCACCGGGATCCGGGTCGCGCTCGGCGATGTGCCAGCGGCCACCACACACAGCATCCAGTTCAAGGTCACCATCCAATGACGAGGAGTTTCACCATGCGCCATGCCTTGTTGCTCGGCAGTCTGTTGCTGACGACTGCCGCCGTCGCCGCGCCCACCGGGCCGGTGAACATCACCACGACCGTACTCGCCGAAACGCGTGCCGATGCCGCCAACGGCATCACCCAGGTCAAGCTGGTGCCGGCCAGGCGCGTCGTGCCCGGCGACCATGTCGTCTACCAGATCAAGGTCACCAACAGCGGCGCAAAGCCCGCCAGCGGCGTGGTGATCGCCAATCCGGTGCCGGCCGGCATGCAATATGCCGGGCCCGCCGCCAATTCCCCCGCGCCCGAAGTGTCGGTCGATGGGAAGAGCTTCGGCCAGCTCGCTTCGCTTCGCATCGCCACCGCCGATGGCCGGGCTCGCCCCGCCACCGCGGCCGATGTGCGCGTGGTGCGCTGGCGGTTGGCCCAGCCGGTGCCCGCCGGCGGTGCGCAGCAAGTCGCATTCCGCGCACTTCTTAAGTGATATTAGTATTTTATCGTCAGTAATTGGGGTATTTTCTCATGAGCATCCATCCTTTGCGGGGGGCATTGTTGGGGGGCAGCGCACTCGCGGCAACGACCCTGGCAGCGCCTGCCTTCGCCCAGTCGCAGACCGCGTCTGGCACCACCGTCAACAACCAGGCCAGCGTCAGCTATGACGTCGGCGGATCGACCCAGTCGGTCTCGTCGAACGTCGCCAGCTTCGTGGTCGACAAGAAAGTGAATCTGGCGGTCGCCGAAGTCGGCGGCGCAGTGACGCAAACGGCGATCGGCGCCACCGCCCAGGTCACGACCTTCACCGTCACCAACCTGACCAACGCGACCCAGGACTTCCGCCTGGATCCGGACCAGCAGAGCGTATCGATCCCGCTGCTCGGCAGCGACAATTTCAATGTCACCAACATGCACGCCTATGTCGATAGCAACGGCAACGGCACCTACGACGCCGGTATCGACACCGCGACCTATATCGACGAGCTCGCGCCGGATGCCTCGGTCACTGTGTTCATCGTCGCCGACATACCGAACACCCCGGGGATCGATACCGCAATCGTCTCGCTCAACGTCGTGGCAGCGACCGGCGGCACGGGCGGCGCGCTCGGCGCTGACCTGATCGCCAGCTCGACGCTCTTGCCGGATTCCGCCGGCACCGTCGAAATCGTCTTCGCCGACGGCTCGGGCGCGCTCGACCTCGCCCGCAACGGCCAGGCCCGCGCGTTCGACGCCTATCACATCTCCACCGCGGTGGTGACGCTGGGCAAGACCTCGCGCGTGATCAGCGATCCGATCAACTTCCTGGTCAACCCGCATGCCATCCCCGGCGCGACGATCGAATATTGCATGACGATCAACAATGCGGGCCCGGGCACGGCGACCAATCTCACTGTGACCGACAATGTGCCGGCGAACACCACCTTCGTGCCGGGCTCGATCCAGGTCGGCACCTCGGCCGGCGGTGGCGGCTGCATCCTGATCGGCACCACCGAGGACGACAACAATACCGGCGCCGACGAGACCGACCTCTATGGCGGTTCGTTCGACGGCACCACGGTGCGGGGCACGATCCCGTCGGTAGCGCCGCTCGGCGCTTACGCCGTCGCGTTCCGAGTCACGATCAACTGATCCGCATAAGTGATTGAAAACCCATGCCGGTGTGCAGCTTTGCGCTGCGCACCGGATCGGGAAGATCAATGAACCCACCGTCTCGTCTCTCGCGCCTGTTCACCGGCGCCCTCGCGCTCGCAGCGCTTGGCTCCGCATTCCTGGGGAATGCGGAGGCGCAGACGATTCGCAATACCGCCACGCTTCAATTTGCCGACGGCTCCGGCACGCGCGCGATCGCATCGAATGAAGTGACGCTGGATCGCCTCAAGAAGCCGACCGTGCTGGGCTTCCGCCAGCTCCCTGCCGGCTATCAGTTCGTCGGCATGAAGTGCGAGACGAGCCCCAGCCTTCAGTTCACGCCCGCCGAAGTGACCGTCGCGCAGCTTGCCGCCGCGCCGCAGCTCCAATCGCATGACGTGCAAAACGCGATGATCGTGACGCTCGAGGCCGAGGCCGAGAATCGCGACCCCGAGACGCGCGAAATCGCCTGGATCACGGCCACGATCGGCACCGCCTCGGTGCGCCTGCCGCTGATGGAAACCGGCGTGGATACCGGCATCTTCGCCGGCGCGGTGCCTGCATCCGGCACTCGTCCCGACCTGGCCGCCTGCAACATCCGCCTGACCGGCATCGGTAAGCTATATGTCAATTTCGACGGCGACGACCTCAGCTTTCCCTCCGACGCCTCGCTGCTGATCGATCCCGAAGGCTATGTGTTCGATTCGCAGACCGGCGCGGTGATCGACGGCGCGACGGTCACGCTGATCGACAACGCCACCGGCAAGCCGGCCGCGATGGTCTATGGCGATGACGGCATCAGTGCCTATCCGAACACCGTGGTCACCGGCACGACCGTCACCGACGCGGGTGGCGGCGTCTACGCCTTCACGCCGGGCAATTTCCGCTTCCCACTGGCGCCCGCGGGCAGCTACCGGCTGCAGGTCACCCCGCCCGCCGGCTACACCGCGCCTTCGGCCCGCACGCCGGCCGAGCTGGCCGATTTCACCGGCCCGCCGGGCAAGTACCGGATCACCGACGCCTCCTATGGCGGCGATTTCCTGCTGGCGGACCCGGAACCCGTGCACATCGACGTGCCGCTCGATCCGCCCGCCCGGGCCGCCGCGACCGCAAAGCTGGTACTGACCAAGACCGCTTCGGTGAACGACGCCAGCGCAGGGGACTTCGTCGCCTATGCGCTCGAGCTCAAGAATGTCGGCGGCGCCACTGCGCAGGCGCCGGTGGTGACGGACGTGCTCCCGCGTGGCCTGCGCTATCGCCCGGGCACGGTCAAGGGCGCCCCTGAACCACAAATATCCAGTGATGGCAGCACGTTGCGATTTACTCTCGCAAGCATTTCTTCAAATAGTGCCCGAACTATATCCTATCTCACCTCAGTTGGGCCCGATACGCCGCAGGGCGTGGCGGTGAACCGCGCCTCGGCAACCGACGGTGCGGCCGCCAGTCCGGAGGCCAGTGCCGCCGTCCGCATCCACGCAGCCCTGTTCACCGACGCCATGACGCTGATCGGACGTATCACCGAGGGAGATTGCCGGAACCCCGACCGGAACCGCAAGGGCGTGGCCGGCGTGCGCGTGCTGCTGGAGGATGGAACCCTCACACTCAGTGATAAGAATGGCCTTTATCACTTTGAAAGTGTCCGCCCGGGCACGCATGTCGTCCAGCTCGACACCGGTGCGCTGCCGTCTGGCTATGCTCCGGTCACCTGCGACCGCGACACGCGCAGTGCCGGCAGCCACGGCACCTCGCGCTTCGTCGAGGGCATGGGCGGCAGCCTGCAGCGCGCCGACTTCCAACTGCGCCGGATCGCCCTGCCCGCCGATGCCGGCCAGGCCGCACAGCCCGCCGTGCTGGATGACGCCACCGCTGCCGGCAGCGGCATCGACTGGCTTGCCGCCGCGCAACCGGGCGCACCTGCCTGGCTGTTCCCCGACGCGAGCCACAATCCGCGCTCGCCGGCACTGCGTATCGTGATCCAGCATGCGCCGGGCCAGGCAGTTGCGCTGACGCTCAATGGCCAGCGGACCGATCCGCTGGCCATTGACGGCAGTGATGAAGATGTCGCGCGCGGCGTCGCCGTCTCGCGCTGGACCGGCCTGCCCCTGATCGAAGGCGACAATCATCTTCAGGCGCGCGTGCTCGATGCCCAGGGCAATCTGGTCGCAACGCTCGAGCGCACCGTCCACTATGCCAACACGCCGGCGCAGCTGACCTATGTCGCCGAACGTTCGCAACTCGCCGCGGATGGCCTTCGCCAGCCCCAGATCGCCGTTCGGGTCACCGATCGCGACGGCAAGCCCGTGCGCGCCGGGGCGATCGTCGCTTTCCGCATCGATCAGCCCTATGCCGCCGCCCAGGCCGATGCCGCCGAACAGACCCGCCAGCTGGCCGGGCTCGACCGGGCCGAGGCGACCGCCCGCGTCACCGGCGACGAAGGCATCGCCCTGCTCGCACTTGCTCCCACTACCCAGGCCGGCACCGCACGCATCGCGGTCACGCTGCAGGGCGCGGACGGCGAGAAGCACGTCACCGAGATCCGCCCCTGGCTCTCCGCGCCGGCACGCGACTGGATGATCGTCGGCTTCGGCAAGGGCACGATCGGCTATCAGACGCTGAGCAAACACAGCAATCCGACGGTCCGCACCCATGACGTCGTCACCGATGGCCAGCTCGCGCTCTATGCCAAGGGCCGGATCAAGGGCAGCTGGCTGCTCACCCTCGCCTATGACAGCGATCGCCGTTTCGATCGCGATCGCGGGCTGCTCGGCAAGATCGATCCGGATCGCTACTACACGGTCTATGGCGACGGCACCGCCCAGGGCTATGACGCCGCCACGCGCGGCAAGCTCTATCTCCGCCTCGAGCACAAGGCGTTCTACGCGCTGTTCGGCGATTTCGAGACCGGCTTCACCGACACCCGCCTCGCCCGCTACAGCCGCACGCTGAACGGCGCCAAGGCCGAGTACGCCAGGGACGGCGCGCACGTCGCCGTGTTCGCCGCCAATATCGACGAGCGCTACGCCCGGGACGAGATCCAGGGCAATGGCCTGTCGGGCCCGTATCGCCTGTCGCAGCAGGATATCGTGCCCAACAGCGACAAGCTGCGGCTCGAGACGCGCAACCGCTATCGCCCCGACCAGGTGCTGGAGAGCATCACGCTGACCCGCCATATCGATTATGACATCGACCCCATCGCCGGCACGATCCGCTTCCGCGAGCCGGTGCTGAGCCGAGACGGCGCGCTCAACCCCGTGTTCATCGTGGTCGATTACGAAACCTATGGCCCGGGCAAGAAGCGCGTCGGCGGAGCGCGCGCATCGGTCACCGCCGCCAACGGCAAGGCCGAGTTCGGCGCCACCATCCTGCATGACGAGACGATCGGCAGCGCCACGGTTGCCGCAATCGATCTCAAGGTCCGCCCGCTCCAGGGCACCGAGATCCGCGCCGAGGCGGCGACCGGCGGCAAGGGCGGGCTCAAGGCCGGCCAGGCCTTCTCGGCGGAGATCGAGCATCACGGCAAGAGCGTCGATCTCCTCGCCTATATGCATCAGCAGGATGCCGGCTTCGGCCTCGGCCAGCAGAATTTCGGCGAAGCCGGCACCCGCAAGATCGGCACCGACGGCCGGCTGCGCATCGGCGAGCGGCTCAGCGCATCGCTCTCCGCCTGGGTGCAGGACGACCTGGTGACTGGTGCCGGCCGTGTCGCCGCCGATGGCCGTATCGAATATCGCCGCGACAATGGCACCGTCTTCGTCGGCGGCCAGTTCGCTTCGGATGTCGGCACGGACGGCAAGCGGCGCGTCTCGCAGCTGTTCACCGTGGGCGCGACCCAGAAACTGTTCGGCGGTGATGTCGAGCTTCAGGGCCAGGGCCAGGTCGCGCTGGGCGGCAAGGATGAGAGCACCGACTTCCCGGCCCGCCAGCAGATCGGCGCCACCTGGAAGATCACCAGGGATATCCGCCTTCTCGGTCTCTACGAGATCGCCAGGGGCGACACCTATACCGCGCACGCCGCACGGCTGGGCTTCGACGTGGCGCCCTGGGCTGGCGCCCGGCTGATGTCGAGCATCAACCAGCAGGCGATGGGCGAGAACGGCACGCGCACCTATGCCCAATATGGCCTCAGCCAGTCACTGCCGGTGAGCAAGCGCTGGACGATCGATGCCACGTTGGATGCCAGCGGCACGCTTTCGGGGCATGTCGATCCTGCTGCGACGATCAGCCCGTTCCAGCCACGCGCCACCGGCGGGGTGCTTGGCCAGGACAGTCGGGATGGCGATTTCGTCGCGGTGACGCTTGGTGCCACCTATCGCGGCAACCGCTGGTCGTGGACCGGCCGCGCCGAATATCGCAATTCGGACCTGAGCCGCCGCGTGGGGATCACCAGCAGCCTGCTGCGCACGCTCGGCGAAGGCAGCACGCTCGCTTCGAGCATCAACGCCTATCGCGTCACCGACAAGAACGGCGCCACCGTCTCCTACGCCACCGCCGACCTTGCCCTCGCCATCCGTCCGGCCGACAGCCGCTGGGCCGTGCTCGAGCGCTTCCAGCTGCGCCACGAACAGGCCGATGCCGGCGTCTCCTCGCGCAACGTGCTGGCGGTACCGACCTTCGCGATCGGCGACCAATCGACGCTCCGCACGGTCAACAACGTCGCGCTCAGCTACCGCACCGGACCTGAGGGTGCATCGCATGGTTTCGAAGCAAGTCTCTATTACGGTGCGAAACTCGTTCGCGGCCGCTATGCCGACGAGACGATCGACGGGTTCATCGACGTGGTCGGCATCGAGGTCCGCAAGGATCTGCGCCGCAATCTCGACATCGGCGTTTCCGCCAGCGTCCAGCACAGCTGGTCGAGCGGCAACGCCACCTTCTCCTATGGCCCGTCGCTCGGCTTCTCGCCGGGCGGCAACACCTGGATCAGCGCGGGCTACAATGCCTCGGGCTATCGCGACCGCGATTTCGAGGATTCGCGCTACACCCGCCAGGGCCCCTATCTCACCATGCGCGTCCGGCTCGACAAGTCCCTGTTCGAGCAGGCCGGCCAGTTATTCGGAGGCAAGTGATGCGGCGCCTTCTCTCCCTGCCCCTCATGCTCCTGATGCTCGTCGCCGCGGTGCCGCTGACGATCACCAAGACGTCGAGCGTGGTCTCGGACCCGACGGGGCAGCTCTTTCCCAAGTCGATCCCCGGCGCGCTGGTCGACTACACGATCACGATCACCAATCCGGCGGCCAATTCGCTGACGACGGTGAAGACGATCGACTTCAAGGACGCGGTGCCCGCCAAGACCAAGCTCTATGTGGCGGACCTGAACGGCAACAACAGTGGCCCGATGGTGTTCACGGGCAGCCTGGTCCCAGGCACCGGGCTCACCTATTCCTTTCTCGGACGCGGGAACATGTCCGACAGCCTGTCCTTCTCGTCGGACAATGGCGCGACCTGGACCTATATCCCCTCGCTCGACGCCGATGGCTGCGACGCGGCGGTCACCAATATCCGCGTCCAGCCGACCGGCAACCAGACGGCGGGCAGCAATTTCACCCTGCGTTTCCGCGTGATGATCAAGTGACCCGCCGCCCCGGTCAGAATGCCAGGCGAAGCCCGCCAACGCCCTTGAGGCTGTAGCTCTTGGCGAAGTCGTGGATCGCGGTGTTGGCGGAGAGCTCGCTGAACAAGGTGACGCGGCCCACCGCCACGCTGCCGCCCAGGCCGAGTTCGCTCCACAGCCGGTCGTTGCTGCGCGCGATCGGCGTGCCCGAGACCTCGGTCACGGTGCCGTCGAGCCACTCGTAGCTGAGGTTGACCACGCCATAGATGTGGCTGCGGTCGTCCTGGCGATCGAGCGAGATTCCCCAGCGCGTCTTCAGGCTGTCGCCGAGGCGCGACGAGATCGTTGCGCCGTTCGGATCGGTGAAGCGATCGAACCCGACGGTCGAATAGGCCATCTGGATCTGCGGCGTCACCGACAGGCTGCCCGACAGCGGCGAGCGCTTGCCGACTTCGACGCTGTAAGCCTGGCCGGTGCCGTTGTTGCTGTCGGCCAGCTTGCCGAGAATGGTCGATTTAAGCTTGCTATCGAACCAGGTGAACTGCGCCCGGCCATCAACATAGAATCCCTGCGGCCCGAACCAGCTAAGCGTCGCACCGACGCTGTAGCCCTGCGTCTTGATGCTGCCGTTGCCGAAAGGCGAAGCGATGTTCGCCCGCGCTTCGCCATAGCCACCGAGCAGGCCGACCACGAGGGTTGCGCCGTCGCTGCGGGTGCTGACGACCTGGTCCGCGCCAAACTCGACCGTCCAGCTGTCGACATTCACGTCGGAAAGGCTGGTCGACTGCACGGCATTGGGGCGCGAGCGGGCGCTTTCCATCCGGCCCCAGATACCCGAAATGCCATCGCTGCCTGCGCTCCAGCGGCGATTACCGACGCGCTCCTGCATCGTACCGATAGTGTTGAGCGTCGCCAGCGTCTGGCCATAGGCTTCGTAGACGGGAACGCCCGGCTGGTAGAGCGGCGTTGCCGGCGGGGCCACCGGGCTCAGCAGGCTCGAGCGAAGATACCAGTCACCATCGGTCGGCGTGGATACACCGTTCTTGTAGAGCCGGTAGCCATAGGCACCGGCGATCAGCGCCGGGGCACCCTCGAAGACATAGTCGCCGTCGAGCGTGAACACGCCGTTCGAGGCTCCCGCGACATCGACGATCTTGATGCCCTCAATAGTAGGTGCGCCCGTACCGCCCACATTGGTAACCTTGACCAATGTGGTGCCCGCAGTAGCGCCACCGACGACGAGCCGGTCAGCCCGCGCGCCGTCGCCGCCAAGCTCGGCTTCGATCTCAAGCGTACCATTGGCGCCGGTGTAGTTGCCGGTAAGGGTAAGCGTACCGACCCCGGAAAGGCCCGGCGCGATCGTACCCGCATTGGTGACCACGCCCACGGTGCCGGTGCCCTCAAGACGCCCGGCCGCATCGATATTGACGGTGCCGCCAAGGACGCCCGTCACCGCCAGCGTGCCCCCCGCTACCCGGGTGGTGCCTGCATAACCGGTGCTGGTGCCGCCCAGAACCAGCGTGCCAGCGCCGGCCTTGGTGAGATTGCCAGTGCCCGAGAGCAGGCCGCTCAGGGTGAAGCTCGTTCCGGTGGCTGTCGAAACGGTGCCAGCGCCCTGGAGGACGAGGTTGCGGGCGCTGGCGAGCGACGCGGTGGTGGCAAGGGTGCCGCCATCGAGAGTGACGCCACCCGCAGCCGCGCCCAGATTGGCATCGCTTGCGATCTGCACGGTTCCGCCGGTGACCAGCGTGCCACCGGTGTAGCTGTTGGTGCCGCCCAGGACGAGCGTGCCCGCATCGGTCTTGACCAACTGGCTCGCGCCGGTGAGCGCGGCATTGATCGTCGCGGTATAGCCCGCGCCCGCGGTGCTGCCGTCGCCGACGCGGATCACCGCCTGGGCACCGGTGAGCAGGATCGCACCGCCGGTAACGGTGTAGCCGCCCACCGTGAACTGCATGCCCGAAGCAGCGGCCTGACCAAGACCGTTGTCGACTGTGACGGTGCCGGCGGTACCGCCGAACACTGCGAAAGCGCCGTTGCTATAGGGTGCGTTGACCGCGCCCGAGGCATCGGCCCAGTTGTCGTTGCCGGTGCTGCCCTGCCAGGTGCCGGTGCCGCCATTGATCGCGCCATTGTTCTTGGGGCCGGCGGCGCCGTCCCAGAAGTTCAGCGTGAGGCCGGCGAAGTTGACCAGATTGACCTGGCCGGCGATCGAAGTCTGCACCGCAACGTTGCTGCCGGCCGGCAGCGCGCCGAGAGTCAGACCATTATCGGTGAGCGCGCCGCCATAGTTGAAGACGCGGTAGACCCCGGCGCTGAACAGGCCGCCGGTAGTCTGGCTTACGTTGATCGTGCCGTCGAGCACCAGGTTGCCGCCGACATTGACCAGATCGTTGAGGGCGCCGCCTGCGACGTTCGCCGAGCCGAACTCATAGCCAAGTGTCGCGCCCTGGGCGATCGACAGGTTGCCGCCGATCGTCAGAGTGCCCGCACCGCCGGCCCCGGGCGCCAGCGTGCCGTTCAAGGTCACGTTGCCGCCGAGCGTGCCGGTACCGCCGAGCGTTGCACCCGCGGCGATGCTGGTAGTGCCGTTCGCCGCGGCATAGTTGCCGTTCACCAGCAACGTACCCTGCACGACCTGAGCGCCACCGGTGAAGCTGCCGGTGCCGCCAAGCACCAGCGTACCCGCACCGGTCTTGCCGAGGCTGCCCGTGCCGCTGATCGCGCCGGTCAAGGCCAGCGTCGTACCCGTATCGGTGGAGAACACGCCCTGCCCGGCAAGGGCAACGGCGCGTGCGGAGCTGATATTGGCGGTGGTGTTGAGCGTGCCGCCATTGAAGCTGAGGCCGCCCGAAGCCGCGCCCAGATTGGCGTCGCTCGCGATCTGCAGCACGCCACCGTTGATCGCGGTGCCGCCGGTATAGGTATTGGTGCCGCCCAGGATGAGCCGGCCGATATCGGCCTTCACCAGCTGGGTGTTGCCGACGATCACCGACTGGATGTCGGCAATGAAACCATTGCCCGCTGCGCTGCCATCGCCGACACGGATCACCGATTGCGGGCCGGTGAGGGTCAGCGCGCCACCCTGGATGACATAGGTTCCGGTGGCCGCGAACTGCAGGCCCGCGGCAGTCACCGCGCCCTGGCTGTTGTCGACAGTCACCGTGCCGGCCGTGCCGGCGAAGATCGCGACCGCACCGTTGTCGAACGCCGAGTTCACCGCGCCACTGACATCGGTCCAGTTGTCGGTGCCAGTCGCCTGCCACACGCCGCTGCCGCCGGCGATCGCGCCATCGAACTTCGGGCCGGCAGCACCGTCCCAGAAGTCGAGCACCGCCGAGCCGGTGTTGACCAGGTTGACCTGGCCCGCGATCGCGGTCTGCACGCTGAGCTCGGCGCCCGCCGGCATCGTCCCGATGGCGAGGCCGTTATCAGTCAGCGTGCCACCATAGTTGGCGATCCGATAGAGACCGATGTCGAACGCGCCGCCCGCGCTCACCGCGACGTTGATCGTGCCATCAAGCACCAGGTTGCCGCCGACATTGACCAGGTCGTTGAGCGGGCTGCCAACCGCATTGGCCGCACCGAACTCATAGGCCAGGGCCGAACCAGCCGACAGGGTCAGCCCGCCATTGATGGTGAGCGTGCCCGGGCTGTTGCCCGGTGCGAGGGTGCCGCCGTCCGCGATCAGAACGTCGCCGCCGAGGATGCCCGAACCGCCCAACGTCGCGCCGCTGCCGATGCTGGTCAGGCCGGTTGCCGCCGACTGGTTGCCATTGACCAGCAGCGTACCGCCGGTGACGCTGGTGGTACCGGTATAGCTGTTCGCGCCCGACAAGGTGACGGTGCCTGTGCCGGATTTCACCAGGCCGCCGCTACCCGAGATCGTGCCGGCGAAGCTGGTGCTATTGGCGGTGCCGAAGCTCAGCACGTTGCCACCGAGCGCAATCGCGCCCGCACCCGACAGGTCGCCGACTACAGTGCCCGGGCCAGTGACGCCGCTGATGTCGAACGCCGCGCCGGTGCTCACCGCCACCGCGCCGCCCGCATAGAGCGCACCATTGCCGATCAGCGCAAGCGTGCCGCCATTGACTGTGGTGCCGCCGGAGTAGCTCTGCGCCGTATAGAAGCGCACCGCGCCGCTCGGCGCCTGGATCACCACGCTGCCGCCCGTGCCGCCGGCGATGCCGCCATCGGCGATGCTGCCGGACCAGTCGCTGAACGAGAGGGTGGCACCGAGCGTCAGTACCTTGGAGCCGAGCGCGATTGTCCCCGCCGCCCCGCTGTTCAGCTGGATAACCCGCGCGCCCGTATTCACCTGGGAGATGTCGAACACGGTGCCCGCGCCGACGATCAGGTTGCCCGCGCCGATCGTACCCGCGCCCGCCAAGGCCAGCGTGCCGGCCGCGATCAGGGTCCGGTTCGAATAGCTGTTCACGCCGGTGAGAGTCAGCGTGCCGGTGCCCAGCTTGTCGAGGAAGTTCCCCGTCATGTTGCCGGCGCCGTTGCCGATCACGCCGCCCAGCGTGACATCGAAGCCTTGGACGTCGATCCGGTTGGAAGTGCCGCTGCCGAGCGTAATCGCACGGTTCGAGGTGAAGGAGGCGCCGGCACGGAGCGTGCCGCCCTGTAGCGCCAGCAGGCCGGTCGTTGCGCCGAGATTCGCGTCGCTCGAGATCTGCAGGATGCTCGAACCCGTGATCGTGGTGCCGCCCGAATAGCTGTTCACACCGTTCAGGATCAGCGTGCCGCCGCCCGACTGAGTGAGCGTGCCGCTGCCCGAGATCGCGCCGTCCAGCGCCAGCGTGCCGGTGCGGTTCACCGCCAGCGCGGCGTTGTTCACGACGTCGCCGGTGATGCTGCCGCCATTGCCGATCTGGAGCGTGCCGCCCTCGATCCGGGTACCGCCCGCATAGCTGTTGGCACCCGTCAGCACGAGCGTACCCAGATCGGTCTTCACGAGCTGGCTTGTGCCAGTCAGAGCACTCGCGATCGTCGCGGTATAGCCCGCGCCCGCGGCAGTGCCGTCCCCAACGCGGATCACCGCCTGCGTCCCGGTGAGCGTCACTGCGTCGCCGGTGATCGCATAGCCGTTGGTGGCGAACTGCATGCCCGAGGCGGTCACCGCACCCTGGCTGTTGTCGACCGTTACCGTTCCCGCATTTGCGGTGAAGATGGCGATCGCGCCGTCCGAGAAACCGGCGTTGAGCGCGCCGCTCAGCTCCGTCCAGTTGTCGTTGCCAGCATGCGCCTGCCAGACGCCGTTACCACCGGCGATCGCGCCGTCGAACTTCGGACCGGCGGCGCCGTCCCAGAAGTTCAGCGTCAGCCCGCCGATATTGACCAGGTTCACCTGGCCCGCGACCGAAGTCTGGGCGAAGGTGTCCGCTCCCGCTGGCTGGGCGCCGATGACGAGCCCGTTGTTGGTGAGTGAGCCCGCATAGTTGAGGATGCGGTAGATACCGACGTCGAAGCTTCCGCCCGTCGAGGTCGCCACGTCGACCGTGCCATCGAGCACCAAATTGCCGCCGACATTGACCAGATCGTTGAGCGGTCCGCCCACGGCATAGGCCTGGCCCAGCTCGAAGGCGAGGTGCGCGCTCGAAGCCAGGTTGAGGTCGCCGCCGATCGTCAGCGTGCCGACGCCGTTCGAACCAGCCGCCAGCGTGCCGGCCAGGTCGACGCCGCCGCCAATGATGCCCGTGCCGCCCAGCCTGCCCGCCGCCGCCACAGTGGTGAGCCCGGTCGCCGCCGACTGGTCGCCGTTGATCAGCAACGTGCCGCCAGTGACGTTAGTGACGCCGCCATAGCTGTTGGCGCCGCTCAGGATCGTCGTACCGGCGGTCTGGTTGAGACTTCCGGTGCCGCTCAGCAGTGCGGCGAAGGTATAAGCCGGATCGGAGTGGTTGAAATTGATCCGCGAAGTCGTGCTGCCCAGGTTGAGCGACCCCGGACCAAACAGGCCCGCCGCGGCCGCCGCCGCACCCTCGGCGCCGCCGATGTTGAGCACGCCGGTGGCCCCGGCATTGTCGGCCAGGGTGAAGGCGCCGCCCACCGCGATGTTGCCGCCTTCGGCAAGGGTGAGCACGCCAGTGCCTGCACCTGTACCGACCGTAAGATCGCCGCTCGTCGTGAAGACGGAGGCCGGGCCCGAGACCAGCAGCGCGGCCGGTCGCGTGGTGGCCGATCCGATCACGGCAGAGGTGAAGCTCGCCGCGCCGCCGTCGAGCAACGAGAAGTCGCCATTGGTCATCGCCAGCGTGCCGGTGCTGGTCCAGTTTGAACCGGTGCCGGTGATCGTGAGCGTGGGAACGGTGACGTTGCCCACCGCCGCGCCTACCAGGTTGGCACCGGCGGAACGCAGCGCGCCGCCGCCACTGATCGTGACGTTCCCGATCGACGTCCCTGCGCTGCTGGCGACGGTCAGCGGGCCGAGCAGGTCGGCCAGCGAGCCGGCGCCGGTGATGTTGAGGTTCGCTGCGGCAGCGGGCGCCGGCGGCCCCGACCGGAGGGCAAGGCCGCCCAGCGTGGTCCGCAGTACGCCGCCATTTTCCACATTGATGGTCGATACGCCGTTGCCGCTGCCCGATACGTTGATGAACCCGGTCGTGAAAGTCGATCCGGTACCGGAGACGGTGAGCGTACCGCCATTGGTGACCCCCGTCTGGTTTGCAGCGGTCACGCTGTTGCCGTTGGCGATGCGAAGCTCACCCTGCTGGATCAGCGCGGAGCCGATCCAGGTGCTGTTGCTGGAGAGATTCAGTTGTCCGGCGCCAAGCTTGCTGAAATTGCCCGAACCGGTGATCGAACCGGCAAAAGTGGAGGCATCCGCGCGATTGAACTGGATATTGGCGTTGTTGACGATGCTACCCGCGATCGTGCCGCTGGTGCCGCCATTGCCGATGAGCAGTGAGCCGGTACCGGTGATCGTGGTGCCGCCGGTGTGCGCGACGTCCCCGGTCAGCGTCACGGTATTGTCGGTGCTGATCGTGAGCGCGCCGCCGCCGCCGACACTGCCGGTCAGCACCCAGTCCGATCCCGCGGTGGTGGTGACCGCCCCCGCCCCCGCCAGCACCACGCCGCGGTTCGACGTCATGTCGCCGGCGACCCGCAGCGTGCCGTTGCTGAAGCTCAGCCCGCCCGCCGCGTCGCCCAGACTGGCGTCGCTCGCCACCTGCAGCACGCCGCCATTGATCGCGGTGCCGCCCGTGTAGCTATTGACGCCGGTCAGCACGAGCGTGCCGAGATCCGTCTTCACCAGCTGGCCCGATCCGCCCAGCGCGCTGGCGATCGTCGCGGTGTAGCCCGCCCCCGCCGCGGTGCCGTCGCCCACCCGGACGATCGATTGCGGCGCGACCAGCCCGATCCCGTCGCCGGTGACCAGATAGCCGCTGCTGGCGAACTGCATGCCCGACGCGTTCACCGCGCCCAGGCCGGCATCGACCGTCACCGTGCCCGGCGCGGCCATGAAGATCGCAAAATTGCCGTCGGTATAGGCGCTGTTGGCCGCGCCGGTATCGAGCGTCCAGTTGTCGTTGCCGCCACCGGCCTGCCACACGCCGTTGCCGCCGGTGATCACGCTGTCGCCGCGCGCGCCGTTGCCGTCCCAGAAATTGAGCGCGGCACCGGCATAATTGACCAGGTTCACCTGCCCGGCGACCGAGGTCTGGGCGACGACGATGCCGCCTGCCGGCACCGTGCCGATATTCAGGCCATTGTCGGTGAGCGATCCGCCATAGCTGAGCACGCGGTAGACACCGACACCGAACTCGCCGCCCGGCGTGACGGTGACGTCGATCGTGCCGTCGAGCGTCAGGTTCCCGCCGACTTGCGTGAGATCGTTGAGCGGGCCGCCGACCACGTCGGAATGGCCGAACTCGTAATCGAGCAGCGAATTGTTCCCGAGGCTGAGATCCCCCGCAATGGTGAGCGTACCCGGGCTGTTGCCGGGGGCCAGGATGCCGTCGGTGACGACGACGTTGCCGCCGATCGTGCCGGCGCCGCCCAGCCGGCCGCCGTTCGACACATTAACCAGGCTGGCCGCATTGCCCAGCGTGCCATTGACGCGAAGCGTGCTGCCGTTGCCAGTGCTGTTCGAGACGTTCACGGTGCCGGCAAAACCGTTGCTGTTGCCGGTCAGGTTGGTGACGCCCTGAACCTGGTTGATCACCCCCGCGCCCGAGATCGCGGCGCTGAACAGATAATCGCTGTCGGTGTGATTGAAGCTGAGGCGCGAGGTGGCGCTGCCCAGGGTGACCGCCGGCGCGGTGAACGCACCCGCCGCGACACCGTTCTCGCCCTCGGCAGCGCCGATGCTGAGGATGCCGGTCGCGGTGCCGGCATCGGCCAGAACCAGCGATCCGGCGAGAGTCACCGAGGCGCCATTGCTGAGGACGAGCTCGCCGGTGCCCGCGCCGCTGCCGATCACCAGATCGCCGCTGGTGGTGGTGAAGCTGGAATTGGCGTCCGAGATGGTGAGCTTCGCCGGCAGCGTCGCCGTTCCGAAGGTGGCAGCGGAGAAGCTCGCCGCGCCGCCCTGGCTCAGCGTGAAGTCGCCATTGCTCATCACCAGCGAACTGGTGCTGATCCAGTTCGATCCGGCGCCCGTGATCGTGGCCGTCGGCACCCCGCGGGTGTTGCCCGTCGCGAAACCGATGGTGCTGGCGCCCGCGGTGCGGAGCGAGCCGCCCGCGCCAATCGTGAGCTTGCCGTTGGTGACGCTCGAGCCGGCGAGCACCAGCCCGCCCGCCACATCGGCCCGCGAGCCCGCCCCATCGACGAGGAGCTCGGCCGTGTTGGTCGAGGCGGCCGAGACCGTGGAGGCCCGCAGCGAGATGTCGCCGGTCGTGGTCGTGAGATGGCCACCATTGGTGACGCTGACCGTCATCGTCCGGTTTAGGTTCGCCGCGCCGGTGATCGCGGTGGTGCTGAAGGCCGAGCCCGCCCCGTCGACGCCGAGAATGGCCGGGACGACCGTGTTGACATTGATCGAGGTGGCGCCGCCGGAGGTGGTCGTTCCGCCCCCAGCGATGAGGAGCTGGCCTCCGGAAATGGTCGTCCCGCTGCCGTAATTGTTCTGGCCGGTGAGCGTGAGCGCCCCGGTGTTCGGCTTGGACAGGCCACCGGTGCCGGTGATCGAACCGGCATAGGTGAAGGCATCCGTCCGGTTGAACGCCAAGGTGCCATTGTCGATGATATCGCCCAGGACCGAACCGGTAGTGCCGCCATTGCCGATGTTCAGCGTGCCGGAAGCGATCGTCGTGACCCCGGTGTAGCTGTTGTCGCCCACCAGGGTGAGTACGCCCACACCCGATTTGACCAGCGCGCCGCCGCCCACCAACTGGCCTATGGTCAGATTGCTGCCGGCAGTAGTGACCTCGAAGCCGCCGCCGCTCGCGCCCCAGTTGAGCGTGCGCGCTATGCTGCCGCTTGCCCCGGTCCACTGGAGCGTACCGCCATCGATCGTTAGCGCGCCGGATACATCCCCGAGCGCGCCGTTCGAGCTTATCGACAGCTTGCCGCCGGTGATCGTCGTGCCGCCGCTATAGGTGTTGGTGTTTGCTACCAGCGTCGTCGTGCCCGATCCGCTCTGGACGATCGATCCGATACCGCTGATGAAGCTGCTCACCGTGTTGGCGGCGCTGCTGTTAAAGACGAGGATGCCGTTGTCGACCAGCTGGCGGAATGCCACGCTCGCGGCGCCTCCGTCGCCGACCTGCAGCGTGCCCTGGTTGATGGTCCAGTCCATCAGCATCGCGTTGGTGCCGGTCAGCGTCCAGGTGCTGGCGCCGTTCTTCTCGAATTTGTCGGAAGTGTCGAAGTTGCGATACTTGCCGGTGGGCGAGACCTGGGAGATGTCGAAGCTCGCATCGGTGGCGCCGCCGAAGCCCAGGACTTCGGTGCCGCTCACGCTGGCGGTCACGTTGCCCTCGATGTTCGAGGTTGCCCATAGCTCGAGGTAGAGGCGGGTGCCGCCATTGGTATCCATGCGGATGGCATCGGTACTGCCGGCGCCCGCCCGGATCGTGCCCGTGTTGATGATCTTGACCGACCAGGCCTGGTTGAAGCTCTGGATCGCAGCGGCGCCGTTGCCACCTTCGATCGTGCCGGCATTGGTGAGCGTCAGCAGCGAGGAGCCGATGCCGCGGATCGCCGCGCCGCCGGTGAAGGCGGGATCGCTGTTCGATCCGCCGCGGATCGTCCCGTTGTTGATGATGAAGGAGGTCTGGCCGATGTTGCGCGAATAGATGGCGAACCCATCGCTGCCGCTCTGCCCGTTCGAACCCTGGATCAGGCTGTTGTTGATCAGCGTGCCGCCAGTGTTGATCGATACGGCCACGCCCGAATTGTCGCCCGTCAGGCTGTGCGCATAGGAGATCGAGTCGCCGGCCGCGATCGTGCCGTTGTTCACGAAGGTCCCGGTGCCGTTCAGGCTGAGGGCGATGCCCGGATCCTGGCCCGCATTGCTGACCGAGTTGCCGCGGATCGTGGCGCTGCTGGTGACGATGCCCGTGCCGGTCAGCGACAAGGCGCCCGAGGTCGCGCCGGCATTGCCGGAGAAATTGCCTGCCAGGACCAGGGTATTGGAGCCCGAGGGCCCAGCGATGAGCATGCCCGGACCGGTATTGGGGCCGGTCAGCACGAAGCCCTGGGTGTCGATCGTGACCAGCTTGTTCGGCAGGGTGAAGGTGGCGGTCGATACGCTGAAGCTGGCACCCAGCACGATCCGGGGATTGGGGTCCGCATTGCCGGCGATGACGGTCAGCGCCGCCTGCAGCTCGGCTTCGCTGGTCACGACATAATCGTCTGCCCAGGCCGCCGAGGGCAGGAACAGCGCCAGGGCAAGCGCCGCGCCGCCCGCACCCGCCAGCAATTTCCGGCGGCGAAACGGAGAAACATTCGTGGCCTTGCGGATCGATCCAGCGGTCGTGAACATCGTTACTCTCCTGACGCTACGCAGACGTGCAAACGCGCCCTCCACGGCAAGCCGGGAAGACTGGGACGATCGTGGGATCGCCCATCACGCAATTCGTTCGAGTGGCACTCGTGACATAGGTGAAACGTTCGATGTCCCGGTGCGGCACAAGGTGTTAACGCAATCTAAATCGACCGCGTTGAGACGCATTTACCCTACGTTTTTCAGGAAAAATCGCTCGATCGGGTGCCTGAGGACCGGCACGATCCGTGCGGTTCGCAGGCCCGGGCACCGGACTGCCCTCTTCTCCCAAGGGCCGTCCCGAAAACGCGGATCGCGTCAATCCGCGACGATTCTGGGCCCGGCAATGCTCCGAATCGAGACGATGCGCGGCAAGCGAAAGTTCGGGCGAAAATAAAGCGAATGATATCAGATCATTGATCTGTGTATTATCGATGTAATACGCAATTACCGACATGTGGAAGACCACAAGTTCTACCTAACGGTTTGTTCACCATCCTTCTGAGCAAGGCGCGATGCCGAGAGTGTCGCGAACCAGAAGGGTGAGGACATGCGCACAAGGACGCATCTGGCATTCGCGGTCTGCATGGGGTGGGTCTCCGCCGCCTCTGCCCAAACAACCGCATATTCCCCCGATTCGGGCCGCACGCCCAATCAGATCGTCCTGTCGATCCCGGTCACGGCCTCAGTCGGCGGCCGATGCGGCTTCGGCACGGGCGGCACGCCGAGCGGCTCCTACAACCAGAATGATTTCGACGTGAACGGGCTGCAGCACGACTTCGCCTTCGTGCTCGATTGCACCGGCCCTTCGCGCGTCGCGGTAGTGTCGCAAAATGGCGGCCTGCTCACCACGGGAACCGCGCCGACCGGCTATACCGTTCGCGCGCCCTATGATGTGAGCCTGCATCTCGTCGCCAATGGCGGCGGGACGACGGCGGACGCCACCTGCGCCGCATCGACGCTGCCCACCGGCTCCACCTGCAGCTTCCTCGGCCCGGCAAGCACCGCGCAGGGGCTGCGCCTTTCCGCCGCATCGACGCTGCAGGCAGGCTCGTACCTGCGCGTATCCGCCCCACCCTATGCCGGCGCATCGGCGCTGGTGAACGGTACCTATTCCGACGTCCTGACGGTGACGCTCAGCGCATCGCCCTGACGGCGACCTGCCGGTTCGGCCCGGCGGCCGGCGCCAGATACCCCGGGCTTCTACCCCAAGTGAAAAATGGCAGCCGCGCCGCTCCGGCCTGACCTGCCCGACTTCAAATAGGAGAGCATTATGAAGAAGCTTCTGTTCACCGCCCTTCTCGCCGGTTCGGCGCTGGCGGCGGTCCCGGCAGCCGCGCAGAGCGTGTCGGGCAATGTCACGGTGACCGGCACGGTCGCCGCCAAGTGCACTTCCGCGGGCGGCCTGAACGGCAGCATCAACCTGGGCGAACTCGCCGTTGCCGACGGCAAGGTCAATCCGACCTTCTCGGCGAATGTGGGTGGCCTGAGCCGGTCGTTCACGGTCACCTGCACGAGTGCCAATCCGCAGATCTCGGTGGATGCCTCGGCACTGGTCAACTCCGCGATCGTGACCCCGACCGCCGGCTATACCAACACGGTGCACTACACCGCGACGATGGTCGCCTCGAAAGCGGCCGGCGGCACGACCTCGGCGATCGACACCTCGAACGTCGCCGGCGCGACCACCGCGCTTGTCGGCGATCACCTGGCCAATGCGCCGAACAACATCGTCCTCACGGTCTCGAACGGCAACACCACCACCGCGACCGACATGCTGGAGGCCGGAAATTACTCGGGTGTGATCGCGCTCACCGTGAGCCCGTCCGCCTGACCCGTGCTGGGCGAGGGAGGCCGCCCCCTCTCCTCCCTCGTCCAGACCTTTCTGCTGGAGAACGACCATGCGCATCTCTTTCCTGCTCGCCGTTCCGGCCGCGCTGGTCGCGACCCCGGCGCTGGCGCAGTCGACTGGCACGGTGAACGTGAACGGATCCGTCGCCGATCGCTGCCTCTTCACCGTCCCCTCCGCGGTCATCGCGCTCGGGGAGATCTCGCAGAGCGGCACCGGCGCGGCTGCCGGCAGGCTCGACACCGCCCGCGTCGACAACCAGTTCCGCGATCTGGTCGGCTGGTGCAACGGCACTGCGGCGACCATGACGGTCGAGGCGCAGCCGCTGCTCAACCTCGACTATGGCGGCCCCGCCATCTCCGGGTTCGACACCCGGGTCGACTATCTCGCCACGGCGGCGGCCAACAGCACCTCGACGACCGACAGTTCGCTGGCAGCGAGCCCGGGTCCGGGCGGCGCCGTCAATGTCGGGCTCTTCTCGGGCAACATCCGGGTGACGCTGTCCCAGTCCTCGACGCCGGGGAGCGGCCTGCTCGTCGCCGGCAATTATGGCGGCCAGGTGATCGTCACCCTCACGCCCAACTTCAGTGGCGGCGGAGACTGATCCCGCCAGGCACCTCACCCGACCGAATTGGGAGGCTAGCATGAACAAGCATATGGTTTTCCGCGCTGCCCTGACCGCCTCGATGGTCATCTGCGCGCCGGCATGGGCCCAGACCACGGGCACCACCTCCAGCGGTACGGTTACGGTGACCGGCACGGTACCCTCGCTCTGCTTCGGCGGGACGCTGACGGGCGGCAGCAACATCGATCTCGGCGTGCTCATCGACACGTCGACCGGATTGCTGCGCACCGACCTGCCGGCGCCGACCCGGACCCTGACCGGGGCGTTCTGCAGCACCCGCAGCGTGATCTCGGTCGAGGCGACGCCGCTATTGTCGCAGAACGCGACGGGCACGCCGCCGGCCGGCTTCTCGCGGACGGTGAACTACCGCGCCGCCGCCAGCGGCTGGACCCCGACATCCGCGGTCTTCACCACGGGCGCCGCCAGCAACCCGGCCGCCTCGCAGAACCGCGCCACCGCGTTCCAGAGCGACATCACCATCACGCTCGACAACTTCCTGACCGGCGGAGGCACCGGGCTGCGGCTCGTCTCCGATCCGCTGTATCGCGGCGCGGTCACGGTGACGCTGTCGGTGGCCGATTGAGGGAGTGCACGACATGCGCAGCCACCCCTTGTTCGCGATCGCGGTCCTGCTCCCGCTCCCCGCCGTCGCGCAGACGATCAGCGAGGTCCGGGCAATGGACGTGACCGGCCAGGTGCCAGGCACCTGCACGCTCGGCGCTCCGCGGCTGGGTGGCGCCCAGGCCAATTTCCGCGGGATCAACGGCAACAGCCTGCCGATCGATCAGCTGGTCGACGGGACGACATTGTCGACCCGCCCGGCATCGGCCGAGATCAGCTTCGACGCGGTCTGCGCGTTCCCGCACCTGCTGCGGGTGGAGAGCCAGAACAACGGGCTCTGGCGCACCAGCGAGCGGGTGGGCAACGCCCCGGAAGGGTTCGGCGACGCGGTTCCCTACCGCGCCACGCTCTACTGGGCATCGCAAACCCTCGCGTTGTTCGCCGATGCCCGGCTGCGCCGCATGGCCGAGACCAGCCTCTTCGTCAGCGAAACCGCGACCGGAACGCTGCAGCTCCGCCTCGAGATCGATGCCGGTGCCACCAATCACCGCGCAAACGCGCCGCTTGTCGCCGGCACCTATGGCGACACGCTGCGCATTACCCTGGAGCCGCAGCAATGAAGAGGATCCTGATCCCCGTCGCGCTGGCAATGCTTCCGGCAGCCGCCCTGGCCCAGAACCAGCCGCAGCCGGTCACCGGCCACCTCGACATCATCGGTGAAGCGCCGGCCGCCTGCCTGATGAAATCCCCCGCAGGCACCAGCGGCACCAATGCCAGCTTCGATCCCGTGTCGTCCGGCACCGGCCGCATCCGGATCGACCAGCTGGCGAGCCTGAACGATGCGACGCCCCTGGCGGCGACGATCCGGGTCGAGCTGCCGGTCATCTGCAACGCGCCCCACCGCATCGTGCTGCGCAGCGGCAATGGCGGGCTGCGGCGGGACGGCGCGGCGGTGGCGAGCGTCGCCCCCTTCCGCCAGCTGCTGCCCTATCGGCTGGGTGTCCGCTGGGGCGCCGACCAGGCCGAGCGCGGCACCGATGACGGCACGCCGATCACCATCGACGCAAGTGGCGCCCGCTCGGGCGACCTTGCGGTCCTTTTCACCCTCGCCAGCGGCGGCGCCCCCCTCGTGGCGGGCAACTACACCGACGAGATCGTCCTGGAGATCCAGGTCGCCGACTGACGCACCCCACGCATTCCGGGAGGAAAACAGATGAAGAAATGGGTCCGTGGTCTCGCTCTTGGTCCGGCACTGGCCGCCGCCATGCTCGCGAGCACTCCGCTGGTACAGGCGGAGACGGTGCAGCCGGTCGTCGTCGATCTGACGCCCACTGGCAGCGGAATGAGCCAGACGATCACGGTGGAGAACACCTTCACCCAGCCGCTTCCGGTGGAGCTGCGCGTCGAGGAACTCACCTTCGACCAGGCCGGACTGCACGGCACGGGCAAGGACTCCGGCGACTTGCTGATCTTCCCGCCCCAGGCGATCATCCAGCCCGGCCAGACCCAGTCCTTCCGCGTGCAATATATCGGCGACCCCGCCCTTGCCCGCAGCAAGCACTATTACGTCACCGTCGCCCAGCTGCCGGTGCAGCTGCCGCAGGGCCAGTCCGCCATCCAGATCCTGTACAACTTCCAGGTGCTGGTCAGCGTGCGGCCCGCCGGCGCGAGGCCCGAGCTCAAGATCGCGAAGAGCGAAGTGGCGCTCGACGAGAAGGGTCAGGCGATCGCCGCGATCACCCTGACCAACGACAGCCCCGCCCATGGCTATCTGTCCAAGGGCCGGCTGCGGATCGTCGAGCGCGATCGCAGCGGCAAGGAAGTGTTCCGTCGCACGCTCGCCGGGCCCGAAATCCAGCAGACCGTAGGCTTCGGCCTGGTCGGCGCAGGACAGACCCGCCGGCTGCTCATCCCCATCCAGCTCCCCACCAGTGAAGGCACGATCGATGCCCAATTCACGCCCGAGGGCTAGGCGCCCCCTGCGCTGGTTCGCCATCGTCCTGATGGCGGGCTGCGCGCCCTTCGCCATCTCGCCGGCCGCTCGCGCCAGCGAGGATGGTCCCAAACAGACGACCCAGGAGCAGGAGCGCCACATCGTCCTGCCCAAGCCCAGCGCCGGCGGTGACGCGCAGGCCAGGATCAACACCACCGGCAAGCCGGTGACGCTGACGGTGGCCGCGAAGGATGGCCCGGTCTATCTCGGTGACATCGTCGTCACCATCCAGCCCGACGACTCGATCGAGTTCTCGTCGCGGCGGCTGATGGACCTGCTCTCCAACGTCCTCGACCCGGACGTGCTGCGCAACCTGCAGGCGAGCTTCGCCGGCAAGGCGGCACTGGGCCCGGAAGCGTTCCAGGCATCCGGCATCCAGCTCCACTATGATCCGCAGCAGCTGGCGATCGTGCTCGACATCGCGAGCGAGCGCCGCGCGACCCGCACGGTGATGGTCAGCCCGCTCGAGCGGGACAAGATCGGTACCTATGTCAAACCCGCCGATTTCAGTGCCTATCTGAACATCCGCGGCAATGTAGATTACCTCTGGAGCGGCGCGGACAAGGGTGTGCAATCGCCGGTGCTGTTCCTCGACGGCGCCATCCGCACCATGGGCGTCGTGCTGGAGAGCCAGGCGGTCTGGCAGCCCGGCAGCAACGCCACCGACTTCCAGAGACTGGGCTCGCGCTTCGTCTATGACGATCCGAAGCGGCTGGTCCGCTGGACCCTGGGCGACCTCCAGCCGGTCACGCGCGGCTTCCAGTCGGTGCCCGATATCGCGGGCGTTTCCGTCTTCCGGTCGTACAGCGTGTTGCAGCCGCAGGAAATCGTGCGGCCGCGCGGCGACCGCAGCTTCCAGCTCACCCGTTCATCGACCGTCGAGGTCTATGTCAATGGCGAGCTCGTGCGACGCCTCCAGCTGGCGCCGGGCACCTACAACCTGCGCGACTTCCCGTTCACCCAGGGCGCGAACGACGTTCGCCTGAACATCCTCGACGATACCGGCCGCAGCGAGGTCCTGCGCTTCAACGTCTTCCTCGACCAGTCGCAGCTTTCGGCCGGGCTGAGTGAATTCGGCCTCTATGCGGGCGTGATGGCGCCGCTCGAGGCGCACGGCCCGCATTATACCAACAAGCCGGCGGTCTCCGCCTTCTTCCGGCACGGCATGAGCGACGCGCTCACCCTGGGTGCCAATATCCAGGCCGATAACCGGGTGGTGATGGGCGGCGTGGAAGCCGTATGGGGCACGTCGCTCGGCACCTTCGCGGGCAGCTTCTCGCTCTCGCATATCGACGGTATCGGCATGGGCCGCGCCGCGCTGGCAACCTTCCAGCGGCTGATCCAGCGCCCCAATGGCCGCTCGGACTCGATCACAATGTTCTTCGAGAGCCGCAGCCGCGACTTCGGGCCGATCGGCACGGTGATTCCGCGCAACCCCTTCGCCTGGGAGGCCGGTGGCGGCTATTCGCACACCTTCACCGACTATATCTATGGCGGCATCGACGGGCGCTACTCGCGCGGACGCGACGGCCAGCGCGACCTCTACACGGCGCGCGCCACCATGGGCTGGCGGATCAACGACCGCCTGACCATGACCGGCGACCTGCGCTACGAGCGCGACAATGTCCGCAAGGGGCTGGGTGGACTGCTCAGCCTGACCCTGCGCCTCGGCCGCTACTCCAACTTCCGCGCCGACTATGACACGCGGACCGAGCGGGCACGCCTGTCGTACAACATGATGCACGGCCAGGGCGTCGGCTCGTACAACATCGCCGCCGATATCGAGCGCGACAAGAATGGCGCGGGCGTCAGCGTAGCCGGCAATTATGTGGGCAACCGCGCCGACCTCGGCTTCAGCCATTTCGGCACGTTCGACGACGATTTCGGCCGCTCCACCGGGCAGCGGACTTCGTTCCGCTTCGGCACCGCGATCGCGCTCGCCGACGGCGCGCTTACGATCGGCCGGCCGATCTATGACAGCTTCGCGGTGGTCAAAGGGCATGAGAGCCTGAAGGGCGCCAATATCCGCGTCGATCCGACCGAGTTCGGCTACACGGCCTCGACCGGTGCGCTGGGCACAGCGCTGCAGCCGAGCCTCAGCTCCTATGCGGAGCGCACGGTCAAGATCGACGCGCCGAACGCGCCCGCTGGATACGACCTTGGCCAGGGTGCCTATCGCCTCTTCCCGCCCTATCGCAGCGGATATCGGCTGGAGGTCGGCTCGGGCTACAATCTGACGGCGATGGGCCGGATGACCGACCGCAACGGCGATCCTGTTTCGCTGGTCACCGGCAAGGCGACCGAGCTGGCGCATCCGGAGCGTGAACCGGTTGTGGTGTTCACCAACCGTGAGGGCCGCTTCGCCGCCACCGGCCTCGCCGCCGGTCGCTGGCGGATCGACATGCTCGATACCGAGAAGAGCAGCTACGTCATTGATATCGCGGAGAAGGCCGAAGGCGTGGTGCGCCTTGGCGAGCTCACGCCTGCAGCGAAGGACGGAACCAAGCCATGAGCAAGATGATACCGCTGCTCGCAGCTGTCTGCGGCGTCCTCGGCATCGCCGGGGCCGCGCCAGCCTGGGCGCAGGGCAAGGGGACCTGCGGTGTATCCGGCCAGGCACTGGCCTCGCCGACGATCACCTACGATCCCTTCTCGCCCACCGGTTTGACGCAAGTGACGATCCCGTTGATCCTGACCCGCTTCGGCACCGGTGCGGCCAAGACCCAGACGGTCAACTTCGTGCTGACCAAGCCGGTGGGTACGCCCAACTACCAGATCCTCTACAATGGCACGAGCATCCTCTACACAGAGGGCAACACCATGGGGCACCCGACGATCAACTCGCAGTCGGCGGGGGAGATCAACTACAATTTCGGTGGCGCCTCGCAGCCCGACCAGTCGACGCCGTTCAACCTGGTCGTCACGGTGCCGGCGAATGTCGATCTCTCGGCGGGCAACCCGATCGACTTCGACATCCTCTATGTCTGCAACGGCACCGGCGGCATGGCCGATGTCACCACGCCGACCAAGCTGTCGAGCGCGATCCACATCAACGTCAATGTGCTGAGCGCGCTGCAGGCCAGCTATGCCGGCCCGGCGCTGGATTTCGGAGAAGTCGGCGACAAGACCGATACCGACGTGACGAACACGCCGATCATCCGCACCGGCTATGTCCGCGTCGCCAGCTCGGGTCCCTATTCCATCAGCGTCACGTCGCAGAATGGCTACAAGCTGACCTTCCCGGGCGGCAACCCGGCGAATGCGACCCAGTCGATGAGCTATTCGGCGACCTTTGTCGGGCAGACGCGCAGCCCGTCCAACACGACGCCGATCAACCAGACCTGCACCCGCGCCGGCCTGGCCGGGTCACCACCGAACCAGGGCATATTACTGCCGGTGAACGTGCGCCTGCTGCAAGGGGGGCAGACGCGAACGCCCGCCCCCAACTATCAGGACATATTGACCGTCACCATCTCCCCGCTGGCCGCGGGTACGCCGGGAACGATCTGCTCGTGATCCAGCCTGGGCTGGATCAGAGCGCCGTGACGCGGATCGACAGCGTGCCGTTGGCCTGGCCGTTCTCGGTGACCAGCGACACCTTGTGCGCTGCGATGCCCGGCTGCGCGGCACCCGAGATGACCGTCGAACCGGCGTCGGAGAGGCGCACGGCAGTGCCGTCGATCATCAGGGTGGCGCCGGCCAGCTCGGGCGAGTGATCGACCGTCACCTGATAGCCATTCGCGCTGTTGCAGAATTCGTGCAGCGTGCCGAGATCGACCTGGTTGCCGTTCGACGCGGCAACCGAATTGTCGAGGTTCGCGCGGCAGACAACCGGCACATAGCCGCTGACCGTCAGCCGGTAGCTGTCCTGCGACGGATCGGCAAAGGCCGCCGGCGTCGCCGCGATCAGCGCGCCGAAAGCGGCCGCTGCGCCAACCCGGCGCACGAAGGAAGAAACGCTGTTGTTGTACTGCATGATGAAGAACTCCCGCCAGAACGGTTCTTTCTCCACCCAAAGCGGTTGATGTCCGGTTAAACCGGGCATCAGTAACCCGACGCATCGGGTGCGTAACGGCGTGGTTCTGCGGGTTTCGGGAGCGGTGTGGCCGGGTTGCTACGCTCTGGGAGCTGCGGCGAGCACGGGCCGCCCCTGGCCCATTCCGGCCGCGAAGGCGATCCGAAGCGCTTCCGACAGGCTGCGCGCATGCAGCTTGGCCATGATGTTGGCGCGATGCACCTCGACGGTGCGGCAGCTTATGCCGAGGTCGAACGCGATCGTCTTGTTGGGCAGCCCCTGCGCCAGCCGCTCGAGCACCTCGCGCTCGCGGCAGCTCAGGATACCGAGCACCACGCCGGCCTCGGCGACCCGGGCACTGATGTCCTTGCCTGCCGTGATCCGGTCGAAAGCCCGGCCGATCGCGTCCAGAAGCGCATCGGTGTCGAAGGGCTTTTCGAGGAAATCGACGGCGCCCGCCTTCATCGCCTTCACCGCCACCGACACGTCGCCATGGCCGGTCAGCACGATGACAGGCATCGTCACGCCGCGCGCGCCGAGCTGCTGCTGCACCTCGATGCCGTCCATTTCAGGCATGCGGATATCAAGCAGGATGCAGCCGGGCTCGACATGGCGAACCTCTTTCAGGAAGGCGATGCCGGACGCCCATACGCGAACCGCATAGCCGGAGGCGCTCAGGAAGAACTTGGCGCCCCGGCGCACGCTTTCTTCGTCATCGATGACATGGACCAACGGTTTGTCGCTCATTCCAGGGACTCCGCATCAGCACGAACAAGGGTGAAATGAAAACGGGCGCCGTCGCCGCTGTCCGGCTCCAGCCAGATGCGTCCGCCATTGGCTTCGACGATCGTCCGGCAGATCGACAGCCCCAGCCCCATTCCACTGCTCTTGGTGCTGTGGAAGGCGCGGAACAGATTCTCGGCGATCCCCGGCGGAACCCCGGGCCCGGTATCGGCGACGGTAACGCGGACGAAGCCGGGATCGTCAGGCGCGGTCGATATGGTGAGCGAGCGCCGGGGCGCCCCGATCATCGCCTCGATGGCATTGCGCATGAGATTGATCAGCACCTGTTGGATCTGGATGCGGTCGACGAGGACGCTGTCCACCGACAGGTCCAGCCGGAAGCTCGCCTCCACGCCCCTTTCCCGCGCGCCGATCAGCGCGAGTTCGGAAGCGTCTTCGACCAGTGCGGAAAGCGCCTCGATCGACTTCTCGACCTCGCCGCGCGCAACGAACTCGCGCAGCCGACGTACGATGCTGCCAGCCCGAAGCGCTTCCTCGAACGCTTCGTCCAGCCCTTCCTCTATCGTCTCCCGGTCCTCGGCATTGCCGTCGCGCAGCATGTTCCGGGCGCCGCGCACGAAGGTGACCACGGCGGTTATCGGCTGGTTCAATTCATGGGCCAGCGTGGATGCCATGGTGCCCATCGCGCTCACGCGTGCGGCATGGACCAGCTCGGAACGCAGCGCCTCGATCCGCTCCTCGTCCGCAACCTTCTCCGTAAGGTCGCGGATGAAACCGATGAAGACCCGGCCGCCCTCGGACGTGGCCTCGCCGACCGACAGGTCCATCGGGAAGGTCGTCCCGTCGTGGCGCTGCCCCAGCACGATCCCGCCGACCCCGATCATCCGGGCCTCGCCCGTCTCGAGATATCGCCGAAGATAGTCGTCGTGCCGATCGCGGTCCGGAGCCGGCATCAGCCGGCTGACATTGGAACCCACGACATCGGCCTCGCACACGCCGAACAGTTTCTCCGCCGCGGCGCTGAACGACAGGATCTTGCCCGTCTCGTTGATCACCACCATCGCATCGGGCACCGCCGCCAGGATGGAACGAAACTGCGCCGCGCTCGCCTGGAGATGCCGTTCCGCCGCGCGTTGCTCGGTCACGTCGCGAACGACCTTCGCAAAGCCCCGCAGCGCACCTTGCTCGTCATAGAGCGGCGTAAGCATGGTGTGGGCGAGGAATTCCGAGCCGTTCTTGCGAACGCACCAGTCCTCCTCCTCCAGGCAACCCTCGGCGCGGGCGCGATCGAGGTCATGCTGCGGCTTGTCGAGCGCCAGGGCCGTGTCGGGGTAGAAGATCGAACAGTGCCTGCCGACGACTTCGCGCTCGCTCCAACCCTTCAGCCGTTCCGCCGCCTTGTTCCAGATCGTTATCCGCCCATCCGGATCGAGCATGTAGATGCCATATCCCTCGGCACCGTCGATCAGCAGGTTCAGCGTCTCCGCCAGGTCATGCGCGCGGTTTGCCCGGCGTTCCGCGACTTGCTCGCTGGCGCGCAACCGCCATTGCAGGCGCATGATATAGGATACGACGAGGATGATGACCGAGCAGGCGAACAGGAAGACGACTCGCTCGAGAATGGCGGCCTCGCCGCTTGCCCAGCCCATCAGGGCAACCGCCGCCACCGATGCGAGGGCGGCTGCCAGCGCGGGCCCCGAGCCGGCAAAGGCACCGGTGACGAGCACCGCGACCGCATAGAGCAGATAATGTCCGTGACCGTTCAGCCAGGGCTCGAGGGCCCAGCGCAGAAGCGTGGCGACTACGACCGAGCCTACCGCCAGACCATAGGCGGCAGCGAGGTCGCGCGCCGATGTGCTTGGGGCACCGGCCACCGCAATCTCCGCCGCTGAAGCGCCCGAGCCACACCCGATAGTGGGTTCCCTCGTTCAGCGGGTCGGATGTCGATAGCACGAAAGAAATTGTTCGGAAATGGTTTGGAAACTATACGGACACATCAAATCCCGCGCCCGATGCCGCGAAATGGGACGCAGTTAGACTATCGGCTCGACGACTCGGGCTAGTTCCTCGAGCAGTACGTCATCGCGAAACGGCTTGGGCAGCACTTCGACGAAACCGGCGGAGATCGCTTCGCTTCGCAGGCTTTCGGAAAAATGCGCGGTGATCAGCACCGCAACGCCGTCCCAACCCCTCTCCTGGAGCGTGCGGAGGGATTCGATACCGTCACAGTAGGGCATCGAATAATCGACCACGAGATGCGTTGCCTCGACCGATACGGGATCGGCGAGCGCGGCGGCGGCGCTGGCGAAGGCGATGACCTGATATCCGGCGCCCTGGAGCATGAGCTGCAGCCCCCGGCGCACCGAGGCATCATCCTCGATCAGGAGCAGCGGCGGCATGTTCTTCTTCCGCGACGACGTCATTACAACCTGCGCCTAGCTAGCGGGTTCGACACTGCAACGGGCTTCGCGCGATTCCCGCGCCCGGTTACCATATCAGCCTTCGGGGAGGTGGCGAACAGGGCAATGCACCAAACCGGTCCCGATACGCCACACGAGCCTAAGGCGAGCACCGAACATATGGCGATTGGTAGTCTTACTTACACGTGCCCCTCCGCCTCGATCCGTCCCGCCCAACCCTCGCGCCGCCGCTTGACAGCGCCAGCCCGCTGGGCTCTTTTCGAGCCATGGGGAACGCGATCTCCCCACGAGGCGTCAGCCGAAGCATCGCGTCCTGTTCCGCAATGAAGGACGCCCCATGCCCACGCCCAACAGCATAGCCGCTGACAAGCTGTCACGCCTGATCGGCACCGCCGCCGCCCCAATGCTCCTCGACCTGCGCGAGGATCGCGGCACCACGCTGATACCCGCCTCCCTTCCCGTCCCCGCCGGCGCGATCGGAGAATGGACCGCCCGCCTGACCGGCCGCGCCGCAATCATCATCGACGAGGACGGCACGCGCACCGCGCCCGGCCTGGCCGCCTGGCTGCGCAGCGACGGGATCGATGCCGAGATTCTGGAAGGCGGTTTCGCCGCCTGGCAGGCCGCCGCCCTGCCCCTGCTCGCGACCGAGCGGCTCCCGGGGCGCGACGCCCAAGGCCGGACACTCTGGGTCACCCGCGCGCGGCCCAAGGTCGACCGCATCGCCTGCCCCTGGCTGATCCGGCGCTTCGTCGACCCCGCCGCACGCTTCCTGTTCGTCGCCCCCGGCGACGTGATCGAGACCGCCCGGCGCTTCGACGCCGCCGCCTTCGACGTGGCGCATGACGAGGTGTTCTGGAGCCATCGCGGCGAGCGCTGCACCTTCGACCTGATGGTCGAGACCTTCGGCCTCACGGCCTTCCCCGCACTCGAACATCTGGCGACGATCGTGCGCGGCGCCGACACCGCCCGGCCCGACATCGTGCCCGAGGCAGCCGGCCTGCTCGCCCTCTCGCTCGGCCTCTCCCGCGTCCATGCCGACGACCTGGAGCAGCTCGAGGCCGGCATGCCGATCTACGACGCGCTCTACCGCTGGTGCCGCGACGCGCGATCGGAAACGCACGACTGGACCTCGCACAAGCCGCGCGCGGTGCAGGCATGAGCGCGGCGGCTCTCGACGGGGCCGCAGCCCCGGCCCGACCTGCTCCCGTCACGCTTGGCCAGGCCTTCTGGGTGTGGCTGCGGATCGCAGCGCTCTCCTTTGGCGGACCGGCCGGGCAGATCGCGGTGATGCACCGCATCCTGGTCGAGGAGAAACGCTGGATCGGCGAGCAGCGATTCCTGCACGCGCTCAACTATTGCATGCTGCTGCCCGGCCCCGAGGCGCAGCAGCTCGCCACCTATATCGGCTGGCTGCTCCACAAGACGAAGGGCGGCGTGATCGCCGGCACGCTTTTCGTGCTGCCGGGCATGGTCTCGATCATGGCGCTGAGCTGGATCTATGTCCTGTACGGCAAGCTCGGCTTCGTCGCGGCGCTGTTCTTCGGATTGAAGGCCGCAGTGCTGGCGGTGGTGCTCCAGGCGGTCGTCCGGATCGGCGGACGGGCGCTGCGCAGCGGCGCGTCACGGGCGCTGGCGGCCGCCGCCTTCGTCCTGATCTTCTTCCTGGGCGTGCCCTTCCCGCTCATCATCCTCGCCGCCGGCCTGATCGGCTGGTGGACCGGGCGCAGCGGTTCGAATGCGTTCAAGGGCGGCGGGCATGGCGGGCCGAAAGGAGGTGCCGTGGTCGCGGATGCCGATACCCTGCTGGGCGAGGAACTGCCGGCGCACGCCCATGCCTCGTGGCGCGAGACGTCGCGGACGGTGGTGACCTGCCTGCTGCTATGGCTGGTGCCGGTCGCCGCGCTGGTGCTGCTGCTCGGGCCGACCAACACCTTCTCCAGCATCGCGATCTTCTTCTCGAAGATGGCGGTGGCGACGTTCGGCGGCGCCTATGCGGTGCTCGCCTATGTCGCGCAGCAGGCAGTGGAGGAATATCACTGGCTCACCCCGGGCGAAATGCTCGACGGGCTCGGTATGGCCGAGACCACGCCGGGGCCGCTGATCATGGTGCTGCAGTTCGTCGGCTTCCTCGGCGCCTATCGCACACCGGGCGTGCTCTCTCCGCTGCTCGCCGGCACGCTGGGCGGGCTGCTCGCGACCTGGGTGACCTTCCTGCCCTGCTTCCTGTGGATCTTCCTGGGGGCGCCCTATATCGAGCGGCTGCGCGGCAACGCGGCCGTATCGGGCGCGCTTTCGGCGATCACGGCGGCGGTGGTGGGCGTGGTGCTCAACCTTGCCATCTGGTTCGCGATCCACACGCTGTTCCGCCAGACGCTGCCGGTCGAGCTTGGGCCGATCCGCTTCGCCGCACCCGTGGCCGCGAGCATCGATCTGTGGGCGCTGGTGCTGGCCGGTGCGGCGATCGTGGGGGTGTTCGTCCTGCGGGCCGGCGTCATCGTGACGCTGGCGGCGACATCGGCGGCGGGCATCGCGCTGCACCTGCTCGGGCTGCTCTGACTTCTGCCCGGAAAATCAAGGACGTCGCGAAAACCCGCACCGCAAACGTGACGCCAAGCCGTCCAAGATGTGCGCGTGGTTCCAATAACTTGAGCGCCGTGCCGGCCATGGGTGCGGCACGGCGCCCTCGACTCACCCCCATATGGCGTATTGACTCCTGTTCGCCGTGGGTAATGGCTCCCTGAAAGGGGGAATTTTCATGGCCAGCAGCATCGAGTCGTCCGGGATCCTGAGCATCGCGGGGCGGAAATCGCGCAAGGGCGTCCGTCCGGGACGCTATCGCAGCGCGACGGCGCTGGCCGGCGGCCTGGCCGCGACCATCCTCCTCGCGGTGCCCGCGATGGCGCAGGATACGCGCGGCGGCGGTGGCGGCCAGGGCAACAGCGCGCCTGGACCAATCGGTGGCACCAGCAGCAGCACCGGCGCGGGCGGTGCCGGCGCGGGCACCAGCGAAAGCTATGAGGGCGCCGCCGGCGGCGGTGCCGGCGTGACCGGCGGAAATGGCGGCAACGCTTCGGATGGCGGCCTGGGTGGCGCAGGCGGCGCCACCGCCGGCGCAGCGGGCGGCGACGGCGTGGGTGGCGGCATCGGCAGCCGCGCGAGCGGCGGCGGCGGCGGCGCGCATGGCGCCTATCTTTCCGGCGCACCAGGCTCGGCCGTGAGCGGCGGCAAGGGCGGCGCGGGCGGCACCTCGAGCGATGGCGACGGCGGCGGCGGCGGTGCGGGCGGCTATGGCGCGGTGGCGACCGGTACCGGCACGATATTCTTCAACTATGCGATCACCGGCGGCAATGGCGGCGATGGCGGCGGCGGCTATTTCTATGGCGGCAGCGGCGGTGATGGCGGCTATGGCCTGGTGTTCACCGGCACCGGCGCCACCGCCTCGATCAGCGGCGCGATCACTGGCGGCAATGGCGGCGTGCGCGGTGGCTTCTCGGCCGCCGGCTGCTGCGCGGTCGGCCAGAACGGTGCGGGCGGAATCGGCCTGGTCGGCAGCGATGTGGCCATTGTCCTTCATGCCACGATCAGTGGCGGCCTCAATGGCAACGGCGTTACGCGCGCGCTTGCGATGCGACTGGGCGGGGTCAACCAGATCGCGCTCGCCAGCGGCTGGGGCCTGGTCGGCGGCATCGAGATCGCCGGGACCAGCCTGGAATTCGTGCAGGGCAACAACCAGACGCTGTCGAACGACATTTCCGGTGTCGGCAAGCTGATCAAGAGCAGCATCGGCAACCTGACGCTGAGCGGCAACAACAGCTATGCCGGCGGCACCGAAATCCGCGGCGGCACGCTGACGATGGGCAATGGCGGCACCACCGGCGTGCTCGGCAGCGGGCTGGTCAGCATTTCCAGCGGCGCCGAGCTGGCCTTCAACCGCTCCGACAACATCACCGTCGCCCACCAGATCACCGGCGACGGCCAGTTGCGCAAGCTCGGCACGAACACGCTGACGCTCGGCAACAGCGGGAACATTTATACGGGCGGGACGATCGTCGACGCCGGCACGCTGGCGCTCAACAACGCCACGGCGGCCGGCACGGGCACGATCTGGCTCCGCGACGGCACCACGCTTCGCAATCTGGTGACGAGCGGCACGCCCTATTACGCCAATGCGATCCGGATCGACGCCGGCGAGAGCGCGACCATCAACGGCAACACAAGCGCCGGCGCCGCTTTCAACGGCGCGGTCACCGGCGGCGGCGACCTGACGATCTCCGGCCTGGTCGCGCTGCTCAACACCAACAGCTACGGCGCCACCACGATCGACAGCAACTCGCAGCTGCGGGTGGGGGTCACGACTTCGGGAACGCTGGGCAGCGGCAACGTCACCAATAACGGCCTGCTGGTATTCGGACGGTCTGACACGGTGACCGTCTCGAACGAAATCAGCGGTTCCGGAGACGTGCGGAAGACCAATGGCGGCACGGCGATCCTGACCGGCGACAACAGCTATCTGGGCACCACCACCATCACCAGTGGCACCCTCCAGGTCGGCGATGGCGGCACCACCGGCTCGCTTGGATCCGGCAATGTCTCCAATTCCGGCAACCTGGTCTTCAACCGGGCCGATGACATCACCGTCGCCAACGCTATCGGCGGCACCGGCACCCTGACCAAGCTGGGCGCCGGCATGCTGACCCTGAGCGGCAACAGCAACTATCTCGGCAACACCACGATCAGCGCGGGCACGCTGCTGCTTGGCAGCGCCAATGCCTTTGGCAACGGCAGCATCCTGCTCGACGGCGGCACGCTCGATGTCGGCGATATCGCCTTCAACCTCGCCCGCCTGGGCAGCGGCAACGGCACAATCGCCGCTTCCGGCACCGGCAGCCTGAATGTCGGTGCCGGCCAGACGGTAACGTTCGGCAGCACGGGCAATTCGATCGACTCCGATGTCATGCTGACGATCGACCCGAGCGGCACGCTGACGCTGCTCGGCAACAACGCACTGACCGGCGGCATCACCCTGGCCGGCCGGCTGGTGATCGGCGAAAGCGGCGCGGCCGGCGGCACCAGCAATACGATCTTCACCGCCGGATCGGTGATCAGCTATGCCGACGGCGTCGACAATGGCACGGCGATCGGGCTCGGCTCCGACACCACCCAGTTCGAAGTACTCGGCGCCGATGTCGCCACCCAGAGCGGCGCGATCTACGAGGACCTGCAGAGCCGCGGCTTCGAGAAGATCGGCGCGGGCACGCTGATCCTGACCGCAGCCAACAGCTATACCGGCACGACCCTGGTCTCCGCCGGCACGCTGGGCCTGGGCGACGACTTCGCGGCGGGCACCGGCTCGATCGAGCTGGCCAGCGGGACCACCCTGCTCAACGCCGGCAGCTGTGGCTGCGGGCTGGCCCTGGCCAATGCCATAAACGTCATCACCACGGCGACGATCGACAGCGGCGGCGGCCAGACCTATCTCGACGGCCCGCTGACCGGCGGCGGTATCCGCTTCGCCGACAGCAACGGCGGCGGCACCATCACCCTGACCGCGGACAACAGCTATGGCGACACCGTGGTGGGCACGCTGGCGACGCTGGTCGTCGGCGAAGGCGGCACCACCGGCACGCTCGGCACCGGCAGCATCACGGTCGAGGACCTGGCTATGCTGGCGTTCGACCGATCGGACACGGTCACGCTGGCGGCGGAGGTTTCGGGCGACGGCCTGATCGGCCAGTTCGGCAGCGGCACGCTGATCCTGACCGGCAACAACAGCAATGCCGGCGGCACGGTGATCCTCAATCCCGACGGCATCCTGCAGGTGGGCGATGGCGGCACCAGCGGCGCGCTGGGCGCCGGCACGGTCTTCAACATGGGCCAGCTGGTGTTCAACCGCTCCGACGACATCACCGTCGCGCAGGAGATCGCCGGCGACGGGCGGATCACCAAGCTGGGCGCGAACACGCTGACGCTGAGCGGCGACAATCTCAACGGCAGCTACGGGCCGTTCGCGGGCACCGTCTCGGTCCAGGGCGGCACGCTGGCGATCACCCAGTTCGCGCTGGGCGCCAGCGAGCTGCTCGAGATCGACAATGGCGCGCAGGTGAAGCTGCTCGAGGACAGCTATGCCGGCAGCATGGCGATCCTCTCGGGCGGCGGCACGATCGATACCGGCGCCTATACGCTCGAGGCGTTCGGCGGCGTCGATTTCCAGGGCGAGCTGACCAAGACCGGCTCGGGCACGCTGCTGCTCGTCGACTTCCCGGAGGAAGGCACCGGCAGCGGCGGGATCAACGTCATCGCCGGCACGCTCGGACTGGGCAGCGACTTCGCGGCGGGCACCGGCACGATCAAGCTGGCCGACGGCACGACGCTGCTGAGCTGCGGCTGCGGACTGCTGACGGTGGGCAATGCGATCCAGGTCGCGCTTGGCGGCACCGCGACGATCAGCGGCGACGGCGGCGACATCGACCTGACCGGCGCGATCAGCGGCGGCGATGTCAGCTTCAGCGCGGGCAGCAGCCCGGGCGCCGCGAGCACCTTCACGCTGACCAACGCGAACAGCTATGGCGCCACCCGGATCGGCGCCAATGTCGAGCTGGTGCTGGCGGGCGGCACGCTGGGCACCGGCGACCTCCTCTTCGACGCGGCGCCTTCGGATCCGGGCTCGCCGGCTAGGGTCCGCTTCGAGAACAGCAGCGACTATGGCTTCGGCGGCAGGATCGTCGGCAGCGGGATCGTCGACATCGATCCGGACGCGGCGGCGAAGGTGACGCTGACCGGCTCGAACAGCGCGGCGGAGAACTTCACCGGGACGCTGAACCTGCTCCAGGGCACGCTGGTGCTGAACGGCGCTATCGGCGACATGGTCGGCAACAGCGCCACGCTCAGCATCGCCGGCGGCACGCTGGGGGGCAGCGGCAGCTTCCATGGCAGCGTGGACATCGACAATGCCGCGCTCAACCCCGGCAACAGCCCGGGCACGCTGGCGATCGCCGGCAATCTGACGCTGGGCGCGGGCACGATCCTCAACTTCGAGCTCGGCGCGCCGGGCACGGTGGGCGGAGCGAGCAACGACCTCGTCACCGTCGGCGGCAATCTGCGGCTCGACGGCACGCTCAACGTCGCCGCCTGGGGCGCGGGCTATGGGCCGGGCTATTACCGGCTGTTCAACTATGGCGGCAGCCTGGACGACCAGGGGCTGGACATCGGCACGATCGCCGGCGGGCTCGCCCCGCAGATCCTGACCAATATCGGCGGTCAGGTGAACATCCGCCTGGGCGGGTCGCAGGCCATCCAGTACTGGGACGGCGCCGACATGGGCTCGACCACCGGCGTGGCGGGCGGCACGGGCAACTGGAAGGGCGCGAACACCAACTGGACCGGCCCGACCGGCTTCGCGATCAACGACGCCTGGCAGGGCCAGGTCGGCATGTTCGGCGGCGCCGCGGGCGGCACGGTCACCGTCTTCGGCAACGCGGATTTCGAGGAACTGCGCTTCGTCACCGACGGCTATGTGCTGCGCCCCTCCGACGCCAGCGCAAGGCTGGGCGTGACCGGCGGCTTCTCGATCATCGACGTCGCGAGCGGGATCACCGCCGATATCGGCGTGGTGATCCAGGGCAATGCGGGCCTCGACAAGACCGGCACCGGCACGCTGACCCTCTCGGCGGCCAACAGCTATGAAGGCGCGACCGATGTCGCGGCGGGCACGCTGCGGCTGGGCGCCAACAACGCGATCGCCCAGAAATCCGCGCTCAACGTCCAGTCGGGCGCGACGCTCGACCTGGCCGGCTTCGACACCAAGTCCGGATCGATCGCCGGCGCGGGCGCGATCCTGCTCGGCGGCGGCCAGCTCGAGACGGGCTACGACAACAGCTCGACCATCTTCAGCGGCACGATGACGGGCGCCGACGGCAGCGAATCCACCCTCATCAAGAATGGCATCGGCACGCTGACCGTAAGCGGCACCGTGGCGCTGGGCAACGGCGGAGGCGCCCTGAAGTCCTTCACCCAGATCAATGCCGGCACACTCCAGATCACCGGCACCGGCAATTTCGGCGTTGACCAGGTCCAGAACCTCGCGACGGTCGAGAACAGCGGCATGATCAATGCCCATGCTACCCTGCAGAACTTCGGCACGGTGACCAATGGCGCCGTCGGAACGATCAACGGTACCACCCAGAATTTCGGCACTGTCGACAATTACGGCACGATGGGTCCGCTGATCTCGCTGGGCGGCACGGCCACCAACTACGCCACCGGCACCATCAACGGCGCGGTGCAGAACTTCGCCAGCTTCACCAGCGCCGGCATCATCAACGGCGACCTCAGCAACTTCGGGACGATGCAGCTCGAAGGCCAGCTGAACGGAGCGCTGCTCAATCTGGGCACCGGCGCCAGCGCAACGCTGACCGCGGCGGTTACCGGCATCACCCGTTACGAGGGCGGGACCAGCGCCACCTTCGACCTCGCCGGCATCGATACCCAGGTCGGCGGCCTTGCCGGCAACGGCGAGATCGACCTCGGCAGCGGCCGCCTGACGGTGGACGGCGGCAACGGCAACTGGAGCTTCGAAGGCGCGATCAACGGCAGCGGCGGTCTGACCAAGACCGGCACCGGCACGCTGACGCTGGGCGGCGCAAGCAACTATGGCGGCACGACGTCGATCAGCGGCGGCACGCTCTCGCTGTCGGGCACGATCGGCAGCGGCGCGATTTCGAACAATGCCACGCTGGACCTCAGCGGGGCGACCGACCGCGTCTTCGCCAACAGCATCACCGGCACCGGCAAGCTGACCAAGAACGACAGCGGCATGGTGACGCTGACGGGCGCCAGCGCCTATGGCGGCGGTACCCAGGTTCTCGGCGGCACGATCGGCTTCAACAACGGCCAGTCGCTCGGCGGCGGCGGCGTCGAACTGTCCGACGGCACCGCGCTGCGCAACGTCCAGGCGGGCGCCGTGACGCTGGCGAATAGCATCGCCATCGTCTCCGGGACCGCGACGCTTGAGGGTGTGGGCGGATCGAGCACGGTACTGGGCGGGCCGATCACCGGCGGCAATGTCAGCTTCGGGGTATCGGGCGCGGGCAGCGCCAGCTTCACGCTGACCGGTACCAACAGCCATGCCGGCACCCAGATCGGCGCAGGCGCCACGGTGAACCTGGCCAGCGGGACGCTCGGCACCGGCAACCTCGTCCTAGCCGACAGCAGCGCGACGATCAACTTCACCAACGGCGCGAACTACAGCTATGCTGGCGTGATCTCGGGCAACGGGCATATCGGCGTTAACACCGCCGGCGGCGCCTCGGTAACTCTCTCCGGCTCGAACGCGGCGGGCAGCGACTTCACCGGCACGGTCTCCGTGGATGCCGGCAAACTGGTGCTCAACGGCGATTTCGGCGACGTGACGGGCAACACCGCCAGCCTGACGCTGAACGGCGGCACGCTGGGCGGCGGCGGCACCTTCCATGGCGACATGACCCTGGGGGCCGCCTCGCTGAATCCCGGTAACAGCCCGGGCACGCTCAGCATCGCCGGCAACCTGACCCTCGGCGCCGGCACCATCCTCAACTTCGAGCTGGGCGAAGCCGGCACCGTGGGCGGCGCCAATAACGACCTGGTCAATGTCGGCGGCAACCTGACGCTCGACGGCACGCTCAACGTCGCGGCGCTGACCGGGTTCGGCGAAGGCTATTACCGACTGTTCAACTATGGCGGCACGCTGACCGACAACGGCCTGCTCTTCGGCGCGCTGCCGGGCGGCTATAGCAGCACGCTGCTCACCAATATCGGCGGCCAGGTAAACATCCTGTTCGCCAGCAGCCCGCAGGCGATCCAATATTGGGATGGCAGCGACCTGACCGGCAGCTCCACCGCGAGCGGAGGCAATGGCGGCGCGGGCGTGTGGAGCAGCACCAACACCAACTGGACCGCGCCGACCGGCTATGGCGTCAACGACAGCTGGCACGGCCAGGTCGCGGTATTCGGCGGCACGGCCGGCGGCGCCGTCACTGTCCAGGGCAGCCAGATCTTCCAGGAACTGCGCTTCACCACCGGCGGCTATACGATCAGCGGCGCGACGGCAGCCGCAGGGCTGGCGACGACCGGTGGCTTCTCGGTGATCGACGTCGCAACCGGGATCGGCGCCACGATCAACGCCACCATCTCCGGTACGGGCGGCCTGACCAAGACAGGCACCGGCACACTCAGCCTGGGCGGCGCAAACAGCTATGCCGGCGTCACCACCGTCTCCGCCGGCACCCTTATGCTGACCGCGGGCGGTTCGCTGGCCGGGGCGGTCCAGAACAATGCGACGTTCAACAACGCCGGCACCGTTGCGGGGGCCGTCACCAATACGGGCACACTGACCAACACCGGCACGCTATCGGGCGCGGTCCAGAACAACACGACGTTCAGCAATAGCGGCACGGTCGCCGGGCTCGTCACCAACGCCGGCACCCTGACCAGCACCGGCACACTCGCCGGTGGGCTGCTCAACAACGGCACCGCGACGCTGACGGGCACGATCGGCACCGGCATCGTCAACAACGGCACGATCAGCCTGAGCGGCGCGACCTCGATCGCGGCGCTGCAGCAGGCCGCCGCGGGCAGCTTCAACCTGGCCGGCTTTGGCACATCGGTCGGCACGCTGACCGGTTCGGGCGCGATCACCCTGGGCAGCAGCACGCTCAGCATCGGCGCGGGCAACGGCAACTCGTCCTTCGCCGGCACGATCGCGGGCGCGGGCAGCCTGGCCAAGACCGGCACCGGCACGCTCGTCCTCACCGGCGCCGCGACGCAGACGGGCGGCACGACGATCTCGGGCGGCACGCTGCAGATCGGCAATGGCGGCACCACCGGCTCGCTTGCCGGCGCGATTACCAACAACGGCGTGCTCGCGATCAGCCGCAGCGACGCGGTGACGCTGGCCAATGTGATGTCGGGCACCGGCGGCTTCGTCCAGGCGGGCAGCGGCACCACCACCCTTACCGGGGCCAACAGCTATAGCGGCGGCACGCTCGTCTCGGCCGGCCGGCTGCGCGGCGATGTCGCCTCGCTCCAGGGCGCGATCCGGATCGACGGCGCGCTCGAGTTCGCCCAGACCGGTGCCGGCACCTATGCCGGCAGCCTGTCCGGCGCGGGGCTGTTCGAGAAGACCGGCACCGGCACGCTGACGCTTACCGGCAACAGCGCGACCTTTAGCGGCGCGAGCAATGTGCTGGCCGGCACGCTGGCGGTGAACGGACTGCTCACCCGCTCGCTCGTCACCGTCTCCAGCGGCGCCACGCTGGTTGGCACCGGCACGGTCGGCGGCATCACGGTGCAGAGCGGCGGCACGCTGGCGCCGGGCAACGGGGTCGGCACGCTCAACGTCGCGGGCAATGTGCTGTTCCAGGCCGGCTCGCTCTTCGCGGCCGAAGTCCAGGCGAGCGGTGCCGACAAGGTGCAGGCGACGGGCACCGCCCAGCTCGGCGGCACGCTGCAGGTGCTCAACCTGGGCGGCAGCTATGCGATCAACAGCACCTATGTGCTGCTCCATGCCGATGCCGGCGTCAGCGGCACCTTCGCGGTGACCAACCTCGCCAGCTTCGGCCTCGCCTATCGGCCGAGGATTATCTACACCGCCAATGAGGTGCAGCTGTTCCTCGCCGCGAACCAGCTTTCCGCAGTGCTCGGCACCGGCGTTCCGCTGACCTATAACCAGGCAAGCGCGATCAGCCGGCTCGATGCCGCGGTCGTCACGGGCGGCTATGATCCGACGGCGCTCAGCGCGCTGTACAGCCTCTCCCCCGCGGCGATCCCCGCCGTGCTCGACCAGCTTTCCGGCGAGATCTACGCCGATGCGACGCGCGCCGCGCTCGAGGACGAGCGGGTAGTGCGTGAGGCGGTGCTGGGACGGCTCGGCGAAGCCGCCGATACCGGGCTCACCGGCACCGGCAGCTGGGGCCAGGTGATCGGCAGCTGGGGTGGCGTCGACAGCGACGGCAATGCCGCCGGCTATGACGTCGATCGCACCGGCATGATGATGGGCATCGACAATGGCGCGGAGACCGACACCGGATCGTGGCGCGCCGGCGTGATGGGCCATTATACCCGCATCACCCTGCCCGCGAATGCGCGCGGCAGCCGGGCGACGATCGATCGCACCGGCGGCGGCGTCTATGCCGGTGTTGCGGTGAACAACTGGCGTATCCGCGCCGGCGCCTCGCTGTCGCTGCTCGACATGAAGGCGCGGCGCGCGATCGCGGTGCCCGGCCTGACCACCAGCGAGCGCGGCAAGGCCCGCGGCGTGATGCTGCAGAGCTTCGCCGAGATCAGCTACCGCATCGATGCGGGCGGGAATGCGTTCGTCGAGCCCTATCTGGCGGGCAGCGCGACGCGGGTGACCTTCGGCCAGTTCGCCGAGAGCAGCGGCCCGGTGGCGCTGCTGGTCCATGACCAGAAGAGCGTGCTTGGCATCGGTGAACTGGGTCTGCGCGGCGAGACGGCGCTGGCGGGCGGCGGCAAGGGCAGCGTCCGGCTGGGCGGCAATATCGGCCTGCGCACCGCCTTCGGGGACCGTGCGCCCGATCCGGCGATCGCGCTGGCGGCTACGCCCAACCTGGCGTTCAACATCCGCTCGGCGGAGATCGATCGCTTCTCGGCGGTGGCGAACCTGAACCTGATCGTCGATGTCAGCGACAAGCTCAGCCTGCGGCTCGGCTATAGCGGCGTGCAGGGAGCGGGCGTGCACGAGCATGGCGGCCGCGCCACGCTGAGCCTCAGCTTCTGAGGCTTGCCGGTTGGCGCCGGCGCGGGACGGTCCCGCGCCGGCGCCAACCGGGTCAGGCGAAGATCGCCTCGAGATCGGAAGGCGCGATGCCTTCCTTGAGCTGGCGCAGCTCGACATAGATGCTGGCCTGCACCGCCACCATCAACATGCTGTAGAGCGCATTCACCGCACCCCCGACCAGGGCGACCAGGAAGAGGTTGCCCGTCGCGGTCATCGCGGCGTTGAGGAAGCTCACCGGGATGCTGAGCACCCAGATCAGGACGAGGACGATCAGCATCGTCAGGAAGATCCGCCAGCGCGAACCGCTGGTCAGCGCGGCGCTGCGGCTGAATGCCTCGAAGACGCCGATCTTCTCCTGGACATAGGCCGGGGTGACGACGCTCCAGACCAGCCAGAGGATGATGCCGGGCACGATCAGCAGCGCGAAGCCGACGATCAGGCCGATGCCCATGAGAATGCCGATGCCGATCATCGGCAGGATCAGGCTGATACCGACCGCCAGGCACGGGCCGAACTGCGGGGTTTCCCCCGACAGGCTCATCACCGTAGCGCGGGTGAGCGAGGCCTGGAGAATCGCATTGGCCACGACGCCGACCAGCATGGCGACCAGGATCGGCGTCCAATAGGCGGACGTGAAGAAATAGGAGCCGTCGACCAGATTGGCGTTCAGGCCGATATTGGTCGCCTGCCAGAAGCCCAGCAGGAATTGCGGAATGCCGGCCAGCACGAGCGCGAGCCCGCAGAACAGCACGATATTCGATCCGATCGTCTCGAACGCGCGCGATATGACCGCGCCGATCTCGAAACGCGCTTCACCAAATTCAGAGTCAGCCATGTTCCCCTCTTTCATCGAAGTGCTTCGACGCCGGAGAAAAGCTGACCAAAAACGGTTCTAAAGTCCAGTGTCGGCGGGCTTTCCTGCGACACAGGCTTCCGGTAGCACTACGAGCGTGGGGGATTCGGCGTGAGCGTACAGGGACCGGCTGCACAGTCCGTCGCCAGGGCGCATGAGGCGCTGCGGGCCCGATCCGATATCCAGTTCGAGATGGCGACTGCCAAGCCGCCCGAGATTCCGCCCTGGATGCGCTGGCTGGGGCGGCAGCTGGCCGAGGTTTCGCCCTATCTGGGCTGGATCCTGCTGGGCGTGCTGCTGCTCCTCCTCGCGATCTTCCTGTTCATGCTGTTCACCACCTTCGTGCGCGGCCGCGCCTCGCGCGATGCCCACGCCGAGACAGCGCATGACGCCGCGAGCTGGCGCCCGACCGAGACGGCGGCCCGCGCGCTGCTGGCAGAGGCCGAGGCACTGGCCGGGCGCGGCAACTATGCGGAAGCGGTCCATCTGCTGCTTCAGCGCAGCCTGGAGGATATCCAGCGGCACCGCCCGCGGCTGCTGCGCCCCGCCCTCACCAGCCGCGAGATCGCCGGATCGGACTGGATGCCCGAGATCGTTCGCCGGGCCTTTGCCGCGATGGCGGCGCCGGTCGAGCGCAGCCTGTTCGGCGGCCGCAGCCTGATACGCAGCGACTGGGAAGAGGCGCGCGCCGCCTATGGCGAGTTCGCGCTGCCAAAGGCCTGGAAATGAGCGCCGACACCACCGCCTCGCCCTTCACGATGCGCACCGTGCTGGTGCTGGTCGCGCTGGGCGTGGTCGGCTTCCTGTCGTTCCTGCTGATGACCGCCTATGGCGAGGACCTGCAGCCGAGCCAGCGCCCGGGCAACCACGCGCTCGCCACTTCGGCGATCGGCTTCTTCGGCGCGGCGGAGCTGGTGCGGCAGGTGCACGGATCGGCGCGCATGGTGCGGCGCGACGGCGATCTCGATACCTCCGACACGCTGGTGATCACGCTGGAGCCGACCACCGATCCGGAAACGGTCGAGAAGCTGATCAAGCGCCGCGCGAGCCAGCCGACGATCCTGGTCCTGCCGAAATGGCTGACCATGCCGCGGCGCGACAAGCCCGCCTGGGTGACGTCCTTCGGCACGATCCCGACCGGGACGGTCTCGCAACAGATCGCGAAGGTCACGAGCGCCAGCATCTCGGAAACCCCGAACGGCCTGCGCACCCTGAGCGGCGCAGGGCTGGAACCGGTGCTCGAGGACAGCGGCGGCAAGGCACTGGTCGTCACCATGAAGGATCAGCCGACGCTGATCGTCGCGGATCCCGACCTGCTCGACAATCAGGGTCTGAAGACCCTGGCCGGGGCGGCACGCGCGATGGAAGTGCTCGACTGGTTCGATGACGGCCAGCGCGGCATCGCCTTCGACCTCACCCTGCACGGCTTCTCCAGCAATCCGAACCTGCTCAAGCTCGCCTTCGAGGCGCCGTTCCTGCCGCTGACCCTGTGCCTGCTGGTCGCCGCGCTGCTCGCCGGCTGGCAAGCGCTGCTGCGCTTCGGCCCCGCCTTGCCCGAACTGCGCGGCGTCGCCTTCGGCAAGCGGGCGATCGCCGAGAACGGCGCGGCGCTGCTCCGCCTCGCGGGCCGCCGCCACCGCACCGGCGACCGCTATGCCGCGCTGATCCGTGACAGCGCCGCCGGCGCCACCGGCGCGCCGCCCAACCTGCCGCCCGAAGCGCTCGACCGCTATCTCGACCGGCTCGACAAGGACGGCGAGCCCTTCACCGCCATGGCCGAACGGGCGAGCCATGCCCAGGACACGCGCGCGCTGCTCGATGCCGCCCGCGCCCTCTATCAATGGAAAAGGACCGTCACGCGTGAACATTGAGGAAGTGAAGGCGCTGGGCGATGCGATCCGCGCCGAAGTGGGCAAGGCCGTGGTCGGGCTCGACGAGGCGGTGGAGCTGATGCTCGTCGCGCTGTTCGCCTCGGGCCATATCCTGCTCGAAGGCCCGCCGGGCACCGCCAAGACCTTCCTCGCCCAGTGCTTCGCCCGCGCGGCGGGGCTCGACTATGGCCGCATCCAGTTCACGCCGGACCTGCTGCCTGGCGACATCCTGGGCTCGAACCTGTTCAACTTCCAGACCAGCCAGTTCACGCTGACCCGCGGCCCGATCTTCACCGAGCTGCTGCTCGCCGACGAGATCAACCGCACCCCGCCCAAGACGCAGGCGGCGCTGCTCGAGGCGATGCAGGAGCGCACCGTCACGATCGACGGGATCGACCACAAGCTCTCCGACCGGTTCATGGTGGTCGCGACGCAAAACCCGATCGAGAGCCAGGGCGTCTATCCGCTGCCCGAGGCACAGCTCGATCGCTTCCTGTTCAAGTTCGAGGTCGGCTATCCCGACCTGGAGCAGGAGCGCAGGATCGTCGCCCAGCAAGGTGCACGTTTCGGCATGCCCAAGCCCGACGAATGGGGCGTGAGCCGGGTCGCCGATCACGCCACGATCAGCGCCGCAGCGGATGCGGTGGCCGGCGCGCGGCTTGCCGATGAAGTGGTCGACTATGTCGTCCGCCTCGTCCGCGCGACCCGCGCGACCGGCGACCTGCAGATCGGCGCCAGCCCACGCGCCGCCGCCACCCTGGCAGCCGCCGCCCGCGCCCATGCCGCGCTCGACGGGCGCGATTTCGTGCTGCCCGACGATGTGAAGAAGCTCGCCCCGGCGGCGCTGCGCCACCGCGTGATCCTCTCCCCCGCCGCCGAGATCGACGGGCGCACCGCCGATGCGATCATCGCCGGCCTGATCGAGCAGGTCGAGGCACCGCGTTGATCCGACCCAGCATCCGCTGCGTGCTGCTGATGGCCGCGGGGGCGCCGCTGGCGCTGCTCGTCGGCGTGTTCGCGCCGCAGTTCTGGTTTGCCGGGCTGGCCTGGGTGCCGATAATCCTCGCCTTCGCCGCGATCGACGCGGCGCTGGCACCGCGCGCACCGTTGCTGAGGACGAGCTGCCCGGGGTCGATCGAGATCGGCGCGCCGCTGATCGTCGAAATCACCGTGGCGGACCGGCCGATCGACGGGCTGGAGCTCGCCGTGGCGACCGGCCCGAAGCTCGCACCGCGCGCCGAAGGTCGCATCCGCCTGGGCAAGCGCGAGAACCACGCCGCGATCGCCTTCCTCCCCGTGCGCCGCGGCACCGACAAGGTCGAGGCGCTGTGGAGCCGCTGGACCGGCCCGTTCGGCATGATCTGGCGCCAGCGCGTCGAGAAGCTCGACCGGACGGTGGTGATAACGCCCGATATCCGCCCGGTGCGCAACTCGGCGCACCTGCTGCTCCGCGATGCCCAGATGGGCGAGATGGCCCGCGTCGATCGCGGCGAAGGCAGCGAGTTCGAGGCGCTGGCCGAGTGGAAATCCGGCATGGAGCGCCGGACGATCGACTGGAACCACAGCGCCCGCCACCTCAAGCTGCTGGCGCGCGAGAACCGGATCGAGCGCAACAACCAGGTCGTCTTCGCGATCGATACCGGCCGAGTGATGTGCGAGCCGATCGACGGCCTGCCCCGCGTCGACCGCGCGATCACCGCCGCGTTGCTCGGCGCCTATGCCGCGCTCAAGCTCGGCGACCGGGTGGCGCTGTTCGGCTTCGACTCCCAACCCCGCGTCGCCTCGGGCGCAGTCTCAGGCACCCGCGCCTTCCCGCTGATGCAGCGCCTCGCCGGGCAGCTCGACTACAGCAGTGTCGAGACCAACTACACGCTCGCCCTTGCCACCCTGGCGGGCGACCTTACCCGGCGTTCGCTGGTGGTGATCTTCACCGAATTCACCGATCCCACCGGCGCCGAGCTGATGATCCGCGCCGCCACCAACCTGCTGCGCGGCCATCTCGTGCTGTTCGTGATCCTCGCCGATGACGAGTTGGAAGACCTGGCCGGTACCGAGCCGGTGGCGATCGACGATGTCTCGCGCGCGGTGATCGCCGCCTCGATGCTGCGCGAACGCCGGATCGTCGCCGCGCGGCTGCGCCATGCCGGCATACATGTGCTGGAGGCGAAGCACGACCAGGTCGGCGCCGCGCTGGTCCGCCAGTATCTCGATTTCAAGCGGAGGAACCTGCTGTGAGCAGCGCCGCATCGAGGCAGTTCGCCAGCGCGCGCTTCCGCGAGGAGCGCACGGTCGACTGGCTGGAGCTGGAGCAGCGCATCCTGGAGATCGAGCGCGGCCGCGCCCGTACCTTGTCGGACGAGGACCTGCTCGAGCTGCCGGTGCTGTATCGCGCCGCCCTCTCCTCGCTTTCGGTCGCGCGCGAGACTTCGCTCGACGCCGATCTGGTCGCCTATCTGGAGGCGCTGTGCGCCCGCGCCTATTTCGTCCTCTACGGCGTCCAGCCACCACTCCGCCGGCGCATCGCCGCCTTCTTCCTCTCGGGCTGGCCGCTGGCGATGCGGTCGATCGCGCGCGAAACGCTGATCGCGGTGCTGATGATGGCCCTGGGCGCGGTCGCCGCCTATTGCCTCGTCGCCAGCGATCCGAGCTGGTACCATTCGATCGTGCCCGAGGGGCTTGCCGGCGGCCGCGGCCCGCAATCGAGCGCGGCCGAGCTGCGCCAGGGCCTGTATGACGGCGGCGGCTCCGGCCTGCTCGGCGCCTTCGCCACCTATCTCTTCACGCACAACGCCCAGATCTCGCTGATGTGCTTCGCGCTCGGCTTCGCGTTCGGCGTGCCGACATTGCTGCTGCTCGTCTATAACGGCTGCATTCTCGGGGCATTCATGGCGGTGTTCGCGTCAAAGGGCCTTGCCCTGCCCCTCTCCGCCTGGCTGGCGATCCATGGCACCACCGAACTGTTCGCCATCGCCATCGCCGGTGCCGCCGGCATCCGCATCGGCATGGCCCTCGCCTTTCCCGGCAAGCTTTCGCGCACCGCCGCCACTGCCAAGGCCGGCCGTACCGCCGCCTTCGCCATGATCGGCGTGGTGCTGATGCTCGCCGTCGCCGGCGTGCTCGAAGGAGTCGGGCGCCAGGTCATCACTTCGGACGTGATCCGCGTCGCGATCGGCGGCACGGCATTGCTCGGCTGGCTCGCCTATTTCTACCTGATCCCCGTGCGCGGCGAGGCGCTGGATGGCTGAGGTTCGCACGGCGTCCGGCAAGGGGCACGACCAGGACAGGAACCGCCGCACCTTCGTCACGCCCGAAGGGGTGGACCTGAAGCTCGACATCGCCACGGTGGGCGAGCGCATCGGCGCGTTCATGATGGATCTGGTGCTGATCGTGCTGACGCTGGTGCTGTTCACCATCGCGCTGCTGTTCATCCTTGCCGGCACCGGCGCCGTGCTCGCCCAGGCGCTGATCATGGTCTGGCTGCTCGGCTTCTTCGCGCTCCGGAACGGCTATTTCGCCGCGTTCGAGCTCGGCCCGCGCGCCGCTACCCCGGGCAAGCGGCTGATGAAGATGCGGGTGGTGTCGCGCGACGGCGCGCGGCTGCGCGGGCATCAGATCGTCGCCCGCAACGCGATGCGCGAGCTGGAGCTGTTCCTGCCGCTCTCCTTCCTCGGCTATCAGAGCGCGCAGGGCATGGCGAGCTTCGCCACCGGCCTGTTCGGGCTGCTCTGGACCGGCATCTTCGCCTTCTTCCCCTTCTTCAACCGCGACCGGCTGCGCGTGGGCGACCTGATCGCCGGCACCTGGGTGGTCCGCATGCCACGCCGGACGCTGAGCAACAGCGTCGCCGCGCGCGTCGTGTCCGAGGAGGCGCGCTACAGCTTCAGCGACGCCCAGCTCAGCGTCTATGGCGAGTTCGAGCTGCAGAAGCTGGAGGAAGTGCTGCGGCGGAACGACGAATATTCGATGATCGTCGTCGCCCGCACGATCCGCGAGCGGCTGGGCATGGAAGATGATGGCGGCGGCGACCACGCCTTCCTCGAGGCCTATTACACCGCGCTGTGCCAGCGGCTGGAACGCGGCATGCTGTTCGGCAAGCGCAAGAAGGACAAGTATCAGCGGTAGGTGGGGAGCTCCCTTACCTCCGTCATGCTGAACTTGTTTCAGCATCCAAACCTCCCCAACCGAAGCCGTCGCCAGTGGAGGGTTGGACCCTGAAACAAGTTCAGGGTGACGAGCATTTGGGTGACTACATCAAACCGCGAACAGCTGCCCCAGATCCCGGAACGCCTTGAACTCCAGCGCATTGCCGGCGGGATCGAAGAAGAACATTGTCGCCTGCTCGCCCGGCTTGCCGACGAAGCGGACATGCGGCTCGATCACGAACTCGGTCCCCGCCGCGCGCAGCCGCTCTGCCAGCGCCTCCCATTCCGCCCAGCCGAGCACCAGCCCGAAATGCGGCACCGGCACGGCATCGCCGTCCACCGCGTTCCGCGCCCTCACCCCGGCTCCTTCAGCCTTGTGGACGACGAGCTGGTGGCCGCGGAAATCGAAGTCGATCCAGTGGCCCGGATCCTCGCGCCCCTGCGGGCAGCCGAGCGTGCCGCCATAGAAGGCGCGCGCCGCCTCGATATCGTCGACGGGAATGGCAAGGTGGAAGAGCGGTGCGGTCATGTGCGCCAGCCTAGGCCGATGCGCGCGCCCGCGCTATGCTCGTCTCCGGGCTATTGGGGGACGGAAAATGGCGGAAAGCCGGATCGAGCGCCACTTCGCGCTGGCCGAGCGCGGCACCACGGTGCGCACCGAAGTGCTGGCGGGCGGCACAACCTTCCTGACCATGGCCTATATCATCGTGGTCAACCCCGCGATCCTCGGCGCGGCGGGCATGCCGGTGGCCGCGGTCGCCGCCGCGACCTGCCTTGCCGCCGGGCTTGCCAGCATCCTCATGGGCCTCACCGCCAATGTGCCGCTCGCACTGGCGCCCGGCATGGGGCTCAACGCCTATTTCGCCTTCACCGTGGTGCAGGGCATGGGCGTGCCCTGGCCGGTCGCGCTGGGTTGCGTGTTCCTGTCCGGCATTGCCTTTCTGCTGCTCACCTTTGCCGGCATCCGCCAACTCATCATCGCCGCGATCCCGCCCCAGCTGTTCGCGGCGGTCGCGGGCGGCATCGGCCTGTTCATCGGCCTGATCGGCCTGAAGAACGCCGGGATCATCGTCACCAGCCCGGCGACTTCGGTGACGCTGGGCGACCTCCATGCCCCCGGCGCGGCGCTCGCATTGTTCGGGCTGGTCCTCACCGCCGGGCTGGCGGCGTGGAAGATACGCGGCGCGATCCTGATCGGCATCGCCGCCACCACGCTGGCCGGATGGGCAACCGGCCAGGTTTCCTTTAAGCCCGAACCCTATGACCTAACCGCGATCGGCCAGGTCGCCTTCCATCTCGACCTTGCCGGCGTGTTCGGCCTGTCGGGCAGCCATGGCCTGGGGCTGTTCGAGATCCTGTTCGTCTTCCTCTTCGTCGATCTTTTCGACAATGTCGGCACGCTGGTCGGCGTCACCCGCCGTGCCGGGCTGATCGACGCGCAGGGCCGCATTCCGCGGCTCAACCGCATATTGTTCACCGATGCCGTGGCGAGTATCGCCGGCAGCCTCGCCGGCACCAGCACCGTCACTTCCTATGTCGAGAGCGCTGCCGGCGTGCAGGCGGGCGGACGCACGGGCCTCACCGCCGTGGTCACGGGCATCCTCTTCCTGCTCGCGATGTTCGTCGCCCCCTGGGCGCAGCTGGTGCCGCTGGCGGCGACCGCGCCTGCGCTGGTGCTGGTCGGCGGGCTGATGATGGCCCCGCTCGCGGACGTGGACTGGGACGATGCCGAAATCGCAATACCGGCCTTCCTCACCGTCGCGATGATCCCCTTCACCTTCTCGATCGCCAACGGGCTGGCCTTCGGGATCACAGCTTATGCGCTCATCCGCCTGATTAGAGGCAAGATTACTGCCGGAGACTGGCTGCTGCTGGTGCTTGCCGGGCTGTTCGTGATCCGCTTCGCCTGGCTGGCGGCCGGCTGACGCTACGTAGTGGAAACCGGTTTCCATGCAGCCGGCGCGGACCTATATCGGCGCACATGACGCTCGCCCTGTTCCGTATCGCCCCCAATGACAGCACCGCCACCGCGCTGCGCGACCTCGAAGCCGGCGAGCAGGCGCTGGGGGTGACGCTCGCCGCCCCGGTGGCCAAGGGTCACAAGGTCGCGGTCAAGCCGATCGCGGCGGGCGAACCCGTGCTCAAGTTCGGCTTCCCGATCGGCGTCGCCACCCGCGACATCGCGCCGGGCGAGCATGTCCACACGCATAATGTCTCGACCGCGCTCAAGGGCAGCGGCGACTATGCCTTCGCGCCCTCCACGCACGACGATTCCGGCTTCGAAGGCCCGGGCTTCCTGGGCTATCGCCGCGCCAATGGCCGGGTCGGCACGCGCAACGAGATCTGGGTGATCCCCACGGTCGGCTGTGTCGGACGGACCGCGCAGAAGATCGCGGAGCGCGCGGCGGTGCTGCACGCCGGCAAGATCGACGGCGTCCACGCGTTCCCGCATCCGTTCGGCTGCTCGCAGCTGGGCGACGACCTGCAGGGCACCCGCGCGATCCTGTCGGCGCTTGCCAACCATCCCAATGCCGGCGGCGTGCTGATCGTCGGGCTCGGCTGCGAGAACAACCAGATCAAGGGGATGCTGGAAGGCATCGACCACCCGAACCTGCGCACCCTCGGCGCTCAGATGGCAAGCGACGAGATCGAGGAAGGCCTGGCGCTGGTCGAGGAACTCGTCGCCGGTGCCCAGGCCGAGCGCACCCCCGCCCCGCTTTCCGAGCTGGTGCTCGGCGTGAAGTGCGGCGGCTCGGACGGTTTCTCGGGCCTCACCGCCAATCCGCTGGTCGGGCGCATGGCCGATGCGGTCACCGGCGCCGGCGGCACCGCGATCCTCACCGAGATCCCCGAGATCTTCGGCGCCGAGCAGCTGCTGATGGCCCGCGCCAGCGACGAAGCGGTATTCGACGGCATCGTCCACCTGGTCAACGACTTCAAAGACTATTTCGTCCGCAACGGCGAGCCGGTCTCCGAGAATCCCTCGCCGGGCAACATCGCCGGCGGCATCACCACGCTCGAGGAGAAGTCGCTGGGCGCGGTGCAGAAGGCGGGGCACGCCATTGTCACCGACGTGATCCCCTATGGCGGGCAGGTCCGCCGCAAGGGGCTAACTCTGCTCGAGGCACCGGGCAACGATGCAGTTTCCTCGACCGCGCTGGCCGCCGCGGGCGCGACCGCGATCCTGTTCACCACCGGCCGCGGCACGCCGCTGGGCTTCCCGGTGCCGACGATCAAGATCGCGTCGAACCATGATCTCGCCACCCGCAAGCCGGGCTGGATCGACTTCGACGCCGGCCAGGTGCTCGAAGACGGCATGGACAGCGCCGCCGACGCGCTGCTCGACACGATCGCCGCGATCGCATCGGGCAAGGAAACCGCCGCCGAGCGCAATGGCGAGCGCGAAATCGCAATCTGGAAGCGCGGCGTAACCCTCTGACCCCACAAGAAATGCCAACGAATTAGCCTCGGACCTTTCGGAACGGGTGAGTCATGACTGTGCGGCCCGCGCATTTCTGTTAACCATATCCTCCGCGACTCAGGGGGGATGACGTGGCGACTATTCTGGCTTCGATCGGCAACCTGGCGACGAGCGCGACCAAGGCCGCCGCCGCCCAGCCGATCAGCGCCGATGCGATCTACTGGCCGGCCTGGATCCTGGTCGGCGGCGTGTTGCTCGCGCTGCTGGCGGTGATCGGCATCCTCACCTCGCTCAAGTCCGCCTTGCTCGCCAAGCCGAAGAAGCGCGACGAGGAATTCACCCGGATGCTGGCCCGGCAGGTGTGGAAGCACACCGCGACGGTCACCGACATCTTCGCCCAGCGCCTGCGCCACCCCCAGCGCGACGTGGTGACGCTGCGCGTGCTGCTCCGCCTGTTGCGCGAGGACATTGCCGGCCCGGTCAATTTCGTCGAGCAGATGCGCCCGCACGCCCCGGCGAGCTGGCCCGATTACGAGCTGTTCGCCGCCTTCAACAACTGGAGCGGCCAGATCGCGGCGATGGAATCGCAGCTCGCCGACATGCAGCAGATGCTGAGCTATCCGGCTGTCCGCGAGCCGGTCGACGCGCACCGCGACGCGATGCTCGTCCATTTCTACGCCACCGAGCAGGTCGCGATGGGCCAGACCGTCTCGACGCTCGGCAACCACGCCATCGCCGTGTGCGAGGCGGCAAAGAAAGTGCTGAAGAAAGAGCCCGGCGGTTTCAAGTTCGGCGGCGCCGGCCACGATCCTGACGAGGAGCACGACCATGGCTGCCCGGCCTGTGGCGGTGGCCCGCACAGCGCCTATGCCGGCGCCAATGCGCGCGATCTGCTGCCGCTGCCCGATCCGCCCGAGAAGCCGAAGAAGAAGGAAGAGCCCAAGCCGGCCGCCGCGCAGCTCAGCTACTGCGTGACGCCGCAGCCCTGCCATGTCTGCACGCCGGTGCCCTGCGCCTGCACGTGCAGCTGCAAATCGGCCCCCGCGACGGCGCATCACTAGGTCGTTTCGGCGGCGGCGAAACCTTGCTGCACTGCGATAAACCGGAGGTGCCCGGCATTGAAGCGTTAACCCTCGTCCCCTAGAGTCCCCCGGGGATTTTGGGGTGGGTTGATGACCGAGTTTCTCGTCTTCGCATATGCAATGCTGGCCATGTTCGTGATCCAGTCGATGGCGCGCAACCATCGCGAGCAGCGTGCCAATTCGCAGGTGGTGACGATGGTCGGCTGGGGCCTGTTCTCGCTCTCCTCGACGCTGGCGGTGCTGCTCGGTGCGGTTGCGCTGGCACTGGCGATGGGCGCCAACATTCCGCTTCCCCAGGGCTTCGAAGCGCCGCTATTCTGAGCGGCATGCCGCTATACGAATTTGCCGGGCGACGCCCGCTTGTCGCCGAGGATGCCTGGGTCGCGCCGAGCGCGGACCTGATCGGCGACGTCCATCTCGCCACGCTCGCCTCGGTCTGGTTCGGCGCCGTGATCCGCGCCGACAACACTCCGATCCTGGTCGGCGCCCGTTCGAACATCCAGGACGGCGCGATGCTCCATTCCGATCCCGGCGCGCCCTGCACCGTGGGGGAGGATGTCACCGTCGGCCATCACGCGATCCTGCACGGCTGCACGATCGGCAGCCGCACGCTGATCGGCATGGGCGCCACCATCCTCAACCGCGCGGTGATCGGCGAGGACTGCCTGGTCGGCGCCGGCGCGCTGGTCACCGAGGGCAAGGAGTTCCCCGCAGGCCACCTGATCGTCGGCAGCCCCGCCAAGGCGATCCGCCCGCTCGACGACATGCAGAAGGCGATGCTCAAGGCCAGCGCCGCGCTCTACGCCGCCAAGCAGCGCGAATATGCCGCCGGATTGAAGCGGATCGACTGAGCCGCTTACCGACAACCGTCACATTGCCGGTCTAGCCCAAGCCCTGGATTCGGTTTCGGGAGGTGCGCGATGGGCTTGTTCGACTGGTTGAAGCGCTTCGCCAAGGCACCCGCCACCGCCGCGGCGGAACTCACCCCGCCCGCACCCGCGCCGGAGCCCGAGAGCGGCTGGCACACCGGCTGCGAGGGCGACACGCTCTGGGTGCTCGATCCCGACGGCAAGCGCCACACGCTGCCGCTGTCGCATCTCCACGCGGTTGCGATCGAGACCAGCGACACCGGCCCGCTGGGCGACGATTTCTGGTGGCTGTTCTACGGCCCGGACGAGGACGTCGCCTTCACCCTGCCCGGCGGCGCGAGCGGCGAAGGCGCGATGGCGGAGAAGATCGCCGCCCTGCCCGACTTCCATCACGACATGTATGCCGCCGCGATCCGCTCGACCGATGTCGATACCTTCGTCGTTTGGCAGCGGCCGTTCGACTAGTTGTCGAGCCGCTTGGTCACCTCATAGCCCGCCTTGTGCAGCGCCATCACCGCGGCCAGCGCCTGGTAATGGCTCTCCTGCCCCGGTTCGTAGAGCTGGCCGCTCTGCTGGCCGGCGGCTTTGATCGCGTCGCGGACGATGACGTAGATTTCGTTGGTGACCATGGCGCTCCCCGGAACATTGCGTGCCGTGGAAATGGGGAGGCTTCGGGCAGGCTTCAATGCGATTCGGTCCGAGTCGGCCCTATCGCTGCACTGCAGCATGCGCGCGCACCCCGCGCTTACGTAGCGTCGCCTGCACCGGGCTGGACGGCCATTCCGGTTTCGCTACAAAACTGATCCATGGCATTGCCTCCGCTCTTCGATCGCCTTCGGCTCCCGGTCATCGGCTCGCCGCTGTTCATCATCTCGGTACCCGAGTTGGTCATCGCCCAGTGCAAGGCGGGGATCGTCGGATCCTTCCCGGCGCTGAACGCCCGGCCGGACACCCGGCTCGACGAGTGGCTGCACCAGATCACCGAGGAACTCGCCGCCTGGGACCGCGACAATCCGGACACGCCGGCCGCGCCCTTCGCGGTCAACCAGATCGTCCACCGCTCCAACCCGCGGCTCGAGCATGACGTCGCCGCCTGCGCCAAGTGGAAGGTGCCGATCGTCATCACCTCGCTCGGCGCCCGGCCCGAACTGAACGACGCGGTGCACAGCTGGGGCGGCATCACCCTGCACGACGTGATCGACGATCGCTTCGCCCACAAGGCCGTGGAAAAGGGCGCGGACGGCCTGATCCTCGTCGCCACCGGCGCCGGCGGCCATGCCGGGCGCCTCAGCCCCTTCGCGCTGGTCCAGGAAGTGCGCGAGTGGTTCGACGGGCCGGTGATCCTGTCCGGCGCGATCGCCAATGGCCGCTCGGTGCTGGCCGCCCAGGCGATGGGCGCCGACCTCGCCTATATCGGCTCGCCCTTCATCGCCACCGACGAGGCCAATGCCCAGCCCGACTACAAGCAGGGCATCGTCGACGGCACCGCCGACGACATCGTCTATTCGAACCTCTTCACCGGCGTGCACGGCAACTACCTCAAGGCGTCGATCGTCAATGCCGGGCTCGATCCCGACAATCTGCCCGAGAGCGATCCGAGCGCGATGAACTTCGGCGGCGCCAAGGCCTGGAAGGACATCTGGGGCTCGGGCCAGGGCATCGGCGCGGTCCATGCGGTCGAGCCGGCGGCGGTGAAGATCGAGCGGATGAAGGCGGAATACGCCGCAGCCAAGGCGGCGCTCTGCGGCTAACCACGTTTTAGTGGCAGTTCCCGGCCTGGACGGTGAAACCCAGCTGTTCCCCGGCGAAGGCCGGGGCCCAGTTGCAATGTCTTCCGAGAGGCTCCAGCGCCATCGATAGTGCGCCGAGACTGGGCCCCGGCCTTCGCCGGGGAACCGAGAAGAAACCAACGCCGCGGTTGCCCCTCCCGCAAGAGGGAGGCGGATTTAGAAAGCCGCCGCCAGCCGGTTCATCATGCTGCGCGCCGGGCTCTCGATCACGACATTCTCGTCGAGCGTCTCGTCGAGTCGGGCGACGCGGCGATACAGGTCGATGCTGGTGGTGATGATCCCCACTGCGTTGGGCGGCATCGCGTCGAGCAGCGCCGCCTCGGTCTCCGGCGCATCGCCCAGCCGGCGCGACGGCATCAGCGCGTCCCCGGGCTGGATCTCGCCGGCGTCGACCGCGCGTTGGGTGAGCAGCCAGGCGATGATGTGCATCAGCCGCGTGGTCACCTTGAGCGATTCGCAGGAGAAGGCGACGCGGTTGAGCGCTTCCAGCGACTCGCGCTCGTCCCGGCCCAGCTCATCGAAATAGCCGCGCGCCTCGTCGGCCAGCAGCATCGCCTCGACATAAAGCGAGTCGATCAGCTTTCGGTGGATCTGCGCGGTGCCCTGTTTCCCCATATGGCAACGCTGCCACAGCCTCGATGGTAACGAAATGCTTAATTTCGCAGTGATTTCGTCCCGATCCGGATCATGGCCGGATCGGGGCCGAATCAGGCGATGATATCGGGGATAAGCTGGTCCTCGAGCTGCACGATTTCATCGCGCAGCATCAGCTTGCGCTTCTTGAGCCGGGCAACCTGAAGCTGGTCGGACGTGCCGGTGGCGAGCAGTGCATCGATTGCCGCATCCAGATCGCGATGCTCGGTCCGCACCGCTTCGAGCCGCCGCACAATCTCTTTCTCGTCCATCGCGAACGCCCCCGTACTCGGATCTCCCTGCACCACGCCGGAAAGCTCCGCAACGGATCATCGCGCTAATTTTGCATATCGTCGATTAGGCAAGATTCACCCGCGACAAAGCTGTGGAAAAGTGATCTATTCACAGGTTCCGGCCACCGATGAAGGAGACTGCTTCCATGCAGAACGCGCATTTCTCGGCACTCTCGGCCAAGCACTCCGTGCTCGACCAGCGAATCGCCGCCGAATCGCAAAGGCCCCAGCCGGACCATCTGGTCCTGGCATCCCTGAAGAAGCAGAAGCTTCGCATCAAGGAAGAGATGGCGCGCCCCTAGGCTGCGCCGCGCAAACAGGGGTGTGGCCAGGCCGCACCCCGACGGCGCGAAAGTCACCAAACAGCAAGACCAGGGCGGAGGCCCGCGCTTTTCGCGCCTTCCGCTCCTCCGTCATTTACGTCCCCTCTCCCGTCATTCCCGCGAAGGCGGGAATCCAGGGTGGCTTGGGATGTCCGATGCATTGAGCGTCCGGTTCGCCGGATATGCCGAAGCGAGCAGCAAGCGTGTTGCTCGGGACTCTGGACCCGCCTTCGCGGGGATGACGACCTGAATGGGAAATCGCGAACAGCGAACGCCGCGGGCGCGACTCAGCGCCGAGTGAAGATCGGCTTCACAAAGGCCGGCGTATGCGTGCCGCCGCCTACCGGCTTGCGCGCCAGCATCGGGTCGATCGGCGTATCAAAGGCAACGCCCACCCGGCCGTCGGTCGCCCAGGCGATGCGGCCGCTCACCCAGCCAACGCCGCGCACCTCGACTTCGACGGTAGCGCCACGCTCGATCGGAAGGGCGTATTCGGCCATCAGCCCGCCCTGGGAAAGGTTGCGGACCCGCACCTGCTCGACCGGCCGCCCCGCCACGCGGAACTGGGCCGCCAGCATCAGGCTGTCACGCGAGCCGCTGCGCTGGCTGGAGAAATCGTCCGCCGACAGCGCCGTCAGGGGATCAAAGGAAAACTGGTCCATCGTGTCGCTCGAAACGCAAGGGGGTTACGCGCGGAGAATACACCCGCAAACCTTGTCGAAAGCGTAAACAAAAGACGAAAATGTGCCCCCACGGCTGTCCCGCGGAGGCACAAAAAAGGAGGCCATAAGCCCCCTGCTATTCTTCCCGCGATACCTTCTCGTTGCGCTCGTGCCGCTCCTGCGCCTCAAGCGTCATCGTCGCGATCGGCCGGGCTTCAAGGCGACCGAGGCTGATCGGCTCGCCGGTCACCTCGCAATAGCCATATTCGCCGTCCTCGATCCGCCGCAGCGCCGCGTCGATCTTGGAGATCAGCTTGCGCTGGCGATCGCGGGTGCGCAGCTCGATCGACCAGTCGGTCTCGCTCGAAGCGCGATCGGTGAGATCGGCCTCGCGCAGGGAATCCGTCTGGAGCTGATTGAGCGTGCCCGCGGCTTCGCGGAAGATATCGTCCTTCCACGCGTTCAGCTTGTCACGGAAATATTCCAGCTGACGCGGGTTCATGAAGGGTTCGTCGTTGCTCGGCCGATAGCCGTTATCGCCGTCATTTGCGGCGGGAGGAACGCGTTTACCCGGTTCGTCGAAGCGATCCAAAACAGTAGCCATCCCCACTCTCCACTCCGGTCCCATTCGGCCCGAGCCGTACGGAGACCGTTTGCCCTGCGCGGCCCTATACTTTCGCGCGAGGACGTTAACAAGCGTGTGGTTGTTTTAATCCACAGGTCTAATACCCCGTAAATGGAAGGAAATTACCGGGGGCTGAACCGGGCGGGAAACGGGCCCGGATTCACCACGAATGTTCACACTTCGCCGCACAGGAAACCTCTCGATCGTACCGAAGTAGAACATTAACCATCACAGAAGAAATCCACCGCCCCAAAATCGACCGCAAATATGGTTAAGCATCACTTACCGCGTTGCACTTAACAGTTTGTTTTGCACTTTTCCGGCATTGAGAGGCGTGAAGCTGCTGACGATCCTGTGGGGAGCGGCACGCCAGCAACAGGAAGAGTGGGGACAATGTCGGTTCGGATGGCCTTGGCTAAACTGTGCGCCTGCACTTGCGGGGGCGCGGTGATTGGCGGCGGTGGCGTCTATGTCACCGAACGCATCCACCAGCCGCGTGTCGTCAAGCAGGTCACCGTCGCGAAGAAGCGAGTCGTCAAGCGCACGGTGGCACGCCCCGTGAAGCGAGTCGTCAAGCGCACGGTCACCACCACCACCCAGGGCCAGCCCCAGGTCGTCGTCGTCACGGCACAGGGCGCTCCGATCCCGACGCCCCCGCCCTATTTCGGCGGCGAGATGCCGGTCGTGTCGTCGAGCAGCAGCGGTTCGTCCTCCGGCGCCGTGATCGGCGGTTCGGGCGGCGGCGGCTTCATGGGCGGCTTCTTCGCCGGTGGATTCTTCGGCGGTTCTTCCTCGTCGGGCAGCTCCGGCGGCTCGAGCGGCATCAATATCGAGATCTCGTCGTCCAACTCGTCCTCGTCGGGCGGCTCGACTTCCACCTCCACCGGTGGCTCGTCGACCTCGACGGGCGGTTCCTCGACCTCGACTTCGACCGGTGGCTCCTCGACCTCCACGTCGAGCGGCCAGGTGAGCTCCACCTCGTCCTCGGGCGAGATCAGCTCGACTTCGTCCAGCTCGACCTCGAGCGGCCAGGTCAGCTCGACCTCCTCGTCGAGCGGCGACGTGTCTTCATCGACCTCGTCGTCGTCCAGCGGCGACGTCTCGTCCTCGACCAGCTCGTCCACCAGCTCTTCGTCGAGCGGTGACGTGTCGAGCTCGTCGTCCAATTCCTCGTCGACCAGCTCGTCCAACTCGTCGTCGACTTCGTCCTCGTCGAACGGTTCCAGCAGCCACTGGAGCAATTCGAGCGGCTGGGGCTCGAGCGGCCATCACGGCTCGAGCAGCTGGGGCGGCAGCAGCAGCTGCGGTCGCGGCTGCGGCGGCAGCAGCTCGGGCGGCCCGGCCCCTGTGCCGGCACCGCCGATGATCCTGCTGTTCGGCGGCGCCGCCGCGGCGCTGGTCGCCCGCAAGCGCTTCGCCAGGAAGAAGCCGGACGACTCGACCGACGCCTGACACGAGAAAACCGTCATCCCCTCGAAAGTCGGGATGACGGAACAGGTTATTCCGCCCGGAGCAGCGCCTGCTCGATCTCCGGGATCGGATGATCGGTCAGGTCCTTGGCAAGCTCGCCGGCCAGCCGGTCGCTCACTTCCTTGTGATAGTGTTTGCGCAGCTCGCCCAGCGTCTTGGGTGGCGCGATGATGATCAGCGACTCGAAGTCCTGGCGAAGCGCCCGCTCCTTGAGCAGCGCGGCGGTGTCGGCGGCGAAGCGGTCTTCTTCCAGCTGGTGGAAATCGACTTCGTCCATGTTGCCGCCGCCCCATTGCGCGCCCGAGGTCCGCGTGCCCATCGCGCCGCCGGCAAGGTCGGTCGCCTGATCGTGATGCGCGGGGTTGTGCTTGTCGACGACCTTCTTCTCGACCTGCAGGTTCGGATATTGCGCGTCGCCCTCGTTCCTCAGGAACAGCATCTTGCGCCCATCCGCCACCACCACGACTGCGTCATGCGGAACCTGCATCTCGATTCTCCTATGGTTTGATATCTCCGTAAACGCCCCCATGCGCGCCAGGGTTGCGCCGCGGCGGGCGCGAAGTCATACGCCCGACATGCACGATATCCGCGCCATCCGAGAGAACCCCGAATCCTTCGACGCCGGCCTCGCCCGCCGCGGGCTGGAACCGCAGTCCGCCGCGCTGCTGGCGCTGGACGAGAAGCGCCGCGCGCTGATCACCGAGGCGCAGGCCGCGCAGACCCGCCGCAACGAGGCATCCAAGGCGATCGGCGCCGCCAAGGCGCGCCGCGACGACCCCATCGACCTGATGGCCGAAGTCGCCGCGCTCAAGGAGCGGATGCCGCAGATCGACGCCGAGGAGAAGGCCGTCGGCGCGGAGCTGACCACCCTGCTCGCTGCGCTCCCCAACCTGCCCTATGCCGATGTGCCCCAGGGCGCCGACGAGGAAGCCAACCAGCTTGTCGCCACCGTCGGCGAACCAACCGCCCTAGCCTTCGAAGCCAAGGAGCATGACGCATTCGGCCCGGCGCTCGGCCTGGACTTCGAGACCGGTGCCAGGCTCTCCGGCACGCGCTTCACCCTGGTCCGTGGTGCAGCCGCCAAGCTCCACCGCGCGCTCGGCCAGTTCATGCTCGATACGCTCGAAGCGCATGGCTATGAGCAGGCGATCCCGCCGCTGCTGGTGCGCGAGGAGACCATGTTCGGTACCGGCCAGCTTCCCAAGTTCGCCGAGGACAGCTTCCAGACCACCGATGGCCGCTGGCTGATCCCCACGGCCGAAGTGAGCCTGACCAACATCGTCCGCGAGCAAATCCTGTCCGAGGAAGAGCTGCCGCTGCGCTTCGCCGCGCTCACCGCCTGCTTCCGCTCGGAAGCCGGCTCGGCGGGCCGCGACACGCGCGGTTTCATCCGCCAGCACCAGTTCGAGAAGTGCGAGATGGTCTCGATCACCACGCCCGAGCAGAGCGAGGCGGAGCATGAGCGCATGACCCAGTGCGCCGAGGGTATCCTCACCGCGCTCGGCCTGCCCTTCCGCCGGATGAAGCTGTGCAGCGGCGACATGGGCTTCACCGCGGCGCGCACCTATGACCTCGAAGTGTGGCTGCCCGGCCAGGCCCGCTACCGCGAGATTTCGTCCTGCTCGACCTGCGGCGATTTCCAGGCGCGCCGGATGAACGCACGCTTCCGTCCGGCCGGCGAGAAGGGCACCCGCTTCGTCCACACGCTCAACGGCTCGGGCCTCGCGGTCGGCCGCACCCTCGTTGCGGTGCTGGAGAACTATCAGCAGGAAGACGGCTCGGTGCGCGTTCCCGACGTGCTCAAGCCCTATCTGGGTGGCCTGGAAGTGTTCGCACCGGCAAACTGAGACACCTCCGCATTCAGACGTACCTGACGCGCGCGGAAATGCGCGCTATGGAGCGTCGGAGTATAGTTAATGCGGGGGTCGTTTCGATGGCGGTAAAGCGGATGGCGCCGGTGGCGCTGCTGTTGCTCGCTGCCTGTATTCCACAGCGCGGCACGGCCTATGAAGAGCCCGGCTACCGCCCCGCCCCGCAGTCGCGCCAGGATCGCTATCCTCAGCCGCAGCAGGAGCGATGGGAGCGTCCCGCGCTCGGCAACGAGCAGGACGTCCGCCGCCTCCCCGCACCGCCGCCCGCCTGGCAGGCGCGCAAGGTCCAGGCGGATTCGCGCGTCATTTCGGGCCGTACCTACACCGTCCAGCCCGGCGACTCGCTCCGCTCGATCTCGGGCAAGACCGGCGCCGGATCGGAAGCGATCGCGCGGGCCAACAACATCCCCTCTCCCTTCGTCATTCGCGTCGGGCAGAAGCTGGTCATCCCGGGGGGCCGCTACCATCTGGTCCGCGACGGCGAGACCGGCATCGCCATTGCAGTGGCGTACGGCGTCGCGTGGTCGCGGATCATCGCGGTCAACGACCTCGAGGAGCCGTATATCCTGCGCACCGGCCAGCGCCTGCTGATCCCGGACGATACGCTGCCTCCGCCGCCCTCGGGCCGCCCCGAGACGATCGAGCAGCGCGCCGCGCGCTTCCACCTCGATCTCGGCGTCGACGACATCGTCACCGGCGGCCAGCCCGCCATTGCCGAGAAGGCCCGCCCCGCCGCGCCGACCGCCTCCTCTGCGCGCGTCCTGTCGCCGACCACCCCGGTCGCCGCCCCGGCGCGCCTCGCCGGCGGCTTCCAATGGCCGCTCCGGGGCAATGTCGTGAAGCGCTTCGGCCCCGGCGCGAGCGGAGAACGCAACGACGGCATCAAGATCGCCACGCCGCTCGACACCCCCGTGCTCGCCTCGGCCGACGGCGTCGTCGCCTATGTCGGCTCGGACATCCCGGCGCTCGGCGGCCTCGTCATCCTGCGCCACGGCGACGGCTGGACGACCGTCTATGGTCATGCCGGCCAGCTGCTCGTCCAGCGCGGGCAGGCGGTGAAGAAGGGCCAGATGATCGCGCTGTCCGGCAATTCGGGCTTCGCCGACCGTCCGGAGCTCCATTTCGAGATCCGCCAGGGCCGCACCCCGGTCGATCCGCTACCGCGCCTCCCGGCCCGCTAAGCTCTCGCCAGCGCTGCGAATCACGCCGGCGGACACCCCGCCCGGCTCCATTCGTCGCGCCCCAGGCCCGAACCAACCTCTCCGGCACGGTGCTTGCGGCATGTGTTCATCTGCGGGACAGCTTCCCCCGAACAGGCATGAGGCAAGCCGGCGGGGGCAGTCAGTTTAGAGGAGGTTGCCTCAATGCGTGTTGTTTCCAAAAAAACCGGGGTTCGCTTCCTGGTCGCCATGCTGGCCATCTCGGCCGCGCCCAGTGCATTCGCGCAGCAGGAACAGAATACCGGCCGTGACGACATCGTCGTCAACGGCGCGGCCCAGGGTCCGATGACCGAGGGTCCCGAGATCAAGGGCGTCATTGCCGCCCGCAGCGGCGATCGCGTCAAGATCGCCACCGCCGATGGCGCCACCACCACCGTCGCGATTACCGAAGCCACCCGGATCAAGACCGGCGGCGGCCTGTTCGGCGGCGGCAACAAGCTCGCGGCCAACCAGCTGCTCAACGGTCTGCCGATCACGGTCAAGACGATGCAGTCGCCCGAGGGCGGCGATCTCGTCGCCAGCCAGATCAGCCTCAAGAAGAACGACCTGCGCACCGCCACGATGATCCAGACCGGCACCTCGCAGCGCTTCGACGAGCAGGCCGCGGCGACCGAGGCCCTGCGCGGCCGCATGGGCGATATCGACAAGTACAACATCAAGAGCACCACCAACGTGCACTTCGATGTGGGCCGTGCCGACATCTCGCCGCAGGACAAGGCGCAGCTCTGCAGCACCGCCAACCAGGCCAACCAGACCGAGAACGCGCTGATGCTGGTGGTCGGCTATACCGACTCGACCGGCGGCGAGGACCTCAACCAGACGCTCAGCGAGAAGCGGGCGGCCAAGGTCATCAACTATCTGCAGCAGGCCTGCGGCTGGAAGCCGTACCGCATGCTGACGCCGACCGGCATGGCCACGGCCGATCCGCTGGCCAGCAACGACACGCCGGAGGGCAAGGCCCAGAACCGTCGCGTCGCGGTGAACATCCTGGTCAGCAAGAGCGTCGACGGCCTCTGAGCCACATTTCGGGGGCGGGCCCGGCTCGCCCCCTTCGGCCGGGAAGTGGTACGCCATTCCCGGCCATATTCGCCATGGCCACGGTCCGATGACCGTGTATGGTCCCGCTGACTGGCCGCTCCCGGCCAGCCAGTGAGAAGGGCCGGATGATCGCGCTTTACGGCACTGCCGCCGATCCGCTGCCGGGTCCGTCCGCCCGCTGATGGCGCTCAAGCCCCCCGCCACGCTCAAGCGCAAGTCGAGCATGCCCGTCTGGGCTTCGATCGGCTGGCGCGTGCTCGCCGTGGTCGGGCTGCTCGCGCTTGCCGTTGGCGTCCATTGGATCGAGCGCGACGGGCTCAAGGACACGGCCGACGGCCATGTCAGCTTCCTCGACATCCTCTATTTCACTTCGATCTCGGTGACGACCACCGGCTATGGCGACATCGTGCCGGTCAGCAATTCGGCGCGGATGTTCGATGCGTTCGTCGTCACCCCTATCCGCGTCTTCGTGGTGCTGCTCTTCCTCGGCACCGCCTATAATTTCGTGCTCAAGCGCACCTGGGACAAATGGCATATGGCAGTGATCCAGCGGAACCTTGCGCGCCACATCATCGTGGCCGGCTATGGCACCACCGGCTCGGAGACGGTCGACGAGCTGATCGCCCGCGGCCGCGATCCCGGCAGCATCGTCGTGATCGACCAGAATGAGGGCAATATCGCCCGCGCGAAGGAATGTGGCTGCATCGTCCTCCAGGCCGACGCCACCCGCGACCAGGTGCTGAACGACGTCCGCATCGCCACTGCCGAGTCGATGATCGTCTGCGCCGGACGCGACGACACCTCGATCCTGATCACCCTCACCGCCCGCCATCTGGCGCCCGCGCTGCCGATCAGCGTGATCGTCCGCAACGAGGACAATGAGCTGCCGGCCCGCGCCGCCGGCGCCACCACCGTGGTCAATCCGGTGAGCTTCGCCGGCCTGTTGCTCGCCAGCTCCTGCCAGGGCCCGCACCTCTCCGACTATCTTATGGATCTCGCCTCGATCCACGGCCAGGTCGAGCTGTCCGAGCGCAAGGTCCGCCCCGAGGAGGTCGGCCACCCGCTCTCCGCGATCGCCACCGGCCTGGGCGTGCAGATCTACCGCGACGACCTGCCCCACAGCCACAAGGCCCCGGAAGCGCAGGCGCTGCTCGCGGGCGACACGATCCTGGAGATCGTGACGCGGTAGGATTGCCGCCCAAATATGCATCCCTCAGTTCCCCGGCGAAGGCCGGGGCCCAGTTTCGGCGAATATGGTGAGGCGCCCGCACCTCTCGAACGACATTGCAACTGGGCCCCGGCCTTCGCCGGGGAACAATTGAAGCAACCAGCCTCAAAGACTCTCCCGAGCTTCGTCGCACTCCTCGCACCCCTCCTCGGCGCCGTGCAGGAATATCAGCGGATCGGCCCTCACCTTCGCCGCCGCGATCCGTACGAGGTCCTCCGCCTCCATCAGCCGCGCCTCGGCATGCCCTACCCGCCCGGCGCGCAACGCCCCCTCCGCGCGCAGCCAGCCGTCCGCCAGCTCGAACTTCTCGCAGCAGCTGTCATTCTCGCCATAATGGACCTCGCGGCCCGCATCATCGATGTAGTGGAAGTCGCTGCGATAGGGCGCCCCGCCGACCAGCTCCGCCAGATGCAGCATCGTGTTGGCATGATGCCCCACCCCAAGCAGCAGCACTTGCCCGCCCGCCTGCCGGACGCGGTCGATCGCGCTTTCCGGCGCCGCCGGCGGCAGCACGAACGGCCCGCCGGTGATCCATTCCGCCTTGGGCCCGCGCGCGGAGACCGCATCGAAATGCGGGCTGCGCACCACCCCCGGCATCCGCCAGAACAGGTCAGCGACGATCCCCAGATCGTCGCGATTGCCGGTGGTCGCCGGGTCGAAGACGGTTTCGTCGTCGCCTGTCGCCGAAGGCATGGCCAGCGTCCCTTCCGGCCCCAGTGCCTCGCACAGCGCCGCGATCAGTCCTTCGGGCCCGCCCTCGACCGGCCGGACCTCGCGGAAGCTCATATGGACAAGCAGCACCCCGCCCTCGCGCACGCCGAGGTCCCGCAGCTGGTCGACCAGCGCCTCTTTCGAAATCGTCTCCATCTTGACCTTGATGCCATCCCGGACAAGGTCGCGCCATGTCGGAAATGCTCTTCGCCCGCCTTCTGCCGATCCTGCTGCTGATCGGCTCCAACGTCTTCATGACGATCGCCTGGTACGGGCATCTCAAGTTCAAGAGCGCGCCGCTGCTGCTCGTGATCCTGGCGAGCTGGAGCATCGCGCTGGTCGAATATTGCCTGGCGGTGCCGGCCAATCGCTGGGGCAGCGCGGTCTATTCGGCGGCGCAGCTCAAGGCGATGCAGGAAGTCATCACCCTCACCGTATTCGTCGGCTTCTCGATCGTCTATCTCGGCCAGAAGATCACGCTGAACCACCTGATCGGCTTCGCGCTGATCGCGGCCGGCGCCTGGTTCATCTTCAAGGCGCCGGCCTGAATCTTCAGCGCGCCGCGTAGAGCAGCGCGAAGGCGGCGGTTGCCGCCACCGCCAGGATCGTCAGCAGAACAATCCTGCGATGGCCACCGTACCGTTCCGACACCGGCATGCCGAACAGCGCGCCAATGCCCTCGATGATCGCTCGCATGTAACTCCCCGTTCGTTCCGTGCTCAGGTCAGCAGCCCGAAAATCGCGCCCATTACCAGGTACATCACGATCCAGTAGCCCGCGTCGATCAGGAACAGCGAGCGCGGCAGGCGCGAGAACAGATAGTTCACCCCCACCGAGGTGGCGATGAAGCCCACCCCGATGATCCCGGCGATCACCAGCGAATGGTGCAACCCAACGTGTGTGTCATAGGTGTTGTAGAGGTGATCGAGCGCGAAGGCGGCGATCAGGTTCAGCACGAAGGTCGTGCCGAAGATCTTGCCCATGTTGGCGCCGGACTTGAGCTCCTCTTCGCTCAGCCCGCGCGCCTTCATCCAGGCCTTGCCGAACAGCGGGCCATACCAGAGCCCGCCGACCACAAAGCCCGCCACCGCCGCGGCGAGGATCGCCAGCCAGTGAATCTGCATCTTGCCTCTCCCCTGTTCAGTTGCAGGGGTGTGAAGCTACGCCTTGATGGGCCCGCTGGCTAGAACCGCCGCTCCAGCAGGACGAGGGTGGAATCGCCCTCCACCGGCCGCGCCTCGAAGCCCATCTCGCGCTCCAGCGAGATCGCCTGGTGGTTCTCGCGGCTCTCGATCGACATCACCGATTTCACGCCGCGGCGCTCGGCCTCATCGGTCAGATAGTCGAGCAGCGACCAGCCGATCCCCTGCGCCTTGCGGTCCGATCGGATCGAGATCGCCACTTCGGCGCTGGTCATCGGCTTGTTGCAGGCCAGCACCGCGCTCGCCACCAGCTCGCCATCGGCAAAGGCCAGGAAGCTGTCGGTCTGCCAGTGATCGACCTGGGTCATCGCCGCGATCTGGGCGTTGGAAAGCTGGTCGCAGGCGGTGAGGAAACGGAAGCGGCGATCGTCGCTGGAAACCGTCTCGAACAGGTCGCGCAGCGCGCCTTCATCCGCCGGGGTGGCGGGGCGAACGTCGAGCGTCACGCCCGAACGCGTGGTGAGTGTCGTCTCTTCCGCAAGCTCGGCAGCCATGGAAACCTCCTCGCAAATACCGGTGCCGCGGATATGGGATGCGGCACGCGATCTTCCATGCCCGCAAGCGGCCGCGCACACCTTGTCGGCGGTCAAACCTGCCCCCGGAAAAGCCCCGGCCTAGCTTTTTCGCCGAAAAAGCCTATGTCGCCCGCCAATCATGGCAACTAAACTTCCCGAGGCGCCCCGCGTGGGCATGGTGTCGCTCGGCTGTCCCAAGAACCTGGTCGACAGCGAACGGATCCTCACCAAGCTGCGCAGCGACGGTTATGCGATGTCCCCCGACTATGCCGGGGCCGACGTCGTGCTGGTCAACACCTGCGGCTTTCTCGACTCGGCGAAGGAAGAATCGCTCGAGGCGATCGGCGAGGCGATCGCGGAGAATGGCCGCGTCATCGTCACCGGCTGCATGGGCAAGGAAGCCGAGGTCATCCGCGCCCGCTTCCCCAACGTGCTGGCCGTCACCGGCGCGCATCAATATGAGGAAGTCGTCGGCGCGGTGCACGACGCGGCGCCGATGCCGCCCTCGCCCTTCGTCAATTTGGTGCCCGATGCTGGCCTGAAGCTCACGCCGCGCCACTACAGCTATCTGAAGATCTCGGAGGGCTGCAACCACCGCTGCTCCTTCTGCATCATTCCGGCGCTGCGCGGCGACCTGGTCAGCCGCCGCCCCGACGCGATCCTGCGCGAGGCGGAGAAGCTGGTCGAGGCGGGGACCAAGGAACTGCTGGTCATCAGCCAGGACACCTCGGCCTATGGTGTCGACATCCGCAAGGAGCCGCGCCCGTGGAAGGGCGGCGAGGTCGTGCCGCACATGACCGATCTGGCGCGCGAGCTCGGCAAGATCGCGCCCTGGGTGCGGCTCCACTATGTCTATCCCTATCCGCATGTCGATCAGGTCATCCCGCTGATGGCCGAGGGGCTGGTGCTCCCCTATCTCGACATCCCGTTCCAGCATGCCTCGCCTTCGGTGCTGCGCGCGATGAAGCGCCCGGCCAACGAAGCCAAGGTGCTCGAGCGGCTGCGCAAGTGGCGCGAGATTGCCCCCGATCTGACCATCCGATCGACCTTCGTGGTCGGTTTTCCCGGCGAGACCGAGGCGGACTTCCAGTATCTGCTGGATTGGCTCGACGAAGCCCAGCTCGATCGTGTCGGCGCATTCCGCTTCGAGCCCGTGGAAGGTGCAGCCGCCAATGATCTGCCCGGCGCGGTGCCGGAAGAGGTCAAGGAAGAGCGCTATGCCCGGATCATGGAGAAGACCGCGGCGATCAGCGCGGCCAAGCTCCAGGCCAAGATCGGCCGCACGCTCGAAGTGATCATCGACGAAGTCGGCGAGGAAGGCGGCGCGACGGGCCGCAGCCAGGCCGACGCGCCGGAGATCGACGGCGAGGTGTTCCTGCGCGACGCCGGCCATCTCAGCCAGGGCGACATCGTCATGGTCGAGATCGAGGATGCCGACGAGCACGATCTCTACGGGGTGCCGCTGGCCTGATCAGCGTCGGGTCGCCCCGCGGGCGGCCCGGCTTCCAACATCGCAGACCAACCGACTCGCGAAAGTACACAAAGTACAGGCCAAGAGCGGTTTTGCCGTGCCCGTTTTCCCGAAAATGCGATGCATCTCGCAAGATTCTTGCCTCCGCGTGATCCTATTTCTCCAACAGCATCAAAGAGCGGCCGGTTTGGACGCCGGCTGCGCAAGCCGAACAGACGAAATCCTACATTGCAAGCAGGGCATGGCGCATGCGCCAAAGCGAAACGTCCGGCGGGGATGACGCCCGCGAAACCCTGGCCTAAGCTCGCGCCATTCCATTCCGGAGGCCCGATGTTCCGTTCCGCCCTCGCCGCCGCCCTTCTGATCGCTACGCCTGCCGCCGCGCAGCAGCTCTCCGCCGATGAAACGGCGAAGGTCGACACCATCGTCGCCGACGCACTGAAATCCTCCGGTGCGCCCTCCGCTTCGGTCGCGATCGTGCGGGACGGCAAGATCGTGTTCGCCAGGGCCTATGGCGACCAGGGGCCGGGCATGAAGGCGACCAGCCCGGCGGCGAAATACCAGATCGCATCGATCTCCAAGCAATTCACCGCCGCCGCGATCCTGCTGCTCGAGGATGCCGGCAAGCTCAGCCTCGACGACAAGGTGTCGAAATGGGTGCCGGACATCACCGACGCCGACCAGATCACCATCCGCCAGCTGCTCAGCCATACCGCCGGCATCCAGGACTATTGGCCGCAGGACTATGACTTTGCCGCCATGTCGAAGCCGGTGACGCCGCAGCAGATCCTCGATCGCTGGGCGAAGAAGCCGCTCGACTTCCGCCCCGGCACGGCCTGGCAATATTCGAACACCGGCTATGTCGTCGCCGGCATGATCATCGAGAAGGCTTCGGGCATGAAGCTGCTCGATTACCTGAAGGCGAAGATATTCAAGCCGCTCGGCATCGATGCGATCGACCAGGACATCGCGGTGGGCAAGGGCTTCCCGCAGGGCAATCACCGTTTCGCGCTCGGCCCGGTCCGCGCCGCCAGGCCTGCTGCGCCGGGCTGGCTCTGGGCGGCTGGCGAGCTTGCCATGTCGGCCAGCGACCTCGCCAAGTGGGACATCGCGCGGATCGACCGCAAGATCCTGAGCCCCGAAGACTGGCAGACCCAGGAGACGCCGGTGCTGCTCGCGGACGGCAGCAATACCCGCTACGGTCTGGGCGTCTCGCTCGGCGGCCGTGACGGCGTTCGCACCGTCGAGCATGGCGGCGAGGCGGTGGGCTTTCTTTCCGATAATTTCGTGATCCCCAAGAAGCGCTTCGCCGTTGTCGCGCTGGTCAATGCCGATTTCGGCGGTGCGCAGGACGCGATCACCGGCGGCATCACCGACCTGCTCCTGCCGGCGGCCCCGCCCCCAAGCCGGCCGATGACGCTCGACGAATATCGCGATTCACTGGCGAGCCTGGTCTTTGGCCAGCTTCGCGCCGGCACGCTCGATCGCGAGAAGCTGACCGAGGATGCCAACTATTATTTCACGCCCCAGGCGACCGAGGACTATCACACGAGCCTGGCCCCGCTCGGTGATCCGGTAAGCTTCACGGCACTCGGCAAGCCGCGGCTACGTGGCGGCTTCGTCAATCGCAACTACAGCATCGCCTTTGCCAATGGGCAGAAGCTGATCGCGATCACCTATGCGGAGCCCGGGATGAACGGGAAGTTCGAACAGTTCCTGATCCAGCCGAGGGACTGATGCGTCTGATCGCCCTCGCCGCCGCCGCGCTGTTCACCGCCACGCCCGCCCCCGACGCGGTGACGGTGCGCCCGGTCGATCCGCTCACCGTGCAGGACGATGACTTCGCCCGGCACCGCGATCCGGCGGAGTGGAAGGGCCTCCACGTCTCCGAACTGACCTTCCGCGAAGAGCGCGCGCCCTGGCGGTTGTGGCGGATCGCCAATGTGAAGCATCCCAGGGGACCGCTGTTCTTCGTCCCCCATGACAATGAGAATGCCGGGTTCGAGGCGGGTCTGGTGGCGCTGCGCAAATATGGCGGCGTGCTGATCGCGGTCGATTCGGGCGTTTCCCCCGGCAATGACGGAGTCCGCTACAACCGGGCAGTGGACTATGGCCGGCCGATCGATCCCAACCGCAACTTCGATACCGCCCTTCCCGGCTATGCCCATAATATCCTGGCCGACCTGGCAAAGGGCGCATGGCCGATCATCGCGCTGCATACCAATGCCAAGGGCTTCGAGACCGGCTCGTCGCGCTGCAACAAGGGCGACCCCGAGGGCAGCGGCGTGATCTCGATCCGCTTCTGCGACGACACGCTCAACCCCAGCCCCTCGGTGTCGAAGACCTATCCGTTCGATGACGACGACACCGTCGCCTTCGCCACCTATCTCGCCCGCAACCAGCCGAGCGACGCATTCTGCCGCGATGCGATGGTAGGCGCGGATTTCAACGTGGTGCAGGAACGCGTGGTGACCAGCGACGGATCGCTGTCCAACTACGCGGTCCTGCACGGCCTATCCTATCTCAACTTCGAGACGCTCGACCGGGGGTTGGACCCGGCCGAGCTCGCGCTTGCCCGCGATCGGCTGAGCTTCATGATCGACCATGCGATCGCGATGTGCGCGCCGAAGGTGAAGGCGGTCGGACGCTAGCCGGCGATCCCGTCGAGCACCTGCACGGCCTCCGCCGGCAGCACCAGATCCCGCACCGCCAGATTCTCGCGCAAATGGCCGAGCGAGGAGGTGCCCGGGATCAGCAGCAGGTTCGGCGAACGCTGGAGCAGCCAGGCGAGCGCGACCTGCATCGGCGTGGCGCCCAGCCCCTTCGCCACCTCGTCGAGCGTGCCCGACTGGATCGGCGAGAAGCCGCCGAGCGGGAAGAAGGGCACATAGGCGATGCCCGCCTCGACCAGCGTCGCCAGCAGCGCCTCGTCCTCGCGGTGGGCGAGGTTGTACTGGTTCTGCACGCAGACCACCGGCGCGATGCCGCGTGCTTCCTCGACCTGCTTAGCCGTCGCGTTGCTCAGGCCCAGGTGGCGGATCAAGCCCTGCTCGCGCAGCCGTGCCAGCCGCTCGAACTGCGGGGCGATCGGGCCTTCGCTCGGGGCGTGGATGTCGCCCATGATGCGCAGGTTGACCACATCGATCGCCTCGAGCCCGAGATTGGCGAGGTTGTCGTGGATCGCTGCCTCGATCTCGTCGGGCGTCCAGGCCGGCAGCCAGGACGCATCGTCGCCGCGCCGCGCGCCGACCTTGGTGACGATCACCAGATCGTCCGGATAGGGGTGCAGCGCCTCGCGGATCACCCGATTGGTGACGTGCGGGCCGTAGAAATCGCTGGTGTCGATATGGTTGACCCCCGAGGCCACTACTTCGCGCAGCACCGCGATCGCCTGGTCATGGTCCCTGGGCGGGCCGAACACGCCGGGGCCGGCAAGCTGCATCGCGCCATAGCCGACACGGTTCACCACGCGGTCGCCAAGCTGATAGGTCATCGGGAAGTCGGTCATCGCTGTTCTCCGTCTGGATGCACAACGTCCATCTAGGCCTTGCGGCATCGCGCGATAATCGGGCACAATCCGCACGGGCTGTGCGGAATTTCGAACAATGGATCTCGACCTCGGCGAATTGAACGCCTTTCTATCCGTCGCCCGGGCCGGCGGCTTCCGCGATGCCGCCCGCGCCACCGGCGCCAGCGCCTCGGGACTCAGCGAGGCGGTGCGGCGGCTCGAGGCGCGGCTGGGCGTGCGCCTGCTCAACCGCACCACCCGCAGCGTCGCGCCAACCGAAGCCGGCGCGCGACTGATCGAACGGCTCGGCCCGGCACTGGGCGAAGTCGCGGCGGCGCTTGACGTGGTCAACATCTTCCGCGACCGGCCGGCCGGCACGCTCAAGCTCAACGTGCCGATCGGTGCGGCGCGGATCGTGCTGCCGGGGATCCTGCCCGGCTTCCTCGCCGCCTATCCCGAGATCCAGGTCGAGATCGTCGCGCAGGACAATTTCGTCGACCTGCTCGCGGCGGGCTGCGACGCCGGCATCCGCTATGACGAGCGGCTGGAGCAGGACATGATCGCGGTGCCGATCGGCCCGCGCGTCCAGCGCTTCGCGGCGGCCGCCTCCCCCGCCTATCTCGCCGCGCACGGCACGCCCGTGCATCCGCGTGACCTGCTGGAGCACCGCTGCCTGCGTGGCCGCTTCGAGAGCGGGCGGCTGATTCCCTGGGAGTTCGAGCGCGACGGCGAGATCCTGGTGGTCGAGCCGCCACCCGCGCTGATCGTCACCGTCGGCAGCGCGATCGACCTGCTGCTCGACGTGGCTGCGTCAGATGGCGGGATCGTCACGCTGTTCGAGGATTGGCTCAAGCCAAGCTTCGCCAGCGGCGCGCTGGTCCCGGTGCTGGAGCCCTGGTGGGAGAGCTTCCCCGGGCCGTTCCTATACTATCCGGGACGGCGGCTAGTGCCGGCGCCGCTGCGGGCGTTCATCGATTATGTGAAGGGGCAGGCCGCCTGACCGTGGCCTAAGTTGCGACGCTCCCAACCCCGCCCACTTCCGCCGTCACCCTGAACTTGTTTCAGGGTCCAACCCTCCACGGGCCGTCTCGCTGGTGGAGGGTTGGACCCTGAAACAAGTTCAGCATGACGAAGCTATTCACGGCAATGCATACGCCACCACCTCGTCCCCCACCGGCGTCTCCATGAAGTGATGCCCGCCGGCGTAGATCACCAGATACTGTTTCCCGTTCGCCTCATAGGTGATCGGGGTCGCCTGGCCGCCGGCGGGGAGCACTGCCTTCCACAAAGTCTTGCCGGTCTTGAGGTCGATCGCGCGGATCAGATTGTCGGTCGCCGCCGCAACGAAGATCAGGCCGCCCGCGGTGACCACCGAGCCGCCATTGTTGGGCGTGCCGATGGTGATCGGCAAATGCGAGGGGATGCCGAACGGCCCGTTGGTCCGCGCTTCGCCGAGCGGGCGGTCCCAGATCGTCTTGCCCGTCGCCATGTCGATCGCGCGGATCCCGCCATAGGGCGGCTGCTTGCAGAGCATGCCGGTGCCCTCCGACTTGGGCCCGTCGAACGGCCAGAACTTGTTGCGCCAGCCGGCATTGACGTCGATCGCATAGGGGGTGTGCGCTTGCGGATCGCCCGCGCCTTCGTTGCCGCCGATCTGGCCGCGCGCCTGGTCACGCGGCGCCCAGCCCTTCTTGTCCGCCTCGGCACGCGGCACGAGCCGCACATAGTTCGGCATGTCGTTATAGTTGGCGACGATCACCCCACGCTGCGGATCGACCGCGACGCCACCCCAATCGGTACCGCCATTGTAGCCGGGATACTCAATCGAACGGCGATCGGCCTCGGGCGGGGTAAAGAAGCCCTTGTAGCTCGCCCGGCGGAACTGGATGCGGCAGATCAGCTGGTCGATCGGCGACATGCCCCACATGTCGCGCTCGGTCAGGTCGGGCTTGCGCAGCGTATGCCAGAGCGAGACGCGCTGGGTGGCGGCGCGCTGCTGGGGCTCGACGCCGCCGCCCGGCACCTTCATCTCGCCCACCGGCGTGAGCGGCTGGCCGGTGCGGCGGTCGAGGATGTAGATGTCGCCCTGCTTGGACGGCAGCACCAGCGCCGGCGCGCCCTTGTAATCGACGAGGGTCGCCTGCGCGCCGAAATCATAGTCCCACACATCGTTGCGGACCGCCTGGAAGCGCCATTTCGGCTTGCCGGTGGTCACGTCGAGGGCGACCAGCGAGGTTGCGTAGAAATTCTCCTCGGGCCGGCGCAGCGATGAGTAATAATCGGCCGCGGCATTGCCCATCGGCAGATAGACCAGCCCGAGTTGCTCGTCGCCGCTCGCCAGCGTCCACATGTTCGGCGTGCCGCGCGCCCATTCCTGGCCGGCCGGCGGGGCGCCGTTCCAGCTCGGGTGCATCATGTCCCAGGCCCAGCGCAGCTTGCCGGTGACCGCGTCGAAGCCCTGGATCACGCCCGAGGGCGCCCACCGGTCCTGCCCGTCGAGCACCTGATGCCCGGTGACCAGCACGCCGCGCACCAGGGTGGGCGGCGAGTTGATCGAGACGAAGCCGTCGGGAACCTTGCCCATGCCCTGCTTGGCATCGACCTGGCCGCCCGTGCCGAAATCAGCGCAGGGCCGCCCATTCTTCGCGTCCACCGCGACGAGGCGGGCGTCGAGCGTGCCCTCGATGATGCGGGTGGCGCAGGCCTGGTTCGTCGGTGCGTTCGGCACCGCATAATAGACCACGCCACGGCAGGCCGCGGTGTAGGGGATCGCCGAATCCGGCACCTTGGGATCGTAGCGCCATTTCTCCATGCCCGTGGCCGCATCGAGCGCCAGCAGGATGTTCTTCGGCGTGCAGATATAGAGGCTGTCGCCCACCTTGAGCGGGGTGTTCTCCGCGCCATAGGTCTTCAGGATCATCTCGGACTTGGGCAGGTCACCCGTATGCGTCAGCCACACCTGCCTGAGCTTCGAGACATTGGCCGGGGTGATCTGGACGAGCGGCGAGTAGCGGCGCGCGCTGGCGGTGCCGCCATAGACGGGCCAGTCGGCGCCGGTCTGCTGGCCCGAGGGATCGAGCATTCCCGCGGTGCCCGGCGCGGGCAGCGCGGCGAGCACCGGGTTGGGCTGGCCGGCGATCGCCACCCAGAAGTTGATGCCGGTCAGCACCAGCGCGACGACCACCCCGCCCAGCGCCAGCCGCCAGCGGCCGGCCGAGCGGGTCAGCGTCGGCAGGATCAGGATCACGGGAATGGCGAGCACAACCGGCGCGATGACGCGCGGCACCTGCGCCCAGGGATTGGCGCCGACTTCCCACCACGCCCACAGGATCGTCGCGACAACGAGCGCGAGATAGATCCAGCCGCCACTCATCCGCCCGCGGATCAGCAACACGCCCGACCAGGTCATCAGCGCGCCGGCGATCAGGTAGTAGAGGGAGCCGCCCAGCGTCATCAGGTACGCGCCGCCTGCAGCGATCGGCAGGCCGATCAGGACGAGCAGCGCACCGACGATGATGGCGGCGATGCTCCAGCGCGGTCGGGGCGCCTCCTCCACCGGCTCGAGATAGGGGATGCGTTCCCCTTCATAGCGGGTGTCGGTCATCGGTCTCTCCCCCGGAGGTGCTTGCGGACCTTCGGGAAACCGGTTGCGAAACGAGACGGTTCCTTCATGAACGAAAATTCATGTGCCGCGAAGGGGCTAGCCCTCGCCGCCCCCATTACCTAGATCAATGCACATGCCTGATCCCAACACGCTCGTTCAGCCCGACAAGGGCCAGTCCGCCCGCACCATCCATGTGATCGACGCCAAGGGTTTCGATGCCTGGCTCAACGCCCAGCCGCCGCGCCACCGCACTGCGGCCGCCGCGCAGAAGCTGGCACCCAGCGCCTATTCGAGCGCGATCCTGCCGGGCGACGGGCCCGAGGACTGGTCGGTGGTGACGGTCGTCGCAAATGCCGAGAAGCTGTCGCCCTGGTGCCTCGCCAAGCTCGCCGAGACGCTGCCCGAGGGCGCGTACCGCGTCGAGGGCGTCGAGCCCGGCAGGGCGATCCATGGCTGGCTCGTCGCCCAGTACAAGTTCGACACCTACAAGAAGGACGAGAAGGCGCCGACCGGCGCGCGCGTGCTGCTGACCACCGATGTCGCGCGGATCGAGGAAGCGGTTCGCATCGCCAATGCCACCTACAAGCTGCGCGACCGGATCAACACCGGCGCCAACGACATGGGCCCGGCCGATCTCGAGGCCGCGGCCGCTGATCTGGTCAAGGCCTATGGCGGCCAGCTCAGCGTCGTGAAGGGCGACGAAGTCGAGAAGGGCTATGGCCTGCTCTGGGCAGTCGGCAAGGCCGCCGGCAAGGGCCGCGAGCCGCGCCTGATCGAGATCGAATGGGGCAATCCCGAGCATCCCAAGGTCGCGATCATCGGCAAGGGCGTCTGCTTCGATTCGGGCGGCCTCGACATCAAGCCGGCCTCGGGCATGCGCCTGATGAAGAAGGACATGGGTGGCGCCGCGCACGCGCTGGCCACCGCCGAGCTCATCATGTCGTCGCGTCTGCCGGTGCGGCTGCACATGCTCGTCCCCGCGGTCGAGAACTCGATCAACGGCGAAGCCACCCGCCCGGGCGACATCATGCGCTCGCGCAAGGGCATCACGGTCGAGAACAGCAACACCGACGCCGAGGGTCGCCTGATCCTGGCGGACGCGCTGACCAAGGCCGAGGAGAAGACCCCCGAGCTGGTGATCGACTATGCCACGCTCACCGGCGCCGCCCGTGTCGCGCTGGGTGCCGACCTCCAGGCGCTGTTCGCCAATGACGACACGCTGGCGAGCGAGTTGATGGCCGCGGCCGAGACCGAAGCGGATCCGATGTGGCGCCTGCCGCTCTACGATCCGTACAAGGAGATGCTGAAGTCCGACGTGGCCGACATGGTCAACGCGGCCGAGGCCCCGTTCGGCGGCGCGCTGACCGCGGCGCTGTTCCTCAAGGAATTCGTGCCCGAGAAGGCGCAGTGGGCGCATCTCGACATCTTCTGCTGGAACGGCAGCCACAAGCCCGGCCGCCCCAAGGGCGCCGAGGCGGTGAGCCTGCGCGCCGTGTGGAAGGTGCTGAAGGACCGCTACGCGAAGTAAGTCTTGGCTTCCCCTCCCTGGAAGGGAGGGGCGCTGCAGGTCGGCCATGCCCCCGGCATGGCCTGAACCGCGTGGGACGCGGTTCACCTGCTGCGGGGTGGGTAGAGGCCTGGCGATACGAATGCCGTGTCGCCGGGCCTCTTCGTATCGCGCGCATCCACCCACCCCCGGCCCGTCCCTTCCAGGGAGGGGAGTAACGTTAGAACACCAGCGTCCGCGCAAAGAACGGCAGCATCTCCGAATAGATGCGCCCGTCTTCGCCCCAGTGGCGCTCGCCCCAGCCGCCGCGATATTCCTCCGCCTCATAGGGCACGCCGAAACTGTCCAGCGTCCGGGTGAAGGCCAGGAGCGAAACGATATGGTCGGGGTTGGAGTCGCCCCGCGCCCAGTCGAACATGAAGCCGCGCAGGCGCTTGAGATTGCCCGCATGCGCCGCGACCTGGCGATCGAGGAAGAAGCTGGCGTTGAGCTTCTCGGTAAGCGCCGGATCGACCGCCAGCCGCCCCTCGGCCAGCCGCGCCGGCGGATCGAAAAACAGCGGCGCGCGCGTGGCGTTGGGCAGATGCGCCTGGAAGATCGAAGTGAAGATCAGCGAGAAGCCGTCGCTGCGCAGGTCCTCGATCCGCCTGGCATCCTGCAACAGTTGCCAATTGGGCCGCGAGAACATCGTCTGCACGCCCGGTCCCATGCCGATCGGGTGCAGCGCATAGACCGCGCCGAAAACTTCCGGATGCCGCATCGCCAGCCGGATCGCGCCGTGCCCGCCCATCCGGTCGCCCGCAATGCCGCGTGAATCCCGCGAGGCCAGCGTCCGGTACCGCCCATCGACCCAGGCGACGAGTTCGCGGCTGACAAGGTCCTCCCAATTCCCGGTCACCGGCGAGTTGACGTACCAGGATCCTCCGACGGGGGTGGTGCAGTCGATCGTCACCACGATAGCCGGCCCGACCACCTTCCTGTCTATCGCCCGGTCGAGCAGCGCCTGCGCACCATTGTTCGCCCAGGGCGCACGGTCGTCCTCGAAGAAACTCGTCAGGTAATAGAGCACCGGGAAACGCCGTGTCGGGTCGGCGGCGTAGCTGTCGGGCAGATAGACGGTGACGCCCCGCGCGCTCGGTAAACCGGCGGCATTGCCGCGAAGGCTGGCGGCGTCGATCGTGCCGCGCTCCAGCGTACTGGCGGCAACCGGCGTGGCGATCAGAGCGAGCAGGCAGGCAAACCAGGCGAGAAGCGGCATCGAACCCTCCCGTGAGCCCGGCGATGCTACGCCAACCCCTTCAGAAAATGGAAGGTGATACGTGCACAACTCTCGGAGAAAAGCCCGAGATGCCTTCCAGTATTCCCGTCACCCTGAACTTGTTTCAGGGCCCAACTCTCCACGAGCGATATCCCGCGCGGCTGCCTGGATGCTGAAACAAGCTCAGCACGAAGAATTGCGCTTTCACGCAAAGCCTCAGGCCGCGACTCCGCCGCCGACCGCCGCGATCCCTTCCACCGGCATCGGATGGCCGAAATGGAAGCCCTGCCCCATCGCGCAGCCGAGCCGGGCCAGCGCCTCGGCGGTTGCCGCATTCTCGATGCCCTCCGCCACCACCGGCAGTTCCAGCGTGTTGGCCAGAGTGACGATCGCCAGCACCAGCCGCATCGCCTGGGGATCGCGGCCCATCGCGGCGACGAAGGAACGGTCGATCTTGAGCCGGTCGAAGGGCAGCATCTGGAGGTGCTGGAGCGAGGAATAGCCGGTGCCGAAATCGTCGAGCGCCAGCTGGATGCCCTGGTTGCGCAGCGAGGCGATCGCGTCCTGCGCACTCCCGGCATCGACGATCAGCGCATTCTCGGTGATCTCCACCGTCAGGCGCCGCGCCGGGAAACGTTCGCGGATCAGCACGCCGAGCAGCTTCTGGCTGAACCACGGATCCTTGAGCTGGGTCGGCGAGACGTTGATCGAGATCGGCACCTGCCAGTCACGCGTCTCGCGGCAGGCACGGCGGAGCAGGCGCAGCATCAGCGTGTCGATCAGCCCGCATTCCTCGGCGATGGGGATGAACTGCTCGGGGCCAATCTCCTCGCCCTCCGCACGCCGCCAGCGCGCGAGCAGCTCATAGCCGACCACTTCGTGGCTCTTGAGGCAGACGATCGCCTGGTAATAGGGCACGAACGCATCGGTCTTCATCGCCTCGCGCATCTCGCGCTCGATCTCGGCACGGCGGCGGATCTCGGCGTCGAGCATCGGCTCGAACGCGCAATGCTGGCTCCGCCCGCTATGCTTGGCCTTGTAGAGCGCGATGTCCGCCTTGCGCATCAGCGTGTCGAGGTCGAGCGCGTCCTGCGGATAGAGCGAGATGCCCACGCTGGCGCCGATATGATGGACCAGCTCCGATCCGGTGAAGGGCTTCATCACCGCGTTGACGATGGCATGGGCAATGCGCCGCGCGCCTTCGCCGTCACCGTCGAGGATCACGGCGAACTCGTCGCCCCCCAGGCGATAGCTCACGCCCTCCTCGCCCACCACGGCGCTGACGCGGGCGGCGACGTCGCGCAGCAGCTGGTCGCCGGCGGGATGGCCGTGCACGTCGTTGATCGACTTGAACCGGTCGAGATCGATGATCAGCAGGCCCAGCGATGCGCCGCTGCCGTCGGGCGCCATCCGCCGCTCGAGCGCCTCGGCGAGCGCACGGCGATTGGGCAGGCCGGTCAGCGGGTCGTGATAGGCGAGCTGGTGCGCCCGCTGCTCGGCACCCTGGGCACGTGCCTGTTCGGCGGCCATGTGCGAGCGCGAGGCGAGCATCTCGACGAAACCCGCATGGCTGGTGCGCATCATCCGCACCGCCACGAAGCTGGCCACCAGGATGTTGAAGCCCAGCCCGCGCAGCGACCAGTCGGGCGACAGAATCAGGCAGAACGTCACCGGCGCGGCACCGCACAGCAGCACCGCCTGGCCGGCGCGCGGCACCGACTGCAGGCAGTAACAACAACTTATCGCACCGATGAAGATGTAGAGCGCGATGCACGCACGGCGCATCAGGTCGCCCTCCGCGTAGAGCAGCAGCCCCCAGCCGCCAAAGGCAAAGCTCAGCGTCGCCGCGACAAGGATCGTGCCGCGCAGATAATTGGGGATCAGCTCCGGCCGCGGAATATCGCCGCGGCGCTTGAGCCAGAACGCGGCGCGCACTGCCGAGAGCACGGCCAGCAGCGCCGGCATGCCCAGGCTCCACCAGGGGCTCACCGTGTCATAGGCCGTGAAGGCGAGGAACGCGGAGTCCGCGAACATCATCAGGTACATCAGCGGCACCTGCCGCCGCAGCGCACGGAACTGCTCGACCAGAATCATCTGATTCCGATCGGCATCGACAGGCCAGGCGGGAAGCGAGAGCCTCGGCATATCCATATATAGCAAGCCAATCCCTGCGGGCGGCAGAAGATTTGCGTAATTTCAGTATATTACCTTAGCCCCGGGGTGGATGCATCCTCTCCGTTCGGCCACCCTCCCGGACTGCGGCCGGCTCTGCTAGAGCGGTGTCATGCAGGCCCGGCACCCGAACCTTACCCTCACCGCCTGCATCCTGGCGTCGAGCCTCGCGTTCATCGACGGATCGGTGACCAATGTCGCGCTGCCCGCGATCGGCGCGGACCTGCATGCCACCCCGGCCGAGCTGCAATGGACGATCAACGCGTACATGCTGCCGCTCTCGGCGCTGCTGCTGATCGGCGGCGCGGCGGGCGATCATTTCGGACGACGCAAGCTGCTGGTGCTCGGCATCGCGCTGTTCACCATCGCCTCGCTCGCCTGCGCCGTCGCCGCCGACCTGACGCTGCTGCTCGCCGCCCGCGCGTTGCAGGGCATCGGCGCGGCGATCCTGCTGCCCAACAGCCTCGCCACGCTGGGCCATGCCTTTACCGGCGAGGCGCGCGGCAAGGCGATCGGCACCTGGGCGGGCGTCGGCGCGATCGCGGGCGCGGTGGGGCCACCGCTCGGCGGCTGGCTGGTCGACATGATCGGCTGGCGCGCGATCTTCTACGTCAACGTGCCGGTGGCACTCGCGGCGATCGGCATCGCGCTCTTCTATGTCGAGGAAAGCGCGGAAGGCGACTTGCCGCTCGACCTGCCCGGCGCCTTCACCGCAACGCTCGCGCTCGGCGCGCTGACCTGGGCGCTGACCCTCTGGTCGAGCCACCACGCGATCGACACCACCGTCGCGATCGGGCTGGCCGCCGGGCTGGCAGCGATCGGCCTGTTCCTCTGGGTCGAGCATCATCGCGGCGACCGTGCGATGATGCCCGTGGCAATGTTCGGCTCGCGCGCCTTTGCCGGACTCACCCTGCTCACCTTCCTGCTCTACGGCGCGCTGGGCGGGGTGCTGCTGCTCCTGCCCTATGTGCTGATCGAGGCGGGCGGCTATTCGGCGCTGCACGCCGGCTTCGCGTTGCTGCCGATGCCGCTCGGCATGGGAATCGCCAGCCGCATCATGGGACGGATCACCGCCCGGGTAGGCCCGCGCTGGCCGCTCACCATCGGGCCGATGATCGTCGCGATCGGCTTCGCGCTGCTCCTGCTGGTCGACGAGGATGCGCCCTATTGGACCTCGGTCTTCCCCGGTGCGCTGGCGATCGCGATCGGCATGGCCAGCGTCGCCGCGCCGCTGACCACCGCGGTGCTCGCCTCGGTCGACGACACGCACACCGGCACCGCCTCGGGCTTCAACAGCGCGATCGCCCGCACCGGCGGCCTGATCGCCACCGCCATCGCCGGCGCGGTGATCGCATCGGCCGGCACGGGACTGGTCAGCGCCTTCCACATGGGCGCGTTGGTCGGGGCCGCCGCCGCCGCGCTGTCGGGCGTCACGGCGTTTCTGACGCTCGGCCGCCAAGCGTCCTGATACCTCTCCCGTTCCCCGGCTTTCACCGGGGAAGCAGGGAGCAAACAGTCACGAAACCGAAGCTGCAGCCTCGATGATCGGCACGAACTTCTCGGCGGTCAGGCTGGCCCCGCCGACCAGCGCGCCATCGACATTGTCGAGCGCCAGGATCTGCGCGGCATTCGCGCCGGTCACCGACCCGCCATAGAGAATCTGGATGCCGTCGGCCTTGGCGTCGCCGATCATCATGCGCAGCTTAGCACGGATGATCGCATGCATCGATGCGATCTCGTCGGCTGTCGGCGTCTTGCCGGTGCCGATCGCCCAGCGCGGCTCATAGGCGACGGTCAGCCAGCTCGGATCGGCATCGTCGGGCAGCGACTTCTCGATCTGCGACTGGACGATTCGCTCGGCGCGGCCGGCGGCACGCTCGGCCTCGAGCTCGCCGCAGCACAGGATCACCTTGAGCCCGTGCCGGTGCGCGGCGGCAGCCTTCATATAGGCGTCGTGGCTGGTCTCGTGCTGGTCGCCGCGACGCTCGCTATGGCCGACGATGGTCAGGGTCGCCCCCTCCTCCACCAGCATCGGTGCCGAGATGCAGCCGGTATGCGCGCCCTTGTCGGCCTCGTGCAGGTCCTGCGCGCCGATCGGCAGACTGCCCGCCACCTGGGCGGCGGGATGGATCAGCGTAAAGGGCAGGCAGAGCGCGGCATCGACCGACGGATTCGCCGCAGCAGCAGAAGCAATCGCCTCGACCTCCGGCAGCTGCGCCCGCAGCCCGTGCATTTTCCAGTTACCCGCCACCAGCTTGCGCCGCATCACCCCAACCTCCAATTTTGTTTATTTCGTTCGCGGATAGCAGGCGGCGGCGTTCGCACAAGCTTGTCGGCTGCGCCGGGCCGCCCTAAAGCACCCGCAAACCATTCCAACGATCGGCACTTCATGCTCAGCTTCTTCCGCAATTTCACCAAGTCGCGCTACGGCCTGATTGCGGTGTTCCTGTTCCTCGGCCTGATCGCCATCGCCTTCGCGGCGGGCGACATCACCGGCATCCGCAACGGTGGTGGCGCAACGAGCAGCACGCTGGCCACGGTGGGCGGCGAGAAGATTTCCGACACCGAAGTGAAGGACCGGATCGAGCGCTTCATCCGCAACCTGCAGCAGCAGGGCCAGACGGTGACGATGGAGCAGTTCCTCGCCCAGGGCGGTCTCGACATCGCGATCGACGAGATGATCAACCAGGCCGCGCTGGTCGAATTCGGCCGCAAGTCGGGCATGTCGGTGTCGAAGAAGCTGATCGACACCGAGATCGCCAGCAACCCGGCCTTCGCCGGCATCGACGGCAAGTTCAGCCAGCAGACCTTCGAGAAGCTGCTCGCCGACAATCGCCTGGCCCCGGCGCTGTTCCGCGACAGCATGATCCGCGAGCGCTACGGCAACTGGCTGGTCAACCGCGCCACCATCGGCACCGACGTGCCGAACGGCGTCGTCGCGCCCTATGCCTCGCTGCTGCTGGAGCGCCGCGCCGGCGTGGTCGGCATGATCAACACCGCCCAGATGGATCCGGGCGCCGATCCGGACGACAAGGCGCTGAACGCCTATTATGTCAGCCACCGCGCCCGCTACCTCGTGCCGCAGCGCCGCGTCGTGCGCTACGCCGTGGTGATGCCGGACCAGATCCGCGCCCAGCAGACCGCGACCGAAGCCGAGATCGCCGATGCCTACAAGAAGGCCGGCGCCCGCTATGCCGCCGCCGAGAAGCGCGGCGTGCGCCAGCTCGTCGTGCTCGACAAGGCGACTGCCGACAAGGTCGCCGCCGAAGTGAAGGGCGGCAAGCCGCTGGCCGACGCCGCGAAGGCCGCCGGCCTCGACGCGACCAATTTCGAAGGCATCGAGGAGCCCGAGCTCGCGCGCCAGACCACTGCCGAGATCGCCAACACCGCCTTTGCCGCTGCGCAGGGCGCGCTGGTCGGCCCGGTCAAGTCGCAGCTCGGCTGGCACATCCTGGTCGTCGAGAAGATCGAGACGATCGCCGCCAAGTCGCTCGCCCAGGCGCATGACGAGCTCGCCTCGGAAGTCACCCAGCGCAAGACCGCGCAGGCGCTGGCCGATCTCCGCCAGAAGATCGAGGACGGCGTCGGCGACGGCAAGAACTTCGCCGAGCTGCTCGGCGATGCCAAGCTGACCGCGCAGGTCACGCCGGCGCTCGCCGCCGGCGGCACCGATCCGGAGAATGAAGCCTATAAGCCCGATCCCGCGATGGTGGCGATCATGCGCAGCGGCTTCACCTTCGAGAACCCGGACGACGACATCCAGATCGCCCAGGTCTCGCCGGAAGGCGGCTTCGCGATCGTCAAGCTCGACCGTATCGTGCCGGCCGCGCCGCGCCCGCTCGCCAGCATTCGCGACAAGGTGAAGACCGACTATCTGGTCGACAAGGCTCTGGAGAAGGCCAAGGTCGCCGCCAATGCCGTGGTCGCCGCGCTCAACAAGGGCGTGCCGATGGACAAGGCGCTTGCGGACGCCGGCGCCAAGGGTCCGCCGCCCAAGCCGTTCGACTTCCAGCGCAAGGACATCGCGGACAAGGAACAGTTCATCAAGATGGCCTTCAGCATGCAGCCGAAAAAGGCGCGCCTGCTCGAAGCGCCCGATCGCAAGGGCTTCTACGTCGTGCTCCTCGACAAGGTGGAGCCGCATGATGCCTCGGGCGATCCGATGGCGATGGCGAACATGCGCAGCGGTCTGCAGCAGCAGATCCCGGCGGAATATGCCCGCGAGTTCATCCGTGCGATCCGCAATGACCTGAAGATCACCCGCAACGAAGCGGCGATCGCCCGCCTCCGCGCGGACCTGACCCGCCAGGGCGTCCGTTAAGGGCGTGCCGCAGGGCATCGAGGGGATCGAAGCCGCCCGCGCGGCGCTGGCCGCAGGACGGCCGGCGCTGCTCTGGCGGCGCCAGATCGCGGATACCGAGACTCCGGTTGCCGCCGCGCTCAAGCTGATCGAGCCGGGCCGCGGCGATTTCCTGCTGGAATCGGTCGAGGGCGGCTCGGTCCGCGGGCGCCACAGCCTGATCGGGCTCGCACCCGACCTGGTCTTCCGCGCCACCGGCAACGAAGCGGCGATCAATCCGGAATGGCTGACCAACCGGGACGCCTTCAAGCCCTGCGCCGAGCCCGCGCTCGACGCGCTGCGCGCGCTCGCCGCGCGCTGCCGCACCGAAGTGCCGCCCGAGCTGCCCAAGGCGCTCGCCTGCCTGGTCGGCTATTTCAGCTATGAGACGGTCGGGCTGGTCGAGAAGCTGCCCCGCCCGCCCGAAAACCCGATCGGCGTGCCGGACATGATGTTCGTTCGCCCGACGGTGGTGCTGGTGTTCGATCGCCTCGCCGATGCGCTCTTCCTCGTCGCGCCGGTCTGGCCGGACGGCGATGTCGACCTGTCGGCCGAGCGGATCGAGACCGTTGCCGCGCAGCTCGCCAGCGCGCCCCTGCCCGCCCCGGTCCGCGCCGAGCCGGAGGAAGTCCAGCTCACCCCGGTGCTGCGCCCGGGCCGCTATGGCGAGATGGTCGCCGCCGCAAAGGAATACATCTCCGCCGGCGACATCTTCCAGGTGGTGCTCGCACAGCGCTTCACCACGCCGTTCGCGCTGCCGCCGTTCGAGCTTTACCGCGCGCTGCGGCGAATCAACCCCTCGCCCTTCCTCTACCATCTCGACCTGCCGGGCTTCGCGCTGACCGGCTCGAGCCCCGAGATCCTGGTGCGGGTGCGCGACAATGAAGTGACCATCCGACCGATCGCCGGCACTCGTCCGCGCGGCAAGACCGCCGCCGAGGACGAGGAGAACCGCGCCAGCCTGCTCGCCGATCCCAAGGAATGCGCGGAGCACCTCATGCTGCTGGATCTCGGCCGCAACGATGTCGGCCGGGTCGCGGACGCGGGCACGGTCAAGGTGACCGACAGCTACACGGTCGAGTTCTACAGCCACGTCATGCACATCGTATCGAACGTGGTCGGCAGGCTGGCACCGGGCAAGGACGCGCTCGACGCGCTGTTCGCCGGCTTCCCGGCGGGCACGGTCAGCGGCGCGCCCAAGGTCCGCGCCTGCGAGATCATCGCCGAGCTCGAGCAGGAGACCCGCGGACCCTACGCGGGCGGCGTCGGCTATTTCTCGCCGGACGGCTCGATGGACAGCTGCATCGTATTGCGCACGGCGCTGGTGAAGGACGGCATGATGCACGTCCAGGCCGGCGCCGGCATCGTCGCCGATTCGGACCCGACTTATGAACAGCGCGAATGCGAGGCCAAGGCCGGCGCGCTGTTCGCGGCGGCACGCGAAGCGGTAAAGCAGGCCGGCGAAGCGGGCTTCGGGCAGTAACCACCTAATTCCTCCCCCCAGCTCGCTGGGGGAGGGGGACCGCCGAAGGCGCTGGAGGGGCGGCGGACGCAGTCCGCCGGTTTCACCGGCGGCCCCTCCACCATCGCTGCGCGATGGTCCCCCTCCCCGAGACAAGCTCGGGGAGGATTTGATTGGCTCAAGGAATCGCGGCGTTCTTGGCCTTCTGCTCCAGCCGTTCCTGGTACCACTGACGGATCGCGGCGCGGGTGCAGCCGGTCTGGCCACCGGTGCCCACCGGCGAGCAGCTGTTCGGCAGCCCGGCGCGGTTCACGTCCTCGACCATCTCGACCCGGTTGGTCCAGGCCTGCGACGCCGCGTCGTTCTTCGGCTGGTTCCGGAATTCCTTGGGGATGCGATAGGGCGATTCGCCGCCATTCGCGCAGACCACGATCTCTTCCTCGCTCTGCGGCTTGGGGCACTGCTCCTGCCCATAGAGCAGCACGCTGCGGACCCGCTTGGGCGGCCCCTGATTGTCCTGCGACGACTGCTTGGCATCCTGCGCGATGGCAGGCGTCGCGAGCAGCGCGGCGGCGGCGAGCAAACGAACGATCATGAACACTCCTTCTGGCGTAACAACGCCCCTCGCCGCTGGACGTGCCGCCGCACTGTGGCAAGCCCAAGGCACGCGCATGGCTTGCCTGAACGCGATTTCATCCTAAGTGGCACGCATGATCCGGCCGATCGCCGTTGCCGGCGCCTTCCTGACGCTGACTGCCTGCGCTTCCAGCGGACGCGTTGATGATGCCTGCCGCAAGATCAGCTTCGAGGGCACCAGCTTCACCGTCTGCCGCGCCGATCCGCAGAAGCATGACGTGCTGCTGGTCGACAAGAGTGCCGACGGCCGCCCGATGCGCGACTTCACCGGCCTCCAGCCGCGCCTCGGCGATCGCTATCCGCGCATCGCCTTCGCAATGAACGCCGGCATGTTCGACGCCGCCGGCCTGCCGATTGGCTATTATGTCGAGGACGGCGCCGAGCAGAAGCCGCTCAACCGTCGCCCCGGCCCGGGCAATTTCCACATGCAGCCCAACGGCGTGTTCTGGGGCGATGCCAAGGGCTGGCACGTCGCCACCACCGATGATTTCGCCGCGAACAAGCCCGATCACGTCCGCTTCGCCACCCAGTCGGGGCCGATGCTGCTGATCAACGGCCAGCTCCATCCGAAGCTGGCGGAGAACGGCACCTCGCTGACCATCCGCAACGCCGTCGGTGTGGGGCTGAACGGCAGCGCCTGGTTCGCGATCAGCAACGAGCCGGTGTCGTTCGGCCGCTTCGCCCGGCTGTTCCGCGACAAGCTCGCCGCGCCCGACGCCCTCTATCTCGACGGCGCCGTCTCGCGGCTCTGGGATCCCGTATCGGATCGCCTCGACGGCGGCGTGCCCATCGGGCCGATTGTCGTGGCGCTCCAGAAGCAGTAGCGCAGGCATCATGATCCTCGTCATCGACAATTACGACAGCTTCACCTGGAACCTCGTCCACTATCTGATGGAGCTGGGCACCGACGTGCAGGTGGTGCGCAACGACGCGCTCACCGCGCGCGACGCCGTTGCCAGCAATGCGCAGGCGTTCCTCATCTCGCCCGGCCCCTGCACTCCCAATGAAGCGGGGATCAGCCTCGACCTCGTCGCTGCCTGCGCCGATCTCGGCAAACCGCTTCTGGGCGTTTGCCTCGGCCACCAGGCGATCGGCCAGCATTTCGGTGGCTCGGTGGTCCGCGGAGGCCTGATGCACGGCAAGACCAGCCCGGTTACGCATGACGGCACCGGCCTGTTCGAATCCCTCCCCTCCCCCTTCACCGCGACCCGCTACCACTCGCTGATCGTCACCGACATTCCGGAGGAGCTGGTGGTCAACGCGACGTCCGACGACGGGCATGTCATGGGCTTCCGGCACAGGGAGCTGCCGATCCACAGCGTGCAGTTCCATCCCGAGAGCATCGCCACCGAGCATGGCCATGCGATGCTGGCCAACTTCCTCAAGCTCGCCGGGATCGAGGCGCACGCGCTCGCCTGAACCTGCAAATATTTGCGACAATTTCGGGCGCGCGGTGACATAGCCACGCGACGTGGCGCCGCCACTGTCTCCACCATGGCCCGATCCCGGGCCCGATGGAGAGTGCAAATGAACCACAAGCTGCAGCTGGTCGCCGCGACGCTGGCCGGCGTGCTCGTCACGGTAGCCGCGGGCGGCATCGCGATGGCGAGCATGGGCCGCGGCCCGATGGGCCCCTTCGCCCGCGCCGATGCCAATGGCGACGGCGTCGTCACCCGCGCCGAATGGGTCGCGGCGGCGAATGCCCGCTTCGACACCTTCGATACCAACCATGACGGCAAGCTGGTCATCGGCGAGATTCCGCCCGCCCCGCGCGGCCATGGCCGCCATCACGGACCGCACGGGTTCGACGGCCCGGAGGATGGGCCGGACGATGCCGCCCCCGCCGCCACACCGGCGCAGGCGCAGCCGGGCAACGCGAACTGAGCCACCGGCTTCCGTCACCCCGAACCTGGTCCGGGGTGGCGGAAGGCCGCTCATCCATCAGTAGGATTTGACGCGGGAGCGCAACGAGCTAGCCTCTCTCCCGTGACCTTCTTCGAGAGCCTCGTCGCGCTGCTCGCGCTGGCGGTCCTGCTGCTGCAGGTCTCGCGACGGACTCCGATTCCCTATCCGACGATGCTCGCCGCCGCCGGCGTGATCGTCGCGACCATTCCGGGCTCGCCCAATATCGCGCTCGACGGGCACACCGCGATGGCATTGTTCATCGCGCCCGTCCTGCTCGACGCCGCCTTCGACTTTCCCCTGGCGGCGATCCGCCGGCTGTGGCGCCCGCTCGTCTCGCTCGCCGTGGTCGCGGTGCTGCTTTCCACCGCCGTGGTCGCCTGGATCGGCTGGGCCTTCGCCGGACTGCCGATCGCCGCCGCGATCGCACTCGGCGCCATCGTCGCCCCGCCCGACGCCGCCGCGGCCACCACCGTCCTCCAGTCCGCCGCGCTGCCCCGCCGCACCGTCCAGGTGCTCACCGGCGAGAGCCTGCTCAACGACGCGACCGCCCTGCTGCTCTTCGGCGCCGCGCTCGCGGTGCAGAGCCATGGCGGGATCGACGCCATGGTCGCCACCCGGCTGAGCCTCGCGGTGCCCGGCGGCATCGCGCTCGGCCTGTTCTGCGGCTGGGCGATGGGCAGGCTGATGCCCTTCGTCCGCGGCTCGTTCGGCGGCAATCTGTTCGAGTTCGTCAACACCTGGATCGCCTGGATCCTCGCCGAGCGGCTCGGCCTCTCCGCCGTGCTCTGCGTCGTCACCTGCGCGATGTACGTCGCCAATTCGCCCAACGTGACGATCAGCGCGCGCAACCGCGTCCAGTCCTTCGCGGTATGGGGCGTCGGCGTCTTCGTCCTCAACGTCGTCGCCTTCCTGCTGATGGGCATGCAGGCGCGCCAGATCGTCGCCGAGATGGAGCCCGATCGCCTGCGCGAGGCCGCGATCTTCGCGGGGCTGGTGGTACTCGGCGTGATCGTCACCCGCATGGCCTGGTCGCTGGCCTATAACGGCATCGTCCGCGCCTTCCCGATGATCCGCGGCAACCTGCCCCCGCCCAGCTTCGCGCAGAGCGTGGTGGTCGGCTGGTGCGGGATGCGCGGGCTGGTGACGCTCGCCACCGCCTTCGCGCTGCCGCACGACTTCCCCCAGCGCGACCTGATCGTGCTCTCCGCCTTCGCCGTGGTGCTGGCGACGCTGGTGCTGCAGGGCCTCACCCTCGCCCCGCTGATCAAGCTGCTCGGCCTGGCCGGCAAGGGCGACGGCGAGGAACTGCTCAACAAGGCGCGCCGCAAGCTCGCCGAAGCCGCGATCGCCGCGCTGGAAGTCGAGCAGGGGAAGGTCGCCGACGAGACCCGCCGCCAGTTCGAGATCGACCGCAACGGCGCCGACAATGTCTGCCCCGAGTTCGACGCGCGCCAGCGCCTCCAGCTCTGCGCCGTCGCCGCCCAGCGCGACAAGCTCGACGAACTGCGCGATACCGATGTGATCGGCCAGGACCTGTACGAGCAGCTCCAGGAAGAGCTCGACTGGCGCGATCTGGCGATCAGCCCCGAGGGGCGGCATTTGATCGAGCAGGGGTGACCCCCTCAACATCAGCCAATCCAGTTCCCAGGCGAAGGCCGGGGACCAGTCTCGGCGCAGTTGGTTGGGTGGTCAAACCTATCGAACGGTATTGCAACTGGGCCCCGGCCTTCGCCGGGGAACATTCAGGAAGGCAAGGTAAAGCAGAATTTGCTCGATTTCCCCGTCTGGGAAAATCATAGAGCCCAAGTGACCAATTTCACCCTCCTCCCCGATCCCGCGTCCCCGCTCGCGCGCGAGTCCGCCGCCCAGGCCTTTGCCGACATCCTCGACGGCAAGGTGGCCGAGCCCGAGATCGAGCGTTTCCTGATCGACCTGTCGGTGCGCGGCGAGACCAGCATCGAGATCGCCGAGGCCGCCCGGGCGATGCGGGCCCGCCTCATCCCGATCTCGGCGCCCGAAGGCGCGATCGACGTCTGCGGCACCGGCGGCGACGGGCATCACACGCTCAACGTATCGACCGCGGTCAGCCTGGTCGTAGCCGCAGCCGGCGTGCCGGTCGCCAAGCATGGCAACCGCGCCGCCTCGTCCAAGTCGGGCGCGGCGGATACGCTCGAGGCGCTGGGGCTCGATCTTGACCGCGCCGGCGCCCGTGCCGAGGAATCGCTCAACGAGCTCGGCATCGCTTTCCTGTTCGCCCAGGCGCACCACCCTTCGCTCGCCCGGATCGGCCCGCTGCGCCGTCGCATCGGCCGCCGGACGATCTTCAACCTGATGGGCCCGCTGGCGAACCCCGCCCATGTCCGCCGCCAGCTGATCGGCATCGCCCGCCCGGATTACGCGCCGATCTATGCCGAGGCGCTCGAGCAGCTCGGCGTCGACAGCGCCGCGATCGTCTCGGGCGAGGAAGGGCTGGACGAGCTCTCCACCGAGCATGCCAGCGTCGTCGTCAGCATCGGCAGCTCGGGCCTGCCCAAGCGCATCACCCCGGAGGATGCCGGCCTCCCCCGCCACCCGCTGGTCGCGATCCGTGGCGGCGGTCCGGAGTATAATGCCCTCGCCCTGCACCGCCTGCTCGAAGGCGAGCATGGCCCCTATCGCGACGCCGTGCTGCTCAACGCCGCTGCCGCGCTCGTCATCGCCGGCGAAGCCAGCGACCTGCGCGCCGGCGCCGAGGAAGCCGCCGAGACGATCGACAAGGGCCTTGCCAAGGCGCTGCTCGCCTGCTGGATCGCCTTCTGATGTCCACGATCCTCGATACCATCATCGCCACCAAGCACGGCGAAGTCGCCACGCGGCGCAAGGCGACCTCGCTGGCCGATCTCCAGGCCCTGGCGCTCACCCGCGCGCCCCCGCGCGGCTTCAAGGCCGCGCTGGACGCAAAGGCAGCCGCCGGCGGCTATGGCCTGATCGCCGAGATCAAGAAGGCCAGCCCGTCCAAGGGGCTGATCCGCGCCGATTTCGATCCTCCGGCCCATGCCCGCGCCTATCAGGCAGGCGGCGCCGCCTGTCTCTCGGTGCTGACCGACCTGGAGTATTTCCAGGGGCATGAGGATTATCTGATCGCCGCCCGCGCAGCCTGCGATCTGCCGGTGATCCGCAAGGACTTCATGGTCGATCCCTGGCAGGCGCTCGAATCGCGCGCGATCGGCGCCGATGCGATCCTGATTATCGTCGCGGCGCTCGAGGACGGCCAGATGGCCGAGATCGAGGACGCGGCCCTCGGCCTCGGCATGGACGTGCTGGTCGAGGTGCACGACGCCGACGAGCTCGAGCGCGCGCTGAAGCTGCGCTCGCGCCTGATTGGGGTGAACAACCGCAACCTCAAGACCTTCGAGGTCGACGTCCAGAAGACCTATGACCTGGTCGGCCAGGCACCCAGGGACTGCACCTTCGTCGCCGAAAGCGGGCTGAACAGCCGCGCCGACCTCGACGCGATGGCCGCGCACGACATCCGCTGCTTCCTCGTCGGCGAGTCCCTGATGCGCCAGGACGATGTCGAGGCGGCGACCCGGGCGCTGGTCGGGTGAGCGACCTCACCCATCTCGACGAGACCGGCGCCGCGCGCATGGTCGATGTCGCGGGCAAGGCCGTCACCGCGCGTGAGGCGGTTGCCAGCGGCCGGATCGAGATGTCGCGCGAAGCCGCCGCCGCGATCCGCGCCGGTGCGGTGAAGAAGGGCGACGTCCTCGCCACCGCGCGCATCGCCGGGATCATGGCCGCCAAGCGCACCGCCGAGCTGATCCCGCTCTGCCATCCGCTGCCGCTGACCAGGGTCGCGGTAGACCTCGCCCCCGACGAAACCGGCGTCACCGTGACGGCCACCGCCGCTACCGAGGCCCAGACCGGGGTCGAGATGGAAGCGCTCACCGCCGTCTCCACTGCGCTGCTCACTCTCTACGACATGGCCAAGGCGCTCGATAAGGGCATGACCATCGGCGAGATCCGCCTGCTCTCCAAGAAGGGCGGCAAGTCGGGCGACTGGGTGGCCTGAGGGGCTTCAAATTCCCCTCCCTGCAAGGGAGGGGTAGGGGTGGGTTAGAAAAGGCCGGGCTCGTTGCCCGGCCTTTTCTTTGTCACCACCGGCTCGCTGGGCTCGCTACGCTCGCAACCCACCCCCGGCCCCTCCCTTGCAGGGAGGGGAGAAAGAAGGGCCGCAGCGAAAAATTCGCGTGACAGCACCCCCACGCCAAGATACTTAGCTTAATACCTAACTATAAGAGGATGCCATGCCGCTCCAGCTCTTCGGCCACCCCTTCTCATCCTACACCTGGAAGGCGCTGATCGCCTTCTACGAGAACGACATCCCCCTCACCTTCCGCAACCTCGAGGAACCGGGCGCCGCGCAGGAGCTCGAGGCCCGCTGGCCGCTCAAGCTCTTCCCCGTCCTCGCCGAGGGCGATCGTACCGTGGTCGAGGCGACCGCGGTGATCGAATATCTCCACGTCCACCATCCGGGCCCGGTCGCGCTGATCCCCGCCGACCCTGATCTCGCCGTGCAGGCGAGGATGCTCGACCGGATCTTCGACAACTACGTCATGGGCATGATGCAGAAGCCCGTGATCGACGCGATGCTGCCCGCGGAACGCCGCGACCCCATCGCACTCGACGAGGCGATGGCCCGGCTCGATACGATCTATGCCTGGCTCGACGCCCATCTCGCCGGCCGGGAATGGGCCGTCGGCGACAGCTTCACCCTTGCCGACTGCGCCGCCGCGCCCTCGCTCTTCTATGCCGACTGGGTCCGCCCGATCCCCGCGGCGCTGGCCAGCCTCCGCGCCTATCGCGCCCGGCTGCTCGCCCGTCCCTCGGTCGTCCGCTGCGTCGAGGATGCCCGCCCCTATCGCCATTATTTCCCGCTCGGCGCGCCCGATCGCGACTGATCGTTTCGGGGGTATATTAGGGATTTCGCAACCCTGCGGCTTAACCCCGCCTTCAGACCCGGCCCCGCACTATCACCGTCGAGCGGGGTCGGGAAAAAACATTTATGCGACAGGGACTTGCGTCCTCCACCATCTTCAGCCTCTCGGGCGAAGCCCCAGGGGCGCAGATGCTTGCGGAGCCGGGCGACCACGCCGCCTTCGATTCCGCCGTGCTGGTCGGCGAGACCACCCGCCTGCCCTGCTCGCTGCGCAAGCTGAGCGCTGCCGGTGCGATGCTCCATCTCGACGATGAGATCGTCGAGTCCGAAGGCCTCCACCTCGCGCTCGCCAACGGCCAGTCGCTGCCGGGCCGCATCGCCTGGACCGAGCAGGGCGCCGCCGGCTTCCTGTTCGAGACGCCGATCGACGTGGTCAGCACGCTCGCCCGCAACCTCGCCTGCCTCCCCGCCGAGCGCCGCAGCGTGCCGCGCGTCGAGCTGCACCAGACGATCTGCGTGCGCCGCGGCAACCAGGTCGAGTTCACCCGCAGCCGCAACCTCTCCCAGGGCGGCTGCGGCTTCGAGACCGACATCGCGCTGCAGGAAGGCGATCCGGTCCAGATCAATTTCGACGGCCTGCGCCCGCTCGACGGCGTGGTGAAATGGTCGCAGGGCAGCTTTGCCGGCGTCGCCTTCGGCGAGGACCTGCCCTGGCAGGTGCTGATGCCCTGGCTGCGCCAGGCCCAGCAGACCCCGTCGCACCACACTCGCATGGCCGTGATCCAGGAGCCGACCGGCCTGATCCCGGACAAGCAGGCGATCCGCCTCGACGTTCCGGCCCGTGTCCGCGAGGGCGTGCGCTGGTGGAACGTCAAGCTGCGCGGGATCACCCCCCAGCTCGTCGAGTTCGAAAGCCGCGCGCCCTTCGCCAATGGCGCCCAGCTGTGGATCTCGCTGCCCAATATCGGCGGCGGCCCGGCCTCGGTGATCGAAACCGACGACCGCCACCGCTTCCTCTGCGAATTCCGCCTGCCGCTCAAGGCCGGGGACCTGCAACGCATCGGGGCCTAGAGGCCCTTTCCCGAAAGCCGGCATTGTCATCCTGCGCGCTGCTTGCGCCAGTGGGATGCCGCGCGCGCCATCGGCGCTGTCCCTGGCGCGCGAGACGCACGCACTCCTCGTGCTAAATAACCAGCTAGGGATTTTATCGAAAGCTTCTGCCGCAAGCAGTTAGGCGGATTTCGCCCGCACTTTGCACCAAAAGGCACAGTGTAACTGCATATCGGTTCCAAAAACTGTTTTGTCTTCTTCCCAATAATGCATGCTTGGCCAACGAGTCGCAGCAAATGATCTGGGCAGGACCGCCAGTATCTGGCGCCTGGCGCAACAAGAACCGGCGGTGATCCTTGGTCGCCAGCCGCCCGGTATTTTGAAATTCACTGACGGATCCTGTCCGACGGATCCCGGGGGGAGAGCGACATGTCGACCAAGATCAGCCGCGCGGATTTTCTGCGATCGCATCCCGATGCCAGCGCATGGGCCGAACTGGACGACGCGACCAACGAGCAGCTGCGGATCACCCCGGGGCCGGTTCGGCTGGACGAAGGCAGCTTCAAGGGCAAGCGCGCGCTGATCCTCGGCGCCGGCGTCGGCGGGCTGACCACCGCCTATGAGCTGCTGGTCCACAAGACCGGCATGGAGGTCACCGTTCTCGAAGCGCAGAACCGCACGGGCGGGCGATGCATGTCGCTGCGCACCGGCGACACGCTGACCGAGGACAAGGACGATGCGCTGTTCGGGTCCGAGCCGGGCGAGACGCAGGTCGTCCGCTTCGAATGGCCGGTCGGCGACGCCGAGCCCTATCTCAACGCCGGCCCCGGCCGCATTCCTTCGGCGCACAAACGGCTGCTCAGCTATCTTCGCGAATTCGGCGTCGCGGTCGAAGTCTATGTGATGAACTCGATGTCGAACCTCGTCCAGATGGACAAGGGCGCGCTACGGGGAAAGCCCCGCGTCTATCGGCAGATCGATCACAATCTGCGCGGCTGGATCGCGCAGCTGGTGCATGAGAACGCGGCCCAGCTTCTCGAGGCGACCAGCCTCGATATCCCCACGAACGAGCGCCGGGGGCTGGCGGCGAAGCTCAAGTCGCTGATGATCAGCTTCGGCGAGCTCGACGAGAACGGCAATTATGCGCCCACCTCGGGCAATCCGGGCTTCGAGAACGCGATCTCGCGCGCCGGCTTCGACGTGCTTCCCGGCGTCGCGGCGGGCGAGATCTCCAAGGCGATCAAGCTCGAGGACCTGCTCAAGTCCGAATATTGGGCGCAGACCCGCTTCTACCAGCCGGTCGATTTCCTGTGGCAGCAGACGATCTTCCAGCCGGTGGGCGGCATGGATCAGGTCCAGCGCGCCTTCGCCCGCCAGGTGGCCACCCTGGGCGGGACGATCCACCTGAACAGCCCGGTGACCTCGATCGCCTGGGACGCGAAGACGAAGGAATTCGTCGTCCAGGTCGCCAGGATCGGCAGCAAGGAGACGATCGAATACCGCGCCGACTATTGCTTCTCGAACATCGCGATCCCGTTCCTCGAGAAGCTGCTGTCGAAGGAATTGCAGGGCGGCGGCGACAAGAGCGGCTTCGACCTGCCGTTCAAGCAGGGGCTCAAGGCGGTCTACGCAGCGCAGGCCCGCCCCCGCATCAACGACAAGGGCGAGTATCAGGACAAGTTCCTCGCCGCGACCACCAAGGTCGGCTGGCAGGGCGATCGCACGCTGTGGCAGGGCAAGCTGATCACCGCCCGGCACACCGGCGACCTCAAGCTCACCACGCTGGTCGCGCCCGATGCCGAGGAAGGCGTCGTGCCGATCTTCGGCGGGATCAGCTGGACCTCGCATGAAATCGTCCAGATCTGGTATCCCTCCACCGCCTATCACGACCGCAAGGGCGTGCTGACCGGCGCCTATAATTTCGGCCAGGTCGCCCATGAATGGGGCCAGATGACGGTCAAGGACCGGCTCGACCTGGCGCGGGAGGGCGCGCGGAAATTCGGCGTGAAGTTCGGCAACGGCCTGCACGACGGCCTCGCGATCGCGTGGCAGAACATGCCCTATATCAAGGGCGGCTGGGCCTATTGGCAGTCGGTCGGCCCCGCGAAGGAAGCCGCCGATCATTTCAACAATCTGAGCCAGGGCACCGGCATCCACGATGCCAGGGGCAAGCTCTCCGATCCGGTGTTCTTCGTCGTCGGCGACCAGCTGTCGTCGCTGCCCGGCTGGCAGGAAGGCGCGATCGCCGCGGCGCTCAACGCGCTCACCCGCATGGCGCGGCCCGACCTCGAGATCCCGCGCCTCGAGAAGCTGCCCGACACCAGGCTGCTGGTCGAAGGCATCTAGCCGCAACCAATCCGATCATCCGGGAAAAGGGGAACAGCGATGGCATTCAGCAAGAAGACGCTCATGGCCCTCAAGGGCGGCGGCCGCGTCATCCGGGCCGCACAGGAGGGCGAAGCCCTTCTCGGCCCGCTCGGCCTGCTGCCGGGCGTGTGGAAGAACGAAGGCGGGCTGGAGGGCCATGGCTGGAACATGATCGCCCTGCCGTTCGAATCCGAACCCGGCTCGATCCTCGATTATCGCCTGCTGATGAACCAGTATAACGAGACGCTCGTCTTCGACCTTGTCGACAAGGGCGTCCCCAATCGCGGGCTGAACGCCCTAGGGAAGCAGGCCGACCAGTCGCTGATGGCGCTCGACTATGAGCAGGTCACCGACCAGATCGCGACGGCGGACTTTCCGCACAGCAATGTCCTCGGGCCGACCAGCCCGCCCGGCAACACCATCCACCACGAGCCCGGCCTGTGGCTCAACATGCTCGACCAGTTCACCGACGGCTTCGACATCGCCCGGCTGTCGACCGTGCCGCACGGCGATGCGGTCCTGGCGCTCGGGCGGAGCGTTCCGCCGATCGATGGCCCGCCGGTCATTCCCGATGTCAGCGGACTGCCGCTCAAGGTGAAGCAGGACCTCGATAGCCGCTATCTCGCACCCTACAGGCACTTCCACGACAACCCGTTCATGGGCCTGTTCGATCCGGTCCACCCCGCCGCGCTGCTCCAGGCCGCCAATCAGGGCGTCGACATCGTCCGCACCACTGTCCTCGACGTCGATACCGAGGCGGAGACCGGCGGGATCCACAACATCCCCTTCGTGGTCAAGCATGCCAACGCATCGTCGATGCGCTCGACCTTCTGGATTCAGGAACTCGCCGAGAAGGATGCCCGGGGCAAGCCGAAGCTGCGCCTGCAATATCTCCAGATCGTGATGATCGATTTCGATCCGCGGACGGCGGGCCTGCCCGGCCGCATCGTGTGGCCGCATATCTCGATCAACACGATGCAGAAGGTCGAGGACACGCCCGAGGAGAAGGTGGAACTGCTGACGGCGTGAGAAGGCGACAGCCAAGGCGCCACAGGGAGCCTCGGCTCATTCTGAACGAGAATGACATGAGCACTGAGCCGTCTAATCCATGTTTAGCTTCAGATCCAACGCCACAGCTGTGCAGATTTTGCAAGGAACCAATCAATACCGGCGCTATATACTGCAAGATTTGTGAGAATTTTCAAACAACCAGCGCCCGCTGGAAAAATGACATTAGCTTCTCTGCATTGATAAGTTCACTTCCATTGTTTGCGCTTATTTATAGCTTTGTTCACGATCGAACCTCTTCAGCCTACTCGAAAGTTAAGGCCCTGCCGATACAATGCAGGATCGATCAGGTAGCGATCGGGTTGACCAACTTGGGCAACCGTCCGGCTGTAGTCGCTGACGGAACCCTACGTCGCACGAGCGCTACTGGGACGAGTGACTGGGCCCTTACCAACCCGGCAAAGGAGGGCGCACAGATAATCGCCCCCTCCAAGCCGCAAATCACATCGTTCGGGATAGGCAGTTCCGCACTAGGGCAACCACCCACGGCGAGTCCCGGGGAAGCCTGCCGCTACACTGTCACATTGGATGTACTGGAGTTCGGCGAAGTGCAACAGCGCAAGGAGAAGCTGACATGCCCCTGTCCCGTTGGCTGACTCTGATCCCGGCACTTGCAGCAATCGCACCTGCGAGGAGTCAAGTTCTACCCACACGACTCAACATCGATTTAGTATACGCACAAAGTACTGACCGGAATCTGGAAGAGCATGTCCGCCAGTGGGTGTTTGCCTTACAGGAAAAGGTTCAGAATATTTTGGCGTGGGATGCCAGCTTGAGATTGGCAGCCGGCGATCGCATTCAGGTAGCCGCAGCACCGCAGGCGAGCTTGCCTTCGGCGAACCTAATTAAGCAACGCTGGGAGCAACGCAACGCCATCCAGATCGTGGTAGGCCATGGCAGCCGCTCGACCAATTTCTCAACCTTCCAAGGAAATATCTTCTTGGGGCGGCTGAACGGGCGTCTACCGATCGCAATCCCGATCAACCAGCATATTGAGGGCGGTTCATACGAAAGGTCGAGCAACTTTGTAATCGTAGTCGCGCTCTACGCACTATCGGTGGATTCGGCGGGCACCCCTTCCACGAGTTGCCGCCTGCTTCAACAGGCTGGACTATTGGCCAACGCCTTACCTCCCACGCTTACGTCTGTAGACGTTGTCAAAGCGGGTATTCAGGCGGACCTGCGGAGCCGCTGCCGAGGGCGGGCATGAAGCGGCTTCGTATCTGTGCCGGGGCGCTGCTGTTAACGCTATTCGGCGGAGCTGCGCCAGCAACGCAACAATTACCGGATGTCACAATCTACCTTCCTCGCTTCGAAGCCGAGGGAACGATTGGCGCGAACGTAACAGCGACGCTCAATCTCGCAGTGTGGCGCACACTTCGCAAAAAACCTTGGCCAAACCCCGTCAACCGCGACTTTGGAAGCGGGCTGGTCATTTGGTCAGACGATGTGCTGCCGGGCAATGCGGCGCGCACCGCGGCATCGACGCTTCGTGAAAATCGCGACCTTGACATGATCCTGTGGGGCAGCGCCCGAGCGGTGGGACCGGACGTTGTCGTTCAGGCTTATCTGCTAACTCGGCAGCTTGAGGACGAGGCAGCGCCACCTCAGGCCCTGTGGAGGGTGTCGCGCGACGGACGAACTCTGTCACTTGGCGCCCCTCGCCAGCTATACGTCATGGGGGCAGTGCCTCTAAGACACGACGTAGTAGCACTATTTAGTACACCAAGCGCCCTCAAGCTCTGCCCAACAAAAACACGCGTTTGCACGGGACCAGAGGTAGGACCAACCATGCGCGCACTGGAACACGATGGACCTTGGACGTCTCTGGTGACACCTGACCGTCGCCGAGGATGGGTTTATCTTTACGATATCGGCACGCAGTCGAATGAGATCGCATCTTTTTCCGGTGCAATGATCTCATATTATCGCGGTGATTATGATCAGGCCGCACGGTTGTTCGCTACAGTGGGGCGCACGACATCGGCAAATGCGGTCGTGCAGCAGGATGCAGCAGCACTACGCGCAGCCTCGCTTTCGCGCAGCGGTCTCCCCGCAGCGCCAGCAATCGATGCTGTGCGGCAGGCCGATCCCTATGCCGTTTATCCGCTGCAAGTAGCGATCATGGATGTGTTGAGCTCCTCCTACCCGAGCCATCGAGCCCGGGCGTTGGCTACTGAATTGCAATCCAAGATCGGGCTATTCGATGTCGACGATCCTTGGCCACGCCGCGCTCTGGCCCTGCTGGAAGCAGCTAAATGAAGGAGGCTAAAACATGATCAGCGTTCCTATGCGAATATTTGCCCTCGCCATGTCGGCTGCCGCGCCCTTGGCACTCGGCACCGCAAAGGCGGAAACCTGTTGGGACAGAGCATCGCTGGCAGACTACGATCCAGTTCTTATCAAGGCGATCCAGCAGCGATTGCGCGACCAAAACCTCTACGCCGGGTCAATCGACGGGAAGGCAGGACCCACAACGCGTGCTGCATTGGCGCGGCTGACCGGCCTTTCGCCGCAATCGGAGTTTCGGTTGGGGTCTGACTTGGTCCACAAAGTCTTCGGTCCTAATTTCACGGGAATCTATCACGACGAAGACCAAGATGCGTTGATTGAACAGCTGGGCCTTAAGCCTGACCCGTCCTATCGCAATCCGTGCAAGGTCCACGTAGTCGAGGAATAACGGAGTTCGGGTCGCCCCATAACAGCGTACAAGGCGCTCCACTGTGACCGAGATGAAGACTGCCTTCGGCCTCACCATCTACTGGCGCACCCCCGCCCGCTTGCCCTAGTCACCAACCATGGCCGCCGCCCTCGTCCCCGTCGCCGAAGCCCAGCAGCGCCTGTTCGTGCGCGCCGCCCCGCTTGCCGAGGAGGAGGTGCCGATCACTTTGGCCGCCGGGCGCTGGGTCGCGCGAGACATTCTCGCCCTCCGCACCCAGCCCGCCTCCGCCCTGTCGGCGATGGACGGCTATGCGATCCGCTTCGCCGACCTGCCCGGCCCGTGGGAGGTGATCGGCGAGAGCGCTGCCGGGCGTGGCTTTGCCGGCGAGGTCTCCCCGGGCCAGGCCGTCCGCATCTTCACCGGTGCGCCGCTGCCGTCCGGTGCCGACACCATACTCGTCCAGGAGGAAGCCGCGCGGGAGGGCGACCGCCTCACCCTTGCCGGCGAAGGCCCGCTGCGCCTTGGCGGCAATGTCCGTGCGCGCGGGCTCGATTTCAGCGAGGGCGATGTATTGCTCCGCGCCGGATCCCGGATCACCTCCGCCGCCCTCGCGCTTGCCGCCCTGGCCGGCCACGCGACCCTGCCCGTCCGCCGCAAGGTCCGGGTTGCGCTGCTCTCCACCGGCGACGAGCTGGTTCCGCCAGGCGCGCCGCTCGGGCCCGACCAGATCCCCGAGACCAACCGGCTGCTGCTCACCGCGATGCTGGCCGATCTTCCGGTCGAGCTGATCGACCTCGGCATCCTGCCCGATCGCCTGGGCGTGCTCGAGGCCGCGTTCCGCGCGCTCGACTGCGATCTGCTCGTCACCACCGGCGGGGCCTCGGTCGGCGATCATGACCTGGTTCGCCCGGCGCTGCTCGCGGCGGGAGCGGAGATCGATTTCTGGAAGATCGCGCTGCGCCCGGGCAAGCCGATGATGGCCGGGCGGCTCGGCGAGGCGATGCTGCTCGGCCTGCCCGGCAATCCGGTGTCGGTGTTCGCCACCGCGACTTTGTTCGTGCGGCCGCTGGTCGCGCATCTGGCGGGGGCCGCCGATCCCTTGCCGCGCAGCCGGTCGGTGCCGCTCGGCGAACCGCTGCCCGCCACGGGCGCGCGCGCTGACTATCTCCGCGCCGAGTTGGTCGAGGGCCGCGCCTTTGCCGCGACGATCCAGGACAGCTCGATGCTGCGCACGCTGGCACGGGCGACGTGCCTGATCGTGCGTCCGGCCGGGGCGCCGGAGGCGAAAACGGGCGACTCGGCGGAAATCCTCGACATCGCTTGACAAGCGCGCGGAACATTGCATAAACGTTCGCAGTCTGTTCCACGCCAGGAGAAACCGGATGCTCACGCGCAAGCAGCACGAGCTCATCTGCTTCATTGCCGATCGGCTTGCCGAGACCGGCGTCTCGCCTTCGTTCGAGGAAATGAAGGAAGCGCTCGATCTCAAGTCGAAGTCGGGGGTGCATCGGTTGATCTCTGCGCTGGAGGAGCGCGAGTTCATTCGCCGCCTGCCGAACCGCGCCCGCGCGCTCGAAGTGCTCCGCATGCCCGAGCGCGGCGATGCGAAGCCGGCCGCTGCGGCCAGGTCCGCCGCCCCCGCGGTGGCCGTTTCGAATCCCTCCCCTGCGGCCCAGATACCAGTTCCCGCGAACGATGTGATCGAGATCCCGCTCCACGGCCGCATCGCCGCGGGTACGCCGATCGAGGCGCTGGAAGGCTCGTCGATGCTCCCGGTTCCGGCGGCCTTGCTCGGCTCGGGCGAGCATTATGCGCTTGAGGTGGCCGGCGATTCGATGGTCGAGGCCGGCATTCTCGACGGCGACTATGCGCTGATCCGCCGTACCGAGACGGCGCGCGACGGCGAGATCGTCGTGGCGCTGATCGACGATGCCGAGGCGACCTTGAAGTATTTCCGCAAGGAAGGCGCGATGATCCGGCTCGATCCGGCCAATCGCGACTATAACGCCCAGCGCTACCGTCCCGATCAGGTCCGCGTGCAGGGCCGGCTGGCCGGCCTGCTGCGCAAGTACTGAGGCTCAGGCCAGGAACTCGTTCCAGGCGACCTTGCCGTCGCCATTGCGGTCGAGTTCCTGGAACGGCGCCACATCGGGCTGCCGGCCGAGGAATCGGAACAGGTTCCAAGCGGCGGCATATTCGGCGGGCGAAAGCGTGCCGTCATGATCGGCATCGAGCAGGTTGAAGCCGGCGCGGAACATCCTGAGCCGGTGCGCCGCGAATTCGGCGAAGCTGACCCTGCCGTCCCGATTGGCATCGGCCTTGGCCAGGGTGAAGTCGGACGCGGAAATGGCAAAGGGCCGCAACCCGCGAATATCGGGCATCGAGGCCCGGCGCAGCGGCAGCGCCATCACCCGATGCTCTCCGCACCGGATTCGCGGCTCGGCGCGCTTCGGACCGAATTCGTCGGGGGTGAGCACTCCGTCATGATTGCGATCGAACGCGGCATAGCTCGGCCGGAAATCCGGTGCGGCAGTCACCGCGACAGGCATGGCCAGCCCGATCGCCCCGATCATCCCTGCGGCGGCCAAGGGGCGACACCAGCGGCGCAACCGGCTTGGCGCAGGCGCGTCGCCGGCGAGATGCGCATCGACATAGCCGCGCACCACATCGCTCGCCGTCCGCCCTTCGGCCCGGCATTGCTCCATGAAGGCGCGCTTCACCGCATGGGGCAGCCGCACTTCGATCGTGTCGCTTTTCTTCGGGTTCCGGATCATGCTCCGAGGAGAACCCGAAGCCCCTGTCAGCGCCAGCGATTTCGTGTCCGGACAGGTGCAAGTCCCTGCTCCGGCACATAGACCGGCTGCACTTTCGGCGGGTCGCGCCAGGGATGCCGCCCTCCGCCACGCACCATCGCCACCCGACCGCTGGCAAAGGCAATCGCCAGCCCGCCGGTCCTGGCCAGCTGCGGCCGATCGAGCTTGAGCCAGCGCGGCGCGCAGCCCGCCGGCAGGCGCCGGTCGCTGATCACCACATCGACCTTGCGACATAGCGTAGTGAATTCGGCCCAGGGCAAGGCATAGCCGCTCCGCGTCGCCGCAACCCGCCACACCCGCGCCCCGGCACGATGCTCGATCAGGCACAAATCGAGGCTGCAAGCAGCCCCCGGCTGGTCGGACAAGGCAACCGGTTCGACATCGCTGCCGCCGGTTTCCGCGAGCATGTCGCGGGTATAGTCACCCGCCCGATCGCGCAGCAGCGCCATGCTGCCATCCGCCATGCGGATCGCGAGGTGCCGTCCGTCGCCGGTCACGATCAGATCCGGCGCCGGCGTGGCGAGCATCCAGCCCAACCCCATGACAAGCGGCACCGCCCCCGCCCAGCGCACGCCCGTCCGCCAAAGGGCCAGCCACAGCCCGCCCGCGACCATCAGCGCAAAGGCGCCGCCCGGCATGGTGGGGAACGCCGCGACCGCGCCCGGCGCGGCAGCCGTGGTCCGTGCTATCCAGAGCAGCAGCTGCAGCGCCTGATCGGTAAGCCACCAGGCCGGCCAGCCCAGCCCCGCCACATCGAGCAGCAGCGCCAGCGCTTCCAGGGGCATGATCACAAAGGTGGTGAGCGGGATCGCGACGATATTGGCGAGCGCGCCGTAAATCCCGGCCTGGTGGAAATGAAACAGCCCGATCGGCATCAGCGCGAGCTCCACCGCCACGCCGGTCAGCAGCAGCGAACCGATACCGCGCAGCAACGCCGCGCCCCGCCCCTCCTCGCGCTTGCCGAACCAGCGGTGCATGAATGGACTCTCGTGCAATGCGACGATCGCCGTCACCGCCGCAAAGCTCAGCTGGAAGCTCGCGCCCGCGAGCGCCTCGGGCCAAAGCAGCAGCACGATCACCGCACCCGCCGCAACCAGCCGCAGCGTGATCGCCTCACGCCCCAGGCTCAGCGCCAGCAGCACCAGCAGGGCGGCGACGCAGGAGCGGATCGTCGGCACTTCCGCGCCCGTGAGCAGCGTATAGCCGATCGCCGCCAGCGCACCTGCCCCCGCCGCAACCAGGGGCAGCCGCCAACGCAGCGCCAGGGTCGGGCTCAGGGCGAGCAACTTGAGCACCAGCAGCATTGCCGCCGCGGTCACCGCGGTCACGTGCAGCCCACTCACCGAAAGCAGGTGCGCAAGCCCCGAGCGTTGCATTGCCTCGACATCGCCCTCCGCGATCGCCCCCTGGTCACCCGTGGCGAGCGCACTGGCGATACCGCCCGCGCTGCCCTCGACTCGCGACTGGATATGCGCCGAAAGCGACGCCCGCAGATCGGCGCCCGCCGCCCGCGCCGGCGTCACAACCTCGACGGGATCGAAGCCCTTTCCGGTAGCGCCAAGTCCAGCGAACCACGCCGTACGCGCAAAATCATAGCCACCTGGTACCGAGGCCTCGGCTGGAGGCATCAGCCGGGCACGCAGCTTCACCACAGCATCCGGCGCCAGGCCGGCAGGCACGTCCCGCGTCTCGAGGTTCACCCGCACCCGCGGCGGCAGGTCTGTGCGGCCCGGCAGCAACGTCACCCGCACCACTTCGCGTGCGGGCATCCGCTCCACCCGCACCACGCGTCCGGTAATCTCCACCACCGCGGGACGCGCCAGCACCGGCGCCGCCACCCGCTCGGCCCGCCACCAGATCAGCGTGCAGCCGGCTGCCATCGCAAGTCCGCCGAGCAGCAATGCGCGCCCCAAACGACCGGGCAGCGCCAATCCCAGCACCGCCACGGCGCAGGAAGCCAGCAGGAAACCGATCCAGCGCGACGTGTCCGGCAGCAGGAACCAGGCGGTGATCCCACCGCCCAGCGCCACCGGCAGCCAGAGCGGCAATTGCGCGCGCTCGGCTTCCAGCCAATGCTCGATTGCAGCTCCAATCTGGCGAAACACTGCCCCTCCCCCCATTTGAAGGGAGGTGAACCCCGTGCTAGGGGCGCCCTCGGTGGCTGAATGGGCCATCGGAAACACAGTTTGGGAGCAAGCTCGGTTGGGCGCAACATCTGATACGGGTGCGAAACAGGTTGTCACGCGGTTCGCGCCGTCGCCTACGGGTTTCCTTCACATCGGCGGTGCGCGCACTGCGCTGTTCAACCTGCTGTTCGCCCGCCACCATGGCGGCAAGTTCCTGCTGCGCATCGAGGATACCGATCGCGCGCGCTCGACCGATCAGGCGATCTCGGCGATCCTGGACGGGATGCGCTGGCTGAATCTCGATTGGGACGGCGAGGAAGTCTATCAGTTCTCTCGCGCCGCGCGGCACGCCGAAGTGGCGCGCGAAATGCTCGCCAATGGCCACGCCTATAAGTGCTTCGCCACCGCCGAGGAACTCGAGGCGATGCGGGCCGAGCAGAAGGCGAACAAGCAGCCGCTGCGCTACGACGGCCGCTGGCGCGACCGTAACGAGAGCGAAGCCCCCGCAGGCGCGCCCTATGTCATCCGCCTCAAGGCGCCACGCGAAGGCGCGGTGACGATCGAGGATCATGTCCAGGGCCCGGTGACCGTCAACAATGCCGAGCTCGACGATCTCGTCCTGCTCCGTTCGGACGGCACGCCGACCTATATGCTCGCGGTGGTGGTCGACGATCACGACATGGGCGTGACCCATGTGATCCGCGGCGACGATCACCTGAACAATGCCTTCCGCCAGCTGCCGATCTATCGCGCGATGGGCTGGGAAGAGCCCGAATACGCGCACATCCCGCTGATCTTCAATCCGGACGGCACCAAGATGTCGAAGCGGAAGAACGCGGTGGCGGTCGACGAGTATCGCGACGCGCTCGGCATCCTGCCCGAGGCGCTGTCCAACTATCTGCTCCGCCTCGGCTGGGGACATGGCGATGACGAGATCATCAGCCGCGAACAGGCGATCGAGTGGTTCGAGCTGTCCGGCGTTGGCCGCAGCCCCTCGCGCTTCGACCTCAAGAAGCTCGAGAGCCTGAACGGCCATTATATCCGCGCGTCTGACGATGCGCGACTGGCCAGCCTGGTTGCCGCGCGACTCGGTTTCGAACTTTCGGAATCGCAGGCCGACCTTCTGCGCCGCAGCATGGCGGCCCTGAAGCCGCGCGCTGCGAATCTCCTCGAACTCTCCGAGGGAGCCGGTTTCCTTTTTCGCACTCGCCCACTGGAATTGGACGAGGGCGCAAAGGCTCTGCTAGAGGGCGACGCGCGGGCTCTTCTGGCTCAGTTGCACACCGCGCTTGACGGCGTGGAAAGCTGGGATACGGAGGCGCTCGAAGCAGCGGTACGCACCGTTGCGGAAGATGCGGGTGTCAAGCTTGGTGCGGCTGCGCAGCCTCTGCGCGCGGCGCTCACCGGGCGACGGACATCTCCGGGCATCTTTGACGTCCTAGCGCTGCTTGGACGCGAAGAGAGCCTGGCTCGCATCGCAGACCAGATGACCGTGCCGGCCTGATCCCAGGCCCGGCCCAAACATAGGACGACGTTTATGAGCGACACCGCGAAGCTGCAGGTTCCGGGGAAGGATGTTGAATATCCGATCCTTTCGGGCAGCGTCGGACCGGACGTCATCGACATCCGCAAGCTCTATGGGCAGACCGGCAAGTTCACCTATGACCCCGGCTTCACTTCGACCGCGTCGTGCGAATCGGGCCTGACCTATATCGATGGCGACGAGGGCATCCTGCTCCATCGCGGCTATCCGATCGGCCAGCTCGCCGAGCATTCGAGCTTCATGGAAGTCAGCTATCTGCTGCTGAACGGCGAACTGCCGAACCAGGAAGAGCTGACCGCGTTCGAGAACACGATCACCCGCCACACCATGCTGCACGAGCAGCTCGCGACCTTCTATCGCGGCTTCCGCCGTGACGCGCACCCGATGGCGGTGATGTGCGGCGTCGCCGGCGCGCTCTCCGCCTTCTACCATGACTCGACCGACATCACCGATCCGAAGCAGCGCATGATCGCGTCGCATCGCCTGATCGCGAAGATGCCGACGATCGCGGCGATGGCCTACAAGTACAGCGTCGGCCAGCCGTTCCTCTATCCGGACAACAAGCTCAGCTACACCGGCAACTTCCTGCGCATGACCTTCGGCGTGCCGGCGGAAGAATATGAGGTGAACCCGGTCATCGAAAAGGCGATGGACCGCATCTTCATCCTCCATGCCGATCACGAGCAGAACGCCTCGACCTCGACCGTGCGCCTCGCCGGTTCCTCGGGTGCCAATCCGTTCGCCTGCATCGCGGCCGGCATCGCCTGCCTGTGGGGCCCGGCGCATGGCGGCGCCAACGAAGCGGCGCTCAACATGCTGCGTGAGATCGGCCGTCCGGAGCGCATCCCCGAGTACATCGCCCGCGCCAAGGACAAGAACGATCCGTTCCGCCTGATGGGCTTCGGTCACCGCGTCTACAAGAACTACGATCCGCGCGCGACTGTGATGCAGAAGACCGTGCGCGAAGTGTTCGATGCGCTCAAGGTCAACGATCCCGTCTTCGAGGTTGCACTGCAGCTCGAGGAAATGGCGCTCAACGATCCGTACTTCATCGAGAAGAAGCTGTTCCCGAACGTCGACTTCTATTCGGGCGTCATCCTCTCGGCGATCGGCTTCCCGACCACGATGTTCACCGCGCTCTTCGCCCTTGCCCGCACCGTGGGCTGGGTCGCGCAGTGGAACGAGATGATCTCGGATCCCGAGCAGAAGATCGGCCGCCCGCGTCAGCTCTACACGGGCCCGACGCAGCGCGACTACGTGCCGGTCGGCCAGCGCTAAGGCAAACCCTTCCCGTCATTCCCGCCAGACAGGCGGGGATGACGGGATACAGGCCCAAAGCCTGTCATGCTGAACTTGTTTCAGCATCCAACTTTCCTCCAGCGATATCGCCCGAGACACCTTGGACCCTGAAACGAGTTCAGGGTGACGATGTGATTTGGCCGGGCGTTTCCCGCCTTCGCCAGCCCCGGAAATTGGGTTAACCATTCCACGCCTCGTTGGAGTCGCCCGAATGCGCCAGAACATCCTGCTCCTGATCGGCATCCTCGGCTTCATTGCCGGCGTGGTGTTCATGCTCCAGGGCCTGGGCGTGCTGCGTGCGCCGAGCTCCAGTCCGATGATCGGCAGCCAGACCTGGGTCGTACGCGGCGGGATCATCGCATTGCTCAGCGCGATCCTGGTGGGCGGCGTCCGCCTCGTCCCCACCCGCGCCGAGCGCAGGGCCGCGCGCCGGGCGGAGCGCGATCTACCTTAACCTCCGCCTACCAACGGGTTCAGCAACGCGACTCGATCGCGACTCTAACGTTCTCTCTTGCGGGAATAGAGAGGAATGGAGAGTTGCAATGAACCTTGCCAAGCTGATCGCCGCGGCCGCGCTTGCCACTGTCGGCATCGCCAGTGCCGCCACGCCGGCCGCCGCCGCGCCGGCACCGACCACCAGCGTGATCGCGCTCGCCGCAGCGGCGCCCGCCGCGCAGGACTGGCGCTACCGCGAGCGCTATCGGGATCGTCACTATGATCGCCGCCATTGGGATCGCGGCCGTCACCGCGGTTGGGATCGTGGTCGCGGCTATGGCTATGACCGCCGCTATTATCACAGCCGCCGCGTCTGCTGGAACGAGTGGCGCCGTGGCCATCGCGTGACGGTCTGCCGTCGCTAACCCGGAATAGTGATGGGGCGTCCGCCGGACCGGCGGGCGCCCTATTGCCGGATCGGCAGGCTGAACACGAAGCGGGCACCCTGCCCCGGCGCGCTGTCGACCATCAGGTCGCCGCCCATCGCCCGGGCAAGCCTGCGGGCAATGTAGAGGCCAAGGCCCGAACCGCCCGGCTCGGTCGGATCGACCCGGCCGAACTTCTCGAAGATCTTCTCCTGGTCCGCCTCGGCGATGCCCTTGCCCTGATCGGCGACGATCACATGGCCGTGGCTGTCGTCGCGCTCGAGCCGGATCCACACCATCGCTCCCGTCGGCGAATAGCGCACCGCATTGCCGATCAGGTTGACCAGCACCTGCAGGGCCCGGCGAAACTCGCCGTGCACGGGCACATGCTCGTCCATCGCCGGCCGGTCGATCCGCACCTCGGCCTGGGCCGCGCGCACCGCGAGCAACCCGGCGGCGCGACGCGCGACATCGGCCAGGTCGATCTCCTCGTCCGCCGTGTCGAAATCGTCGCGCTCGATCGCCTGCAGGTCGACCAGGTCATCGACCAGCCCGAGCAGGTGCCGCCCGGCATTGGCGATGTCGCTGGCATATTCCGCATAGTCGGGCTTGAGCGGCCCCTCGGTCTGCGCGCTGATCGAATCGGCGTTGGCGATGATCTTGCCGAGCGGCCCGCGCAGCGCACGATCGAGCCGCTGGCTGAAGGAATCGGGGAAGCCGCCGAACGGCACCGCGGCGGCCGGTACCGGCGCATCCATCTTGGGCGCGGCGGGACCCACCTGGTCGAGCATATGCGCCGCGCCGACGAACCCGGCAAAGCGCCCGCCCGGATCGGTGCGCGGCGTCGCGGCGAGGCGAACCATCCGCCCCGTCCCGCGCAGTTCGGCCTTCTGCCCGTCGAACCGGCCCTGCGCCGCCACCGCGGTCAGGATCGGCAGTTCGCCGGCCTCGTCCTGCTCCAGCCGGAACAACCGGGTGAGCGGCTGGCCCAGCATGGTCGAGCTGTCGAACCCATAGCGGGCGCCGGCCTCGATCGAGAGGAAGGTGATGCGCAGCGACGCGTCGGTCTCCCACAGCCAGTCGGCCGCCGAACGGAAGAAATCGCCGTCGCGCTCGGGCTCGCTCGCCGGCGCGCGCCAGCCCGGCCGCAGCCGCCAGCCGCTCACTTCGAGCCGCACCCCGCCCTGTTCGGGCTCGGCCCGCACCCAAAGCTCCAGATCGTCCTCGCCATCGGCGGCAATCACATTGCGCGAGATCGCGATGCCCAGCCGCTGCGCGAGACGCGCCAGCGTCGCGATCTGCGGCACCGCCAGCGGGGTACCGATATTGCCGCCGGCGCGCATGTTCAGCTCGAACAGCCGCGCTTCGGCATCGATCAGCCGCCCTTCGGCATCGAGCCGGGCGATCGACAGCGGCAGCGAGGGATCGATGATGTTCACTTCGCCCCTCCCCGCTGGAGAGCGATCAACGCAGCGCGATAATCCGGATCGAGCTTGAGCGGCGCCAGCGCGGCGCGCGCCTCGGCCGGAGCGATCGCGGCGATCGTATCGAGCGTGTCGGCGAATTTCTCGAGGTCGCGGCGCGGATCGGCTTCGCTCAGCGCATAGCCGACCTGGGCCACGCCCTCGCGACCGATATCCAGCGCCCGCAGCGCAAGCCATAGCCGGTCCGCCGCCGGATCCAGCACCAGGTCACGCGCCAGCTCATAGGGCACGCCCATGCCGTGCCCGAGCAGCGCGATGAACAGCACGATCCGCCGGTCCCCCAGCGATTCGACGAGCATGGCCGGGAGCTCGTCCGGCTGGGCATCAATTGCGGCGGCGAAGCGCATCGCGGCGGCTTCGAGCCGATCGCCCTCATCATAGGCGGCAAGGCTGCGCTGCGCCGCGTCGCACAAGACGCGATCGAGCGATTCACTGGCATCGACCACGCGCTCCCGAAGCGCCGCCGCCGTCCACCACACCAGCCGGTGGTGCAGCTCGGCGGGCAGCTCGGTCTGGAATTGTCCCACTTCGGGACTGCCCCGGCGCCGGCTTTCGGCGATCAGCACCGCCATCGCGCTGGCGGCGACGACCCTGTCCGGATGCTGGACGAATCGGTTGATCAGGCTCGGCCGCTCGGGATCGTCCGGCGCGCTCATCGGCAGCGCCGCGCCCAGCATCTCCTGGCGCACCCGCGCGATCAGCTCGCCCATCAGCTCGCCATCACGGAGCAGCCCGGAATTCCACAGTCGTGCGAGCACCGAATTGCCCGGCTCGATCAGCTTGGCGACCAGCAGGGTCTCGCTGCGCCCGGTCAACAACCGTACGGCATGCTCGCGAATCTCGCCTTCCACCGTCTCCACGAGCCCGCGCAACAGCGCGGCCAGGCCTGCGCGGCTATGCTCGTCGAGCCGGGCCTCTTCGGGCAGGAAGAAATCATCAACGGCGACCATCAGACCCTTATAGGCGCGCAACTCCGCAGCCGCCGCACGTGCGAGCAGCTCCCGGGCGCTGACAGCCAGGCCATCGCGCATGTCGATGGGATTCTCCGACATCGACCCCAAGCTAACGGAAATGTCCTTAAGACGAGACTAAGCTTTTTCGCGCGTACCCTCAACTGCCGCAGCGAGCGTGGCGAAGGAATATATCGCAACTGCAGCAAGCCCGATTGTCGCGAATCCGGACAATGCGAAGGGCGAAAAAACCAGCAGGTGCCCCGAGGGGCTCGACCACCAGCGCTTCGGCCGGCTTGGCACGCGTTCGACCAGCCATTGCGCAGCTGCGGCAACCAGCGCGAGCACCGGCGGCGTCGTGCTGCCGCTGGCCGCGAATTCCACCCAGCCACTGAGCAGCACGATCAGGGCGAACAGCGCGAAGATCGCCCATTCGAGCAACCCGGCGCGCTTGTCCTCACCGCGCAGCACCGCCATCGCCGCGCCCGTGGCGAGCGTCGCGGTACCAAGCAGCGCGACGACGCTGCCCGCACCGACCCAGCCCATCGCGGTGCAGACCAGCGAAATCGCCGAAACCACGCCGCCACCGACGCTCACCGCCCAGCCCGGCACGTTCCGCCCCACCAGTTCCGGCAGGACGATACGCGCGGCGCGGGTGAACACCCAGCGATCCGCCCAGTCGGTGCGGCGCTCGGTAAGTGCTGCGAGCACACCGGTGTTGCGCGCAGCCAGCCCCTCGATGCTGCGCTCGACGGCATGGCCGCCCTTCAGCCAGCCCGCGGTCAACCCTACATGCTCGGCGCCCGATTGCGCGGCGACCCGCAGTAGCGCCGACTGGAAATCATAATCCTCGGGCATCTGGGCGATCTGGGTGAGTTGCTCCAGCGAGATGCGCGCGATCCCCGCCCAGCTGTCCCGCATGTCGAGTCGCTCGATCGCGGCGGGCGATGTCGGATCATCGGTGACAAGCAGCGCCTCGCCGCCCGCCTTGGCCATCCGGTCCATCACCGGATCGGTGGTGACCAGCCCGTCAGCCATCACCAGCACCTGCGCGCCGGGCGCGATCTTCTCGGCGGCTTCCTCGGCCGATCGGACGATCTCGATGCGGGGATGGCGCTTGGCGGCGCGATTCACCGCCGCGAGCAACGCCGGGGTCATCTTGCCGACCGCGACCAGCACCTGCTCGGTGCCGGCGCCGAACAGCAGCCGCGCCTGATATTCGAGCAACGTCATGCCGCCGAACGGCAGCGTCGCCATCAAAGTCCCCGGGCGGCCCTCAGCCTCCTCGACCGCAAATATCAGCCCCGCCAACATGATGCGGTGGTTAGGCGGATTGCCGTTGCGAGGCAAATGCCGAGACGGATGCGGTAACACGCCGCGTTTCGGCGGAGCATATGGCACCCCAAGATTACGTCAAATTCATTTTATAATATAACAAAATCATTATCGCATCGTAATTTACAATATTAAGTCACGCATATATTTCATCGCCATTTGCGACGCAAATTCACTTGAACATTCTTAAATCAAATCGCAGCCTATTCACGGATTTGCTTTATCAGAACTTTCGAGTCGCGGCGCACAATCGCCACGCTGGGGCATTTTGCGTCCGAAATGAAGCAAGTCGCCGCATATCAGCGCAAAGTACGGCTTTGTTTTTCGAAAATGGAGATTTGCGATGACCATATCGATCCTTCTCGCCGTCTACGCGTCCAATTCCATGGGGGAAGACGTCACCTCGCAAGTGGCGGCCATGGTTGCCGGCGGCAATGACGACGTTGCCGTGAACAATGGCAGTTTCGGCGATCCCGATTCCGGGGCGACCAAATATTTCCTGGCCTGGTACACCGCCACCGGCCTCAACAGCGGCAACCCCATCGGTCTCGCCGCGGTCGAGAACACAACGGTCGATCTGATCCCCTCGCCCGGCTATCCGGCCTATTATTTCAACACCGCGCCGCAGCCGAGCGTGGCGCAGTCCGCGAACACGCCGTTCCAGGTGAAGCGCGCTATCTATGGCTCGTCCAATAACGGCTTCGACGTGACGGCGATCTGCCAGGCGATCCTGAACCAGGGCGGCCTGATCGTCGATCAGGGCACAACCAACTTCCAGCTCGCGCTCAACAACGAGACCTTTGGCGGCGATCCCGATTACGGGAACTCCAAGTATTTCGCGATGCAATATGAGGTCAACGGCGTCACCGCCTATATCGGCGGCGCGGAAGGCCAGACCCTGTCGCTGGGCCTGATCCCGGCGATCGCAAAGGCGGAACTGGCGGACGCCTGACGGAATTCCGGCGGGTGGTGTTCTCCCTCCCGCCCGCCGGAACCCGTTCGTTCAATAGAGCAGGTGCGGCCGTCGTGCCTCGATCCAGGCAGCCTCGTCGGGCAGCGTCCGCGCGTCGAGATCGCCGGGCTCCGCCGCTGAGTCGTCCACCCATTCGCGCAGGTCAGTGCCGCCGTTGATGACGTCGATCGCCAACTTGTCGAACACATATTCGTACGGGAAATCGCGCCACAGCGGATAATCCCCATAGAGCTTGCGGATCGCCTTGAAGCCCAGCGCCTGCAGCCGCCACGGTCGGAACGCCTGATGGTCATAGGCCGCGCCTTCGGCATGGATGAACACGCCCGAACAAAGCTGCCCCACATGCTTATGGAAAGTCGGTTGGAACCAGAAATCACGCAGCGTGCAGCCCGCCAGCCATTGCGGCGCCAGCGTGTACATGGCGACGATCAGCTTCTTCGCGTCGATATCGGGCGCACCGAACAACTCGAGCGGGCGCGTGGTGCCCCGGCCTTCGGAGAGCAATGTGCCTTCCAGCATCACCGTGCCGGCATAGGCACGCGCCATGTTGACGTTGGCAGCATTGGGGCTGGGATTGATCCAGGGGCGTTCGATCGGCCAGCCGAAGCCGGGCGCGGCGTCGGGCTGCCAGCCTTCCATCTCGATCACCCGATAGTCGACATCGAGGTTGAACTGCCGGATGAACCAATGGCCCATCTCGCCCAGCGTCATGCCGTGGCGCATAGGCATCGGCCCGGCGCCGACGAAGCTCTCCCAGCCTGGAAGCAGCGTCGTGCCCTCCACCGGGCGGCCGGCGGGATTGGGGCGATCGAGCACCCACACGCCCTTGCCATGCTCCGCCGCGGCTTCGAGCACATAGAGCAGCGTGGTGACGAAGGTGTAGATACGGCAACCCACGTCCTGCAGGTCGATCAGGATCGTGTCGAACGTGCCCATCGACTGACCGGTCGGGCGGCGGACCTCGCCATAGAGGCTGAACACCGGCATCCCGTACGTCGGGTCGGTATAGTCCGGCGACTCCATCATATTGTCCTGCAGGTCGCCGCGCACCCCGTGCTGCGGACCGAACACCGCCGAGACATTGAGCCCGGTCGCGACCAGCGCATCGAGCGAGTGCGTCAGATCCTCCGTCACCGAGGCGGGATGGGCGAGCAGCGCGATGCGCTTGCCTTCGAGGGGGCGACGAAGCTCAGGGTCGGCGAGCAGCCGGTCGATGCCGAATTTCATGCGCTGCTGGATGCGGGGAGTTCGAGCATGACGCAAGCCGGATCGTCGCCCGCTCTCATCGGTTTAGCTTGCTATCCTATAGGGAGAGCGCAACTGGCCCTGCCGCCTGCGCTCCGTCAGAAGGCGCTCGCCTGCGCCTGTGCCGGCAATTCCACCACAAATCCCGCCTCGGCATGGAAGTCCGGCTTTCCAGGGCCATGCTCGGAGGACCAATAGGATTTGGTTCCGTCGCATTCCTCGATCACCGCGGTGATCGCCAGCTGCCACGGGCCTTCGAGCGGCAATTCCACCTCCGCCGCCATCACGCCGCCGGACATCCAGGTGCCTCGCGGGCTGCTAACCGGAGCATCGGCCATGCCTTCGCGGTAGCCGGTGAAGCTGTATGCCGCCCAATCGCCCGAGGGCGCGAAATTGAGCTCGAGATACCCCTCGCCCTCCCCGCGCACGAACGCTTCAAAGCAGGTCGACTTCCACAGTTCGTCGCGCCGCGCCGGCGCCTCCGCGGCCGGCGGAAGCACCAGCTGGTCCAGCGGGCCGAAGACGAAATAGCGCAGGCCCAGCAGCTGCGGGGCAAAACGCGTCACCTTCACTTCGATGCGATCGACCGCACTCGGGAAATCGGGATGCGGGTAAAGTGGAACGCGAAGGTGCATGGTGACCTGGTGGCGGTTTGTACGCGCGCGAAGATGCGTTACGGGCCGCGCATGTCCAGTCCTTTCTACCAGTCCCGCACCGGTGTCTTCCTGCTCGCCACGCTTTGCTGCGTGCTCTGGGGCAGCGCCTATCCCGCGATCAAGAACGGCTATGCACTGTTCGGCATCGCCAGGGCGGATACCGCCGCGCAGCTGCTGTTCGCCGGCTATCGCTTCGTCCTGGCGGGTACGATCCTGCTCGCTTTCGCTGCGGCAACCGGCAAGCGGGTTTTTGCCCTGAGCGCCGGCCAGTGGCGCCAGGTAGCGCTGCTCGGCCTCACCCAGACCGGCATCCAGTACGTGTTCTTCTATGTCGGCCTCGCCAACGCGTCGGGCGTGAAGTCGTCGATCATGAACGCCACCGGGGTGTTCTTCAGCGTGGTGATCGCCCATTTCCTCTATGCCGACGACCGGCTGAGCAGCCGCAAGGCGCTGGGCTGCCTGGTCGGATTCCTCGGCGTGGTAGTGGTCAACCTGGGCGGCAACGGCCGTCTCGACTTCGATTTCAGCCTGCTGGGCGAGGGCTTCGTCATCATCGCAGCCTTCGTCCTCGCCGCCGCCTCGATCTATGGCAAGCGCATCTCGCGCGACATGGATCCGCTGGTGATGACCGGCTGGCAGCTCGGCATCGGCGGTCTGATCCTCACTTCGGTCGGCCTTGGCGGTAACGGCCATATCGCCACACCCAGCCTGCCTGCGGCCGCGCTGCTGCTGTATCTGGCGCTGTTGTCCTCGGTCGCCTTCGCGCTGTGGAGCCTGCTGCTCAAGCACAATCCCGTCGGCCTGATCGCCGCGTTCAACTTCCTGATCCCGGTGTTCGGCGTCGCGCTGTCCGCGGTCTTCCTCGGTGAATCGCTGCTCCACTGGAGCTATCTCGCCGCGCTGCTGCTGGTCTGCGCCGGCATCTGGATGGTGACGCGACCACCTGTGCCGAAGCCGGTTGCGGGATGAGGCCGGGTCGCCCCATCCCGCCCCAAGCTCAGCGCAGGCCGCCGCTGGCGGTCAGCTTCTCGCCGGTCAGCCAGCGCGCATCGTCCGAAGCCAGGAACACGGCGATCGCGGCGATGTCGTCCGGATAGCCGACGCGGCCGAGCGGGGTCTGGCCGATGATCGCGTCGAAGAATTCCGAACCGACAAAGCCCGCGGCATGGGTGCCCTCGGTCTCGACCACGCCCGGGTTGATCGCGTTGACGCGGATCTTGCGCGGACCGAGCTCATTGGCGAGCACGCCGGTGATCGCGTCCACCGCGCCCTTGGTGCCCGTGTAGACTGCGGACTCCGCCGGGAAGAGGCTGGTGACCGCTGACGAGATGTTGATCACGCTTGCGCCCTCGCCGAGATGCTTCGCCGCCGCCTGGGTGGTGAGCAGCACGCCGAGCACGTTCACGTCGAAGGTGCGGCGATAGAGTTCCTCGGTCGTCGCATCGAGCGAGGCGAATTCATAGACGCCCGAATTGTTGACCAGCACGTCGAGCCGGCCGAATTCCCTGATCGCGGCATCGACCAGCGCCTGTGCCTGGTCGGCCCTGGCGACATCGGCCTGCACGGCGATCGCCTTGCCACCGGCATCGGTGATGTCCTTCACCACCGCATCCGCGCCGGCCTTGCTCGACGCATAGTTGACCACCACCGCGGCGCCTTCCGCCGCCAGCGACTTGGCGATGCCGGCACCGATGCCCTTGGATGCCCCGGTAACGATCGCGACCTTGTCTGCGAGCTTCGACATGACTGAAATTCTCCATGGGCCGGTCGCCGATATGGCCCCATACTCCCATAGTTCAGAATTTCGGAACTGTTGAACCAAGCTTCAAGAGCCCCTAGATAAAATTCATGCGACCCCTGTTTCACCCTTCGATCGAAGACGTGTCGGTGGAGGCGATCCTCCACGCGCTGTCCGATCCCACGCGCGCGGCGATCTTCGCCCAGGTCGCCGGCCAGGGGTGCGTCCAGGGCTGCTCGACCTTCGCCAGGGTCGGCGATCGCGACATCCCCAAGTCCTCGCTGTCCCAGCATTTCAAGGTGCTGCGCGACGCCGGGCTGATCCATTCGGAGCGCCAGGGCGTCGAGATGCGCAACACGACGCGCTGCGGCGAAGTCGATGCCCGCTTCCCCGGCCTGCTCGCCGCAATTCTCAGCGCGTATGCCGGCAACAAGGACTGCGATACGTCCAAGGCATGACAGGGCCGCTCGGCTCGGCTATGCGGCCCGCATTATGACCGAATTCAAGTCCGATCTGCTCCGCCTGCTCTCCGAACGTGGCTATATCCACCAGGTCACCGACCCGGAGGCGCTCGACGCCCTTGCGACGAAGCAGATCGTCCCCGGCTATATCGGCTTCGACCCGACCGCGCCGTCGCTGCACGTCGGCAGCCTCGTCCAGATCATGCTGCTGCGCCGCCTCCAGCAGGCCGGCCACAAGCCGATCGTGCTGATGGGCGGCGGCACCGGCAAGATCGGCGATCCCTCGTTCAAGGACGAGGCGCGCAAGCTGATGACCGACGAGGTGATCCAGCAGAACGTCGCCTCGATCAAGACCGTGTTCGAGAAATTCCTCACCTTCGGCGACGGCCCCACCGACGCAGTGATGGTCGACAATGCCGAATGGCTCGACAAGCTCGAATACATCCCGTTCCTGCGCGATATCGGCCGGCATTTCTCGGTCAACCGCATGCTCAGCTTCGACTCGGTCAAGCTGCGCCTCGACCGCGAGCAGTCGCTGTCGTTCCTCGAGTTCAACTACATGATCCTCCAGGGCTATGACTTCCTGGAACTGTCGCGCCGCGCCGCGTGCCGCCTGCAGATGGGCGGGTCGGACCAGTGGGGCAACATCGTCAACGGCATCGAGCTCGCCCGCCGCGTCGACGGCACCGAGGTCTACGGCGTCACCACCCCGCTGATCACCACGGCGGACGGCGGCAAGATGGGCAAGACCATGTCGGGCGCCGTCTGGCTCAACGACGACCAGCTCTCGGCCTTCGATTACTGGCAGTTCTGGCGCAACACCGACGACCGCGACGTCGGCCGCTTCCTGCGCCTGTTCACCGACCTGCCGCTCGAAGAGATCGCCCGCCTCGAGGCACTTGAGGGCGCCGGCATCAACGAAGCCAAGAAGGTCCTCGCCAACGAAGCCACCGCCATGTGCCGCGGCCGCGCCGCAGCCGATGAAGCCGCCGAGACCGCCCGCAAGGTGTTCGAGGAAGGCTCGGCCGGCGGTTCGCTCCCGACCTTCGCGGTCGAGGGTACCGGCATCAACGTGGTCGACGCCCTGATCGCGCTCGAGCTCTGCGCCTCCAAGGGCGAGGCCCGCCGCAAGATCGCCGAGGGCGCGATCCGCGTCGACGACCAGGTGGTAAGCGACCCGGCCTATGACATCCCGGTGACGAGCCAGGTCAAGCTCAGCTTCGGCAAGAAGAAGCACGGCCTGCTCGTACCTGCGTAACCTTCCGGATGCTCCGATAAGTCGGTGTTAAGCAGCTTCGTTGCAATGAGATTCACGCGGTAACAGTATCACCGCAACCGTACCTCAAGCGTTTTGTGAGGCGTGGCGTGAGTTTTGGATCGAACCTGGCTTATTCGGAGCCCCGGCGGGAAGGACGCGAAGACGTCTACTACCGCGCGCGCGCGTTCGGTCCCGACGCGAAGCAGCTGAATTTCATCATCGTCAACATCTCGCCGCACGGCCTGATGGCGCGCTGCGAAGACGAGTTCCAGACCGGCGACCGCATCCGCGTGGTCCTGCCGCATGCCGGCACGGTGGTGGCGGAAGTCCGCTGGGCGCTGGGCGGCCGCATTGGCTGCCAGTTCGAGCGCGCGATCGACCTCGCCAGCTATTACGAGCTGATCTCGGTGATGGTGAAAGCGAAGTAGGTTCCCATTCCCCTTCCTTCCAGGGAGGGGAGAATTTACCCCGCCCGCAACAGGCTCACCGCTGCATCCCGCTCGAACAGGTACAGCGCCACCCTCGCCGCCTCCCCGCGCGGCGATCGTAGCGCCCGGTCCTGGTCCTCCAGCAGCCGCGCATCGCCATTCGCCGCCGCGATCAAGGTCGCCAGGCTCTCCGGCGTCGCCAGCCGAAAGGTCTGCTCGCCCGACTGGCGCGTGCCGAGGATCTCGCCCGCGCCGCGCAGCTCGAGGTCGCGCTCGGCGATCAGGAAGCCGTCGGTGGTGTCGCGCATCAGCGCCAATCTCGCCCGCGACGTCTCGCTGAGCTTGTCGCCGCGCAGCAGGATGCAGTGCGACTGCCCCCCGCCCCGCCCGACCCGCCCGCGCAGCTGGTGGAGCTGGGCGAGGCCGAACCGGTCCGCCGCCTCGATCACGATCAGTGTCGCATTGGGGACGTCCACGCCGACCTCGATCACCGTCGTCGCGACCAGCACGCCCAGCTCGCCGCTGGCGAAGCGCGCCATCACCGCGTCCTTCTCCGGTCCCTTCATCCGGCCGTGGACCAGCCCGACCTTGGCGCCGAACTTGGCGGTGAGCGTCGCCGCGCGATGCTCGGCCGCGGCGAGATCGGTCTTCTCGCTTTCCTCGACCAGCGGGCACACCCAATAGGCCTGCTTGCCCGCCTCCAGGTGCCGCCCCAGCCCGGCAACGACCGCGTCCAATTTGTCCTCGGCGATCACCGTGGTCTGGATCGGCTGGCGGCCCGGCGGCATCTCGTCGAGCCGGCTCACATCCATCTCGCCATGCGAAGCGAGCTGCAGCGTGCGCGGGATCGGCGTCGCGGTCATCACCAGCAGATGGGGCGGCACCTGCGCCTTGGCCTGGAGCATCAGCCGCTCGGCCACACCGAAGCGGTGCTGCTCGTCCACCACCACCAGCCCCAGGTCGCGATACGTCACGCCCTGCTGGAAGATCGCATGGGTGCCGACCAGGATGTCGATCTCGCCCGCGGCGAGCCCCATCAGCGTCGCCTCGCGCACCTTGCCCTTGTCGCGCCCGGTCAGGATCGCGATCCGCACATCGAGCCCGGCGAGCATCCGCGACAGATTCTCGTAATGCTGCCGCGCCAGGATCTCGGTCGGCGCCAGCATCGCGCCCTGCGCCCCCGCCTCGGCGGCGATCAGCAGCGCCATCGTCGCGACCAGCGTCTTGCCCGCGCCGACATCGCCCTGGAGCAGGCGAAGCATCGGCTGGCTCTGCGCCATGTCGCCCTCGATCTCGCGGATCGTCCGCGATTGGGCGCCGGTCGGCGTGTACGGCAGCTGGAGCCTGTCGCGCAGCCGCCCGTCCCCCTGCAGCGAGCGCCCGCGCTTGGCTCGTGCCTCGCCGCGCACCAGCATCAATGCGAGCTGGTTGGCGAACACCTCGTCATAGGCGAGCCGCTCGCGCGCCTTGGCGTCGGCCGGATCGGCATGGATGCGGGTCAGCGCTTCCTTCCAGCCCGGCCATTGGTGCCGCTCCTTCAGGCTCGGCTCGATCCATTCGGTCAGGTCGGGCGCGCGCTCGATCGCCTGGGCGGCCATCGCCGCGATACGCTTCGAGGTGATGCCTTCCGAACAGGGATAGACCGCCTCGCGCCCGCCGCCCTCGGCCTCTTCGGGCACGACGACCTCGGGGTGCACGATCTGCAATTCCTGGCCATATTGGTCGAGCCGGCCGGACACCCAGCGCTTCTCGTTGAGCGGCAGCAGCTTCTTCGCCCAGCCCGAATTGCCGCCGAAAAAGACCAGGCTGACGAAATTGCCATGCGTGTCGACCGCCTGCACCCGGGCGGGCGAGCGCGGGCTGCTGCCGAAGCGATAATTGGCTGCGGTCAGCTCGATCGCGATGATCCGGCCGACATCGGACGCCATCAGCTCGTCGCGCGGGATACGGTCGATGAAACCGGTCGGCAGATGGAAGGCGACATCGACCACCCGCGCCAGCCCGAGCCGCTCCAGCGGCTTGGCGAGCGCGGCGCCAATGCCCTTCAGCGCCGTGACTTCGGCGAAAAGCGGATTGAGAATGTCGGGCCGCATTGGCCCCGACCTAATCGCTGCAACGGCGCGCCGCTAGGGGGCGATATGAGCCAGCCGGACATTCGGGATGCAAAGCCCGAACTTGGGTCGGGACCGCATGTTCTTATCGTCATCCCCGCGAAGGCGGGAATCCATTCTGGCGGCCCGAAGTGAGTCCCATTGCCCGCAGCGGCAATGGATCCCCGCCTTCGCGGGGATGACGGGAGCAATTCCGAAGACTCGTGCAGGCTCTATAGCCAGCCTTAAATCCAGAGCTGGTCCCCGGCCTTCGCCGGGCAACCGAAATGGAAAATCTAGCGCCTCAGGCCGCGTTGCGCGCAGGCGCGATCGCCTGGCCGGCCGCCTCGATCGCGGCATGGACTTCGTTGACGGTCGATCCGACCACCACTTCATGCGCGCCGTCGAACGAGAGCACGCCCACATCGTCGCCCGCCATGTTGATCGTCGCTACGGTACGAACCTCGGCGATGTTCACGAGGATCGGATCGCCATTGATCGACTTCAGCATCACGAAACGCATTTGGAACTACCCCTACCCAATGTATCCCCCATCATAGGAAGATCGCCGGCCAATCGGGCTGCAATCGCCCGATAATGGCGCGATTAAGTTGTGGACTGGCGTTTCGCCCCCCACCGACCTATCTGCACATCCCTATTCCCCTCGCCGACTGCGCCGTTTCGCGCTGCCGGCCATTTGCCGTTGAGGACCCGCATGGACCGCGAAATCCGTCTCAAGCGCCTGCACTTCCGCGCATGGCACCGCGGCGTGAAGGAAGCCGACCTGCTGATCGGCGGCTTTTTCGACAAGCATGGCGCCAGCTGGAGCGATGCCGAGATGGACCTGTTCGAGGAACTGCTCGAGGAGCAGGACGTCGACATCATGGCCTGGGCGATGGGCGTCGAGCCAGCGCCCGAACGCTTTGCCGGCACGTTGATGACCGCGCTCAAGGAACTGAACTACGTGCCGATCAGCGAGTAGCCGTCATCCCGGCGAAAGCCGGGATCTCGTGCGGCTCCTTCCCCGCGCCTTCGCCTGAGATCCCGGCTTTCGCCGGGATGACGAACCAAGAGCCAAGATGCCCGACCTCAAGACCATCCTCTCCGCGCAAAAGCCCCTCACTCTCTCGGGCGCTCCCGCCGGCTTCCTTCCCTGGATGCTGGCCGATCTGGCGCGCACCGGGCGGATGGCCGTGTTCGTTGCGCCCGACGAATCCGCGATGCGCGCCGTGGCCGGCACCGCGCCCTATTTCGCGCCCGAGCTTGAGGTCCTGAGCTTCCCCGCCTGGGATTGTCTTCCCTATGACCGCGCCAGCCCAACGCTGCGCGTCATGGCCGAACGCCTCGCCACGCTTCACGCGCTCCAGGGCAAGAGCGACAAGCCCCGCCTGCTCGTCACTACGGTCAACGCCGCCACCCAGCGCACGCTCACGCCCTTCCGCATCCGCCAGCTCGTCGCCCGCCTCGCCCCCGGCGAGCGCATCGGCCTCGACAAGCTTGCAGTACTGCTCCAGGCGAACGGCTATGTCCGCGTCGACACGGTAAACGATTCCGGCGAGTTCGCGGTGCGCGGCGGCCTGGTCGATCTCTTCCCCTCGGGCGCCGAACAGGCCCTGCGCCTCGATTTCTTCGGTGACGAGATCGAATCCGTCCGCACCTTCGACCCCTCGGACCAGCGCACCACCGGGCGGGTCGATGGCTTCACCCTGCTGCCCGCATCCGAAGCCCTGCTCGACGAGGAATCGGTCAAGCGCTTCCGCACCCGGTACCGCGAAAAGTTCGGCGCCACCGCCACCGGCGATCCGCTCTACCAGGCGATCAGCGACGGCCGCCGCCTCGCCGGCATGGAGCATTGGCTGCCGCTGTTCGAGGATCGCCTCGAGACCCTGTTCGAGCATCTCCCCGACGATGCGATCCTGATCCGCGACGCGGGCGATGCCGGCGCCGCCGAAGCCCGGTTCGAAGCAATCGCCGACTATCAGTCGAACCGCGTCCGCGCCCAGTCGGCCGACCCGGGCAGCTATCGCCCGCTCGCAGCCGATGCGCTCTACCTGGTCGCCAGCGAATGGGAGAAGCGCCTTGCCGACTGGCCGGCGCACACCGCCACGCCCTTCCACGAGCCCGAAAGCGCTACCGTCCTCGACTTCAACGTCGATGGCCCGCGCGATTTCGCGCCCGAACGCGCCGCCGGCACCAATGTCTATGAGGCGGTGGTCGAGCACATCGCCAAGCTGCGCAAGGCGGGCAGGAAGCCGATCCTCGCCAGCTATTCGGGCGGCGCCCGCGAGCGCCTGACCGGGCTGCTCGCCGATCACGGGCTCAAGACCGCGCGCAAGGCGGACAGCTGGCATGAGGCGATGGGCATCGCCGACAGCGCCGTCGCAATGATCGTGCTGCCGCTCGATCACGGCTTCGCAGCGCCCGACATGTCGGTACTGACCGAGCAGGATATGCTCGGCGACCGTCTCGTCCGCCGCTCGAAGCGCCGCAAGTCGACCGACGCGTTCCTCAACGAGCTGGCGACGCTCTCGCCGGGCGACCTGGTCGTGCACGTCGATCACGGCATTGGCCGCTATGAGGGGCTCACCCAGATCCCGGTGCAGAAGGCGCCGCACGACTGCGTCGCGCTCACCTATGCCGGCGGCGACAAGCTTTACGTCCCGGTCGAGAATCTCGAGGTCCTGAGCCGCTACGGCGCGGGCGAAGAGGGCGCGACGCTCGACAAGCTGGGCGGCGAGGCGTGGCAACGGCGCAAGAGCCGGATGAAGGAGCGGATCCGCGAGATCGCGGGCGAGCTCATCGCCACCGCGGCCAAGCGCGCCACCCGCCCCGCCGAAGTCGCCGAGCCCGATGCCGGCGGCTACCCCGCATTCGTCGATCGCTTCCCGTACGAGGAGACCGACGACCAGGACCGCGCGATCGGCGACGTGCTCGAGGATCTCGCGGCCGGTCGCCCGATGGACCGCCTGATCGTCGGCGATGTCGGCTTCGGCAAGACCGAGGTCGCGCTGCGCGCCGCCTTTGTTGCGGCAATGGCCGGGATGCAGGTCGCGGTGGTCTGCCCGACCACGTTGCTCGCCCGCCAGCACTTCAACAACTTCACCCAGCGTTTCGAGGGCTTCCCGATCAAGGTCGGCCGCCTCTCGCGCCTGGTCGGCGCCAACGAGATGAAGGCGACCAAGGACGGCGCGGCCGACGGCACGATCGACATCGTCGTCGGCACCCACGCAGTGCTCGCCAAGAATGTCGAGTTCAAGCGCCTCGGCCTGGTCATCGTCGACGAGGAGCAGCGCTTCGGCGTCACCCACAAGGAGCGGCTGAAGGCGATGAAGGCGGACGTCCATGTCCTCACCCTCACCGCCACCCCGATCCCGCGCACCCTGCAGATGGCGATGTCCGGCCTGCGCGAGCTGTCGGTGATCCAGACCCCGCCGGTCGACCGCCTCGCGGTGCGCACCTATGTCATGCCCTGGGACCCGGTCGTCCTGCGCGAGGCGCTGCTCCGCGAGCATTATCGCGGCGGCCAGGCCTATTTCGTCACGCCGCGCATCTCGGACCTGCCCGAGATCGAGGAGTTCCTGCGCAACGACGTCCCCGAGATCTCCTATGTCGTCGCCCACGGCCAGATGACGCCGACCGAGGTCGAGGAGCGCATGTCCGCCTTCTACGACCGCAAATACGACCTGCTCGTCTCGACCACGATCATCGAGTCCGGCATCGACATCCCCTCGGCCAACACCCTCATCATCAACCGCGCCGACAAGTTCGGCCTCGCCCAGCTCTACCAGCTGCGCGGCCGCGTCGGGCGCTCCAAGACCCGCGCCTATGCGTACATGACCACCCCCGCCCAGCGGCTGATGACCGAGGCGGCGGAGAAGCGGCTCAAGGTCCTCTCCGACCTGGAGAGCCTGGGCGCCGGTTTCCAGCTCGCGTCGCACGACCTCGACATCCGCGGTGCCGGCAATCTGCTCGGCGACGAGCAGTCCGGCCATATCAAGGAAGTCGGCTACGAGCTCTACCAGTCGATGCTCGAGGAAGCGATCATGGACGCCAAGGCCGGCGGCCTGCGCGACGAGCGCCCGCGCGACCTGTCGCCCCAGATCACCGTCGACGCGCCGATCATGATCCCGGAGGACTATGTCCCCGACCTCGACCTGCGCATGGGCCTCTATCGCCGCCTCAACGACGTCGAGGACCGCGCCGGCATCGAGGCCTTCGCCGCCGAGCTGATCGACCGCTTCGGCAAGCTGCCCGAGGCGACCGAGAACCTGATCACCCTGATCGAGACCAAGCTCAACGCCAAGAAGGCCTGCATCGCCAAGATCGATGTCGGCCCCAGGGGCGCGCTGGTCAGCTTCCACGACGACAAGTTCCCGAACGTCGAGGGCCTGCTCGCCTATGTCGACAAGCTGGAAGGCACCGCGAAGCTGCGCCCGGACATGAAGCTGGTCATCAACCGCGCCTGGGCCACGCCCCAGGCCCGGCTCAACGGCGCGCTCCAGCTCTCGCGCGGACTCGCCAAGGCCGCCGGCTGAATTTTTGATCCGGATCAATATCCTGCGCGCGGCGGCACCGCCCTTGGGTTCGCTCTCCTAGAATAGGGGGGCATCCCAAGGAGAATCCTCGAAGTGACCGATCATCTCTCGTCCCGTCTCGCGTACATGGAGATGGGACCCGCGCAGCGTGCCACGCTTTCCGCCAACAGCACGCTGATCCGCTCGGTAATCGGCAAGGCCCTTGATCGTTTCTACGCCCGTGTCCGCGCCACCCCGGAGACCGCGCGCTTCTTCTCGAACGCCGATCACATGCGCGGCGCCCAGTCGGCCCAGGAAAAGCACTGGGGCCGCATCATGGACGGCAATTTCGACGAGCAATATTATCAGAGCGTCCGCCGCATCGGCGCCACCCATTCGCGCATCGGGCTCGAGCCGCGCTGGTATGTCGGCGGCTATGCGCTGGTGCTGGAGCACCTGATCGAAGCCACGATGGCGCGCACCCCGCTGTGGCGCCGCCTCGTCAATGCCTTCCGCCCCCGCGCCGCCGCCGCCCTGCCCGCCGCACTTAGCAAGGCCGCGCTGCTCGACATGGAGCTCTCCATCTCGATCTATCTCGAGGAAGAGCAGGTCGCCCGCGAAAAGGCCGTGCAGGCGCTTGACGAGGCGCTGGCCGCGCTTGCCGATGGCGACCTCACCCGCCAGCTCGCCAACATGCCGGCCACCTATGCCTCGCTCGAGCGCAGCTACAACCACACGCTCGCCAAGATGCAGGACATGATCCGCGCGGTCACCGCCGGCTCGCAGCGGATCAACGGCACGATCCACGAGATCGCCCAGGCGTCGGACGACCTCGCCCGCCGCACCCAGGCCAATGCCGCCAGCCTCGAAGAGACCAACGCCGCCGTCTCGCAGATGGACAGCCGCTCGAGCAACACCGCCCGCGCCGCCCAGTCCACCGTCGCCCGCGCCGACCAGGCGATCGCCACCGTCGATGACGGCCGCAGCGTCGCCCATCAGGCGGTCGAGGCGATGAACCGCGTGTCGGAAAGCGCCAAGGGCATCGACACGGTGATCGAGGGTCTCGACAAGATCGCCTTCCAGACCCGCGTCCTCGCGATGAACGCCGCCGTCGAAGCCGGCCGCGCCGGCGAGGCGGGCCGCGGCTTCGCCGTGGTCGCCGACCTGGTCAGCGCGCTCGCGATGCGCGCCGAGGAAGAAGCCGGCCGCGCCCGCGACCAGCTCACCACGACCCAGGCCGAAGTGGTTACCGCGGTGGATGCGGTGATGAAGGTCGATGGCGCGCTCGCCAACATCTCCAGCGATGTCGGCGAAGTCCACGCCCTGCTCGGCACCATGGCGCAGGACAACAAGGCGCAGGCGGTCGCGATCGGCGAAGTCAGCACCGCGATCGGCGCGATGGACCGGGGCACGCAGCAGAACGCCGCGATGGTCGAGGAAACCTCCGCCGCCACCCGCACGCTCGAGCAGGAAGCCGAAACCCTGGCCGAGCTCACCAGCGCCTTCCGCACGGATGCCGCAGCCGCTCCCGCACGCGCGAACGGTCGCCACCCGATCGTCAGCGGCGTGGTGCGCAACCTGCCGGCAGCGGCGGTCTCCGCCCTGCGCGCCCCGAACTGAGACAGGGCAAATCGACCTGTATTTTTGCGTAATTGCGCATGCTGCAACTGCGTTCAGGATGCAGGATGAGATTCTGTCGCTCGGCGTCAGGGCCGAACCTCGGGGGAGGTTTGGCCCCGGTGCGGCTTCTTTGTTTTGAAGCCGACCCGTTTCGGCAGATCTCGTGTTGAACCGATAATCATAAGGCTGCGTATCTGGCCGTGACGGATGTGATTGAATCAGGCGCGCCCCTGAACGGGGCCGCTCGCGAGGAGCTTGGCTTGAGGGAGCCGGACGGTTTCGAGCAACGTCGACTGCTGACCGAAGCGATGGCCCGGCTGTCGCATGCAAGCTCCATTGACGAGCTGGTCACTGTGCTGCGGGATTGCGCGCGCACCATTGCGCGATGCGACGGGGTCACCGTGATCCGTCGCACGGGCAATCGCGTGGCCTATATCGCCGAAGACGCGATGTCCCCGCTCTGGGCAGGCTCGGATTTCCCGATCGAGAATTGCATCTCGGGCCTCGCCATCCTCGAGGCGCGCCCGATCCACATTCCCGACATCTACGAGGATGATCGGGTGCCGGTGGACGCCTATCGCCCCACCTTCGTGCGCAGCATGTCGATGTATCCGATCGGGCTGATGGGCCCGAGCATGGCGATGGGCGCCTATTGGAAGGACGCAGGCGCCGCCGATCCGGCGACCAACGCCCTGCTCGCCAGCCTGGCGCGCTACGCCGGCGTCACCCTCAACCGCGTAACCGAAGGCCGCGGCGCGGACCCGGAGGGATAAATCGCGCCGCCGATCCCGATGGACCGGCCTCCCCTTTCCGCCATCTCCCAAGCCGTTCCCCTCACGCCCCGCTCGTCATTTCCTGTCTTCCGCCATCCCGTCTTCCGGCAGCGCCCCCTCCGCCATTCCCCTTCTTCCGTCATCCCCGCGCAGGCGGGGATCCATTGCCGCTGAAGGCAATGAGTCCCACCCCGGCCAGCCAGAATGGATCCCCGCCTGCGCGGGGATGACGACAAGAATTCGCAAGGATGGGCAATGGACGGCAGAGCCCCCTACCGGATCTCCAGCACTTCCTCTTCCTCGGCCTCCAGCTCCTCCACCGAGAATTTCTCCCGCTCCATGCTGAATCCGCCGGTGGTGCCTTCGTCGAGCCGCCAGCGCCCATTCGCCTCGGTGCCCTGATCGTCGATCTGGCCCTCGTAGAACACCGCATGGTGCCACCGGCCGCGATATTGCTTCACGAACTGGATCAGCCCGCTGCTCCGCCGCCCGGCAACCGATGCGTTGCGGATGCCGCCCTGCCCGTCCGGCTCGCTGATCGATCCGGAGAACACTCCGCCCGCTTCCTCGAGCACGGCGATGAAGCCATTGTCCTGGTCGCCTCCGGTGCTGGCATAGCGGCCATACCAGACGCCGCTCATCTCGCGCGGATCGCTCATGCCCGGCTCACCAGCTGGGCCAGCGCCGGCACGTCCACCGGACCGGCGCACAGATAGCCCTGGAAATACTGGCAGCCTTCCTTGGCGAGCAGGTCGAGCTGCTCGGCCGTCTCCACGCCCTCGGCGACCACCGACAGCCCCAGCGAGCGCGCCATGTCGATCACCCCGCGCACGACCACCCGGTCACGCGCCGATCCCGTGATGTCCTGGCTCAGCTTGCGGTCGATCTTCAGATAGTCGAGCGGCAGCGCCTTGAGATAGGCCAGGCTCGAATAGCCCGTGCCGAAATCGTCGATCGCCACCCGGCATCCCGCCGCGCGCAGCATGGTGAGCAGCCGCGCCGCCTCCCCCAGGTCGGACATGATTCCGCTCTCGGTGATCTCCACCGTCAGCCGGTTGCGCGGGAAGTTGCTCGCATCGATCCGCCCGAGCAGCGCATCGAGGAACCCCGATCGCGCGACATCCCCGGCAGTGACGTTGATCGACAGCCGCAGCTTGCTCAGCGACATCGGCCAGTTGGCCGCCGCCGCCAGCGCCCGGCGCTGGACATGGTCGGACAGGGTCGCGTCGAGCCCGGCACGCTCCGCGGTCGCGAACAGGGTCTCCGCGCCAAGCTCGCCGAATTCCGGGTGGTTCCAGCGCGCCAGCGCCTCCACGCCGATGATCTGCCCGGTCGCGATCGCCACCTGGGGCTGGAACAGCACGCCGATCTCGCTGCGCTCCAGCGCCCGATGCAGGCTGTCGACCAGCACGTCGACCGGCGGTGCCCCCTTTTCCAGCGGCACGTCGCCGAGCAGTGCCTCGCTCGCCCGGCGCAGCATCGCGGCGGCGGTGTCTCCCGCCTGGCTCGCCCCGGTCACCAGCCGCGCCCCCAGCGGGGCGATGTCGCCGCCCGCGACGAAGGGCCGGGCCAGCGCATCCTCCAGCCGCGCCGCCGCGGTGCCGATCCGCGCGGCATCCGCATCGTCGCTGGCGACCAGGAATTCCGAACCGCCGATCCGCGCGACGATCGCGCCCTTGCCCAGCGCCTCGCGCGCCACTTCGCCCACCCGGCGCGAGACGCTGCGCAGCAGCTCGTCGCCCACGGTGCGGCCATAGGCGGTGTTGACCGTCTCGAACCGCGTCAGCCCGATCAGCACGATGCCCACCTTGCCGCCCTCGGCCAGCCGGCGGTCGATCCAGCGGCGGGCGCTGGGCCCGTCGCGCGCGCCGGTCAGCGCGTCGCGCACCGCCGCATTGGCATCGGGCGCCACGCCCAGCGCCTCGACCAGCGCGTGCAGCCGGTTGGTCTGCGCATCATATTGCAGGTGCTGCACCACCCGCCCGACGCCGGCTAGGTCGTGCGCGAACGCGGTGGACGGGGTCTCGGCATTGAGGCGGCGCAGCGCGCTGCGTGCCAGCACCCGGTCGGCAAGATCGAGCTTGGCGAAGAAGCTGCGGGTGCCCGGTGCCTCGGGCAGGCCGAGCAGGCTCGCCAGCGCCGGCGTCACCTGGAGCGAGCGCATGCCCGGATCGAAGCGCCAGCCGAGCGGCTCGGCCGGCCCCTTTTCCTGGCCATGCCAGCCCGAGAGTCGCTCGACATGGCGCTGGGCGAAGCGGATCGCATGCGCCATCGCCGCCGAGGACATTGGGCTCGACAGGAAATGCGTCGCGCCGGCGTCGAAGAAATAGCGCATGTGCACCGTGTCGCTCTGCGACACGAGGATCAGCATCGCCGCGCCATGCGCCTCGATCGTCGGGCCCAGGACCTTCGCGGCGTCGAGCCCCTCGGAAAGCGCGCCGCGCGCGTCGATCACCGCGACGGCGGCGCCGCTGCCCAGGAAGCGGCGCTCCAGCGCGTCCGATCGCCGGGCCGCCACGACCCGCCAGCCGCCTCCCGCCGCTGCCGCCGCGACTTCGTCGCGCTGGCGGAAGCTGAGGACGAACACCGGTGCAGCGTCTGCATTGGCGCCTTCGATGACTGTGAAATCTTCAGACATTCCGCCCTCGATAACGCGAACGCTTGCCCACCGCTATCTTCATGCTTACCTGCCTTTACATGGCAGCCGCGTCCGCCTTGATCGATGCCCATGGCCGCGCGATCCAGTATTTGCGGATTTCGGTGACGGATCGCTGCGATCTGCGTTGCCGCTACTGCATGTCGGAGGACATGCGCTTCCTGCCCCGCAGTGAATTGCTGAGCCTCGATGAGCTGGCGCTGATCGCCGATCGCTTCATTGCCCGCGGCGTGCGCAAGATCCGGCTGACCGGCGGCGAGCCGCTGGTGCGCAGCGACACGATCGAGCTGGTCCGCCGCGTCGGGCGGCATCTCGGCCAGGGGCTGGACGAAGTCACGCTGACGACGAACGGCACGCGGCTGGCGGAGCATGCTGCGGCGCTGCGCGATGCCGGCGTGCGCCGGGTCAATGTGAGTCTCGACAGCCGCGATCCCGAGGTTTTCCGCCATGTCACCCGGCATGGGGACGTGGTGAAGGTATTGGCGGGCATTGCCGCGGCGCAGGATGCCGGGCTTGCGGTCAAGCTCAACATGGTCGCGCTCAAGGGGCTGAACGAGGGCGAGGTCGCGCCGATGCTCGCCTGGGCGGTCGAGCGCGGCATGGACCTCACCCTGATCGAGACGATGCCGCTCGGCCAGATCGACGAGGATCGGGTGGATCGCTTCCTGCCGCTGGGCGGAGTGCTCGCCGATCTGCGCGATCGCTTCGATCTCGTGCCCGATACGCATCGCACCGGCGGCCCCGCCCGCTATTGGCGGGTCGCGGGCTCGGATACGCGACTGGGCCTGATTACCCCGCTCACCGCCAATTTCTGCGACGGCTGCAACCGCGTCCGCCTCGCCACCGACGGAAAGCTCTATATGTGCCTGGGCCACGATGAAGGCGTGGATTTGAAAGCCGCCCTCCGCAGTTCCGAATCCCTCGCCCTGGACGCGGCGATAGATGATTCGCTTCGCCGAAAGCCTGCCCGGCATGATTTCCGCATCGCCGCCGGGGCTGCTCCGGCCACGCGTCGCCACATGAGTGTCACCGGCGGATGAGCCAGTTGCGCGCGCTTTTCGCTTCCCCCACCGAACCCGCCCAGCTCGCCGCGGACGAGTTGCGCGAGGCCTATGAATGGGTGCCGCTGGACCAGGCCGAATCGATCGTCGCCCTGGGTGGCGACGGCTTCATGCTCCAGACCCTCCACACCCTGCTCGAAGGCCGCCGCAACCTGCCGGTGTTCGGCATGAACCTCGGCACGGTCGGCTTCCTGATGAACGACTGGCGCCGTGAAGGGCTGGACGAGCGGCTGGCCCGCGCCAAGCCGTTCAAGGTCAGCCCGCTCAAGATGCACGCGGTCAACACCACAGGTGAGCGATTCGAGCTGCCGGCGATCAACGAAGTCTCGTTCCTGCGCGAGACGCGCCAGACGGCGAAGCTCGAGGTCACGGTCAACGATCGCGTGGTGCTGCCCGAGCTGGTGTGCGACGGCATGCTGATCGCCACGCCTGCGGGCTCGACCGCGTACAACCTCTCGGTCCAGGGACCGATCCTGCCGCTGGGCTCGGGCATGCTGGCGATGACGCCGATCAGCCCCTTCCGTCCCCGGCGCTGGCGCGGGGCCATCCTGCCCGACAAGGCGCGAATCACGATTCGCGTGCTGGAGGCCGACAAGCGCCCGGTCAGCGCGGTCGCGGACCAGCGCGAAGTGCGCGATGTGGCCCGCGTCGATATCGAAATCGACCACCACCGCGACCTCACCTTGCTCTTCGATCCCGAGCATGCGCTCGATGATCGCATTACGATGGAACAATTCGTCGCCTGACCCCTTGCAATCCTCGAAAACCCGCTGCATAGGGCCGCCTCCGCCGCGGTTCACCGCGCGGAAAGATGGTGATCCCTGATAGCTCAGCGGTAGAGCTCTCGACTGTTAATCGAGCGGCCGTAGGTTCGAATCCTACTCAGGGAGCCACCACAAACCCTTCAGAAACAAAGACATTCAGCACCGCAGCGCAATCGCGCATGCGGCTCTTCGCGTTTCCACGCGCCCGAGATCGTTTCCCGACTCCAACGAAAAAGCCCCGCCCGTGAGGGGACGGGCGGGGCTTCAGAGGCCCGGTGGGGGGATGGGCCTCTCGGGGGGTAACTCAGATGAACTCGGGTCCACGCGGCAGGGCGAGAACGAACACGGCGCCCTCCCCCGGCTCGGCAGGTTCGATGGTCAGCGTGCCGTCATGGGCGTCGACGATCGTCTGCGAGATGGCGAGGCCGAGGCCGGTGCCGTCCACCTTGGTGCTGACCATCGGCTCGAACAGATGCTCCTGCACGCCGACGGGAATACCAGGCCCCGTGTCCGCCACGCGGATGCGGACGCGCTCGCCTTCGGTCCAGCTCGAGATCTCGATCTTGCGGACCGGGCTGTTCCACATCGCCTGCGCGGCGTTGAGCAACAGGTTGGAGAGCACCATCTCGATCTGGATGCGATCGGCAAGCACGCAGGTCGATCCCGGATCGAAGCTGCGAACCACCTCGACATCTTCAAGGCACGAAAGCCGGGCGCTGACGGCGTCGAGCATCTCGACCAGGCATTCCGGGCGCACATCGACGCGACCCGTCTTCACGAAGGCGCGCATCCGCAGCACGATGTCCGACGCCCGCGCGGTCTGGGCCGCGGCGTCCTCGATGAAGCCGAGCAGTTCCTCCAGCCCGTGGATGCGCTGGCGGATGACCGAGGCGCAGCCCAGCATATAGTTGCTGGCCGCGGTGAGCGGCTGGGCAAGTTCATGCGCCATTGCCGCTGCCATCGCGCTCATCGCGGTAAGGCGTGCACGTGCGGAAGGATCGCTTGGCGAGCATGGCTCGGGGGGCGAATCATTTGCAGGAAAGCGAACCGAATCGGGCGCTTCAGGCAGCCCATTACCTTCGGCGCCAGCGTTACGCCTGGCGGCCGAAACCCCATCGAACCCCATTTTTTTCTCCGTGCCCCTGGTTTCCTGCCCATGGAAACCGGTGTCCCCGATATTAATACGACAAGCTGCGCCTGACTGCTTTGCATTTCGCGCCAGCTACTTGGCAGTTCACGCCACCAGGCATAGGATTCGCAATGTTCCGGATGCACTCCGGGCATGGGGAGGGTCCTGCATGGCGTCTGCACGTGCGGCCATACTGAGGAACTATGTTTCGGTCGCCCTGGACGTTGGCCTCGATCCTTATCGCATACTTGCCGACACCGGCGTCAGCCCATCACAACTTCGCAATCCTGAGGAAAGACTACCCAGGGGCGCGATCGCCTCGATCCTCGAACGCTCGGCCATCGAGGGGAATTGCCCGCATTTCGCGATGCTTCTCGCCGAACGCCAGGATCTGTCCTCCTTCGGCCCCATAAGCCTGGTGCTGCAGCAGCAGGAAACGCTGGAAGACGCCATCCGCATGCTGGTCCGCTACCAGCACCTGCTCGGCGACCTGCTGACCTTCAATTTCGAGCTCGCCGGCGACAGCGCGCTGGTGCGGACCCAGATCATCAGCAACATCGACTTCGTGCCGCGCCAGGCGCATGAAGCGGTAGGCTCGATCCTGTCGCGCGCCTTCACCGAGATCGGCGGCGAACGGTGGAAGCCGGACTGCCTGCACTTCATGCATGCCGCCCCCCGCTCGCTGGAATTCCATCACCGCATACTGGGCTGTCCGGTGGTCTTCGGGAGCGATGTGAACGGGATCGTCTATAGCCGCGAGGCGCTGCGGGCGCGCAATCCGAGCTACCGCGCCAACCTTGCCGCATACGCCAACAGCTATTTCGAGGCGCAATTCCCTTCGGCCCCGCCACAGAGCCAGACGGACCGCGCCCGCCAGGCGCTCTACCTCCTGCTCGCCTCGGGCAACGCCTCGATCGAGAGCGTGGCGCGCCATCTCAGCGTTTCCCCGCGCACCCTCCAGCGCCGCCTCGAAGCCGAAGGCACCGGGTTCAGCGCGGTGCTGAACGCGGTCCGCAAGGAGCTGGTGGTCCGCCACCTGCTCAACAATGTCCACGCGCTCGCCACCGTCGGCGAGATGCTGGGCTACACGTCGCCGGCCGCGTTCACTCGGTGGTTCAGCTCGGAATTCGGCATGTCGCCCAGCGCGTGGCGACGTTCGAGCAATGACGATCACAAGGATGCCGACCCACCCGAGGAAGACGAGTCCGGGCGGGCCGGCCAACAGGGACTGCCCGCACCCCATCCCCTCTGAGGGCAACCGGCGCGCCCTCCCCTTGCGACTCTCTCGCGCGCCTGCGATGTTCCCGCGATGCGAGACCTCGACACTTTCATCGCCGGCCTGCCCAAGGCGGAACTGCACCTTCACATCGAAGGCAGCCTCGAGCCCGAGCAGATGTTCGCCTTTGCCCAGCGCAACAACGTTGCCATCCCCTTCGCCTCGGTGGAGGAAGTGCGCGCGGCCTACGAATTCTCGAACCTGCAGGACTTCCTCGACATCTATTATGCCGGCGCCGACGTGCTGCGCACCGAGGAGGATTTCCGCGACCTGGCCCTCGCCTATTTCGAGCGCGTCGCGAAGGACGGCGTGGTCCATGCCGAGATCTTCTTCGATCCACAGACCCACACGCACCGCGGCATCCCCTTCGGGGTAGTCGCCAACGGCCTGCTCGCCGGCATGGACGAGGCCGAGAGCCGGCTCGGCATCACCTCGAAGCTGATCCTCTGCTTCCTGCGCCACCTCGACGAGGAAGACGCCTTCAAGACCCTGACCCAGGCCCAGCCCTGGATCGACCGGATCGCCGGCGTGGGCCTCGACTCCTCGGAAGTCGGCCATCCGCCCTCCAAGTTCGAGCGCGTCTTCGCCGCCGCCGCCGCGATGGGCCTCAAGCGCGTCGCCCATGCCGGCGAGGAAGGCCCGCCCGCCTATGTGGAGGAAGCGCTCGACCTTCTCGCGGTTGACCGGCTCGACCATGGCAATCGCAGTCTCGAGGATCCCGCGCTGGTCGCGCGCCTCGCCCGATCGTCGATGACGCTGACGGTATGCCCGCTGTCCAACGTCAAGTTGTGCAACGTCGCTTCGGTCGATGTGCATCCGATCGACCGGATGCTCGAGCTCGGCCTGCGCGCCACGGTCAATTCGGACGACCCGGCCTATTTCGGCGGCTATGTCGCCGACAATTACCGCGCGATCGCGCAGGGCCGCGATCTCAGTCGCCGCGACCTGGTGACGCTGGCGCGCAACTCTTTCCTGGGCTCGTTCCTTTCGGACGACGAAGTCGCCACCCATCTCGCCCGGGTAGACGCCTATGCGGAGGAACACGCTTGAGCATCGTCTTCACCCATTTCACGCACGAGGAGATGGTCGCGGGCATCCACGCCATCGCCGGCGAGGCCGAGGCCTGGAACCCCACCCTTCTGGTCGGCATCGGCCGCGGCGGGCTGACGCCGGCGGTATTCCTGTCGCACCGCATGGGCCTGCCGCTGGTCTCGATCGACTATTCGACCAAGATCGCCCAGTTCGGCGAGGAACTGGTATCGGTGCTCGCCCGGCGGACGCGCGACGGCGACCGGCTGCTGTTCGTCGAGGACATCAACGACAGCGGCAAGACGATCGGCGAGCTTCGCGCCGCACTGGCTGCCGAGGGCGCGATCGCCAGCCGCATCCGCTTCGCCGTGCTGCTCGACAATATCCGCTCGTCGCAGCAGGTCGATTATCGCTCGCGCCGGATCGACCGTTCGGTCGACAAGGACTGGTTCGTCTTCCCCTGGGAGGCGATGGCCCCGCGCGACACGCTGGCGGAAGACGCCATGGAAGTTCCCGAACGACTCGCGTGAGTTGCCCGTGACCGTTCAGGCGCTGTCAATCGTACTTATGGCACGCTCCGTCGCGGACACATCCCTGTCGGCACGCGTTCGTTCCGTCATAGCAGTGACCAGACCTAACCCTCGGAGAGAAGCATGTTGAGAACTCCCAAGCGCCCCCGGATCGCAGCGCTGGCTCTCATCCTCGCCGGCAGCATCTCGCTGTCCGCCTGTATGACCGCGACCCCCTATCAGCCGGCAACGGGCAACGGCACTGCCGCGCGCAACGGCTATTCGGACACCCAGATCGAAAGCAATCGCTTCCGCGTCAGCTTCGCGGGCAACAGCCTGACGGCGCGCGAGACGGTCGAGCGCTACCTGCTCTATCGGGCGGCCGAGCTCACCCTGCAGCAGGGCTTCGACTATTTCGTGCTCGCGGATCGCGACACCGAGAAGAAGACCGACGTCGTCCGTACGCCGGGCGCATGGGGCGGCCCCGGCTGGGGCGGCGGTCCCTGGGGTTATTGGAGCCCGTCGTGGCGCTTCTATCGCGGCCCGCGCTGGGGCTGGCGCAGCTGGGATCCCTTCTATGACGATCCCTTCTGGCGCGATCGCGACTGGGACTATCGCACCGTCACCCAATATGAGGCCATGGCCGAAGTGGTGATGGGCAAGGGCCCGAAGCCGGCCGACAATGTCCGCGCCTTCGACGCGCACGAAGTGGTCAATCGCCTTGGCCCGTCGATCCAGATGCCGACCGCAAAGTAAGCGGGCACGAAAAAACCTCCCGCCTGCGCGGGAGGGACTTTCGAGAGGGAGGGCCGATCAGCCCTCCCTTTTCTTTTGCCTGAAACCGCGCCCGTTCCAACACCGGCAGCAAGGACGACTCGCGAAAATACACGAAGTACACGCCAAGAGCCGGTTTCCGCGGCACCGAAGCTGACATACGTCCCGGAGTCGCCGCGCATCACGCAACTTTCCTGCGCGCGCGTGATCCTATTTTTCCAACGGAATCAAAGAGCCGCCGGCCATGAGACCGGCTGCCCGAGCCGAGCCGACGAACTCCTACATTGCAAGGATCGAACCGGCTCCCTGTCCCGCACTTCGTACCCTGCTTCCCCGGCGAAGGCCGGGGAACGGGGACATCTGAAAGGCCGCTCGTCCCCAGGAATCGTTATCCCCGCGCAGGCGGGGATCCAGGGTTACAGGCGATGCACCCTTGGCTCTGGATCCCGCCTTCGCGGGGATGACGGGATTTTGGAGGGCGGACTCAAGGTCCGCCCCAACCGGATCAGGCCACCTGGCCGTGGCAATGCTTGTACTTGCGGCCCGAGCCGCACGGACACGGCGCGTTGCGGCTGACCAGCCCTTCCCACTGCGCCGGATCCGTACCGAGATCCTCGGGCGACGGCTGGGGAATCCCCAGCTGCGGCAGGCGAGTGGTGACCAGGCCGGCGGCACCGCCGTCATAGTCATAGGTATCGTCGTCGCCGGTCAGCGGATCGATATGCGTGGTCAGGAAGTCGGGCAGCTGCGGCAGCTCGGGAGCCGGCTCCATGCGGAACTGGGCGAAGGCGAGCGTGCGGGTCACGTCCTCGCGGATCTGGCCGAGCATACGCTCGAACATCGCGAACGCTTCGTGCTTGTACTCGTTGATCGGCGTCTTCTGGGCATAGGCACGCAGATGGACGACCTGGCGGAGCGCATCGAGCATCGCGAGATGCTCCTTCCAGTGGTGGTCGAGATTCTGCAGCAGGATCGACTTCTCGATCTGGCTCCAGGTCTCGGGCTCGAGGTCGGCCGCCTTGGCTTCGACCAGCTGGTCGGCCGCGGTGCGGATGCGCTCCTCGACCATTTCCGGCTCGATCTGCGCTTCGTCGCGGATCCACTGATCGACCGGCGCCTCGACATTGAGGGTGCCGACCAGCTTCTCCTTGAGCTCCTCGACCTTCCACTGCTCGGGGTAGGAGCCGTGCGGGCAATATTCGCCGACAATGGCGTTGACCGTTTCCGCGCGCATGTCCGCGACGACGTCACCCACCGTCTCGGCATCCATGATGTCCGCGCGCTGCTCGTAGATCACCTTGCGCTGGTCGTTCATCACGTCATCATATTCGACGACCTGCTTGCGGATGTCGTAGTTGCGCGCCTCGACCTTGCGCTGCGCGGTCTCGATCGCCTTGGACAACCACTTCGAGCCGATCGCCTCGCCATCCTCGATATTGTTGCGCATCATCTTGGCGAACAGCGTGTTCGAACCGAAGATGCGCAGCAGATCGTCGTCAAGGCTGAGGTAGAAGCGCGACAGGCCCGGATCGCCCTGGCGACCCGAGCGGCCACGCAGCTGGTTATCGATGCGGCGGCTCTCATGGCGCTCGGTACCGAGCACGAACAGGCCGCCGGCTTCCTTCACCTTCTGCTTCTCGGCATCGATCTCGGCCTTGATCTGCTGGATCGCCGCTTCCTTGGCGGGGCCTTCCTCCATTTCGGAAAGCTCGTCATGGACGCGGAATTCGAGGTTGCCGCCCAGCTGGATGTCGGTACCGCGGCCGGCCATGTTGGTGGCGATGGTCACCGCACCCAGGCGACCCGCCTGCGCGACGATATGCGCTTCATGCTCGTGCTGGCGGGCGTTGAGCACGCTATGCTCCACGCCTTCCTTCTCCAGGAACTCGGAGAGCATCTCGCTCTTCTCGATCGAGACGGTGCCGACCAGCACCGGCTGGCCCTTGGCGGAGTGCAGCTTGATCTTCTTGGCAATCGCCGCGAACTTCTCGTCGAGCGTCTTGTAGAACTCGTCCTCCTCGTCGACGCGCTGCACCGGCAGGTTGGTCGGGATGGTGACGACGTTCATCTTGTAGATGTCGAAGAACTCCGGCGCCTCGGTCGCCGCGGTGCCGGTCATGCCGCCCAGCTTCGGGTACATGCGGAAATAGTTCTGGAAGGTGATCGAGGCGAGCGTCTGGTTCTCGGGCTCGATGTTGACGCCTTCCTTGGCTTCCACCGCCTGGTGCAGGCCGTCCGACCAGCGGCGGCCATCCATCATGCGGCCGGTGAACTCGTCGATGATGACGACCTTGTCGTCCTTCACGATATAGTCGATGTCGCGCTTGAACATCACGTTCGCGCGCAGCGCCTGGTTCAGGTGGTGGACGACCTGGGTGTTCTCGAAGTCATAGAGATTGGCGCCCTGGAGCAGACCGGCGGCCTCGAGCATGCGCTCGACCTTCTCGGTGCCATCCTCGGTCAGCACGATGGTGCGCTGCTTCTCGTCCTTCTCGTAATCCTCGGGCACGAGCTGCTTCACGACCACGTCCACGCCCATATAGAGCTCGGACTTGTCGTCGGTCGGGCCCGAGATGATCAGCGGCGTGCGCGCCTCGTCGATCAGGATCGAGTCGACTTCATCGACGATCGCGAAGTTGAAAGGGCGCTGCGTCATCGACGCGCGATCATATTTCATGTTGTCGCGGAGGTAGTCGAAGCCGAATTCGTTGTTCGTGCCGTAGGTGATGTCCGCGGCATAGGCCTCGCGGCGCTCATGATCCGACAGGTTCGGAATGATCACGCCGGTGGTGAGCCCGAGGAAACGATAGACGCGCCCCATCCAGTCCGCGTCACGCGAAGCGAGATAGTCGTTGACGGTGACGACGTGCACGCCGTCGCCCGGCAGCGCGTTGAGATAGGTCGCGAGCGTGGCGACCAGGGTCTTGCCCTCGCCGGTGCGCATCTCGGCGATCTCGCCGCGGTGGAGCACGATGCCGCCGACCATCTGCACGTCATAGTGGCGCTGGCCGAGCACGCGCTTGGCCGCCTCGCGCACCGTGGCGAAAGCTTCGGGGAGCAGCGCGTCGAGCTTCTCGCCATTGGCGAGGCGCTCGCGGAACTTCACGGTCTGGTTCGCGAGTTCCTCGTCGCTCATCGCCTGCAGCGCGGGCTCGAAGCCGGCGATCTTCTTGACGATACCGTCGAGCGACTTGACGTAGCGATCGTTCGAGGAACCGAACAGGGTCTTGGCAAAACCGCCGAGCATGGATTTTCCAGTCTATGTCTTAAGGTGGTCGGACGGGCGCGCAGGCAATGCGCCAGCGCCCGTTTGGATGCGGAAACGGAAAAGTGCAGCTCCGCGTTTCAGCGGGCCGCAAAAAAGCTCATTCGAGCCGGCGCTCGAAAGGCAGGTGCGACGCGACAAGCGCGGTCTGCACGGCCGCAAGCGGCCTGGCCTTTTCGGGGCGAAGGAGCGGCACCGCGGGCGCCGGCGCAGCGCGGCGGGCCGGAAGCACCGCAGCCTGAGCCGACTGGGCCGCCTGGACCACCGCGATGCCCTGGACCTGCCGGATTCCACCGCGATCGGCCTGACCGATGCCGGTCAGGCTCGCGAGGAAGGCAGTCAGGAGAAGCAGCAGTTCCAAAGCAATCTCTGTGACGTGACTAGCGCCCGCCAGCCAGGCGGGCGCAACACAGACATAGTGACTGCTATGGCATTCGTCTAACTAAAAGCTCGGCCGGACGTGTCGCCACGCCGCTGCCGGGTCACTCGCCCCATACCGCCCAGGCACAATAGGGCTGATGCGGGAAGCGACGCAGGCGCAGATTGCCGATCCCGACGATCTCATCGAGTGCTCGCGTTTCCCCCGGGAAATGCGGGCAATTGAGCTCGTCGAACACGAGCAGGGAACCACGCGTGAGGCGTGGCAGCACCAGCTCGAGCGCGTCGCGGGTCGGCTTGAACACGTCCATGTCGAATATCGCCATGGAGACGACCGCCTGGGGGTTCTTCTCCAGCCAGTCCGGCAGCGTGGCACTCACATCGCCCTTCACCAGCTCATATTTCTGGATCTGCGGGATCGGCGAGAAGCTCTCATGCAGCGAGAGCAACTCGGCGAGCTGCGCCTCATATCCCTGCGACGTCGAATAATCGCCCGCATTGGAGAAGCCGCCATCCTTGGCGTCGACGCCAACAAAGCCGCTGAACGTGTCGAAGCCGACGATGCGGCGGCTGTGATTGAACGGCTCATACATGCCGCGCAGATTGACGAGCAACGACATGGTCGCGCCCCAGTGCACCCCAAATTCGCAGATCACCCCGGGCACATCGAGGATCTGACGGTAGAGCATGTCCTGATAGAGAATCCGCGAGATTACCTGCCGCTTGAGGAACACCATCGAATGATAGTTCCATTGCGGCCCGAATCCGCCCTCGGCAAAGCGTGCCCTGGCCAGGGCATGGAGCTTCGCGTCGTTATCGGATTCGGTCGCGGCACGCTGCGTGAATTCACCTTCGATTTTCTGAAGCTCGGTATGCATAAATTCTCCCTGCCGCTGCCCCCCAATTGGACTTCCGCACGGAACTGACTTCACGCTACTTCGCCGGAGCTCCCGTGACGAACTCGACCGCGGCCGAGCGCGATTCCGGTGCCTTGCCCTTCTCGACCGGCAAGGTCAGGCTCTGCACCTGCTGGCAGGCAACCTTGTCGATGCCCGGGCTGCCGCTGGACTGCTCGAGCGTGCACGTCAAAACTGTGCCCTTGCTGGTAAAATCGAGATGAACGATCGGCGCCTTGGTATAGGTGGCCGGAAGTTTCTGCACCGTAATCGTCATGATCGGAGCCGGCGCAGCAGTCTGGCCGGCAAGCGCCAGCAGGGTAGCGAAGATCATTTTTCCCTCTCGATTCTCTTAGGTACCGGTCCCTAGGTACCGGCGCATTGGTAACGGGTACTGGACCTTTGTCTACGCGCTCCTTCGTACCTTCGACACACTTAACCGCGATTGGTCAGGGTGCCTTGGGCACATCGACGGAAACCAGCACCATGCGGGTATCCGGCCGCAGTCCGTCCGGACGGGGATCGGGGCGCACAGCCTGCGCCATCGCCTGGTCGCACGCGACCTTGTCGAGCGGGACGCTGCCGCTGCTGACCTCCGCGCGGCATGAATCCGGCTTGCCTTCGGTGGTGAAATGCACGCGCAGCAAGGCGGGGCGCTCATAACCCGTCGGGATCTTCTTGAGGTTCAGCTCAATGCCGAGCGGCTCGGGCTGCATTTCCTTTATGCGCTTGTCGCTGTCGCCGGGGAACTTCCAGGTGAAGCTGCCCTTGTAGATACTGACGATGGCCACGCCGCTTGCATCGCGGGCCGGCTGAAACTTGCTGCGTGCCAGCAGGACCCCGCAGGTGGTCTGATCCAGCTCTATGAAACCCGATGTCGCGGCGACGCGGCAGTCCGTCACCTTGCCGGTGGCATCCACGCGGAGCAGGAAGCCCGTCGTCCCATTGGCGTGCTGGGCAAATGCCTTTGTGGGATAATCGTCATCGCTCAGCCACCGCAGCGGCGTGATCGGCGTCGGTTTCGGCTCGGCGCTCGCCCCCGCGTCCTGCGCGGCGAGCGCCGTCGCCAGGATCACCGACACACTTGCCCCCAAAACCATTGATCTTTCCCCCCGCTTGCCCGAAGCGGTCGGCAACTTAGCAACAGGTTAGCCCATGTCCATCGAACGTTCCCCGCTCGCGCTGCCCTTCCCCGCCCTGCCGGTGATCCCCGGCGTGACCACGCGCGTGGCGCGGGCGCGCTACAAGAACTGGGACCGCTGCGACCTGACCTTTGTCGAGCTGGCGCCGGGCACGGCGGTGGCAGGCGTGCTGACCAGCAGCAAATGCCCGTCGCCGGAGGTGGAATGGTGCCGCAAGGCGCTTCCGCTCGGCACCGCACGGGCGCTTGTGGTCAATGCCGGCAACTCCAACGCCTTCACCGGCAATCGCGGCCGCGCCGCCGTGGAGGCGATCGCCGCCCGCGCCGCCGCGCATCTCGGCTGCCAGCCCTCCGACGTGTTCGTCGCCTCCACCGGCGTGATCGGCGTGCCGCTGCCGATCGACAAGGCCGAGGCCGGGCTCGACAACGCCTTCACCGCCGAGCCGTGCGGCTGGGAGGACGCCGCCGCGACGATCATGACCACCGACACCTTCGCCAAGGGCGCAGTGACCCGCGCGGTGGTGGGCGGCAAGACCGTGCAGCTGGCGGGGATCATCAAGGGATCGGGCATGATCGCGCCGGACATGGCGACGATGCTCGGCTTCATCTTCACCGATGCGGCGGTCGACCCCGCCTTCCTGCAGACCGCACTGAGCGACGCCAATGGCAAGAGCTTCTCGTGCATCACCGTGGACGGCGACACCTCGACCAGCGACACCGTGCTGGCCTTCGCCACCGGCAGCGCGGGCAACGCGGTGCTGGCGAGCGACGAGGATGCGGGCGCCGACGCCTTCCGGGCCGCGCTCAAGGACCTTTGCCACCAGCTGGCGCTGCTCGTCGTGCGCGACGGTGAAGGCGCGCAGAAGCTGATCGAGATCACGGTGGAAGGCGCCGAGAGCGACGCGAGCGCCCACCGCATCGCGATGTCGATCGCCAATTCGCCGCTGGTGAAGACCGCGATCGCCGGCGAGGACGCCAATTGGGGTCGCGTGGTGATGGCCGTGGGCAAGGCGGGCGAGCCTGCCGAGCGCGACAAGCTGGCGATCCGCTTCGGGGCCACCCAGGTGGCCCGCGACGGGCTGGCGGTGGAAGGCTATGACGAGGCGCCGGTTGCCGAGCACCTCAAGGGCCGCGAGATCGAAGTCGGGGTCGAGCTCGGGCTGGGCGAAGGCCGCGCCACCGTGTGGACCTGCGACCTGACGCACGGATACATCTCGATCAACGCGGATTACCGCAGCTGATCGGCGGGCTCCCGGTCCAGCACCTGCCGGACCGGGATGCAATCAGCTCAGAGCTTGCTCTGCACCCACTGCTTGATCGCGCTCTTCGGCATTGCGCCGACCTGGGTCGCGGCCGGCTGGCCGTCCTTGAACAGGATCATCGTGGGGATGCCGCGCACGCCATACTTGGTCGGGGCATCGGGATTCTCGTCGATGTCGATCTTGATGATCTGCACCTGATCGGCCAGCTCCTCGCCGAGTTCCTCGAGCGCGGGGGCGATCATCTTGCAGGGGCCGCACCACTCCGCCCAGAAATCGACGAGCACGGGCTTGCCGGACTCGAGAACGTCGGTTGCGAATGTGGCGTCGGTGGTAGCCTTGGTGGCCATGGAAGAACTCCTGATACGATGTCGGGGTCTAATCTATGATCGACCCGCGCAGGGTCAAGCGCGCAGGGCCAAGCTTTGCTCCGTGGGCACGAAGCCGGGCTTGTGCGCCGCCAGCACCTCCTCGGGCAGCAGATGGAGGACCGGGCCCGCCGCGTAGAGCAACCCGGCCTCGACCCTGCGCCCGGGAAAAATCACCCTGAGCGCAGCGACATAGGCGCCCATCTGGCGGAGGTGATAGGGCGGAATCTCGGCCAGTGTCGCGGGGGCGCGGCGGCCGGTCTTGAAGTCGATCACCCGGACATTCTCCGGCGTGACCACGAGCCGATCGACCGTGCCGGAGACGACCACGCCCTCTCCCACCACGGCCGCGATCGGGGCCTCGCCGAGGGAATCAGGTCCGAAAAGCGCGGCGAGATCGGGGTTCTCGGTGACGCCCAGGGCTGCCGTGACCAGTTCCGCCCTGAGGGCGGCATCGGCCACGCCCCCCGCCCCGGCCAGCCAGCGCTCGGCTGCGGCATGGCGATCCGAAGGGCTAACCGACGGCAATCGCTCGAAAAGCGCATGGAGGAGACGGCCGCGCTCCGCCGCCGCCCTGAGGGCCGGCGTAGGGGGCGGATCGGCGACCGCATCGTCACCCAGCGACGACGGCGCGAGGGGACGCGGCGGGCGGGCTTCCTCGGGGGCCGGGCGGCGGGCCCAGTCGGGGAGCCGCGCCACCTCGGCCGCGACCTCGGCCGGGCGCGGCCTCACCGCCACCGGCGGCTGGGGCTTCAAGCCGCTGAATTCGCGTACTTCTCCCTCGGGCACGCCGAGCGCGTCGAGCGCGGCGGCGCTGGCGGCGTACCAACTCTTTGCCGGGGGCACGCCCTTGGCCATCGGGCCCAAAGCCCCGGCAACGACCAGCTTTTCCTCGGCGCGGGTGGCTGCGACATAGAATAGACGCCAATGTTCACTAAGTTCACGCGCATCGGCGTTTTCGATGACTTCGGCCAGCACGCCGCGCTCAGCGGCGCGGGGCCGGAAGATGGGCAGCTTTCCGGACGCACCAGACGGTTCCCATCCCAGAAAGTCACGCGGGGAGCGCGTGGGATCGACGGTGGCGTCCGCAAGGATGACCAAAGGCGCCTGCAGGCCCTTGGCGCCGTGGGCGGTCATCACCCGTACCGCCGCCTGGGGCTGGGCCGCATCGCGGACGATCTCGACATCGCCGCGATCGAACCAGTCGAGGAATCGCTGCAAGGACGGGGTCGCAACCTTTTCGAAGTTGAGCGTCGCATTGAGCAGTTCTTCGATCGGATCGCGGGCTTCCTCGCCCAACCGGCGCAACAGCTTGCGGCGACCATCCAGCGGACCGGAAAGTAGTTCTTCCAGAAAGCGATAGGGGGTGGCGATGTCAGCGCGTGCGAGGAGTGCATAGAGCGGCGCGAGGCGCTCCTCGGGCTGGGTTCGACGCAGGTGACGCCAGAGTCCGCCACTGGTGCGGACAGAAGCGTCCATTAGCTCCTCCTGAGTCCAGCCGATCAAGGGGGACACGAGCAGGGAGGCGAGCGACAGATCGTCCTCTGGCTGGAGTGCGAAGCGGATCGCGGCGAGCAGGTCCTGCACCGCCAAAGGCGCATTCAGCCGCAGGCGATCGACGCCGGCCACCGGCACGCCCTCGGCATAGAGCCGCGCGACGATCAGCGAGGCCAGCTCGCCGCGGCGCTTGACCAGGATCATCACATCCTCGGGCTGGAGCGGACGACCCTTGCTCTCCAGCATCATGCCGCCCTGCCACCATTCGCGGACCTGCCGCGCGATGCGCCCGGCCAGTTCGCGCGTGGCGTCGCTGACCCATTCCTCCTCGTCCGCCTCGCTGCCGCCCTCGGTGACCGGCGGCCAGAGCGTGACGGTGCCGGGGCCGGGCACTTCGCTGGCATGTTCCTGGCTGTCCGACAGCTCACCCATGCCGGGCGCGGGCAGCGCGCCGAGCGCGGCATCGACGAATTCGAGCACCGGCCGGGTCGAGCGGAAGCTGTGGGTGAGCGACAGCTCCTCGACTTCTCGGGGCTCGGGCTTGTCCTCGTCGAATTCGTAGTCGGGATCGGCCTCGACCCGCGACAGCGCGAGGAAACGCTCGAAGGCGGCGCGGAAGAAAATCGGATCGGTGCCCTGGAAGCCGAAGATCGCCTGCTTGTAGTCGCCGACGGTGAACAGCGTGCGCATCGTCGTGGCGCGGACGCCCTCGCCGACAAAGAACTCGTCGGCGATCGCGCTGACGATTGCCCATTGCTGGGGATTGGTGTCCTGCGCCTCGTCGATCAGGACATGCTCGGTCGCGGTATCGAGCTTGAAGCGCACCCACTCGCCCATGCCCGGCTCGGCGAGCAGCGCGACCGTGCGGTGGATAAGGTCGTTGAAGTCGACCGCGCCGAGGCGGCGCTTCGCCTGGCCATAGGTCTCGGCATAGACGCGGCCGGCCTCCAGCCCGCGGGCGAGCAGGTCCGCGTACGCCGCCTGGGTCTTCATGCCGAGCAGCTGGCTGCAGCTGTCGAACAGCCGCATGGCGTAGTCGGCGTAAGACGGGTCCTGCGGGGCCTGGCCCTTGCCGAACGAGCGCGGCTCGCCCTTGGCGGTGGCCCAGATCGAATGGAGATCGGCGAGGCTGGCGGCGCGGGCCTCCGGGCTCCTGCCGAGCCAGGCTGCGGCGATGTCGGCGCGTTCGAGCCCCCTGCCCGTGCCCCAATCGGCGTTCATCACCGTAATCGCGCGCAGGCTGGCGAGGTCGAAACTGTCATCGGCGCAGCGGCGGGCGATCTCCGCATCCACGTCTCCCAGCGGCAGGCCAAGGGCTTCGCGCAGGAATGGCTGGATCAGGATCGGCAAAGCGGCGAGCGCTTCGCCTTCGCGGGCGCAGGCCTTGAGGAAATCCTCGGCCTTGCCCTCGCCCAGCCGCAGCGACAGCGCGCCGACCGCATCGACGATCCAGCCGCGGCCGTCGCGCTCGGCATCGACCAGCATCTCGGCCAGCGCCTCGCGGGAGAGCACGGCTTCCTCGCGCTGATCGAGCGGACGGAAGCCTGGGACGAGGCCGGCTTCCATCGGGAAGGCGGCGAGCAGCGACTGGCAGAAGCTGTGGATCGTCTGGATACGGATGCCGCCGCCCGGCGCGTCGAGCACCTTGGCGAAGAGCTGGCGGGCCTTTTCGCGGCCCGCAGGCGAGATGTTCTCGCCCAGCGCTTCGAGGTCGGCAGCGAGTTCGGTATCGGAGGCGCGCACCCAGCGGGCGAGCCGGCTGGTGATCCGCTCGGACATCTCCGCCGCGCCCGCCTTGGTGAAGGTGAGGCAGAGGATCGCGCCGGGATTGGTGCCGCCGAGCAGCAGCCGCCAGACGCGCGCGGCGAGCACCTGGGTCTTGCCGGTGCCGGCCGAGGCGGAGAGCCAGATATGTCGGCCGGGATCGCTGGCGGCCTTCTGGTTGCCCTTGAGTTTGTGGAGGGGGCGGACTTCAGACATTTTGCGCCTTCGTCATCGCCACCCCTGCCTCCGCCATCCTTACCCCTAACTCCGTCATCCCCGCGCAGGCGGGGATCCATTCTGGCTGGCTAAGCGGATGGAGCCGAAACGGCAGCGCCAATGGATCCCCGCCTTCGCGGGGATGACGGAATAACGTGCGGGAGTAAGTATGCGCGATCACGCCGCCCTCACTCACGGCCATACCATTCGTCGAGCCGCATCAGCTGGTCATACTCGGCATAGGGCGCATATTCGGGGTGGAGCTTGGCGGTGAAGGGCTCGTCGCCCGTCAGCCACATCCGCACCGCGTCGGCGAAATGGTGCGCGGCGAGGTCGACGAATTCCTCGGCCGGGATCGGCTCCTTCTTCTTCGGATCGACGGGGCTGTCGACATAGCCGAAGCCGCCGGTGCGCGGGGAGCGGGCGAGCGACCAGTACTCAAAGGCACGCGCGATGCCCTCGATGTCGGCAAACCCGCCACGCTCGGCGATCAGGCCGAGCAGACCCAATTGCAGGCTGAACCCGGCGCGGACGGCGCGAGTGCTGGGAGGCTGGCCGGTCTTGTAGTCGATGATCGCGAGGCTGCCATCGGCCAGGCGATCGATGCGATCGAACTTGCCGCGCAGCTTCACCCCTTCGAACTCGATATCGCCGTCGAGCTCGACCGCGAGCACCTTGCGGTCCGGGCTCTCGGCGATCTGGCGGGCGATCCAGTCGATCGCTTCCATCAGGCGCGGCTGCCAGAGCGCGCGCATCATCGGATGGGTGCGCTCATCGACCAGCATCGCCTCGGCGCGGGCACGGAGCCTGGCCGGATCGCAATTATCGAGCTCGAACCATTTCTGAAGAACGTCATGTACTGCCGTGCCCCTCCACGCGGCGCTGGGATCGGCATCGACCGGATCGAGCGGCGCGAGCTTGAGCATGCGGCGGGCGTAAAAGGCATAGGGATCGGCCTTCAACCGATCGACTTCGGTGACCGAGATCGCCTTGGGGCGGGCTTCCACCGCCGGTTGCGGCGCCGGGCGGTCGGCGGGTTCATGGGCGCCGGGATTGTCGATCGCGTGGAGCCAGGCGGCGAGATCGGGCGCGCGATCGAGGCCTCCGGACAGTGCTTCGAGGCGCAGCCAGAAGCGCGAGGCAATCGTCGGCGCGGTGGCGTCGCGACGGGCGCGGGTGAGCAGCACTTCGGGGGCGCCAAGCGCACCGGCAAGATCGTGCGCGGCGAGGCCGATGCGGCGTTCCAGGCCGGGCAGGTCAAGCTCGGCGCGGATGCGCGGGGCGAGCCAGGGGTCGGGCGCGGGCAGACTTGGCCAGACGCCTTCGTTGAGGCCCGACAGGATCATCAGGTCGGCGGTCTGCAGGCGCGCTTCGAGCTGGCCGAGAATGGCGAGGCGCGGATGGCCGCCCTGGGGCGGGCGCACCGCGATGCCGTCCATCAGCGTGCGCAGCATCGGGGCGAGCGTTTCGGGGTCGGCGCGCTGGGGGCCGTCCACCGCTTCGCGTTCGAGATCGTCGAGCAGGGTCGCGGCAGCGCGGCCCTCGGCGCGGCTCCATAGCGCATCGCCGCCCAGCGCCTGGGCGGTTTCGCGCAGCGCCGCGAGCAGCGCGGGGATCGGCTGCGTGCCGGCGCCGAACGCGGCTTCGAGCGGGGCGAGCAACGCCCTGGCGGTGGGCCACCAGGCCTGGGCGGCCTTGCGGATCGGACCGTCCCTGCCCTCCTGCTCCGCCAGATGGCGATCGATGCCGGCGAGGTCCGGCGCGGGGCGCGGGCCGCGCAGGGCACGATCGAGCAGGCGGGCGCCTTCCAGCCATTCCGGCCGGGTCTCGGGCATTACCAGCGGGTGCTTGAGCAGGGTGAGCAGCGGCAGCGGGGCGAAGCGCTGGGCGGCGGCGTCGGCGAGCGCGAGCAGCAAGGTGCCCGGCGGCAGGATCGACAGTGGCTGGCCGGCGGAATCGTCGACGGTGATGCCCCAGCGGGCGCAGTGCGCGGCGACGCGGCGAGCGAGCGCGCGGTCGGGCGTGACCAGCGCGGCGGTGCGCTCGGGGGTCTCCAGCACCTGGCGGAGCGCGAGGGCGATCGCCTGGGCTTCCTCGGCGGGCGTGGCGACTTCGAGGACGCGGACGCCGTCGAGCCGGCGCTCATGCTCGGGGAGCGTGGTCCAGCCATGGGTGAGTTCGGGCGGCTGCATCGCCGAGGCGATCGCCTTGCTGCGCGAGGGCGCGGCGTCATGCTCGCTGGCGAACATCCACGGATCGAACTCGCTGCGGTGGACCGACATCCGCTCCAGCAAGAGTTTCAGGTGGAATTGCGGATGGGTCTCGAGGTTGCGCTTGCGGCGACCGGTGACGGGATCGGGCGCGTGCGGGCCGAGCATGTCCCACTCGGCCTCCGAGATGGCGATGGCGAGATCGGGGAGGACGACCATGCCCTGGGGCAGCCCGGCGACGACGCGCTGGAGCCGGGCGATGGCGGGCGCGCTGGCGGTGATGCCGGCGGCGCAGACAAAGCCCTGCGGCGGATTGGCGGTCCAGCGCTTCGCCACCCTGTCGATCAGCTGGCGGCGGCGATCGGCGAGATCGATGCGGCCGAGCCGGGCGAGTTCGCCGGGCCAGCGCTCGAGGACGATGCGGAACAGGTTGAGCGACTTGTCCCAATGGCTCTGCAGTTCGCCTTCGAACTTGAGGTCGGTAAGGCGGGTGAGCGGGACTTCCTCGATCAGCAGCTGGTCGAGCGTCTCGGCAAGCTCGCCGGCGAGGCGGACGGCTTCGGCGGCGTCGTGGCGGGGTTCGGCCTGCTGGATGAGGCGCGCGAGGATGAGCTGGCGCTGGAGCGGGGTGACCGCGGGAGGCACGGGATCGGGATCGGCGGCGGCATCGAACACCGCTTCGTCGAGCTCGGGATCGCCGACCGCGACGAGGCGGGGCAGCAGCAGGCCGCCGCCGCTGGCGCGGACGAACGCGTCCTGGATCGCCTTCTTGGCGCGGTTGTTGGGGAGCAGGACGAGGCCGCGGGCGAGGCCCATCGGGTCGCTGCCGAAGCGCTGAATCAGCCCGTTCGCCAGCGCATCCGCGAAGGCGCGGTGCGGGGGGATGGTGTAGAGGTGGAGGGCGTCGGGCATGGGTTCGGGAAAGCCTAGAGCATCGCCCTTCTATCGTCATCCCCGCGCAGGCGGGGATCCATTGTCGCTGAAGGCAATGGGACTCATTTCGGTCAGCCAGAATGGATCCCCGCCTGCGCGGGGATGACGGAATGCGTTGAGGGGTCGGGATACGGCCTGAGAGCCCGGCGTTCGCCGGGATGACGGGTTTAGACCGTCGCCAGTATCTCTTCGGCTTCCTTGACCGCGCCGGGGGTGCCGACGTCGAACCACAGGCCCTGGTGGACCGTGCCCCACAACCGCCCCTGCTCCATCGCGCGGTTCCAGAACAAATTGGTCGAGAACGGGCCCTCGGGCCAGTCGCGGATCACGCGGGGGTGGATGATCTGGGCGCCGGCATAGACGAAGGGCGCGAGGCGGCCGGGCTTGCGGCGCTCGGTGATGCGGCCGAGCGGATCGAGGCGGAAATCGCCCATGCCCTTGTGGCTGTATGCGCGCGCCAGGGGCACGAGCAGCAGCAGCGCGTCCATCTTCTCATCATCCCAGGCGGCGGCGAGCGCGTTGAGGGAGCCGATCGGGCCGTCGACCCAGAGCGTGTCGCTGTTCACCGTGAAGAAGGGCTGGTCGCCGAGCATCTCACGGGCCTGGACGATGCCGCCGCCGGTCTCCATCAGCTGGGCGCGCTCGTCCGAGATCTGGACGTCGATGCCGCCGGCGCGGGCCTTGAGGTGCGCCTCGACCTGGTCGGCGAGGTAGTGGACGTTGACCACGGCGCGCTTGATCCCGGCCTCGCGCAGGTGATCCATCGTATGGTCGAGCAGCGGCTTGCCGGCGACTTCGACCAGCGGCTTTGGGCGCGTGACGGTGAGCGGGCGCATGCGCTTGCCGAGGCCGGCGGCCATCACCATTGCGGTCTCGGGCATGGCGACGTCCGGGTTCGGGCGCAGCGAATAGGTGGCGGAGGGTTTCATTGCCCCGGTCTTATGCCTTGGTCAGTGCGAGGGGATCGCCGCGCATGTCGACGGGGATATTGGCTGCGAACCAGTCGGCGACCGGCTTGAGCGCGGGGTGCCGGAGGTCGCGGTTGAGATAGGTCCAGACGCGCGGGCACAGGCCCGGATAGCGCGGCTTGCCGTCGCGCTGCCAAAGGCGAGTGAAGATGCCGACGATCTTGGCGTTCCGCTGCGCGCCGAGCACGTGATAGGCGACATCGAACGCGTAGCCGGCGCCGGTGATGCGCTTGTAGCGATCGAGCATCGCGGTCTCGAGGCTTTCGGGCACGTCACGGCGGGCGTCCTGCAGCAGCGAGACGAGGTCATAGGCGGGATGGCCCGCCAGGGCGTCCTGGAAGTCGAGCAGGCCCAAGGTTTCCGCGCTACCGTCGATCAGCATGAGATTCTCGACATGGTAGTCGCGCAGCACCGTGACAGGCGTGTGACCCGCGAGCACCGGCGCCAGCGCTTCGTCCCAGGCCTTGCGGTATCCGTCGATGTCGACCTCCAGGCCGACCGCGGGGCAATACCATTCGGGGAGCAGGTCCGCCTCGCGGTGATACTCGGCCAGGCTGTAGGGCTTGAGGATGTCCGCGGCCGGATATTCGGCGAGGCGGATGAGCAGGTCGATCGCCTCCTCGTAGAGGCGCAGCTCGCTCTCGGGCGCGGCGTCGACGGTCTCGCGCATCCGGGCGTCGCCGAAATCCTGGATCAGGACCAGGCCCTCGGTCAGGTCCTCGTGGAGGATCTCCGGCGCGGCGAAGCCGTGGCTGGTCAGCCAGCGGGCGATGTTGATGAAGGGGCGCGGATCCTCGTGCGGGGGCGGCGCGTCCATCAGGATCGCGGTGCGGTCATGCTCCACCACCCGGAAATAGCGGCGGAACGAGGCGTCGCCGGCAAGCGGGCGGATCTCGGCTCCGCCCCAACCAGCGGCAACAAGGAAGTCGGGCGCCGCGGCGGGCGGATTCATGTCAGAAACCATCGGTCCTTCCATGCCGCCGGCACCTTCGCTGTCAAGACGCGCGCGCCGTCCGGTGCCACATCGAGGGACAACCACAGCGCATCGTGCCATGCTGCCTCGCCCAGCCGCTCGGGCCATTCGACGATCAGCAGCGAATCATAGCGGGCATCGTCGAGGCCCAGTTCCTCGGCCTCGGATGGATCGTCGAGCCGGTAGAGATCGACATGGAGCACCGGGAAACGGACCTCGGGCGGCTCATAGGGCTGGACGATCGCGAAGCTGGGCGACGGCGCCTCGCCTTCCAGTCCCAGCGCGGCGAGCAGGCCGCGGGCGATGCTGGTCTTGCCGGCGCCGAGCTGGCCGGAAAGCGCGATGACGTCGCCGGGGCGGGCGAGCCCGGCGAGACGGCGGCCGAGTTCGAGCGACTGATCGAGGCTGGAGAGGATCATCGCCGCGGCAGTTCCACGGTTACCAGCGTCCCCTCACCCGGTTCGGAGATCAGCTCGATCCGCCCGCGATGCGCCTCGACGAACTGCTTCGCCAGCGGCAGGCCCAGGCCCAGCGAGCGCTGGCTGCCGCGGGCATTGCCGAACTGGGCGAAGCGATCAAAGGCGGTAGCGACCTGCTCGGGCGTCATGCCCGGACCGTTATCCGATACGATCACGCGGGCGACGCGGCTGTTGCCGTCGAGATGGAGCAGCACCCTGCCCTGCTCCGGCGTCTGCGAGACGGCGTGGCGCAGCAGATGCTCGATCACCTGGCGGACGCGGCGCGCATCGCCGGTGATCGCACCGGCGGTGCCGGCATTCTCGACCACCAGCTCGATATGCTTGGCCTTGGCCAGCGGCGCGATCGCTTCGGCGGCATTCTGCGCGGCGTGCTCGATATCGACCGGCGCCTTCTCAAGTGGCGAACCTTCGCTCTGGGTGAGATCGAGCACTTCGTCGATCATCGTGCCGAGCCGGTCGACCGAGATCAGGATCGCGTCCGAATATTCCTGCCCGCTCTCCGAAAGCGGGCCGGCGAACCCGCCGTTGAGCATCTCGGCAAAGCCCTTGATCGAGGTCAGCGGGGTACGCAGCTCATAGCTCATGTTAGCGAGGAACGAGGTCTTGACCCGGTCCGCCGCTTCCAGCGCTTCGTTGCGGGCGCTGAGCGCGCGCTCGGCGCGGTGATGATCGGTGGTATCGAGCATCGTCACCAGCGCATTGCCGTCGGGCAGCGGCACCGCGGTCACGTCGAAATGGCGGCCATCGGCAAAGGCGATGCTGGAGCCGCGTGACTGGCGCTCCTGCGCGGCGATGCGGATCAGGTCGCCGATGATGTCAGCGCGAGACGCCTTGACCAGCTTCGGCCCAAAGGCGCGGACCAGCTGCGGCACCTGCGGATGGCTGTCGAGGAAGCTGTCCTCAAAGCCCCAGACCTGGCGGAACTTGCGGTTCCACAGCTGGAGCCGCCCCTTGCCGAACACGGCGACCGCTTCGGCAAGGCTCTCCAGCGTGGCGGTGCGCACCTGCTGCATCTCGCCATGCTCGCGCTGCAGCTCGAACTGCTGGGTCTGGTCCTCGAACAGCAGCAGCAGCCCGCCTTCGGGCAGCGGCTGGGCGACGACGCGCATATGGGTGGCACCGAGGCTCCAGGTCTCCTCGACCGCGTCGGGCGACACGAACCAGTGCGCCCGCTCCGCCCGCCAGGCCGGATAGTCGCGCACTTCCGGCAGGCGATTGGCCTCGCGCATGCGATCGAGCACGCGATCGAATTCGGGGCGATCGGCCAGCCACTCGTTGCGGATCGCGAACATCCGGCGGAACGGCTGGTTGGAGAAGATCAGGCTGCGATCGGCACCGAACTGGGCGACGCCGGCCGAGATCCGATCGAGCATCGCACGCTGGGCAGCGGCGAAGCGCTTGAGACCGCCGCGCGCCTGCTCCAGCTCCTCGATATCGACCGCGAAGCCAGCGACGCCACCGGTGGGCAAGGGCATGTCGTGGAGGCGCAGCATCCGGCGCTTGCCGCCGATCGTGGCGGGCATCGCCGCGGTCTGCGGTTCACCGGTGTCGCGGGCGATCGCGGCATTGGCGAGTGGTCCTCCCAGGCCGACGCCCTCGATCAGCTCGAGCCCGCGCTCGACGACATCCTCGGAATCCTTGCCCTCCACGGCCTCGACATAGGCCGAGTTGACCATGAGCAGGCGAAGGTCGCCGCCGCGATACCACATCGGCATCGGTGCAGCCTCGATCAGCGCGGTGAGCGCGTCGAAGGCGGCGCGCAGCCGGGTAGCCTCGCGCTGGAGGCGGTTGATCTCGTCCTGGCTCTCGGTCGCGTCGAGGAACCAGAGCACGACGCCGCCAGGAGCGTTGACGGTCTGCGGCGCGCGCTCACCGATCACCAGCAGCGCACGTTCCGAGCCGAGCGCACGGACGGAAAGGCTGAACGGCTTGCCGGCCTTTTGCGCGGCCGCGACATGCGCGCCGAGGGCATCGGCATCCTCGGGCAGCAGTCCCGTCCCTGCTCCGGTCAGTTCGTCCAGCTCGCGCGGCAGATCCTGGAAGCCAAGCCAGTCCCCCAGCCGCCGCGACAGCTCGAGCCGGCCATCGGCACGCACCAGCATCGCCTGGGCCGGCGAACCGCTGACCAGCGCGGCGAGCCGGGCATTGGCCTCGGCGATCGAGGTCGCGTCGGCACGGGCACGCAGGCCGGCGAACAGCGCCCAGACGCCGCCGATCACCAGCAACGCCAGCGCCGCGCCCGCGAGCACCGCGGCCGATTGCGTGATGTGGATCAAAGCGCGCCGTTCCGGGGGATCATCTCCGTCCCTTAGGACAGTTTGTCGCCAAACGAAAAGGGCCCGGCATGCCGCCGGGCCCTTCCTTTTTTCGCTTCAGGGCGAAGTTGCCGATCAGAACAGGTTCGGCAGCTTCACCTTGGCGCCGACATAGCCGAAGCGGCCGACGGCGTTGACCGGATAGATGCGCGTGCCGAGCTCGGGCATCTGGCCGAACAGGTTGCGCACGCCGCCATAGATCTGGAAGCGCTGGTCGATATCGTAGCTCAGGTAGATATCGTGCTGCCAACGCTGCTTGAGGTACTTGTATTCCTCCGCGACGATGGTCGGATCGCCGGCCATCTGCTGGTTGGTGTAGCGCGAGGTCTTGTCGAACCACAGGATGCCGTAGTTCGCGGTGAACCCGCCCAGCTGCCAGGTGAGATCGGCGTTGACCGTGTACTTCGGGGCATAGGTCTCGCCGCGCGAGTTGGTCACATCGGCGCCCGGGGTGCCGATGAACTCGAGGCGATCGAGATAGTTGCCGACCACGCTCAGGCTGAAGGTGCCGGCATTGTCGGTCTTCAGGCGGTAGTTGAAGTTCACGTCGAGGCCCGCGGTGCGGAACTGCGCCACGTTCTGCGGCACGACGTTGAAGCTGACGATGTTGCCCGCCGCGGCGTTGCCGGTCGCGCCGTTCTGACGGGTGATGCCCGCGCAGAACGGGTTGCTGAGCGTCGGCTGGTCGACGCAGAGCTCGGCGAGCTGCTGCGAGGTGACCTGGTTGATCGCGTTCTTCAGCTTGATGTCATACCAGTCGGCACGCAGCGACAGGCCCGGGATGAAGCTCGGCTGGAGCACCACGCCGGCGGTCCAGGTCGTCGCCTCTTCCTGCTTCAGGTTCGGGTTGCCGCCGGCGAAGCCCGGCAGGTTGGTCGAGCGCGCGTCGGTATAGGTCGCCGGGTTGGCACCCAGCGAGCTCAGCAGCGCCTGGCAGTTCGCCGCGCGATACTGGGTACCGAACTGGATCTCGGCCGGGAGGCACGGATCGGTGATGAACTCGAAGGTCTGCGAATTGCCCGCATAGAGCTCGCCGATGTTCGGCGCGCGCACCGCCTTCGAATAGGTGCCGTTGAAGGTGATGTCGCGCACCGGCGCGAACTTGCCATCAAGCTTCCAGGTGGTGGTGTGGCCGATCGACGAATAGTCGGAGAAGCGCACCGCGCCGCCCACTTCGAGGCGGTGGACGATGGTGTCGGTGAGCAGCGGCACGTTGAGCTCGCCGAACACTTCCTTCACGTCATATTCGCCGCCGTCATTGCTGAGCGAGTTGGCGAAAGTCAGGCCCTGCGCCGCCAGCGGATCGGCGGTGAAGCTGCTCTTTTCCTTGCGATATTCCGCGCCGACCGAGAAGCCGACCTGGCCGCCGCCCGGCATGGTGAACAGACCACCAAGGTCGCCCGACAGATAGGCGGTGGCGACGTGCTGCTGGATGCGGGCGCGATCGAGCGTGTCGGCCTTGATCCAGTTATAGGCCGCCTGGCTGCCGGCGCCCTCGCCGAACAGGTTGAGCGGCACGCACTCGCCCGGACGGAAGGTGGTCGGCGAGAAGACGTCGCGGCTCGCATAGGGCTGGTCGGGCGTCCAGGCCGGGTTGACGTTCACCCGGCAGGTCGGGCCGTTCGCGCCCTGCACCACGTCGATCGCGGCATAGAAGCGGTCGTCGAGGATGTCGTTCAGGTAGCGGCTCGACACGTCGGTGCGGCCATAGGTGTACGACACTTCGTAGTTGAGGTGGCTGCTCAGGTCGCCCCGCACGCCGAACACGCCGCGATAGGTCTCGCGGGTGATGTCCTCACCGCGCTGGCCGAAATCGAAATTGTCGCGGTTCATCAGCACGCCGCCATTGCCGGTGGCGGCGATCAGCGGCCGCAGCGCGGCCGGGATATAGGGGTTATCCTCCGGGATCAGGAGGTAATAGTCGAAGGTCGGCTGGGCGAGCGAATAGCTGTGCGTGCGCGCGTACTTCGCCTCGGCGAAGACCGAGAATGCGGGGCTGACGTCGAAATGCGCGATCGCGTTGACGACATGGCGGCTCACTTCCGGCAGCAGGTCGTTGCCATAGTCGGAGACCAGCGTGCCGCTGCCGCCCTGCTGGAAGGCGGTGCGCACGAACTTGCCCGGATCATAGGGGGTCAGGCCGTTGGCGCCGACGAAATAGTCGGGCAGGCCGTCGAAATCGAGATCGATGCCGCCCTGACGCGCGGTGTCGAAATAGCGGATGTCGTTGAGCGGCACATAGGTGGGCGTGGTGCCGTTCGGGTTGCGATAGAAGCCGACCTGGTTGGTGCCGCTGTAGCGCTGGCGATCGTGCGAATCGAGGCGATCCTCCTCGCCATATTCATAGGCGATGGCGATGTTGCCGCGGCCGTCGGCGAAGTTCTTGCCGGCGGTGATCGAGAACATGCGCTGGCCGGCATCGCCATATTCGGAGATGCCCGCCTGGGCGCGGGCGCTGATGCCCTGGAAGTTCTTCTTCATGATGAAGTTGACGACGCCGCTGACGCCGTCGGCACCGTAGATGGCCGAGGCGCCGCCGGTGAGCACTTCGATGCGCTCGACCAGGTCGTTGGGGATGGTGTTGATATCGACCGACGCGGTGCCCGGCACGCCCGAGACGTGGCGGCGGCCATCGACCAGCACCAGCGTGCGCTGGGTGCCGAGATTGCGCAGGTCGAGCAGGTTGAGGCCGGTATAGCCGATGCCGGCGCGGTCACCCGAGTTGTTGCCCGAAGTCGCCGAGCCCTGCAGCGCCGGATAGCCGGTGAGGAAGTCGGTGAGGTTGGTGGTGCCCGATTCCTGGAGCGTCTGGGCGCCCAGGGTCACGACCGGGTTCGGCGTCTCGAAATCCTGGCGGCGGATACGCGAACCGGTGACGACGATGGCGCCTTCCTGCGGCGCGGCCTGATCGGCCTGTTCCGGAACCGCAGCCTGCGCCTCGGCGGGCGCCGGCGTCTGGTCCGCGGTCTGCGCGGCTGCCGGCGTGGCGATCTGGGCTAGAGCAAGAACGGCGACCGACGCGGTAAAGGACAGGCCGCGCCGGGTGAGCGCACAAGAGCTACGCATGATACATCCCCTTTAATAAACTGACCGTGCGACCTCGGAGCCGATTGTTGCCGGCTTTTGTCCCTGACTTTGCCATGACGCGGAAATGCGGGTTTTGGTTGCCTTGCGACAACAGTTTGTTGCGGCGTGTTGCGAGATTACAACAGTACGGCAGTCGGCCCGCGCCAACGAAAAAGGCCGCGCCTCCCGGGGGGAAGCGCGGCCCTTTCATTCGCCTGACGGCGAAGGATCAGTAGCGATAGTGATCCGGCTTGAACGGACCCTCGACGGTGACGCCGATATAGTCCGCCTGCTTCTGGGTCAGCTTGGTCAGCTTCACGCCGAGCTTGTCGAGATGCAGCGCCGCGACCTTCTCGTCGAGGTGCTTCGGCAGGACGTACACGTCGTTCTTGTACTCGTCCGACTTGGTCCACAGCTCGATCTGGGCGAGGACCTGGTTGGTGAAGGACGACGACATCACGAACGACGGGTGGCCGGTCGCGTTGCCGAGGTTCACCAGACGGCCCTTCGACAGCACGATGATCTTCTTGCCATCCGGGAACTCGACTTCGTCGACCTGCGGCTTGATCTCGGTCCACTTGAAGTTCGCCAGGCCGGCGATCTCGATCTCGCTGTCGAAGTGGCCGATGTTCGAGACGATCGCCATGTTCTTCATCGCGCGCATGTGGTCGACGGTGAGCACGGCTTCGTTGCCGGTGGCGGTGACGAAGATGTCGGCGCGGGTGGCGGCCTCTTCCATCGTCACGACTTCATAGCCCTCCATCGCCGCCTGCAGCGCGCAGATCGGGTCGATCTCGGTGACCAGAACGCGGGCACCGCCGTTGCGGAGCGACGCGGCCGAACCCTTGCCGACGTCACCGAAGCCGGCGACGCAGGCGACCTTGCCGGCGAGCATCACGTCGGTGGCGCGACGGATCGCGTCGACCAGCGATTCCTTGCAGCCATAGAGGTTGTCGAACTTCGACTTGGTGACGCTGTCGTTGACGTTGATCGCCGGGAACGGGAGCTTGCCCTTCTTCGACAGCTCGTACAGGCGGTGCACGCCGGTGGTGGTCTCTTCCGACACGCCCTTGATCGTGGCGACGGTCTTGGTCAGGTAGCCCGGACGCTCGGCAAGGAAGCGCTTCAGCGTGGCGACGAAGATCTCTTCCTCTTCGTTCGACGGGGTGAACAGTTCCTCACCCGCCTCGACGCGCGCGCCCCACAGCGCGAACATGGTGGCGTCGCCACCGTCGTCGAGGATCATGTTGCAGGTCTGGTCCTGGCCCCAGTCGAAGATGCGGATGACGTAATCCCAATATTCTTCGAGCGTCTCGCCCTTGACGGCGAAGACGGGGATGCCGGCCTCGGCGATGGCGGCCGCGGCATGGTCCTGGGTCGAGTAGATGTTGCAGGTCGCCCAGCGCAGCTCGGCGCCGAGTTCCTTGAGGGTCTCGATCAGCACGGCGGTCTGAATCGTCATATGCAGCGAGCCGGTGATGCGCGCGCCCTTGAGCGGCTTCGAAGCACCGAACTCGGCGCGGAGCGCCATCAGGCCCGGCATTTCGGTCTCGGCGATCTCGATTTCCTTGCGGCCAAAGGCGGCAAGCGAGAGGTCCTTGATGACATAGTCCTTGTCGAGCACGGTAGCCACGAGCTGTCTCCAGATGTGAATCGGTTACGCGCCGGGAATCACCGGCGGCGGATGCGGGCGCCCTACAGGCTTCGCCCTGGCCGCGCAATCCCGATATAAAGATATCTTTATATGTCACGGCGAGCCGGTCTTTGTGCGAGGCACAGCGCCATGATAGCCTCGCCTCATGCACTGGCTGTTCCTTCCGCTCGTGACGCTCGCGGCACCCTCCGAACCGGCTCAGCAGCGCTACCCCCTCCCCTGCTTCTACGCCCCGCGCGGCGGCGAGCTCGACACCTTCCCGGACTGCGCGGCGCAGGACGCCGACGGCACGATCCGGCTGGCGCCGGCGCATCGGATGAAGCTCGACCATGACCGGGACGGACTGGCTACCGTCCATGTCGGCAAGAGCTTCCATTATGTCGCCCGCGACGGTCGCAGCGCGCCGGTGATGGCGATGGACAATGGCGCCGATCCCTTCGTCGACGGGCGTGCACGTTCCGAATGGAACGGCAAGATCGGCTATATCGACCGCGCGCTGCACCTGGTGATCGCGCGGCGATACGACGGGGCGATGCCGTTCGAGAAGGGTGTCGCCGAAGTTTGCATCGGATGCACGCTGACCGGGGACGGCGAGCATCACTGGTACACCGGCGGGCGGTGGCTGCGGGTGGACCGGCTTGGGCGGGAACTGGCTGGGAAGCGGTGATTTCCGCTTCCAATCCTCCGTCACCCTGAACTTGTTTCAGGGTCCAACGCGCCTCGAGCGGTATCGCTGGGGTAGAGTTGGATGCTGAAACAAGTTCAGCATGACGGAATAGAGGCTCTCCCGAAACCATCATATAAAGAATTCTTTATATCACCCTTGACGAACCATCCCGACAGGCGGATGCTTAAGCGGTCGAGGTTCTTCCGCCGGGCCAAATCCGGGCGGAAGCTAAGACGGGAAGCCGGTGCGATTCCGGCGCTGCCCCCGCAACTGTAAGCGGCGAGCGGCGGTCCAGCATGTCACTGGGGGCAACCCTGGGAAGACGGATCGTCCGCGCTGACCCGTGAGCCAGGAGACCTGCCTTTGACGCGATAACGTCCACCGGCGGGGTGCCCGGTCTGGCCGCCTGCTTGCCGCGGCCGGGCCTTCCGTCCGTTCGCGGCGCGTGTGCGTGTCCGTGCCGGTCTCCCCCGCCCTTCATCGGGGTATGAAGACCATGACCGTCACTGTTGCCACGCTCGGCTTTCCGCGGATCGGTCCGCGGCGCGAGCTGAAATTCGCTCTGGAGAAATTCTGGAGCGGCAAGTCCACCGAAGCCGAACTGCTAGATTCCGCCGCAGGGCTGCGCGCCGCCGCCTGGGCCCGCCAGGCCGCGATCGGAGTCGACTGGCTGCCGTCGAACGACTTCTCCTTCTACGATCATGTGCTCGACACCAGCCTGATGCTGGGCGCGATCCCGGAGCGCTACGGCGTCGCCGCCGGCACCGCCGACCTCGGCACCTATTTCGCGATGGCGCGCGGCACGACCGGGGAGACTGGCGGCTGCACGCATGGCCATGGCCACACTGCGCAGGAAATGACCAAATGGTTCGACACCAATTATCATTACATGGTGCCCGAGCTGGTCGCCGGGCAGAAGCTCGCCCTCTCCTCCGCCAAAATCGTCGACGAATATCGCGAGGCCAGGGCGCTCGGCTACGAGACGCGGCCGGTGCTGCTCGGGCCGGTCACCTGGCTGAGCCTGGCCAAGGGCCGCGACGTCGATCCTTTCGACTATCTCGACGAAGTGCTCGGCCTTTATTCGGCGGTGCTGACCCAGCTTCAGCATGCCGGTGCCGAATGGGTGCAGATCGACGAGCCGATCCTTGCCACCGACCTCAACGAGCGGCAGCGCGCCGCGATCACCCGCGCTTATGCCAAGCTGCCGCGTCTGGGCCTGAAGATCATGCTCGCCACCTATTTCGGCGCGCTGGAGGATAATCTGACGCTGGCGGTGAACCTGCCGGTGGCCGGGCTGCACCTGGATCTCGTCCGCGCGCCGGACCAGCTCGACAAGATACTGGTCGCCGCGCCCAAGGGGCTGCTGCTCTCGCTCGGCGTGATCGACGGGCGCAACATCTGGCGCGCCGACCTGGAAAGGCTGCTCGACCGGCTGGAGCCGATCGCGGCGACGCGCGACCTGGTGATCGCGCCGTCCTGCTCGCTGCTTCATGTGCCGGTGGACCTGGCGCTGGAGCCGAAGCTCGATGACGAAGTGAAGCAGTGGCTCGCCTTTGCCGTGCAGAAGATCGACGAGCTGGCGACGCTCAAGGATGCGCTCAATGGCGGGCGCGACTGGGTGGCCGCGAAGCTCACCGCATCGGGTGCGGCGGCTGCGGCGCGCAAGGTCTCGCCGCGCATCCACGATCCGAAGGTCGCGGCGCGGATGGCGGCGGTGAGCGCGGCGATGCGCGAGCGGACCTCGCCCTATGCCGCGCGCGCCGTGGTGCAGGCGGAAGTGCTCGACCTGCCGCCCTTCCCGACCACCACGATCGGCTCCTTCCCGCAGACCGCCGAAGTGCGCCACGCCCGCGCCGAGCACAACCGCGGCAATCTCGACAGCGCGGCGTATGAGCGGTTCCTGCGCGAGGAGACCGAGCGGACGATCCGCTGGCAGGAGGAAGCCGGGCTCGACATGCTGGTCCACGGCGAGTTCGAGCGGAACGACATGGTCCAGTATTTCGGCGAGCAGCTCGCCGGCTTCGCCTTCACGGTAAATGGCTGGGTCCAGTCCTATGGCTCGCGCTGCGTGCGGCCGCCGATCCTCTATGGCGATGTCTCGCGGCCCCAGCCGATGACGGTGGAATGGTGGCGCTATGCGCAGTCGCTGACGGACAAGCCGGTGAAGGGCATGCTCACCGGTCCGGTGACGATCCTCAACTGGAGCTTCGTGCGCGACGACCAGCCGCGTTCGGCATCGTGCCAGCAGATCGCGCTGGCGATCCGCGACGAAGTGCTCGACCTGGAAGCGGCTGGCTGCAAGGCGATCCAGATCGACGAAGCGGCGCTGCGCGAGGGCATGCCGCTGCGCCGGCGCGACTGGGATGCCTATCTCGACTGGGCGGTCGATGCCTTCCGCCTGACCGCGGCGGGCGTGGCTGACGCGACGCAGATCCACACCCACATGTGCTATTCGGAGTTCAACGACATCCTGCCGGCGATCGGCGCGATGGATACCGATGTGATCTCGATCGAGACCGCGCGCTCGCAGATGGAGCTGCTCGAGGGCTTCGCCGCCTATCGCTACCCGAGCGCGATCGGGCCGGGCGTGTACGACATCCACGCGCCGCGCGTGCCGACACAGGACGAGATGGTCGAACTGATGAAGCTCGCCCAGGCGCACCTCGCGCCCGAGCAATTGTGGGTGAACCCCGATTGCGGGCTCAAGACCCGCAAATGGGAGGAAGTGAAGCCGGCGATCGACGCGATGGTCGCCGCGGCACGGGCGCTGCGCGTCCGCGTGGCCGAGCCGGCCTGACAATTGGTACCGCCCGGCCGTGGTACGGTCGGGCGGTAACTTCGCCGGAAATGGTGGTACCCCAATTTTTTGGCGGTGACGAAAGCCGCGGGACCGGGCAAATCGTGGCTCGCGTCACAATCCACATTGCGAGTTCACCCATGCTCAGGTTCCTTGCGTCTGCGTTGCTCCTTTCGCTCGCCCCCAGCCTGCCTGCCCTTGCGCAGGACAGCGCCGGCATCATCCGCGATGTCGGCGACCCCGGCGGCGACGCGCGGGCCTGGGCAGCGATGATGCGCAACTATCCCGAGCAGGTGAAGGTCAACTGCTGGAAGCTCGGCTGCATGGTCATCATCAACGAGACCGCGAATTACGACGTGGTCGGCTTCTATGTCGATTCCGCCAGCCCGGGCCGCTCGCCGCGCTGGAGCGACAACCAGATGGGCAATGCGCTGGAGCCGCTGAAGGCGACGCTGCGCTTCAAGAATGGCGGGCCGAAGACCTGCGCGCTGCCGGTACGCTTCGTGCTGCGCCAGCGCGACACGCACGAGAAGATGGACGTCAACACCACCGGCAGCTTCTGCTCGACCCCGCACCAGGACACGGTGGTGCGGATCAAGGTGCTGGAAGGCAAGGTCTATGTCCGCGGCGACGACGAGACGCCGGCGGACCCGACGCACTAGGGCGTCAGGCGGTCCCCGCGCTGTTCGAGAGCAGGCGGGGATCGATGCCGGCGCCGGCAAAGGCGACTGCCCAGCGGTCCTCGGCGTCGATGTCATAGATCAGGTCGGGCGTGCCGGCGGTGTTGAACCAGCCATGGCGCGCCATCTCGCTGTCGAGCTGCCCCTCGCTCCAGCCGGCATAACCGAGCGCGACCAGATATTTGGCGGGGCCGGTGCCCTCGGCGATCGCCCGCAGCACGTCGATCGTGCCCGACAGCGCCCAGCGGCCGTCGACATCGATCGTGTCCTGTCCGCCCCAGTCGGGCGAATGGAGGACGAAGCCGCGACGCGGCTCGACCGGGCCGCCGAAATGCACCGGCGTGTCGGGCGCGTCGCCCGGCTCGATCTCGAACTGCTTGAGCAGGTCATGGAGGGTCAGCCCCTCGATCGTGTCGCCGATGCCGATGCCGAGCGCCCCCTCATCGTCGTGCGCGCACATCGCGATCACCGCGCGTTCGAAGCGCGGATCGCCGATGCCCGGCATGGCGAGGAGGAACTGGCCGGTAAGGAAAGGTGTCGAGTCCATGCCCGATCAACGTAGCCGCACCACTTCGGCTCCGCACGCTTGAAAATCACCCGCCACAAGCCGATGGAGCGGCACGACTCATTTCCAGGAGAGAAGAATGACCATCCAGGTTGGCGACCGCATTCCCAGCGTAACCTTCGTCAAGGTGACCGAGGCTGGCCCCGACCAGATTTCCTCGGACGACTATTTCGCCGGCCGCAAGGTGGCGATCTTCTCTGTACCGGGTGCCTTCACCCCCACCTGCTCGGCCAAGCACCTGCCGGGCTTTGTCGAAAAGGCCGAAGAGATCAAGGCGAAGGGCGTGGACGAGATCGCCTGCACCGCGGTCAACGACGCCTTCGTGATGGGCGCCTGGGGCAAGGCCAGCGGCGTCGAGGGCAAGGTGACGATGCTCGCCGACGGCAATGGCGATTTCCCCAAGGCGCTGGGCCTGACCATGGACGGCTCGAAGTTCGGCATGGGCACGCGCGGACAGCGTTTCTCGATGCTGGTCAATGACGGCGTGGTCGAGCAGCTCAACGTCGAGGCGCCGGGCCAGTTCGAAGTGAGCTCGGCCGAGTATCTTCTCGGCAAGCTGTGAGCCGAGTATCTTCTCGGCAAGCTGTGAGCTGAACACGGCAGCGTAACGGAACCTTGGAAGGCTCGCCGGAGTTGATCTGGCGAGCTTTTCAGAAAGGGACCGACATGGCCGATACCGAAACCGCCAACGCACTTCCCGAGACTGTCGCCGAAGCCAGGGACGAGGCGAAGAGCTTCCTCGCCCAGGCGCAGGAAGCGATCGGCGACGCAGTCGATGCGACCGTCAATGCGGTGAAGGAGCATCCGATCGCCGCGGCCGGCATCGCCGCCGGAGTCGCTGCCGCAGTGGGCGGTGCCGCCTATGCCGCCACCCAGCTGGGCGGCGACAAGGAACCCGCGGCCAAGCCGGCCAAGAAATAAGCCGGAAAAAATTCCTCCCCTATGGGGAGGGCCAGCCTGGGCCGGGGCTTGCCTCGGCCCATGGTCTTGCCAGAGTCATTTTTGGCGCTTAGCCCTGCAAGATGACTCAAGCATCCGACATCGTCGCCGATCTCGAGCGCCTCTACAACGCCTCGGTCGATCGCCTCAAAGCCGCCCTGAACCGCTATATCAGCGAAGGCACGCCGCCGAGCCCGGAAGACCGGACCGACGGCAGCTTCGCCTATCCCGAGCTGCGCGTCACCTATCGCGGCGGCACCGACCGCAACCGCCCCACCCCGCGCCGCTCGTTCGGCCGGCTGGTCGAGGAAGGCGAGTATCGCATCTCGGTCACCCGCCCGGCGATGTTCAGCCGCTACCTGATCGAGCAGCTGACCTTCCTGATCGAGGACTATGACGTCGAGGTCCATGCCGTCACCGGGCGGCAGGAAATCCCCTTCCCCTATGTGCTCGATCCCGGCCACATCGCGGCGATGGACCAGATCTCGGTCACCGAGCTGGGCCGTCACTTCCCGGCGACCGAGCTGGCGCATATCGGCGACGAGATCGCCGACGGGCTGTGGATGTCCTCGGACTCGACTCGGCCGCTCGCGCTGTTCGACGGGCTGCGCACCGATTTCTCGCTCGCCCGCCTGCGCCACTATACCGGCACCCCGGTCGAGCATTTCCAGCAATACATCCTGTTCACCAACTATCACCGCTATGTCGACGAGTTCGTCCGCTGGGCGGTCGACCAGCTCGGTGAGGGCTCGCGCTTCACCGGGGTCTCGGGCGCGGGCGGCCTCCTGGTCGAGGCCGGGGACGATACCGACCGGCTGCTCAACGACACCTCGGCGTGGCGTCGCCACCAGATGCCCGCCTATCACCTGATGGCGAAGGACGGCTCGGGCATCACGCTGGTCAACATCGGCGTCGGCCCGTCCAACGCCAAGACGATCACCGATCATCTCGCGGTGCTGCGCCCCGAGGCCTGGCTGATGATCGGGCATTGCGGCGGCCTGCGCCCGAGCCAGCGGATCGGCGACTATGTCCTCGCCCACGCCTATCTGCGCGACGACCACATCATGGACGACGTGCTGCCGCCGGAGATCCCGATCCCGGCCATCGCCGAAGTCCAGCTCGCCCTCGCCCGCGCCGCCGGTACCATCTCCGGCCAGTCGGGCGACGAGCTCAAGCAGCGGCTGCGCACCGGCACGATCGTCACCACCGACGACCGCAACTGGGAGCTGCGCTACTCGCAATCGGCGCTGCGCTTCTCGCTCAGCCGCGCGGTCGGCATCGACATGGAGAGCGCCACGCTCGCCGCCCAGGGCTATCGCTTCCGCGTGCCCTATGGCACGCTGCTCTGCGTCTCGGACAAGCCGCTCCACGGCGAGCTCAAGCTGCCGGGACAGGCGAACCTGTTCTACGAGCGCGCGATCGCCGAGCACCTCAAGATCGGCATCGAGACCTGCGAGGAGCTGCGCCGCGAAGGCGCCAAGCTCCACTCCCGCAAGCTGCGCGCGTTCAACGAGCCGCCGTTCCGGTAAGGCTGTCCGCCGTCATCCTTCCTTCGGGTAGGATGACGGGACCGGGCGGACAGCTTATCTCGGCGGTGCGTTCAGCCCTGTTGAGGAGAGTCACCATGATCGACCCCGAGGAACAGCCCGAAGCCGAGGCGCCGCACGCGCACCAGTCCGACGGCACCGACAGCTCAGCCGAATGGGACGCGCAGATCGCCGACGAGGGCATGATCCCCGACAGCGACCCGCCGGCCTGAGCCGCCGCCGCGTCACCGGCAAGGGCCGGGGCGCCACCGCGCCGCGATCCGCAGCTAGGGCGTGAGCGCGAACTCCGCCATGACGCTCGCCTCAACCCGCACGAAGCCGGGCTTGGCGGGTTCCGCCCGCAGGCGATAGGGCGGCGCGCTGGCTTCGAGCATGCGCGCGAGCGCCGGCGGCGTCAGCTGCCCCGCCTCATCGATGAGGACGAGGCGAACCGCCTTCAGGCCGAGCGACGCGGCATAGGCATCCGCGTCTGCCCGTGCGGCGGTGACCGCCCGCGTCTTGGCCTGGCGGCGCGCGGCCGCTTCATCGGCAAGCTTGTATTGCTCTGTACCCAGGCTGATCGTCGAAGCGGCGAGCAACCGGCGCAGCTCCGCAAGCTGGTCGGCATTGGCGAGCGTGACGGTATAGCCGCCCGTGGCATTGGGCCGCCGCACGGGTGGCGGCGGCATGGTGATGCGCGGCGTGGTCACGATCGGCGGCGCCAGGCGCGCGCCGGATGAGGATGCCGGCGGCGGCGGTGGCGGCGGGGCCTTTACGGTCGGCACGGTGAGAATGCTCGTCGTCGGCAGGAGAGCCGTCGGCCTCGGCTCCCGGACGAGCGCGCTCGCCGGCAGACCGAGCTTCGCGACCGCACGGGCAAGCGCGTCGTAATTGGCCGCCAGGGCAGCATCCGCCTCGGCCTGGCTCTCGCCGTCCTTCCAGAAGGTGCCGGTGACCACGATCGAGCTGGCCGGCGCTTCATATTGCCCGGTGCCGACGATCCGCACCCGCACTTCCTGCGATGCCGCGGGCTGCACCGCCGCGACGAAAGGCAGCGCCATCAGCGCTGCGAAAACCAGGCGAATCGACATGAACCCCTCCCTGCGATGCGCATAGCCTAGCGCATCGCAGGGGTAGTGGAATGGCCGTATTTCCAGGCTTACCAGCCCTGCGGCTGGCCCTTGTTCTGCTCGTCGAGCCACTTCTTCAGCGGGGCGAAATATTCCGCCATCGCCTTGCCCGACATCTCGCGCGAGCCGGTGAATTCCTGCAGCGCGTCCGGCCAGGGCTTGGACGCGCCCATCGCCAGCATCTTGTCGAGCTTCGCGCCCACTTCCTTGTTGCCGTAGAAGGAACAGCGATGGAGCGGACCCTTCCAGCCGGCCTGGTCGCACGCCGCCTTGTAGAACTGGAACTGGAGCACCCGCGCCAGGAAGTAGCGCGTATAGGGCGTGGTCGCCGGGATGTGGAACTTGGCGCCCGGATCGAAGCGGGTCTCGTCGCGCGCCACCGGCGGCACGATGCCCTGATATTGCAGGCGCAGCTTGTCCCAGCCGGCCTGGTAGCCGTTCGTCGGGATCTGGCCCGAGAACACGCCCCAGCGCCACTTGTCGACCAGCAGGCCGAACGGCAGGAACGCCACCTTGTCCATCGCCTGGCGGAGCAACAGGCCGATGTCCTTGTCCGCGCTCGGCACCTGCGACTTGTCGAGCAGGCCGATCTGGACGAGGTAGTCCGGCGTGATCGACAGTGCGATGAAGTCGCCGATCGCCTCGTGGAAGCCGTCATTCGCGCCGTCGAGGTACAGGGTCGACTGCTTGTTGTAGGCGCGCTGATAATAGTTGTGGCCGAGCTCGTGGTGGATGGTCACGAAGTCGTCGGCATTGACCTTGATGCACATCTTGATGCGCAGGTCGTCGACATTGTCGATGTCCCAGGCCGAGGCATGGCAGACGACTTCGCGGTCCGCCGGCTTCACGAACTGCGAGCGCTCCCAGAAGGTGCCCGGCAGCGGCGCGAAGCCGAGCGACGAGTAGAAGCCCTCGCCGGCCTTCACCATCTTGAGATGGTCATAGCCCTTGGCCTTGAGCAGCTCGCCGACGTCATAGCCGACGCTGCCGGCGCCGGCGGGCGCCACGATGTCATAGATATTGCCCCATTCCTGCGCCCACATGTTGCCGAGCAGGTCGGCGCGGATCGGGCCCTTGGCGGGCTGGACTGCGCTGCCATATTTCTCGTTGAGCTTGCGGCGCACATAGGTGTGCAGCGCGATGTAGAGCGGCTTGAGGTCGTTCCAGATCTTGTCAGTGGTCGCGGCGAAGGCGGCCGGATCCATGTCGTATCCCGAACGCCACATCGCGCCGACATCGTCATAGCCGAGGCCCGTCGCGCCCTTGTTGGCGATGCCGACCAGCTTGGCATAGTCGGGGCGCATCGGGGCGCCGACATTGTCGTTCCAGCTGACCCACATCTCCTTGAGCTTGGCGGGATCGCGCTCCTCGCCCATCGCCGCCTCGATGTCCGATCCGTTGATCGGCTTGCCGTTCAGCGTGCCCTTGCCCGCGCCGTAGATGCCGGTGATCTTGGCCGAGAGGCCGGCCAGCTCCTCCGCCGCGCCCGGAGTGGTCGGCGCCGGCAGCACGATCTTGTTGCGGAGCATCGCGAGCTTGCGGCTGGTATCATAGTCGAGGCCCGGCACATTGGCATACTTGGCCGCGCCCAGCGCGAGATCGACCTGCAGCGAGGTGAGCTTGGCGCCTTCGCGCGCCGTCATCGCCTCGGTGTCCTGGTTGATATAGGTGCTGTAAACCCAGTCGGCGCGCGCGGCGACGACGCCCTGGGCGCCGAGCTTCGCCTCGGCATCGGCGACGAACGCCTTGGCCTCTGCAGCGGTCGGCGTCTTGTCCTGCGCACCTGCTGGCGCGACGACGAGGGCGGCCGCAAGCGCGAGCGCCGAAATACCGGTACGGATCATGGGAAGGCCCCTCTTATATCTGGATGGGGCCGACGATGGAGATGCGTTCCCGGGCGGTCAAGCCGCGAAGAAATCGGCGATCGCGCGCCCCAGCTCCGGCCGGGTGACGGCGCTCATGTGGTTGCCTGGAATCTCGACGAAGGTGGCGTTGGGCAGCAGGTCCGCAAGTTCATGCGCCGAGCCGTTATGATCGTCCTCCACGCCGGCGACGACCAAGGTCTCCTCGGTCAGCCGGGCGAGATGCGCTTCCTGGGTATCGACAAAGGTGTCGAGCACCGGCAGCAGCGCCAGCGGATCGGCCTTGGAGGTCTTGAGGAAAGCTTCGGTCAGCCATTCGCTCGAGCCGCGCTCGAAGGTCCCGAGATTGGTGAGCACGCGGCGGAAATAAGTGCCGGTGCGCGAGGCGGCGGTGAGGCCCGAAAGCCCCATGCCGGCGAGCATCACCTTGCGCGGCGTGGCGCCGCCGTCGACGATCATCCGCACCGTGGTGCGCGCGCCGAGCGAATAGCCGCCCAGGTCATAGTCGGTGAGGCCCAGATGCTCGACCAGCGCCAGGCCGTCACGCGCGGTCACATCCGGCGGATAGCTGGCGGCATCGTGCGGCGCAGCGCTCATCCCGTGCCCGCGCAGATCGGGCATGATCACCCGGAAGCCCTTCTCCGCGAGCCTGGCGGCATGGCCGTACTTGATCCAGTTGATCTCCGCGGTGGAGGCATAGCCGTGGATCAGCACCGCATCGCGCCCCTCGCCCATCACATGCCAGGCAAGCTCGGCGCCGTCGAAGCTGGTGAAGCGATGCGTTTCAATCGGGAAGTCGGCCAACTTTATCCATCCAGCGTTTGACGAGGCTCGGGTTCTCGTCGGTCCGTGATGCCGGCAGGTGGCTCGTGTCAAGCCACGCCCGGTGCCAGCTTTCGCATCCCGAATGCTCGGTGGGGACGAAACCGTCCGGATCGTCGAAGCTGCCGACAGTCAGGTCGAGCCGGTCATGGCCGTGCGCTTCATAGGTCAGCGGCGTGCCGCACTGGTAGCAGAAGCCGCGCCGGGCGATCGGGGAAGACGGGTAGCGCTCGGGCTCGCGCTCCCAGCGGACATCGGCTTTGGCGACATTCTTGAACGCGATCGAGACGCCGCCGGTGGCGCGCTGGCACATGCGGCAATGGCAGAGATAGGCCTCGTCGTCACGCACCGTCACCGAATAGCGCACCCGGCCGCACTGGCAGCCGCCGGTCATTTCCGTCTCCATGGTCCCTCTCCGTTCGTCGTCTCTGTGTCTCTTCGTCCCCACACGACGTCATCCCCGCGCAGGCGGGGATGACGGAAGGATGATTGCAGCCAACGCAATTGCCGCATCGCACAATGCACTCTGGTTGCAGATTGCAATCTATAAGTGTGCTTATTATGTGCGCGCTATGACCGAGAGTCTTGGATTCCTCTTGAGCGATACCGCTCGCCTGTTGCGCCGCCGTTTCGACGAGCGCGCGCGTAGCAGCGGCGCGAGCGTGGCGCAGTGGCGCGCGCTCAAGATCCTCTCGCGCCAGCCCGGCCTCAACCAGGGCCAGTTGGCCGAGCAGCTCGAAGTCGAGCCGATCACCGCGTGCCGGATGGTCGACCGGCTGGAGGAGGCCGGTTTCGTCGAGCGCCGCCGCGATCCCGCCGATCGCCGCGCCTGGCGGATCCACCTCACCGACAAGGCCGATCCGGTGCTCGACGAGCTCCAGGAGCTGGCCGGGGTGATGATCGAAGACGCGCTTCAGGGGTTGAGCTCCGTGCAGCGTGAAGAACTGGTCGGATCGCTCCAGGCGATCCGCGCGAACCTGAGCAACGTTCAAGAGGGCAAAGAGGCCGCAAATGGCTGACGCAGATCCCAAGATCGAGAAGTCCGAAGAGACCAGGATCACCATCCCGACCGAGGGTACGACCGTGCCCGAGGCGCCGGAGGCACCGGCCAAGCCGAAGCGCGGGCTGCTGCGTCCGCTGCTGATGTTCGGCGTGCCGGCGATCCTGCTCGCTATCGTGGGCTATTTCTACTTCACCGGCGGCCACAGCGTGTCGACCGACAATGCCTATGTGCAGCAGGACAAGAGCTCGGTCTCGACCGACGTCGCCGGGCGCATCGTCTATGTCGGGGTGAAGGAGAACCAGGCGGTCAAGGCGGGCGACGTGCTGTTCCGCATCGATCCCGAGCCCTACAAGATCGCGGTGGCCCAGGCCCAGGCCGCGATCGCCGCGGCGCAGGTGCAGCTCAATACCGACCAGGTGAGCTTCCAGGGCAAGGGCGCCGACATCCAGGCGGCGCAGGACGCGATCCAGAACGCCCAGGAGAATTACGACCGGCAGAACGCGCTGATGAAGCAGGGCTTCACGACACGGGCGAACTTCCAGTCGGCCCAGCATGCGCTCGAGCAGGCACGTGCCCAGCTGCAGAATGCCCAGGCCAGTGCCAATGAGGCGCGGGCCAAGATAGCCACTGGCGCCGCGGTGCCGGGCGAGAACCCGCAAATCGCGGCGGCGCGGGTGCAGCTGAGCAAGGCGCTGCTCGACCTGCAGCGCACCACCGTGGTCGCGCCGGTCAGCGGCGTGGTCAGCCAGACCAAGAGCCTCCAGGTGGGCCAGCAGATGATCACCGGCCTCGCGGCGGTGACGATCGTCTCGGACAAGCCGGCATGGGTCGATGCGAACTTCAAGGAGACCGATCTCAACAAGATGCGGGTCGGCCAGTGCGCGATTGTCGGCTTCGATGCCTATCCGGGCCTCGAGCTGCGAGGGCATGTCGAATCCCTCGGCGCAGGCACCGGCAGCGAATTTTCCGTCCTCCCGGCCCAGAATGCCAACGGCAATTGGGTGAAGGTGACGCAGCGCGTGCCGGTACGCATCGCGATCGACGAGAAGAGCCCGCGCGCGCTGATCGCCGGCATCTCGGCCGACGTGAAGGTCGTGTTCAACGGCCCCTGCAAGTAACATGGCGTCGGCAGCCCCCGGCCGCGCCACCAGGGCGGGTGAGGCGTCTCCCTCTACGCCTCCCCGCCCGCAAGCCGCCCCCCCATCGGGGGGCGGCGCAGCACTGCCCGTAAAGTACAAGGGCTTGCTGACCCTCGGCGTCATGATGGCGACGATCATGCAGATCCTCGACACGACAATCGCCAACGTCGCCATCCCGCACATGCAGGCGTCGCTCGGCGCCACGCGCGACACGATCAACTGGGTGCTGACCAGCTATATCGTCGCCTCGGCCATCGCGATCCCGATCACCGGCTGGCTCTCCGACCGGATCGGCTCGCGCAACCTCTTCCTGATCTCCACCGTCGGCTTCGTCATCGCCTCCGCGATGTGCGGCGCGGCGCAGACGCTGGAGGAGATGGTCGCCTTCCGCATCCTGCAGGGCATCACCGCGGCGTTCCTCAACCCGCTGAGCCAGACGGTGATGCTCGACATCAACAAGCCCGAGGACCAGCCCAAGGCGATGTCGATCTGGGGCATGGGCATCATGGTCGGCCCGATCATGGGCCCGCTGATCGGCGGCTATCTTACCGACAATTTCGACTGGCGCTGGGTGTTCTACGTCAACCTGCCGGTGGGCGTGGTGTGCTTCGCGATCCTCTGGTGGCTCCTCCCCTCGCGACCGATCCGCAAGCGCCAGTTCGACGCGTTCGGCTTCTCGCTGCTCGCCATCGCCATCGCCTCGCTCCAGCTGATGCTCGATCGCGGGCAGGACCAGGACTGGTTCTCCTCCACCGAGATCTGGGTCGAGATGCTGGTGTCGATCATCGCCTTCTGGATGTTCTTCGTCCACCTGTTCACCGGCAAGAACCCGATGTTCGAGCGCGAGCTGTGGAAGCATCGCAACCTCGTCACCGGCATCTTCTTCATGATGGTGATCGGCCTGGTGATGATGGCGACGATGGCGCTGCTGCCGCCGATGCTGCAGAGCCTTTACGGCTATTCGGTGTTCGACACCGGCCTGTTGCTGATGCCGCGCGGCGTGGGCGTGGTGATCACGATGTTCGCCGGCGCGCAGCTGATCCAGCGCGGCTGGCTCGATCCGCGCTGGTCCGTTGGCATCGGCCTGGCGATCGCGGCGGTCTCGCTGTGGGAGATGTCGGGCTGGACGATCGAGATGGGCAGCACGCCCTTCATCGTCTCGGGCTTCGTCCAGGGCCTGGGCCTTGGCCTGGTGTTCATGCCGCTGAACGGCCTGGCCTTTGCCGGCCTGCCCCCGCATTTCCGCACCGAGGGATCGAGCCTGCTCAACCTGACCCGCAATATCGGTGCGTCGGTGGGCATCTCGGCGGTGAGCGCGATCCTGGCGCAGAATATCCAGCGCAGCCACCAGTATCTGGGCGAGCACGTCACCGCGACGACCATGAACGGCATGGGCTCGCTGATCCAGGGCATGGGCCAGCAGGGCGCGATGATCACCGGCATGATGGACGCCGAAGTGAACCGCCAGGCGGCGATGATCGCCTATCTCAACGACTTCTGGCTGATGGCGATCGTGACCGCGATCAGCGTGCCGCTGGTGGTGCTGCTGCAGAAGCCGGGCGGGAAAGTGGACAATGATCCGGCTGCGGCGGGGCACTGAGCTCCGCCCGCCGGAAAGGCTGCGGCTTCACATAGGCCAGGCTGCGCCACGCCCATTCGAGCGGGCCGCTGACGAAGTGGCGCATCCATAGATTGGCGAAGGCGACCAGTGCGACGATCCCGATCGTCGAGATCGCCGCCATCTCGGCCCAGCCGAACCGGCCCCACAGGTTGAAACCCCAGGGCGCGAACAGGATGTACATCCCGACGATCTGCTGGAGGAAGTAGAGCGAGAAGGCCATGCGGCCGGGCGCCTTGAACAAGCCCAGCACCGCTGCGCCGCTCCGGCTCTTCACCACCAGATTGACCAGCGCGAGATGGCCGAGGCCGATCGCCATCCGGGCGAACTCGCCGGTGATCCACAAGCTGCGCGGACCGGGCGAGAAGCTGAGCGTCTCGGCCAGCCCGATCCAGCGCGCGGTGAGCCCGAACCCGTAGCCAGCGACCATCAGCCACAGGTAGAAACGCGCGCTCCTGAGGCCCTGGATCACGCCCCATTTCCACAGCGCGACGCCGATCAGCATCGTGCAGAACGCCTCGAGCACATCCCAGACCAGCCATTCGCTGGCGAGATAGCTCCAGTAGCGCCACGCATTCCTGGCATAGGGGAGCCAACCGCCCTGATGCGCCGCATGCTCGCGGGCGACTGCCTGGATATCGGGCGCATGGGTTTCGAGCTTGCGCCATTCGGTCAGCGCCGCTGCGTCGCCCGCCTCGACCTTCTGCACCAGCTCGGTTCGCGCGACATATTCGCGCGCGCCATATTCGGGGATGCCGAGCCCGGTAAACACCGCCCAGCCGAGCCCCAACACAACCAGCGTCTTTGGACCCAACGTGCGGAACGGGAACAGGAACAGCGCGGCGAGCGCGTAGATGTGGAGGATATCGCCCGGCCAGAGCAGCACGAACACGTCGAACAGCCCGAACGCCAGCAGCCACAGGTTCCGGCGATAATAGAGGTCGGCGATCGCGACCGGCCCGTCGGGCTCCATCGCCTTGCGCGCCAACACCATCATGCCCGCGCCGAACAGGAATTCGAGCAGGCACCGCTGGGTGCCGGCGAAGAACAGGTTCACCGCCCACCAGGCATCGCGGTCCGCCGCGCTCCAGCCGATCAGCCGGACATCGGCCGAGAAGGTCCAGACGCTGGCGGCCATGTACGGCACATTGATGTAGAATATGCCGAGGATCGCCAGCCCGCGCAGCATGTCGAGCACATCGATGCGGGCCTTGCCCCGCACCGGCGCCAATCCGGCATTGCCCGTTTCCACCACGCGTTGCGACCCACCCCAGAGAAGGGACCGGTCTAACCTGGATCAGTCAATTCCACGTAAATATCGGGCTTCGTCGTGCGCGGGTCGGCGCCGGTCGAAGCAGCTCGCGAATGCCACCGATCGGCGCTATCATCGCACCCTTATGGAGGGGATGCTTATGTTGGGACGCGGACTTGCCCTGGCTTCGGCCGCACTGCTGCTGGGTGCGGCCGGCGCACCTCGCCCTGCCCCCATCGAGCAGCTCGACGTCGCGCTGCACGAACTCACCCCCAATGGCGGCGACTTCACCCTGGCCACCATCCCGGCCGACGAGCGCGGTGTCTTCGCCCGCGCACGGGTGGACCGCATCGAAGTGGATCCCGACGCACTCGCGCTGGTCGAGGACAAGCAGAGTGCCCGTGCGCTCGCCGCGCTGCTGCTCAGCTATTATGCGATGCCCGATCCTGCCCGCGTGACCACCAGCCCGTCGCGCGTCGGCACCATGGCTGCGGCGGCGGGCGCGATCCTGCTTGGCACCAAGGTGATCGATCCGGTCGACAAGAAGGCCTATCGCGACGACGAGCGCGCCCTTCCCGCCCTGCAGCTCGGCTGGTTCCTGCCGGCGCGCGAAGGCCCGGAGGACGGCGCGATCCGCGCATCGCGGATGGTCGCGATGCTCAACAAGGCCGGCGGCTGCTCGGGCCCGCTCGCCGATGTGCTGGACAGTGCCGAGAAGCTCGGCAACCACGAGGCGACCGACCTCGCCCGGCGCGTGCGCAAGGACCTGGGCCGTTCGATCTACCCGCCCGACTATAGCTGCGGCGGCTGATTTCCGCCGCGACGGCACGCGCAACAAATTATTACACTTGCGTAACTTCGCACCCGCAACATGTAACCGTGTAACCGCCCTATAATGATGGAAATTCCGCTTTTTCCTGCGCCATCCTGGCGTGGCCAAACGAGATTTCCATGCGCGACCGAATTGCCAACCTTCCCCTCGCCACCAAGACCACGATCATCACGATCTCCAGCCTGCTGGTGCTCGCGCTCGCCACTTTCGTACTGAGCGACCGGGTGCTCACCGCCGACGCCGAGCGCGTCGCGGCCGAGCGCCAGGAGACCAACATGCGCGTCGCCTGGAAGGTGCTGAACGACGAAGGCGCCTTCCGCGCCGACGGCACCGATCTCTATGTCGGAGAGCACAAGCTCAACGGCTGGACCCAGCCGGTGGACGAGATCAAGCGGCTGGTCGGCGGCACCGCGACCGTGTTCGCGGGCGACACCCGCATCACCACCAATGTGCTCAAGCCCGATGGCAGCCGCGCGGTCGGCACGCCGCTGGCGGCGGGGCCGGCGAAGGATTCGGTTCTCGGTCAGGGCAAGCCCTATCGCGGCACCGCGGAGATCCTCGGCAAGCAGTTCTTCACCGCTTATGATCCGATCAAGGACGCCAGCGGCAAGGTAGTCGGCGTACTTTATGTCGGCATTCCGCGCAGCGACGTGCTCTCGGCGATCCAGTCGGTCCGCTCGTCGATGGCGATCACCGCGACGCTGATCACGCTGCTGGTCACCGCGATCGGCTTCCTGATCGGCCGCGCGATGTTCCGCCCGCTCGCCCAGATGACCGAGGCGATGGGGCATCTCTCGGCCGGCGACACCGCCGTCACGATCCCGGACCGCCGCAGCGAGGACGAGATCGGCAAGATGGCGCGCGCGCTCGAGCGCTTCCGCGTCGCCGCCAACGACAAGGCCGCGGCCGAGGCCAAGCACCGGCTGGGCGAAATCGAGCGCGAAAAGGCGATGGCGATGCTGGGCGGCGCGCTGGAGCGCGTGGCCGGGGGCGACCTGACCGCGGATGTCGGCAAGGACTTCCCGAGCGACTATGCCGAGCTGGGCGGCAACTATAACGGCGCGCTCTCCAGCCTGCGCGCGCTGATCGGCACGGTGATGGAAAGCACCGGCGCGATCCAGACCGGCTCGATGGAAATCGCCGCCGCGTCGGAGGATCTCGCGCGCCGCACCGAAGGCAATGCCGCGAGCCTGGAAGAGACCTCGGCCGCCGTCACCCAGATGAACCAGCGCCTGCGCGCCACCGCGGATGCCGCGAGCCAGACGGTCACCCGCGCCGATGCGGCGATCGCAGTGGTCGGCTCGGGCCGCGAGACCGCCGATGAGGCAGTGCAGGCGATGAGCCGGGTGAGCGAGAGCGCCAAGGGCATCGACTCGGTTATCGAGGGGCTCGACAAGATCGCGTTCCAGACCCGGGTTCTGGCGATGAACGCGGCCGTCGAGGCGGGCCGTGCCGGCGAGGCGGGCCGCGGTTTCGCGGTGGTTGCCGACCTCGTTTCCGCGCTCGCCATGCGCGCCGAGGAGGAAGCCAAGCGTGCGCGCGACCAGCTGACCGTCACCCAGGCCGAGGTCGAGACTGCCAAGGGCGCCGTAGAGCGCGTCGATGGCGCGCTTTCGGAGATCGTCGACACGGTGGGCGAAGTGCACCAGCTGCTCGGCACGATCGCTTCGGACAACCAGGCCCAGTCGACCGCGATCGGCGAGATCAGCACCGCGATCGGCACGATGGACCAGGCGACCCAGCAGAATGCGGCGATGGTCGAGGAAACCTCGGCGGCGGCGCGGGCGCTGACCGACCAGGTGAGCCGCCTCGATGCGCAGGCCAGCACCTTCCGTATCGAAGATGGCGGGCGCCGCCCGGCCGCGGCTTCGGCTCCGCGCGGGTTCAAGCCGCTGGCGAGCACTCGTCCGGCGCCGGCCAAGCCGATCGGCGATGCCGAGGCCTGGGCGAGCTTCTGATCTCCGGTTCCCCGGCGAAAGCCGGGGGCCAAGAACGGCACGGCAGAGAAACCCTGAGCCCCGGCTTTCGCCGGGGATCCGCTACTCCGCCGCTTCCCGGGGAAACAGCAGCGCCGCGAATTCCGCCATCGGCGCGCTTTCCGGCCATTGCGGGACGTCGTCGGCGATGACGATCCAGGGCTGCTTGCGGCTGGTCCAGATATGCAGGCGCGGGCTGGGCTCGTCGCTGCGGTCGAGCGTGCCTGCACGTACGATCGCCAGGCCCGGCCGGCCGCTGTTCACATTGTAGAGACGCGTGTGGCAGATGCCGCAGGCGAAGTGGCGCGAGATGGCGCCGTTCGAGGTGGGCAGCGTGAAATCCACCACCTCGCCTTCCACGATCGCCAGCGCGGCCTCGCGCACCGGCGCCTGCTCGGCAAAGGCGCTGCCCGAACCCGTCTGGCAGTCGCGGCAATGGCAGCAATAGACGGCCGGCAGGTCGTCCATTGCCAGGGTGTAGCGGACGGCGCCGCAGCGGCAGCCGCCCGCTATCATCCGGTCAGGCCTTCTTGAGGTGACGGCGGCCCAGCAGCTCGGCGATCTGCACCGCGTTGAGCGCGGCGCCCTTGCGGAGATTGTCCGAAACGCACCAGATCGACAGGCCGTTCTCCACCGTCGAATCCTCGCGGACTCGGCTGATGAAGGTGGCATATTCGCCGACGCATTCGATCGGCGTGACGTATCCGCCGTCCTCATGCTTGTCGACGAGCATGATGCCCGGCGCCTCGCGCAGGATGTTCTTGGCCTGCTCGGCCGAGATCTCGTCCTCGAACTCGATGTTGATCGCTTCCGAATGGCCGACGAACACCGGCACGCGCACGCAGGTGGCGGTGACCTTGATCTTCGGATCGAGGATCTTCTTGGTCTCGACGACCATCTTCCACTCTTCCTTGGTCGAGCCGTCGTCCAGGAAGCTGTCGATGTGCGGGATCACGTTGAAGGCGATCTGCTTGGTGAACTTCTTCGGCTCGGCGCTGTCGCCGACGAAGATGTTGCGCGACTGCTCGAACAGCTCGTCCATGCCCGCCTTGCCCGCGCCGGAGACCGACTGGTAGGTCGCGACGACGACGCGCTTGATCTTGGCGGCATCGTGGAGCGGCTTCAACGCCACGACCATCTGCGCGGTCGAGCAGTTCGGGTTGGCGATGATGTTGCGCGCCTTGTAGCCGTCGATCGCTTCCGGATTCACTTCCGGCACGATCAGCGGCACGTCCGGGTCCATGCGGTAGAGCGACGCATTGTCGATCACCGTGCAGCCGGCGGCAGCGAACTTCGGGGCATAGAGCTTCGAGCCCTCCGAGCCAATCGCGAACAGCGCGATATCCCAGCCGGTCGGATCGAAATGCTCGATGTTCTGGACTTTGTAGGTTTTCCCGGTCTCGCCGAAGTCGATAATATCGCCGGTCGAGCGCGACGAGGCCAGCACGGCCAGGTCGTCGATCGGGAATTCCCGCTCGGCCAGGATGTTCAACATTTCGCGCCCGACATTGCCGGTGGCGCCTGCGACGACGACACGGTAGCCCATCACTTACTCCAGGGTGGAAACTGGGGCCGCGCTACGCGCATCCCAGCATATGCGCAAGCAAGCGCTGCTTGTTTCACGCGATGGCTGGGCTTTTTGTCGATTTCACGCAAGACGCGTTTCACGCAACTTTGTTACCGACCCGAAAAGAGTGGAGGGGATGATGCGGCGGATCCTGCTGATCGTGCTGATGGGGCTGAGCCTGGGCAGCTGCGCCTTCAAGGGCGCGCTCAAGCTCGATTGCGCCAATTTCGCCAGCTTCATCCATCCGATCGAGCTGACCCCGCTGGAGCGCCAGATCCGCGCGCTCGACCTGGAGGCGCTGCCGCCGGCGGAGCGCGAGCTGGCCAACCGGCTCGCTTCCGCCGAGCTGGCGCGGCTCGCCGCCGATCCTGCTGCCCCCCCTGCCCCCGAACGGCCGGTGCTGCTGCTCTCCGGCGGCGGGCAATGGGGCGCGTTCGGCGTGGGGCTGATGAACCAGCTGGTCGAGAACCGGCAGTTCCCCGATTTCGGGGTGGTGACCGGGGTGAGTACCGGCGCATTGCAATCGCTGTTCGTCGGCGCCGGGCTGGATCGGCAGGATGACGAGGGTGTGGCGATCCGCGCTGCGCTGACCGCGGCCTATTCGCCGGCGAAGGAAAGCGACATCGTCGATCGCGAGGGGCTGCAGGCGATGGCGGCGATCAACGGCGCGCTGGCCAATCTCAAGCCGCTGCGCCGCCGCTTCGAGCAGCGCATCTGCCCGGCGATCTACGATCCCAAATCGCCCCAGGGGCGCGCCGGGGTGTGCATCGTCAGGACGCTGCGCGACAGCAAGACGCGCAAGGTATTGCTCGGGCTGATCGAAGCCAATTCGGGCGAGTTCGGCTATGTCGATGTGCAGGAGCTGCTCGCGCCCTATGGCAACAGCGATGCGGACCTGGCCAGGGCGACCCAGTGCCTGGCGGGCGCGGCGCTGGCATCGGCGGCAGTGCCGGTCTTCTACCAGCAGGTGCGGGTGGACGGGAAAACCTATTATGACGGCGGCGTGCGCCAGTCGGTGTTCCTCGCCTCGGTGGCGGATGCGCAGCGGGTCGCGAGCGAGATCGTCCGCCGGGAGCGCGCGCGCTTGACCGGACGCCAGCCTGAAGCCGCGCCCGCCAAGCCGGGCGAGATCTATGTCATCCGCAACGGCTCCACCTGGCTGCCGCCCGATCAGGATGTGATGCCGGGCTATCCCGCCGAGATCGACAAGAAGGCCGACGCACTGCGCGCCGCCCAGCGCGGGCAGGCGATCATGGTCAACCAGCTCGAGGTCGGCTCGATCGCCGCGCTGCGGCTCAGCCGGCCGGGCGGCGCGATCTGGTTCGTCAGCGCGGACGGTTATCGCAACTACCGGCCGACCTATGACGGCAGCATCACCTGCGGCCCGCTCAAGGAAGCCAAGCGTGGGGCGATGTTCATCCCCGAATTCATGCGCTGCATGATGGACTATGGCCGCAACCGCGCCACCGGCGGCGAGCCCTGGATCGACCTGTGCCACTATGACGGCACCGAGACGCGGGCGGTGTGCCGGCGTCCGGACGGGACGATGCCGGGCGCGGTGGGGCGGCGCTAGGCTTCCACCGGACTCGCGCGCCGGAGGAAGGGCTGCCAGCGCAGATAGGCCAGACTGCGCCACAGCCATTCGAGCGGGCCGGCGCTGAAGAAACGCAGCCAGAGATTGGCGAGCAGCAGCTGGCCGCCGATCACCAGCAGCACCGTGCCCGCCAGGTCCGACCAGCTCTGCCGCCCCCACAACCCAAGGCCCCAGGGGGCGTAGAGGATGTAGATCCCAATGATCTGCTGCAGGAAATAGAGCGAGAAGGCGGTTCGCCCCGCTGCCTTGAACGGCCCGAAGATCACCCGCCCTACCCCGCTCTTCACCGCCAGGTTGACCAGCGCGACATGTCCGATCGACACCGCCATCCGGGCGAATTCCTGCGTCATCCACAACAGCTTGGGGCCGGGCACATTGGACAGGAATTCGTGGCCCGCAACCACCCGCATGGCCATGCCGGGGATGTAGCAGGCGAGCATCAGCAGCAGGTAGAAGCGCGCGCTGCGCTCGCCCTGGATCACGCCCCATTTCCATAGCGCGATGCCGATCAGCATCATGCAGAACGCCTCGGCCACGCTCTTCAATATCTCGGGCCAGAGGAACATCTGGTAGAAGCCGATCTGCATCCCGGCATAGGCCAGGAAGCTGCCGCCGTGCCCCTTGGCCTCCATCTCGGCGATGCCCTTGATCTCGTCGCCACCGGTGCGCAGCCGCTCGACCTTCTTGCGCCACTCCTCGAGCGCCTTCTTCTCCGCGGGCGTCACCGGCTGATGCGCGGCAAGCTTCCGCTCGGCGACCTGCACCCGCTCGACCAGCGCCGCACGCTCGACATAGCGCAGCGCGCCGGTGCCTGCCGTGTAGAGCGCAAAGCCCAGGCCGAGCACCACCAGCCATTTCGCGCTCAGCCGGCGGAACGGGAAGAGCAGCAGCGCGGCCAGCGCATAGATGTGGAGGATGTCTCCCGCCCAGAGCAGGATGAACAGATCGAAGATGCCGAAGCCGAGCAGCCAGAGGTTGCGCCGCAGATAGAGGTCGGCGACCGCGACTGGTCCATCGGGCGTCATCGCCACCCGGGCGAAGACCATCAGCCCGGCGCCGAACAGCATTTCGAGCAGGCCGCGCTGCGTACCCTCCAGCACCACCTGGATTCCCCACCAGCTCGCCTGGTCTAGCGGGTCCCAGCCGATCAGGCGCGGATCGCGAAACAGCCTGGAAAGCTGCGCCCCCATGAAGGGGATGTTCATGAAGAAGATGCCGAGGATCGCCAGTCCGCGCAGCATGTCGAGCACGTCGATCCGTGCCTTGCCGCTCACCGGCGCGAACGCCGCCCCTGTCGCATCCGTCATCACTCTTCCCCCCGCCGAAGCGAGGGGAAGGATAGGTCAGCAAGATATCTGCGTCGAGTCGCAGATATTGAGCCAAATCGATATTCGGCCCTCCGTCCCATGCCGTCATGCTGAACTTGTTTCAGCACCCAACGTGCCCGAGGCGATACCGCTCGCGGAAAGTTGGACCCTGAAACAAGTTCAGGGTGACGGAGGAGTTGGCTGGACCGGATCCAACTCCTTACCGACGGCCGTTCACCAGAGGCTTACTTCGCCCCGGTCTTGCGATCGAGGAAGTCGAGGATCGTGTTCCAGAGATGGACGCTGATGCCCGGGCCGCCGACGCGGTGGGTGTGGCCGGGGTAGAACATCATCTCGAACGGCACTTCGGCCTTTTGCAGCGTCGCGGCCATCGCGGTGCTGTTCTCGAACACGACATTGTCGTCGGCCATGCCGTGGATCAGCAGCATCGGATCGGCGATCTTCGCCGCCTCGCCGATATTGTCCGACGCCTTGTACGCCTCGGGCACCTTGTTCGGGTCGCCCATATAGCGCTCGGTATAATGGGTGTCGTACAGCTCCCACTTGGTCACCGGCGCGCCGGCGACCCCCGCGGCGAACACGCCCGGCGCCTTTTCCAGCATCTTGAGCGTCATGTAGCCGCCATAGGACCAGCCATAGGTGACCACCTTGCTCGCATCCACATAGGGAAGCGTCTTCAGGTACTTCGCGCCGGCGACCTGGTCCTCGACCTCGACGGTGCCCATCGCGTGCCAGATCTGGCTCTCGAAATCGACGCCGCGATTGGCCGAGCCGCGATTGTCGAGCTGGAACCAGATATAGCCGCGCGACACGAGATACTGCTGGAGCGCGCCGCCCCAGGCCTTGCTCACCGTCTGCGAATGCGGGCCGCCATAGTGCTGGAAGAACACCGGGTATTTCTTGCCCGGCTCGAGCTTGGGCGTGATCATCTCCCAGTTGAGCGTCGAGCCGTCGGCCGCCTTGATCGTGCCGAAGGTCCGCTCGCGATGCTGGGCGAGATAGGCACTATAGGGGTGATCGGCGGCGGTTACCGCGTTCTCGTTGACCCAGGCGATGCGCTTGCCGGTGGCGTCGGCCAGATAGGTCTGGGCGGGCTGTCCGGTGTTCGAGCGCTTGACGATCGCGCGGGTGCCCGAGGGATCCATCGTCGCCTCGTTCCACCAGCCGGCTTCGGTCAGGCGGGTGATCGCCCCGCCCTTCTTGTAGTCGACCGAATAGAGGTGCCGTTCGAGCACGCCGTCCTTGTTGCCGAGGAAGAAGACGCGGCTTTTGGCCTCGTCCACGCCGACGACATCGGGGGTGACTTCCCAATCACCCTTGGTGATCTGGGCGAACTTGCCCTTGGCGAAGCGGTAGAGATGGCCATGACCGTCGCGCTCCGACCACCAGAGCAGGCTGCCGTCGTCGAGCGGGGTCAGCGCGGTGGACAGGTTCACCCAGCTCTTCGCACGCGCCTTCTCGCTGAACAGCACGGTCGATTTGCCGGTGGCGGGATCGACCTGGAGCAGGTCGAGCACGGTCTGCTCGCGATTCTCGCGCTGGACGTAGAGCGTCTTGCCGTCCTTCGACCAGTCGACGCGGGCAAGGTAGATGTCCTTGTCGGTCCCCAGATCGACGCCGACCTTGTGGTCGCCGTTCGGATCCATGACGTAAAGTTCGACATTGGCGTTGGGCGTGCCGGCCTTGGGATAGCGCTGCTGGAAGAGCTGCGTGCCCTCGGCGCCAATCGCGGCGCGGGTAACCACGCCCACCGGCGCCTCGTCGAAACGCTCGACGGCGACATAGCGATCGTTCGGTGCCCACCAATAGCCCTTGAACCGAGCCATTTCTTCCTGCGCGACGAACTCGGCCTCGCCCCAATGGACGGTACCGGCGCCATCCTCGGTGATCGGCTTGGGATTGCCGTTCGCCAGGCCCATCACCACCAGGTTCTGGTCCTGCACGTACGAGACATAACCGCCCGCGGGGCTGATCTCGGCATTGAGCTTGGGACCTGCCTTGGCAGGCAGCTTGGCGACGCTGCCATCGAGTCCGGCGCGGTAAAGTTCGCCGTCCAGCGGCACGAGCACCGACTTCCCGTCGGGCGCCCAGTCATAAGTGACGATACCCTTGGTGCCGGCGATGCGGGCGCGCTCGCGCTGCATCTTCTCGGCCTCGGACATCTCGGCGCCACTGCCGAACTTCTTCGAATCGACCAGCATCCGCCATTCGCCGGTGCGGGTGTCCATCGCCCACAGGTCGAAGCGTTCCTTCTCGTCGGCGCGGTTGCGCAGCAGCGTGAGGAACTTGCCGTCGGGCGAGAGCTTGGCGGCGCGCGGCTGCGGACCGTTCAGATCGGGGCTGGCGAACACGCGTTCGAGCGTGAGGTCCTTGTTCTGCGCCAGCGCTTCATTCGCCATCAGCGGCGCTCCCATCATTGCAAGCCCAACCAAGTATTTCCGCATAAACCCCGATCTCCTTGGGGCCGCGTTATTGCGGGGTACGGGCGCGGGGTAAAGCCGCAGCCCGAAGGAATCTTGCGCTGCCCCGCAACAAAATCACGCGCTCAATCCAGGCCGAGCGCTACCTTGCGCGAGACCAGGATGAAGCGCGGGCCTGCGCCGTTGCGCGCGGCGCGGTCGTCGGGATTGTAGAGCGCACATTTCTTCAGGCTCAGGCAGCCGCAACCGATGCAGCCGTCGAGATCGTCGAGCGTACGCTGGAGCTGGGCGATCTGCACTTCGATCCGCTTGCGAATGCCGCGGCTGATCCGCGCCCAATCCGCACTGGTGGGCGTGCGCCCCTCGGGCAGCTTGCCCAGCTCCTCGGCGATCTGCGGCAAGGTGAGGCCGAGCTGCTGGGCGATCAGCGCGAAGGAGATGCGGCGGATGTCCGATCGCAGGAACCGCCGCTGGTTGCCGCTGGTGCGGATCGGGTGGACGATCCCCTTCCCCTCGTAGAAGCGCACCGCCGACACCGCGATTCCGGTCCGTGCCGCCAGTTCACCGATCGTCAGCAGTTCGTTCCCGCGCACCGAAATTTCCCGCTTGACCTCAACTTAGGTTGAGGTTGTAGCTGCTCGCGGCATGGCATCCAATGAGGAAAGGAAATCCATGTCCCAGCCCTATATCGAGCATGTGAATGTCACCGTGCGCAGTCCCGAGCGCGCCGCGAAATTGCTTGGCGACCTGTTCGACTGGCATGTCCGCTGGGAAGGCCCGGCACGCGACGGCGGGCGCACCATCCATGTCGGCGACGAGCGCACCTATCTCGCGGTCTACACCCCGCCCGAGACGCCCGACCAGGCGATCTTCGAGAAGGGCCGGCCACTCAACCATGTCGGCATCCTGGTCGATGATCTCGACGAAATCGAACGGCGGGTGGTGAAGGCCGGGCTGATCCCGTTCGCCCATGCCGACTATGATCCTGGGCGGCGCTTCTACTTCCTCGACCATGACGGCACCGAATTCGAGATCGTCAGCTACGCGTAAATGTCTGGCTAACCTTCATTTTCGGCAACCCGCGGGCGGTGCGCGGGGTTCTCTTCGCTACCAGTTTACAAGGAGAGCCCGCGTGACCACCAACCATGACGTGTCCAAGCTCGACGACCTGATCGTCACCACCATCGACAGTGTGCGCGGCTATGAACATTCGGCCAAGCACGCCGATGCCGGCCGCTTCGTCCAGTTCTTCGAGGACATGGCCGACGAGCGCCGCCGCGTGATCGACGCGCTGTCCGCCAAAAGCCGCGAACTGGGCGGCACGCCGGCCGAATATGGCTCGACGGCGGCGACGATCCACCGGCGGGTGGAGGATTTCCGCCGCGTGCTCGGAGGCGGAGATGCTGCGATCCTGAGCGAGATCGAGCGTGGCGAGGATTATCTGAAGGAAGAATTCGACCGGGTACTCAAGGACGAGCGCATGTCGCCGGGCGCGATGGGCGTGGTCCGCGAATGCTACACCTCGGTGCTGCGCGGCCACGACACGACGAAGAAGCTTCGCGACCTGCTGCAGGCGGTGGACTAAGCCTCCCCGCCCTGCTTCCGCCGCCGGAACTCGGCGACCTTGGCCTTGTTGCCGCAGCGCTTCATCGAGCACCAGCGGCGCTCGCCGCCGCGCGAAGTATCGAGGAACAGCATCGCGCATCCGTCCGCCTCGCAGCGACGGATGCGCGAGGCCTGATCGCCGCCGAGCAGCAGGGCAGCCTCCCCCGCCAGCGTGGCGAGCAGCGCGGATGCGCCGCCCTGCAACCGCACGCGGCCGTCCTCTCCGATCTGCGGAATAGCGGGCACCCCGGCGGCCGCGACATTGACCTGGGCGATGTCGGCCGGAGTGCCCTCTCCACCAGCCAGCCGCGCGTCGACGATTGCGTGGATCGCCTCGCGAAGTGCTCGCGCCCGCTCCAGATCCCCGGGCGTTGCAGCGAGCGGCGATCCGGCGAAACCCGCCGCGACCAGCCAGCGTGCCAGATCATCGGTCTCGGCGAGCAGCTCGCGCTGCGCCGGCTTCAGACGCCCCGTTACCGTCGCCACCAGATCGAGTGCGGGATGCCCGCCCCGGAAGTGAAAACCGTCGCGCAACTCGCCGTCATGGAATTCCTGCATGCCCATGAAACCCTATTGACAGGTTACGAGCGTCGTCGCAACACACCCTTGTAACCGACTCGACAGGTTACATGGAGGAACGAGAGATGGTGAAACAACTCATCCTCGCCGCCGGCATGGTCGCCGCGGCGGGCAGCGGAGACGCGCGCGTGACAGACGAGGCGCCGAGCCTGGCCGGCACCTGGGTGATGGATTCTGCCTATGAAATCCTCGCCGACGGGCGGCGGGTGACCAATTATGGCGAGCATCCGCTGGGGCTGCTGATCGTCGACTCCGCAGGACGCTACAGCCTGCAGATCTTCCGGCGCGACCGCCCGGCCTTCGCCACCGGCGACAAGGCGCGCGGGACACCCGAGGAGTTCCGCGCCGCAGCGCTGGGATCGAGCACCCATTTCGGCCGCGTCCGCATCGATGCCGCCGCGAAGCAGCTCGTCTTCGATGTCGAGGGCGCTTCCTTCCCGAACTGGGAGGGCCGGCGCCAGGTGCGCGACTATGCGCTGCAGGACAGGCTGCTGCGCTATGCCGTGCCGGCCAGCGCTTCGGGCAACGGGACGACCGCCTATTCCATCTGGCGGCGCGTCCGGGAAGGCGGCGGCGATGGATGATTTCTACGGCCGCGAATGGGTGGAGCATCGACGCGCGCTGTTCGACGCGATCGGCGCGCTTGTCCGCTGGCTATCACGACGCCGGAAATGAAAAAGGGCGCGGTAGCCATCGCCACCGCGCCCTTTTCGTATCCGTGGAAGCCGAAGCTTACTCGGCGGCTGCGACCTCGGTCGGACGCGGATCGCGACGCTCGGCGATACGCGCCGACTTGCCGGTGCGGCCACGCAGGTAATAGAGCTTCGCGCGACGCACGACACCGCGGCGAACCACCTCGATGCTGTCGATGTTCGGCGAATAGAGCGGGAAGACGCGCTCGACGCCCTCACCGAACGAAATCTTGCGGACGGTGAAGCTCGAACCCATGCCCTTGTTGGCACGGGCGATGCACACGCCCTCATAGTTCTGCACGCGGGTGCGCTCGCCTTCGACGACCTTCACGCCGACCTTGAGGGTGTCGCCCGGGCGGAACTCCGGAATCTTCTTCGCCTCGTTGAACTTGGCGATCTGCTCGGCTTCGAGCTTCTGGATCAGGTTCATTTCTTGTCGTCCTGTTTTCGTCGCCGCGCGCCAGAGGGAGGTTGGACCCGAGCGCCCTCGTGGCGCTCCCAAAGGTCCGGCCTCCGTAGCCGTGTGTCGGTCTCGGCACGGCTTCTACGCCAGGCCTCGATCTTCGCATGATCCCCCGATCGCAGCACTTCGGGGATCGTGCGCCCTTCCCATTCAACAGGTCGGGTATATTGCGGATATTCGAGCAGCCCCGTTTCGAAGCTCTCGTCCATGCCGCTGGAAGGCGCGCCCATTACTCCGGGAATGAGGCGAATGCAAGCGTCAAGCATGGTGAGCGCTGCCATCTCGCCGCCGGACAGGATATAGTCGCCGATCGAGACCTGCTCGATCTCGCGCGCTTCGAACAGCCGCTCGTCCATCCCTTCGAACCGGCCGCAGATTACCACTGCGCCAGGGCCCTCTGCGATCTGGCGAACCCGGTCCTGAGTGAGTGGCTTGCCGCGCGGCGTCATGGCGAGGATCGGCCGACCAGGCGCCACGCTGTCGAGCGCGGCGGCGAGCACGTCCACCCGCATCACCATCCCGGCTCCGCCCCCGGCCGGCGTGTCGTCGACCGAGCGATGCTTGTCGGTCGCGAAGTCGCGGATCTGGACGGCTTCCATGCTCCACAGCCCTTCGCGCAGGCCGCGCCCGGCGAGCGATATGCCGAGCGGCCCGGGAAACATCTCGGGGTAAAGCGTTAGAACGGTTGCATTGAAGGTCACAGGGTCCAGTTCTCGATTCTCAACTCGGGAATATCCGCAAAATCACGTTCATTGTTGGTGATCAACGTAAGCCCCCTCGCGATCGCATGTGCAGCGATCAGTCGATCAAAGCTGGCTCGCTTGAATGGCAAGAACGGATAGGTGCCTTTGGCTGCGGCCAGATCGAAGTCAAGGACGGGAACTTGCCTCAGAAATGCATCAAGTACGAAAGGGTGCGGAATTTTTCCATTGGCGCTGCCAAAAGCAAGTTCAGCGCAGGTTATCGCAGAGATAGCCAACTCGCCTTCATCACAGAGGCGCACCCGCTCCTTCAGTCTCGGGTGATCCACACCGAAAAGCAGAATGCAGATGTTCGTATCGAGTAGATATCTCACTTCTGCGACGGCCCTTCCCAGTCAGGATCATCCCAGGGCCTAGGGCTAGCCTCAAATTCTCGTTCCTCACGAGTAAGCGGTTTCAAGCCGGGCAGCATCCCCATCCAGCCCTCGCCCGTAATTTTCCTCTTGGCGTCGGCAGGCTCGACCACGAAGCGGCCGGATTCCGCTCGCACCTTCATTTCCGCGCCCTCTTTCAGGCCAAGCGCTTTGGGCAAACGCAGGGCGAGCGAATTGCCCGATTTGAACACTTTTGCGCGATATTCTTCGCCCATCACGACCTCCTGTATATACAAAGTATATACATACGATTGAGGCGTCAAGGAACTAGCGGTGGGGCCGAGCGCTTGGCCCGACAGCATGGACGATTGCATCATCATCGGCGGTGGCCCTGCCGGCCTCACCGCGGCGATCTATCTGGCGCGGTTCCATCTCGACATCCGGCTGTTCGATTGCGGATCGAGCCGGGCGGCGCAGATCCCCTGCACGCGCAACCATGCCGGGTATCCCGAAGGCATCTCGGGCAAGGAGTTGCTCGCCCGCATGCTGGCGCAGGCGGAGAAATATGGCGCAGTGCGCGAACTTGCCGAAGTCGAAGGACTAAGGCTGATCGAGGGCGGATTCGGCGTGCGCGTCGGCGAGCGGGAGCATGCCGCGCGCACCGTGCTGCTCGCGACCGGCGTGGTGAACAACCGGCCGGACATGCCGAACGAGCTGCACGACACGGCGCTGGCCGGCGGACTGCTGCGCTATTGCCCGATCTGCGACGGCTATGAAGTGACCGACAAGCGGGTCGGCGTGATCGGCACCGGCAGCCACGGCATGGCCGAAGCGCTGTTCCTGCGCGGCTACAGCGCGGACGTGACGCTGATCGCTCCGGAAGCACATGCGCTGTCGGACGAGGAAGTGACGCTGCTCGACGAGGCGGGGATCGCCCGGATCGAGGGGCCATGCGGCGGCTATGCGATCGAAGGCGAGCGGATCGCGCTCGATACGGCCGAGGGACGCAAGGACTTCGACACGATCTACCCCGCGCTGGGATCGGTGATCCGCTCAGGCCTTGCGATCCAGGTCGGCGCGCGGGCGGATGAGAATGGCTGCCTGGAGGTGGACGATCATCAACGCACCAGCGTCCCCGGACTGTTCGCGGCCGGGGACGTGGCACGGGGACTCGACCAGATCAGCCATGCGATGGGTGAGGCCGGCGTCGCCGCCACCACCATCCGCAACCTGCTGGCAGAGCAGAAGCCGATCCGGCGCTAGCTGCCGCACCCGCCGCAGCCGCCACCGCCGCAGCCGCTGCTGCCACCGCCGTCGCCGCCACTGCTGCCACTCCCGCCATCGCCGCCCGAGCTTGCCGCCCGAGCCTGGTGGAAGCCGCCCCAGTCCGAGCCGACCAGCACCACCGTGCCGAACAGCGCCACGCCCAGGTCGGCCTCCCCGCCGGCCGGCGCCCGGCGGAGACGTTCATGGCGTTCGCGCGCCTCGGCCAGGACTTCCTGCCCGGCGCGGGTGCGCCGGTCGAGCGCGGCGAAGCGGATGAAAGCCAGGATCGCCGTGAGGACCAGGAAGAGCGTGAGATAGCCGACCGGCCTGCCCCGCGCCTCGCCGATCAGCAGCTTGGTGTAGCCGAAGCCGAGCAGCAGTAAGTAGGGCAAGGTCTGGAAGAAGCGCAACTGGAGCGCCTCGCCGGTGCCGATCAGCAGCTGGTCGGAAATCAGCCGCTGGCGAATGGCGTCGGCATGCTTGCCGATCGCTCCGGCGACCCGGCCCCAGCTCGAACTGTCGGGCAGCGCCAGCACGCTGCGCTCCACCGGCGTCGAGCCACCGAGATGGCCTGGCGTGTAGTGATCCTTGCCGTCCATCACGAGCTGACGGCTGGCGAGCAGCCGGGCGGCGACGGTCTCGGCAAGGCGGGTGCTGCCGCCGGCCAGAAAGGCGAGATGGTCGGCATCGATGTTGCGCGGGGTGCGGCCCTCGGGCCGGAGCCAGCGCGCTATGGTGAAACCGGCGATGATGGTGACTACCAGCAGGGCGCCATAGAGGATGAGAAACGGCCCGCCGGTAAGGTCGAAGGGTCCGAGCGACATAAAGTCCTAGCTCCTCAGAAAGGCCCATAGGACCAGCAGGAAGAGCGCCGCAAACGCTACCGGCAGCGCGATCCGGAATGGCCTCCGGGGCACGATAAATGCGTCGCGCGGATGCACGCGGCGCGCTTTGTGGTCCTGCAACAGGCGCCGCCCCGCGTCGGGCCACAGATCCGCGGGCGGCGTGCCGAAGACGTGCTCGTAGCTGCGCAGCGTCTCGGCATATTGGGTGAAGTAGCGATGCCCCTCCTCGCGTCCGCCGGCCGTAGGGCCGTGATGGAGTGGGCGGCCGAGCACCTGGGGGCAGAAGCGCTCCCAGTAATCCCGGGTATAGGTGAGGTGCAGGTGCCAGGCCTGGTCGACCTGGTCCGACGGGGTGACCGGATGCTCCGCCGTCACCGCGAGGAAGCAGAAGCGCTTATACTCCTCGATCACCCGTTCCGCCTCGGCAGGGCTCCAGCCATTCTCGCGCGCCAGCCGCTCGGCGAAGCTGAGCGCCGCGTCCTCGGGGCCGATGCTGTAATGGGAAAGCGCCGTCCAGACCGGGTGGTCGGTAGGGGTTCGAGACAGACCGGGGGCCTTGCTCATCTAAATTCCTACTAATATGGTAGGTTTAATTTGTCAAGGCTTCGGCACGGGTGTGAGCTTCAGCGACTGGATCGTGCTCGGCGTGGTCGGCGCGAGCAGGATCGTGCCGTCGAGGATGCCCTTGTCGCACTGCCAGCGGAACGCGCCGGAGAGCCGGCCGGTGGGATGTGGCGGCTCGCCCTTGCCGGTGCAGGCACCGAGCTGCGTACGAAGTGCGGCGAGGTCACTCCGCCAGTCGGCCGCGGAGCGGTCCATCAGGAAGTTCATCGCCAGCGATGATCGGGCAACCGCCACGTCTCCGGCGGCATAGATCGCGCGTGCGGTATCGAGCGCAGCAGCGAGGTCGGGGCTAAGCGGGGTCTCGGAGAAGGCCAGAGCACCGACCTTGTCGAGCCCGAACATCGCGTCCCAGGCGATGCCCGCCGCGCCGGTATAGGTGCGGTTGGTGAAGACGAAGATCCCCACGCCCGCCTCCGGCACCAGCAGCATGTGCGATCCATAGCCGGGATAGCCGCCGCCATGGTGCAGCATCATGCCGAGCTCGCAATCCTGCGAGACCCGCAGGCCCTTGCCATAGGCGGTGCCCTGCATGCAGCCGGTCTTGGCGGTGGCGCCGTAGCGCGGCGTCATCCGCACGAAGTTCAGCCCCTGCGCCAGTTCGCGCACCGTCGCACGCTTTACCGGTCCTGCGTCCGGCCCGTCGCGCGGCGGCCAGGCGGAGAGCAGGAAGGCGATCCACTTGGCATAGTCGTTCGCACTAACCTGCAGCCCACCCATCGGACCGAAGGCGCCGTTGCGCATGGTCGGCTCTTCCGTCCACGCCCCCTTCTCGAAGCGATAGCCGATCGCACGCCGCTCGATCGGCCATTCGCTCACTTCGAAGCCACTGGAAGTCATGCCGAGCGGCTTGAGGATCATGCGCTCGACATAGCTGCGATAGGGCATGCCCGAGACGTTCGCGACGATGTGGCCGAGCAACGCATAGCCGAAGTTCGAATATTCATGTGCCGTATCGGGCACCCGGCTGAAAGGCACACCGGTCTGGAGGAGTCTGGTGAACTCCGCTTCGGGCATCGGCGTCTGGCGATCGCCCCAGGGATCGTCGGTGACGAAGCCGGCGACGTGCGAGAGCAGGTCACGGATCCGGATGCGCGGGCTGTCGCTGGTCGGGTATTTCCAGCCACGCATCTCGGGCACATATTTCTCGGCATAGTCGTCGAGCGAAAGCTTGCCTGCATCGCGCAGCGCCAGGATCGAGAGCGCGGTGAAGGCTTTGGTCATCGACGCGATGCGGAACAGCGTATCGGGCGTGACCGGGCGCCTGGTGACGACGTCCTGCACGCCGAAGCCGCGGACATGGACGAGCTTGCCCTCGGCAACGATGCCATAGACCAGGCCGGGCGTCGGCGTGTCGCGCTGGAAGTTCTCGAACTGGCGGTCGATCGCTTCGAACTGCGGCTGCAACGCAGTGGCTTTCGTCTGCGCCGCCGCGGGTGCCGCCAAGCTACAGAATGCGGCTGCGGTGAGTGCGGTGCCGAACCAGTTCATGTGCTTCCCCCGATATTTGCCGGGACGATAGCTGGCCAACCGGGACGCGTCACTCGTGCGCTTGAGCTACATGTTTCCCTGGCGAAAGCCGGGGAGCTGCCAGGGATTCAGCACATCCGTCCCGTCGCCAGTGCAATCGCCCAGTCTGAGCGCCCTTCCACCTCCGCCTTTCGCGCAGCGGCAAGGTGGTCATAGGCGACCGTGTGAAGGCTGATCGCCTCGCCATCGATCACCGCATAACGCGCCAGCGGATCGCCATTCTCGACGCGGTAGGGCCGCGGATGATCGTCGTCATAGGCCTGCAGCCCGACGCTGCCGGGGTTCAGCACGCGGCGCCCATCGGAAAGCGCGAGCAGGCGCGGGACATGGGTATGGCCGCACAGGGTGAGCAAGGCCCCCTGCCCGCCCAGCCGCGCGGTGAGTTCGGCCTCGCTGGCGACACGCAGCGTCTCACCTTCAAGCGTATCGGTGAGCGGAGACACGTCGCTCGTCGGCGTGCCGTGGCAGAGGAACATGCCATCCAGCGCCAAAGTCTCGGGCAGGTTCGCCATCCAGGCCAGCGCCTCGGGACCCAGCGCCGCCCTGGTAAAGGCATCGGACGCGTTCATTCGCTCGGGCGGATCGGTGAGGACCTGGCGCTCGTGATTGCCGGCGATGGTCGGCCAGTCGCGCGCCATCAGCCAGGCAGCGGTCTCCGCCGGCCAGAGCGGGCCTGACAATATGTCACCCAGGTTGAGGAAGCGTGTGCAGCCGCGGGCCTCGGCATCGGTGACGGTCGCGATCAGGGCCGGCAAGTTGCCGTGAATGTCGGAAAGGACGGCGATCTTCGTCATTCGACGAAGGCGGCGCTCACCACCAGCCGCTCGGCATCCCATTCGGGCACCGCCGCAACGTTCATCGGCACCATGAAGCGCTTGGCCTTGCCATTCTCATCGGCTGGCCGCTCGATCTCGATCACGTCGCCCGCGCCGAAATCGTCGATCGCAACGACCTTGCCCAGCACTTCTCCTGCATCGGAGACGGCAGGGAGGCCCAGTAGGTCGACATGATAATATTCGCCCTCGCCCAGCGGGGGCAGCGCCGAGCGCGGCACGCGCAGCTCGGTGCCACGCAGGGCCTCGGCCGCATTGCGGTCGGCAACCTCTGCGAAGCGCGCGATCGTGCCGTTGGGCCCGCCGCGTACCGATTTGAGCGTCAGCGCACCGCCATTGAACTGGCGGTGCGTAGACAGGTCCTCGGCGAAGACCTTCAGGCGGACCTCGCCCGTCACGCCGTGCGCACCAATGACGACGGCAAGCGTGACGGGCTGATCGCTCGACAAGGCTTATGCCTCTGCCGGCGGGGTCTCTTCGGCGGTCGCCTCGGCGACCTGCTCGGCTTCCGCGGTCGGCTCCTCGGTGGCAGCCTCGACCTCGGCCGCGATCACGGCTTCGGCCTCAGCCTGCGTGTCCTCGGCCGGAGCAGCGGCGGCAGCGGCCTCGGCAGCCTTCGCCTCGGCAGCGGCTTCCTCAGCGGCCTTGATCTTCTCGGCACGCTCCTCAGCGCGCTCGACGGCCTTCTCGCCCGGCTTGCCCTTGTTCGGGTTGCTGCGCGCAGCGCGCTCCTTCAGGCCGGCGGCGTCGAGGAAGCGAGCGACACGATCGGTCGGCTGCGCGCCGACGCCCAGCCAGTACTTGGCGCGCTCACCGTCGAGCACGACGCGCTTGGCATCGTCCTTGGCGAGGAGCGGGTTGTAGGTGCCGATCTTCTCGATGAACTTGCCGTCGCGGGGCGAACGGGCGTCCGCAACGACGATGCGGTAGTACGGACGCTTCTTCGAGCCGCCGCGCGACAGACGCAGGGAAATAGCCATTACAATCTTCCTTCTTCGTATTCGTCAGCCCGGCCACGACCGGATCTGCTTTGGTTGCTGCCCCGCCGCCTGACGGCTGGGCGGGGTAATCACTTCTTCTTGAGCAAATTCTCGAAACCGGGCGGGAGCTGCGGTGCGCCGGGGCCACCAAGGCCCGGAAGCCCGCCGCCGGGGCCATCCAGCTTGCCCATCATGTCGCCCAGCCCGGCGCCACCCAGCGCGTTGCCGATGCCGCCCATGCCGCCGCCGGGGCCACCCTTGCCGAGCATGCCCAGCATGCCCTTCAGGCCGCCCATCTTCTTCAGCCGCTTCATCGCGGTCTGCATTTCCATATGCATCTTCAGGAGTTTGTTGACGTCCTGCACGGTCGTCCCCGAACCCTTGGCGATGCGGATCTTGCGCTTGGCGTTGATCAGGTCCGGCTTGGCGCGCTCCTTCGGCGTCATCGAGGTGATCATCGCGTCCATGCGGATCAGCACCTTGTCGCCGCCGACCTGGTCGACCGCTGCCTGCGCCTTCTTCATGCCCGGCATCATGCCGGCGAGCGCACCCAGGCCGCCCATGCGGCGCATCTGGGCAAGCTGGTTGCGCAGGTCGTTCATGTCGAACTGGCCCTTGGCCAGCCGCGCCGCCATCTTCTCGGCGTCTTCCTCCTGGATCGCAGCCGCCGCCTTCTCGACGAGGCTGACGACGTCGCCCATGCCGAGGATGCGGCCGGCAACGCGCTTGGGATGGAAGGGCTCGAGCGCGTCGAGCTTCTCGCCCATGCCGGCGAACTTGATCGGCTTGCCGGTGACCGCGCGCATCGACAGCGCCGCGCCGCCACGGGCATCGCCGTCCATGCGGGTTAGGATCACGCCGGTGAGCGGCACCTGCTCGGAGAAGCTCGATGCGACGTTCACGGCGTCCTGACCGGTGAGCGAGTCGACGACGAGCAGGATCTCGTTCGGCGTGGCGATGTCCGCCACCGCCTTCATCTCGTCCATCAGCGCCTGGTCGACGTGCAGTCGGCCGGCGGTATCGAGCATCAGGACGTCATAGCCCTGGAGCTTGGCGGCATTGAGCGCACGCCTGGCGATCTCGACCGGCTGCTGGCCGGCGACGATCGGCAGCGTCGATACCTCGGTCTGGGTACCCAGCACCGCGAGCTGCTCCTGCGCGGCCGGACGGTTCACGTCCAGCGACGCCATCATCACCTTCTTGCCCTGGCTCTTGAGCAGCCTGGACAGCTTGGCGGTGGTGGTCGTCTTGCCCGAGCCCTGGAGACCCACGAGCATGATGACGGCGGGCGGAGTGACGGCGATGTTGAGCTCGGCCGTGTCCGGACCGAGCATGTCCACGAGCGTGTCGTGGACGATCTTGACCACCTGCTGGCCCGGCGTGACCGAGCGGAGCACTTCGTGGCCGATCGCCTGTTCGGTCGCCTTCTCGACGAAGTCGCGCGCCACCGGAAGCGCGACATCGGCCTCCAGCAGGGCGATCCGCACTTCGCGCATGGCGGTGCGGACATCGGCTTCGGTCAGCGCGCCACGACCACGCAGGCGATCGAATACGCCACCCAGCCGTTCGCTCAGACTTTCGAACATGAACCCAGACACTCCAATTCCCGACCGCGAATCACCAAACGCAAAACACGCCGGCGGACGAAACCTCGTCGGCCGGCGTCACCCCTTGGGGTGGCAAATGTCTCGCGTTCAAAGAGAACGGTCGCGGCGGCCCCTACCCGATCCGCCCGCGCGAGGCAAGCCCGGGGCACGGGCGCAAAATATTGCACGAAGGTGTCACGGGCTTAACCCGTTCTATACCCTGGCCATGAGAAAACGCCCCGATCACAGTTGGGGATCGTCGCCGGCATGCCGCTGGACTTCGAAGAACAAGCCGTATCGCAAAGCGCCCAGCGCCCGAACCTGCTTTCGGGCGCGATCAGCGTTGCCGCGATCCTTTTGTTCGTCGGCATCGGCAGCGCGGTGCTGTCCAAGACGCTGCAATTCTATTTCGAGGGCGGCGAGCCGGCGGACCGCACGCTGGTCATCGCGCTGCTGCTCAACGTCGCGCTGATCCTGTTCGGCTGGCGTCGCCACAACGAGCTCAGCCAGGAAGTGCTGATCCGCACCGCCGCCGAGGAACGCGCCCAGCAGCTCGCCAATCGCGACCCGCTGACCGGCTTCCTCAACCGCCGCAGCCTCGCCGAGGAAGGCGCGGCGATGTTCGTCCGGGCCCAGCGCCGCCGCAAGGCGATGGCGATGCTGATGCTCGACCTCGATCACTTCAAGACGATCAACGACATGCACGGCCATGCCGTGGGCGACGCGCTGCTCCGCGCCGTCGCCGCCGAAATCGCGCACGTCATGCCGCCGATCGCGCTCACCGCGCGGCTGGGCGGCGACGAGTTCGCCTGCGGCTTCCTGTTCGATCCCACCGAGCCCACCGTCGTCGAGCGCATTGCCGAGCGGCTGGTCAGCCGCATGGCCCAGCCCTTCGAAGCCGAGGGACTGCGCCTGCACATCTCCTGCTCGCTCGGCATCGCCCGCTCCGACTTCGACTGCGCGAGCATCGACGCGCTGATGCGCTCGGCCGACATCGCGATGTATGCGGCCAAGAAATCGGGCCGAAGCCGCTATGCCTGGTTCGATCATTCGATGGAACGCGAGCTCCAGATCCGCAACGAGCTGGAAAATGGCCTGCGCACCGCGATCCCGCGCGGCGAGATCGTCCCCTATTTCGAGCAGCAGATCGACCTCAGCACCAACCGCCTGCACGGCTTCGAGGTGCTGGCGCGCTGGGAGCATCCGCAGCGCGGGCTGATCAGCCCCGAGCTTTTCATCCCGATCGCGGAGGAGACCGGCATGATCGCCGACCTCTCGCTGTCGATCATGCGCCAGGCCTTCCTCGCCGCGCGCGACTGGGATCCCTCGCTCACCCTGTCGATCAACATCTCACCCTGGCAGCTGCGCGACGCCTGGCTGGCGCAGAAGATCATCAAGGTGCTGGCCGAGACCGGCTTCCCGGCGAGCCGGCTGGAAGTGGAGATCACCGAGAGCGCGCTGTTCGACAATCTCGCACTGGCGCAGTCGATCGTCGGCAGCCTCAAGAACCAGGGCGCCCGGCTGGCGCTCGACGATTTCGGCACCGGCTATTCGTCGCTGGCCCACCTGCGCGCGCTGCCCTTCGACCGGATCAAGATCGACAAGAGCTTCATCATCTCGCTCAACTCGAGCGCGGATTCGGCAGCGATCGTCAACGCGATCATCAGCCTGGGCGAGAGCCTGAACCTGCCAATCACCGCCGAGGGCGTGGAAGACGCCGCGATCGAGGAGCGGCTGCGGGCCGCCGGCTGCGCCAAGGCGCAGGGCTGGTATTATGGCAAGCCGCTCTCGGTGAGCGGCGTGCGGCGATTGCTCGCCGAGCGCCGCCTGATCCACCCGGGCAGCGGCTCGGGCACGCCGGAAGCGCCGGATTCGGGGCAGAGGCTGGCGGGCTGAGCCCGGTTAGTCATGCTGAACTTGTTTCAGCATCTAGGGAGCCGCATGGGATAGTGACCGTGGAGCGCTGGACCCTGAAGCACGTTCAGGGTGACGGTTGATATTTTGCGGCGCCCTACCAGCCCGAACCCTCCTCGCTGAGAAACGCCCGCTCTTCCGCGGTCGATTCCCGCCCCAGCACGGCATTCCGGCTGGGAAAGCGCCCGAACCTGGCGATCACCTCCGCATGCTTCTGCGCGAAATCGAGAATGTACGCGTCGCCCAGCGAGCCGAACTTCTCGACGCTCAGCGCCTGCATCGCCGGGTCCTCGGCATGCTCGAGCGGCAGGTAAAGAAACTGGCGCTCCTCCGCCGTCATCGCCACCTCCCAGCCTCGGTTGATCGCCTCCAGCGCCAGCTGCAGGGCCAGCGGATCGGCGGCATAGGCCTCGGCGCTGTCGCGGTGGAGGTTGCGGCTGAACTGGTCGAGCAGGATGATCGCCGCGAGCACGGTTTCGGGATCGTCGCGCCAGCCCGCCGCACCCGATCCCAGCACGAGATCGCGCAACGGGCCGAAGCGCGCCTTGATCTCCGCATCGAGCTTTTCCGAGCGGGCGAAATGCTGCTCGGGCGTTAGCGCGAACCAGAAGCCCGTCACTTCGCGGGCCTTCGCGTGGACATCCAGGGTCGCTGCGCCTAGATCACCGGTCAAATGTCATCCCCTCACGTCATCAGCCTGGGCTGCCGACTCAACCTCGCCGAGAGCGAAACGATCCGCGCGCTGCTGACGGATCGTGACACTGTCGTGATCAACAGTTGCGCGGTGACCAACGAGGCCGTCAAGCAGACGCGCCAGGCGATCCGGCGCGCGCGCCGCGAGCGGCCGGGCGCCGAGCTGGTGGTGACGGGCTGCGCGGCGCAGATCGATCCCCAGGCCTTTGCCGCGATGCCCGAGGTCGACCGGGTGATCGGCAATGCCGAGAAGCTGGATGGCAAAGCCTGGGCCGCCCCCGAGCCGGTGCTGGTGCAGGACATCATGGCGGTGCGGGAGACCGCGCCGCATCTCGCCGCGAGCTTCTCCACCCATGCCCGCGCGTTCGTCGAGGTGCAGAATGGCTGCGACCATCGCTGCACCTTCTGCGCGATCCCCTATGGCCGGGGAAACAGCCGCTCGGTGCCCGCCGGCGCCGTGATCGACCGCGTCGCCCAGCTTGCCGAAAGCCATGCCGAGGTCGTGCTGACCGGCGTGGACCTGACCAGCTACGGCCCCGACCTGCCCGGCACCCCGAGCCTGGGCCAGCTCGTCGAGCGCGTCCTGACGCACGTTCCCGGGCTACAGCGCCTGCGGCTTTCCTCGCTCGACGGGATCGAAGTCGACGACCGGTTGTTTGCCCTGCTCACCGGGGAGCCACGCCTGATGCCGCACGTCCATCTCTCGCTGCAGGCGGGCGACGACATGATCCTGAAGCGCATGAAGCGCCGCCACAGCCGCGCCCAGTCGGTCGCGCTGGCCGAGCGGCTGCGCGCTGCCCGATCGGACATCGCGATCGGCGCCGACCTGATCGCCGGCTTCCCGACCGAAACCGAGGAAATGTTCGAGAACACCCTGGCGCTGGTCGCGGAGTGCAACATCGTCCACGCGCACATCTTCCCCTATTCGCCCCGCGCCGGCACCCCGGCGGCCAGGATGCCGCTTGTCGAGCCCGAAGTGGTGAAGGCCCGCGCCGCCCGCCTGCGCGCCGAAGCCGCACGCGTCAGGGACAATTGGCTGCAAAGCCTGGTAGGCAGCACCCAACAAGTGCTGGTAGAGCGCCCCGGAGAGCGGGGCCATGCCGGCAATTTCGCCGAGGTTCGCCTCGCCCCCCATGAAGTCGGAGAGATTGTGAGCGTCAAGATCGTGGATGTCCGGGACGGGAAGCTGATCGCATGAGCGGCCCCAGCTGGCACGAGCGCCTTCTCGGCGGCTTCCGCAAGACTTCCGACCGGCTGATCGGCAACCTCGCCGGCCTCGGTCTGGCCCGGCTCGACGATGCGACGCTGGACGAGATCGAGGAAGCGCTGATCGCATCGGACCTCGGCCCCGCCACTGCCGCGCGCGTGCGTCAGCGGCTCGCCGACGGCCAGTTCGAGCGCAACATGGAGGAGCTGGGCATCCGCCTCATCGTGGCCGACGAAGTCGCCAAGGCATTGGAGCCGGTCGCGAAGAAGCTGGAGATCGAGGCTTTCCCGCGTCCGCAGGTGATCCTGGTCATCGGCGTCAACGGATCGGGCAAGACCACGACGATCGCCAAGCTTGCCAACCTGCTGATGGAGCAGGATTATTCGGTGATGCTCGCCGCAGGTGACACGTTCCGCGCCGCTGCGATCGGCCAGCTTCGCACCTGGGCGGAGCGGATCGGCGTGCCGATCGTCTCGGGCGCCGAGGGCGGCGATGCCGCCGGCATCGTGTTCGAGGCAGTGAAGAAGGCGACCGAGATCGGCACCGACGTGCTGATCGTCGATACCGCCGGCCGCCTGCAGAACAAGACCGAGCTGATGGACGAGCTGGCCAAAATCCGCCGCGTGCTCGGCCGCCTCAATCCGGCGGCGCCGCACGACGTGGTACTGGTGCTCGATGCCACCACCGGCCAGAACGCGCTCAACCAGATCGAAGTGTTCAAGGAAGTCGCCGGGGTCACCGGGCTGGTGATGACCAAGCTCGACGGCACCGCACGCGGCGGCGTGCTGGTCGCGGCAGCGGAGAAATACGGCCTGCCGATCCATGCGATCGGCGTAGGCGAGAAGGTGGACGATCTGCGTCCGTTCAATGCGCAGGAAGTGGCGCGCATCATCGCGGGCGTGGAGGAGCTTACCAATGGCTGAGAAACAGGCCGCCTCGCCCGGCGTTCGGATGCTGATCGATTACGGCCCGCTCGCGGTGTTCTTCGGCGTCAATGCGATCGCCCAGGGCCCGGTGCTCGCCCGCGTGTTCGCGGCGACCGTAGCATTTATGATCGCGATGGCGGCGGCGATCGCGCTGAGCTGGTGGAAGACCCGTCACGTCTCGCCGATGCTGTGGATCACCGCCGCGTTCGTACTGCTGTTCGGCGGGCTCACCCTCTATTTCCATGACCAGACCTTCATCCAGATCAAGCCAACGATCATCTATGCGATGTTCGCCGTGGTGCTCGGCTACGGCGTGATCGCCGACAAGCCGCTGCTCCAGATGCTGCTCGAACAGGCCTATCCCGGGCTCTCGGCGCGTGGCTGGCGGCTGCTGACGATCAACTGGGCGCTGTTCTTCCTCGCCGCCGCAGTGGTCAACGAAGTCGTTCGCCACTTCGTCAGCTGGGACCAGTGGGTATTCTTCAAGACCTGGATCATGATTCCGGTCACGCTCGTATTCGCGATGCTCAACATCCCGCTGCTGCTCAAGCACGGCCTGCAGCTCGAGAAGCCCGAGGAGGCGCCGATCCCGCCACAGGAGTAAGCGGCGGTGTCGAGCAACCTCTATCGCGCAGTGCGCGCCACCAACTGGCTGCGGCGCCAGGTGCGCACCAATTCGCTGTGGTTCCTTGCGCTCTCGATGCTCGTCGGGATTGGTGCGGGCGCCAGCGCGATCGCGCTCGGCCAGCTCGCCCGCGGCACCCAGCGGCTGTTGTTCGGCCTGGCACAGGGTGAGCATCTGAGCGCCGCCAGTCAGATCGAGCCTTGGCGCCTGGTCTCCCTGCCCGTCGGCGGCGCACTGCTCGGGCTGGTCCTGTGGTTCCTGCGCCGACGCAAGGCGGTCGACATCGTCGAAGCCAATGCGCTGCACGGCGGCCGCATCCCGGCGCGCGACACCGCCACCGTGGTCGGCACGACCCTGCTCTCCAACAGCTTCGGCGCCTCGGTGGGGCTTGAGGCCGCCTATGCCCAGGCAGGCGGTGGCCTCGCCTCGCTGCTCGGCCAGAAGGTGAAGCTGCGCCGTGGCGACCTGCGCACGTTGATGGCCGCCGGCGCGGGCGCGGCGGTGAGCGCGGCATTCGGCGCACCGCTAACCGGCGCCTTCTACGCTTTCGAAGTCGTGCTCGGCGCCTATAGCCCGGCCACGGTTGCCCCGGTGATGCTCGCCGCACTGTCCGCCGCAGTGCTGGCACGAGGGCTTGGCATGACGCCCTATGTGATCGCGGCGGGCGGCATGCATCCGATCGGGACCGCCGACTATATCCTCTACGGCGTGCTGGGCGTACTCTGCGCCGGGCTCGGCATCGTCCTGATGCGACTGGTCTCGCTGGTCGAGCACGCGGTGCATCGCTCGAAGCTGCCGATGCACTGGGCGCCGCTGGTCGGCGGGCTGCTGCTGGTGCCGCTGGCGATGATCTCGCCCCAGGCGCTGTCCGGCGGTCACGGCGCACTCAACCTCAACCTGATGGCCGAAGTGACGATCGCCGGCCTCGCCCTGACGATCCTGCTCAAGATGCTCGCCTCGGCGATATCGCTCGGTTTCGGCTTTCGCGGCGGCCTGTTCTTCGCCTCGCTGTTCCTCGGCTCACTGGTCGGGCGGCTCTACCAGGTGATGCTCGCACAGGTGCCCGGCCTGCACGTGCTGGCGCCCGACGATGCCACCGTGGTCGGCATGGCGGCGCTTGCCGTCGCGGTGGTCGGTGGGCCGATGACCATGTCGCTGCTGGTCCTCGAAGTGACCCATGATTTCAGCATCACCGGCGTCGCGCTCGCCGCCACGCTGATTGCCTCGACCGTGGCGCGCTCGACCTTCGGCTATAATTTCTCCACCTGGCGCCTCCACCTGCGCGGCGAGACGCTGCGCAGCGGCCGCGACGTGGGCTGGATGCGCGCGCTCACCGCCGTCCAGATGATGCGCCGCGACGTGCCGCAGATACCCGCCTATTCGAGCGTCTCCGCCTTTCGCGAGCGCTTCCCGCTCGGCTCGACAACGCGGGTCGTGCTGCTCGACGTGAAGGGCCGCTATGCCGGCATCGTCGAGACCGCCGCCGCCTGGTCGCCCGAAGTCGAACCGGTCGCCGAAATCGGCACCCTCGCCCGCCTGCCCCAGGCGAAGCTGTCACCGGAAATGGGGATCGGTGAGGTACTGGAGATGTTCGACCGCGTCGCGGCGGACGATCTCGCCGTGGTCGATCGCGAAGGCAATGTCATCGGCCTGATCACCGAGCGCCACGCCCGCCGCCGCTATGCCGAGGAACTGGAGCGCTCCCAGCGGGAATTGTACGGCGAGGCCTAGTGCTTGCGCTGCCCGCTGCGCTTGGCGGCAATGTCATTGCGCAGAGCCTCACGCCGCACGAACAGCTCGGCTTCCTCGGAAGGGCTTAGCCCGCCTTCGGCATAGCGCGCCTCCAGCACATCGACCTGCCGAACCTCGCGCTTAAGCTGCCGCGCCTCGCGCCGGGTCAGCTGGTTGCCCTGACGCCCCTTTTGGATGTTGCTGATCATCTGGGCGGTCTCGCCGGTGCGGAAATCGCGGGCCATCGCACCGCCCGATGGGCCCTTCAAGGTCGGCCCGGGCCAGATCTGCGCCGAAGCCGGCGCCGCGACGATCAGCAAGGGGGCAAGGATCAGATAGCGACGCATGAGGCTTCTCCCGTTCCCGACACGATCGACGGCGCAAGTTGAATGCCGGGTGAATGCCCGGGAAACCGTGATAAACCATGTCCTTATCCGTTGCGTTGCCGATACGGCATAGCTCTCGCCAGTAAAGTTCTATGCATATCCATGCATATATCCCTATGCGCGCCGCCATCTTCCACGGATCGGGAACTGAACACCATGCGGTTACTCGCCCTTGGCGTGCTGCTGGCGATGTCGACGCCGGCCGCCGCCCATGCCCAGGACAATTCGCAGCAGATGCGCGACATGGTCGCCCAGATGCGCGCCACCGCGGCACAGATGAAAGGGCAGCTTCCGCCCGAGGACATCGCCGAGATGCTGCGCTCGGCCGACGAGATCGAGAAGGGCATCAAGGACGGCGCCTATGCCGCCCCCGCCCCGGCCGCTCCCGATCTCACCGCCCGTATCGCCGCCGCGCACCAGGGCAAGCTCGACTGGCTGATGGGAGAGCCCGCCTGCGTTGGTTATATGTGGGAGAACTGGCGGACCTTCCGTCTCCAGTCCGGTGATCGCGACGCCCAGCGCGACACGCTCTGCCGCAAGGCCTTCTCGAGCTATGAGGACTATTTCCTCACCACCCGCAACGGCGGCGATCGCGCCCATGCGATGCGGGCGCTGGCCGCGTACGAGAAGGCAGCGCAGGAAGCGGTCGACTTCTTCGAGCGCAAATAGGCCCGCAAACGAAAAGGGGCGCCCGATCGCTCGGACGCCCCTTTCTGAACGCTTGTCGCGAAAGATCAGCTGTCCTGGTCAGCCCGGCCCACGCCGGCGCCGTCGAGGTTCTGCGACACGAAGTCCCAGTTGATGATGTTCGCGGTGATCGTCTCGAGATACTTCGGACGCAGGTTGCGATAGTCGATGTAATAGGCGTGCTCCCACACGTCGATCGTGAGCAGCGGCTTCATGCCCTCATAGACCACCGGCGTATCGGCGTCGTGCAGCGAGGTGACCTTGAGCTGGTCGCCGTCGAGCACCAGCCAGCCCCAGCCGTTCGAGAAGTGCGCGGTCGATTCAGCGACCAGCTTCTTCACGAGCTCGTCGGTCGAACCGTACTGCGAAGCGATCAGCTCGGCGAGCTTGCCGCTCGGCGCGGTCTTCTCGCCGGTCAGGCCCTGCCAGAAGAAGCTGTGGTTCCAGATCTGGGCCGAGTTGTTGAACAGGCCCTTGTCGCCGGTTTCCTTGGCGTGCGCGATCACTTCGCTGAGCTTGCGGCCCTCGAGGCCCTTCTCGGCGATGAAGCCGTTGGTCTTGTCGACATAGGCCTTGTGATGCTTGCCGTGGTGAAACTCGAGCGTCTCGGCCGACATATGCGGCGCCAGCGCGTCCTTGTCGAAGGGAAGCGGGGGAAGTTCGAAGGCCATTTGGTCTCTCCAGGTTCACCAGGGGGTTCACCCGGGCAACGAACCGCCGGGCGATGCGGTCCCTCCCCTAACCCGCAAAATTCATCGCTGTCGCGGAAAAATCGTTGCGTCGCGCAAATGAAAATTTCGATCGGGCGCGATTGGCAGAATTACTATTGCAAACGCTAATCAATAGCTTGATTTTCGTACGTAATATTTATTCCGTCATCCCCGCGAAAGCGGGATCCAGCGTCACACAGGACGTCGCTTTGTTATCCTGAATCCCCGCCTTCGCGGGGATGACGAAGCGGAAATTACCCGCCCACCTGCAGCAGTTCATGCCGCTTCAGCGCGTGGCGCAGCTGGTCATAGGTAAGCCCCAGCGCCTCCGCCGTCGCCCGCTGGTTGAAGCGGTGATCGGCGAGCGCGCGCTGGAGCAGCTCCTTCTCGAACCGCGCCACCCGACCCTTGAAATCGGTTGCGCCCGAAAGTGCCGCGGGCTGCTCCTCGAGCACCACCGGTGCCGCCGCCGCGACAGGCGTTGCAGCACTCGAAGCGCTCCCCTGCATCGTGCGCAGGCGATAGGGCGACTGGAAGGGATCGATCTCGATCGCATCGATCGGGCCGTCCTGCTCCCAGCGATAGACGGCGCGCTCGACGACGTTGCGCAGCTCGCGGACATTGCCGGGCCAGTCGTAATTGGTGAGGATGTCGAGCGCGTGCGGGCCCCAGCCCGGCCAGTCGACCCAGCCGATCTCGCTCGCCATGCGCCGGCCGTAGAAATCCGCCAGCACCTCCACGTCCCCGCCCCGGTGCCGAAGCGGCGGCAGGGTGACCACCTCGAAGCTCAGCCGGTCGAGCAGATCGGCGCGGAAACTACCCTTGTTGACCCGCTCGGGCAGATGCTCGTTGGTCGCCGCCACGATGCGGACATCGACCGTCACCGGCCGCGACGATCCGATCCGGGTGATTTCGCCATATTCAACCGCGCGCAGCAGCCGCTCCTGCGCGCCCATCGACAGCGTGCCCAATTCGTCCAGGAACAAGGTACCGCGATGCGCTTCCTCGAAGCGGCCGATCCGCGCCTTGGTCGCACCGGTAAAGGCACCGGCCTCATGGCCGAACAGCTCGGCCTCGATCAGCGTCTCGGGCAGCGCCGCGCAGTTCATCGTCACCAACGGCTGGTCCCAGCGCGGGGACAGGCGGTGGAGACGCTCGGCGACCAGTTCCTTGCCGGTGCCGCGCTCGCCGATCACCAGCACCGGGCGATCGAGCGCGGCGGCGCGACTGGCACGCTCCAGCGCATCAAGGAATGCCGAGGATTGGCCGATGACCTGGGTTATGCGCTCCATGCCAAATCCTTGGTGTATTTTCCCAACACTTGGCAAGTTAAATCCGCCACCTGAATGCCTTATGAACGGCAAAAACGGCAGATTTCTGCGGTTTTCGGAAATTGGCACGCCCCCTGCAAAGCATATGGCAAGCCCGCTGACGGGCCTGGATAAACACCAAGGTTCAGGGAAACAGGAACATGAACGCCAACGCCGCCTACTACCGCAACGCCTTCTTCTCGGTGGCACTTTCGGTAGCCGCCAGCCTGATCATCATGGTCGGCACGGCCGGCCTGGTGACGGCCTAAGAACAGGGTCTCCCGCTCGCTTCCCCTCGCGAGCGGAAACCTGACGGGAGGGGTCACCCCCTAGACCCCTCCCGCCGGGAAACAGAACACGAAGGAGTAACGACGAAATGGGTATCTTCTCTCGAACCCGCGACATCATTGCCGCCAACGTCACCGACCTGCTCGACAAGGCGGAAGATCCCGCGAAGATGATCCGCATGATCATCCTCGAGATGGAGGAAACGCTGGTCGAGGTCCGCGCTTCCGCGGCCCGCACCATCGCGGACCAGAAGGAAATGCGCCGCCACATCGCCAAGCTCGAAAAGCTCCAGGAGAGCTGGACCGAGAAGGCGGAGCTGGCGCTCTCCAAGGGCCGCGAGGACCTGGCCAAGGCCGCGCTCGTCGAAAAGCAGAAGGCCGCCGACATGTGCGACCAGCTGAACGAGGAGATTGCAGTGCTCGACGAAGCGCTCAAGGCTTCGGAAGAGGACATCAACAAGCTCCAGACCAAGCTGCGCGAGGCCCGCGCCCGCCAGAACTCGATCGTCACGCGGCTGGAAAGCGCCAGCAACCGGGTGCGCCTGCGCGAGATCACCAACGGCTCGCGGGTGCAGGATGCCTTCTCGCGCTTCGATGTCCTCGAGCGCCGGGTAGACTTCGCCGAAGGCCGCGCGGAAGCAGCCGGCCTGGGCGCCGCGCCCAAGACGCTCGACGAGGAAATCGCCGAACTCCGCTCGTCGGAGAAGGTGGATGCCGAGCTCGAGGCCCTGAAGGCCCGCCTCAACAAGGGAGCCTAAGCGATGGAGGAAGTCTTCCTTCCGATCGTCATCGTCGGAATGCTCTTCATCGGGCTCCCCTGGGTGATCATGCACTATATCACCAAGTGGAAGCAGTCCGGGACGATCACCAACGAGGACGAGAAGCTGCTCGACGAGCTGCACTACACTGCACGCCTGCTTGAGGAGCGCCTGCTCACTGTCGAGCGGATCATCGCCGCCGACAACCCCGATTTCCGCCCTGTCCGCGACGCCCGTCCGGAACAGAGCCCCTACGACATCTCGCGGAGGAACTGATCATGTCGAGCCGCACGAAATTCTACCTCGACAAGGCAAATGGCAAGTGGCTGGGCGTCTGCTCGGGGCTGGCCGACTACACCGGGATCGACGTCATCTGGCTTCGCCTCGGCATGGTGCTGGTCACCTTCAGCACCTTCCCGATGGGCCTGATCGCCTACATGCTGATCGCCTGGCTGGCCCCGGCAAAGCCCTACGGGCTCTACCAGGGCCCTGAGGAAGCCAAGTTCTGGCAGGGTGTCCGCTCGAACCCGACGCGCTCGACCGCCGAGGTCCGCTCGAAGTTCCGCGACATCGATCGCCGCCTGGCCGATATCGAGATGTACTATACGAGCCGCAACACCCGGCTCGCCGATGAGATCGACAGCCTGCGCTGAGCCAATCGCCAGGTAAGTCCACAGGGAGGAAGACATGAGGGAGTTGAGTTGGCTGGTACCGGTGCTGATCGTCGCTGCGGTGATGGCATCGGGAGCCTTCAAGACCTGGGTCCGTGCCAAGCATGGCTACCCGCTCGAGGACGAGGAAGGCCGCCGCGGCCGCCGGAGCTTCCGGGGCCAGAGCCGCGAGGACCTGGAGGCCGATCGCAAGATCGCACTCCTCTCGACCGAGAATGAGCGTCTGACCGGCCAGATCAGCCGCCTCGAAGAGCGGATCGCAGTGCTCGAGCGGATCGCTACCGATCCCGCCGAGCGGGTCGCCCGCGAGATCGACAGCCTGCGCTGAGGAGTGACGAGATGAGCTTTCCCTTCGCAGCCTTCGCCCCGGTAGCCCTGATCGTCGGTGCTCTGGTGGTCGCAGGATGGGTGTTCACCACCTGGCTCCGCATCAAGCATGGCTATCCGCTCGACGGGGCCTGGGGCCAGGCGGTCTATCCGAAGAATGACGACGCGGCGATGGAGCGGATCAAGCTCCTGAGCCAGGAGAACGCCCAGCTCCGTGCCGAACTGGGCTCGATCAAGGACCGGCTCGCCAATGTCGAGCGGATCGTGACCGACAGCTCGCACATGCTCGATCGCGAGATCGAGAGCCTGCGCGGGCCGAGCAACTGAGGAGATAGACGATGGAAATCAGCCCCATTCTCATCCCCATCCTGGGTATCCTGTGCGGCATGGTCGCCATCTTCGGCGGCGTCTTCCTCAAGCCCTGGTTCGCGCTGCAGCAGCGCAAGATGGAGCTCGAGGCGCAGATGGTCGCCGAGAAGGCAGCCCAGTACGCCGCCCAGACCGAGAGGCTCGAGCAGCGGGTCCGGGTGCTGGAACGCATCGTCACCGACAAGGGCGTCGATCTCGCCAACGAGATCGAGCAGCTGCGGGATGCCCCCCCGCTGAATTGAAAGTTCCCACGCGGCGCCGACAAGGGCCGCCAGTAAGAGGAAAGTCCGAAATGATTGCCATCGTGATGCTCGCAGTGCTGACGGCACTGTGCGGGGGCGGTATTGTCCTCGCCGAAATGCGGGACCGCCCTGTTCGCCGCGCCGCGCGGCTGGCCAAGGCCAACCAGCAGAACTGATCGATCAAAGCGCGTTTGAAGGAGTAGTGGAATGAACCCGTTCGAGATGGTTGTCGCGATTATCGTGATCGTCACGATCGGCAGCGTGCTCAAGGCGCGCTACGGCATCCACAAGGACAAGGACGGCAACGAGGTCTATCGCGGCAACAATGCCGACGCAGCCTCGGTCGCCGAGAATGCCCGGCTCCGCGACGAGGTCCGTGCGCTCAAGGAGCGCGTCCAGGTCCTCGAGCGCGTGGTTACCGACACCGAAGGCAGCGTCCGTCTCGACCGCGAGATCGAATCGCTGCGCGACAAGAACTGACGTCAGACCAAGGGAGGCATGACGTGACCCAGGATCCGACTCTCTACCTTACCCTCGCCGTCTCCGGTCTCGCCGGGATCGCCATGATCACCACCGCCGGGCTCTCGGGCTGGCGCGGCTGGCTGGCCCTGAAGCGCCAGGAGCTCGATGCCCATCACGGCCCCGAAGTGGCGACGGCAATGCCGACCGCGGCCTCGCGGATCGAGATCGCCGATCTCAAGGAGCGCATCCGCAAGCTCGAAGCGATCGCGGCGGGCGTGGATTTGTGAGCTGCCCCAACGAAGTCCCGTCATGCTGAACTTGTTTCAGCATCCAACTCTCCCCCCGCACATCGCCCATGGAGAGTCGGACCCTGAAACAAGTTCAGGGTGACGGTGGAATAAAGGCGAGGCCACGCTATAGCGCCCTGCATGACCAGCCTCGCCGACCTGCAGGACGAATATGCGTTCCTCGAAGCCGATGACCGCTACCGCCTGTTGATCGATCTGGGCCGCGGACTCGAGGAGATGCCCGAAGCGCTCAAGACCGATGCGACCCTGGTCCGCGGTTGTTCGGCCTCCGTCTGGGTCTATCCCACAAGGCGCGACGACGGCACGCTCCACTTCCTCGCCGATTCCAACGCGGCGATCACCAAGGGCATCATCGCACTGGTGCTGCTTACGGTGCAGGACAAGGCCCCGGCCGAGATCCTGGCAACCGATATCGAAAGCGCCCTCGCCCCGTTCGACCTGAAGAACCAGCTCAGCTCGAATCGCACCCAGGGCATCCCCAACATGATCGCCCTGGTGCGCGAAACCGCGCGGCGCTACGCGGCAGGCTGAGCAATCTTATTCTTCCCCGGCGAAGGCCGGGGCCGTCCTGGACCCCGGCCTTCGCCGGGAAAAGACGAGCCGGACACCAACCCTGCCCCACCTCACCCTTGCAATGTAGGATTTCGCCTGCTGGGCTGGCGCAGCCGGCCCCATGGCCAGCCGCTCTTTGACCCTGTCGGAAGAATAGGATCACGCACGCGCAACAAGGTTGCGAGATGCGCGGCATTCCCGAGAAATTAGGGAGAATAAGCCCGGCTGGAACCCGTTCTTGGCCTGTACTTCGTGTACTTTGGCGAGTAGTCGCCCCTTCGATGTTGGAAGGCTCAGCCGCGCTTGAGGCCCAGTTCCCCGGCCACGCCGTCGAGATCGGCACCCTTTGGCACCAGCAGCCATTCGCCCGGCCCGCCGGCGTCGATCACCGTCACCGCGCCGCGCGGGCAGACGCCCATGCACTTCACCTCGACGATCCCCGCCTCGGCCTTGCGACCCTTCTTCAGGCCGAGATGCTTGCGCAATGCCTTGGCGAGCGATTGCCTGCCTTTCGGCCCGAAGCCGCCGTCCAGCTTCTTCGAGCATTTGGCGCAGACCAGGACGGTATGTTCCCAGTTGGAATGGACGCGAAGCTTGCTCAATCGCCCTTCCAGGTGCGCCGCTCCTCGGCGGCCTTGAGCACGTCGTACGCCGCCTGGATCGCCTGGAAACGCTTGGCGGCCTCGGCATCCCCGGGCTTCACATCGGGATGATTGACCTTGGCGAGCCGGCGCCATGCGAGGCGCACCGCCTCGAAATCGCTATCGACTTCGAGCTCGAGCACTTCCAGGGCGCGGATTTCGTCGCGCGAACGGCTGCCGTCGCCGGGTCCGGCCCAGCCATTGTACTTCGCCTCGGCAAAGCCCGAGGCATCGCGGCGCTCATCGGCTTCGCGCTTGGCGGCTTCCTCGGCGGTCAGGCCCGCGAAATAGTCCCAGTTGCGGTTGTACTCGGCGGCGTGCGTCTCGCAGAAATACCAGCGCTCGCGGCTGTTCGGCGATTTGGGCGCGGGCCGGTCGCCCGGCTGGTCGCAGCCATGGCGATCGCACATCCGCACCTGCACGGCCTCACGCTCGGCGCCATAGGCGCGCCAGCGCGGAAAGCCCCAGTCGGAAGAACGTGTCGATCGTGCCATCCCGCCCAGATAGACACTCGGCCCGCAGGCGCAAGCGGGTGCGCGCCTGGCGCCGTCCCGTAAAATGATGCCAGAGGATCTATAAGCCGGGTTCTGTCCTCGCCTTTCGGCGATGTGCGACCATTCCTCTAGGCGACGGATTGCTCCGCCGCTCCAGCAACCAACCCGGGCGACGGGCCGGAACCAGGCCCATATGCCGCCCCTATTCGGTCTTGCTCCCGGTGGGGTTTACCATGCCGCTTCCGTTACCGGTCGCGCGGTGCGCTCTTGCCGCACCCTTTCACCCTTGCTGGCCCCGAAGGACTTAGCGGTCTGCTCTCTGTGGCACTTTCCCTGGGGTCGCCCCCGCCGGGCATTACCCGGCACCGTGTTTCCGTGGAGCCCGGACTTTCCTCGCGTGCTTGCGCACCCGCGGCCGCCCGATCCTCTGGCGGTGCCCCGTCTAGCGCCGCCGCACGCAACTGCAAGTGTTCAGGCGCCTTCTTCCGGGTCGACGGTGCGCATCGCGGTGCCCCAGGCCATCACTTCCACCTTCCAGGTGACGTTCAGCCCGGACGCCAGTGCGATCTTGCGATAGTCCGATCCCATGCCCACCACATCGTCGGCACCGCGCACCTCCGCGATCCGCCGGACCGCGTCGGTCGCCTCGCTGACGGTCGGAATGTTCACGGACGAGGGCACTTCGCCCTTGGCATCGGCGCGTGCCACGCCGGAAAGATAGGCCTGGACCGGGCCCAGGGATGTCGAACCGATATTGCTCAAGGCGAAAACCTCCGCCTTCCTATAGATCATCCTATACTTGCGGAGTTCCGCATGAATTTAGTGCACGGCTGCGTAACCAAATCCGGCTCAGTCATCGCCCTGCGGCTTGGGCAGGAGCAAGGCGAGCAGGAGACAGCGGCACTCCATGTCGATCTCGCCATCGACCAGCTCGGGACGGAAGCGGCGCTGGAAGGCGGTGACCGCTGCGGTCTCGTCGCTCACGTCATAGCCGAAGCGCTCGAGCGCCATGATGAAGCCGGCATCGGGCCAGCCCGGATCGAGCAGGTTCCTGGTCGGCCGCGGCAGCGCCAGGCGCAGCCGGGCCAGCGCGTGCCAGTTGAACAGCTCGCCCGGATCCTGCTTGCGCGCCGGCGCGACGTCGGAATGGCCGACGACGTTGCCGCGGGTGATCGCGTAGCGTTCCTTGATCTCGGCGACGAGCGGGATCACCGAGCCCATCTGCTCGGCCGAAAAGGGGCGATAGCCATGTTCATGGCCGGGATTGACGATCTCGATGCCGACCGAGGCCGAATTGACGTCGGTGATCCCGCGCCAGTGCGAGCGGCCAGCATGCCAGGCGCGCTTGTCCTCGGGAACCAGCCGGATGATGCTGCCGTCCTCGTCGACCATGTAGTGGGCCGAAACCTTGGCGGCAGGGTCGCGCATCCGCTCCAGTGCGGCCTCGGCGCTTTCCATGCCGGTATAATGCAGCACGATCATCGTGACCGGGAGCGCACGCTCGTCGAAATTCGGCGAAGGCGCATCGAGGAAGACCAGGCCGGTATGCATCGTCGCCGACGCTACCCCTGCTTGGCCATGGCGATCAAGCCGTTGCGAGCAACGTCCCAGGTGCCTCAACCCGCCGATAGAAGCCGCGATACTTCTCGCACGGGGTGAAATGGTCGGTCTGGCCGATCACCGTCTCGCCCGCACCAAGCGCGAGCAGGCCGCCCGGACGGATCGCCGAAGCCAGTGTGTCGAACACCTTGCGCCGCACCGCGACCGAGAAATAGAGCATCACGTTGCGGCACAGGATGATGTCGAAGCATCCCGCCGGCGCCGCATCGAGCGTAAGATTGTGCTGGCGGAACTGCAGCTTGCGGACCAGCTCGGGCTTGGCGACCCAATCGGCGTTCACCGAATCGAACCAGGTCATCATCCGGCGCACCGGCAGGCCGCGCTGGATCTCGAACTGCGAGAAGCGGCCGCTGCGGGCACGCGCCAGCGCCGCCGGCGAAACGTCGGTCGCCACGATCTCCGGATCGGGCATTTCCCGCTCGGAAAAGAGCATGGCGAGGCTCAGCGGCTCCTGCCCGGTCGAGCAGCCGGCGGACCAGATGCGCAGCCGGCGGTGACCGGCCTCGGCCTGCATCGCCTGCGCGGCATCGGCGATCATGTCGAGCACCGCCACGTCGCGGAAGAAGCTGGTTTCCTGGTTGAGCAGCGCATCGACCACCTGGTCGGCCAGCTCCCCGGTCCGCGCCGCGATGAGCTGGGCGACGAGCTCGTCGAGGCTGCCCAGACCGCGTTCCCGCAGGATCGGCTTGAGCGCGGTCTCGATCCGCCAGGTGCGGTTCGCTGCGATCTGCTGGCCGGCGCGCTGCTCGAGCAGCGCCGCGATCATGTTCATCGCGCCTGCCGAGGCGATCGGCGTGCTGCCCGGGATCATGCGCCGCCTCCGCCGCGCGCGATCAGCCGGCCGATCTCGTCCGGCGGCAGGATCGCGCTGACCCGGCCGGCATTGGCGACGGCGCCGGGCATGCCCCACACCACCGAGCTCGCCCTGTCCTGCGCCAGCACCTTGGCACCGGCGTCGATCAGGTCCTTGGCGCCTTCGCAGCCATCGCGGCCCATGCCGCTCAGCACCACGCCGAGCGCGCGGGCGCCGAACACTTCCGCGACGCTCTCGAACATCGGGTCGACCGAGGGCATGCAGCCGCTCGAGGCCTTTTCATGGGTCAGGCGGATCGCCGCGCCATCGGACATGCGGACCACGCGCATATGGGCATCGCCCGGCGCCACGATGATCCGGCCGGGCCGGATGCGCATGCGATCGGTCGCGACCTCACAGGGGCGGCCGCCGAGCACGGCGAGCTGCGTCGCGAAATAGCTCATGAACGAGACGGGCAGATGCTGGGTCACCAGGATCGGCACGCGGAAACTGGCCGGGATCGCGCGGAGCAGCTGGCTGAGCGCGTGGATGCCGCCGGTGGAGGCGCCGATCGCGACCAGGTCGAAATTCTCCGGGGCCTGGACCGGAAACTGGTAATGCGGGTGATGCGCCACTGCGGCCGGCTCGGCATGGCTGTGGTGCGCGGTGCCGGCAAGCGGAAGATGGGCCGGTTCGGGAAGCGACTGCACATGCGCCTCGAGCAGGCGCGAAAGCCGCTCCTCCAGCACTTCGGCGAAGCGGCCGCCGAATGCGCCGATTCCGGGCTTCACCAGCGTGTCCGCCGCGCCCAGCGCCAGCGCCTGCACGGTCACCGCCGCGCCCTGCTCGGCCGCCGAGGAAACGATCAGCACCTTGGCGCCCTTGCCCGCCGCGATCACGTCGGGCAGCGCGGTGATGCCGTCGATGCCCGGCATCTCGATGTCGAGCAGGATGATGTCGACGCTGTTGGTCTTCAGATAGTCGAGCGCGGCCCGCACATCGCTATAGGCGGCGGCAACGCGAAAGCGGCGCGTGCCTTCCACCATGCGCCCCAGCACCGAGCGTGCGACGACCGAGTCATCGACGATCAGCACCTGCGCCGGCCCGGCGGTGGTGCCGCTGAACCCGGTTTCCGCAAGAGTTGCGTGCGCCACCTTGGGCTCCTTGGCTGCGCCGCTTACGCGACGCCGACGATCTGCAGCTTGCTTTCCAGCGTCTCGCGGTCGAACGGCTTCATGACATATTCGTCGGCGCCGGCCTCGATGGCGGCGCGGATATAGGCCATGCCGTTCTCGGTAGTGCAGAACACCACCTTGGGGCGCTGCGGAAGCCCGGAATCCTTGAGCGCGCGCAGGAAGTCCATGCCGCTCATCACGGGCATGTTCCAGTCGAGCAGGATCACGTCCGGCGGGGTCTGGAGGCAGGAGTCCAGCGCCTCGCGGCCATCACCAGCCTCGCGCACTTCGAAGTCGAGCGTTTCCAGGATGTGCCGGGCGACCTTCCGGATCACCTTGGAGTCATCGACTACCAGACAAGTCTTCATTTTCCCCTGTTCCCCGCTTTCAGGTGTCTAGGTTGGGAGTGGACAGTGCACGAAAGATGTGAGTGCGACGTTAATCTTGCGAACTAATTGATCCCGGCATGACCGGGGACGAGGCTGGCGAGATCGATCGCGAGGATCGGTTCGCCGTCGCGCTCGACGATCCCCCGCCCCGCCCCGCGCCAGGCGGGATCGAGCGTGACGCCATGCGCAAGCGGCAGCAGGTCGAACGGCGCGACATCGTCGAGCGCATCGACCAGCATCGCGTAATGATGCCCCTCGACATGGGTGATCACCGCACGGCGCGCCGGGCTGCCGCCCGCCATGCCGAGCGCCGACTGGGTATCGACCACCGTCACCACGCGGCTGCGCAGCGCGGCAAGCCCGCGGACATGCTGCGAGGCACGCGGCACCGCCGTCACCTCGCCGATATCCACCACCGACTCGACCTGTTCGGAGTCGATCGCCACGGCACGCCCGGCAATCTGGGCGATGAGATAGAGATGCGACATCAGCGACCTGCCTTGCCGGAAACCCGGGCTTCGAGCGCGGAAAGCAGTCCCGCCCTGTCATATCTATAGACGCTATCGTCGCCCAGGCCGCCCGAAGCGCGCTTCTTTCTCAGCCGGACAACCGGCGCGGGGCTGCCCATGGCGCCCTGGTTCTCCTCGGTGGAGAGCACCACGGCCGGCGTCTCGCCCGGCGCCAGGCGCAGCGCGACGCGGTATCCCGAGGCTTCCAGCAGCGGCTTCACGAACGATGCCATCCAGCCGTCATTGTCGCCCGAGATCAGGCAAAGCGGCGGCGCATCCTCGACTTCGCGCTCGGCATGCTCGTCGAAGATCCACAGCATGTCGACCAGTTCGATCTGCTCGCCATCGACCAGCACGACGCCGGCGATCGGCCCCGGTTCGCGGGCCGGCGCGATCTCTTCGGGCAGCAGCACGATGTCGGCGGCTTCCTCGATCGCATAGCTGACTTCGTTGGTGCCGTCCTTGAGGCGCAGCACATTGATCCGCCCGAGCCCGTCCAGGTCGCCATGCGCGGCGAGCGGCAGGATGCGCTCGTCGATGGTCACCCGGAATCGGCCGGCGGCGAAGCGGACATTGGCGGCATCGACCTGCTCGACGCGGTCGACCGCCGCGAGCGGCACCGCCCGGCGCACGCCGTCGAGATCGCGGAACAGCAGCGCCGGCAGGCCCTGCGCGACTTCCACTTCTTCCTCTTCCTCGAACAGCTGCTGACTGTCGCGGCTGAAGTCCAGGCTCGCCGCCTTGGCCATGCCGGCGCAATCGAGCAGCAGCATCGGCAGGCCCGAGTCGGGCAAAGTCTGGCCGGCATAGAGGCCGGTGGACATGACGGCGGGCGAGGCCGGCTTGATGACCAGTTCCTCATTGTCGAGCACCGTATCGACGGCGAGCGCATAGCTCCCCTCGCTCACGCTGACGATCGCGAGCATCTGCCCGCCCTCGTCGCGCGCGGTGGTTGCCGGCAGGCCGAGCATGTCGGCGAGATGGATCAGCGGCATGCGGCGCTCGCGCACCGTGGCGACCGGCGATCCGCCGATCGTGTCGACCCGGATCGCATCGCCGCGCTCGGTGACGATCTCCTCGATCGACTGGCGCGGGATCGCGAAGCGCTGGCCATCGACGCCGACTACGATCGTCGAGATGATCGACAGGGTCAGCGGCACATGGATGGCGAGGCGCAGGCCCTTGCCCGGATTGCTGTCGAGCTCGACGCGACCGCCGATCTGCTCGATCGCCGCGCGCACCACGTCCATGCCGACGCCGCGTCCGGAGACTTCGCTCACCACGTCCTTGGACGACAAGCCCGGCTCGAACACCAGGTCGAGCTTCGCCCGGTTCGACAGGCTGCGCAGCTTGGCTTCGTCGCGCCCCTGCGCGACCAGCTTCTGGATCAGCCGCTCGGTATCGATGCCGCGGCCATCGTCCGCGATCTCGATGATGATCTGGTTGCCCGACTGGCGCGCCGAGACCGACAGGCGACCATTCTCGCGCTTGCCGCCGGCGCGGCGCTCGGCCGGCGCCTCGATGCCATGGTCGATCGAATTGCGGATGATGTGGACCAGCGGGTCGCGCATCACTTCGATCATCTCGCGGTCGAGCTCGACGTCCGAGCCCTCGACCTGGAGCATCACCGACTTGCCCAGCCCCGCCGCCGTGTCGCGCACCATGCGCGGCAGCGCGGAGAACAGCGCGTCGATCTTCTGCATGCGCGTGCGGGTCACCGTGTCGCGCATCTCGCCGACGGTGAGCGACAGGCGCTCGAGCGCCGCCTCGATCGCGGGATCGACTTCGCCCTGGCGCAGCCGCCGGGCCAGCTCGTTGCGAGCGAGCACCATATCCGACATGCCGGACATCATCCGGTCGAGCAGGTCGACGTTCAGGCGCACGCTGCGTGCCGGAGCACGGCTGACGATCGGGCCGGCATGGGCGATTTCCTCGGCGCCCTCGGCAAGCGCGGCGATCAGCAGTTCGTCGCCGCTGTCATCCAGCCCGGTGCCCGATTCGATGGCTTCGACCAGCTCGCCGATCCGGTCGACCACCGCGAGCACGGCATTGACCAGCGCGCGATCCGGCGCGCGCTTGCCGTCGCGGACCTGTGCCAGCACGTCCTCGGCGGCATGGCTGAGGCGACCGAGACGCGGCAGGTCGAGGAAGCCGCAGCTCCCCTTCACGGTGTGCACGAAGCGGAAAATGGCGTCGAGGCGTGCGCGATCGGCGGGATGCGCTTCCCACGCGACGATCTCGCCCGAAAGCGCTTCGAGCGTTTCTCGCGTCTCGGCGATGAATTCCTGCAGCAGGTCGTCCATGGGGCCCCGGAAAGCAAATTTGCGGGGGTCTTGTGCGGGATGGGTGGTTAAAAGGGCGTTAGCTGCTCCGACGAAAGACGCCGGCTTGCGCACCGCGATCGTCCATGGAACCCTGTCCTGCATGGACGGTACGCGCGCCTTCAGGAAATCAGCCGGAACATTCGCCAATTGCGAGAAAGCACCCGACTATGCCGAGCTGACTCCGCTGCGGATACCCGCAGGCTGGAGCATCGGCTGGAACCAGCTCCACCGCGACAAGCGCGTGGAGGACGGCGATTTTGGCGGCTCCAGTGTGTTCTACGCCACGAACCCCGGCAGGCGCTTCGTGATCGACGTGGAATTCCGGCCTGAGCATAACCCCGACGGCCATTTCGAGCTAACGGTGCAATATCAACCCTGGCCACGCGATGCACGCGGCAGGCGCCAGAACGATGCCCCTTTCGCGTTCGACGCCAATGCAAAGCTGATGCACAGCATCGAAACGCGCTCCTATGCCGAGTTGATCGAACAGCTCGAAACCTGGCTGGCGCGCTGCACGATCTGGTCGGTCGAGGGCAACTGACTTCGACGAGGCCTAACGGGCTTCGCCACCCGCATAGCTGGCATCGAGCAGCGCCGTGCCGAGGTCGCCGAGCTTCTGATAGTCATAGCTCGCGTTGGTGAGGACGATTACCGTGTGCCCGTCGGCAAGCACGCGGCGCGCGAGCATCCGGAAGCCGCCGTTCGAGCCATCCTCCCACGCCGCCTCGCGGTCCCTCCCCCCGATCTTCTCGATCCGCACCCGGCCACCCAGCGCATAATGCTGGTCGGGCATCAGCGTGGTCGTCAGCGCCTTGCGCGAGGCCGGGCTGAGAAATCTGCCGTCCAGCACCGCGTTCATCAGCACCAGCAGATCGGGCGCGCTGGTATAGAAACCGCCAGCCATCGCCATGAAATCAGGCACCGGGTTGGGCTTGCGCACCGGCTCGGGGACAAGCGCCGCATAGCCCTGCGCCATGCCCCGCACCGCGCCGGAATCGCCGCGATAGACGCCACTGTCCTTCAGCCCCAGCGGCCGGACCAGCAGCTGCTCGACCAGGGCGGCATAGGGCTTGCCGCTGATGCGCTCGGCAACGGCCTTTGCGATCAGCCAGTTGGAGTGCGAATAGTCCCATTCGGTGCCGGGCGCGAAAGCCAGGTCGCCGCTTGCGTAGCGCCGTACGGCCGCCATCTGCTCCATCTCGATGCCGCGCGTGGCGGGATCCTTGCGCGCCGCCTGGATATCGTTGGGCACGCCGCTCGAATGGCTCATCAGCCGCCGGAGCGTCAGCCGGGCACCGGTATCGGCGCGATAGTCGGGCAGGTAGCGGGTTATCGGTGCATCGAGGTCGAGCCTGCCCTGATCGACCAGCTTGAGGATCACGATCGAAGCGACCCATTTGGAAACCGATCCGGTCTCGAACCGCGTATTCGCCAGCATCGGCACACCATTCGCGGCATCCGCCCGGCCGATCCCTTCGACGAAGCGGACCTGCTTGCCGGTGCCGACCAGCGCGACGCCGTTGAAGCCATCACTGGCATCGACCAGGTCATGATAGGATTGCGCGGTACAGGGCGTCGCCAAGCCAAGCGCCAGCACCGTCCCCGCGATCTTCAAGCCCCGCATACGCCACTCCCATGCCCGCGAACCTCGCAAGCATGTCATGGCGATGCGGATCGTTCAACTACAACTGTAGTCGAACATCTCAGGCGACGCGGAAGCTCGCCCCGAACAGCAGCACCTCTGCATCCGGCGGGCTGACCTGGAGCACGCCGCCGCCCTGGGTCACCAGCGCATGGACAAGATAGGCCGCCGCCGCGCGCGGGGTGATCGGCACATCGTCCTTGCCGCCGGCCAGCGCGCTGCGCAGCTCGGGATCGAGCACGATGCGCGGGCCGTCGGCGCGCACCACGATCTCGATATTCCCGTCGACGATCTCGGCGCCGATATCGAGCTGACCGCCGCGGATCAGTGCGTCGCCGCCGATCAGCGACAGGTTCATCAGCACCTTGATCGCCTGCTTGGGGAGGACAGGATCCTCGACCATCCAGCCGACATTGACGCGGTGGTTCTCGCCGAACAGCCCTTCGATCGCCGCCTGCGCCTCGCGCGTATCCACCGTCTCGCCGAAACCACCGGCCGCGCCGAAGGCCAGGCGGAAGAACTTCAGCTTGTTGGCACTCGCCTTGGCGCTCTCGTTGAGTAGTTCCAGGCAGCGCGCGCGCATCTCGGGATCATGCTCGTCGGCGAGCAGCTCCAGCCCATTGTTGAGCGCCCCCACCGGGCTCAGCAAATCGTGGCAGAGCCGCGAGCAGAGCAGGCTGGCGAAGTCGGTCGGGCTGATGTTCAAGATGAAGGCTCCCCGCAAGGTCGAACCTCTTTGGCGCAGGGCGCGCCATGCTGCAAGCGCGTGCCTGACACGCGACCTAGGTCGTAGCTGTACGCACCGCCCGGGTAACGCTACCACCGACGGAAAATAGAATGTGGGAGAGCATATGCGACAGGTCCTGCCCATCCTCGCCGCGCTGCTGGTCGTGCAGCCCCTGCCCGCCCTGGCGCAGGAGAAACCGGCCGCCACGGCGACGTTCCGGATCGACAAGGCGCGCATCGATCGCGCGCTCGCCGATATGGTGGCCAGCGGCCGCGCCACCGGCGTCGAGGCGCTGGTCTGGAAGGATGGGCGCGAAGTCTATTTCGGCGCCACCGGCCTGGCCGATCGCGAGGCGAACCGGCCGTTCAGCCGCGACACGCTGGTGCAGATTTATTCGATGACCAAGCCGGTCACCGGCATCGCTCTGATGCAGCTCTGGGAACAGGGCAGGTTCGGGCTCGACGATCCCCTTTCCCGCTATCTCCCCGAATTCGCGACGATGCTCGTGCAGGACGGCACCGATGCGCAGGGCCAGCCGGTCTGGCGCCCCTCGAAGCGTCCGGTAACCGTCCGCGACGTGCTTCGCCATACGGCTGGCTTCGCCTATGGCGATGGCCCGAGCAACGCGGAGAAGGCCTTTGCCGCCGCCGATCCGCTTGGCCTCGATCATGATCTGGCCGAGTTCGGGCACCGCCTCGCGCACACGCCGCTGATCTTCGAACCCGGCAGCGAATGGCGATATAGTTCGGCAGTCGACGTGCAGGCGCTGCTCGTCGAGAAGCTCTCCGGCCAGAAGTTCGAGGACTATGTCCGCGAGCACATCCTCCAGCCGCTCGGCATCAAGGAAGCGGCCTGGACTCAGCCGATGGAACGGCTCGATCGCTTTGCCGCGACCTATATCCTCGGCGCCGACAAGAAGCTGACGCGCGAAGCGGACTCCATCACCCGCCAGCGCAATTTCCCCAAGCCGGCGATGACCATGGGCGGTGCCGGCATCGTCGCGCCGATCGACGATTACATGCGCTTCGCCCGCATGTTGCTCGGCCAGGGCAGCCTTGACGGCGTGCGCATCCTCAAACCCGCCACCGTGCGGCTGATGGCCACCAACCAGCTCGATCCCCGGATCAAGGAGCGGAGCTGGCTACCCGGAAAGGGCAATGTCGGCTTCGGCTTCGATTTCGCGGTGCGCGTAGGCCAGCCGCTGACGCCTGACGAACAGCGCGGTGCGGTCGGCGAGTTCTTCTGGGACGGCGCGGCCTCCACCCTGTTCTGGGTCGATCCCGCCAACAAGCTGGCGGCCGTGTTCTTCGTCCAGACCAAGCCCTTCCAGGTCTCGCTCCACCGCGACTTCCGCAAGGCAGTCTACGGTGAAGCGTATCTGGGACCGCCCGGAGACTAGCCTAGACGACCCTGCGGCCCGTGAAGAGCTGGATCAGGCCGACCACGATGGCGATCACCAGCAGCAGATGGATGATCCCACCGGCGACGTGGAAGGTGAAGCCCAGCAGCCACAAGACCAGCAGGATGACAACGACGGTCCAAAGCATCGGCACGCTCTCCATTTAGAGTTTTCCCATCAACGGGTTGCGCGAGCGAAACGTTCCAGCGACCTGCGGTTTTTCCGGATTACGCCAGTTTGGCTGCTTCCTGCTATGACGGGCCCGGACGGGCATGGGCCCGGCATCCGGAAGGATCATGGTAGGCAGGGCCGCACAAAGACAGGCTGAGACGTTATCCGGGGGCCGCTGGGCGGCTCTCGGCGCGTCACGCCTGCCCGCCTGGCTCGCCGGGATCAGCTGCCTGATCCTGTCGCTGCCCACGATCGGCTGGCTGCTCGGCATTCCGGTGCTGCGCGGGTTCGGCGATCCGAACTATGCGGTCGCGCCGCTCGTTGCGTTCATCGGCTGCAGCGTGACGCTTGCCACCTTCCTGGTGGTGATCGGCCAGCCCAGGCTGGCGCGGATCGCCCTGATCCCCGCCGGTCTGCTGCTCGGCCTTGCGGTGGTGCAGTATCTGACCGGCGCGTTCGCCCTGGAGCGGCTGTTCTTCTACGACACCGTCTTGCGGATGGGCGTGCGCAACCACGGCGTTCTTCCCGGTGGAACCGCCGCGATGCAGACCGCTGGTGCGCTGGCTGCGCTGGGCGTCACTTCGAACCGGCGCATTCACCAGATCATCGGCGTCATCCTCGCCAGTGCGACGATCGCGCTTACCCTGCTGGCGACCGCCGCATTGCTCGCCGCGGGCGGCGCCACGCCCGGGTTTCTCGGGCGCTCGGCGATCTCGACCATGCTGGCGCTCGCCCCCGCCACCGCGCTGATCCTCTACGCGATGCGCCGCCAGCCCGGCGAGCGAAGCTGGTCGCTGCTGTCGCAGCTGGCGCCCGCGATCATCATCCTCCCGGTCATCCCGTCCCTGCTCGGCTTCGTCACCGTCCAGTCCGGGCTGCTCGGCTTCAATGCGGCGCAGTTCCTGGTTCTCACTCTCGACGTGGTGATCCTCGCCTGGGTGCTGGCCCGCGCGGTCCGCCATTCCGAGGCGCAGAGCCGCGCGCTCGCCATCCGCGAGGCGAAGCTTAGCGCGGTGCTGGCGATGGTGCCCGACGCGGTGGTGCTGATCAACGAAAGCGGCACGATCCTCGATTTCAGCAAGGCAGCCGAGAAGCTGTGGGGCTATTCGGCGGACGAAGTGGTCGGCCAGCCGGTCACCATGCTCGCCCCCGCCGCCAACAGCGTTCGCTACGAAGGCGAGCTCGCCGGCCTGCGCGGACGCGAGCTGCGCCCGGCCGATGCCGAGCCGCTCAGCGCGGTCGGGCTGCGCCGCGACGGATCGACCTTTCCGGTCGAAGTCCGCGCCGGCCGCGTCGAGACCGGGGACGAAGAGTGCCTGACGGTCTTCATCCGCGACATGTCCACCCAGTTCGGCATCGACGACCAGGTCGCCCAGCTCAACGCCGAGCTCGCCCATCTCGCCCGCCAGAGCGCCATGGGCGAGGCCGCCGCCGATCTCGCGCACGAGCTCAACCAGCCGCTCACCGCCGCCGCCAACTATCTCTCCGCCGCCGCGATGGTCGCCAAGGTCAGCGGTACCGAGGGGCCGGGCACCGAACTGGTCGGCAACGCCCGCGAGCAGGTGATGCAGGCCGGCGAGATCATCCGCCGCTTGCGCAGCTTCACCGAGCGCAACGATACCGAGCGCAGCGTCGAGCCGATGCGCCCGCTGATCGAGGACGCGGTGCGACTGGTGCTGGTCGGCTCCGGCCGCCTCGCCGCCCAGATCGACTATCAGGTCGACCCGGACAATCTCAGCGCATTTGTCGATCGCGTCCAGGTCCAGCAGGTCCTGGTCAACCTGCTGCGCAATGCGCTGGAGGCGTTGCGCAAGGCGGGCACCGAGGATCCGCAGATCCGGATCACCGCCCATGCCGCGGACGACCAGATGATCGAGATCGAGTGCCGCGACAATGGCCCCGGGCTGCCGCCGGAGACACTGAACCAGCTCTTCCAGCGCTTCTCGGCCAACAGCACGAGCGAGGGCATGGGCATCGGCCTGTCGATCTCGAAGCGCATCGTCGAGCTGCATGGCGGCGTGTTCGCCGCCGCCAATGATCCGGCGGGCGGCGCGGTGTTCACCTTCACCCTGCCGACGCTCGAGGGCGGCGACACGCCCGAAGGCTAGGCGAAGTCGCGTGCCGACAGGCGGACTTCCCGCCCGGGCACGATCCGCACCGTCCGCGCCTTGCCGCCCAGATGGACCTCGCGCGTTCCGGCAATGGCGCCGCGCAGCCGCGCCTGCTCCAGCTTCCCATTCCGCCAGGAAAGGTCGATCGTGCAGCCACCCCGCGTACGCAGGCCGTTCACCCTGCCCTCGCGCCATGCCCCCGGCAGCGCCGGCAGCAGGTCGATCCGCGCACCGCGGTTCTGCACCAGCATCTCGACGATCCCTGCCGCGCCGCCGAAATTGCCGTCGATCTGGAAGGGCGGATGCGCGTCGAACATGTTGGGATAGGTGCGCTCGGGCCCGAGCAGGAACTTCAGGATCCCGTGCGCATGGTCGCCGTCGCGCAGCCTCGCCCACAGGTTGATCCGCCACGCCGTCGCCCATCCGGTCGCCTTGTCGCCGCGGATCTCGAGGCTGCGTTTCGCCGCCGCCGCGAGTTCGGGCGTGCGCTCCGGATCGATCTGGTAGCTCGGATAGAGCCCGTAGAGGTGCGAGACATGCCGGTGGTGGACATCCTCGGCATCGCCGTCCCAGTCGAACGGCCATTCCTGCAGCTGGCCCTGCCTGCCCACCCGCATCGGCGGCAGCTTGGCCCGGGCCGCCTCGATCTCGCGCACCAGCGCCGCATCGCGCCCGAGCACGCCGGCAGCCGCAACCGTCTGGTCGAACAGGTCCCGCAATATCTGGCTGTCCATCGTCGGCGCGAAGATCAGCGACGAGCCATGGCCATGCCCGTTCTCGGGCGAGAGCGAGGGGTTGGTGACCAGGTGCCCGGTCTCGGCATCGACCTGCAGCGTATCGAGGAAGAACCGGCAGGCCCCCGCCAGGATCGGCCAGATCGACTCCAGATACGCGCGGTCCGGCGCGTACTCGTACCGCTCCCATAGGTGCGTGCAGAGCCACGCCCCGCCCATCGGCCACAGCCCGTATTTTGCCCCGTCGATCGGCGCGGTCGCCCGCCATAGATCGGTATTGTGATGGCATACCCAGCCCCGCGCGCCGTACATGTCGCGTGCCGTCTTCGCCCCCGTCTCGGCGATCTCGCGGACCAGCTGGACCAGCGGCTCCGCGCACTCGGCCAGGTTGGTGGTGTGCGCCGGCCAGTAGTTCATCTCGGTATTGATGTTGATCGTGTACTTGCTGCCCCAGGGCGGGCTCGGCTTGTCGTTCCAGATGCCCTGGAGGTTCGCCGCCTGCGTTCCCGGCCGTGACGAGCAGATCAGCAAATAGCGCGCGTACTGAAAGTAGAGCGCCGCCAGCGCCGGATCGTCGCTGCTCTCGGACTCGCGGATGCGCCGGTCGGTTGGCAGCGCCGCTGCCGGGGTACTGCCCAGGTCGAGCGTCACCCGCTGGAACAGCCGGCGATGCTCGGCCGCCGTCGCCGCGGCGAGCGCGGCAAAGCCCTTGCCCCGCGCCGCCGCGATCTGGCGCGTGGTGATCGCGGTCGGATCGCCGCTGACATCGTCATAGCGCTTGTAGCTGGTCGCCATCGCGATCCGCAGCGTCACGCCATCGGCACCCTCGACCACCAGCGCATCGCCCTCGGCACGCACCCGCCCGCCTCTGGCTTCGACTTCCACCCGCGCCTCGAAGCGCAGCGCGCCCGCGATCGCGCCATGCGGATCATTCTGCCCGCTCAATACCAGCGCGTTCCCGTCGGCCCGCATCGTCCATTTCTTCTCGGGCGAGGTGAAGGAGAGCCGGCAGGAAACCGCGCCCGGCCGGCTGGCACCCAGTTCCACCGCGATCACCTGGTCGACCGGCGAGGCGATCACCCGGCGGCGATAGGTCACGCCGTCGATCGCGAACACCGTCTCGGCCAGCGCCGCGTCGAGGTCGAGGCTGCGCCGATACCCGGTCGCCCGTACCGCATCGAGCCCGGGCATCGCGATCCCCAGGCTGCCGATCGCCTGGTACGCCGCCTGCCGAAGCGGCGTCGCCATCAGCTTCTCGTTCGCAAGCTTCTCCGCCTCGGCGAACCTGCCCTCGAAGATCAGCCGTCGCACCTCGGGCAGCGCCGCCTTCGCCGCCGGATTGACCGGATCATAGGGGCCGCCAGCCCAGAGCGTATCCTCGTTGAGCTGCAGCCGTTCCTCGCCGATCCCGCCGAACACCATTGCGCCGATCCGGCCATTGCCGATCGGCAGCGCCTCGGTCCATTCCCTGGCCGGCTGTTCGTACCAGAGCAGGTTCGCAGCAGCGGCCGCACGCTTCGCCCGGGCCCTCGGAGCGGCCAGCGCGGCCCCCGCGACCGCGAACAGCCCCATCGCCCCGCGCCTGTCGAACGCCCAGTCCCGCATTGCCCTCTCCTGCTCGATTTTGCGGCGATGATACCGCTATCATCGCTATTGGCAACGCAGCGCCGCGCCCGACAAGTTGCGACAATTTCGCCCCCGTTCCGAGAAACCCGCGCGACAGCCTGGGCCTAATCCTTCCTCATCCAGACATCACTGGAGCGGAGAAAAGGCATGATGAAACTGAAATTCGCCGCGCTGCTCGCAGCCAGCGCCCTCACCTTCGGCACCGGCGCCGCGATAGCGGCTCCGCAGGACCGCACCCCGCCCAAGGCGGAACGGCGCGCGCCGCGCCAAAACCCGATGGACCTCAACAAGGACGGCTTCGTCAGCAAGGACGAGTGGATGAAGGCCGCCGCCGCCCGCTTCGAGAAGTTCGACGTCAGCAAGGACGGCAAGCTCTCCCGCGAGGAGATCCGCTTCGGCCGCTTCGAGCAGCATCGCAAGCACGGCCGCGGCCATGGCTTCCACCGCGGCGGTCGCGGCGGCCCTGAGCGCGGCCCGCATGGCGGCCCCGGTTTCGGTCCCGGCCGTGAAGGCCCCGGCGGCCCCGGCCACCACCGCATGGGTCCGCCGCCGCCGCCGCCCGCCGATGCACCCGCTCCGGCAGCGCCTGCACCGGGCAACTGAGCTTGCCTATCCGCCGGCTCGACAGACCTGCTTCCCCGGCGAAAGCCGGGGCCCAGGGTCACAAGCGAGCCGGCAGAGAAACCCTGGGCCCCGGCTTTCGCCGGGGAACGGGATAGCGCGATGGCGGGCTCCCTAAACCAGCTCCACCACCATCATATCGAAGCGTCCGTGGAGCCCACCCCGCTCCACGGCACGCCAGGCGGTGATCGCGTTGAACCCGTCGATGAGCCACAGCTTGCCGTCGGGCGCCGCCATCTCGGCATCGACAAGCGACGGCGTGGGATCGCAGCTCGGATGCGAATGCCAGTACCCAACCAGCCTGGGCCCGCCCGCCCGCTCGGCACGCAGCGCGGCGAACAGGGCTGCGGGGTCTATCTCGAAATGCCGATCCGGCGCTTCGTGAACATTTTCAACAGCTTGAAAGCTATCGATCCGATCTTCGGAACCGAACAGCAGCCCGCACGCTTCGTTCGGCGCCGCATCTGCGGAAATCTGCCGAATACCGATCAGTACATATCTTGAAATCTCGATCCTCATGCCCATCTACGATAAAACATGAATCCGGGGGTTTCCATCATCGAAGCACGCATCGCGGACACAGCCGATGGCTGGCGTCTGGATCGTGCGCTCGCCGACGCCGTGCCGACAATGTCGCGCGAACGGCTGAAGGTGCTGATCTCGTCCGGCGCGGTCACCGGCCCCCAGGGCCTTGTCCGCGATCCGGCGAAGAAGGCGGCCGGCGGGGCGCTGTTCAGCGTCGCGGTGCCTGCCCCCACCCCCGCGCACAACGAGGCGCAGGAGATCCCGCTCAACATCGTCTATGAAGACGAGCACCTGATCGTGATCGACAAGCAGGCCGGGCTGGTCGTTCATCCCGCCGCCGGCAACCTCGACGGGACTTTGGTCAACGCGCTGCTGCATCACTGCCAAGGCTCGCTTTCGGGCATCGGTGGCGAAGCACGCCCCGGGATCGTCCACCGGATCGACAAGGACACGTCGGGCCTGATGGTCGCCGCCAAGCATGACCGGGCGCATGAAGGGCTGGCCCGCCAGTTCAAGGCGCACTCGATCGATCGGCGCTACAAGGCTATCGTGTCGGGGCAGGTCCGTCTGCTGGAAGGCACGGTCGATGCGCCGCTCGCCCGCTCGCCGCACAATCGCAAGAAGGTTGCGATCGTGAAGAACGGCAAGCGCGCGGTCACCCATTGGCGCAAGGTCAGGGACCTGCACGAGGCCGCGCTGGTCGAATGCAGGCTGGAGACGGGCCGTACCCATCAGGTGCGGGTTCACATGGCCTCTTTGGGTCATCCGCTGGTCGGCGATCCGGTGTATGGCAGTGTCCGCAAGGCGCACCGTGAACTTTTGGAAACCCTGAATTTCCGGCGCCAGGCCTTGCACGCGGCTCACCTGGGGTTCATCCACCCCATCAATAGTACCGCTTTGGCGTTCGAAAGCGAAATCCCTGCCGACATGCAGGAACTGTTCGATAACCTCATCGTATGATTTCCGGCGGCACTGGCTTCGGCTATGTGCGCCTTAGTGAAAGGGAGAAATGATCATGGCAAGCGGAAGCAACGTCCCGGCGACGATCCCCGCGCTTGGTGGTGAGCAGAGCCTCAACCGCTATCTGGCCGAGATCAAGAAGTTTCCGATCCTGAGCCCCGAGCAGGAATATATGCTCGCCAAGCGCTTTCAGGAGCATGGCGACACCGATGCCGCGGCCCAGCTGGTCACCTCGCACCTGCGTCTCGTGGCGAAGATCGCCATGGGCTATCGCGGCTATGGCCTGCCCGTCTCCGAGCTGATCTCGGAAGGCAATATCGGCCTGATGCAGGGCGTGAAGAAGTTCGAGCCCGAAAGGGGTTTCCGCCTGGCGACCTATGCCATGTGGTGGATCCGCGCCTCGATCCAGGAATTCATCCTGCGTTCGTGGAGCCTCGTGAAGATGGGCACCACCGCCGCGCAGAAGAAGCTGTTCTTCAACCTGCGCCGGATGAAGGCCAAGCTCGACGCGTTCGAGGACGGCGATCTCAGCCCCGAGCACCTCACCAAGATCGCCACCGATCTCGGCGTCACCGAGGAGGAAGTCACCTCGATGAACCGTCGCATGGCGATGGGCGGCGATACGTCGCTCAACGTGCCGATGCGCGAGGATGGCGAGGGCCAGTGGCAGGATTGGCTCGCTGACGACAGCGCGCTCCAGGACGAGCAGGTTGCCGAGGCACAGGAAGCCGATGTCCGCCACGAGATGCTCGTGTCGGCGATGGAAGACCTCAACGAGCGTGAGCGTCACATCCTTACCGAGCGCCGCCTGACCGACGATCCCAAGACCCTCGAGGAACTCTCGCAGGTCTATGACGTCAGCCGCGAGCGCGTGCGCCAGATCGAGGTGCGCGCGTTCGAGAAGCTGCAGAAGGCGATGATGCGCATCGCCGGCGAGAAGCGCCTGCTCACTGCCTGACGGACGACGTGGGGGATCAGGATCGCGATACCGGCGCGGAGGCTCCGCGCCAGCCTGAGGCGTCGGCGGACATCCCGCCGGCGCCTTCCGCGTCTGCGCCGCGCCCGCGCGACTGGACGCCGCGCGCGACCACGGCCGGGCAGCCGGAGGAACTTGGCGTCTCGCCGATGCCAGACCTGCGCCCGCTCGGCGAAGAACCCGATCCCTTTGCGTCTCGCCGCGAAGAAGCGCCTCGCCCCATTCCGGCGCAGGAAGAAATCAAGCCGCAGCGCCCGCGCAAGCCGCTGCTCCGCCGCATCCTGTTCTGGATCCTCAAGGCGATCCTGCTCTTCATCGCCGTCTCGGTCGGCATGGTGGTGATCTACAAGTTCGTGCCCCCGCCGATCACCTGGACGCAGATCGGCGACATCTTCTCGGGCCACGGGGTCACCAAGCGCTGGATGTCGATCGACCGGATCGATCCGAACATGCCGCGCGCCGCGATCGCCGCCGAGGATGCGCGCTTCTGCTCGCATCACGGGTTCGATTTCACGGCGATCGAGCAGGCCTATGCCCGCAATGCCACCGGCAAGAAGAAGATCCGCGGCGGCTCGACGATCAGCCAGCAAACCGCGAAGAACGTCTTCCTGTTCCAGGGCGGCGGCTATGCCCGCAAGGCGCTCGAGGCGTATTTCACGGTGCTGATCGAGAATATCTGGGGCAAGCGCCGGATCATGGAAGTCTATCTCAACGTCGCGGAGACGGGGATCGGCACCTATGGCGTCAATGCCGGCGCTTTACGCTACTTCAAGCACGACGCTTCGAATCTCTCCCCACGCGAGGCGGCACAAGTCGCTGCGGTGCTGCCATTGCCCAAGAAGCGGGCCGGCATCGATCCGCGCGGCTTCACCCGGCGCTATGGCAATGCGATCACCGCGCGCATCGGCACGGTGCGCGGCGACGGCCTGGACAGCTGCATCCGCTGATGGCGCCGATCCGCATCGCCGCCGCGCTGATCGACGATGGCGCGGGGAATATGCTGCTGGTCCGCAAGGCAGGTACCTCGGCCTATATGCAAGCCGGCGGCAAGATCGAACCGGGCGAAACCCCGCTCGAAGCACTCCGCCGCGAATTGGCCGAGGAGATCGGCCTGGCGATCAGCGAGGCGCGCCCGCTCGGCTGCTTCCAGTCTCCCGCAGCCAACGAGCCCGGCCGCGTGGTCGAGGCGGAGCTGTTCCACCTCACCGCCCCGCACGAGCCGAGCGCCGCGGCGGAAATAGCGGAAGCGCGATGGGTGCCGATCGCCGAGGCCGCGGCCTTGCCCCTCGCCCCGATGACCCGCACCCATGTCCTGCCGATCGCGCTCGGCCTGATCGAACCTTACTGAATCTTGTTGGCGGCGTCCTTGGCGGCGTCGCCCACGTCCTTTGCCGCGCCGCCGACATCCTTGGCCGCCTGGGAGACGGCATCGGTCTTGGCGTTCTCGCGGTTGTTCTGGTTGAACAGATAGACCGCGCCGATCACCACCGCGATCAGCAGCACGAACCCGATCAACAGGCCCGCGCCACTGCCGCGGCGCTCGACGACAACGGTGCTGCCGCCACCCGTCTCGGTAACACGCTCGGCCGTCACGCCATCGGTACGCTCGGTAACTCGTTCCACCATTGCATCCTCCTCGATTATGCCGTCAGCAACCGAGAAAGCCTTGCAATGGTTCCGGAAATCAGAAGGGCAGCTTGAAGCCCGGCGGCAGCGGCAGGCCGGCGGTCATCTTCGACATCGCTTCCTGCGACGCCGCATCTGCCTTGGCACGGGCATCGTTGAAGGCGGCTGCGAGCAAATCCTCGAGCATGCCCTTCTCGGCCGGGTTGAGCAGCGAATCGTCGATGTTCAGGCCGATGATCCGGCCCTTGGCCGATGCCTGAACCTTGACCAGCCCGCCGCCCGAGACACCCTCGACCTCGATATTGTCGAGATCGGCCTGCGCCTTGGTGAGTTCGGCCTGGACGTTCTGCGCCATGGCCATCATCTTTTCGAGATCCATTATACTTCCTAGCTTCCAGTCTTGGCCCAGCCGATCAGCTCGGCATCGGGAAAGGCTTCCATTGCGGCGGCAACCAGCGGCGAGGCGAGTACCGCATCACGCTCGGCCTGCTCGCTCGCCGCCTGCTCCTCGCGGAGCGTCATCGCCTGCGCCGGCACGTCGACACAGGCAAGCTTCCAGTTGGTGCCGGTCAACTCCTTGAGCGCGGCGCCCAGCTCCTTCATGAAATCGAACGGCAGCGGCTTCGCAGCAGCGAACTCGACTTCCATGCCCTCGAAACGCACCGGCCGCAGATAGTCGCGCACCTGGGTGGCAAGCTGGTAGCGCTTCTTCTCCTCCAGATAATCGGCGAGCTGGCCGAGCGAGGTCGGCATGGCCGAGCCGTTTGTACCGGAAGGAGCGGGAGCAGCGCCGCCCGAAATGGTCACGCTGCCGCTGGCGATCTGGCGGGCAAGCTCGCCCGGATCGGGCAGCTGCGAGGCGTGGATGACGCGCAGCAGCGCCATTTCCGCGGCCTCGATCGGCAGCACCGCCCTGGCGACTTCGTCATGCCCGCGCAGCACCAGCTGCCACAGCCGGTGCAGCGCCGGGAAGCTCAGTCCCGCCGCCCAGCGCTCAAGTGACTTCAGCTCCTCGGCCGACTGGCCCGAATTGGCATCGGTGCCGAGCTTGGCGAGCGTCACCGCATGCACGGTCTCCAGCAGCGTGCGCAGCACGGCCTGCGGATCGACACCCAAGTCATACTGGCCGCGCAGCGAAGCCAGTGCGCCCTGCGCGTCGCCCTCCAGCAGCAGTCCGAACAAGGTGCGGATCGCGCCACGATCGGACAGGCCGAGCATCTGGCGCACCGCCTCCGCCTTCACGCCTTCGCCTTCCAGGCCCGCATGGGCGATGGCCTGGTCGAGGATCGACAAGCCGTCGCGCGCCGAACCTTCGGCAGCCCGGGAGATCAGCGCCAGCGCTTCCGGCTCCGCCTCGAAACCTTCGGCCTGAGTCACCTTGGCGAAATGCTCGGCGAGCAGCTCGGCCGGGATGCGGCGCAAGTCGAAGCGCTGGCAGCGCGACAACACCGTCACCGGCACCTTGTTCACCTCGGTGGTGGCGAACAGGAACTTCACATGCGCCGGCGGCTCCTCGAGCGTCTTGAGCAGCGCGTTGAACGCGCTCTTCGACAGCATGTGGACTTCGTCGATGATGTAGATCTTGTAGCGCGCCGAGACCGCCGAATAACGCGACGCCTCGATGATCTCGCGGACGTCGTCGACGCCGGTATGGCTGGCGGCATCCATCTCGATCACGTCGATATGGCGGCCCTCGGCAATCGCGCGGCACGGCTCGCAGACGCCGCACGGGTCGATCGTCGGCCCGCCCTGCCCGTCCGGACCGATGCAGTTGAGCGCCTTGGCGATCAGGCGCGCGGTCGAGGTCTTGCCGACCCCGCGGACCCCAGTGAGCAGGAAGGCGTGCGCCAGCCGGTCGCGCTTGATCGCGTTGCCCAGCGTGGTGACCATCGCATCCTGCCCGATCAGCTCGGAAAAGGTCTGCGGACGGTATTTGCGCGCGAGCACCCGATAGGCGTTGTCACGCGGCTGCGCGGGTTCGTCGAGGCCAAGGAAGGAATCGGACATGCCATCCGTTCCTAGCGTGTTCCAACCGCCACGTCCAAGCCGATGCTCGCCGCAAAGGCGGTTAAAAGAGGCTGTCGATGTGCGGAAAGGTGGGAGCCGGAACGACCCGCAGCGAAATCGTTGTGGCTGCTTCGTTCCCGATCTGACCAGGTTGGCGACGACTACGTCCGCCCGACTCCCGCGGCGCATATGGGCAAGTTCAAGCGGTTAGGCAAGGGCGGGAACGCGGCGCACGTTCCCGCCCCCGTTCAATCAGCGATAATAGCGCACCCGGCGGCACACCCGCTGGCGGTGACCATGGCGCCACACGGTCTTGCAGACGCTGCGATAATAGGAGCGCTTGCGCACGTGATGCGGCCGGTGATGCTGGAAGTCCGGCTGCGCCGCGACCGCGGGAGCGGCCGGCGCGGCGGCGGCACTGGCGGCCGGAATGGCGAGCGTCGCGGCGGCGGCGGCCGCAAGGATCGGAAGAAGCTTCATAGTTTCTCTCTCCTGCTGGCGGGAGAAAACCCGCATGGGCGGAAACCGGAACGATCGTTTCGGTTCCATGTGCGATCCTGAAACAGGACGGATTGCGCCGGGCTGAATGTCTGGCGCATTGCTGGAGTGTGTAAAATCTGGCGACAGGGCCCTGCATGGTCGCTTCCCCGGCCCCGAGATGCTAGCCGGCGCGAATGGACAAGGTGAAAATCCGGCGTTTCGAACCCGCCGACCAGGACGGCGTGGCCACGCTGATCGTATCGATCCAGAATGAGGAGTTCGGGATCGCGATCACCGCCGAGGACCAGCCCGATCTCCAGGAGATCCCCGAATTCTACCAGCGCGACTCAGGCGATTTCTGGGTCGCCGAGACCGCGGACGGCGAAGTGGTCGGCACGATCGCGCTCAGGGACATCGGCGACGGCGCGGGCGCCCTGCGCAAGATGTTCATCCATCCCGAACATCGCGGCGCGCGGGGCCTGGCAAGGGCACTGCTCGATACGCTGCTGGCGCATGCCCGCGCGCTGCAGCTGTCCCGCATCTATCTGGGCACCACCGATCGCTTCCTCGCCGCGCATCGCTTCTACGCCCGAAACGGCTTCGCGCTGATCGACCACACACTGCTGCCGCCCACCTTCCCCCGGATGATGGTGGACACGCGCTTCTACGCGCTGACGCTCTAGCGCCCCTGCATGTCGCGGTGCCCGGTGGGCATCCGCACCACCAGCCCGTCCATCTCCGGCGTGAGCAGGATCTGGCAGGCGAGCCGGCTGGTGCGCACCGCGCCCACTGCGAGATCGAGCATATCCTCTTCCTCTTCGGCGGCACGGGGCAGCCGGGCGAAGTGTTCGGGATCGACGATCACATGGCAGGTCGAGCAGGCCATCTGCCCCTCGCAGGTGCCCTCCAGCGGCTGCCCGTCATTCTGCGCGACCTCGAGCAGGCGGAACCCTTCTTCGGCCTGGACCTCATGGCGGTCGATGCCATCGGCGCTGACAAAGGTGACGCGGATCATGCCGCGCGGCTCTGCGCGCGGGCGGCAGAAACGATCCGGTCGATCGCGCCCATCAACTCGTCCTCGCTGGTGTAGCGGCCATAGCCGATGCGGATGCTCGAGCGCGCCTGTGCATCGCTCAGCCCGATCGCCTGCAGCACATGGCTGGGTCGTCCGGAACCGCTGGCGCAGGCCGAGCCGGCGGAGAAGGCAATATCGCGCAGGTCCGAGATCAGCCGCGCGACGTCGAGACCGTCATGGCGCAGGTTGAGATTGCCCGGATAGCGGTCCTCCTGCGCGCCGTTCAGGATCCAGTCGCCCGCGATCCGGTTGAGCGCCGCGCGATAGAGCTGCTCGGCATGCGCGTGATCGGCGCCGAAACGCTGCTTGGCCACCCGGACCGCCGCGCCGAACCCCGCGCACAGCGCCGGCGACAGCGTCCCCGAGCGGCCCGCGGGCTCCTGCCCACCGCCATGCAGCAGCGGCTCCAGCGTCACACCGTCGCGAATCCACAGCGCACCCACACCCTTGGGGCCGTGGATCTTGTGCGCCGATACCGCGATCAGGTCGCAGCCATCGGGGATCAGTACCCGGCCATAGCCCTGCACCGCGTCGCACAAGAACAGCGCGCCTGCCTGGCGGGCGAGATGCGCCAGTTCCTCGATCGGCTGGATCACGCCGATCTCGTTGTTGACCAGCATCGCGGCGACCAGCCCGACACCCGGCTTGATCGCCGCGCGCGCCGCGGCGAGGTCGACCAGCCCTTCGGGGCCCACGGGCAGCACGGTCGCGTCCCTGCCCTTGCGCGCCTCGGCCGCCACCGTGTCGAGCACCGCGGCATGTTCGGTGGCGATCGTCACGATCCCGCCAGTCGTGCCCTTGATCGCCCAGTTGAGCGCTTCGGTCGCGCCGCTGGTGAAGCTCACCGCCCCGCCCGGCGGCAGCAGCCCGGCGACATCGTCGCGTGCCACTTCCACCGCCGCCTTCGCCGCGCGGCCCGGCGCATGTGCGGAATGCGGATTGGCGAAATTGCCCTCCAGCAGCGGCAGCATCGCGGCCAGTGCCTCGGGGGCGAGCGGCGTGGTCGCCTGATAATCGAGATAGGTCATGCCGCTCTGGTTCTGGCCTCGATCGCGATCTGACGCCAGAGCGTCGTGAAGGCATCGACCTCCGCTTCGGTGGTTCCGCGCCCGAAGCTGACCCGCACCACCTCGCGCAACGCCGGCTCCTCCCAGCCCATCGCGGAGAGCACATGGCTGGGCCGCATGCTGCCCGAGGAACAGGCGCTGCCGGCGGATACCGAGATGCCGGCCATGTCGAAGCGGATCAGCTGCGCGGCGGAGGAGACGCCCGGCATCCGGTACGCGCCGATCAACGGGCTACGCGAAGTGGCGGCACCGACGACTTCGCCGCCCTCCGCCAAGATCGCCGCCTCAAGCCGGGCGCGAAGCGCGGCCATCCGCTCAAGGTCCTCGGGCACCGACACCGCGGCTGCATAGCCGAGTGCGCCGGGAAGGTTCTCGGTCCCGGCGCGATAGCCCTTTTCCTGCCCGCCCATCGGCAGCAGCGTGCCGAAGTCACGGACCAGCAAGGCGCCGATGCCGGGCGGCCCGCCGCGCTTGTGGGCGGAGACCGCGACCAGGTCGGCATGGCGCAGCACCGCCGCCGATGCCCGTACCGGCATCTGCGCCGCGTCGACCAGCAATATCCCGCCCGCAGCGTGCACGATCCCCGCGATCGCCTCGATCGGCTGGATGACGCCGGTCTCGCTGTTGGTCCGCTGCACGCCGACCAGTGCGCGCGGACCTTGGGCCAGCGCCGCCTCCAGCGCATCGAGCCTCAGCACGCCGTTGCCATCCACCGGCAGCACCTGCGCGCCTTCCGAATGGCGCAGCACCGAATCATGCTCGACCGCGCTGATCAGCCGCCGCTCGGCCATCGACCGCGTAAGCGCCATGTGCAGCGATTCGCTCGCGCCGCCGGTGAACACCAGCTCATGCGCCCAGCCATAGGCGGCCGCGACCTCGGCCCGCGCCTTTTCCAGCGCGGCACGGGCAGCCCTGCCTTCGGCATGGGGGGAGCTGGGATTGGCCCAATGGCGCATTCCCGCCTCAACCGCCGCCATTGCCTCGGCCAGCATCGGGGTAGTCGCGGCATGATCCAGATAGATTCGCTCGGCCAAGTTGCTCTCGTAATAATTGCGTAAAGCAGCGCGGTGCCTATATAGCGCCCAACTCACCGCGCTCCACTGCGCGCCTCAAATTCTACAGGGACACGCCTTGCCCGAAGTCATTTTCCCCGGCCCCGAAGGGCGCCTCGAAGGCCGTTTCGCACCCGCGCCCAAGCCGCGCGCGCCGGTCGCCATGATCCTCCACCCGCATCCCAATGCGGGCGGCACGATGAACAACCGCATCGTCCAGGAACTCTACAAGACCTTCCAGCGCCGCGGCTTCGCGACGCTCCGCTTCAATTTCCGCGGGGTCGGCAAGAGCCAGGGCACGTTCGACAACGGCATCGGCGAACTGTCCGACGCCGCCTCGGCGCTCGACTGGGTGCAGAGCTTCCACCCGGAAGCCAGCTCGACCTGGGTCGCCGGCTTCGGCTTCGGCGCCTGGATCGGCATGCAGCTGCTGATGCGCCGCCCGGAGATCCGCGGCTTCATCTCGGTCGCGCCGCCGGCGAACATGTTCGACTTCACCTTCCTCGCTCCCTGCCCGTCCTCGGGCATCATCATCCAGGGCGAGAATGACGAGGTGGTCACGCCGGGCGCGGTCCAGAAGCTGGTCGACAAGCTGCGCACCCAGAAGCACATCACCATCCATCACGACACCATCCCGGGCGCGAACCACTTCTTCGAGCACGAGATGGACGATCTGATGAAGAGCGTGGACAAGTATCTGGACATGCGGCTCGACCCCAATTCGCCGATCCGCTGAGCATTTCACGGGCGCGGGGCTGAGCTCCGCGCCCGGCACCGCGTCAGCGACAGCGCGAAGACCAGTCCGGCCGCCACCGCTCCCACCGCGTACCAGGGAAGCACCGCCGGATCGAAACGGGCGCCGGTAAGCCCGATTCCGAAACCACGCGAATATGCCGCCGGGACCAGCCCCAGCGTGAGCAGCATCGCCGCAAGCGCGCCCAGCGCCGCCCGCAAGCTCAGCTGCCCGATCCGGATACGCGTCGCCAGCCAGAAGCAGAGGATCAGCAGCGCGCCGAGCAGCAGCTTGGCCACCGGCCCGATATCGTCACCCATCTGCCACGTCTTTGCCGGCAGCCGATCCAGCCCATGTCGCTCGAAGGCGATCAACAGTCCCGGCAGGAACACCGCCGTTGCCCAGCCGAACAGCCACGCCGGCCCGCTGCACTTGAGATCGCTCAGCCGCATCTTTGCCCCCTATTTCGCGGGAGGCTAACCTGAAATGCGGCGGCCGTCAGTCCTTCTTGAGGTTCTTCGCTCCGCCCGCGAGGATCGCCGCCGTCGCCTCATGCGCGCCGCGATAGGCTTCCTGGAACTCGGCGCTCCAATATTTGAGCCGATCGAGCGGGATCGGTTCGCCGCTGACGGCGCAGACGACATGGGTGCCCGGACGGATCACGTCGAAATCGGACGCGTCGTAATGGAGTTCGGCGATAGGAGACATGCAGCCCATCTAGGGGCTGATGGCCTGTACGCCAATGCTCAGCGCGCCAGTACCGCGTCGATCCAGCGATCCACCACCGCCGTGGCAGGATAGTTCGGGTCACCAAGCTGCCGATTGATCTGCATATGGCCGCGCAACCCGCGCCCCTCAAAACCCTGCACCGTCACCCGTGCCCCCGCCGCCTTGAGCACACGTCCCAGCGCTTCGGACTGGCGGGTGCCGTCCTCGCGCTGCACATGGAGGATCAGGAAGTCCCGTGCATTGGGTGCCGCGGCCTGCAGCGTCGGCGACAGCGCCCGCTGGCGCGCCGGATCGCTGCCGAACGCCGCCTGATAGGTCTTGCCCATCACCCGCGGCCCCTCGTCCATCTGGCGCCGCACGTCATAGGCGGCGCCGTCGAGCAGCACGACGCCGGCGATCCGGTCGAGCCCCCAGCCCGCCTTTTGCAGGTAACGCGGATCGGTGGCGACCAGCGCCGCGAGATGCGCACCGGCGCTATGTCCCATCACCACCACCCTGCCGGGATCAAAGCCGAGTTCACGGGTATGCTGCACCAGATATGCCAGCCCATCGGCGACATCCTGCGCCTGCTGCTCCACGGTCGCACCGGGCACCAGCCGATAGTTGATGCTGGCGAAGGCGAAGCCGCGCCCGGTGAAATGCGCCACCTTCTCCGCGCCCGTGGCGTTGCCCTTGTCACCGCGCTTCCAGCCGCCGCCATGGATGAACACCACCAGCGGCGCATCTGCCTTCGCACCCTTGTAGAAATCGAGCTTCTGCAGCTCCGCCGCGCCATAGGCGATCTCGCGCGCCGGCACCGATTGCGAAAGCGCGGGCGCAGCGGCGAGCAGTAACAGGGGAAACAGGAAAAGGGACTTTCGCATCGGCCACCTCGGATCGAACCAAATCGACCTGTCTAACGGTGCGCCCCGCGAAACCCTTCGGTCCCGCACGAGATTTCAGGCGCGCAGGATCAGCAGGTTGCCCAGGATCACCAGCGCGCAGACCCACATCAGGATCGCCTTGGTCCGGTCGGCACGGAACTGCCTCCACCCGCCCCATACGAGCAGGCCCATCGCGATCACCGCGATACTCAGCCAGAGTGGTTCGAGCGCCGGGTTCAGCATCAGCGGACGAGCAGCCAGATCACCAGCGCTATCGCCCCGATCACACCGCTGAAAAGCGCGATCATCTTCAGGTCGCCGCGATAGATGATCCGCAGCAGGCCCCAGAGGAAATAGCCGAGCCCGCGCGCGCCGACGCTCATCACATTGGCGATCACGGCGCCGAAGCGGTTGGACACGGGGTCAGTCTTTCCCGGCAAGGACTTGGGCATAGGCATCGGGATCGGCATTGCCGCCGGAAAGGATCACGAGCAAGCCCGGCTTCACATCGACCTTGCCCGCCAGCAATGCCGCCAGTGCCACCGCGCCGCCCGGCTCCACCACCACGCGCAGCTTCGCCGCCGCCCAGCGCTGCGCTGTCCGGATCTCGGCCTCACTAACGGCAAGACCGGTGGCGCCGCGCCGCGACAGCACGTCGAAGGTCAACGGCGAGACGCGCGTGGTCTGCAGCGCGTCACAAGCGGTCGGCGGAGGATTTTCGCCCACCGGTTCGATCCAGCCCGCCTCAAGGCTGCGGGTCATGTCGTCCCAGCCCTCGGGCTCGACCACGATGATCTCGGAATCGGGCAGCGCCAGCGCCAGGCCGGCCGCCAGCCCGCCACCGCCGCACGGCACGATGACATTGGCGGGATCGGGCAGCCGTGCCTCGACAATCTGGGTCATCGCCTCGATGCCGGCACTCCCCTGCCCCTCGATGATCCAGGGATCGTCGAAGCTCGGCACCAGGGTGGCACCCCGCGCATGGGCAAGATGCGCGGCGATCTTCTCGCGGCTCTCGGTCATCCGGTCATAGGAGACCACTTCGGCCCCCATCGCCAGCGTCGCGTCCCGCTTCACCTTCGGCGCGTCGGCCGGCATCACGATCACCGCCGGGATACCCAGCTTCTTCGCCGCCCAGGCGACGCCCTGGGCATGGTTTCCGGAGGAAAAGGCGACCACGCCCTTCTCGCGCGCATCATCATCCAATGCACTCAGTCGATGCCATGCGCCGCGGATCTTGAACGCGCCGATCGGCTGCAGGCACTCAGCCTTGAAGCACACCGGCACGCCCCGAATTTCCTGAACGAACAAAGGGGTTTGCGGCAGGATCCCAGCAACCTTGGCAGCGGCATCCCGGACCCCGGCCCGCGTTGGCTGTCGCACAATCGTCACACTTCACCCCCGCCGTAAAAATCCGGACGCGCGAATCGCTTTACACACCGGACCAACGTCCTTATGTGCCGCTCTCCCGCTGCCCCATGGGACTTCCAACCGCAAGGCAGCAAATGTCAACGATCGCCGTAAGGCACTTGGAGGTCCCTTGAGTTGCACCAGCATCATCGCGCGCTGGGGTTAGCACCCCTTTCGACCGCCGGCATCAACGTCACCGGCATCGACATCGCTAAGCAGGGTCCGGTTCAGCCGGTCACGCTCGTCCGTCCGCATGCTGCGGCACGGGCCGCACGGTTCTTCGTCGAGAAGTTCCCGGGCAAGGCCATGTATGCGGTAAAGGCGAACCCTTCGCCCGAACTGCTGCAGATCCTGTGGGAAAACGGCATCACCACCTATGATGTGGCGTCGATCGGCGAAGTTCGCCTGGTCGCCCGCACGCTGCCCGAAGCCACGCTCTGCTTCATGCATCCGGTCAAGGCCGAGGAAGCGATCGAAGAGGCGTACTTCACCCATGGCGTCCGCACCTTCTCGCTCGACAGCCTTGAGGAGCTGGAGAAGATCGTCCGCGCCACCAGCCGCGACGGCGTGACCGCGAGCGACCTGACGCTCTGCGTGCGCCTGCGCGTCTCGTCGGACCATTCGAAGCTGAGCCTCGCGTCGAAGTTCGGCGCCGGCCCGGGTGAAGCCGCCAAGCTGCTGTTCGAGACCCGCCAGGTCGCCGACGCGCTGGGCATCTGCTTCCATGTCGGGTCGCAGGCGATGTCGCCGGAAGCCTATTCGAACGCGATGGAGCGCGTGCGCCAGGCGATCATCGAGTCGGCGGTCACCGTGGACGTGATCGACGTCGGCGGCGGCTTCCCCTCGGTCTATCCGGGCATGACCCCGCCGCCGCTCGAAGCCTATTTCGAGACGATCCACCGCGCGTTCGAGAGCCTGCCGATCTCCTATTCGGCCGAGCTCTGGGCCGAGCCGGGCCGTGCGCTGTGCGCCGAGTACAGCTCGATCGTGGTGCGCGTGGAGCGTCGCCGCGGGGCGGAGCTGTACATCAACGACGGCGCCTATGGCGCGCTGTTCGACGCCGCGCATATCGACTGGAAGTTCCCGGTCGAGCTGCTGCGCGAACCGGAATCGAACGCCAAGGACGTCGAGTTCAGCTTCTACGGCCCGACCTGCGACGATCTCGATTACATGAAGGGTCCGTTCCTTCTGCCGGCGGATACCCGCGCGGGCGACTATTTCGAGATCGGCATGCTCGGCGCCTATGGCTCGGCGATGCGCACCGCGTTCAACGGCTTCGGCACCGACGCGACCGTTGTCGTGGCGGACGAACCGATGGCCTCGATGTATGTCGAGCTCGCGGAACGCCAGCCGGCGTGGAACGTCGTCAAGCTGTAACGCAACACACGCTACTACCACGTCGCCCCGGCCTTGAGCCGGGGTCCCGCTGCCTTTACAGGCGTCGATAAGCGGGACCCCGGCTCAGGGCCGGGGTGACGAATGCTTTGGGTTTCCGCGTCCCCTTTTCGAAATGACGGCGGCCAAGAAAGATGGGAGCAACCCCATGACGGACACCAACACGCTCAACAAGCAGGCGAGCGCCAACGCCCCGATCAACGACACCCGCAAGGCGGAGCTGCTGTCGAAGCAGGTCAAGCACATCGACATCACGTCGTTCGATGCGCGCCCGATCGTCGATGCGATGGCCGATATGAGCTTCACCAGCCGCGACCTCGGCCGCGCCACCAAGATCTACAACGAGATGCTGGCCGACAAGGACTGCACCGTCGTCCTGGTGATCGCCGGTTCGACCTCGGCCGGCGGCTGCATGGACCTCTATGCGGAGCTGGTGCGCAACAACATGGTCGACGTGATCGTCGCCACCGGCGCCACCATCGTCGACATGGATTTCTTCGAGGGCCTCGGCCACAAGCACTATCAGGCGCTCGAGATCCCCGACGACGACACGCTGCGCTCGCTTTACATCGACCGCATCTACGACACGTACATCGACGAGGAAGCGCTCCAGAACGTCGACCACACGATCTTCGAGATCGCCGAGACGCTCGAGCCCAAGGCCTATTCGAGCCGCGCGTTCATCCGCGAGATGGGCAAGTATCTCGTCGAGAACGGCAAGAAGGACAACAGCCTGGTCAAGCTCGCCTATGAGCATGACGTGCCGATCTTCTGCCCGGCGTTCGTCGACTCGTCGGCCGGCTTCGGCCTGGTCAAGCACCAGGTGGACCGCGCCAAGGAAGGCAAGCCCTACCTGCTGCTCGACGCGATCGCCGACTTCCGCGAGCTGACCGAGATCAAGATCCAGGCGGGCACCACCGGCTTGCTGATGATCGGCGGCGGCGTGCCGAAGAACTTCATCCAGGACACCGTCGTCTGCGCCGAGATTCTCGGCCATGACGATGTCGAGGTGCACAAGTACGCCGTGCAGATCACCGTCGCCGACGTGCGTGACGGCGCCTGCTCGTCCTCGACCCTTCAGGAAGCCGCCTCGTGGGGCAAGGTCAACACCGGCATCGAGCAGATGGTGTTCGCAGAAGCGGGCTCGGTCATGCCGCTGCTGGCGTCGGACGCCTATCACCGCGGCCACTGGCGCGAGCGCGTGAAGCGCGGCTGGGCGAAGCTGTTCGCCTGATCCTTTCCGCGGATCGCAACAAAACAGGGCGGCCGGGACATCCCCGGCCGCCCTTTTTCTTTTGCCGGCGAGCGAAGGGTCGGAAGGCTCAAGCCGCGATCAACCTGTCCCACGCCGGGAATAGTGGAGCCCGTGCCTTGCCAACCAACCGCGCGCTGCAACATGGGGGCATCAATCGGGTTGCAGTCTCATGGTTGACGTATCAGTGAGAGTTGAATGCCCCGTCTGACCGAAGCGACCGCAGCCAAGCGGCGCATGCACATCCTCCAGGCCGCCGCGCACTGCCTTTTCGAACGCGGCCTGCTCGCCACTTCGGTGGATGATGTCTGCGCGCAGGCCGGGATCAGCAAGGGTGCCTTCTACAGCCACTTCCCGAGCCGCGAGGCGCTGATCCACGCAGTGACCGACATGCTCTCCGCCGAGCTTGGCCCGGTGGACGACAGCAGCATAGCCGCGCTCGCCGATTCCGTGTTCGAGCGCCAGATCGCCCCTGCCCTGCCCCCCGCCAACGCCCGTTTCGGCATCGAGATCACGGCCGCCAGCGCCAGTGACCTGGGGCTGCGCGAACGCAACACCGCCAATCTCGAGCGCCTGCGCATGGCGATCGAAACCGCGGTGCACAGCCTGGTCGCCGCCGGCAAGGCGCGCGCCGATGCCGATGCGGAAGCAGTGGGCTGGCTCACCCAGGCGCATGTGATGGGCGTGCTCTGCCGCAACGCCGTCTGGCCCGCGCAGGACGAGGCGGCGCTCCGCCGCGCGACGCACCTGCTGTTCGAAAGCCTGCTCGCTCCGGTTTAGTTGCGTTCCCGGAAGGTTTCCGGCAGCCTCCCCGCACAACGCAGTGGAGGGGACTGCAATGCACAGCGAAATTCTCGTGCCAGTGGTGGCGCTTGTCGCCTGGACCCTGGTGATGCTGGCCTGGATGCTGGTCCTGCGCATCCCCGCGATGAGCAAGGCTGGCGTCGATCTCGGCAAGCTGATCGGCTCCAAGGGCTCGGACGCGGACAAGATCCTGCCCGCCGAAGCGCAGTGGAAGGCCCACAACTACAACCATCTCCACGAGCAGCCGACCCTGTTCTACGCCATCGCGCTCACGCTCGCGCTGCTCGATCGGGGCGAGGGCATCAACCTGTGGCTTGCCTGGGCCTATGTGATCCTTCGCATCGCCCACAGCCTGGTGCAGGCGACCTTCAACAAGGTTTCGACGCGCTTCGCGCTGTTCCTGCTCTCCACCCTGGCGCTGGCGGCGCTGACCCTGCACGCCGGCATCGCGATCGTGATGGATCACTCTGCCCCTACCCCGATCGAGACAACGGCGATGGTGGTGGATCGCTAGGCTTGGCCAGCACCGTCACCCTGAACTTGTTTAAGGGGCAACCTTCCCCGGGCGACACCGTCGCTGGTCGCACCTTGGATGCTGAAACAAGTTCAGCATGACGGGAACAACTAGGCGAATAGCCTACTCAGGCTGCGCTCAAGCATCAGCAACTGCCACAGCGTCCGGCCATGCTCGGCACGGCCTGCCTTATGGTCCGCCGCCAGCCGCTCGATCGCATGCAGGTCGAACCAGCCTGTGCTCTGGAGCAGCTTCGAGCGCCCCAGCGCCGCAGCTTCATCCGCCAGCGCCTTGCGGAACCAGGCGCTGATCGGGGTCACAAAGCCCATCTTGGGCCGGTAGAGCACGTCCTTGGGCAGATAGGGCTCCAGCGCCTTCTTCATCAGCCACTTGCCTTGCCCTGCCCGGATCCGCAGCGATGGCGGCAGCGTCGCCATGAACTGGACCAGCCGATAATCGAGCAAGGGCTCGCGCGCTTCCAGGCTCACCGCCATGCTGGCGCGATCGACCTTGGTCAGGATGTCGCCCGGCAGCCAGTGCTGGATATCGGCATATTGCGCCCGGTCGAGCCCATCGCGCGCCGGCGCCTGGCGCATCGTGTCGGTATACCGCTGTTCGGCGGTATGCCCGGCCAGCGCCTTCTTCATTGCGTCGCTGTAGAGCGCGGCCCGCAGTGCCGGCCCGGTAACACCCACTGCCTTGGGATAGGCCTGCTCGCCATTCTCGGCGAGCGCCAGGAAGGTGGTCTTGGCGCGAAACGGCCGCGGCGCCCAGTCGGCCTTGGGATAGAGCCGCCCCAACGTGCCGAACAGGCTGGTGCGCAGCTCCTGCGGCAGCAGCCCCCGCATCCGCTCCTCAGCCGCGAAGAACTTGTAGCGGCGATACCCCGCCAGCGCCTCGTCCGCTCCATCGCCCGACAGCGCCACGGTCACGCTCTCGCGCGCCAGCTCGCACACCCGGTAGGTCGGCAGCGCCGAGGCATCGGCAAAGGGCTCGTCGAACGCATGGACCAGCGTGTCGATCAGTGCGAAATCGTCCGACGCGACCTTGCGCGCCTGGTGCGCGGTGGCGAAGCGCTCCGCGACCATCTGCGCATAGGCGGTCTCGTCATGGTCGGCCTCGTCGAAGCCGATCGTGCAGGTCTTCACCGCCGTCTTGCTCGCCTCGGCCATCAGCGCGACGACCGCCGAGCTGTCGACGCCGCCCGAGAGGAACGCCCCCAGGGGCACGTCGGCAATCATCCGCGAGCGCACCGCGCTGCGCATCATGTCGAGCAGTTCGGCCTCGAGATCACGGACCTTGCCGGTTGCGCGCTTCGAGAAGTCGATATCCCACCAGCGCTGCGGCGCCAGCACCGGCTTGCCGCGTTCGAGCAGCAGGAAATGCCCGGCGGGCAACTTCTTCACGCCGCTCAGGATCGAGGCGTCGTCGGGCACGTAGCCGAGTCCCAGATAATCCTCGACCGCCTTGAAATCGGGCGTGCGGCGGAACAGCGGATGCGCCAGTAGCCCCTTCAGCTCCGAGGCAAAGGCCACCGCCCCGTCCGACAGCTCTGCGTAGTGGAGCGGCTTCACGCCGAACCGGTCGCGCGCCAGGAACAGGCTCTGCGTCCGGGCGTCGTAGAGCGCGAAGGCAAACATGCCGTTCAGTCGCTCCAGCATCCGCGGCCCCCAGGCGCGCCAGCCGTGCAGCAGCACCTCGGTATCGCTGTCGGTGGCGAAGCGCGCGCCCTTGGCTTCCAGCTCGGCGCGGACCTCCTGGAAATTGTAGATCTCGCCATTGTAGGTGACGACCACGCCCTGGTCCGGCGTCGCCATCGGCTGCACGCCGCCTTCCAGATCGATGATTGCCAGGCGCCGATGCCCCAGCCCCACGCCGGCAGTGACCCACACGCCCGATCCGTCCGGCCCGCGATGCACCAGCGCATCGGTCATCTGCACGATGCGCGCGGGGTCCACAGGCTTGGCCAGCGCGGGATAGTAAAGGCCGGCGATGCCGCACATTCAGCGAAGATTCCTCATTTCACTCCCCTCCCTGGAAGGGAGGGGTCGGGGGTGGGTCCCTGCACACGATACGGTGACGCCATCACGCGGCCGCCGTATCGCCAAGACGCCACCCACCCCTAGCCCCTCCCTTGCAGGGAGGGGAATAGCACGGGTGGAAGCCAAGGAAATCAGCGCGTGCCCGTCATGCGATCGGCCAGCCCCTCCACCGGCCCCATAGCACCCAGGAAATCCTGGATAGCAGCGTGTGCGCCATTCTCACTGCCCTGCTCGGCCGAGAGCAGTACCGCCACGCCGGACTGGTTGCCGCCGAGCAGCTTGGTCTTGAGCGTCTCCAGCTTCACCCGCTTCTCGCTGCCGGTCAGCACGCCGCCGATCCGATACCAGGTGACGACCTCGCGCTCGACGCGCCCCGGCCCGGTCATCCGCAGCGCGGCGCCGCGGCGTACCGGCCCGAGGTCCTCGATCTTCACCCAGCGGTCATTCTCACGGATCGCACCGATGCCAAAACCGACCAGCTCGCGCCCCTCATGCTGGGTCGCATAGACGGCCACCGCCAGATCGACGCTGCGGCCATTGTCGTCGGCATAGCGCCCGATCAGCATGTGATCGGCGCCCGGGAAATTGGGCGACCAGGCCGCGCGTGTCGCCGGCGGCACGCGGTGCCAGCCCGGCACGTCGGGCAAGGCGATCTGCGCGGGCAGCTTCGAGGCGCGCGCGTCGTTGAGGCTCGACCAGCCGAGGAACAGGCTCGCCACCAGCAGTACCAGCACAGCCGCGATCGGCGCATCCACCCGGCGGCTCGGCACCGTCTGCAACTTGGCCGGATCGAACCAGCGCGCATCGGGATCGCGATCGAACCATTTCCAGCCGATCGCCAGGACCGCCGCCATCACCAGCGCGAAGAATACCCAGCCATAGACGATATGGTCGAAGCCGGTCGCCGCCGCCACGGAGGTCCACCATGCCGCATAGATCGTCCCGAAGGCGCGCAGCCCATTGGCAAGGATCGGCACGACGACCGCCGCGACCATGAATGCCGCGCGCTTTCGCCACGAGACGTAGCAGACATTCGCCACCAGCACGCCGAACGCGATCATCGCGATCACGAACTTGGCGCCCGAGCACGCCTCGGCCACTTCGAAATAGCCGTTGGACGTGGTGATCAGCACCCCGTCCACACTCGCCGGGACCCCGAATGCGTGGAGCATCGGCATGATCATCGTGATCGTGATGTCCTGCAACGGCCCTTCCATGAAGTCACCGAACGGCACCAGGAACGCCATGTAGCAAAGCGGGAAAAGCACGGCGCGAGACACGTTCGGCCCCAGCACGCTCACCACCGCCCCCTGCAGCATCAGCACGAGCCCCGCATGACGGAACAGCGCGACGCCCGCGGCATCGCCGACCATCCAGCCGAGCCCGCCGCACGCGACGATTGCCAGCCCGGGCCACCAGCCCTGCGGCACGACTTCGCTTAGCTCCAGCCGGCGCTGCCATACCAGCCAGGCGATCACCGGGGTGATGAACAGGCAATGCCCGAAGGTCGTGTTGGTCCAGTAGATCGTTGCCAGATCGGCGGTGTCGCGGTGGAAGATCGCCAGCAGCGCGACCCATACGGCGCCGAGGATCGCGGCATGCCGCTTCCAGCGCGCGTCGAAGCTGGCTGTGGCGGGCATGGGAGCCTGCGCAGGGATCGCTACATCAGCCATCAGAACCAAACCTCGGCATCGCGACCCCAATCCCGTCATCCCCGCGAAGGCGGGGATCCAGGGTTACTTCGCGCATCGCTTTGGGCTCTGGATCCCCGCCTTCGCGGGGATGACGGAAGAAGGAAATCACGCCGCCCGCCGCGGCTTCTTGGGCACGTCGGTCACGCGGGCCACGCGTTCTTCCTTGGCCGGGCGCAACGGCTGGCCGAGCACTTCGTCGAGCGGGCTCAGCCGCGCTTCCCAGCTGTATCGATCGATCACCCGCTGGCGCGCCGCCTCGCCCAGTTCGGTCGCCTTGCGCCGGTTGGAGAGCAGCCGCGTCACATGTTCGGCCATCTCGCCCACGGTGGCGCCGACCAGGATGGTGCCGCCATGGTCGATGCCGGTCGCGGCGGCCTCGCTGGCCACCACCGGCCGTGCCATCGCCATGCCTTCCAGCACCTTGTTCTGGATGCCCCGCGCCAGCTTGAGCGGCGCCACGACTACCGCCGCCTGCGCCAGCCAGCCGCGCACGTCCGGCACTTCGCCGATCACCGCGACACCCGGATGCTTGCCCAGCGCCTTCACCGCGTCGGTCGGGTTGCGGCCGACGATGATGAAGCGGGCATCGGGATGGACCAGGCGGATATGCGGCAGGATCGTCTCGACGAACCAGGTCACGCCCTCGATGTTCGGGCGATAGTCCATCTGCCCGGTGAAGACGATCGTCGATCCCATCACATCGACGCGCTTGAAGGTCGATGCGGGGTCGAAATACTCGGTGTCGATGCCGTTCTCGAGCACATGGACGCGATCGGCGCCAGTGCGCTGGCGGAACAGCTCCGCCTCCGCCTCGCTGACGAACAGGTTCGCGTCGGCGCGCTGCGCGATCGCCTTCTCATGCGCGAGCAGCATCCGCGCCTCGCGGCCGAGCATCCAGCGCATCGGCCCCTTGGAGCTCTTCGCATAAGCCGCGAACTTCGCCGAATCCATGTCGACGAAATCCATGATCACGCGCTGGCGCGGCCGCGGCGGCAGATACTGCGCCATCTGGCTGGAGAAGACGTAGATCGTGTCAATCCGGTGCCGCTGAAGGATATTCTCCACCGACTGGCGCAGCGCATCATTGTCGAACGCCGTGAGCGACACCGGGCGGTGCTGCATCAGCGCCTGGAAGCCCGCGACCATCTGCGACTTGGCACGCCACACGATCGAGCGGTTGCCCGTATATTTGGTCAGCCCGCCCTTCTGCTTCAGATCGGCAGGATCGTCGGCAAAGGCGATCAGATGCACCCGCTGCTTCGTCGACAGGTATTTGAGGACGTGGAAGCCGCGGATCTTGTCACCACGGTCGGGGGGATAAGGCACGCGGTGTGCCAGGAACAGGATATCGCCCATCAGCCAAGGCCCTTCGCGATCAGCGGACCCGCGCGATTGGCGATCCACAGGGGCAGCTTGCTCCAGACGCGCACCTGCAGCGAATATTTCGGGTTCACCGGGCTCGCGTCGCGCGGCTTGGCGCCCTCGGCGATGCGGTCGTAATAGGTCAGCGGCTTCGGCTCGAAGCCCCAGTTCTTCTTGAACGCCGCCGGGCCGGTCCCGGTCTTCGAACGGCCGAAGTCGAAACGCTGGCAGCCGCGTTCGCGGGCATGGCGCATCAGCTCGAAATACATGCGGTCATTGGCGCGCAGGCCGCGCGCCGCGCGCGTGCCGCCGCCCCAATAGGGGTAGACCGTCCCCTTCCAGTAAAGGTTCAAAACGCTCGACACTGCCACCCCGCCATGGCGGACTATAAGCACGTCCGCCGAATTGCCAAATTCCCGCAAAACCTCGGAAAAAAGACTCCGGGGAAATACGGGCGTGCCGAGGTTGCGGACCGATTCGGCATAGACGGCATAATGAGCGGCGATGTCGTCGGGATTACAGCCGATCGATATCTCCAGATCGTTCTCCAGCGCCTTGCGCACTTCGGCGCGCTGCTTGCGCGGGATGGCGAGCAGCTCGGCATCATCGTCCGCGGCCAGGTCGCGCACGAAACCCAGGTAGCGCGTGTCGTCCACGCTCCATTCCGGCCCGGGCAGCGGCCCGCCGCGCACTTCCATCACCGGGCATTTCCGCTTCTGCGCCAGCATCCAGGCCGCGTCCGCCATCTGCGAGACCAGCCGCGCGTCATGCGTCAGGATGCCTCCGCCCACGCCGAACCCGGCCGAGGCGAGCACCTTGCCGAAGATCGGCGAATAGATTTCGGTCAGCGGCATCACGCCGGCCAGGTCGCCCTTGGCGTTCTCGGCGATCAGATAGTGGCTCTTCTGCCCGCAGCCCCGTGCCACCCCGATGCTCCAGGCAGGCAGATGGAAGGGTGTACCCTCGGGATGATCGTGGACGAACGCACCGATCCGTGCGCGCTCGATCTCGTCGCCCAGGTCGGCGATGCGCAGAGGCACCGGCTTGGCGAGCAAGGGCGCGTTCACTTGGCGCACTCCGCCTTCAGCTTCTCCGCCTCGCGTGCGGCGACTGCGTCCATCCGGCCCCATTCATGCCCCGCGATCAGCGTTTCGAGCTTGCCCGCCATTGCGCCCAACCGGCTGTAGTGGCGCAGCTTCGACTTGAACGGCGCATCCTGCACGCGCGGCTGGCCCGGGTCGATCTCCCAGGGATGAAAGTAGAAGATCGCGGGACGAGCCGCGTCATTGGCGGCGCGCACCGCGCGATAGGTCACTTCGCCGGGCAGCAGCCGGAAGAAGCCGCCGCCGGTGGTCACCTCGCGACCGAAGAAGCTCGCCAGCGTGATCGGCACCTCGATCAGTTCGGCGCCCGGCACCGGCCAGAAGGCGCCGCGCGGCGCATCGTGCCAGCCATAATGGTCATGCTTCACCGGCGCGACGCTCGAAGAATAGGCATAGCCTTCCTCGGCCAGCACCTCGTGGGCCCAGGGCGTGCGGCGATCGATCGAGAAGCTCGGCGCGCGGTATCCGGTCACGCTCGAGCCGCTCGCATCCTCGAGCGCCTTGCGCGCCCGGCCGATATCGGCGCGGAACTGCTCGGGATCGAGGGTGAAGACGCGGGCATGATCCCAGCCATGGCTGGCGACCTCGTGCCCCGCTTCGGCGATGCGGCGGATCAGCGCCGGATAGCGTTCCGCCACCCAGCCCAGCGTGAAGAAAGTCGCCTTGACCCCGCCCGCATCGAACAGCGCCAGCACCTTGTCGGTGTTCGCTTCCACCCGGTGCTCGAGCGAATCCCAGTCGTCGCGCGCGATCGTGTTCTCGAAGGCGCCGACCTGGAACCAGTCCTCGACATCGACCGAGAGCGCGTTGACCACCATCGCGATCAGGCCACGTTCCCGCGCACGGCCGACAGGTCAGGGCGGCGGCCCTGCGCATCGCCCTGCTCGACCCAGTCGACCAGCAGACCCAGCACGCGGCGCAGCGCCTCGTCCTGGTCGCGCAGCTGCACCTCCAGGTCGGTGATCCGGCGCTGGAGCGTGTCGTCGGCAACCGGCGCCACCGGAGCCGGTGCCGTGAAGACCGGGCGCAGCGGCACCGGGTCGGTGGGATGCGGCGGCGGCACCGGCGCACCCATCCCCATCGGCGCGACATCGGTCAGCTCATAGGGTTCCGGCTCAGTCACCGGCGCAACCGGCGGCGGCGCGAACGCCTCGACCGGCGGCGGCGCGAAGGCAGCCGGCGTCGCGATCGGCGCCGGGCGATAGGTGGAGAGCGGCGTATCCTGGTTGAGGTCGGCGATCACCGCCGCCAGCTCGTTCGCGCCGAACGTCTCCATCTCCTCGACCGCACCGAACAGCAGCACGCGGCTGGCGAGCTGGTTGATCCGGCGCGGCGAGCCGCCCGACCAGCGATGGATCGCCGCCACCGCGTCATTGGTGAAGCGCGGCTTGCCGCGCCAGCCGACACAGGACAGGCGGTGGATCAGGTAGGGCTCGACTTCGTCGGCCTGCATCGGATCGAGATGATGCATCGCGATCACGCGCTGGCGCAGCTGCTCGAGCCGCGGATCGCTGAGGGTCACGCGGAACTCCGGCTGGCCGAGCAGGAAGATCTGCAGCAGCGGATAGCCGCCGGCCTGGAAGTTGGAGAGCATGCGCAGCTCCTCCAGGCTCTCGATCGGCAGCGACTGCGCCTCGTCGACCACGACGAGCGTTCGCCGCCCGGTACGCGCCACCGCATGCAGCCCGCGCTCGATCTCGCCCAGCATCTCGGCCTTGTTCAGCCCCGAGCTGTCGATCCCCAGCCCCTGGCAGACGAAGCGCAGCAGGTCCTCGGGGCGCAGCTGGGTCGAGACGATCTTGATGACATTCAGCCGCTCGCGGTCGATCTCACCGAGCAGGTGACCCATCAGCGTGGTCTTGCCCACGCCGGGATCGCCGGTGATCACGACAAAGCCTTCGCCCTGACTCAGCCCATAGCCGAGATAGGCCATCGCCTTGCGGTGCGTCGCCGTGTCGAACCAGAATTTCGGATCGGGGGTCAGCTGGAAGGGCCGGCCGGTCAATCCATAGTGATCGTCGTACATGTTCCCGTCCCGACCCTTAGAAGCCGTAGCGCAGGCCCAGCAGCGCCTGTGCGCTGGCCGAGCTTTCGCCATCCCGCTCGAACCCGAAGATGCCCGTCGAAAGCGTGGCACCGAGTCGTCCGAAGCGATGGGTATAGGCGGCATTCGCTCCCCAACCGTAAATGCCGTCGTTCCCCGGGATGTCGCTGTTGTAATAGCTGCCCAGCACGCTGCCCTGGAGCGAGCCGTTCGCGCCGACATCGGTCGAGGCGAAGAGCTGGCCATAGATGGTCGTGTCGCTGGTGCCGTTGGTGGTGAAGCCGGTGCCGCCGGTCGGCGCGATGAAGTCGCGCTTGGCATAGCCGCCGCCGATGCCGAAGCGGGTGCCGCCACGGCCCATCACCGCCACGCCGGTCACGCCGCGTGCGCGATAGGCGGAGGTGGTGGCGGAAGCGAGCACAGCGTTCATGCAGCCACCTGTCGCCGCGCTGGTCGTCCCGTAGATGCAGCCCTGGAACTGGTTACCGAACGGATCGGTACTGCTCGCGATGCTGGTCGGCAGGTTGGAGAGCCCGCCGTTCAGCTGCTGGCCGAAGGTCTGCACCGTGTCATAGACGCCGATCTGGATGCCGCTGCCCGGGGTCGGCTGGTAGCTGAGCGAGCCGGTATAGCTCATCGAGCCGTAACGCCGGCCCACGCGCGCCTCGAAGAAGGTGCGGCGGCTCGGCTTCCAGATCACGCCGGCATCCCAGAACACGCCGTCCAGGTCATAGGCGATGCGGCGCGGTGAGTTGGGATCGGTGCGGAAGCGCCCTGCCCCGTCGAGCACCGGCTGGCCGGCGCCGTTGAGCAGCGCGTCGCGCTGGCTGATCTTGATCTGCTCGTAGCCGACGCCGCCCGCGAGCGCGAGGCCGCGCATGATCGGCAGCACCACGTCGCCGCGGCCCCACTTCCCTTCGAAGCGCTGGTCGAGCTGGCCGGCGTCCTCGCGCGTGTACGAGCCGCTTACCGTGATGCCGACGGGCAGCACCGTGCCCGACTTCACGCCGACGCTGGCGGTCGCCACATGCACCTTTGAATCGTCATAGTAATCGAGCCGCGGCTGGCCGGCGGCCAATCCGGTCGAACCCGGCGCTTCCACCTTCGTATAGCCGAAGCGGTAGGCACCGTTGACGAACATCGGCCCCAGATGCGTTGCGAGGTTCGGGCCGACATAGGCCGAGAAGACCTGTGCCGAGTTGCTGAAATTGCCGACATTGCTGGTCTGCACGTCACCGCGGACGTCCGAACGGGTGCGCGTGGCGATGCCGCCCGCCTCGATCGACAGGCCCGGCGCCACCGCCGCCTTCACGGTCGCGAGGCCGCTATGCGTGTGATCGTTGTTGAGCTTGTTCTGATAGTCGAACCGGTGCTCGTAGCGATAGCTCACCTGCACCTCGACGCGGCGGGACTGCACCTGCGCATCGATGCCGGCGCCAAGCGTCGAGTAGGTCAGCACGTCGCCGCCGTTCAGATCGGCCGCGACCACCTGGCTCGCTTCGACATAGGGCGTGATCCGGGCGCGCTGGGCGCTCGCCGGCGTGATGGCGGTGGCGGCCAGCAGCGCCGCACCGGTAACGACAAGCCGCTTCACCGGCTTTCCTCCCCATATTCGTAATAGCTGCCAAACCGGCGGCCGCCGGGCTGGAACGAGACGGAATTGAGCACGAGCTGGATATGCTCGCAGGCATCCAGCGTGTTGACAGCCTGGCGCAGGTCGCCCTCGCTGGTCTTGTCCGCGCGCACGACGAGCATCACCTGCCCGACATGCAGCGCCAGCACCGAAGCGGGCGACGCCGCGAGCGCGGGCGGCGAATCGAAGATCACAATGCGGCGCGGATTGGCCTCGGCCAGCCCGTCGATCACCGCACGCGCGCGATCGCTGGCCAGCAGCTCGGTATCGCTGATCGAGCGGGCACCGGCCGGCAGCACCGAAAGCTGCGGCACATCGGTGTCGATGATGCAGTCCTCGACATTGGCCACCGAACCGGCGAGCACATCGAGCAGACCCGGACCGTTCGGCAGGCCAAGCCGCGGCAGCACGTCAGGCTTCGGGAAATCGGCATCGACCAGCAGCACCTCGACGTCACGCTCGGTCGCCATCGAGAGCGCAAGGTTGATCGCGCAGAAGGTCTTGCCCTCGTTCGGCTGGGCCGAGCAGACCAGGATCATCCGGGCGCGGTCGGCGGCCTTGACGGTATCCTTGGCGGCAACGGCGCGCGCGGTGAGCAGCAACTGGCGCTTCACCATGCGGAATTCTTCCGCCAGCGGCGTGATCGGCCCACCGGGGATCAGCATCCCGCCCTGTTCGAGAACGCCCCGATCGATCGGGGCGACGCGATCGCGCGTACGGGCGGTCGAAATCTGCGGCTCGGAGACCGCGCTCTCGGCGATCTCTGCTCCCCGGCGAAGGCCGGGGCCCAGGATCACGGGCGACTCGCTGCTGGGCTCGGGACCCCGGCTTTCGCCGGGGACCGGCTGTGCCTGGGGCACTGGCTCGGGAGCAACAACAACGGGCGCAGCAACCGGCGCAGGCGCAGGCGCCACGACCGGAGCCGGCACAAGAACAGGAGCCTCAACTCGCGGCTGCGGCGCAGGCGCGGGCGATGGAGCCTCTGCACGCGGCGCCTCAACCCGCGGCTTCGGCGCAGCCTTGGAAACCGGTGCGGGTGGCACGTCCTCGATCGGCGCGGGCGCATAATGGAAGCCCTGCGCGGCGCGCTCGAGCAACGATCCCTTCAGGCGGCGGGGCGTATGGTCATTCATCTCAGGCTCCCATGCCCCGCTGAAGGAACTCGACCCCGATCAGCCCGACATAGGCAACGCCGAGCGCCGCGACGCCGCCTGCGAACAGGGTCAGCTTCTTGCGGCGCATCGCGGTCTGCGCCGCGGTCACCACTTCGCCGATCGATCCGATCACCGGCATGCCGCTCGCCTTTTCCAGCTTGGCGGCGGTCGGGAAGGTCGCGGTCAGCTTGCCCAGCGCAAATGCGAAGGCCACGCCCGCGCCCAGCCCGGCGATCAGCACGCCGGTCAGCAACAGCGGACGATTGGGCGAGGTCGGCGCGCGCGGCTGGGTCGGCGGATCGACGACGTTGAACTTGTCGGCATCGGCGACATTCTGCGCCTGGCTCGAAATCTTCATCTGCTCGCGCTGGGCGAGCAGCTGGTCATATTGGGTCTTGAGCACCTGATACTGGCGCTCGATCTCGCCCTGCTCGGCCGCGACGCCCGGCGCTTCCGCCATCTTGGCGCTCAGCGCGTTCAGGTCGCCTTCGATCTGCGCCTTGCGCTGGACGAGCGCGGCAACCGTCGCCTGCTTGTCCGCCCGCATCGACTGCAGGCCGATATAGACCGGATTGGAAGCCCCCGCCGACGCACCACTCACCACCGGCTCGCGCGAAGCGGCGGACTGCGCCGCCGCCAGCTGGTTCTTGAGCGCGATCATGTCCGGATGGCTATCGGTATAGCCCTTGGCCCGCGCATCGGCGATCTGGCCCTGGATCGCCTGCAGCCGCGCCCGCGCCGGCCCCGCGACCGCGCCGCCGCCCGAACCCGCGATGTTCGCCGGCGTGCCCGCCATCTGGGCATTGACCACGTTCAGGCCCGATTGCGCCGCCGCCAGGTCGCCCTGGATCTGCGCCAGCTGCGTCCGCGCGGCCGAGACGCGATCCTCGATCGATCCCGTGCCCGGCAGCGAGCCGAGGAACTTCGCCTGGAAGTCGGCACGCTTGCTGTCCGCGTCCTGCAGCTGCTTCTGCCGCTCGGCGAGCTGCTGGTCCATGAAGTCGAGCGACTGGCTCGACTGGTCGCGATTGTCGGAAAGGTTGGTCTCGACGAAGATGTCGATCAGCTTCTGGGCGATCTGCTTGGCGAGCTTGCCGCTCTGCGTCGTCACCGTGATCTCGAACAGATTGTCCTGCTGCGCGGTCAGCTTGATCGCCGCCTGCAGCCCGGCCACGCGGTCCGCCACGTCGCGGTCGGTCGCCACCGTCCGCGCCAGGTCGGTGCCACGCACCACCTTCTCCAGGTTCACTGCGCTGGTCAGCGTCTGGCGGATCCGGTCAAGGTCCTTCTGCTGGTTGAGCGCGGTCGTCCCGTCGGTCGGGATGATCTGGCGCAGCTGCACGAAGATGCGCGCGCGCGATTCATATTTGTTCGGCATCTGCGACACGACCAGCCAGCCGGCCAGGCAGATGCACCACGCCACCGCCAGCGCAATCCAGCGCCGTTGCCAGACCGCGTGCAGTGCGCCGCGCAGTTCTTCGTAGAGGTTCCCCACCCGCGCTACCTCAGAACATGCTCTTGGGAATGATGATCACGTCGCCCGGTTCGAGCTTGACGTTGGCCTTGATGTCGCCGCCCAGCAGGGCACCAAGGCGCAGCTTGTATTCGGTCTGCTTGCCGGTCTGCCGGTCGTAGCGCACCAGCCGGGCGCGATTGCCCGATGCGAACTCGCTGAGCCCGCCCACCGCGATCATCGCGTCGAGCGCGGTCATGTTGGCGCGATACGGGATCGAGGCCGGCTTCTCGGTCGCACCGACGACGCGGATCTGCTGGCTGTAGGTGCCGTTGAAATTCTCGACGATCACCGAGACGATCGGATCCTTGATATACTCGCTGAGCGCGTATTTCAGGTCGTCGGCGAGCATCGCGGGGGTCTTGCCCACCGCCGGCATGTCGCTGATCAGCGGCACGGTGATCCGGCCGTCGGGGCGCACCTGCACCTTCGAGGACAGCTCGGGGTTGCGCCACACGAATACCTGGAGCTGGTCCATCGGGCCGATGACATATTCCTCGCTCGGCACCTCGCGCTCCGCCACCGCGGCCGCGGGCGGCAGTTCCGGACGGCCCCCGCCGCCGCCGCACGCGGCAAGCGCAGCCGCCATGCCGAGAGCCAGAACAGTCCTGCCGAAACCGATGAAACGCATACCGAGCTCCTTTTCCTGCCGGGCCGAAAGCCGCCGACGTCTCGACAGCAACCCGCGCAGGATCAGGGTCAGCTATGCGCTTGAGAGGTAAATATCGGGTTAGGGGTCGGGCGTGCGCAATCGATTCATCCCGATTGCGCACGCGTTCCGGGGCGGGACAGCGATGCCGGTCGCAGCCAGGTCATCGCCAGTCGCCCCGTGCTGGCGGCTCGCGAGCCTGCCCGGCACCGCCGAATTATCGGGAGGAACCACATGAAGATTCGGCAATCGCTTTTCCACGCATCGCTGGCGATCACCATCGCCGCCTTTGCGGGGCAACCGGCGCATGCCCAGACCGCCACGCCCGGCTTCGGCACCGACAAGCGCGCGCCAAAGGGAACCCCCTTCACGCTGCCGGCCGGCATCGAGCTCGCTGGCCCGCTGTTCCCCGCCGATGACGACGGCAATTGCCCCAGGGCGCGGACGGCAACCGTCGGCAGCGGCCTCATGGTCCGGCGCTGCGTGCCGGTCCGCAACCGCACCGGCGCCCCCGTCACCGTGATTTTCCCCGCCGGCCTGGTCATCGTCAGCGCATCGGAAGGCTTTCAGAACGGCCTGCTGGTCGAGCAGCAGGTACTGAGGATCCCGCCGACCACCAATGGCGGTCCCGGCCGCCTGCTCGACGAGAAGGGTAAGCCGACCGACATCGTCAATATCCCGCTGCACGTCTATTGCCTCAACAAGGACCGCGAAATTCCCGAGGGCGGCGGCCAATATGCGATCGGGCCGGTCAGCCAGCATGCCGGTCTTGCCGAGCTCTACGCCTTCATGGCGGACAAGGATTTCAAAGGCGACGGCCAGCGCGTCGAGGTGCTGCAGGAAGTGGTCTGGGAGGTCATCAGCACCGGACGCTTCACCGCCAAGGATCGCGCCGACCTCCTGCGCGGCTATATCGCCGACGCATAAGAGCCGCGCCGCGGTGTCGCGGAACCAATCGCGCCGGCCGGCGTTGTCGGACCAAGTGTGTTGCTATCACGCAACACCGCGAAAACCCGCTTTTGCCTTCGCCAAGCTTTCCTTTGTACCAATTCCCATCGGATTGGTGTGAATTCTGCTCACCATAAGAAAAGGTGGGCCATCACATGCGTTTCCGTACATCCTCGCTCCTCGCCATCGCCACCACGCTGGCGGTCGCCGCCCCTCCCGCCTTCGCGCAGGACACCACGCCCACCGCGGAACCGCAGGCCGAACCGGCAGCGCCGGCCGAAGACACCCAGATCGTCGTCACCGGCACCCGCGCTCAGGGCCGTTCGCGGCTCGACACCGCCTCGCCGGTCGATGTGCTGAGCGGCACCGCGCTGCGCAACCAGGGTACGACCGAGCTTGGCGCGGCGCTGTCCACCGTCGCGCCCTCGATCGACTTCCCGCGCCCCTCGGCGGTCGACGGCACCGACGCGATCCGCCCCGCCACGCTGCGCGGCCTCTCGCCGGACCAGACGCTCGTCCTGATCAACGGCGTGCGCGCCAATGCCTCGGCACTGCTCAACATCAACGGCTCGGTTGGCCGCGGCTCGGCCGCCGTCGATCTCAACACCATTCCCGCCACCGCGCTCGAGCGGATCGAAGTGCTGCGTGACGGCGCCTCGGCCCAGTACGGCTCGGACGCAATCGCCGGCGTGATCAACGTGCGCCTGCGCGAGGCCCGCTCGGGCGGCGGCGTCACCGCCACCTATGGCTTCTACGCCACCGACATCGACACTGCTCGCGGCAGCCGCTCGGTCACCGGCGAGCCGACCTTCACCGCTTCGGCCTGGCAGGGCCTCGGCTTCGGCAATGACGGCTATGTCACCCTCTCGGGCGAATATACCAAGCGCGAGCCGACCAACCGCGCCGACTTCGATCCGCGCGTCACCCCCACCCGCGTCACCGGCCGCTTCGGCGACCCCGAGGTCGAGCAGTATACCGGCTATATCAACGCCGGCACCGGCATCGGCGACAACTGGAAGCTCTATGGCTGGTTCGGCTATCAGGACCGCGACAGCCGCAGCGCCGCCTTCCCCCGCCTCGCCAGCGCCGCCACCGCGGTCTCGGGCATCTACCCGAACGGCTTCCTGCCGATCATCAACACCAAGTCGACCAACGCCAACGGCGCGCTCGGCCTCAAGGGCGACCTGGCCGGCTGGAACGTCGACCTCAACGTCGCGTACGGCCGCAACAAGATCGCCTATTACACCCGCAACTCCGCGAACTACGCGTACGGCAACGCCTCGCCGACCAACTTCTACGACGGCGCGCTGATCTATGACCAGTGGGTCGCCGGGCTCGACGTGTCGCGCAGCTTCGACGTGTTCCAGTCGCTCAACGTCGCCTTCGGCGTCGAAGGCCGCCGCGAGGGCTTCAAGATCACCCCGGGCGAGCAGGCCTCCTATGGCTACCCGACGGGCGTCACCACCGGCACCCCGGGCGCGCAGGGCTTTGGCGGCTTCTCGCCGGCCAATGCGATCGAGCGCGGCCGCAAGAACGTGTCGGGCTATATCGACCTCGAGGCCCAGGTCACCGACAAGTTCCTGGTCGGCCTCGCCGGCCGCGCCGAGCACTATACCGATTTCGGCGACACCGGCACCGGCAAGGTCTCGCTGCGCTATGACGTCACCCCCTGGTTCGCCCTGCGCGGCACCGCCTCCACCGGCTTCCGCGCGCCGAGCCTTCAGCAGCAATATTTCACCTCGGTCGCCTCGGTGATCCAGAACGGCAACCCGATCCTCACCGGCACCTTCCCGTCGGTCAGCCCGGTCGCCACCGCGCTCGGCGGCCTGCCGCTCGAGCCCGAGCGCTCGACCAACCTGTCGTTCGGCACGGTAATCCGCTCGGGTGGATTCGACCTCACCGTCGATGCCTATCAGATCCGCCTGCGCAACCAGCTCGCGCTGTCGGAGAACATCGCGTCGAGCTTCAGCCCGCAGGTCGCGACTTTGCTCCTGCCCTACAACGTCTCGGCCGCGCGCTTCTTCATCAACGGGCTGCGCTCACGCGTCCGCGGCGTCGATGTCGTCGCGCACTACAAGCTGCGCGCCGACGACGCCGGCACCTTCGACTTCACGATTGCTGGCAACCTCAACCAGACCAAGGTCGATCGCAGCTCGATCCCGACCTCGACCGGCACGGTCAACCCGGCGCCTGTCCTGTTCGCCCGCAGCCGCATCTATTCGATCGAGCAGGGCACGCCGGGCGAGAAGCTCACCGCCACGATCGACTGGTCGCTGGACAAGCTCGCGATCACCGCGCGCGCCAGCCATTATGGCAACGTCATCCAGCCGGGCACCACACCGGCGGCGGACATCTACACCGGCAAGCACACGATCGCCGATCTCGAGCTGCGCTACCAGGCGCTCAAGGGCGCCCAGATCGCGCTCGGCGTGAACAATTTGTTCGACGAATATCCCGACTACACGATCGCCGCGAACAACAGCACCGGCGTGGTCGGCTTCCCCTATTACTCGCCCTTCGGCTTCGGCGGGCGGTACGTTTACGCCCGCATCGGCCTGAGCTGGTAATCGACTGTTTCCCTGCGCTCGGGAGCGGTGGAAACGCCGCTTCCTTTTTTACGGGACCGATTAGTAGCTAGTAATCTAAATACGCTGATGCTGTTTGTCGGCAGGGCGGAATTGAGGAGCCCGGACGCTGCTATGGGGTGTGGTAGCCGACCGAAAAATCATCACTGGTGGCCAATAGGGCTTCAGACCTATTGGGCAGATGCCGAAGGTGATGTTGCGTGGGTTGGCCCCGACGGGGCGTCCGGTCAGAAAAAATTCTACAACAAAAAAATCGGCTACAAAAAGCACGGCCATACGCTGTTTCGCGGGGGCGAATGGGGTGAAACAAATTTCGAGTGCGAATTCGACATTGATAATGAAGTTCATAGAATCATTGAAAAACTTAACAATCTGAGACCTTCAAAGTCAGCGCCATCAGCAGTTCAAAGCCTTCTAAACTCCATCTCAAAAAGAGATCGGACACTGGCTGAGACGTGCGCAATCCACCATATGGAAGAACACGCCAGCAGGGACCTTCTATTGCTGGTCTACTCGCTTCTTATTCGGAGCCCGTCGAACCGCTGGAAGTGGGAAAATTTTCCTGCTCAATTTGGATTGCCGGTGAGCGAGAGCGTTGGGAAAGCAAATATGCGGCAGAGCTATCTGCTCGCAAAAAGGCTTTGTCAAAAAGGAGGCATAACCAATCGCTTCTTTGTAGTTCTCCATTCCGACCACAAACGCTTCGTATGCGGCGATGGTTACCTCGATTGGCTATCCGGTAGCCTACAGATCAATCGTGTTAGCGGGAGAGCGCTTATACCACTCACACCAAATCTATGCGTTTATGTTTGCACTCCAATATCGATGCGAACCAACCGAAACTGCGCCGCCCTTCGGGCTCCACCATGGATGGTCAACAAGGTGAATGAGATCACGCAGATTTATTCGCGAGACCAGCTGTTCTTTTTAGGGAACAAGCCGCGACTAACTGAACATTTCCTCAAGCGCGAATTCTTAGAACATAGCAATTACCGCGTAGACTTGCTGGATCAATTGGATGAGATAGCCCAGCCCAAATCTCGTTGGATGATCTAACCCCCCTACAAATACCGCATCCACCAAGCCCCACTCGCCCGCTTCACTCCGCCGAACCACCGGCACGCGAACCAGCACGGCACCGCAACGACCAACGCCAGCGACCAAAGGCTCGCGACATTGGGCAGCGTCGCCAGCCCATCCACGCCCGTCGCCAGCGCCGCGATCCGGTTGACCGCGTGCAGCAGATACAGATGCAGGATGTAGAAGAACAACGGCGCCGACCCGAACACCGCCAGCATCGCCATCGACCGCACCGGCAGCTTCTCCAGCGCTGCGAGCAGCAGCGCGCCCACGCCCAATGTCAGCAGCAGGAAGTCCGCCGAGGGCGGATATTTGGTCAGGTTGAGGAAACTCATGACCGTGCGCAGCCCGTCGCTGCCCGTCTGCCACGGCGTCGGATCGCCATAGACATTCACCGCCCGCAGCACGACGAAGCCGAGCAGCGCCAGCACCCCGCTCACCACCAGCGCCCGCAGCCGCCAGCCCTGCTCCACGCCCCGCGCGACCCACGGCCCGATGCCATAGCCGAGCGCGATCACCCCGATCCACGGCAGCAGCGGATAGGAGGTCCGCACATCGCCGCCCCAGGGCAGCGGCAGCAGCGTGCGCTCGTGCAGCACCGCCCACAGCACATGCCCGATACCGCCCGGCGCGACATGCACCCCGTCGAGCAGATTATGCCCAAGCACCAGCACTAGCCCCACCGCGATCAGCGCCCAGCGCGGCAGATGCGCCAGCGCCGCCAGCGCCAGCATCGACAGCCCGATCACCCAGATCACCTGCAGGAAGAACCGGTCCGGCAGCAGCTCGAAGCTCCAGGCGAAGCTCACCACCGTCAGTTCGAGCACGACCAGGAACAGCCCGCGCTTCCACAGAAAGTCCGATGCGGCCCGCGCCCCGCCGCGCGGCGCCGCATAGAGCCACGCCCCCACCCCGGTGAGCAGCACGAAGATCGGCGCGCAGAGGTGCGCCGACAGCCGGGTGAAGAACAGCGCCGGCGTGGTCGCCTCCACGTCCATCGGGTCGCTCACCGGCACGTAGCGGAAGAAGAACTCGCGAGTGTGATCGACCAGCATCAGCAGGATCACCAGCCCGCGCAGCGCATCGATCGACACGATCCGCGCGGGCTTCCCGGCTGCATGAGGAAATGTTTCGGCACCAGGCTTCAGGGTTGACAGCATCGGCTTCCTTTCGCCACATGCGATGTTACATCATCACCTGAAAGGCAAGCCCCTTGTTCCGACATCTTCCGGCGGCCGCGCTGCTTTCGCCGCTGCTCTTCTGCACCTTCCCCGCCTTTGCCGAGCCGGAAAAGGAGGAGCCCGCCGTCGAGGGCCAGGAGATTGTCGTGCTCGGCACCCGCCGCACCGGCGCCGATCCCACCCTCTCCTCGGGCCCGGTGACCGAGCGCATGTCGCAGTCGAGCCGCTCGATCGAGCGCGACCTGCTCGTCGCGGCGGGCACCTATCGCCTGTCCGATGCGCTCGAGCTGGTCAGCGGCGTCAGCAACCAGAATAATCGCGGCGGCATGCTCGATAATTTCGCGATCCGCGGCTTTCTCGGCACGCCCGATGGCGGCGCCGAATATTATGTCGACGGCTTCCTCGCCAATCGCGGCATGGGCCCGCCCCGCGATCCGTCCACGGTCGAGCGGATCGAGCTGCTCAAGGGTCCCGCAGGCGCGCTGTTCGGCGACGTGGATCCGGGCGGCCGCGTCAACATCGTCAGCAAGACTCCCGGCTTCACCCCCTCGGCCAGCGCGGTGCTCAGCTATGGCTCGTTCAACACCCGCCGGGTCGAGCTCGACGCCAACCTGCCGATCTCGCGCACCTTTGCCGGCCGCATCGTCGTCGCGGGCGAGGATAGCGATGGCTGGCGCGATCATGTGACGCTGAGCCGCCGCACCGTCGCGCCCTCGCTCACCTGGCGCCCGAGCGACGCGTTCCGCCTCACCTATGTCGGCGAGATCACCCGCTTCGACGCACCCTTCGATCGCGGCGTCCCCGCGCTGAACGGCGATGCCAACGCCCTGCCGCGCAACCGTTTCTACGGCGAGCCGAATGACGGCGTCACCCGCTTCCGCAACGAGCGCCACCAGCTCACCGCGCTCGCCAATCTCGGCGACAGCTGGAGCCTCAACGCCGGCATCGCCTGGCGCACCGGCTCGCTGAAGGGCTTCTCCTCCGATCAGTCGCGCCTGGTCGGCGGCACCACCCTCTGGCGCCAGCGCCGCTCACGCGATTTCGTGGTGGACGATCTCTCCGCCCGCATCGAGCTGTCGGGCCAGGCCGGCGCGCATCGCCTCAGCTTCGGCGCCAAGGGCTATGTCCTCGACTATGCCGAGCGCTGGATGCGTCGTAACCCGACCGCGGCCGCGCCCTATGCGATCGACATCTTCAACCCCGTCTATGGCGGCACTCCGCCGGTGCTGCTCCCCTTCACCAACAATCACGAGAAGCGCTGGTCCGGCACGCTCTATGCGCAGGATATGTGGGATGTGAGCGACAGGCTCACGCTGACCGGCGGCGTCCGCCTCGACGCCTATCGCCAGCGCATCCACAACAACAACACCGGCGCCACCGGCCGCGCGGTCGACCAGCCGGTCAATTTCCGCGCGGGCGCCCGCTACAAGCTCGACGAGCGTTTCGCGCTGCACGCGAACTGGGGCGAAAGCTTCCTGCTGAATTCCGGCACCGATCGCTTCGGCCAGGGCTTCGCGCCCGAGCGCGGCAAGGGCTATGAGCTCGGTGTCACCGGCGCCTGGGCCGGGATCGACGTTGCGGTCACCTGGTTCGATATCCGCAAGCAGGGCATCCTCACCAACGATCCCACCGATCCGAACTTCCTCGCCCCCGTCGGCAACCTGCGCAGCCGCGGGATCGAGGCGGATGCGTCGATCAGGCTCGCCCCGCACTGGCAGATCGTCGCCAACTATGCCTGGACGCATGCCCGCACCGACGACGCCAGCTTCGCCACCGATCGCGTGCTCGACGTGCCCGAGCATGCCGGCACGCTCTTCGTTCTCGGCCGCTTTCAGGATGCCGAGGGCCGCGGCCTCTCGCTCAGCGCCGGCGCCAGCTACATGGGCGACCGCGCCGGCGCGATCGACGGCAGCGGCCTGGTCCTGCCCGACTATGTGAAGGCCAAGGCGGCAGTCGAATATGCCTTCTCGCCGGCGCTCGGCCTGCGCCTGGAGGCCGACAACCTGTTCGACGCCCGCTACGCGCAAAGCTCGTACAGCCCGGTCTGGATCTTCCCCGGCGCGCCGCGCACCGTCCGCGCCTCGTTGCGGATCGCGCTCTGAACACCCTTGCCCCGGGGTGCGCCAGGCACCCCGGGATATGCAGAGCACCGCGCAAATATCTATGCCCGCACGAATTCCCCCACGGCGTCGGATAATGGTATTTCTGAAATTAATCCGAATACAATCCGAAATGGATTTATAATCATCATCAATGACAAAGCACATCAATTCAACTAAACTTGGAGTCACTTCCAAACAACTTGCGAATCCGGTACGTTTTCCTTGCGACTCGACGTCGCTTTATACGGGAGACGGCTTATGGCAATTCCCAAGATACAGCGCGAAGCGCTGACTCTCGAACGACTCCACCTTCTGCTTGATCCGGGCCGGGTCTATTACCGTCCGGTCGTCTTCGACATTCTCGAAAGAGCCAATGCCGCGGAACTCAAGGCGCTGATCACCGGCGCCAAGGAGCTGAAGGCGGAGTACAAGGATCTCGACGGCATCATCCATGCCGCCGAAGGTGTGCTGCGAAAGGCTACCGCCAAGTGACCGGGGCGCGGACAAGCGAAACCCTGCCTGTCCGCTATTCCGGTCTCGACGACATAATGGGCCGCATCCCGGTCAGCGTGGTCTGGGAGATCACGCTGGCTTGTGATCTCGCCTGCCAGCATTGCGGCTCGCGCGCCGGCCGCCGCCGCCGCGACGAGCTCTCCACCGCCGAGGCGCTCGACCTGGTCGAGCAGATCGCCGAACTCGGCGCGCGCAGCGTCGGGCTGATCGGCGGCGAGGCCTATCTCCGCAAGGACTGGCTCCAGATCATCGCCGCGATCCGCGCCGCCGGCATGGAATGCGACCTGCAGACCGGCGGGCGCAACCTCAGCGAGGATCGCGTCGCCCAGGCCGCCGCCGCCGGGCTCAACGCGGTCGGCATCTCGATCGACGGCATCGGCGCCACCCATGATCGCCTGCGCGGCGTGATCGGCTCGTTCGAGATGGCGCTGGCGGCGATGCGCCATGTCCGCGCGCACGGGCTGGAAGTCGGGGTGAACACCCAGATCAACGCCCTCACCCTCGCCCAGTTGCCCGAGCTGATGGACATCATCATCGAAGCCGGCTGCCGCAACTGGCAGCTGGCCATCACCACCGCGATGGGCAATGCCGCCGATCATCCCGACATGCTGCTCCAGCCCTGGCAGATGCTCGAAGTGATGCCCCTGCTCGCGGATCTCGCCGCCAAGGGGCGCGAGCGCGGCCTCTTCCTCCAGCCCGCCAGCAATATCGGCTATTTCGGCCCGCACGAAAGCGCGCTGCGCAACGTCATGAACGAGGAGATCCACTTCCACGGCTGCAACGCCGGCGACACGGTGATGGGGATCGAGGCCGACGGCACGATCAAGTCCTGCCCCGGCCTGCCCAGCCCCTATGCCGGCGGCAATGTCCGCGAGCGCCGCCTGCGCGACATCTGGGAGAATGCCGAGCCGATGGCGTTCAACCGCCGCCGCACGCTCGACGATCTCTGGGGCTATTGCCGGGGCTGCTATTATGCCGAGACCTGCATGGCCGGCTGCACCTGGACCGCGCACGCGCTGATGGGCCGCGCCGGCAACAACCCGATGTGCCACCACCGCGCGCTCGACTTCCAGTCGCGCGGCCTGCGCGAGCGACTGGTCAAGGTGAAGGACGCCGAGGGCCGCTCCTTCGATCATGGCGAGTTCGAGATCGTGGTCGAGGCCCTTGCCGAAGTTCCGGTCCATGCCTGAACCCGGCCGCATCCCGGTGCCGCTGCGCCTCTGCCGCGGCTGCCAGCATTTCGTCCGCATCGAGAACGCCGCCTGCGACTTCTGCGGCGGCGACCTCGCCGCGCTGGAGGCCGCGCACCAGCTGCGCAGCGCCGAGGTGCAGGACATGATCGCCAGGCTGCAGGCGGCCCTCAGCGGCACCGCGTCCGCGCATTGACCTGCCGCCCGGCCGGCCTATCTTCCCCGCCATGCTGCACGATCTCCCCGTGGGCAGGGCCCTGCGCCGCTTCCGCATCCTCAACGGGATCAAGCAGGGTCATGTCGCCGAGCACCTGGCGGTGACCCAGGCCAGCGTGTCGCGCTGGGAAAGCGGCATGCACGAGCCCGAGCCGGCGATGCGCGAACGCATCCTCGCGATGATCGCCGCCAATGCCGGCAATGACGCCGACGCCGCGCTCAAGCGCCTGATCGAGACCTCGCGCGCGCCCGTCCACCTCGTCTGCGACGCCACCCACCGCCTGCTGGCCGCCTCGCCCGCCCGGACCCAGGGCTGGGGAAGCAGCGCCGATGCGTTCCTCAACCGCTCGCTCTGGTCCTTCGCGAGTCCCGAGATCATCGCCGCCGAGGAAAGCCTTGCCGATCGCGGCTGGTATGATCGCCCGTTCCAGCGGCTCGAGTTCCACACCGGCCATAACGACAGCGCGGTGATCGCGGTGCTGCCCAGCCTGATGCGCTGGGAGACGGTGCCGCTCGCCGACGGCCGGATCGGCCGCATCACCACCACGATCGCTTCCGACCCCGTATAATCTATTCGTGGCCATCGCCGGCGCCCGTCCCTAGCAGGGCGGCATGCGTACCCCCTGGCCCCGAATCCTGATCCTCTGGCTGGTCGGCATCCTCGCCGCCGCGCAGCTCGCCAAGATTTCCGCGATCGCGCCGATCCTGCGCGAGGGCTTCCACCTCTCGCTCCCCCAGATCGCCCTGCTGATCTCGCTGCTCGAAGTCGGTGGCGGGCTGTTCGGCTTCGTCGCCGGCCTCGGCCTCGCCCGCTTCGGCATGCGCGCCTTCCTGCTCGCCGGCGGTGCCACCCTCGCCGCCGCCAGCCTTGTCGAGGCGATCGCCCCCGGCCCCGCCCTCCTGTTCGCCGCCCGCGCGGTGGAAGGCGTCGGCTATCTGCTGATGGTCATCGTCTGCCCCACCGCGATCGCCGCCATCGCCACTGACGAGAGCCGCGGCCGCGCGCTCGCCTTGTGGAGCACTTTCGTCCCCGTCGGCCTCGCGCTCGGCAGCGCGGTTACTGCCTCGCTGGTCACGCTGGCGGGCCCGCGCGGGGTGATGCTCGCCTGGGCGGTGGCGCTTGCCGGCATCACCGTGCTGCTCACCCGCTTCCCCCTCCCCGGCGCCAGCGGCAGGCGGATCACCCTGCCCGCCCCCGCCGCCTGGGTCTCCACCTTTGCCTTCGGCCTCTACACACTGTTCGTCTGCGCGCTGCTGATGCTGCTGCCGAGCTTCCTGGTCGAGCGCAGCGGCGCCCCGATCGAGCAGGTCGGGCTGGTCACCGCGCTCGCCTCGCTCGCCGCGCTGCCGGGCTCCGCCGCCGCGATGTGGCTGATGCGCGGCGGGCAGCTCGGCCGCCGGCGGATGATGCTGGTCTCCACCCTCGCCCTGCTCGCCACCCTGCCTTTGGTCTTCTGGCTCTACCAGGCCGGCGGCGCGAGCCTGACCACGAGCGCCATCCTCGCCATCGCCGCCACGCTGGTCAGCGGCCTCGTCCCGCCGCTGATGTTCGCCCGCCTGCCCGCCCAGTCCGGCGCGACCACGCCCGACGATCCCCGCATCGCCGCCGCCAACGGCCTCATCACCCAGTTCGGCGCCGGCGGCGCGCTGCTCGGGCCGCCGCTGGCCGGCATGGTCGTCGCCGTCTGGGGCTGGCCCGCGCTCGGGATCGCGCTGATCGGGCTGGTGCTGGCGATGCTCGCCTGCCTGCTGCTCGCCGAAAGCCTCTGACCCGGTTTGACAAGCCGCACCCCGGCGGCCATCCTCGCAGCATGACCGCTCGCGCACCCATGCTGCGATACCGCGTCCATGCGGGACAGCTCCTGGCAGGCATCTAGCCCCGGGTTCTCCTCAGGCATGTCCCGGGAGGCCCGGGGCCAAGCAGCGCGCCGTCGTTAGGCGCCCCGGCGGCAAGGCCGCCTTTGCCTGGGAGTTCCAGAACATGAGCAAGACCCGCAAGGCGGCCAGCCGGCCGCCGATCGACATGATCGATTCCGAAGCCGAGCGCCTCGCCGGCCTGGCGCTCAGCGTCGCCCGCCGCTTCCCGGCGGTCAGTGCGCTGCTGCTGCGCGAAACCGAGCGCGCCCGCCTGCACAGCGCCGCCGCCATCTCGCCCGACACGGTGACGATGGGCGCCACGGTGGAGTTCGTCGACGACAGCAACGGCAAGCCCCGCACCGTCACCCTGGTCTATCCGCCGGATGCGGACATCGCCCAGGGCCGGATCTCGATCCTCACCCCTGTCGGTGCCGCCCTGATCGGCCTGCGCACCGGCCAGTCGATCCTCTGGCCCGACCGCTATCTCACGGTGCTGGGGGTGCAACAGGCCTGAAAATCCTGCCCTTCCCCCTGGTGGCAGGGGATAGACGAATATCGGGACACCCAAAGGCCGGCCCATTCACCCATCGGTTCCCCGGCGAAAGCCGGGGCCCAGGGTTTCTCTGCCGTGTCGCTTGTGACCCGGGGCCCCGGCTTTCGCCGGGGAACTGCAATTCCGGCCGCAGGCCGGATTGCCTCAGACCAGCATCTCCCCCGCCGCCGGATGGCCCAGGAACGCGCTCGGGCTCGCCGTTGCGCCATAGGCCCCTGACGCGAACACCGCGATCATGTCCCCCACTTCGGCGCGCGGCAGCGCCACGCGGTCCGCCAGCCGGTCGAGCGGGGTGCAGAGCGGCCCCACCACCGTCACCACTTCCTCCGCCGGGTCCTGCATCCGTTGCGCCACCGCGATCGGGTAGTTGCGCCTTACCACCGTGCCGAAATTGCCGGTCGCGGCGAGATGGTGGTTGAGCCCGCCCTCGACGACCAGGAACGTCTCGCCCTGGCTCTCCTTCCGGTCGACCACACGGGCAAGGTACACGCCCGCCTCGCCGACCAGCCACCGACCGAGCTCGATCGCATATTCGCTGTCGAGCCGACCGACCGCGCCCGCCAGCGCCGCGCCGATCGCGCCGACGTCCACCGGCGTATCGCCTGGGAAATAGGGGATGCCGAAACCGCCGCCGAGATTGACCAGGGGCGGCACCGCGCCGATCTCGTCGGCCAGCCGCGCGGCGAGGTCGATCGTCGCCGCCTGGGTCGCGATGATCGCTTCGGTATCGAGTGACTGCGATCCGGCGAAGATGTGCAGCCCGCGCCACTCGGCGCCCTCTCCGCGCAGCTGCCGCACCAGTTCGGGCACGTGCGCGCTTTCGATTCCAAAGGGGGATGCCCGCCCGCCCATCTTCATGCCCGAGCCGCGCAGCTCGAAATCGGGGTTCACCCGCACCGCCAGTCGCGGCGTCACGCCCAGCGCCTTGCCGATCCCCAGGGCACGCTGCCCCTCGGCGATCGACTCCAGGTTGACCGTCACCCCGGCGCGGATCGCCGCTTCCAGCTCCGCATCGCGCTTGCCCGGCCCGGCGAAGCTGATGTGGTTCGCCGCCATGACGTCGAGCGCCCGCCCCATCTCGCCCGCAGAGGCCACGTCCATCCCGTCGACCAGCGGCGCGATCCGCTCGAGCAGCGCCGGGAACGGGTTGGCCTTGATCGCATAATGCACGCCCACCTTCGCGGGCAGCGCCGCCCGCAACAGCGCGATCCGGGCCTCGATTACCGCGAAGTCATAGACATAGGCAGGAGTGGACACATCCAGCCACGGAAGCTGGCGCAGCTCCGCGAATTCGGGCGGGATCGGGCCGAAAGGTTTGGCTGTGATGGTCATACCCTTCCCCTACACGCCTTCGTCATCCCCGCGAAGGCGGGGATCCATTCTGGCTACCCGAATGAGTCTCATTACACTCAGCGGCAATAGATCCCCGCCTCCGCGGGGATGACGGCTGAAGCGTGTAAGGAATGGAGCGCTACCCCAAACTCGCCCGCAGCGCCGTCCGGTCCAGCTTGCCGTTGGCGTTTCTGGGCAGTTCCATACGCCAATCGAAGCGCGCGGGCTGCATGAAGCTCGGCAGGTCGCGCCGAAGCCGGTTGCGCAGCGCCTCTTCCGCGCTGCCGTCGCCGCGTGCGATCACCACGATCGCCTGGCCCAGCCGTTCGTCCGCCACGCCGAACGCCGCCGCCTCCCCGGTCTCCCCGCCGGAGAGCACGGCTTCCTCGATCTCGGTCGGGCTGATCCGGTTGCCGGCGGACTTGATCATCTCGTCATCGCGCCCGACGAAGCGCAGCAGTCCGTCGGCGCCCAGGCGCACCGTGTCGCCGGACCAAACGGCCATGCCGCCACTTTCGGCGTATGAAGGGGCTGGTCTGAAGCGCTGGGCGGTGCGTTCCGGGTCCTGCCAATAGCCCTGGGCGACCAGCGGGCCGGCATGAACCAGCTCGCCCTGCTCGGCCGGCGCCCCGTCCGGTCCCACCACCAGCACTTCGGCGAACGGGATCGCCTTGCCGATCGCGTCCGGATGGCTGTCCACCAGCGCGGGATCGAGATAGGTCGATCGGAACGCCTCGGTCAGCCCGTACATCGGATAGAGGTCGGCCTGAGGGAAACGCGTCCGCAGGTCGCGGATCATCCTGGGGGTAAGCGCACCACCCGAATTGGTTAGGCGCTTGAGTTTAGACGCAGTCTCAACCGGCCACTCGGCTTCGAGCAACTGCACCCAGAGCGGCGGCACGCCGGCGAGCGTGGTGATGTCGAACCGCTCGACCGCCTTGATGACGTCGCGTGCGGTCAGGTAGTCGAGCGGTACGATGCGGGCGCCCGCCGCCCAGGTCGACAGCAACTGGTTCTGTCCGTAATCGAAACTTAGCGGCAGCACGCCGAGAACCCGGTCGTCGGGCGCGATCTCAAGATAATGCGCTACGCTGATGGCACCCAACCATAAATTGGCGTGGCTCAGCATCACGCCCTTGGGCTTTCCGGTCGATCCCGAGGTGTAGAGGATCGCGGCAAGGGCGTCCGTGTCCACATCCGAGGCTGGAAGCGTCCGGTTCGAGGTGAGCGAAGTGTCTTCGACAACCCGGCACTGGTCGCCAACATCGCCCACTTCGAGTGCCTGGAGGCGTATGGTCTGGCTGACCAGCGCCCGCGCCCCCGAATCGGCCAGGATATGCGCCACCTGGGCGCGCTTGAGCACCGGGTTGACCGGCACGTGCACCAGCCCCGCCCTCACCGCCGCCAGCGGCATCAGGCAGGCGGCCCGCGTCTTGGGCAGCCAGGTCGCCACCCGGTCGCCGGGCTCCAGCCCCAAATCGCGCAGGGCCGCGGCCATCTGCCCGACGGCCGCCTCCAGCTCGGCGTAAGTCATTGTCCCGGCTTTGTCTTCCAGGGCAATTGCATCGGGTTTGCCCCGCGATGGCAGGGTGTCGAGCGGCCGGGGAAGCGAGTCGAGGGCGATCACCTATCCACCCTTATACTTGGCAGCGCCCGCGCCAAGCCTTACGGGGGCGAAAAACCGGTCAGGGGAAGATCATTGCAGCCCGATGGGTCGCTCCAAGTCGAAGACACCGTCCGCGCAGTCCTGCGCGACGTACTGGGCCTAAGTGCCGACAGGGTCGCGGAATTCCGTGCGGACACGCCGTTGTTCGGCGCGCTGCCCGAACTCGACTCGCTCGCGGTGGCGGGCGTGCTCACCGAGCTGGAGGACCGGCTCGGCATCCTGATCGAGGATGACGAGGTCGATGGCGAGATGCTCGAGAGCTTCGGCGCCCTAACCCGCTTCGCCTCGGCCAAGGCGCTCGGATGATCGATCGCTACGACTGGGCCGGGGGACAGGAGGCGATGCTTCGCTTCGGTCCGTCGAGCGGCCCGGTCGTGGTCGCGGCGCTGCCGCTGTTCGAGGAAGCCAACCGTACCCGCACCTTCACGGTCACGCTCCTCCGCCTGCTCGCCGAGCGCGGGGTGGCGGGCGCGCTGCCGGACATGCCGGGCCAGGGCGAGAGCCTGATGGCACTGGAAACGCTTGGTTTTCTGCGGATCCAGGAAGCCTTTGGCGGCGTGGTCGATCATATCCTGGACGAGGGCCGCGCGGCCTATGCGCTCGGCGTCCGCAGCGGCGCGCTGCTCGATGCCCATGCCCTTGCCTCGGGTCGCTGGCACCTGGCGCCGCAGGACGGCAGCGACCTCCTGCGCGAGCTCAAGCGCGTCCATGGCAGCCCTTTGCCCGCGTCCGCCGCCCGGGTCGAGATCGCCGGTAATCTGATCTCCGCCGACCTGCTGGCGGAGCTCGAGGGCAAGCAGCCCTTCGCCGAATCGGTCACGCCGCGCCGCGTGGTACGGCTCGAGAGCGATCCCCGGCCCGCCGACCACAAGGTGCCCGGCGCACCGCTCTGGCGCCGCAGCGAGCCGGACAACGACCCCGCACTCGCCGCGCTGCTTGCCGACGATATCGCCGCCTGGGTGCGCGCATGCGAAGGCTGATCTCCTTCCCCTGCGCCGGCGAAACCCTCGCCGCCACGCTCGACGAGGCCCCGGGCAAAACCGGGCTGCTGATCGTCTCGGGCGGCAACGAAATCCGGATCGGCGCGCATCGCGGCATGGCGCTGCTCGCTGCCCGTGTCGCCCAGGCAGGCCATCCGGTGCTCCGCTTCGATCGCCGCGGCATCGGCGATTCGACCGGCGAGAATGGCGGCTATGAAAGCAGCGCGGAGGACATCGCCACCGCCGCCCACGCCCTGCGCACGGCAGGCGCCGAGCGCATCCTGGCGTTCGGCAATTGCGACGCCGCCACCGCCCTCGCCTTCTTCCATGCGGGTGCAGGCATCGACGCGCTGCTGCTCGCCAATCCCTGGGCGATCGAGCCGACCGACGCGCTGCCGCCCGCCGCCGCAATCCGCTCGCACTATGCCGCCAAGCTGCGCGATCCGAGGGAATGGCTGCGCCTGCTGCGCGGTGGTGTGAACATTGCCAAGCTGCTCAAGGGCTTGCGCAAGGCCTCGCAGAAGCCATCCGAAGCGCCGGCCGGGCTGACCGCGCGCCTCGCCGCGACGCTGGGCACGGCCCAGGTGCCGGTGACGATCCTGCTCGCAAAGGGCGACAACACCGCCATCGCCTTTGCCGACGCCTTCAAGGGCGCCGCTTACGAGGCCGCCCGCGCGCGGACAAAGGTGGAGACGCTCGACAGCGACAGCCACAGTTTCGCCAGCGCCGCCGACAAGGCCTGGCTGCTCCAGCGCGTGCTGGAGCGCCTCGCCTAACTTACTCCGCCGCGTGCTGGACGACGGTCTCGAAGTCCGCCTCGGCCAGGAAGCGCTCGGCGTCGAGCGCAGCCATGCAACCCGTGCCGGCAGCGGTGACCGCCTGGCGGTAATGCTTGTCCATCACGTCGCCGCAGGCGAACACGCCGGGCACGCTGGTCTTGGTCGTGCCGGTCTCGACCTTGATGTACCCGTCGTCGTCGAGCTCGATATGACCACGGAACAGCTCGGTCGCCGGGTGGTGGCCGATCGCGACGAAGCCGCCATCGACGTCGATCGTCGACAGCTCGCCGGTCTCCATGTCCTTCAGCTCGATCGCGACCAGTCCCTCGGGCTCGCCGCCGCCGATGAAGCGCTCGACCTTCTTGTTCCAAAGCACGTTGATCCGCTCATTGGCGAACAGGCGCTGCTGCAGGATCTTCTCGGCGCGGAACGAATCGCGGCGGTGGATCACGGTCACGTCATGGCTGTGGTTGGTGAGGTAAAGCGCCTCTTCCACCGCGGTGTTGCCGCCGCCGATCACCGCGACCTTCTTGCCGCGGAAGAAGAAGCCGTCGCAGGTCGCGCAGGCGCTCACGCCCTTGCCCTGGAGCAGCCGCTCCGAATCGAGGCCCAGCCACTTTGCCTGGGCGCCGGTGGCGATCACGAGGACGTCGCCCAGATAGATGGTGCCGCTGTCGCCGACCATGCGGAACGGGCGCTGCGTCACATCGACCTCGACGATCGTGTCCCACATCATCTGCGCGCCGACATGCTCGGCCTGGGCCTGCATCTCCTGCATCAGCCACGGGCCCTGGATCACGTCGCGGAATCCGGGATAATTCTCGACATCGGTGGTGGTCATCAGCTGGCCGCCGGGCTGGATGCCCTGGACCACGATCGGCGCCATGCCCGCACGCGCGCCATAGATGGCGGCGGTGAGGCCGGCGGGGCCGGAACCGAGGATCAGCATGCGAGTCGAATGGGTGGCGGTCATCATGGCTTCCGAAATGGCTGAGCCCCGCATCTAGGGGCTGGGAAAGGCTTGAGGCAACATGGGTGGTGTCACACGGCCAGCAATGGCTGTGGACAACAGCTTTTGCTCGGGTAGCCCAAGCGTTGCTAGCCCGCCACCTCTATCGATCCGATCGCGATGGTCTCGCCCACGGCGGCTCCGGCAACCTCCACCCGACGAAAAACGACGCCGAGATCGGCCAGGTCCAGCCCCTGCGCCTCACGACGGATCACCTCGCCCACCGGCAGCTCGATCCGCGCCATGCCGTCCTCGCTGTGATGCCGCGCCGCCGAGATCTGGAAAGGCCCGATCGAGCCGAGCAGGCATTCGGGCAACGTGCGTCCCTCTCCGTCGAGATCGAGGTACAGGTCGTAATAATAGCCGCCGAGCTGCCCGGCGCCACTGAGCGAGACCTGGTCGAGCACGATCGTCACTTCGTCAGGGACATAGGCAGCGTCGCGCGTCCGGCGCAGCGGTTCGCGCTGGTAGAGGGCACTACCCAGCCAGATGCCGCGATAGGGCACCGGCGCAGGCGCGGCGGCGGCCGGCGGGGGCGCCATCGCCATGGGCGCAGCGTCGGCGGGAGGCGGCGGCACGGCGACCGGCGGCGGGGCCTCCACCGGCACCGCGGTTGGCGCCCCTCGCGCCGGCACCGGCGGACGCGGCACCCGCACCTCGCCCGATCGGATCGCCCCGCCGGCCGCGCCTTCGCGCACCGGCAGCCTGAGATCGGGATAGCGATAGCCGAGCCCGGCTCCGTCGATCGCCACCGCCCGGTCGAGCCCCATCCCATCGGCATAGTCGAAGCGGCCACCCCAATAGGCATCGCCCGCAGCGGGCATGGTCCGCCCCTCCCCGGCCGCCGACCAGCCGCTCCACAGCCGGTCGACATTGGCGTGGTGCACCCAGAAGATCATGTCCGAAGGCGAGAGCATGCTCGCCATCCGCCCGCCGACCAGGTTGTGGACCTTGTTGTGGAACGCCTCGACCTGCGCCTCGAAGCAATCGGCACCGGCGGTACGCTGGAAGCCGATCAGTTCGGGCGCGAAGGCCGCAAAGCCCAGCGCCTGCCCCACTTCGCCGCCGATACGCGGCTCGAACAACGGGTTGGTCGCCGAATTGCCGCTGGTGAACTCCGCGGGCAGGCGCGGGTCGCTGAAATAGTCCCAATAGGGCACCCGCAAGGTCTGCGAGCCGGAGACCTCGCGCAGCGTCGCCTCGAACAGGTGGAGATAGCCACGATGCCAGGCGAGGAAATAGGGCTTGCCGTGCGGGCAGTGGTGCATGTGGACCAGCGGCCAGAAGCTCCAGCTCGCCGGATCGCTCTCGTCGCGATTGGCCTTCATCCGCCGCACGGCCTCCACCAGCCGCGGATAGTCGGGACCACGGCGGAATGCCGCCCAGGGCAGGCGCGGCTGCGTGGGTGCGTCCAGGGCAAAGGCAGGCGCGGCGATGCCCGCCGCAAGCAGCCCGATGATCTCCCGCCGGCTCAGCATCCCCCGATCCCCCGATTCGCAGAGCCGCCATCATGCCCGCCGGCGCGCCAAAGGCGAGTCGGCGCAAGCCTCCCCGAAAGGGTGAGCCCACCGGCGCCCGTGCGGGGGTCGCGAAACCTGCGCGAATCAGCAAGAACATGGTGCCCGGACATCCCCCCGGCCGGGCTCACCCGCAGCGCCCTGCCCCTCCGCGCTGCGACGGGCGGGTGCGCCGGGTCCTCAGCACGACGCGCCCGCCCACGCGGCGCATCGCGACGGCGGACGCAGACAGCTCCACCTGGCGGGAATTCAACGGTGATCCGGGGTAATGATGGTAGCGGAGGAGGGACTTGAACCCCCGACACGCGGATTATGATTCCGCTGCTCTAACCAACTGAGCTACTCCGCCCCAAACAGGGTGTCGCCGAAGCGAGGGGGCCCAATAGGTCCGGCTTCGCCCGAGGTCAAGCGAACATATGCCGGGAATGTGCTTCCCAGGGCCCGCCACGATAATGCCAGCTCGCCAGGCCGGAGATTTCCACCTCGCGCGGCACGAAATCCCGCGCCAATGCGGCCATCACGGCCTTGGCCAGCACCGGCCGGACCTTGTTCTGGATCGTCACATGCGGGCGCCAGCGCCCGGCATCCTGCGGGGTCAGCAGCCCGGCAAAGGCATCGACCAGCCCCTCGCGAATCGCCACCAGCTCCGGCGCCTCGATCCGATAGGCCACGCCCCCGCCCAGCGACATCAACCCGGTCACGCGCGCCCGCGGCGCGCGAACCCCGCGCGTCTCGACCGACAGCCGGTGCTTGAGCTCGTCCGCCACCGAGGGCGGCAGCTGGTGGAACAGCGTCAGGTGCGCGTCGAGCACGTTCCGCTCGGGCGGATAATGCTCGCGGCGCAAGGCGTTGAACCAAGCCTGGTCCTGCCGCCCGAACAGCGCCGTGACGATCAGCGGCGCCGCGCGTTCGGTCAAATCTCGACCTGGCTGCCCAGTTCGACCACGCGATTGGTCGGCAGGCGGAAGAACTCCATCGCGCTTTCGGCGTTGCGCAGCATCCAGGCGAACAGCTTCTCGCGCCAGATCATCATCCCCGGCCGGGCCGAGGGCAACAGCGTCTGGCGGGCGAGGAAGAAGCTGGTCTCCATCATCTTGAACTCGGCGCCACAGGCGTTGACCGACTTGAGCGCCGCCGGAACATCCGCCTCCTGCATGAAGCCATAGGCCAGGATCATGCGGTGGAAGCCCTGCCCCAGGTCCTCGAGCATCATGCGATTCTCGTCGGGGACATAGGGCACGTCCTTGATCTTCACCGTCAGCAGGATGACGCGGTCGTGCAGCACCTTGTTGTGCTTGAGGTTGTGCAGCAGCGCGTGCGGCACGCCCTCGGGCGTCGAGGTCATGAACACCGCGGTGCCCGGCACGCGGGTGGCGGTGGTTGCGGCTGACGTGATGAAGATCTTGATCGGCATCGCGCTCTCGCGCAGCCGGCTGATCATCAGCTGGCGGCCCTTCGACCAGGTGGTCAGCAGGGTGAACACCACGAAGCCGATGAACAGCGGGAACCAGCCGCCATCGGGAACCTTGGTCAGGTTCGCCGCGAAATAGGCCAGGTCGACGGTGAAGAACACCGCGAGCAGCGGGATCGCATAGCGCTTCTTCCACTTCCACAGGCCGAACAGCACCACCGCCAGCAGGCAGTTGTCGATCAGCATCGCGCCGGTAACCGCGATGCCATAGGCCGCCGTGAGGTTCGACGAGGTCTGGAAGGTCAGGACGAGCAGGATCACCATGATCATCAGCGCCCAGTTGATGAGCGGGATGTAGATCTGCCCGGCGGTCGAGGCGCTGGTATGCTCGATGCGCAGGCGCGGCACGAAGCCGAGCTGGATTGCCTGCTGGGTCACCGAGAAGGCACCCGAGATCACCGCCTGCGAGGCGATGACGGCAGCCATCGTCGCCAGGATGACGAGCGGGAATTGCAGCACTTCCGGTGCCAGCTCATAGAACGGGCTGTGCAGCGCCGATGGGTCGCGCATCAGCAGCGCGCCCTGCCCCATGTAATTGAGGATCAGCGCCGGCAGCACGAACCACAGCCAGGAGATGCGGATCGGCTTGCGCCCGAAATGGCCCATGTCCGCATAGAGCGCCTCGGCACCGGTAACCGCCAGCACGACCGAGCCGAGCGCGAGAAAGGCGCGGAACGGATCGGCGGCGAAGAACATCATCGCGTGATGCGGCAGCAGCGCGTTGAGGATCGTCGGCGTCTGCACCAGGCTCAGCGTGCCCAGCGTCGCGATCGTCAGGAAATAGAACAGCATGATCGGGCCGAAAAAGGCGCCGACCCGCGACGTGCCCGTCCGCTGGATCGAGAAGAGCAGCACCAGGATGACCACCGCGATCGGCAGCACAAGCTTGGCGAAGGCGGGCGCGGCGACCGACAGGCCCTCGACGGCGGAGAGCACCGACACCGCCGGCGTGATCATCGAGTCGCCATAGAAGAGCGCGGTGGCGAACACGCCGAGCAGCACGATGCCCTGGGTCCAGCGCTTGGCATTGCCGCTGCTGCGCGAGATCAGCGCGAGCAGCGCCAGGCTGCCGCCCTCACCCTTGTTGTCCGCCCGCATGATGATCGTGACGTATTTCAGCGTCACCACGACCATCATCGACCAGAACATTAGGCTGATGACGCCCATGATGTGCAGCGTGTCGAGGTCGAGCTTGTGGTGCCCCGCGAAGGTCTCGCGGAAGGCGTAGAGCGGGCTGGTGCCGATATCGCCGAAGACGATACCGATCGCGCCGATCGCCAGCTTCCACGTGCCGTCGAGGCTGTGGCCATGCGCAGCATGCGCGTCGAAATGAGCCGGAGCCGACTCGTCGGCTCCTTCTTTCGGGATGTTCACGGGCGCGGGTGTCGCGTCGGAAAGGAAACGGACCTGGTCATGCGACCTGCGTTCTCGATCTTCTAATTGCGGGCGGGCCGTTAGCACGCGCAGCAAAGGCAATCAACGAATGTCGTTACGCAGGGCTCGACGCGCAAGGGGGCCGGCTGGTTCCCGTGCGAAAAGATAGGCCGGTCACCTGGGCGCCGGGGACGCACCCGCGAGTCGCACCAGCGCCTGGAGATCCTGTCCGCCCGGCAGCTTTCCCGATGCGGAGAGCCGCCCTTCCCGGTCGTTCCAGCGCAGCTCGGTCCGGGTCCCCGCGCCCTTGCGATAGGCGTTGGTCACGCCATCATCGTCGAAGAGAGTGAAGGCCCCGTCGCGTCCCGGATAGACGCGGATGCTCTCGAGTGGCTGGCGCGCCGCGGTGTTCGGCACCTGCGCGCCCAGCGGCACGATCGATCCGGCGCGGACGAACAGCGGGATCCGATCGATCGGCGCCGCTGCGGTCACCCACTGGCCGCCGGCATGCTTCTCGTCGGTCCAATAGTCATACCAGTCGGTGCCGGCCGGCAGGTACACGCGGCGCGAGGTCACCCCCTGCTCGGTCACCGGCGCGACTAGGAAGGCCGGGCCGAACATATATTCGTCACCCAGGTTCGCGACATTGGGATCGTCCGGGAAGTCCATGAACAGCCCGCGCATGAACGGCGCGCCGGTCTCATGCGTCCGATATCCGAGCGAATAGAGATAGGGGATCAGCGCGTATCGCAGGCGCAGGAACTTCGCGAGCACCGGCTCGGCCGCCGCGCCATATTCCCAGATCGCCGTTGCCGGGCGCTGGCCGTGGATGCGCAGCGTCGGGGTGAAGACATTATATGCGAACCAGCGGGTGAACAGCTCGGGATAGTCCTTGTAGTCCGCCCCCATCGCCGTGGCGCCGGCGGGATCGAGCAGCACCGGGCGCTCGGCGGCCGGGCCGTTCGGCCACTGCCAGCCGCCGGTATCGCTGCTCCAATAGGCATGGCCGCTCGCCGTGAAGTTCAGCCCCGCCGGCACCTGGCGGCGCAGCGCTTCCCAGGTCGCCTGCACGTCCGACGACCAGAAGATCGCCCCGCTATGCTGAGTGCCGAGATAGGCGGCCCGGGCGAGGATCAGGTTGCGGAAATCCGGCCGGTCGCGCGCCGACCCTTCCGCCACGCTCGATGTGTGCACCAGCGGATAGAGGTTGTGATAGCGGTCACCCGATCCGATCGAATAGAAATTGCCGTCGGGCACCAGGTCGGGTTCGGTCTCGTCGAGCCAGAACCAGTCGAAGCCCTGGCTCGCGATATTGTCACGGATCTTCTCCCAGAACCACGTACGCGCCTCCGGATTGGTGCTGTCGAGCAGCGCCCCCGCCCGGTCCGCGCGCACCGGCAATCCGTCGACCGTGTTGCCGTCCTTGTCCTTCAGCAGCCAGCCCCTGGCGCTCAGCATGTTGAAATAGCGCGATTCCCGCTCGAAGCGCGGCCACACGCTGATGATGCTGTGCATGCCCGCATCATGAAGCTGCTTGTTCATCGCCACGGGGTCCGGGAAGAAGCTCCGATCGATGTCGATCTGCCCCATCCGCGTCCAGTAGAACCAGTCGAGCACCATCACGTCGAGCGGATAGCCGCGGCTGCGATAGCCCTCGGCCACGCCCAGCAGCTCCTTCTGGCTCTCATAGCGCGCCTTGCTCTGGATCAGCCCGAACGCCGCCTTGGGCGGCAGCGGCGTGTCGCCGGTCAGCCGGGCATAGCCGGCATAGATCTCGTCGGTGGTCGCGCCGATGATGACGAAGAAGGAAACCCGCTCGCCCACTTCGGACTGCCAGTGGGTGCTGCCATGCAGCCCGGGCGAGACGATGGTGGCGGAAGGATTGTCCCACACCACCGCATAGCCCTTGTTGGTCACCAGGAACGGGATGCACACCGTCTCGCCCGCGGGCGCGTCGTAATAGTGCCGGCAGTCGATCGTCCGCCCGCGCAGGTCGAGCGGGCCTATGCTCTCCTGGTTCTGGCCGAGCCCGTAATAATGCTCGTCCTGCGGCGCGGCGAAGCTCGCCCCCGCCTTGAACGTCTTCTCGCCGTTGACCGTATGCGGCGCCAGCTCCCAACCGTTCATCTTGGTGAGCAGCCGCCCGTCCGCCGCGCGCACCGACAGCGAGACCCGGGGCAGCGACGGCACGAAATAGCGCTCCATCTGGCTCGGCGCCTTGGGCCAGGGTTGCGGATCGACGGTGAGCGTCAGCGCAGGCGAGGCGAACACATCGCCAGAGCCGTCCGTTTTGTGGGTCCAGCCCTTCGCATCGACCTTGCCCGAGATGCCATGTCCGGGAGCCGCGTCGCTCAGCCCCCGGTCGAGCGAGATCGTCACCCGCACGATGTTCGGCGCATAGGGTTCGACGGCAACGAAGGCGCCGTTGCGCTCGACCGTCGCCAGCGACTGGGCGGCAACGGGAAACGGCGCCAGCACGGTCGCCAAAAGGCCAAGCACACGGACAATTCGCATCGTTCGACTCTCCCTGCCGAGGGCGTTGCGCGAAACGTCCGCCGCCGCAAGCACGGCTAAGGTCGTAGCCCTTGCCGTCACCCCGGGCTTGACCCGGGGGCCCGCTTCTTATGTCTTGGCGCAAACAAAGCGGCTTGAGGAGAGACGCGGTGAAGACCCTTGGCATGACACTCGCACTCACCCTCGCATGTTCGCCTGGCATCGCCGCCGCCCAGACGACCACCGACCCCACCGCCTTCGCCGGCGGCGCGGACGTGCAGGCCCAGACCCGCGCGATGCTCGCCGAGATGAAGCCCGATCAGGGCTTCATGTGGCGCCCGCTGGTCCGCGACGGCGCGCGCGTGGCCGCGATCGAGATCTGGAAGAAGCCGGGCCGCCCCGCCGTCCATCCGGCCGAGGCGGAATATGCGATCGTGCTCGAAGGCGCCGGCACCCTGGTCTCGGGCGGCACCCTCGCCGATCCGACGACCCGCAACCCCGGCCTGGTCGACGGCAGCCGGATCGAAGGCGGCACCACCCGCACGCTCGGCCCGGGCGACGTCATCCTCGTCCCCGCCGGCGTGCCGCACTGGTTCGGGATCACCGGCGAGCGGCTGGTGCTGCTCGGGATCAAGCTGCCCGGCGCGAAATAGCCGCCCCCCCCTGGTTAAGGCATCGCGCGTTGGCGCGAGCCCGCTTTGCGGCCATACAGCCCTCGCCAGCTTACCATGGCGGGAAAACAAAGAGGGAAAACAATGCGCTTGTCCTGTTTCTTCGCACCGATTGCGCTGCTTGCTCCAGCTCTTGCCCATGCCGGCACCTGTGAGGAATCCTTCACCAAGGGTGGCAGCTTCATCAGCGGCCAGAAGTTCGCCGCGTCGGTGACGCTGCCGGGCCTGACGCCCGCCAGCGCGATCGGCCAGATGCGCGGAATCGTCGTCGCCAAGGGCTATGACGTGCTGGCGGTCGAGCCCGAGGACGGCAGCATGCTGATCGAGCAGGCGCAGACCGGCAAGGCCCGCGCCTTCCCAATCACCATCACCGCGACGCCCGACGGCAATGTCCGGATGGAGGCGAAGCTGCGCGCCGGCATGTCGGCCCCGAGCGAGCCCGCCAAGGCCGAGATGTGCGGCATGCTCAACCAGCTCAAGACCGGCAAGGCCGGCACCGCGGCCGCCGGCGCGGGCATGACTGCAGCCGGCAACAAGGCGCCGCTCGAAATGGACGCGCTGTCCATCTCGCACCAGATCTCGAAGGATACCCAGCGCAACGCCGCTGCGATCCCGCTGCGCTACAAGGACAAGACCTTCATCGTCAGCGGCACGGTGAAGTCGATCGACAAGCTGGATGACGCCTATGTCGTCACCTACGACATCCCCGAGCCCTATAACGAAGCGATCCGCCTGCCCGGCACCGCGCCATTCAAGACCGACATCTTCTGCCGGTTGGCAAAGGGCCAGTCCGTGTTCGCGCTGCAGCAAAAGCCCGGCAAGAAGGTCAAGCTCTCGGGCGTCTACGCCAATTTCAACCCCAATTCCCACGCCTTGCTGCTGGAGAATTGCCGCCCGGTGAAGTGATTGCGTACAGGTCCTGGCGAAGGCGACGGTCTTCGCCAGGGCTCAGCCAATGTCTGTCGCGCCGGATTCCACGCATTCGCGCGCGATTCGTTCAGAACCGGAAATATCCGGCTCGCCACCCGAAGACATCCGGCGCCCGAATACGCTCTTCAACGCGCGCCCGGCCTTTCGCAGCAGAGCGTGTACATCCTGGCTGAAGCGCTGGTGATGTTCACCCCAGGCGCGATCATACATCTCATCGATCATGGCTGCCCTCCGGACTTGAAGCTGGCCCGGAAGAGATGCGGATCTTCGGCTGCCGCGTCCAACAAAGGGATCGACACGCCTTATCAACAGGCTTTATCAAGCACCATGCGACGGCTCCCCCCGCTTCCCGCAGTTCGCGCATTCGAAGCGGTCGCGCGAAGGGGTACCTTCACGGCGGCCGCCTCCGAATTGGGGATGACCCAGGCCGCGATCAGCTATCAGATCAAGATACTGGAGGAGCGGGTCGGCGAGCCGCTCTTCGTCCGGCGGGGAAGACGCGCCGAACTGACTGCGGGCGGGGCCCGCGTCGCCGCACGGCTGGCGACCGCTTTCGACGAGATCGAGATGGCGTTCGATGAACTCACCGGCGAGAGCGAGACGGTCTTGCGCATCGCCACGACGGCGAGTTTCGCGAACAACTGGCTGGCGGGGAACATCGGCACCTTCCAGGCCGCGCATCCGGATATCGAGATCGAGCTCGAAGTCAGCGGTACGGTGATCGACCTCGCGGAAGCCCGCATCGACGTCGCCATAAGATCCGGCCGCGGCGACTGGCCGGGGCTGAAATCCGAGCATCTGGCGAAGGTCGACTTCACCCCGATGTGCAGTCCGGCACTGCTCGAGGGGCGCGATCTGCCGCTGGACGCAGGCAAAGCCCTGGAAATGCGGCGGATCAGTCCGCAGGATCGGTGGTGGCCGATATGGTTCCGAAGTGCCGGCGTGGAGATCGGGGACGAGCCCGGGCGCGGCGGCATTCGCATGGACTCCCAGGCGACCGAGGGGCAGGCGGCGCTTGCGGGGCATGGAATCGCGCTGATGACTCCGATGCTATGGCGTCCGGAACTCGCGAGCGGGCGCCTCGTATGTCCTTTCGCCGACATAGCCGATGAAGGCACCGCCTACTGGTTCGTCTATGCCGAAAACCGCAGGCATACGCGCAAGATCGCCAGGTTCCGCGACTGGCTCGTCCCGGCGTTTCGCGCGATGGCCGCCGCCCAGGAAATGCGCGCGATCGAAGGGGCATAGCTGTCTCTCCGCCGAACCGCTTCTTCGGGCGATCACCCGCCTTTATCGCCCGCCGAACAGCGCCTCCGCCTCGCTCCGCGTCGGGATCGCCCGCAGCACGAAGCTCGAGTTGATCGTCACCACCCCGGGCAGCCGTCCGAGATGCTCGCGGTGGAGCCGCTCATAATCGTCCAGGTCACGCGCCAGGATCTTGAGCCGATAATCCTGCCCGCCCGAGACCAGCGCGCACTCCACCACACCGTCGATCTGCGCCACCGCCGCCTCGAACCGCGCCAGGTCTTCCTCCACCTGCGTCCCCAGCGTGATGTCGACCAGCGCGGTGATGCGGAAGCCCAGCCGCCGGTGCCCGAGTCGCGCGCCATAGCCTTGGACGTGCCCTGAGGCCTCCAGCGCCTGGATACGGCGGGTGCAGGCCGACTGTGAAAGTCCCACCTGCACCGCGATAGCGCTCACCGGCGCCCGCGCATCGGCGGCGAGCGACTTGAGGATAGCTGCGTCAATCCTGTCCATCCTGCATGGATAGACGGTTTTCTCGCATGATACAGGGAATTCATGCGCCAACCCTCATCGACTGTCACATCTTTGCAGGGATTTGCCGCGATCCATGCTATATCGTGCGCGCCAACCCAATTCACGGAGAGGCTTCCATGCGCATCGGCGTTCCCAAGGAAATCAAGAATCACGAATATCGTGTCGGCCTGACCCCGGCTTCGGTCGCCGAGCTGGTCCATGCCGGCCACGAAGTGCTGGTCGAGACCAAGGCCGGCATGGGCATCGATTTCGACGACGAGGCCTATACCAAGGTCGGCGCGAAGATCGCCCCGGATGCCGCCGCCGTCTTCGCCGGCTCGGACATGATCGTGAAGGTCAAGGAGCCGCAGGCGCAGGAGATCGCGCTGCTCGAGCCGCGCCATGTGCTGTTCACCTATCTCCACCTCGCCGCCGACAAGCCGCAGGCCGAGGGCCTGATGAAGTCGGGCGCGACCTGCATCGCGTACGAGACCGTCACCTCGAACTCGGGCGCCCTGCCCCTGCTCAAGCCGATGTCGGAAGTCGCCGGCCGCATGTCGGTCCAGGTCGCCTCGCACTATCTCGAGAAAGAACAGGGCGGTCGCGGCGAGCTGCTCGGCGGCGTGCCGGGCGTGGCGCCGTGCAAGGTCGCGATCCTCGGCGGCGGCGTCTCGGGCATCAACGCCGCGCAGATGGCCACCGGCCAGCGCGCCGACGTCACCATCTACGACATCAACAACGAGCGCCTGGCCGAGCTCGACATGCATTTCGGCAGCCAGATCAAGACCGCCTATGCCAGCAAGGCCGCGATCGCCGAAGCGGTGAAGACCTCGCAGGTCGTGATCGGCGCGGTGCTGGTGCCGGGTGCGGCTGCGCCCAAGCTCGTCACCCGCGACATGCTCAAGACGATGATGCGCGGCTCGGTGCTGGTAGACATCGCGATCGACCAGGGCGGCTGCTTCGAGACCAGCCATGCCACCACGCATGACAACCCGGTCTATGAAGTCGATGGCGTGATCCACTATTGCGTCGCCAACATGCCGGGCGCGGTCGCCCGCACTTCGGCTTTCGCGCTCAACAACGCGACGCTGCCGTTCGTGCTCAAGCTGGCGAACCTCGGCGCCGAGGGCGCGATGAAGGCCGACAAGCACCTCGCCAACGGTCTCAATGTCTACAAGGGCAAGATCGCATTCAAGGCCGTCGCCGACGATCTCGACCTCCCCTACGAAGCATGGGCGGGCTGATCAGCCTGCTTGCAACGTAGGATTCCGCATGGTTCGCTGGAGCGGTCGGGACCCGGGTCCCGGCCGCTCTTTGCCTTGTAGGAAAGATAGGATCAGCCGCGCGCAACAATCGTTCGGGATGGATCGCGTTCCCGTAAGGAAGGTCAAATTTGCCGGCCCGAAAACCCGCTCTTGGGCTGTACTTCGTGTACTTTGGCGCGTCGCCCTTCGCAGCAGCGTAGGAAATCAGGGCCTGGCCGGTTGCGGCCCCTGCCGCTGCGCAGCATCCTGCAGGAACATGTCGAGCATCAGCAGCCGCGTCGCGATCTGCTGGCGGTAGCTCGCCTTTTCCGGAGTCAGCGCCAGCGCCTTCTCCCACCAGGGCTTGGCCTCGGCAAAGCGGTTCGCCCGGACCAGCGCCAGGCCGTAGAAGAAAGGCGGTCCGGGATGCTGCGGTGCCAGTTCCAGCGCCTTGTCGAAGGCGAACTGCGCCGCCGGCGACATCTGGTTGCCGTCATATTCCGACAGCGCGCCGCCAAAGCCTGTCCACAGCGCGGCGTCGTTCGGCACCTGACGCACCGCCCCCTGCCACACCATCACCGAGCGCGGCCGGTCGCCCTGGCGCAGCATGCCGTCGGCCAGGTTGGCGTAGCTCCAGGCATAGGTGCCGTATTTGCCGAACATCGCATCGCGCATGTCGATCAGTTCCTGGTCGACCTTGATCGGCTTGGCATCGGCCTCGATCGGATGGCCGGGGAGACCGGGGCTCCCCTGCCAGGCATAGCCCGCGGCCCCGAGCATGATCGCGGTCGCCGGCACGCTCCACAGCTTGCGCGGGTAGCGCAGCAGCACCAGCGCGAGGCCCGCCAGGAGTGCGACCGCGGCAAGCATCAGCCAGCCCATCACGCACCTCCCTTGCGGAACAGCCGCCGCGCGAGCAGCAGCCCGATCACCAGCAGCACCAGCGGCGTGATCCACAGCGGCGCGGTCACCCAGCTGAACGGCGGGTCATAAGTGACATAGTCGCCATAGCGCTGGATCAGATAGCTCCGGATCGCGGCCGGCTGCTCGCCCCTTGCGATCCGCTCGCGGACCAGCGCACGCATGTCCCCGGCCATCTCGGCGTCGCTGTCGGCGATCGACTGGCCCTGGCAGACGAGGCAGCGCAGCGTCTCCATCAGCGCCTTGGCCTGCGCCTCCTGCGCTGCATTGGGCAGCTGGGTATAGGCAAGCCGGGCCGGCGGCAGATTGGAATCCGCCACGGCAGGTCCAGCCGCAAGCAGCAGGAGCGCAAGCGCGGCCCGCCTCACTTCGCCGCCTCCAGCTTGGCGAGGATCGCCGGGATGTCGTCGGCGCGGATGTCGCCGATATGCTGGTCGATGATCCTGCCCTGCGCGTCGATCAGGAAGGTCTCGGGCACCCCCGATGAGCCAAGCGCGATCTGCGCCTTGCCGGTGGGATCATCCCCGATCCGGGCATAGGGATCGCCGTTGCGCGCCAGGAAAGCCTGCACCGCTTCGGGCGTGTCGCGGATGGCGATGGCATCGATCTCCACCCCGGCCTGCCTGAGCTTGAGCAACTGCGGCGCCTCGGCGATGCAGGGAATGCACCAGCTGGCGAAGACGTTGAGCAGCCGCGGCTTGCCCCGCAGCTCGGCGCTGGCAACGCCGGGCCGGTCGGCCAGCAAGGGCTTGAGCGCCAGTTCAGGCACCGCCTTGCCGACCATCGCCGAATGGATGGTGCGGTCGCCCGGCTTGAGCAGGCCACTGGCGACCAGCGCGAAGACCAGCGCGAACAGCGCCAGCGGCGCCCAGATCAGCAGCCGCCTCATGCGTCATTCTCCGCATCGCGCCGCTCGCGACGGACGCGGCCGATCAGCGAGAGCAGCCCGCCCAGGGCGATCAGGAAACCGCCGCCCCAGATCAGCGTGACGAAGGGCTTCCACCACAGCCGCACCTGCCAGCGGCCCTGCCCGTCGCCCGGGCCGATCACGGTGTAGAGCTGGCCGTCGAGCTCGGTGGCGATCGCGGCTTCGTTGGTGGTCGTGGTCGGGTTGGCGAAGAAGCGCTGCTGCGGGAACAGGTCGAACGGTACTGCGCCGGTGCGGGTCGCCTTGAGGTGCGCTTCCAGCGCCGACCAGTTGGGGCCGACTGCCGGCTGCACCTTGACCAGCTCGATCCGGTACGGTCCGACGGTCACGTTCTGGCCGATCGCGATTGCCGCGAGCCTTTCAGTCTTGAAGGCGCCGTCCGCGGCCATGCCGGCAATGCTGACCGCGATGCCGAAATGCGCGACGACCATGCCGTAGATGTGGAGCGGCGTGCGGCGCAGGTTGCGGCGGATCAGCGGGATGACGCTGGCGACGGCGAGCATCGCGGCCAGCCCCAGCGCAAGCGAAGGAAGCCAATGCGCCCCGCCCAGGGCAAAGACGAGTGCGAAGGCCAGCCCGCCGACGCCTACCGGCACCAGCAGCTTGCCGAACAGCGTATTCCACTGGTCCCGCCGCCACTTGAGCAGCGGCCCGGCAGCGGTCGCAGCGACGAGCGCCAGGCCAACCGGCGCCGCTGCCTTTTCAAAGAAAGGCGCCCCGATCGAGAGCTGCACCCCGGCAGCCTGCGCCACCAGCGGATAGAGCGTACCGATGAAGACGACGCCGAGGATCACCGAGAGCAGCAAATTGTTGAGCACCAGCGCGCCCTCGCGGCTGACCAGTTCGAAGGTCGCGCCCTGCTTCACCGTGCCGATCCGCGCCCCGAACAGCGCCAGCGCGCCACCGATGTAGATGCCGAGCAGCGCAAGGATGAAGCCGCCCCGGGTCGGGTCGACGGCAAAGGCGTGGACGCTGATCAGAATTCCGGAACGCACCAGGAAGGTGCCGATCATCGACATGGAAAAGGCCACGACCGCCAGCATCACCGTCCAGGCGCGCAGCCCGTCGCGGGTGGCGAGTACGGTCACCGAATGGAGCAGCGCGGTCGCCGCCAGCCAGGGCATCAGCGAGGCGTTCTCGACCGGATCCCAGAACCACCAGCCGCCCCAGCCGAGCTCGTAATAGGCCCAATAGCTGCCGGCGGTGATGCCGATGGTCAGGAAGATCCAGGCGCCGAGTACCCAGGGCCGCATCGCCCGGGCAAAGGCCGGGCCGACGTCGCGCATCAGCAACGCGCCGACTGCGAAGCTGAAGGCGACCGAGAGGCCGACATAGCCGAGATAGAGGGTCGGCGGATGGAAGGCGAGACCGGGGTCCTGCAGCAGCGGGTTCAGCCCCTGCCCGTCCAGCGGCGCCGGGTCCACGCGGACGAACGGGTTGGAGGCGAAGGCCAGGAAGGCGTAGAAACCGATCGCGATCGCCGCCTGCGCGCCCAGGGTCGCGGCCAGCGTGCCCTGGGGCAGGCGCTTCTCGAACAGCGCCACCCCTGCCCCGGACACCGCGAGCACGGTGACCCAGAGCAGCATCGAGCCTTCATGATTCCCCCAGGCTCCGGCGATCTTGTAGAGCAGCGGCTTCATCGAGTGGCTGTTCTCGATGACCAGCGCGACCGACATGTCCGACACCACGAACAGCGCGATCAGCATGCCGAACGCCACCAGCGCCAGCAGACCCTGGACTACCGCCACACGGCGCAGCGCAGTCATCACCTTGATGCCGGTACCCTGCGCGGCCCCTCGTGCCGCGCCCCAGGCGAGCATCACCTGCATCAGGGCAAAGCCCGTCGCGAGCCACAGGGCGGCAAGACCGGCTTCGGCGATCACTGCTCGAGCGACTTCGTCTCGTGCATGTTGCCCGCCGCCTGGGGCGGCATGTAGCGCTCGTCATGCTTCGCCAGGATGTTGTCGGCGATGAAGCTGCCATCGGGCTGGAACCTGCCTTCGGCGACCACGCCCGACCCTTCCTTGAACAGGTCCGGCGTAACCCCGCGGAACGCCACCGGCACCTTGGCCTGCCCGTCGGTCACCACGAAGCGGATCGAGACCCCATCCGCCTGGCGCTGGATCGACCCCTTCTCGACCATGCCGCCAAGGCGCACATGCTTGTCGAGCGGCAGCGGTTTCCCCTTCACATCAGCGGGCGCATAGAAGAAGGCCGCCTGGTCCTTGAGCGCCGACATCGCCAGCGCGGAGGCGCCGAGGATGGCACCCAGCGCGAGCAGCGCAAGGACGAGCCGCTGGTGCTTGGCCTTCATTCGCGATTGCCCTTGAGCGAATTGGCCGCAGCCTCTGCCCGGCGCATCGCGGCATAGCTGAGCGCGGCCAGCCCCACCGTGCCGAGCAGCACGACGAGATAGGCCGCGGTGATGAACGGCCAATGGTTCATGCCGCCGCCATCCGCCGCAACCGCGCCTCGACCTTCTGGTTCGCCAGGATCGCCCGCATCCGCATCAGCACGACGCCGGCGAAGAACAGGGTGAAGCCCCCCAGCGTGAAGAAAAGCGGCCAGAGCATCGACGGCGCGATCTTGCCCGTTACCACGCTCTCGCCCTGGTGGAGCGTGTTCCACCAGATCACCGAATAATGGACGATCGGCAGCAGCGCGCTGCCTGCCACGCCGAATAGCGCCGGCACCCGTCCGTCACCGGACCGGTCGGCATCCGCCCGGTCGAGCGCGATCCAGGCGATATAGACGAAGAACAGCAGCAGCATCGACGTCAACCGCCCGTCCCACTCCCACCAGGTGCCCCAGGTCGGGCGGCCCCAGATCGACCCGGTGAGCAGGCAGAGCGCCGCAAAGGTCGCTCCCGCCGGTGCGATTGCCCGGGCGGCCACGCTGGCCAGCGGATGGCGCCAGATCAGATAGCTGAGGCAGGCGATCGCCAGCCCGCTCCACCCGCCCATCCCCAACCAGGCGCTGGGGACATGGATATAGAGGATGCGCACGCTTTCCTTCTGCAGCGCATCGGGCGGCGTCAGCATCAGCCCGGCCCAGCAACCGAACGCCACCAGCACCACGCCGAGCCAGAACAGGATCGGCGTGAGCGGGCGCGCGATTCGAAGGAAACGCGCAGGATTGGCGAGGGCATGAAGCGCAGGCACGCGTAACGACTAGCGAGGATCCGGGCGTCGGTCCATCGTGAGAGTTGTCAGGTTCTGTTAGTCCCTGATCCGGCGTCCCGCACGATCAGTATGATGTGGGGCAGCGGCGCAGGGCCATGGTCGGGAATCGCGCCATGCCGGGCTCGACCGGCAGCAGCTTGTCCGGCGCGCCCTGGCCGACCAGGCGCAGGCTGTCTCCCTCGATCCGGAACGCCATCGCCACGTCGGAAGCGGCGTTCGGCGCGTCGGACCGGGCGGCGAGCGCGCTGTCGACTTCGATCACGAACATCACCGTGGACGGATCCGAGGCCTGGCTGACGATACGCCGCACCGGCAGCGAGTTCACCGACTGACCGTTCTGCACGAAATCGATCATGTCCTTCGAGAAACGGAAATAGGTATCCCCGCAATCGGCGGCGGCGCGCGCCCAGCGATGGCCGATAATCCCGTCGGCCGCCTTGCCATTGGTCTGGTTGCAGGAGGAGAGTGCCGATACGGCGAGGAGCAGAAGCACGGATCGCATGGGCGGAACCTTGGATTAACCGACGTTGCCAGCCTCATAACGGCGAGAGTTAATGCACTGCAGCAAGGTGCCCCAGCTTGTCCGGATTGCGGGTGACGTAGATGCCCGTGATCCTGCCGTCCTCGATCGCCAGGGCGGTCGTCTGGAGCACCCCGCCCGGCTCGATCGAGACGAAGCCCGGCAGGCCGTTTATCATGCCGTAACGCACGATCCGCGACATCTCCTTGGCGAAGAAGCGCGCGAGCGAGGTGTAGAGCTTCATATTGTCGTCGAGACCGTGGATCGGGCGCAGGCCGGCATGGACCTTGCCGCCGCCATCCGACCAGGTTGCGACATCGCCGGCGAGCAGCCCACGCAGCGCCCCCATGTCGCCGCTGCGCGAGGCAGCGAAGAAGGCGGCCGCGATCTCCAGCCCCTTCTCCCTGGGCATCTCGTAGCGCGGGCGGGCGGCGCGGACATGGCTGCGGGCACGGCTGGCGAGCTGGCGGGCGGCGGCGGGATCGCGGCCGATCGTCTCGCCGACTTCGTCGAAGCTCACCCCGAACACGTCGTGGAGCAGGAAGGCGGCGCGTTCGAGCGGCGACAGGCGTTCGAGCGCCATCATCAGCGGAAGCGTGACGTCCTCCACCTCGTCCTCCTCCTCGACCACCGGCTCGGGCAGCCAGGGGCCGACATAGGTCTCGCGCCGGACGCGCGCCGATTTGAGCTGGTCGAGGCAGAGCCGCGTCACCACCCGGCGCAGGAACGCCTCGGGCTCGCGGACCTGGTCGCGGTCGGTATCGAGCCAGCGCAGGAACGCGTCCTGCACCACGTCCTCCGCGTCCGCGACCGAGCCGAGCATGCGATAGGCGATGCGCGCCAGCCGCGGACGCAGCGGATCGAAGCTCGCCGCTGCGTCCGCGCCGGTCATGCCGCGGCCACCGCCGGCTTGGCGTCGTAGAACAGGTCGAAGCCGACCGCGAAGCGGTTCCAGCCGTTGATCACGTTGATCATGAGCGTGAGCTGCACCTGTTCCTCCGGCGTGAACTCGAAGGCGAGTTCCTCATAGAGCGCCTGGGGCGCCCGTGCGGTGGATACCAGAGTCATCGCGTCCGTCCATGCCAGCGCAGCGCGCTCGCGCGGGGTGTAGCAGGGCGCTTCGTGCCAGGCGCTGAGCAGATAGATGCGCTGCTCGGTCTCGCCGGCCTTGCGGGCATCGGCGGTGTGCATGTTGAGGCAATTGGCGCAGCCGTTGATCTGCGAGGCGCGGATCTTCACCAGTTCGAGCAGGCTGTGCTCCAGCTTCGGCGCGATCTTGAGCGACATTTCGTACCACGCCTTCATCTCGGCGGGGGCGGCGGTGAAGAGGTCGAGGCGGCCAGTCATCTTGCATCTCCTTGGTTGGATGCAGGCAAGACGAGATGGCCGCGCCGGATGTGACATGGGGGGTGCGATTTTTTCGCGATAACCGAAAATAATCATCGTCATCCCGGCCCTGAGCCGGGATCCCGCTTCTTCTTCACCTGGATTGGGCAGCGGGACCCCGGCTTACGGCCGGGGTGACGAGTGCGGGAGCAAAGCCCTACTTCTCCTTCGGCGCCGCGAACGGATCGGTCACCGCCGGTTGGGTCGGGATCGGCAGGCGGGGCAGCGGCTTGTCCGCGTTCGCCGCGTCGAGCAGGAACGCCGCCAGGATGATCGCTGCCTGGCGCATGTCCGCCGCCTTCAGGTGATCGAAGGTGTCGAGCTGGGTGTGATGCACCCGGCTCTCATAATCGAGCGGGTCCTGGATGAACTGGAACGCCGGGATGCCGACCGCCTGCATGAACTGGTGATCGGTGCCCTCGGTCTTCTGGATCGCCACCGTCGATGCGCCCATCGAAGCGAAGGGCGCCAGCCATTCCCGGAAGATCGGCACTGCCGCCATGTTGTTCTCGGCATAGATGCCGCGAATCTTCCCCGAGCCATTGTCGAGGTTGAAATAGGCGGCCAGTTCCTTGTGACCCGGCAGCGGCGTGATCGGGAAGCGCGTCGCCCAGCTATAATAGAATTCATCCGCGCTCGGCACATGATCCCAGGCCGGGCGCTTGGCGAGGTGCTGCTCGATATAGGCGATCGAGCCGTAGAGGCTCTGCTCTTCGCCCGCCCAGAGCGCGAAGCGGATCGTGCGCTTCGGCTTGATACCGCTGGCGGCGATGATCCGCGCCGCCTCCATCACAACCGCGCTGCCCGCGCCATTGTCCGCGGCACCATCGCCCGCCACCCAGCTGTCGAGATGCGCGCCTGCCATCACATAGCCGGCCTTGGCATCACGGCCCTTGATGTCGGCGATGATGTTGTACGCCTTGGTGTCGCTGTCGTCGAAATGGACATTGCTGTCGATCTCGAGCGTCGGCGCCTTGCCGGTCCAGGCGAGGCGGACAAGGCGACGATAATCCTCGGCGGCCATCTCGATGCCGGGCACCTTGGGCGTCTCGCCGACATGGTGGAGATAGCCTTCGCCATGGATCAGCTTGCCGTCGCTGCGCGAGCGGGTGACGTAAGCGACCGCGCCCTCATCTGCGAGGAACTTGGCGAGCTGGCCCTCGAACTTGGCGCGGGACAGCGACTGATCGAGCTTGCCGGGATCCCAGGTCGGCTCCTCATAGACGTCGAGTTTGGCGAGGTCCTCGTCGCTCAGCCGCTGGAAGGCCGCTTCCTTGGGCTCGGAGCCGGTGCCCGGCGCCGAAGTCAGCACGATCTTGCCGGCCAGCTTGCCCTTCCACTGGGCGAAATCGCCCGGGCTACGCAGCGGGGCGACGATCACCGGTGCGGTGACCGGGCCGTTGGTCGCCGGCGTCCAGGCGATCGGAATGGCGGTGAGCTGGACCGGGCGCGGCGCGACCATGCGGACGCTCGACTTCTCGATCCACCAGCCGCGACCGAAGTCGAAGCCTTCCTTGTGGACATCGGTGAGCCCCCAGCCGGTGAACTTCTCCTGCGTCCATTTCTCCGCCTCGCGCATCGCCGGTGAGTTGGTCATGCGCGGGCCGATCACGTCGGCGAGATATTCGGCGGTGGTCATCACCTCCGAATGGCTGGTGCCCTGGTCGACGAGGACGGCGACGGTCGAGGGATCGATCGACTGGGCGGTGGCCGGCACCGCGATCAGCAGAGCGGCGGTGGCGAGGAGGAAAGTGCGCATGGGGCTCCGCAGAAATGCGAGGGGGATGCGCGACGCTATTGGCCGCGCATCCCCCATGCAAGACTGTGGTGCAATCAGCCCCGGCCGATCAGCCGCTGCGCGATACGATCGGCGACTTCGCTCTCGGGATCGCCGGTGCGGGCGCTCTCGTCCCACACTTCGATCAGGCGATCGGGGATCTTGTCCACGCGAGCCTGCACCTCGGCCATGTTGCCCTGGCCCAGATACTCCAGGCCGACATTGATGATGCCGCCGGCATTGATGACATAATCGGGCGCGTAGAGGATGCCGCGATCGTGGAGACGGTGGCCGTCCTGACGCGTCGCCAGCTGGTTGTTCGCGCCGCCGGCGACCACGGTGGTCCTGAGCGCCGCGATCGACTGTTCGGTGAAGATCGCGCCGAGTGCATTCGGGCTGAGGATGTCGGTTTCGATGCCGAGGATCTCGGAAGCATCGACTGCCTCACCGCCCAGCTCCGCCGCCAGCGCCTTGGCGCGCTCGGCATTGACGTCGGCCAGCACCAGCCTGGCGCCGTCCTTGGCGAGCAGGCGGGCAACGCCGCCGCCTACCGAGCCGACACCCTGGATCGCAACACGCACACCGGCCATCGAATCGGCACCGAGGCCGCGCTTCGCCGCAGCCTTGACGCCCAGATACACGCCGCGCGCCGTTACCGGGCCGGGATCGCCGCCAGCGCCGCCTTCGGCCACCGGCAGGCCCGAGACGTGGCGGGTCTGGGTCGCAACGACCTTCATCCGCTCCTCGGACATGCCGACATCCTCGGCAGTTACATATTTGCCGCCCAGCGATTCGACCGCGCGGCCGAATGCCTGGAGCTGCTCGGTGGTGACGGTTGCGCCCGGCTGGCTCGCCAGGATCACGCCCTTGCCGCCGCCAAGCGGCAGGTTGGCCATCGCGTTCTTGTAGCTCATGCCGCGCGACAGGCGCAGCGCATCGGTGATCGCGGCGCGGTGATCGGCATAATGCCAGAAGCGCACGCCGCCGGCCGCCGGGCCGAGCTTGGACGAATGGACTGCGATGATGGCGCTCAGGCCCGATTCGCGGTCGCTGAACAGATGGACGCCTTCATGGTCGTCGAAATCAGGGAAACCCCAGTCGGTGATCACGCGCTACATTCCTGCGGAGAGTGCCACACGTCTGTGGGCCGCGTGCGGTCACAAGGGGAAGAAATGGGGCGGATGACGGGACTTGAACCCGCGACCCTCGGTACCACAAACCGATGCTCTAACCAACTGAGCTACAACCGCCGTGAAGAAGGCGCGCTTAGCGGGGGTCGATGCGAAGGGCAAGATAATTACGCCAGAAATATTGGCGCTATCCGCGGGAAATTCGCACAGCCTCCTCCGGCGTGGTAATCCCCTCTCGCGCAAGCGCCCGTGCGGCCGATCCGAGATTGGGTGCGCGCAGGAAAGCATGGCGCGCCAGGATCGCTTCGTCGCCGCCATCGTTGATCAGCCGGCGAATCGCGCCATCGGCAACTATCGCCTCGAACACGCCAGTCTGGCCGACAAAGCCGATGCCTTCGCAACTCTCGCAGCCGACCGGGGCGAAGACGATCGCGCCCGAATCGAAGCCGAGCAGTGCCGAAACGGAACCCTGCGCCTGCACCGGGCGGCGGCAATCGGGACAAAGCCGCCGGACCAGCCGCTGGGCAAGCACCGCGGCAACGTTGGACGCCAGACGGAATGGCTCTACCCGCCAGTCGCGCATCCGCCGGATCGCCGAAACCGCGTCCGGCGCGTCGATCGTGGCCAGGACCAGATGCCCGCGCTCGGCCGCCTCGGCCGCGGCGGCTGCAGCCTCCCGCCCCTCCAGGCCATCCAGCGCGATGATGTCGGGATCCTGCTCGATCGCGGCCTGGATCGCGGCGGCACCGGTGCAGCCCTCGATACGGGTAGCCCCTTCCACCGGAAACGTGCCGATCGTCGCGATGTGACGAGGCGAGCCGGAGAAATGCCGGAGCAGTGTCGCAAGGGTCGTGCTGCGGCCCGATCCCGCGAGCCCCGCGACCAGCACCAGCCCGCCCCGCCGCAACGCCGGAAGCAACGCATCGACCAGCACGCGGCTCATGCCGATCGCCTCAAGGGAGCGCTCACGCCGTTCGCCGCCGTCGAGGCGCAGGACGATGCGCTCGCCCTCCCCCTGCTCCAACACCGACGCGCCGTCCATCGCCCGGAAGTCGCGAGCAAGCGAAGGGTCGGCATGATAATGGCGCGCTTCGGTGAGCTGGCCGGCGATGCGCATGCGCACCACGATGGCAGTCGCACCGATTTCGAGGTGGATGTGCGAGGCGCGGCGCCGGCGCCCTTCGGCAATAAGCGCCTCGGCCGCCGAATCGGGATGGGAACCGGAAAAGAGCAACGGCTGCGGCGACGTTCCGGCAACCGGCGCCAGCGCTTCGGCTTCCATGTCCATCGGATTCCTCGTTGCGGTGTGTCATCCGCTAGGCAGATCATGTGACACCTCGCTTGCGATTTTGTGACGGTTTCGGGTCACTCTGGCGCCAGCCCATGGCTTTTGGCAGAACGCCGCCATGCAAAGTGCCGCTTCCCCTCTTCCTGCTCTTGGCTCCGGCTTCCCTCTCGAGCCGATCATCGACCAGATCCTGCGCTGGCCGGGCGTGCAGCGCGTGCCGCACCCCAAGATCCAGATGTTCATCGCCAAGAACTTCCTGGAGCCCGAGCTCTGCCGACAGCTGATGGCGAAGATCGATGCGGAGCGCCGCCCCTCGACCATCGCCGACGCGAATGACGACTATGCCTTCCGCACCAGCGAGACCTGCGACTTCAATTCGGACGATCCGGTGGTGGCCGAGCTGAAGCGGCGGATGACGCTCCTGACCGGACTGGACCCGACGCATGGCGAGCCGATGCAGGGCCAGCGCTACGAGATCGGCCAGGAGTTCAAGGCGCATACCGACTATTTCGAGCCGCAAGGCCGCGACTATCAGAAATATTGCGGCATCGCCGGGCAGCGCACCTGGACGGTGATGCTCTATCTCAACGAAGTCGAGGCCGGCGGCGCGACCCGCTTCAAGGCTGTCGACAAGATCATCCAGCCCGAAACCGGCAAGGTGGTCGCCTGGAGCAATCTCCGCCCCGACGGGACGACCAACCCCTCGACCATCCACCACGCGATGAAGGTCCGAGCGGGCCTGAAATATGTGGTCACGCAATGGTACCGCGAATACCCCTGGGGCTGGTGAACCCAGCCTCGTAGCGGGAACAAGAAAGGGAGCGGCACCGCCAGGCGGGCCGCTCCCTTTTCAGTTGCGCATGCTCGCGATCAGAAGGTGGTCGAGAGCGAGAAGGTGAACGTCGGACCCACCGAATAGTTGTTGTAGATCACGGTGTTCTTGCCCAGCGTCTGGGTTTCCTTGTGCTTCCGGTTCGTGATGTTGCGGGCTTCCAGCTTCAGGTCGAGCTGGCGGCCGGCAATCTTCACGCCCTGGCGCATCACGAAGTCCAGGTTCAGGCCCGGATATTCGTAGATGTCCGGCTGGCCGCTATTGGCCAGACCGCGGCTGGTCACGCGCTTGCTGGCATAGGAAAGAATGAAGGTCTGCTGCGAGAGCGAGGCCTTGTCTTCCATGCCGAACTGGAAGTTGACCAGATGGTCCGACTGTCCGGTAAGCGGCGAGCCGTCCTGGAAATAGTCGGTCGCCAGCGTCGACGACGCCGCGAACATCCGGGTCTGGTCGCCTGCCTTCACCTTCAGCTCCGACTGGGTGTAGGTGTAGTTGGCGATCGCGATCAGGTAGCGCTCGGCGAAGAAGTTCGAGCCCGACCAGTCGGCCAGCGCGAACTTCTTCACGGCTTCGACCTCGGCACCGTACAGGTCAGCGCGCGGTGCGTTGGCGAAGCTGGTGACGAAGTCGCTGCCGGTGATGAAGGTCTCGATCGGATTCTTGATCCGCTTGTAGAAACCCGCGACCGTAAGGCGCTGCTCCGGTGCGAAATACCATTCGTAGCGCGCTTCGGAGTTCACCAGCGTGCTGTCCTGGAGCAGCGGGTTGCCGCGATACTGGCGGTTGCTGTCCGGGTCGAAATAGAATTGGTAGATCAGCTCGCGGAACTGCGGACGGGCAATCGTCTTCGACGAGCTGAGGCGCACCTGCATGTCCGGGCGGAACTGCCAGGTCAGCGTGGCGGCCGGCAGCCAATAGTCGTTGTCGAGATTGGTCGCCGCGGTGCTGCCTGTGGGCGTGTTGAACACCTGGACCGGAACCACCGTTTCCTTCGCCGTCTCGTAGCGGACACCGAAGTCGAGCGAGAGCTCGGGCGAGACCTGCCAGTTTACCTTGCCGTAGCCGGCATGGTTCTTCAGCTCGGCGCGGAAGGCGGGAGCGCCTTCGTTCGTGTCGATCAGCGCGATGTTGTAATAGTCGATGATCGCCGAACCGAGCAGCAGGTCCGGGCGCAGCATGCCGACCGCGGTCGGGAAGCTGCTCGGCGCCGTGAACTGGAAGTCACGCCGCGAACTGGTGCGCTCGGTCTTGAGATAGGCATAGCCGGCGGTCAGCGCGAGATCGGTGACCGGCTTGAACGTGAGGTCGGCACCGGCCGAGTAGAGATTCTCGTTCAGGTCCGAATAGCTGATATGCGCGTCGCCGTTGTTGCCGTTGTTGAGGCGATTGACGAAGTACGCGCCATACAGGTCCGAGGCCACGTTGGTGCGGACATATTCCAGCGTCAGCTCGTTCGGGGCCTTGCGCTTCGAATTGGCATAGCTGCCGCGAAGATCGAGGCTCCACTCGGGGCTGAACTTGAACTCGCCGACCAGCTGGGTGTTGATCAGCTGGCGCTCATACCAGGCGGTATCCTGCTGCATGACGTCGGTGACGGCATTGTTGTTGGTCTTGCCGAGGCCGAGACGCGCACGCTTCAGCGTGTCGTGGATGTAGAGGTTGGTCCAGCGGATCTTGTTGTCGCCATACTCGAGGCCGAGGCCGAGCAGTCCGTTGACCACGATCCGGTTGTCGGTCGAGACGCGACGGAAGTCGTTCTCGAGCGTCGAGAGGTCGCTGTTGAGCGAGGTCTGCTGGATCGCGTCGCGCGTCGTCCACTTGTTGCTGTAGCCACCGGTGGCGATCACGCCGAGCGTCATGTCGTCGCCGATCGGGAAGGACGTGCCGCCCGAGAGCGTCGCCGACCAGTTCGGGCCGATGCGCGACTGGCGCTGGACCAGCGCGTTGTTGGCGTTGATCAGCTGGCCCGCGATCGCCTGGGTGTCGACATTGCCCGAGCTGATCTTCTCGCCGCTGGCGAAGAAGGCCGCGAGCGCCGGAGGCAGATCGCGCGAGCCGTCGTCATAGCCGGTCCAGTCATGGCCGCCACCGGCATGGACATAGCCGACATGGCCGGTGGTCACGAGGTTTGCGCCCACGCCGCCGCTGACGGTGAGGAAGCTTTCCTTCGGCACCGAGTTGGTCGTCAGGTTGATGACGCCGCCGCCGAACTCGCCGGGGAAGTTGGTCGAATAGCTCTTCTGCACCAGCGAGGACGAGACCACGTTGGTCGGGAAGATGTCGAGCGGCACGACGCGCTTGAGCGGCTCGGGGCTGGGCAGCGGCGAACCGTTGAGCAGCGCGAGCGAATAGCGGTCGCCAAGACCGCGGACATAGACATAGCCGTTGCCGACCACGCTCAGGCCGGTGACGCGGCTCAGGGCGCCGGCGATATCGCCTTCGCCGGTGCGGGCGATATCGGCGCTCGACAGCACCGAGACCACCTGCGGGGTATCACGCGCGACGTTGACGCGGCGACCGGTCACGACGATGGCGTCGCCGCCCGGAACCGAGACGTCCGGAGCCTGCTCTTCCTGCGGTGCAGCCTGGTCCTGGGGCACGGCTGCAGCGTCGGACGGGGTGCCGGTGGTGTCCGGCGTCGAAGGCGCTGTCTGCGCATAGACAAGGGAAGGCGCAACAAGCGCAGAAGTGAAAAGGAACAGGCTGGCAAGCCGGAGCGGCTTCGTCATGGTAACCCCCAATCAAATCCTGAAAGGGCGGAGCGTCGCCGATTGGCCACGCCCCGCCCCAGTCTCAGGTCAGGCTAGCCTCAGTTGGTCGGCAGCGAAGTGCAGCGACGGTTGGCGTTCGTCGCATCGTCGAACGCGGCGTAGCCGGAGTTGCAGGTCCACTGCTTGTACCAGTTGTCGTTCGCGTCCTTGACCGCGCCGACATAGGTCGTCGTGTCGAAGAAGCCGGTGGCGTCCACCGTCTTCGGGTCGACCGCGGTGAGCGCCGTCTCGGTCGCACCGTTGATGAACAGGCTGGTCAGCGACGGCGTGAAGGCGTCGTTGTTGCCGTTGGCGCCGGTGCCGAAGAAGGTCGCGACCTGCGTGGCGGTGTAGCTGCCGGTGCCGAGATACTTGGTGGCGTTGCACTGCATCGCGACCGCACGGGCCAGCAGGGTGGCCGCATTGGCGCCGCCCGAACCGTTCATGCGCAGGCACTCGTTCACCGGGCTGATCACCAGGCCGTTGACGAGCTTCAGGTCCGCATTGCCGCGCAGCAGGATCGAAGCCTGGTCATTGGCTTCGTTGTTCGCGCTGGTCTGGCTCTGGATCGCGGTGAAGTTGGCAACCGCGGTCACCTGACGCGGCGTGTCGGCTTCGTTGTTGTTGCTGTCGACTTCCATCAGGGCGTCGCCCTGGCCAGGACGCTGCAGCAGCAGGACGTACTGGAAGAAGCCCTGCAGGCCCGTGTCGATGTCGAGGCTGTCGTCATCGGCGCCGGTGGCGATGTAGTGCTTGAACTTGACGGTGCCGCCGAAGAACTCCGCGCCGTCGTCCGAGCTGTTGTGGCTCTGGACCGAGTCGAGCGTGGTGCCGCTGCCGGTGCCCTCGGTGGTCAGGCCCTGGAGCTCGACGTTCGCACCGAGCACATAACCCGAGTAGCGGATCTGCGTGTACTTGATGCTGCCGGCGTTATAGGTGTCGTCGGTGCCGCCGAAGGTGGCCGGACCGGTGCCCGAGGCGCCTTCCGTCTCACGCTCGCAGGTGCCGGCGCCGGTGGTGCCGGTGTTGCAATCGGTGATCTTGGCGCGGCCCATCAGCACCACACCGCCCCACTGGCCGATCGAGGTGTCGTCGGCGAGGCCGAGCAGGTTGTCGCGGCTGGTGAAGATGATCGGCGCGGTCGCGGTGCCGTTGGCGGCGATCTTGTTGCCGCGGTTGACGGCGAGCCACGAAGTGCCGGTGCCGCCGAACAGGATCACGCCCGGCGCAATCGTCAGCGTCACGTTGGTGTCGGCGGTCAGCTGACCCGAGCCGTTCAGCGTGAAGCCGTTGGCGGTGGTGCAACCGACGGTGGTGCTGGCGCGCGGCGCAGCACTGGTCGGCGCGGTGAAGCCGCCGTCGCAGCCGACGTTCACGCGGTCCTTGAGCTGATAGACCAGGCCAGCGATCTTCGGCAGCGTGACGCTGGCCGACAGGATCGACGGCAGCGTGCAGACGCGCCATTCGCCGGTCGGGCCCTTGATGGTGCCGTCGTTGGTCAGGCCCTTCGGGTCGCCGATGGTCGGGCAGCCGGTGGCCGGGCTCACGAGCGCCGTGGTCGGCGTCGGGGTCGGCGACGGCGTCGGAGCCGGCGGGTTGTTGATGATGACGTTGCCGCCGGTGCCCGGCGAGGCGATGTCGTTCGCGCCGTCGCACGCCGCAAGGGCGGTGCATGCAGCGGCAGTCATCATGATAAGGCTGACGCGTTTGAAGCTGGCCATAGGATCTCCGTTCCGGCGGACGCCGGGTTGCATCGAATTACGGTGCGGGATCGACTCGGCTGTCCCCCGTCGGCCGCAAGGGGGCGCTAGGCGGGGTCTGTTACGCGTTGGCGCGACTTCGAAGAAGGTTTCGAGACACTTGCGTGACTCGATTGTGACAATGTCAGCGTATGGGACGGAAACGGTTCACGGATTGGTGACGATGTTGCCCGATTGCATCACGAGCCGGACATTTTCGAGCGCCGACAAATCCTTGAGCGGATCGCCGGCAACCGCGACCAGATCGGCGATTCGGCCGGGCGCGATGCTGCCGATGCGGTCGGACATCCCCAATATAGCGGCATTGCCGGCGGTAGCGGTCCAGAGCGCGTCATTCCTTGCCATGCCCCAGCCGGCCATCAGTTCGATCTCGCGGGCATTGGCACCGTGCGCGAACACGCCGGTATCGCCGCCCACGCACATCGTCACGCCGGCCTGGAGCGCGGCGGCATAGCTCGCCCGCTTGGCGCGTATCGCCTCCGGTTCGGGGGCCGCGCCGTTCCAGCCGCCATAGCGGGTGATCGCATCGGTGGCGGCGAGCGTCGGGCAGAAGGCGACCTTGTTCGCCTTCATCAGCGCGAAGACCGCGTCCGTCGCGTCATTGCCGTGCTCGATCGTGTCGGCCCCGGCCAGCACGGCGCGCCGCATCCCCTCGGGCGTGCTCGCATGCACCGCGACCTTGCGCCCGGCGTCATGCGCGGCGGCGACCCCGGCCTTGAGCTCTTCGAGGCTGAAGGTGGCGCGGCTCGGCTCGCCCGGCCCCCAGCGATAATCGGCGTAGAACTTCACCCAGTCCGCCCCATGCGCGATCTGGCGACGGACGGCGGCGACGATCCCCTCGCCGCTCACTTCCTCGGCGCCCTGCGGCACGTCGAACGCATAGCCCTTGGGGCCATAGGCGCCGGTGGCGACCAGCGCGCGGCTGGCGATCAGCAGGCGCGGCCCCGGCACGATGCCCTGCTGGATCGCCATCTTGAGCCCGGCATCGGCGTCCCCCGCCCCTTCGGTGCCGAGGTCGCGCACGGTAGTGAAGCCCGCCATCAGCGTCGCGCGCGCATGCGCGACCGCGCGGGCGGTGCGGAGCGCCAGCGGCTCCTTCATCACCTGGTCGTTCCAGCTCGTCTCATTATAGGGATGCAGGAACAGGTGGACGTGAAGGTCGATCAGGCCAGGCAGCAGCGTGGTGCCCGGCAACGCCCGGGTTTCGGCCCCGGCCGGGGCGGTGACGTCGGGACCGACCGCGACGATCCGGCCATCGGCAACCAGCACCTTCCAGCCCTCGTGCACCACCCGGTCGGTCGCGGTGAACACGCGGTCGGGCACCAGCAGCACCGGCACCTTTTGCGCGAGGGCGGTGCCGGGCAGGAGAAGCGCGGCGATGGCGAGCAGGCGGCGAAGCTTGGTCATCGCCGGAGTTTGACAAAGGCGCCTGCCTTAGACCAGCCCGGTTCCATCTCTGCTTTCCGGCGAGAGCCGGGGAACAGGTATCGCTCCGTCTCAATACATCGCCGTCATCGCCACGCCCGCGGCAATCACCACCACGCCGGCGATCTGGCGCAGGCTCAGCTTCTCGCGGAACAGCCGGTGGCCCGCAGCGGCGGCGATCGGCATCTCGATCACCCCCAGCGCCCGTACCGCCGCCGCGGGTGCCAGGTTCAGCGCCAGGAACCAGCCAGACGAGGCCAGCGCGCCGAACAGCCCCGCCCCAAGCGACTGGCGCCAGCCCTTCGCCACCGCGACCAGCGCGGCACGGTCGCGAATGGCGAGGTAGAGGCCCAGCCCGCCCGCCTGCACCGCCTGGACGATCGCGACGCATGCCATCGCCGAGAACCAGGGATGATGCGGCTCGAGCCGGAGCCCGGCATGGCGGAAGGCGTTGAGCGCGAAGCCGAACAACAGGCCCGAGATCACGCCATAGGTGATGCCCAGCACCGGGTGATGGGCGCCTTCGATCTTCTTCGGCCAGACCAGCAGGGCCAGACCCAGCGTCGTCACGGCAACGCCCACCCAGCCGAGCGTGGAGAGGTTGTCGCCGAACACGATCAGCCCGACCGTGGCCGCCAGCGGGACCGAGCTCTGCTGGAGCGCGGTGCCCACTGCGAAGCCGGCATGATGCATGGCGAGCAGCAGCGCGGCGGTGGCGATCACCTGTGCCGCCGCGCCGGTGAGCGCCGGCCACCAGAATTCCCAGCCGAATTGCGGATCGAGATGCGGGCTGAGTGCGAACGCGATCGCGGTGAAGACCAGCGAGAAAGGCAGGCCGAACAGGAAGCGCACCAGCGTCGCACCCCAGGGGCCGGTGTTCGACACCATGCCCCGCTGGAGCGCATTGCGGCCCACCTGAAATCCCGCCGCCGCCACCGTCGCCACTGCCCAGAGCACGCATTTACTCCCGATCGATACCCGAGCCGCGCTTAGGCAGACCCGCGCGAGCCATCAATCCCGCTAATGGCTCCTCCCAGAAATGGTGGTTTGTGCGGTTCCCGGCTCATGGATCATTTCATGCGGCGCAAACCAAGGAGCCCCGGATGAAGTCGATCCACCTCGCCGCCCTCGCCCTGCTCACCACTGCCGCCACCCAGCAGCAGGACGACCCGCTCACCCGCCCGATCGCGCCCGAGGCCGCCGCCAAGTGGATCGGACCGCAGGCGCCGATCCGCGTCCATGGCAAAACCTATCTGGTCGGGTTCGCGGGGATGAACGTCGCGCTGATCGACACCGGCAAGGGGCTGATCCTGATCGACGGCGCGGTGCCGCAGTCGGTCCGCTCGGTCGAGGCGAACCTCAGGAAGCTCGGCTTCCGGATCGAGGACGTGAAGCTGATACTCAGCACCGAGCCGCATTTCGACCATGCCGGCGGCCTCGCCGCGCTGGCCCGCGACAGCGGCGCGACCGTGCTGGCGGGAGCCTGGGCGGTAACCGCGCTCAAGCAGGGCATGAGCACGCCGGACGATCCCCAGGCCGCCTGGCTCGTCCCCTTCCCCGCCGTCTCGCGCGTGCGCGCGGTCAAGGATGGCGAGGTGGTCCGGCTGGGCAATGTCGCCGTCACCGCCCGCGCCACGCCGGGGCATACCCCGGGCAGCATGAGCTGGACCTGGCGCAGCTGCGAAGGCGGTGCATGCAGGACGATAGTGTTCGCCTCGAGCATCAATCCGGTCGCGGCGAACGGCTATCGGTTCACGAAGCACCCCGAGGTCGTCGCCAGCTTCCGCGCCTCCCACGCGAAATTCCGAGCCATGCCCTGCGACATCATGTTCAGCGCCCATCCCGACAATTCGGGCGGGGTCGAGAAGTACGCGCGCTTTGCCAGGAGCGTGCGCCCCAACCCCTATCTCGATCCCGGCGCCTGCCGCACCTATGCCGCCCGCTCCGCAAAGGCATTGGCGGAGCGCCTCGCCGACGAGAAGGCGGGCAAGGCCAAATGATCCGCCACGCGCTCGCGCTCTGGCTGCTCGGCGCGAGCGCACCCGGGTCACTGCTGCACGGGATCGGTGCCGAAGGCAGTGGACCTGCGCTTCTGCGACAGCGGGCACCAACCGGCTTTTGGAGGAAACATGTGTAGAGGCTGTGCAGGCGCTACCCGAAGCTGGCCTGGAACGCCGTCGGCATGAGGGACACATGCGCCTCCAGCGGCGGCCTGAGTTCGAACGCACGCGGCTCGCGAGCGAAGTTCCAGAGGCGAACGAGGCACCATGCATCGCGCCGATCCTGTGAGACCGCCAGCTCGTTGCGCGATATGTGAAAGGGCGTTCGATCCCAGCCGTTGGTCGTCTTCACCTCAATCAGGCGCTCTCGCCCGTCAGGCTCGAAGCTGGCGATATCATAGCCTGCCCCGTCCCCGTCGAGATCGGAGACCCAGCGTATTTGCCGCGCCAGGTCGGTGCGTCCGATTGACGTGAGTGCAGAGCGCTCATGCTCCAGAACCCGCTCTTCGCCTGCCCTGCCCAGTGCCCGATTGCGCGCGTCACGCTCCGCCACGTCGAAGCGGTGCGCAACCGCCTGCATCTTCTCCCACTCGTCCGGAGGTGGCGCGTTGCTAAGCGTGGGAGGTGGACCGATCCAGAGCGCGGGCGCCTCCCGAATAGCGCTGGACGCACCCGATCCAATCCTGGTCGCCGACGCCAGCCAATCGGGATGTCGCGCCAGCCACCGTGCCACGGCGTCGACCAGCGATGTCTGAAAATTGAAGGCGGGCTTGTAGCCGGGGATCCAAGCCTCACCCAAGCCTTTCAGTACCGCGCTAATGTTCTGATGCTTGTATTCGATCGCGCCACGCGGCCGATCGATACGCTGCTGCAACCGGCGATTATGTTCGGCCTTGTTGTACGGGCGGCCAGCCTCATTGTCCGCCAGCATCGCGAAATAGTCCGCGACGATCGCGTCATTCTGCGCGTCGGTCCAATCGCCAGGCCCCATCCAGCCTGGCTAGAATAAACCCCACGCTCTGTCACGCGAGCAGGTGGGGCTCCGCTATCGAAGCCCCACCCTTCTCACCTCACCAGATGCGCACCCGGTCCGCGGGCGCGACATACTGCTTCTGGTCGGGCGTGATCTTCCACGCTTCGTACCAGGCATCGACGTTGCGCAGCGGGTTCACCGCGCGGACCTGGCCCGGCGAGTGCGGGTCGCCGACCAGTTGCTGGCGCAGCGCTTCGGTGCGGAACAACGTGCGCCACACCTGGCCCCAGCCGAGGAAGAAGCGCTGGTCGCCGGTGAAGCCGTCGATCACCTTGGCCTTCTTGCCTCCCAGCGACTGGTGGTAGGCGTCGAGCGCGATCAGAACACCGCCGAGATCGCCGATATTCTCGCCCATCGAGGCGCGGCCGTTGATGTGCACGCCCGGCAGCCCCTCGAAGCTATAGGCCTCATATTGCGCGCCGAAGCGCACTGCCTGGGCTTCGAACTTGGCGGCGTCTTCCGGCGCCCACCAGTCGCGCAGCACGCCGTTGCCGTCGGACTTGCGGCCCTGGTCGTCGAAGCCGTGGCTGATCTCGTGCCCGATCACGCCGCCGATGCCGCCATAGTTGATCGCATCGTCCGCCTGCGGATCGAAGAACGGTGCCTGCAGGATCGCCGCGGGGAAGACGATCTCGTTCTTCACCGAGTTGTAATAGGCGTTCACGGTCTGCGGGGTCATGCCCCATTCGGCCTTGTCGACCGGCCCGCCCAGGCGCTTGCGGCGATAGTCCCATTCGAAGCGGCCGGAACGCTCGGCATTGCCGACCAGGTCGCCTGCTTTCACCTCGAACGCCGAATAATCACGCCATTTGTCGGGATAGCCGATCTTGACCGTGAATCCCTTCAGCTTCGCCTGCGCCTGCTCCTTGGTCGCCGGGCTCATCCAGGCGAGGTTGTTGATGCGACCGGCGAGCGCGACGCGCAGGTTCGCGACCAGCGTGTCCATCTTCGCCTTGGAAGCCGGCGGGAAATAGAGCGCGACATAGTCGCGGCCCACGCCCTCGCCGATTCCGCGCTCGGTGAACGCCACCGCGCGCTTCCAGCGCTCGCGCTGCTGGGGCTGACCGTTCATGAACTTGGAGCGGAACTCGAACTGCGCATCGACGAAGCGCTTCGAGAGCAGCGGCGAGATATCGTCGGTGGTGCGGAAAGCCTGCCAGGCCTTGAGCGTCTCCAGGTCGGTATCCGCGAACACCTTGGCGATCGCCGGGATCGCGGTGTTCTGCGCGACGATCACGCGATCGGCGCTGGACAGGCCCGCGCCGACCCAGAAGGCATCCCAGTCGAATCCCGGCGCCTGCACCTTCAACTCTGCCGGAGTCACCGGATTATAGGTCTTGTCGCGGTCGCGGCTCTGCACGCGCGTCCAGTGCGCCTTGGCGATGCTGGTCTCCAGCGCGACCACCTTGTCGGCCGCCGCCTCTGCATCGGCCCATCCTGCCATGCCGAGCATCTGCGCGACATATTGCTTGTAGCGCGCAACCTGCGGCGCGAACTTGGCGTCGAGATAGAGGTCGCGGTCGCCCAGGCCCAGGCCCGACTGGCGCAGGTAGAGCGCATAGACGTCCGGGTTCTTGGCATCGTCGCTCACGCCCGCGCCGAAGAAGCTGGCCCCGAAGCCGCCGAGCGTGCGGCCCATCAGCCCGCTCATCTCGCCCTTGGACGCAACCGCGCGGATCGCGCCCAGGCGCTCGGTGAGCGGCTGCGCGTCGAGCTTCTCGGCCAGCGCTTCGTCCATGAAGCCGCTATAGAGGATCGCTGCCTTCATCCGGTCCGGATGCGCGCTGTCGGTGGCGCTGTAGCCCGAGATCAGGCTGCGCAGGCGCACTTCGGACAGGTCGCGCAGCACCGCGAAGGCGCCGAAGGACGAACGGTCGGCCGGGATCTGGGTGCGGTCGTTCCAGGCACCGTTGACGAACCGATACCAGTCGTCGCCCGGCTTCACGTTCTTGTCCATGCCGGTCAGGTCGAAGCCCCAGGCGCCATAGCGCGTGGCCCCGCCGTCAGCGGCGGCACCCGCAGCAACGGGCGCGGCGGATTGCTGGCTGAAACCGATCGCAGGCACGGCAAGCGCGGCCATGGCCGATGCGAGCAGCAGATATTTCTTCAATGGAGGTCCCCCGAATTGAGACGTTTAGGCGCGTCTGGGGGCAAGTTGTCACGGCGTGAGGGGCTGCGCAATATCCTTACGCGAAGCCGCAACACTCCGAAACACGGACAAACCAAAAAGCCCGCCGGTCACAGGGACCAACGGGCTTATAATGGTGGGCGCGGTAGGGATTGAACCTACGACCCCACCCGTGTGAAGGGTGTGCTCTACCACTGAGCTACGCGCCCATTGGCCAGGTCCGAAAACCCTTGCGGCCGAAATGGGAAGCGGGCCTTTAGGCGGCACAGCCCCAGCTGTCCAGCCCCCAAACCCGCTTTTGTGCAGTCTTAGTTGACTGCGTCCTTGAGGCCCTTGCCCGCCTTGAACTTGGGCTGGTTCGACGCCTTGATGGTCATCGGCTCGCGCGTACGCGGGTTGCGGCCCGTCGACGCCTTGCGCTTGCTGACCGAGAAGGTGCCAAAGCCGACCAGGCGAACCTCATCGCCCTTCTTGAGCGCGGCCTGGATGGCATCGAACACGGCCTCTACAGCCTTGCTCGCATCGCCCTTACCAAGGCCCGAGGTATCGGCGACCTGTCCGATCAGCTCTTGCTTGTTCATTTCGTGACTTTCCCCCTCATGAAATTCGCACAAATACGTGAGTCGCGGCGGCAGGCCGAGCTATCACGTCAGCACGCCGCCGCCCGGACTGTCAAAACGTTTCGGCCCGCTTTTCCCTCGAAGTGACGAAAAGGTTACGGTCAGCGAACGGCTGGGGTTGCCCTGCATCAATGATGCAGGGGGTCCCCCATTCCGGTGGGAGCAGCCGGTGGCTGGGTGGCCAGTTCATCGGCTTCGGTCCAGTCGATCGGCGTAAGCGGCTCGGTGAGCGCCAGGCGCAGCACCTCGTCGACATGCTTGACCGGCACGATCTCCAGCCCGTCACGGATGTTCTGCGGAATCTCGGCGAGGTCCTTCTGGTTCTCGTCAGGGATCAGCACCGTCTTGATGCCCCCCCGCAGCGCCGCGAGCAGCTTTTCCTTGAGACCGCCGATCGGCAGTACGCGACCGCGCAGCGTGACCTCGCCCGTCATCGCGATGTCCTTGCGCACCGACACGCCGGTGAGCGTCGAGACAATCGCGGTGACCAGGCCGATGCCGGCGGACGGACCGTCCTTCGGCACCGCGCCTTCCGGCAGGTGGACATGGATGTCCTTGCGCTGGAGCAGGCTCGGCTTGATCCCATAGACCGGGCTGCGCGCCTTGACGAAGCTGAATGCGGCCTCGACCGATTCCTTCATCACGTCGCCCAGCTTGCCGGTCGTCTTGATCGCACCCTTGCCGGGCACGGTGACACTCTCGATGGTCAGCAGTTCGCCGCCCACCTCGGTCCAGGCCAGGCCGGTAACCGCACCGATCTGGTTCTCTTCCTCGCCCATATCGTGACGATACTTCTGCACCCCGGCGAACTCGTGGAGGTTCTCCGGCGTGATCGTCACGCTCTCGGCCTTGCCTTCCAGGATCTTGCGCAGGGCCTTGCGGGCGAGCTTGGCGATCTCCCGCTCCAGCGTACGCACGCCCGCCTCGCGGGTGTACTGCTGGATCAGCTTGCGCAGGCCTTCAGGCGTGAGGGTGAACTCACCTTCCTTTAGCCCATGCGCCTCGATCTGCTTCTCGATGAGGTGCCGCTCGGCAATCTCGACCTTCTCGTCCTCGGTATAACCTTCAAGGCGGATGATCTCCATGCGGTCGAGCAGCGGCTGCGGCAGGTTCAGCGAGTTCGCGGTGCACACGAACATCACGTCCGAAAGATCGATGTCGATCTCCAGATAGTGATCGTTGAACTTGTTGTTCTGCTCCGGATCGAGGACCTCGAGCAGCGCCGAGGCGGGATCGCCGCGGAAATCCTGGCCAAGCTTGTCGATCTCGTCGAGCAGGAACAGCGGGTTCGACGTACCGGCCTTCTTCAGGTTGGTGACGATCTTGCCCGGCAGCGAGCCGATATAAGTGCGGCGGTGGCCACGGATCTCGGCCTCGTCGCGCACGCCGCCCAGCGACTGACGGATGAACTCGCGCCCGGTCGCCTTGGCGATGCTCTTGCCCAGCGAGGTCTTGCCGACGCCCGGCGGGCCGACGAGGCACAGGATCGGCCCCTTCAGCTTGTTGGTGCGCGCCTGGACCGCGAGATACTCGACGATCCGGTCCTTGACCTTCTCGAGCGCATAATGGTCCTCGTCAAGCACGCCCTGCGCCTCGGCGATGTCCTTCTTGAGCTTCGACTTCTTGCCCCAGGGCAGGCCCAGCAGCACGTCGAGATAGTTGCGCACCACCGTCGCCTCGGCACTCATCGGCGCCATGGTCTTGAGCTTCTTGAGCTCCGACTGGGCCTTGGTGCGCGCTTCCTTCGACAGCTTGAGAGTTGCGATCTTCTGCGTCAGCTCGGCGACTTCGTCGCCATCGCCTTCCTCGCCCTCATTGCCCAACTCGCGCTGGATCGCCTTGAGCTGTTCGTTGAGGTAATATTCGCGCTGCGTCTTCTCCATCTGGCGCTTCACGCGGCTGCGGATCTTCTTCTCGACCTGCAGCACGCCGAGCTCGCCTTCCATGAAGGCGAACACCATCTCGAGGCGCTTCATCGGATTGGTCTCGACCAGCAGCGACTGCTTGTCGGAAACCTTGACGGCAATGTTGGCGGCAACCGCGTCGGCCAGGCGCGAGGCGTCCTCCAGCTCACCGAGCTGCACGGCGGTCTCGGCCGGCAGCTTGCGGTTGAGCTTGGCGTAGTTCTCGAACTGGTCGACGACCGAACGCATCAGTGCCTGGATCTCGCTACCTTCGACGGCATCGTCGTCGATCGGCGCGACCTCGGCGGTCAGGAAGGCGCCGCCTTCCTGCATGGTAACGAGCGAGCCGCGCTCCTTGCCGGCGACGAGCACGCGCACGGTGCCGTCGGGCAGCTTGAGCAGCTGGAGGACTTCGGCGGAGACGCCGGTATCGTACAGGTCTTCGCGGCCGGGATCATCCTCTGCCGGATCGAGCTGGGCGACGAGGAAGATCTCCTTGTCGTCGGCCATCGCTGCCTCGAGCGCGGCGACCGACTTGTCGCGGCCCACGAACAGCGGCACGATCATGTGCGGGAAGACGACAATGTCCCGAAGGGGAAGAACGGGGTAGGACTGCTTCATGAATACTCCTGAGCCCGTACAGGGCTCCTATCCTCCATTATATGGTGGCCGCGGAGCCCGCATCAATCGGCGAACGCTCTTAGGATGCGGAGTGTTGCTTCCCATTGCGGCACGGGCAAGCATTTTTCCTGCCCCCGACCTGGCCGAACAGGCGATCGAAGCACTGGGCGGACGAAAATTATTGAGCCGCGTCAGGGTGTTAAAGTGGGATGGCCGAGCAACCATCTACACTGGCATGCGGGACAATCCTGTGGAAATCGCGGTCGAGACGAGAGTTACTCCCTTTGGCCAGGCGATTTCCCGTAGCTGGTTGCCCCTGCACGGCTCCTGGACTGCCAGGACGATGACGGTCGAACCGAGCGGCGGGTTCGTGGAACAGGCCGGAAAGCGGACTCCCCTGCCCGCTCCCCAGGCGCTGCACGAGCTGCAGCAATTCGGCATCTACGGCTATCTGCTTCTCGTCGGCGCACGATTGAGCGCCGAAGGTAACGATGTGATCGCACAGAGAGAGGGATTCCCCGATATCCGCTTCACGCTGGGCGCCGACGGCCGCCCTGCTACAGGCACCTATCAGGTCGAGTCTCCCGACGGAGGCCCGACGATCGAAGAGAAGCTGATCTTCGAGGGTCGCGTGCGCTCTCCAAGCAGGATCGCGTGGCCTGCCCGCATCCAGGTGCTGCAAAAAGCATTTGATTTTGATCTCCGGATCGACGCCTTTGACGTCGAACTCGCCTGAAGGAGGCTCTCATCCGTACGTCCCTGTTCCTCGCCGCCTCCACCCTGGCGCTTGTCACCACTTCCGCGGGCGCGCAGACGATCAAGCCCGGCGAGCCGCCGATCACCCCGACCACGCAGGAATCGGGCGGCCCGATAAGCCCGGAACGCGCCGCGCTGCACCTCGACCATGCCGATCTCGCAATCGAGGTGTTTCCCGACAAGCAGCGCATCGAAGGTACCGGCACGCTGACCATCACCAGCGCGATTGCCCAGAAGGCGCTGCAGATCGATCTCGACAAGAACCTGCCGGTCAGCGCGGTGAGCGTGGACGGCAAGGCGCTGACCGCCGCGGACTGGCGCAATCCGGAAGGGCGGCTCACCGTCACCCTGCCCCACTCGCTCAAGGCCGGCGGCAAGGCGGTGGTGAAGATCACCTATGGCGGCACGCCGCACGTCGCCGTGCGCGCGCCCTGGGATGACGGCATGGTCTGGGCGAAGACGCCGGGGGCGGACCGCCAGCCCTGGATCGCAAGCACCGCCGAAGGCTATGGCTGCGACCTGTTCTGGCCCTGCCTCGATTTCCCGCGCGGCGAGCCGGACACGGTCGACCTGCACATCACGGTGCCCAAGGGGCTGAAGGCCGCCGGCAACGGCAAGCTGGTGAAGGTGGACGAGCTTGCCGATGGCCGCTCGACCTGGAACTGGTCCGCGCGCAGCCCCAATCCCTATTCGGTGACACTGCAGATCGCGCCCTACAAGCTGCTCCAGGCGGACTATAAGAGCCGCTTCGGCAATACGATCCCGATGCAATATTGGTATCTTCCGGGCCGCGACGAGAAGGCCAAGAAGCTGTTCGACGAGTTCGCGCCGTCGCTCGACTTCTATGAGAGCGTGATCGGCCCCTATCCCTGGGGTGACGAGAAAGTGGGCGTCGCCGAGACCCCGCATCTCGGCATGGAGCACCAGACGATCAACGCCTACGGCAACAACTACAAGCAATACCCGTCGGGCTTTGACGAGATCTTCCAGCACGAGCTCGGCCATGAATGGTTCGGCAACCAGATGTCGGCCGGCAATTGGGACGATTACTGGCTGCACGAGGGCTTCGCCCAGTACATGCAGCCGCTCTATGGCCGCTGGCGCGAGGGCGAGGCGCGCTATGCGATCATGATGGAGGATTTCCGCCTCTCGATCACCAACCACGCGCCGATCGTCTCGGGCCAGATCCGCACCGAGGAGCAGGTCTATGAAGAGGAGAATGGCGGACCGGGCCAGGACATCTACGTCAAGGGCGCCTGGATCCTCCACACGCTGCGCAACCTGATCGGCGACGACAAGTTCCTCGATGCCACGCGCCTGCTCGTCTATGGCCGGACCGATCCCAAGCCCGGCAATTTCAAGCCGCGCTTCGCGACTACACCCGAGTTCATCGGCTATGTGAAACAGGTGACCGGCCAGGACCTGCAATGGTTCTTCGACGTCTATCTCTACCAGGCCCAACTGCCGAAGCTGGTCGAGCAGCGCCAGGGCGATAGCTTGACGCTCAAGTGGGAAGTGCAGAACAACAAGCCCTTCCCGCTGCCGGTGGAAGTGTCGATCGACGGCAAGGTGAAGAAGGTCGAGATGCCGGGCGGCACCGCGACGCTGACCGTGCCCGCCGGGGCGCATGTCATCGTCGATCCGGATTCGCGCATCCTCAAATATTCGGCCGCGGTCGATGCGTTTCAGCGCTACGCCTATCGGAGGTGATCGATGATCGGACTGGTCCATCCCGAGCCCACCAGTGTCTATGCGGTCGCCATCCTGTCCGGCAGCCTGCTCGTCTGGATCGTGATGCTGCTGATTGCGAAGGCCAGGCGCGGTCCAGCGGGCAGCGAGGTCACCAGCGAACGCGATTCGGGCTCGATGCTGGGCGTAGCGGTACAGGGGCTCGCCTTTTTCGCGGTGGGATTTGGTCCGCTCAAGCTGATCCTCGGGGCGCCGGACGGCCCCGCGATCGCCGAAGTGATCGCGGTATTGCTGCTTGCCGGCGCCGTGCTGGCGCTGTTCTTCGCCTCCTCGCGGGCGATGGGCCGCAACTGGGCGATCGTCGCGCGCACCCGCGACGATCACCAACTCGTGACCTGGGGGCCCTTCGCGGTGATCCGCAACCCGATCTACGTCGCGCTGTTCGCCTGGATCCTCGTCATGGCGCTGGCGCTCGGCCATTGGCGCGGCCTGCTGATCGCGATGCCGCTCTACTGGATCGGGACCTGGATGCGCGTGCGGCGCGAAGAAGCGCTTCTCCGCGCACAGTTCGGCGCCGACTATGACGCCTATGCCGCGCGCGTGAAGCGCTTCGTACCCGGGCTCCTCTGAGCCCGGGGAAGGTTACTCCTCGATCAGCCCGCCATCGGGCCGCAGCACCTTGGCCAGTACGAAGCCGAAGGCGATTTGCCAGGGCACATAGATCTTGAGCAATTGGAGCCAGTCGCCGGGGAAGCCTTGGTTTGCCGTAACGGTCGTCATGTAGAGATAGACGACCAGCGCGCCGAGGCCAGCAAGCAACGCAGTGCCGAACACCGCGAAGATTGCCGTGGCGATCCCCGGCCGGCCAAGTCCGCTGCCCAGCACGAACAGCAGCGCCAACCCGGAGCCGACACCGCCGCCGATCAGGCCGAACCGCATCGGATCGGTCGACAGGCTGACCTGGTTCGCCAATTGGGCGGCCGCCCAATGTGCGAAGGTGAGCCCGACGATCAGCACGGCGATCTTCATCACCAGCTTGTGGCCTCGCCCGGCCCAGACGAGGGGCAAGGTAAGCAACGGCGTGATCCACACCGCTCCGTTGGCGACATTCGCCAAGGTGAGCACGCACAACGCCGCTATGAAGAACAGATGGCCAAGGACGAGCCATTTGAAAGCCGTGCCCGCAGCGGAATCGAGCGCAAGATTGAACGACGAATGATACTCGCGGGGGTCTTCGTCCGCGAGGATTGCAGCATCAGACATAGGACAACTCCTTTATCCGGCTAATACAGCGAGGGTGCGCCTCATCTTGAGTCGCGTCAACAAAAGTCGATCTTGCAGCGCAGCGAAGATCGGGCGACATTCCAGCGCGTTGGAGCCGGCATTTCGGGGGGAAGCGTGGCGGACGAGAAGCTCTGGAATAGCGACCTTGCGCCCACCGGGCCGGAACAGCGCAACTGGGCCTGGTATCACTATGCCGCGCTGTGGATCGGGATGATCGTCGCGGTGCCGGCATGGATGCTCGCAGCCGGGCTCGTCGAGCAAGGCATGTCCGCAGTCCAGGCCGCGCTGACGGTATTGCTCGGCAATGTTGTCGTCCTCATTCCGATGCTGCTGATCGGCCATGCCGGCGCCCGCTACGGCATTCCCTATGCGGTGCTGGTCCGCGCATCGTTCGGCACCGCCGGCGCGCGGCTTCCTGCCCTTGCCCGCGCTCTGGTCGCCTGCGGTTGGTACGGCATCCAGACCTGGATCGGTGGCGAAGCACTGCTCACCCTGCTCGGCGTGGCACTCGGCAGCGACCTTCGCGGCGCTCAGCTACCGCTGCTCGGCATCGGAATCGGCCAGCTGATCGCCTTCCTTGCCTTCTGGTCATTCCAGCTTTTCTTCGTGCGCAAGGGTCTGCTGACCATCCGTCGGCTCGAGACCTGGACGGCACCGGTGAAGATCCTGGTCTGCATCGCTCTGGTCTGGTGGGCCGTGGACGCCGCAGGCGGGCTAGGCCCGATCTTCAACGCACCGTCGGCCTTTGCTCCCGGCGGTGCGAGGCAGGGCCAGTTCTGGACGGTGTTCTGGCCTGCACTCACCGCAATGGTCGGCTATTGGGCAACGCTGGCGCTCAACATTCCGGACTTCACCCGTTTCGCCCGCTCCCAGCGCGACCAGTTGATCGGCCAGTCGATCGGCCTGCCGCCGATGATGGGCCTGATCGCGCTCGCCAGCGTCATCACCACCAGCGCGACCGTGACCATCTATGGCGAAGCGATCTGGGATCCGGTCGCGCTCGCCGGCCGATTCGAGGGGCCCTTGGTGCTGCTCGGCCTCCTGGTGATCAGCATCGACACGATCTCGTGCAACATCGCCGCGAACCTTGTCTCCGCTTCCTACGACTTCTCATCGGTCTGGCCGTCGAAGGTGAACTACCGCGCTGGCGGCATGATCACCGCGACCATTGCGATCCTGATGATGCCCTGGAAGCTCCTTGCCTCCAGCGGCGGCTACATCTTCGTCTGGCTCACCGGCTATTCGGCGCTGCTCGGCCCGATCGCCGGCATCCTCATCGCCGACTATTGGCTGATCCGGCGCACCGAGCTGTTGGTCCCGGATCTCTACCGCACCGACGGCGCCTATCGCTATCGCGGCGGCTGGAACCCGGCGGCATTGATCGCCTTTGCGGCCGGCCTGCTGCCCAACCTGCCCGGTTTCCTGGCCACCGCCGTGCCTTCGATCTTCTCGGCAGGGGCGCTGTGGATGGCGATCTATACCTGGGCCTGGTTCATCGGCCTGGCGATCGCCTTGGTGGTCTACACCCTGTTGATGCGGAAGCAGAGATGAACAGCTGGAGAAAGGGTCGCGGCGCATTGGGCGCACTCGCGCCGCTGATCGGCAGCTGGACCGCACGGCCGGGCGGCCCCGAACCCGCGAGTCAGGCCAATTGCAGCCGCCGCTTCGAGCGAATCTGGAATGGCGCCTTTATCCGGCTCGACGCGCAGTGGAGCGGCATGGGCTGTGAGGAGATGGCGCTGTTCGGCAAGGACAGTGACGGCACCCTTGCCTTCTGGTCGTTCACTTCGGACGGCAAGCGATCACAGGGCAAGCTCGCCGACGCCAGCGATATCCATCCGGAAGCCATCGCCTTCGAAGCGGAGATGCCGGCCGGGCTGGCGCGCTTTGCATATTGGCCCGGCTTGGGGGAGGGATTCGACTTTGCGGTGGAGAGCCGCACGAAACGCGGGTGGAATCGCTTCCTTCTCCACCATTATCACGCCAACTAGGCCCGCCGCCCGAGCCGCATCAGCCAGGCGAGGAAAAACGCCAGACAGGCCTGCCAGGGCAGATGCACGCACTCGAACCAGAAGACGAAGCGCGAGGACTTGAGTTCATATTCGAGCGCATTGGTCAGCTGCAGCCCCTCGGCCATGCCCAATGCCCCCAAGACCGTCAGCGCCGAGATCCCGAACAGGATGATCGCCCGGCTGGCGGCGGTGAACGGCGCCAGGCGCAGCGGCACCAGCAGCACCAGCGCCAGCACGCCGCCGGCAAGGCCACCCACCGCCCCGGTGCCCAGGTCGCGCACCCAGGTCTGGGTGCCCGGCTCGAACGAGTAACTCAGCATCGCATGCCGCCACGCGAGATAGTTGGCCGCGACATGCGCGCAAGTCAGCACCACGGAAAAATAGACCACCCTTCGCACCCAGCCGCGCTGCCGGGCGCTGGCGAACAGATAGGGCATGCCGAACAACGGCGTGAGATACAGGCTGGGCCCGATCACCGGCGCCAGCACGTCCTTGGGATCGGGATAGAGCAGCACCGCGACCGCCAGCGCCACCGCATAGGCCACCGCACCGACCAGCAGCCAGACAAAGGCATGCCAGAAACGAACATTGCGGCGCCGGGCATGCGCGTCCGTGCTGGTCAAAGCGTGCCCCCGATCGCCATCGGGCCGCATGATGGCGCATCGCACAAAGAGTACAAGTTCCCCGGCGAAAGCCGGGGCCCAGGGTTTCTCCGCCGGCTCGCTTGTGACCCTGGGCCCCGGCTTTCGCCGGGGAACGGGAGGGGCAAATAGCAGAAGGCCCTCCCCGCTCTCGCGGAAAGGGCCTTCCAAATTCCAGCCGGAGCTAGCGTGCTACGCTCAGCCCGCCTTTTCCTTCTTGGCATAGACGCGGACCGGCTCCTTGGTGCCGGCGACCACGTCCTTGTCGACCACGACTTCGTCCACCCCGTCCATCGACGGCAGGTCGAACATCGTGTCGAGCAGAATGCCCTCCAGGATCGAGCGGAGGCCGCGTGCGCCGGTCTTGCGCTCGATCGCCTTCTTCGAGACGGCGGTAAGCGCGTCGTCGTTGAAGCCGAGCTTCACGCCCTCCATGTCGAACAGCTTCTGGTACTGCTTGACCAGCGCGTTCTTCGGCTCGGTGAGGATCTTGATCAGCGCCTCGACATCGAGGTCCTCGAGCGTCGCGATGACCGGCAGACGGCCGACGAACTCGGGGATCAGGCCGAACTTGAGGAGATCCTCCGGCTCGACCTGCTTGAGCATCTCGCCCGTGCGGCGCTCATCCGGCGAGGCGACATGCGCGCCGAAGCCGATCGACTTGCCCTGCAGGCGATCGCCGATGATCTTCTCGAGACCCGAAAAGGCACCGCCGCAGATGAACAGGATGTTGGTCGTGTCCACCTGCAGGAATTCCTGCTGCGGGTGCTTGCGGCCGCCCTGCGGCGGAACCGAAGCCGTGGTGCCTTCCATCAGCTTGAGCAGTGCCTGCTGCACGCCCTCGCCCGACACGTCGCGCGTGATCGAGGGGTTCTCGGCCTTGCGGCTGATCTTGTCGATCTCGTCGATGTAGACGATGCCGCGCTGCGCCCGCTCGACATTATAGTCGGAAGCCTGGAGCAGCTTGAGGATGATGTTCTCCACGTCCTCGCCGACATAGCCGGCTTCGGTGAGCGTGGTGGCATCCGCCATGGTGAAGGGCACGTCGAGGATGCGCGCCAGCGTCTGGGCCAGCAGCGTCTTGCCGCAGCCCGTCGGGCCGACGAGCAGGATGTTCGACTTGGAAAGCTCGACGTCCGCGCCCTTGGCGCCGTGGTTCAGCCGCTTGTAGTGGTTGTGCACCGCCACCGACAGCACGCGCTTGGCGCGCTTCTGGCCGATCACATAGTCATCGAGGACGTCGCAGATCTCCTGCGGCGTCGGAACCCCGCCGTCCTTCTTGCTGACGAGCGCGGACTTGGTCTCTTCCCGAATGATATCGTTACAGAGCTCCACGCACTCGTCGCAGATGAACACGGTGGGTCCTGCGATGAGCTTGCGCACTTCGTGCTGCGACTTGCCGCAGAACGAGCAATAGAGCGTGCTCTTCGAGTCTCCGCCGCTAAGCTTGGTCATTCAATTCCATCCTTCGTGCGTCGCGCGCACGTTACGCCACCCGCTATCCTACACGCGGGAGATTATCCGGCAAACTGGAATCTGGCTATTACGCCAGACTCCTTAAGTACCTACTGACGGATCAGGCTGCCGGAGCCTCACCATCCGTCGGCATCGGACGCTTCTCGTAAACCTCGTCGACCAGGCCGAAAGCCTTGGCCTCGTCGGCCTCGAGGAAGGTGTCACGGTCCATCGCACGCTCGATCTCATCGAGCGACTTGCCCGTGTACTTCACGTACAGGTCATTCATCCGGCGCTTGATGCGCAGGATTTCCTTGGCCTGGATCTCGATGTCCGACGCCATGCCCTGCGCACCGCCCGAGGGCTGGTGGATCATGATGCGGGCATTGGTCAGCGCCACGCGCAGGCCCGGCTCACCGGCTGCGAGCAGGAACGAGCCCATCGACGCTGCCTGGCCGATGCAGACCGTGCCGACGCGCGGACGGATATACTGCATGGTGTCGTGGATCGCCATGCCGGCGGTCACCACGCCACCCGGCGAGTTGATGTACATCCAGATGTCCTTCTTCGGGTTCTCGGACTCGAGGAAGAGCAGCTGGGCAGTGATGAGCGAGGCCATATGGTCCTCGACCGGGCCGGTCACGAAAACGATTCGCTCGCGCAGCAGGCGCGAATAGATGTCGAAGCTGCGCTCGCCGCGGCTCGACTGCTCGATGACGATGGGAACGAGACCGCCGGTAACGGGGTCGATGGTCATCTGACCGGAAAGCGGATGCATGGGTGAATGTCTCATTATGTCTGTTTGCCCGCTGCAACATCGGCGCTTGACGAGCGGAGTTCAAGCCTTGGTTATGGTTAGTCTGTGACAAGCGGGTCCGGCACCGGCCAGGGGAGACACGGCATCAGCGGAGACGAAGCAGGAAGCGCGCGCATGACGACGCGTGACGTGGCGACCTGGCTGGTGATGGCGGGGTTGGCGATCCGCCTCGCCTGGCTGGTGCTGGTGCGCGGCCTGCTCGCGCCGTTCGACCTGGGCGAGGCAAGCAGCGCGGTCACCGCCCTTGCGCGCACCGGCACGCTCGCCGACGCCTTCGGACCGGGCACCGGCCCGACCGCGCATCTGATGCCCACGACAATCGTCGGCGCCGCCGCGGTGGAGCATGTGTTCGGCGATTCGGCGGCGGCCAGCCTGATCCTCAGCCTGTGGACGCTCGCCCTGCTCGGCGCGACCTGGCTGCTTGCCCGGAAGCTGTTCGAACGGGCCGGCTGGCAGCCTGCCGCGCTGATCGGCGGGCTTGCGCTGCTCTGCCTGGTGCCCGGCCATATCGTGCAGGAAGCGGCGGACTTCCGTGTCTGGGAAGGCGGGCTCGCCACCCTGCTCGCGCTCGCCAATCTCTGGCTGATCGTCACACTGGACCCGCGCGAGACGATCGCGGGCCAGCCGCTGCTGGTTGGCGCCGCGCTGTCAGCCGCGACCTTCTTCGTCAGCCCCACCACCGGGCTCGCCGTCGATGCCTGCTGGGCGTGGCTCGCGCTGCGCCGCCTGCCCTTCCCACGCGCCCTCGCGTTCGCCGCCACCGCCGCAGCGGCACTGGCGCTGGTCCTCGCGCCCTGGGTGCTGCGCAACGCGCAGGTGATGGGTAGCCCGATCCTGCTGCGCGACAATGTCGGGCTGGAAATGGCGCTCGCCAATTATCCCGGCGCGCTCGATCCCGCCGATCCGCTCGCCGAATCGCAGGCGCGGATGCAGGCGATCCACCCCAACGACAATGAAGCGACCCAGGCGCGGCTGCGCGCCGCCGGCGGGGAAGTCGCCTATTCGCGCGCGCTTGCCCGGGAAACCGGCGCCTGGATTCGCGCCAACCCGCTCGACTTCGCCCGACTGGCGCTGCGGCACTATCGCCAATTCTACTTCCCCGATCGCTGGCAGGGCGCGCTGACCAACTGGGAGGCATTTCCCACGCTGCGGATCGACATGATCCGACTGGTCGCCGCGCTGGGCCTGGCCGGCCTGCTCGGCGGCCTGATCCGGCGCCGGCGCTTCCACGGGCTGTTCGCGCTCTACATCGCGCTCGCCGGCCTGCCCTATGCGCTGGTCCAGCCCGTGCCCCGATACGCCTATGCCGTCTGGCCGCTGCTCGCCTTTCTTGCCGCCGGTCTGCTCGTCGGAATCTTCGCCCGCTTGCAGGCGCGCGGGCGCATACCCATGATGGCGCAATGACGACGCACACGATCCTGGTCACCGGCGGCTCCGGCTTTGTGGGCAGCCATGTCATCCTCCAGCTGCTGGCGGCGGGGCACAATGTCCGCACCACCGTCCGCAACCTCGCCCGCGAGCCGCAGGTCCGCGCCACGCTCGAAAAGGCAGGCGCCGATACCAGCCGCCTCAGCTTCTTCGCCGCCGATCTGGAGAAGGACGAAGGCTGGGCCGAGGCCGTGGCCGGCTGCGACTATGTCCAGCACGTCGCCTCGCCCTTTCCGCAGAGCCAGCCCGAAGACGAGCAGGAGCTGATCCGCCCGGCGGTGGATGGCACCCTCCATGTCCTGCGCGCAGCCCATGCGGCGGGCGTGAAGCGCGTCGTCGTCACCTCCAGCTTCGCCGCGATCGGCTATGGCCATGGCAACCGCTCCGGTGACTATAGCGAAGCGGACTGGACCGATGTGAACGGCCCCGCCGTCCAGCCCTATATGAAATCCAAGACGCTCGCCGAGCGCGCCGCCTGGGACTTCGTCGCGGCCGAGGGCAAGGGGCTGGAGCTGGCGGTGGTCAATCCGGTCGGCATCTTCGGCCCGGCGCTGAACGACGATCTCTCGACCTCGATCTGGCTGGTGAAGTCGATGATCGAGGGCAAGATGCCCGGCCTGCCCGACCTGTGGTTCGGCGTCGTCGATGTCCGCGACGTCGCGAGCCTGCAGATCGAGGCGATGACCCATGCCGATGCTTCGGGCGAGCGCTTCCTCGCAGTCGCCGGACCGGCGATGTCGATTCCGCAGATGGCGGATGTGCTGCGCGCCAACCTAGGCCCTGCCGGTGCCCGCATCACCCGCCGCCGCGTGCCGAGCTGGCTGGTGCGGATCATGGCGATCTTCAACCCGATGGCCCGCGAGGCGGCACCCCGCCTCGGCATCCAGTCCAACGCCAGCAACGCCAAGGCGCGCAAGCTGCTCGGCTGGCAGCCTCGGAGCAACGAGGAGGCGATCCTCGCATCCGCGAAGAGCCTGATCGAGCTGGGGTTGATCCAGTAACCGTCATCCCGGCGAAAGCCGGGATGACGGATCTTATTTCAGCGGCCCGGGCTGCGCCAGATATGCCAGCCGCCGCATCTCGCGCCGCCCCCGCACCACCGTATCGAGAATCAGCCCGGTAAACAGGTTGAGGAACGCCAGGATCATCAGCCCCGTCGCGAGGATCGCAGTCGGGAAACGCGGTACCAGCCCGGTCTCGAACCAGGTGAAAGCGAGCGGAATGCTCATCCCGATCGCCAGCAGCGCGAACAGCGCGGCGATCCAGCCGAAGAACAGCATCGGCCGCTCGATCCGGTAGAGCACCGCGATCGTCTTCAGGATGCGCCAGCCGTCGCGATAGGTGTTGAGCTTCGATTCGGAACCTTCGAGCCGGGCGAAATAGCGGGTCTCGACCTCACCGACGGGCATCTTCAGCTCGAGCGCATGCACGCTGATCTCGGTCTCGATCTCGAAGCCGGCGGAGAGCACCGGGAAGCTCTTCACGAAGCGGCGCGAGAAGACGCGGTAGCCCGAGAAGATATCGGTAAAGCTGCGACCGAACAGGCTGGCGAGGATGCCGGTCATCATCCGGTTGCCCAGCACGTGCCCGCGGCGATACGCCTCCGCCGCCTCGTGGACGCGGGTGCCGACGATCATGTCGAGCCCCTCTTCCGCCACGCGCGCGACCATCGCTGCAGCCGAGGCCGGGTCATAGGTCGCATCGCCATCGGCCATCACATAGATGTCGGCATCGACATCGGCGAACATCCGGCGGACGACATTGCCCTTGCCCTGCATCCGCTCGCTGCGCACCACCGCGCCCGCCGCCCGCGCGACGTCGATCGTCCGGTCGCGGCTGTTGTTGTCATAGACGTAGATGGTCGCCTCCGGCAGCGCCTTGCGGAACCCCTCGATCGTCTGGGCGATCGCGGCTTCTTCATTGTAGCAGGGCAGGAGAACGGCGACTTTGGGCATGGTCATGCGCCAGCCATAAGGCGGAAATGGCTGCGTTTCGACAGCAATTTACGGCGCAAGGAAAAGGCCCCCGCTCCGCGAGGAGCGAGGGCCTGAACTTGTACAAAGCGGAAAGCCTTAGTCGGCCTTCTTCTTCGCCGGAGCCTTCTTGGCGGGCTTGGCTTCAGCCTCGCCCTCGGCCGCTTCGGCCTTCTTGGCCGGTGCCTTCTTGGCGGCCGGCTTCTTGGCCGGCTCGGCCTCGGCTTCCGCAGCCGGCTCGGCGTCGGCTTTCTTGGCCTTGGCCGGCTTCTTCTCGGCCTTCTCGCCTTCGTCGGCCTTCTTCGACTTGCGCGGCTTGTGGTTGTCGTGGTCGTGGGTGTGCGTGCCGGTGTCGAAGCCGTCATCGCTCTCGATCGCGGCTTCCAGCTCCTCGCGGGTCACTTCGCGATCCGAGATCTCGGCCTTGTCAAACAGGAAGTCGACCACCTTGTCCTCGAACAGCGGCGCGCGCAGCTGGGCGGCGGCCATCGGCTCGTTGCGGACATACTGGTAGAAGCGCTCGCGATCGTTCGGGCTGTACTGGGCGGCAGCCTGGGCGATCAGCTGGTTCATCTCGTTCGAGGTGACCTCGACGCCGTTGGCGGTGCCGATCTCCGACAGGAGAAGACCCAGGCGCACGCGGCGCTCGGCGATCTTCACATAGTCCTCGCGCTCGGCGTCCAGCTCGGCCTTGGCAGCGGCCGGATCGGCCTCATGCTCGGCTTCGTGCTGGAGCTGGTGCCAGATCTGGTCGAACTCGGCCTCGACCATCGAGGGCGGAACCTCGAAGTCATGGCCGGCGGCCAGCTGGTCGAGCAGCTTGCGCTTCATATAGGTGCGGGTCAGGCCGCCCAGCTGCTGCTCAAGCTGGCCCTTCAGCAGGCCGGTGAGCTGCTCGAGGCTCTGCAGGCCGAGCGTCTTGGCGAAGTCGTCGTTGATCTCGGTCTCGCCGGCGGTCTTCACCGCGGTGATCTTGAGCGCGAACTGCGCCGGCTTGTCGGCCAGGTCGGCCACGCCATAATCGGCCGGGAAAGTGACGTCGATCGTCTTCTCGTCGCCGGTCTTCACGCCGACGAGCTGGTCCTCGAAGCCCGGGATCAGGCGGCCGGTGCCGATCTCGACCGACATGCCCTCGCCGGTGCCGCCGTCAAAGGCGACGCCGTCGACGGTGCCGACGAAGTCCATGGTCACCTGGTCGCCGGTGGCGGCCTTGTGCTTGGCCGGAGCGTCGGTCCACGCCTTCTGCTGGCCGGCGAGCTGCTTGAGCTGCTCGTTCACTTCCTCGTCGCTGACCGGAACGGTCAGGCGCTCGAGCTTCAGGCCGTCGATCGAAGGAGTCGGGACGTCCGGCAGGACTTCCAGCTCGACCTTGATCTCGGCGTCGCCACCCGGCGCATACTCGCCTTCCAGGCTCACCGACGGCGACACGGCCGGGCGCAGCTTGTTGTCGGCGATCAGCTTCTGCACGCCTTCCTGGATCGAGCTGTTGAGCGCGTCCTGGGCAATCGCCTCGCCATGCATCTTGCGGATCAGGTTGGTCGGCACCTTGCCCGGGCGGAAGCCCGGCATGCGCACCTGCGGAGCAACCCGCTTGACCTCGGCATCGACCTTCTTGTCGATGTCCTTGGCAGTGATCTTGAGCGTGTAGGCGCGCTTCAGGCCCTCGTTCAACGTCTCGACAGTCTGCATTTTTCTCAGGCTTCCAAACTTCAAGAAAAGGAGTCGCGGCGTCCGGTGACGCGGGAAACGAGCGGCGATGCTGGTGCGGGCGAAGGGACTCGAACCCCCACACCTTTCGATACCAGAACCTAAATCTGGCGCGTCTACCAGTTCCGCCACGCCCGCACAGGGCACCGCCGGTCGGCGGGCTCTATAGCAGTCAGGGGCTTCATCGCAAGGGCGCAAGAAACTTCATCGCGACACGAAGCGTTGGTCAGGCGAAACAAGGAGACCGAACGTGCCCGTTGAGCCCCCTGTCCAGCCGACCGTGCCGCCCCCCGAGCAGCCGTCCGCGCCGCAACCGGGCCAGCCGATCAGCCCGCCGCCGGAACTCGATCCCCCGGCGCCGGACATCGACGTGCCCTCGCCCCAGCCGTCCACCCCGACGGTCCCGGCGCCGGGCCAGCCCATCGCATAGAACAAGGAGAGAGAGGATGAACGACAGCAATCGTGACGACCCGCGCTCCGATCTCCAGCAGATCGTCGAGGCGCGCGCCGATGCCGTGAAGCGCGGCGAAGGCGGCAACGGCCATTCGCCGCTGGCGGATGCCGGAGCCTCGGACGGAGTCGGCGGCACCGCCGGAGACGTCAAGAACCAAGACGCGGACGCGCAGTAACGCCCGGGCGCCCATGATAGACAAGCACATGAAAAAGCTCCGGCTGCGCTGCGAAATCGGCGAGCCGGAGGAAGAAGCCCTGCGCGCTGCTCTGATCGGTCCGATCGACTTCGCCGCCGAACAGGTGATCGTGCGCCGTGGCGAGCGGCTCAACAGCTCGATTCTGCTGCTCGACGGCCTGCTCGCGCGGTACAAGGACCTGAGCGACGGCCAGCGCCAGATCACCCACATCCACGTGCCCGGCGATTTCGCCGACCTGCACGGCTACACGCTCGGCTATCTCGATCACAATGTGATGACGCTGACGCCGTGCCGGATCGCGCGCGCGCCCCATGTCCGCGTGCTCGAGCTGACCAATCGCTTCCCCAGCCTCACCCGCGCCTTCTGGTTCTCGACCAACCTCGATGCGAGCATCCACCGCGAATGGGAAGTGTCGCTGGGCCGGCGAAATGCGATCGAGCGCGCGGCGCACCTGCTGTGCGAGCTCCAGTCGCGCCTGCTCGTGGTCGGCGCGGCGGAGGGCAACAGCTTCCGACTGCCGATCACCCAGAACCAGTTCGCCGAATGCCTGGGCCTGACCGGTGTGCATGTGAATCGCGTGCTGCGCGAGCTCCGCGAAGCCGGCCTGGCCGATTTCCGCGGCGGCAAGGTGACCGTCCATGATCGGGGTGCGCTGGAGGGACTCGCCGAGTTCGACGCGCTGTACCTCTATCTCGACAAGCCGGCGAACTAGGCCGGCGAACTAGGGCGCCACCCGCCGTGCAGTGAGGATCTTCACCGGCGCGGCGGGAATCTCGCCCTTGAAATAGCCGCCGGCCAGTGTCGCGGTGGGCGAGTTGGGCGCATCGAAGATCTTGAGGACCACATCCTTGCCATCGACGACATGGGCAAAGGCCGCGAAGCCCAGATTGTCGCCGGGCTTGCTCGGATCGGCATCGAACGAGGGCTGGTCGCCAAGCAGGATGGTGAAGTCGCCCCGCGCGGTCCCCGGCGCGCGGCGCGGGGTCGAAAGCGTGAAATCGGTATGCTTGATGCCGGTAACCGTGGTCGGCTCATGCTTGATCGGCGGCAGCACCTTGCCCGGCGCGCCGTTCACGCCGAACTGCACGAAGCCGAAATGGTCCTGCACCTTCACCACCCGGTAGAAGGGCACGCCATCGAGCCTTTTCTGGTCGACATAGCGCAGGAAATTCCCACCGCTGATCGGCGCGCGGACATTGTCTACCTCGACCGTGATTACCCCGGCACTGGTGGTCAGCGCCACGCGCGGCAGCGGCTTGGCGGGGGTCGCCGACGGCACCGGAACGGGCGCCGGGGCCGGTGCGGTCTGCGCCATGGCCGGAAGCGCCGACAGGGTCAGCAGGCAGGCGGTCAGCGTCCGGATCATGATCCCTCCTGTTTCGTCGCGGCGGCCCGCGGGCAGGCATAGGCCTGTTTGTAGGTCTGCCCCCAGCAGCGGCGCAGGGAGTCGAGCACGCCCAGGTTGAGCGGCCACTGGATGCGCCACGGGCTGCCGTCCGGCATCAGGATCGGCTTGCCCTTGTCGTCGCGCGCCACTTCGTCGAAGTCGGCAGGCCTGGGCGTGGCGGCGAGCTTCGCGCGTGCCGCCTCCAGCCCGTCCTTGTCCCCGCGCAGGAACGCGATGCTGCCATCGACATAGAGCGCCCAGGCACCCCCCTGGTCCCCGCCGGTGCGCTTACGCGCCCGTTGGAACAGCCCGATCGCTGCATCGGTCTCGCCGGCATTGGCGCGCATCTGCCCCTCATGCCAGAAGAGCGTCGAGAGCTCCGCCTTGTGCGCCTCGCGCCAGTCGCGAATCGCCTCGGCCGCCGCATGCTCGCAGCCCCGATTCGCCAGCGCCCGCCAGCCACCGCCCAGGTCCTGGTCGAACCGATCCTCGTCGAGCGCGATCAGTGCCGCGCGGTCATAGCTGCAGTCCGCCGCCTGCGCGGGAGAAAGGAAAAGCAATGCCGAAAGGATCGTGATCATCGCTTTCCCCTTCGCAACCTCAGCCCGCGAGCGCCTTCTTGAGCAACTCGTTGACCACCGCCGGGTTGGCCTTGCCCGCCATCGCCTTCATCGTCTGGCCGACGAAGAAACCGAACAGCGCTTCCTTGCCGCCGCGATACTGCTCGAGCTGGCCGGGGTTCTTGGCGAGGATCTCCGCGATCACCGCCTCGATCGCGCCGGTGTCGCTGGTCTGCTTGAGCCCGCGCTCCTCGACGATCTTCCCCGCCGCATCGCCGGTCTCGAGCATGATCTCGAACACCTGCTTGGCAAGCGGGCCCGACAGCGTGCCGTCGGCGGCCAGCGCCAGCAGCTCGGCGCCCTGCTCCGGGCTCACCGGCGAGGTGTCGAGGTCCTTGTTCAGGCGGTTGAGCGCGCCATACAGGTCCGACAGCAGCCAGTTGGCCGAAGCACGGGCAACTTCCTGCTCGCCCTTCTTCTGGATGCGCGCGCCCTCGGCGAGCAGCGCTTCGAACCAGCGGGCGGTGTCCGCATCGGCGGTCAGCGTTGCGGCGTTATAGGCAGAGAGCCCCAGCGCCTGCTCGTAGCGACGGCGCTTGGCATCGGGCAGCTCGGGCAGGCTGGCGCGGCATTCCTCGAGGAACGCATCGTCCAGCTCAAGCGGCAGCAGGTCAGGATCGGGGAAGTAGCGATAGTCGTGCGCGTCTTCCTTCGAGCGCATCGACCGGGTCTCGCCCTTGTCCGGATCGAACAGGCGGGTTTCCTGGACAATCTTGCCGCCGGCCTCGAGCACCTCGACCTGGCGCCGCGCTTCGATCTCCACCGTCTGCATGACGAAGCGGACCGAGTTGACGTTCTTGGTCTCGGTGCGGGTGCCGAACTCGGCGCCCGGCTTGCGGACCGAGACATTCACGTCGGCGCGCATCGAGCCCTGGTCCATGTTGCCGTCGCACGAACCGACATAGCGCAGGATCGCGCGCAGCTTGCTCAGATAGGCACCGGCCTCCTGCGGCGAGCGCATGTCCGGCTTCGACACGATCTCCATCAGCGCCACGCCGGCGCGGTTGAGATCGACGTACGAGCGCGTCGGATGCTGGTCGTGCATCAGCTTGCCGGCGTCCTGCTCGACATGGATGCGCTCGATGCCGATCGTCTTGACGTTGGCCTCGGGATCCTTGTCGTCCAGGCTGATCTCGATCTGCCCCTCGCCCACCAGCGGGTGGAAGAGCTGGCTGATCTGATAGCCCTGCGGCAGATCGGCGTAGAAATAGTTCTTGCGGTCGAAGCGCGACCATTTGTTGATCACCGCGCCGATCGCCATGCCGGTGCGCACCGCCTGGCGGATGCACTCCTGGTTCGGCGTGGGCAGCATGCCCGGCATCGCCGCGTCGATCAGGCTCACCTGGCTGTTCGGCTCTGCGCCGAACGCAGTGGCCGCGCCCGAGAAGAGCTTGGCGTTGGACGTGACCTGGGCGTGGACTTCGAGGCCAATCACGACCTCCCATTCGCCGGTTTCGCCCTGGATGCGGTACGTGGATTCGCTCATTTACCGACCTTCTCCGCCCGCCGTGGCGAGCGCTTCATTCGCTTGTGCCGGGACCTGAAATCCGGGTCCGGCGCCATATCCCGCCGCTTCCTGCCGAGATCGCCGAACCAGCTGGCGATCTCCTGGATCAGGATGTCGGCGAACCAACTCATCTTACCACCATTGCTCCGGCCGCGCCGTGAACCCGGCGCGCTGCTCGATCGCAAGGCCGGCACCCAGCACGCCCTGCTCGTCGAGCGGCTTGCCGATGATCTGCAGGCCGAGCGGCAGCCCGGCGCTGTCGAGCCCGGCGGGCACGCTCATCGCCGGCAGGCCGGCAAGGCTGGCAGGCACGGTGAACACGTCGTTGAGGTACATCGCCAGCGGATCGGCCGACTTCTCGCCCAGCGCAAACGCCGAGGACGGCGCCGTCGGGGTCAGCAGCAGGTCGCAGACCGTGAACGCATTCTCGAAATCCTGCGCGATCAGCGTGCGCACCTTCGATGCCTGGGTGAAATAGGCGTCGTAGAAGCCCGCCGACAGCACATAGGTGCCAATCAGGATGCGGCGCTGCACTTCGGGGCCGAAGCCCGCCGCGCGGGTCGCCGCGTACATTTCCTGCAGGTTCTGGCCGTCAGCCAGCTCGCGCAGGCCATAGCGCACGCCGTCATAGCGGGCGAGGTTCGACGAAGCCTCGGCCGGCGCGATGATGTAATAGGTCGGCAGCGCGTATTTGGTGTGCGGAAGGCTGACCTCCACCACTTCGGCGCCGGCGTCCTTCACCCAGGCGATGCCCTGGTCCCAGAGCTTCAGGATCTCTTCCGGCGTGCCGTCGAGGCGATATTCCTTGGGAATACCGATCTTCTTGCCCTTGAGGTCGCCCGAAAGCAGCTCTTCCCACTTCGGCACCGGCAGGTTCAGCGAGGTAGAGTCCTTGGGATCGAAACCCACCATGTTCTCGAGCAGGATCGCGCAGTCCTTGACGTCGCGTGCCATCGGCCCGGCCTGGTCCAGCGACGAGGCGAAGGCGACCACGCCCCAGCGCGAGCAGCGGCCATAGGTCGGCTTGATGCCGCTGATGCCGGTGAACGCCGCGGGCTGGCGGATCGAGCCGCCGGTGTCGGTGCCGGTGGCACCCGGCACCAGCCGCGCCGAGATCGCCGCCGAGCTGCCGCCCGACGAGCCGCCGGGCGCCAGCGGGGCATTGTCGCCGCCGCCACGCCGCCAGGGCGAGATCACATTGCCGAAATACGACGTCTCGTTCGACGAGCCCATCGCGAACTGGTCGAGGTTGAGCTTGCCGAGCATGCCGGCGCCCGCGTCCCACAGCTTCTGCGAGACGGTCGATTCATAGACCGGTTTGAAGCCTTCCAGCATGTGGCTGGCGGCGGTGGTCTGCACGCCCTTGGTGGCGAACAGGTCCTTCATGCCGATCGGCACACCGGCGAGCGGCTTGAGCGCCTCGCCCCTGGCCAGCGCCTCATCGGCGGCAGCGGCAGCGGCGAGCGCATGCTCGGGGGTTTCGACGATGAACGCGTTGAGCGCCTTGGCCTTGCTCACCTTGACGATGAAGGCATCGGCCACTTCGCGGGCCGAGAAGGTGCCGGCGCGCACGCCGTCGCGCAGGGCGGCTACGCCCAGATCGGTGATCTCGGTCATTATTCGACCACCTTCGGCACGGTGAAGAACCCGTGCTCGCCCTGCGGCGCGTTCTGCAGCACGGCGTCGCGCTGGTTGCCCTCGGTCACTACGTCCTCGCGGAGGCGCAGCTTGTTGGGGATCACGGCGGTCATCGGCTCGACCGACGAGGTATCGACCTCGCCAAGCTGCTCGATCCAGCCCAGGATGTTGTTGAGTTCGGGCGCGAGGCGCTCGGCATCGGCATCGCTGATCGCGATGCGAGCGAGGCTCGCCACCTTCTTCACGGTTGCGGTATCGACGGACATGGGAGGCGCCTAACAGCCGCGCCCCGCGCCTTCAAGCGCTGGCTTGCGTGGCCCTCGTCCGTGCGGGGTGGTAAAGTGAATTTCCGGTGCTTTATGGTGGCGCCTGCAAGCGCAGTTGCGCCGGGCGAAATCGCGCCCGCCGGGAATGCGATTGCAACAAAACGGCTTTATGCTGCATTGCACAATGGAGAGTGGGGCTTGGCCCGTAAATTCCTCTACGTCATCGTAGGACTTATCGTGCTCGCACTGGCCGCCACCTTCGCCTATCGATTCTGGGGCATCGAACTGCTCCGCCAGGCCATGGTGCCCAGCGCGAACATCGTGCAGCTCTCCGCCCCCGGCGATTACACCAGGCCCGATCTCTGGCTCGCCCGGCCGGACAAGCCCGGCAATCCCGCGCTGTGGACGCCCGAAGGCTTCAAGCCCGCCGAGAACCCGCCCGCCGCGGTGTTCTTCGTCCACCCTACGTCATTCCTCGATCGCTCTGCCTGGAACGCGCCGCTCAACGACATGGCGGCCAATGCCCGCGCCGAGCTGTTCCTGCGCGGCCAGGCGAGCGCCTTCAACGGCGCCGGGCTGGTCTGGGCGCCGCGTTATCGCCAAGCGACCTTCGGCGCCTTCCTCACCAGCAAGGAACAGGCGCATCAGGCGCTCGACTTCGCCTATCGCGACGTGCTGGCGGCGTTCGACCAGTTCCTCAGGGAAGCCGGCAACCGTCCGATCATCCTGGCCGGCCACTCGCAGGGCGCGCTCCACCTCACCCGTCTGCTGGTCGATCGCGTGGCAGGCAAGCCGCTCGCGAAGCGCATCGTCGCGGCCTATGTCGTCGGCTGGCCGGTCTCGATGACCGCGGACCTGCCGAAGCTCGGCCTCCCCGCCTGCTCCGGCCCTGACGAGACCGGCTGCATCCTGTCCTGGCAGAGCTTCTCCGACCCCGCCGACCCTTCGCTGATTCTCGACACCTTCGACCAGAGCAGCGGCTTCACCGGCCAGCCGCGCAAGGGCACGCCGATGCTCTGCATCAACCCGCTCACCGGAAAACCGAACGACAGCGTCGGCGCGGAGGCCAATCTCGGCGGCCTGCTGCCCAGCAAGGACCTGACCAGCGCCGCCCTCCGCAAGAACCTCGTCCCTGCCCGCTGCGAGGGACGCGGCATCCTGATGATCGGCAACACCCCGCCGGACCTCGGCCCCTATGTGCTGCCGGGCAACAACTACCATGTGTTCGACTACAGCCTGTTCTGGGCCAATGTCCGCGCCGATGCCGAGCGGCGGCTCAAGGCCAAGCGCAAGTTCTGGCCGTTCTGATCGGCGCGACGTAGAAGGCCGCGATGATCACCACCGCCTCCGCCGAATTCCGCGCCGCCCTGCCCGCCGGCGGCCGCCTGATCGGCCTCGACGTCGGCACCAAGACGATCGGCACCGCCCTGTGCGACGCCGGCTGGAGCTTCGCGAGCCCCGCCGAGCTCGTCCGCCGCACCAAATTCTCCAAGGACAAGGCCGCCCTCCAGGCGCTGATGAACGCGCAGCAGGTGAAGGGGATGGTGATCGGCCTCCCCCTCAACCTCGACGGCACCGATAGCCCGCGCACCCAGTCCACCCGCGCCTTTGCCCGCAACATGGACGATATCGGCCTGCCGATCCTGCTCTGGGACGAGCGCTGGTCCACCGTCGCGGTCGAGCGCACGCTGATCGAGCAAGATTTCAGCCGCGCCCGCCGCGCCGAGATGATCGACAACATGGCCGCCGCGCACATCCTCCAGGCGGCGATCGACGCGCTGGTGAACGTCTAATCGCCGCTGCCTACGTACTTGCCATCCGGCGTCATCAAATACTGACTGCCTCCGACATAAGTTCCGTCCGGCGCCATCGTGTAGCGGCTACCACCAACATAGGTTCCGTCCGGCGCCATCACGTAGCGATTTCCGCCAACGTAAGTTCCATCAGGCGCCATGGTGTACGACGAGCCACCAACATACCCTCCAAGAGGGGTCATGGTATATTGATTGCCGAAGACGTACCCACCGAGAGGCGTCATTATATATTGCATGGATTCTTCTCCTGCTTGTTTTCGGAGAGTTCCCGAACGCACTTTCCTTGACAAGCCTAGAGCTTGTGAAAACTGTGAACTAACTTACGCGACCTAGCGTCGATCGAACCGGGCGATCAGCGCGTCGAGCGTGCGGCTCCCGCGCTCGCCCTGTGCCCGGGTCTTGTAGGTCACGTCCCCCGCATCGACCGGCTGGAGCTTCCCGCAGAAGCGCCGCACGTCCGCGCCCAGCATCGCGACATCGGCGTCGATCCGCTCCAGCTCCGCCCGCGCCGCCTTGCGCGCCCGGCGCCCCAGCACCTTTTCCAGGCCGAGACGATGCCCGGCAGCCGTCTCGGCAAAGCCCGCCGCCAGTGCTTCCATCTCGCCGACATAGGAAAGCGACACCAGCTGCGCCGGCGCATAGCCCAGCGCATCGTCGCCATGCACCGCATTGGCCCCCACCCGCACCGTCGCCTGGCCCAGATAGAGGCGCGTGAGCCCCGCAAGCGTCCGTCCGGCCAGCTCCGCCAGCGCCGCGGTGTCGGCGAGCAGGGCCGCGTGCCGGGCATCCACCGCCGGCGCATAGACCGCCATTACCCGCCCGAACCGCGCCCCGTCCGCCGCCTGCCGCTCGATCGCCGCCCGTGCGCGGACCAGCCGGTCGAGCGGGGCGGCGCCATTCTCGCGGAAGAATTCGCGCGACAGCGCCAGCACATTCTCCCCGCAATCGCGGTGCGCCTGCAGCGCCGCCAGCGCCAGCATCTGCCGCATCGGCCGCCAGCGCGCCCGCTCGACGCGTGCCAGCCACCAGGGCAGCAGTGCGAGGACGAGCACCAGTCCCAATGCGAAGAAGAAGGCCCCGGCCTGGAACGCCGCCCACCACGCGGGATCGCGCGTCATCCAGCCGAGAAACGAAACCCACCAGCCCTGCACGAACGCTCCCCCCGAAACGATACGCGGGCGCATTCCTATCTGCGATTTGCGGCAGATGCGAGACTCCTTGCGCCACCGCGTCCGGGGGTCTAGGCGACGGCTTTAATGCAAGCCTCAGATCATCGCCCCGCGGCCCAGATACAGGGCCGCGCCGTCTTCCCGCACCGGCACCTCACCGGCATTGCGGGTCTCCAGCCCCATGAGATCATGTTCCTGCTCGACGAAGCGGAACAGTGGATCGAAGCGAACCGCTCGCGCGCCCGCAGCGACCGCCGGCTCGAGGGGCTCACCCAGATCAACGCCTTTTTCGAGAATAGCACCCGCACGCTCCTGTCCTTCGAGATCGCGGGCAAGCGGCTGGGCGCCGATGTGGTCAACATGCACGCGGCGCAGAGTTCGGTGAAGAAGGGCGAGACGCTGATCGACACCGCCGTTACGCTCAACGCGATGCGCGCCGACGTAATCGTGATCCGCCACATGGCCTCGGGCGCGGTGCAACTGATCGCCGACAAGGTCGATTGCCCGGTGCTGAACGCCGGCGACGGCTGGCACGAGCATCCGACCCAGGCGCTGCTCGACGCACTCACCATCCGCCGCCGCCGCGGCTCGGTGGCCGGCCAGCGCGTGGTGATCTGCGGCGACCTGCTCCACAGCCGTGTCGCCCGCTCGAACATGCTGGCGCTGACGTCGCTCGGCGCCGAGGTCCGCGTCGTCGCGCCCTCCACGCTGATGCCCCCGGCGATCGAGGGGCTCTACGTCACGCCGTTCACGGATTTCGACGCCGCGCTGGAAGGCGCCGATGTCGTGATGATGCTGCGCGTCCAGAACGAGCGCATGGCCGGCGGCTTCATCCCGTCGACCCGCGAGTTCCACGCCCGCTACGGCCTCACCCCCGAGCGGCTGGCGCGCGCCAAGCCCGATGCGCTGGTCATGCATCCGGGCCCGATGAACCGCGGCGTCGAGATCGACAGCTCGGTCGCCGACGATCCGGATCGCAGCGCGATCACCGAACAGGTCGAGATGGGCGTGGCGGTCCGCATGGCCTGCCTCGACGTCCTCACCCGGGCCGAACGCGGCGTGGAGGGCTGGGCATGATCTATCCTCAGTTCCATCACAGTTCCCCGGCGAAAGCCGGGCCCCAGGGTTACAAGCGACAGGGCAGAGAAACCCTGGGCCCCGGCTTTCGCCGGGGAACTGAAGGAGTAGTCGCGTGAGCACCGTCTTCAGCAATGTCCGCGTGCTCGGCGGCACCACCAGCTTCGCGTTCTCCGGCGAAACCATCACCACCGATACGACCGGCGCCGAGACCATCGACGGCAAGGGCCTCACCCTCGCCCCGGGCATCATCGATCTCGGCGTGTTCGCGGTCGACCGTGCCGCCTGCCGCGCCGGCGGCATCACCCGGGTCGGGCTGATGCCCGATCAATCGCCGATCCTCGACGATCCCGGCATCATCCGCCGTGCCGCGCTGATGGGGAAGCCGGATCTGTGGGTCCACCCCCTTGCCGCCGCCACGCGGGGGCTCCAGGGCACCGACCTTGCCGAGATGGCGATCAACGCCAGCGCCGGCGCCAAGGCTGTTGCCACCGGCCGCCGCTCGGTCGCGAATGCGGGCGTGATGCGCAAGGTCCTCGCCTATGCCAGGGATTGCGGCCTCACCGTGATCACCCATGCCGAGGACAGCGGCCTCGCGGGCGACGCCGTCGCCACCGAAGGCCTCACCGCCACGCTCCTGGGCCTGGCGGCAGCCCCCGCCATCGCCGAGGCGCTCGCGATCGCCCGCGACACGATGCTCGCCGAGGATACCGGCGCCCGCGTCCATTTCCGCCAGGTCACCACGGCCGCAGGGCTCGACCTGGTCCGCCAGGCCAAGCGCCGCGGCGTCAAGGTCACCTGCGGCGTCACTCCGGCGCACTGGCTGCTGTCGGACATCGCGGTCAGCGACTATCGCACCTATGCCCGCGTCTCGCCGCCGCTGCGCGCCGAAAGCGATCGCCAGGCGGTACTCGCCGCGCTCGCCGACGGCACGATCGACGTGATCGCCTCGGGCCATGACCCACGCGGCCCGGAAGGCAAGCGACTGCCCTTCATCGACGCAGATGAAGGCATGTCCGGCGCCGAGACCCTGCTCGCCCTCTCGCTCGGTCTGGTCCGCGACGGCACGCTGACGATGGAGCGGCTGTTCGAGCTGCTCGCCGCCAATCCGGCGCGCGTCCTGGGTCTCGACGCCGGCACGCTCGAGCCCGGCAAGCCCGCAGACTTCATCCTCTTCGCCCCGGACGCCCCCTGGCTGGTCGATGGCACGAAGATGAAGGCCCGCGCCGGCAACACCCCGTTCGACGGGCTGCCGGTCCAGGGCAAGGTCCACCGCGTGTTCAAGGGCGGGCGGGAGATCGAGTGACGCAATAGCCGTAGACCCCGGCCCTCCCCGTCATCCCGGCGAAAGCCGGGATCTCAGGCGAAGGCGCGGGGCAAGAGCCGCACGAGATCCCGGCGTTCGCCGGGATGACGGTTACGCAGCAACCCTCTCGCCCGCCCCGACAAACGGCGCGATCACCCCCATCGCTCGCTCGACATACAATTCCTTCTCCCCCACCGGCGCGACGTAATGGATCGCCGCCTCGGCATCGGCGAGCGAAGAACCCCGCGCGATCATCCAGCTCGCCAGATATTGCGAGGCCAGGCAGCCGCCAGCAGTCGCGACATTGCCATGCGCCACGAACGGCGCGTCGATCACCTCGACGCCCGCCTCGATCACCCAGGGCTTGGTGGTAAGGTCGGTGCAGGCCGGCAGCGAACCGATCAGCCCGAGCTTCGCGAGCAGCAGCGTGCCCGAGCATTGCGCCCCGATCAGCTGGCGCGCCGGATCAAGCCGGATCCGCGCAAGCATCTCCGCATCCGCCGCGATCTCGCGCGTGCGAAAGCCGCTGCCGATCAGCACCGCATCTGCCTCGGCGGCGAACTCCAACGGCTTCTGCGCGGTGACCGTAACGCCGTTCATCGAGGTGACCTGCCCAGTCGGGCAGGTGATGTGGGCCATCCAGCCCTTGGCCTTCATCCGGTTAAGGATCGCCGCCGCGACGAAGCTGTCGAGCTCGTTGAACCCGTCGAATGTCAGCACTGCGATCTGCACCTGAAGACTCCCGTAAACCTGTCCTCCTGTCCTATCAGGCGGCATACGGTGCAACCATGCATTAATCGCCTCGGCCTAGGCAGCCTGTTATGGCTATTCCTATAAAAACCGCCGCACTGCTCACGGGATCGCTTTTCGCTGCCGGCTGCGCCTCCGGGCAAGCCGACGGCCTCAACCCGAAGAACAAGCTCCACTGCGCGGTCGTGCTGGGCGTCGCCGGCCAGAATGCCGAGCGCACCAATGCCCCCGCAGAGGCGCGGCGCGCGTTCTTCGTCGGCAATTCCTGGTACACGCAGCGCCTGCCCGAGCGCACGCTGGAAACTTCCGAGGCGAAACAGGCACTGGCACTGGCCCGCCAGGATCTCGCCGCCCTCGAGCCGATCGCCAAAGCCTGTATCGACCGCGCCACGCGCGAAGCGGGCTTCAAGGGCTTCCGCCGCCGGATCGGCGCGATGTACGACGAGGCCGACGCCGCGCGGCGGTGATGGGGCTAGGCCAAATACCCTTCGCCCCAGCATTTCTTCTCCGTGAACCCCGCCCTTGTTCGTCATCCCCGCGAAGGCGGGGATCCATTCTGGCTGCCTGAAGAGAGTCTCATTACCCTCGGCGGCAACGGATCCCCGCCTTCGCGGGGATGACGGACGAAACCTACTTCTTCCGCCGCGCCGGCTTCGCCAGATTCGCCGCCACCGCCTCGCGGATCAGCGCCGTCAGCGCCGCTTCGTCGATCGTTTCGCCTTCATGGATGTCGATCGCACGGCGCACATTCCCGTCCAGGCTCGAATTGAACAGACCCGTAGGGTCTTCCAGCGAAGCGCCCTTGGCGAAGGTGAGCTTCACCGCCGCCTTGTAGGTCTCGCCGGTGCAGATAATCCCGGCATGCTCCCACACCGGCACGCCGCGCCATTTCCAGGTCTCCTCCACCTCCGGATCGGCCGCGTGGATGATCGCGCGCACCTTCGCCAGCGTCGCGCCGCGCCAGTCGTCCAGCGCCGCGATGCGGGCGTCGATCTGCTCGACGGCGGTCTTGTCCTCGCTCATGCGTTCCTCGCGAAATAGGGCTTGGCGAACATGTAGAGCCCCGTCGGCAACAGCACCAGCAGCGGCAGCACCGCGAGCAGCCCCAGCCACTGCGCGTTGGCCTGCAGGATCACCGCGATGATGTTCACGACCGCGGCGATGCTGAAAATGAACCCGCTCCAGCGGTGGACCTGGCGTAGCATGGCATATCCTCCCTCGAATACATAACCTTCCGGCTATGCATTTCTCATAACCATCGAGTTATGCATTCGTCAAGCCCAACGAAAAAGGCCGGAGCGTCGCCGCCCCGGCCTTTCCTGTTTCCCGATGGGAGTGGGAAAATTCGTTAGCGTGCGGCGAGGCGCGTGCCCGGCTTCACCCAGGCGGCAGTCGCATCGCCCGCGCCCGCGCGGACGAAGCAGGTCTGGCCGCTCGACTTGATCTGCTGGCACAGCGCGTTGGCACCGCTGCGGTCATAGCCGCCCACCGACAGGCGATAGAAATTGCCCGCCTTGGTCGAGACCTTGGCGCCATAGGGCGTCTGGCCGGCAAGGCCCGGGACGCGATCGTCCATGCGGTTCCACGCATCGCGCGCCACCGCCGGGCTCACATAGGCGCCGAGCTGGACATAGAAATTGCCGCGCGCCGGCTTGGCGGTCGCCGCGCTCTTCTCGATCAGGCGCGGCGCCTTGGCGGCAACGGCGACGCTGGGCGCCGAGGCGCGCACCGCGGCGACGGGAACCGACTGCACCACTTCCGCGCGCGGGCCGAACACGACGCCGGCATTGGTGCCGGCCACCGGATTGGCCTCGGTCACCGCCACGGCCGGGGCCGCTGCTGCAACCGCGGTCGAGACGCCGGCCTCGGCGGCAACCGCCTCGGCATTGGCGGGCACGCCCGGCATATAGGTATCGACCGCTTCAGGCACCGGCGCGGTCTGCACCGGCTGCACCGTCGCGGCGGCGAGCATCACATTCTGCTGCGCCAGCGCCAGGCGCACCGGCTGGCCGAGGTCCTGCACCGGCGTGACGTTGAGCAGCGCGGCGACCTGGTCATAGGCGTTGGTCGGGCGGGCGAAGTTCACCCACTGCATCATCCGCGCGTTGAGCTGGTCCGGCGCGACGTCGACCGACGCGACCTGCTTGGCCTCGGCCCAGCGGCCCGAAAGCGCGAGGGCGAGCGCCAGGTTCTGGCGGGTCTTGGCGGTGGCATCCTCGGCGCGAGCGGCCGGGCCCAGGATCTCGACGGCCTTCACCGGATCGCCGGCCAGCGCATAGGCCAGGCCGCGATCGGCGGCGGGGATCGTGTCCTCATGGCTGTCGAGCATCGCGCGCGCGCCCGGCCAGTCGCCACCGGCGATCTTGGCGAGCACCAGGTTGAGCGCGGCGCGGCCGTCGCCCGGGTTGAGCGTCAGCGTGTCGGCCAGCGCCTGGTTCGCCGAGGCGAAGCGGCCGGCGAGCAGATAGGCCTGGCCGAGCAGCGCGCGATATTCGGCGTTCTGCGGGTCGTTGGCCACCGCGGCCTCGGCATGGGCGACGGCGTCGCCCGCCTTGCGTTTCGCGATAGCCTTGCGCGCGGCCCCGGCTTCCTGCGCGGCCTTCTTGGCGTTGGGCGCGTCGGTCGCGAAGGCCGAGAGCGCGAAGCCCTGGGTCGTAATGCCGGCTGCCAGCGTACCGCCGGCGGCCAGCGCCGAAAGGCCGATCACGAGCTTGCTACGGATCTTCATCATCCAGTCCTTACCGGTTCCCGGCCGGGCCGACCTGACGCGCGAGCGTCTCGACCTCGGTCAGCGATTCGAGAAAGGCGTCGAGCGCCTCGGTCACGATCTGCTGCGCCGAACGGTTGGTTACGGCCGATGCGAGGCGCAGTCGCAAATGCCGGTCATTGTCGAGGCGGAGCGTGAACGCCGCCTTTGATTTCCTGGCCACTTCGCGGGCGAGCCGCTCGGCAGCAGCCGGAGCAAGCGCCGGGGCCTGCGGAGCGGGAGCCGAAGCCACGACCGGAGCCGGCTCGGCAACCTCCTCCACCACCGGCGGCAGTGCGGGCACGCGCGGCCGGGTCACCGGTACCGGTGCGGGCACCGGGGCCGGCTGGCTGAACCGCTCGTCGAGCTGCTCGATCTGGCGCAGCACCTGCGGCTTGGGCGCAGGCATCGGCGCCGGCTCGGGCGCGAACTGCTGCGGCTGGGCGCTCTCGTCGCCCATGTCGTTCCAGCCGAGATCGTCCTGGGCGGTGGCCGGGTTCATCCCGACAAAGCCCTGCGGGCGCATCGCCGGCCGCGCCTGGCCCTTGCGGGCGAGCAGGCTCGAGGAGAGCGAAGCGGTGGGTTTGGGCGTGCCGAACATCAGCTCACCACCCGGCGGCCAAAGCCGCCACCCGGGCGCGACGCGCCGAACTGGTTCACCGCGGCCGGAGTCGCGAACACGGTGCGGCGGAAGTTCTTCTCCAGCCGGTCGTTGATATAGGTCCACAGCGCCTCGACCTCGCCGGCCGAGCGCCCGTTCGGGTCGACTTCCATCACGGTGCGGCCGTCGATCATCGAGGCCGCGAAATCGGTGCGGTGGTGCAGCGTGATCGGCGCGACCGTGCCGTGCTGCGACAGCGCGACGGCGGCCTCGCTGGTGATCCGCGCCTTGGGCGTCGCGGCGTTGACCACGAAGATCAGCGGCTTGCCCGCGCGGTCGCACAGGTCGACCGTGGCGCCCACGGCGCGCAGGTCATGCGGCGACGGGCGGGTCGGAATGACGATGAGCTCGGCCACCGCGATCACGCTCTGGATCGCCATGGTGATCGCCGGCGGGGTATCGATCACCGCCAGCTTGAAACCCTGCTGGCGCAGGATCTCGAGGTCCGAGGCGAGCCGCGCGACCGTGGTCTGCGCGAAAGCCGGAAGATCCGTCTCGCGCTCGTTCCACCAGTCGGCCAGCGAGCCCTGGGGATCGATGTCGATCAGCACGACCGGGCCGCAGCCCGCCCGTTCCGCCTGCACGGCGAGATGGCCCGACAAGGTCGTCTTGCCGGATCCGCCTTTCTGCGATGCCAACGCGAGAACGCGCATGAACCCCCTCGAAATACCAGTTACCCGAGCGTGGGGATGCCATGCGGTCGTCTAAGAATGCGTTAACAGCGTTCCGCCCCGGGATTCTCCGGAGAAGACGGGCTAAGGATTTCTTTCACAAATGATGGTTAACTGCCATTTAGCCATTCATCCGGGGTGGGAGTCGAAGGTCGCATGAAGCTGCTTGGGTTGATCGCTGTTGCCGGGCTGGCACTGGCCGCCCCGCTTGCGCTCGCGCAGGACAATCCGGTGAAGGCGGGCGTGGAGGCCTGGGAGCGCGGCGACTACAAGACCGCCGTCGATCGCTGGCGCGGCCCGGCGATGAAGGGCGATGCCGACGCGCAGTTCAACCTCGGCCAGGCCTATAAGCTCGGTCGCGGGGTCAAGGCCGATCTCAACCAGGCCGAGACCTGGTATGGCAAGGCCGCTGCCCAGGGCCATGAGCAGGCCCAGGCCAGCTATGCCCTCGCCCTGTTCGCCAATGGCAAGCGCGATGCCGCCGCGTCGTGGCTCCAGCGCGCCGCCGGCCGCGGCGATCCCCGCGCCCAGTATGTTCTCGGCACCATGTATTTCAACGGCGACATCGTCCAGAAGGACTGGATCCGCGCCTATGCGCTGGTGACCCGCTCCTCGCAGTCGGGCCTGGCCGAGGCCTCGGGCGCGATCGCGCAGATGGACAAGTACATGACCGTGCAGGACCGCCAGGCCGGCCTCGCCCTCGCACGCAAATATGAGGAAGAGGCCAATCGCGCGCCGCTGCCCGGCGGCAACCCGCCGCCCGTCGAAGTCGCCAGTGCCGCGCCGCCGCGCACCGTCCCGATCCGCACGCCCCCGCGCGCCACGCCCACGCCGGTGCCGGCCCCGGTCCGCACCCAGCCCGTCCCTGCAGCCGCTGCGATCCGCGACGGCGGCTGGCGCCTCCAGCTCGGCGCGTTCGGCGATCCCGGCAATGCCCGCAAGCTGTGGAGCCAGGTCGGCGGCCGCTTCCCCGGCCGCTCGGTCAGCTATGTGAAGGCGGGCAGTCTCACCAAGGTGCTGGTCGGCCCGTTCGCCAGCCGCGCCGAGGCGGCAGGTGCCTGTCGCGGCCTCACCCCCTGCGTGCCGGTCAGCAACTAGCGCCTTCCCATTCTCGTCATCCCGGCCTTGAGCCGGGATCCCGCGAATATTCCCCGTCATCCCCGCGCAGGCGGGGATCCATTCTGGCTGGCTTGGGTGAGACCCACAGTACTCAGTGACAATGGATCCCCGCCTGCGCGGGGATGACGTTGGAGACTTGGGAAACGGCAAACCCGAACTCGCATTGCCGCAAACCCGAACCGCTTCGGTCATATCGCAGTTGCAACAAAAGCCGGATCGTGGCGTTAGGGCGCAATGATCCGCTTCCTCGCGCTCGCGCCTTTGCTCGCCCTCGCCCTTCCCGCCCATGCGCAGGAAGGAGAGAGCAAGCCGCCCAAGCGCTACCGCGTCTCGCTCGGCCCGCAGCTCTCGCCCAATTATCCGGGTTCGGACAAGGTCCAGCTCAGCCCGCTGGTCGATGTCGCGATCGCCCGCGGCGACGATCCCTTCCCCTTCGAGGCAGCGGATGACAGCTTCGGCTTCGCGGCGTTCAAGTCGGGCGGGTTCGAGATCGGCCCCGCCGCCAATTTCCAGGGCTCGCGCCACCGCAAGGAAGCCGGTGCTCAGATCGACGAGGTCGGCACCACGGTCGAGCTGGGCGGCTATGCCCAATATTGGCTGGCCAGATCGCTGCGCCTCCACACCGAGCTGCGCCAGGGCGTCAACGGCCACAAGGGCCTGATCGGCAGCGCCGGCCTCGACTATGTCATGCGTGACGGCGACAAATGGCTGGTCGCGATCGGCCCGCGCGTCACCCTGTCCGACGCGAAATACCGCCGCGCCTATTTCGACGTCACCCCCGCGGTCGCGGCCCGCACCGGCCTGCCGGTCTACCGGGCAGACGGCAGCGCAGTCCATGCGCTCGGCGTGAGCAGCACCGCCACCCGCCAGTTCAGCCGCCACTGGGGCGTCTACGGCTATGCCCGCTACGACCGTCTGACCGGCGACGGCGCGGATTCACCGCTGACGACGAAGCCCTATGGCAGCCGCGACCAGTTCTCCGGTGGCCTGGGCCTGAGCTTCACCTTCGGCAAGGGCGTGCGCTGAGGCGACGCGCGACTTTCCTCTTCGCCCTCTCCCGCTTTCGCCGGGCACAACCTGGCTCCCCTCCCTGAAAGGAGGGGAACTGGGGAGTGTGGAGCCTCAAGCCTCCACCCAGTCCTTCGCCCCAATCCCCTGCGCATACAGCAGCGCGGTCAGGTCGCCATGATCGACCCGCACCCCCGCCGCCGCCGCGACGATCGGCTTGGCGTGGTACGCAACCCCCAGCCCCGCCTCGCGGATCATCGCGAGGTCGTTGGCGCCGTCGCCCACCGCGAGCGTGTCCGGAGCACCAAGTCCCAGCTCGCCGCGCACCGCCAGCAGCGTATCGAGCTTCGTCGCGCTATCGACGATCGGCTTCTCGACCTCGCCCGTCAGCACGCCATCCGCAATCACCAGCCGGTTGGCGATCATCCGGTGAAAACCGATCTCGCTGCCCACCGGCTCGGCGAACCGCGTGAACCCGCCCGACACCAGCACGCAGGTCGCGCCCCGCGCGCGCATCGTCCGAACCAGCGCCTTGGCCCCCGGCATCAACCGCACCCGCTCGGCCAGGCACTGCTCGATCGCGCTTTCCGAAAGCCCCTTCAAAAGGGCCACCCGCGCATCCAGCGCCGCGCCGAAATCGAGTTCGCCGCGCATCGCCCGCTCGGTAACCTCGGCGACCTGCGCCTTGATGCCCGCGAAATCGGCCAGCTCGTCGATGCACTCGACGGTGATCATCGTGGAGTCCATGTCGGCGATCAGCAGCTTCTTCGCGCGCCCCTCGGCCGGCTGCACCGCCACATCGGTGAAGGGGAACGCACCTTCCAAAGCCGCCCGCGCCGCATCAGGATGCACCCTGAATTCCAGGTCCGCTGCGCGGCCCTCATCGATCCAGCGCACGCTTCCGGGTCCGCAATGCACCGAAGCCAGTCGGTCAGTGGCTTCCGAAAGCTGCCCTGCGGCCAGACCATCTGCTATAAGCGTCGCGATGAACATCGGATCCCCTGAACTGCCAATGGTGGCGCTCATCGCAGGGCCGACCGCGAGCGGCAAGTCCGCGCTCGCGCTCGCCCTCGCCGAAAAACACAATGGCGTCGTCATCAACGCGGATTCGATGCAGGTCTATGCCGATCTGCGCGTGCTCACCGCCCGCCCCAGTGTCGAGGAAGAGAAGCGCGCGCCGCACCTGCTGTTCGGCCATGTCGACGGCGCCGAAGCCTATTCGGCCGGGCGCTGGGCGGCGGAGGCGCGGGCCGCGATCCACGAAGCGCATGCAGCCCGCCGCCTCCCCATCCTGGTCGGCGGCACCGGCATGTACATGCGCACCTTGCTCGACGGCATCGCCCCGGTGCCCGAAATCGATTCGCTGATCCGCAGCGAGGTCCGCGCCCTTACCGTCGAACAGGCCCGCGCCGAGCTCATGCGGCTCGATCCCGACGCTGCCACCCGCCTCGGCCCGATCGACACGCTGCGCATCTCGCGCGCGCTCGAAGTCGTGCGCTCCACCGGCAAGCGGCTCGCCGAGTGGCAGGCCGAGCGGCACGGCGGGATCGGCCACGAGATCCGCGTCGCCGCGACCATCCTGCTGCCCGACAAGACCTGGCTCGCCGACCGGATCGATCGCCGCTTCCGCCACATGGTCAATGTCGCCCAGGCGGAGGTCGAGGCGCTGCTCGCCCGCACCGACGTGCCCGACGACGCCCCGGTGCTGCGCGCGATCGGCGTGCGCGAGATCGGCCTGGCGCTCGCCGGCGAGAGTAACCTCGACGAGGCGCATTTCGCTGGCTCCCTCGCCACCCGCCGGTACGCCAAGCGCCAATACACCTGGTTCCGCCGCCAGCCTCCGCCGGAATGGGAGCGCACGGATGAGACACAAACAAACAGACTCGTCGGGCAATTCGAAAGAAAATTGCTATAATTCGGCTTGACGTGTAGTTTTCGTGCGGGTAGCAGCGCCCTTCGGCGGTGTTTCCCGCACCGCAACAAACGGAGGCCGATGTGACGACCGAGAAGAGTGGAGCAGACATCCTGATCGAGACGCTGAGCGATCTCGGTGTGGAAGTCATGTTCGGCTATCCCGGCGGTGCCGTGCTTCCGATCTATGATGCGATCTTCAAGCAGGACCGCATCAAACATATTCTTGTCCGCCATGAGCAGGCGGCGACGCACGCGGCGGAGGGCTATGCCCGCGCCACCGGCAAGCCGGGCGTCGTCCTCGTCACCTCGGGCCCGGGCGCGACCAATGCCGTCACCGGGATCACCGATGCGCTGATGGATTCGATCCCGATGGTCGTCATCACCGGCCAGGTGCCGACGGCGCTGATCGGCACCGATGCCTTCCAGGAAGCGGACACGGTCGGCATCACCCGCCACTGCTCGAAGCATAATTACCTGGTGAAGGATCCCGCCCGGCTCGAGCCGACGATCCGCGAGGCCTTCTATATCGCAACTTCCGGCCGCCCCGGCCCGGTCGTGATCGACATCCCCAAGGACGTCCAGGTCGCCACCGCACGGCGCGGCGAGAATGCGCCGATCTCGCACAAGACCTATCGTCCGCAGACCGAGCCGGACATGGTCTCGATCGAGCGCGCGGTCGATATGCTCGCCGCCGCCGAGCGCCCGATCTTCTACACCGGCGGCGGAATCATCAATTCCGGACCCGAAGCTTCGCGCCTGCTGCGCCAGCTCGCCGATGTAACGGGCGCGCCTGTTACATCGACGCTGATGGGCCTCGGCGCCTTCCCCGCTTCGGACGACAAGTGGCTGGGAATGCTGGGGATGCACGGCACGTACGAGGCCAATCTGGCGATGAACCAGGCCGACCTCATCATCGCCCTGGGCGCCCGTTTCGATGACCGCGTCACCGGCCGTCTGGACGCCTTTTCGCCGAACAGTGCAAAGATCCACGTCGATATTGACCGTTCGAGTATCAACAAGAACGTTCGCGTCGACCTGCCCATCGTGGCGGACGTCGGTTCGGCGATGCGGGCGATGCTCGATACGTGGCACCTTCGCCACCATCCGAAGCCGGACCTGTCCGAATGGTGGAGCCGTATCCATGGCTGGCGCCAGGTCGGCTGCCTCGAGTTCCAGGAGAGCGATCCCCAGACCATCATGCCCCAGCGCGCCATCCGCGCGCTGTGGGAGGCGACCAGGGACCAGTCCCCGATCATCACCACCGAAGTCGGCCAGCACCAGATGTGGGCGGCCCAGCATTTCCACTTCGATGATCCCAACAAGTGGCTGACTTCGGGTGGTTTGGGCACGATGGGCTATGGCCTGCCGGCCGCGATCGGCGCCCAGCTCGGCAACCCCGACCGGCTGGTCATCGACATCGCCGGCGAAGCCTCGATCCAGATGAACATCCAGGAGCTGGCCACCGCGACCCAGTACCGGCTGCCGGTCAAGATCTTCATCCTGAACAACGAATATATGGGCATGGTCCGCCAGTGGCAGGAGCTGACCTACCAGTCGCGCTATTCGGAGAGCTACTCGGACGCCCTCCCGGATTTCGTAAAGCTGGCAGAGGCTTATGGCTGGAAGGGCATCCGCATCGAGACGCGCGACCAGCTCGACGCCGGCATCGCCGAGATGCTCGCCTATGACGGGCCGGTGGTGGTCGATTGCCGCGTGGCCAAGCTCGCCAACTGCTTCCCGATGATCCCGTCGGGTGCCGCCCATACCGAAATGCTGCTCCAGTCGGCCGAAGTCTCGGGCGAGATGGACGATGAAGCCAAGGCACTGGTCTGAACCCATGCATATCAAGGAAGAAGCAGTCGAGCGGCACACGCTCGCGGTCATCGTCGACAACGAGCCGGGCATCCTCGCCCGGATCGCCGGCCTGTTCACCGCGCGGGGCTACAACATCTCCTCGCTCACCGTGTCCGAGATCACCGACGACGACCTGATCAGCCGGATCACCATCGTCACCCACGCCTCGGCGCCGGTGATGGAGCAGATCATCGCCCAGCTCGAGCGGCTGGTGCCGGTGCACAAGGTCACCGACCTCACCGCCTTCGGCCAGCATGTCGAGCGCGAGCTGGCGCTGGTGAAGGTGGCGGGCACCGGCGAGCACCGGATCGAGGCGCTGCGCCTCGCCGAGGTCTATCGGGCCCGGGTGGTCGACGCGACCACCTCCAGCTTCGTCTTCGAAGTGACCGGCGGCACCGAGAAGATCGACAAGTTCGTCGAGCTGATGCGCGACCTCGGCCTAGTCGAGATCGCCCGCACCGGCATCGTCGCGATTGCGAGAGGGGCCGAAGCGGCCTGATCGCGTATAACCATTAACCGTCACCCCGGGCTTGACCCGGGGTCCCGCTTTCTCTCGCAGCGGGCAAACAGAAGCGGGACCCCGGCTCAGCGCCGGGGCGACGAAAAGGAAGAACCAATCATGCGCGTTTACTACGATCGCGACGCCGATCTGAACCTGATCTCGAACAAGAAGATCGCCATCCTCGGCTATGGCTCGCAGGGCCATGCCCATGCGCAGAACCTGCGCGACAGCGGCGTCAAGGAAGTCGCGATCGCGCTGCGCCCGGGTTCGCCCTCGGCCGCCAAGGCGGAAGGCGCCGGCTTCAAGGTGCTGCCGAACAAGGAAGCCGCCGCCTGGGCCGACATCCTGATGATCCTCGCACCCGACGAGCACCAGGCCGCGATCTACGAGAACGACATCAAGGGCAATCTCCGCCCCGGTGCCGCCCTCGCCTTCGCGCACGGCCTGAACATCCACTTCGGCCTGATCGAGGCCCCGTCGGACGTGGACGTGATCATGATCGCGCCCAAGGGTCCCGGCCACACCGTGCGCAGCGAATATGCCCGTGGCGGCGGCGTGCCTTGCCTGATCGCGATCCATCAGGACGCATCGGGCAACGCGCATGACATCGCCCTCGCCTATGCCTCGGGCGTCGGCGGCGGCCGTTCGGGCATCATCGAGACCAATTTCCGCGAGGAATGCGAGACCGACCTGTTCGGTGAGCAGGCCGTGCTCTGCGGCGGCGCCACCGCGCTGGTCCAGGCCGGCTTCGAGACGCTGGTCGAGGCCGGCTACGCGCCCGAAATGGCCTATTTCGAGTGCCTCCACGAGCTCAAGCTGATCGTCGACCTGATGTATGAGGGCGGCATCGCCAACATGCGCTACTCGATCTCGAACACCGCCGAGTACGGCGACATCAAGACCGGCCCGCGCATCATCACCGAAGAGACCAAGAAGGAAATGAAGCGCGTCCTCGCCGACATCCAGTCGGGCCGCTTCGTGAAGGATTTCGTGCTCGACAACCGCGCCGGCCAGCCCGAGCTCAAGGCCAGCCGCATCGCCGCCAAGCGTCACCAGATCGAGCAGGTCGGCAGCGAGCTGCGCGCGATGATGCCGTGGATCGGCGCCAACAAGCTGGTCGATCAGACCAAGAACTAATCGCTTTGCCGAGGTCGGCGGTGCGCGCCGGCCTCGGCCCTTTTCTCCGGTGCCGCAATGCGTGCGGCAATCGCTGCCAGGCAGGCCTGCGTGCTGTCATGGCGGGGCTGGGGCAAGTGGAAGAAATATCCCATGGCGCATCTCCCGAAAGCGTCGGGACAGCGTCTCACCGGCATGGCACCGGCGCCAGTGCGGAACTCCCCGGTTGGGAGGCTTCCGGAACCCGCTTTTAGCTCTCTGTTCACCCTGTTCCCGCGCGCCCCCGCTCCGTTTCGGAAACCATGCGTTGCCGCCTTCGGGATTTTCCCGCCGGGCCGGCATCACCACAAAGCGCGCTCCTTCCCCACAGAGGAGTTTCCATGCGCGTTCTCATTGCCGTTGCTCTGCTTGCCGCCACCCCGATCGCTGCCTTCGCCGCCCAGCAGGCGGTCCAGCTCCCTGGCCAGCCCGACACCGCCCGCATCGCGGCCGGCACCTATGCCGTTGACGGCGGCCACACCCAGGTCAGCTACACCGTAGACCATTTCGGCTTCAGCAAGTTCACCGGCCAGGCCGGCGGCGCCACCGGCACGCTCGCCATCGACCCGAAGAAGCCCGCCGACGCCAAGCTCGACGTGACCATTCCGGCCTCGGGCATCGTCACCACCGTCAAGGCGCTCGACGAGCATCTCGGCACCGCCGACTTCTTCGACACCGCGAAGTATCCGGACATCCGCTTCGTCTCGACCAGCGTGGCCGTTCAGGGCACCAGCGCCAGGATCACCGGCAACCTCACCCTGCACGGCGTCACCCGCCCGGTGGTGCTCGACACGAAGTTCGTCGGCGCCGGCGACAACCCGATGACCAAGAAGCTCAACTTCGGCTTCTCGGCGACCGCGAAGATCAAGCGCAGCGATTTCGGCATGGACAAGTATGTCCCCTTCGTCTCGGACGAAGTCGCGCTCGAGATCAACGCGGCATTCACCGCGCAGTAAGACCTCTTCCGATCCAATCGACTGCTTCCGTGGCGCATGATATACGCGCCACGGGAGCATCTCGATGATCGATGACTATCGAACTGCCATGGCGGCGGCCGCGCAACTGGAGGCCGCGGCCGAGGAATTGCAAGTGCTCACCGTCCGCCTGGACAAGCTGGTGCGCAAGCAGGAGCAGTCCGGCAGCTGGTTCGAGGACGACTGGCCGGACGAGTATCGCATTCGCGGGCACGAAGTGGATGGCCCGCTCGAAGCCGGTGCCAAGCTGTTCAAAAAATATCTGCTCATCTACCCCGCCCAGGAGGACAGCTGGCGCGACGGCGGCAGCTATTGGGGAGAGAATGAGAAGACCAATCGGCCGCTTCTCGAGCAATGCGCGGACAAGGCGAGGATCCTGCGGCTCTGCGCGGCGGCGGTGCGTGGCTGGGCAGGCGCCCTGCCCTCCTCACCTTCGGAATAGTTGAGCCGGCACGCATTCGGCGGCATCATGCTCTCCATTATCGGCGGAGGGGCAATGAGCGAGACGGAAGAAGGTCGGGGCGGCGTCAATCGGGTTGAGGCGTTTTCCGACGGCGTGATCGCCATCATCATCACGATCATGGTGCTCGAGATGAAGGCACCGGAGGAACATGGCCTGGCGCACCTCTGGTCGCTCTGGCCGGTCTTCACGGCCTATGTGCTCAGCTATGCCTATGTCGCGATCTACTGGGTGAACCACCACCGGCTGTTCGCCCATGCTGCCCGCATCACCAACGCGCTGCTCTGGTCGAACATCGCACTGTTGTTCACCCTGTCGCTGGTGCCCTTCGCCACCGCCTATCTCGGCGAGCAGCATTTCAGCCATGATGCGACCCTGGTCTATATGTGCGTGATGATGCTGCCGAGCTTCGCCTATGTGTGGCTCCAGTCAGTGATCCGCCGCACCGGCCGGCAGGACGCGGCGGCACAGGACTATCACCAGCATTCGCTGCGCAAGGGGCTGGTCGCCTCGGCGATCTACGCCAGCGGCATCGCCCTCACCTTCGCCAGCCCCTGGGCAGGCCTCGCCTGCGCCGCGCTGGTCGCGGTGCTGTGGTTCCTCCCCAAGGGCCCGATCGACGCGCTGTTCGGGGGGTAGCACAAGGCGAACCCCAGCCCTTCCCCAGCCTTCGCCGGGGAAAGAATAAGCACCCGACGAAAAGAAAAGGCGCCCCGGTTTCCCGGAGCGCCCCATCCCTGCCCGCAGGCGTCTCGATCAGAAGCCGAAGCGCAGCCGCGCGCCATAGAAGCGCGGATAGCCCGGATAGCCGTTATAGTTGCCGGTCTGCTCCGGCACGGCGAAGCCCGAGATGAAGTAGAAGGTGTTGGTGATGTTCTCGACGAAGATCTCGCCGCGGATCTTGCCGTCATTGGTCTGCAGGCCAATCGCGCCGTTGAGCAGGCCATAGCCCTCGTTGCGGATCGCGGTGCGGCCGCTGGCGGGGTCCGGATTGCTCGACGGAATGTTGACTTCGCTGTTGTAGCGGAAGTCGAGGTGGATCAGGCCCTTCAGGTTGTCCGCAACCCGCGGCTCCCAGGTCACCGCGCCGGTCACCGTGTGCTTCGGCTGGTTCTGGAACTGGCGGCCTTCCTGGCCCTGCAGCGGCGTGCCGGTGAAGTTGTTCGACTTGGCGTACTGCGCATCGATATAGCTGTAGCCGAGCTGGAAGGTCAGGTTGTTCGCCGGACGGATCGACGATTCGACTTCGACGCCCTTCGAGATGCTCTTGTCGACATTCTGGACGACGAAGTTGTTGCCCGAGAAGACCAGCGACTGCAGCCCGTAGAAGTTCATGTAGAACGCCGCGACGTTCAGCGAGAACGCACGGCTCGGGCTCGCCTTGAAGCCGACTTCGAACGCATCGTTGGTCTCCGCGCCGAAGCGCAGGTCACGGCCCTGGGCGCCGTTGCCGCCGAGCAGCACGGAGTCGAAGGTCGCCTGGTCGAGATTGTAGCCGCCCGACTTGTAGCCGTGATCGTAGCTGCCATAGACCATCAGCTTCGGCGAGAACTTGTAGGCCAGCTTGACGGTGCCGGTGATCTCGTCGTCGGTGAAGCTGTCGGTATAGTTGCCGTTGAACTCGCTGTTCACGGCCGGGTTGCAGCTCAGCAGGTACAGGTTGTTGAAGATGCCGAGCTGGCGCAGCAGGTTCGCATAAGCGGTCGCCGCCGGCTGGCCCGCACGCACATTGTTGAAGAAGGTGCAGCTGCCGGTGTTGCTGTTGATCGACGCCGTCATCGTCTTGCGCTCATGATTCCAGCGCGCGCCGAGGGTCAGCGACAGATTGTCGGTTACGTTGACGATGTTGTGCGTGAACAGCGCGATCGCGTCGGTCTTCACGCCGAACACGTCGTTGTTGTTGCCCTGGCCGGGGGTGGCGCCCGGCAGCGGCGAGGCGGCGAGCGCCGCCAGGCCGGGGATCGGCGTGGACGGGAAGCCCGGGATCACGCAGAGCCCGGCCGGTGCTGTGCCCGCCTGGGCGCGGAAGCAGCCGACCAGCGGGGCCAGCGTCGCGCCATAGACGGAGGTCAGCGCCGCCAGCGAGTTCGGCACCGCCGGGTTCAGGAACACCGCGCCCGGCGTCGGCACCGTCGGGCCGAGCGAACCGTAGAACTGTACCTTGCCGCCGAAGGACGGGCCGGCCAGCGCGTTGAACACCGAGTCGACATAGAGGTTGGCGTCGTTGCCGAAGCGCACCGTGTCGGTCAGGTCGTTCTTCTCGTTCAGGTAGAAGCCGCCGACCAGCCAGTCGAGCGCGCCGTTGAAGGCCGAGCCCTGCAGGCGGATTTCCTGGGTGAAGTCCTTGAGCTCGGTGCGGTAATTGTCGCGATAGGCGCGATCGATGCCCGAGAAGTCGATGTCCTGGCTGCGCAGCGCGCGCCAGTCGCGATAGGCGGTGATCGAGGTCAGCTTGACGTCGCCCAGATCCCAGTTGAGCTCGCCCGAGAAGCCCCAGTCCTTCACCTTCTCGCCATAGTTGCGGTTAGGCGATGCGGCCTGGATGCGGTCGCTGGGCGGGCCGGTATAGATGCCGGTGCGGCCCTGCGAGGCGGCGATGCCGTTGATGACCTGCGCCATCGGCCCGCGGACCACCGACACGGTGGCGCAGCAGACTTCGTCGGTCTGGTAATAGTCGGCGATCAGGCGGAAGGTGATGTCGCCCTTGTCGAGCAGCGCCTGGCCGCGCAGCGCCCAGCGATCGACGTCGTTGAAACGGCGGTTGCTGTTGGCGTCCTTGATATAGCCGTCACGCTTCCGGTAGCTGCCATCGAGGCGCAGCGCGAGGGACTCGCTCACCGGTCCGGTGATTGCGCCCTTGACGCCATAGGCGTTGTAGTTGCCGTACGAGCCCTCGACATAGCCGTGCGTCTCGAACTGCGGCAGCGCGGTGTAGATGCTCAGCGCGCCGGCAGAGGTGTTACGGCCGAACAGCGTGCCCTGCGGGCCGCGCAGTACTTCGACGCGCTCCAGCTCGGGCAGTTCGGAGATGGCGACACCGGCACGGGCACGGAACACGCCGTCGATGAACACGCCGACCGCCGGCTCGAAGCCGGGATTGTCGCCGCCGGTGGTGATGCCGCGCAGGTAGATGGTGGTGCCGGTCGCCGAAGACTGGCCGGTCGAGCTCTGGATCGACGGGGCGAGCTGCTCGAGGTCGCGGACATTGTCGACGCCCGAATTCTGCAGTTCCTGCGCGCCGATGGCGGTGATCGCGATCGGCACGTCCTGCACCGTCTCGTTACGGCGGGTCGCCGTCACGATGATCTCGTTCGAGGACTGATATTCCTGGCTGTCGTCCGACGGCGCGGGCGCCGGCGTGGTCTGCTGCTGGGCAAAGGCGGGCGTCGCGAAAAACAGCGTAAGCGCAGTCGCCGCGAGCAAGTCGAGCTTCTTCATCGGGTGCAATCCCCCTCCTCTGGGTGCCGGCCGGCTTGTACCGGTCGCGACGTTGCTTTTATCGGGGACGAAACTAACGCTGCATTTTTGAGCCCGTCAACGGGGATAAGCGTCGGAACTCTGCGGTTTTCGGCCCTTTTTCCCGGGGAGATACAGTTGAGCCACACCCGGTTTCTGCAAGAAGCGCAGATGCCGTAGCGTAAAGGCCGAACGCGGTCAGGAAGAGACGAAAATGGTGCATGATCACGAGGACCCCGAAGACGGCGATATTGTCGCATCGCCGCCCAAGATTCCGGTCCCCGACGAAGTTGCGGACGCGATCCGCACGCTGATCCGCTGGGCCGGCGACGATCCCAGCCGCGAAGGACTGCTCGACACGCCCCAGCGCGTCGCCCGTGCGTGGAAGGAATATTGCGCCGGCTATGACGAGGACCCCGCCCACCATCTGAACAGGGTGTTCGAGGAAGTCGGCGGCTATGACGACATCGTCCTGCTGAACGGCATTCCCTTCCAGTCGCACTGCGAGCACCACATGGCGCCGATTACTGGCAAGGCCTCGATCGCCTATCTGCCCAAGGACCGCGTCGTCGGCATCTCCAAGCTCGCCCGCGTGCTTCACGGCTTCGCCCGCCGGCTGCAGGTCCAGGAGCGGCTCACCGCGCAGGTGGCCGACTGCATCTGGGAGCGGCTCCAGCCCCAGGGCGTCGCGGTGGTGATCGAGGCGACGCATGGCTGCATGACCGCGCGCGGCGTGCGCACCCCCGGCGTCGGCATGGTCACCAGCCGCATGATGGGCGTGTTCCGCGACGATGAGCGCAGCCGCCAGGAAGTGCTCAAGCTGATGGGCTATTGATGCGGATACTGGTTACCGGCGGCGCGAAGCGGATTGGCGCGGGCATAGCCCGCCGGCTCGCCTTGCGCGGCCACCAGGTGGCGATCCACCACCACCACGCTCCTGAGGAAGCCGAAGCCCTGCGCGCCCAGATCGCCGCGGAGGGCGGCTCCGCCTGCGTGGTGACCGGCGAGCTTGCCGAAGCCGCCACCGCCCCCGCCCTGATCGCCGCCGCCCGCGAAGGGCTCGGCGGCCCGGTCGAGGGCCTGGTCAACAACGCCTCGCAATTCGCCTGGGACGCGCTGCCGCTCACCGATTTCGCCCTGCTCGACCAGCATATGCGGGTGAACTGCGGCGCCCCCGTCGCCCTCGCCTCGGCCCTGGCGGCACAGGACGACCTCGACCAGGGCGCGGTGGTAAACCTGCTCGACCAGAAGCTGGCCAACCTCAATCCGGACTTCCTCACCTACACGCTGAGCAAGGCGGCGCTCGCCACCGCGACCGAGCTGCTCGCCCGCGGCCTCGCCCCGCGCATCCGGGTCAACGCGGTGTCGCCCGGTCTTACCCTGCCCAGCCTCGACCAGACCGCACAGGAATTCGCCGAGCATGCCCGGCAGAACCTGCTCCAGCGCCCAGTCGCGCTGGCCGACATCGCCGCCACGGTCGAGATGCTGCTCACGACGCAGAGCATCACCGGGCAGAACATCTTCGTCGATTGCGGCCAGCGCTTCCTGCAGCGCGACGGCGACGTGATGTTCGAAGGCCGGGAGCGCCCCATTGGCTGAGTACACGATCCTGCTCGACGGCCTCGAAGTCGCGATGGGCCTCGGCATCCATCCCGAGGAGCGCGCCGCGCCCCAGCGGGTGACCCTGCACGTCGCAATGACCTGCCGCTACGCCACCCCGCCCGAGGACCGGATCGACGCCGTTGTCGATTACGACTTCCTGCGAGCCGGCATCCGCAAGCTGGTGGAATCGCGCCATTTCGAGCTGCAGGAGACGCTGTGCGACCAGGTCGCCGCGCTGGCGTTCGAGGACCCGCGCGTCGCGAAGGTCAGCGTCCGCTCGATGAAGCTCGACATCTATCCCGACGCCCGCATCGGCTGCGAGATCGTCCGGGAGCGCTGATCAGGCAGCCACCGCCCGGGGCGGCTGCCACACCACCGGCACCAGGCCGAAGGCATGGAACAGCGCGACGCGGTTCCGCCCCTCGCCCTTGGCGCGGTAAAGCGCGACATCGGCACGGATCAGCGCCTCGCCCGGCACTTCGCCCGGCCCGTAATCGGCCACTCCGAAGCTCGCGCTCAGCCTATGATCCGGTGCCATGGCTTCATGCGTGCTGGCATGGAAATGCATCCGCAGCACCTCGGCCAGGCCGGCCGCGTCGTTCGCGCTGTTGCCCGGCAGAAAGATCGCGAACTCCTCGCCGCCCAGCCGTCCGACCTTGAAGCCGGTCGCAGCCAGCACATCGGCGAACAGCCTGATCACCTCATCGCCGACATGATGGCCGTAGCGATCGTTGACCCGCTTGAAATGGTCGATGTCGCAATAGATCACCGCCCCGCCGCGCAGCGGTTCGCGCCGCACCGCCTGCTCGAAGGTCTGGCGATTGAGCACCCCGGTCAAATGGTCACGCTCCGAGCGCAGGCGATATTCGGTGATGATCCCCGCGATGATCTTGGCGAGCAGCAGGAACACCGAAGGCGGGGTCAGCAGCGCCGAGACGAGCAGCAGCCCGCGCTCGAATGCGGTCGGCATGATCTCGGCATAGTGCACGCCGAGCCCGAACAGCGCCGGATAGAGCGGCATGCGCACCAGGAAGAGCGTCGCGATCACCACCATGCAGCCGAGCAGCGCGCGATCGACCCAGCCCTGCGGCCGCCGCGAGAGGTGGACGATCCCGTCGCCCAGCGACAGCGCGCAGGCCAGCTGGAAGGGCATGGTCATCACCACGAAGGGCGCCCGCACCGCGAGCAGCGCCAGCGAGCAGATCACCAGCGCGATGCTCGTGCCGATCACCCGCCAGTGCTGCTTGCCGCCCGTCGAGATGCGCACCGCCTGGCTGAAGCAGAGATAGGCCGGCGGCACGAGCAGGGTCGCGGCGAGCAGCTCGCTCTCGCCATGTTGCGCCAACGAGAGCACCAGCATCTCGGTGGTGCCGCACAGCAGCGCCGCCACCATCCAGGACAGCGCGGACTCGCTCCGCATCCCGATCCGGATCGCGCCGACGAGCAATGCCAGCGTCGCAAAGACGCACGCATGCACCAGTGATAGGCTGACGAACAATCCCGATACCCCCGAGCCCCGAACATGGCCGGAAAGGGGTTAACGAGCCCCTTATCGCCCTCCGTATTTTCCCGCAGCGCCGGCTTTGCGCGCGGCCGGGAAGATCGATATCTGGGGCCCGATACGGATCGGACGCGATCGACCACAGGAGAGTGCAATGACGGCCCCGCTGACCAGCCTCGAACTTCGCTCCACGGTATCGAGCGACGGCAAGCTCACGCTCTCGCTCGAGCCCGTGACGCTGGAAGCTCCCGGCCCCGACGAAGTCATCGTCAAGGTCGAGGCCGCGCCGATCAACCCGTCCGATCTCGGGCTGCTGCTCGGCCCGGCCGACATGGCGACGCTCGCCGCCGGCGGCACGCCGGACCGCCCCACCCTCACCGCCGAGATCCTCGCCGGCCGGATGGGCGCGATGAAGCCGCGGCTCGATCAGTCGATGGCGGTGGGCAATGAAGGCGCCGGCACCGTGGTCGAGGCCGGCACGAACGTCGCCAACCTGCTCGGCAAGAAGGTCGGCATGCTCGGCGGCGCGATGTACGCCCAGTATCGCAAGATCGCCGCGCGCGACTGCATCCCGCTCCCCGAAGGCGCCACCGCCGCCGACGGCGCTTCGATGTTCGTCAATCCGCTCACCGCCCTGTCGATGGTCGAGACGCTGCGGATGGAAGGCCACAAGGCGCTGGTCCACACCGCCGCCGCCTCCAACCTCGGCCAGATGCTCAACCGCGTCTGCATCGCGGACGGCGTGCCGCTGGTGAACATCGTGCGCAGCGAAGCGCAGGCGCAAATCCTGCGCGACATCGGCGCGAAGTATATCGTCGACAGCAGCGCCCCCGATTTCCGCGAGGCGCTCACCGACGCGATCGCCGAGACCGGCGCCACCCTCGCCTTCGACGCGATCGGCGGCGGCAAGATCGTCAATTCGATCCTCCACGCGATGGAAGCGGCCGCCAACCGCACCGCCACCGCCTATAGCCGCTATGGCTCCTCGACCTGGAAGCAGGTCTATATCTACGGCATGCTCGACACCACGCCGACCGAGCTCGATCGCGGCTATGGCCTCGCCTGGGGGATCAGCGGCTTCCTGGTCACGCCGTTCCTGATGAAGCTCGGCCTCGAAGGCACGCTGCGCCTGCGCGCCCGCGTCGCCGCCGAGCTGACCACCACTTTCGCCAGCACCTACACCCAGACGATCTCGCTCGCCGAAGCGCTCGATCCGGCAGTGGTGCAGGCCTATGCGAAGAAGGCCACCGGCGAGAAGTATCTGATCGATCCGAGCCGGTAGGGCGTATCTACGTTCAGGATTGAAGGACTGTCATCGACCTCATTCGACCGTCACCCCGGCCTTGTGCCGGGGTCCACCGGGCGGCGAGGGCAGGATTTAGGGTTCAGGTCCAGTGCGTGTCGCGCCGTGGCCCCCGGCACAAGGCCGGGGTGACGAGGTTTGTGCTCAGGACATCGCTTCTGAACTCGAATGCCGATACAGGTTAAGCAGGGCGCAGCGCCGCGCGGATCCGGCGCTCGATGTCGCGGAAGGTGGCGTTGCGATAGGGGCAGTCTGCACGATTTGCCTTGCGCATCCGCAGCAGTTCGGCGCGCATCCCGCGCCGGTCGCCCTGCACCGCAAGCACCGACGCCTTGGCGGCATGCTGGATCGCCATCACCTGCCGGTCGGGCTCGCCCGACCATAGCCGCCGTGCAGCGCCCTCGGCATCCCCTTCTCCGATCGCCGCGAGATAAGCGTCGCATGAAGCGAGCCACGCGCTGGCGCCATAGTGTACCAGATGGGAGTCGATCAGCGCGCGGGCCCGAGAATAGTCAGGCACTTCCGCATCCAATGCCAGGCCGATCTCAAGACCCGCCAGATATTGCTCGCGCTCCTTCTCGGGAAAGGGAAGGTCGCGCTGCGCGGCGAGAAGCCAGCCGGGCAGGTCGCGGAGCCGCAGGTTGAAGTCGAGCATCGTCCTTGCCCAGACATAGGGCCAGATCGCGTCTTTCTCGGGGTCGCGCCGTGCCATGGCGATGATATGAGCGCCATCGCTCCCGCCCTGCGGAATGAGCGAGATCGCTGCGAACACGCAGGACTGGATGGCGATCGCCAAGCCGAAATTGCTCGCGATCAAGCCGGGCGTATCGACCCCGCGCAGCCACGTCTCCCGAATGATCAGTGCTGTCGCGGCGAGGGCAAGGCTGGCCCCCGGACCGCACGCCAGGATCGTCATCCAGCGCGTGGCACTGCCAGTGGCCAGACTGCGTGGCACGATAACGACATAACCGCCCGCCTCCTTGCCGACGCTACGCGGCAGAAGCGTAAGCGTGCAGCTCGGTCCGTGCCAGCCGACGGGATAGACTTGAAAAGCCAGAATCTGCCAGCCGCATGCAATCGCTGCGACGGCATGGCCGATCTCGTGGATCAAGATACCGAAAAGCCATCCGGCGGCCGTGCACAATATCGGCACCCAGACGGTCGGATGGGTCACAAATGCCTGGCCGTAAAACACGAAGGTGAGAAACGTCCCCGCGATCAGGATCACATTCGAAACCGTGGACCAGCGCAGGATACCGGAGAGCATCCCGCGCCGGTTCCCGATCAGACCCGGTTCGCCGCGCTGAGCACCGCGCGCACCGAAGCGGTGGCGATGTCCGCGTCGATCCCCACGCCGAACACCGTGCGCCCATCGGCGGTGCGGCATTCGACATAGGCGGCGGCCTGCGCATCGGCGCCGTGGCCGATCGCGTGCTCGCTATAGTCGACCACGTCGAGCGCCGGGCCGGTGGTGCCGGCAAGCGCGTCGATCACGCCCGAGATCAGGCCGTTGCCGCGCCCGGAAATCGAACGCGTCTCGCCGTCCACCGCGATGCGGCCGACGAACACGCGCTGCCCGGCGGCGCCGGTCTCCTCATAATCCTCGAGCACGAAGCGGTCCTTCTCGCCCGGCAGATAGGTCTGCTCGAACCGGCCCCAGATGTCCGCGGCGTTGAGCTCGCGGCTGGTCTCGTCGGCAAGCGCCTGCACATGGCGCGAGAAATCGGCCTGCATGCGCTTGGGCAGCTTGAGGCCCTTGTCCTGCTCGAGCACCCAGGCGACGCCGCCCTTGCCCGACTGCGAGTTCACCCGGATCACCGCCTCATAGTCGCGGCCCAGGTCCTTGGGATCGATCGGCAGGTACGGCACGTCCCAGAATTCGTCGTTGCGCGCTTCCTGCGCCGCGAAGCCCTTCTTGATCGCGTCCTGGTGGCTGCCCGAGAAGGCGGTGAACACCAGGTCGCCGGCATAGGGATGGCGCGGGTGGACGGGGATCTGGTTGCAATATTCGACCGTCTGGATCACCTCGTCGATGTTCGAGAAATCCAGGCCCGGATCAACGCCTTGCGTGTACATGTTGAGGGCCAGCGTCACCAGGTCGACATTTCCGGTGCGCTCGCCGTTTCCGAACAGGCAGCCCTCGACACGGTCCGCGCCCGCGAGCAGGCCCAGCTCCGACGCGGCAACACCGGTGCCGCGGTCGTTATGCGTGTGCAGGCTGATGACGACGGTGTCGCGGCTGCGGATGTTGCGGCAGAACCACTCGATCTGGTCGGCATAGATGTTCGGCGTCGCCGCCTCGACCGTCGCCGGCAGGTTGAGGATCAGCGGCTTGTCGGTGGTCGGCCGCAGGATGTCCATCACCGCCTCGCAGACCTCGACCGAGAAATCGAGCTCGGCGGTCGAGAAGGTCTCGGGGCTGTATTCGAAATGCCAGTCGGTGTCGGGCTGCTTGGCGGCCTCGTCGCGCAGCACCTTGGCGCCGGCGATGGCGATCTGCTTGATTTCCTCGCGGCTCATGCCGAACACGATGCGGCGCCAGGCCGGCGAGACGGCGTTGTAGAGGTGGACGATCGCCTTCTTGGCGCCCTTGAGCGACTGGAAGCTGGTCTCGATCAGGTCCTGGCGCGACTGGGTCAGCACCTGGACGATCACGTCGTCGGGGATCTTGTCCTGCTGGACGAGGCCCGAGATGAAGTCGAACTCGGTTGCGCCGGCGCTGGGGAAGCCGACTTCGATCTCCTTCACGCCCACCTTGCAGAGCAGCTCGAAGAAGCGGGTCTTCTTCTCCGCGTCCATCGGGTCGATCAGCGCCTGGTTGCCGTCGCGCATGTCGGTCGACAGCCAGCGGGGCGCCTTGGTGATGGTACGGCTCGGCCATTGGCGGCCGGGCAGGTTTACCTGGGGGAAGGGACGGTACTTGATGGACGGATCGCGCAACATGACAGCTCTCTCTCGGCTGGAGACTTCGATTTCAATTGTGAAGTGCCCTTAGGGGCGTGCACATGTGCGTCCGGCCCCTAAGGGCGGATAAGTCGCAGGCCGAGAAGTGCGCGGGTCATCATGTTGGGCATGCCTTTAGACAAGCCCGCGCCGCCTTGTCCACTCACATTACGTTTGTGACTGCCGTAGCGTCGCTATTGGTGACCGCCTCATCGGCCTCGACCGTGGCCTCCGCCGCATTGACCGCCGCGGCATCGGCCTCGGGCGTCTCGCTGGCCTTGGGGCTCGGCGTGGCGACGATCTCGGCCATGGGTGGCGGATCGGAATAGTTGGTGCCGGTGGTGCCGCTGCCGCCACAGCCTGCCAGAATCAGCAATCCGCCAACCACCAGAACGCGCATCCCGCTCTCCCCTTTTGCCGTGAAAACGCTCCTTAGCATGGCGTTTTGCCCTCTCCTACCGGCGGTTTAACCCGACTTATCCCCAAAATGTCGCTCTCAGGGGGCGTCTCGGCGCATCTGCTCTCTAGACAGACGCGATTTGGCACGATCAAAGGGTTGTCAGGTGAGGAGTAACGCCCTCACCACGGAACATCGTAGGCGCAAAAGGCGGCGGAACGGTTCGCACAAGCCGCTGGCGCAGACGAAGGCATGGCCCGTCAAGGGCAGGAACAGGAGAAGACTTTATGGCCGAGACCAAAGCACGCGGCGGCATCGCCAAGCCGGTGACCCCTTCGCCCGAGCTGGCCAAGATCGTTGGTACTGCGGACCTCCCGCGCAGCGAGATCGTGAGCAAGCTGTGGGAGTACATCAAGAAGAACAACCTGCAGAACCCGGCGAACAAGCGCGAGATCCTCGCTGACGACGTGCTGCGTCCGATCTTCGGCGCCGACAAGGTGACGATGTTCGAGATGAACAAGCACATCGCGAAGCACGTCAAGTAAGCCGGGCCGGGGCGCATGCCCCGCCGCTGAAAGCGCTTGGGGCGGGTTCCGGACGGAGCCCGCCCCTTTGCTTAGGAAGGACTAGAATGGCCGAACGTTTCGAGCGTCACCGCCAGCCCTGGCGCGCCGACGAGATCCAGAAGCTCCACACCCTCGCCAAGAAGGGCATGGCCCTCAAGGCGATCGCGAAGGCGCTCACCCGCAGCGAGGAATCGGTGAAGGAGCGCGCCAAGCTCGACGGGCTGAGCATCGCCAAGCTCCACTAGGGTGCGGGCTGGGGCCGAATCTCGATCCGCAGGATCCGCCCGACATGGGCCCGCTCGCTGCCGCTTTCCTCGAGCTTGAACACCAGCCCGCCGCCGGTGACCACGCTGCGCGCCAGCCCCGGCCAGGGCTCGCCCGCATTGACCGTCGCCCCCGGCAGGCACGTGGCGATCCGCTTCGCCATCGTCTCGTGGGTGATCTCGGGCGGCAGCATGGTCTGGCTGCAGAAATAGCCGTCGCTGCGGAAGCAGCCCCGCAGCAGCTTCGGCGCGAAGTCCGAGCGGTACAGCGCCTGATAGGCCTCCGCGTCCCCCACCGCGGCGGACAGCCGCCGCAGGTCCGCGCAGATCGGATCGTCCTGGACGAAGGGCGCCGCCACCAGCGCCATGCCAAGCAGAAGATGCATCCCCAATCTCCTTTCGTACCCGCAACGTCCCGCACCGCCGCTTGCCGCAGCCTGAACACCTGCTAGGCGCAGCGCATGTATGACGCGATCATCCTGGGAGCCGGCGCCGCGGGGCTGATGTGCGCGCTCACCGCCGGCCAGCGGGGCAAGCGCGTGCTGCTCGTCGATCATGCCGATGCGCCCGGCAAGAAGATCCTCATCTCCGGCGGCGGCCGCTGCAACTTCACCAATATCGGCACCGCGCCCGACCGCTACCTCTCGCAGAACCCGCACTTCATGAAGTCCGCGCTCGGCCGCTACACCGCGCAGGATTTCCTCGACCTGGTCGAGGCGCACCGCATCGCCTGGCACGAAAAGACCCTCGGCCAGCTCTTCTGCGACGGCTCGGCCCGCCAGATCGTCGATATGCTCCTCGACGAGTGCGAGCGCGGCGGCGTCGAGCTCTGGCTCGGCCACGCCCCCCAGGTCGAGCATGCCGACGCCCGCTTCCGCATCACCTGCGGCAAGCGCACCGCCGAGGCGCCCGCGCTGGTGATCGCCACCGGCGGCCCCTCGATCCCCAAGCTCGGCGCCACCAGCTTCGCCTATGACCTCGCCCGCCGCTTCGGCCTCAAGGTGGTCGAGCCCCGCCCCGCCCTCGTGCCCCTCACCCTCAGCGGCGAGGAAGCGCTGTTCCGCGAGCTCTCCGGCGTCTCCACCGAGGTGATCGCCCGCGCCGGCAAGGCGGCCTTCCGCGAAGCCGCGCTGTTCACCCATCGCGGCCTCTCGGGCCCGGCGATCCTCCAGGTCTCCAGCTACTGGCGCCACGGCGAGAGCATCGGCATCGACTTCCTGCCGCAAGCCGAGCCCGGCTGGCTGCTCGCCGCCAAGCGTGCGCGCCCGCGCGTCACCCTGCGCAAGCTGCTCGGCGAAGCCCTGCCCGATCGCCTGGCCGAAGCGCTGGCCGAGAAGCTCGCCCTCGCCACCGAGCTCGCCAACACCCCCGATCGCAAGCTCGACGACGCCGCCCGCCGCCTCGCCGACTGGCGCTTCAGCCCGAACGGCACCGAAGGCTATGCCAAGGCCGAAGTCACCGTCGGCGGGATCAGCACCGCCGAACTCAGTTCGCAGACGATGGAGGCCCGCAAGCTGCCCGGCCTCTACGCGATCGGCGAAGCCGTGGACGTTACGGGGTGGCTGGGCGGCTACAACTTCCAATGGGCCTGGGCGAGCGGCCGCGCGGCCGGTCTGGCACTCGCCCCAACCGCCTGATTTATCACATATTGCGGGTAATTTTGCGCAGTTTCCGTAGCGGAAACCGCCAGTTCGCACCATCGTGGCGGTTTTATTACGGTATTTTCACGTATTGAAATATTCGCCAATGACGAATGTTGCGCCATTGTGTCCTCTACAAAGGGATCATTGCCCGATCGTGCAGACTTTGCACCACGCGGGGACATGGTTCCCGGCTTCGAGCCTTCTGGAACCTTCAGGAGGTCTTTCGATGCATTGGTTTGAAGCCACGGCACCTATTCGTCTCAAGCTCTACGTAGCATTCAGTTCGCTGATCGGCGTGATGACGCTGGTCGCCCTCGTCGCGTTCCTCGCGCCGCTGATGGTCGCGCTGCCGCTGGTCGCGCTGCTGATTGGCGGCGCCGCCATCCAGTGCGTCCGCTACCGCGCCGCGATCGCCAATCCCTATGTCGCCACCGTGGTCCGCATGGAAGCGCTTGCCGCCGGCGACCTCAACAGCCCGATCGAGTTCACCAACTATCAGGATTGCGTCGGCCGCATGACCAAGGCGATGCACACCTTCCGCGACAACGCGGTCGAGCAGCAGCGCCAGGCGGAGGAGCAGTCGATCGCCGTTTCGCATCTCGGCGCCAGCCTCGAGCAGCTGAGCCGCGGCGACCTTACCGCGAACATCGGTGACAGCTTCCCGGCCGGCTATGCCGAGCTCAAGGACCATTTCAACGCCGCGCTGGGCGCGCTGCGCGACCTGATCGGCTCGGTGATGCAGAGCGCCGAGACGATCCAGACCGGCTCGGCCGAGATCGCCTCGGCCTCTGAAGATCTTGCCCGCCGTACCGAGGCGAACGCCTCCAGCCTCGAGCAGACCACTGCCGCGGTCAGCCAGATGGACGGCCGCCTCAAGGCAACCGCCGCCGCCGCGGGCCGCACCGTCGAGCGCGCCGATGGCGCCATCGCCACCGTCTCGGGCGGCCGCGAGATCGCCGAGGAAGCCGTGCAGGCGATGACCCGGGTCAGCGAAAGCGCCAAGGGCATCGACAGCGTCATCGAGGGTCTCGACAAGATCGCCTTCCAGACGCGCGTTCTCGCGATGAACGCTGCGGTCGAAGCCGGCCGCGCCGGCGAGGCGGGCCGCGGCTTCGCGGTCGTCGCCGACCTGGTCAGCGCGCTCGCGATGCGCGCCGAAGAGGAAGCCGGCCGCGCCCGCGATCAGCTTACCGCCACTCAGACCGACATCGTCGCTGCGGTGGAGATGGTCCAGAAGGTCGACGGCGCCTTCGCCAACATCTCGAGCGATGTCGCCGAGGTCCACACCCTGCTCGGCGAGATGGCCAGCGATAACCAGGCGCAGGCCAACGCGATCACCGAGATCAGCCTGGCGATCAACACGATGGACCAGTCGACCCAGCAGAATGCCGCGATGGTCGAGGAATCCTCGGCGGCTGCCCGCAACCTGAGCAGCGAAGTCGATGCGCTCAGCGAGCAGGCCGGCAAGTTCGACGTCGGCGCCCCCACCGTCCGCGCCCGCACCCCGGCCAAGGTCCCGTCGCGCCCGCAAAAGCAGCGCGGCTATGTCTCCCCGGTCAAGCCGCTCGCCGCGGCCCGCCCGGCGGCACCGGCCTCCAGCGACGACTGGGCCAGCTTCTGATTGCGTGGAGATACCACCTTCAGATTCCCCTCCCTGCAAGGGAGGGGTTAGGGGTGGGTTAGGAAAGGCCGGGCTCGATGCCCGGCCTTTTCTTTTATCCCCACCGGTCAGCTGGGCTCGCTACGCTCGCAACCCACCCCCAGCCCCTCCCTTGCAGGGAGGGGAGTGAAAGAAGCCCCCCCCCCTACTCCGCCGCCACCTTCGCCGCCTGCGCGTCGCAGATGTCCGGCAGCCGCACTTCGATCCAGTCGGCCAGCGCGCGGATATGCCCCGCTGCCTCGCGCCCGATCGGCGTCAGGCTGTATTCCACATGCGGCGGCACCACCGGATAGGCGATCCGCTCGACCAGCCCGTCGCCTTCCAGCCATTGCAGCGTTTGCGCCAGCATCCGCTCGCTCACCCCGTCCACCTTGCGGCGCAGCTCGCTGAAGCGGTGCGTGCCGCCTTCCAGCACGATCAGGATCAGCACGCCCCATTGGCTGGAGATGTGCTTCAGCACCTCGCGCGACGGGCAGTTGCGCTCGAGCAATGCGCCACGGCGCACGCGGGTCGAGAAGGGCTCCGGGCTTTTTTCCATACTTACCTGAATGTATGTACTTACGAATAGTAAGCAAGGCCAATATCTGGATGTCCGTCACCCGCCAAGAAGGAACGGACACATGATCATCGCCATCACCGGAGCCACCGGCCAGCTCGGCCGCCTCACTGTCGAGAAGCTCAAGGCAAAGCTGCCCGCCGACCAGATCGTCGCGCTGGTCCGCAGCCCCGAAAAGGCCGCTGATCTCGGCGTCCCCGCCCGCGCCTTCGACTATAACCAGCCCGAGACCCTCGCCGCCGCCCTTGCCGGCATCGACACGCTGCTGCTGATCTCGTCGAGCGAGGTCGGCAAGCGCGAGGCCCAGCACGCCGCCGTGATCGAAGCCGCGAAGCAGGCCGGCGTCGGCCGCATCGTCTACACCAGCCTGCTGCGTGCCGACACGAGCAGGCTCAGCCTGGCGGGCGAGCATCTCTTCACCGAAAAGGCGATCGCTGCCTCGGGCATCCCCTACACCTTCCTGCGCAACGGCTGGTACACCGAGAATTATGCCGCCGGCGTGCAGGGCGCGGTCGCGCACGGCGCGCTGATCGGCGCCGCCGGCCAGGGCCGCATCGCCGCGGCCGCCCGCGCGGACTATGCCGATGCCGCGGTCGCCGTGCTCACCGGCACCGGCCACGAGAACACGATCTACGAGCTGGCCGGCGACACCGCCTTCACCCTGGCCGACCTCGCCGCCGAGATCTCGCGCCAGACCGGCCGCGACATCCCCTTCCACAACCTCGCCCCGGCCGAGTACGCGGCTGCCCTAACCGGCGCCGGCGTCCCCGCCCCCTTCGCCGAGATGCTCGCAGGCTGGGATGTCGAGATCGCCCAGGGCGCGCTGTTCGACGACGGCCGGGTGCTGTCGAAGCTGACCGGCCACCCCACGACCAGCCTGGCGGATGCGGTGAAGGCGCTGATCTAAACCAGATCCTCCCAATCATTCCCCTCCCTGCAAGGGAGGGGCTAGGGGTGGGTTTGAAAATGCCGGGCTCGATGCCCGGCCTTTTCTTCTTTCCATACCGTCGCGCCGAGCTCGCTACGCTCGCCACCCACCCCCAACCCCTCCCTTGCAGGGAGGGGAGCAAGAAAACCCGACGCCACCCCCACTTTTCCCCGCGAAGGCGGGGATCCATTCCGGCTGGCCGGAGCGAGTCTCAACCAGCTCAGCGCCAACGGATCGCCGCCTTCGCGGGGATGACGAAATGATAGCGCAACCAAAAACCCCGCAATCCCGCCATTAAGTTGCGCACCCCCGTCACGCGACGACACAAAGCCACGTCGAGACAAATCAACCCTCTTTTCCCTTGCGATACGGCCTTTGCGAGCCCATGTGCGGGGTCTCATGTCATTTGCCGATCTCCCTGCGCTTCTCGCCGAAGCGCTCGCAGCGCGTGGTTATGCCGCGCCCACCGCCGTCCAGGCCGCCGTCATCGAACCGGAAGCCGCCGGCCGCGACCTCATCGTCTCCGCCCAGACGGGCTCGGGCAAGACCGTGGCCTTCGGCCTCGCCATGCACCCCGAGCTGCTCGGCGAGGATGGCCGCATCATCCCGACGCGGGAGCCGCACGCGCTGATCATCGCCCCCACCCGTGAGCTGGCGCTCCAGGTGAGCCGCGAGCTGATCTGGCTCTATGGCCCCACCGGTGCGCGCATCGCCACCTGCGTCGGCGGCATGGACGCCGCCAAGGAACGCCGCCAGCTCAGCTACGGCGCGCACATCGTCGTCGGCACCCCGGGGCGCCTGCGCGACCATCTCGAGCGCGGCGCGCTCGACCTCACCGCGCTGCGCGCCGTCGTCCTCGACGAGGCCGACGAGATGCTCGACATGGGCTTCCGCGACGATCTCGAGGCGATCCTCGATGGCGCGCCCGACACCCGCCGCACCCTGCTCTTCTCGGCGACCATGCCCAAGCCGATCGTGGCGCTGGCCAAGCGCTACCAGAACGACGCGCTGCGCATCTCGACCGTCGGCGAGGATCGTGGCCACGGCGACATCAGCTATCAGGCGGTCACCGTCAGCCCGTCGGACATCGAGCATGCGGTGATCAACCTGCTGCGCTTCCACGAAGCGGAGACGGCGATCCTGTTCTGCGCGACGCGCGACAATGTCCGCCACCTGCACGCCACGCTGGTCGAGCGCGGCTTCTCCGCCGTGGCGCTGTCGGGCGAGCATAGCCAGAACGAGCGCAACCATGCGCTCCAGGCGCTGCGCGATCAGCGTGCCCGGGTCTGCGTCGCCACCGACGTCGCCGCGCGCGGCATCGACCTGCCGACGCTAACGCTGGTGATCCACGTCGAGCTGCCGCGCGATGCCGAGACGCTCCAGCACCGCTCGGGCCGCACCGGCCGTGCCGGCAAGAAGGGCACTGCGGTGCTCATCGTCCCCTATCAGCGCCGCCGCCGCGTCGAATCGATGCTCAAGGGCGCCCGCATCCCGGTCGAGTGGACCGAGGTGCCGAGCCCCGAGGCGATCCGCGCCCAGGATCGCGAGCGCCTGATCGCCGCGCTGCTCGCTCCCGTCGAGATCGACGAGGAGGATGCCGCCATCGCCGAGCGCCTCCTCGCCGAGCGCACGCCCGCCGAGATCGCCGCCGCGCTCGTCCGCGCGCACCGTGCCGCGATGCCGGCGCCCGAGGAGCTCAGCAGCCAGGGCGATCGCCGCGAGGAGCGCCAGGCCGGGCAGCATCGTCCGGGCTTTGACGACGTCGCCTGGTTCCGCATGGATATCGGTCGCCGCCAGAATGCCGATCCGCGCTGGGTGCTGCCGCTGATCTGCCGTCGCGGGCACATCACCAAGAACGAAGTCGGCGCGATCCGCATCGGGCCGAACGAGACCGCGTTCCAGATCCCGCGCGCGCTGGCGAGCAAGTTCATGGCCGCCGTGGCGCGCACCGCCGAGGGTGACGAGGACGTCCGCATCGAGGCGTCGGATGCGCCGCCGGCACAGGGTGCCCGTCCGCAGCGTAACGGTCCGAACCGTCCTGCCGGCGGTCCGGGTGGCACGGGCGCGCCGCGGCATCAGCCCCGGCCCTATCGCAAGGCGCCGCCGGCCCGGGGCCCCTCGCACCGGTGAGGATCTTCGTCGACGCCGACGCCTGCCCGGTGAAGGACGAGGTCTACAAGGTCGCCTGGCGCCACGAGGTGCCGGTGGTGATCGTGAGCAATTCGTGGCTGCGCGTGCCCCAGCATCCGCTGGTCAGCCGCCAGGTGGTCAGCGACGGCTTCGACGCCGCCGATGACTGGATCGCGGAAGCCGCGGATGCGCGGTCGGTGGTCATCACCTCCGATATCCTGCTGGCGGATCGCGCCTTGAAGGCAGGCGCGAAGGTGCTGGCGCCCAACGGCCGGCCCTTCACGGCGAACTCGATCGGCGCGGCGATAGCCACCCGCGCGATCATGGCGGACCTGCGTGCGGGCGGCGATCAGGTCGGGGGTTCGAATCCCTTCTCTAGCGCGGACCGCTCGAATTTCTTGCAGGCGCTGGACCGTGAGCTGGTCGCGTTGAAGCGACTTACCTAATCTTAGGAGACGTGCAGGCATAGTTCCGCATCGGGGATGAGGGACCTATGCTGAAACTACCGCTGATCGCTCCACAGCCGCCACGGCTGAGTGAAATGGCCGAAGAGCTGCGCGCGCTTGAGGCAAGCGGCTATTTCAGCAACGGCGGCCCCATCGTCCGCGATTTCGAGCGCCGGGCCGTGGCCCAGCTCTTCGGCGGCGAGGGACTGGCCCTGGCAGTCTCGAATGCGACGCTGGGCCTGTTGCTGGCGATCCGCGAGGCCAAAGCCGGCAGATCCGGCCGTTACGCCCTGGTCCCGGCCTTCACCTTCGCCGCCACGGCGCATGCAGCAATCTGGGCGGGGCTCACCCCGATCCTGGTCGACAGCGACCCGAAGGACTGGGCCGCATCAGCAACCGCCATCGAAGCCGAGCTCGCCCGGCACGGCGAGGAAGTGGCGGTAGTCATACCCTACGACACCTTCGGCACCGGCATCGACCTGGGCTATTACGAGGCCCTGTCCGAACACCACAATGTCGGCGTGGTGGTCGATGCCGCCGCCTCGCTCGGCAGCCTCGACGCCATGGGCCGCGGCTTCGGGACCGGCAGCCGTCTCACCTGCGTCTTCTCGATGCACGCCACCAAGACCTTCGCCACGGCGGAAGGCGGGCTGATCTACAGCGCCGATCCGGACCGCATCCAGATCCTGCGCCGCATGCAGAATTTCGGCTTCGGCGCACCGCGAACCGCGACGCAGGAAGGCATCAACGCCAAGCTTCCCGAGCTGCTCGGCCTGATGGCCCGCGCCAAGCTGGGCGAGATCGATGCCGTGGCCGAGCACCGCGCCGCGCTCGACCGCGCCTATCGGGAGCAACTCGGCGACACCGTCACCTTCCAGCGCAGCCATGCCCGCAGGCAGGTCGCGCAGTTCATGCCGATGCTGCTCCCGGCGGGCACAGACCGCGCCGCAGTCATGGCCAGCCTGGCCGAACAGGGTATCGGCTCCGGCCATTATTTCAGCCCGCACATCGGCCAGCAGCCCTATTTCCGCGAAGCCTGCATCACCGGACCGACTCCGGTCGCCGACGATCTCTCCGCTCGCATGCTCTCGCTCCCGGTCACCGACCGGATGAGCGGAAGCGACGTCGCCACCATCTGCGACGCATTGCATGCCGCGCTGCGCAAGCCACGCATCGTCGTGCCGTCCGCGCCCGAGCCCATCCTCAACACCGTGCTGATCGGTGGTGGTCCCGCAGGCGTGGCCTTCCTCATTTCGGCCAGCAAGAAGGGCAAGCTTCGCGAGCTTGGCGCCGGCCTCGCCCTGGTCGAGCGCGGCGATTGCCTCGGCGCCGGCGAGCTGCCCGGCTATGCCATCACGTCGGACAGCACTGCCGAGACCTTCCTCAGTGCGGTAAAGGACAATCCCGAGCCGAGCATCGCCGCGCTGATGGACCACCCCGCCGCCCGCGAGATCGCCGCCTATATCGGCAAGCTCGGCGTGCCGCTGCACCGCACCGGCCCGTTCCTCGAAGCGATGGGCCAGCGCGTCGGCGCTGTTGTGACGGAAGCCGGCGGCCAGGTGCTGACCGGCCATGAGGTCATCGACAGCCGCCGCTGCGCCATCGGCCTGTGGCGCACCCGCATTCGCAATCGCGCCACCGGCGCCGAACGCGAACTGCTGTCCGAGAACATCGTCATCGCCACTGGCGGCTACCAGTCGGCCAGCGACATCGCCGCCGCACCCGTCGCCGGCACGCCGCTCGGCGAACTGGTCGGCGAGCGGCTGATGCTGTGCGACGACATGCTGCGCACCGGCGGCATGGACCGGCTGCGCACCCGCATCGCCGGCAAGCGCGCGCCCAGGATCGCGATCATCGGCGCCTCCACCTCGGCCATCGCCTCCGCCGTCCTGCTGCTCAAGTCCGACATCCCGTTCGGCGCAGAGAGCCTGAGCCTGCTCCACCGCGAGGAGCTCCGCCCCTGGTACCCCTCGGCCGAGACCGCCCGGGAAGACGGCTTCACCGATTTCGGCCCGGACGACATCTGTTCGCTTTCCGGCTTCGTCTATCGCCTAGCCGGCTTCCGGCTCGAGGCGCGCGAGCTGGTCCTGCGCATGCTCCGCATCGGCGGGCGCACGCCCGATCCGCGCGTCCGGCTGCAGCAGATCGCCCGTCCCGACCCGGAGACCAGCCGCATCCTCGCCGAGGCGGACGTTGTCGTCGCCGCGCTCGGCTATCGCCCGCACGCACTGCCGCTGCTCGATGCCGAGGGCCAGCGCATCGCACTCAGCGCCCACGCCCCGGGCCGCCCGCGCCTCGCCGACCAGCTTTGCCGAGTCACCGATGCCGAGGGCCAGCCGATCCCCGGCGCCTATGGCATCGGCCTCGCCGCCGGCTTCGTCCCCGAAGGGCGCCTCGGCGGCGAGAAGAGCTTCAAGGGCAAGGCCAATGGCCTGTGGCAGTGGCAGAACGATGTCGGCCAACTCATCGTCGACCAGCTGCTCGGGCAGAGCGTGAGCCTCGCCGCGTGAACGGACTGCCTGCTCCCACTGTCTCGGTCGTCATGCCCGCCTATAACGGCGCGGCCTGGATCGGCGCGACGATCGACTCCGTCCTCGCCCAGGACTTCAGCGACTGGGAGCTGGTGATCGTCGACGATTGCTCGACCGACGACACGCGCGCCCTGCTCGCCACGCTGACCGACCCGCGCATCACCGTGCTCCATGCCGAGACCAATGGTGGCCCGGTCGTCGCCCGCAATATCGGCTTCGCCGCGGCGCGCGGACGCTACATCGCGGGGCTCGACCAGGACGATCTCTGCAAGCCCGGCCGCTTCGCTACCCAGGTCGGCTATCTCGACGCCAATCCCGGTACCGTGCTGGTCGGCACCGCCGCCGAGTTCCTCGAGAACGGCATTGTCAGCCCCTGGCCCGGCGACCGCCCGCTTACCCCGGCGATGATCGACTGGTTGCTGCTCACCCAGAACCCGCTGGTCTGGTCCACCGTCATGTTCCGCGCCGAGGCCGCGCGGCTGCTCGATCCCTTCGAGCGCCCCCAGGTCCGCTATGCCGAGGACTTCGACCTCTATCACCGGCTCGGCCGCTTCGGGCAGATCGCCCGGCTCGACGAGGCCCAGCTCCTCTATCGCTGCCACCCCGGCGGCGCTTCCAAGCGCTTTGCCGAGATGATGGCGGCCAGCGCCGGCCGGGTGCTGACGGAGCGCTATCTGCCGGTGTTCGGCGACGAGGCAGCTGCGAACGCCGCGCTCGTCGTGCGCTATTTCATGCAGCGCGACCCGGCCCCCGACCTGGAGACGCTGGGCCGGCTGTCGCGCATCCTGGCGGCGCTCCACGCCGACCATGTCGCCCGCACCCCGCTCACCCCGCAGGAGCGGATCGAAGTGGACGGCGAGCATGCCCGGCTCTGGTGGCTGATCGCCCGACCCGCGCTGCGCCAGGGCGCGGTGACGATGCGCCAGGCGATGGGCGTGTTGCCGGAGAGCGTCCACTTGCCCGCCAGCGACCCGGACCGCCTGATCTCGCCGCTGATCGGCCGCGTCCGGGCGATCGGACGCGGGTTCGGCGTGGCGCTCTGAGATCGAAAGTACACGAAGTACAGGCTCAGAACGGCTATCGACGGGAGCTTGCGGGCCGCCACCAAAGGCCGCCCCGGCCCACTCAGCTGGCAGCGGCTGCCTTCGCAAGCGCGAGGTCGGCGACGGCGATGGCGCCAAGCGGCCCCGCCTTGTCGCCCAGCGCAGGCGCCACGATGTACGGCCCGTCGTCCGGCAGCGTCATATAGCCGTTGAGGCTGGCACGGAGCGCCGCTTCGATCCGGCCGAGCAAATGCGACTGGCCGGTCACCACGCCGCCGCCGATCGCGATGCGATACGGCGCGGTGGAAGAGACGATCGCATGGCACATCATGGCCAGCGTGTGGGCGATCGGCGCCCAGACGGGATCATCCTCCGCCACTTCGCCGACCGATCGGCCGCCCAGGCGCAGCTTCAGCGCCGAGCCCGAGGCCAGGCCCTCCACGCAATCATCGTGGAAGCTGCAGAAGCTCGGCAGGTCGTCGCCGGGCAGCCGCGGCACGCGGATATGGCCAAGCTCGCTATGCGCGAAGCCGCGCGTCGGCAGGCCGTGCACGACGAGGCCGACCCCCACGCCGGTGCCCACGGTCACATAGGCGAAGTCGTCCATCCCCCGCGCGCAGCCCCAGGCCATCTCGGCGAGCGCCGCACCGTTCACGTCGGTATCGAACCCGACGGGCACATCGAAGGGCGCCGACAGGATGCCGAGCACGTCGGTGCCCGGCCATGCCGCCTTGGTCGTCGCCAGGATCTGGCCATGGGTGGCGGATTGCGGGTTGATATCGATCGGGCCAAAGGAAGCGATACCGAGCGCGGCAAAGCCGTGCGCCGCATCCCATTCGCGCAGGATCGCGAGGATCGCCGGCAGCGTCTCATCCGGCCGGGTGGTCGGCACGGTGCGCTGGTCGCGAATGTCGTCCGGACCGCTCGCCAGCGTGCAGACGCACTTGGTTCCGCCTAGCTCGATTCCGGCCCGAAGCGTCGACTTTCCATCGGGAATCGTCACGCCGAGAGCGTCCACGCTGCTGCGCACGGACCAGATAGCGACTGCATTCCCCTCTCCCATCAATAACTTGGCACGTATCTATACGAGTCTCTTGTCACGCGCTTCCGCTGCATTAATATTTCAAATTAGATAATTCAATGATCCGGAGAGGGGTCTGCGATGGATAAGGGAGCGAGCACGCTCAATCGATCGGCCGTGGGCGCCGCCAGCCTGGGCGGCCTGTTGTTCGGTTTCGACACGGCGGTGATCGCCGGCGTTACCGACGCCTTGCGGCACAGTTTCCATTTGAGCCCGGCCCAACTGGGCGCGGCCGTGTCCGCCGCACTGGTCGGCACCCTGGTGGGGGCACTGGGCGCGGGACCACCGGGCGACCGCTTCGGCAGCCGCACGATGCTCTACTGGATCGCCGGCGCCTATATCCTCTCGGCGATCGGGTCGGCGGCGGCGGGCGGCCTGGCGATGCTCGTCGCCTTCCGGTTCATCGGCGGGCTCGCGATCGGCGGCTCTTCGGTGCTGGCGCCGGTCTATATCGCCGAGGTCAGCCCGGCCGAGCGGCGCGGGGCACTGGTCGGCCTGTTCCAGCTCAGCATCGTGATCGGCATCCTCGCCGCCTATGTGAGCAACTTCCTGATCGCCCGCGCGATCGACGGTGAGCTCGCCTGGCGCGTGAAGCTGGCCGTGGCGGCGGCCCCGGCCCTGCTCTTCCTGCTGCTGCTCCTGCGCATCCCGCACAGCCCGCGCTGGCTGGCGCAGCGCGGCCGCCTCACCGAGGCGGGCAACGCGATCCGCACGCTGCGGATGGGCGATCCCGAAACGCTCCTCCCCCAGTTCACCGCGGCGGCCATACCGGGCAGCGCCGCCCGGCTCAGCTGGGCGCTCCACCGCCGCCCGATCCTGCTCGCGTTCGCGCTGGCGCTGTTCAACCAGCTGTCGGGCATCAACGCGATCCTCTATTATCTGGGCGATATCTTCGCCGCCGCCGGGTTCAGCGCGGTGTCGGCGGACCTGCAGGCGGTGGCGATCGGCGTCGCCAACCTGCTTGCCACCCTGCTCGGACTGGCGGTGATCGACCGGGTCGGCCGCAAGCTTCTCCTGCTGATCGGCGCGATCGGCACGGCGCTGGCGCTCGCCGCCGTCGCGACGATCTACACGCTGGGCCAGGGACAGATGTTCCTGCTGCCGGCACTGATCGCCTTCATCCTGTTCTTCGCGGTCTCGCAGGGCGCGGTGATCTGGGTCTATCTGTCGGAGATCTTCCCCACCGCGGTGCGCGCCCGCGGCCAGGCGATCGGCAGCGCGACCCATTGGGGAATGAACGCGCTTCTCGCTTTCGGCTTCCCGATCGTCGCGCAATATACGCAGGCCTTGCCTTTCTGGCTGTTCGCCGGTGCAATGCTGGTGCAGTTTGTCATAGTATGGCGATACTTCCCTGAAACGCGCGGCATTTCGCTCGAGCGGCTGGAAGGAACGCTCGAAGGGAAATGAGGGCACGTGATGGAGATGAGCTTGGCATGACAAGCAGTGCCCGCCGCGCCAGGCCGCGCCTTTCCGGTACCAATCTCGAACGTGCCGCCGATCACAACCAGCGCGTGACCCTGCACGCGATCCGCGTGCTCGGGCCGCTGACCCGCGTCGAGCTGGCGCGGATCACCGGGCTCACCGGCCCGGCGATCGCCAACATCACCAAGCGCCTGCTCCAGGACGGGCTGATCGAGGAAGCCGGCCAGCGCCGCGGCGGCCGCGGGCAGCCGCCGACCGCTTTGGTGGTGAAGCGCGACGCCTGCTACTCGATCGGCGTCAACATCGACCGCGATCATATCACCATCGTGCTGGTCGACTTCTCCGGCGAGACGCTGACCCGCACCACCGAGGAGGTCGATTTCGCCCTGCCCGGCCAGGTCCGCGCGCTCTATCGCCGTTCGATCAAGAACATGCTGCGCCGGGCGGATGTCGACGTGGCCAAGGTGGTCGGGCTGGGCGTGGCGATGCCTGACGATCTCGGGCTGGTCGACCTGCCGGGGCGTCCGGCCAACTATGCCGATTGGGAACAGACGGACATCGCCGCGCTGTTCGACGAGCCGTTCAACCTGCCGGTGTTCGTCGAGAACGACGCCGCCGCCGCCGCGATGGGCGAGATGCAGCTCGGCCACGGCCAGAGCAACAACAGCTTCTTCTACATCCTGCTGTCCTCGGGCCTGGGCGGCGGCCTGGTGATCGACGGCACCTATATCCGCGGCGCGGACGGGCGCAGCGGCGAGCTGGGCTTCATGCGCGCGCAGGGCGAGACCGGCGAGCAGATCCAGAGCCTGGTGTCGCTCTCCGGCCTGACCCGCAGCCTCGAGGCGGCGGGGCACAGCCTGGCCGACGCCCGCGGCCGGACGCCCGAGGCATCGGTGCAGCATTGCATCGCCGACTGGACCGAGCGCGCGGCGCATCAGCTGACGGTGCCGCTCGATGCGGTGAACTGCCTGATCAACCCCGCGGTCGTGCTGCTCGGCGGCCGGCTGCCCACCGCGCAGCTCGATGCGCTGGCGGCCCGCACCGACGCGCTGATGCGCGAGCGGGCGCCGCAACTGCCGGCGGTAGCGCCGGTCGCCCGCGCCGCTTTGTCGGAAGACGCGCCCGCCGTGGGTGCCGCGATCCTGCCGTTCAGCCACTTCCTGCTGCCCAAGCCGGGCGCCCTGTGGAAGGCGCAGGGCAGCGCCGATGCGGAGATGGACGGAATCGACGCCTAGGCTGGCCGACGTCCAGATGCGGCGGTTGGTTTAGCTGCTCGCCGGAAGAGTGAGTGGCGATACGCCCTAACCGGTACGCCCGAACGAGGGCGGGCGATCGGCCCTGGCGGTGCCGAAGCTGGACGGCTTGTCGCCCATCTCGAACACAAGCTCACCGCCCTTCGCCAGATCGGTATGGGCGATCCAGTTCTTCGTCCAGGGCTTGCCGTTCCAGCGCACCGACTGAATGTACGGGCGGTCGGCGCCGTTGCCGTTGGCGAGCACGCGTAGCGTCCTGCCGCCGCCCAGATCGACCTCGACGCGGTCGAACAGCGGCGAGCCGAACACATAGAGCGCGCTGACCGGATCGACCGGATAGAAGCCCAGCGCCGAGAAGACGAACCACGCGCTCATCTGGCCGCAATCGTCATTGCCGATCTCGCCGTCGGGATCGTTCCTGTACATCTCGAGGCACAGGCGGCGCACCATCGCCTGGGTCTTCGCCGGGGCACCGGCATAGGCGTAGAGATAGGCGACATGGTGGTTGGGCTCGTTGCCGTGCGCATACTGGCCGACCAGACCCGAGATGTCGGGCGGCGCATTCTCCGGCAGCGTCGAGGGCGCGTTGAACAGCGCGTCGAGCTTCTCGACGAACGCGGCATCGCCGCCGAAATGCGCGATCAGGCCGTGCACGTCATGCTGGTTGAGGAAGGTCGCCTGCCAGCCATTCGCCTCGGTATAGTCGCGGTGCAGCTTGGGATCATGGCCGATCTGGATCGGATCATAGGCCGCCCACCACTTCCCGTCCGAGAATTTCGGCCGGGCAAAGCGCGTCGAGGCATCGAGTACGTTGCGATAGTTGAGGCTGCGCTTGCGCAGCGCCGCGGCATCGTCCTTCGCGCCCGCGGCGTCGGCGAGCACCGCCATCGCCCAGTCGTCATAGGCATATTCCTGGGTCCGGCTGACCGACTCCCAGATCTTGTCAGCGGGGATATAGCCCAGGTCGTAATAATAGCCGCGGCCCAGCGAGCCGTCGCTGTCCTTGAAGGTGCGATCGAAGGCGCGCCGGCGGATGTTGGGCCAGGCGGCGGCGTAATCGGCCTTGATGCCCTTGGCATGCGCCTCGGCCAGTACCGAGACCGAATGCCAGCCGATCATGCAGCCGGTCTCGATCCCCTGGAGCTGCCACACCGGCGGGCCATAGGGGCTCTGCTGCGTCTGGCGGATCAGGTCGCGGGTGAAGGTGGCGGCGCGATCGGGCTGCACCAAAGTGAGCAGCGGATGCAGCGCGCGATAGGTGTCCCACAGCGAATAGGTGCTGAACGAGGCCTCGCCCGCCGGCACCTTATGCACCTGCTGGTCCATCCCGACATAGCGGCCGTCGCGATCGGTGAAGAGCGTCGGCGCGAGAAAGCAGTGATAGAGCGCGCTCGCCAGGATCGTGCGCTGGTCCGCACTGCCGCCCGCCACGCGGACGCGGTCGAGCTCCTTCGCCCAGAGCCGCCGCGCCTTGCTCGCCGCGCCGTCAAAGTCCCAGCCCGGCGCCTCGCCCGCCAGCGCCGCCTTCGCGCCGGCGACATCGACCGCGGAGATGCCCGTCTTGATCTGGATCGGCTCGCCGCCCGCCTCGTCGAAGAAGAACGCGACTTTCAATCGATTGCCCTTGATCGACTGCGCGCCCTTGGGCGCAGGCTTGTTGTCATCGCCGAAGAACTCGACGCGGTCCGGCTTGCGCGACAGCTGCATCGCGAAGTGGATCATCCGCCCCTTGGCCCAGCGGTGCACGCGGCGGCTGCCGGTGAGCATGAAGTTCGCGTCAAGCTGGAGCGAGGCATTGTCGAGCGTGACGCCCTTGTCCCACACGTCGCGGATCATGTGCGCGAAGTCGACCAGGATGTGCCCGGCGCCTGAAGGGAAATGATAGCGGTGCAGGCCGGTGCGTTCGGTCACCGTCAGCTCGGCGAGCACCCCGCTCTCCAGCTTCACCCGGTAATAGCCGGGCTCGGCCGCTTCCTCCGAGAAGCGCTGGCGATAGCCGAGGTCCGGGTTCTCGAGCGTGCCGGGATCGAGCTGCAGCGGCCCGCGCGTCGGCACCGCCAGCACGTCAAGCATGTCGCCGATGCCGGTGCCCGATAGATGGGTGTGCGAGAAGCCCATGATCGAGGTGTCGCTGCGGTGATAGCCCGAACAGGCATCCCAGCGGGCATTGTCGGTATCCGGGCTCAACTGCGCCATGCCGAAGGGCAGCGAGGCACCCGGGAAGGTGTGGCCATGCCCACCGGTGCCGACGAACAGATTGGGTTTGCCGGGCGCGGCGCCCTGGGCGACGGCGGCACGCGGAAGCGCGGAGCCAAGCGCGATGGTGCCGGCCCCGGCGAGCAGCTGGCGGCGATTTGCGGTGAACATGCGGTTCCTGCCCTTCCCTAGAGCTTCTGTGCGAGCAGCGCCGGCTTGCGCCGGGCGATGTCGAGGATGAGGTCGCCGAACAGGCCATTGGCCCAGGCGAACCAGCTCCGCGTGAAGTTGGCGGGATCATCCTTGTGGAAGCTCTCGTGCATGAAGCCGGTGCCGCCGTGCGAGGCCTTGAGCCATTTGAGGCACTGGGCCACCGTCGCGTCATCTTCGTGGATCAGCGCGCGGGTGATCAGCGACATCGGCCAGATCATGTCCATGCCGATATGCGGCCCGCCGATCCCTTCGCCGAACTTGCCCTTGAAGAAATAGGGATTGCGTTCGCTCCAGGCGAGCGCAGCGGTACGGACGTAGAGCGGGTCGCGCTTGTCGGCGGCGCCGAGCAGCGGCAGGCCCGACAGGCTGGGGACGTTGGCGTCGTCCATGAAGATGGCATTGCCATAGCCATCGACTTCGAAGGCCCAGACCTGGCCGCCCTTCCCGTCCGGCATCTTGCCATGCCCGTCGAGTGCCGCCTGGACTTCCGCGGCGAGCGCCAGCGCGTCCTGCGCCGCCGCGGTGTCGCCGCGCGCCTCGTTGTGCACCTGGGCGAGCATCCTGAGCGCGGAGACCGCGAACAGGTTCGACGGGATCAGGAAAGGGAAGACACAGGCATCATCCGAGGGGCGGAAGCCCGAATGGATCAGCCCGACCTTGCGGGTCGGCGCGCCGAAGCCGCCGAACATCAGCGTTTCGGTCGGCGAGGGATCGACGCGCTGGAAATGGTACGGGCCGGGTCCATCCTTGCGCTGCTGCTCGCGGAAGGTCGCCACCGCCCGCGCCGCGCCCTGCGCCCAGAGCGCGTCGAACGGCGTCTTGTCGCGCGTCGCGGTCCAGTAGCTGTGGGCGAGGCGCATCGTATAGGCGAGCGAGTCGATCTCCCATTTCCGCTCGGCGACGCCCGGCTTCATGTCGGTCCTGTCGTTCACCGCCGACAGGTTCGACTTGGCGGTCGGGTCCGGGGTGAAGGCGTTGGCGTAGGAATCGATCAGGATGCAGCGCGCCTGGCGCTGGATCGCGCCCTGGAAGACACGGCGCAGATCGGCGTCCCTGGGCGTCAGATGGACATAGGTCTGGAGCTGGGCCGAGCTGTCGCGCAGCCACATCGCGTCGATGTCGCCGGTGATGACGAAGGTATCGGGCTTGCCGTCCACCGTGCCGAGCCGCACCGTGGTGTCCAGCGTGTTCGGGTAGCAATTCTCGAACAGCCAGGCGAGTTCGGGATCGGCGATCTTCGCCTTCACCGCCTTGATCTCGGCCTCCACCGCTTTGCTGACGAACCCGCGCTGGGCGACCGGCGGCCGCTTCGATACGAATCCCTCCGCCTGCCCGGCCGCCAGCGCCCGCACGGGCAGGGCCGCCGACATCGCCAGCGCGCCTGCCCCCATCATCACCTCACGACGCTTCATCACCCTCTCCCGTTCTTGTTGTTCAGCGCGCCGCCGGTGCGCTCATCGAGAAGGGCGCATTCGACTTGGCCGTGCCCCATTTGGTGTTCGGGTTCGGCCCCATCACGAAGCGCAGCGTGCCGCCGCCCTGCAACTCCTCGCGGGAGAACCAGGGCTTGTCGTGCGCCTTGCCGTTCAGGGTGACCGACTGGATGTAGACGTTCCTGTCGCTGTTGTTGGCGGACTCGATGTTGAGCAGCTTGCCGCCCGGCATGGTCAGGCGGACATTGCGGAACAGCGGGCTGCCGATCGCATATTGCCCCACCGTCGGCGTCACCGGATAGAAGCCGAGCGCCGAGAAGACGTACCAGGCCGAGGTCTGGCCATTGTCCTCGTCGCCCGGATAGCCATCGGGCGCTGCCGAATAGAGCTTCTTCATCACGTCGCGGACATGCGCCTGCGCCTTCCACGGCTGGCCGGCCCAATCGTACAGGTAGATCATGTGCTGGATCGGCTGGTTGCCATGGGCGTACTGGCCCATGTTGACGATCTGCATCTCGCGGATCTCGTGGATCACCTGGCCATAATAGCTGTCGTCGAAGATCGGGCGGGTCGAGAAGATCGAGTCCAGTCGGTCGGTGAACTTCCGGTCGCCGCCCATCAGGTCGATCAGGCCCTGCACGTCCTGCATCACCGACCAGCTGTAATGGAGCGAATTGCCCTCGGTGAAGGCATCGCCCCATTTGTAGGGATTGAACGGCTTGGACCAGCTGCCGTCCTGGTTGCGACCGCGCATCCAGCCGCTCTCCTGGTCGAACAGCTTGCGATAGTTCTGCGCCTGCGCCGTGTATTTCTTCGCGTCCTCGGTCTTGCCCAGTGCGGCGGCGAGCCGGGAGAGCGAGAAGTCGGCGGTGGCATATTCGAGCGTGCGCGCGGCATTCTCGTTGATGCCCACGTCATAGGGGACGTAGCCGAGCTTGTTGTAATATTCGACGCCCTCGCGGCCGACCGCGCCGACGACGTTGCCGCGCTTGTCGCGGGGACGCCCTTCCGAGGTGGTCGCGTTCTTGACCATCGCCTCGTACAGCGTCTCGACGTCGAAGCCGCGCACGCCGTTGAGATAGGCATCGGCGATCAGATTGGCCGAGTTGGAGCCGATCATCACGTCGCGGTGCCCCGGGCTCGCCCATTCGGGCAGCCAGCCGGATTCTTTGTAGGTGTTGACCAGCCCCTGCATGATCTCGCTGTCGCGCTCCGGGTTCATCAGCGCGAACCAGGGGAAGACCGCGCGCCACGTGTCCCAGAAGCCATTGTCGGTGTAGAGGAAGCCGTCGTGCACCTTGCCGTCATAGGGGCTGTAGTGGACGGTCTTTCCGGCGGCATTCACCTCGTGGAACATGCGCGGAAACTGCAGCATGCGGTACATCGCCGAGTAGAAGGTGCGGCGATTGTCGAGGTTCGGATCGCTCACCTGGACCTTGGAGAGTTCCTTCTCCCATTCCGCCCGCGCCTTGGCCTGGGTCTGGTCGAAGCTGTCCTTGCCCAGCTCGCGATCGAGGTTGAGCGCGGCCTGTTCGGGGCTGATGAAGGACGAGGCGACCTTGACGTTGACCTGCTCGCCGGCACGCGTCTTGAAGCTCACCACCGCGCCGACATGATCGCCTTCGCTGGCATTGGCGCCCGAGACCTGGCCGTTGTCGTCCCAGGTGCGGGTGACTTCGAAATCCTTGTCGAACTGGGCGACGAAGTAATTGTGGAAGTTGCTCGGCACGCCGCCGTGATTGTTGCGGACATAGCCGATGATGCGGCGGTTGGCGGCGTCAATCTTCACCATCGAGCCGCCGGCATAGCCGTCGATCAGGATGTGCGCGTCATCCGCCTTGGGGAAGGTGAAGCGGAAACTGGCGGCGCGATTGGTTGGCGTGACCTCCGCGGTCACGTCATAGTCGGCGAGATAGACCTTGTAGCCATAGGCCCGCGCTTCCTCGGCCTTGTGGCTGTACCAGGAAGCGCGCTCGTCTTCCTTGACCTTGAGCGGGCCGGTCTCGGCGAAGAGGCCGAACGCGGCATAGTCGTTCATCCAGGGGCTGGGCTGGTGGGTCTGCTTGATCGCGTTGATCTTGTGCGCGCTGTAGGTGTAGCCCCAGCCGTTGCCCATCTTGCCGGTGACCGGCGTCCAGAAGTTCATGCCCCAGGGCACGGCCACCGCCGGATAGGTGTTGCCATAGGACAGCTCATAGCTGCTGTCGGTGCCCATCAGCGGGTTGATCAGGTCGACCAGCGCAGGCTCCGCCGTCTGCGCCATTGCCGGCGCCATGGTCGTGCCGAGCGCACTGGTGAGCAGCATTGCCGAGATGCAGCACGCGCCGATGAACTTCCTCACAATCCCAATACTCCCCTGCTCGATTTCGTACGTGCTCGTGTCCGTTACCGCGCCTTGAACGGCCGCGGCTTCACGCCTTCATTGGTCATCACCACCGGCTTGATCGAGCCGTCCGCGGTGAATTCCATCCGGTCGATCGCCATCTCGCGATGCTCGCCCTTGTCGTCGCCCAGCGGGCGGCGGTGATAGACGATGTACCAGTCGTCGGTGCCGGGCACGTTGACCACCGAGTGATGGCCCGCGCCGCGCGCGATCTTGAAGTCCTGTTCGAGGATCTTGCCCCTGGGGGTGAACGGCCCGAGCGCGGTCGGCCCAGTGGCATAGGCGACGCTATAGTCGGGGCCGGTCCAGCCGCCCTCCGACCACATCAGGTAATAGACGCCCTTGCGCTTGATCAGGAACGAACCCTCGACATAGCCGGGCGGCGTGATTTCCTTGTAGCTACTGCCGTCCGCGAAAGGGACGACCGAGCGAAGGTCGTCGCTCAGCTGCACCACGTTGCAGTGCTTCCAGCCGCCGTAGAAGAGGTACACCTTCCCGTCGTCGTCGCGGTAGACGAACGGGTCGATCGGCTGCGCGCCATTGTGGAACTTGCCGATCAGCGGCTTGCCCAGCGCGTCCTTGAACGGCCCGCCCGGCTTGTCCGAAACCGCCAGGCCGATGCCGCCGACCTCCGCATCGCTCTGGATGTCGTTGGCGCTGAAGAACATGTAGTAGCGCCCCTTGTGCTCGAGCACGGAGGGCGCCCAGATCGCATAGCCCGCCCAGGCGATGTTCTCGACGTCGAGGACATGGCTGTGCTTGGTCCAGTGGACCAGGTCGGGCGACGAGAAGGCGTTGAAGAAGGTCTGCTGCACATAGGACGGACGCACCGTCTTCTGCTTGCGCAGCTCCGTCTGGTGCGGCGTGAAGCGCCTGGTCACGTCCGGCGCGCCATAGTCGTCGGAATAGGTCGGGTAGATCCAGTATTTGCCGCCGAACACACGGATCTCGGGATCGGCGTACCAGCCCTTCACGATCGGATTCGCCGCCCAGGCGATCCCCGCGGTCATCATGGTGGCAGCGGCGGCGATGATGCCTGCCCGGATCTTGTTCATGCGACCGTCCCCTTATTCCCCCACCCCGAAGTCATGGGCCGCCGGGCCTCAGGGGACCCGACGGCTGCATGATTGTCGTCCTCTCCCCTGCCCCGCCGGAACGGGGGTGGAGGTGGCCCGGGGGGAAAGGGCCACCTCCTGAGTCAGGGGGCTGACTCATTCGATGATCAGAACTTGTATGCCATGCCCAGATAGAAGCGACGGCCCGAATAGACGTTCGAAATGAACCGGTCCTTCGTGTCGTTGCCGAGGTGCTGGCGCTGCTCCGACTTGGTCAGGTTGATGACCGAGCCGGTGATCTGGAAGTTCTTGAAGACGTCGACCGCGGCGTTGAGGTCGACCTGCTCATAGGGATCGTCATAGACGTTCAGGCCGGACGACAGCCCGCGCACCACCTCGCCGCGGCGATTGTACGAAGCGCGCACCAGGATCGGACCGTGCTCGTAGAAGATCGACGCATTGAGCTGGGTCTTGGCGCTGCCCACCAGGGGCGATTCACCAAGCTTCTTCCCGTTCAGCGCGACGTCCGCCATCGAGGTGTCGTTGTAGGTGAAGTTCACCTGCGCGCCGAGGCCGAAGTCCAGCGTGTGCTGGGCATAGACTTCGACACCCTGCGACACGGCGCTCGAGCCATTGGCCTGGGTCGCATATTGCTGGACCGTGACCGTCTGACCGGCAACTTCCTGCGGCAGGTCGATCACGACCGGCACGATGAAGTCCTTCACGTCCTTGCGGAACAGGGTCGCGCCCAGCACCGAGCCACGGTGGAAATACCATTCCACGCCGAAGTCATACTGCCAGGCGTTGAACGGCTTCAGGTCGAAATTGCCGCCATCGCCGAACCAGCCCGGTCGCGCGCCGAACTGGGCACGGTCGAACACGAATGCATCCGAGTTGAAGGTCAGGCCGCGCGAGCCCGCCAGGTCGCCATAGCCCGGCCGTGCGATCACCTTCGACGCCGCCGCACGCAGCAGCAGGTTCGGCGTCACGTCCCACGAGATGTTGAAGCTCGGCAGGAAGTCCGTGTAGGTCTTGCTCTCCGAGTTCGGGCTGAACACGCGGAGCTGGCGCTGCGATTCCGGGATCACCGAGCAGTTGCCGTCCGCGCCCACGGGCTTGTTCGGGTCGAACGCGCCACCCGGTCCGTTGACGCAATACTCGTTCTCGTAGGTGATGCGGTCGGTCGAGGTGCCGTCCTGCTTGGTATTCACCACGCGCAGGCCGATATTGCCGCGAACCGTGCTCGTCTTGAAGTTCAGCTGGCCATAGCCGGCCCAGATGCGCTCGCCGATGTTGTAGACGTTCTGCGGCTCGGGAACGCGGACCGGGCCGCTATAGGTCTTGTTCAGATAGTCGATATAGTTGCGGATGTTGATCGCCGGGAAGGCGCTCGTCTGGAACCCGCCGGCGATGTTGCCGAGCGAGCTCGGGTAGAAGATCTCCGGCAGCGCCAGCGCGCCACCCGGCGTATCCTGGAAGCGCAGGGTGTTGGCGGCGTCCGAATACCATTCGAAGCGACCGGTCTCGCGGTGGATGGCGGCATCGCGCCACTTCGCGCCGACCTGGATCGAGTCGAAGAAGGGCGAGTCGAACTTCCGGGTCAGGTCGACCTGGGCATAACGCTGGGAGAGCGAGCTGTTGGTGAAGCCCGAACCCGTCGAACCCAGGTCGATCTGCGCCACGCCGTTCAGCATGTTCTGGATCACGTTGGGCGAGAAGTTCATCGCGATCGACTGATCGGTGAAGTTCCAGGCGCTGAGCGAGTTGCCGTTGACCGAGCCGTTGCGCGGCTTGGCCTGGGCATAGAACTGGAACGACGGGCCACCGGTCGCCTTGGTCTTGCCGAAGACGAAGTCGACGTTCAGGTGGCCGAGTTCCCAGTTGCCGCGCACTTCATAGGTGTTGGAGACGCTCTTCTCACGGACATAGGTGTCCTGCGGTGCCGGGGTTTCCATCGTGCACATGTTGCCGGGAACGCGGCAGCCGGTGCCTTCGGGCGGAACCTCGAAGGTCGCGCCGGTCAGGACCGTGCCGCTCTTGTCGAACGTCGCGCCGGTGAAGAAATTGCCATAGCCCCATTCGGGGATCTTGATGCTGCTGCGGGTGTAGTCACCGTTCAGCTGGAAGCGAAAATAGTTCGCCGTGATCTCGAGATTGTCGAACGGCTTCATCTGCGCCGTCGCCTGGATGCCCAGGCGCTTGCGCTTCTGCTCCATAATCGTTTCGCTGACCGACTGGGGCGCCCAATAGCCGCTGTAATGCTTGCCGTCGCGCGTGGTGGTGCCGGCGTTGTTGCCGCTGTTCCAATAGTCGATGGCAGAATCATTGGCGAAGGTCTTGCCGTTGACGTCGGTCGCCGGATCGGTGGCCTTATCGTCGGTCCACCAGTGCCAGCTGTCGCCCGAGGCGCTGAGCGAGCGGTTCGTGCGCACCTGGTAGGTGGCGCCGACCAGGAAGCCCAGCGTCTTGTCCTCATTGTGCCAGGAGAGCAGGCCGGAGACGTTCGGCTCGACCTTCTTGGTCACGTCCGAATAGGTGCCTTCGGCGGAGACGGTGCCCGACCAGGGCTTCAGGTCGAACGGCTTGCGCGTGCGGTTGATGATGACGCCGCCAACACCGCCTTCATCGAGGCGCGCTTCAGGCGACTTGTACACTTCCACGCTGCCGATCAGCGTCGAGGGCAGCAGCAGATAGTTGAACGAGCGCGAGGGGTCCCCGCTGTCGGCCGACGCGATGAAGTTGCCGTTGAGCTCGGTCAGCGTCAGGTCGGAACTGAGGCCGCGGATGCTGACCCGGCTGCCTTCGCCGCCGTCACGATCGATGATGACGCCCGGCACGCGCTGCAGCGAGTCTGCCACGTTCTTGTCCGGGAACTTGCCGATGTCCTCGGCCGTGATCACGTCGACAAAGGCGTTGGCCTCGCGCTTCTGGTTGAGGCTCTTCTCGATCGAGCCGCGATAGCCGGTGACGATGATGTCGCCACCCTGGGCACCCGCATCCTGCTGTGCCTGCCCTGCGTCCTGTGCGGACTGGGCGGCATCCTGGGCATGGGCCACACCGCTCATCGTGATCGCGATGCTGGCCGATGCAAGCAGTTGGCATATCAGCCGGTTGCGACCGGCCAATGGCGTGCGTGCACGAAAAGTCATCCCCTATTCCCTCTCCAAGTTCAGGCCAGGCGCTGGCCCGATGTTATGCGCCCTGGGTATTCCCTTGAGGCGCTTCAAAATCAGAATACTAAAATCAATTTGTCAATTGTATCCGGTTGCGGTCGTGGCGTTATCCCGACCAGCTGTTGCGCGTTTGCGCCCTTATGAGCCGCGCTTGCGCTTCCTGGGCGGCGGCACATCCTTCGCCGCCGGCTCCGGCTTGTCCCACAGCGGCGCTGACATCCGGGCGAACGCCTCCGCCGGAGCCTTGGCCACCGCGCGATCATAGGTGAGCAAGCCGTTGATCTCGCCCTCCACATCGGTCGTCTGGGTGTAGACCGACGCACTCAGGCCATTCTCCTTCGCCTGCCGCACCACCTCGTCGAACTTGCGGCGATAGCGGGCGAGATAGTCGTTGGAATCGGTAGTGACCTGGTAGCTCCAACGCTTGTCGTCGCGCCACAGATGCCCCTCGATCGGCCAGCCCACCCCGCCATATTCGCCGAGCACGATGGCGCGGTCGCTTTGGCGTGCCGGCGTGTGCGGCACGTCCTCATAGGTGTGGATGTCGAACACGTCGGAATCGCGGCCCGCCACGTCCAGCCAGCCGCTGTCCGAATTGACCAGCCGGCTCGGGTCCATCCCGCGCACGAACCTGGTGAGCGTGGCGGAGTCATATTGCCCCCACCCCTCGTTGTTGACGACCCACAGGACGATCGAGGGGAAGGCACGCAGGTCGCCGATCATGTGCGACAGCTCGAACTGCTGCTGCGCCATCACCTCGGACGACAATACCGCCTGGCTCTGGCTGGTGCCGGCGAGGAACTGGTCCTCGCCGCCGCCCGAGGGCATGTCCTGCCAGATCAGCATGCCCATGCGATCGGCGTCGTAGTAATAGCGGTCCGGCTCGACCTTGATGTGCTTGCGGACCATGTTGAAGCCCGCCTTCTTCAGAAACTCCAGGTCGTAGCGCATCGCGGTTTCGGAAGGCGGGGTCAGCAGCCCGTCCGGCCACCAGCCCTGGTCGAGCACGCCATTGTGGAAATAGGGCCTGTTGTTGAGCAGCAGCGCCGGCTGGCCATGTACCTTGCCCGGCCCGACCGAGACCTTGCGCATCGCGAAATAGGCCTTGGCGATGTCGCGCGCGGCGCCTTCCACCTGCGCGGCGGCATAGGCCTGCCCCTCGCCCACGGTGAAGCGCGAGTCATAGGCGGCGCGGTCGCGCTCCTTCCGGTCGGCATAGGGATCGCGCACCGTCACCAGCTCGGCAACCAGGTCGTAGAGGAACGGGTCCTCGGGCGACCACAGATGCGCGTCGGGGATGGCGATGCTGGCATGGCGATTGGCGCGGATGATCGTCGAGCCGATCGTCTTGCCCTGCGAGCGCACGCTCAGGCGCACCGCGTCGGTGTCGCTCGCCCAGGCCGAAAGCGCGACATCGACTTCCACCGTGCCGCGATCGATGTCCGGCGTCGCGCGCACATCGGCGATGTGCAGCGCGGGCACCGGCTCGAGCCATACGGTCTGCCATATGCCGCTGACCGGCGTGTACCAGATGCCGTCCGGGTTCAGCAGCTGCTTGCCACGCGGCTGGCTGCCGGCGCTGGTCGGGTCGGCGACCTGCACGACCAGCTCGTTCGCCCCGGGCTTCAGATACGGAGTGATGTCGAAGCCGAAGCGGCTCGACCCGCCCTTGTGCGCACCGACGACCGCGCCGTTCACCCAGACATGCGCCTCGAAATCGACCGCGCCGAAATTGAGCATCACATTCTGCCCGGCCCAGTCGGCGGGCACGGTGAAGCTGCGGCGATACCAGACCCGGTCCTCGGGCTGCACCTTGCGCGCCACGCCCGACAGGCGGGATTCGACGGCGAAGGGCACCAGGATCTTGCCGTCCATCTGGGTCGGCGGCGGCATCGGCGCCGCCGCCCTGGTGATGGCATAGTCCCACTGGCCATTGAGGTTCAGCCACTTCTCGCGCTCAAGCTGCGGGCGCGGATAGCTGCGCCAGGCATTCTCCGGCGTCACATCGCGGCCCCAGCGGGTAATCATCGCACCGCCGGTATAGGTCGCATCCGCGCGGGCAGCCGGCGCCTGCTGGGCCAGTGCCTCGGTCGCGGCACCCGACAGCAACAGGGCGAGCATCATGGTACGCATCGTCAAACTCCTCAGTGCCGACTCAGCGAGGGCGGCGCATCGGCCGGGCTGCTGCCCCAAGCCGGATTGGGCTTCGCGCCCATGGTCAGTTCCAGCACGGCGCCGTTCGCGATGTCGGCGTGGCGGAACCACGGCTTGGTCCAGCTTTTGCCGTTCAGCGTGGCGGACTGGATGTAGAGGTTGGTCGCCGAATTGTTCTTCGCGACGATTTCGAGCGTCTTGCCATTGCCCATCCTGAGCGCGGCGCGATCGAAGATCGGGCTGCCGAGCACATAGACGTCGCTTGCCGGATCGACCGTGTAGAAGCCCAGCGCGCTCAGCACGTACCAGGACGATGTCGCACCCTGGTCGTCCATCCCCGGATAGCCATAGCCGGCGGCGTCGCTGCCATAGAGGTCGCGCAGGATGCGGCGCGACAGCGCCTGGGTCTTCCAGGGCTGGCCGCTCCAGGCATAGAGATAGGGGGCCTGCTGGTCCGGCTGGTTGCCCTGCACATATTGGCCGATCACGCCGGTGCAGTCGCGGCAGATGCCCGTGGGGTTGTAGGGCCTGGTGAAGAATTCATCGAGCTTGGCGTTGAACGCGGCCCGGCCACCCAGCGCGGTGATCAACCCCTGCACGTCCTGCGGCACCAGCCACAGGGTCGACCAGCCCGACGCCTCCTTCATCATGTGGTTGTAATAGGGCTCGGCCGGATCGAAGGGTGTGAACCACTTGCCGTCCTCGGTCCGCCCGCGGACAAAGCCGATCGAGCGGTCGAACACGTTGCGCCAGTTGCCCGCGCGCTTGCGGAACAGCGTGGCATCCTGCGGCTTGCCCAGTCGCTCGGCCATATCGGCGAGCGCGGCGTCGTCCCAGGCATATTCGAGCGTCTTGGCAGCACCCGCCTTGCCGTCCGCATGGGGCGGACTCGGGTTGCGGTCCGGCACCACGTCCGAGATCCAGCCGCGCGCCATATATTCGTCGAGGAAGTGGCGCGGCCCCTTGGGATCCAGCGCATTCTTGCGGAGATACTCGTACGCTGCCGCATAGTCGAACGCGATGCCACGCCGCATCGCGCCGAGATAGAGGAACACCGCATTGTCGCCGTGGAACGAGGTGTTCATGAACCCGCGCTCGCGGGCCATGTCGAGCTCGGACTGCATCACGTCGCGGGTCAGTTCGGGCTCGAGCAGCTCGAGCAGCACGATCTGGTTGCGGCCGGTATCCCAGAAGGGCACCGGGCCGTAGCGGTCATAGCTGGCGACCTGAGTCTTGCCGTTCGTATCGGTGAAATGCTCGCCCTTTCGCGCCACCAGCCGCGGGCTGGCGAAGGACTGGAACAGCGTCGAATAGAACAGCATCCGCTGCTTCTCGGTGCCGCCGCTCACCCGGACGCGGTCGAGGAGCTTCGCCCATTCGGCGCGCGCGGCACCACGGATGCGGTCGAAATTCCAGTCCGGGCTTTCCTGCCGCAGCCGCCGCGTCGCCGCCTCGTAGCTCGGGCCGTACGCGATGCGGACCAGCACCCGCTCGCCGTCGCGCGTGGTGAAATCGGCATAACTGCCGGCGAACGCCCCCTCGATCTGCCGGGCATCGGGCTGCACGTCCTTGTCGCCGATGCCATAGCCGCGGGCATTGCCCGGAGCCTTGCGAAAAGTGCCGAAACGCTTGAAGGGCTTGGAGAATTCCGCGACGAAATAGCGTCCATCGCGCGCATCGTTGTCGTTGCGGTCGCCAATGATGCCGCGCACCGTACGGTCGCCGACCACTTCGACCTGGCCGCCCCGCCCCTGCAGGTTCAGGATCACATGCGCCCGCTCGGTCGCCGGGAAGGTGAACCGCATCAGCGAGGTCGCCTGCGTCGCGGTCAGCTCGACCTTCGTCTTGAAGCTGTCGAGGAACACCGAATAATAGCCCGGCGCCGCGACTTCATGCGCCTTGTCGTACCAGGCCTCGGTATAGACCGGCGGCACCGTCCAGTCGCCGACGATCGGCATCAGCATCGGCGTGGCGCGCGCACCATAGGTAGGGCCGCCGCCACCGGTGAAACCGATCATCGTGGGATTGGTGTAATAGTATGGGGTCGCTACGCCCCAGGGATAGCTCAGCTCGACATTCGAATTGACCGGTGCGGCCTCGACTGCACTGTGCGGCAGGCGCGCACCGGGTGAAGTCAGGCCGGAATAGAGTGGTTCGCCTGCGGGCGGCGCGTTGCCGATGAACTCGGGATTGTCCAGCGGCGCCGTACCCACCAGCGGGTTGGCGATGTCCACGGGGGCCTGCCCCGCATCCGCACGTCCGGAATCCTGCGCCATCCCCGATGACCCGATGGCCAGCAGCGATGCCGCTCCGGCCAATGCGGCGAAACGCGTTACACGGCGATGTACGAGATTGCCGATCGCGCGGCGACGTGCGCGATCCCCGGCCCGCAGAACGGAAGGCCCCATCTATCCTCTCCAAGAGAACGGCATCTCCACCGTTCATTGCGTTCCGCCTTTGCGGCGGTAACGAGTCGGAACTTCGATTAAATAAATCATTTTGTCAAATGAACTCGCGCACTCGAGGCGCAGGCCGACGCGCCCAGTTGTCCGCCTGCGCCAATTCTCCTGATAAATCAGATCGATGCCCCGCGGTGCCTCGACGGACATTTTGCCGCTGGTTTTCGGGTCGGCGAAAATCGGATTTCGACCGCTTCTTGCAGGATCGAATGGCGCGAAGCACTCGTCGCGGAAGGACACGCGCGAGATTCGGCGCGGCCGGCCTGGCCGCAAGCCAAAACGCTCCGTGCCGGCACGCTCCATGGAAGCGCACCGGCACGGATCAACTAGATTGGCAGACCTCTCCCGGCCCTCAATGCGAGCCGGAAGGAAGCAGCCTCACCCGCTCGCGAGTTGCTTGACGGCGTGATCCGCCGCCCGCGCCGTGAGCGCCATGAAGGTCAGCGAGGGGTTCACGCAGGATACGGATGCCATCTGAGCGCCGTCGGTGACGTAGAGATTCTCGGCGTCGTGCGCCTGGCTCCACTTGTTCAGGACCGAGGAACGCGGATCGGCGCCCATACGCGCGCCACCCATCTCGTGGATGGCGTCGCCGGGGACGTGCTCGTCCTCATAGCTCTTGACGTTGGTCAGCCCCGCGGCCTTGAGCATCGCCTCGCCCTGTGTCCGCGCGTCCGCCATCATCCGCAGCTCATTCTCGCGGAAGCGCACGTCGAAGCGCATCAGCGGCACCCCGAAGCGATCGACCTTGTCGGGATGCAGCGAGACGTGATTGTCCTCATAGGGCAGGCATTCGCCGAACGCGCCCATGCCGAACTTCCACCCGCCATATTTGCGCATCCCGTGCTTCATCGACGCGCCGAAGCCCACCGGCGGCGACGGCTCGCGCCGCGCGCTGCCCTGATAGCCATAGCCGCGCTTGAAGCCGACGCCCTCGTCCCCGCCATTGTTGCGGAAGCGGGGAATATAGACCCCGCCGGGCCGCCGGCCATATTCGATGAACTCTTCCATCCCCGGGATGTCGCCATCGATCGACACCCGGAAGATGTGGTCCATCACATATTTGCCGAGCGTCCCGCTGCTGTCGAAATGGCTACGCCCGCTGCCCGCTGGCCGCGAGTTGAGCAGGATCTGGTTCGATGCCATCGCCGAGGCGCAGAGGAAGACCAGCCCGGCATTGACCACTTCCGCCTGCCCGGTCTTCGCGTCGATGAACCGGACCCCGGTGACGCGCTTCTTCGCGGCGTCATATTCGAGGTTGGTCACCACCGCATCGGCACGCAGCGTCAGCCGCCCGGTCGCCCGCGCCGCCGGCAGCGTCACCGCCTGGGTCGAGAAATAGGCGCCGAACGAGCAGCCATTGCCGCATTGGTTGCGGAACTGGCACTTGGTCCGGTTCTGATCGGGCTTGTCCTCGGTCATGTTGGACAGGCGCGTGTTGATCAGCTTGCGCCCCGGAAACTCGCTCTCCAGCCGCTGCTTGAGCCATTTCTCCGCGATGTTCATCGGCATCGGCGGCTGGAATTCGCTGTCCGGCAGATAGGGCAGGTTCTCGCGCGATCCGGACACGCCGATATATTTCTCGACATAGCTGTACCAGGGCGCGAGGTCGTCATAGCGGATCGGCCAGTCGCCATCGATCCCGTCACGCTTGTTCGCCTCGAAATCGGCCGGACTCCAGCGGAAGCTCCACCGCCCCCAGATCAGCGATTTGCCGCCGACCGCACCGGGCCGGATCCAGTAGAATTTGCTGCCTTCGTCAAAGGCATAGGGGTTCAGCCGGTCGTCATTGTAGAAGGCCCGGTTGCTCGGCTGCACATAGCCGTGCTTGGCGATGAAATAGTCGCTGTCGCGCAGGCCCGGCGGCATCATGTTGCGCGCCGGCACCTCGAACGCCGGCTTGCCGTCATAGGTATAGCCTTCCCCGTGCTCCACCATCACGCCCCGGTCGAGCATGAGGACGCGCAGTCCCTTTTCGGTAAGCTCCTTGGCAGCGAACCCGCCGCTTACGCCGGAGCCGATGACGATCGCATCGAACCTGTTGGTCGAAGCCATGTTCTTCCCTCCCGAACCCTGATCAGAAACGCAGCGCGCGCAGCGTCTGGAAGCTGGTGGTGATGTCGGGCAGATAGGGCGCCGGCGCCTGATCATTCTCGACATAGAAATGCTGGACGCCGGCGCTGCCCTTCCGCTTGAAGAGCGCGGCGAAATCGATCGTCCCCTGCCCCACTGCGGTCATGCTGCGATCGGCACGCATGTCCTTCACATGATAGGCATAGAGCCGCTTCGACAGGCGATCGATCAGCGCGCCGGGATCCTCGCCGGCATGCGCCGCCCAGTAGAGATCGAGCTCGACCTTCACGAGCGCCGGATCAGTCTCCTTGAGGAACCGCTCGTACAGGCTGATGCCGCCCGGCTTCGTGGTGAACTCGAAATCATGGTTGTGATAGGCGAAGCCGAGCCCGGCTTTCTTCAGGCCCTTGGCGAAGCGATTGAAGTTCGGCAGCGCCGCACTCCAGCCCTGCTCGGTGCGGTGCTCGTCGGTCATGTAGGGCAGCACCACCGTGCCGGCGCCGAGCGTCTTCGCCATCGCCACCGACTTGTCGAACTGCCCGAGCAGCGCGTCATAGCCGATGTGCAGCGACGGCGACTTTAGGCCGAGCCGGTCCATCGTCCTGCGCAGCAGCGCATGATCCATGGTGTCATAGCCGCCACCGCCGAACTCGACCTCGCGATAGCCGATCCGCGCGACCTGCTCGAGCGTGCCGACCGGGTCCTTCTGGAAGATCTCGCGGACCGTATAGAGCTGGAGGCCGATCGCCTTCAATTGCGCGGCGGATGCCGGTGCGATCGCGAAGTCGGCAAGCGAAAGTGCTGCGACGCCGCCCGCGCCGGCGAGCAGATTCCTGCGGCTGATCATCATGCGGAATACACCTTGTTGACCTGAGAATAGGGAAACGCGCCGTTATACTCGCCCGGCACCGGCAGATATTCGCGCTCCTGCGTGATGCCGATCTCGGACGTGTAGTAGCCGGCCAGAACGAGCTGCCGGAACGCTTCGAAGAACACGCCGCCCGAGGGCAGCTGGCCGTTCATCGCGAGGGTGAGCAGCGCGTCCTGCTGCTCCGCCGTCGCCTGCGCGCCGGACACCTTGTAATCCTGCTGGCTGCGCGCCTCGATCGCGTCGAGCCCGGCGAGGATCGGCACCCGGTCGGTCGGCCGCGCCCAGTCGGCCAGCATCTTCTCGATGAACGCCGGAACGCCTGCCGCGATCGCGCCCGGCGTATCCGTGGTCGGCAGGATGCGCTCGCTGAGCGCGGTCATCAGCGCGCGCTGCGCGGGCGTGAACACCGCCACGCTCGGCGGCCCCTCGCTGATCACCGGGATGTTCGAAGCCTTGCCCGCACCGGCGGCGCGGGCGAGCGGCGCGAAGGTCGCCGCGCCGAACATGGCGACGACCCCGGCAAGCGCGGTTCTCCGGTCGATCACTTCGCGCCTCCCGGCAGGTCCTGCGCGATCGCCGCCTCGGGCAGCGGGCGCACCCAGATGTTGCGGTACGAGACCGGCGAACCGTGATCCTGCAGCTGCAGCGGCGCCGCATCACCATGCGCCTGGTAGCTGGCGACCTTGCGCCAGATCGTCGTGCCGAGCAGCGCCTGGTGGTTCTGCACCACCACGCCGTTCAGGAGCGCAGTGACATAGGCCGGGCGCACCAGCTTGCCGTCCGCCGCGAAGCGCGGCCGCTCGAAGATGATGTCGTAGCTCTGCCACTCGCCGGCCTTGCGCGCGGCATTCACCAGCGGTGGCTTCCAGCCATAGACCGCGCCGACCGTGCCATCGGCATAGGTCGGGTTCTGATAGCCATCGAGGATCTGCACCTCGTAGCGCTGCATGAACCAGACGCCACTGTTGCCGCGATCCTGCGAATTGCCCTTGGGCGGATTGGGCGAGCGAAACTCGAGATGGAGCTGGACGTCGCCGAAGCTCTGCTTCGAGACGAGGTTGCTCTCCTTCGCACCCTCCGCGCGCGCCGGCACCGTCATCACGCCGCCCGCGACCTGCCAGGGCGCCGTCTCGGCCTGCCAGGCATCAGGTGCCAGCACGATCGCGTCGGAAGGCGCGCCGCCCGGTGCCGCCGCCGGCGTGGTCACCGTCGGCGCGGGCCGGTCGGCATCATGGACGAGCCATTTGCCGTCCGGCAGCTGCGGCGTGTCCTTGAAGCCGGGCTTCTCCTGCGCGAAGGCGAATGCGCCCGTGATCGCGATCAAGCCGGCGGCAACGCATCCCGCCATGCGCATGCGCGTCATAGTCCCTCTCCCTGTGTATCGATCTTGCGATAGGCCGCGATCAGCCGGTCCTCGCCGGCCCGGCCCTTCACCGAATTGCCATGCTCCATGCCGATCACGCCGTCATAGCGCCGCGCGCGGAGCCAACGGACGATCGAGGCATAGTTGATCTCGCCCGAGCCCGGCTCGTTGCGGCCCGGATTGTCGCCGAACTGCAGATAACCGATCTCGCTCCAGCACATCTCCAGCGCCGGGATCAGGTTCCCCGACTGGATCTGCTCGTGATAGAGGTCCGCGAGGATCTTCACCGCCGGACTGTTCACCCCGCGCGCGACGGCGAAGCCCTGCGCGATCGTCTGCATGTAGACGCCCGGATGGTTGGTCCGCGTATTCAGCGGCTCCATCACCATCGCGATCCCGTGCGGCGCGACGATGTCGCCGGCCTTGCGCATCACGTCGATGACCCGCGCGGTCTGGATGTCGAGCGGCACCTTCTGATCGAGGAAGCCGGTGACCACCGTCATGCGCGTGGCGTTGAGCCGCTTGGCGACGTCGATCGAGGTGCGGATATCGGCAAGGAACGCCTCGCGCTCGGCATCGTCACTGCCGCCGAGCAGCGGCCGCGACTGCGCCCATTTCGGCATGCTGGCGACGAAGACGCCCATCTTCATGCCGCGCTGGGCGAAGACCTTGGCCATCTTCTCCTGCTCGGCCACCGGGCGACTGCGCGCCTCATTGTCCTCCCAGGCCCTGAAGCCCTGGTCGGCGGCATAGGCGATCTGCTCGAACAGACCGCCGCGGCTGGCGAAGCTGCCCTCGTGCGGCGCATAGCCGAGCGAGAAATAGGCGGCGTTCGAGCCTTGCCCGCCCGTACTTCCGCCCATCGCCATCGCCGAGGATGCAGCACCCACGGCCCCGGCCGCGAGCACCGTCCGGCGGGTGACCGCGCCGGTCACTTGCCGCTCCCGGCCTTCAGGAAGGCGATGATCGCGGCACGCTTGGCCGGATCGGGCATGCCGATCGGCATCCGCGAGCCGGGGACCTTCTTGCCCGGCCCGGCGAGATACTCATCGAGCGTCTTCTCGTCCCAGCGCAGCTTCGAGTTCTTCATCGCCGGCGAATAGTTGAAGCCCGGCGTCGCACCCGCCGTCCGCCCGACCACGCCGTAGAGATTGGGCCCGACGCCGTTCCTGCCGCCCTTTTCCACCGTATGGCAGGCGCGGCAGGCATTGAATGCTGGCGGCGGCGCGGTGGGGGCCGCGGTCTGCGCGACAGTGGGTACGCTGACGAAGAACTGGGCCGCCCCAGCGGCACTCAACGCTCCCAGGCACACGAGAAGCTTCATTCTTTCTCTCCCGGATCAACCATTGTCCATTTCGCGTCCGACGCCGCATTGGCGACGACCGCCTCGATGAAACGCATTGTTCGAAGTCCATCGGCGACGCCGGGAAACCAGCGGTCGCCATCGCCTCGGATCGCAGCGGCAAAGGCACGATAGAGGTTGGCAAAGGCCTCGACATAACCCTCGGGATGACCCGAGGGCGTGCGCAGCAGCGCTGCCGTGCTGTCCTGCAGGCCCGGCCCGCCGGCGCGCACGATCTCCGCCGGCCGGTCGAGCCAGCGCAGGGTCAGCGTGTTCGGCTCCATCTGCGCCCATTCCAGCCCGCCCTGCTCGCCATGGATGCGCAGCTTGAGCCCATTCTCCTCGCCGGCCGCGACCTGGCTCGCCTTGAGCGTGCCGCGCGCACCGCCCGTGAAGCGCAGCAGCGCGCTGACATCGTCGTCGAGCCGGCGGCCCGGCACATGGGTAGTCAGCTCGGCGGACACGGAATCCACCCGCAGCCCCGAGACATGCTCGGCGAGCTGGAAGGCATGCGTGCCGATATCGCCCAGGCAGCCGCCGAGCCCGGCGCGCGCCGGATCGGTGCGCCACTCCGCCTGCTTGTTGCCCTGCTCGTCGATCGGCCGGCTGAGCCAGCCCTGGAGATACTCGACCTGGACCAGCCGGATCGCGCCAAGATCGCCCCGCGCGATCCGCGCCCGCGCCTCCTCGACCAGCGGATAGCCGCTATAGGTGAAGGCGAGCGCGAAATGGCGTCCACTGGCCTTGGCCGCCGCGCCGATCGCCTCGGCCTCCGCGACGCTCATCGCCATCGGCTTCTCGCAGAAGACGTGGAAGCCCGCCTCCAGCGCCGCGATCGCCATCGGGCCATGGAGATGGTTGGGCGTCACGACGGCAACCGCGTCGATCCGCTCGCCCTTGGGCAGCGCCCGTTCGCCCGCCAGCATCGCATCGAACGAGGCATAGACGCGCTGCGGCGCCAGGCCGAGCGCGTCGCCGGTCCGCTGGTTGCGCCCCGCATCGGTGCTGAACGCACCCGCGACGAGCTGCCAGTCGCCGTCGAGCGCCGCCGCCATGCGATGGACCGCGCCGATAAAGGCACCCTCCCCGCCGCCAACCATGCCGAGCCGAAGCGCGTGTCGAACCATGGAACGCCTATTCCCTCAACCGACGAGTTCGAGTTCAGTCCTGCTGCGGCGAAAGCCCCAGCAGCGCACGGATCGCCGCCCGATCGACTCCGCTCGCGGCGAAGTCGTCAAAGGGCCGGTCGGTCACGTGGATGATGTGGTCGCGGATGAACGGGGCGCCCTCGCGCGCGCCGTCCTCGGATCGCTTGAGCGCGCACTCCCATTCGAGCACCGCCCAGCCGCGATAGCCATATTGCGCCAGCTTGCTGAAGATGCCGACGAAATCGACCTGCCCGTCGCCCAGTGAGCGGAAGCGGCCGGCGCGGTTCACCCAGCTCTCATAGCCGCCATAGACGCCGGTGCGCCCGGTCGGGTTGAACTCGGCATCCTTGACGTGGAAGCACGAGATCCGGTCGTGATAGCGGTCGATGAAGTCGAGATAGTCGAGCTGCTGCAGCACATAGTGCGACGGATCGAACAGGATCCGCGCGCGCGGATGATTGTCCACCGCCTCCAGGAACCGCTCCCAGGTCGCGCCGTCATGGATGTCTTCGCCGGGATGGATCTCATAGGCGCAGTCGACGCCCGCTTCCTCGAACACGTCGAGGATCGGGGTCCAGCGCCGGGCGAGCTCGGCAAACGCTTCCTCGACCAGCCCCGCGGGCCGCTGCGGCCAGGGATAGACATAGGGCCAGGCGAGCGCGCCCGAGAAGGTCGCATGCGCATTCAGCCCGAGATTGGCGCTCGCCTTGGCCGCGAGCTTGACCTGCTCGACCGCCCAGGCCTGGCGCTCGGCCGGCTTGCCGTGCAGCTCGGCCGGCGCGAAGCCGTCGAACAGCTGGTCATAGGCCGGATGCACCGCGACGAGCTGGCCCTGCAGGTGCGTCGAAAGCTCGGTCGGCTCGACGCCGAACCTGGCGAGCCTGCCGCGCAGGTCGTCACAATAGGCCTTGCTTTCGGCAGCCAGCTTCAGGTCGATCAGCCGCGGATCGCAGGGGATCTGGACGCCGACATAGCCGAGCCCGCCGGCCCATTCCGCGAGACCATCGAGCGTGTCGAACGGTGCGCTGTCCCCCAGAAACTGGGCGAGGAAGATCGCGGGGCCCTTCATCGCGTTCATGCCGAGGTCTCCGTCCGGCTGTCGTCGCGGAAGAAGAGCTGGAACAGCACCGCGATGACCGCGGCGGCGATTGCCGGATACCACCACATCTGGTGCCAGTCGGCGATGGTCGAAGCCTCGGGCAGCTGCGCGTAGAGCAGCCCGCCGATCTGCGAGCCGAGCAGCATGCCGACGCCGTAGGTGAACAGGGTCAGCATGCCCTGCGCCTGCGCGTTGACGCCCTTGGGCGAGGCGATGGTGCCGGTATAGATCGCACCGGCGACGAAGAAGAAGTCGTAGCACACGCCGTGCAGCGCCACGCCGAGATAGATCGCCCAGAGCGAGCTGCCGCCGTCACCGATCGCGAACAGCGCATAGCGCAGCGCCCAGGCGATCATGCCGACCAGCAGCAGCGGCTTCACGCCGAAGCGGCGATACAGCCAGGGCATGGAGAACATGAACACCAGCTCGGACATCTGCCCGATCGCCATGGTGCCGCCGACATTCTCGATCCCCGCCACGCCGAGATAGGCCGAGGCATAGGCATAGTACATCGCGAGCGGGACCGAGATCAGCGTCGCCGCCAGGATGAAGATCAGATAGGAGCGCTGCCGCATCAGGCCGAACGCCTCGACGCACAGCACCTGGCGAACCAGGCTCTCGTCACGCGGCGCATCGGGCGCGACATTGGGAAGCGTCAGGCTGTACAGGCCGAGCGCGATCGAGACGACCGCGGCGACACGGAAGATCTCGGGGCTGGCCGACAGGCCGACCCAGCCGATGATCAGGCCCGCGACGATCCAGCCGAGCGTGCCGAAGGCGCGAACGAAGGGGAAGCGGTCTGCGCGCTCGCCGAAGCTCTTCAGCGCGATCGTGTTCGCAAGGCCGACGGTCGGCATGTAGAGGATCATGTAGCCGAGCATCACCCAGACGAAGGTGGTGCCATTCTCCGGCGTCACCAGCGCGGGCATCACCAGCAGGATCGCGCCGCCGACCAGATGCAGGATCACCATCAGCGCCCTGGGGCTCAGATAGCGCGTCGCCGCCATGCCGAGCAGGAAGGAACCGGCGATCGAGGCGATCGGACCTACCGAGAAGGCGTTGGCGATGAGGCTGCCGATGCCGACGGTCTGCATGACCAGGCCGAGCGTGACGTTCCACGCCCCCCAGACGAAAAACTGCATGAACATGAGCGCGCTAAGACGCCCCATGAGCAGCCCCGATACCGGGCGCTGCGATGCCGCAAGCGCGTCATTGCCCAAAGTGGCCACGAAGCCCCTCTCCCATTTTTTGCTGCAGTTTTCCTGCTTGTCGGGACTCAGGCTACGCAGGTCAAAAGCCGATGTAAAGGATTACATTACTCGACATGTCGCTGTAACGAGTTACATCAATGTCAATGCCGACCATCATCCAGGTCGCCGCGATGGCGGGCGTCTCCACGGCCACCGTGTCGCGCGTCCTGAGCCACCCGGACCGCGTCGCCGAGCTGACCCGCCTGCGCGTGCTCGAGGTGGTCGAGTCGCTCGGCTACAAGCCGAACGTCGCCGCCCGGACGCTGCGCACGCTCCGCGCCGCCAAGATCCTCGTCACCGTCCCCGACATTTCCAACCCCTTCTTCGCCAGCGTGATCCGCGGCGCGGAGGAAGCGGCGCGCGATGCCGGCTATGCGGTCGTCGTCGGCGACACGCGGCACGATCCTTCGATCGAGGATCAATATGCCGCCATGCTCTCCAGCCGCGAGGTCGACGGCCTGATCTTCCTCGGACACCGCCTGCCGGACAATCTGCGCCCGCTGATGTCGAAGCAGGGCGCCCGCGCACCCGTGGTCAATGGCTGCGAGTACAGCCCCGATATCGGCGTGCCGAGCGTGCATATCGACAATGCCGCCGCCGGCTGCGACGCGCTCGAGCATCTCATCGCGCTCGGGCATCGCGACATCGGCGTCATTACCGGCCCGCATGTCAGCCCGATCAGCCGCGATCGCCTCGCCGGCGCGATGCAGGCGGCGAAGCGCCATGGCCTTGCCGACCGGCTGTGGGTCCGTGTCGGCGACTATTCCGCCCAGTCCGCCGCCGACCATGTGCCGGACCTGATCGCACAGGGCGTGACCGGGCTGTTCTGCTTCAGCGACGAAATGGCGATGGGTGCGATCAGCGCGATCCGCCAGGCCGGCCGCATCTGCCCCGACGACATCTCGGTCGTCGGCTTCGACGATCTGCCGCTCGCCCGCTTCTTCCAGCCCGGCCTCACCACCATCGCCCAGCCGAAGGGGGATATCGGGCAGCAGGCGGTCGAGCTGCTCGTCGACATATTGCGCGGCGACGACAGTCCGGTGAGCCAGATCACCCTGCCCCACGAACTCATCATCCGATCCAGCACCAAGCGGCTCGGCTAGCGGCGCGGGCTATGGGCTTGCGGTCGCCTGCCGGCTGCGCCGCCCCGCCATCGCCGGGATCAGGATCCCCGCCAGGATGATAGCCATCCCGGCAAGGTGATATCCGTGCAGCGCCTCGCCCAGCAGCGGCACCGCCAGCAGCGCGCCGAACAGCGGCTGCAGGCTGATCACCTGCCCCGCCGCGCCCGCACCAAGCTCGCCCACCGCCTTGTTGTACAGGAAATAGGCCACCACCGAGGGCAGCAACGCTACATAGGCATAGGCCCCCAGCACGCGCGGCGTGAAGTGCAGCGGGAAGCTCCGCAGTTCCGCGATCGCGAACGGCAGCATCGCCAGCACGCCGATCGCGAAGGTCAGCGCGAGGAAGCTCAGCGGATCGATCGGAGGCCGCAGGCGCAACAGGGCGGTGTAGAGCGACCAGGCGAGGACGGCGCACAGCACCAGGACGTCGCCGATGTTGAAGCTGAGCGACAGCAGCGCGGCGGGATCGGCCTTGAGGATGATCGTCAGCACCCCGATCGCGGCGATCGAGACGCCGGCGATCTGCGCGGCGCGCGGCCGTGCCTTGAACAACAGCCCGTCGAAACAGAGCACCAGCGCCGGTATCGCCGCCTGGATCAGCAGTCCGTTGGTGGCGGTCGTGTAGCGCAGGCCCGAATAGAGCAGCGCGTTGAATCCGCCGATGCCGATCAGCCCGAGCAGGAGAATCTTCCCCCAGTGCTGCCGCACCACCGGCCAGTCGGCGATCACGCGCCGCCAGGCGAAGGGCGCGACCACCAGCAGGGCACCGGCCCAGCGCCCGAGCGCCAGGGCAAAGGGCGGGATCTCGGCATGGACGGCACGGGCGACCATCGAATTGCCCGCCCAGAGGAGCATCACGAGCGTCAGCATCGCATACAGGGCGCGGACTCGAGCGGGGCTCGGGCGATCCGGAGCGGTACTGGACGGGCGCATGGCCCATCCTCCTATTTCCAGATCCCCGCCCAGGCCACCGCCTTCTCACGCACGCTCCGTGCCCGGCGGCTCACATCCCGTGGTTGCGGGCAAAGCGCTCGAACAATGCCGGCCAGGGATGGTCCCTGCCCGCTTCCTTGAGCGGCAGGCCGTGGCCACCCTTCTCGAAGATGTGCAGTTCGGACGGGATCCTGGCGGCTTGCAGCGCCGCGAACATCGCCAGGCTGTTGCCCGGGCTGACCACCGGATCGTCTGCGGCATGCGCGACCAGGGTCGGCGGCATGTCCGCCGGCAGGCCGTTCTCCGCCGAGAAGCGTGCGATCCGCGCCGGGCTGGCGTCGCTCCCCAGCAGCTCGCGCTTCGAGGCGGCATGCGCCACGGGGTCGGCCATGGTGATCACCGGGAAGAACAGCCCGGCGACGATGGGGCGCGCCGATTGCGCATCGGCATCGTCGACCGGGTCATAGGTCCTGAGCGCCGCGCGGCTGGCGAGCCGGGCAGTGAGATGGCCGCCCGCCGAGAAACCCATCGCCGCGACCCGGGCCGGGTCGATCCGCCACTTGCCCGCCCGCGCCCGGATCAGCCGCATCGCGCGCTGCGCGTCCTGCAGCGACACGTCCGGCCCCGCCGCCCAGCCGTCGCGCGGCAGGCGGTAGAGCAGCTCGAACACGGTGAAGCCCCGCGCGGCGAAGGCACGGGCGATCCCCGATCCCTCGCGTCCCACCGCCACCCGGGCATAGCCACCGCCGGGGACATAGAGGATCGCGCCGCCATTGGGCTGGGCCGCGGGCACGACATTGAGCATCGGCGTCGCGACATGCGGCCAGGCGATGTCGTCGGCCGGCCCATTGACCGAGCGCCGGACCGTCTCGTCGCGCACCGTGAGCCCCTCCCCGCCCGGCGGCGATCCCGGCCAGATCGGAAAGCGCTCGATCGGTGCCGCCGCCACCGCGCCAAGCGGCAATGTCGCGACCAGCGCCGATCCGGCGATCAGGGTTCGGCGAGTGAGATCCACGTCCATTACTTCTGCAGCGCCTTGAAATCGTCGATCCACGCATAGTTGAACGCCGCGCTGCCGTCCGGATTGCGCTTGGCGGAGCGCCGGACGACGACGCTGTTCAGCTGCCAGGCAGCCGCGCCTGGGCTGAGCTTGTCCGCCGGCGCGGCGCCCTGCGTGAACGCGATGGTGGCAACCGCGAGCCGCCCGGTGTCGCGGAAGACCTGCATCTGGTTCGCCACGAAATGCTTGCGGCTCTCCAGCCAGGGGCTCTGCGACAGGAACTCGTCCCACTGCGCCTTGGAGAAGGGCGTCTCCAGCGACGCCTTGACGATCTGCCAGTTCTGCGCGGTCCGCGGCGCGCCATATTTCTCGGCGAACGCCTTGGGGATCGCGCCCTGCATGTTCTCCGTCCAGGTCTTCACCAGCGAGAAGTCGGTGACGACGAACTTCTGCTCGGGGCGCATGCGCGGCAGGATGTATTTCAGATAGGCCTTCGTATCCTCGACTTCGGCGACATGCGTCTGGATCGCCACCCCCTCGATCTCCGGGGTCGCCTTTACGAAGCTCATCCAGCGCTCGACCACCTTGCTCCGCTCGGCCGGCATCTCCAGCCGGCCCAGCGCGCCCATGTAGAGGCGCGTCCGGCAGTTCGCGGCGCAGGTCTTCGCACGGTGTGCGATCACCTGCCGCGCGACCGCCTCGTAATAGGCGTTGAAGCTCTCGTCCCGGTTCTTCTCGGGAACCTCGAGGAAGGGATCGTTGCCGATCACCAGTACATCGACCTTGCCCGTCACCAGCCCCAGCACCGCATCCAGCCGCGCCACGTCCTTCAGATACGCATCGCTCCCCACCTGCGGCGGGATGGTGCCGACATAGCCGAACTTGAGCGACAGCACGGTGCTGTATCCCCGCTCCGAAGCCTCGAGGATCTTGTTGAGCACGCCATTGCTGCCGACGCCGCGGTCGAGCTGCGGCAAGGGCAGCGACATCCGCACCCATTTCGCGCCGGACTTCTCCAGGTCGCGATAGTCGAGCTCGCCGAACTGGTCGTTGTAGCTGGCGCCGAGCGCGCCCTGGGCATGCGCCGCATCGGCGGTGGCGGCGCCCAGCAGCGCGGCGCCGATCATCAGGACCTTCAACATGTTGCCTCCCCCTTTTGCGATGATGTCGATAAGCCGCGCGATCCGCGGTCGGTTATTGCAGCGCCCTGAAATCCTCGATCCAGGCATAGTTGAACGCGGCGCTGCCATCCGGATTGGGCCGGACGGTGCGCGCGGCGAAGACGCTGTTGAGCAGCCAGGGCGTGGTGGCCGGGCCGAAATTGCGGCTCATCGAGCTGCCCTGCCTGAACCCGTAATTGGCGACCGCCAGCCGGCCGGAATTGCGGAAGATCGCCATCTGGTTGCGCAGATAATGCTTCCGACTCTCGAACCACGGGCTCTGTGCCAGGAACGCATCCCATTCCGCCTTGGGGAACGGACTCTCAAGCGCCGCCTTGATCACCTGCCAGTTCTTCGTCTCGCGTGGCAGGTGCCGGGCATCGGCGAAGCCCTGCGGGATCGCCGCCTGCATGTTCTGCTCCCACCAGCGGACGATCGAGAATTCCGTGGCGAGGAACTTCTGGTCGGGGCGCATCCGCGCGACGACATAGTCGACAAAGACCTGCGAGCCCTCGATCGCCGGCAGATGCGGATGGATGTCGACCCCGTCGATCTCCGGCGTCGCCTTGACGAACGCCATCCAGCGCTCGGTCGAGGGCGTCCGGTTGATCTCCAGGTCGAGCCGGTTGAGCGCCCCCATGTACAGCCGCGTCCTGCACGCCCTGGCGCAATGCGCCTTCCGGTACGCGATCGCCCGGTTCGCCATCGCCTCGTAATAGGCGTTGAGGTCGAGGTCGCGGTCCTCGCGACGGCTCTCGATATAGGGCTCGTTGCCGATCACCAGGATATCGACCTTGCCCATCACCAGCGGCAGCACCTGGTCGAGCCACGCCATTTCCCGCGCCATCCCGGCGCTGCCCGGCTTCGGGAAGTCCTGCCGGTTGCGCGGGAACTTCAGCGAGAGGATCGTGCCATAGCCGTGCCTGGCCACGTCGAGGATCGTCCGGACCGCGCCATGCTCTGCGGCCGGGCTCCGCTCCAACTCGGGCATGGTGAGGAACAGCCGGACCCAGTGCGCGCCGGCCTTGTCGAGGTCGCGATAGTCCACGTCCTCGAAATGCTCGTTGTAGTTCGCGCCCAGCGCGCCCTGTGCCTGCGCCGCACCGGTGCTGAGCAGCACCGCGCCGAGCGCAAGCAGCCCCTTGGTCCGGCGGCTCATTTCGCAATGGTCTCCGGCGGCGCGAGATAGGCGGTGGCAAGGCCGCCCAGGTCGAGGATCAGCGAATCGAGCACCACGCCCGGATCGAGCGCATAGATGCGCAGGCGATGCTCGCCCGCCCCCAGCGCCGGCCAGCTGGTGACCGACGTGATCGCATTGCGCTCCACCCCGTCACTCCAGTCGCGCTTGGCATCGGCATCGACCAGCTGGATCGGGCCGCCATCGATCGACACCGCGTAGCGCAGCTTGTTCTCGGCATTGAGCGCGAAGCTCGGCATCAGCGTGGCGCGCAGCTTCGCGTCGCCGGCATGCGTCACCCGGAAGCGATATTCGGCATAGGGCGCCCCGGCCGGATCCGCCGCGCTGGCCAGCGCGACGCTGCTCTGCAGCGCCTGTCCCGATCGCCCAAGCCCCGGCACCGCCTGCCAGCCGAGTCCGCCGACCGGCTGGAGCTTCGCATAACGCCGCGCCGAGAAGGCGATGATGCCATTGTCCTCGACCAGCATGCCCCTGGGCGCCGCGACATTGCGGGCCGAGACCGCGATGCTGCGGCTGGCGCCGGCGGCGGAAATTGTCACGCTGCCGCTAGCGGTCTCGCCGGCCTTGAGCTTGCGCCAGTCGATCGACACCCACAGCCGCTGGTCGCCGCCCGGCTGGTCCTCGCGCTCGATCCGGATCCACGGCGCCGAGGCCGTGGCGGACACGTCGAGCGTACCGGTGCCGGTGTTGAACGCATCGATGAAGTGGCGCGCATCGGTCGCCCGCTCGAACACCGGGAGCCGGTCGGCAGGAGCCGAGGCGGTGCGCCAGCGCTGCACGCGCAGGCTGGCATCCGCGGCATCGGCGGCCCTGGCGGGATGCTCCGCCCAGGCATCGATCGATCCCTCGACCGCGACGCCCAGCCCCGGCGTAGCGGACGGCGTCACCCGGCCGAGCGGCGGCATGTTGAACACCGCCTGCATGCGCGGTTCGTCGCTCATGAAGTGCGACCATTGACCGCCACCCACGGCGTTGTACGCCTCGGTCGCCTGCTTGATCCGCTTATAGGCATCGACCGCGGCATCGGCGTGGAGATTGGCGCTGGCCCGGCCCTGATGCGCGTAGAGGAAGCTGCGATCGGCGTTCAGCATCTTCACGTTCATCATCGCGCTGCCGCGCACCGGATAGAGGACGAGATGGTAGAAGCCGTCGCGCTTCTCCGCCGGCAGCTTCGCGGCGATCGCCTCGGCGCGCTTGTCGAGATCGCGGAACTCGGCGGTGCGCCTGCCCGCCTCGTCGCCATAGGCGACCGGCGAGAACTCGGTCGGCCGCGGCGCGGTCTCGGCGTCGTTCCAGCCCATATGCTCGGGCTTGCGGTCATAGTTGAGCCGGTAGAAATCGCCGAGCAGCGCGGCGATCGCATCGGCCTGTTCGGGCCCGAAATTCCCGGTCGCCCAGCGCTTCAGCCAGCCCTGCTGGCCCAGCTTCGCGGTGCCGTCATAGTCATAGGCCAGGTCGAGGAAATAGTTCAGGCCCTTCTCGCCCGGCTTGATGTCGCCGACATTGAGCACCCAGAGGCGGCGGGAATTGGTGGCATAGGCCTTACCCATCTCCTCGCCGATCAGCGCGGGCGGCGTGGTGTCGAGCCACAGATAGTCGTTGGGCACCCCCCAATAGGAGATGTGGTAATAGACGCCGCCGCCGCCGGGGCGCTGCTGCTCCGCCCTGGTCGAGAGCTGGCGGATATAGCCGTAATTGTCGTCCACCCAGGCGAGGGTGACGTCGTCGGGCACCTTCATGCCCTTGCGGTAGATGTCGAGCACTTCCTTGTAGGGCACGAAGATCTGGGGGACCTTTGTGGGGTCCTGCCCCACTTCGCTGAGCAGGCCGCGCTGGTCGCTCACCACCTTCTCGAGCAGCCGGACGCCGTCGAAGCCCTTGTTCATCTCCGCCGGGCTGTCGTGGATGCCGCGCATGCCGACGGTGTAGACATTCTCATACTGGTGGTTGGCCTTCACCCGGTCACGCCAGTAGTCGAGGATGTTCCTTCCGTTCTTGGCGTAGTTGAATTCGCCGCGCTGCTCGAAATTCCACTCGGCGACATTGTCGCGCAGCATCGGCTCGGCATGGCTGGCGCCCATCACGATCGCATAGCGGTCCGCCATCTCGGCATTGCCCGCGACCTGGTTGAACGCCGAACTGACCTTGTGCATCGCCGGCCACAGGAAATTGGCGCGCAACCGCAACAGCAGTTCGAATACATGCGCATAGGTCGTCGGCCCCATGTCGCCCGTCGGGTCGATCCGGGTCGCCCAGGGGCGGATCGACCAGTCCTCGTCATTGATGAACAGGCCGCGATAGCGGACCGAGGGCGAGCCCTGGACGACCGTGCCGGCATTCAGTCGCACGCTGCTGCGCCGGGCCGGGGTCACATTGGCCCACCACACCCAGGGCGAGACGCCGATCTGCTCGGACAGGCGGAAGATGCCATAGGCGGTGCCGCGCCGGTCCGCCCCGATCACGACCAGCGCGCGATCGACCCCGGGCACCGGCTTGTCGACCAGCGCGATCGTATAGGCCTCGCTCTGGCCCGCCACCTTGTCGACCGCGATGCGCTTGTCGGCGATCAGCCTTTCGATCACCGGCGAGCCGCCGATCGTCCCCGCCAGGATCGCCAGGCGCCCGCTCGGCGCCGCTTCGGAAACCTGCGGCTTCACGCCCGACACACGCTCGACATCGCCGGCAAAGGCACGCGCCGCGATCCCGACCACCGGGGCGTCGCCAGCGCTCACGAAGATCGTCGGCGCCGCGCCCTCCGCGACCAGGTCGAACGATGCGGATGCGGCGGGCGCCTGCTGCGCCAGCGCCTCGGCCGGGGCCAGGCCGGGGACCGTGGCGGCAAGGCTCAGCGCGGCCAGGATGCGGACAAGGGCCAATTCTACTCTCCTGTTCTTATAGTTGTGCGCGGCGTGGCCGGGGTTACTTCAGATACGGACCCTTGGCGTTCCAGCCGATCTCGGTGGCGGCCAGCGTCCAGCTCTTCCCGCGATCGTTGTTGCCCTGGAAGAACAGGAAGGTGCGGTTGCCGAACTGGAAGATGCCGGGATGGCCCGATTCCGAAGCGTTCCAGCTGCCCTTCGGGCCGTTGGCGAGGAACGGCTTGTCGGAAAGCCGCTTCCACTTCACGCCGTCGGTGCTCACCGCGACGCCGATCTGCTGGGGCTCGTTGTTGTAGCCGCCGGCGTAGAACATGTAGAGCTTGCCGCCGCGGCGGATGACGCTCGGCGCCTCGATGCAGTTGCGCTCCCAGGCGAGCTCGGGCTCCAGGATCGACTTGTCGTTGTTGAGGTTGGTGAAGTCGCCCCTTGTGAACTTCGAGCCGATCGGCGCGCTCGCCACCCCGACCTTCTGCACTTTGAATTCGGGATCGCGCGTGGCGTAATAGAGCATCAGCCTGTTGCCCTGGACGAATGCCTCGGCATCGATCGCCCGGCCGACGCTCCACTTGGCGGTGGCGGGATCGGGATGGAAGACCGGGTTGCCGGGATCGCGCTCGAACACGATGCCGTCCGACGACCAGGCATGGTTGATCGCGTCCTTCTCGCGATTGCCATAGGTCTGGTAGAACAGGTGGACCTTCCCGCCGATCACCACAGCGCCCGGCGCCGCGATGCCGTTCGCCTCGACCTGCTGCTTCGGCAGGATCTCGCCCACCTTGGTCCAGGTCTTGAGGTCGCGGCTCTCGGCGATGCCGATCGCCAGCCCCTTGGGGAAGTCCTTCACCCCCACCGGATTCTCGCGCGGCGCGGGCACCGTATAATACATCAGGAAGCGCCCGCCGAAGCGGATGACCGAGGGGTCCTTGGCCCAGGGCGTGCCCAGCCTGCTGGTGTCCGAATAGGTCGCGACGAGCTTCGCCTCCCGAACCGCCGGATCCTGCTTCGGCGCCTGCTGTGAAAGCGCGGCAAATGGCGCCGCCAGCATCGCCGCGAACCCCGCGCCCGCCAGGAAAACATGCACTCGGCGCTTTTCGGTACCCATTCGGTCCCCTCCTTGTTTTGGTCAGGCCAATATAGTAACATTTATCTGACCAATCTACCGAAATCGTGCACCGATCGGATGTCGGGAAAAAGGGGGAGTGCTGGATGCCGCGAAATTTCACCCGGGCGACCAGGCCGTGAACGCCCGCGCGAGCTTCGCGGTCGCCCCGCCGGGCCCTGGCTTCGCGGGGCTGCCAAGGGGCGGCGCGCCCGATCGCCCGCAGCTGGGACACAGCCTCACTTTCGGGCTGCTCCACGCGATCGGCGGGGCGATCGCCGCCGGCGATTATGACGACAAGCCCTTCCCGCCCGAGGCTGAGCTGGCCAGGCATTACGGCACCAGCCTCTCGGTGACGCGCGAAGCGGTGAAGATGCTCACCGCCAAGGGCCTGCTGGCGAGTCGCCCGCGCCTGGGCACGAACGTGCAGCCCCTCTCCTGCTGGAGCCTGCTCGACACCGACGTGCTGCGCTGGCTCCTCCAGCGGCGCCATGCGGCGGACGCGCTGGGCCAGTTCAACCAGCTGCGCGTGGCGATCGAGCCGGCGGCGGCGGAGTTCGCGGCGCGCTTTGCCTGGCCGCGCGGCGTGCAGCGCATCTCCGACGCGCTCGAGCACATGCTGCTCTGCGAACGGCGCGACGAGGATCCGATCGACGCCCGGATCGCCTTTCACGGCGCGGTCCTCCAGGCCGCGCGCAATCCCTTCTACGCCCAGTTCCAGGACGCCGTGGAAGCCGCGCTGCGCATCGCGAACCGGATGCGGCGCAGGGCCGGCGATCCGGCCGACGAACTGGCCGCCTATGCGGCGGTCCGCGGCGCCATCGCCAGCGGCGACTGGGAGCGGGCGCGCGCGGCGATGCACGGCATCGTCACGGGCATTTCCGCCCCCGGCGACATGATCGGCCAATTCGAGTCGACGGGCCCCGCGGCGGGGAGATTCTGAATCTACGCCCGACATGAAGGACTTGCGCCAATTCAGGTCAGGCCTCCGGCTGGATATTGTCAGGCCAATTCTTATATGATAATTCGGATAGATAAGCCCCGAGTAAGAAACTCGGACGATATGGGAGGGGAAAGAATGAATCGTCGCAATAATCGGTTGCTGATCGGCGCGTCCGCGCTCGCGCTTACCGCGCTGCCGGGCATCGCCGTCGCGCAGACCGCGGAGCAGCCCGCGGCCAGCGTCCCGGAAACCGGGCAGGATACCGAGATCGATCCCAACGAGATCATCGTGAGCGGCTTCCGCCGCAGCCTCGAGACCGCGCAGGCGATCAAGAAGGACTCGGACGACATCGTCGATTCGCTCGTCGCCGAGGACATCGGCAAGCTGCCCGATTCCACCGGCGCGGAATCGCTCGCGCGCATCACCGGCGTGCAGGTCGACCGGCTGAACGGCGAGGCCGGCGGCGTCCGCCTTCGCGGCCTGCCCGACATCACCACCACCTATAACGGCCGCGAGATCTTCACCGCCGAGGGCCGCAACGTCGCGCTGCAGGACTTCCCGGCCGCCTCGGTCTCGCGCTTCGACGTGTTCAAGACCGCGGGCGCCAACCTGGTCGAGGCGGGCATCGCCGGCGAGATCGACGTCAAGTCGAACAAGCCGTTCAACTTCAAGGGCAGCCGCATCGTCGGCGGCATCACCGGACTGCACTGGCGCCAGTCGCAGGAGTTCGGCATCGACGCCAACCTGCTGATCAGCAACCGCTGGGAGACCGGCATCGGCGAGATCGGCCTGCTGGTCGAGGGCAGCTACACCGACAACAAGTTCGTCGATTCCTATCGCGACAACAACACCCAGATCCTGCGCCACGCGGCGAACGTCGTGGTCGGCGGCGTCGCGAACTATCCCAATGTCCGTTACCCGACCCGCGTCTCCTTCCAGTATCCGAGCTCGAACCGCTTCCGCCCCTCGGCCTCGGCGGCGCTCCAGTGGCGCCCGAGCCAGAGCCTGGAATTCTACGCCGACTTCCTGTTCCAGGGCTTCCGCGCCGCCGGCGAGTCGAGCGCGCTGCACTTCGACACGGGCAGCAACGCGCCGCTCTACGACGTGACCATGTGCGAGGGCAGCACCGACCTGGTCTGCCAGATGACCATGCGCGGCGCCGGCAACGGCATCACCGGCTACCAGGTCGCCCAGTGGAACAAGACCGACACCTATCAGGGCGGCACCGGCTTCATCTGGAAGGTGCCCGGCGGCGGCCGCATCACCGGCGACGTCGCGCTCACCGATTCGCGAAACTGGAACCGCAACATGCAGTTCAACATCTTCACGAATTCGCTGGGCACCCGCGTCTTCAACTTCGACGACCAGTCGGGCGGCGGCGGCGCCTCGGCCTATGTGACCGACATCAACCTGGCCGATCCCGCCTCGTGGCGCATGCTGAACTTCGCGGAGAACGGCGCGGACAACCATGGCCGCAGCTTCCAGGGGCGGCTCGACGCCGACCTGCCGATCGACTTCGCGATCTTCGACCGGCTCCAGGCCGGCGTCCGCTACAGCAACCGCGACGCCGATTCCTACAATGACCCGGCCGAGAACCGCACGCCGACCCTGGGCGCGACCGATCCGCGCATCCAGTATGTCAACCTGCCGCTCGACTTCGAGATGTCGATGATCGGCTTCCGCGGCGATCCGACCACCCATCCCCGCACCTGGATCACGCCGACCCGGCAGAGCATCATCCACAATGCGGACTATCTCCGCATGCTGGTCGGCCAGCCGGCCGGCTATCCGAAGCTGGACTGGGTCTACAGCGCCAACGAGAAGGCCTATGCCGCCTATCTCCAGACGCACTACAAGTTCCCGATCGGATCGATGGAGCTAGACGGCCAGCTCGGCCTGCGCGTCGTCCGCACCACCAACGACATCAGCGGCACGCTCAAGATCGGCTCCGGCGCCGGCACGCCCTATGCGAAGACCAACGAGTATCTCGACTATCTGCCCAATGTCAGCGCCCGGCTGAAGCTGTCGCGCACGCTGCAGGCGCGCATGTCCTTCACCAAGACGCGCACCCGCCCCGGCTTCGGCTCGCTGAACCCGACGCTGACCGTCAACGCCACCCTGGCCTGCGACAACAGCGTCACCCCGCCGGTGTGCAACTATCGCACCGCGAGCGGCGGCAACCCCGACCTGCAACCGGTCGAATCCACCAATTACGACGCCTCGCTCGAATATTATTTCTCGCGCTCGGGCTCGGCTACCGTCCAGGTGTTCCGCCGCGACATCATCGGCTTCATCAACAACGCCACCGTCTTCCTCAACGACCCCGAGCTCGGCCCGCTGCGCGTCGACCGGCCGGAGAACGGGCAGAAGGGCTATATCCAGGGCATCGAGGCGGGCTTCCGCACCTTCTTCAAGATCCCGTCGCTGCCGCAATGGATGCAGAATTTCGGCGTGCTGGCGAACTACACCTATCTCGACCACGGCTCGGAACTGTCGCCCAGCGCCGCCGCCACGCTTCCCGGCATCCAGCCGCTCAGCGGCGTGTCGTCGCACCTCGCCAACGCGCAGTTCTTCTATGACAGCAAGCCGCTGTCGCTGCGCCTCTCGTACAATTACCGTTCGAGCTTCCAGACCTATGGCGTGGTGACCGATCCGGCGGTGACCACCCAGCTCACCCTGCCCACGGTCGAGAAGGGCCGCGGCACGCTCGACTTCTCGGGCTCGCTCAACCCGACGGACAATGTCTCGCTGAACTTCTCCATCGCGAACCTGCTCGGCTCGCAGCAGCGTACCTACCGTGCGTTCAACGCGAAGGGCGACACCTACGCCGCGCAGGTCCGCTATCTCGAGACCGTCTATCGCATGGGGGTCCGCTTCCGCTTCTGAGAACCGACTCCCCGTCGGTAACTTTGGCGCCGCATGGGGCCTCCTCCATGCGGCGTCCTTTCCAGAAACCCGAACCCCGCCGGAGCCCTGCGCTTCCGGCGCAGCGGACCCGCGCGCCCGGCACGAGAATGAGGTGACCAGACCCAGGTGATTTCAAGGACAGGCGCCAGGCCCCCCGCTCCTGCCGCCCCGATGTGAACAGCGGGAAACAGGAGAGCGATATGATTAGGCGATCACAGAATCAGCACATCCATAAGCGCATGCTCGGCCGCACCACGCGGCTCCTCGCCGGCCTGGCCCTGGTCGGCATGACCACCGTCGTCGCCCAGGCCCAGACCCTGCTCGCCGCGAACTCGCGCTATCCCCGCATCCGCCTGCTCCCCAGCGGAGAGCTCGTCGCGTCGGTCCTCTCGTTCACCGGCGACGATCACATCAAGATCTTCTCGAGCACCGACAGCGGCGCCAGCTTCACCCAGGTCGGCACGATCAACGATCCGGAATTCCAGACGCTGAAGGCAAGCAGCCCCAGCCTGTTCCGCGTGCCGCAGACGATCGGCTCGCTCACTGCCGGCACGCTGATCCTCGGCGTCGTGGTCGATACCCAGAAGACCGCGACCAGCCTCGCCAAGATCAACATCTACAAGAGCACCGACAACGGCCGGAACTGGAGCTTCGTGTCGATCGCCGTCCAGTCGGCCAACAGCCAGGGCCTGTGGGAACCCGATTTCTCGATGGCCACCGACGGTGCGATCGTGATGCACTATGCCGACGAGAGCAGCCCCTGCTGCAGCCAGAAGATCGCCCGCCGCCGCACCTATGACGGCGTCCACTGGATCGACCAGACCAACGACGTCCAGCTTTCCAACAGCAATGCCGACGCCACCTGGCCGCTGCGCCCCGGCATGCCGGTCGTGTCGAACCTGGCCGACGGCACGCGGCTGATGACCTATGAGATCTGCGGCCAGGCCGCGCCGCTCAACTGCGCGAGCTATTACCGCACCTCCACCGATGGCTGGAACTATGGCCCGGTCAACGTGATGGGCACGCGGATGAAGGACTCGCTCGACCGGTTCTTCTCGAACACCCCGGTCAACAAGGTGCTGCCCGACGGCTCGATCCTGTGGATCGGCCAGTATATGCGCGTCGCCGACGGCTCGCCCTCGGGCCTGAACGGCACCGTGATGTTCAAGAGCGCGAGCGGCAATCCGAACGGCCCCTGGACCACGCTGGCCGCACCGGTCACGCTGCCGGCGCCGGTCACCAATGGCTGCGAGGGCTTCTCGCCCGGCCTGCAATGGGTGGGCACCGGCGCGACCTTTGTCGAGCTGCAGACCCGCAACGTGAACGGCGTGTGCAACGTCTATTTCGCGAGCGGCCCGAGCAACTGAGGCTCGCAAATCGGGACCGGCCACCGCCCGCCGGCGGCCGGTCCCCTGTCGCATCCCGATCCATCGCAGGAGGAGCAATCATGCCTGGCCTGACGAACGAGACGCGCGGCCGCCGCTGGATAGGGGGTGCGGCACTTGCACTCCCTGTCGGGGTCGCGCTTGCCTGGATGGCGTGGCCGTCCGCCCCCCCATCCCGCGAAGCCGGGGTGGTGACGATCGCGGCCGGCGCCGCGCAGCCGGCGGCCGCGCCCCTTCCGGCGCCACCCGCCACGAAACGCCCGCCGCTCACCCCGCAGCGCAATTCGGAGCTGGCCGACGCGAACCAGTATCTGGTCACCCGCGAGACCCGGGATCGTGCCTGGGCGAGCCGCAGCGAGACCCGGCTGCTCGCGTTCATGCGCGGCCTCGCCCATGTCGACACCCGCTCGCTCACTGCCCGGTGCACGACCAGCCTGTGCGAAGTCTCGGGCCTGGCGGAGGAGGATTCCGGCGGGTCGATGAACCCGGCCTGGGAAACGCTGGAGCGCGACACCGCCAGCGCCAGCCTCGAGGCCGAGGGGCTGGCGCGCGACGCCACGACCTTCGGCACCGGGCGCGTGCGCGAAGCCTTTGTGGTCTATTTCCGCCGCGTGGTCTCCCCAACATGATTGCGGCCGCCGGCACGGGGATGTCCCGGTGCCGGCGGCCGCGTGCCTCCCCTTGCGGGAACGCGAAGCCTATTTGAACAGCTTGAGCGGGATCGCCTCGCCCATCTTCGTCTCGCCCGCACCATTCGGGTGGAGATTGTCCCCGCCCTGCAGCGCCGCGGCGAGCCGCTTCGGATTGGCCGGGTCGGCGACGACCTTCTCCATGTCGACCACCGCGTCGAACGTTCCCGAGGTGCGGATCCAGTCATTGACCTCGCTCCGCAGCGCCTCGCCCGCCGGGGTCTGGTAGCCCGCGCCCTCGAACGGCAGGATCGTCATGCCGATCACCTTGATGCCATGCGCATGCGCGCGCTGGACGAGCTGGCGGAAGCCAGACTTCAGGTCGTCGGCGCTGACCACCGGGCCATTGTTGCGGCCCGATCCGCCGATGTCGTTGATTCCCTCGAGCACCACGACATGCGTCACGCCCGGCAGCGCCAGCACGTCGCGGTCGAAGCGCGCGAGTGCATTGGGGCCGGCACCGCTCGACAGGATGCGGTTGCCCGAGATCGCCTGGGTCACCACGACATGCGGCATCCCTGCCGCGGCGATCCGCCGGCCGAGCACATCGCCCCAGCGGCACGCCGGCACCGCGTCGTTCGCGCAGCCGGTATTGTCGGTGATCGAGTCGCCATAGGCGACGATCACCGGGCGCTGCTTCGCGCCCAGCACATCGACCTCGGCCAGCAGCGGGCGCGGGCCCGACTGGAGGAGCGGCGTGAAGTCCTTGTCGGTGAAGTCGCCCGACGGCGAGATCGCGGTCTTCGCCCCGCCCGCGCCGTGCACCGTGTCGATATCGACCTTGTCGGGCATGTAGAGCGACACTTCGATCAGGTCGAACGCCTTGACCGGCAATGCCACCGGATCGCTCACCAGCGGCGCGCCGTTGCGCAGCTGGCCCTGGCCCTGCCCGTCAAAGGTGACGCGCACCGGCTTGCCGCCGGCGATCCGCACGCTCGCCGCGCCGATCCGCATCGCCGGGCCATAGTCGTTCGCCAGCCGGATGCGGACCTTGCTGCCCGCCGCGCCGACGCGCACCTGCATGCGCAGCGTGGCATTCTCCACCGAAACGCGCTGGGCGGGCTGGTTCGCCTGCCACATGCTGGCCGTCCAGGCCGGCGTCCAGCCGTCCGGCCCCGGCTGCGCCCCTGCGGGGGCCGCGATCAGGAAAGCGGCAATCAAGGCTCCACGTGACATCCAGTGCATAGGTCCCCTCCAGGCTATTGACGGTTATCATATCCTAATCAGCGCGTTCCCGACGGCACCTTTTGTGGCGCGCCCTCGGGCACAGGCAGGCCGAAATCGGGCCGGCCGTCCGCCGTCCAGCCGAACTTCTGGATGTGCGGTGCACGCTTCAGCGTACACTTCATCCCCGCCGCGGCATTGGCGTGGTAGATGATCCAGTTCTCCTTGCCGTCGGGCGACTTGAAGAAGCCGTTATGGCCGGTTGCGAACACACCATTCCCCTTGTGCAGCACCGGCGTCGGCGACTTGCTCCAGGCCTTGGGATCGAGCGGGTTGGCGCCGGGCGCCGCGCGCAGCAGGCCGAGCGCATAATCGTCGGACCAGCAGGGGCTCGCCGAATAGGTCAGGAACAGGTCGCCCTTGGGCCCCAGCAGGAACTCCGGCCCTTCCAGGATCTGGCGCCCGTCGAGCCGCTCCCAGGGCTGGTCGGGCATGGCGATCACCTGCTCCTTGCCCTTGAGCGTCCAGGGGTTCGCCATCTCGGCGATCGCCAGGCCGCTGTCCGGGCCCAGATAGGGCGAATAGACGAAGTAGCGCTTGCCGCGATATTCGAAGCTGGTGCCGTCGATCCCGGCATGGGCGGTGTTGATCCGCCCTCGGTCGATCCAGGTGCCGCTGAGCGGATCGGACGCTTTGTTCTCCAATGCGAACACGGCCCGGTGGGCGTCGTCGCCGAAGCCGCTCGCGGTGGCGGTATAGTAGAGGAACCAGCTCTTGCCGATACGGTGCAGCTCGGGCGCCCAGATCAGATGGGCGTTCGGCCCCTCCTTGGGCGGCGTCCAGACCTGCTTCTGCTCCGCATGGGCCAGGTCCGCGATGTTCCGCGTCCGGTACAGCGTGATGCCCGTCCGCTGGGTGTGCATGTAATAATAGGTGCCGTCGACCTGGGTGATCCAGGGATCGGGACCCGAAGGGAGCAGCGGATTGGTATAGGTGCCAGCTTCCGCGGCCGGAGCCGTCTGCGCGGATACACTTCCGGAGCCGAGGCACAGGGCAGCGGCGATCACTGCCCCGCTCCAGAGGTCACGCTTCTTCAAGGCTTCTCTCCCATTTATATGAGATGACTTATCATATAATTTAGGGTGCAAAACAAGCCTCGGCGCGCAACCTTTGCCACGGTCCGCGTCTGGTTCAGTCCGCGAGCGCGGCGATGAAGGCGCGGGCGTTGGCGCCCACCTGCTCGGCGGTCATGCCGGGCTTGTACAGCGCCGAGCCGAGCCCGAAGCCCGGGGCTCCGGCGGCCCGCCACGGGGCCATGGTGTCGGGCGCGATGCCGCCCACCGGCAGCACCCGCGCGTCCTTGGGCAGCACCGCCCGCATCGCCTTGAGAACATTGGGGCTCGCTGCCTCGGCGGGGAACAGCTTGAGCGCCGTGGCGCCGGTCTCCAGCGCGGCAAAGGCCTCGCTCATCGTGAAGATGCCGGGCAGCGATACCAGCCCCCGGGCGGCGCTGGCGGCGATGACCTTGAGGTTGGCGTTGGGCGAGATGATCATCGTGCCCCCCGCCGCCTCGACCGCGGCCACCTGCGCCTCGGTCAGCACCGTGCCGGCGCCGATCTGGGCCCGGCCCGCGAAGCGCTTGGCCAGCCGCGCGATGCTGTCGAGCGGCTCGGGCGAGTTCATCGGCACTTCGATCAGGGTAAATCCAGCCGAAACAAGCGCTTCGCCGATCTCCTCGACCTCGTCGGGCTTCACGCCGCGCAGGATGGCGACCAGCGGGCAACGGCTGAAGGCGGCGTCGAAGGCGGCGATATGGCTCACATGATACTCCCGATTGCGATGATGCCGGCCACGAAGGCGGCGTGACTGTCGACCCGCACGGCGCGGCGCCCATGCACCTCGATCGCGGCGGCATAGAGCCCTCCCAGCACGGGGTCGGCGAGGATGTGGACCGTGTCATGCCCCACCCGCTCCAGCCTTGCCGCGACGTCGCTGCCGATCAGCAGCCCGCTGGCGAAGCTCGCCGCGTCGGTGTCCTCGCGCTCGCCCAGCAGCTTGGCCGCGCGGATGCCGAACAGCGAGGCGGCAAGGTCGCGCTTGCGCCCCTCCTCCACCCCGTCGAGGAACGCCTGGCCCAGCGTCACTTCCTCGGTAAGTTGCGAGGAAAGCAGGCCATATTTGCGCAGCATGGCGAACAGCTCGCCGGTCATCGCGGTGGTGAATCCGGCGATCCGCCCGCCTTCCATCAGCGCCCATTTGCAGTGCGTACCCGGCTGGGCGAGCAGCGCGTCGTGCGGCACCAGCCCGGCCGCGACGGCGCCCAGCAGCTGGACTTCCTCGCCCCGCATCACGTCCGCCGGACCCGTCACCGAGACGCCGGGGACGATCGCCGTACGGGCGTCGATCCGCAGCAGGTTTGCCGCCAGATCCTCGACCCCGGCCGGCGCCGGCACATAGGGCGCCGCCTGCCAGCCGATGTTCGACCCGACCATGCCGGCCATAAGCATCGGCAGGTCGCCGAACCGCTCCCGGATGCCCGCCGCCTCGGCCGCGAAGTCGCTGACCGAGGTGACGCCGCGGTCGTCGCGCTCGGTGCGCACGACCTGGCCGCCCTCGACCAGGAAGACGCGCCGGTTGGTCGTCCCCCAGTCGATGGCGAGGAAGGTGCCGGAGAAGCTCACCACCAGACCGAGTACAGCGCGATGAGGATCAGGATCACGCCGATGCCGGCGATGTTGAACACGTTCGGCGTCTTGAAGCTCACGCCCTCCATGGTCACGCGATTGGCGTTGCCGCTACCCTTGAACACCAGGCTGACGACCACTGCCAGCCCCAGGCTGACGAAGAAGACCACCATCATCCGGTTCATGAACGGCATGCCCGTCAGCCCCAGGACATCCTGGAAAGCCGCGACACTGGTACCCACCACGTTCACCGAGATTTGCATGCCAAGGAAGTCATGCGGCGCGGCCCAGTTGACCCACATGAACCAGGACATGAACACCGACATGATCGCCGCGGTAATCGCGCCATTCTCGGTCGCCGGCTTCCAGAACAGGCCGAGCAGGAAGATCACGGTGATGCCGGGCGTGAAGAAGCCGGAGAATTCCTGGATGAACTGGAAGGCCTGGTCCGACTGGCCGATCAGCGGCCGGGCGGCGAGGATCGCGATCACCACAGCGGCGGCCGCGACGATACGGCCGACGAGAACGAGATGCTTCTCCTGCCCGGTCTTGCCCTCGCCATTCTCGCCGCGCGTGTTGATCCCGCGCGCCTTGGCGTAAAGATCCAGCGTGAAGATGGTGCCGATCGAATTGATCTTGGAGGCGGTCGACGCGATGATCGCCGCGACCAGCGCCGCGAAGACCAGGCCGAGCAGGCCCGGCGGCAGCAGCTTGAGCATCGTCGGATAGGCCTCGTCACCCACCGCGAGGTTCGGCGCCAGCATCACCGCGGCGATGCCCGGCAGCACGATGATCACCGGCATCAGCAGCTTGAGGTACGCGGCGAGCGTGATGCCCTTCTGTGCCTCACCCAGGTTCTTCGCGGCCAGCGCGCGCTGGATGATGTACTGGTTGAAGCCCCAATAGCTCAGGTTCGCGATCCACATGCCGCCGACGAGCACGGCGATGCCGGGCAGGTCCTTGTAATAGGGGTTGTCGGGCGAGAGGATCATGTCGAACTTCTCGGGATGCGCGTTCATCAGCGTGCTGAAGCCGGCGACAATGCCCTGCCCGCCACCGATCTGGTCGAGCGTCAGGTACGAGACGATCAGGCCGCCCATCACCAGCAGCGTCACCTGGACGATGTCGGTCAGCGCCACCGCCTTGAGGCCGCCGTAGAGCTGGTAGAGCAGCGCGAACAGGCCCAGCGCGATCAGCGCCGCGTTCTGGTCGATCCCCGCCACCTTGTGCACCGCGATCGAGCCCAGCCAGATGATCGAGGTCAGGTTCACGAACACATAGAGCGCGAGCCAGAACACCGCCATCAGCACCGGCAGCACCTTGCCGTAGCGCTGCTCGAGGAACTGCGGCATCGTGTAGATCTGGTTCTTGAGGAAGATCGGCAGGAAATACTTGCCGACGATCAGCAGCGTGAGCGCCGCCATCCACTCATAGGAAGCGATCGCCAGGCCGATCTTGTAGCCCGAGCCCGCCATGCCGACGATCTGCTCGGCCGAGATGTTCGCCGCGATCAGCGACGCGCCGATCGCCCACCAGGGCAGCGATTTGGAGGCGAGGAAATAGTCGGACGTGTCCTTGGCGTGGCCCGCCTTTTCACGGCTGACCCACTGCGCCAGGCCGAATATGCCGATGGCGTATATGATGACCACGATCAGGTCGATCTGCGACAGGCTCGTCACGCTATCCCTCCCTTAGGTACCGCGCGCTCAAACGGGGCGGTCGAATGGTTCATTTATCTTATTAATTGGGCTTGTCTAGCCACGCGTTTGGGATACAGCTAGAAATCAGAGGGCAAGCGACGACCGTCGCCTCGACAGAAAAGGAATACCCGCGCGTGGCAACGTCTCTATCCAAGTCGTCAGACGAACTCCGTCCGCAGCTTGGCCGCAACCTCACCTATGGCCTGCTCGACCGGCTGGGCCGCGCGATTGTTACCGGCCATTATGAGAACAAGCCCTTCCCGACCGAGGCCGAGCTGACCACCCAGCACGGTGTCAGCCGTTCGGTGACGCGCGAAGCGGTCAAGATGCTCACGGCCAAGGGCCTGCTGAGCGCCCGTCCGCGCCAGGGCACGGTGGTCGAGCCGACCTCGTCCTGGAACCTGTTCGACACCGACGTGCTGCGCTGGCTGCTCGAGCGGCAATTCTCGGTCGAGCTGCTCAAGCAGTTCAACCAGCTGCGCGTCGCGATCGAGCCCGAAGCCGCCGCGCTCGCCGCGCGTTTCGCCAGCAATGCCGATATCGAGGCGATCGGCGAAGGCCTTGCCCGCATGGAAGCCGCCGAGAAGGGCATGGACGACACGCTGGAGGCCGACATCGCCTTCCACGTCTCGATCCTGCGCGCCTCGGGCAACCCCTTCTACGTCCAGTTCCGCGACGTGGTGGGCACGGCGCTGCGCACCTCGATCCGCTTCACCAACCGCGTGAAGGGGCGCACCGCCAATGTCGCGGATCACGGCCGCGTGCTCGAGGCGATCCAGGCACGCGACCCCAATTCCGCGCGCACCGCGATGCGCGCGCTGATTTCCGACGTGCTCGAGCTGATCGACGCCCACGAGAACACGCCGGCCTGATCCTCAGTCCATCCGGATCGGCAGGATCGATCCGTCCTTGCCGAACGTCACCGACGTGATCGCCACCCGGCGCGAGCCGGTATAGGGGCCGTCATGCGGCTGCCCTTCCCAGCGGTGATAGGCGATATACCAGCGCCCGTCTTTGGGATCGCGCAGGAAGGCGTGGTGGCCCGGCCCCTTGTACCTGGCGTCGCTCGCCAGGATCGCCCCGCGATATTTCCACGGCCCCACCGGCGACCTCGCCGTGGCGTAATGGACCGAATAGGTCGTGTCGCGGAAATTGCCCGACGAGTAGGACAGGTAATAGGTGCCCTTGCGCTCGAACATGAACGCGCCTTCGGTGAAGTGCTCTGGCGTCTTCACCTTCACCTCATGGTCGATCGTGACCATGTCGGGCTTGAGCTCCCACACGCGCAGCGTCGCGCCGGCGCTGCCGCCGGCATAGAGGTAGCTCCGGCCCGTCCGCGGATCGGTGAACACCGCCGGATCGATCGCCTCGAAGCCGTGCCCGCCATCGTTCACCAGCGGCTTGCCGCTGTCCTTGCAGGGACCCGCCGGACCTTCGCAGGTCGCCACGCCGATGCGGCTCGGCGTCGGGTTCTGCGGGCCGATCGAGTAGTAGAGATAATAGCGGCCGTTCGCGCGGACCATGTCCGGCGCCCACAGGCGATGCTCGGGCGCCTTGTCGTCGTTGATCCACGGGATCATCGAATGATCGAGAAGGACGGGCCCCTTCTCCCATTTCCGCATGTCGAGCGAATGCCAGGCCACCAGCGTCTTCCCGCCAAAGGTCGGGTAGAGCCAATATTGCCCCTCCGCGACTTCGAAGTCCGGATCGGCGCCGTCGAAGAAGGACGGCGCGTCCTGGGCATGCGCGGGCAGCGCGGCGAGGACGAGCCCCGCCAGCGCCCCGGCAATCCCCCGCCGCATCACTTGGCGATCGGCGTGGCCGGAACCACGCCCTTCGGTGCCGTCGCCATGCGCTTGATCAGATCGACCTCGGCCTGGCGATAGGGCCTGCCGTCGAGATAGAGGATGTCGTGGAACCAGATGGTCGGCTCCTCATAGGTATAGGGCTTCTTCCAGCTGTCCCAGGGCAGCCGCGTCTGCATCTTCCCGTCGACGAAACCCCAATTGTACATCGCGATGTTGAGCCGCTTGGCGATCGGCAGCGAGCCTTCGAAGGTCGAGCCGTTGCCGCGCGCCATATATTCGGTGCACCAGACCGGGCGGCCATAGCTGAGCATCTGCCTCGCCCGCTCCTCGAACTTCTCCGGCCAGCTATAGTCGTGGAAGCTCAGCACGTCGGATTCGGCGATCTGGATCTTCTCGACCGCATCGAGCTTGCTCTGGTCGTCCCAGTGGTTGCCGATCCACACGCCCGAGGTGAGCGGCTGGATCGGATCGGCCGAGCGCGCCGCCGCGAACATCCGCGGCAGCAAGGTCGCGACATATTTCTTCTTGTCGACCGTCGGCTTGTAGTTGCCGCCGCCGCCATTGTTCGGCTCGTTCCAGATGTCCCAGCCGATCACCCGCTCGTCCCTGGCGAAGGTCGTCACCAGGTCCTTCACATAGGCTTCGAGCTTGCCGTACTGCGACACGTCCTTCAGCCGCGCCTCGCCCGGCGACTGGACCGAGCCCGAATTGTGCACGCCCGGGATCGGCGGATGCTGCGGCCCGGCGACCGGGTTCGGATCCCAGCAGCTGTCGAAGAAGATCCACAGGGTCTTGATCTTGTGCTTCGCCGCGATCGTCATGAATTCGTCCATCCGGCGCTTCAGCCCGGCGGCATCGGTTTCCCACAGCAGGTGGTGCAGGTTCACCCGCATCACGTTCATCCCCATCGCCTCGGCCCAGCCGAGCTCCAGGTCGATGCGCTTGGGATCCCAGGTCTCGGCCTGGAACATCTCGAGCTGGTTGATCGCAGTCGCCGGCGTGTAGTTGGCGCCGACCTGCCAGGGCTGCCTGGCGTGCCAGGCATTCGCCTGCGCCGCGGTCCACTGATCGCGGGCAAGCGCCGGCGTCGCCGCCAGCATCGTGCTGGCGACCAGGAAAAGGATAGGCTTCATTGCAGCTCCCCTTGGTTCTGTAGTTTCTTCCGGATTACTTCGTCATCCCCGCGCAGGCGGGGATCCATTGCCGCTGAAGGCAGTGAGACTCACATTGGCGAGCCCGAATGGATCCCCGCCTACGCGGGGATGACGATGAAAATTCAGCGCTTCGCCGCCTGCCCGGTGGTCAGGCGATAGGTCATCACGTTGTGATAGGTCTGGCCCGGCTCCAGCCGGGCACTGGTGAAGCCCTTCTGGTTGGGCGAGTCCGGGAAGAGCTGCGGCTCCATCACGAAGCCGTCACCCTCGCGGTACACCTTCTTGGCCTTGCCGTGCGAAGTGCCGTCCAGGAAGTTGCCCGAATAGAATTGCAGGCCCGGCTGGTTCGACCAGAGCTCGAAGCCGCGGCCCGATGCCGGATCCTGGACCCTGGCCATCAGATGCTGGTCCTTGGTCACTTCGCGGCCGATCACCCAGTTATGGTCGTAGCCGCGCGCCCAGATGATCTGCTGGTCGCTGGCGTCGCGCACCCGGTCGCCGATCGCGCGCGGAGTGCGGAAGTCGAACACCGTGCCGGCCACCGAGCGGAACTCGCCGGTCGGGATCGCGCCGTCGTCCGTCGGCAGATAGGTCTGCGCCGGGATCGTCACGACATGCCCCATCGCGCCGTTCGACGAGCCTTCGCCCGACAGGTTCCAGCAGCCATGGTTGGTCAGGTTGACGATCGTCGTCTTGTCGGTGGTCGCCCGATAGTCGATCGTCAGCTGGTTCTGCTCGTCGAGCGAATAGGTCGCGTCGACGGTCAGCGTGCCGGGATAGCCCATGTCGCCGTCCGGGCTGACATAGCGCAGCGTGACCGAGGCGGTCGGGCCGTCCTTCACCGAAGTGATGGTCCACAACACCTTGTCGAAGCCGGTGGTGCCGCCGTGCAGCGCGTTCTTCCCGTTGTTGATCGGGGTCTGGTAGGTCTGGCCGTCGAGCGTGAACTTGCCCGCCGCCAGGCGGTTGCCGAAGCGGCCGACGATCGGGCCGAAATATTGCGGCTTGGCCAGATACTGTTCGAGATTGTCATAGCCGAGCGCGATATCGGCCTTCTTGCCGTTGCGATCGGGCATGATGAGCGACTGGATCGTCGCGCCCCAGCCGATGATGTTCGCCGAAACGCCCTTGCCGTTGGTCAGCGTCACCGATTCAACCGTGCGCCCGTCGGGCAGCTTGCCGAAGGTGCCGCGCTTGGCGGTCGCCGCCTCGGCATTCGAAACCAACGCACAGGCAAAGGCAGCGCCCAGCAGCAACGCGCTCTTGTTCAGCGTCATCCCTCTTCTCCTCAACCGCGATAGAGTTGGGTCGCCAGGCCGCGGCAGCCGGGATCGACCTCGAACAATGCGCCGCCATGGGGCTCGTCCACCCCATCGCCCGCTGATGTAACGAACATGCGGTCGAGCGCCTCGCCCGCAAAGGTGCAACTGGTGATCTGGCTCGCCGGCAGCGCGATGCTGCGCATCCGCTCGCCTTCGGGCGAGAAGCGCGTGACGCAGCCTGCGCCCCAGCAGCCGACCCACAAACAGCCCTCGGCATCGAAGGTCATGCCGTCGGGATTGCCCCATTCGGGCTGGAACGCGATGAACGGCGTGCGCGGCCCCAGCGACCCGTCGTCGTTGATGTCGAAGCGGAAGATCGTCGCCAGCGCGGTGTCGGTGTGCAGCAGGAAGCTGCCATCGGCGGCGATCGCCGGGCCGTTGGCGATCGTATAGGGCCCGTCAACGCGCGTCACTGTGCCGTCGGTATCGAGCCGGTAGAAGCTTCCGGTCGGATCGCTGCAGTTGATCGACATGGTGCCGGCCCAGATGCGGCCCTGCGCATCGGCCTTGGCATCGTTGATCCGGTTCTCGACCCGGTCCGGCTCGGGATTGGCGAGCAGGCGTGTGGCGCCGGTTTCGGGATTGAAGCGAAGCACGCGGCGCCCCAGCCCGATGACGAACCCGCCCCGCTCGCGCTCGATTGCCCAGCCGAGATAGTCGTCGAACACCCAGGCACTGATCGCACCGGTTCCAAGCGACAGCCGGTTGAGCCGGCGAGAAAGGATGTCCGTCCAGTAGAGCGCATTCTCGCGCGCCGACCAGAGCGGCCCCTCGCCCAGCACATCGCGGCGGTCACGCTCGACGATGCGGACCAGGCTCATCAGTGGCTGTCCCGCGGCACGCCGTATTTCTGGGCGATGCGCTGATACTTCACCGCATTCTCGAACACCGCGCCGCCATCGAACTGGCCGACCAGGCTGCGATGGATTTCCTGCCACGGGGTCTGCGCTTCGGGCACATAATCGATGGCGAGCGCAGCGCGGCGCGCGGCGAGTTCGGCCTCGTCCACCAGCATGTCGGCAGTGCGGTTCTTCAGGTCGATACGGATACGGTCGCCGGTCTTCACCAGTGCCAGGCCACCGCCGACGGCCGCTTCCGGCGCGGCGTTGAGGATCGAAGGCGAGCCGCTGGTGCCCGACTGGCGGCCATCGCCCAGGCAGGGCAGCGCATGCACCCCGGCGCGGATCAGCGCGACCGGCGGGCGCATGTTCACCACTTCGGCGCCGCCCGGATAGCCGACCGGCCCTGCCCCGCGCATGATCAGGATCGAATGGTCATCGGCACCCAGCGCCGGATCGTCGATCCGCCTGTGGTAGTCCTCGGGCCCATCGAACACGATCGCCGTGCCTTCGAACGCATCGGGATTTTCGGGATCGGATAGATAGCGGTTGCGGAACTCCTCGGAGAGCACCGAGAGTTTCATCACCGCATTGTCGAACAGATTGCCCGAAAGCACGGTCAGGCCCGCGGCCTGCTTCAGCGGCGCATCGAGCGGGAAGATCACATCGGCATCTTCCACCGTCGCGGCCCCGACATTCTCCCCGATCGTCTTGCCGTTGACGGTCAGCGCGCTGCCGTCGATCAGCCCGGCGCGGAGCAGCTGCCCCATCACCGCGGGCACGCCACCGGCGCGGTAGAAGTCCTCGCCCAGATACTTGCCCGCCGGCTGCAGGTTCACCAGCAGCGGGATATCGGCGCCATGCTCTTCCCAATCGGCCAGGCTCAGCTCGACGCCGATATGGCGGGCAATCGCGTTGAGGTGGATCGGCGCGTTGGTCGAGCCGCCGATCGCCGAGTTCACCCGGATCGCGTTGAGGAAGGCCTGGCGGGTCAGCACGTCCGAAGGCTTGCGATCGGCATGCACCATTTCGACGATCTGCACGCCGGTATGATAGGCGCATTCGGCGCGGTCGCGGTATGGCGCCGGGATCGCCGCCGAGCCGGGCAGCGACATGCCCAGCGCCTCGGTCAGCGAGTTCATCGTCGTCGCGGTGCCCATGGTGTTGCACCAGCCGGTCGACGGCGCCGAGCTGGCGACCAGCTCGATGAAGCCCTTATAATCGATCTCTCCGGCCGCGAGCATCTCGCGCGCCTTCCACACGATCGTGCCCGAGCCGGTGCGCTCGCCCTTGAACCAGCCGTTGAGCATCGGGCCGACCGACAGCGCGATTGCCGGGATGTTCACCGTGGCGGCGGCCATCAGGCAGGCCGGGGTGGTCTTGTCGCAGCCGATCGTCATGACGACGCCGTCCATCGGATAGCCGAAGATCGCCTCGACCAGGCTGAGATACTGGAGATTGCGGTCGAGCCCCGCGGTCGGGCGCTTGCCGGTTTCCTGGATCGGGTGGGTCGGGAATTCGAGCGCGATGCCGCCGGCGTCGCGGATGCCCTCGCGCACGCGCTTGGCGAGCTCGAGATGGTGGCGGTTGCACGGGGTCAGGTCGCTGCCGGTCTGGGCGATGCCGATGATCGGCCGGCCCGATTGCAGCTCCTCCAGGCTGATGCCGAAGTTCAGGTAACGCTCGACATAGAGCGCGGTCATGTCGGGGTTGGAGGGATCGTCGAACCAGGCGCGCGACCGCAGATTCGGGCGCTCACCCTCGACTTTACCACCGCCGGACATACAAAACCCTCTTCCTGAAAACCGCAGCCGTTCACTGGCGCGTTCGCACGCAACGGCGCACTTGATAGAGCGGATCACGGCGGATAGGAAGCATATATATCGTATAAAAGGGAGTTAGGGGTGGATCGCTTTAGGCTCGGCCTGGTTGGCATTGGGAAAATCGCGCGGGATCAGCATCTTCCGGCCGTCGCCAGGAACGACCGCTTTACACTGGCGGCAATCGCCAGCCGTCATGGCCAGGTCGATGGCGTGCCGAATTATCCCGATACCGCGGCGATGATCGCGGGGACCGAACTCGATGCGGTCTCCTTCTGCACCCCGCCCGAGGGGCGCTACGAGCTGGCGCGGATCGCGATCGAGGCCGGCAAGCATGTGATGCTCGAGAAGCCGCCGGCAGCAACGCTTTCGGAGATCGAGGCGCTGGCCGATTTCGCCCGCTCGCGGAACGTGACGCTGTTCACCAGCTGGCATTCGCGTGAAGCCGCCGGCGTCGGCCCCGCCCGCAACTGGCTGTCGCGCCGCGAGATCAAGGCCGTGCGTATCCACTGGCGCGAGGATATCCGCCGCTGGCACCCGGGCCAGGAATGGATCCTTGCCGCCGGCGGCTTCGGCGTGTTCGATCCGGGCATCAACGCCCTGTCGATCGCCACGGCGATCCTCCCCGCCCCGCTGTTCGTCGAGGCTGCGACGATGGACGTGCCCGCCGGCCGCGCCGGGCCGCTCGCCGCCGAGCTGCAGCTGCGCTGCGGCGGTGCGAAGGGCTATGCCTCGTTCGACTTCCTCCAGACCGGTCCGCAGACCTGGGATATCGAAGTCGATACCGATGCCGGCACGCTCCGCCTGTCGCTGGGCGGCAGCGTGCTCCAGCTGCCGGGCGAGGCCGAGTGCACCGAGCCGGACCAGGAATATCCGCGCCTCTATGCCCGTTTTGCCGAGCTGCTCGCGACCGGCGGCAGCGATGTCGACTTGCGCCCGATGCGCCTCGTGGCGGACGCCTTCCTGCTGGCCGAGCGTCGCGAGACCGAGGCGTTCGCGTTCTAGGCCCTTATCGTCATCCCGGCGAAAGCCGGGATCTCATGCGGCGCTTTCCCCGCACCGCGCCTCCGCTTGCAATGTAGGAATCCCCACCTCAGAAAAGATCAGCGCTCGATCGGGGGCACGCGGATGCTGTCCTCGCCGATCAGGATCGGCACCAGTCCGAAATGGCGGCGCCAGGGCGCGGTCGTGTCGTTGCCGAACATGGTGTACCAGAAATGGCCCCCGGCATCGCGGAAGGCGGTGCCGTGGCCGCCATGCGGTACGGCGAGGCGGCGCTTGGTGTACGGGCCGAACAGCGACTTGGAGGTGCCGTACATCATGTCATAGGTGCCGTCGGTGCGCAGCGGTCCGTTCCATTCGGCGCCGGTCAGGAAATAGGTATCGCCGACTTTTATGAGCCCGTTGCCCTCGTAACCGACATTTTCGCCGTCGGTATCGACCAGCCGCCTCACCGGCCCTTCGAATCCCTCCCGTGTCGCGCCGAGCTTGCCGATTTTGCCACCACCCCAAAGCAGGTAGAAGCCACTCTCGTCCTCGAACGGAAAGGCATCGATACCCTCGACGAAGTAGCTCGAGCGGGTGTTGACGTAAGGACCGATGGCCTTGCCGCTGGTCGATTTGAACAGCCAGGACTTGCCCCCTACCCCGCGCTCCATCACCGAGAAGGCGAGGTAATAGGTCTTGTCCCGGGCCGACCAGTGGATCTCCGGCGCCCAGAGCTCGGCGACATCCTTGAACGTGTAGCCCAGCCCCTTCCAGTCGAAGATCATCTTGGAAGGAGACCAACTCTTCAGGTCGGTGGAGCGATACAGGGTAACCCCACCTTCGGGATACTGGAAGCCGAAGCCCTTCTGCGTCCCGACCAGATAATAGGCCCCATCCCCACCCATCATCACGGAAGGGTCCCGCATCATCTCGGTTGTCACCAACGGCCGCCGATCCGCCACGGCACTATTCTCGGTCAGCACCGAAGCAGCCTGACGGATGCGGCCATCCTCGGCGCGCTCCAGGGGAACAAGGCCGACCTGCTCGCAGAACATCGCGAAATCATCCTCGCAGCGCGGATTGTAGCTGGCGACGAGCCTGCCGTCCCTGGTGCGCACGACATTGCCCTGCCCCGCATGCGGTACGGCGAGCATGCGCTTGCTGAACGGGCCATAGGGCGACGGACCGGTCGCCATGTAGAGATCGTCGGTGGCGGTGCGCATCCGGCCCGTCACTTCGCTGGCGGTGATCACATATTGGTCACCGTCCTTGAACATCGAGGCGCCGGCCTTGCCGACCCGCAACCGCACCGGCCAGTCCTTGCCCGCCGGCGGATCGACCTTGAACAGCGCGGGATCGGGCTTGAGGAAGCGCGGCGCGTCGGCGAGCTTCGAGACGTCGGCGGCCACCTTGGCGATCATGCCGCCGTTCCACAGCAGGTAGCTGGTGCCGTCGGTGTCGATGAAGGACGACACGTCGGCCACGTCACTCACCAGGCACGGGCTCTCGGTGAACCCACCCTTGAGATTGGCGAGAGAACCGCGGGCGATATGCGCGCAGCCATTGTCGTCGGCGAAGGCAAGCTGGACCAGGTCACCGCGGATCTGGATGTCCGGCGCGACATAGCGATGCCCGGCACCGTGGACGACCCCGAGCGCGGTCCAGTTCTTGCCATCATCGGCCGAGGACCAGAGCTGGATACCATCGCGGCGACCGTCGCGGATCACCGTGCCGGTGACGAACCAGCGCCCGTCCGCGGCCTGGGCCACCGAGGCATCGGTGATCGCATGCGCGGCGAAGAAGGACTTCACCGGCATCGCGTCCGCCGCCGGCATCACCGTGGCGTTCCGGTCCTGCGAGGGGTGGTCGATGAAGATGTCGTCCGCCGGTGGACGGTTGGCCGGTACCGCCTGCTGGGCAAGCACCTGTACCGGGATCAGCGAAGTCGCGGCGAGCGCAGCGGCCAGGAAATGCTTCACGATGTCATCCTCGTGTCCGTCAAAACAAAGGGCGGCGGCGCTCGGGAAAATCCTTCCGTCGCGACGCCGCCCATTAGGTCAGGCTTACGGCGCCCCGGCGATCAGAACCGGAAGCGGATGCCCGCACGATAGACGCTCTCCAGGAAGCGCGTCTGCCATGCATAGGCCTGGCCCGCCGCATTGAACGTGCGGTAGTTGCGGTAGGCGCCGCCGGCCAGGTTGTTGACGTTGAAGCTCAAGGTGATGTTGTCGGTCGGCTGGAGCGTCGCGGCAAAGTCCATCGTGCCGCGGGCATCGACCGTGATCGGCAGCGTCGGGCCCAGCGGTGCCGGGTTGCCCAGCGCCGGATCGGCAACCTGGCCATAGCTGTCGATGAAGTCGCTGCGCCAATTGTACGACAGGCGGAGCGAGAGGACCTTGTTCTCGTACCAGGCCGAGGTGTTGATGGTGTGCTTCGAGGTACCGGCGATGCGCTGCAGGCCAGGCAGCGTCGCCGCAAGGCTTGGCGCCAGCACCGACTTCGCGTCGAGATAGGTGTAGTTCACCATCCCGCCGAAGTTGCTCATCCAGTCCGGCAGCCACGGCGCGCGCAGGAAGCTGCGGACGCCCGCCTCGATGCCCTTGATCCGGCCCGCCCCGCCATTCTGCGGCTGGCTCATGCGCAGACGACCGAACTCGGCATCCGCCACGTCGGTGGTGAACGTGTTGATGAACCCGTTCACGTCCTTGTAGAATCCGCCGACCGTAAGCGCGCCACTGCGGCTGAAGTAATATTCGACCGACGCGTCATAGTTCTTCGAGGTGGTCGGCTTCAGGTCGGGATTGCCCGAGCTGGCCGAGCGGATGCAGTCGGCCCCGTTCGGATCGGCGCAGGTGTTGCCGGTCGGCAGCGCACCGATCGTGATCGTCGGGTTGAGCTGGCCGAAGCCGGGGCGCGTCCGCGTCTCGGTGTACGCGATGCGCATCTGCAGCTTCGGGTCGAGCTTGATCCGCATGCTGACGTTCGGAAGGAAGTCGCTGTTGCTCGACGAAGTCGAGATCGGCGTAACCGTGGTCACCGCCGTGGCACCGGTACCGGTGGTCGAGCGGCGCAGGCCGTTGATCGCGACATCCGCCTGGGTGGCGCGCACGCCGATCAGGCCGTCGAACGGCACGCCCGCAATCTCGAACGCATACCGCGCCTGGACATAGCCGGTGTAGAGCTTCTCGTTGCTCGTGTAGACCGGCGAACCCCAGGTCGGATCCCCCTTGGCCAGCGTGGTGGTCACGCCGTTGACGGTGAGCGTAGTCATCGAACGCAGCGTATCGAGATTGGCAATCAGGCTCTCCCGCGTCGGCGAGAGCCAGGTACGGATCGACGCCGCGCTGTCGTTGCGGAAGCCGCCCGCCGCCGGCTGGATGTTCAGCATCGACGCCAGCACCGAATAGGTCTGGCCCGCGGGCGCCGCATAGGTCGACTGGGCATAGCTGTACGAATCCGCGTCGCGGTTCGAGAAGCGCAGGCCCGCCTGCAGGTTGGTCAGGATGAAGTTGTCGAGCTTGTAGTCGAGGTCCAGGCGCCCCTGCCAGCTCTGGCCATGGCCGCGGTTGCCGCTCTGAGTCAGGCCGGTCCAGCGATAATTGCCGAGATTGTAGAGGTCGTAGTTGATCAGGTTGACGGTGCCGCCGCCCACGCCCTCGGACGTGTCGAACTCGAAGTGGCGCGCCGGCGACGAGGTCAGCGTGTAGTTGAACGCGACGTTGCGGTTGATGAACGTCGACTCGGTATAAGCAACGTCACCGGTCAGCTTGAGCCGGCCATTTTTCCAGATGAAGCCGCCGCCGGCCTGATAGGTGTCGGTCGACTGGTCGTTGATCTGCTGCGCGCCGGTCGGCGCCGCACCGGTGCCCACCGCTGCGTCGAAGCTCGCGGCCTGGTTGGTGCCCGGGATCAACGTGATGTTGGTCAGCGTGGCGAGATCCCCCGACACGACCTGGAGGTTGTGGCCGTCGCCGCGTCCGCGATAGCCCTGGTACAGGCCGTCGAGATAGATTTCGAGCGTGCTGCTCGGCCGCCACTGGAACGCCGCATCGACATTCGGGCGCCAGCGCGTCGCCGAGGCATAGTCGGTGTTGACGAAGTTCGGGTAGCGCAGCTGCGGATAGCCGGTGATGTTCGTGCGGTTGCGGATGTCCTGCGCGACCGCGCGCGAGGAATCGATGTATTTGGTGTCGGCGTAGGACCCCTCGATCAGGAAGCCCATCTCGCCAATGCCGGTCTTCCAGCGCGTGCTGGCCAGCCCATTGGCCTCGATGCCCAGGCGCTGCGACTGATACCAGTGCACGCCACCGAGATAACCGGTGACGCGGGTACCCTTGAAATCGAACGGCTTGCGCGACTTCACGTCGACCAGGCCGGCCAACCCCGCCTCGAGCAGATCGGCGCTGGCCGACTTGTAGACGTCGATGCGGGCAATGCTGTTCGACGGGAAGTCCTGCAGCTGGACGAAGCGGCCTTCCGCGGTGAACACTTCGCGACCGTTATAGGTGGTGGCGAGATCCGGCAGGCCGCGGATGCGCACGCCCTGCGCCACGCCGGCATCGCGGGTCACGGTGACGCCGGGGATGCGCGCCAGCGATTCCGAGGCCGTGACGTCAGGCAGCTTGCCGATATCCTCGGCGACGACCGAATCGATGATCTGGTCGGAGTCCTGCTTCACGGACTGGGCGGACTCGAGGCTGCGGCGGATACCGCTGACGACGATCTGGTTCGTGGCCGGATCTTCCTGCTCTTGCACGCCGATCTCGGCGGTGTCCGGCGTGCTGTCCTGCGCCATCGCGGTGACCGGCATCGCCGCCAGGGCCACGGCGGAGCTGGTTGCGAACAGGAAATAACGATTTAGATTAATCACTTATGCCTCCCCATTATCATTCTTTTTCAAACTTATCTATCTGAATTATCATACCAGAATCTATATGACAAGCCGACCCATTTCGGACCGAAACTTCCGCGTGATATCAGCTGGTTGCATTGGCTGGCCGCGTCGCCCTGGCTAAGACGACTCCCCAAGGCTATCGGGTTCGTACGCCGAAAGACACGCAAACACCGGCCCGCGCGATTGACGCGCGCCCTTGGCTCGGTGCCCGCGAGCACGAGTTCGCGCTTCGCTTATGCCAGCGTGGAGAGACCAATCTGCCGGCCCCGCTCCGCTCGCCCAAGCAAGCTTTCCTTCCGATGCGACAATTTGCTTGTGATCTGATAAATCCTATCCATAGATAGGCGACAGAACGAATATTGGGAGGATAGAAGATGAAGGCAGCAATGACGCGTCGCGGCATGTTGCTGGCCGGTGCAGCGGCACTGGCCATGCCGGGGGCCGCCCTCGCAGGCCCGAGCCGGCCGAACATCATCATCCTCTATGCCGACGACCTCGGCTATGACGACCTGAGCTGCTACGGATCGAAGACGATCCACACACCGAACATCGATAGGCTGGCTGCGGGGGGCACGCGCTTTCTCAACGGCCATTCGCCCTCCGCCACCTGCACGCCGTCGCGCTACGCGCTGCTGACCGGTGACTATGCGTGGCGCGCCTCGGGCGTGCAGATCCTGCCGGGCGACGCGCCGGCGCTGATCCGGCCGGGCAAGTTCACCTTGCCGACGATGTTGCGGAACGCCGGCTACACCACCGGGCTGGTCGGCAAGTGGCACCTCGGCCTGGGCGACGGCAAGGTCGACTGGAACGGCGCCATCGCCCCCAGCCCGCTCGACATCGGCTTCGACTATGGCTTCTACATGCCGGCAACGCTTGATCGGGTGCCGACCGTGCTGATCGAGAACCGGCACGTGGTGAACCTCGACCCCGCCGACCCGATCGAAGTGAATTATCACGACAAGATCGGCGACGAGCCCACCGGCTTCGACCATCCCGAGATGCTCAAGTTCGGCGCCGATCCCGAGCATTCGAACACCATCGTCAACGGCATCAGCCGCATCGGCTACATGACCGGCGGCAAGAAGGCGCGCTGGAAGGACGAGGAGCTGAGCGACGTGCTGCTCGGCAAGGCCGTGGAGTTCATGCGCGCGCGGAAGGACAAGCCCTTCTTCCTCTATTACGCCGTCAACGAACCGCATGTGCCGCGCGCGCCGCATCCGCGCTTCGTCGGCAAGTCGGGCATGGGCCCGCGCGGGGACTCGATCCTCCAGCTCGACTGGACCGTGGGCGAGCTGATGCGCCAGCTCGAGACGCTCGGCATCGCCGACAACACGCTGGTGGTGTTCAGCAGCGACAATGGCCCGATCCTGTTCGACGGCTATCAGGACAAGGCCGTCGAACTGGCAGGCAAGCACCGGCCGGCCGGCCCGTTCACCAGCGGCAAGTACAGCATCTACGAAGGCGGCACCCGCGTACCGATGATCTGCTGGTGGCCGGGACATGTCCGCGCCGGCAAGGTCTCGGCCGCAATCGTCGATCATGTCGACCTGCTCGCCTCGCTGGCCAGGCTCGTCGGCGGCGCCTTCCCCCGGGATGCCGCGGTGGACAGCTTCGACATGCTAGCTCCCCTGCTCGGCCAGACCGATCGCGGGCGCGATCATGTGGTCGAGGACACCAAGCTGATGGTCACCACCGGTACCAAGGTGGCGGGCAGCGGCGCGCGCATCTTCGCGATCCGCGCCGGCGACTGGAAGCTGATCCGCGCCAGCGTGGAACCGCACGAGTTCCACGGCAACCCGATCGGCACCCTGCCCGTCCACCAGCTCTACAACGTCGCCAACGACCCCGCCGAAAAGGTCAATCTCGCCGGGAAGGAGCCGCAGCGCACCGCGCGCATGGCCGCCTGGCTCGACAAGATCGAACGCGACGGCCGCAGCCGCCCCTGAGCGGACGACAATTACCAGCCAACTGCCCCATGCGAGGGCGAAGACAGGGAAGAGGGAAATCATGCGTAAGCTTCTGGCAATCGGCGCCGCAGCGCTGCTCGGCCTGCCCGGCGCGGCACTGGCCCAAGGCGCGCTCGGCGCGAACTACAATGAGCATTTCGAGGACGTCGATTATCGCGACCTCCAGAAGAGCGACACGCAGTGGGTCCGCATCTTCCTGCCGATGTTCCAGCTCGATCGCGGGCCCGCCGCCGATCACGGCGCGGTCAAGACGATCCTCGACGTCTCCAGTCACGGCTACAAGACCGTGCTGACGCTCAAATTCCCCTATAACCGCGTCGCCTTCCCCAAGGCCGACAGCGAGACCTTCAAGAAGGACCTTGACCGACTGGAGGCGGTGCTGCCGCTGGTGATGGGCAAGGTCGACATCCTGGTGATCGGCAACGAGCCCTTCATCGAGAGCCGCCAGCAGGACTGGAACCCCAATTTCAACGCCTATTACGAGGCGCTGGCCAAGGCCGCGATCCAGTATCGGACGGAACATTGCGGCGGCAGCGCCTGCAAGACCCATCTCTACATGGGCGCGCTCAACCAGACCCAGAACCCGGTGTGGCGCAACAAGACCACCGATCGCTGGCTCGAGTTCATCAAGCAGACGCCCGAGCTCGAAGGGCTCGACATCCATCCGCACATCACGATGATCGAGGAGTCCAAGGCGTTCCTCGACTATATCCTGCCGCGGATGCGCTCCGACCAGAAGTTCCTGGTGCTGGAATTCTCGCTGGTCTGGTGGTGGAAGCAGCACCTCAAGGACCCCGTCCCCGCAGCTTTCGCCGCGAAATATGGCGCCCCCGCCAATGCCCAGACCTGGCAGGTCATCAAGGCCGCGCTGGAGACGCCCTTCTCCAAGCCGCAATGGGACGAGTTCCTGTCGCAGAGCCCCTGGTTCGAAAGCCGGAAGCATTATCTCCGGAACCAGATGAAGCTCTTCCGCGACACCGGCCGTCTCGCGGTCGCCACCTATGGCTTCAAGCAAGGCAGCTCGATGGTGAACAATTTCGGGCCGGATTCGACACCCTGGCTGCTCAACAGCGTGTTCGCCGGCCGCACCGTGAAGCCCAATGCGGATGGCAGCTCGGCGTTCAACTATGCCTGGATCGACGACTACAAGGCGCTCCAGAAGAAGTAGCCGCCGACACGAAGGGCGCCGGGACGGATGTCCGGGCGCCCTGGATCTTCGCCATGCGCGGCGGGCGATAACTGCCCGGACTAGTCCAAAAAATTGTCCGCCTTATCTGGGGCACCGCCACCGGCACTACCCTCTGCACGCAGCTTCAGACCCACCGACATCGCCCAGTCGCGCCACGCTTTCGCAAGGCGACCGACGATCTCGGGATGCCGGGCGGCCAAATCCTTGGTCTCGGTACGGTCGCTGGCGAGATCGTACAGCGCCCATTGGCGATAGCTTTGATCTGCGCCATGCGGCGCCGGCGAGACGATCTTCCACTGTCCGTCGATCACCGCGCGCGCGCCGTAATGCTCGAAGAAGAAAGGTCTCGGCTTCGGCAGCGCCTTCCCGGTCAGCGCGCCGGCGAAGGACTTGCCGTCCATCGGCGCGCCCTTTTGCGACGGTGCGATGCCCGCCAGTTCGAGCAGGGTCGGCGTGACGTCGATGATATGGGTGCCCTGCGCAACCACCCTGCTCTCGCGCCGCTTCATCCCGGCAGGCCAGCTGATGAAGAAGGGCGTATGGATGCCGCCCTGATAGCTTTCGGCTTTCCACCAGTGGAACGGCGTGTTGGCGGCGCTCGCCCAATGCGCGCCGATTCCGGTCTGGTTGAGCTCGGTGCCGATGCCGCCGGGATATTCGCCATAGCCGACCTTGCGGCCGTCGCGCGTTTCGCTGGGGCGGTCATAGCCCGGACGCACCATGATCTCGGGCGAGGCACCATTGTCCACCAGGAACATGATGACGGTATTCTCATAGGCGCCGCTGTCCTTGAGCGCCTGGACCACCCGGCCGATGCCCTGGTCCATGACGTCGATCATCGCGGCATGGGTCGCCATCTTGCGGACCTGCTCGGCGCGATGCTCGGGCGTGAGCGCCTCCCACGCGGTCTTTGCGTTCTCGGCATAGTCGTTGTCTAGCGGCGGCAAGGGATCGATCCTGGGATCGACCAGACCCAGCTTCACCTGGCGCGCATAGCGGCGCCTGCGCATCGCATCCCAGCCATCCTCGAAGCGCGGCAGGTATTTCTGGATGACATGCTCGGGCGCCATCAGCGGCCAGTGCGCGGCGGTATAGGCCAGGTACATCATGAAGGGCTTGTCGCCCTTGCCGAGCTTGGTCACCTGCTCGACCGCGTGATCGCTGATCGCATCGGTCAGGTAGAAGTCCTTGGGCACCTCGCGAACCGGCGTGTAGTTCTCGACCAGCGAAAACGGGTCGTAATAATCGCAGACGCCCCAGATGATGCCCCAGTGATAGTCGAATCCCCGCGATACCGGATAGGTGCGCCTGTCCCCGAAATCGCGGTCGAAATGGCCCTGGTGGTTGAGCCATTTGAGATGCTCGGCGGGCGGGGTGAGCGGCTCGGCGGCGGTCAGATGCCATTTGCCGATCATGGTCGTCGCATAGCCCCCGGCGCGCAGTTGCTCCGCCACCGTCGGCGTGTCCAGCGACAGGCTCGTGCCGTTACCCGTCATGTTCACGCGGTGCGGATAGCGCCCGGTGAGCAGGCTCGCCCGCGACGGGCAGCAGCGCGACATGTTGTAGAAATTGTCGAACCGCACCGCTCTGCCGGCCAGCGCGTCGAGGTGCGGGGTGTCGGTGTCACCGCCATAGGCGCCAAGGTCCGAATAGCCGATATCGTCGCCCATGATGACGATCATGTTGGGCCGGGTATCGCGGCGCTTCGACCAGGCGAGCCCCTTGCCCGCGCCAAACGCCGCGGCCGCCATCGCGCCGAGCGACAAGCCGCCCTTCAACGCCTGGCGGCGGTTCATCCCTTTCGCTTCGTCAGCCACCGGCCACTCTCCCCAAGACACCTAATCTTATTAAATCACTTATATAATATAATTTAACCCGGTCAACGCGCCCACAGCCGGGACATTGACCACGCGGCACCCTCTGCTAAGCGCGCCGCCCTTCTTTCCAAGAGACGAGGAATGTTGAAATGAACCACTCCGACCTGATCGACGCGGTTGCGACCGCAACCGGCCTTACCAAGGCCGAGGCAAAGCAGGCCGTCGACGCGACCGTCAGCGCGATCATCGAAGCGGCCGCCAAGGGCGAAGAGATCTCGCTGAACGGCCTGGGCAAGTTCAAGGTCAAGGACAGCCCCGCACGCGAGGGCCGCAACCCCGCGACCGGCGCGACCATCCAGATCGCCGCGTCGAAGAAGCTGGGCTTCTCGGCCGCCAAGGCGGTGAAGGACAAGCTCAACGGCTAAAATCGACAGGGCCGCCGGCAGCCCCCCCTGCCGGCGGCCCCGCACTCACGGTCGAGCGGCCCCGGCCTCAGTCGTTGCCGCCATGCGCGGCGTCCTCCGCGATCAGCTGCCGGCCACGCAGGATCAGGTCGACCCAATCGGCAAACGCGTCCGACAGGCTCGTCACGAGATCCTTGAGCGGCCCGTCCTTCAGCCGGCCGTCTGCATCGAAGCTGTCCGGCTTCACCTGGCCGAGATAGGCCTCGGGCTGTTGCATCATCGGCATGTTGAGGAACACGCAATATTGGCGCAGATGATGGTTCGCGCCGAACCCGCCGATCGCTCCGGGCGACACGGTGATCACCGCCGCCGGCTTCTTGTCCCAGACGCTCTTGCCATAGGGCCGCGAGCCCACATCGATGGCGTTCTTGAGCAGCCCCGGCACGCCCCGATTATATTCGGGTGTCACGAACAGAATCCCGTCCACGCGCCCCGCGCGCTCGCGGAACGCAGTCACCGCCGCTGACGGGTTCGCCTCGTCGTCCTCATTGTAGAGCGGCAGGTCGCCAATCTCGATGAACTCGCATTCAAGCGCGTCGGCGGAGAATGCCGCGATCGACCGGGCCACCTTCCGGTTGATGCTGTCCTTGCGCAAGCTTCCGACGATGATCCCAATTCTGTGCCTGCTCGCCATGCTGCGGTCCTTTCCACCAAGGGCCGGCAGGTTGCTGGGCAGACGCCCCGCCGACAATCGATGCGTGAACGCCAACGATCGGGATTCGGTCCGCAGAATCGCGAAACCCGCGGAAGTCCGCGGGTTTCGGTGGTGCCCCCGGCGAGATTCGAACTCACGACCTGCGGTTTAGGAAACCGTCGCTCTATCCTGCTGAGCTACGGAGGCACGGGCGCGGTTGGTATCGGGGCCGCGCCCGAGGGTCAACCGGCTAGGCCTCCCGCCGCATCAGGCCGATGATCTCCCCGACACTGCGTCGCCCGCCGCTGAGTAGGCTGGCGCGGAACACGCGGCCGAGCAACCAGATCTCCAGCGCGATGAACAGCGCCAGGGTGACGCCCGACCCGATCATCTCCCAGAAAGGGATGCCGCTGCCCAGCCGCGCCATCACAGTGAACGGAGTATAGAGCGGCACCCAGGTGAGCACCTGAACGCCGATCCCACCCGCACCGTTCACCACCGCCTGCACCAGCAGGGTGAAGGGCATCATGATCAGCAGGATCACTGGCGTCAGATAGCCTTGGGCATCGCGCATCGAATCACTCATCGCGCCGATCACCAGGAACAGCATCGACACCATGAGATAGCCGGCAACGAAGAAATAGAGGATCGCCGCGACGCTGCCGACCGTGGAGACCGGTTCCAGCGCCGGACGGATGATGTCCGCGATCGCGCCATGCGTGGCATAGGCGGCGAAGATGCCGCAGGCCGCCCAGGTGAGGATCATCGACAGACCGATCGCCACAGTCCCGACCAGCTTGCCGTACATCAGCTCGTTGGGCGAAACGCAGGCGAGCACGGTCTCGAGAAGCTTGTTGCCGCGCTCCTCCACCGTGCCCTGCAGCATCCAGCTGCCCGACAGCATCAGCGACATCATCAGGATATAGGCGCAGGCGAGCGGCAGGATCGAACGCACCAGAACGCGCTCGCGGCCGCTGCCCTCGGGCGGGGTGGTCACCTGAATCGCCGGAGCGATCGCACCCACGGTCGCGGCGGCGGCCGGCGCGACGCCATTGGCCTGGAGATAGCGGGTGCGCAGGTCCTGGGTCAGCACCGTCTGCAACGTCCCCACGAAGGAAGCGCGCGGACGGCCGTTGGCCCAGAGCCGCACGGCCGGCGATGCACCGAATTCGCGCGGGATCAGCACGACATAATCGATCGGCTTGGCGCTGGATTTGTCGTCCGGATGGAGGAGCGGCTGGAGCGCCTTGTCGATCTGGCCCGGCGCGGCAGTGGCGATATTGGCCGGGGTCTCGACGATCCGGTAATTGGCCTCGGGTGCCTTGAAGCCCGCGGCGTCTTCCTTCGACACCATGGCGATCTGCTTGCGCGCGCCATCCACGCCGCCCTCGGCGAGGAAGCGGGCGACATCGGCGTCACTGTACCAGCGACCCTGCTGCGCCCAGAGCGCGTTGGGGTTCGCCTTTTGCAGCTCATGCCGGCGGACATAGCGGGCAAGCGCATCGAGAGACGCCCGCTGCTCGTCGAGCATCAGCCGCTGGCGGATCGCCGCCGAGGGCGCGCCGCCGGCCTGGTCGACCAGCATCACCGTCTCGGTGTCGGACTTGTCGATGAAGCGCGATGCGAGCGGCCCCAGCGCAAAGGCGAGCGGCAGGATCAACAGCGTGATCCAGAAGCTCTTGGTCATCGCAATCTGGCGATATTCGCGACCGGCGACGAGGAGGATGTGCTGGAGCATTAGCGTGCCTCCCCGCCGACGATGTGAAGGAAGACCTCGTGCAGGCTCGCCCGGCGCTGCTCGAAGCGGCGCAGCGCGAAGCCGTGCACGGTGCAATGCTCGAGCAGGTCACCCGGATCACCGCCCGGCGCGAGCCGTACCGACCAGTCGCGCCATGCGCCCGCCTCGCCCAGCACCTGCGCATCGATCACGCCCGGCAGCCCCTCGGGCGACAGCTTCGCGGAAAGACGCAGCTCGACAGGAAGCGTGGCACGCGCCTCGTCCTGCGTGCCCTCGAAAAGCTTCCTGCCGCGCGCGAGCAGCAGCAGCCGATCGCAGAGCCGCTCGGCATGCTGCATGACATGAGTGGAGAAGACCACCGCCGCCCCGCCCTTCGCCGCGCGGACGATCTCGTCCTCTAGCAGGCCCTGGTTGACCGGATCGAGGCCCGAGAAGGGCTCGTCGAGGATCAGCAATTGCGGGCGGTTGACCACCGCGGTCGCCAGCTGGACCTTCTGCGCCATGCCCTTGGAGAGCTTGTCGACCGTGGTCTTGGCGAAATCCTGCAGGCCGAAGCGCTCGAGCAGCGCCTTGCCCTCGCCCCGCGCATCCGAGGGCGTCATTCCCTTCAGCCGGCCGAAATAGACGATCGTGTCGAGCGCGGTCATCGAGCGATAAAGGCCGCGCTCCTCGGGCAGGAAGCCCAGCATCGCGCTGTTCGCGCGGCCCGGCGCGCGGCCGAGCACCGAGATGTTCCCCGCGTCGGGGCGCAGGATGTCCAGCACCATGCGCAGCGAGGTCGTCTTGCCCGCGCCATTGCCGCCGAGAAAGCCGAACACCTCCCCGGGCGCCACTGCAAAACTCAGATTGTCGACTGCCGTGAAGTCGCCGAAGCGCTTGATCACGCCGTCCAGGCGCAAAGCATCCATTGCAACATTCCCCCGATTCCGGGGGAGCTTAGCCAGTGTACCACTGGGCTACAACGGTGAAGGCGGAAACAGACCGAAGTCCCTCCCCCGTCATCCCCGCGCAGGCGGGAATCCAGAGTCATGAAGGACGTCGCTCTGCCACCCTGGATCCCCGCCTGCGCGGGGATGACGATGCAGCGGATCAGTTGCACGCCTCGGGCGGCACCACCGGCAGTGGCAGCGGCGCGACCGGCACGCCTTCCTCGATCAGCGCCTGCGCCTCGGCAAGGCTGGTCTGGCCGTGGATCGGCGCGTGCGGCGTCTCGCCCAGATGCATGGCGCGCGCCTTGTCGGCGAAGGCCGAGCCGACCCATTTCGAGCCCTCCAGCACCTTGGCCTGCATATCGGCGAGCACCGCCATCGCTGCCTTCACTGCCTCGGCCGGAATCCCCGCTTCGCCCGCAGGCACAGGCAGCGACGGCACCGCGACCTGGTTGCCCTTGGCGCCGACATTGGGCGCCATGACGGCCTTCCCAACCTCCGCGCTGCCGCACATCGGGCAGGCGACCAGCCCGGCGGCGCGCTGCTCCTCCCAGGCGCCGCTCGATCCGAACCACGCCTCGAAGACATGGCCGACTTCGCATTTGAGGTCGAAGACGATCATCGCCCGAAGGCTCAGGCGGCGAGCAGCGGATCGAGCCCGCCGCGCGCATCGAGCGCCGCGAGATCGTCGGACCCGCCGATATGCTTGCCGTCGATGAACACCTGGGGGACGGTCATCCGGCCGTTCGAGCGTTCGATCATCTCGTTGCGGCGCGGGCCGCCCATCGAGATGTCGATCTCCTCATATTCGGCCTGCTTGCTGTCGAGCAGGGCCTTGGCCCGGGTGCAATAAGGGCAGAACGCCTTGGTGAAGATTTCGATCTTAGCCATTTCACGTCACACCTGTGATCGCGCCCGGCGCTTGTCAATCCGGGCCTTCTCCTGCCTCCAGAACGCGGGCCCAGCACAAAAGGATCACGCGCGCCGCGCCGCCGCGCTTGAGCACTCGTGCACAGGCGTCAGCGGTGGCGCCGCTGGTGTGCACGTCGTCGATCAGCACCACCGTCCTGCCCACCAGCCTTTCCCGCGCGCCCGGTGCCAATGAAAAGGCACCCGCGACCGCCCTGGCCCGCGCCCTCGCCCCTAGCCCGCGCAGCACCGGCGTCGCCTTCACCCGACGCAGCAGGTCGGGCGCAAGCGGCACGCCGTGCGCGCGCGAGAGCGACGCGGCGATCAGCCCGGCCTGGTTGTAGCCGCGCGACCAGAGGCGCCAGCGGTGCAGTGGCACCGGCACCAGCAGCGCCGCCTCCTCGGGCATCAGCCGGGCCATCGCCCGCGCCATGGTCGCGGCGCAGGCGAGCCGCCCCGAATATTTGAGCTTGAGCGCGATGGCCCGCGCCACCTCGCCATAGGCGACCGCGGCGCGCACCCCGTCATGCGGCGGCGGATCGGCGAGGCACGGGCCGCACAGCGCGCCCTCCCCCCGATCATGCTCGAACGGCAGGTGACAGGCCGCGCACCAGGGCGGCCCGAGGAAGCGCAGGCTCCCCCAGCAGGCGGCGCAGAAGCGGTGATCCGCCGGGGTGATCGCGCCACAGCCCGGGCAGCGCGGCGGCAGCGCGAGATCGGCTATCCGGGCGAGGGGGCGCAGGAGGATCGCGGGGCCGGCCACACCCGTCTTGTCCCCGGCGACGCACCGGCGCACAAGCGCGCCATGCCCCAGAATGGACCGACTGATTCCGCCGAGATCTTCGACCGCGCCCTGCGCCGCAAGCGCCGTGACCGCGCCGCCCGCCGCTACGAAGGCTTTATCCGCGAGCATATGCTGGAGGGCATCGGCGAGCGCCTGGCCGGGGTGACCCGCGAATTCCACGACGTGCTCGACATGGGCAGCTTTGCCGGCGGCTTCGAGCTGCCCGGTGCCCACATCACCCGGATCGACGCCGGCGCCGCCTTCGCCGTCCAGGCCGGCGGCGTCCAGGCCGATGAGGACCGCACCCCCTTCCCCGAGAACAGCTTCGACCTGGTGGTGAGCATCGGCGTGCTCGACCAGATCAACGACGTGCCGGGCGCGCTCTCGATCGCGCGCCGCGCGCTGCGCCCCGACGGGCTGTTCCTCGGCGCCTTCCTCGGCGCGGGCACGCTGGCGACGCTGCGATCGGTGTTCCTCCATGCCGAGGGCGAGCGCCCGGTCGCGCGCTTCCACCCCCAGATCGACGTGCGCGCCGCCGGCGACCTGCTCACCCGCGCCGGCTTCGCGCTGCCGGTGGCCGACGTCGAGACGCTGACCGTGCGCTATTCGAGCATCTTCTCGCTGCTCGGCGACCTGCGCGCCATGGCGGCGACCAACCTGCTGCCGGGCACCCCGCCCCTCACCCGCGGCACCCTCGCCCGCGCCGCCCAGGCCTTTGCCGAGCGCGCCGACCCGGACGGCAAGACCGCCGAGCGCTTCGAGATCGTCTACCTGACCGGCTGGGCCCCGGACGAATCCCAGCCCAAGCCGGCCCGGCGCGGCAGCGCGGTGGCGTCGCTGGCGGAGGCGTTGAAGGGGAGGAATTGAGGCTGCGTTTCAGCAGAACCGCTTCGGCCGGATTGGTCCGGTTCGGAGGGAGTTACGCTTGTATTGTTGGAATATGTTCTTGAAATGTTCTCACCGCAATTGGGAAAGGCGGTGGCATGGGCATTTCAGGAAAGAGGCAGCCGACAGCGTTCTCGACATGGATGCGGACGGGACGATGGTCTCAGCCTGAGGCAGCGCGCGACGTCGAGGTAAAGTTCAATCCGTGGCATGATCCACGGAATGGGCGGTTCACGTTCGGGCCGGGTGGGCCGCGGTCAACGGCGCTGGATGGAACACAGCCAAGCTGGACCGTAAACGCCAACCAACCGGGCGGCGGCTCCCGAGGCGGCGGCGGACGCGGAAGCAATATCCGCGCATTCCACGATCCCATGACGCTTGAGCAGACATTCCCCGGACTGCGAAATTCACCCCTAGGAACACCGGTAGCCGTTGCCGACAACATCCTGGGATTCAGATCTGCGGCACGCCAAATGACCACTGAAATGGCGGATCGCTGGGTAAAAACCTATCTACAGCAGATAAAATCCATCGATCCCACGTATCAATACGCCTCCCTGGGACCACCGTCCACTTTCGAGGGGCAGATGAGGCAATTGAATGATTTGAGATTCCGACGCGCTGAAGCCCATATGCGCGTAAAGGGCGACCTGCGTCCTCTACAGGTTGAGACATTGCGCTTCCTTCAAGATGCGACGAATCGAGCATACGAAAACGGCCTAAAGCTGCAACGCGCTGGCCGCCTGGAACCTCGCCTGTCGCCCAACGAAGCGCTCGGCAATTACATCGATCGAGCTGTTCGAAGTGAGTTGCGAGAGCGCTATGGCGCACTAGGCATCGCTTCATCCGGCAATGGGCTTGTCCGGGTTAACAGACGGGAGAATAACACCTCCGAGCGCACCTATCGTATTCCTGACGCGAGAGTTGGAAGTGTAGCTTTTGACGTGACATTGACCAACAAAACCATCTTAACCGCGCAAATAAGAGGATTCTTCAACACGGATTTTCGTCCGGAGATGGTCGTCATCATCCGACCAACCCAGCTCGGGGGTATATATACCTACGCCATACGCCGACCGGAGAACGTAAAATGAACGATCCAACCCCACCCTACATCCCTCCTCGCCCCTATATTCCTGCTTCGTTGAGCGAGATCTATGACCTTCTCGGATCGATGGTGCTAGATGCCCCCACCTTCATCGATCAGTCGGGTTCCTTCCCGGATCGAAACGTAGAAAGCCGCTTCCATCAATTGGCTGGAGGCTTTGAGCTCGTAAAAGCCAAGCTCGGCGAAACGCGTTACGCATCACTCGTCGAACTTGCAGCGCAAGCAAAGGCGTTGTTCGCCGACGATCCCGAAGACACCAACGGAAAAACGGATCAGGGACGTGCCCTGCTGTTCGAAATCGAGGACATAATCCAGGCAACCCGGGCCGAGCGGACCAAAGAGCGGCTACCGGACGAAGAAGGAAACGTGACCGGAGATTGAACAGACGACCCCAACCGCAAGATGAGGATGCCCAAGTCATGATGATACATCAGATCGCGCGAGCCTTGGCCAATCTCAACATCGCGTTGGAATTTTCCGGAGAGTCCATAGACGAGGACGATGTCATCCAAATCTTGGAGCGACTTGGATACGATCTACAAAATCTCGACACCGAATCCCGTAAAATATTGAGCGATGCCTTCCGTCATATCGCGCCGGAATATAAGGGCGAGCTTCGCGATTTCGTGGCAACCCTGCCCGACACGATCGGCATCGAGGACGAAGAGACATAGAATTCGGCCCGAACCATGTCGCAGCTGATCACCCCACCCCCACCAACGCCTCCACCAGCGGCACATCCGCCGGCGGCATCGGCATCCCGCGCATCTCAGCCGGGGTCACCCAGCGCAGCTCGGTGGCATGATGGGCCACTGGTTCGCCCTGCCAGGTCCGCGCGACGTAGAGCAGCAACAGCAGGTGCCGCCCGGCCAGGGGCTCGCTGGCGAAGGCAATCGGCCTCAGGTCTTTCACGCTAAGGGTTAGTCCCAGTTCCTCGTGCAGCTCGCGGGCGAGCGCCGATTCGGGGCTTTCGCCGGGCTCGATCTTGCCGCCGGGGAACTCCCACAGCCCCGCCATCGGCTTGCCCGGCGGCCGCTGCTGGAGCAGCACGCGGCCGCAATCGTCGATCAGTGCCGCCGCCACGACGAGCAACATATCAGAAGCATCCATCAGCTTTTCGTTAAGCCTCTTTGGCTAGATTTGCCCCACCTTTGGAGAAGAAGTGCCCCCGATGCGAGCCCTTGTACGCGCGATCCGCCTGGTGATTGATGACCGCCGCGCGGCAACCGCCGTGGAATATGGCTTCATCCTCGCGCTCATCGTCCTCGCGATGATGGCCAGCCTGACGAGCGTGGCCAACCAGACCAAGAACATGTGGGGCAACGTCACCAACAAGGTCCAGACGGCCACCCAGTCCTGAACCGCCCACGGCAAACTGGTTACGCCTTCGTAACGCTCGACCTTAGGCGTTTCTTTACTTCCGGATTGTAGCTTGATCGTGCCGAACCGGAGCCTTCCGGGGAGGCCGGGTGAATGAAGCTATTTTGAACTCTGGAGACCGGTTATGATGAAGATCCGCAACTTCCTGAAGAATTCCAAGGGCGCGACCGCCATTGAGTACGGCCTGATCGCCGCTCTGATCGCCGTCGCCGCGATTGCCGCCATGCAGGGCCTGGGCAACTCGCTGAAGTCGACCTTCACCAACGTTTCGTCGAACATGAAGGCTTCGTAAGCCTCGATCCGACAAACGGAACGAAATCGGGCGGCGGGACTTACAGTTCCGCCGCCCTTTTCATTGCTTTAGAGGGGTTTATGATTAACAGTTTGATGACTTTCCTGCGCGAGACGCGCGCCGCCACCGCGATCGAATATGGCCTTATCGCCGCGCTGATCGCGGTCGCCGCCATCGCCGCGATGCAGGGACTCGGCAATTCGCTCAAGAAGACGTTCACCAACGTCTCCTCGAACATGAAGGCCTCGTAGTTTTCCTGAACCCGGACGAACCGCGCGCTTCACCCGGTGTACATGCCGACTCTCCTATAAGGAGAGGATGAAGCAGATTATCCCCCACAAGGCCGTACGGCCGATGGAGCTGGCGCTGGTCGCGTTCCTCGCGATCTGCGCCATTCTTGCGGTCGTTCAGGGCCTGGGCATGCTCGGCGCGAGCATGGCCGCCTCGGAGCACAGCGCGCCGGTTCGCTAACCGACGCGCTTCGCCTTTCTCAGATCCGCCCCATCGCCAAGAACTTGGCGCGGCGGGCCTGGCGCAGGCTCTCGGGCGACATGCCGTCGAGCTTGGCCAGCGATTCCTCGATCGCATCGCCCAGTGCGTGGATCGCGGCACCCTGATCCCGGTGCGCGCCGCCCAGCGGCTCGCTGACGATCCGGTCGATCACCTTCAGTTCCTTGAGATGCTGTGCGGTGACCTTCATCGCCTCCGCCGCGTCGGCCGCCTTGTCGGCGGTGCGCCACAGGATCGAGGCGCAGCCCTCGGGCGAGATCACCGAATAGACCGCGTGCTCCATCATCAGCACGGTATTGCCCGCGGCGAGCGCGATCGCGCCGCCCGAGCCACCCTCGCCCAGGATCGAGGCGACCAGCGGCACGCCCAGGTTGAGGCACGCCTCGGTCGAGCGCGCGATCGCCTCGGCCTGGCCGCGCTCCTCGGCTTGCACGCCCGGGAACGCGCCCGAGGTGTCGACCAGGGTGATCACCGGCAGGTTGAACTTGTTGGCCAGCGCCATCAGGCGGATCGCCTTGCGATAGCCCTCCGGTTTGCCCATGCCGAAATTATGCTTGAGCCGGCTGGCGGTGTCGTCGCCCTTCTCATGGCCGATCACCATCACCCGGCGTCCGCGGAACCGGCCCAGGCCGCCCTGGATCGCATTGTCGTCGGCAAAGGCGCGGTCGCCGCCCAGCGGCATGAACTCTTCGATCAGCCCGGCGACATAATGTTTGAAGTGCGGCCGCTCCGGATGGCGCGCGACCTGGGTCTTCTGCCAGGGCGTGAGCTTGGCATAGGTGTCCTTGAGGAGCTTTTCGGCCTTGGCCTGAAGCGGGCCGATCTCCGCGTCGATATCGACGGCGCCGCCCTGGGCGGTCTGGCGCAGCTCGTCGATGCGGGTCTGAAGCTCGGCGATCGGCTTCTCGAAGTCGAGGAAAGTGGTCATCGAGCGGGGGCTAACCTTGGCGTGAAGCTACGTCAACGCGCACCTGTGTCCCGGAGGTGCGCAGGCCCTTCATGAAAGCGGCTCCCCGGCGAAAGCCGGGGCCCCGGATTTCTCTGCCGACTCGCTTGCGACTCTGGGCCCGGGCTTTCGCCGGGGAACTAGCTTTTGTTCAGCGCTTCCCCCAGCGGATGCCGCTGGTTGACCAGCTCGACCAGTCGACGGCTGTCGACATGGGTATAGATCTCGGTCGTCGCGATATCGGCATGGCCGAGCATCGCCTGCAAGGCGCGCAGATCCGCGCCGCCCTCCAGTAGATGCGTCGCAAAGGCATGCCGCAGCACGTGCGGGCTCACCCGGTCGGGCGGGATTCCCGCCTCCCCCGCCAGCGCGCGCACGAGCTGGTAGAGCCGCACCCGAGACAGGTGCCCCTTGCCCGAAGGGAAGAGGAACGGCCGGTCCGAGGTCACGTGTTCGCGCCACGCCGCCACCGCGGCGCGGGCGCGATCCGAGATCGGCACCAGCCGCTCGCGGCCGCCCTTGCCCTTGAGGATCAAATAGGGCCGGTCGGGCGACACGGCGTTGCGAGGAAGCGAGACCAACTCGGTGGCGCGCAGGCCGGAGCCGTAGAGCAGCTCGATCAACGCCTGGAGCCGCAGGTCGTTGGGATCAGGCGGCACGCGGGCGATGCGATCGGCGATCGCCGCGAACATCCTGTCCACATCCTCGACGCTCAGCACCTTGGGCAGCGCGCGGGCAGTGCCGGGGCGGGGCAAGGCGGCGGAGGGATCGTCGCCCCGCAGCCCCTCATCGGCGAGGAAGGCGTAGAAACGGCGCAGCGCCGCCGATTTGCGGGCAACGGTGGCGCGGGACAGCGCCTGCCACTCGCCACCGAGCTTCTCCAGCTCCGGCCGCCCCGCGCCGCCCAGCCCGCCGCCGAGGAACTCGGAGGCAAGGCGCAGGTCGGTCTGGTAGGCGGCGATGGTATTGGCGGCGGCACCCGCCTCCGCCCGCATCATCTCGAGGAAGCGCTCGATCAGCGCGCGGTCTTCGGCGCCTGACGATTCCGGCGAAGCGCCGGGGGTGCTCAAGCCGTCCGCGTGACCGCCTCCACGGCGATCATCCGCGCATAGCTGGTCATCCCCGCCGCGCGCATCGCCGCGACGATATGGAACAGCGCCTCGGGCGTCACATTGTCCCAGACGCGCGACTGCATGCCGACCGCCGCGAGCAGCGCGACCATGCCCGAATCGCCGCGCCGGCCGGCCGCGTCGATCGCGCGGGTCCAGTCGTTCTGCGCGCCGATCGCCACGTTGAGCGCCTGGGCGCCGCGCTGGGCGTCGCTGGTCTCGAACCGGCCGAGCCCGGCAAGCCCGGCAAAGGCGAGCTGGGCGCGGCGCTGGCCCGCAGCATCCTTGAACGCATCGAAATCGCCATAGGCAACCGGCCCTTGCGCGCCGGGATCGCCGAGCGCGAGGAGGCCCCAGGCGATGCTGCCGCGCGGCACAACCGTGCGCCATTCCATCGCCTTGGTCTCGTAGCCGGCCGAAAGCATCGAGGCGATCAGCTTCTCGGGCTCCTCCACCTTGGCATCCGCCGGGATCCACGACGCCGCGCGCGCGGTGAGGATCAGCCGCGCATATTGGGTGCGCGGCGTGCTCGCCTCGGCCCAGAGCGTGCGGATCGCCTTGACCCGCTCTGCGACATTGCCGTCGGTATAGGCGGTGCGCAGGTCGCGCGCGACTGCTCCCTCGGTGCTGTTCGCATCGTCGCCCTCGGCGATCTCGCTGTACAGATCGACCAGCCCGGCATTGGAGAAGACGCCGGCGGTAGCGGCCAGCTCGGCCGCGGCGGCGCGGGCGCGCGGGCTCAGCTGCGGTGCGAGCGCCTGCCAGTAACGCACCTGCGGGCCGGCGGTGTTGTAGAGCGAAAGCGGCACTTCCTCGCCGGTCGCGGTGGCAAGGCCCCAGCGCCAGGCGTTGAGCCGGGTGATCCCGCCCCATTCGAGCGTGACCGCGCGGCGGCCCTGCGCGCCGGTGCCCAGAACCTTTTCCGCGAGGAGGTTGTCGATGTCGCTGGCCGGCGTGCCGCCGCGCGCCTGATCGAGCAGCTGCCCCGCCTCGTTCGGCTTGCCGGCAAGCCCGGCGCACATCGCCTTGGCGAGCGCCCAGCCGCGCTGGTGGATATATTGGTTGCCGCGATCGGCGATGCCGCACAGCCCGCCCGGATCGGCAGTGGCGAGCGAGACCTGCATCGCCACCTGCAGCATGCGGGTGGTGTAATTGTCGGTGTCGACGTCGTTGATCACCGCGCGGGCGGCATTGGCCTCGCCCATGCGCAGCAGCAGCCAGGCGCGCTCGGCGGCGAAATCGGCGCCGTTGATGTGCCTGGGCGTGTTGAGTGGCGACATCAGCGCGCGGCGCAACGCGATCGATGCCCAGCGCGAGGCGACCGGGGCGCTCAACCGCTGCATCAGCACGGCAAGCGTGCGGCCATCGGTGGCGCCGAACGCCTTGGCCGGAAACGGCGTGTTGCCGGCGGCGAGCGCGCCGGTACGGTTCAGCGAGTGCTTGGCGTAATCGGGCAATTCGTAGCGCGAGAGATCGACCGGGCCGGTCGGCACCTCCGCGACATCGGTGGTGTTCGACAGCGCGGCGCTGTCGTTACCCAGCGTCGGCACGCTGGAAATCGGCGCAGCGGAGGGCGCGGTCGAAGCAGGAGCACTCGCGGTCGGCGCAGGCGCCGGGCGCGGCGCGGGAGCCGGTGCCGGATCGTCGAATCCCGGCGGCAGCAGCGATTCGGGCTTGTCCTGCTGCCCCAGCGCGGGCACCGCCGCGCCAGCCAGCAACAGCGCCCCAAGCGCGAGTTGGCGGCCCTTAATTCGCGAGATTTTCAAGCGGGACCACCTTCTCCATGCGCACCGGCTCCTTCTTCGTCTCGCGGCCCGCGAGGAAGAAGAGGCCGCCAACCAGGACGACGAGAATGACGATCAACGCAACAATCAAGCGGGACATGAAGGGGTCCGGTACAATGAGACTTTCGCGGGCCTTTTGCCCGACGACCGCCCTCGCTGTATAGCCCTTCCGAACATGTTACAAACACAGGCAGTGAATACCGGGTGGACGGGCAAGGCGATCGTGCTGATCGGCCTGATGGGTGCGGGCAAGACCACGGTCGGCCGGCGCCTGGCGCAGCGCATGCGCCTGCCCTTTGTCGACGCCGACCATGAGATCGAAGCGGCGGCGGGGATGACCGTTGCCGATATCTTCGAGCGTTTCGGCGAGGCGCATTTCCGCGACGGGGAACGGCGGGTGATCGCCCGGCTGGTCGATGGCGCGCCCAAGATCATCGCGACCGGTGGCGGCGCCTTCATGAACGAGCATACCCGCGCGCTGATCCTCGATCAGGCGATCGCGGTATGGCTCGATGCCGAACCGGCGGTGCTGGCCGACCGGGTGCGCCGCCGCGACACCCGCCCGCTGCTGCGCGGCCGCGATCCCGAAGTGGTGCTCACCGAGCTCGCCGCGCTGCGCAATCCCTATTACGCGCTTGCGCCGATCCGGGTGCCCAGCATAGCAGCGCCGCACGACACCACCGTCGACGCGATCCTGAAGGCCCTGAATCCGTGACAATCGTTCCCGTCGCGCTTGGCGACCGCAGCTATGACGTCCGCATCGAGGCGGGGCTCCTCGCCCGCGCCGGCGAAGCACTCGCGCCCTTCTACAAGGGTCGGCGCTGGGTGATCGTCACCGACGAGAATGTCCGCCCGCACCTGGCCACATTGCAGGCGAGCCTGGGCCCGAGCGAAGCGATCATCCTGCCCCCGGGCGAAAGCACCAAGAGCTGGGGCCAGCTCGAAGCGCTGCTCGACCGGTTGCTCGAGCTCGGCATCGAGCGCAGCGACCATGTGATCGCGCTCGGCGGCGGCGTGATCGGCGACCTGGTCGGCTTCGCGACTTCGGTGCTCAAGCGCGGCTGCAACTTCGTCCAGATCCCCACCACTTTGCTCGCCCAGGTCGACAGCTCGGTCGGCGGCAAGACCGCGATCAACACGCGTGCCGGCAAGAACCTGGTCGGCGCCTTCCACCAGCCGAGCGTGGTACTGATCGATCCGCAGGTGCTCGACACGCTTCCGGCACGCGACCTTCGCGCCGGCTATGCCGAAGTGGTGAAGTACGGCCTGATCGACGATTTCGCCTTTTTCGAATGGTGCGAGGCCAATGCCACCGCGCTGATGGCCGGTGATCCGGCCGCACGCGAATATGCCATCGCCCATTCGGTCGGCGCCAAGGCCCGCATCGTCGCGGCCGACGAGCGCGAGACCACCGGCACCCGCGCGCTGCTCAACCTCGGCCACACCTTTGGCCACGCGCTCGAGGCCGAGACCGGCTTCTCCGACAAGCTGCTCCACGGCGAGGGCGTCGCCGCCGGCATGGCGCTGGCCTTCGGCTTCTCGGCCGCGCAGGGCATCTGCCCCGGCCAGGACGCCGAGAGAGTTGCCGCGCACCTGGCCGCGGTGGGCCTGCCGGGTGGGCTGAAGGCGGCGGGGATCACCGCCTCCGGTGCGCGGCTCGTGGAGCACATGCTCCACGACAAGAAGATGAGCGCGGGCACTCTGCCCTTCCTGCTCGCCCGGGGCATCGGCCAGACGTACCTCGACAAGAATGTGGATCTCGCCGAGGTCGCGGCATTCCTCGACGCGCAGCCGAGGTAAGCCCCAACTCCAGCTTCCCTGGCTTTCGCCGGGGAGCAGTAGGCCCCAGCGCTAAATCTCCCCCGTAAGCGTCAACGTCAGCGTCCGCGGGACGATCGGCGTGATCAGCCCCGAGTTGGTCGGGTTCCAGGCGAACTTGTCGGTGAGGTTGGTCACCCGCGCGCGCAGTGTCACCGGATAGCCGTCGAGCTCGAACGCCTGGCGCAGGCCCAGGTTGAAGGTCGCATAGCCCGGCAGCTCGACCCGATTCTCGCGATCGGCATAGCGCGCGCCGCGTACATTCAACCCGCCATCCACCGTCAGTCCCTCCATGCCCGGCACCCGCCAGGTCAGGTTGGCCAGCGCAGTCACCTCGGGTCGCCCGATCGGTCGGGTGCCGATCACGCCCCGATCGACCAGCTCACCTTCGATCTTCGCATCGAGATAGGTCGCCCCCAGTACGGCGCTCAGCCGCGCGGTGAGCGGCCCGGCCAGTGACAGCTCGACGCCGCGGTGTCGCACCTTCCCGACAAAGTCGAATGCGCCCGCCGCATCGATGCCGGGGGTCGGCTTGGACAGGTCGAACAACCCAGCGATCAGCGTCGGGCCGCCCGCGAACCCGTACTTCACTCCCAGTTCGGCCTGGCGCGAGATGGCGGCGGCCAGCACCGCACCGCGATTGCTGGCATTGGCCGGCGCGACGCCCGCTTCCTCCAGCCCGCGCGCGTAGCTGGCGAAGCCGGTTAGCCGATCGCTGATCGCCACCGACAGCGATCCGCCATAGAGCCAGGGCCGCGTCACCTGTTCCGTCACCCGGCCATCGACGGCGCGCACGCGCTTGGTATAGTCGACCCGCTGCGCATCAAACCGCAATTCGGCGAACGACCCGATCGACAGCCGATAGCCAAGCCCGCCGGTCCATTGCCCGACATCGTCCCGCATCCGCGCCGCGCCGCGCGAAACCGCCGGTGCCGCAACCTCGGGAATATCGTTCACATCGGCATAGGTGCCGGCGGAATAGGCCACGCCCGGATCGGAAATCACGGTGGAATCGCGCCGGCGGGCCATGGCGATGATGCGATGCGTAAGCGCGCCAGTGGTGAACTGCTTCGCCGCGGTCACTTCGCTCGACACCGCCCAGCGATTCTCCGGGCCGAACAACAAGCCACTCTGCGCTACCTCGCCGCCATTGCCGGTGAAGCGCAGCAGGTTGAAGCTGCTGTAATCATAGGGCAGCGCATTGCGGAAGACCGAGGCGCCGAAGCGCCAGCCGCTCCCTGCATCGACATCGGCAAAGGCGCCGATCAGGTCGGAACCATTCTTATTCCCCATCCAGCGCTGCGTGCGCTCGGTCCAGCGCTTCACCTCGCGCGGCGCCGCAGCCGGATTGGCGAAGAAGGTATCACCCTCACGCGGGAACCAGTTGTGGCTCCACAGGCCGGTGATCTGCACGCCCGGCGCCGGCGACCAGCGCGGTACAAGCCCCGCTGCCGTGAAGTCCCCGGCGGTGCCGTCGGTATATTGCTGGCCTAGACTGAGCTGCAGGCCGCCCGCCACCGACAGCTCGCCTTCCGCCGTCCCCGCCGCTCCGCGCAGCATTGCCACCGGCCCCGAACCGCCCCACCACCCGGCCTCGAGCGAGGCCCGGGCGCCCGCGCCGCCCGCCGGCAGCGTATATTGCACCACGCCCGAAGGGGCGGCGAAATCGGTGCGCAGGCCATTGGCGCCGACCCGGATCGCGGTGCCGCCGTTCAACGGCTGGAGCATGCCGGCGACGCGAACATAATAATGGTCCTCGATCCGGTAGTTCCCCGCCGCCTGCAGGTCGAAGCCGCGCACCTCGCCTTCCGAATAGAGCCCGACTTCCTCGATCCCCACGCGCCTGCCGAACGCATCGTCGGCGGCGCGCACAACATCGCCATTGGCCGGCGACTGCGGCGCCCGCGCGGTCTGGGCATGGGCTGTTATGGCGAGTACCGACAGGCAGAACAACGAATGACGCATGACTTACCCTCTTCCCTGACACCCCCTGTCGGCGCCGATCTGCCGCCGATCGAAGGGCCGGCAGAGCGTGCTGGGACGAATGCATTGCCGGTGTGACGAACGGCAGTTCGCGCGCGCGCGTTCGCGGGTTATCCTGCGTGTATGGAGAGGGCGGCCGGCGAGTCGATCTGGGACATTCGGGTCCCGCTCAGTGTAGCGGCGGCGCTGGCGCTGTTCGCCTTCCTGCTGGGCTTCGGCATGGGCGGACTGGAAACGGGTGCCGATCGCTTCTCCACCGAGCATCCCGATGAGGCGCGGCTGGCGCGAATCCTTGTCTGGGGTGCGATGCTCAGCATCGCCTGGGCCTGCCGCAAGCCGGTGCAGGAGCTGCTCCAATCGCCCCGCCATTCGCCGTTGCTGCTCGGCGCACTGGCCTTTGTCCCGGTCACCCTGGCCGAGCTTGCCGCCTCGCGCTTCGCCTTCGCCATCTCGCCCTATCAGCTGTGCGGCCCCGGCGGCCCGGCCCTGCCCGCGCCGCTGGTCACGTGCCTGCCGCGCTCGGCGATCCTCGGCTCGACCGCGCTGCTCACGCTGATGGCCTGGGGTCGCCACCTCGCCAATCGCCGCATGCTCGACAATGAGGACGAGCAGCCGATCGAACCGATCCTGCTAGCGCCACCCAGCGCGGAGGACTGGCTCGACCTGCCCGAGGCGCCGTTCCTGCGCGTGCGTGCCTGCGATGTCGCCCAGATCCGTTCGGCCGGCAATTACAGCGAGATCATCGCGCATGGGCGCGTCCATCTCGTTCGCGCGCCGCTCTCCGAACTCGCCGAGCGCTTCGCGGCGCTCGGCTTTGTCCGCGTACATCGCCAGGTCGTCGTCAACCGTGGCCATGTCTCGCAAGTCTATCGCGAGGCCGGTGGCCGTCCGGCGGTGCAGCTGCGCTGCGGCGAGATCGTGCCGCTTGGCCGCAGCTACCGCACCGCGCTTTCCACGCTCTGCCACTGATCCCCAGCTTTCCCGGGACCTGATCGCCCTCTGCCGCGTTGAGTTGGCAAGCGGGCAGATTTCGCCTGCGCAACGAGACCAACCCTCGGGACGCGGATGGCCAGGGCGATCTTCCAGACGAACAGTTTCGAAAAGCTCGGGGAGCTGGGCCCACTGACTGCCGCCATCGGCACCGAATCGCCGCTCGGCCCGGTCTCCACCTGGTCGAACGCGCTTACTTCCGCCGTACGCATGATGCTGCCCGCCCGTGCCGAGATCGTCATGTTCTGGGGTCCGGATTTCTGCGCGCTGTACAATGATGCCTATGCCCCGACGATCGGCGACAAGCACCCCCATGCGCTGGGCCAGTCGGCGCGGATCTGGTGGGGTGAGCTGTGGGACGATCTCGGCCCCCTGCTCCAGGGCGTTCGCGATACCGGCGAGACTTTCTGGGCGAAGGACCGCCCCTTCTACATCGAGCGCGACCAGGGGCGCGGCGAGACCGTCTATTTCGACGTCAGCTATTCCCCGGTGTTCGACGATGACGGATCGGTCGGCGGCGTGCTCTGCATCGTCAGCGAGACGACCGGCCGGGTACTTTCCGAGCGCGAAGCGCTGGCCGATCGCGCACGGCTCTGGACGCTCGCCCGTGACCCGTTCCTGATCGCGGACAGCCAGGGTATCTGGCGCAACGCCAGCCCGGCCTGGACCGAGATACTGGGCTGGAGCGAGGCGGAACTGACCGGCCGCACCTCCGAATGGATCGAGCACCCCGACGATCTGGAGCGCACCCGCGCCGAGCTTGCCAAACTCCAGCAGGGCGAGCCGACCTGGCGCTTCGAGAACCGCCTGCGCGGCAAGGACGGCGAGTATCGCTGGTTCAGCTGGACGAGCGCGCCCGAAGGCAACCTGCTCTACTGCGTCGCGCGCGACATCACCGCCGAACGCGAAGCGGCAGAAGCGCTCGAGACTGCGGAGGCGGCGTTGCGCCAGGCCCAGAAGATGGAGACGGTCGGGCAGCTAACGGGCGGCGTGGCGCATGATTTCAACAACCTGCTCCAGGTCGTCACGGGCAATCTCGATATCCTCCAGCGCAACCTGTCGCCCGAGCAGCCCCGCCTCGCGCGCGCGGCGGACGCGGCGATGCAGGGCGCGCAGCGCGCGGCCATGCTGACCCAGCGCCTGCTCGCCTTCTCCCGCCGCCAGCCGCTCGCGCCCGAGCGCGTCGATCCCAACCGGCTGATCTCCGGCATGTCCGACATGCTCCATCGCAGCCTGGGCGAGACGATCGAGGTGGCATTCGCGCCCGATGTCCGGGCCTGGCCGGTCGAGATCGACGCCAACCAGCTCGAGAACGCGCTGCTCAACCTGGCGATCAACGCGCGCGACGCGATGCCCGAGGGCGGCAAGCTCACCATCGAGACCGCCAACACCCATCTCGACGCCCATTATGCCGCCCGCGACAGCGAAGTGGCGCCCGGCCAATATGTCGTGATCTGCGTGTCCGACACCGGCACCGGCATGGATGCGGACACGCTCGCCCACGCCTTCGAGCCCTTCTTCACCACCAAGGAAGTCGGCCGCGGCACCGGGCTGGGCCTGTCGATGGTCTATGGCTTCATCCGCCAGTCCGGCGGCCATGTCCGCATCTATTCGGAGCCAGGCCACGGCACCACGGTGAAGATCTATCTGCCCCGCTATCACGGCCAGGCCCATGCGCCCGAAGCCCCCGCCGCAGAGATCGCGCCCCAGGGCAAGGTCCATGAGACGATCCTCGTGTGCGAGGACAATGACGATGTCCGCGCCTACACGGTCGAGGTGCTGCGCGAGCTGGGGTACCGGGTAATCGAAGCCGGTGACGGCCCTGCCACGCTTGCCGCGCTCGATGCGGAGCAGGGCCCGATCGACCTGCTCTTCACCGATGTCGTCCTGCCGCGCGGGATGACCGGCGCGATGCTGGCCGCCGAAGCGCAGGAAAAGCGCCCCGCGCTCAAGGTCCTCTTCACCACCGGCTATGCCCGCAACACGATCGTCCATCACGGACGGCTCGATCCGGGCGTGCAGCTCCTCCCCAAGCCCTTCACCTATACCGACCTCGCCGCCAAGGTGCGGGAGATGCTCGATCAGTGACCTTGGCGAAGGTCGCCTTCGTCTATGGCCGGGCCGGCATCGTCTCCACTCAGTTGCCGTTCAGCCGCGATCCGCTTAGCACGCGGCCATGCGCATCCTTGCTCCCGTTGCCGCCGCGATGCTGATCGCCGCCCCCGCCGCCGCCCAGACCGGCAAGCCCGCCCCGATCCTGACCACGCCCGAGGCGAAGGACGTATGGACCCACGCCCAGCCCGAAGTGGCGCGCGTCACCCATGTCGACCTCAACCTCGACATCGACTTCGCCAGCAAGACATTGTCGGGCGTCGCGACGCTCAACGTGCTGGCGGCCAAGGGCGCGAAGGAGATCGTGCTCGACGTCGACGACCTGATGATCGAGAGCGTCACCTGCCCCAAGGGCAAGGTTCTGCCCTTCACCATCGGCCCGCGCGAAACCGAGACGGGCCTCGGCTCGGCGCTCACCGTACAGCTTGAGGGCAACAAGCAGATCCTGATCCGCTACAGGACCAAGCCCGGCGCCAGCGCGCTCGGCTGGCTCCCGCCCGAGCTGACCGCAGGCAAGAAGGTGCCGTACCTGTTCAGCCAGGGCCAGCCGATCAACAATCGCAGCTGGATTCCCACCCAGGACAGCCCCGGCATCCGCCAGACCTGGTCCGCCACGCTCACCGTGCCCGACGGCTTCGTCGCGGTGATGAGCGGCGATCGGCTCGACGGCGCCACCGGCACGCTGGTCCCGCACCAGAAGCGCCAGTTCCGCTTCAAGATGGACCGGCCGGTGCCACCCTATCTGATCGCCTTCGCCGTGGGCGACCTCGCCTTCAAGGCGACGGGTCCGCGCTCCGGTGTCTGGGCCGAGCCGAGTCAGCTTGATGCCGCCGCGCACGAAGTCGCCGATGTCGAGAAGATGATCGATGCCGCCCAGGCACTCTACGGCCCCTATCGCTGGGGTCGCTACGACATGCTCGTGCTGCCGCCGAGCTTCCCGTACGGCGGCATGGAGAACCCCACCCTAACCTTCCTGACGCCGACGATCATCACCGGCGATCGCTCGAACACCGACGTCGTCGCGCATGAGCTGGCGCATAGCTGGTCGGGCAATCTCGTCACCAACGCGACCTGGTCGGACTCCTGGCTCAACGAGGGCTTCACGACCTATTTCGAGAACCGGATCATGGAGGCGGTCTACGGCAAGGAGCGCGCCGCCATGTACTCGGACCTCGACTGGGACGGGCTGGTGCGCGACATCAAGAACGCCGGCGGCCAGGATGCACCGACCACCCGCCTGCACGGCGAGCCCGGCGCGACCTTCGGCCAGCTCGATTATTTCAAGGGCTCGACCTTCCTGCGCACGATCGAGGCGGCGGTGGGCCGGGCGAAGTGGGACGCCTATCTGCGCTCCTATTTCGATCGTCACGCCTTCCAGCCGCAGACCACCGCCGGCTTCCTGGCGGACCTGCGCGCCAACCTGATCAAGGGCGACAAGGCGCTTGAGGCGAAGCTCGAGCTCGATCGCTGGGCCTATCAGGCCGGCCTGCCCGACAATGCCGTGCACGTCACGTCGGCGACGCTGGCGGCGGTCGACGCCAAGCTCGCCGCGTTCAACGCCGGCGGCCCGGCGAGCGCGGTCCAGCCGACCGGCTGGGCGACCCAGCAATGGCTGCGCTTCCTCAACGGCCTGCCCCGTCAGCAGACGCCCGCGCGCCTCAAGGAACTGGACGAGACGCTCGGCCTGTCGGCATCGAACAACGCCTATGTCCGCTCGGCCTGGGCCGAACTGGCGATCGCCAACCGCTACGAACCGGCGCTGCCCAGCATCGAGGCATTCGTGAAGCGCGTCGGCCGCGGCCTGCTGATCTACCCAATCTACAAGGACCTGATGGCGCAGGGCGACTGGGGCAAGCCGATCGCGCTGCGCTTCTACGAGGGCGCGAAGGCCGGGTATCACCCGAACGCAGCCGCCGGCGTGGCGAAGATCGTGGGGGCCAACGACTGACGCCAGCGGCCTACCCAAACCAAACTGTCACCCTGAACTTGTTTCAGGGTCCAACGCGCCTCAAGCGGTATCGCCGGTGGAGAGTTGGATGCTGAAACAAGTTCAGCATGACGGTTTGGCTCAATCGAACGCAAAAACCTCGCTGGCCCGCATAACCCCGCTATCCGTCTCGGCGAACGCATACTCCGCCAGCACCCGCAACCGTTCCACCGGCAACGGTGCCCGCCGCGGATCGCCGACCAGCACCTCGACTCCCGCCGCCCGGCACCGCGCCAGGAACGGCATGACCCGAGCGGCGGGCGCGGGATCGTAGAACACATCCCCTGCCAGGATCAGGTCAACATCGGGCACCGGCCCATCGGTAAGGTCGCCCAGCGCCACCTCGACCACCACGCCGTTCGCAGCCGCATTCACCTGCGTCGCAGCTACCGCATAGCGATCCACATCCACCGCCCGCACCGAAGCCGCGCCAACCTTCGCCGCCGCGATCGCGACCAGCCCCGATCCGCAGCCCAGGTCCAGCACCCGCCGCCCGGCCACGGTCTCCGGCCGGTCCAGCACGAACCGCGCCAGCGCCAGCCCGCCGAGCCAGTAATAGGCCCAATAGGGCGATCCGAACGCGTCGTCCCGCGCAGCCAGCCGCCCCAGCCCGCTGGCCGGGACCGCCTTGTGCAGCATTATCTCGGGGATGCCGGGCACGGGCAGCAGCGGCAGCCGCTCCCGGATGAAATCGGCGACGCTCAGGCCGCCCGCTTCCACGCGCCTAGCGCCAGGCACAGCCAGCCGGCGATCAGCGCCACCCCGCCGATCGGCGTGATCGCGCCGAACCAGCGCGGCGCGCCGAATGCCATCGCATAGAGCGTCCCGGCGAACAGCGCCCCGCCGCCCACGAACAGCCAGGGCGAGATCCGCTCGCCCATCCGCAGCGCGACCAGCGCCGCGACGGCGTGGATCAGCTGGTAATGCGCACCGGTCTTGAGCCATTCCGCCGCCTGCCCGCTCGCGCCATGCGCGGCGAACGCGCCTGCCGCCACCGCAACAGCGCCCGAAAGCGCCGCCAGCACCGCCACGATCCGCATGTTCGTCACCCCGAGCTCTCCAGGTCCACTTCGATCGCCGCCGCCCGGCTGGCATGGGTGATCATCCCGTCGATCCCGGCACGCAGGTCGCCGGTCTCGCGCTGCACGTCGAGCCGGGCATTGTCGCGCTTGCGATACTCCGCCTCGGTCTTGTCGATCTCACGCTGGTCGACACCCACCGCCTGCATCGCCTGGCGCGCCATCATCACCGCGCTCTCCAGCACTTCGCGGACCACGCCGCCCACCGGCGCGCCCTTCATCTTGATGACGCTGCGCCGGTCATAGGCACGGACGAACACTGTCGCCTTGGGGAAGGCATAGTGCACGGCTTCCAGGAACTCGGTGTCGATCTTGTCGCCGTCGTTGCAGAACATCACCAGCTCGGCCTCGGCGGCGCCCGCCTGGCGCAACATGTCGATGCGCAGGCCGTCGCCATAATAGACCTTCATGCCGAAGTCGTTGGCGGTCTGGATCATCTCGACATCGGTATCGATGATGGTGACGGGGATGTCCTGCGACAGCAACATCTGCGCCACCGTCTGCCCGAACCGGCCATAGCCGACCACCACCGCGTTCGATCCCTCGTGCCGCGGCAGGTCGAGCCCCGCCGCGCTCGGCGCCGGCTCGGTGCGCAGCCGCTTGGTCGCCATCATCAGGAATGGCGTGGTCGCCATCGACAGGGTGACGATCGCGCCGAAGATGCTCGCCGCCTGCCCCTCGATCAGCATCGCCGACTGCGCCTGGGCGAACAGCACGAAGCCGAATTCGCCGCCCTGGCTGAGCAGCACGCCCAAGGCAAAGGCCTGGCGCCGCGGCATGCCGAACAGCATCCCCAGCCCCATGATGATCGCGGCCTTGGCGGCGATCAGTGCCAGCGCCATGCCGATCACGAAGAAGGGCCGCTCGGCGATCGCGTGCAGGTTGAGCGTCATGCCCACGGCGAGGAAGAACAGGCCGAGCAGGATCGATCGGAACGGCTCGACATCGGCCTCCAGCTCGTGCCGATAGGGCGAGTCAGCCAGCATCACGCCGGCGATGAACGCGCCCAGCGCCGGCGACAGTCCCAGCCGCTGCATGATCGCGGCCACCGCGATCACCGTGAACAGCCCGGCGAAGATGAACATCTCGCGCTCGCCGAGATTGCCGATCAGCCGGAACAGCGGACGCAGCAGATAGCGGCCGGCCAGGACGAGCCCGACGATCGCCGCCACCGTGAACAGGCCGAGCATCCAGCCCGGCGCGCCATGCTGGTCCGCCGGATTGCGCGAGAGCGCGGCGATGATCGTGATCAGCGGCACGATCGAAAGGTCCTGGAACAGCAGGATCGCAAAGGCGCGCTCGCCCAGCGGCGTGCGCAGTCGCCCCGCCGATTGCAGCAGCGGCAGCACCTGCGCGGTCGAGGACAGCGCCAGCGGCAGGCCGAGCGCCAATGCGGCGCCGATCGAGCTGCCGGTCGCGAACCACACCATGGCGGCTACAATCAATCCGCAGATCGTCACCTGAAGCAGGCCGAGCCCGAAAATGTCGCGCCGCATCCGCCACAGCCGCCCCGGGCTCAGCTCCAGACCGACCAGGAACAGCAGGAACGCGATACCGAGCTCCGCGATGCCCAGCTTGCCCTCGGCATCGCCGACCAGCCCCAGCACCTGCGGGCCGACGATCGCGCCGGCAACGAGATAGCCCAAAGTCGCACCCAGCCCGAGCCGGCGGAACACCAGCACGAACAGCAGCGCAAAGCCGAGCAGCGGAACATATTCGCCCAGCAGCGAGGTCTCGGCGTGATCCATCAGCCCCGCGCCTTCCGCGTGGCTTCGGCTACCGCCTCGAAGGCGAGCCGGATCGCGGCATGGCGGCCGCGATGCTCGAGCGCGGGCGTGAACAGGTCGAGCCCGGGCCAGTCGGGCGGGGTCGCCCGTTCGCCGGCCAGCCAGGCGGTGAGGTCGTCACGGGCCGCATCCAGCTCGTCCAGCGATCGGCCCACCGCATGCGCCTCCATCAGCGCCGCCGATGCCTGGCCGAGCGCGCAGGCACGCACCACCATGCCGAGCGCGGCCACCCGGCCCGCCTCGTCGAGGTTCACGTCAACGGTGATGCGGCTCCCGCAAACCGGGGATCGCTTCTCGGAAGAGGCCATCGCCCCTTCCAGCCGCGTCTCGAACGGCACGGAAGCCGCCAGGCGCAGGATTTCGGTGTTGTAGAGCGGCGCGTTCATTCCGCTCCCGACTTAGGGGACCGGGCCGCGATGCGCGACCCCCTATCGGGTAGAATTTGTCTCGGCGCGATTGGCGATGCTGCCATTGCCTTCGTCGTCGCCGAACACCGGCTCGCCCTTGCGGCGGCGATCGACGAAATCGGCGATGCTCGCGCTGGTCGCGTTGAGCAGCGGATAGGTGGTCGACTTGGTGATCCATTGCGGTCGGTTGGCCGGGCCGCCGCTCACCGTGTCGAACAGCAGCACGATCAGCAGGAAACCGATGCTCACCAGGATAAGCCCCTTCAAGGCGCCGAAGCCGAGGCCGAGCGCGCGGTCGATCGGGCCAAGGAAGCTTTCCCGCGTACGCGATCCGATCGCCCGGGCGAGCAGCCGCCCGCCGAAATAGGTCACGCCGGTCAGGAGCACGAAGGCGAGCACCGCGCCACCCTGGTCGGTCCCCACCACGCCCGCCAGCGCGGCGGCGAGCGGCGTGTGGAACAGCTTGAGCGCCAGCACGATCAGCAGCCAGGCGACCAGCGCCAGCACCTCGGTGACGAACCCGCGCAGGAAACCCAGCACGGCGGCACCGCCGATGGCGAGCAGCACGATGATGTCGAGCCCGGTCAAAGTCATTGGAACACGTCCCTCCCGGGCGCTCCTATGCCTCAAGCCGTGGGGGAGCGGAAGGCGCTAAGGTTGGCGCCAGCGATTGAACCACGACCGTCATCCCCGCGAAGGCGGGGATCCATTGGCGCTAGTGACAATGAGACTCACTACAGCCAGCCAGAATAGATCCCCGCCTTCGCGGGGATGACGATGAAGAAATGAGGCAACCTGCCGGTGCCCTCACCCCTGCCGCGTGATCCTGAGCGCCCAGCGGTCATAGCCCAGCGCCTCGACCCGCTTCATCACCGTCTGCGCCAGCGCCGCCGAGGGCACTGCGTCACGGCACAGCACCCACAAATACCGCCCGCTCGGCTCCCCGACGATCGACCAGGTGTAGTCGTCGTCATGATCGAGCACCCAGTAGTCGCCGGTGTAGAGCGGCCCGAAGAACGAGACCTTGAGCTTCGCCCCGGTCTCCTCGTCCGCGACGATCGCCTTGCCTTCCGAAACGCTGCGGTCGCCGTCCGGCCAGTTGTGCGTGCCGCTGTTGGTCACGCTGACCTTGCCGTCGTCGAGCAGCGCATATTCCGCCGTCACCGCGTCGAGCCCCTTCTCGAAGCGGTTCTCGTGCCGGGCGAGCTCGTACCATTTGCCGAGATAGCGTGTCAGATCGACCGGCTTGGCCGGCTCCGGCACCTTCTTGTTGATCACCGGCGGGCGCGTGGCGCGCGAATAGAGGAAGATGCCGCCGATCGCCGCAACCGCGACGCCCGAGGCAATGGAAATGGCAGTGCTTCGCTTCATCTCTTCACTCTGCTGCCTAAGGGACGGAAAGCAAAGCCCTCAATGCCAGGGCGTGCAGCTTCGTTCCGGGCTGGACAGCGGCAGGAACCGCACCCGGCGCTTGCCGTAATAGCTCAGGTCCATCGACACGCGCACCGGCGCACCTGGATGGGTATAGATATCCTGGTCGCCCCAGCGCCCATTGCCGGTCTCGCAATGCCGCCAGCCCTGCCGCTGCAACGCCTCGACCAGCTTGTACACGGCTTCCTGATGCCCGTTCTTCCACAGGGTGAGATAGGCGAAGCCGCCCTGCCCCTTGCTCCCGATCAGGTCGACCGCCGCTTCATAGGGGCCCTCGCCGAACAGCATCACCGGTTCGCGCCGGCAGCGCAGGCGGAACGCATCGATGCGCACGCAGCGGGTGAAGCCCGCCCTTCGCGCACCTTCCGCGTTTCCGCTCACCGGCAGCCCGGCAAAGGCGAGTGGCGGCGGCGGCGTCCGCGCGGGCTCCCGGCCGGCCACCAGGATGCCCGCCATCAGCGCCAATGCGCACAAGGTCGGCACCAGCATCCCCGGCCGCGTCCAATCGGCCGCCAATTCCCGCAGCATCGGTTGCTCCGACCACCTCTCCTTCGATATGTTATTCCATGACAATGGAAGCAATTACAAGCCCATGGCGGTGAATGGAGATCATTGCCCTTCGCCGGGAAGCAACCAGGGCAACCATGTATCCCGCCTGCTCCTATCGCCCCAGCAGATGATCCACGAACTGCGCGAGCGACTTGAACCCCGCGAGCGACAGCCCGCCCTTGTCGTTCACCTGCGCCATCGGCGCCATCGCCCGCTCGAAGCCCAGCTTCGAAGCTTCCCGGCAGCGCAGCGCGCCATGCGCCACCGGCCGCACTTCGCCCGATAGCGCGATCTCGCCGAACACCACGGCATCCGCCGGGATCGGCCGCTCGCTGAGCGCCGAGACCAGGGCCGCCGCCACCGCCAGGTCCGCCGCGGGATCCTGCACCCGGTAGCCGCCGGCGATGTTGAGATAGACTTCGCAGGTCGAGAAGCTCAGCCCGCAGCGCGCTTCCAGCACCGCAAGGATCATCGACAGCCGCGCCGAATCCCAGCCGACCACCGCGCGCCGCGGCGTCGCGCCGCTCGCCAGCCGCACGGTCAGCGCCTGCACTTCGATCAACACCGGCCGGGTGCCCTCCAGCGCCGGGAACACCACCGTGCCGGTCACGCTCTCGTCACGCTGCGTAAGGAACAGCGCGGAAGGATTGGTCACTTCCTCCAGCCCCTCGGACTGCATCGCGAACACGCCGATCTCGTCGGTGCCGCCGAAGCGGTTCTTGACGGCGCGGAGGATGCGATACTGGTGGCTGCGCTCGCCCTCGAACGCCAGCACGGTATCGACCATATGCTCGAGAACGCGCGGCCCGGCGATGCTGCCGTCCTTGGTGACATGGCCGACCAGCACTACCGCCGTTCCCCGCTCCTTGGCGAAGCGGATCAGCTCGCCGGACGAGGCACGCACCTGGCTCACCGTGCCCGGCGCACCTTCGATCAGGTCCGAATGCATGGTCTGGATGGAGTCGATGATGAGCAGTGCGGGCGGCTCGCTCTCGCCCATCGTCGTCAGGATGTCGCGCACCGATGTCGCCGCGGCGAGCATCACCGGCGCCTTGCCCAGACCCAGCCGCCGCGCGCGCAGCCGCACCTGGTCCGCCGCTTCCTCGCCCGAGACATAGGCGACCTTGAGACCCCGCGAGGCGATGCTGGCTGCCGCCTGCAGAAGGAGCGTCGACTTGCCGATGCCGGGATCGCCGCCGATCAGCGTCGCCGAGCCCTCGACGAAGCCACCACCCAGCGCGCGATCGAACTCGGCAATCCCGGTCGAGGTCCGCTCGGGCAGCGCGATATCGGTGTTGAGCCCGGTGAGCATGATCGCCCGCCCACCGGACTGAAGGTTATGCTTCGCCTGGAACGGCGTCACGTTCGCGCCGGAATCCTCGACGAGCTGGTTCCACTCCCCGCAATCGGCACACTGCCCCGCCCATTGCGAGGAGACCGAGCCGCAGGCCTGGCAGACATAACGCTTCTTGAGTTTCGCCATGGCGCATGCGTAGAACAATCAGGGAACAACTGTAAACCCCGCGCATCCGCGCCCGAGCCGGGACAATTCGCCACACCGCCGCAATCTTGCTCCCCGAGCGCGCGGATTGTATGCGCCCGCCATGAAGCCCACCGAGCTCCGCGTCGCATTGTTCAGCGGCAACTATAATTATGTCCGCGACGGCGCGAACCAGGCGTTGAACCTGCTCGTCGGCTATCTGCTCGACAAGGGCGTCAAGGTCCGCGTCTATTCGCCGACCACCGAGACCCCTGCGTTCCCGCCCACCGGCGACCTGGTCAGCGTGCCTTCGCTCCCCGTTCCGGGCGGTCGCGACGAGTACAGGTTCGCCAAGGGCATCAAGGAAGTGCTGCCCGATCTGGAGGCCTTCGCGCCCAATATCGTCCACATCTCGGCGCCCGAGATCCTGTGCCACCGCGCAGTGACCTGGGCGCGCGAGAACAACGTCGCCGCCGTCGCCTCGGTCCATACCCGCTTCGAGACCTATCCGGGCTATTACAGGATCGGCTTCGTCACCCCGCTGCTGGTCCGGATGCTGACGCGGCTCTACAACCGGGTCGACATGCTGCTCCCGCCCGGGCGCGGCATGGTCGAGCTGCTGCAGAGTTGGGGCGTCACCAAGCCGATGCGCATCTGGTCGCGCGGCGTGAACCATGACCGGTTCAATCCCGGCCGCCGCAGCCTGGAATGGCGCCGCGGCCTCGGCATCCAGGACGACGAAGTCGCCGTCGCGTTCCTCGGCCGGCTGGTGCTCGAAAAGGGCCTCGACATCTTCGCTGAGGTGGTCGCCGAACTGCAGCGCCGCGGCGTGAAGCACCGGGTGCTGGTGATCGGCAAGGGCCCGGCGCAGGACTGGTTCGCCGAGCGCGTGCCCGATGCGGTGTTCGCCGGCTTCCAGGCGGGCGACGATCTCGGCCGCGCGGTCGCCTCGATGGACGTGTTCTTCAACCCCTCGCTCACCGAGAGTTTCGGCAACGTCACGCTGGAGGCGATGGCCGCCGGCGTGCCGGTAGTCGCCGCGCACGCGGTAGGCCCCGTGGGCATGGTCGAGGAGAATGTCAGCGGCGTGCTGGTCCAGCCCGGCGCGGGCGCGGTGGGCCGCTATGCCGATGCGATCCAGCATTATTGCGAGGACCACGAAGCGCGCCTGGCCGCCGGCAAGGCCGGCCACGAAATCGCCAGCGCCTATGTCTGGGACGCGATCAACCAGAAGGTTCTGGACGCGTATCTTGAGACGATCGAGCGGCGGGGATAACTCCCCAATCCCTCTCCCGCCTGCGGGAGAGGGAAAGAAGCATTCACTTCCAGCTATACTTCAGCCCATCCTCGCGAAACGCGAAGCGATCGAGGTGCCGCTCCACCGCGCCCTTCAGCCCGTCGAGCTGCTCGGGCGAGCTTGCGTCGATGCGGATGTCGAGCCCGGTCTCGGCGACGTTGAAGGTCACCACCGCGTCGCCCGGATGATTGGCGCCGCGCGCGTCCTTCGGGAAGATCACCGTGCCGTTCTCCGGCGTGAACTCGACCTGGAGGTTGTGCTGCCAGTGCTTGCACAGCTGCTGCAGGTAGCGGCTGGCATGCTCGGTCGGGGTCAGCGTCTCGGCCGAGAAGGTGGTGAGGGTCATGTGTCCGTTCTCCATGGGCGGCGGCACGATCCCGAGCCGCCGCCGCAATAGTTCGAGCCGAGGCATGGCTCAGAGCCGTTCGATCTTCCGCGCCGCCTCGTCGAGGATCTCGGCGACGTTGTGCAGCATGTCGGGATCGACGCTTTCGCCCGCAAGGCGCTCCTGCAGCACGGTGCGCAGATTGCCCATCGCCCGGCGGATCGGCCCGCCATCGGCGCGCGCCCGCATGCCGGCGAGCTGGGTGAGCCGCTCGAACAGCGCCTCCACTTCCTCCGCCCGCTCGGCGAGATGTGCGGTGCCCGCATCGGTGATCGCGAACTGCTTCTTGGCGCCTTCGCTCTTGCTCTCTTCGATCAGGCCCATGTCGTCGAGCATGGTCAGGGTCGGATAGACCACGCCCGGGCTCGGGGCATAGGCGCCGCCGGTGCGCTCCTCGATCTCCCGGATCAGGTCATAGCCGTGGCGCGGCTGCTCCTCGATCAGCTTGAGCAGGATGAGGCGAAGCTCGGTGCCGTCGAACATGCGGCGGCGGCCGCCGCGCTCGCCATGCCCGAACCCGCCGCGCCCGCCAAAGCCGAACGCCATGGCGAAGTCCGCCCCGCCAAAGCCGCCGCGGCGGCCGAAATGCATGCCGCGATGGCCGCAATGATGATGTCGCATAATAACTCCTGTACGACTCTTGATGCGCACAAGATATATCTTAAACGGATTTTGACAAGGGCGGTGCTTGGAGAATTTCACCCTTTTTCCTCCCCTCCCTGCAAGGGAGGGGTTGGGGGTGGGTTGCGCCCCCGGTCTTCCGGGGGCGCCCGGCGAGACGGCCTGCGGAAACAGAAAAGGCCGGGCATCGAGCCCGACCTTTTCTAACCCACCCCTAACCCCTCCCTTGCAGGGAGGGGAATTTCTAAAGCCCTGCCCTACCGCGCCATCAGCATGTTCCGAACCCCCGTCCGGAAGATCGGCAGCCGTGCCCCCAGCCGCAGCCCGGTATGCCGCATCACCCGGGCGAGCGGGCGCTCATCGGTATAGAGCGTCACCAGCAAATTGGTGCCGAGCCACAGCGGCCGCGCCGCCGCGCGGTGCCCCTCCTCGTACGACCGGATCACCTGCTCCCCCGCAATGTCCCGCCCGTGGCGCAGCGCCTCGCGGATCTCCGCCGCCAGCAGATCCTGCCCGCTCAGCCCCAGGTTGAAGCCATGCGCGGTCACCGGGTGCATCCCCACCGCCGCATCGCCGATCAGTGCCGCCCGCCGCGCCCCGAAATGCTTCGCCCAGGTGGTGACCAGCGGATAGACATGGCGCGTCCCCGCCATCTCCATCGGCCCCAATATCCCCGACGATCGCTTGGTCAGCTCCTTGGCCAGCGCCGCATCGGGCAAGGTCGCCAGCCGCGCGATCGCCCGCTCGGGCAGGGTCAGCACCACCGAGGTCATGCCGTTGTTGAGCGGCAGCAACGCGATCGTCTGGCCATGGCCGAACCATTCGGTCGCGACCTGTTCATGCCATTTCGTATGCGAAACGCGGCACACCAGCATCGATCGGCCCAGCCGGTTGATCTCCGCCGCGATGCCCAGCTGCTCGCGCACCGGCGACATCCGCGAGTCCGCCGCGACGAGCAACCTTCCGCGTATGGTGAGTCCAGTCGATAGCGTGACTTCGGCAAAGTCCCGCGTCGTCCGCGCGGTGCTGAGACCGATCCCGCAGGCAAGCCGCAGCCCCGGCTGGTCCTGCACCGTCTCGAACAGCGCCTGGCGGATCAGATGGTTGGAGACCAGCCAGCCCAGCGGCTGCCCGTCATGCCCGGGATCGAAGTCGAGCGCGAAGGCCGATCGCCCGTTGCGCACCCGCGCGGCCTGGAGCGGCGCCGCCTCGGGGATCCGCTCCCACACCCCCATCCGCTCAAGGATCGCCCGCGATCCGTGCGTCAGCGCGATCTCGCGCCCGTCATAGCCCGGCTCGGCCAGCGCGGCGCGCGGCTGGCGCTCGACCAGCAGCACCTCCAGCCCGGTGTCCCGCAGCGACCGGGCAAAGGCCAGCCCGGCCGGGCCACCGCCCACGATAATGACGTCGCAATCCATGGCGCTACTCCTTCGCCATGCTCATGCACCTGCGCGCGCCCGTGCCAATTGCGTTTGATCAAAGCCAAGGATGCACAATTCGTCGTCTGCGCTTATCTAGCGTCCATGGCAGACCTTTTCGCCGCCCAGGAACCGAGCTTCGCCCCCGAGACCACGCCGCCCGATGGCCCGCTGGCCGATCGCCTGCGCCCGCAGGATCTCGCCGACGTCGTGGGACAGGAGCACCTGACCGGGCCCGAAGGCGCGATCGGCCGCATGGTCGCGGCGGGCAAGCTCGGCTCGATCATCCTCTGGGGCCCGCCCGGCACCGGCAAGACCACGATCGCCCGCCTCCTCGCCAATGCCGTCGGCCTGCGCTTCGTCGCGATTAGCGCGGTGTTCTCGGGCGTCGCCGACCTCAAGAAGGTGTTCGCCGAGGCAAAGGAATATGCGCGGCTCGGCCGCAGGACGCTGCTGTTCGTGGACGAGATCCACCGCTTCAACCGCTCGCAGCAGGACGGCTTCCTGCCCTATGTCGAGGACGGCACCGTAACCCTGGTCGGCGCCACCACCGAGAATCCCAGCTTCGAGCTCAACGCCGCCGTGCTCAGCCGCGCCCAGGTGCTGATCCTGCGCCGGCTCGATCATGAAGCGCTCACCCGCCTGCTCGACCGCGCCGAGGCGGCGGAGGAACGCCCCCTCCCCCTCACGCCCGAGGCGCGCGACGCGCTGGTGGCGAGCGCCGACGGTGATGGCCGCTTCCTGCTCAACCAGGCCGAGACCCTGTTCTCGGTCCAGTTCGAGAAGCCGCTTGATCCCGCGGCACTCGGCGATTTCCTCCAGCGCCGCGTCGCGGTCTACGACAAGGATCGCGAGGGTCATTACAACCTGATCTCCGCGCTCCACAAATCGGTGCGCGGCAGCGATCCCCAGGCCGCGCTCTATTATCTCGCGCGCATGCTCACCGCCGGCGAGGAACCGCTCTACGTGCTGCGCCGGCTGGTCCGCATGGCCGTGGAGGACATCGGCCTCGCCGACCCCAATGCGCTGGTCCAGTGTCTCGCGGCCAAGGACACCTATGAATTCCTCGGCAGCCCCGAAGGCGAGCTGGCGATCGCTCAGGCCTGCCTCTATGTCGCCACCGCGCCCAAATCGAATGCGGCGTACATGGCGCAGAAGGCGGCATGGCGCAGCGCCAAGGAAACCGGCTCGCTGATGCCGCCGCAGAACATCCTCAACGCCCCCACCAAGCTGATGAAGCAGATCGGCTATGGCGCGGGCTACACCTATGACCATGATGCCGAGGGCGGCTTCTCGGGCGACAATTACTGGCCCGAGGAAATGGCCCCCCAGACCTTCTACACCCCCACCGACCGCGGCCACGAAAAGCGCATCGCCGAGCGGCTGGCCTGGTGGAACGAGATGCGCGAGCGGAAGCGGGATGGGTAACCTCCCGCCAAACACACCCAACTTCGTCATCCCCGCGCCCTCCTTCGTCATCCCCGCGCAGGCGGGGATCCAGGGTGGCAGAGCGATGACCTTCGTGACTCTGGATCCCCGCCTGCGCGGGGATGACGGAATGGAAAAGCAAGGGTGTAGCGACGAATGAACGAGGTGTTCCTGCTCTGGCACTCCTATCAGCTCAATGAGGGTGAGGAGGAATCCAAGCTGATCGGCATCTATGCCAGCCACGCGGACGCCGAGGCCGCACGCGCGCGCAGCGTTGCGCTGCCCGGCTTTCGCGACCACCCGGACGATTTCCTCATCGAAAGCTACACGCTGGGCCAGGACAAATGGACGGAAGGCTTCGTCACCTGGCGAAACGGAGGGTTCGAATGAACAACTGGGACGAAGCCACCGCCTATGCCCGCACTCTCCCCGATGTGGTGATGGAAAGCTGGTGGGGCACGCTTTGTCCCAAGATCAACGGCAAGGGCCTGATGTCCCCGGGCCGTGAAAAGGGCAGCTTCGGCCTGGTCTGCACCATGCCCGAGAAGGAGATCCTTCTCGAAACCGATCCGGACAGTTTCTGGCAGACCGCGCACTATGCCAACTATCCGATGATCCTGGTCCGCTTCGGCACCGAGAGCCGCGAGCGGATCGAGCTCTACATCCAGCGCGCCTGGTGGGACCGCGCGAAGAAGCCCCAGCGCATCGCCGCCGGCATGCCGGAGCGGCCGTGAGCCCCGATCCCCGGAGACGCGCCCCATTTCGTCATGCTGAACTTGTTTCAGCATCCAAGGAGCCGAGAGGGATATCCTTTGGGGAGCGTTGGATGCTGAAACAAGTTCAGCATGACGGGTGGTGCTAGGCCCGCGAATCCAATGCCCTCCTTCACAACCTTCATCGCAATCGACTGGTCCGGCCAGGCGGTCGAGCGCCCCAAGGGCCTTGCCGTCGCCTGCGCACAGGCCGGCACCGCCGCTCCGGAGCTGGTCGATCGCAACTGGTCCCGCCAGGACATCGCCGACTGGCTCGCCGACCTCGCGGACAGCGGCACCCGCGCGCTGGTCGGCCTCGACCTGTCCCCCGCCTTCCCGCTGGTCGATGAAGGCGCGTACTTCCCCGGCTGGGACCGCTCCCCGGCAGACGGCCCGGCGCTCTGGCAACTCGTCGAGCAACTCTCGAGCGAAGACCCGCATCTCGCCGCCACCAGCTTTGTCGGCCACACCGACGCCCGCCGCCATTTCCGCCAGCTGCGCGATTGCGGCGACCTGTTCCCGCCCGGCCGCGGCCGCTTCCGGGTCTGCGAGCATGGCCAGGCGGCAATGCAGCTGTCGCCGTACAGCTGCTTCAACCTGGTCGGTGCCAGCCAGGTCGGCAAGTCGAGCCTCACCGGCATGCGCGTGCTGCACCGCCTCCGCGGCAAGGTGCCGATCTGGCCCTTCGATCCGCTGCCGGAAACAGGCCCGGTCCTGGTCGAGATCTACACCGCGCTCGCCGCCCGCACCGCCGGCATGCGCAAGGGCATCTCCAAGATCCGCGACGGCGAAACGCTCGACACGATGCTGGCCGCGCTGGGCTCCGGCCCCCATGCGCAGCTGCCCCGCTATGACGACCACGCCACCGACGCGATCCTCACTGCCGCCTGGCTGCGCGCCGTGGCCGACGATCCCGGCCTATGGGCACCCGAAGGCCTGACGCCCGAACTGGCCAGAACCGAAGGCTGGACCTTCGGGGTGCGCTGACCGCACGCTAGCTTCAATCGTCACCCCGGCCTCGAGCCGGGGTCCCGCTGCCTCGCCCCACCGAAGAAGAAGCGGGACCCCGGCTCGAGGCCGGGATGACGTTGTAAATCAGCCGCTTACCCCAGCTGCCCGGCGATATCGCGTAGCGCCTGCTCGAACGCCTCTGGCGGCTGGCCGCCGGAGATCAGCCATTTGTCCTCGATCACGATCGCCGGCACCGAGTTGATCCCCCGGCTCTGCCAGAGCTGCTCGGCCGCGCGCACCTCCTGCGCATACCGCCCCGACGCCAGCACCTCGCGCGCCGCTGCGCCGTCCAGCCCGGCCTTCTCCGCGGCCGCGACCAGCACCTCGGGGTCCGAGGGGTTCTGCTGCTCGGTGAAATAGGCAGTGAACAGCGCATGCTTGAGCGCCGTCTGCTTGTCCGCCCCTTCGGTCTCGGCCCAATGCAGCAGCCGGTGCGCGTCGAACGTGTTGTAGATCCGGCTGTCGGCACCCATCCGCATCTCGAAGCCGAGCGCGCCGGCGCGGTCGCGGATCATCTGGCGGTTGGCGGCGGACTGCTCGGGGGTCGAGCCATACTTCCGAGCGATGTGTTCGCCGATATTCTCACCCTCCGGCACCATCTGGGGGTTCAGCTCGAACGGCTGGAAATGCAGCGTCACATCAACCACATCCCGGGTGCGCTCGATCGCCTCCTCAAGCCCGCGTAGCCCGATGATGCACCAGGGGCAGACAACATCGGAGACAAAATCGATCTTGAGGGGAATGGACATGGATGTTCCTTCTGACATTCCCCTCCCAGATGGGTTGGGAGCGGCCCGATGCAAAGTGCCCTTGCGTGCAACCTTTGCCCACTTCCCCGTCTAATACGTTCGGCCAGCCCTCACACGACCTCATAGCGACTAACGGGCGGCGCCCCGCGGGTGCACCTATCTCGGCCAGGTTCGTCACCCGCCAGAAAGGACCGAGTCATGTCGAAGCCCCTGTCCCTGCAATCCGATCGCCGCAGCTTCGTCCACGGCGCCGCCACCCTCGCCGCCCTGATCAGCGGCAGCACCGTCGCCAGCGTCGCCACCGCCACGCCCAGGGCCGGCGCCTCGCCTGCCGCCACGCCCTTCGGCCCGGTCAAGCAGATCGACGCCGGCACGCTCAGCATCGGCTATGTCGAGATGGGTCCGGCGGATGGCCAGCCCGTGCTGCTCTTCCATGGCTGGCCCTATGATATCAATGCCTTCGCCGAAGTCGCACCCCTGCTCGCCGCCCGCGGCCACCGGGTGATCGTGCCCTATCTGCGTGGCTATGGCTCGACGGTATTCCTCTCGGCCGACACCCCGCGCAACGCCCAGCAGGCCGCGCTCGCCGCCGATGGCCTCGCGCTGATGGACGCGCTCGGCATCAAGCAGGCGATCGTCGCCGGTTTCGACTGGGGCGCCCGCACCGCCGACATCATGGCGCTGCTCTGGCCCGAGCGCTGCAAGGGCCTCGTCTCGGTCAGCGGCTATCTGATCGGCAGCCAGGCCGCCAACGCCGCCCCGCTTCCGCCCGCAGCCGAGCTGCAATGGTGGTACCAATTCTACTTCGCCACCGAGCGGGGCAAGCTCGGCTATGCGAAGAACACGAATGATTTCAACAAGCTGATATGGCAGCTCGCCTCGCCCAAATGGAAGTTCGACGACGCCACCTTCGCCCGCACCGCGGCCTCGTTCGTCAACCCGGACCATGTCGCGCTGGTGATCCACAATTATCGCTGGCGGCTCGGCCTGGCCGAGGGCGAGGCCAAGTATGACGCGATCGAGGCCAGGCTGGCGACAACGCCGGTAATCACCGTGCCGACGATCACGATGGAGGGCGACGCCAATGGCGCCCCTCATCCGGCGCCCGAGCAGTATCGCGCCAAGTTCACCGGCCCGTACGAGTTCCGGCTGGTCAGCGGCGGCATCGGCCACAACCTGCCCCAGGAAGCGCCGGCCGCCTTCGCCAAGGCCGTACTCGACGTCGCCAGGATGGCGGGCTGAGCCGGTGCGGCGTCTCTCCACGCTCGCACTCGCGGCCGCGACCCTGGTCTTCGGGGTCTCGGCCGTGGCCGCCGCCAATCGCCCGAAACAGGATGCGGCACCGGTCTATGGCGTGACCCTGCCCGAGGGTTATCGCGACTGGAAACTGATCAGCGTCGCGCATGAAGCCGGCAAGAACAACGACATACGCGCGATCCTGGGCAATGACATCGCGGTGAAGGCTTACCGCGAGAACATCCGCCCCTTCCCGGACGGCGCGGTGATCGTGCGGCTCGCCTGGCAATACCAGTCCTCACCGCGCAATGACTCTGTGTTCCCCGCCCCCCAGTCCTTCGTGGCGGGGCCGCCGACCAATGTGCAGGTCAGCGTCAAGGATTCGAAGCGCTACGCCGCCAGCAATGGCTGGGGCTATGGCCAGTTCGAGAATGGCGTGGCGGACCAGAATGTGACGCTCACCCAGTCCTGCCATGCCTGCCATGTGAAGCTCGACGCGATCGACAAGAAGGCCGACCTGGTCTTCACCAGCTACTCGCAATAACGCCGCGCGCCGGCGCCGGGGTCTGCGGATCCGGGCGCCGGATGCTGCCGGATGCTGCCGGATGCTATTGATAGCGCAGCGTCTTCTCGAACCCTTCGTTCGCCTTCGTCATCTTGGCAATCTTGCGCAGGTGGCCGCGCACATGCCGCTCGAACTTGGCATCGTCATAGATGCCGGTCTGCGGATAGTCCTCCTGCGCGATCAGTTCCTTGATCCGCTTGGCAAAAGCCGCCTGATCGTCGGCGCAGTCTCCAGCGCTTAGCGTGCGGCACGCCCATTCCTCGGCGGCCGCCTTGTCGTAGTCGTCCTGCGCTTCATAGCCGCGCCGATCCGCCGCCGCCTGGTCGAGCCGCGACGCCGCCAACCGGCGATCGAGCCATTTGCGGACCAGCGCGCCGTCCCAGGCCTTCGGTGCAGTCATCGGCATCCCTTTTTCCAGATCGAGACCGCCATGCCCGAATAGGGACCCGTCCGATACGCAGTTGATGCACAAAAAATGCGCGCGATGCGCCGGCATGAACAACGATATCCGCGCCATCCTGGGCATCAGGCAGGCCGACCTGGTGTTCACCAGCTACTCCGAGTGCCCCTCGGATGCCGGCATCCGGATTCACGGATCAGGGCACCGAAACCGGTCGCGCCAAATAATTCCCTAAATATAGCACCATATTGAAATGAAATTCGTGTAATTATTTGCAGCGATTTCCGCCAACACTACACTCAACGCGCCGAATCTTCGGCGAATTAATATTGTATCGAATCATTTAAATCGGAGGATTTTCATGATCACGAAGAGTTTTGCGGTCGCACTTGCCTATGTTTCCATGTTCGGAATTCACGCCGCGAAGGCGGACGATGGTTCAAGCCAATCCGCCGCCTGCTATCAGGGCGGGGCAAATTGCGCGGCAAATTATGCGGCGTATGGCTTTTCGACCGGGGTGGAATGCTTCGACGCCTGGTATGCGCCTTTCTGCCCCATTCCGGTCGACGCCGGGATCACCACCCCCTTCGAAGCCTATCAATACTATGCCAATCCCGGAAGTGATCGGTCGGGTGGTGACGGCGTGCACTATTGCAACGGCCGGCTAGGCTGCATGGACAGGCCCGAGGATCCCGACAAGCACGACTGAGCGAAATCAAGAACGCCCACGGCCGGCGACGCTGGATGCCGGCCGTGGGCGTGGGCGCCGGCGCAGGGGGCGCTGGGGATCGCCGGCGCCTCAGCTCACTGCGCGGTCGCGGCCTTCTCGATCAGGCTGGCCACCGCGGCGGCGTGCGACACCATCACGACGTGCGAGGCGCCCTTCACGACCACGGTGCCGCGCGAGCCTGCGCGCTCGGCCATGAACTGCATCGCCACCGGCGGGATGTTCTTGTCCTTGTCGCCATAGATGAACCACGAGGGCACATGCTTCCACGCCGGCGCGGTGGTCGCCTCGCCCAGCGCGGTATCGGCGATCGGGCGCTGGCCGGCCGCCATCAGCTTGGCCTCGGCCGCCGGCACGTCCGCCGCGAACTGGTCGTGGAAGCGCGCCTGGAGGATGTAGAGGTCGTTGCCGCCGCCCGCGAGCTTCACCGGCGGGGCAAGTGCCGGCGCCAGCGTGCTGCCCGGAAACTTGCCGGTAAGGCCGAGCGCGGTCTCGCCCTCCTCCGGCGCGAAGGCCGAGACATAGACCAGCGCCTTGACGTTGGGCGCGCCCTCGCCCGCTTCGCTGATCACCGAGCCGCCATAGCTGTGCCCGACCAGCACGACGGGTCCGTCGATGCTCTTCACCAGGTCGCGCACCTCATCGGCATCTGTGCGCACGCTGCGCAGCGCGTTTGGCGCGGCGATCACGGTATAGCCGTCGCGCTGGAGGATCGGGATCACCCCGTTCCAGCTCGAAGAGTCCGCGAAAGCGCCGTGGACGAGGACGATGGTCGGCTTGGCAGTCTGCGCCTGGGCCACCAGCGGCAGGGCGGAAGCGGCGAGCAGCAGCCCGCCTGCAATGAGCTTCTTCATCTCAGGTCTCCTTTCAGACGAGTGCGACGACGGCGTCGATATTGCCCTTGATCGCCTTGGAGTACGGGCAGGTGCGGTGTGCCGCCTCGATCAGCTGGCGGGCGATCTCCGGCTCGATACCGGGCACGCTGACGTTGAGCCGCGCGGCGAGCGAATAGCCCTCGTCGCCGTGGCGCAGGTCGACCTCGGCATCGATCGCGAGATCGGCGGGCAAGGTGATGCCCTTGCTCTTCGCCGCGATCGCCATCGCGCCTTCGAAACAGGCGGACCAGCCGGCGGCGAACAGCTGCTCGGGGTTGGTCCCGGCGCCGGCGCTGCCGGGCACGGCGAGCTGGACGTCGAGCCGCCCGTCGCTGCTGCGCGCGGCGCCTTCGCGCCCGCCGGTGACATGGACCTTGGCGGTGTAGAGGGTCTTGGTATCGGACATCGATATTCTCCTGTGGATCGGATGGCTCAGCGCAGCGGGCGGAAGGCGGCGCGCACTTCCTCGGCGAAGATTTGCGGCTGTTCCCAGGCCGCGAAATGGCCGCCATTGCTGGCTTCGTGGAAGTAGGTGAGGTTGGTGTAGCAGCGCTCCGCCCAGCTCTTCGGCGCGCGGAAGATCTCGCCGGGGAACACGCTCACCGCCACCGGCAGGTCGATGATGCCGCGCGCGTTGAAGTTGTTGCTGTGATCCTCCCAATAGATCCGCGCGGCCGAGGCGCCGGTGCCGGTCAGCCAGTAGAGCGACAGGTCGTCGAGGATCGCATCGCGACCGAGCACCTTCTGCGGATCGCCGGCCGGATAGGCCCATTGGTCTATCTTCTCGTACATCCAGGCCGCCATGCCGACCGGCGAGTCCACCAGCGAATAGCCGATCGTCTGCGGCCGCGTGTTCATCATCGCCGCATAGGCCGAATTGTCGCGGTAGAAGGCCACGAGCTGGTCGAAGGCGAAGCGTTCCTTCTGCGACAGGCTCGCCGGGGCGGGATCGCCGGCGGCAAGGATATGCGCGATCTCGGCCGGCACCACCGCCGGCATGTTGAGATGGATGCCGATCAGCCCCGGCACATGCTGGAGCGCCATGCGCTGCGAGATCACCGATCCGCAATCGCCGCCCTGGCTGACGAAGCGCTCATAGCCGAGCCGCCGCATCAGCACGCTCCACGCCCGGCCGATATGGTCCGAGCCCCAGCCCGGCACCGTCGGCTTGGCGGAGAAGCCGAAGCCGGGGATCGAGGGGATCACGACATGGAAGGCGTCCTCCGCCTTGCCGCCATGCGCGGTGGGGTTCACCAGCGGATCGATCGCGCCAAGGAACTCGAGGATCGAGCCCGGCCAGCCATGCGTCAGGATCATCGGCATCGCATTCTCATGCCGCGAGCGGACATGGATGAAGTGGATGTCGAGCCCGTCGATCTCGGTCAGGAACATCGGCAGCGCGTTGAGCCGCGCCTCGACCTTGCGCCAGTCATAGCCGCGCGCCCAGTAGCGCATCAGCGGCTCGAGCGTCTGGCGGCGCACGCCCTGGCTGTCGTCGGCGACCGGCTGGGCATCGGCCCAGCGGGTCTCGGCGATCCGGCGCTGCATCGCGGCGATCTGGGCGGCGGGGATGTTGATCCTGAACGGACGGATGTCGCTGTTCCCGGCCGCCTGGGCCAGCAGCCGCGAAGGCAAGGCGCTCGCGGCGCCTGCCAGCGCGGCACCGGCCACGAACTGGCGGCGCGAAGGTTGATCTGCGGACATGGGCTTTTGCTCCCTTTCTGGTTGAACCCAGATTTAGGGGAATGGCGGCGCGGCGCCCGTTAACTGGAGTGATGCGCTGTTAGGCGCTGCTTGCAGCAACTAACGCGCGGCGGGCGAACCCTAACGGGCATTCCCGCGCCAGGCGCCTAGATCGGTGGTGACCCGCAAGATGAGGCAGGCACCCAATGACCTATAAACGCTCCCTAGGCTTCGCCGTCGCCGCGATCGTCGCGGCCGGCGCCACCACCGCGATCTGCTTCGGCGACGCGCTCGGGCTGGTGCATGCGCCGGCCCAGGGCGCCGAGCTGATCGTCTCCGCGCCCTTCGGCGCAACCTCACAGCCCGTCGGCGTGCTGCAGGGCGCTAAACCTTGGCTCACCCCGGTACCCGGCGGTCCCACGGCGCTGCGCGGCAAGGTCGTGCTGGTCAATTTCTGGACCTATTCCTGCATCAACTCGCTGCGCGCCCTCCCCTATCTGCGTGCCTGGCAGCAGCGCTATGGCGGCAAGGGACTGGAAGTGATCGGCGTCCACGCGCCCGAATTCGGCTTCGAAAAGGACCCCGCCAAGGTGCGCCTCGCCGCCGAGCAGCTCCGCGTCGCCTGGCCCAACCTCCAGGACAATGATTATGCGGTGTGGCGCGACTACGCCAACCAGGGCTGGCCCGGCATCTATTTCATCGACGCCAGGGGCAAGATCCGCGGCTACCGGCTGGGCGAAGGCGGCTATGGCGAAGGCGAGCGGCTGATCCGCAAGCTGCTGACCGAAGCCGGGCAGAATGTCGCGGACGTGCCGGTGGCCCCGGTCCCGGCCAGCGGCGTCGAAGCCCAGGCCGACTGGGCCGATCTCGCCTCGCCCGAAGCCTATATCGGCTATGAGAAGGCCCAGAACTTCGCCTCCCCCGGCGGCCTGCGCAACGACCGGCCGTACGGCTATGCCTCCGCCGCGTCGCTGTCGCTCAACCAGTGGGACCTGGCCGGAAGCTGGAATGTCGGCGGCGAATATGCCGCGTTGGAGAACGGCCCCGGCACGATCCGCTTCCGCTTCCACGCCCGCGACGCGCATCTGGTGTTCGGCGGCGCGCAGGACGGCCAGCCGGTCCGCTTCCGGGTGACGCTAGACGGCAAGGCGCCAGGCGCGAGCCACGGCGTCGATGTCGATGCGAACGGCTGGGGCGAGGTGAGGGAGGACCGGCTCTATCAGCTGATCCGCCAGTCCGGCACGATCACCGATCGCACCGTCACGATCGAGTTCGCCCGCCCCGGCGCGCGCGCCTATGTCTTCACCTTCGGCTGAGGAGTATCTACCCATGCCACGCACCTGGCTGGTGACCGGCAGCTCGCGGGGCTTCGGCCGCGCGCTGTGCGAAGCCATTCTCGACAGCGGCGACAATCTGCTCGCTACCGCCCGCGACCCCGAACAGCTCGCCGGGCTGGGAGACGGTCGCCCCGGCGGCCTCGCCACCGCCCCGCTCGACGTGACCTGCGAGGAAGATGCCAGCGCCGCGGTGGCCGAGGCGATCGCCCAGTTCGGTGCGCTCGACGTGCTGGTCAACAATGCCGGCTATGGCGATATCGGCTCGGTCGAGGATACCTCGCTCCACAGCTTTCGCCGCCAGATCGCGACCAACCTGTTCGGCACGATCATCATGACCAAGGCGGTGATCCCGCACATGCGCACCCGGCGCAGCGGCCATATCGTGCAATTCTCCTCGGTCGGAGGCCGGCTCGGCGCGCCGGGCCGCGCGGCCTATTCGGCGGCGAAATGGGGCGTCGAGGGCTTCTCCGAAGTGCTCGCCCAGGAAATGAAGCTGGTCGGCGTGCGCGTGACGATCGTCGAGCCGGGCGGCTTCCGCACCGATTTCGCCGGGTCCTCGACCACGCTGGAAGCCGGCCGCGCCGACTATGACGCGGTAGTCGGCAATGCCGCCCGCATGCAGGCGGCCTATAACGGCAAGCAGCCGGGCGACCCGCATCGCGGCGCCCGCGCGATCCTGGAAGTGGTCCGCTCGGATGCACCGCCGCTCCGCCTCCCGCTCGGCAGCGACGCGGTCGACGCGATCGAGCGCGGCGACCGGGCGCGGCTGGAAGAGCTGGAGCGCTGGCGCACGCTCAGCCTCTCCACCGATTTCCCGAAGGATTAGAAGTTCATGGGGCACGCCCTGCGCAAAACCCTCGTCACCCCGGCCTTGTGCCGGGGTCCACGGTGCCGCACGCGCTGAACTGGAACCTTGAGGCCCGCCCTCGCCGCCCGGTGGACCCCGGCACAAGGCCGGGGTGACGGCAGAAGGAAGGGGATAGCGCGCAGATGGAAATCGCCAAGGAAGCCCCTCGAACCGCCTGAACGCAAAGAATAACACCTAGGTAGGATTGAGGCGCATCCCCCCAAGCGGCATGGAACACTCGACCATAGAGGGGTAATGGCAGAACGTGGCGGACGTGGATCAACAGCTTGGCGAACGCATCTGCTTCGGCCCCTTCGCGCTTTCTCCGGGCGCGCGGCTGCTGACGCGCGACGGCGCGCCGGTGGAGATCGGCGGGCGTTCCTTCGATCTGCTGGTGGTGCTCACCGAACAGCCGGGCCGCGTCCTCTCCAAGCGCGAGCTGCTCAAGCGGGTCTGGTCCGATGTCGTGGTCGAGGACGGCAGCCTGCGCTTCCACATGGCCGGCCTGCGCAAGCTGCTCGGCGACGGCATTGACGGCGCGCGCTACATCGCCACCCAGGTCGGCGTCGGCTATGCCTTTGTCGCGCCGGTGGAGCGCCAGGGCATCGCCGGCACCCAGGCGCCGGCACCCGCTGTCGAAGCGCCCCGCCCCGGCACGGTGCTCAACCTGCCCGCCCGCCTGCCCCATCTGATCGGCCGCGAGCGCGATCTTGCCTTTCTGGAAACGCGCGCAGTCGACACGCCGGTCTTCAGCATCGTCGGCCCGGCGGGCGTCGGCAAGACGTCGCTCGCGATCGAGATCGGCCACCAGCTGGCGCCTGCCTTCGATGAGCGCGTGGCCTTCGTCGACTTCAGCATGCTGGAGAACCCCACCGTCGTTGCCTCGATGATCTCGGGCGCGATGGGCCTTTCGGCGCAGAGCGGCGATCCGCTGGCGGTGATCCTCGCCCATATCCGCGACCGCCCCTTCCTGCTGCTGCTCGACAATTGCGAGCACGTCATCATCCAGATCGCCGAGATCGTGGAGCGGATCGTCGAGGAAGCGCCCGGCGCACGGGTGCTGGCGACCTCGCGCGAGCCGCTGCGCGTGCGCGGCGAGCATGTGCTGCGCCTCGACGCGCTCGCCTATCCCGAGGAGATCAGCGGGCTCAGCCGCGCCGAACTCCTCGCCTTCCCCGCGGTCGAGCTGTTCTGCGAGCGCGCCGGCGCGGCCGACAGCACGCTCGTCATCGATGACGAAGCCGCCCGGCTGATCGCCGAGCTCTGCCAGCGCCTCGACGGCATGGCCCTGCCGATCGAGCTGGCCGCCGTCCGCGTCGCCACCCACGGCCTTGCCGCCACCGCGCGCCAGCTCGGCGAGCGGTTCAGCCTGGGCTGGTCCGGCCGTCGCACCGCCCAGCCGCGCCAGCAGACGCTGCAGGCTACGCTCGACTGGAGCTACGACCTGCTCTCCGAAGCCGAGCGCGTCGTGCTCGAACGGCTCTCGGTATTCGTCGGCCCCTTCTCGATCGATGCCGCGCTGGCGGTCGCCGCCGATGCGGAGATCGGGTCGGATGCCGTCGCCGTCGCGCTCGACGAGCTGGTCTCCAAGTCGCTGGTCGCGCCCGATCGCTCGCGCCGTACCGATACCTATCGCCTGCTCGAGATGACTCGTGCCCATGCCCGGGAAAAGCTGCGTGCCCGCGGACTGCCGCTTTATGCCGCGGCGGCGCGGCGACACGCCGCCTTCTTCCTTGCGGAACTCGAGGCGGTGGCGGAGCAGGACGAGGATGTCCTGCAGGACACCCGCCCGCTGCGCATGCAGCTCGGCAATATCCGCAGCGCGCTCGACTGGGCCTTCGGCCAGGAGGGCGATGCCCGGATCGCCTTCCGCCTCGCCGCCGCCAGCGCGCCCGTCTTCCTCAACCTGTCGCACATGATCGAATGCCGCACCTGGACTGCCCGGGCGCTCGCGGAGATCGACGACAGCCAGCGCGGCACCGCGACCGAACTCGAGCTCCAGGCCGCGCTCGGCATCACGCTGATGTTCACCCGCGGCAACAGCGAAGCGGCAGGCCATGCGCTTGTCCGTGCGCTGGAGATCGCCACCGCGCTCGACGATCGCTGGAACCAGCTGCGCCTGCTTGGCCGGCTCCACATCTTCCATGAGCGGATCGGCGAATATGACATCGCCATGCGCCAGGCCGAGCGCGCCGTGGAAGTCGCCGAAGCGATCGGCGCGCCCGAGGCGATCGGCGTCGCCTATTCGCTCGCCGGCATCTCGCACCACCTGCACGGCGACCAGAAGCGCGCACGGCCGGCGCTCGAATTGTCGATTCGGCAGAGCCCGCCCTCGATCCGCAGCCGGACGATCCATTACGGCTTCGATCACCGCAACCGCTCGATCATCGCGCTGGCGCGCACCCTGTGGCTCGTCGGCGATACCGAGGGCGCGAACCGCCTCGCCCGCCAGGCGGTGGACGAAGCCACCCGGCTCAACCACGCGGTCACCCATTGCATCGCGCTGATCTGGTCGCTCTCGGTGCATCTCTGGATGGCGGACCTCGCGGCAGCGGAAGCCGATCTGGCCGCGTTCAATGAGTGCGCCGAGAACAATGCACTCGGCCCCTATGTCGCCGCGGCAGCCGGTTTCCGGGGCGAGCTTGCGATCCGGCGAGGCCAGACCGGCGAGGCGCTGGACATATTGCGCGACAGCCTCTCCCGCCTGCGCGCCGCCCGCTACGATCTGCTGACCACCACTTTCTCGATCGCGCTGGCACGCGGGCTGGTCCTCGAGGCGCGTTATCCCGAGGCGCTTGAGCTGATCGACGCGACGATCGTGCGCTGCACCGCCAATGGCGAGCGTGTCTCGCTGCCCGAATTGCTGCGCCTCAAGGCCGGCATTGCGGCGCGTTGCACGTCCGGCACCGATGCCGGTCGGGCATTGCTGGAGGACGCGCTGGCCCTTGCCCGCACGCAGGGCGCGCTGGCCTGGGAACACGCGATTTCGGCCGATCTCGCGGCCTTGTCCGTTCCGTCAGGGGGCACCGGCTAGCTCCGGATTCAGATGGCGCTTGCATGCGCTACAATTGTAGCCTAGAACTACAAATGTAGCGTAGAGAGATTCGTCATGCTGAACAACCTGCCGCCCCGCGAACGCCAGATCGTCGACCTGCTCTACGAGCGTGGCGCGATGGCCGTGTCCGATGTCTGCGACGCCCTGCCCGACAAGCTGTCGGCCTCGGCGGTCCGCGCGATGCTGACCCGGCTCGAGCAGAAGGGCGCGGTCCAGCGCGAGCATAGCGACCGCGGCTTCCTGTTCTCGCCGACCATCGCGGAGAACAAGGCGAGCGTGAACGCGCTCGGCCATGTCGTGCGCACGTTCTTCAACGGCTCGACCACCCATGCCGCCAGCGCGCTGCTCGGCATGAGCGAGAAGCTCGACGACAACGACCTGGACGAGCTGGAAGCGATGATCGCCGCCGCCCGCGCCAAGAAGGGAGCCTGATCGATGACCGCCCTGCTCGGCCTTGTGCTCAAGTCGCTGGTGATCGCCGGCATCACCCTGCTCCTGCTCCGCCTCACCCGCAGCCGCTCCGCCGCCGAGCGCTCGCTGATCGCCCATCTCGGCCTGGCCGGGCTGGTGATCCTGCCAGTCGCGACCTTCATGCTGCCTTCGCTCAGCCTGCCGCTGCCCCAGGTGCTGCAGAGCCGGTTCGAGGCCCCCGCCACGAACATCGTGCCCCAGCCGGTCACCCCGCGCGAGACGGTCACTACAACCGCTACGCCGCAGGTCAGCGCATCGGCCGAGCAGCCGGGCTTCACCCTGCCCCAGGGCTGGGAGCGCTTCGCCTATGCGCTGCCGGTTATCGCGCTGCTAATGCTAACCATTATCGCGCTTCTCCGCCTCGTGCGCCTGCGCGCCGGTGCCGAAGTGCTGGTCGATCCGGTGTGGCTGAGCGCGCTCGCCCATGCCCAGCGCCGCATGGGGATGAAGAGCGGCACCGCGCTGCTGGTCAGCGACGCTTTGCCCTCGCCGATCTCCTGGGGCCTTGCCCGCCCGACCATCCTGCTCAGCGCCGATGCGCTGGCGGCGACCGACGAGGCCGAGGCGATCATCGCGCATGAGCTGGCGCACGTCTCCGCGCTCGACTGGGCCAAGCTGATGCTCGCCCGCATCGCCACTGCGATCCACTGGTTCAACCCCCTCGCCTGGCGCCTCGCCCGCGAAGCGCACCAGCTGCGCGAGGAAGCCGCCGACGACGCGGTGCTCGCCGCCAATATCGATGCGCCCGACTATGCCCAGCTGCTCGTCCGCGTCGCCCGGCACGAAGCCCGCGGCCTGCTGATCGGCGCGCACGGCGTCGCCCCCGGCAAGGGCAGCCTCAAGCGCCGCGTCGGCCGCGTGCTCGACGCCACCCTGCCGCGCGGCCGCGCCCAGGGCTCGTGGATCGCAGGCTTCGGCGCCGGCATGCTGGTGATGGCCGCCCCGCTCGCCGCGCTCACCGTCGGCGCCACCGAGCGCCGGGACGACACCATCGCCGCTGCCACGCCCCCCGCCACCCCGGCGGCCCCCAGCGTCGCCGCCCGCCCGGAAACCGTCGAACCGGCCTCGCCCGCCGCCCCGCACGCCGCCGCCACCCCGGCCGCGCCGCAGGACCACCGCGACGACCGCAAGCACAACGAGCTCGACACGATCATCGGCGCCAAGGCGCTGGGCGTGACCGGCGACTATATCGCCGAGCTCCGCCAGGCCGCGCCCCAGCTCGGCCCGCTCAGCCTCGACGACGCCAACGGCATGCGCGCCCTCGGCGTCACCCCGGAGTATATCCGCGCACTGCTCTCCACCGGCCTGCGCATCCGCTCGTACGACGATGTGATGGGTGCCCGCGCCGTCGGCGTGAACCCCGCCTATGTCCGCAGCATCATCGCGGCCGGCTATCACGGCGACATCGACGACTACATCGCCCTGGCCGGCATGGGCGTCACCGCCGACGATGTCCGCCGCCTGCACGCCGCCGGCATGAACGTCGACATGGACTCGCTCGCGCTGAGCAAGACGCTCAAGCGCGGCCCGAAGCCCCATCCGGATCCCCGGCCGGCCCCGGATCCCGACAACTAAGACGACCACCCCCAACCCGCCGAAGCGCTGACACCCCGTCCCGGGGTGAACGCCCCCGGCTTGCCTTCTTCACCCAGGAGAAATGTCATGCGCCGCACGATCATTGCCTTCGCTTCGCTTGCCCTGCTCGCCACCACCGCCATCGCCGGCGATCGCGCCCGCGATCCGGTCACCGCCTCCACCCCGATCGGCTTCAAGCTCCAGCTCGAGGCGGGCCGCGGCCATTTCCAGCTCAGCCTGACCATGGGCGAACGCCACAACATGAACACCAGCGTCTCGGGCAGCCAGATCGGCCTCGATACCCAGGCGCTGGAGGGAAACGGCCCGATCCGCTTCGCCATCGCCCGTGAACCCGGTCGCCTCGACTGCACCGGCGCTACCGAGCGCAAGGTCGCCATCGGCAGCTGCAGCTTCACGCCCGATGCCGAATTCGCCGGCTACCTCGCCAATCGCGGCATCGGCCAGCCAAGCTTCCAGGAATCGCTCGACCTCACCTTGGTCGGCGCCAACAAGGAGCTGGTCGAGGCGCTGGCCAGGGCCAACTATCCCAAGCCGACGATCGACGAGCTGACCGCGCTCTCCGCGCTGCAGGTCACCCCCGCCTATATCGCCGATCTCGCCCGCCAGGGCTTCCGCCCGGACAATCTCGACGACCTCACTGCCTTCGCCGCGCTCCGCATCGACGCCGACTATGCCGGCCGCATGCTCCGCGCCGGGCTCGGCAAGCTCAAGGCCGATGAGCTGATCCAGCTCAAGGCGCTCGACGTCTCGCCCGAATATCTCGCCGAGATGGCCGGGGCGGGCCTGCGCAACCTCTCCGCCGACGACGTCACCCAGCTCAAGGCGCTGAACGTCACCCCCGCCTTCGTCCGCGAGATGGCCGCGATGGGCTATCCGGACCTGCCGGCCGAGCGCCTCGTCGAGCTCAAGGCCGTCGGCGTCACCGCCGAGGATGTCCGCCACGCGCGCAAGATCGGCATCACCGATCCCACGCCCGAGCAGCTCGTCCAGATCCGCGTGCTCAAGCACTGATCGCCAGGAAAGCGCCCCAGTGATGCGTTTCGCAGCCCTTCTCCTTGCCGGCACCGCGCTCCTTCCCTCGAGCGCGGTCCGTGCCCAGACCGCCGTGCCGCCTGCAACCGGCACGGCGGCCGCCAAGCAATCCTTCACGCCGGAGGACTTCGCCCGCTTCGCCCCGCGCACTGCCTATGACATGCTGGTCCAGCTTCCCGGCTTCACCATCCGCAGCGCGGACCAGGAGCGTGGCCTCGGCCAGGCGTCGGAGAATGTGCTGATCAACGGCACCCGCATCGCCAACAAGACCGGCGGCGCGATCGCCGAGCTCCAGCGCGTCGCCGCCGGCAATGTCGAGCGGATCGAGATCGTCGATGCCTCCACTCTCGGCATCGCCGGCCTCTCGGGCCAGGTCGCCAACATCATCCTCAAGAACGCGCGCAAGGCCGGCGGCCAGTTCGAATGGAAGCCCGACTTCCGCGCCCATTATTCGCGGCCCAACCTGTTCCGCGGCAATATCAGCTACACCGGCAAGACCGGCGCGGTCGATTACACCCTGTCGCTCGAGGACCAGGCCGGCCGCGGCGCGATCGGCGGGCCCGAGCTGTTCTACGCCGCCGACGGGTCGCTGATCGAGCGGCGCGAGGAAGTCTTCCACCAGGAATCGGACACGGTCACCGCCAAGCTCCGCCTGGCGATCGACGGCCCCGGCACGTCCAAGGGCAATCTCGTCCTCGGCTATTCGCCCTATTGGAACCCGGTCTATGACTTCGAGCAGCGCTTCCGCGCCGACGGAAACGACGGCACCCGCCTGCGCCGCCAGCGGCTCAACGGCTGGTTCTACGACGTCAACGCCGATTATGAGTTCGCGCTCGGGCCGGGCCGCTTCAAGATCATCGGCCTGCGCCATTTCGATCACGAGCCGGTGATCTCCACCCAGATCGACAGCTTCGCCAGCGGCGCGCCCGACCAGGGCACCCGCTTCACCCGCAACTCGCACATCACCGAGACGATCGCCCGCGCCGAATATGGCTGGAAGATGGGTAAGGCCGATTGGCAGGTCTCGCTCGAGCGCGCGGTCAACGGGCTCGACCAGCGCGGCGCGCTCGCCACGCTCAACCCGCAGGGCGATTTCGTCCCCGTCCCCTTCCCCGGCGGCAGCGGCATCGTCCGCGAGGTCCGGCATGAGGGGATGGTCACCTATAGCCGGGCGCTAGGCGCCAAGCTCAGCCTGCAGATCGCCGGCGGCGGCGAGACCAGCGTGCTGGAACGCGTCGATGGCGATCTGCCCGCGCGGCGCTTCTTCCGCCCCAAGGGCAGCGTCACGCTCGGCTGGAAGCCCGATGCCGCCTGGGACCTCAGCCTCAAGGTCCGCCGCCGCGTCGGCCAGATCAGCTTCTATGATTTCCTCGCCCAGCCCAATCTCAAGTCCGAGCGCCAGAATGCCGGCAATCCCGATCTCGTCCCGCCGCAGAGCTGGGAAGCCGAGATGGAAGTCGGCCGCACGCTGGGCGCGGCGGGCAAGACGCGGCTGCGCGCCTATTATCACCGGATCGACGACATCATCGATATCGTCCCGATCGGCACCGACGACGAAGGCATCGGCAATCTGCCGCACGCCACGCGGATGGGTCTGGTCAGTACCAGCACGATCCAGTTCGCGCCGCTCGGCCTGCCCGGCGCCAAGCTCGACGCGACCGTCGGCATCGAGCGTGCCCGCGTCCGCGATCCGCTCACCGGCCAGATGCGCACGATCAGCGGCACCCAGGATCGCTGGGCGGAACTCAACTTCCGCCACGACATCCCGAAGAGCGCGCTGGCCTGGGGCGTCGACGCCAGCTTCTATCACTATTCGCCGTACTATTACCTGACCGAAGTGAACCAGGAGAATGAGGGGCCGTGGTTCGTCAACGTCTTCGCCGAGCACAAGAATGTGCTCGGCCTGACGGTCCGCGCCACGGTCGGCAACATCTTCAGCGCCCGCCATTATTACGACCGCGAAGTCTATGCCGGCCGCCGCACCACCAATCCGCTGGTCTTCCGCCAGTCGAACAACCAGCTGATCGGCCCGATCTTCACCTTCAAGATCAGCGGGAGTTTCTGAAACCTACTTTCCCCTCCCTGCAAGGGAGGGGAGCAAGAAGGGTTCCAGCCCTCACCCAAACCACCGCGAAACCAGCCACAGATTCGCCCCGGCGATCAGCCCGAACAGCCCCCAGGCAATCACCTTCACCACCACCCCGTTGGCGAACTCGCCCATCACGCCGCGATCGCTGGTGAAGCGGATCAGCGGCCAGATCGCGAAGGGCAGCTGGAGCGAGAGCACCACTTGGGTCAGCACCAGCAGCTTGCCCACGCCGCCCTCGCCCATCCAGATCACACCGATCAGCGCCGGGATCAGCGCCAGCCCGCGCGTGATGATCCGCCGCAGCCAGCACGGGATGCTCAGATTCAGGAAGCCCTCCAGGATCACCTGCCCGGCGATCGTTCCGGTAAAGGTCGCGCTCTGCCCCGATGCGAATAGCGCGATGCCGAACAGCAGGGCGGCAGCCGCAGCACCCGTCAGCGGCTCGAGCAGCCGATAGGCATCGTCGATCTCCGCCACGCCGGTATAGCCATTGGCATGGAAGGTCGCGGCCGACAGCGCCAGGATCGCGCCGTTCACCAAGGTCGCCAGGAACAGCGCCACCACGATGTCGATCGTCGCGAAGCGGATCGCCTCGCGCGTCGCCGGCACGCTGGCCCCGGTCACCCGCGTCTGCACCACCGAGCTGTGCAGATAGAGGTTATGCGGCATCACCGTCGCGCCGAGGATGCCGACCGCGAGGTAGAGCGCATGCGGATCGGCGAAGATCGCGGCCTTGGGCACGGCGCCGTGCAGCAGCCCCGCGAAGCTGGGCCCCACGATCGCGAGCTGCACCGCCAAGCAGATCGCGATCGTCGAGATCAGCCCCAGCACGATCGCCTCGAGCTGGCGGAAGCCCTGCCCCTTGAGGCCCAGCACGATCACCGTGTCGAGCCCGGTCAGCAGCACGCCCAGCCACAACGGCACGCCGAGCAGCAGGTTGAAGGCCAGCGCCGAACCCAGCACCTCGGCAACGTCGGTGGCGATGATCGCCAGCTCGGCGAGCAGCCACAGCGTCCGCGTCGTCGCCAGGCTGTAGCGTTCACGCGCCATCTGGGCGAGGTCGCGCCGGGCGACCAGCCCCAGCCGCATCGCCAGCCATTGCAGCAGCATCGCCGCGACACCGCACAGCAGCACGACGAACAGCAGATCATATCCGTAGCGCGAACCCGCCTCGATATCGGTCGCCCAGTTGCCCGGGTCCATATAGCCGACCGCGACGAGCAGCCCCGGCCCGGCCGAGCGCAGCAGCTTGCGCCAGCCCGGCAGCCCGGCAGGCACCGCGACGCTCCCCTGCACTTCGGCGGGGCAGAAGGGTGCGGTGGCGACGCGGGGAAGCGAGATGCGCATCGCCGTTTCCTAGCGCGCGGGCATGGGCTCGCCCACCGCCAAAGCGCTGCCGCTACCCCCAACTAAGGTAGTATGGCGGCCACCCGTGCGGGGGTGCATATCGGCCAGGCAGGTCATCGCCGAAACGCCCCCCACCGGCGCTGGCCTACAACAAAGCTTCCGCCCCCTTTTGGAAGCCGCGGGAGCGCCCATCCCCCCTCCGGGCGCTCCCGCACTTTCCCAGCCTCAGTCGAGCCCGGTCTTGCCCGGCGCCCAATAGGCCTTGGTCGCGATCCGCGCCGCCGGCACGCCCAGTCGCTTGAGCGCCTGGCGCAGCCGCTGGATCGTCCCCGCCTTGCCGGTCAGCACGAAGCTGGCGCCGCTCGCCGCCAGCGCTTCAAGCCGCGCTTCCATCTCAGCGAGATGGGCGTCGTCCGCCGAGCGTTCGAACAGCGAGACGCGCTCCAGCCCCAGCTGCTCGGCCACCCGGCAGCTCGCCTCGACATCGCCGACCTCGAAATAGCTCGCCACCGTCCGCGCGCGATCCTGCCAGGCGAGCGCATAGCCCAGGCCGATCGACGTCTCGTCGCCGAACAGCGCCAGCGGACCCGTCAGCCGACCGGTGTCGAGCGAGGCGCGCGGCCCGAAGATGTCGCAGTGGTCGCCCGGTGCGGCGTCGCGCACCCAGGCGCTGCCAGGTCCCTCGCCGTGCGTGCATCCTAGGATGCATACGCGTCCCGTTTCGGTGTTCCATTCGATGGGCGTATAGGTGCGCGCGGTGAAGGCCGATCCCATCGCGATCTGGATCTTCTGCCCCGCGGTCCAGGCCACGCCCTTGAGCGCCGGCCCCTCGAGGGTGATCAGCGCGAAGCCCTCGCCCAGACGCTCGCTGGCGGTGATGGTTGCACGCTTCATCAGCAGGCGGATCAGCGCCTGGCTGATCCGGCCGGGGGCCTTGGTGCCGGGGCGTTCGGGGGATTCCATCGGCAGCATCACGACGTCCTCATCTCTTGCACGGAGCGTTCCGTCCCCCGTTGCTTGCGCAGGACGCGGGATCACGAATTTCATAGCCATGGCAGCGGGTTACAGCGCCGAACCGGGGTCACCGCCGGGCAGTTCCGGCGCCGCGTGCAAACATCGGCGTCCGGAGCGTCCAGTCCGTCAACTTTCCCGCCGCGACCGGCTGGTTCGCTTGGAATAATCGGTTGGACTTATGGCGTCACTGCGAAGTATGGACAGAATATTATCCGATTCAGCCAATCTGGCCGGAGCCCCGCATGCCCATATTGCGCAACCTTGGTGCTAAACAGGATATGGAGGATCCAGACGCGGTGCCGCGTCCGGTGGTCACCTATGGCTTCATCACCGACGACTTCGGCAGCTTCGAGCTGGACCTCCACCGGCACGAGAAGGGCCAGATCATCCTGGCCCAGCGCGGGGCTCTGAGCTGCGAGGTCGAGGGCGGGCTGTGGATCGTCCCGCCCCGCAGCGCCATCTGGATCCCGGGCGGCGCCCTCCATTCGATCAAGGCCTCGGGCGCGCTGGAGGGTTATAACGCCTTTGTCTCGCCGGAGGTCGATGCCGGCCTCCCCCAGGGCTGCTGCGCCCTCGCCGCCACGCCCCTGCTCCGCGAGCTGATGGCCCGCGCCGCCACCCTGCCCGAGCTCTATGAGGAGACCGGCGCCAATACCCGGCTGATCGCGGTGCTGGTCGACGAGATCGCCTCTGCCCGGGTCGAGGACCTGCACCTGCCGATGCCCGCCGATGCCCGCCTGCGCCGGGTCGCGGATCTGATGATCGCGGCGCCGGCCGAGCGCGGCACCATCGATGCCTGGGCCCGCCGTGCCGGCCTGAGCGAGCGCACCCTCGCCCGGCTGATCCTGCGCGAGACGGGCATGAGCTTCAGCCGCTGGCGCCAGCAGCTGGGCGTCATGCTCGCGGTCAAGTGGCTCGCCGCCGGCGCCTCGATTCAACAGGTTGCGGGCGATCTTGGCTATGAGAGCGTGCCCAGCTTCGTCACCATGTTCCGCAAGGCGCTGGGCACTTCGCCCGGCCGCTACATGGCCGAGCGCCATGCCGCGCACCATTGATCCCCATCGGGCCCGCTGGCACAAACCCCGCCGGTACCAGGGAGAAATCATGACCGCCGCCGCGCCCGCCCGGGTCGTTCGCCATCCCGCCTGAGCCACGCCTCGCCAGCCGCGCGGTGCGCCTGTTCTGGGTCGCGCTGGGCTGTTTCTTCGTCGCGCTCGGGGTGATCGGCGCGCTGCTGCCGGTGATGCCGACCACGATCTTCCTGATCCTCGCCGCCGGCTGCTTCGCCCGCGGATCCGAGCGGCTGGAGGCCTGGCTGCTCGACCATCCCAGGGTCGGCCCGCCGATCCGCCAGTGGCGCGAACAGGGCGCGATCCCGCGCAAGGGCAAGATCGCCGCCTGCGCCGGCATCGCCTTCGGCTACGGCGTCTTCTGGCTCACTGCCCGCCCCCATTTGCCCCTCGCGCTGGGCGTGGCGCTGGGCATGGCGGTCTGCGCGCTGTGGATCGTCACCCGCCCGGCACCGGTCGGCCCGGCCTAGTTCGGCCTTGACCGGCCGCCCGAAGCCGATCAAGGGCAGGCCCGTCGCCGGGTTAGCTCAGCTGGTAGAGCAGCGGTTTTGTAAACCGAAGGTCACGGGTTCGATCCCTGTACTCGGCACCACCGCCCTTTGATCGCTCAGGGCAGTATTGTCTTCAATCGCGCTGCAGGTTGCCTTGCACCCGGCTGATGGCCGGCTCCCGCCATGGCGCGCCCATTGGAAACGACGCCCCCGATACAAACCGCAAATCATCCATTTTGGATTGATTGTAAAATCATAACCCACTGTGAATTCTACCCAATAAATACTCCCGCCACCCTTGACGAATCTGCACAACTTCGAAGACAATTAATGCAACAGCCAGTGCATTCGGGGGGATGCCGTGCGAGCAATAATTGCAGTTTCACTGATTTCTTGTGCGTTACCTATCGCAGCCGCGGCCCAGCAGAATGGAAATACCGAAGCGATTCAGAAAGTAGTCGAAGGTCACCCGACCTTTGCCCGCTATGTTAATCCACTTTGCAACAAGCGCGCGAAACCCGTGCTTACAACTGCCGCGGAGCAGAGCTTTGCGCGCCTCGGCGAACTGAATAGCGCAAGCACTTCGTTCATCGCCGAAATACGGCAATGCCTCAAAAAGGCGCCCATCCAGCTCCAGGCCGCGGGGATATTTGACAGAGTCGATGTCGAAGGCGCCATTACGACTGCCGGCAGGATCGGCGGCGGCATATTCTATTATGCCAAGGCACCGGATGAGGACGCCACGTCCCGCGTATCCACATTTGGCATTCGCTTGTCCGGCTATGCCGGATGGGAAGATTTCGACATTCCGTCAGTGACTTCGGGCGGCCCCGTGCAACATCGTCGCGGCAAGCGCGCGGCCAAGATCGCGGAGACGAGCCTGATCTACACGATCCAGGATCTGACCGGCGACAGCAAGTTCCCGCTCTTTCCTCTCGGGGCAGCCACGATCCACGTGACCGGCAGCTACATCGACAAGCGCACACCGATGGCCAATGTGCCGGCCTATCTCAACGAAGGCTTTTTCGACCTGAATGCCGGCGTGTCGCTCGATCAGTTCCTCGACCACGATCCCTTTGGCAGCAAGCTGAATTACTTCGTCGGCTACGAGCATATCTTCAACCGCAACTATGCGGTGCGCGATATCGGCGCGGTCAGGGTGCAATGGCGGCCGCAGAAGAACCCCGCCTTCGACAATCCCGATGTGCTCGCGGTTCACGTACAATACCGCTTCGGAAAGGACTATCGCGGCATTAGCGCCGGCCTCTCCAAGAGCTTCTGAGGATGAGCGAGCTCTTCTCCGCCGAACAGGCCCGCAAATGTCCGGTAGCAGGGTTCGCATACGCCTCGATCGCGTTGCTCGCGGGCGCGGCTGGCATCTACATGAACAACCCGAAGGAGGAGCAACCGCTCCTGGGAGCAGCCATCGTGCTCTTCATCCTCTTCACGCTCTGGTTTCTTAGCTGGGACAGCCGCGCAAGGCGGGCAGCAGGCACACCTTCCATCGACGCGAGCGGGCATCTGGTGGCCCGCAATCCGGTTCAGATCTTCCTCATCTGCCTCCTCCTGTCGGGCTGCACGATCACGATCAATCTGTACGGCACCAAATATATGGGCTCCAAAACCGGAACCCCGCCGGGTCAGCCCCCCGCGCCCACCGAAACGCCGCCTCCCACGCCCATGCCAAGCGCATCGGGCATGGCGGTCGAAGACAAGGCGGAACCCCGCCCCGCCGGCCCGGCGCCAAAGATGAGCGCCCCCAGCATCGCGCGCGCTTCGCAACCGCCCGCCGGGGAGCTCAGCCTGACGCAGAAATTCTTCCCTGGTGTCGGCCGGATACTCGGCACCGACCAACCGGCGCCCGTGGAGCCAAAACCGACCCCGGAGCCGAGCCAACCGGCGGCAGCGGGCACGATCTGGGTTCTCGTCGGCGACAAGATGCGCGCATCCCACTATGACAGCGACATGCGCGCCCTGGCCGCATTCGACAGCCTCGCCGAAGTCCAGCGCGCGAAAGAAGGGCGCCAGGCTTTCTCGACCACAGGCCTGACCGCCCGCAGCTGCGCCCCACAGCAATCCATCGAGGCGTGCACGCCGCGATCGCCGCTCCCGGGGAAGCACCAGGCCACCGATTTCAAGGTCGCCGCCAATGGCGGCGTATGGGTTCAGATCGACTAGCAGGAGACATTGTGATGAGGTTGGCCCTGGTCCCGTTTGCGCTCGCGCTCTGCGCTCCCGCCCCGGTGGCGGCGGAGCAGGATTACCCAAAGCATGTCTGCCTCTCGACCAGGGCCTATGGCCAGGTGCAGGGCTTCGGCAACTTCATCTTTTCCGGCCGCGTATCCGGCAGCGGCACGGCGGGAAGCTACGGCTATTGGGTTGTTGCGATCGACGCCGGGGAAGCTGCCTGGGCGCAGAGTGGCGGCGGCGTGCGCGGTCAGACGGGTGACGTTCGCTTCGGGGTCTATAATGGCTCGGCCTATCCGCTCAGCTTCGTCGTGATCGAGGTCCCGAACGAAGGCCAATATAGCGATCTGCGCCTGCGCGCGCGTACGGGTGATCCATTGACGGTAAGCGACGGAAGGGTCGGCCCCTACCGGATAATGTCCCGCCTCAACGACTGCACCTTCGATCTGTCGTCCTCGGACCTGGCCACGGCCGTGCCGACGGTGACGTCCAATCGGTGCACTTGTCCGTGACACCGGGATGACGGGTACGCGGAATGCTCGAGCAATATCCGAACACCCACAACAGCTCCCTTAAAAATGAAACAAACTAATAATATATCCTCAAATCCTCACATGACTAACACGGCGATCCGAAAATAAATCATCCATTGCAAATTGAATAACCACAGAATCGGATCAATTATTACACGCAGATCGACTCGACCGAAACTATACACTCGATTACCATGGCGGGAGGACGAGGATCGCGTGACGCCGGGGAGACGTCAGCCCATCGCCTCGTTCTCCGAAAGGGGGGACCATCATGGCCGGGATCCACATATCGAACCGGCGTGCGCTGAAGAAGCTCGAGCGCGCGCATGGCGGCGAAACGCACAAGGCCAATATCATGCTGGCCAAGGTGGGCTTCGACTATTTCGAGAAGCTGGAAGCCGTGCGGAGAGCGACAAACCTGCCACTCGAAAATGGCTTTGGCCCTTCACCGCATAATCCTGCCGGCGTGCTCGGCACGACCTATCGCAAGGACGTGAACACGCTTCCACTCTATTTCGTGGAGGTGGCCCAGGCACTGAGTGCCACGAGCCAATACAGCTTCGATCCCAATGCCATTCCGGTCGCCGCGGCGATCAAGGAGACCTTGTCGGCCTTCCAGGTTCGCATCTTCAAGCTGGCCAAGCCGTGAGGCGCGCCCGGCTTTCGGCATCGGCCGCCGCTTCGCTCGCACTCGCAAGCCAGGCCTATGCGGCGAATCCGCTGCACAAGGATGTCTGCATCCTGGATCCGGTCACGCAGCGCCAGGTGCTGGACCGCGAGAAGCTCGCGCTCTTCGTCCTCAAGGACAAGGGTATCGGCTGGCAATTCGGGCAATGGGCGCAGGCCCAGGCCACCGCGGAAGAAGCCGCCCTCGCGGCAGCTCTGCCGCCGGGAACCACGGCCCCGCCTTCGGCCCGCCCCTCGCTCGCCGTCCGCATACTCCTGTGCAACGCGATCACCGACTGCAACTTCGACGGCAGCGACAAGCTGATCGCGGCGCAGTTCCAGATTTCGGATATCCTGGGCGACAAGAGCGGCAGCTTCTCCAATCCGCGACATGCCAAGATCGGGGAATTCTACAGCGACCCTTCAATCGTCGTGGAATGCGTGGAGCGTTCGCCGGGAAGGCCGGTCGAGATCGCCGGCAGCGCACCGCCGCCGCCGGAGTTCAATCTTCCGTTGAAGCTGCGCGGCAACACCGATTCCCTGATGTTCCTGCGCGGGCAGCCCGACTTCAAGGCTGCCGAGAAGGTGAATGTGAGTTTCACCGATGACGGGATCGCCAGCAAGAAATCCGTCAAGCTGGTCGGCGTGCTGGGATGGGCCTTTCCCTTGATCGAAGGCGCGCCGGTGGCACCCGCCGACGATCCGCGCCCCCATCCGCCTGCCTATGCCAATCTCGAGTTGATCCCCTATGCCGGGATCAACCACGACTTGTCGCGCGTGACTGGCCAGGCCCGGAAAGTCACCTCCAAGGACTGGCGCCTGGGAGCCGTCCTGATCGGACGCCAGAGTTCCAGTTTCGGCTCCGGCGACAAAGCCGGCTGGTCCCTGATGCACGTCATGGAGATGCGCCCGGAGCTGCTCTTCGACGACGTCAACCATGCCCAGATCGCCAGCGTCAATCTTCGCTATATGCCGGTTGCGAGCGAGATCTTCGGACTCCCGGTCGGTCTCAATGCCTATCGGCGTATCGTCCCCAGCCGGGAATATTTCTTCTCCTATCGCCCGATCTTCGACATTCGCTTCAACAACGGCACCTTCACGAAGCAGGGGGATCGGCCCGATCTTCAGGCGCAGGATTTCAGCCGTATCGGCACCCAGTTCGGTTTCGCGATCAGCCACGACAATTTCCGCTTCCCGATCGATCTGACCGTCACCGAAACCTATATGCACGCATTGTCGGGCTATCCCCGGGACCTGTCGCAATTCCGGTCCGTGCTCTCCCTGAGCTTCGACACGAACAATTATTTCGGCCTCGACCTCAGCTATGTGAAAGGCAAGCGGGAAGACCTGCTTGCCCGCGAGGAGAAATGGAGTGTGGCCTTCACTGCCCGCTACTAGGACAGCTTTCGTCGCCAGCACGCCATAGTAACGCCTGCTCCGGGAATGCCCTGAGAACAGACGCATGGAATTGGCCCCATTCCAGAACAACCTGCTGCACGGCTATTGCATGACATCCCGCGGGCGAACATCATGCACTTCAAGCTTGAACGAGCGGGGGCCACATGGATGTAGTTGTGCTGGCGGGAGCCGCGGTTGCGGTGATATTGCCCTTCCTTGGGCAGGTGACAGGCGGCGTCGCGGGAAAACTGGGCGAGAAGGCAGTGGAGACTGGCGGGCAATTGGTCGCCTGGATCCGCACGAAAGCCAGTGGCGATACCGTGGCAGCGCTCGAGCATCTGGAAGCAGCTCCCGACGATCCCGCCCTTCGCAAGAATCTGGAAACCGCCCTCACCCGCCAGCTTGAGGCCGCGCCTGTCGACGCCGCGGAGCTGGAGGCGCTTCTCAGAGTCTACCAGGTCACGATCGACAATCGCGGTGCGGTAAGCAATTCGGGCACCATGACCGGCGTGGTCACCAACTCCAGCAACGTATCCGTTCAGATCGGAAACTGAAGCCGCGACATCGGCTGCGTGCCGGGGGTGATCCATGAAGAATTCCGATGCCCCCGCCGGAATGTCGGCGAGTGCGGCGAAACATGGCGGCGGCGGCGAACCGGACAATGTCGCGCAGCTCATCGACGCCATCCAGCCCTTCCTGTCAGGTGCAGAGAGGCAGGGCGCGCTCCCGCAGGGCGCGTCGATCATCATCAATTTCCACAATCAGGGTGGCATCTACAATACGGGTACCGCGCAGGGGATCGTCCTGGGCTCATCGGACGTAGACCTGACCCTCGGCCAGCGATCGGATCGAAAGGACGCCCCGGCCGCCGCGCAGGAAGCGGATCTCGACACCTGGTTCGACACCGATCTCGAGCCGCGGGAGCGCTGTCTCACCATTGCCGTCGCCTTCCTGCCGGGAGCGTCCTTTACGGCGATACTCGATGCCTGCGACCGGCTCGCGACGGCCCTTCTTCCCGATGCGCAACGCGCCGGCGCGGGAGGATTCGGCAAATCGCGCTCGGCCCAGCTGCGCCGGATCCAGGCCATCGTCGAGGACGGAGACGCCGGGGAACAGGTCCGTTTCGCCGAGGCCGAGCGCTACGATCTGATCCGGCGATATATCTGGGAGGAACGGACCGACATACGCGGCCGCCTGGTGCAATGGATGGCTGAACTGGCACGCGAGGGAGACACCCGAACCGCCCTGGCCTTGGGCGTGGGCGTGGGCGCCTGCGCAAGCTTCGCGTTCGCGAGCATGTTCGATTCGATCCTGATGCCCTGGGTTCGGAAGCCCATGGAGCAGTCGCTGCTCGCCACCGGCGAAGCGCTTGGCGTGGCCGTGCAGACCTCACCGCGATCGAAGGAGCAGATCGTTCGCCGGTTGCAGGAATGGGCAGGCGCCGGAGCGACGGACGAGGAACGGATCCGGGCAATCCGGCTTTGCGCTTCGTCATGGGGCGCGATCGAGCTCGACGAGGCGCTCGCCCTTCTGCACCGCGCGGAGAGCCTGGCCCCGCACCGTCTCTTCGAACCTGTCCAGCGCGCGATCGACTTCTACTGGGCATGGGCCTCGCTGGTCCCGGATACCGCCGCACGGATCGCCGAACAGTTGGCAAAGGGGCTGGAACGCTGGGATAACGGCGATCGCCAGTCGGTGGTCTGCATCCTTCCGATGGTCCACCTCGCCCACGCGATCCACGCGGAGACGGGCTATCTCAAGGACGAGCAGGCCAGCACGGCCCCGCTATTGCTGCGACGCTCCTTTCGGGATTCAGGTGGCCTGGAGGCGGTTGCCCCCTGGCTCGAGCGCGGCGTTCGGAACCGCCACACCAGAGGCTTTGTCCGGTCGGTTCTCGAAAGCCTGCTGGAGCGCGCGCGCGAACTCGGTCTGCGGGAGGACTTCGCCATGGTCGCCACCGCGATGCTTAACGCCGCGACGGATGAGGATGGTCGCGCGCGCATCCGCTATTTTGCCGAAAGCTGGAAGATCACGCTTGGCCAACAGGATCGGGGGACATGAATATGAGTTCCGAAGACTCGCTGCTCGTCGATCGCGGCCAGAAGCTGCCGGAAGCCAGGGTGGGCTGGGCGCTGATCGCCATCGGCAAGGGAACGCCCAAACGGATCACGGACTATCGCCTCTCGATCAGCGAGAAGCTGCTAGCTCGATACAGCTTTGTCGAGGTCGACACTTCAGACAAGATCTTCGAAGAGAAAATGAAGCTGCCGACCTGGACGCCGGGGCTTCATTATATCGCGGAGCTGACGGTTGAGTATCGGGTCGAAGACCCCGTCGTCGCGGCACAACGGGGCACAAGGCTGATCTGGCCGAGAATCCGCTCGACCGTGCTGGCCAAGCTGTCCGAGGCGAGCCAGCTGGCGCCCGAACGGCCGGCGACCGCCCCGGACGCCAAGCCGCCGGCCCGCAGGAAAGGCCGGGCCGTGGCCGTGAACAACTCGGAAAAGGCAGCCCCCGCAAGCGAGAGCCATGCCACGCTTCAGCTCGGCGATCTGAGCATCGCGCAGCAAAAGGTCAACGCGGCGTGTGCACACCTGCTGTCCACCGATCCCCTGCTGGACCGCGGGATCACGTTGCTCGCCCTGAGCGCGACGCTGAGCCTGGAAGGCGAGGCGGCAAAGCACGCCGGTACGATTGGCATGACCGGATTGCGGATCGCAGCGCAGGATGCCGAGCATGCGGTGGAGGAGGAACTCCGGAAGAAGAAGGAAGTCCTGCTGTCCAAGGGCGTCCGCGGGATCTTCGCCGAAGCGTTGCGCACCACACCGAACATGCTCAGCAACCTGCTGGAGCAGCTGTCGAGCCTGGAGCGCGAACGGTATGGAAACGAGCTCTCGATCATGCGCGAGCTATTTGCCCAAGGGCATCTGGAGGGCCACCACCTCCCACCGGACGTCCGCGACGAATTCCTGAAGAGCGTGCTCAACAAGGCATCCCTGGGCGAAATTCTCATGCTCGGCGAGGCGGCGAAAGGCACCGCCGCCTCGATCGAAGACAAATCCGCAAGCTGATCGGTAGGCCCGTTGTTCAACTGGATCGCAGACCTTGCGCTGGCCCTGGACTTCCCCTTGGGGTTCCTCCTTCTGTGCGCGGCCTTGGGCGGTGCGCTATGGCTGGGCATTGGGCTGGCCAGGCGAGGCTATCTCCACGCCAGCTATTATGTGATCACCTGGCAGCGTGAGCGCGGCATGGCGCCTGTCCAGCTCCAATATGATCTCGAACAATTGGTGGATGGCGCGCCCAGGGTCGTCAGAGCGGTTCTGCGCATCCTCGCGATCCTGCTCGTCTTCGGGCTGATACTCCATCTGCTGCGCGAATATCTGCCATTCGCGTTCCTGCAACGCCTGGAACTTGTGCTGTCAGGCAGCGCAGAAACCGTCTTCCGTCAACTGACCGGAACGCCGACCACCGGCTGACGGCGGGTGCCGATGTGCCTCGCCGATCTGGTCCTCGCACGCAGCACCGCTCACGCCATCAGGCGATAGCCCACCCCAGGCTCGTTGCGGATCGCCGAAGGCACCGCCGGATCCTCCTCCAGCTTGCGGCGCACGCCCCGCGCGGCAACCCGCAGATACTCCACGTCATTCTCGTGCCCCGGCCCCCAGACGGTGCGGAGAAGCTGGCTGTGCGTCACCACCCGGCCGGGATGCTTGGCCAGTTCGGCGAGGAAGCCGAATTCCTTCGGCGTAAGGTGCACCTCCTCCCCGGCCTTGCGGACCAGCCGGGCGCCGAGATCGACCTCGACCGTGCCGAAGCGGACCACCGGCATCTCGGCCTCGGCGGAGAGGCGGTGGCGCAGCGCGGTGCGGATGCGGGCCAGCACTTCCTCGGTATCGAAGGGCTTGGTGACATAGTCATCCGCGCCGAGATCGAGCGCGGTGACCTTCTGCTCGGTCGCATCGCGCGCCGAGACAACCAGTACCGACGCGCCCGCCGCCTTGAGCAACGGCACCAGCTCCAGCCCGTCGCGATCGGGCAAGCCGAGGTCGAGCAGCACCGCCTCGGGCTTGTCGATCTGCACCGCGGTCAGCGCATCGCGCGCGCTGCCGGCCTCGACCACGCGGTAACCGACGCGGGTGAGCCCGGCGCTCAGCAGGCGGCGGATGGCGGGCTCGTCGTCCACCACGAGGATCTTGGGCTGCTGGCTCATTCGCCGGCGCTTCCTTTGCGCAACAGGGTTTCGGGAAAGCGGATCGTGAACACCGCGCCGTCGCGATCGGTGCGGTTGGCCGCATAGACGGACAGGCCCATCGCCTCGGCAAAGCCCTTGACGATGGCAAGGCCCAGGCCCGTGCCACCCTTGCGGTCCGAGCCCTCGATCCGGGTGAAGGTCTCGAAGATCCGCGCCTCGTCGCCCGGCGGCAGGCCGGGACCTTCATCGGTGACGCTCAGGGTCATGCTGCCCGGCTGGCGGCGCGCGGCGATCAGGATCGGCGAGCCGGGGTCGCCATATTTGCCGGCATTCTCGATCAGGTTGATCAGACAGTGGTGGAACAGCTGCGGATCGACCGAGACGAACGGCAGCTCTGGGGGCACGTCGAGCCGGATCGGATGATCCTCCAGCACGCGGCGCAGGTCATGCACCGCCGCCGCCGCCGCCTCGGCGAGGTCGACCGGCTCGATCGACTGGTGGAGCGCACCCGCCTCGATCCGGACCATGTCGAGCAGATTGGCGACGAAGCGGTTGAGCCGCTCCGCCTCGGACCGGGCAGCGGAGAGCTGCTCGCCCTGCAGGTCGCTCGCCGGCTGCATCTCGCCGAGCATGCCGAGGATCGTGGTGAGCGGGGTGCGCAGGTCGTGGCTTACCGAGGAGAGCAAGGCGGCGCGCAGCCGGTCGCGTTCCTTGAGCTGGGTGATCGTCGCCATCTCGGTCTCCAGCGAGACGCGCTCCAGCGCCAGCGCGGCCTGGTCGATCAGGCTGAGCAGCAGCGGCAGCTGGTCCGAGCGGAGCGGTGCCGTCGCATCGGGATTGGCGAGACCGAACACGCCGAGGACACGGTCGCCGGTGGCCAGCGGGTTGAACAGCCATTCGGAGGCCGTGAGCGTGTCCGAGCCGCGGCCCGCGGGCTGATTCTGGTCATAGGCCCATTGCGCTGCAGCCAGTTCGAGCGTTTCCAGCCCCGGATCGGCAGGGTGCGCGGCGGCGAGGTCGAGCCGGCCGCTCTCCGGCAGGAGCAGCACCGTATGGGCGCCGAACAGGCGGGCGACCTCAGCGCAGAGCACCGCGCCCAGCTCTTCACGGGTGCTCAAGCCCGTAAGCATCCGGGCAAAGCCGGCGAGCGAGCTGTTCTGCGTGGCGCTGCGTCGCGCCAGGTCCGCCTGCACGCGAACACGCGCGGCGAGCTGGCTGGAGACGATCGCGACGCCGAGCAGCACCAGCACGGTCAGGATGTTGCGCGGGTCCTGGATGGTGAAGGTGTGGGTCGGCGGGATGAAGAAGAAATTATAGGCGAGCGACGAGACCAGCCCCGTAATCACGCCCGGCCACACTCCATAGCGCGTCGCGGCGACCATCACCGGCAGCAGGTAGAGCAGGCCGATATTGGTGATCGCGCCCTCGGGGAACAGTGCGCCGACCAGCGTCACCAGCGCGGTGAGGCCAAGCGATACGACATAGCCCTCGCGCGATCCCAGATCGATCGCGGGCCGCATGGTCGCGGCACGCGCCTCCACGGCCATTGGAAGCACGTGCACCGCCATCCCCGGCGTCTCGCGCACCAGCTTGTCGACCACCGAACCGTGGCGCAGCTCGAACCAGCGCGAACGCACCGACTTGCCGACGATCAGCTGGGTGGCGCGGGCTTCGGTGGTGAAGCGCTTGAGCCCCTCGATCACCGATTCTGCCGGCACTGTCGCCACCTGCCCGCCCAGCTGGCTGGCGAGATGGAGCGAGGCGGCAACCTGGGCATTCTCGGCATCGCTCAGCCGGGCGGTGCGCGGCGTCTCGATATGCACGGCGGTCCAGGGCGCGCGCAGGCCGTCGGCGATGCGCTTGGCGGCGCGGACCAGCTCGGCCGAGCCCGGCAACTCGCTCACCGCCACCACCAGCCGCTCGCTCGCCGCCCAGGTGCCCGCCAGCGCATGGGTCCGCAGATAATCGAGCATCTGCGCATCGACCGCCTGGGCAGCCCGGCGCAGCGCCAGCTCGCGCAGCGCGGTGAGGTTCGACTTGGAAAAGAAATGGCCGAGCGCCCGCGTCGCTTCCTCAGGCACATAGACCTTGCCCTCGCGCAGCCGCTCGATCAGCTCGTCGGGCGGCAGATCGACGATCTCGATGTCCGCCGCTTCAAGCACGCGGTCCGGCACCGTCTCGCGCACCCGCACCTTGGTGAAGCTGGCGACGACGTCATTCAGGCTTTCGAGGTGCTGGATGTTGACCGTCGAGAAAACGTCGATCCCCGCCGCGAGCAGCTCTTCAACATCCTGATAGCGCTTGTCGTGCCGGCTGCCGGGGGCGTTGGTGTGGGCGAGCTCATCGACCAGCACCAACGCGGGCGCGCGGGCGAGAATCGCGTCGATATCCATCTCGGCGATGCTGCGGCCATGATACTCCACCGGCCGGCGCGGCACGATCTCGAGACCATGGACCAAAGCCTCGGTCTCGGCTCGGCCATGCGTCTCGACCACCCCGATGACGACGTCCACGCCCGCCTTGCGCCGCGCCGCGGCCTCGGTGAGCATTTCATAGGTCTTGCCGACCCCTGGCGCCGCGCCGAGGAACACCTTCAGTCGGCCAACGCCCTCCTGCGCGGCGGCGCGCAGAAGGGCATCAGGATCGGGTCGATTGTCTTCTGCGCTCACTCGGCCGCTTTTGCGCCCGAGGCCACCCGCTTGTCGAGGTCGCGATTGAGCGCGAGCACATTGACGCGCTGCTCACCCAGGAAGCCGAGCAGCGGCTGCTCGACATGGGCGTTCACGATCGCGCGCACCTTCTCCACGCTCAAACCGCGCGCCTTGGCTACGCGATCGACCTGGTAAAAGGCCGCCTCGGGGCTGATTTCAGGGTCGAGCCCCGAGGCGGAGGTGGTCACCAGATCGGCGGGAACCGAGTTTCCTGGTGTGGTGCGGGTCGCGGCGATGTCCTTCGCCACGCGATCGGAAAGGGCCTGGGACGCCGGGCCGAGGTTCGAGCCGGCAGAAGCGGTCGGGTCGTTGCCATTGGCGCCGGCGGCGGAGAGGCGGCCGTGGAAATAGCCGGGGCTGGCGAAGTTCTGGCCGAGCAGCTCGGAGCCGCGGATCTGGCCATTCTCCTCGATCAGGCTGCCATTGGCCTGATGCGGGAAGGCGACCTGGCCGATGCCAGTGAGCGCCGCCGGATAGGCGATGCCGAGCAGGGCGGCGAAGAGCAGCGTCAGGACAAGTGCCGGACGGAGGGCGGTGGTGAAATCCTTGAGCATTGGTTTCTTCCTTCAAAGCCCCTCCCCTTAAGGGGAGGGGTTTGGGGTGGGGCCTGTCCGCGAGGTCAGGTCTCGGTGAGACACCTGCCCCACCCCCATCCCCTCCCCTGAAGGGGAGGGGCGATTTTGGTCACGCCAGTCCCATTCCGGCGACGACCAGATCGATCAGCTTGATCCCCACGAACGGCGCGAGCACGCCGCCCAGGCCGTAGATCGCCAGGTTGCGGGCAAGCAGCGGGCCAGCGCCGATCGGCCGATACTTCACGCCCTTCAGCGCCAGCGGAACGAGGCACGGGATGATCAGCGCGTTGAAGATGATCGCCGAGAGGATCGCGCTTTGCGGGCTCGCGAGCTGCATCACGTTGAGCACGCCGAGCGACGGATAGAGCGCGATGAACATCGCCGGGATGATCGCGAAATACTTCGCGATATCGTTCGCCACCGAGAAGGTGGTCAGCGCGCCACGCGTCATCAGCAGCTGCTTGCCGAGGCCGACGATCTCGATGAGCTTGGTCGGATCGCTGTCGAGATCGACCATGTTGCCCGCCTCGCGCGCGGCCTGGGTGCCGGTGTTCATCGCCACGCCGACGTCCGACTGGGCGAGCGCCGGGGCGTCGTTGGTGCCGTCGCCGCACATCGCGACCAGGCGCCCGCCCTGCTGCTCCTTGCGGATCAGCGCGAGCTTGTCCTCCGGGGTGGCTTCCGCGAGGAAGTCGTCCACCCCGGCTTCGGCCGCGATCGCCGCAGCGGTCAGCGGGTTGTCGCCGGTGATCATCACCGTGCGGATGCCCATCCGGCGCAGCTCGCCGAACCGCTCGCGCACGCCGGCCTTCACCACGTCCTTGAGCGCGATCACGCCGAGCAGCCGGCCATCCTCGGCCACCGCGAGCGGGGTCTGCCCCTGGCGGGCAATCTCTTCCGAAACGCGGCGCATGTCGCCGGCCACTGCGGTGTCGCCCAGCCCCGGATGGGCGCGCAGGATCGCATCGACCGCGCCCTTCTGGATCAAATTCTCGCCCATGCGAACACCCGAGATGCGGGTCTGCGCGGTGAACGGAATGATCTCCGCGCCTTCGGGTAGTGCCTGGGTCGCGACCGCGTACTTGCCCTGGGCGAGCGTGACGACCGAACGACCTTCGGGCGTCTCGTCGGCAAGGCTGGCGAGCAAGGCAGCCCGTGCCAGCTCGTCGGTCGAGATGCCGCCCAGCGGGCGGAACTCGCTGGCCGCACGGTCACCGATGGTGATCGTGCCGGTCTTGTCGAGCAGCAGCACGTCGATGTCGCCGGCCGCTTCCACCGCGCGGCCCGACTTGGCGAGCACGTTGAAGCGGACGAGACGGTCCATGCCGGCGATGCCGATCGCCGAGAGCAGGGCCGCGATCGTGGTCGGGATCAGCGTGATCAGCAGCGCCGCCAGGATCGCCACCGGCACCTGGCCACCAGCGTAGGACGCGAAGCCCGGGATGGTCGAGACGGCGATCAGGAAGATGATCGTCAGGCCAACGAGCAGGATCGTCAGCGCGATCTCGTTCGGGGTCTTCTGGCGCTCGGCGCCTTCGACCAGCGCGATCATGCGATCGAGGAAGCCCTGGCCCGGCTCCTGGGTGACGCGGACCTTGATCTGGTCCGAGATCACCCGGGTACCGGCGGTCACGGCCGAGCGATCGCCGCCCGCCTCGCGGATCACCGGCGCGCTTTCGCCGGTGATCGCGCTTTCGTTGACCGAGGCGACGCCTTCGATCACCTCGCCGTCCGCCGGGATCAGGTCACCGGTATGGACGAGGACGATGTCGCCCTTCTTGAGCTGCGAGGCGGGAACGGTCTTGCCGTTCGGGAGCTTCGCGGTGAGCTCGGACTTGGTGGCGCGCAGCGAGGCGGCCTGGGCACGCCCCCTGCCCTCCGCCAGCGCCTCGGCAAAGGTGCCGAACAACACGGTGAGCCAGAGCCAGACGATCAGCTGGATCTGGAAGCCCAGCGTCAGGCTGGTGCCGCCGATGAACAGCAGCATGGTGAGCAGCAGCGCCACCACGGCGGTGGTGAAGAGCACGGGGTTCTTCACCAGCTGGCGTGGATCAAGCTTCTTGAACGCGTCGCCGATGGCAGGGCCGATCAGGGACGGCGTGAACATGGTTGCGGTCGTCATGGAATTGGACCTCAGAAGAGCTGGCCATGGATCATCGCGAGATGATCGGCGATGGGACCGAGCGCGAGGCTGGGGAGGAACGTCAGGCCGCCCAGCACCAGGATGATGCCGACGAGCAGGCCGATCCAGAGCAGGCCGGTTGTCGGGAACGAACCGGCGCTTTCGGGGTGCACCTTCTTCGCGGCCAGGCTGCCGGCGATGGCGAGCACGGGCACGATGATGAAGAAGCGGCCCACCCACATCGCGACGCCCAGCAGCCCGTTGTAGAAGGGCGTGCCCGAAGTGATGCCGGCGAATGCCGAGCCGTTATTGGCGGCAGCGGAGGTGAAGGCGTAGAGGATCTCGCTGAAGCCGTGCGGCCCCTTGTTGAGCGGCCCCGCCAGGCCCGCGGGCAGGACCGAGGCAAGCGCGGTTCCGCCCAGGATCATCAGCGGCAGCACCGCGATGGCGAGGACGGCGAACTTCACTTCGCGGCTCTCGATCTTCTTGCCGACATATTCCGGCGTGCGCCCGACCATCAGGCCCGCGACGAACACCGCGAGGATGGCGAAGAGCAGGAAGCCGTAGATGCCCGCGCCGACGCCACCGACCACGACTTCGCCGAGCTGCATGTTGAACAGCGGCACCAGCCCGCCGATCGCGGTGAAGCTGTCGTGCATCGCATTGACCGCGCCGCACGAGGCCGCGGTGGTCACGGTGGCGAAGAGCGCGCTCGCGGCGATGCCGAAGCGGGTTTCCTTGCCTTCCATGTTGCCGCCCGGCAGGCCCAGGTGATGCAGCACGGGGTTACCGGCGGCTTCCTGCCAATAGGTCACGCCCGCGCCGATCAGGAACAGGGTGAGCATCGCGGCGAGGATCGCCCAGCCCTGGCGGGTGTTACCCACCGCCTTGCCGAAGGTGTAGGTGAGGCCGACGCCGAGGACGAAGATCGACAGCATCTGGATGAAGTTGGTCAGCGCGCTCGGGTTCTCGAACGGATGCGCCGAGTTGGCGTTGAAGAAGCCGCCGCCATTGGTGCCGAGCATCTTGATCGCTTCCTGCGAAGCGACCGGCCCGAGCACGATCGACTGCTTGGCGCCCTCGAGCGTGGTCGCATCGACGATCGTGCCGAAGGTCTGCGGCACGCCGCTGGCGATCAGGTAGATCGCATAGGCCACGCAGATCGGCAGCAGGACGTAGAGCGTCACGCGGGTCATGTCGGCCCAGAAATTGCCGATGCCCGAGGCCTGCTTGCGGGCGAAGCCGCGGAACAGCGCGAAGGCGATGGCGATACCGGTGGCCGCCGACAGGAAGTTGTGGATGGTCAGCCCCAGCATCTGGCTGAGGTTCGAGAGCGCACCCTCGCCTGCATACCATTGCCAGTTGGTGTTGGTGGTGAAGCTGATCGCCACGTTCATCGCGCCGTCGGGCGAGAGGCCGGCGAGCCCGCGCGGGTTCATCGGCAGCACGTCCTGGAAGCGCAGCACGAGATAGGTGAAGAGCAAAGTCACCAGCTGGAAGGCCAGCATGTGCAGCGCATAGCGACGCCAGTTCTGCTCGGCGTTGGGATCGACGCCGGCAAGCTTGTAGAAGCCGCGCTCGACCGGGCCGAGCACGGTGTGGAGCGGCGTGCGCCGCCCTTCATAAATGGCGAACAGCCACAGCCCCACCGGCTTTGCGAGCGCGACGAGGATGAGCGTGAAGACGAGGATCAGCATCCAGCCCTGGACGGTCATGGAAGGCTCCGATCAGAAACGCTCGGGCCGGACGAGCACGGCCACGAGATAAAGGAGCAGGCCCAGCGCAGTGAGCCCGGCGAGAAGTAGCGGTAGCGGCATGGTGGTTCTCCTCAGGCCTGGTCGCAGAGGCGGACACAGGCGAGGGTGAGCAGGAACAGCCCTGCCAACACCCCCAGCCAGATCAGGTCGGTCATGGTTTTCTTCCCTATTGGCGGCGATCGAAGCGGGTCTTGTCGAAGCGAATGTGGCGGGGCGGCACCGGTATCAGCCGGAACAGGCCGGGCCCCTCGATCAACAGCGCCCAACCGAGCGTCCAGGCGACGACGCCCGAAAGGGCTTCGCCAAATTCAGCCGGAGTGGCGTTGTGCTGCGGTGGACGATTCATCGAAACGACGAGCGTCCAAACCGCAAGCGCGCAGGCGCCGAGCAGCAATACGCCGCCGAAGCGCAGCCAAAGCTGCGCAGGCCAGCCGCCCTCGCCTTGTTCCATCCGACGCAACAACACCCACACGGTGAGACTCCCACATTGGTCGGCTCGCGATGTGGTCTCGGGGGGAGTTAAGGTTCCACGGGGAAGTTGGAACCCACCATAAAGATTCCATAAAATCGTTGGCTGAGGCCGGAACCTCTGGATACTAGGCGGGTTCGACGGCGCCGAGGGCGGTGCCGGCAAACGAAAGATTCGCCTTGGAAGCGACACAAGCGGCCGATCAGCACGGCCATCAGGATCGGCTCGGCACGCTCGCAGTGGGTGCGATCGGGGTCGTGTTCGGCGATATCGGCACCTCGCCGCTCTATTCGCTCAAGGAAAGCTTCATCGGCCACCATCCGCTGGCGGTGGATCGCGCGCATATCTTCGGGGTGCTGTCGCTGGTCTTCTGGACGATGATGCTGGTGGTCACCGTCAAGTACGTCTTCATCATCCTGCGCGCCGACAACAAGGGCGAAGGCGGCAGCCTGGCGCTGCTGGCCCTCATCCAGCGCAAGCTGGGCGAAACCCGCTGGACGCCCTGGATCGTCGCGCTCGGCGTGATCGCCACCGCGCTCTTCTATGGCGATGCGATCATCACACCTGCGGTCTCGGTGCTCTCCGCGGTCGAGGGCCTCGCCACGGTCCAGGGTTCGCTGTCCCAGCTCGTGCTGCCGATCAGCATCGTCATCCTGATCGGCCTGTTCGCCATCCAGTCGCACGGCACCGCGCGGGTGGGCCGGTTGTTCGGCCCGGTGATGATCTTCTACTTCATCGTGATCGCGGTGCTCGGCGTGGTCGGCATCGCCAAGAGCCCCGACATCCTCTGGGCGCTCAATCCCTGGTACGCGCTCCATTTCTTCACGCTCGATCCGCTGCTCGCCTTCCTGGCGCTGGGATCGGTGGTGCTGGCGGTGACCGGCGCCGAAGCGCTCTATGCAGACATGGGCCATTTCGGGCGCAAGGCGATCATGGTCTCCTGGCTCTACATCGCCTTCCCCTGCCTGATGCTCAACTATCTCGGCCAGTCGGCGCTGCTGCTGAGCAGCCCGGCCTCGGTAGAGAACCCGTTCTTCCTGCTGGCGCCCGAATGGGCCCGCCTCCCCCTCGTCATCCTCGCGACCGCGGCAACGGTGATCGCCAGCCAGGCGGTGATCTCGGGCGCCTTCTCGGTCACCCAGCAGGCGGTCCAGCTCGGCTTCCTGCCCCGCCTGCGCATCCTCCACACCAGCGCGAAGGCGGCGGGGCAGATCTATGTGCCGCTCGCCAACTGGCTGCTGCTGATCATGGTGATCCTGCTCGTCCTCGGCTTCCGCAGCTCGAGCAACCTCGCCGCCGCCTATGGCATCGCGGTGACGGGCACGATGTTCATCACCGCCTGCATGCTCGGCGTGCTGACCTTCGCCGTGTGGAAATGGCCGCCGGTGCTGGCCGGCCTGGTCACCGGTGGCTTCCTGCTGATCGACGGGCTCTACTTCGCCTCTAACGTCACCAAGATCCCCGATGGCGGCTGGTTCCCGCTGCTCGTCGCCGCGATCGTCTTCATCCTGCTCACCACCTGGGCGACCGGCCGCAAGCTGGTCCGCGCGCGGCTGCACGAAGGTGCGATGCCGATCGAGATCTTCATCCAGTCCGCCGGCCATTCGGTCCAGCGCGTGGGCGGCACCGCGGTGTTCCTCGCCAGCACCGACGACATCCCGCCGGCGCTGCTCCACAACCTCAAGCATAACAAGGTGCTGCACGAGCGCGTGATCATCCTCACCGTCGCGATCGAGCAGGTGCCGCATGTCGCGCCCGAACAGCGCGCGGAAGTGAAGCCACTGGGCCAGGGCTTCTACCGTACGATCCTCCACTATGGCTTCATGGACGAGATCGACATTCCCCTGGCGCTGCACGCGCTCGGCGATGCCGCGGGCGCGAAGTTCAAGGCGATGGAGACCAGCTATTTCCTCGCCCGCCAGACGCTGATCGCCTCGTCGCGGCCCGGCATGGCGATCTGGCGCGAGAAGCTGTTCGCCTGGATGGTCCGCAACGCCGAAAGTGCGATGGAGTTCTTCAAGCTGCCGACCAACCGCGTCGTCGAGCTGGGCAGCCAGGTGGAGATCTGAAAGGCCCCGGGCCAATATTCAACAGTTCGTCCTGCTGAACTCGTTTCAGCATCCAACCTTCTTCCAGAGGATATCGCCGATGGAGAGTTGGACCCTGAAACAAGTTCAGGGTGACGGTCCAGATGGTCGGGCCAAAGCTTCCCCACCGGACACAAAACAGCCGGCGCACGGAGGCGTGGCGCCGGCCAGGAAGTCAGGGAAACATGCCGGGGAAGACTGGAGCGACGCCTGGGCGCCGCTCCACTCCCTCCCCCCGAAGATCAGAAGATCATGCGCAGGCCCGCCGTGATGATCCGGCCGGTGCTGGCATAGGTCTGGGTCACCGGGCTCGCGGCGTACATGGTGCGGTACTGCGGCTCGTTGGTCATGTTGCGGCCCTCGAGCGACAGCTTGGCGAACTTCGTGACCGCGTAGGAGACCGCGAAGTCGATGTTCAGCTGGTCCTCGTTATAGCCGAAGTCCGCGAACACCGGCGAGTTGCAGGGGCCGCCGCCGACGGTGGTGGTGCCCACCGAGCAGGTGCCGGTCGCCAGAGGGAAACGGTTCACATAGCGGGTGCGATAGGCGCCCGAGACGCGCGCCGAGAACTTGCTGTCCTCATAGTAGAGCGTCGCGTTGAACGAGTCCGGCGAGGTGTTGAGGAACGGCCCTTCGGCATAGCTGTTCACCGCGGTGCCCGACACCGTCTGGCTGGTGTTGAGCACGGTGCCGGTCAGGTAGCTGAGGCTGGATTCGATGTGCGTGTAGTTCGCGGTCACGCCGAAATGCTTCAGGAAGCCCGGCAGGAAGAAGAAGTCGGTCTGCAGATTGACTTCGATGCCCTTGATGTCGCCGCCCGGCGCGTCCTGGTATTGGCGCACCGCCCAGGTACCGCCGCTGGTGGTGTAGTTCAGCAGCGCCGGGTTGGTGATGAAGGTCAGCACCTGCTGGTAGACATCGGGCTCGAACACCGCCGATAGCGGGGCCTCGAGCGCGATCTGCTGCGGGAAGGTATCGATCTTCTTCTTGAACAGGTTGACCGCGAGCAGCCCGTTGTGCGCGAAATACTTTTCGAAGCTCAGGTCGAGGTTCGTCGCGCGGAACGGGTTGAGATAGGGGTTGCCCACCGTCAGCGACGGCGCCGTGCCGTTCGCGTTCAGGCTGGTGGTGAAGGCCGTGGTGCCCGGCGTCAGGCTCGCGAGCTGCGGGCGCGACATCACCTTGGAAGCGGCGAAGCGGATCAGGAAGTTGTCGGCAACTTCCCAGTTCGCGTTCATCGAGGGCAGCCAGTCCCAATATTCGTTCTTGGCGGTCACCGCGAGGCCGGCGACGCCATCGGCGCCGCCGACATTGCCCGAGCCCGAGACCCGGGTATTGGCAACGCGCAGGCCGACATTGCCGCGCAGCGGACGGCCGAGCAGGTTCACGTTATAATCGACCTGGAAGAAGCCCGAGACGTCGGTCTCGGTCACGCCCGAGCGCTGACGCCCGTCGACCACCGCGCGGAAATCGCCCCACTTGTTCACGCAGTTGCAGTTGATGCCGAACTGATTGATGAACTTGTTGATATCCGGCGCATAATAGCTGGTCGGCGTGCCCTGCGACACGGTCAGCCCCTTGCCGAAGCCGATGGTCTGGCCAAGATCGGTGATGCTGAGCTTGGATTCCGCCAGCGTCGGGTTGATCGCCTCGATCGACTGGTTGCGGCGGCCCTGGTCGCCGACATAGGCGAACTCCTTGGCCGTGCCGCCGAAGCGGATCGACATCTCGGGCAGCGCTTCATAGGTGAAGTTGACCCGCGCCACCTTGAACTCGTTGTCCACGCTGTTGGTGAAGTAGCGGATCGTCGAAAGACCCTTCACCAGCGTCCAGTTGTTCGGGTTCGCAACGTCGAAGCCCGGGTTGAACACCGGCATCTTGCCGTCGCCGCGCGCGTCGAAGGTATAGCCGTCCTTGTCGATCGCGTTGAACTCGGCGAGCAGGCCATATGCGCGGAATTCGGACTTGGACCAGCCGCCGGTCGCATCGGCATAGAAGCCCGGCGCGAACTCCTGGTGGACGTTCAGCGTCACCTGCTTGAAGTCGGTGCGGCCATACTGGGTGTCGGCGAAGCTGCGCCAGTCGACATCGTCGAGCACCATATAGTCGGCCTGGCCGGCGCCATTGACATGCGCTTCGCGGATCTTGGTGTTCGGGCGGCCGAGCAGCTCGTTGTAATAGCCGGTCTGGTTCGCGGTCGCGACATAGCCGGGCGAGGCCGGATTGTTGTAATAGTCGAACGGGTTGAGGTTGTTCGGGTTGAGGCTGTTGAAATAGCCCGTCAGCGGCGTCTGGCCGACGCCGTTGCCCGCCTGGTCGCCGTTGCAGTCGATGATCGCGCTCGGCACGCAGTTCGCATAGAGCGCGACGCGGTCGGCATAGCCATTGGCGGTGCCGACGGCGCGCAGGCCGGCGGTGCCGGTGCCGACGACGCGGGCATTGGTGCCGTTGCGGTTCAGGCCGATCGGCGTGATGCCGGTGTTGTTGCTGTTCTGGTCGTAGCGCGAGAAGACGCCGTCGAGCGTGATCTCGGTGCCCGGGCCCGGCTTCCACTGCATCGTCGCGGTGGCGCCGATGCGCTCATAGTCGAGATACTGGCGGCCGACCGAGGGCAGGCCCGGGATGATCGTCGTCGGGGTGACCGCGGCAGAGGCGGTCGGGTCCGAGCCGAAGGTCGCGCCGGTGCCCTGGTTGCTCGGGCGGGCGAAGCCGAAGACGTTCGGCGTGATGCCGGCGATCTGCGAGTTGCGGTAGGTGTATTCGAACACGCCGATATTGCGGCGATAGGCGTCGATCTGCTGGTCCTGCTTCTGGTACGCGCCCGAGACCAGGATGCCGAAATTGTCGGTCACGCGCACCGAGGCGAGGCCGGTGAAGCGCGGGTTCCAGCTCTTGCCGTTCTCGCGATACTCGGCCTCGGCGCCCACGGCGAAGCGGTTCTTCTTGTACGAGAGCGGCCGGCCGGTGGTCAGGTCGATGATCGCGCCCAGCGAGCCTTCGTCATTCTCCGCCGCGGTCGACTTGGTCACCTTGATGCCGCCGAACAGTTCCGAGGCGAAGGTGTTGAAGTCGAAGCCGCGCGAGCGGTTCGCGCCGGCGTCGGACTGGTTGCCGCCCGCGATGTTCTGGGCATCGGCGCCGTTCAGGCGCACCGCCTGGAAGTCGCCGCCCAGGCCGCGCACGGTGATCGTGCGGCCTTCGCCATTGTCGCGGTCGATCGAGACGCCCGGCAGGCGCTGGATCGATTCCGCCAGGTTCGCGTCGGGGAAGTCGGCGATGTCCTCGGCGGTGATCGCGTCGACGATCTGGTTCGAGTTGCGCTTGATGTTGACCGAATTGGCCAGCGAGGCGCGGAAACCGGTGACAACGATCGCATCGCCGCTCTCGGTCTGGTCCTGCGGCCGCGCCTGCGGATCGTCCTGCGTGGTCGCGGCCACCGCCGTGGTGGCTTCGGTGGTCTGTGCCCAGGCCGGCGCCGCCATCAGCAGCGCAAGGCCGAGCGCGCCGAGCGCAGTCGTGCCGCGCAGCGCCGAACGGCGTGCAACCAGGGTGTCAGCGGTAGAAAGCATAATTCCTCCCCCAAAGGTCTTTTCATCGACAAGCACTGGTCGATGCGCCCATTGGGAAGCATGGAATCAGGGTGCGACGCAGCATCGCGGAAAACGACATGAGTCGCCCCGCAAGTTCCAGCCATGTCGCGACTTGCCCCCTCCCACGCCCCGCATGCAGATCTTCGTGTCCACTTGGGCGCAAGCGTATCAGTCACGCTTGTTCACGCTATCAATCTCGCGCCCGGCCACCGATGTCAACCGGTGTCATTGAACTAAATGTCACAATTCCGGGATTGCGGCATTTCAGCAACATCGGGGAAATGCTGCTGTGCAGCGCAGGCTCAGCCCTCGCGCGGCGGCGCCACCGAAGCGCGGTGGATCAGCGTCGAGGGGAAGAGCGAAGGCTCCTCGACGGCATTGTCGTCCCCGCCGAAAAAGTCCGCGAGCAGCTTGAGCGCAGCCGAGCGCGCCATCGAGATGATCGGCCAGTGCACCGTCGTCATCGGCGGCCAGATATGCGAGGCGATCGCGGTATCGTCGAAGCCGATGATCGACAGGTCCTCGGGCACGCTCATCCCCCGCCGGCGCGCGGCATGCAGCGTCGCGGCCGCCATCTCGTCGTTCGAGGCGAAGATCGCGGTCGGTCGCGGCGACAGGTCGAGCAGCCGGTCGGCCGCCGCCAGCCCGGTCTCGAACGTATAGTTGCCGTCCGCGATCAGGCTGCGCGGCAGCTTGATCCCGGCCACCTCGAGCGCGTTCTCGAAGCCCTTGCGCCGTTCCCGGGCGGAGCGGAAGCCGTGCGGCCCGGCGATCAGGCCAATGCGGCGATGGCCGAGCGCGATCAGGTGGTTCACTGCCTCGGTCACCACGTCGCAGTCGTTCGAGGCGACCATATGCTCGGAGGAATCCAGCGTCGCCGAGCCCATGCGGACATAGCGGATGCCCAGCTCGCGGCAGAGCTCGGCCACCATCTCGTTCTCCGAGACCGGCGGCAGGAACATCACGCCGTAGAGCCGCTGGCGCTCGAGGAAGTTGCGCACATCCTCGAGCATCGTCGAGCTGCCGCGATCGATCGGGCGGACGATCAGCTCGAACTCGGTATCGCGCATCGCCTCGAGCATGCCGGCCTGCACGTTCATCACCATCTGGGCGTTGGGATTGTCGTGGATCAGCCCGATCAGGAAGTTGCGCCGCAAGGCCAGCGCGCGCGCCTGGACATTGGGGACATAACCCAGCTCGCTGATCACCTGCTCGACCCGGGCACGGGTGTCGCCGTTGAGCAACGGCGAGCGGTTGATCACCCGGCTGACGGTCTTCTTCGAGACGCCCGCAATACGCGCGACGTCGTTGATGGTGGGCTTTCCGGTTCTCTCCATCGGCCGAGCATAATGGCTCGCGGGACAAAGCGATACTTCATTATCGGCGCAGCAATATGGAAACCGGTGTCAAACGCTCTTACCGTCATCCCCGCGCAGGCGGGGATCCAGAGTCACGGGCGAGCCGGCAGAGAAACCCTGGATCCCCGCCTGCGCGGGGATGACGGAGAAAAGAACGCTGGGATGACGATCGCAGTGTCAGCTCCCCGGCTGGATATACGGCACCCTGCCCCACAGCTCGCGCTCCCATTTGCGCGGATCATGGACCAGCCGGCTGGGCGCATCGAACACCATCGTCGCGCGGCCGGGCAGCGTATAGGGCGCCCATGCGGGCAGCCCCTTCGCCACCGGCCGGCCGGTGCGCGCCAGTGCGGCAAAGGCGCCCATCACCTGCGCGCTCAGCTTCTGCGCGGCGGCACCGGTGCCCGTGAACGATCCCGGTGCGTCGAGCGTGCCGAAGGCGAGCGCGATGTCCATCGTGTGCGGGGCGCCGCGCTCCGGCTTTGTCGGTGACTGGAAATCGACCTGATAGACCCAGGTGGACTTGGCGCCCGCCGCCGCCCGCGCATCCGCCTCGAGCCACTGGCCCGGCCAGCTGCGCCCCGCGGTGGTTGCCCGGTAGAAGAGCTGCTCCGGCGTATCCTGCGGGAAATGCGCGCGATACTGGGCGACCGCCCATTCGGGCAGCAGGTCCATCCGCAGCTCCGGGGCCATCCGCTCGGCGATATTGTCCCAGGTCAGCCCCTTCACCTTGGCCGAATTGGGATCGATGAAGGCGCGTGTCTCGTCATGCGTATTGCCCAGGATCATCGGGATCGACAGGCTCTGCGGATTGGCATCCGGCCAGAACGGGTGGCGGGTGAGCCACTTCATGTCGAGCACCGGCCCGAAATAGAGGCCACCGCCCAGGATCGGATCGGTCGCGTCGAGCGCATCGACCAGCTTCTCCACCGGCATGTCGAGCAGCGGCTGGAGATTGTCCTCCTTCACCCCCAGCTTCGCCAGATAGGCCTGGGCGCGCCTGGTGGCGTTCATCGGACCCGAGGCGGTCACCTGCTGCCCGCTCATCGTCGCGGCAGAGTGGAACAGGCCCTTCGCCGCCGGCATGCCCATCAGCGTCGCGATCTTGGCACCGCCGCCCGACTGGCCGAAGGCAAACACCCGCTTGGGATCGCCCCCGAACGCCGCGATATTCTCCCGCACCCATTGCAGCGCGAGGATCAGATCGAGCTGGCCGAGATTGCCGCTGTCCGCGAAACGCGGATCGAAGCGAGCGAGATAGAGATAACCGAGAGCGTTGAGCCGGTGATTGACCGTCACCACCACCACATCCTCGGTCGCGGCGAGCTTCGCGCCGTCGTTGAGCGGCACGGTGACGGTGCCGTTCGAATAGGCGCCGCCGTGGATGTAGAGCATCACGGGCTTCGTCGCCCGCGGGTCGGCGCCCTCGGGCATCCAGATGTTGAGGAACAGACAGTCCTCGGACGCCGGCTGATCGCCCTTCCCCTGCGGGCAGATCGGCCCGAACTTGTCGGCGCGATAACCCGTCACCCGCGGTGCCGGCCTGGGCGCGCGGAAGCGCTCGGCGACACCGTAGCGAATGCCCTTGAACGACCAGACCTTCCGCGCCTCGTCATAGCCGCCGGCGGAGAAGTCTCCGGCAGGGCATCGCACAAACGCGGCACGGGCATCCGCACCATAGCTGTCCTGCGCCAACACCGCGCGCGGCGCCATTGTGAGCGCGGCCCCACCCGCCAGAACAGAACGCCTCGATACGCCACTCATTGACCCGCTCCCGTGATGATATGTCCCGTCGCTTCCTCGATCCGGCCGAGTGCCTCGCGGGTAAGCGCCGCCTGGCGCCCCGCCTCCTCGGCCTCGCCGGCAAGCCGCCCCACCTCCAGGCTGATCGTCGCGATCAGCGCCGCGATCTCGCGCGAGGAGACCGCCGTCTCGTCGATCGAGGCAAGGATGCCCGCCACGGTCGCCATCTGCGCTTCCATCTCGCCGGATACCGCCCGCACCCGCGCCAGCAGCTCGGTCACCACGCCCAGGATCGCGCGATTGGTCTCCGCCATCGCCCCGCTCGCGGCCTGCGCCTCGCGGACGGTCGCGGTGATGTCGCCGCTCGCATTGGCCGCCTGGTCGGCGAGGCTGCGCACTTCCTGCGCCACCACCGCGAAACCGCGCCCGCTATCGCCTGCCCGCGCCGCCTCGATGCTGGCGTTCAAGGCAAGCAGCTTGGTCTGATGGGCGATGCGCGAGATCAGCGTGACCACGTCCTCGATCCGGGCATTGTGCGCGGCAAGGCTCTCGGCGCTCTCCTTGCCCTTGAGCGCGATCGCATCGGCATTGCCCGCCACTTCGGCGGCGGCGGACGCATCCTCGCGGGCGCGTTCATAGGCGGTGATCAGCCCGGCGGCGCTGCGCGCGGATTCCCCCATCGCCACCGCGGCCTGGTCGGCAGCGGAGGCCACTTCCGAAGCGGGTGCCCGCAGGCTGAGCAAATCGGCGGCGCTGCGTTCGGTGAACTGGGCGATCTCGCGGCTTGCCCGCGCGGTGCTGGCGATCGATTCGGTGAGCTCGGCCCGCACTTCCGCCAGCTCCTGCCGGCGCACGGCCTGCGCACGCAGCCGGGCGATCTGGCGAAGGCGGCTGGCGATGATCTCGAACTCGATCACTGCAAGCTTCTGGGTTGCCCGCGTCAGCCGCTCGAGCTGGTCGGGATCGCGGCTCAGCTCGAAGAACAGCGCATGGATATGCATCTGCGCGACCAGCATCGAGGCCGCGACGGTGGAGAATTCCAGCCCGTCCTCGGCGATGCGATCGGCCTCGGCGACGATCCGGTCCAGCCAGGCCTGGTCGATCGACCGCGACAGCTTGGCGCGGGCATAGTCCACCCGGCTCTGGACCAGCGCATCGGGCACGGCCGTGCCCGCGCGCCGTTCCAGCAGCTCGCGCGCCACGCCCGCGATATGCGGCTCGATGAAGCGCCAGGCCTCGGCCAGTTCGGCCTCGAACCTCGCGTCGATCGCATAGGCAGTGCGCAGCTGCGCGGCGTCACGGTCTTCGGACGCCGCCTCAGCGGCGAGTAAGAAATGCTCTCCCATCGGCTATCCCCACCCTCTCCGGGGCGATATTTCGCCTCCGGCAGATCATCGGCGGACGTCGAACCCGCCTTCGCTGAATGCGGCCAGATCGGCACGCGTGAACAGGCTCGCATCGCCCGGCAGCGAATGCTTGAGCGCGGTGAGCGCCAGCCCCGCTTCGGCCGCGGCCTTCGCGTCGCCGCCGCTCTCGATCAGGCCGTGCAGCACACCAGCAGCAAAGGCATCGCCCGCGCCGATACGATCCACGATGCCGGCGATCAGAACTTCGTCGGTCTGGTAGCCGCCGGCGCGCGTATCGACCCGTGCCGAGACCCGGTGGCTGTCGGCATCGTCGACATGGCGCGCGGTGTTGGCGATCGTCTGGAGCTTCGGGAAAGCTGCGAACGCAGCCTCCGCCGCCTCGCGCCGGCGATCGGCGCCGTCGCCCGAGAATTCGCGCCCGAGCAGCAGCGAGATGTCGCGGTGGTTGCCGAACAGCAGGTCGGCATGGCCGATCAGCTGGGTCAGCACCGCCTTGGGATTGCTGTCCCAGCTTTCCCACAGCTTCGCGCGGTAATTGCCGTCGAACGACACCGGGATGCCCCGGGCGGCGGCAGCTTCCGCCGCGGCGATCGCGGCGCTGGCGGCATTGTGGCCAAGCGCGGGCGTGATGCCCGACAGATGCAGCCGGGTGGCGCCTTCGAGCAGCACGTCCCAGTCCCAGACATCGGCCGGGCGCTCGGCGAACACCGAATGCGCACGATCATAGACGATATCGGAAGCGCGCAGCCCCGCGCCCTGGGTCAGGAAATACAGGCCGAGCCGGCCGGGTGCCGAGACGATCGTCGAGGTATCGACACCGCGCCGGCGCAGCTCGCCGATCGCCGCCGCGCCCAGCGCATTGTCCGCCACCACGCTGATCATCCGGACCTTGTGGCCAAGACAGGCCAGGCCGGTGGCGACATTCGCCTCGGCCCCGGCGACGTTCACGTCGAGCTTCGGCGTCTGCAGCAGCAACTCGCGCCCGGGCGCCGAGAGCCGCAGCATCAGCTCACCGAAAAAGACGATGCTCATCGCGCCAGCCACCCGCCGTCGACGGCAAGGATATGGCCCTGGATATAGTCGGCCGCCGAGGAAGCGAGGAAAACTGCCGCGCCGCCCATGTCTTCCGGCGAGCCCCAGCGTCCGGCGGGAATGCGTTCCATGATCTGGCGGTTGCGCGTCTCGTCCGCCTGCAGCGCCGCCGTGTTGTTGGTGGCGATGTAGCCCGGGGCGATCGCGTTCACGTTGATGCCCTTGGTCGCCCATTCATTGGCGAGCAGCTTGGTGAGGCCGCCGATGCCCGATTTGGACGCGGTGTAGCTCGGCACGCGGATGCCGCCCTGGAAGGTGAGCATCGACGCGATATTGATGATCTTGCCGCCGCCATTGGCGACCATGTGCCGGCCGGCGGCCTGGCAGAGGAAGAACACCGACTTGAGGTTGGTGTCGACCACCGCGTCCCAATCCTCCTCGGTGAAGTCGAGGCTGTCGTTGCGGCGGATGATGCCGGCATTGTTGACCAGGATGTTGAGCCCGCCCAACTTATCCACAGCTTCATCCACAACCCTGCCCACAGGCTCGATGCTCGAGAGATCGGCCGAGATGATCTCCGCCTTGCGGCCGAGCGCGCGGACCTTCTCGACGGTTTCCTGCGCCGGGGTGCGGCCCACGGCGGCGATATCCGCGCCAGCGGCGGCGAGCGCCAGGGCGATGCCCTGGCCGATGCCGGTATTGGCACCGGTCACCACGGCAACCTTGCCGGAAAGATCGAAGGGATTGGTCATTGCTTCTCTCGCTCGCCTCCCGTGCGGGAGGTGTCGGGTGGGTATTTGGAAGGGTAGCGGGCGCCGATCGGCGCCGCCCGCTCCGGGGTCTCGGCTCAAGCCAGCTGGCAGATGTCCATGACGTTCATGTCGGTATAGTCCTGGTTCTCGCCGGCCATCGCCCAGATGAAGGTATAGGCGCGCGTGCCCGAGCCCATATGGACCGACCAGGGCGGCGAGATCACCGCTTCCTGGTTCGCGATCACGATATGGCGAAGCGCGTCCGGCTCCCCCATATAGTGGAAGACGCGGTCGTTCTCGCCCAGGTCGGTGTAGAGGTAGATTTCCGAGCGCCGCTCATGGACGTGGCACGGCATGGTGTTCCACACCGAGCCCGGCTTGAGGGTGGTCAGGCCCATCACCAGCTGTGCGCTGTCGCACACGCCGGGGATGACGAGCTGGTAGATCGAGCGCTCGTTCGACTCTTCCAGGCTGCCGCGGTCGAGCCGGTTGGCGTCGGCGATGCCCAGCTTGCGGGTGGTGAATGCCTTGTGGGCGGGGCAGGATACCAGATAATAGCGCGCGCCGGCGCCCGCGAACCGCACATCCGCCGCGCCCATGGTCACATACAGGCAATCCTTGTTGCCCAGTTCGAATCCCTCCCCATCAACGGTGACCGTCCCGGATTCGCCAATATTGACCACCGCCAGCTCGCGGCGCTCCAGGAACGGATGCCCCGCCGCAGATGCCGGCTCGACCTGGTCGGGCAGCTTGATGCTGCCCGAACCCGGCGTCGCCCCGCCGATCACCATGCGATCCGCATGGGTGTAGTTCAGCACGACCTCACCGTCCCGGAACAGGTCCGTGATCAGATAGCGGTCGCGCAGTTCCTCGTTCGATACGCACTCCATCATGTCGGGGTGCGTGGCGTAATAAGTCCGTTCGAACATGGCGGGGCTCCGTTGGGTCAACCGGTAACGAGAAGGTTCAGGCGGGTTCGGCTTCGCGTGCGGTCACGCTCTTCAGATACGCGCTGATCTCGGCGTCCTGCGAATTGGCGTAGAAATACTCGGCGAACTTCTCGCCTGCGATCGCGGCGCGCAGCAGGTCCTGGTCGACCTTCTTGAGCACGGTCAGCATGTCGTTGCAGGTCACCGCCTTGAGGTCCTTCAGGATGCCGCGGTTCTTGCGCATGATCTCGGCGCGCTCCTTCGGGTAGCCGAGGCCGCGCTCGCCGTCGAACAGCTTGGCGTAGACGTCCTTGAGGTTCAGCTCGGCGGCCCAACCGAAACCCTTGGCATAGGGCATCGAGATGGCGTTGCCGTCGTTGATCTGGCCGAACAGGAAGGCGTCGGTCGGGTCGATGACCAGGCCGCAGAACACGCCGGGCATCGCGTTGCAGGCAAGCATCGCGCCCATGCCGGTGCCGCAGCCGGTGACGACGAAGTCCGCCGCGCCCGAATTGAGCAGGATGCCGGCGAGCAGGCCGTTCATCACATAGGTCAGCGAGGCATCGTCCTCGGCCGAATACATGCCGTAGTTGAAGACCTGATGGCCCAGCGGCTCGGCAACGCTGGTCAGCGCATCATGGATGATGCTGTTCTTGGCGGCCTGGCTGTTCTCGTTGATCAGCGCGATCTTCATGGTGCGGTTCCTCTAGTAACTGTCCGGCGGGGCGACCGGCTTGGGAGTGCCCCTGTGAATGGGTCAGGCGGCTTCCGCGCGGCGCGGCGCCTCGTCGAGCTTGTACGCCTTGCGCACCAGCCCGTTGGTGAGTTCGTGCGCCAGTTCGGCGGCCTCCCAGTCGAGCAGCCGTCCTTCGGCGACCAGTCGCGCGAGGAAGGCGCAATCGACGCGGCGGGCGACATCATGCCGCGCCGGGATCGACAGGAAGGCGCGGGTATCGTCGTTGAAGCCGACGGTGTTGTAGAAGCCGGCGGTCTCGGTCACCTGCTCGCGGAAGCGGCGCATGCCCTCGGGCGAGTCATGGAACCACCAACTCGGGCCCAGCTTGAGGCACGGATAATGGCCGGCCAGCGGTGCCAGCTCGCGGGCATAGACAGTCTCGTCGAGCGTGAAGAGGATGATCGAGAGATCGGTCGAAGTGCCGAACCGGTCGAGCAGCGGCTTGAGCGCATGCACATAGTCGGTGCGCATCGGGATGTCCGCGCCCTTGTCGCGGCCATGGCTCTCGAACAGCCCGCCATTATGGTTGCGGAAAGAGCCCGGATGGATCTGCATCACCATCCCGTCCTCGGCGCTCATCGCCGCCATCTCGGTCAGCATCTGGGCGCGGAACAGCTCGGCATCCTGCGGGGTCCAGCTGTCGGACAGGATCGTGCGGAACAGCCGCTCGGCCTCGTCCTTGCTCAGGTTCGCGGTGGCCGCCGTCGGGTGGCCATGGTCGGTCGCGGTGGCGCCGGCGGCCCGGAAGTCCGCACGACGCTTACGATGCGCGGCGAGATAGCCGTCCCAGCTGTATACGTCCTCGCCGGTCTTCTCGGCGAAGATCCGCATCGCGCCGGCGAACTGCTCATGCTCGACATCGATCACCGCGTCCGGGCGATAGGTGGTGACCACTCGTCCGTTCCAGCCGCTGTCATGGATCGCATGGTGTGGCGACAGATCGTCCTGCGGCCCCTCGGTGGTGGCGAGGAAACCGATGTTGAAGCGATCGAACAGGGCGCGAGGCTTGAACGCGTCGGTCGCCAGCTTGGCGTTGATCGTGTCGTAATAGAGATCGGCGGTAGTGGCATCGAGCGCCACGTCGAAGCCGAACACCTCGCCGAACACATGGCTCAGCCACATCGACGACGGGGTGCCGCGGAACAGATAGGTGTGCTGGGCAAAGGTCCGCCATGCCTCGCGCGGGTCGGTGGCTGGCATGCCCGCCTTGCTCGGCACACACAGCGCATCGAGCGACACGCCCTGAGAATAGAGCATGCGGTAGATATAGTGATCCGGCGAGAGCAGCAGCTCGGTGGCGTTCGACCAGTTGGTGTTGGTCGAGAACCAGGTCGGATCGGTGTGCCCGTGCGGGCTGATGATCGGCAGCCCGGCCACTTCGGCATAGAGCGCACGCGCGATACTCCGCGAACGATCCTCCGCCGGGAACAGCCGGTCAGGGTCTAGCTTCAGGGGCCGGGCCATCTCTCAATCCTCTCTGTTACGCGACGTCCGCGCGCTCGAGGCGCGGCGAAAGCAGGTGGATCGAAAGCAGCGCCAGGAAATACGCCGCACCCGCGACGATGAAGAGCGGCGCGTAGCTGCCGATCACGTCGAGCACATAGCCCGCGTATTTCGAGAAGACCATGCCGCCTACGGCACCGACCGTGCCACCAATCCCAATGACCGAACCCACCGCGAAGCGCGGCACCGTGTCCGAAGGAATGGTGTAGAGCGTCGCCGAGAAGCTCTGGTGCGCAGCGGCGGCGACCCCAACGAAGAACACGCTGATCCAGAGATTGCCGTAGAAGGTGGTGAACACCACCGGCAGCACGAAGCAGGCCGAGATCAGCATGGTCAGCTTGCGCGCCTTGTTTACGCTCATGCCGGTGCTCATCAGCTTGCCCGAGAGCCAGCCGCCCGCGACCGAGCCGACGTCCGAGATCAGGTAGATCGCGCCCAGCGCAATCGCCGCCGTCGGCGAATCCCAGCTCGTCAGGTTCAGGCCATATTCCTTGCCCAGCCAGCTCGGCAGCCAGAACAGGTAGAACCACCAGATCGGGTCGATGAAGAACTTGCCGAGCGCGAAGGCCCAGGTCTCGCGCTTGACCAGCAGCTTGCCCCACAGGTTCTTCACCTCGACCACGGGGTCGGCGGGATCCTGGGTGATGTAGGCAAGCTCAGCCTCACCCACCTTGGGATGATCGGCCGGCTTGTCGCGGAAAATGGCAAGCCAGGCGATCAGCCAGATCACGCCGAAAATACCGGTGATTACGAAAGTCATGCGCCAGCCGACCGCCGGCACCATCGCCCAGATCAGCAGCGGGGTGAGGATCGCGCCGACGTTCGAGCCCGCGTTGAACAGGCCGACCGCGAAGGCGCGCTCCTTGGCCGGGAACCAGTCCGCGACGGTCTTCACGCCCGCCGGGAAGTTGCCCGATTCACCGATGCCCAGGCCGAAGCGTGCCAGGGTGAACTGCATCACCGAGTGCACGCCGCCATGCGCCACGTGCGCGATCGTCCAGATCACGACGGCGATGGCATAGCCGAAGCGCGCGCCGATCGCGTCGACGATCTTGCCGAAGGCGAGATAGCCGATCGCGTAAGCGGCCTGGAAGTAGAAGACGATGTTGGCGTAGTCGGTCTCGGACCAGCCGAGTTCCTTGGAGAGATCGGGCTTGAGCACCGCGATCATCTGCCGGTCGACATAGTTGATGGCGGTGGCGGCAAAGAGCAGCCCCACGATCACCCAGCGGTAGCGACCGACGCGCGAAACCGCGCCGGAGACTGCCGCCTCTCCCTTACTCGCCATCATTCTCTCCCTATTATTTTATGCCGCGCGACCGCCGAATCAGGCGTCGTGGATGCCGACAATACGGCACTTGACGCTGTAGTCCTGCGCGAACCGAGCATCGACCAGCTCACCGACCCGAACCGGATGCACGCCGGTGACGGCGCCGGTGGAGATCCACTGCCCCTGGGCAAGCGGCAACTGCCGGCTGGCGGCAAGCTCGAACAGGAAACGGACAGCACCGAAGGGACCGTCGAGCATCGTGCTCGCGGTCGCCTCGCCGGCCACTTCGTCCTCGATGACCAGCGAAACCGGCCAGTCGAGGAAATCCGCGTCGAGCGGGATCGCCGCGCCGATCACCAGGCCGTTATTGTTGCCGAAATCCGAGACGGTCACGGCCGGGCCGTGCGCGTTGATCCCCGGGAAGGGCGAGCTGGCCACTTCGATGCCGACATGGATCGCATCGACATATTCCGCGACCTCTTCATTGGTCCAGGCACGGTCGAAGCTCTCGGGCAGCGGGCCCAGGCGCAGCAGATATTCCGCCTCGCCGGCGGCAAAGCCCTGCTCGAACACCGGCATGTCGGGCACTTCGCCCTCGCCGGCGGTCACCACCGAATCGGCGAAGATCGGGCCAGCAAGGCGGTTCGCACCATAGGTGGCGTCGAGCGGCTCCGGAATCTTGCCAACCTTCCAGCCGACGACCTTGTCGCCGAACAGCTCGATCGCGCGCTCCTGGATGCCATAGGCTTCGTCGAGCGTACCGGGCAGATCGCCCGGATAGTCGTTCAGCGCATTGCCCGCCTGACGAGCTGAAACAAATGCCTGGGCGATGGCGTCAGCCGGTTCCCGTCCTTCGATCAACTTGATATTCCCCATTGTTCCGGTCGCGTGAGGGCCGCTCGCCACGCGCGGCTGGCACAAATGCAGCCGCCGCCCGACATCGCCGCTCCACCCGCTTCGCCTGCCCCGATCACCGCTCGCCTCCAACGGTTTCTCAGGATCCGGGAAAGACAGGCCGGAGCCGGTGCCGGACCATGTCGAGTAACTTGCGCGCGATCTCCTCTCCGAGTGGCCGCGCCCCGGCTTTGCTCGGGTCCGCGGAATGTCGCCTAATGCTACCGGTGTCACGCTGGCCCGTCAACGCACCTAAAGTCGGATCGTCGAAATAGGCCGGAAACGAGAAAGGGATTGCCACCGGTGTCAGCCGTCGCCATGCTTGACAACAAAGGCGGCCGAGACCGTCCTGCTATGGTTCAGAGAGGCATGTCATGATCCGCACGTCCACCAGCATCGCCCTGGCATGGGCTCTCGCGCTCTCCGCCGGCCCCGCCTTTGCCCAGACCGCGGACGACGGCCTGCTCTTCCGTGCCTCCGGCGACAAGAACGGCACCGCGGAGAAGGCGCGTGGCGACGCGGTCCCCAATTTCCAGACCAAGGTCACCAACGTGCCGGACGGCGCGATCGGCGGCGCGTTCCGCTGGGCCGATGACGGCTATATCGCCTGGAACGCGGCCGGGAATATCCAGGCGCAGCGCGGCACCCTCTCCTTCTTCTGGCGCAGCCGCGAGCCGGTAGGTGAAGCACCCTTCGTGATCTTCCGCGTCGGCTATGCGGATCATAGCAGCTGGGACATGGCGTTCCTGCGCATCGACTGGAACGGCCACGGCTTCGATGCCTTTGTGACCGACGCCAATCTCTCGCGCGTCCGCGTCTCGTTCAAGCTGCCCGAAAAGCCGGCACCTGACGCCTGGCAGCATATCGCCTTCGCCTGGGATGAGAGCGTCGGGGTCAGGCTCTTCGTCGATGGCAAGGAAGTCGCCCGCAAGGACCAGAAGGCCGATCTCGATACCGGGCTCGACCAGTTCGGCATGGCGGGCCGCGTGATGGCGCCGCATCAGGTGCAGAGCCGCTATAATTTCATGCGTGGCAGCGATCTCGACGAGATCCGCGTCTATGACCGCATGCTCGACACCGCCGGCATCGCCGCGCTCGCCGCCAAGGCTGAGCCCGCCCCCTCGCCCGCCATCGCCGATGCCGGCAAACGCGCCGCCTGGCTCCACCGCTTCGGCTGGGACGCAGCCTCGCCGCCGGTGCTTGCCGACAAGGTCACCAGCGTCCGCAAGGTCGAGTTCGCCGACGCGAAGGACCTGAAGGAGTGGATGTGGAAGGGCGTGGACGGCATCGCCGAGACCACCTGGCCCGGCGTCTACAACCGCTCGAAGCTCCCCGGCCGCGACGATTATTTCGAGCTGCCCGACTGGAACGTCTATGTCGAGGGCGGCAAGACCTACACGCTCACGGTCCCCAAGGACGAGAAATTCAATCGGCTCGAAATCCGCGGCGCCGCCTATGGCGCGCTCGATTATGCCGCCGACGGCAGCAGCTTTCGCAGCCTGGCCCGGCGTCCGCAGGGCTTAGTCCGCAGCGTCACCTCGCTTGGCGAGGCACAGGGCGGCACGCTGCGCTTCACCAATGTGATGCAGGAACAGCCGATCCAGGAAATCTGGGCCTATGACGTCGGCACCGGCAAGGAGCCGGAGGGCGCGTTCAAGCTCAACTACACGGTGGACGCGAAGGTCTCGGCCGATCTCGCCGCGCTCGCGCCGCTCAACAAGTTCATTCGCGGCCGCTATCCGGCTGACGAGCGCAACACCGTGCTCGCCTTGCCGCCCGGCGCCAGCTCGGCCGCCGCGGGTGCGGGCAGCGCCGCCTCGACCGGTGCCGCCGCGCATGTCGAGGGCGCGATGCCGATCGTCCATGTGCTGATCCCGTCGGGCTTCGGCGATGCCTTTGCCGGCCGGGCGCTGGCGCGCGCCTGGAACTATGGCTGGGAGAATAGCCGCGACGGGCTGGACGGCATCGCGCTCGACATCCCCGCGCTCAAGGCGACGCCCGGCAAGGACGGGCTGATCCCGCTCAACATCAAGGTGAAGGACCCGATCTGGCCGGGCCGCGACATGATCGACCTGTCGATCTCGGTCCGCCCCGGCGAAGCGCGCACGCTCTGGCTCGACCTGCGCGACCGTATCCTCACCAATGACAGCCTCTATCTCTCCGTCGCCTCCGCCGCGCCGGACTTCGGTCCGGCACCGCTCGACGGCATGAACATCCGCCTGGTGTTCAAGGACCGCAAGGAAGCGCTGCGCGAGCACGTCGCCGACCGCTTCAACCAGGTGAAGGACAATTGGGGCTTCCTGGTCGAGGAGCACACCGCCTCGAAGCGCGCCGCCATGTATGCCCGCGTCTTCGCCGACGTGCGGGACCTGCTCCGGGTCGACCCCGACAATGTCGAGGGGCGGCGCTACTGGGCGGATATCAGCTACGGCCCGCAGAACCTGCCCGACTTCAAGCAGCCCGAAGCGCCGGCCGGCGTGCCGCTCTGGGCCTTCCGCCAGCTTGAGGATCTGAAGATCACCCGCCAGTTCGTGAACTGGTGGATCGACAACCGCCAGGTGCCCTATGGCGATTTCGGCGGCGGCATCTCGGACGACACCGATCTGCTCCAGCAATGGCCGGGGCTGGCGCTGATGGGCGTCGATCCGGACAAGATCAACACGTCGCTGCGCGCCCTGTCCGAGGCGGTCTACAAGAACGGCATGATGGTGAACGGCCTCGGCTATATCACCACCGACGAGCTCCATGCCTATGAGGAAGGGATGAACTCGGACGCCGAGCGCCTCTATCTGAACTGGGGCGAGCCGCGTGCGGTCGAACGGCTGATGGCGACGGTGAAGGCGTTGAAGGGCGTGATCCTGCCCAATGCCGCCGGCCACATGCACTTCGCCAGCAACTGGTATGGCGCGCGCAAGATGTACCGCGAGGGGCCGTTCGAGTGGCAGAAGCCCTATAGCTGGGTCGTCCTCCACGCCCCCACGCTGGTCGGTCTCTACAACGGCAATCCCGATGCCCAGGGCCTGATCACCGGCGTCACCGACGGGCTGCTGGCGCATGGCAAGCAGGATGCCAAGGGCAACTGGTCCTGGCCGAACGAGATCAACTGGCGCACCGATGCCGAGCGCGCCGGCGATGGCGGCGGGGCCTCCACCCCGATCCAGGCGGCCTGGTCGGCCTGGCGCTTTACCGGCGACGCGAAATATCTGAGCCCGATCCTCGCCCGCGTCGGCAAGAGCGGCCCCGCCTCGGTGCAGGACATCAACGAGAACGTCATCAAGCTGCTCGGCGGCGACAAGGACTGGTCGAAGACGCTCACCGACAAGGCGAAGAAAGGCGGCGCTTTCGAGCAATGGGCCGCCTGGGACGCGACCGGCGATACCAAATATCTGGAATCGCTGCATGCCGCGGCGATCGAGGACAAGTCGCAGCGCCAGTACATGTACACCGAGGGCCATTGGTGGTCCGACCGCGTAGACCAGCCCAACGAGATCCTCCAGCGCGAGCGGCTCGGCGGCATTGCGCTTCGCCGCAACCAGACCTGGCCGGGCAACGCGGTCAGCTGGCGCTTCGACGATCCCGAGGGCGCGCTGAAGACCGCGATCCTCGTTCCCGGCGCCACGCCGACGCATTTCAAGGTGATCGCCTATAACACCGGCGACACCCCTCAGAGCGCCGACATGTCGACCTGGAACGTGGCCGCCGGCGAATGGGAAATGGTGACGAACGGCGCAACCACTGCGCTCCATCTCGAGCGCAGCGCCTCGACGCGGGTCACCTTCGCGCCGCACGCCACCACCGAGATCGAGTTCACACTCAAGACGCCGGGCGAGGACGTCGCCACGCGGCCGGATCTCGGCATCGGCAGCGATGACGTGGTGGTGAAGGGTGGCAAGCTCGCCGTCACGGTCCATAGCCTGGGCGCGAAGGGAGCGGCCGGCGGTACGCTGACGGTCGAGGATGCATCGGGCAAGGCACTGGCTACCGCCGCCATTCCCGCCCTCGCCGCCCCGCTCGACCTTACCCCGAAGACTGCAACGATCCGCCTGAGCCTGCCCAGGGGCGCCGCGCGTGTGCGTGTAGCGCTGCCGGGCAATGCGGCGGAAGTGACGCAGCTGAACAATGTGGTGACGCTGACCAACTGAACCGGAGGATCGCGATGCAACGCCGCCAGTTCCTCGCCGCCGCCGGAGTCGCCGCGCTCCCTCGTCTTGCCCTGGCCGCGCCGGGACAGGACGAAGCTTTGCGCGCGGCACTGGACGGGCTGGCGAGGCTCGACACGCCCGAGGCGAAGCTGGCGCAGCTGAAAGGCTTCGCGCCGGCGTCGCTTTCTCCCTCCGCCCGGATCGACCTGGAAACGGTCCGCGCGGGACTCGTGGTGGATGCGCAGCTCCTGCGTCGCTTCCCGATCGGCCGGCTCGGCCGCTCGCCCTATACGATTGCGCCCAATGCCGGCGCCTGGCGCGACACCGTGCCGGATGCTCGCAAGGTCAACGCGGAGAGCGAGGCAATACGGACCGACGCCGCCCGCGGCGCAATCCTCCCTCTCCCGCTGCTCGAAAAGACCCGCGCCGGAATCGCCGCAGCAGCGGAAAAGGCATCCGGCCCCCAAGCCGAGGCCTTGCGCCGCCAGGCGGCCCTGCTCGCGGAGCTCGCCCCCAAGGCACCCGCCGAGCCCGGCACCGGCCGCTTCCCCCACGGCACCGACTATTTCGCGCTGCTGCTGGAACGCCATTACGGCGCGCGCATCGCGCCTGCCGAGGCGCACCGCATCCTGCTCGCCAAGGCGCAGGAGCTTACCGCGCGCACCGACACCGTCCTCAAGCGCCTGGGCTATACAAAAGGCAGCGTCGACGCCCGGATCAGCGCCGCGTTCACGGATAACCGCTTTCTCTACAGCGACGATGATGCCGGTCGCGATCGGCTAGTTGCCGATATGAACGCCACCCTCGCCCACGTTCCTGCCCGCCTGTCCGCCCTGTTCGGCCCGCTGCCGCCCGAGTGCCTGAACGTCGCCACCGTGCGGATGACGCGCGCCGAGGAAGCCGAGGGCAAGCAGGGTTATCGCACCGTGCCCACCCCGACCTCACCCGGCGCCTATTATCCGGACCTCAAGCGCATCCGCGACCGCCCGTCCTGGACCCTGCCCGCCGTGGTCCATCATGAACTGCTGCCCGGGCACATGATCCAGATGCCGATCGAGGCAGCCGCCAATCCGCACCCGCTGCGACTCGAATATGCGCCGGCCTTTGCCGAAGGCTGGGCGATCTACACCGAGCAGCTGATGGCAACCGACGGCGCCTTTGCGGGCGATGACCGTGCGCTTCTGGGGCATTTGCACTGGCTGCTCTTCCGCATCGGCCGCGGATTGGTTGACACCGGTGTCCATATCGGACAAGAGACACTGGCACAGACGAGCAGCAAGCTCGCGAAACTGCAGGGAGAGGCGGCCTATTTCGCGCCAATGGCGCAGGATATCGAGCGAATCTGCATAGACCCCGCCATGCGCGCCGCTGAGGCGCTCACCTGGTTGGGCTTGGCTCGCATTGGCGCCACCGAGCGCCGCAAAGGCACAGAATCGCTCAGGAAATTTCACCGCAGGCTGCTCGCCAACGGGCGCAAGCGCTTCGCGATGATTGCCTGAGGCAGGCGAGAGCCCGCCCGGGATCGAACAGAGAGCCGGTGTGAACCGGCCGATAGCCAGGCGCCGCCCGCGGCCGGCCTGGAAACACTGAACATGGGAGAATTGGGATGCGTAAAGGGTTTTTGAAGCGGAATATCTGGTCGGCCGGCGCCTCGCTGGCTGTGATTGCCGGTGCGAGCATCGCGACTCCGGCGCTGGCGCAGGACGCGGCCCAGACGCCGCCTGCCGACAGCAGCCAGGGAGCCACCGTGCAGGAGCAGGACCAGGGCACCGATGGCGCCATCGTTGTCACCGGTTTCCGCCAGTCGCTCCAGAAGGCGCTGAACCTCAAGAAGGAGTCGGTTTCCTCGGTCGACGCGATCGTCGCAGAAGACATCGCCAAGTTCCCGGACCAGAATCTCGCGGAATCGCTGCAGCGTATCCCGGGCATCTCGATCCAGCGTGACGCCGGCGAAGGCCGTGCGATCACCGTGCGCGGCCTCGGCGCGCAGTTCACCCGCGTCCGCCTCAACGGCCTGGAGACCGTTGCCACCTCAACCGACGGTGCCTCGGCCAACCGCGACCGCGCCTTCGATTTCAACGTGTTCGCTTCGGAACTGTTCAACTCGCTCGTCGTCCACAAGACGGCAGAGGCTTCACTCGACGAAGGCTCGCTCGGCGCAGTCGTCGACCTGAACACCGGCAACCCGCTGGGCGGCAAGGAAGGCTTCACCTTCGTCGGCTCGGCCCAGGCCAGCTATAACGACCTCTCCAAGAACTGGGGCCCGCGCTTCGCCGGCCTGCTTTCGTGGAAGTCGCCGAGCGGCGCGTTCGGTGCGTCGCTGTCGGCAGCCTATTCTAAGACCGACAATGTCGAGCTCGGCAACAACTCGGTGCGCTGGGCCCAGGCGACCTTCGACCAGGTCAGCGGCACCAATTGCTGGACCACCGCCAATTCGGGCGGCACCTATGTCCCGAGCGCAGTCTGCTCGCAGGCCGCCCTCTCCTTCCACCCGCGCATTCCGCGCTACGGCATCGTCGGGCATGACCGCGAGCGCCTGGGCATCACCGGCAGCGTCCAGTGGGCGCCGAGCGACGCGACCAAGATCTCGATCGACGGCCTCTATTCGCGCTTCAAGGAAACCCGTGAGGAGAAGTGGCTCGAGGTGCTGCTGCGTTCGAACGAGCGCTCGATCAACGTCGTGAACCCGGTCTACGACAGCAACAACAACATGATCTCGGCCACCCTCAACGACGCGTGGGTGCGCACCGAGCATTATCTCCGCAAGTCGGACACCGAATTCTACCAGATCGGCGGCACGTGGGATCAGGAGCTGGGCGACAGCTTCCGCTTCACCCTGCTCGGCGGCATCTCCAAGTCGAATGCCGACATCCCTGTCGAGACGACGCTCATCCTCGATGACCGTGACGCGCAGAACTACAAGTACGACTATTCCAATATGCGTCAGCCAGTGCTGACCTTCGGCACCAGCGTGACCGATCCGGCAAACTTCCAGCTCGCCGAGATCCGCGATCGCCCGTCGAACGTCACCAACAAGTTCCGCACCGCGCAGCTGCGCACCGAATGGGACGTGGCCGAGGGCTTCCAGATCAAGTCGGGCGCGATGTATCGCCGCTTCGACTATCAGGTGAAGGCCTATCAGCGTGACACCGCCGTGTGCGGCAATGGCGGCCTCGATCTGGTGCTCAAGACGATCACCTGCTCGACCACCTCGACCTTCGGCCCGACGGCCGTCTACGGCTTCCAGGCCACCCCGCAGCTGACCGAGCTGGTCAACCTCGGCAATGCCGGCCAGCCGGCGGGCACCACCACCAGCTGGGTGGTCGCCAATATCGACGCGGCCGCGGCCTATACCGGCCTCTACAACCGTCCGCTGGCGCTCGACGTGGGCAACAACCGCAACGTCACCGAAGAGGTGAAGGGCGGCTATCTCCAGTTCGACGCCAAGGGCGATCTGTTCGGCCTGCGCTATGCGCTCAACGCCGGCATCCGCTATGCCTCGACCGACCAGAGCTCGACCGGCATCAACGGCACCCTGCCCGTCACCGTGAAGCGGACCTATGACGACTGGCTGCCTTCGGTGAACGTCGCGCTGTTCCCGGCCGAGAACGTCGTCCTGCGCGCCGCCGCCGCCGAAGTGATGACGCGCCCGACGCTGGGCAGCCTGACGCCGGGCGGCTCGGCCGACGGCTTCAACTACCGCGTGTCGTTCGGCAATCCGAACCTCGATCCGTATCGCGCCACGGCCTATGATCTCGCGGCGGAGTGGTATTTCGCGCCGCAGTCGATCTTCTCGGTCGCGGTGTTCAAGAAGAATGTGAAGAGCTTCCCGGTCAGCGCCACGCTCACCGGCCAGACCTTCCTGTCGACCGGCCTGCCCGCCACCGTGCTCGCCGCCTCGTCGCCGGCCTTCCTGAACCCGGCCCAGCTCGCCCAGCCGATCTGGACGGTGGTGACCACGGTCAACGGCACCGGCGCATCGCTCAAGGGCGTCGAGATCGCGGTGCAGGCGCCGTTCCGCTTCCTGCCGGGCTTCCTGAAGAACTTCGGCGGCATCGCGAACGCGACCTTCATCGACTCGAGTGCGACCTACAGCCAGTCGGCACCCGCCACCGCGGTGAACGCCAACGGCTCGCTGACGCTGCCGAACCGGGCCTTCAACTCGACGCTCTACGGCGTGTCGAAGAAGGCGTTCAACGCGACGCTCTACTATGAAGACAAGAAGTTCAGCGCACGCGCCTCGGTCAGCTATCGCGGGCCCTATGTCGATGCCGGCTCGGGCACGGGCAATGTGTTCGAAGGCTATAACGCGATCACCAATGTCGACGCATCGGTCCGCTACAAGCTCACCGATTGGATCGAGCTGTCGGTGGAAGGCACCAACCTGACCGACGCCTATCGCGACCGCTACACCGACACCGCCGCGAACCGGAACTACGAGTTCAATCATTTCGGCCGCACCCTCCTGGTCGGTGCGCGCCTGAAGCTCTGATCGCCTCCGCGATCCACTATGGGGCCGTCGCGTCACCCGACGCGGCGGCCCTTTCTTTGTGAGCCGGCGGCAAAACAAAAAGACCGCGGTGCCGATGGCGCCGCGGTCTTTTTGTTTGTTGGTGCCCCTGGCCGGACTCGAACCAGCATGCCTTGCGGCAACCGATTTTGAGTCGGTCGCGTCTACCAATTTCGCCACAGGGGCAGCGAAGCCCGGGTGGCTAGACGATGGAAAGCCCCGGGGCAAGCACTTGCGCGATCCGCGCGAACGCGGATCGCGGCGTGTGCGTCTGTCTTAGAAGTTCAGGCCGAAAAACTCTTCGAGCTTCTCGCCGACATAGTCGAAATGCTCGGCCCCCAGCGCCGGGAACAGGCCGATCCAGAAGGTGTTGTTCATCACCTGGTCGGTGCGGGTCAGGTCGCCGACCACGCGATAGTTCACATGCTCGAAATAGGGCTGGCGGGTCAGGTTGCCGGCGAAGAGCAGGCGGGTACCGATCTTGTTCTGGTCGAGATAGCGGGTCACGTCGACGCGCTTGGCATCCACTCCATCCCGGATAGTGATGGGGTAGCCGAACCAGGAGGGATTCGAATTGGGGGTGGCTTCCGGCAGAATGAACACTTCCTCGAGGCTTTTCAGCCGTTCGGTGAGCAATTCGAAGTTCCGCCGCCGCGCTTCGACGAAACCCTGTGCCCTTTCGAGCTGGGCCAGGCCGCACGCCGCCTGCATGTCGGTGATCTTCAGGTTATAGCCAAGGTGCGAGTAGACATATTTGTGGTCGTAGCCGAACGGCAGCGTGCCGTGCTGCTGGCCGAAGCGCGAGCCGCAGGTATTGTCGCAACCCGGCGCGCAATAGCAGTCGCGGCCCCAGTCGCGGATCGACTCGATGATCGGCTTCAGCTCCATCGAGCTGGTGAACACCGCGCCGCCCTCGCCCATCGTGATGTGGTGCGCCGGATAGAAGCTCACCGTGGCGACATCGCCCCAGGTGCCGACCAGCTTGTCCGCATAGGTGGCGCCGAGCGCATCGCAGCAATCCTCGACCAGCCACAGGTCGTACTTGTCGCAGATCCGCCGGACCTCGGCGAGGTTGAACGGGTTGCCGAGCGTGTGGGCGATCATGATCGCGCCGGTCTTCTCGGTGATCGCCGCCTCGATCAGGCTGGCGTCGATATTGTAGGTCGGCACGTCGACATCGACGAACACCGGCACCAGCCCGTGCTGGATCGACGGGTTCACCGTGGTCGGGAAGCCCGCCGCGACGGTGATGACCTCGTCCCCCGGCTTCAGGCGGCGATCGCCCAGCTTGTGGCTGGTCAGGCACGACAGCGCGAGCAGGTTGGCCGAGGAGCCCGAGGTGGTGGTGAGCACGAACGGCGCACCGACCAGCTTGGCCAGGCCCGCCTCGAACTCGGTGTTGAAGCGGCCGGTGGTCAGCCAGCCGTCCAGCGCGGCTTCGACCATCAACTCGATTTCGGGGGCGCCGATCACCTTGCCGGCGGGCGGGATCACGCTCTCGCCCGGCACGAACGGCTTCGGCGCGAACTGCGCCTCGGCATAGCGGCCCACCAGGGTGCGGATTTCCTTGCGAAGATCGTCAGCAGTCATGAAACGGATTATCCTTGGTCGTGTGCGGTGCCGGCCGCGACGAAGCGGGCCAGCTCGGAAAGGCAATAGGCGTGCATGTCGTCGCCGGCGGTCCAGGCGCGCTGCCAGTCGACGATGCTCTCAAGCGCCCGGGCGAGATTCCAGCGCGGCTCCCAGCGGAGACCGGCGCGCGCCTTGGAGATGTCGAGCTTGAGGAAATTGGCCTCGTGCGGCTGGACGCTCGGGTCCCGCACCCACGACGCGCCCTCGCCCCACAGCGCGCACATCTTCTCGACGATCCACTGGACCGGCCGCGCATCCTCGTCGCGCGGGCCGAAGTTCCAGCCCTCGGCAGCGGCCGCGGGATCGTTCCACAGCGCCTGGCAGAGCACGAGATAGCCCGAGAGCGGCTCGAGCACATGCTGCCACGGCCGGGTCGCCAGCGGATTGCGGATCAGCACCGGCTCGCCGGCGCTCACCGCGCGCAGGATATCGGGCACCAGACGATCGGCAGCCCAGTCGCCGCCGCCGATCACATTGCCGGCGCGGCCCGATCCGATCGCGGCCTTGCCTTCGCCGGTGAAGAACGAACGACGATAGGCCGAAGTGACCAGCTCCGCGCAGCCCTTGGAATTGCTGTACGGATCATGGCCGCCCATCGCTTCGTCCTCGCGATAGCCCCACACCCATTCGCGGTTCTCATAGCATTTGTCGGTAGTGACCACGCAGACCGCGCGCACCCCCGCTGCCTTGCGCACCGCCTCGAGCAGATGGACGGTGCCCATCACATTGGTGGCATAGGTGCCGACCGGATCGTCATAGGACGCCCGGACCAGCGGCTGCGCGGCCATGTGGATCACGATCTCGGGATCCGCGGCGACCAGCGCCGAGGTCAGCGCTTCCGCATCGCGAATGTCGCCGATGATCGAGTTCATGCCCGTCGCGACATCCGCGACCTGGAACAGCGCCGGATCGGTCGGCGGCGCGAGCGCGAAGCCGGTCAGCTCCGCGCCCATCTGCTGCAGCCACAGCGACAGCCAGCTGCCCTTGAACCCGGTATGCCCGGTCAGGAAGACACGCTTGCCCGCCCAGAATCCAGGATCGACGCCGGCTTTCACCAGATGCACCAGGGCGCCTTGCCGCTTTCCCACAGGCTCTGGAGCATCTGCTTCTCGCGCAGCGTGTCCATCGGCTGCCAGAAGCCGTGATGCTCATAGGCCATCAGCTCGCCGTCCGACGCCAGGTTGCGCAGCGGCTCCTGCTCCCACAGCGTCGCGTCGCCCTCGATATAGTCGAGCACCTTGGGCGAGAGCACGAAGAAGCCGCCATTGATCATGCCGCCATCGCCCTGCGGCTTTTCGAGGAACTGCTCGACCTGGCCGTTCTCGATCTGCAGCGCGCCGAATCGGCCCGGCGGATAGGTGGCGGTGAGCGTCGCGGCCTTGCCGTGTGCGCGGTGGAATTCGAGCGTCTTCGCGATGTCGATGTCGCCCACGCCGTCGCCATAGGTGAAGAAGAAGAACTCCTCGTCCTTCACCAGGTCGCCGACGCGCTTCAGGCGGCCGCCGGTCTGCGACTCGTCGCCGGTATCGACCAGCGTGACCTTCCACGGCTCGGCGCGCTTCTCGTGCACGATCATCTTGTTCTCGACCATGTCGAACGTCACGTCCGACATGTGGAGGAAGTAGTTCGCGAAATATTCCTTGATGATGTAGCCCTTGTAGCCACAGCAGATGATGAATTCCGTCACGCCGTGCGCGGCGTAGATCTTCATGATGTGCCACAGGATCGGGCGACCGCCGATCTCGATCATCGGCTTCGGACGCAGGCTGGTCTCTTCAGCGAAACGCGTGCCGAGCCCCCCAGCCAGAATGACTGCCTTCATCGGTTCTTACCCTCAATTCGAGCTTACGAAAGCATCTGAAAAGAAGCGCTTGGCCGGCAGGCCGAGCGCAAGCAGCGCGGTGCGGGCCGACGCGATCATCGCGTTGGATCCGCACGCATAGACAACAGTATCTTCCGGATCGATCCCGTCCCGGACAGCTGCATCCTGAACATAGCCGCGCGCCCCTCCCCAGGCGGCTTCCCTATCCGAAAGCAGATGATGCACTGCGATGTCCAGCCCCAAGGCAACCGGATCCCAGCAGAAGCTCTCCGCCTCCCGGTTGCCCCAGAACACGCGGAGACGGTGCCGGGCGGCACGTTCCGCATCCGCGGCGAATTCCTCAAGCAGCGCCTTCACCGGCGCGATGCCGGTGCCGGTGGCGAGGAAGACGATGTCGCGCGGCCCTTCGTCGCGCAGGAAGAAGGTGCCGAACGGCCCCTCGATCCGGATCAGGTCGTTGGGCTTGGCACGCTCGAACCAATATTCGCTCAGCCGCCCGCCGGGGTAGCGCTTGATGATGAGCTCGAGCAGGCCGTCCGCGCGCGGCGCGTTGGCCAGCGAATAGCTGCGCCGCACGCCTTCGGCGAGCACATCGACATATTGGCCGGGCAGGAAGCGCATCGGCGAGGCAGGCGGCGTGCGCAGGACCACCTTCACGATATCCGGCGCGAGGCGCTCGATCGAGGCGACGCGGCTCGGCATCGTCTTGATCTCCAGCCCCTGGAGCCGGTCGAGCGGCTCGATGTCGAGCGCGACGTCGTCGGTTGCCGCGCGGCAGCAGGTCAGGATCAGGCCGGCGGCCGCTTCCTCGGCCGTCAGCCCCTCGGCTTCGGACTTGAGGATCGCGGTCTCGCCCGAGAGCAAGGGCGCCTTGCAGATGCCGCAGCGCCCGGTCCGGCAACTATATTCGAGCGTCACGCCCTGGGCGCGGGCTGCGTCCAGGATCGTGACCGCGGGATCGGCGGAAAAGGTGCGCCCGGTGTTGAGCGTGACGTTAGGCATAGACGGCGCGCTGATAGTTGTTTCTCGTTTCTAGTCCAACATCCAAAAACTTAGCTGCAACGGATTCGGGCTGAATGTTGACGGAAAAACCATTGACACCGCTTCGGTTGTGCCTGCAAAATTCGCACGCACTCGGAATATTCGGCCATTTCGGGGTAAAAAATGGTAGCCGATCGAGGGAGAAATCGTTGAGATAGAGGCGCTTGTTGCAGAGCGCGTCATCCGCCTGCCGTCCTTTCTGCGCCTTGCGCCAACCGCTTCCCAGAGCCATTGGCGTTGCAGTTACGGACTTTGCAACCTGGATCCGTCTCGGACGACAGGCGCTATCCTGACTTAAAAGTTTCATACCTTTGAAGCAGCCGAAGGAATGGCCAGCTTCGATTATTTGAGTTTGGTGCGGGGAGATTTGCACGTGAATGAGTACGAAAAGCGGATGCTTGCGCTCTTGGAGGAGGGCAAGGCCAAGCATCAGATCGTTGCCATCAAGGCCGAATTCGAGGCCGAAGGCACGCGCGTCGACGAGCTGCTGCGCCTCCTGGAGATCACCCGTCGTGCGGGCCTCAAGGTCGCGATCAAGATCGGCGGCTGCGAAGCGATCCGCGATCTGATCGAGTGCCGGCTCTACGGTGTGGACTACATCATCGCACCGATGGTCGAGACCCCCTATGCGCTTTCCAAGTTCATCGCGGCGAAGGACAAGTTCTATCCGCGCGACGAGCAGGACGATGTGAGCTTCCTGTTCAATCTCGAAACCCACAGCACGTTCGAGAAGCTGGACGAGATGGCCGAGATCGCCCGCAAGGGCCGCGTCGGCATGGTCTTCGGCCGCGTCGATTTCGCCGGCTCGATGGGCCACACGCGCGATTTCGTGAACAGCGACGACATGCGCGCCTTCGTCGTGAAGAGCGGCCAGGTCGCTCGCGAGAACGGCCTTGAGCTCGTCGTCGGCGGTGGCGTCAGCCCGGATTCGATCCCGCTGCTCAGCGCCGTGCGCGAACAGCGCCTGGACCGTTTCGAGACCCGCAAGGTCATCTTCGACGGTGGCGTGCTCGCCAACCCGGCCTCCGCGACCGCGGGCATGGAGCTGGCGATCCAGTTCGAGCTGCTCTGGCTCAAGAACAAGCGCGACTATTACAAGACCATCGCCGCCGAGGACGAAGTCCGCATCGCGATGATGGAAAAGCGCCAGAAGGGCGCCATCAAGGCCGCTGCCTAACCGTCATGACCAAAATGCGCGTTGCCGATTTGATCGCCCGCCTGCTCGTCGAGCACGGCGTAACCGACATGTTCATGCTCACCGGCGGGGGTGCGATGCACCTCAACGATGCGTTCGGACGTGCCGAAGGCCTGCACAAGGTCTTCGTCCACCACGAACAGGCCGCCTCGATCGCGGCGGAGAGCTATTGCCGCCTGTCTAACCGTCCGGCGGCGGTGAACGTGACCACCGGCCCCGGTGGCGTCAACGCGCTCAACGGCGTCTACGGCGCCTATGTCGATTCGATCGCCATGGTCGTCGTGTCGGGTCAGGTGAAGCGCGAGACCTGCGCGTTCAACTACCCCCTGCCCCTGCGCCAGCTCGGCGACCAGGAAGTGGACATCGTCGAGATGGTCCGCGGCATCACCAAATATGCCGTGGTGCTCGACGATCCGCTCCAGGCGCGCAAGGTGGTCGAGAAGGCGCTCTATCTCTGCACCCGCGGCCGCCCCGGCCCGGTGTGGATCGACGTGCCGATCGACGTGCAGGCCGCGCCGGTCGATTTCGACGCGCTCGAGCGCTTCGATCCGGCCGAGCTCGATCATGAGGGCGAAGCCGCCAATACCAGCGCCGAACTCGGCGCGCTGACCGGCGATGCGCTGGACAGCGAAGTCGCGGCGCTGATGGCGGAACTGCATGCCGCCGAGCGACCGGTCGTCCTGGCCGGCGCCGGCGTGCGCCTCTCGGGCCAGCATGCCGAGTTCCTCCGTTTCGTCGAGCGCCTCGGCGTGCCCGTCGTCACCGGCTGGAACGCGCATGACGCGATCCCGAACAGCCATCCGCTCTATGTCGGGCGCCCGGGCACGGTCGGCGATCGCGGCGGCAATTTCGCGGTGCAGACCGCGGATTATGTGCTGGTGCTCGGATCGCGCCTGAACATCCGCCAGATCAGCTACAACTGGAAGAGCTTCGCGCGGAATGCCCGCGTCGCGATGGTCGATATCGACAAGGCGGAGCTCTCCAAGCCCACTTTGTCGCTGCACCGCCCGGTCCATGCCGACCTGGCCGATTTCTTCGCCGCGGCGGAGACGGTCGCGGCGCCGGCCGACGACGCGGTCGCCGCGCGCAGGGCGTTCCTCGACCGCAGCCGCGCGCTCGCCGCCCGCTATCCGGTGGTGCTGCCCGAGTATCGCGACACCGAATCGCCGATCAATCCCTATGTCTTCGCCGAAGCGCTGTTCGACGAGCTCGAGGAAGGCGACATCATCGTCTCGGGCGACGGCACTGCCTGCGTCACCATCTTCCAGGCCGCGAACCTCAAGCCCGGCCAGCGGCTGTTCACCAATTCCGGCTGCGCCTCGATGGGCTATGACCTGCCCGCCGCGATCGGCGCCTATTATGCCGGGGGCGGTCGCCGCATCATCTGCCTGGCGGGCGACGGCAGCATCATGATGAACCTGCAGGAGCTGCAGACCATCGTCGGCCAGAAGCTGCCGGTGAAGATCTTCGTGCTCAACAATGACGGCTATCACTCGATCCGCCAGTCGCAGCAGAACCACTTCCCCGACAACATCGTCGGTTGCGGTCCGGACAGCGGCCTGAGCTTCCCCGATTTCGCGCGGCTGGCCCAGGGCTTCGGATTCCCGGCGGCGCGGGTGGACAGCCATGGCGGGCTGCCCGAGACGATCCGCGCGACGCTGGCCGGCGACGGTCCGCAGCTGTGCGAAGTGATGATCGACAAGCGCCAGGAATTCGCGCCCAAGCTCAGCTCGCGCCGGCTCGAGGACGGCACGATGGTCTCGCCGACGCTGGAAGACCTCTCGCCCTTCCTCCCGCGCGAGGAGCTGGCGGAGGCGATGGCGGCGAGCGAAGTGGCGGCGTGATCCGCCACGTCATCTTCGATCTCGACGGAACCCTGGTCGATAGCTGCGCGACCTGTGTCGAGATCCTGTCGGGCATGCTGGCGGAACGCGGGGATGCCGCGGCGATCGATCCGGTCGCCGCGCGCAGCTATATGAGCCGCGGCGGGCTGGATATGGTCCGCGGGCTGCTGGGCGATGCCTGTGTCGACGGCGAGGCGGATCTCGCCGACTTCCGCGCGCGCTATCATGCGCACGAAACGTCGGTGGAAACGCTGTTCCCCGGCGTGGCCGAGGGGCTGGCGCGGCTGCGCGCGGCCGGGCTGACGCTGTCGATCTGCTCGAACAAGCCGCAGGGCCTGTGCGAGAAGGTCCTCGCCGATACCGGGCTGGCCGAGCATTTCGCGTTCGTGGTGGGCGGGCAGCCGGGCATGCGCCCGAAGCCTGCGCCCGACCTGCTCGATGCCCTGCTCGCCCGCATCGACGGCGACGCGACGGCCTGCGCCTTCGTCGGCGACAGCGAACTCGACCACCGGATCGCGGCGGATGCGGCGATCCCCTTCCATTTCCTGACGCATGGCTATGCCGAGCCCGGCTGGGAAGCACGGGATTGCGCGAGCCACGACGCCTTCACGCCCCTGATCGACGCGCTTCTGGCGCGAGCGGCAGCGCATGCTTGAGCCGGCCATAGCGCATGCGCTGGCCGATACCGATCGCCCCATCGTCATCACGGGGGCGAGCGGATGGCTGGGACTGGCCACGCTCGACCTGCTGGAACGCGCATTGGGAGAGGCCTTTGCCGATCGGGTACAGTGCTTCGGATCGGCCCCGCGCGATCTCGACCTGGGCGACGGGCGCGTCGTGCGCCAGCATGCCCTGGCCGACCTCGCGGCGGTGGCGCGGCCGGGTGCCTGGGTGCTCCATTTCGCGTTCCTGACCAAGGACCGCGCCGAGGCGATGGACGATGCCGCCTATCGCGCCGCCAACCAGCAGATCAGCGATACGGTGCTGGCCGGGCTCGACGCTGTCGATGCCGCCGCGGTGTTCGTCGCGTCGTCAGGCGCTGCCTACAAGGCCGAGGATCCCGCCGCCTCGCCCGCGATGCGCCTCTACGGCGCGATGAAGCGCGAGGACGAGGATCGCTTCGCCGACTGGGCCACCGCCCGGGGCAAGCGGGCGGTGATCGGCCGGATCTTCAACATCACCGGCCCCTTCATCAACAAGCACCAGGCCTATGCGATGGCCAGCTTCATCCTCGACGCGCTCGCGATGCGCCCGATCGAGGTCCGGGCGCCGCGCGAGGTGATCCGGGGCTATGTGGCGATCCGCGAGCTGGTCTCCCTGATCTTCGCGCTGCTGGGCGATGCCCCTTCGGGCGTGACGCGCTTCGACACCGGCGGCGAGGCACTCGAACTGGGTGCCGTCGCCGCGGTCGTCGCCGAAGCGCTGCGGGGGCCTGGCGTCAACCGCGCCCCGGTTACCGATCCGGTGGCGGACCGGTATGCGGGCGACGGCGAAGCCTATGCCGCACTGCTCGCCCGGCACGGCATCACGCCCGTCCCGCTCGGGCAGCAGGTGCTTGAAACCGCCGACTATCTGCAGGCTGCCGGACACCATGTTCGGCGGTGACTTGACGACCCTCAACAACTATACGGCGGCGCAATTCTCGCCCTCCGCCGAACCCAAAGGCAATCGGATCCCAGTATGACCCATTTCCCGACCGGCACGCAGCGCCAGTTCGCACCCTCCCAACGGATCCGCACCGCCCTGACCGCGACTTCGGCGGCGCTGGCGCTGTTTGCCTATTCGGCACCGGCCTGGGCGCAGACGATCGATCAGAACACGCCCTCGGGTTCGCCGCTGAGCCCCGGGACGAACACGACCCAGGGGCAGAGCTCGTCGAGCCAGAGCCAGAACCAGAACACCACTTCGACGCCGACGCCCTCGACGGTGTACGAGCCGATCTCCGTGGATCGCTCGGGCAACAGCCGCGACACCGTCGGCACCACGCAGAACAGCGGCGTCCGCACGAATGACGGGCTGCTGGACACCGAGGCGATGCGCCTTCGCCAGCCCGTGAAGCCCGGCGAGTTCGAAAGCTGGGCGCGCGACGTCACCGGCCGCAACCTCAAGCGCTTCGGCAGCGACCTGCTGCTTCCCGGCTCGCGCGACTTCGCGACGCCGGCAACCTCGACCATCCCGCCCGATTATGCGCTCAACGTGGGCGACACCGTCTCGATCGCGCTGACCGGCTCGATGGAAGGCAGCGTCGATGCCGAGATCGATCGCGACGGCAAGATCTTCCTGCCCAACGTCGGCAGCGTCAGCCTGGTCGGCGTGCGCTACCGCGACCTGCGCGATCGCATCGCGGCGGCGATCGGGCGCAAGTATCGCGGCTATGACGTCTCGGTCTCGCTCACCAAGCTGCGCGGCGTCCGCGTCTACGTCACCGGCTTCGCCGCGCATCCGGGCGCCTATTCGGTTAACAGCCTGTCGACGCTGGTGAACGCCATACTCCAGGCCGGCGGCCCGGCCGCGGGCGGCAGCTTCCGTTCGGCCAAGCTCTATCGCAACGGCCAGGAAGTGGCCGATTTCGACCTCTACCAGCTCCTGCGCGACGGCGACCGCTCGCACGATCCGCTGCTGCAGAACGAGGACGTGATCTTCATTCCCGCCGTCGGCCGTCAGGTCGCGGTGATCGGCAGCGTCAACGAAGAGGCGATCTACGAAGTGCGACAGGGCGAGAGCCTTGCCGACACGCTGCGCATCGCCGGCGGGCCGACCAACCTGGCCGATGACTCGCGCCTCATCCTCTATCGCCTGTCCGATCAGGATTCGGTGGGCAGCCGCCAGATCGAGCGCACCGCGGCATCGAACTTCGCCACCGAAGCCGGCGACATCATCCAGATCCTGCCGCAGGGCAGCCTTGCCCGTCCGCTCGAGCGCCAGCAGGCGATCGTCCGGATCGAAGGCGAAGTGAACAAGCCGGGCAACTATTATGTGGCGCCGAATACGCCGCTGGCCGAGGTCGTCGCGATGGCCGGCGGCCTGACCCCGCGCGCCTATGTCTATGGCACCCGCTTCTCGCGCGAGACCGTGCGCGCCCAGCAGCGCCGTGGTTTCCTGGATGCCGTGGACCAGATGGAGATGGCCCTCGCCGCCGCGCCGCTGACCGGCAACGGTCTGGGCGACCAGACGCAGCGCCAGGCCCAGGTCGCCTCGGCCAAGGCCTTCCTCGACCAGCTGCGCAAGAAGGAGCCGGACGGCCGCCTGGTGCTCGACGTGACGCCGGTCGATGCCGCGCTCCCGAACAATCTCCTCGTCGAGAACAACGATCGCATCGTGATCCCGCCGCGCGTGGAGACGGTCGGCGTGTTCGGCGCGGTGTACCGCCCGGCCTCGTTCATCGTCGGTAACGGCAAGGCCATCCGCGTCCGCGACTATGTCGAGCAGGCCGGCGGCGTCATCCGCGGCGCCGATCGCGGCAACATCTTCGTGGTGCGCGCCAATGGCTCGGTGCTGACCCGCAAGCGTGGCGCGATGAGCGCGCAGGTGCTGCCGGGCGACACCATCTTCGTGCCGATCCGCACCGAGAACTACTCGCTGCTCGCCAAGATCCGCGATATCTCGCAAGTCGTCGCGCAGTTCGGCATTGCGGCCCTCGCGATCGCGGCGATCAACTGATGACGCCCTATCGCTCCCTCACCGGCACGCTCACCCGGCTTCCGGTGCTCCGCAATCCATGGCTGCGGCGCGGCCTGTTCGTGGTGCTGCTCGCCATCTGCGCGGCGCTCACCCTGTTCCCGCAGAAATATCGCGCCGCCGTCAGCCTGACGCCGACCGATCCGGGCACCCTCGGCCTCAGCGGCACGCTGGGCCAGCTCGGCGCCGTGAACAGCGTGTTCGGCAACCAGGCCGCGATCGAAGTGAGCCAGAAGGTCGCGAACAGCGAATATGTCCGCACGATCGTCGCCAAGCAGACCAACCTCGAGCAGCACCTCAAGCTCACGCCGATCGAAGTGCATCGCTGGCTCGATCGCCATATCGACATCACGGTACTGCGCGGCGGCATCATGCAGATCGAGCTCAAGCAGCGCGATGCCGAGTTCGCCCGCCGGGTCGTCTCGGCTTATGGCGAAGCGGTCCGCAGCCAGCTCGCGCTGATCGCCCGCCGTCAGACCGAGCAGAAGCGCGCGATCCTGCAGCAGCTGTTCGAGCGAGCGGGCGAGCGCCTGTCCAAGGCGCGCACCGCCTATGACACCTTCCGCCTTTCGACGCGCTACAGCAGCCCGCAGGCCGCCTTCTATGCGGCAGGCGACCGGATTCCGGCGCTCGAGGCCGATATCCGTGCGAAGGAAGTCGATCTCAACGCGATGCGGCAGTTCGCGACGGACGACAATATCCGCGTCCGCCAGATGATCGCGGCGATCGACGCGCTGCGCCAGCAGCTGGCAGTGGCGAAGTCCACCTCGCCGCAGCAGGACAGCTCGGTCGGCCAGGTCGTCCGACAGACGACGGAAGCAGAGCGTCTCTCCCGCGAGCTCGACATCGCCCAGGGCCTGTACGAGAACTACAAGCGCTTCCTGCAGGGCACGTCCGTCGAGGACCTGACCTCGGGCGTCACGATCCGTATCCTCGAGCCGGCCTATATCGACAGCGAGCGCCAGCTTAACTTCGGGCCTCTGGCGCTGGGCGTGCTGATCCTGCTGCTTGCGCTCGCGCTCGAATTCTATCCGCTGCGCCCGCCGCTTTCCGAGACCAGGCTCGCCGAGAAAGAGGCATGATCGACACGAGGCAGCCCGATCTATCGGTCGTCATTCCCTGCTACAACGAGGCGGAGAATGCCGAGGCGATCTGCGCGGCGGTGATCGCCCAGCTGGAGCCGCTGGAGCTCCTCTTCGAGGTGATCTTCATCGACAATGACTCGACCGATCGCACGGTCGAGATCGTCAAGTCGATCTGCGCGCGCGATCCGCGGGTCCGCCTGATCGTCAACACGCGCAACTTCGGCCAGATGCGTTCGCCGACCTATGGCATCTACCAGGCACGCGGCCGTGCCGTCGTGGGCATGTGCGCGGATTTCCAGGACCCGCCCGAGCTGCTCCCGCGCTTCGTGGAGCGCTGGCGCGCCGGTGTCGACATCATCCTCGGCATCCGCGCGGGCGAGGAGCGCAACAGCCCGATGCTGCGCGCTACCCGTGGCCTGTCCTATTGGCTCGCGCGCAATTTCGGCGACTATCCGATCCTGCCCGGCGCCACCGGCTTCGGCCTGTACGATGCCCGCGTGGTCCGCTCGATCCGCCAGCTGGCGGAGCCGGAGCCCTTCTTCCGCGGCATGCTGGTCGAGACCGGCTACCGGCTCGAGACCATCGCCTATCCGCGCCCGCCGCGTGCCGGCGGCCGCTCGAAGAACAACTTCTTCGCCCTGCTCGATTTCGCGATGTCGGCGCTTGCCGGTTCGTCGAAGCGGCTGCTGCGCATTCCGATCTATATCGGCGCGTTCGGCGCGCTGATGACGCTGGTGATGCTGCTCGGCGGCACCCTCGCCTTCTTCCTCGATCGCCCGATCGCGGGCTGGTTCATCGCCGCCGTCGTGCAGGCGCAGCTGGCCATGCTGTTCGGGTTCCTGGGATTGCTGGGCGACAATGTCCGGATCATCTCGGAGCGCACGCGCGGCACCCCGCTCGTGCTCGAGCGCGAACGCATCAACTTCCCGCCGGAATGAGCGCATGGCGATCTCTCTCTCCCGCGAGCGCCTGATCGAGCTGTGGCGCTATTACCAGGCCGGGGTGGTCAACACCGCCTTCGGCCTGGGTGCCTATGCGCTCCTCGTCTGGCTTGGCCTCAACATGTTCGTCGCGCAGCTGGTCGCCCATGTCGCCGGAGTCGCGTTCAACTACATCACCTATAGCCGGCACGTGTTTCGCGATGCCGGGCCGGCCAAGCTGCGCTTCACCATGTCCTATGTGGTCAACTACCTGATCGGCCTGGCCACACTCGCCTGCGTCGCGCTGGTAATCAAGTCGCCCTATCTCGCCGGCCTGATCACCGCGGTGCTGGTGTCGATCCTCAACTATTTCATCCTCAAGCACTTCATCTTCGTGAGGAAGACCGCGTGACGGAGACGCCACGTCCGGTGCGCCAGTCCGTCTGGATGGAATATGCGCTGATCCTGCCGATCATCGCCGCGATCGGCTACACGACATGGTTCTTCTTCTATTATCACTATCTGCCCCAACCCTTCTTCTACGAGCCGAGCGGCACGTGGATGGACTGGTATTCGCTGACTCGATGGTCGCAGAAGCCCGGGGCCTATGAAATCGAGCGGACCATCTATCCGCCGCTTTCCTTCGTGCTCATGCGGATGTTCTCGATCCCGCATTGCTATGCGCTGACCTATTCCGAGGAAGCCCGCGCCTGCGACTGGCTTGGCGGCGTGGCGCTCACCGCGATGTGGCTGGGCACGGTCGTGCTCACCTTCCTGAGCTATCGCAAGGTCGATCGGCGCACCGCCCTGCCCCGCGCCTTCGCGATGACCTTCGGCTTCCCGATGATCTACGCCTTCGAGCGCGGGAACCTGCTGATCTTCTGCTATGCCTGCATCCTGCTCGGCTTCGGCCCCTTGCTGAAATCCGCCTGGCTGCGCTGGTTCTTCGCCGGCCTGGCGGTGAACTTCAAAGTCTATCTGGTCGGCGCGATCGTCGCCCCCCTCCTGCGCCGCCGCTGGGTGGCGTTCGAAGGCATGCTGCTGTTCACGGTGCTGATCTATCTGGCGAGCTGGTACATCCTCGGCGAGGGCAGCCCCTCGCAGATCTACCGGAACATCACGAGCTACTCGACCGGCTTCGGCGCGCAGGCCGCGCTCGATCTCTGGTTCCCCGCCACCTATCTGCCGCTCAAAACGCTGATGACTGGGACCTTCCCGATCTACACGGTCGTGAGCTCGACCATGGCCGACGGCCTGGTGATCGGCGTGACGATCTTCACCCGCGTCATCCAGGCATCGATCCTGATCGCGGCGGCGGCGGCCTGGCTCCGGCCGGAAGCGGTCCCGCCCCGGCGCGTCGTCTTCCTGGCGATCGCCTTCGCGCTCAGCGCTTCGGAAGCTGGCGGCTATACCGAGATGCTGACGCTGGTGTTCGTCTTCATGGAGAAGCGTCGCGGCTTCGAGCGGACGACGGCGCTGTACATCGCCTATTTCCTGTCGATCCCGTTCGACTTCACGCTGGGTCTGCTGCCGCCGCTGGTGCGCTACTCCTATCTCGCCAATGTCGAGGTGATCGCCCAATATGGCGTTGGCGTGATGTCGCTGCTGCGCCCCGGCCTCAGCATGATCATCGCCGGCTTGCTGTCGATCCAGACCGTCCGCGAGGTGGTGGCCGACATCCGCAACCAGGGCTGGCAGAATCGCTGGCGCTACCGCTTCGACTGGCCGGTCCTGCCCGGCGTGCTGCGCCCCAGCCGGCCGCGGCAGGCGGGCGAAGAAGGCCCGCGATGACGGGCCCCGCCTGCGGGACGATCTGATGGCCGCCAGAGACCTGCGCCATCGCTGGATGCTGCTGGCGATCCTCCTTGTCGCCTTCTATCTGCGCGCCTCGAGCATCGCCTTCGGCCTTCCCGGGCTGAACGATCCCGACGAGATGATGTTCGAGCTCGGCGCAATCCGCATGCTGCGCGGACCGACGCTCGATCCGGGCTGGTTCGGTCACCCGGCCACCACCACCATGTATGTGCTGGCGCTCGTCAATATCGGCGTGCTGGCCTTTGCCTTGCTGACCGGCGTGGCGAGTTCGGCCGGCAAGTTCGTCGAGCTGATCTACGCGGATCCCAGCTGGATGATCCTTCCCGGCCGCGTCGCCATGATGCTCTTCGCGCTGGGCACGATCTGGATGAGCTGGCGGCTCGCTTCGCGTTTCTTCGGCCCTGCCGCCGGCCTTGTGGCTGCGCTGCTGATCGCGTTCGATCCCGTGCACATCGCCTGGTCGCAGGTGATCCGGTCGGACATCATGGCCTGCTTCTTCATGCTGCTCTGCCTGCAGGCCTGTTGCGACATCGCCGAGAACGGGCGCTGGCACGGCTATCTGCGCGCGGCCTTCTGGCTCGGCGTCGCCATCGCGACCAAATGGCCCTTCGCGCTGACCGGCATCGCGATAGCCGGCGCCAGCCTTGTCGCGGTGCGCACCAACGTCCTGCCCGTGCGCACCGCGATCGTCCGGCTCGCCGCCAGCGGGGCGGCGGCGATCGGCTTCCTGCTGCTGGTCTCCCCCTATCTGCTGATCAACTACCGCACGGTGGTGCGCAATCTCCAGGGCGAGAGCCAGCCGCACCATCTGGGCGCGACCGGCGGCGACTTCCTCCACAATCTCTGGTGGTATCTCTCCGGCCCGGTCGCGACCGGCCTCGGCATTGTCGGGCTTGTTTTATTCCTGCTCGGCGTCGCGCGATTGCCGCGACACCGCCTGCCGCTCTTCCTGCTGGCGCCGCTGGCCCTCGCCTTCCTGCTGCTGTTCTGCGCGCAACAGCTGGTCTGGGAGCGCTGGGCCCTGCCGCTGCTGCTGATCGGCGCGATCATTGCCGGGGGAGGATGGGTCGTTCTTCAGGCGCTCCTGCGTCGAACGCTCGCGGTGCCGGTGGCGCGGACCGCGATAACCATCGCCGTGGCGTTCGCTGCCGTGCTGCCGCTCGGGCTGCGCGCCTGGTCCGATGGCGTCGAGCGCATGCACGACACCCGCCAGCAGGCCTCTGCCTGGGCACGCCAGCATATTCCGCCGGACGCTACCATCCTCATCGAGCACTTCGCCTATGACCTGATGAGCGCGCCGCAGCATTTCCTGTTCCCGCTGGCCGACGCCGGTTGCGTGGACCCGCGCGGACTGGTCCGCGGGACGATCCCCTATTCCGTGATCGACCGGGCCCGCGGCAGCCGCTCCAACCTCGACTATGGCACGCTCCCGCCCGAAAAGGCCGCCCTCTGCATCCCCGACTTTGCGATCCTCACGCAATATGACCGGTACCGCGCCGAGCGCACCACCTTCCCGAACGAATATGCCGCCTATCAGCGGCTGATCGCGCGCGGACGCATCGTCGCGACCTTCGCCCCGAGCCCGGGCCGGCATGGCGGCCCCATCGTGCGGATCGTCGATCTGCGCAAACCCTAGCTGCGTGGCGCCTGGCGGCGATAACTGAGCGCCTCGGCGACATGGATCCGCCCCACGCCCTCAGCCCCGGCAAGGTCAGCGATCGTGCGCGCCACGCGCAGCACCCGCGTATAGCCGCGCGCCGATAGCCGCATCGCCTCGGCCGCCTGCGCCAGCAACTTGCGGCCCGGCTCATCGGGCGTGGCATGGCTGGTGAGCAGGTCGCCTTCCGCCTCGGCATTGGTCCGCGCCGGCACGTCCCTATAGCGCGCCACCTGCACCGCCCGCGCCTCGGCGACGCGCACCGCCACTTCGGCCGAGCTTTCCGCCCGCCGATCGAGCACCAGGTCCGCCGCGGTCACCGGCTGGACCTCGACATGCAGATCGATCCGGTCAAGCAGCGGGCCCGACACCTTGGCCTGGTAGTCCGCCGCGCAGCGCGGCGCTCGGGCACAGGCCAGCGCCGGGTCGCCCAGATGCCCGCACCGGCACGGGTTCATCGCCGCGACCAGCTGGACGCGCGCCGGGAAGGTGACATGCGCATTGGCGCGCGCCACGCTCACCACCCCCGCCTCGATCGGCTGCCGGAGCGAATCCAGCACCGCGCGCTGGAATTCGGGCAGCTCGTCGAGGAACAGTACGCCGAGATGCGCCAGGCTCACTTCGCCCGGCTTCACCCGCAGCCCGCCGCCGGTGAGCGCCGCCATCGAGGCGGAGTGATGGGGTGAGCGGAAGGGCCGCGTCCGGGTCAGCCGACCGCCCTGCAGCGTCCCCGCGACCGAGGCGACCATCGACACTTCCAGCGCCTCGCTTGCATCCAGCGGCGGCAATATGCCCGGCAGGCACGATGCCAGCAGCGACTTGCCCGCCCCCGGCGGCCCGCACATCAGCAGGTTATGTCCACCCGCCGCCGCGATCTCGAGCGCGCGCCGCGCCGTCTCCTGCCCCTTCACCTGGGCAAGATCAGGCCCGACCACCGGCGGATCGACGGTACCCGCCTCGGCCGCGGGCAGCAGCTGGTGCCCCTTGAAGTGGTTGAGCAGCGCAATCAGGTCCGGCGCGGCGATCACTTCCACCTGGCCCGCCCAGCTTGCCTCGGGGCCCTGCGCCGCGGGACAGACCAGCCCCTTGCCCGTCTCGGCAGCATGCAGCGCTGCGAGCAGCACGCCGGGGCTCGGCGCGATCCGCCCGTCCAGCGCCAGCTCGCCGACCACGACATAGCCCGACAGCGTCTCGGCATCGACCACGCCCATCGCCCCCAGCAACGCCAGCGCTACCGCAAGGTCGAAATGCGAGCCTTCCTTGGGCAGGTCGGCCGGCGAGAGGTTGAGGATGATGTGCTTGGGCGGCAGCGCCAGCCCGATCGCGGCCATCGCGGCGCGAACCCGCTCGCGGCTCTCCGCCACGGCCTTGTCGGGCAGGCCGACGACCACGAACTTGGGAAGCCCGGCAACGAGGTTGCACTGCACCTCCACCGCACGGGCCTCCAGCCCCAGATAGGCAACCGTCGAAACGCTCGCGACCAAGCCCGCCTCCCCCCGACCGGACGGCACGATAGCGGGGGTTGGCCGGGTTGCGCGCCGGGATGCGGCCGGAACGGATCAATCAGGGCGCGTTGGTGCGGAAGTTGCGCTTCACCGCGCTCAGCAGCGGATTGGTGCCGTCGGGCATATGATCATAGTTGATCGCCCAGATGATCGCCCCGCCCAGGCCCGTCTGGCGCACATATAGCCCCTTCGCCGCGATCGACAGCTCGTCCTCATAGCTCAGGAAGCCAGCCTGGCTGAGCCCGGAGCCCGCGGGCGAGAACCCGCCGGGATAGCTGCGATAGCCGACCTGCGAGGTCTCGTCCCAGCTATAGGTGCCCCGGTTCAGATAGCCCCAGCGCACCAGCTCGGAATAGCGCAGCGGCGTATCCTGGATCTCGAAGATGTTGTTGTGCTCGGTGTCCTGGCGCGGCCCGGTGATCGTCGGGCCGTAATAGATGCCGTAGAAGCCGATGCCGATGCCGATCTTGCTGCGCGGAACCCCGGTCTTCACATAGGCCCGCACGCTGGTCTCCAGGTCGCGCGGCGTGGTGCCGGTGGCGCCATAGATCGGGCTGGAGAACCAGGAGAACCACCCCGCCTGGTTCCAGGCGCTGCCGACGCCGTAGCTCATCACATTATACTGATCGACGAGGTTGGCGATGTCCGCCTGCCACTGTTCGACCATGCCTTCGCGGGGGCCGTCCCTGGGCAGGTCGTTGATCGAGACGAGATAACCCGGGAAGGTGATCAGGAAGCGCCGGCCATTCTGGTAGCGCGGCCGTGCGTTCGCCTCGGCGCGCAGATCGGTGATCAGTGCGATCGCCCGCCGCCGGGCTTCCTCGCCCGTGACCTTCAGCGCCGCGCTGCCCTCGAGCCGATCCTCCCAGTCGACGTCGATCCCGTCATAGTCATGCGCCACGAGGTAATCGACAAGGTTGCGCACGAAGGTCCCGCGCACCGCATCGGTGCTTGAGCGCAGGAAGCCGTCGCCATCGCCCTCGCCGCCCAGCATGAGCAGCGCCTTCTTGCCGGCATCGTGGGCCCGCTTGACCAGATAGTCCTCGACGCTGCGGACGCCGTCCGGCGAGAGACCGGCGTCGTGCGCGGTGCCGGCGCCCTTGACGACCTGCCCCGCCTGCCCGCCCAGCGTCCCGCTGCCCGGCGCGACGCGGGCGAACATCAGGTGGGTAAGCGCCGTCACGTCCACCTTGTCGGGCGGATAGCTCCAGTCCCAGTAATAGCCGAGATAATAGCCGGTGACCCAGGGCCTGTCGTTGACCGGCGTGGTCACGGTGATCGTCGCGGTCGCCGTCGCATTCGGATCCGCCGCGCTTCTCGCGACGAGGTGATAGACGCCCGGCACCGCCGGCGCGGCATAGATCCCCGCCGCCGAAACCGTGCCGCCATTCGCTTCCTGCACGGTCCAGGTGCAGTTCTGGTCGCTCGATCCGGTCACCTGGCAACCATAGTGACGGGTCGCATCGGTCGGCAGCGAGAAGCTGCTCGGCGCAACCCGAACGCTCAGCGCCGACGTGGGCGACGGCGTGGGAGACGGCGATGGAGATGTGGATGCGGTGGGTGTCGGGGTCGGCGCCGGCGATACGACACCGCCCCCTCCGCCGCCGCTGCAGGCGGAAAGGAGGAGCATCGGGGCGAGCATGCGGTTCGTGCGGAACATGGCGGCGACATGCCCACCGCGGGCCCGACCAAACGACGACGCCGCGATGAAGGCCGGTCATGCGGCGACGAAACAAGGCTAATCCAGGATCAACCGTTCCAACGTGTCTTGCAGGCACAACACACACTCCCCACCTCCTCCTCATGGCAGGCGCACGAAGCCCTTTCCTCCGCACCGCCCTGTTCGTCACGGGGCTATTGGTGATCGCCGTATCGCCGGTGGTCGGCATCCTGCCCGGCCCGGGCGGGCTCTTCGTCTTCGCCGCCGGCCTGGTGCTTGTCCTCCAGAACTCGGCTCGCGCGCAGAAGGTCTTCTGCCGGGCAAAGAAGCGCTGGCCGCGATTCGGGCATTATGCCGACATGGCGCTGCGCCGGCGCAGTGCCCGCCGTCGTCGCTTGCGCGAAAAGGAGGCCGAAATCGCCCGCGCGGAAGCGGAACTGCTCGGTTTGCGGAACACAACGCGTTGACTCACGCAAATCGCCCCACTATGGGCACCCGACACGCGGCCGCCCCTGTGGTGGCCCTTTTACGTTCTAGATACTTGAGGATGAGCGATGAAGCGGACCTTTCAGCCGAGCAACCTGGTGCGTGCGCGCCGGCACGGCTTCCGCAGCCGCATGGCGACCCCGGGCGGCCGCAACGTGATCCGTGCCCGCCGCGCCCGCGGCCGCAACAAGCTGTCGGCGTAATCGCCGACGGTGCGGGGGTGGGTCTTACCCGGCTCACCCAGCGCAAGGATTATCTCGCAGCGAATGCAGGCAAGCGGGCTCCCATGCCCGGCTTTGTCCTGATCGTTCGCGCGCGTGACGATGCCGATCCGGTCATGCGGGTCGGCATTACCGTATCCAAGAAAGTCGGCAACGCGGTGATCCGCAACCGGATGAAGCGCCGGTTCCGCGCGCTCGTCCGCGAAGTGCTGCCCGAAGCCGGCCTGCCCGGCGCCGATCATGTGCTGATCGGCAGACATAGCGGCATCGAGCGCCCGTTCGACGATCTCAAGGCCGAGCTGGTCAAGGCGCTGGGCAAGGTCAAGCGGTGAATACCCCTTCCTTCGTCATGTTGAACTTGTTTCAGCATCCAACGCGCGGCACGGGAATCGCCAGAACCTCCTGCCTTTCGTTCGCGGCACGTTGGACCCTGAAACAAGTTCAGGGTGACGGGTGTGGGAACCGCGACGCATGATGGCGAAACTCCTGATCCTGCTCGCGCGCGCCTGGCAGATCGGCCCTTCCGCGGTGCTTCCGCCAACCTGCCGTTACCAGCCGAGCTGTTCGGCCTATGCAATCGAGGCACTTCGCCGCTATGGGGCAATGAAAGGCAGCTGGCTCGCCATCCGGCGGATCGCTCGCTGCCATCCCTGGGGCGGGCACGGCTACGATCCGGTGCCATAGAGTTTTTCCGAGGAAATCGTTCGTGAAGGATGACCAGAAGAATTTCCTGCTGTTCGCGGTAATCGCGGCACTCCTGCTGTTCGCGTGGCCCGCGATCATGCACTGGTTCTTCCCGCAGCAGCAGGCGGCCTCCACCCAGATGGTGAACGGCAAGCAGGTTGCGAAGCCGGGCGCCACGCCGGGCATCGATTCGCCCGCCGCGCTGCGCGACCGCGCGATCGTGCTGGCCGACGGCCCGCGCGTCGCGATCGAGACGCCGTCGCTCAAGGGCTCGATCAATCTCAAGGGCGCCCGGATCGACGACCTGGTCCTCCTCGGTTACGCCGAGACCACGGCCAAGAACTCCCCGCCGATCCGCCTGCTCTCGCCGAGCGGCGCGCAGGGTGCCTATTTCGCCCAGTTCGGGTGGCAGGGTGCCGGCGTCCAGGCGCCGGACCAGAACACTGTGTGGCAGGCCAGCGGGACCAAGCTGACCCCCACCACCCCGGTGACGCTGACCAGCAAGACCGCCACTGGCCAGGTCTTCCGCATCGATCTCTCGGTCGACCAGGACTATATGTTCACGATCCGCCAGACGGTCGCGAATGTCGGCCAGGCGCCGGTCTCGGTCACCCCGTTCGCGCTCGTCTCGCGCGCCGAGCGCTCCAAGGACGTCGACCAGTGGGCCGCCCATGTCGGCCCGATCGCCGTCGCGCAGGGCGCCGCCAAGTACATCAACTGGGGCGATATCGAGAGCACGCCCACCCAGCTCTCCACCACCGGCGGCTGGGTCGGCTATAGCGACCATTACTGGCTGACCGCGCTCGTCCCCGATCAGCGCGTGCCCGTCTCGCTCCAGCAGCGCGGCACCGCCAAGCAGACCTACCAGGCCGATTACAGCCTCGCCGAGCCGCTCAACCTCGCGCCCGGCAAGCAGGTCAGCTACTCGAGCCGTTTCTTCGCCGGCGCGAAGGAAGTGAAGCAGCTCGAAGCCTATCAGTCCAAGCTCGGCATCGTGCAGTTCGACCGCGCGATCGACTGGGGCTGGTTCGGCATGATCGAGCAGCCGATCTTCTACTATCTCGACTGGCTGTTCCGCCTGGTCGGCAATTTCGGCGTGGCGATCATCCTGCTGACGATCACCATCCGCGGCCTGCTCTTCCCGATCGCGCACAAGCAGTTCGAATCGATGGCGCGCATGCGCGTCATCCAGCCGAAGATGAAGGCGCTGCAGGAACGCTACAAGGACGACAAGCAGCGCCAGCAGCAGGAGATCATGAAGCTCTACAAGGAAGAGAAGGTGAACCCGCTGGCGGGCTGCCTCCCGATCCTGCTCCAGATCCCGATCATGTTCGCGCTGTACAAGGTGCTGCTGCTGACGATCGAAATGCGCCACCAGCCCTTCGTCTTCTGGATCAGGGACCTTTCGGCCCCGGATCCCGCGACGATCCTCAACCTGTTCGGCTATCTGCACTTCACCCCGCCGTCCTTCCTGGCGATCGGCGTGATCCCGGTGCTGCTGGGCGTGTCGATGTACTTCCAGATGAAGTTCAACCCGGCGCCGATGGACGAGGTGCAGAAGCAGGTCTTCGCGATCATGCCGTGGATGCTGATGTTCCTGATGGCGCCGTTCGCGGTCGGCCTGCAGGTCTACTGGATCACCTCCAACGTGATCACCATCCTGCAGCAGCAGTGGCTCTACTCGCGCCACCCGGTGCTGAAGCAGTCGATGAAGAAGGAAGCACCCGCCAAGTGAGCGCGTTCGACGACGACATGATCGAGGCTGCGCGGAAGACCTTCGCCGGCCCGATCACGTTCCTCAAATCGGCACCGAAGCTCGAGCACCTCCCCAATCCGGTGGTGCCCGAGGTCGCGTTCGCCGGCCGTTCGAACGTGGGCAAGTCGTCGCTGATCAACGCGCTCACCAACCGCAACAGCCTTGCGCGCACCTCGAACACCCCGGGGCGCACGCAGGAGCTGAACTTCTTCGACGTGGGCGAGCCGCTGAAGTTCCGCCTGGTCGACATGCCCGGCTATGGCTTCGCCAAGGCGCCCAAGGACATGGTCCGCCAGTGGCGCTACCTGGTGAACGACTTCCTGCGCGGGCGCGATGTGCTCAAGCGCGCGCTGGTGCTGATCGACGCACGCCACGGCATCAAGGAGGTCGATAACGACATCCTCGACATGCTCGACACGGCGGCGGTGAGCTACCGCATCGTCCTGACCAAGGCGGACAAGATCAAGGCGACCGAGCTCGCCGACGTCTTCGCCCGCACCGAGGCGGAGGCCCGCAAGCGCCCCGCGGCGCATCCGGACATCATCGCGACCTCGTCCGAAAAGGGCATGGGCATCCCCGAGCTGCGCGCCGCCGTGCTGGAAGCGATCGGTTGAGCCGGGGCGCCAGATGACCGACGGCGCCCTGCTCTTCTCCTACGGCACGCTCCAGCTGGAGAGCGTGCAGCTGAGCCAGTTCGGTCGCCTGCTCGAGGGCAGCGATGACGTGCTCCATGGCTACAGGCAGATCGAGATCACGATCCGCGATCCCGACGTGCTGGAAGCCAGCGGCATCGAGGTCCATCTCGCCCTCGTTCCCGATGCCGATGCGCCGCCGATCCCCGGCAAGGTCTTCCGCCTGACGTCGGACGAGCTGGCGGCAGCGGATGTCTATGAGAGCGAGAACTATGTCCGCGTCGAGGCGCCCCTCGCAAGCGGCGCCACTGCCTGGGTCTATGTGAAGGCCTGACCGGCCCTGCTTGCAATGTAGGATCGGGCCTGATTGTTCGAGCGACCGGAAGCTCCGCGCCACTCTTTCACCTTGTTGGAAAAATAGGATCGCGGCCGCGCAATCTTGTTGCGAGATGCGTCGCGTTTCCGCCGAGGAGGTCAAAATTCGGACCGCGCAAACCCGCTCCTGGCCTGTACTTTGTGTACTTTGGCGAGTCGCGCCCGCCCCTTGTGTAGGACGCCCCTTTTGACCTCGCCCGCCAAGCGCGCCACAGTCTTCGCAACCGGAGGGGATCGCCAATGAACGACGCGCGCAGCGCACCCGCACGGCTCGGCGGGCTCGACCTGTTCCGCGGGCTGACCGTGGCCTGCATGGTCATCGTCAACACGCCGGGCAGCTGGGACCATGTCTGGTGGCCGCTCGATCATGCCGAGTGGCATGGCTTCACCCCGACCGACCTTGTCTTCCCCGCCTTTCTCTGCGCGATGGGCGTGGCGCTCGGGCTTTCCTTCCCCCGCAAGGTCGATGGCAAGCTATGGGGCCGCGTCGCGCGGCGAACGCTGCTGCTAATCCTGATAGGCTGGGCCTGGCAGATGCTGGCGCGGCCGGGCCTGGCGGATTTCCGGGTGTTCGGCGTCCTCCCCCGGCTCGGCCTTTGCTACGGCCTAGCCGCCACGCTGGCGATCCTCACCGCCCGCAAGCACGCCGACGGCCGCGCCCATCTTGGCGCTGCGGCCATCGGCATCGCCAGCCTTGTCCTGCTCATCGGCTATTGGGCGTTGCTGGCCTTCGTCCCCGCCCCCGGCTATGCCGCCGGCGACCTCAGCCCCGCCGGCAATCTGGCCGGCTATATCGATCGGATCACGGTCACCACCCACCACATGTATCGCTTCGGCACCGACGCGGCGGGCAACATCGTCTATGATCCGGAAGGGCTGCTCTCCACCCTGCCCGCCCTGGTCAACGTCCTGCTCGGCATGCTCGCGGCCCTGCTCTGGAAGGCCGCGCCGGAACGCGCGACGCTGCGCATCCTGATCGCCGGCATCGCGCTTGCCGCGCTGGGCTATGCCCTGTCCTTCGCCTTCCCGCTCAACAAGAAGCTGTGGACCAGCAGCTTCGCGCTGCTCACCTCGGGCCTGTCGGGCATCACCTTCGCCGCCTGCATCGTCGCCGCGCGCAGCGCTGCGGTCCGCACGATGCTCTGGCCGCTCGACGTGCTGGGGATGAACGCGATCCTCGGCTATCTCCTGTCGCTGCTGCTCTCGCTCGCCGCGATGCGCTCGGGCTTCCAGGCCTGGGCATGGGAGGGATTGGCGGCGCTGCTGCCCGGCAACCTGCTCCTCGCCTCCTTCCTGTTCGCATTGGGGATGCTGCTGGTGGTGCTCGCCCTGCTCATCCCGCTTCACCGTCGCGGCATCCATCTGCGACTGTAAACGCGATGGTAACCATGTCCGGCTATTTGCTGGCCGGATGGGAGAGCTGGACGGAAACGCGCTCAAAGGCGCGGTCTGGGACAAATGGGCGGTGCTGCCGCCCACGCTGATGCGCGCCCACAGCATCGCCATCCAGCGCGGCTACCCCGTTTCCTTCATCGCCAGCGTCTTTGTCAGCATCACCCTGGCAGTGATGATCCACGCCAATGGCTTCATGGCCTGGCACATTGCGGCACTGGCGCTCCATCTCGCGATCAATGTCGCCGTGCTGGTCCGCTGGCGCGATGGCAAGCGCAGCGACTGGCGGGTAGACGATCCCGCCGCCACGCTCCGCGCCACGGTGATCGAGGCGGCCGCGGTCTCGCTCGGCTGGTTCCTGTTCCTCGCCACGATCGGCCTGGGCGCGACCAGCCAGGAGCTGATCGTCACCACCACCGCGCTTGCCGGCGTCGTCGCGATCGGCGCGCTGCGCTATGCCCCGCTCCCGCCCGCCAGCCTCGCCTGGCTGGGCATCGCGGTGGTGATCTGCGCGCTCTACGCCATCTTCGCCAATATCCCGGCCGGCGTGTTCGTCTTCCTGGCGGTGTTCGTCGCCCTGCTCGCCCGCACCGTGATCGGCCAGGCGGCTCTTGTCAGCGAGCAGTTCGCCCAGGGCGAGGCACTGGCCCGCGCCGCCAGCGAGCGCGACCTGCTCCGCGCCACGGCGCAGCAGGAGGAACTGCAGCAAGTCGCCGCCGCCGCCGAGACCCGCCACCGCGCCCAGGTCGATGCCGAACGCGAGCGCCGCGCCGAGATCGCCCGCATCGCGGATCGCTTCGAAAGCCAGTTCATCGCCGCGATCAGCGAGCTCGCCGCTGCCGCCGAACAGACCCGTGTCTCGGCCGAAGGGCTCGCCGGCACCACCATGACGACCCGCGACGAGATCCGCGGCGTCGCCGGCCGCGCCGTCCGCGCCGATACCGGCGCCGCCACGCTGTTCGAGGAATCGGCCAATCTCAGCCGTACCTTGGCTACGGTCGAGGCGAGTATCGCCGCGCAGAGCGAGACGACGGCGCATCTCCACGCCCTATCCCGCTCCGCCGACGCGCGCTTCGGCACGCTCGCCGAGCATAGTGCCAGCGTCGGCAGCATTGCCGACATGATCGCCGAGATCGCGGCACGCACCAACCTGCTCGCCCTGAATGCCAGTATCGAGGCAGCCCGCGCCGGCGAAGCGGGTCGCGGCTTCGCGATCGTCGCCCAGGAGGTGAAGAGCCTCGCCGCCCAGACCGCCACCGCCACCGGCGACATCCGCGCCCAGCTCGAGCGCATGATCGGCGCGGTCCATGCGACCACCTCGATCGTCGGCGAGATGCGCGAAAGCTTCGATCGGATCGGCGAGGTCGGCGATGCCGTCGGCCAGGCGATCGCCAACCAGGGCGACGTGATCCGTTCGATCCAGAGCTATGCCGGCACCGCCGCCGCGCTCACCGCCGATCTCCAGACCGGCGCCGCCAACGCCGAAGCCGCAACCGACGCCGCCGCCCGCACGACGGCGGAGATGGATGCCGCAACCGACGAGCTGGTCGGCCAGGCCCGCCGCCTGCTCGGCGAGATGCGCAGCTTCCTCGAGACGCTGCGAGCCGCCTAAGCCAGCGCTAGTCCCGGCTGCGGCTTCTCCGCCCGCGCCGCGAGGATCGCCACCGCCGCCACCAGCCCGAAAGCGCCAGCCACCAGGAAGGCCGGCGTATAGGTCCCGGTCCAGGCCCGCACCGCGCCCGCGCCGAACGCAGCGGTCGCCGCACCGATCTGGTGGCCGACCATCACCCAGCCGAACACGATCGGGGCATCGCGCTCGCCGAAATGGACATTGGCCAGCTTCACCGTCGGCGGCACCGTCGCGATCCAGTCGAGCCCGTAGAAGATCGCGAAGAGCAGCAGGCTTGATGCGCTGAAATCAAGGAAGGGCAGCGCCAGTAGCGAGAGGCCGCGCAGCCCGTAATAGACGAACAGCAGCTTGCGCGGATCATAGCGGTCGGTCATCCAGCCCGAGGCGGTGGTGCCGAACAGATCGAATAGACCCATCAGGCTGAGCAGCCCGGCGGCCTGCACCGGCGCGATGCCATGGTCACCGCAAAATGCGATCAGATGGGTGCCGACCAGCCCGTTGGTGGTCAGCCCGCAGACGAAGAAGGTACCGAAGAGCAGCCAGAAGGTCATGCTCTTCGAAGCACGGAACAGCGCGGTGAAGGCGAGGCCCGGCGTCGCGGCCTGCTTCATCGGCGGCGGCGGCGCGCTGGCATCGGTCTCACCGAAGCGCCGCACGCCGACATCCTGCGGATGCTCGGGCATGAACAGCAGGACGAACGGGATCACCGCAGCCGCCGCGATCGACACGGCGAGCGCTACCGGCCGCCACGCTCCGCCCTCGGCCAGCCAGGCAAGCAGCGGCAGGAAGACCAGCGCGCCGGTGGCGGTGCTCGCGGTCAGCATGCCCATCACCAGACCCTGGCGCGTCGCGAACCAGCGATTGACCACCGCAGCGCCCAGCACCGAGGCGACGGCACCGCTGCCCACGCCCGAAACCACGCCCCAGCTCAGCACATATTGCCAGGGTTCGGACATCCAGAGGCTGGCAAAGGTCGCCACGGACATCAGCGCGAGACCGCCCAGCATGGTCCGCTTGATCCCGAAGCTGAGCATCAGCGCCGCGGCGAAGGGGCCGACCAGTCCGTAGAGGAAGATGCCGATAGCAGCGGCGGCGGAAATCGTCGCGCGGTCCCAGCCGAAATGCTGCTCCAGCGGCAACATCATCACCCCAGGCGCCGATCGCAGCCCGGCGGATACAAGCAGCGCGACAAAGGTGATCGCCGCGACAATGCCGGCGTAGCCGCGCGTGCCGAAGGGCATGCGGGCAAGCAGCGCGATCATGCCCGCCCCCCTGCACGCTCGACGCTCTGGGTGAAGCTTTCGAGCCCGGCCCGCAGCACCTTCCAGAGTGCTGCACCGGCCTCATCCTCCACGCGGTGCTGGATCGCGCTCCAGTCGGGCTCGGCAGCATGCATTGCCGCTTTGCCCTCGGAGGTGAGCGAGGCGCATTTGCTGCGCCCCTCCCCGGCCGCCGTCCGAACCCAGCCCCGCTTCTCCAGCGGGGTCAGCGCCCGGTAGAGCGAGCTGCGATCCATCTCGAGCTGCTCGGCCAGCCGACTGAGCGCCAGGGGTTCGCCCCGCGAGATATGCCGCAGGATGGCGAACTGGCCGATGGACATGCCATGACTGGCCAGCGCCTCGTCATAGACACGGCCGATGACGCGGGAGGCCTTGCGCAGCAGCGTGCAGGCACAGGCCGAGGGCAGCGAATCTTGATGCATACACATCGTGTATATGCATCAATCAACTTTCACAACGCTGCATATGCATCATGCGTACACATCATGCATATGCAGCAATCTCAGATCGGGTTGTATTTCGCCAGGAACGCCTCGAGCGCCTTCAGGAACTGCAAGCGGTCCGCTTCACGGGTGAAGTGGTGATCGCCCTCCGGCTGTTCGATATAGGTTACATTCTTCCCGGCTTCTTTCAAGCGCTTGGCCATCAGCCGCGATTGCGAGACGGGTACTCTTTTATCCTCCTTGCCATGCACGATCAGGATCGGCGTGGAGAATTGCTCGGGGAAGTTGAGCGGTGAAACGCCCTTGAGATCCCCCACCTGCTGCCGCAGCCAGTCCTGCCGGGCCCCCGAGCCCAGAAAATTGCCGTTGAAGCGCAACATGCGGTTCAGGTCCGAGACGCCGGCATAGGATACCGCACACCGATAGCGCGAACCGTCCCGCTGCGCCGCACGCATCGCCGCATAGCCGCCATAGGAAGCGCCGACCATGCAGACCCGCTTGGGATCCGCGATGCCCTGCGCCGCGAGCGCGGTCACCGCGTCGTCCAGATCGTCCTGCATCGCCAGGCCCCATTGCCCCTGGCCCTTGCGCGTGAACTTGGTGCCATAGCCCGAGGATCCACGATAATTGGGCTGGATCACCACATAGCCGCGATCGGCCATGAACTGGGCCCACCAGTCCCATTCCTCGGTATCGCGGGCATAGGGGCCACCGTGCGGCATGACGATCAGCGGCGCGTTGTGCGGATCGCCCACCGGCAGCGTCAGCACCGCCGGGATCTCCAGCCCGTCCCGCGCCTTGTAGCGGATCGTCTTCACGCGATGGAGCAACCGCATGCCAATCGTGTTGTTGACGCTCCCGATCGACGTCATCGAGCCGTCCGCCGCGCGATACAGGAAATAGCCGCCCGGCGCCGAGGCCGAGCCGGCCCGGACGACCACGACGCTCCGATCGCGATTCATCGAGACGATCTCAGGCGAGCCGCCCTTGATCATCCCGTCGAGCTTCGCCTGCAGCGCGACCATCGAGGGATCGGTCCACACCATGCCCGGCTTGTCGCGCGTCACGTCGATGCCGAGATAGCCGAAGCCGGTGCCATCGATCCGGATGCCGTCGATGTCATAGCCCTTCGAGGCAAACAGCTGCTTGCCACGCTCCAGCTTGGTCAGGTCATATTCGTAAAGCGACGAGAACCCATCCGCATCGTCGCCGATGATCAGCGCCTTTGTCGGATCGCTGAGGAACAACGTCGGCATCTCGATCGAGTCATGGATCGAGGTGGCCTTGTCGATCACCTTGAAATTCTCGCCGCGCTGCTGGCGATAATAGAGGCGGCGCTTGCGGCCGTCGTCGGAAAGGCCATAGCCCATGCGGACCACGCCATTGCCGTCGGCATACCAGTCCCATACCCCCGCCATGCCGGGCTGGACGCGCCGGGCCCGGCCGTTGGTGACGTCGATCTCGTCCACGCGCGGCCAGAAGTCCGGCTGGCTGCCATAGATCGAGTTCTGCGAGCCGAGCAGGATGCGCGGCGTGCCGTCGCGCGCTACCCAGATCAGGTCCGACGCGTTCTGGCCGGCCGTTTCCTTGTTGAGCTTCACCAGCTTGGTGCCGTCGGCGCGCACGCCATAGGCGCGCGTGAGGTACCATTCCTCGTCCTCGACCGGCACGGTCTGGCCGATGCCGACGACGAGCCACTCGTCGTTCACCCATTTCCACCAGTTGAGATCGGTATCCCCCAGCGCAATGATCGCCGGCTTGCCGCCTTCGACCGAGAAGACGCCGAAATACTGGACACCGTTCACCGCGATGCGGGCCGCCACCTTGTCGCCCTTGGGCGAAAGCACGGGCGCCTCGACTGCAGGCAGCTCGGCGAAAACCTCGGTATCGTAGCGAACAACGCGGGGCAGTGAAGCCGTGGCCGGTACCGGTGCGGCGGCGGACGCCGTCTGCGCGGAAGCACCTTCGGAAACGCCCATACCGAGAACGAACGCCGCCAACGCGGACGACACGAGCAGACAGCTACGCATGAATCCCCCCTAATCCCCGCAAATCATTCGAAGGATTTCGTTACGTTGGCAAGACAGCGATGACACCGTTTCGACTGGTCCGTGCCCGACGATTGCCCCCGGCGCACCTGCCCGCTATCCCGGCCGCATGAAGCTCTATATCGGCAACAAGGCCTATTCCTCCTGGTCGCTGCGCGGCTGGCTCGCCTGCAAGCAAGCGGGCCTCCCCTTCGAGGAGGTGGTGGTGCCGCTGTACGATGATGCCTGGGAGAAGCGCCGCGAGGGCGACGAGTTCGCCCCGTCCTCGGGCAAGGTGCCGATCCTGTGGGACGGCGATGCCGTGGTGTGGGACAGCCTGGCGATCGTCGAGTATCTCAACGACAAGACCGGCAACACGAAGTTCTGGCCGACCGAGCCCGCGGCGCGCGCCATGGCCCGCTCGATGGCAGCCGAGATGCATTCCAGCTTCGCGGCGCTGCGCCGCAAGCACAGCATGAACATCCGCCAGGTCTATCCGCCCAAGACTCCCGACGCCGACGTGATCCAGGATATCGGCCGGATCATGGAGCTCTGGGCCCAGGCCCGCGCCCGCTTCGGCGGTGACGGCCAGTTCCTGTTCGGCGAGTTCGGCGCGGCGGACATCATGTTCGCGCCCGTCGTGACCCGGCTGGTCACCTATTCGCTCCCGGTCGCCCGCTTCGCCCCCGCCTATATGAACGCGGTGCTCCAGCATCCCTTCATGCAGGACTGGATCGCCGGCGCGCAGGAGGAAGAGTGGGTGATCCAGCAATTCGAAGCCGATCCGGTCTGATCCTCTCTTGCGCAGCGCCCTCGCTGCGCGCAGGCTCCCCCAACAAGTTTCCACCGGGTCGCAGGGATCAACCGGGGGGAATAATCCATGTTCGATGTAAAGAAGCTGCAGGAGCGGCTGGGCGTGACCGCCGATGGCGCGCTGGGACGCGGCACGCTTGCGGCACTGTTCGCCAAGGCCGGCGCACCGGCGAAGATCGCGCCCGAGCTGGGGCTCGCCGCGAATGTCCATTTCCGCACCTATGGCCTGGTTGAGAACGGCCTGCGCCTGGCCCATTTCATGGCGCAGTGCGCACATGAGAGCGGCGGTTTCCTGTACAATCGCGAGATCTGGGGGCCGACTGCCGCGCAGAAGAAGTACGAGATGAACGCCGCGCTGGGCAACGACCAACCGGGTGACGGCCTGCGCTATCTCGGCCGCGGCCCCGGCCAGCTCACCGGCCGCGCCAACTACCGCCTCTATGGCCGCAAGCTGGGTATCGACCTGGAAAGCAATCCCGAGCTGTTAGAAGTCTGGTCACTCGGCCTGCTCGCCTTCTGCGCCTATTGGGACAATTGCAGCCTCAACGAATGGGCCGACGAGGATAATCTCAAGGCCGTCTCCAACGGCATCAACCGCGGAAACCCGACCTCCACCAAGGATCCCAATGGCTGGGAAGACCGCAAGAACCGCTATGCCAAGATGAAGGCGCTGATCCTCTGAACCACTTCGGACCGGGTTCCGGATTGATCAAGACCCCGGTCCGATGCCTGATGCAGGCTTCCAGTAACGAGGAGTCTGCGCATGAAGAATCTTCTGAAAATCGCTGGCCTGTTTGCAGTTCTTACCGCCAGCACCACGCTCCCGGCACAGGCGATGCACGGTCAGCAGGAATATGTCGTCGTATTTTATGACGACGAGAACCACACCAACATCGTTGGGCATAACGTGGTCTATTGCGACGGTCATTTCGTCCATGTCGGCGCGCGCACTCTCTACACCGACGAGATCTATTACGGCTGCAACTGACCCACTGCATCTGGGAGCGCGGGGATCAGAACGCGCTCCCGCCCTTGCGCCGGAAGCCCTGTCCGGCCGGCAGGTGCATGTCGATGTCCGGATAATGGCAGTCGCTGGCGGACGGCCTGCCCACCGCGACATAGACGCAGGGCGCATCACTGCGGTTCTGAAGGACATGGCCGTTGCCGTCGCCCTTGGCAAAGGCGGCAATGTCGCCCGGCAGCATCAGCACCTCGCCGCCGTCATCGACCAGTACCGCCTCGCCGGCGAGCATCACGACGAACTCGTCCTCACCTTCGTGCCAGTGCCGCTGCGCGGACCAGGCGCCGGGCTCCAGCGTCACATGGCTGAACCCGAAATCGCTGATCCCGCTTGCAGGCGCCAGCCGGCGATACCAGCGCCCCTGCACCGGCCCGGCAAATTCGGCCGGATAGCCGGTCGCATTGGTCTGCGGGATTGTATCGAGATCGAGCTTGGGCAATGTCGCCTCCACCAATGCCGGAGACCATCTTGCCCGACGCAATCGAACTGACCAAGGCCCTGATCGCAGCCGAGAGCGTTACCCCCGCGCGGGGCAGCGTGTTCGATGTGCTGGAGGCAGCCCTCCTCCCCCTCGGCTTCAAGGTCGAGCGCTTCATCGAAGGCGAGGCGCCGGACGGGCCGGTGGAGAACCTGCTCGCGGTGCGCGGCACCAGCGGTCGCCACTTCGCCTTTGCCGGCCATCTCGACGTGGTGCCGCCGGGCCAGGGCTGGACCAGCGGCGCCTTCGCACCCGAAATCCGTGGCGACCTGCTCTACGGCCGTGGTGCCGTCGACATGAAGGGTGCGATCGCCGCCTTCGTCGCCGCGGCGGCGCAAGTCGAAGGCGGCGTGACCACGCTGATCATCACCGGCGACGAGGAAGGCCCCGCTACCTTCGGCACGCCGCGCCTGATCGAACGGATGGCCGAGCGCGGCCTGCTGCCCGACCTCTGCCTGGTCGGCGAGCCGACCTCGCAGCACCGCCTCGGCGACATGATCAAGATCGGCCGCCGCGGCTCGACGGTGATCGATATCGTCGTGCCGGGCAGGCAGGGACATGTCGCCTACCCGCACCTAGCCGACAACCCGGTCCCGCGCCTCGTCCGCGCGCTGGCCGAGATCGATGCGATCGTGCTGGACGAGGGCAATGCCTGGTTCCAGCCCTCGAACATCGAGATCATCGACCTTACCGTGGGCAATCCCGCTACCAACGTCATTCCAGGCGAGGCGAAGGCGCGGGTCAGCATCCGCTTCAACGACCAGCAATATGGCCCCGACCTGATCGCGCGGATCGAGGAGATCATGCAGCGCCACGCGCCCTTGGGCATCGTCAAGGGGCGCGTCTATGGCGAGGCCTTCCTCACCGAGCCGGGCGAGCTCTCCACGCTGGTCGCCGGCGCGATCGAGGCTAAGCTGGGAGTGATCCCGGAGCTTTCGACTACCGGCGGCACCTCCGACGCGCGCTTCCTGTCGAAGCTCTGCCCGGTGGTCGAGTTCGGCCTGCTCAACGCGACGATGCACAAGCTCGACGAAGCCGTGGCGCTTGCCGACCTGGAGGCGCTGACGGATGTGTACGAGGAGATTTTAAGGCGCGCGGTGGCCTGAGAACCAACCGCCCCCCTGAACTCTTTTCAGGGTCCAACTATCGGCAGACGAAAGACAAGCGGCTCTTGCGCTGTAACTCGATGCCCGTTGGATGCTGAACCAGGTTCAGCACGACGAAGTGGGGAACCTCAGCCCGCGATGCGCTGCGGCTCTACGCCGCGTGCCCATTCGAGGAAGGCTTCCTCCTCCATCGGCGTCGCCACCGCATAGCCCTGGAGCACGTCACAGCCGATGACACGCAGCACGGTCGCCTGGTCCTCGGTCTCGATGCCCTCGGCCACCGCTTCGCAGTTCAGGCCGTGGATCAGGCCGATCACCGCCTGGGCGATGGTCCGGGCCTCGGCGCTGTCGGCGACATGCTCGATCAGGCTGCGATCGAGCTTGATCCGGTCGATCGGCAGCCTGCGCAGGCGCGCGATGTTCGAATAGCCGGTGCCGAAATCGTCGATGGCGATGGTCGCGCCGTCGTGGCGCAGCAGCGCGATCGCCTCGAGCACTTCGCTGGAGCAGTGCATCGCCAGCGTCTCGGTGATTTCGAGCTCGAGCAGGTTGGCCGGCGCATTGGCCGCCAGCATAGCCTCGCGCAGCATCCGGAAGAAGCTGGCATGATCGAGCTGGCGCGGGCTGATGTTCACCGCCATGCGCTGCTGGATGCCGAGGCGGCCCCAACGCGAAATGGTCTCGGCAACGCTCTCCACCACCCACTCGCCGATCTCGACGATCAGGCCGGTTTCCTCGGCGCGCTGGATGAAGGCACCGGGCATCTTGAGCCCGTCCGGATGGCGCCAGCGCAGCAGCGCCTCGGCGGCAACGATGCGGCCATCCGTGGCGGAGACCTGGGGCTGGTAGACGAGCGTGAACTGGTCCTTGTCGACCGCTTCGCGCAGGTCGCTTTCCAGCCGGGCGCGTTCGGCGATCTCGGCGGCGAGAATCTCGGTGAAATGCTCGGCGCGGCCACGGCCCATCGCCTTGGCGTGGTACATGGCGGCATCGGCGGCGCGCATCAGGTCGTGCAGCGTCGTACCGTGCTCCGGGCGCAGCGCGATGCCGATCGAGGCACCAATCGACACTTCCTGGTCGGCCAGATCGAACGGTTCGGACAGTGCGTAAAGGATGCCGCGGCCGATCCGCTCGGCTTCCCGCACATTGCGCAGCGCCGGGAAGAACATGGTGAACTCGTCGCCGGCCAGTCGGCCGATCAGCGGCGGACGTGCATCGGCTTCGGCGGCGAAGCGATCAGCGACCGCGCGCAGGCGATTGGCGACCATGCCGAGCAGCGCGTCGCCGGTGGCATGGCCCAGCGTGTCGTTGACATGCTTGAAGCGATCGAGATCGATGAAGAAGAGCACCGCGACCGCGCCCGGCGGCAGGTCCGACAGCATGCGCTCGGCGGTACGCCGGAAATTGGTGCGGTTGGGCAGCGAGGTCACCGGATCGAACATCGCGAGCCGCTGGACGCTTTCCAGATTGGCGTGGAGCTGGCGGAACAGCCCGTCCATGGCGCGCGCCAGGGTCGGCACCGATTCATGCACCTGGGGCGGGATGCCGCTCTGGAGATCGCCATTGGCGGCACCCTGGAGGCGCTCGATCGCGGCGTCGATGGCTTCGGCGGTGGAGGCGATGCTGCGCTCGGCCGAGGCCCAGCACATCACGCCGCAGACAATCGCGGCGATCAGCGCGCGACCGGCGGTCTCGACGGTGATCATGCCAGGGGTGGAGGCAGCAGCCAGCGCAAGGATGAACGCCACCGCACCGGCGCACATCGCGAAGGCTATCGCACGGCTCTTGAGCGAAAATCCTTCCACTGCGCTCGCTCTTCCCCCCAGGAATCCCTCGGAGACCGGCGAATCCCGGCCTCGACCCCCGGAAACATGGCAGACAGAAGTTAAGAATTTTCCCGGGGGCGGCGCAGCACGATGTAGAGCGCACCGGCTCCGCCGTGGCGCGGATGCGCGGTTCTTACGGCAGCGATACGATCGGAATGGCGCGACGAAGCGAGCCAGTCGCCCACCGCCGCGCGGATCGCGCCGCGTGCATGCGGCCGTTCGGATTCCGGACGCGGCGGCTTGCCGGTGACGAGCAGCAGCACGCGATCGCCACGCCCGATCGCGACCTCCAGCCCGAAATCGAGCCGGTCATAGGCCGAGGATAGCGTGTGGCCGTGCAGGTCGACCGTCGATTCGGGCGAGACCAGACCGCGCGACAGGCGGCGATCCCAGGACGCGTCGAGGGTATTGGCCGCCACCCTGCGCGCCGGCGGTGGCGTCGGCGCGGGCGCGCGCAGTGGCGGCACCCGCCCCTTCACCTTGGGCGCGCCCGGTATCGGCAGCGGTGCCGGCGTTGTCGGCTTATCGAGCGCCTCGACCGACTTGACCGGACGTGCCGCAAGCGGGGTGACGCTGGCGATCACCCGTTTCCACAGCGCCGCTTCCTCGGGCGCGAGGCGCCTCACCGCTGGCGGGTCGGCGTCGGCGCCCCGGCGATCGGCGCACCGCCCAGGCGGCTGAGCGTGCCCAGCGGCAGCAGCAGCCAGGCCGTGCCACGCGAGTTCATGCCGCCCGCGATCGCGCGCGCATCATCGCCCGCGCCCCAGAAGGTATCGACGCGGTTGGGCCCCTTGATCGCCCCGCCGGTATCCTGGGCAATCCAAAGGCCATTGGCCTCAGCCCGGTCCATCGAGAGGAACACCGGCGCGCCCAGCGGAATGAACTTGGGATCGACCGCGGCGCTCACCTGCCCGGTGACCGGCAGGCCCAGCGAACCATTGGGCCCGGCCCCCTTCAGCTCCTGGAAGAACACATAGCTCTTGTTCTCCCACATGATCTGGCGCCCTTCCTCGGGATGTGTGCGCAGATATTCCATGATGCCCTGCATCGAGGCCTTGCCCGGCTGAAGCAGGCCGCGGTCGCGCATCAGCGCGCCGATGCCGACATATTCGCGACCGTTCTGACCCGCAAAGCCGATCCGCATCACCTGCCCGTCCGGCCCGCGCAGCCGGCCGGAACCCTGGATCTGGAGGAAGAACAGCTCGATCGGATCCGCCGCCCAGGCGATCTCCAGCCCGCGCCCTTCCAGCGCGCCCTGATCGATCTCCTTGCGGTCATAATAGGGGATGAAGGTCTTGCCCGCGACACGGCCGCGGATCTTCTTGCCCTTCATGTCAGCCGAGAACTGGCCGAGATCGACTTCGATGATGTCGTCCGGCTTGGCATAGACCGGCACGCCATAGCCCGAGCGATGATGCTTCGTGCCGGCGATCTCGGGCTCGTAATAGCCGGTCGCCTGGGCCCTCCCGTCGGCTATTTGGACGGATTCGAACCACCGAGAGAAGAAGGCGCGGGAATCGCGTTCGGGCCAGGTTTTCGCGGCGTCGCAGGCGGGTTGCCAGTCACGGCCCTGGGTAAGGCCGCTGACATCGGTGCGACGCACCAGCGACGGGCAGCTCAGCCGGAACGCGACCAGAGCGCGCGCCGCCGCATCGTCGCTCAGCGGCAGCGAATCGAAGGCCGGCCCCGGGATCAGCCCGGCCGAGGCCGCGGTCAGCGTGCCCGCGGGCGCGGCCGGCGCCGGATAGGCGGCGAGCGGCACGGCCGGGATCGGCTGGCGGACGGCGGGATTGCCATGCGGCTCGGCCACCCGGCCGCTGTCACGCGGACGCTCACGCGGGGCCTCCCGAGACGGCGGCGGCGCATAGCCCGGCTCGACCGAACGCGGCACCACACCACCCGAGCAGGCGCCCAACAACGCCGCGAGCGCGACTCCCCCCCAGATACGCATGTGCTGCCCCCTCAGGCTTCGTCGGTTTCGACGAGCTTCCAATTGGGATCGTTGCTGCGGAGACTCCGGGCGAACGTCCAGATGTCGTGCGTCTCGACCGCATCGCTCAGCGAGCCGGCGATGACATTGCCGTCCGCGTCGCGTGTGACCGCGGCGATATCGGCATCGAAGCGCACGGTGATGCGGGCGCTCTTGCCCTCGACCACCGCGTCCGAGATGATCGCACGCTCGATCGCAACCAGGCGATTCTCCAGCACATGGCCGGCGGCCTTGCGATCGGCGATCGCCTGCGAGAAGCCGGCGCGGACATCGTCCTCGACCAGCCAGGCCAAAGTATCCTCGTCCCCCTTCCAGAAGGCTTCGAGGATCATCTTGTACGCACTCTTGGCGCCATCGATGAACTGGGCGACGTCGAAGCTGGAATCGGCGGCGATCACGGCCTTGAGCCCGCTCTCGGCACCCGTCTCGATCACGCGCGGATTGATGTCGCGTGCTTCGGGCGCCTGATCGATGGTGCGCTGCGCCGGCGGCACCGCCACGCGCTCTTCGCTGGGCTTGGGCAGCGCCTGCTCATGACCGGTGCGCTTGCCGAGCACGGCATAGAGTCGGAGTGCCAGGAACCCGGCCACCATTGCGAACAAGATTATCGTGTACACTACGCCTCCAAACGCTTCGCCGGTTAACATAGGCCTAAGCGGCGCGCGTTTCAAATCCGGGCAATCCGTGGGAATTGAAACACGTGCGCCCGCCTGCTAGGCGCGCAACCGATCCAACGCTTCAACAGCGTGAAACTTTCCGGATAAAGAGGTAGTTGAAATGGCCGAGAACGACACGATCGCCGAATTCGGCGAGCCCGCAGCCAACGGTGTGGACACCACCCCGGCCGCCGGCCTGCTGTCGCAGTATGTGAAGGACTTCTCGTTCGAGAACCCGAATGCGCCGGCCATCTTCCAGAGCCAGACGGCTCCGGCGATCGACGTGCAGTTCAACATCGGCTCGGGCAAGGTTGCCGACGAAGTGTTCGAAGTCGTGCTCAAGATCGAAGTGCGCGCCACCGCCGAGAGCCAGACCGCGTTCATCGTCGACCTGGCCTATGCCGGCCTGTTCGGCATCCGCAACGTGCCCGAGGGCGAAGCGCTCGACGCGTTCCTGCTCGGCGAGGCTCCCCGCCTGCTCTTCCCGTTCGCCCGCCGCGTGCTGGCCGACGCGGTGCGCGACGGCGGCTTCCCGCCGCTGATGCTAGAGCCGATCGATTTCGGCGGCATCTACCTGCAGCAGCGCGCCGTGAACGAAGGCGGCCTGACCGGCGAAGTGGCAGGCGAAGCCTGAGGAGTATCCGGGGGTGACGGTTCTCAAATCCTCCCCGAGCTTGTCTCGGGGAGGGGGACCATTCGCAAAGCGAATGGTGGAGGGGCCGACGGCGAAGCCGGCGGTGTTCCACCGCCGCCCCTCCACCACGACGCTGCGCGTCGCGGTCCCCCTCCCCCAGCAAGCCGGGGGAGGATTTAAGAAGTGAAGCTCGCACGCACACTGGGCTCGGTCGGCGGGCTTACCCTGGCCAGCCGCGTGCTCGCGCTGGTGCGCGATTCGCTGCAGGCGCGCTATGTCGGCGCCAATTTCGCGTCGGACGCGTTCCTGGTCGCCTTCCGGCTGCCCAACATGTTCCGCGCCTTCTTCGCGGAAGGCGCCTTCTCCTCGGCCTTCATCCCGATGTTCAACCGCAAGCTCGCCGAGCATGACGGCGAGCGCGGGCCGGCCTTCGAGTTCGCCGAGCGCACCCTGGCGGTGCTGTTCGCCATCCTGGCGCTGATGACGGTGGTGATGCTCGCCGCCGCCTGGCCGCTCACCGCCCTGCTCTCGGGCGGCTTCCACAAACAGGCGCCGACGCACGACCAGTTCGCCTTCGCGGTCGAGCTGAGCCGGATCACCATCCCCTATCTGATGCTGATCTGCCTGGCCTCGCTGCTGGGCGGCATCCTCAATTCGCTCGACAAATTCTGGGTCAACGCCGCCGCGCCGATCCTGCTCAACATCGCGATGGTGACGGCGCTGTTCGTCTTCCACGGCACGCCCGAGGAGACGGCGCGGGCCCAGGCGATCGCGGTGCCGCTGGGCGGCGTGGTGCAATTGCTGTGGCTGTGGTTCGCCTGCCGCGCCGCCGGCGTGTCGCTGCGCCCCCGCCTGCCCCGGCTCGATCCCGAAGTGAAAAGGCTGATGAAGCTGATCCTGCCCGCCGCGCTCGGCGCCGGGGCGGTGCAGCTCAACCTGGTCATCTCGACCGCGCTTTCGGGCTATCTGCTCGGCGAAGGCTCGATCTCGTTCATCTATTATGCCGACCGGCTCAACCAGCTGCCGCTCGGCATGATCGGCATCGGGCTGGGCACCATCCTGCTCCCCACCGTCTCGCGGCTGCTCGGCGCCGGCAAGGACGCCGAGGCGATGGAGACGCAGAATCGCGGCATGGAGCTGGCGCTGTTCCTGACCCTGCCGGCAATGGTCGCGCTGATCGTCGCCGCCGAACCGATCGTGCGCGGGCTGTTCCAGTACGGACACTTCACCGCCGACGACACGGTGAAATGCGCCTGGGCGCTGGCCGGCTTCTCGATCGGCCTGCCGAGCTATGTGCTGGTCAAGGTGCTGACCCCGGGCTTCTATGCCCGGCAGGATACGAAGACGCCGGTGCGCTTCGCCACCATCTCGGTGGCGGTGAACATCGTGGCCAATCTCGCGCTGATCCCGCTGATCGGCCATATCGGCCCGCCGCTGGCGACCGCCCTCTCCTCCACCGTCAATGTCTGGATGCTCTATGCCGAGCTGAAGAAGCGCGGGCATTTCGTGGCGGACGCGCAACTGCGGCGCCGGCTGCCGCGGCTGGCGCTGGCCGCAGTGCTGATGGGCGCGGCGATCTTCGGCTTCGAGGGGCTGCTCGATCCCTGGCTGAGCGGGCTGCTGTGGCAGCGCTACGCGGCGCTGGTGGTGCTGGTGGGCACGGGCGTGGCGATCTATTTCGTGGCGTGCTTCGTGACGCGGGCCTTCCGGGTTTCGGATCTGAAGGCGCTGGTGCGGCGGCGGCGGGCCTGATCCCTCTTATTTTCGTCATTCCCGCGAAGGCGGGAATCCATCGGCATTGCCGTGACGGCTCCTTTCGAGAAGCCAGCCAGAATGGATCCCCGCCTTCGCGGGGATGACGGAGAAGAGAGTGCACTCGCCCTTCCAGTTCCCCGGCGAAGGCCGGGGAACTGAAGGGGGCGATCAGGCGCTCCAGCCCACTCGTCACGAAATGCCTACCCCTCGCCCACCCCACCCGCTACAGCGCCCCCGTCCCTGACATCATCGTGCGGCTGCGTCCCCGCCGTCTCGGACCCGCGGCCCGTCCAAAGGCCGAACGGTCAGCCCGGGCGTGGAAGGAATATCTATGCGCGTCGTTTCCGGCATTCAGACCACCGGCAATCTGCACCTCGGCAACTATCTGGGGGCGATCAAGAACTGGGTGGCGATGCAGGACCAGGGAGAATGTCTGTTCTTCCTCGCCGATCTCCATGCGCTGACGGGGAATATCTCGCCGCAGGAGCTTGCCAATTCGACGATCGAGATGGCCGCGACGCTGATGGCGTCGGGCATCGACGATCGTGCGATCCTGTTCAACCAGGCGCGCGTGCCCGCGCATGCCGAGCTGTGCTGGATCCTCAACGGCACCGCGCGCATGGGCTGGCTGAACCGCATGACCCAGTGGAAGGACAAGGCGGGCAAGAATCGCGAAGGCGCGAGCGTGGGCCTGTTCACCTATCCGGTGCTCCAGGCAGCCGACGTGCTGGTCTACAAGGCGACGCACGTCCCGGTGGGCGAGGACCAGAAGCAGCATCTCGAGCTGGCGCGCGACATCGCGACCAAGTTCAACACCGACTATGAAGTCGAGCTGTTCCCGCTGCCCGAGCCGTTCATTTCCAAGGCCGCGCCGCGGATCATGAGCCTGCGCGACGGCAGCGCGAAGATGAGCAAGTCCGATCCCTCGGACCTGTCGCGGATCAACCTGTCCGACGATGATGACACGATCGCGCAGAAGTTCAGGAAGGCGAAGACCGATCCGGAGCCGCTGCCCGATTCGTTCGAGGCGCTCGCCGAGCGCCCCGAGGCGAAGAACCTGGTGACGATCTTCGCCGCCTTGTCGGACCGCGATCCGCAATCGGTGGTGGCGGAATTCGCCGGCCAGGGTTTCGGCGCGTTCAAGCCGGCGCTGGCGGACCTCGCCATCTCGGTGCTCTCGCCGGTGCGCGAACGGCTCAACCAGCTGCTCGGCGACCGCGCGGCGGTGGGCGCGCAGCTCGCCAGGGGCGCGGCGCGGGCAAGCGAGCTGGCGGCACCGACGCTGCTGGCGGCGCAGAAGGCGGTCGGGCTGCAGGTTTAATCTTATTCCTCCCCCGGGGGGAGGGGAACCGCCGCCGAAGGCGGTGGTGGAGGGGTAGCGCGCCACAAGCGACATCGCTCGCGGAGAATACCCCTCCACCAGCCTGCGGCTGGTCCCCTCCCCCTCCGGGGGAGGATTCTTTAGGGTTGTCCATTACCCTCCCCCGGACATCACCGGACTTCGGGGAGGGAACAGTTATGGGTACCACCGGGTTTCTGTGCGCGGAGAGTGCCTGATGCGTAGACTGATTCCCGTGCTGCTCCTCGGGAGCGCGATCGCCGGCTGCAGCGGTGGTGGGGGCTCTGGCGGCGGCACCGTCGTGACGCCGACGCCCACGCCGAGCCCGACCAGCACGCCCACCCCTACCCCGACGGCCACGCCGACGCCGACCGGCAGCGAGCCGGCGACGGGCTCGGATTTCCTGACTTCGGTCGCGCAGCTCTACAGCAGCCCGCCCAATATCGGCGCCTGCCAGGCCGGGACGCTCAAGCCCGAGGTCGGCCAGCGGGTGCTGGCGGCGCTCAACTATATCCGCGGGCTCCACAACCTGCCGGCGGTCACCTACAGCGCCGCCGACGAGCCGGCCGTGCAGCAATCGGCGCTGATGATGGCGGCGAACGGCCAGCTCAGCCACAATCCGCCGACCAGCTGGAACTGCTACACCGCCGCCGGCGCCACCGCCGCCGGGCAGAGCAACATCTATCTGGGCACCGGCGGGCTGCGCTATTCGCAGGATGCCGATCTGCTGGCCGGCTGGCTAATCGACACCAACAATGTAGTGGCGAACAATATCGGCCATCGCCGCTGGCTGCTCTATCCGTTCCTGTCGACGATCGCCTATGGCCGCACCGCCGGCGTGTGGCAGACCAACAACCGGGCGGACGGCGCTTCGATCAAGGTGATCAACACCACCCAGAACACCGCCGGGCCGCTGCCCGACTTCGTCGCCTATCCCTTCCAGGATTATCCGGCGCGCTATTTCGAGACCGGGGCGCTGCTCTCCTTCGGGGTGATCGCCAACAAGAGTTCGAACTTCGGCGCGAATCAGTCGGTGAGCTATGCCGGCGCGACGATCAGCGTGCGGGTGCGCGGCGGCGCGGCGCTGACCGTGTCGAACATATCGTGGGACAATGACGGATACGGCCTGCCCAACAGCCTGCAATGGAGCGTCGCCGGGCTCGCCGCCAACACCACCTATGACGTGACGATCAGCAACGTCACGGTGAGCGGCGCGGCGCGCAACTACAGCTATTATTTCCGGATCGTGCCCTGAGCGGCGCGAAACCGCCATATCCGTTGCAGATGGGCTAGGTCGCCCCGGCGCCGCGACCTAGCCTGTGCCTTCCACGACAGGGAGGCACTCATGCGCAACAAGATCGGTTTCTCGCTTTCGCTTGCCGCCGCCGCCGGTTTCCAGGCCGTCCTCGCCCAGCCGCTCCAGGCGCGCCCGAACCTCGAATGCGCCAACCCGCCTTCGGTCACCTGCACCAGCTATCAGGCGCGCGGCTTCGCCAGCTATGGCGAGTGCGTGACCTATTACAGCGAATATTGCCCGCTGCTGGAGAGCGGCGAAGGCGGCTGCGTCTATGATCCGCGAATCGGGCAGACGATCTGCTGGTGAGTGGGTCGCTTCATTATGTCTAGACAAAAAGGCCGGAGCCCCTGCGGGCCCCGGCCTTTCCGTTTTGAAGGGTGGAGGCGTGACCGATCTGCGTTGCCCCGCTCTCAGCTCCTCCACCCCGCCCGCCCCTGAAAGAGGCGGGAAGTTATCCCTTTAGCCCTCCAGCGTGCGCATCAGCGTGCGCACGGCGGTGTCGATCTCCACGTCCTTGGCGCGCAGATCCTCGATTCGCTTGACCGCGTGGATCACCGTCGAGTGATCGCGGTTGCCGAACTTGCGGCCGATCTCCGGCAGCGAGCGCGTGGTCAGGCGCTTGGCGAGGTACATCGCGATCTGGCGCGGCCGGGCGATCGCGACGGCACGGCGCTCGGAGATCAGGTCGATCTGCTTGACCTCGAAATGCGCCGAGACCGCGCGCTGGATCTCGTCGATGGTGATCCGGCGCTGGGCCGAACGCAGCACTTCGCCGAGCACGTTGGTCGCGAAGTCGATCGTGATGACTTCGTTGTTGAGCTGGGCATAGGCGACGAGGCGGTTCAGCGCGCCTTCGAGCTCGCGGATGTTGGTGGTGATCCGCGCGGCGAGCAGGTCCATTACCTCATGCGGCATCGAGACGGCGGGCATCTCGAGCAGCTTGCGGCCGACGATCGCGCGGCGCAGCTCGAGCTCGGCCGGCTTGATGTCGGCGACCAGACCCGAGCCGAGACGGCCGGCGAGGCGCGGCTCGAAGCCCTCGAGCGCCTGGGGCGCACGGTCGGCGGCGATCACCAGGCGCTTGCCCGACGACATGAACTCATTGACGGTGTGGAAGAATTCCTGCTGCGTCGCGTCCTTGCCGCCGATGAACTGCAGGTCGTCGATCATCAGCAGATCGACCGAGCGCAGCCGCGCCTTGAACGCGTGCGTGTCCTTGTTGCGCAGCGCCTGGACGAACTCGAACATGAAGCGCTCGGCGGTCACGTAGATCGCGGTCGCATCCGGATTCGCGGCGAGGAAGGCATGGCCGATCGCGTGCATCAGGTGCGTCTTGCCCTGGCCCGTGCCGGCATGAAGGTAGAGCGGGCTGAACTGCGGCGAGCCCGGCTGCGCCATCGCCTTGGCGGCGTTGCAGGCGACGCGATTCGTCGCGTCGATCACGAATCGCTCGAACGTGAAGCGCTGGTCGAACTGCGGGCGCTCGATCGCGGCAGCCGCCACGGGGGCCGAATCGGCGACCGGAGCCACCGGCGCCGCGCTGAGCACGCGCTTCGGCTCCTCGGCCAGCGTCTCGATCGACACGCTGCGCACGGCCGGAATCTGGCCGCGGAACTCGAGCAGCAGACGCTCGGCATAGTGATTCTTGACCCACTGGGTCATGAACGCCGACGGCAGCCCAAGGCGCACGATCTCGGCATCGCTGCCCTCGATCAGGACAACCGGCTTCAGCCATTGGTCGAACAGACGCTGGCCCGCCGAGCGACGCAGATTCGCGCGCACATGCGACCAAGCCTTGGCAACCGCTGCTTCCATTCCGTCCCGTTCCAAGGCCTGAAC